>NZ_BAAGVO010000004.1:0-2037154 GCF_054780835.1 Chitinimonas naiadis | reverse complement strand
GACCCACGCCAACAACCTGGTCTCGCAGCAGGTGGACCGGATCTCGGGCAGTGCCGACAGTAATGCGAGTTCGGCGCGGACGGCGGCCGAGGTGACGGGGCGCATGCATGGCTTGACCGAGCAGCTACGGGCCGCGGTGCGGCGCTTCCAGGTCTAGGTCTGGCGGGTTCGTGAGCAGTCCGGGGAACTCTTGCCCGGTTTGCCACTCAGGCCTTTGGGGGCCTTGTTGGGATGGATCGGCCGCCGATAGACGCAGCCGCCACGGGTGTGGCGGCTGTTTCATTTATAATCCCCGGCGTTTGCCCGGCTACGCCGCAATCCCCCATTCCCGCCGTCGCGTCTGGCTCTGCCGACGTGCTGGCGACCGCAAAACCGCAACTTGCCGTGATTCCCAGATGAAAAAATCGTTACTTGCCTTACTGACCGCCTTGTCCCTGGGTACTCAGGCCGCCGTCCTGCCGACACCGGCCGCGCCGGAGGTATCTGCCCGTGCCTATCTGCTGCTGGATGTCTACAGCGGCAAGGTGCTGGCTGCCAAGCAGCCCGACAACCGCATCGAGCCAGCCTCCCTGACTAAGCTGATGACGGCCTACCTGACCTTCAAGGCGATCCAGGAAGGCCGGATCAAGCCCAGCCAGCAACTGACTGTCTCGCAAAAGGGCTGGAAGACCGAGGGCTCGCGCATGTTCCTCGATCCCAAGAAGCCGGCTTCGGTCGATGAATTGATCCGCGGCATGATCGTCCAGAGCGGCAATGACGCCTGCGTGACGCTGGCCGAGGCGATCGCCGGCAGCGAAGAGACCTTTGCCGGCATGATGAACCAGCAGGCTGCCAAGCTGGGCATGAAGAACACCCACTTCATGAACTCGACCGGCCTGCCGGACCCGCAGCACTACACCACGGCGCGCGACCTCTCCCTGCTGGCGGCCGCCATCATCCGCGACTACCCGACGTACTACCCCATCTATTCGATGAAGGAGTACCGCTACAACAACATCACTCAGCCCAACCGTAATCAGCTGCTGTACCGCGATCCGGGCGTAGATGGCATGAAGACCGGCCACACCGAGAGTGCCGGCTATTGCCTGATCGCCAGCAAGCATGAGGACAAGCGCCGGGTGCTGAGCGTGGTGCTCGGGACCGATTCGGACAACACCCGCGCCAATGAAAGCGCACGACTGCTGGGCTACGGCCTGCAGTTCTTCGACACCCCCAAGCTCTACAGTGCCCGCCAGGTAGTGAGCCAGGCCAAGGTCTACAAGGGCGAGTCCGCTGCCGTGGCGGTGGGCTTTGATGCCGACCAGTACCTGACCCTGGGCAAGGGCGCGGCAAGCCGTGTGCAGGCACAGGTGCTGGTCCAGCCGAAATTGATCGCGCCTATCAAGGCCGGCCAGGTGGTAGGCAGCATCAAGCTGAGCCTGGATGGCCAACCGCTGGCCGAGCTGCCCTTGAAGACGCTGGCAGCCGTGCCGGAAGCCGGTTTCTTCGGCCGTACGGTGGACAGCATGAAGCTCTGGTTCAACTGATCAGGCAGCCGACCGGCCCGGGCTCTTGCAGCCTGGCCGGTCTGTCCCCATATTGTTGGGCATCAGGCTCGTTGACGCGTGGTGTGTCCCACGGTTGATCGAGCGCGAACGGGATCAACATGCTCTATCTCAACGGCCAGTTTGTCCTGCCCGAAGATGCCAAGATCAGCGCCCTGGATCGGGGTTGCCTGTTCGGCGACGGCGTCTACGAGGTGATTCCGGTCTACTCACGGCATCCGTTCCGGCTGGATGAACATGTCGCCCGGCTGGATGCGAGCCTTGCCAGCATTGGGCTGGCCAACCCGCATACGGCGTCGGAGTGGGCCGGCTTGATACGGGAAGTCATTGCCCGCCAGGACTACGACGATCAATCGGTCTATCTGCATGTGACCCGCGGTAACGCCGGGGAGCGGGATTTTCCATTTCCGACTGGCGTGGCGCCGACAGTGTTGATCAACCCGTCGCAGTTGGTGACACCGACGGCGGCGTTCAAGGCTGCCGGAGTGCGGGCGATCAGCCATGCGGATTTTCGCTGGCTACGTTGCGATATCAAGTCACTGAACCTCTTGCCGACCGTATTGCTGCGGGAAGCGGCTAGGCAGCAGGGTTGTGCTGAATGCGTGATGTTCCGCGACGGCATGCTCAGCGAAGGGGCGGCCAGCAATATTTTTGTGGTCAAGGATGGGGTTGTGGCGTGTCCGCCCAAGAACCACCTGATCCTGCCGGGCATTACCTATGACCTGGTGATCGAACTGGCACGTACGCACGGCGTACCGCTGGAAGTAAGGCCGGTCAGCGAGGCCGAAGTGCGCAGTGCCGATGAATTATGGATGACCAGCTCGACCAAGGAAGTGCTGGCCATCGTGGAACTCGACGGGCAGCCGGTCGGCAAAGGCCGGGTAGGCCCGCTGGCGCAGCGGCTCGACGCGCTGTACCAGGATTTCAAGAATCAAGTCATGCGCCGAGGAAAGGAATGACCATGGAAGAAAAAGAATCGCTGATCGAATTTCCGGCGCGCTTTCCCATCAAGGTGATGGGTGCACGTCACGACGATTTCTCGCAGACCATCTTCGAGGTGGTGCGTATCCACGCGCCCGACCTGACGGCCGAGGATATCGAACTGCGCGTGAGCACCGGTGGCAACTACATCTCGCTGACGGTGACCGTGACGGCCATCTCGCAAGAGCAGCTCGATAGCATCTATCGCGCGGTGACCGGTCACCCGATGGTGAAGTACGTCCTGTGAGCCACGACGTTACCTTGCGCCAGGCACGTTCGGGCGAAGCAGCGCAGCTTAGCGCCCTCGCCCTGGCAGCCAAGGCACACTGGGAGTACCCGGCGGAGTGGTTGCTGGCCTGGCAGCCTGCGCTGACCGTCAGCGAGGCTGACCTGCAGGCCAGCCATGTGATCGTGGCCGAGCGTGACGGTCAGATTCTAGGCTTTGCCGCCGTGCGGCTGGTCAATGATCTGGCCGAACTGGAGCATTGCTGGGTGCACCCGGATGCGATGGGGCAAGGTCTCGGCCGTGCGCTGGTGGCGGCGGTGCAGCGCGACAGCTTGGCGCAGGGACAGCCGCATATCCGGCTCCTGGCCGACCCGAATGCAGAAGGGTTCTACAGCCGGCTTGGTGCCCGCACGCTGGGCTCGGTTGAATCGACGCCCGCAGGCCGGCATTTGCCGATGATGTTGCTGCAGCAGGCGCAGCCGCTGGCGGGTGAGGTGGTCCGCCCCTATTGGTTCGGGCAACTGCCTTATCAGCCGACCTGGCGGGCTATGCAGGCCTATACCTCGGCCCGCAATGCCGAGTCGCCCGATGAATTATGGTTGCTTGAGCACCCGCCGGTGTTCACCCAGGGTCAGGCCGGCAAGCCTGAGCATGTGCTGCAGCTCAGCGATATACCCATCGTGCCGATAGACCGTGGCGGGCAGGTGACCTACCACGGCCCTGGTCAGCTCGTGGGTTACCTGATGGTGGACCTGAGCCGGCGCAAGCTGGGCGTGCGCGAATATGTGCGACGGATCGAGCAGAGCCTGATCGAACTGTTGGCAGAGTTCGGGATCACCGCCTATGGCAAGGTGGATGCGCCTGGCGTGTATGTGGATGAGGCGAAGATCGCCTCCTTGGGCTTGCGCATCCGTAATGGCAAGAGCTATCACGGTCTGGCACTGAATGTGAATATGGACCTGGGCCCGTTCGGCCAGATCAACCCCTGTGGCTATGCGGGTTTGCAGGTGACACAGCTTGCCGATCTGGGTGTGCAGGAAAGCCCGGCCTCGCTTGCGCCGCGTTTGGCCGCTAAAATCAATACCTTGCTCGCGCAGGAAGGGTCCGCCTCGATCGCGGACTATGCGCTGAGCAGCAAGCCGGTCACCGCCTGAACAGGCGCCTCCGGCCGTACCGATCTGTCGTAGAACGAGGCTGGCAGCGCTGCTGGCCGACAAACAGAAAGAAACCCAAGCATGTCGTCGCCCGTTGTTACCACGCCGCCCGTCAAAGCCGAACAAGGTGTCAAACTCAAGGGTGAGGCCAAGACGGCCCGGATTCCGATCAAGATCGTGCCCTTGGCCGAGCCCTTGAAGAAGCCGGACTGGATACGCGTCAAGGCGCCGTCGGGTGACCGTTTCTACGAGATCAAGAACATCCTGCGCGAGCAGAAGCTGCACACTGTCTGCGAGGAAGCCAGCTGCCCGAATATCGGCGAGTGCTTCGGCAAGGGCACGGCCACCTTCATGATCATGGGCGATATCTGTACCCGTCGCTGCCCCTTCTGCGACGTGGGCCATGGCCGCCCGAACCCGCTGGACGAGAACGAACCCAAGCACCTGGCCGATACCATCGCCGCGCTGCGCCTGAAGTACGTGGTGATCACCTCGGTGGACCGTGACGATCTGCGTGACGGTGGCGCCGGCCACTTTGCCGACTGCATCCGACTGACCCGTGAAGTCTCGCCGAACACCCAGATCGAAGTACTGGTGCCGGACTTCCGTGGCCGATTGGACGTGGCCGTGGACATCATGACCGCCACGCCGCCCGATGTGATGAACCATAACCTGGAAACCGTGCCGCGCCTCTACAAGCAGGCCCGTCCGGGGTCGGACTACCTGCACTCGCTGAAGCTGCTCAAGGACTACAAGGCTCGCAATCCGCAGGTCGCGACCAAGAGCGGCATCATGGTCGGCCTGGGCGAGACCGACGAAGAGATCCTTGAAGTGATGCGCGACATGCGCGCGCACGATATCGACATGATCACCATCGGCCAGTACCTGGCGCCGTCGAACTCCCACCTGCCGGTGCTGCGCTATGTCACGCCCGAGCAGTTCAAGTTCTTCGAGGACAAGGCCTATGAGATGGGCTTCAGGCACGCCGCCGTTGGCGCGCTGGTTCGTTCGAGCTACCACGCCGACCAGCAGGCCCATGACGCGGGCGTTTGATCGCGGTTGCTGACCGGCATGAAAAAGCCGCCCAATCGGGCGGCTTTTTTTATCGGTGTGCCAGCGCTTCAGTGGCTGGCGGTGACCGGCCCCATGCCGCTGGCCGCCCGCAAGGCGTCTTGCCGTGCCTTGAATTCGGAATCGGCGTAGAAGGCCGGATACTCCTTGCCATCAGCGAGGCGCCGACCGACGTTGTAGAGCAGTTCGATGTCCTGAGCGCCGCCGCTGAGGTCCCAGTCCGGCTTCACTACGTCGGATGGCTTGTGATAATCGTTGGCGATGTACTCCACCAGCTTCTTGAGACCGTAGCCTTCCGGCTGACCCAATACCTCGTTGCCACCGCCAGCGTACAGCGCCGGGATGCCTACCTTGACGAACTCAAAGTGGTCAGCGCGGAAGTAGCCACCGTTTTCGGGCTTGGATTCCGGGGTGATGACCCGGCCCTGGGCCGTGGCGGCGTCACGCGCCAGGGCTTCCATGCTCGACTGGCCGGCGCCGACGATGACGAAGTCACGGGTCTTGCCGACCGTGTTCACGCCGTCAATATTGATGTTGGCCACCGTCTTGCCCAGTGGGTAGAGCGGCTGGGCGGCGTAGTAGGCGGCGCCCAGCAGGCCGGATTCCTCGGCCGTGGTGGCGAGAAACAGTACGCTGCGTCGCGGCGGCTGGCCGGCCTTGGCGGCATCCTGGTAGGCGCGGGCCAGTTCCAGCAGGGCGGCAGTGCCGATCGCATTGTCGGCGGCGCCGTGATAGATGTCGTTGCCGCGCTTACCCAGATGGTCCCAGTGGGCGCTGTACATCAGCCATTCGTCTTTGCCTGCCGGGTCTCTGCCATCGATCTTGGCCACCACATTGGTGGATGCCACGTCGCGCAGGGTCTGCTCAAGCTTGAAGCTGGCGGTGCCGCGTAGCTTGACCGGCTTGAAATCCGGGCGGATGGCGGCGGCCTTGAGCTTGGCAAAGTCCTGGCCGCAGGACTTGAACAAGGACTCTGCCCGGTCCTGGCGTATCCAGGAGCGGACGGGCACGTCGCCGGCATGACCGTCGGCGGTGCGGATCGCAAAGTTCTCGCGGGAGTTGCTGTTCACCACCACGATATAGGGATAGGCCGCCGGTAGGGTCTCGTGGACGATGATGGCGGCCGCGGCGCCCTTCTGGGCGGCGATCTCGTACTTGTAGGTCCAGCGACCGTAGTAGCTCATGGTGCGGCCCTTGAACTTGCTGTCGTCCAGCTTGCTCGGGTCGGTTGGGTCTGGCACTTGCGGGTCGTTGATCAGCATCACGATGGTCTTGCCGCGGACATCGACGCCCTTGTAGTCGTCCCAGCCGTACTCTGGCGCGACCACGCCGTAGCCGACGAAGACCAGCTCGGATGCCTTGGTGCTGATCTTCTCCTTGGCCTGGGTGGTGAAGGCGACGTAGTCGAACGGTGCGTCGAGCTTGAGCCTGGCGGCGCAGCCGCCGAAGGACAGACTGGGCTTGGTACTGATGCCGACCAGCGGTACCGACTGGGTGTAACTACCGTCCGGATTGCCGCCCTTGAGACCCAGCGCCTTGAACTGCTGGATCAGGTACTCGACCGTCTTGGCCTCACCGGCGCTGCCGGGACCGCGTCCTTCGAAAGCATCAGAACTGAGCACCTGGGTGTGCGCCAAGAGGGCGGACGGGCGAATGATCTCTTCGGCGGCTTGACCGGGCAGGGCAACGGCCAGCGGGGTGGCGAGGCAGAGCTTCAGGCAGGCGCGGCGTAGCGCGGGCGTAAGGCAAGCAGGCATGCGGAGGGCTTCCTATCACTTTTGATGTTGGACCGGCCACGTCCGGGGATCGCCCGCGCGGCGTCCACCATGCTGGCATATATCAGCAAACGCTTCATTTTTTGCCGGGATGAGCGTGGCGGAAGTGAAACAGGCCACCTTGCGGTGGCCTGTTCGGGTAGTGCGACGCAGCGTGACGGCGGGATCAGCCGGCAGACGGACGGGTCATGTCCAGCGGGACCATCCACTCGGCGTACTGGGCCTCGGTCAGATAGCCCAGCGCCAGGGCGGCCTCCTTGAGCGTGGTGCCCTCCTTGTGCGCCTTCTTGGCGATGCTGGCGGCTTTGTCGTAGCCGATATGGCGGTTGAGCGCCGTTACAAGCATCAGGTTCTTGTCGAGGTTGCTGCTGATCTTGGCCAGATTGGGCTCGATGCCGACGGCGCAGTTGTCGTTGAAGGCATCGCAGGCGTCGGCAATCAGCTCGATGCTTTCCAGCACGTTGTGCACCATGACCGGCTTGTAGACATTGAGCTGGAAGTTACCCTGGCTGCCGGCGAAGGCGACCGCGGCATCGTTGCCGAACACCTGCACGCAGACCATGGTCATGGCCTCGCACTGGGTGGGATTGACCTTGCCGGGCATGATGGACGAGCCGGGTTCGTTCTCGGGGATGTCGAGCTCGCCGATGCCGCAACGGGGGCCGCTGGCCAGCCAACGCACATCGTTGGCCATCTTCATCAGGCCGCCGGCCAGGGTGCGCAGGGCTGCCGAGGTGTTGACCAGGGCGTCGTGGGCGGAAAGGGCGAAGAACTTGTCGGATGCCGCTCGGAAAGGCTGGCCGGTAATGGCCGCAATGCGGGCGGCGGCGGTATCGCCAAACTTCGGGTGGGCATTGAGGCCGGTGCCGACGGCCGTACCGCCGATGGCGAGATCATGCAGGCCGGGCAGCGACTGCCGCACGGTCTGCAGGCCGAAATCCATCTGTGCCACCCAGGCGCCGATCTCCTGCCCCAGCGTGATGGGCGTGGCATCCTGCAGATGGGTACGACCGGTCTTGACCAGGCCGGTGTGCGCCTGGGCCTTGGCGGCCAGTGTGTCGCGCAGGCGGCTGACTGCCGGGAACAGCCGCCGCTGCAGCTCCTCCACCACTGCGATATGCATGGCGGTGGGAAAGGTGTCGTTGGAAGACTGGCCACGATTGACGTGATCGTTCGGGTGGACCGGTGCCTTGCTGCCCATCTCGCCGCCAGCCAGCTCGATCGCGCGATTGGAGATGACCTCGTTGGCGTTCATGTTCGACTGTGTACCCGAACCGGTCTGGAACACGACCAGCGGGAAATGGCTGTCGAGCTTGCCGTCGATCACTTCAACTGCGGCGCGGACGACCAGATCGGCAACCGGCTGGGGCAGTTCACCCAGTTCGGCATTGGCTTCGGCTGCGGCGCGCTTCAGTATGCCGAGGGCGCGGATGACTGGGCGCTGCCAGCGGAAGCGGTTGATGCCGATAGGGAAGTTCTGGATGGAACGCTGGGTCTGGGCGCCCCAGTAGCGGTCGCTGTCGACATCGACAGCGCCCATAGAATCGGTTTCTTTACGTCGTTGGGTCATGAAAAACCTCGTACTCATACGGTAAGGGAAGCGAGCGTTCGAACAGTGGCGGGCAAGAAGATTCAGTCACCGCCATCCTGCATTATCCGCTTGTAATCACCGCGGCGGATGGCGTCGTAACTCACGCCGATGGCGCTGCGGTAGCGCCGGTCCATTTCACCGCTTTCGATCTTGGTCTGGACTGCCTGCTCGAACTGCGTTATCGCCAGTGCCCATTTGGGCCGATACAGGTGGTACTGCGCCTGGACCGCCACCAGCGGCGTGAGCATGCGGACCGACAGGTGTTTCTCGCGGACCATGCGACGGGTCCAGAACACGTCCTCGAAGAAGACATCCACCCGCTTGGCGGCCAGCTGTCGCAATGCGTTGATCGCATCCCCCTGTTTCACGGCCTGCCAGTCGTTGTAGTTGCCGATGGGCGCCGGGTAGAGGTAGTCCTTGACCATGCCTACCCGCAAGCCATGAAACTGCTGCACGTCGTTGTACTGCTGCTGTGGAGCGTCGTTGGCGACCCAGGCGCCCAGCAGCCAGAACTCGGTCGGTGTCTGGCTGCGGCCCCAGTCTGGCAAGGTTTCCTGATCACCGAACAGCATGAGGTCGACGCGCCCCGCGCGGGCCGCCGCGAGGCAGCGGCTCTGCGTGGCGGATTGAAAGCTCAGTTCGATTTGCAGCGTACTGAAGACCTCGCGCAGCAGATCGACGGTGAGGCCCTGATGGCCGGTATCGGGTCGATAGCTGGCGTAGGGCGGCCAATCGTCGTAACAGACCCGCAGCTTGTCCCCGCCGCTGCACGGTATAGCCGGCAGCAGGCAAAGCAGGGCAGCGAGGGTGCGCCAGACGGCGAGGCGACTTTGCATATCTTTGGTTTAGCGGTTTTTGGCCACAGATGCCGTGAAAAGTGTGGGGCAGGCTGCACGGCTCGCCCGGCTGATGCACTATGATGCTTGAAACAAGCTCCGCTTGAATGGGCATGTATTGCCCGTGCCGAGGCCGCTTGTCGTGATGATCTGTGATGTGGACCGGGATACGCCGCCCTATGAGCAAACCTGTATTGATCGTGGACGATAGTCGTGTGTCGCGCATGCTGGCGCGGGCTTACCTGGAGGAGATGCGCCCTGATTGGGTCTTCTTCGAGGCGGCCAATGGCGAAGAGGCGATTGCCATTGCAACGCGGGAGGCCATCGAGCTGATCACGCTGGACGTCAATATGCCCGGCATGTCGGGCTTGGCTGCTGGCGAGCGCATTCTGCAACTTCGACCTGATATCTGCATCGTGGTGCTGACGGCCAATGTGCAAAGCAGCGTACGGCAAAGGGCGGAGGCGCTGGGCATGCATTTTCTGCAGAAGCCGGTGACCGAGGCCACCATCGCCCACCTGCTGGAGCTGGTGGAGGGTTGATGAGCGTCAGCCTCACCCCACTGCAGCAGGATGCCCTGTGCGAGATATTCAATATCAGCGTGGGCCGTGCTGCCGCCGCCATGAGCGGGCTGGTGGGGGAAGAGGTGAGCCTGTCGGTACCGGTGATGCGCTTTTGCCTCTTGGAAGAGCTCAATGACCGCATAGGCTGGGCACAGTGGCGGCATGTGGACGCCGTGGCGCAGCACTTCAGTGGCAGCTTCGATGGCGATGCGTTGTTGATGTTTGCCGATAACGATGGCGAAGAAGTGGTACGACTGATGCTGCACGCCATCAAGACGCCGACGGATCTGGATGCGCTGGCGAGCGACGCGCTCAGCGAGATCGGCAACGTGCTGCTGATGGCCTGCCTGTCTGCACTGGCCGATATCATGACCGAAGAATTCGAATACTCGCTCCCCAGCCTGTGCAGCGGCAGGGGCGAGGATGTACTGATACAACGCGGTGCCGAACCCAACTGCCAGGTGCTGTTCCTGCACATCCAGTTCCTGCTGGAGAAGAAACGGATCGAGGGTTATCTCGCCTTCATGCTTGGGGTGACCTCGGTGCAGGGACTGCGCGATGGCGTAGACCGTTTCCTCGGCCAGTTAGGTGCGCCGATCAATTACTAAGGTTTTGCAATGCCCGAATCAATGCGTTCCAACGAGCTGACCATGACGGTGCTGATGACGCCGGACATGGCCAATTTTTCCGGCAATGTGCATGGCGGCTCGATACTCAAGCTGCTGGACCAGGTGGCCTATGCCTGTGCCAGCCGCTATGCCGGCTCCTACGTGGTCACCTTGTCGGTGGACCAGGTGACGTTCGCGCAGCCCATTCATGTCGGCGAGCTGGTGACCTTCCTCGCCAGCGTGAACTACACCGGCCGCAGCTCCATGGAGATCGGTATCAAGGTGGTCGCCGAGCATGTGCGGCAAGGCAGCGTGCGCCATACCAATAGCTGCTTCTTTACCATGGTGGCCGTGGGCGAGGATGGCAAGCCGGTATCGGTGCCACCCCTGCAGCCCGATAGCGAGGATGGGCACCGGCGCTACAAGGAAGCCCTGCTGCGCAAACAGCACCGGCTGGAGTACGCCCAGCAGCGCGCCTCCCTCAAGCAGACTGTCTGAAACCCCTACCAGTTCTGCTCGTCGACACCGATCACCGGCAGGCGCATGCCGGGATCCTGGCGGTAGAACTGCCGCATCTGCTCGTAGATCGCCGGGTATTCGGTATGCAGCAGGTGCGGTAGCTCGAAAAAATACTCCGACAGGACGGCAAAGAATTCTGCCGGGTCCTGGGCCGCATACGGGTCGATGTTGACGCGTTCGCCATAGCTCAATCGCTGCCGCAGGTCTTCAAAACCGCGGCTGAGCGCCCGCGTCCAGTCGGCCTGTACCATGTCGGCGTGCAAGGGTGGAAAGCCGTCGGCCTTGCCATTCAGCATATCGAGCTTGTGGGCGAACTCGTGGATGACCAGGTTCGAGCCATCGAGCCAGGGCGCGCGGTAGCTGTCCGGCCAGGACAGCAGCACCGGCCCGTCGCTGCGCGCCATGCCCGCAATATGCTGTTCTCCCTCATGCACCAGACCGGCTTCGTCGCGCCAGGGATCGCGGCTGACAAAGGCGGTGGGGTAGACCAGGATGTCCGACCAGCCGGCGTAGGCCTCGTCGCCGAGATTGATGATGGGCAGGCAGGCTTGGGCGGCGATAGTCAGCAGCTCACGCTCGCCCAATTCCATGCCCTGCACGCCCACGATGGACTTGTGGCGCAGGAAGTGGCGCATGCGGTCTTCCAGCCGCGCCCATTCCTCGTCGGTCAGGCCGGAAAGCACCGGCATGACCCGGCCCAATGCTGGCCAGAGAGGCGTGTCGAGCGGATCGGGTGCCGGTTTGCTACGCAGGAAGTTGAGCATGGTGGCTGCCTCTGTATCGGTAAGGGACAGATGCAGCCAGTGGGCGGGAATCTCAAGTGGGTGCTTTGGCCGTTGCCTACACTGCAGGTATCCCCACCCAGGAGCCCATCATGTCACGTACCGCTTTCGCCAGTCTATCCTGCCTGCTCGCCGCGAGTGCCCTGGCTGTCCCGCAGGCGACACCCGGCCAGTGGGAGATCACGACCAAGATGACCATGCAGGGCGCCAACATGAACATCCCGGCGCAAACCATCAAGTTCTGCATGAAGCCCAGCGATGCCAAGAACATCGAGCGGCAGGCCATGGGCAGCGGCCCGCAGGGGCCGAAGAACAAGGACTGCAAGATGATCGAGCAGAATGTGAGCGGCGATACCGTGAGCTTCCACATGCGCTGCGAGGGCAAGGCGCCGACGGATATCCAGGGCCAGGTGACCTATGGCGCCAATGCCTACAAGGGCAAGAGCGAGGTGGATGCCACCGGTCCCAGGGGCAAGATGCACATGACCAGCGAATTTAGCGCGCGTCGGTTGGGGGACTGTCCGTAATTCGGGGGGCATTTAAGCGACAGCCGTACGCAAGCCACTGATCCAGCCCTCGTTAAGCCAGATGCCGAGCAGGCCGGCGGCACGCATGGGGGCCTCCTCGACGGCATGCCAGGGCAGCAGGTGCTCGCAAGCCAGGGCGAATGGTTGACCGGCGAGGCAGGCGGCGAGCAGGGCGGCTTCGTCGTCGGCGAGTGAGCGGTAGCGGGGCTGTAGCGCATGTCGCCAGACCGCCCAGTGGCGGGTGCCGCTCTCCGGGGCGGGTGGTTCCTGGTCGGCGTCGAGCGCCTGCCAGACGGCGACCGTGTTCCAGTCCTGCACCAGCAAGCGGAAGGCCGTCTGGAAGCAGGGTTGTAGCACGGGCCAGTCCTCGTCTTGCAGCAGGTTCAGGGCGGTGATATCCGCGACTGGCGCGTCGGCGGCGTCGAAGGCACTGCCCAACGCCCATTCGAAGCGGGCCAGTTCGGCCAATATGGGCAGGGGGGTGTACTGCGGCGCTGTTGCGAGAAAGTCGGCGAGTGCATCGCCGAAGTAGCGAATTGACGGCCGCTGGGATGGATATGGCTGCAGATAGCTGCTGGTTAGGCTCAGAAAGGCCTCATCGCCGAGCAACAGGTGCAGCTTGGGATAGTTGCTGCGTAGTGCTTCGTCGAGGCGCAACAGGTAGGCATCGGCATAGATGCCGAGGCGGGTGTTGCGATCAAGGTGGCGGGTTTCCGTGACCAGATCGGACAAGGCATCGTTGCGCTGGCGGATGGCGAGCGCGAGTCGGGTCTGCAGGGCGGCGAGCGTGTTCATGCGGTGACCTCGCTGGCGATCCGGCGAGCGATGGCCAGCTCATCGAGCAACTCGGCCAGCGGCGGCATGTTGGCATCGCGCTCTATCATCGTGGCCACGTTAGGGAATTGCCAGGCGGCCTCGCGGTAGAGCGACCAGACGGGCTCGGGGACGGGCGCATCGTGAGTGTCCACCAGATAATGACCATGATGAGCATGGCCAGCGAGATGCATCTGCCGTACGCGTGCAGCCGGCATGGCGGCGAGATAGGCCTGCGGATCAAAACCGTGATTCACGCTGCTGACATAGACATTGTTCACGTCGAGCAGCAGCAGGCAGTCGGCGCGACGGGCGATCTCGGCCAGGAAGTCCCACTCGGGCATCTCGTCGATCTGGTAGCTCAGATAGCTCGATACATTTTCGATCAGCATCTGCTGGCCCAGGGCATCCTGCACGCGGCTGATGCGTTCCACCACATGCGTGATCACGGCTTCGGTATAGGGGAGAGGCAAGAGGTCGTGCAGGTTGATGCCATCGACCCCGGTCCAGCACAGGTGGTCGGAGACCCACATCGGCTGTACCCGATCGACCAGCGCGCGCAGATCGCGCAGGTAGGGCACGTCCAGCGGGTCACTGCCACCAATCGACAACGCCACGCCGTGCAGGGCCATGGGGTAGTCGGCCCGCAGCTTGTCGAGAAAGTGCAATGGACGGCCGCCGGGAACCAGGTAGTTGTCCGACAGGGCTTCCAGCCAGTCCACGCAGCCGGGCTGGGCCAGCAGGTCGTGGTAGTACTCGGGGCGTAACCCCAATCCCATTGGTGCGCTGGCAGGGTGGTGGGCGTTCATGGCGTGCTCGGGAGGTGGAAAAGAAAATGCGCCGTGCACGCAATGGCACGGCGCAATGGCGCTGGGCGCCGCTTATTCCTTCAGTTCCTTGCCACCCTTGGCCTTGCATTCCTTGGCGCTGGCTTCTACCCAGCCATGGCCTTTGCAGGCGTTCTGGCCCTTGCAGGCATGCTCGGCAGTCTTGCATGACGACGTGCCCTTGCAGCTGTTGATGCCTTCACACTTGATCTTGGCATCACCACCGCTGGTGGCAGCCATGACCAGGGGGGAGGCGGAGAAAGCGGCGGCAGCGGCGGCAGCGAGAGCGAGGGAAGAGAATTTCATGGCAAAACTCCTTTAAGGGATGAGGAAGCACATTGCTTCTGAAGCCTTCGTCGCAAGCCCTTGGGGATTCTTACGCGGCCACGACACTTTTTTATACGTGTCGCTTTGCCTTACGGATGCCTGAGTTCAGGAATAAACCTCGCCGGCTGTCAGTTGGCTGCTGCTGCGCCGCGTGGGTGACTTGTCCCGTTGCTGCCAGGTCACGATCCGGAGTTCGCCTTCCATGGTTTCCACCAATGCGGTGAGGCTCTCCACCCAGTCCCCGTCGTTGCAGTAGAGGATGCCATCGATCTCGCGCATCTCTGCCTTATGGATATGGCCGCAGATGACACCATCCAGACCACGCGCCTTGGCCTCGCGGGCGACGGCCTCCTCGAACTGGCTGACGAAGTTCACCGCCTTCTTGACCTTGTGCTTGAGGAACTGCGACAGCGACCAGTAGCCCAGCCCGAATTTGCCGCGGATATGGTTGAACCAGCGGTTGAGCTTGAGCGTGACGGTGTAGGCGTGATCGCCGACGATGGCGAGCCAGCGTGCGCACTGGATGACGCCGTCGAACAGGTCGCCGTGCAGGACCAGGAAACGCCGACCATCTGCGGTGGTGTGGATGACTTCGTCCTGGATGTCGATGCCGCCGAAGGCCAGGCCGATGAACTGCCGGACGCCCTCGTCGTGGTTGCCTGCGATATAGACCACCTGCGTACCCTTGCGGGCCTTGCGCAGGATCTTCTGGATCACGTCATTGTGCTGCTGGTTCCAGTACCAGGAACGCTTGAGCGCCCAGCCGTCGATGATGTCGCCGACCAGGTAGAGATGGTCCGAGTCGTTCTGCTTGAGGAAATCCAGCAGGTAGTCGGCCTGACAGCCTGCCGTGCCAAGATGGATATCGGATATCCAGATGCTGCGGTAGTGATGCAGGGCTTTGTCGCTCACGATGATCGCGCCGGATGCAGATGGCGCGAGCATGGCGGGCGATTATGACAATGATGCGCATGTGGTGTCGTTGCGACACGGCCTGCCGGGATCAGTTGCCCTGCTGCTGGTAGCGTTGCGCCAGCTCGCTGCTGACCTCGTAGATACGTTCGCTGGTCGTCAGCACATTCTGTTGCAACTGCGGATCGGTATTGTTGCGGGCCAGCTCGTCGATGGCCTGCTGGAAGAACAGCCACTGGGTGTCGACCAGCTGCAATTGCGCACGTACTGACACGTTATTGTGCTTCGAGGCCTTCAACTCCTTCATGCCGGCATCGAACTCACTGCGGGCGCTGGCCAGATCCTTCGCGAGGAAGGGCAGCTTCATGCCGGCGCTTTGCAGCAGGTAGATCTTGGCCAGCCGCTGTGACAGGGCGGCAATGTCTTCGGCAAGGCGGACCGGCTTTTGCGCCGATCCGATCTTTTCTTCCAGCATCTGGCCACCTTTCTGGGCAATCCAGGCCATTTCCTCGGAGGCTTCCAGCATAGGCCGGGCGTTGCTGTTGTCCGGCCGGGCGCTGACTCGGGGGCGGAAGTCGGCCCATTGCTGGCTGAGCAGGGCGTAGTTTTCCGCCAGATCGGCATCATCGCGGGTTACGGCGCTGAGTAGCTGCAATTGCTTATCGAACTGGTTGGCTGCGCTTTGTAACTGTTTCTGCCCATCGACCGTGGCGGGTTGAAGCCAGCGCCAGGCAAAAAGACGGGCCATGCGTTCCACCAGGACGCGCTGGCTGGCCGCCTGCGGGACCAGCGCGGGTTCCAGTCGGGCGGCATGGGCGGGTAGGCAAAGACAGAGGGCGAGCAGGTATTTGTACACGTTGGCGTGTCCCGGGTAGAGGTAGACAACGCTTGGTCGTGGCCTGGCCGGATTGCTTACAGGAATGGCTGTCAGCCCAGCGGGTACTGGCTATAGCGCTGGCTGAAGAAGTCGATGAAGGCACGCACCTTGGGGGCCAGAAAGCGACCGCTGGGATAGACGGCCCAGATGGCACTGGGGGCGATATGCCAGTCCGGCAGGACCTCCACCAGGCGGCCTGCACGCAAGGCGGGGCCGATGATGAAGGTGGCGCTTTGCAGGATGCCGTAGCCGGCCTCGGCCGCTTCGACCAGTGCCTCGCCGTAGTTGGCGCGTAGTCGTCCCTTGACGTGTATTTCCTGCGTCTCCGCGTCTTTGTGCAGCCGCCAGAACTCACCCTCGCTGTAGAGTGAAAAGTGCAGGCAGCTATGCCGCGTCAGTTCGGCCGGGTGCTGCGGCATGCCGTGGCGAGCCAGATAGTCCGGGGAGGCCGCAAGTAGTCGGCGGTTGTCGGCCAGTTTGCGGGCGACCAGCTGGCTGTCGTCCAGCCGTCCGATACGAATGGCCACGTCGATATGGGCCTCCACCAGGTCGAGGTAGCGGTCGTTGAAATCCAGGTCCAGATCGAGTTCCGGATAGGCCGCGAGAAAATCCGGCAGGGCGGGTACGACATGCAGCCGGCCGAAGTTGCTCGGTACGCTGGCGCGCAGCCGGCCGCGTACATGGCCTTGCAGATCGGCGAGGGCCGCATCGGCGTCGTCCAGTTCCTGCAGCCAGCGTTCGCAATGTTGCAGGTACTGCAGGCCGGCCTCGGTCAGGGTGACGCGGCGGGTGGTTCTTTGCAGCAAACGGACGCCCAGCCTCGCTTCCAATGCCTGCAATTTGCGGCTGGTGGCGGAGCTGGTCAGGCCGAGCTGGGCGGCGGCAGCGCCAAAACTGGCGAGTTTGGCAATGCTGACAAAGGCCTGGATTTCGGCATAGCGGTCATGATATTTCATTGCATAACGGGATAGTTATTTGCTGTTTTGTCAGTTTATCCCGATAAGCGCAAGTAATACGCTGTGGCCTTCTTTGCGATTGCCCCGGAGGCACACCATGCAACAAGTCGAGTTACAGCAGTTTGGCCTTGAACATCTGGTGCTGGGTGATGCGCCCAGGCCGGAGCCTGGCCCTGCCGAGGTGCTGGTACGCCTGCAAGCCCGGTCGCTCAACTACCGGGACCGTGTGGTGATTGATGGCAGCTATATGCCGAACCTGCGATTTCCTTTCGTGCCGGTATCCGATGCCGCGGGTGAGGTTGTGGCGGTCGGCAAGGGCGTCAGCCGCTTTACCGTAGGTGACCGGGTGGTAACGCACTACACCACCGGCTGGTTCGCAGGCCGGATGCGGGCCGAGCACCAGCAAAGCAAGCTCGGCGGGCCGCTGCCCGGCATGCTGCGGGAGTATGCCGCCCTCTCTGAGCAGATCCTGCTGCCGGTGCCGGCGCACCTGAGCCTGGCAGAAGCCTCGACCTTGCCGATTGCGGCGCTGACCGCCTGGAACGCCTTGCAGGAGAGTGAGTTGCAGGCTGGTGACACGGTCCTGGTGCAAGGCACCGGCAATGTGGCGCTGTTCGCCCTGCAATTCGCCAAGCTGCTGGGGCTGCGGGTGATCATCACCAGCAGTAGCGACGACAAGCTGGCGCGCGCCAGGCTGCTGGGTGCGGATGAGGGCATCAATTATCAGCACACGCCCGCCTGGGGGCAGGCCGCACACGAACTGACCGGCGGGGTGGGGGTGGATGCAGTGATCGAGGTGGGTGGCATGGCAACGCTGGCGCAATCGCTGGTGGCGGTACGGGTGGCTGGCACGATCGCGGTAATCGGCTTCCTCGGTGGGGTCAGCGGTACGGCCGATGGGCCGGATGTGACTCGCGCACTGGTGGCCAAGCGGGCGCGCTTGCAGGGTATCAGCGTGGGGCACCGCGACAGCTTCGAGGCCATGAACCGGGCGATCGCCCTCCATGGCCTGCGGCCGGTCATCGACAGCGAGTTTGCCTTGGCAGACTACGCCGCCGCATTCGCGCGCTTTGGCAGCGGCGAGGCCTTTGGCAAGGTGCTGATCACGGGTTGAACCATGGCAAAACGGCCACCCAAGGGTGGCCGTTCATTCAGCAAGGTAACGGGGTCAGGTCATGCCGGTCGGTTTGACCCGAAACCAGAACCACCAGAGGACGAACATCACGCCCACGACGAGCAGTCCGCGCAATACCCAGAACCAGTCTCGCCAACTGCTGGCTGCAACACCCGCCACCACGACGACGCGCATGGCGTTGATTTCAATGTTCCGGGCGTTGACCAAAGCGAGGACAGGGCGGGCCTGTTGGTCGGAATTGAAGCGCAAGGGTTGGCTCGCTGCCGTGATGATCAGCTTTTCGCCCGCCTTGGCATCCGCCTTGGAGAGTCCAGGCACAAGGCTGCGGCGACTCTGGCCATTTTCCAGTTCCCAACCTGCCTGCCACATGGAGGTCGCCGGACCTGCGGCCTTGGCCGTCGCGTAAAGGGTGATAACCACGGTGTAGGGGCCGTCAGCTGCATCGACACCTACGGCATGTCCATACCAGTCCAGCGTCTCGGCTGTTGCGCTGTTGATCAGTGCTGACTCGTTGGGGTTGGGGCGGGATGGCTTGAAGGCATTGAAGCGGTCCAGCATCGCCTGAGGCATTTCTGCCTCGGCCAAAATCAGCTTGCCGTAGCGGGGCGTAACCTCGGCGGCCGGTACATAGTTGGTTCGGCCACAGCTGCTGCATAGCATGAGCAAGCCAAGGCATGCCAGCCATCGCCCGATGGTTGGATATGGGTGACGCACGGTTTCTCCCTTGTTCCCTGTTGGGTTGGTCTTGTCGTCGCACTTGTTGTTGGTTCCGGCGCGATCAATCCCTTTATGTTCTCACGCACGCAGGCAACTGCCGATGGCGGCGGCGAAAAATTCCTGCCGCTGCGGCGGAAATCGCACGGCAGGCCAGCAACAAGAAAGCCACCCGAAGGTGGCTCGCTTGTACGGCTGGCCTATCCCGCCGTGTGCGGGAGGGCCGGATCAGGCGGACAGGGCCAGCATCAGGCCGTTGAGACGGCGTACAAAGCCCGCCGGATCGTCCAGTTGGCCACCTTCGGCCAGCAGGGCCTGATCGAACAGGATGTGCGACCAGTCGCCAAAGCGCTCGCCACCCAGCTCGGTGCGGAGCTTGCCGACCAGCATATGGTCGGGATTGATCTCCAGGATGGGCTTGCTGCCGGGGGCGGCCTGGCCCACTGACTTCAGCAGGCGTTCCATATTGCCGCTCATGGCGTGCTCATCGGCCACCAGGCAGGCGGGGCTGTCGGTCAGGCGGTGGGTGACGCGCACTTCCTTGACCTTGTCGCCCAGGGCGGACTGCACCTGTTCGACCAGGTCCTTGAAGTCGGCCGCCTTGGTTTCCTGTGCCTGCTTCTCGGCTTCGTCTTCCAGCGCGCCCAGGTCCAGCCCACCCTTGGCCACGGAGGCCAGTGCCTTCCCATCGAACTCGGTCAGCGAGGAGACGAACCATTCGTCGACGCGATCCGACAGCAGCAGGACCTCGATCCCCTTCTTGCGGAAGATCTCCAGGTGCGGGCTGTTCTTTGCGGCGGCGAAGGAATCGGCGGTGACGTAGTAGATCTTGTCCTGACCGTCCTTCATGCGGGCGATGTAGTCCTTGAGCGAAACACCCTGGTCCTCGGTATCGGCCGTGGTGCTGGCAAAGCGCAGCAGGGCGGCGATACGCTCACGGTTGGCGTGGTCTTCGCCCACGCCTTCCTTCAGTACCTTACCGAACTCCTTCCAGAAACCGGCGTATTCCTCGCTGCGGTTCTCGGCGATGTCCTCCAGGAGACCCAGCACCTTCTTCACGCAGCCGGCCTTGATCGCATCGATATCCTTGCTGTGCTGCAGGATTTCACGCGAGACATTCAGCGGCAGGTCATTGCTGTCGATCACGCCGCGGACGAAGCGCAGGTACTGTGGCAGCAGCTTTTCGGTGTCTTCCAGAATAAAGACGCGGCGGACGAACAGCTTCACGCCGTGGCGACGCTCGCGGTCGTACAGGTCGAACGGTGCGCGCTTGGGCACGTACAGCAGTTCGGTGTATTCCTGACGGCCTTCGACTCGGGCGTGGCTCCAGGCCAGCGGCTCTTCCCAGTCGTGCGAGACATGCTTGTAGAAGGCCTTGTACTCGTCCTCGGAAATGTCGTTCTTGCTGCGGGCCCACAGGGCCGAGGCTTTGTTGACCGTCTCCAGCTCGTCCGAGACGATGACTTCGCCGTTCTCGCCGTAGCTGTTGCCCTTCTTCATGCGGATGGGCAGGGTGATATGGTCGGAGTACTTCTTGATGATGGACTTGAGGCGCCAGTCATCCAGGAATTCGTCTTCGCCGTCCTTGAGGTGCAACACGATCTCGGTGCCGCGGGCTTCCTTGGCCACGTCTTCCAGTGTGTAGTCGCCGGCACCTTCGCTCTCCCAGCGGGTGGCGGTGTTGTCACCGGCACGGCGGGTGGTCAGGGTGACACGATCGGCCACGATGAAGGCGGAATAGAAACCCACGCCGAACTGACCGATCAGGTTGGCGTCGGCCTTGGCGTCGCCGCTCAGTTGCTCGAAGAAAGCCTTGGTGCCGGAACGGGCGATGGTGCCGATGTTGGCGATCACCTCATCGCGGTTCATGCCGATGCCGTTGTCGCGCAGCGTCAGCGTCCGGGCATCCTTGTCGAAGGCGATGTCGATATGCAGCTCGCCATCGTTTTCATACAGCGCGTCATTGTTGAGCGCTTCGAACTTCAGCTTGTCGCAGGCGTCGCTGGCGTTGGATACCAGTTCGCGCAGGAAGATTTCCTTGTTGGAGTACAAGGAATGGATCATCAACTGCAGAAGTTGCTTGGTCTCGGCCTGGAAACCGAGTGTTTGCTTGCTCATGGCTATCACCTTGTTGCTGACAGGGTTTCTTGGTGGGATGAGCCAGCAGATGGGGGCACCTGCGCCTGTTTCAAGCCCGCCCGGCCCGGTAGCAGAGACGCCTGCCATGGGCTGAGAGCAAAATAGGTATCTGCGCCACTGTTTTCAGGCGGTTACGCTCTACAGCCCGGATGCCGGGAGCGCAGTAGGTCGTATCGGGAATGTGCCCAACGGCTCAGGGCTTGGTGGTCTGGGTGGCGAGATAGGCCTGGACCGCTGCGCGAATACGATCATGAAACGCAAAGGCACGGGCAGGGTCCTCGCCACGCCAGGCCGTGTTCTCGAGGATCACGACGTTGAGCTGCTGCCGCGGGTAGGCGAGCAAGGTGGCGATATAGCCCCCGATATAGCCGCTGTGGCTGTATTCAAGCCATCCATCCTGCTTGAGTACCTGCAGGCCATAGCCATAACCCAGCTCGCCCCAGCGGTGCGCCCGGTGAGCGCTGGGGGCAGGCTGGGTCATGGCCTGGTATTGGGCTGCCTGCAAGGCGGGGCCGCCATGCAGGCAGCGATTCCAGGCGGCAAGGTCGCCCAGCGTGCTGACCAGGCCGCCTGCCGGTGCTTCCGCCTGCAGGTAAAGGCGCGTACTGGGCAGCAGCCAGCCATCGGCCTGCTCCACCTCTCCGCCCAGCAGCTTGGGTAGTGAAACCTGCATGTCGGCGACCGTGCCGGAGTCCGGCACCTTGCTATGGTCCATGCCACAAAGCTTGAACAATGCCGAGGCCTGGCTGGCGTAAGTCTGACCGCTGCGTTGCGCCACCACCCGGCCAAGCAGCTCGTAACCCCAGTTGGTGTAGGCAAAACGTTGCCCCGGCCGGCTCTGCAGCACTTGCCCTGGACCGTTGATACCCGCTGTGTGGTCGAGTAACTGAGCGATGCTGACCTTGTCCGCCCATGGCTCTTGCAGGTCGGGCAGTGCCTGGTCCAGCGTGGTGTCGAGCGTCAGCCGGCCTGCTGATATCTCGCGCAGGACCAGGGTAGCGGTGATCTGCTTGCTGAGTGAACCGATCAGGTACTGGCTGTCCAGCGTCGGTGTAGGGCGGTCGTCCGGCGCCCCGGCATAGGTATAGAGCGGTTCGCCAGCCTGCTCCACGCGTACGCCGCCGCTGAAGGCGTGCGGCTGGGTGGCGCGCAATAGCTCGCCCAGCGTCTGCTGCAGATCGGTACGAGGATCCGCCCGGGCCGGGGAAAGGAGGCTGATCAGAAACAGGCTGAAGACTGCGCGTGCAATGAGCATGGTTAGGGGGCGGTTCGTCACGAAGATGGCCCGCATGCTAGGTGGCCGATCCTGATCCGGGCAGAGGCAGGGCTGCCACCTCGGCCACGACTGTAACGTCTGTAACATTGAATGGGTGGGCGGGAGGAATCACGGCACAATGGGCGCGACCATTCCTGATCGCTTCCCATGCCCCAATCCCTCGCCATTGAACTCGCCTCGCCCCAGACCGTGGCGGGTTGCCGTGCCGCCTACCAGTCACTCTGGCTGCTGGTGCGGCTCTGGCAGGCCCAGCAGCAGGGCGCGGGCGCCGAGCTGGTACGGTTGGCGGAATTGCGTGAGCAGTTTCCGGAGACGCGCAGCCTGCGCATGCTGGTGAGCCGCGCCTACAAGGACTTCGCCCGCTGGGGCGTCAGGGCCGGCTGGGGGGATGATCCGGGCCGGGACCCGCGCTTCCTGAACCCGGACGGACGTAGCCAGGGGCCATTCTGGCTACCGGCGAGCGAAGCGGCTCGGGTGGTCGTGATGGTCGAAGGTCGGCCGGCCCAGTCGGGCGAGGTGGCGGATTTCTTGGGCCAGGCGCGGCCGCATGCAGGCCTCGCGCCCATCGCCGGGCGTGGGATCGAGTTCTGGCTGGCCCTGGCGGGTGCCCAGCAGGATCTGCGTCAGGGCCGATTGCTGGCGGTGCTCGATACGGCCGGCGGCAGCAGCCAGTTGGGGGCGCTGGCGGGATTCAAGGCGGCCGGTGAGCTGGCCGCCAATGGCCTGCAGCAGGCCTTGTCCGCGCTGGGAGAGGCCAGTGTCTGGCGCCGGCTGGATGATCTTGGTTCTGCGCGGCAGACCCTGGCGCTGCTGCGGCGCGCACTGAAGGAGGCGGGGAGCGGCGAGAGCGGTTATCTGGATGCGATGGAGCAGATCCTGTCCGCCTGGGTTGCCTGGGGCCAGCGGGAAAGTGGCCAAGCCGAGGCGATATTGACAGGTATGCGCAGTGCCGAGCCCAGGGCCTCGGTCGTGCGGCACCATCCGCGTATCCGTTTCGAGTGGTACAACCTGGCCGCACTGATCGCCCGTGCCCGGGCCTTGCAAGGCCAGGGGCCTGATCTTGCACTGCGGCGACAATCGGCCGAAATTGCGCTGGCGCACTTCAATCGCGCGCTGGAGGCCGCGTTCGAAATCGGTTCCTTCGACGCGGCCCAGCAGGTCGCGGCCAATACCGGCATGGCAATCTGGTTGTTTGCCGGAGAGGGCCTGTGTGGCGACAAGGTCAGCGCCAGTCCCGAGGCGCTGCGCTGGCTGCTTTATAGCGAATGGCTTTGCCGTTGTGCCGGTAGTGGTGGGCAGTCAGCCTGGAACGCCATCTACCTGATGCGGATTGCTCGCGGACATTGCCCGCGGGATGTCGAGCCCTCGCTGGCGAGCTTCAAGGCCTATCGGCCCATCGTGCCGGCCGAGGTGCTGGGGCAGGCGGGCGCCTGGGCCGGGCTGGATGCGGCCACCTTGTTGCCGAGCAGTTGGCTGACCTTGGCGACCGATCTGATCCGTGCCCAGCGCGAGGGGAAAGCGCGCTTCAGCCTGCTGCAGCGCTGCGGCCTGTGGCTGGAGCACGCCTGGTATGCCCTGCACGCGGGGGAAACGACGCTGGCGCGACAGTCGCTCATCCAGCTTGCCAAGGAGCAACAGGGCCTGCCGGCAAGCGACCGGGCCTTCTTCTGCGAGGTACTGCGCAGCCTGCCTGCGTGCTGAAAGGCCGGTCTGGCGAAAAAGCGACAAGGCCTGGGCAGGAAGGCGACAGACCGCGTTGAACAATCCGGTGTTGCACTGCCGCATGATGTACAGTCTCAGCTGCATCCAACCCCCGGCCCAGACGGGGGTAGTCCATAAGCAGGCACTGTAAATCCCTGCAAACTCAATTGCTTAGAGGGGGCGCAGCATGAAGCGGGTCATCTTCAACCAGAAGGGCGGGGTCGGTAAGTCGACCATCGCGGTCAACCTTGCGGCGATCGCCGCGCACCAGGGTAAGCGCACGCTGCTGATCGACATGGATCCGCAGTGCAACTCCAGTCGCTACCTGATGGGCGAGGCCGCCAAGCAGGCCAGCCCCACGCTGGCAGAGTATTTCGAGCAGGCGCTGAATTTCAGCCTGTTCTCCAAGCCGGCATCGGCTTTCGTGCACGAAAGCCGTTTTGACAACCTGTCGGTCATCCCGTCACATCCGGAAATCGGCGAGCTGCAGGCCAAGCTCGAGGCGCGCCACAAGATCTACAAGCTGCGCGACACGCTCAATGAATTGAGTAAGGAGTACGAAGAGATCATCCTCGATACGCCGCCGGCCTATAACTTCTTTACTCAGTCGGCGTTGATCGCGGCCGACAGCTGCCTGATTCCTTTCGATTGCGACGATTTCTCGCGACAGGCACTCTATACGCTGATGACCAATGTGGCCGAGATCAAGGCTGACCATAATAATGCGCTGGAAATCGAAGGCATCATCGTCAACCAGTTTCAACCCCGTGCCAGCCTGCCGTTGCGGCTGGTGAACGAACTCAAGGAAGAGGGTTTGCCGGTACTGGACAGCAAGCTGTCCAGTTCGGTAAAGATCCGCGAATCGCATGATCGCGGACTGCCTATGATACATCTCGATGCGCGCCACAAGCTCAGCCAGGAGTTCCTGGCCCTCTACCAAGAATTACAGGCTGCCTGACCAGCCAGACTGCGAGCCGACATGAAGCGGCGGCTGGCGGCTGCCGCGGTCCTCGCCGGTGGCCTCGTATTGACTGCCGGGCTCGACGCCTGGCGCAGCAGCCATGCGAAGGAAGCAATGGTCGGGCAACTGGCGCGGCAAGCCCGCCAGCGCGTGACCACCGCCTCGGTGACGATTCAGCGGGCCATGAGCCTGGAGCTGGTCCGTACGCTTTTCCGGAGCGACCCACATCCCAAGCCGCAGGATTTCCGGCAACTGGTACTGGCCTTGCAGCGCACACCCGGCATCAATACGGTCCTGGTGGCTGAGGCTGTAGAGGAGGCGCAGCGGACCGAGTTCGAGGCGAACTGGCGGCGCAGCTATCCCGAATTTGCCCTGCGGTTCCGCAATGCAACCGGCCAACTGGTGAGATCGCCGCAGCGGCCCCGTTACCTCCCTGTCGTGTATGGACCGATATCGGTCATGGCGCGCTATAGCGTGGGTCTGGACGTGGCGGCCGACAATCTGGTGGGGCCGCTGTTGCAGGACCTGACACCACAGGCGCTGAGCCTGTCGGCACCTTTCCGCGATAGCGAAGGCCAGCTCACCACCTTGTTGCTGGGCTGGCAGGGTGGCCAGGCCGGTCCGGCGCGCTTGCTTGGCGTGGGGATCAATCCCGATGGGCTTGCCCGCAGCCTGCCGCGGGAAGAAGCCATACAGGACATCTGGTTCGATGTGACCGACAGCACGCGGGCGGAGCCGCTCTACCCGGCCGAGCTCGACAATGCCTCCCTGCCGTTGCGGCTGCTGGCAAAGCAGGAGTTGCAGCTCGGTGGCCGGCGTTGGTTGCTGGAGGCGAGGCTCAATGAGCATGCCCTGACCGTCGCCGCCGAGGCCGGCCGCGTACCGCACTGGTTGCTGGGCGGGGTGCTGTCGCTGTTGCTGTCGCTACTGGTCTGGCGTGGAGACCGACTGAAATGGCCGCGCGGCGAGAGCGTGGGGGACGAGGCGAGCCGCCTGCAGCGTGAGCTGGAGGCGGCCCAGGCAGCGGCCAACCTGGCGCGCCGCGATGGCACGCGGCTCAAGACCATACTGGATACGACCAGCGAGGCCATCGTGCTGATCGATGGCTTGGGGCGCATCGAGCACTTCAACCAGGCGGCCGAGCGCCTGTTCGCCTATACGGCGGAAGAGATACGTGGCCTGGGCGTCAAGGTGCTGATACCCGACCTGGAGAACAGCCGCCAGCCTATCCGGGTCGATTGGGCTGCGGTGGGTGGTTGCAGCTATGAGTTGCTCGGGCGCAAGAAGGATGGTTCGGCGGTGCCGATCGAACTCTCGCTCAATCCGTTCACGCTCGACGAGACGCGCTATTTTGTCGGGGTGATCCGTGATGTGAGCGACCGCAAGCGTGCCGAGCGCATGCTGTTCGAGAGCGAATACAAGCACAGGGCGATTCTCGATGCGGCCCATGTAGGCATCTATGTCTTGCAGGGCGACCAGCTACGCTACGTCAACCCGGCCTTTGCCGACTACTTCAACTGCAGCGCCAATGAATTGATGACGCGGGGCAGCCTGCATGAGCTGGTGGCCAGCTCCTGGCGCGAGGCGCTGGCGGTGGCGCTGGACCCGGAGCGCTCCGGCGGCAAGGCTACCGAGGTCCTGATGCAGCGCCTCGATGGCAGCCTGTTCTACGCGCTGATCACGGCCAAGCCCATCCTGTTCAATAACCAGCCGGGCCTTGCCGGTTCGCTGCTGGATATCAGTGAGCGCAAGGCGGCCGAGCAGGCCATGCTGCGCGCAGAAATACGCAATGTCGCCATCCTGGAGGCCATCCCCGACCTGATGCTGCAACTGGATGCGACCGGCACGGTCGTCGATTGCCGCGGCCGGGCGGGTTCGGGCGAGTTTGGTCTGGGGCGCGATGTGGTGGGTCAGCATCATCGCCGCCTGCCGGGCGAGTTTGGTGTGAAGCTCGATGCCGCCTTGTCCGAGGGATGGCCGGCACGGGTGCGCAGCTTTGAATACAGCCTGCCGCTGGCCGATGGTGAACACCTGTTCGAAGCGCGGATCACACCGGCCAGCGATGGCGAGTGCCTCGTCATGTTGCGGGATATCACGGCCCGCAAGCTGATCGAGACCGAGCTGATCCATCACCGGGACCACCTGGCCGAGCTGGTACGCGAGCGCACTGCCGAGCTGCAGGCGCTGTTTGCCGCCAGCCCCTTGCCGACCGTGTTCCTGTCGCACCGGCGCATCGTGGAAGTCAACGCGGCCTTCGAGATCCTGTTCGTCTACCCCAAGGCCGAGTTGATCGGCCAGACCACCGAAAAACTGTTTGCCGACCCTGCCGTGTATGCCCGTCTGCCGCAGGAGGCCTACCTCGCCATGGTGGGAGGCGAAGTGGTGCGGCTGGAATTGCGCTACCGGACCGGCGATGGCCGGTTGATCCTGTGTGAAGCCTTCGGCAAGGCCATCGATCCGGCTGACCCGCTCAGTGGCTCGATCTGGGTCTATCAGGATATCGGCGAGCGTCGCGCTGCAGAGGATGCCCTCTACAAGGCCAAGGAGCTGGCGGAGACCGCCAACCGGGCGAAGTCCGAATTCCTGGCCAATATGTCGCATGAGCTGCGCACGCCCATGCATGCGGTACTGAGCTTTGCCGAACTGGGCGAGCGACGCTCGCAGGATACGGGCGCGGAAAAGCTGCAGCACTATTTTGGCCGTATCCGGCAAAGCGGGCAGCGGCTGTTGCAGATTCTCAATGACCTGCTCGACCTGTCCAAGCTCGAGGCCGGCAAGATGAGCTACCAGATGCAGTCGCTGGACGTGACGCCCATCGTGGCGGAGGTCGCCGACGAATTCCTGCCGCTGGCCCGCGAGCGGGGGATTACCCTGGAGACGGTACTTGGTGAGGCCCTGCCAAGGGTCAAGGGTGATGCGCTGCGGTTGATCCAGGTATTGCGCAACCTGCTCTCCAACGGCATCAAGTTCAGTCCGGCCGGCAGCACCGTCCACCTGCATGCCTGGCATGAAGACGGCCAGGTGATACTGGCGGTCGACGATGAAGGCGTCGGCATACCGGCCGAGGAGCTCGCGGTGATCTTCGACAAGTTCATCCAGAGTTCCAAGACCAAGACCGGCGCGGGGGGGACGGGCCTTGGGCTGGCCATCTCGCGCGAGATCGTCGAGGCCCATGGCGGCGCCATCCGTGCCGAAAACCGGCCCGGCGGCGGCGCCCGCTTTGTGCTCAGCCTGCGGGCCCTGCAGGAAGCGCCCTTGCCGCAGGCGGACGACGCTGCACGCCACTGAGATGGCTGCAAAGACGGTCAGCCCTACGGACCAAACCGCCTACAATGGCGGTAGTGCACAGCTTGGTTTAGCCCCAGTCCCGGAACGGGCAATCGGGGAGGAGAGAAGTCGATGTCTGATAACAGCAAGCTGCAATCCACCCTGCTCTTGGTGGATGATGAACCGTTCAATCTGGAGATATTGGCCGAGCACCTGACCGAAGCCGGCTATGCGGTAGAGACCGCAGAGGACGGCGAGCAGGCCTGGGAGTGGCTGACCCGTGCCGGGGACCGGTTCGACGCCGTGCTGCTGGATCGCATGATGCCGGGTCTCAACGGAATGGAAGTGCTCAAGCGCATGCAGGCCAATGCCAAGCTGGCCGGCCTGCCGGTGGTGATGCAGACCGCTGTGGGCTCACCGGATGCCGTCCGCCAGGGCATGGAGGCCGGCGCCTACTACTATCTGACCAAGCCGTTCGAGCGTGACATCCTGCTGGCTATTGTCGCCGCTGCGGTGGCGCAGCACCGGGCACGTCGTTCCGTCAAGGCTGCGGCTGCGCAGCCACTGGAAGGCTTGTCCTTGCTCGACGAAGCCCGCTTCCGGCTGGCGACGCTGGACGATGCACAGCGCGTGGCCGCCCTGCTGGGCCGCCTTACCCCTACGCCGGAAAAAGTGGTGCTGGGCCTGACCGAGCTGATCGTCAATGCCATCGAGCATGGCAATCTGGGCGTGGGCTATGGCGAGAAGAAATCGATGATGCAGGCCGGTCGGTGGCGCGAGGAAATCGAAGCCCTGCAACGGACCGAGACCCATGCCCACAAGCGGGTACAGGTCGAGGCCCGGCGTGATGGCGACAGGCTGATGGTGGAGATTCGCGATGAAGGCGAAGGCTTTGACTGGGCCCGCTACCTGGATTTCGATCCCGATCGTGCCTATGACCCGAATGGCCGGGGTATTTCGATGGCACGCGCGATGAGCTTCGAGTCACTGGACTACAAGGGCGCGGGCAACGTGGTCGTGGCGACGATACGGCTTGCCAGCCGCGCAACGGACTGAAGCCGGCCAAGCGCCGGTGCCGTCAGTCCTCTGTCTGCGCGCGGGGTTTGCCCGGCCCCTGGTAGTGATAGCGAACGCCATTCACCAGCAAGCCTTGCTGCAGAACCTGCTGTTGCTTCAGTAGCGGGTCATCCACCGGCTGGGTCACGTGATAGTCACGGGTATCCAGGACGGTCGGTTTGCGTGTGGGTGTTTTGTGCTTCATGCGGTCTCGCGGATTGGGTCATGGCCGGATGTCGTGCAGATGGCGCTGATCGGGCCGATTGCAAGCGGCATGGGGCCGGCAGATGTCATGCCCGGCCATCTGCTGCCAGGCTCAGTGCTGACGCGAGCGGCTGTAGCGCGGCAGCTTGGCTGCCAGATAGTCGTGCTGGTCGGCCAGCACATTGCGGCCACTCAGCAGGAAGTGCTCATAGCGGCAGGGTGCATAAGGCACATAGATCAGCGGCCGGAAATCTTCGACCATTCTTGAACCCTTGGCCTGATTGCAATCCCGGCAGGCCGTCACGCAGTTGGTCCAACTGTCACGTCCGCCACGGCAGCGGGCGAGGATATGGTCGCGGGTCAGAAAGCGACGCTGAAACTGTTGGCCACAATAGGCGCAAATCCAGCGGTCCCGACGGAACAGCAAGGCATTGTCGCGGTCACTGAGGGGCAGGGGCGCCCAGGCCAGCGAAGCCATGACCTGACTGCCTGCAATGGCGATGATGGGGGCCACCTCAATCAGGCTGCGCAGGCCGTGGCGATTGCGCCCGCCATGGAAGGTGGTGAGGCGCCGGCCCAGCTCCCAGGCGACGCGACCCTTGGCGTAGTGGGTGACCGCCTCGTGCGGATCCAGCCACGCATACGGGCGTCCCGAGATATCCAGTGTGAGGACCTGTTGTGAAGACATGCTTCACCATAGCTGTATTGGCCTTTCATGATTGATTTGATTGATGAATGGCGAATGACGCTGCTGGCAGAAGGGGATGGGCAGGTTCTGCAAGCGGGACACAGGTAGCGGTAGTAGCGGGCTGGGTAATTGTGCCAATCTCAGCATGGCGTAGCATCCTTGCGTGGCCATCGCGTTGTGCTAGGATTTGATGGCATTGCAAATATGCAAGATACGGCACTGATGTGCCAGATATGTATGTTCATCTTTTGGGAGAGTATGCGTGTCACTTAAAAACTTCCTGATCAAGGCGAAGCTGGTGGAGCCCGATCCGGTCGAACCGGCCGAGACGCCACTGGATTTCGAATTGATCGGGGGCAGTACGGCGGTTCCCGACGTCGAGGCGCCCAGGCCGCCCGCAGCGCCCACCGCTGCGACGAGTCCCACGGGCGCGATCGCCGAAAATACGCCGCTCGATGCCATCTACGCCGTCTTTGGCGTGCCGGGCACCACGTTTCCTGCCGAGCGCCTGCTGAAGGTGCTGGAAGGCCTGCGCGCCATGGATGCGGCGAACCAGCGTGCCGCCATCGCGGCGATGGATGCCGCGGACGATAGCTGGGCGATCGAAGACGTGCTGGCCGACGCGGCGCGCAAGGTCGTCGCATTGAAAGCGCATGTGGGCAAGCTGAACGAGGCCGTTGCCTCGGTGCGTGAGCAGGAACAGAGCCAGAAGGCTGTCCTGACCAGGGATTACGAGGCGTTGCGCGCCTCCATCGCTGAGCAGATTGCCCAGCTGCAGGCAGCGGCAGAGCTGGCCGCCACCGAGAACGCGAATGCCCTGGCGGCGCTCGAGGCCAGGACCCTGGCTGCAAGCAATGCCGGCCAGCGCGAGCAACTGCGTATCCAGACCGAAATCGAGCGGCTCGACAGCATTGCGCGGCAGCTTGGCCAGCCAAGCAACTAGATCAACAAGAATTCAAATTTCCTGAGGATGCAAAGATGAAACTTACCCCGTTGTCGAAAGGCTTGCTGTCGTTGATCGTCCTGGCAGGCCTGGGGTCCGTGGGCTGGAATCTGTACAAGAACAAAGCGGCCGAGCAAGCAGCGTCGGCCCCTGCCGAGACGGCGTCGACGGCACCTGCCGCTACCGACGCTGCGCCGGCCGCGAGTGCTGCCACACCGGCAGCCAGTGCGCCGGCTGCCAACAATGCACCGGCCGCCAGGTCGGCTTTCAATACCTATCGGAATATCCTGGAAAAAGGGGTGGTCCGCGTCAGCGTGCAATCCCCTTCCAAGCCCTTTTTCGTGGTGGAGAACGGTGCGCCTAAGGGCTTCAACGTCGAGTTCATGAAGCTGCTGTTCGCGCAGTCCGAATTCACCCAGAAGCAGCCGAAGATCGTGCTGGATACCGACCATGCGGTGGACACCTACCCCGCGGTGCCGGAGCAGCTCACCAAGAACGATAGTCGAGGCAACCCGATGGTCGATATCGCCATCGACGGGCTGACCTTTGCCGACGATGACCAGCCGGGCGTGGTGTATACCGTGCCCTATGTGAGCGACTTCGGCTACTCGCTGATCACCGGCCCGAACTCGACCATCCGTGGCGCGAACGACCTGGCAGGCAAGAAGGTCGGCGTGCTGCAGGGCGATCCGGACGTCAAGGCCTACGCACAGCAGCACTTCCCTGGCGCGCAGATCGTTGAGCTCAGCGATGCGAGCACGAATGGGGTGCGGGACTGGATCAAGCGTGCGATCAAGTCATCCCAGGTGGATGCCCTGATCTACGACTACCCGTTCGGCGTGGCGGAAATCGCCGGTACCGACCTGGTGTTTGCCGTCGCCAAGCTGCCGCAGTCCGACGTGCGCTACAAGATCGGCGTGCGCAAGGCTGACACCGAGCTGCTGCAGAACCTCAATACGGCGATCAGCAAGGTCAAGGAAACACCGGAATACCTGAACCTGCTGAAGAAGTATTTCATCAGCAACAACCTGGGCCGGGTGACCGCCGCAGGCGCCAATGAAACGGTCTATGTGGTCAAGTCCGGCGACACGCTGTCCATCATTGCTACCCGTCTGCTGGGTAACAAGGCGCGTTTTGTCGAGATCGAAACCCGTAACAACCTGCCAAATCCCGACTTGATCCAGGTTGGCCAGAAGCTTGTCATCCCGAAGGGCTAAAGCATTGCAATGAGCGACCCTCAACCCGGCTATCTCTCTGAATTCCTGCAAAGCCCCGGCAACGTCACCCTGTTGCTGTGCGGCCTGGCGACCGCCGTCGTGCTGTCGTTTCCTTATGGCTTGCTCGGTGCGGCCATGCCGCTGCTGGCGACGGCGGCGGTGGAGTTCGTGGCTTGTCTGTTCGTGCCGGACATGAGCACGTTCCGGCGTTGGGCCGACCAGCGCCGCGGTCTGAAGGGGCGAGACGAGCTGGCCTTGCGGGTGATCGGGGAGATACGCAAGCGCTGCCCGAACCCGCACCAGTTCCGCAAGTACGAAGAGGATCACAAGGCCATCTCGCAGCAGGTTGCCAGCCTGCTTGATCTGGCGCCGAAGAAGCCGGGATCGCTCGGGTTGGAGGACATGGATCGTATCGCCAATGTGCCCAGCGAATACCTGAGCCTGCACCTGTCGTTGCTGGTGATGGACGAGCGGGCCAGCGCCATCGATCTGCGCGAGATCAACCGCAAGCTGGAACAGATCAATGGCCAGATCGAGCGCCCTGGCGATGGCAGCGATATCCGCCAGCTTGAACGCGCAAGGGACGAGTACAAGGCCTTGATCGCCCGTCATCAGCGCATGCTGAGCAAGCGGGCGGCCATCGAGGCGGCGGTCGTGGCCTTGCCGGACCAGTTGGCGGAGATCTACCAGATCGTAGTGGGGGAAAGCACCCAGCACGATGGTGCCCGCCTGGCCGACGCCATCGCCAGCCTGCGCCTGAGGCAGGATATCGAATCGGAAATCGCCGAAGACCTGTCGGGGGCCATACCCAACCCGACCATGAAAAAAACCACCGACTCCCATGGCGTGCGCTCGCTGCGCTAGCCGTCGTCGTTCACATCGAATAACCAGGAAGGAAAATCATGTCGGATATCAGCTTCTTCTCGCGGGTGGGCAATCTGTTCAAGGGCTTCATGTCCTTGTGGATACAGGACGTGGAAAAGGAACATCCGGAGATCGCCTATCAGAACCGCATCGACGCCATGGTGGCCAAGTACGCCAGGCTCAAGGATGTGACGGCTGCCGTGTTGCGTCGCCGTGAGGATATTGATGCGCGCCTGAACAAGCAGGGTGAAGAGCTCAAACGGGTCAATGCCGACCTGGATGCCGCGGTGGCTACCGGCCAGGACGACCTGGCGGTGGTGTTGATCCAGAAGAAGGAGGCCCTGGAGTCGTCGATCGCCTCGCTGTCGGTCGAGTTCGAGCAGTCGCGTCGTGATGCCGAGGAAGCCAAGTCCTCGCTGAACAGCATGAAGGCCGAGATTGCCAAGCTCAAGGATGAACGGGACACCATGCTGGCCAAGCTGCAAAGCGCCCAGGCGCGTATCCAGATCCAGGATCAGCTCGAGGGCATGTCGGTCGAGGCCGATGTCCGTGCGCTGGACAACGTCCGCGAGCACATCAACAACACCGCCGCCCGCGCCAAGCTTGGCGCTGAGCTGGCTGATTCGGACCTGGACAACAAGCTGGCGCAGCTGCGTGAATCGAGCGGCGCGATTTCGGCCCGCGCCACGCTGGAAAAGCTCAAGCAGGCGCAAGCCGCCAAGGCCGCCGGGACCAAGACGCTGTAAGGGTGGGCGGGCATCATGACGACTGAACCGATCAAGCTGCCGGCCTGGGCAGAGCTGCTGCGCGAACGCTACCTGGCGGGTGAGGCTTGCGTGTTCATCCTGCACGGCAATGTGTTCGACAGCTATGCGCTGGGTGACGGATACGCAACGCTGCCCCGGGTGCTGGATGCGGTGCTGGCCAGGAAGGACAGCCTCCTGGAGCTGAGCCTCGCACAGGGCGTGCGTATCGTCCGCAGCCAGCAGACCCTGCGGACACTGGACGGCCTGCAGGAAAAGGGGCTCGGTGGTGCTCTCCAGTATCTGGAGGGGCATATGCGTGCCAGCAGCAATACCGCGGTGGTGGTGCCCTATGCGGAAACCATCTTCCCGGCAGCCGAGACACATTTTCTTTCCTTCGAGGAGAGAGCGGCGGTTTCCACCTTGCACCGCTGGTCGCTGGACGAGGTGCTGGGCAAGTCTGATTCCATCATCGTGCTGGTGGCTGAATCACTGACGGCGCTGGCCCCCTCCTTGCTCAGCAACCCGCGGGTTGTCGCCATTGATCTCGGCTTGCCGGACGAAGCGACCCGGGCGGATGCGATCGGTAAGTTCGCGCCGGGGCAGTCTGCGGCCCAGATCGCACGCATCGCGGAGCAGACGGCAGGCCTGCGCCTCGTGCAGATTGCCGGCATCGTCAGCGATGGTGGTCGTGCCGATGGGCTGGGTGAAGAGGAACGCCGCCGCTATATCACCGAGCTGCTGGGTGATGCCGCCGATGCGGCCCGACGCGCCGGTGAGTTTGCCCGCGTGACGGCGGGCATGACCAAGCAAGCCATCCAGGCCCTGATAGCGCCGACGGCGCCGGTGGATACGACGGCGGCGGACGGCGAGGTCATGGCGATCATCCGGCGCCGTAAGCGGGAAATACTGGAAAAGGAATGCTCGGGCCTGATCGAGTTCATCGAACCCAAGCATAGTCTGGAAGTGGTCGGTGGCAATGCTGCGATCAAGACCGAGCTGCTACGCGTCGCCAAGGCACTGCGCGAGGGAGATACCCGCCGCGCGCCCATGGGCCTGCTGGCAGTGGGGCCAATGGGGTCGGGCAAGACTTTCGTCATCAAGGCCTTCCTGAAGGAGGCGGGTCTTAACGGCGTCATGCTCAAGAACTTCCGTTCGCAATGGGTCGGCGCGACCGAATCCAATCTGGAGCGGGTGCTGGCCATGGTCAAGGTCATGGGCCCCGTGGCGCTGGTGATCGACGAGGGTGACCGCAGCTTCGGGTCCCGCAGCGAAGACAGCGATGGCGGCACCAGTTCCCGCGTGATCGCCCGGCTGAAGGCCTTCATGTCCGAGCCGGAAAATCGCGGCCAAGTGCTGTTCATCCTGATGACCAACCGCCCCGACAAGCTAGATATCGATATCAAGCGACCGGGTCGGCTCGATGTGAAATTACCGTTCTTCTACGCCCAGAGCGGCGAGGAGCGAGTCGAGATCGTACAGGCCCTGTTCGGCCGGCATGGCCTCACGTGGGGTGGGACGGATGCGCAGCGACTGCAATCGTGCGAGCGCCTCGAGGGCTATTCCAATGCCGACCTGGAGGCGGTCGTACTGCTCGCCGCAGCCAGTATCAGCGATGAGGGGACACTGATCGGCCCCGAGCATTTCGATCGGGCAGTGGCGGATTTCATGCCACCGCAGGACAGGAACATGGTGCGCTATATGGAGCTGCTGGCGGCGCTGGAGTGCTCGCGCCGATCCTGGTTACCCGTCCATTTGCAAGGCCTGACGACCGAGGCCATGCAGGCGCAGCTCTTGCAGCTGCAGCAAATCATTCATTGAGGAGACAGCATGATTACCGATACCACATTGCCGGTGTTTTCATCCCAGCAGGTCAAGGCGAGCTGCCTCGCCATGCTGGCGGTGGCGCGCGCCCATGGCATACATTCGGCGGAACGGGAACTGATCGAAGGTTTCTGGACTCAGGCGACACCTGGGCTGGGCAGTTTTGACGATGCCACTGCCGAGACCTTCTCGCCCGAGCTGTTCGTCGAGGCCGGACACAAGCAGCTGCTGCTGGACCTTTGCCTGGCCTGTGCGTTTGCCGATGGCCACTACAGCCAGGAAGAGAAAGACGTGATCACCGGCATCGCGGCCAGGCTGGGTTTGTCCGGCCAGGCTTTGCAGGAGCGGACTGCCGAGGTTCGGGTGGCCTTCCTGAGTAATCTGGCCCATTTGCCCGATGCCCAGTCGGTGGCGGCGCTCGCCAAGAATCTGGAGTGAGGTATGGCCAGGCGTAGTCGCGATCCGGTGGTGCATGCCATGCAGCTCAAGATTGCAGCGGCGAAGGCTTCGTGTGGCTATACCTGGCAGCAGATTTCCGTCGCCCTTGAGGCCTGCGATATCCGCTTGAGCCCGACCAACCTGATGAGCAAACAGAGCCGCTGCAGCTTCAAGGCGAAGGAGCTGATCGTGCTCCTGCGCATGCTGGAGGTGGCGGCGCTGGATTTGTCGGATGTGGAGGTGGCCGGATTGGAAAGGGCGAAAGCGCTGCTGAAGCAGGATTGATATCAGCCAAAACTGATTTGGTAGATTTCGCCGTTTCTGCGAGGTCTACGCACAAGATTCTCTATTCCCCATGGCCCATAGTCAGCCCCGGTAATGCCGCAAGGCCGGGCAACTTGCGTGGACTGCGCCAATGAGCGCAGTGCTGCAAAGCGGGTGCCCAGGTAACCATGGACTCCACAAGGGAATAGAAAATGAAACCAATCCAGCATCAGCACTGGCTGGGCGCGCTGCTATTCGCCAGCGTCGCCAGCTTTTCCCAGGTTTACGCCGATACCGCCGAGCGCAAGCTGCCCATGCCTCAGGTCAGGCAGAGTCTGCCGCCCAGCATGGAGCAGAGCCTCTATAACCTGGCCCCCAGCCACAAGCCACGTACCGACCTGCTGCCGAGCAAGGCACGTGATCCGCGCATGGCTGCGGCGACCACGCCGGGTTGCCAGGATATGAACCTGCTGGCGAGCTATAGCGGCAATGCGCTTGCCAACTACCTGGTGAGCCTGCCCGACTACGAATGCCATTACGGCCTGTTCTCGCTGAACGCAACCCAGGCCGCCAAGGTCTACAATGCGGCCAACCTGACTGCCGTCGCCAGCCGTTTCGCCCAGGAGGCCGCCGGCTATAACGCCGACAACCGCAACCTGGTCAACCTCCTGATCTACCTGCGCGCCGGCTACTACCTAGCGGATGGCGGCACCGTGGCAGCGCCGTCGCCCAGCCTGCTGACGACCTTGCGGCCGGCGATCAGACAGTTGGTGGATGGCCAGATATTGTTCCGCAGCAATACGATCGCACCCAGCACCGCCAGCGAGACCCTCAAGCTGATCACCAATCTGCATGACGAGGCCTATCACCTCGACAGCATGCGCAGCCTGGTACAGCGTTATACCAACACGACCAGCAACCCGACGGCGGCCCAGGCCTTGCTGGAACGCTCGGCGGCGGACGGCTTTACCGGTGTGCTGACGGTGTTCTTCTATGCGAACGGCCGGGCCGATGCGCAGCCCTTGCTGCAGAACGATGCCTCCTATGCCACCGCGCTCAACAACTTCGTGCAGAACAACAAGGCAACGCTGCTCGGCAGCAACGCCAGCTACCAGCTGACCGACGCGGCGCGCGAGGCATTCCGCTTCTTCAGCTTTCCGGCCCTCAAGCCGGTCGTGAAGCCGATGATCCAGAACCTGCTTGCCACCACCAGCATGACCGGTGCCGACATGGAACTGTGGCTGGCCGCCGCACAGTCGGTGAAGTACTACGACAATGCCAACTGCAGCCAGTACGGTACCTGCAACTATGAGCAGCGGCTGTCCGACATCGTGCTGCCGCTGAGCAAGACCTGTAGCAGCTCCATCCGCATCAAGGCGCAAGACATGACCGCTGCGCAACTGCAGGAAGCCTGTAATTCCCTGCAGGTCGAGGAAAGCTACGTTCACGACATGCTGCAGACCAATCGCACGCCGGTCGCCGACGACAACAATACCTCGCTGGAAGTAGTGGTGTTTGACGACTACACCAACTACAGCAAGTATGCCTCGGTGATCTACGACATCGACACCAACAACGGTGGCATGTACCTCGAAGGTAATCCGGCCACGCCGGGCAATCAGGCCCGCTTCATTGCCCATGAGGCATCCTGGTTGCGCCCGACCTTCAAGATCTGGAATCTGGAACACGAGTACGTGCACTACCTGGATGGCCGTTTCGATATGTATGGCGACTTTGGTGCCGGTACGGCCAAACCGACCGTCTGGTGGATCGAAGGCATTGCCGAGTACCTGTCGCTCAAGAACAACAACCAGGCCGGCATTGATGCGGCACGTACCGGTACCTACCGTCTCAGCCAGATCTTTGGCAACAACTACAGCATGGCCGACTACACCAACCGCGCCTATCGCTGGGGCTATATGGCAACCCGCTTCATGATGGAACGCCATCGTAGCGATGTGGATGCCATGCTGGCTCGCTTCCGCGTCGGTGACTACAACGGCTATCAGCGCGCGATGACGCAGATCGGCACGGGCTACGACAGCGAGTTCGCGAGCTGGGTACAGACGGCCGGCACCACGGGTGAGCCGCCCATGCCTGGTGGCGGCATCCTGCCGTCGTGCAACCATCCCTACTATCTGGGCAAGGGCTGCTCGATCTCCGGCTTCAGCTCATCTACCCGCAGCTACGCCTACATCATGCTGCCGGCCGGTGCACGCAACCTGAAGCTCTGGACCACGGGGGGAACGGGTGATGTGGATCTGTACCTGGGCGTGGACCGCTATCCGACAACCAGCAGCTACGATGCGGCCTCGGTGCGGACGGGCAACAATGAAAGCATCAGCATTGCCAGCCCGACCAGCGGCAAGTGGATCTATCTGTTGATGCAGGCCAAGCAGCCTTTTAGTGGCGTTGCGATCAACGCCAGCTACGATTGAAGTAGCCCTTAACGCAAGGCGGGAGCCACTGGGAACACTCGGTGGCTCTTTGCTATTGCCCCGTGACCGGATTGCTGCGAGTAAATCTGGATTGTATAAGAAATGCAATTGGCATATTTTAGAAACGAGTCGTTGATACCAACCTAGTTGAACTTGGCGCCGGACTGTTTGATGCGCCCAGGAGTTGCCCATGCTTGCAACCCATGCCCTGACCAACTATCGGCCCTATATCGTCAGCCAGATGAGCGATGTGCTGTTTGTCGAGTCGCTGTTCGAGCGTCTGCCGGACGTGGTGTTTTCCGTCAAGGACCGGGAGGGCCGCTATCTGGCCATGAGCAATGCCTGCGTGGCGCGATGTCGTTTGCGCCACAAACGGGAGGCGATAGGCCGTACTGCGCATGACCTTTTCCCGCGCCATATGGCCGAGCGCTATCAGCGGCAGGACGAGGTGGTGTTTGGCGCCGGCCGCCCCGTGGTCGATAGCCTGGACCTGACGATCTACAACGATGGGCAGAGTGGCTGGTGTCTCTCCAACAAGCAGCCTATCCACAATATGGCCGGCGAATTGCTGGGATTGGTCTGCATTTCCAAGGACCTGACGGAACCCAGCCGCGAGGGGTTGATCGACGAAGGATTCGCCCGCACTGTCGACTATATCCAGGCGCATTGCCGCCGCCAGCTCAGCATTCAGGAACTGACCGAGGTCGCAGGCCTGTCGGCAGCCCAGCTCGACCGCCGCATGAAGCGGATCTTCCATGCCAGTACCAGTGAATTTGTCCGCCGTACCCGGCTGGAGGCCGCCTTGCATGCCCTGTGCGAGACCGACCGCTCGATTGCCGATATCGCGAGCGAGGCCGGTTTCTTTGACCAGAGTGCCCTGCACCGACAGTGCCGGCAGGCGACCGGCCTGAGCCCGCGCCAGGTCAGGCTGATGCAGCGTGGTACCGAAGGCCGGGCCTAGGGCGGGATGGAGGCCGATGACGAGCCCTCCGCAGCGGCACCACGACTTTCTGGCCCGTGCCAGTAGCGGGGTCTTGTGCCGCGCCAGCGCTGAGCCTGCCAGCCGCGTTCATCCGCCGCCAGAATGACAGCCCCATCATGGTCACTGCGCCAGAACGTGGCCCCTGCAGCCCGATAGCGCGCCACGATGTCGGGCCGTGGATGATGAAAGCGGTTGAGATAGCCGACGGTGGCGATGGCGAGCCTAGGAGCGACCGCCTGGACAAAGGCGGGCGATGAAGAGCTGTTCGAGCCATGGTGGGGCAGGAGCAGTACATCCGATTTGAGCTGGGTCGCGTTGGCTATCAGCTGGTACTCCTGCGCCACACCGATATCGGCCGGGATCAGCAGGCTACCTCCCGGGCTGCTGATCCGCAGCACGCAGCTCTGGGCGTTGTCGCCTTCCTTCGTGGGTAGCGCATCGTAAGGATGCAGCATGTCGAAGCGTACGCCGTTCCATTGCCATTGCTGACCGGCGAGACAGGGTTGGCTGTGCGGCAGCGCGACACCGGCCTCCATAGCCGCCACATAGGGTGTGACGCCCAGGACATGCGTGACCGGCGTCTGCGCCAGGATGGCGGAGGCGCCGCCGGTATGGTCGTTATCGCCATGGCTCAATACCAGTACATCTAGCGTGGAGACGCCGGCTGCGCGCAGTGCGCCGGGCAGGACCCGGCCACCGCCGCCGGGCGGGCCGGTATCGAACAGCAGGCTGTGTTCACGAGTCTGCACCAATACGGCCAGGCCCTGGCCGACATCGTAAACGGTGGCCTGATACGCACCTTCGGCCAGGCCGGTCGGCAGGGGTAGTAGCAGCGGCAGCAATAGCACGCTGGCAGCGAGCTTGCCGGGCGTGCCGCGCGGCAGTAGCAGGGCCAGCACGGCAAGGCTGGCGGGTAGCATCGCCCAGGCGGCCGGAGCGGCCTGGCTCCAGACCAGGCGGCTGTCGGACAGGGGTGTCAACAACCAGAGCGTGGCCTGCAATACCCAATGCGCCAGCAATAGCAACATCCCGCTCGGGTCGAGTGCACCGGCCAGTGCCAGTGGTGTTGCCACGCTGCTGATCAGCGGAATGGCGATCGCGTTGGCGAGCGGCGAGGCCAGCGGTAGTTGCTGGAACAGGATCAGCAGCAGCGGCAAGGAACCGAGCGTGGCGGCCCATTGCACGGCGCCCCACTGCGCGATCTTGGCACGCCAGCCCAGCGCCTCGCCCTGCTGGCCGGCCAGCGCCCACAGCATGGCACCCACCGTCAGGTAGGAGAGCCAGAAGCCTGCCGACAGCACCGCCCAGGGATCGAACAGGACGGTCAGACCTAGCGCCAGCAGCCAGATGCGGGATACGGACAGTGAGCGCCCACTGAGCAAGGCACAGGCGGCGACCGCCAGCATGAAGCAGGTCCGCTGGGTCGGGATCGAGAACCCGGCCAGCAGGCTGTAGGAGATGGCGGCAAGGAGGCCGACCAGCAGGGCGGCCTTGCGGGCTGGCAGGCGCAGGGTCAGGCTGCTATTGCGGCGCCATAGCCAGCCACCCAGGCCACCCAATAACCCGGCCACCAGCGTGATATGCAGGCCGGATATCGAGACCAGATGGGTGATGCCGGTATTGCGGAACAACTGCCACTGCGGTTGGCTGATGCCGGACTGTTCACCGACGACCAGGGCGACCATGACTTCGGTGTAGGGGCGGCCGGCCAGCGATTGCCGTATATGGGCGGCGAGCCTGGCGCGCGCGGTATCGAGCAGGGTGGACGGCGCGAAGGTCCTTTCCTCCAGCAGTTGCCGGCCCTGCCTGGCGATGCTGCCGGTGGCGCCTATGCCTTCACCAAGCAGCCAGGCTTCGTAATCGGCTGCACCGGGGTTGGCGCTACCGTGAGGGCGCTTGAGCCGTACCGACAGACGCCAGCGTTGACCGCTGGCCCAGTTGCCGGCTGGCTTGGCATAGTCGCTCAGCAGCAACAGGCCCGGCACGCCGTCAGGGGCGTGTTCGACCTTCAGCCGCAGTCGCGGACCATAGTCCGATGGTTGCGGCAGGCCGACGATCACGCCTTCCACGGTCACCGGCTGCTGTTCCAGCGTCGTGGCCAGCCGGTCCGACAGCCGCAGTTCGGCCCGGCCGGCAGCATAGCCGGCACCGATTGCGGCCGCAGTCAGGGCGAGCAAGAGATGGCGTGTCCATCGCTGCCTCACATGGGCGTTTGCTGCCACGGCCAGTCCGGCTAGCGCGACGCAGGCCCACCATGCCGGCAGCTCGGCCTGATACTGCAGCCAGACGATACCGGCCACGAATGCGATAATCGCAATCCGCACCTTTCCCCCTCGGTTTTTGAGATCTTGTGGTGCTTACTCTAACTGTCTCATCGTGAATACGCTGCCCCCTTTGTTCTGTACGACTCCCGCCCGGCTCCCCTACGCCGAGGCTTTGGCACTGCGCTACGGCCTGATGCTGGTGGCTGCGCTGCCGGAACAGGGCCACGCGCTGGTGCTGGATGAAAGCCGCCTGCTGCTGCATACCCTCGGGCGCGGGGCTCCCGGGCCGGTCGGCGTGGACCTGGCGGGTGGCGCGGCGGACTGGCGGCGCAAGCATGGTGGCGGCCGGGGGCAGGGCGTCGCCAAGGCCTGCGGGCTCAAGGGCGGGGCTACGCCCAGGGTCATGGATGCGACCGCAGGGCTCGGGCGTGATGCCTTTGTACTCGCCAGCCTGGGCTGTGAGGTCGACATGCTGGAGCGCTCGCCCCTGGCGGCGGCCTTGCTGGAGGATGGTCTGCTACGAGGTCGTGAGGACGCCGGTGTCGCCGAGATTGCCGCTCGCATGCGGCTGCACCATGGTTCGGCAGTGGCAACCATGCAGGCATGGTCGGGCGAACAACCGGAGGTGATCTACCTGGACCCGATGTTTCCGGAGACGAAAACCAAGTCCGCCTTGTCCAAGAAGGAAATGCAGGCTTTCCAGCAGGTCGTTGGGCCAGACGAGGACGCCGATGTGCTGTTGGCGCCGGCCCTGGCACTGGCGCGTAGCCGGGTGGTGGTCAAGCGCCCCCGTCACGCACCGTTGCTGGCGGGGGTGAAGCCTTCCTACAGCCTTGAGGGCGAAAGCGTGCGCTTCGATTGCTATATCGCAGCGAGTTCCAGCACCGGTGGCAACTGAATGGTCTGCAGATTGGGTTCGGTCGCATCGACGGACACATAGCTGTAGACCGCTTGCATGGGATCGCATCCGGGTAGGTTGCTGCGCAATTCGGCGATCATTTTGTCTTCCAGCTCATGGCGGCGGCGGTACTGCGAACGCTTGCGCGATGGGATGTCGATCACGGCCTTGCGGGGCAGGGTGCCGAGCAGATGGAAGCTGTCGCCCAGGCGTTGGCCACCCATCTCGGTCCAGAAGCTGTCGTAATCGGCCGATACCCGCTTATTGCGGCGCATCCGCGCCTGGTAGATATGGCTGTCGTTGCTGACGGCATGGAGCTGCCTGATGCGGTAGCCACTGGTCAGCGCGTAGAGGGCGGTCAGCACGGCCTGCTTGGGGCGCAAGCCGTACATGTCCTGGGTGGCCAGCTTGACGGCTTCACGACCGAGCTCGGGGCGCGGCCCCTGGAGGCAGCCGATGTTGGCGACCCAGGCATCGTTGCAGCGATGGATGGAGAAGGAGAGGAAAGCGAGCGGTTGCTCGTTGCATTCCAGCGCCAGTAGCAGGTCACCTTCCTTGTCACATTGCTCCGTGGGGCGCAGGAGCAGGCGATAATGCTCACCGCTGTCGCCGGTCATGCAAGCCAGTTCGATGCCGCGCTGCTGGTACAGGCGCAGGACGAAGGTCCAGGGCCATTGCGCCAGCATCCAGCCGTAATGCTCGCGTAACCACTCAAGCTTTTGCTTGATGCAGACTTTCTTGCGCAGGTAGGGGCGCTGCAGCTTGAACAGCAGCCTGGGCTGGAGTTGTAACAATTGTAAGCACTGCTCGTGCCGCAAAAGGTAACTGGCCCAGCGTTGCGAGGTACGGTAGGTAAGCAGGCCGCGCAGCAGGTATTTCCAGGCGTCCATTCCGCCAAAAAGCTTGTCAGACTTGGCTAAGTGGCGGGCGGAACGAACGAGCATCATGACAGCAGGAACCAGGATTTTTGATGCGCGAATGATATAGAGAAACAGCTTAAGGCGAGCTTAAAATGTAAAAATATGTAACGAATTTACATTTATGACTCAGCGGCACCCCCCAACCATCCACCCACCGGTAACCCGCTGGCGGATGAAAAAAATCGTCATCGCCAAGAGCGGTGCACGGAGAAGACAAGATGGCTATCAGTGTTTTTGATCTGTTCAAGATCGGTATCGGCCCGTCCAGTTCGCATACGGTGGGTCCCATGCGGGCGGCACGGCAGTTCGTGCACCGTCTGGAGAAAGATGGCCTGCTGACGCAGGTCGCAAGCGTACGCGCCGAGATGTATGGCTCGCTCGGCGCCACCGGCAAGGGGCACGGTTCCGACATCGCCGTGCTGCTGGGCCTGCTGGGCGAGGAACCGCAACTGGTCGATACCGATGCCGTGCCGGGCATCATCGCCGGTGTTCGGGCGCAGAAGCGCCTCAAGATTCTGGGCGTGCACGATATTGCCTTCGACGAATCCGAACACCTGATCCTGCACAAGCGAAAATCGCTGCCCTATCATCCCAACGGCATGATCTTCCAGGCGCTGGACGCCGCCGGAACCGAGCTGTCCAAGCGGGCCTACTATTCCGTCGGTGGCGGCTTCGTGGTGGATGAGCATGCGGTCGAAGGCGGCTTCACCCCGCCCACTGCCGAGGTATTGACCCACCCGTTCAGCTCCGGAGCGGAGCTGCTGGCGCTGGCCCAGCGACACGGCAAGTCCATCAGCCAGTTGATGCTGGAGAATGAACTGGCCTGGCGTAGCGAGGCCGAGGTCCGCAGCAAGCTGCTGGAAATCTGGCACGTGATGAAGGCCTGCGTGGAGCGGGGTTGCCGTACCGAGGGCATCCTGCCCGGCGGCATGAAGGTCAAGCGTCGTGCCTATGACATGTACCGGCAACTGGCGGGCAAGCCCGAGGCGGCACTGCGTGACCCGCTGACGGTCCTGGACTGGGTCAACCTGTATGCGCTGGCGGTCAATGAAGAGAACGCCGGTGGTGGCCGGGTCGTGACGGCGCCCACCAATGGCGCGGCCGGCATCGTCCCGGCGGTACTGCACTATTACGCCAACTTCGTCCCGGGTGCGAACGAGGATGGCATCGTCCGCTTTCTGCTGACGGCCGGCGCCATCGGTATCCTGTTCAAGACCAATGCCTCGATCTCCGGCGCGGAAGTTGGTTGTCAGGGCGAGGTCGGCTCGGCTTGCTCGATGGCGGCCGGTGCGCTGGCCGAGGTACTCGGCGGCACGCCGGGCCAGGTGGAGAATGCGGCCGAGATCGGCATGGAGCACAACCTGGGCTTGACCTGTGATCCGGTTGGCGGCCTGGTGCAGGTTCCCTGCATCGAGCGCAATGCGATGGCTTCGATCAAGGCGATCAATGCGGCCCGCATGGCGCTGCGTGGTGATGGAACGCACTTTGTCTCGCTTGATCGCGTGATCAAGACCATGCGCGATACTGGCCGCGACATGCATGCCAAGTACAAGGAAACCGCACGCGGCGGTCTGGCAATCAACGTGGTCGAGGTACCGGTCAACGTGGTGGAGTGCTGATCCAGCCACGCTGTAAGCGAGCGTGCTGCTTGCATTCTGTCGCAGCGGCACGCGTACCATCGCCTGCTGCTGCGCTGCATCGCATCGTTGCCGACATCCGTGTAGTGGCTGACGACAATGCAGTCATCAACCACCGGGAGCACAACAATGTCTGAAGTCCTGCTGGCCGATGAGGCCGAACAATCGCTGAAGAATACCGCCATGCTGGCCTACGTGCTGATCGGCGTGTCCTTGTTCACCGCCTTGCCGACGGGGCTCGTCGGCGTGATCATCGCCCACATCAAACGTGATGATGCTCGCGGCACCTGGCTGCAGTCGCACTATGACTACCTGATTGCGACCTTCTGGATGTCAGTCATCGGCATGCTGGCAGGTGGCGTGCTGTGCCTGACCATCATCGGCATTCCGCTGGCCTTCCTGCTGTGGATAGGCGTGTGGATCTGGACCTTGTACCGTGTCGTGAAGGGTGGCCTGCGCCTGAACGACCTCCGGGTGATCGAGAAATAAGCGGGCGAGGACGATAGATTTGAGAGTGTTGTTGCAAAGAGTGAGTCAAGCCAGCGTGGCGGTCGATGGCCGCTGCGTTGGTCGTATCGATGCCGGTCTGCTGCTCCTGGTGGGGGCGGAGGCCGACGATGGCGATGCCGATATCGCCTGGTTGGTACAGAAGATCAGCCGTCTGCGGGTCTTTGCCGATGATGCCGGGGTGATGAATCGCTCGGTGCAGGAGGTCGGTGCAGAGGTGTTGGCCGTGAGCCAGTTCACGCTCTACGCCAGTGTCAAGAAAGGCAATCGGCCATCCTGGAGCCGGGCGGCGCCGGGTGCGATATCGCAGCCCTTGTTCGATCGTTTTGTCGACGCCATGGCTCAGGAGCTGGGCAAGCCGGTACCGACCGGCGTATTCGGTGCCGACATGCAGGTCAGCCTGGTCAATGACGGGCCGGTAACGATCTGGCTCGATTCCAGAGCGCAGGAATAATCGACAGGTCGTCACCGGACCGGGACGCAGCGCTGCGGTTGTTGCCTCCCGTCCAGTGGTGCCGATGGGCGGCTGCCCAGCAGGCACCACTGACCGCCGCATCTAGTTCCCGCTGACTGTTTCCAATACCGTCCATTTGCCCTTGTCGGCCTTGTAGACCGTGATGTCGCCGAAGCGCAGGTCGCCGCGAGCGTCATAGGCGATCTTCGGCGAACTCGCGCCGGCGTACTGCGTCTTGGCCAGGAAGGGCAGGTAGCGTGCCGGCTCGGTCGAGTTGGCGGCCTTCATGGCGTTCACCATCACCATGGTTGCATCGTAGGAATACGGGGCATAGAAGTCGGCTGCGCCGAAGCGTGCCTTGGCGCGCTGGATGACGGCGGCGCCACCGGGCGCCTTCTCGGTCGGCAGGCCGGCCAGCGAGGCGATCACGCCGTTGCCGGCATCGCCGGTCAGCTTGAGGAAGTTGTCGGTACGGGTCATTTCACCCGAAACCAGTTGGGCCTTGAGGCCGAGCCGGCGCATTTGCGTCGTCAACGGAGCCGACTGGCTGTCCGCGCCACCGTAGAAGATCGCCGCGGGCTGCTTGGCCTTGATGCTGGTCAGGATGCTGGCAAAGTCGGTGGCCTTGTCATTGGTGTACTCGCGGCTGACGATGGTGCCGCCGGCGGCCTTGGCTGCCTTCTCGAATTCATCGGCCAGGCCCTGGCCGTAGGCCGTACGGTCATCAATGATGGCGATGGTCTTCATGCCCAGCTTTTTCACTACGAAGCCCCCCATCACGCTGCCCTGCTGCGTATCGCTGGTCATTGCGCGGAAGGTGGTCTTGAAGCCCTGCGCGGTGTAGGCCGGTGCGGTGGCCATGGCGATCTGCGGAATGCCGGCATCGGAGTAGATCTTGGACGCTGGGATGGAGGTGCCGGAATTGAAATGGCCGATGATGCCGCTGACCTGGGCGTCCACGAATCGCTGGGCAACGCTGGTGGCGGCGCGTGGATCGGCCTGGTCATCCTCGGCCAGCAACTCGAATTTCACCGGCTTGCCGCCGATGACCGGCGCGGTCTTGTTGATATCGTCGAGCGCCAGCACGATGCCGGCCTTCATGTCGGCACCGTAGTGCGCCTGCGGCCCGGTGAGCGGAGCGGCAAAGCCGAGCTTGACGATCTGTGGGTCGGCTGCGTGAGCAGACAGGGCCAGGAGGCCGCTGCCCAGTGCCAGGGTAATCGGGTGGGATGCAAAGTGTGGCATGTCTTCCTCTTTTTGGTCGTAGTGGTGGTGACAAAACGATGCGCTGATGCCGCGCTGGCTCCATAGTAGGCGCTCTGGCGCCGTGTGTTATTGCCTTTGCCGCTCTCCGTCCCAAAGCCGCCACAGCCCCAGCGGATTGGCCTGCTGCAGGGCCGGTGGCAGTAGGGCATCCGGCCAGTTCTGGTAGCAGACCGGCCGGGCAAAACGCAGCATGGCCATGGTGCCAACCGAGGTGCTGCGGCTATCGGCTGCGGCGGGATAGGGGCCGCCGTGAACCATGGCATGGCTGACTTCGACGCCGGTCGGGAAGCCGCCGAACAGGACACGGCCGGCCTTGCTTGCCAGCAAAGCCGGCAGGCCGGGCCAATCGACCAGCTCAGCGGGCTCGGCATGCAATGTTAGGGTGAGTTGCCCCTCGAGCTGGCTCACCACAGCCAGCAGTTCCGCCGCGGAGGCACAACGTACCAGCAAGGTGGCGGGACCGAAGATCTCGTGCGCCGAGGCAGGTTCCGCCAGCAGGTGGAAGGCATCGGTTTCCAGCAGGGTAGGGCCGCTGCGGCCTTCCGCCGGTGTCTGCCCCAGCAACTGCACCACGCCGGGCTGCTGTGCCAGGGTGGCGATACCGTCGTGGAAGGCGGCGGCGATCCCATGGCTGAGCATGGGGGCGGAGGGTACGAGGGCGAGCTTGGCGATCAGGCGGTCGCGCAGGCGGGCATAGCCTTCGCCGTCGATGGCCAGTACCAGGCCAGGACAGGTGCAGAACTGGCCATTACCGAGCGTGACCGAGGCGGCGAGGCCATCGGCGATCTGCTCGGCGGTACGGGCCAGTGCCTGCGGCAGGACCAGCAGTGGATTGACGCTCCCCATCTCGGCGTAGACCGGTATGGGCTGAGGGCGGGCCGCCGCGAGATCCATCAGCGCGCGGCCGGCACGCAAGGAGCCGGTAAAGCCAACCGCCCGTATGCCCGGGTGACGGACCAGCGCCTGGCCGACACCGATGCCGTCGTCGAACAGCAGCGAGAACACGCCCTCGGGCAGGTCGAGTGCGCGGGCCGCGTCGACAATGGCATGGCCGACCAGCTCGCTGGTGGCCGGGTGGGCGGGGTGCGCCTTGACCACGACCGGGCAGCCGGCGGCGAGTGCGGAAGCGGTATCGCCGCCGGCGACCGAGAAGGCGAGCGGAAAGTTGCTGGCGCCGAACACGGCGACAGGCCCCAGTGGCTGCAACATGGCGGCCAGCGCCGGCCTGGGTTGCGGCAACCGTGTGGGTTGGGCGCTATCGAATCGGGCATCGACCCAGCTACCCTCTTCGGCTTGCGTGGCGAACAGCCGCAACTGACCGGTGGTACGCACCAGTTCGCCGCGTATACGGGCCTCCGGCAGGCCGGTCTCCTGCGGGACCAGCCAAGCCAGGGTGTCGGCCAATGCTTCGAGCCGCTCGGCGATGCCACGCAGGAAGGCGCCATGCAGGGCCCCGCCAAGCGCGGCATAGCGGGGGGCGGCCCGCTCCGCCAGCAAAACGGCGCGCTCGACATCGTCCTGGCTGGCACGGTGAAAGAGTGGTGTCAGGCGCAGACCGGTGGCCGGATCACGCGCCTGGAAGGTAGCGCTGCCAGCCATCGCCGGTTCGCCGCCGATCAGGGACAGGCCCTGCAGCATGGCGGTGCTCATAGCGCAGGCCGGTGGGCCAGGGCGTGGCTGATGATGGCCTCGGCCTCAGCCAGTTCGGTGCCTTCGAGCGCCAGCCGCGGCGGACGGACCCGTTGATGGCAGATGCCCCGTTTCTCCTGCACCAGTTTGATCAGTTGCACGAACTTGGGCACGGTATCGAGCCGTAACAGCGGCAGGAACCAGGCGTAGAGCGCAGCGGCTTCCTCGTGGCGGCCGGCGCGGGCAAGCTCGAACAGGCGGACCGACTCTTCGGGTAGCGCATCGACCAGGCCGGCGATCCAGAACTCGGCACCGGCAGCGACCCCTTCGAGCAAGGCATCGTCGACACCCACGCCCAGTTGCAGGCGATTGTCGGCGAGGGCCTTGATGGCGGTGATGCGGCGGACATCGGTGGAGGATTCCTTGACGGCCTTGACGTTCTCGAACTCGTTGGCCAGTTCGAGGATCTGTTCCGGCGTAAAGTCGGTCCGGTACGCGACCGGATTGTTGTAGATGATGCAGGGCAGCCGGGTGGCGGTGATGACGGCAGTCAGGTGGGCTTTCATCTCGCGCCAGTCGGTCGAATACAGATAGGGCGGCAGGACCATGAGGCCGCGGGCACCGTGGGACTGCGCCGCCCTGGCGAGGCGCACGGCTTCGTCTGTCGAGAGGGCAGCGATACCGGGGATGACCGGCACGTCCACGGCTCGGGCGCAGGTATCGATCAGGGCGACCTTTTCCTCGAAGCTCAGCGTTGCACCTTCGCCCAGCGAGCCACAGGGCACGATGCCGCTACAACCGGCACCGACCAGCCATTGCACGGTGCGGGTCACATTGTCGTGGTCGATGCTCAGATCGGCGTTGAAAGGGGTGGTGATGGCGGGCATGACGCCCTGGAAGTTCACGGTCATGACGGCGAGGCCTCGGCGTGGGTTGGACAGATGCCCGGCTGGAGCAGACTGCCCAGCCGAACGGGTTGGATAGGGGGACGGCTGCCCTCTGGCGACCAGCCGTACAAGGTTTCGCAGGCGGCACCGCAGATGCGGCCCTGGCAGGGGCCCATGCCGCAGCGCGTCTGCAGCTTGGCCTCGCGCCAGTTGTCGTAGGCGCGCAGGCGGCCGTGGCTCACATCCTCGCAGCGGCATACCAGCGTGTTGTCCTGCGGTAGCGTGGTGATGGTGGGTCGCAGGCTGAAATGCCGGGACAGCAGGGCGGCAAACCCCAGTTGCTGCTGCCGCGCGGGGATCAGCGCCCTTGCCGCGTCGAGCGCGCCGCTGGCCGCCAGCCCTGCCAGGCGGCCTTCCAGCATGGCTTTGTCGACGCCACCGATGCCGGTGGCCTCACCCGCGGCGTAAACGTGGGGGACGCTGGTCTGCAGCAGCTCATTCACCAGCGCCGCGCCTTCCGCGAGTTCGCAACCCAGTGCCGCCAGCAGTTCGGTATTGGGTAGCAGGCCATAGCCCACACCCAGCCAGTCGCAGGCCAGCTCCACCTGTTTGCTGCCAACTTGCAGGCGGACCTGCTGCAGGCGTTGCGAGCCCGTCGCGGCGATGACATGGCTGCTGGGCTTATAGCGGCCGCCACGCAGGGTTCCGGCAAATCCGAATGCCTGTCGCAGCTTGGCCGGATAGCTACGCAGACCCCAGGCGAAGCCCGCCAGGCTGGCGGCGTCGGCCTGCTCGGCAATCAGGAGCAGCTCGGCGCCGGCCGCACGCAGGGTCTGTCCGGTAGCGAGCAGCAGCGGGCCGCTGCCGGCCAGGACCACCCGCTTGCCGGCGATGGCCATGCCGCCCTTGACCAGTGCTTGCAGGCCGCCCGCACCGCACACGCCGGGCAGGGTCCAACCAGGGAAAGGCAGCAGCTGTTCGCGGGCGCCGGTAGCGAGGATCAGCTTGCCGTAGCGCAGGCTCAGCGCACGGTCGGCTTGTTCGAGCAGGAGCAGGCCGGATCCGGGTGCGGCGACGACGCGACACTGGCTCAGTAACCTGACCTGGCTTTGTGCCAGCGCGGTGAAGCTGGTCCGGGCGGTGTCGGGAGCGACGGCCGGCCCGCCTCGCCAGATCTGCCCGCCAGGGCGTGGGTTGTCGTCGATCAGGCAGACATGGGCACCCTGTGCGGCGGCCGCGATGGCGGCGGCCATGCCAGCCGGTCCTGCGCCGACGATGGCGATATCGGTCTGCAGGTCAGTCTTCACGGCGGACCTCCATACCATCGCGCACCAGCAACTGGCAGGCGCGTTGATGCGGGCGGCCGTCGACCGTAGTCCGGCATTCGAAGCACACCCCCATGCCGCAGAGTGCCGCCCTGGTCTGCCCGTTGACCGAGCGGCGACCGGGCATGCCGGCCATCACGGCGGCGAGCGTGCTATCGGCCGGTGCGAGGCAGGGCACACCGTCTATGGTCAGGCGGACTTTCATGCGCTGGGCTCGAGCATCGATGTTTCCACCGGGGCGTGGCAGGCCGCAAAGCGACCCGGATCGTAGGGGCGCGGATCGAGCGTGGTGACCTCGCCGCAGAGCTGTTGCGCCAGGAGCTCGCCGCTGGCGAGGGCGGTGGTGATGCCCAGTCCTTCATGGCCTGTTGCCAGCCAGAGCCGGGGTCGGCCCGGGACCTGTCCCAGCAGCGGGAGCTTGTCGGGCGTGGAGGGCCGAAAGCCGCTCCAGGCGCGGATGGCCTGCATGTCGCGCAGGCCGGGCAGGTAGTCGAACGCGCGGGCCAGCATGGCCTGCATCAGGGGCCAGGCGATGGCGGGGTCGGTATCGTGATACTGACGGGAAGAACCGATCAGCAACTGGCCGGTTGCGCGGGGCTGCACGTTGAAGGCGACCGAGTCGGCCTCGCCGCTGTGGGCTGAACGTACATAGCCCAGCTCGACCAGTTGGTGCCGGATGGTGGCGGGATAGCGCTCGGTGATCAGCAACTGGCCTTTGCGGGGTTTGAGCGGCAGACCGGGCAGCAGGGCGGCGGAGCCATTGCCCGCCGCGATTACGATGCGGTCGGCTTGGAGTCGGCGGCCGTCGGCCAGTACGACATGGCCATCGGCCCCGAGCGACTGCACGGGGCTATGGCGATGCAGGCGCGCGCCGTAGCTTTGCGCCTGGGCAAGCAGCCAGGCACTCGCCACCGGTGGGTAGAGCACGGCGTCGCCGCGGACCCTGAGGGCACCGGCCAGGCCGGATGTCAGGGCGGGTTCCAGCTGCCGCAGTTCGGCGGCCCCGACCAGACTGCTGGCCAGGCCATGCTGCTGATAGACCGTCTGCTTGCGCTCGGCTTCGGCCATTTCGGCGTCGTCGCGCGCCAGCCAGAGCGTGCCGCAGGCACGGTACTCGGCATGGCTGGGAAGCAGGTGGCTGCAAGCTTGCCAACGTTGCAATCCGTCGCGGCAGAGTGCGAGTTCGGCAGGGTTGTCATCGAGCACCACCAGGTGGCCCATCCCGGCCGCCGTGGTGCCGGCTGCCGGGATGCCGGCTTCGAGCACCTGTACCGACAGGCCGCGGCGGGCGCAGCTTTCTGCCACCGCACTGCCGATGATGCCGGCACCGATGATCAATATCTCGCTGCCGTTCTTCACAGCCGGATGCCCCAGACGAAGGGGTCGGCGGGGTCGAGCAGCAGGGTGGATTCGGCGGTGATATGGGCTGTACCGGCGATGCGCGGATAGAGCTGTGCGTCATGCTGCTCGAACGAGCCCTCGAAGACGCTGCCGATCACGCTTTCCTGACGCCAGGTCTGGCCTGCAGCCAGCTTGCCGTCGGCGGCAAGGCAGGCGAGCTTGGCGCTGGTGCCGGTACCGCAAGGCGAGCGGTCATAAGCGAGGCCGGGGCAGAGCACGAAGTTGCGGGAGTCAGCCACATCGCTGGGGCCGAACAGTTCGATATGGTCGATCTCGGCACCGTCCGTACCGGTAATGCCGTGCGTGGCCAGGGCCGCGCGGATGCGGCTGCTGCAATCGGTCAGGTGCGCAATATTGTCGGCGGCGATACGCTGGCCGTGATCGTTGACCAGGAAGAACCAGTTGCCACCCCAGGCGATGTCGCCATGGACCAGGCCATAGCCCTCGACCTCGACGGCCACCTGGCGCGCCAGGCGAAAGCTGGCCACATTGCGCAGGCTGACCCGGTGGGCGCCCTCGAGCGTAGCCTCGATCACCCCGACCGGGGTCTCGATGCGGTGGGTGCCCGGGCCGATGCGGCCGAGGTGGGCCAGCGTGACCATCAGGCCGATGGTGCCGTGGCCGCACATACCCAGCGTGCCGACATTGTTGAAGAAGATCACGCCGGCGACGCAGCCGGGCTCTCTCGGCTCGCACAGCAGGGCGCCGACAAAAGGGTCGGCGCCGCGAGGTTCATTGACGATGGCGGAACGGAAATGATCGAACTCGGCACTGAAGCGGCTGCGACGCTCCGCCAGCGTGCCGTGACCGAGTTGCGGACCACCGCTGATCACGACGCGGGTTGGCTCGCCACCGGTGTGGGAGTCGATAATCTGGATGCGATGCATGGGCGGCCCCTGGCATAAGGTCAGCCTGGGCTTGCCGCCCAAGCAGGAATGCCGTCATGCTAGTTTTGGAGACCGGTGGCGATCTTGTGCGATCCGCGCATGAAACAGGCCACTTTGAGCAAAACACGGGAAAACCGGATGGATGCAACCTTGAAGGCCTGGCGTGACGACTTTGTCGCCCGCCTGGCGCAGCCGCTATTTGTCGAAACCCTGTTCGATCACATGCCCGACATGGTGTTCTCGGTGAAGGATCGCAGCGGCCGCTATATCTGCATGAGCGAGGCCTGCGCCGACCGCTGTGGCCTGGGACACAAGCGCGAGGCGATCGGCAAGACGGCGCACGAGCTGTGGCCGCCCCATATGGCGGACCGCTATGCCGAACAGGACGAGCTGTTGTTCCGCACCGGTCACCCGGTGCTCGATAACCTGGACCTGACCTTGTTCAACAACCGCGAACCGGGTTGGTGCCTGAGCAACAAGACGCCCTTGTTCGACGCACACGGCCAGGTGATCGGCCTTGCCTGCCTGTCGCGCGACCTGATCGAACCCAGCCATGCCGGCATCGTGGATGCGCGCATGGCGGAAGCGGTGGACCTGATGCTGGCGCAGTACGCCGAACCCCTGCGGGTGGAGCGGCTCGCCGAACTGGCCGGTATCTCGCCAGCCCAGTTCGAGCGGCGCATGAAGAAGATATTCCAGCTCAGCGCGGGGCAGTTCCTGACCAAGACCCGTATCGACGCCGCAACCCGCAGCCTGGCCGAGAGCGACGCACCGATCTCGGATATTGCGCTAGCGTGCGGGTACTGCGACCAGAGCGCCTTGTCCAAGCAGTTCCGACAGTTGACCGGTATGACGCCCAGGGACTACCGGCAGTGGGTAAGACGGCCTTGATTGGGCGATAGAGGGGGAAGGCGATGCGCTACGGGCGCCTTGCCGCCTCGGCTTCCCGTATTCAAACCGCACACCGCGTGGAGATCGCGGCGATAGCCGCTACAGCACGGTTACCAGACCCAAAACCAGAGCGACCATCCACCATCGACCATGAGGCAGGCTGCGAGCACGGTCAGCCACGCGACGCTACGGCGCGCAGTGGACGGCGTGTGCTGGCCCGCCACCTGCCAAGCCAGGTACAGCGACCATAGCGTGGCGGCGATCAGCAGGACGGCGCGGGTGGGCGAGACCCAGCTTACCGAGAGCTGCTCACCCTTGAGCAGGCTGACGGTCGTGGCCGACAGACCGAGGAAGACACCGACACCGGCCAGCGGCACCAGCGCCAGCGCCAGGTGGTTGAAGCCCTTCATGCCGGCTCGCAGCACGCGACTGGCCTGCGCCAGCAGGCCGGCGAGGGCGCCACCGACCAGCAGCATGCTGCCGAGCATATAGGCCAGCAGCAAGGCACCATCCAGCCAGGAAAAAACGTCATTGTTATCCGGGTAGTGGGTCAGCAGCCACCAGGGTGCATTGCTCTCCAGGGGCCAGTAGATGTCCCGGTTCACCAGCCACTCGGCGATGGCTTGCTTGCTGGCGATCAGCCAGGGGCTGGCCGACCATTCAAAGGCGCCCATGGCAAGACCGACCATGCCGAAGATCAGCAGGATGCTTTGCCACAGGCTGCCGTCGCGTTGGCCGCGCTGCAGGATCTCGGCGTTGGGGGAGCGGGCTTCCAGCTGGATGGCGTCACGATGGCCGCTGCAACGGCCACAGCTGTGGCAGTCGCTGGCGCTGTCGAGCCCGCGCAGCGGGAGCAGGGGGGCACAATTGACGGCGGCCACGCGGCCGTGGCCCATGCTGGCGTGCCAGGCGGCTTCGTCTGCCTTGAAGTGGACCGGCGCCAGCTTGGCCAGCAGACCGAATACGCCGTTGACCGGGCACATATAGCGGCACCAGACCCGCTTTTCGCGGGCGTACAACAGGCCGATGACCACGGCGCCGACCGTGGAGCCACCCAGTACCAGCAAGACGGCCTGCGGGTACTGATAGACGCTGACCAACTGGCCGTAGATGGTGGTGAGGGCGAAGGCGACAAAGGGCCAGCCACCCCAGCGCAACCAGCGAGGTATCGGACGGTTCAGCGACCAGCGGCTGGCGAATTCGGTCAATGCCCCTTCCGGGCACAGTACGCCACACCAGACGCGGCCCATCGCCACCATGCTCAGCAGCACGAAGGGCCACCACAACCCCCAGAAGGCGAACTGCGCCAGCACGGTCAGGTTGTTCCAGACGCGCGCCGTCTCGTCCGGCAGCGGTTCGAAGACCGGGGCGATCAGCAGGAAGGCGTAGGCCAGCACCACCAGCCACTGCAGGGCAAGGATGGCACGGCGATGGGTGCGCATCATCCCACCCAGGCGGGCCAGCTTGCCGGGGGGGCGACGGGAGTGGAACTGGATGGTGGAACTATGCATGGCGTTGGCTAGCAGTAGCGCCACCGCAGGGATGAGCCTGCGATGACGGTCAAACGGTGGCGGGCTTGCCGAGGGAGGGGCGGGACAGGCGGTTCAGCGCCCATTGCACCACGACCCAGTACGCGGCCAGGGCCAGCACCATGGTCAAGGCCGGGCGAGCCCGGTAACCGGTCAGGGCAGCGATCAAGCCGCCGACAGGACCGCCGTCGTCCAGCAGCCAGGTGCTGTTCCAGACCGGATCGACCAGACCGGACAGCCAGCCAAATGAGATCATGCGCTCCACGCTACCGACCAGCAGGGCGCCGGCCAGGAAGAGCAGCATCAGCTCCGAGAAGCGGAAGAAGGCGCGCCAGGAGAAGAGTCGGCCGCCCAGCTGCAACAGACCGAAGGTACCAAGCGCCAGGACAAAGCCGGCCAGTGCCGACAAGGCAAAGGGCAAGACCTGGCCACCTTGCTGGGCGGAGCCCAGGCCCCACAGGAAGATCACCGTCTCGCTGCCTTCGCGGGCGATGGCCAGCGCGACCAGGGCCAGCATGCCCCACCAGTTGGCGTTGCGGGCGTTGTGCGCCATGCCGGATTCCAGATCATGCTTGAGTGTGCGGCCATGCTTGCGCATCCAGAACACCATCTGCACGATCAGCGCGGCGGCGATCGACATCATGCCAAGCTGGAAATAGTCTTGCTGCTCGCCTTCGAAAAATTCGGCGAAGCCGAGGATGGCAGCGCCCAGGCCGCAGGCGGCCAGCACCCCGACACCGACACCGGCCCACAGATAGCGCTTGCCCTGGGCGGCCTCGGGATGGTTGCGCAGCCAGGCATAGAGGATGCCGACGATCAGCAATGCTTCGACGCTTTCACGCCAGACGATGAACAGGACTTCTCCCATCATGGTGCGATTTCCTTGAACTGAACCAACGGTGTTACTTGACGATCAACACACCACGACCGGTCTGCTGGTGGTAGTCGTCGTAGAAGTCATAGGTGCCGGGCGAGGGTGAGCGGATCACCACCACCGACTTGGCGCCCGGCGCCAGCACCTTCTCCTTGCGCAGCGAGTTGCTCTCGAACTCGATGGGCGTGTTGCCGGCATTGGTGATCTCGATACGGATCAGCTTGCCTGCCGGCGCGACCAAAGTGCTGGGCGTGAACTTCCCATCCTTCGCCACCAACTGCAGTGTGAATTCCTCTGCCGCAAAAGCAGAAAAGCTGGCGACCGCCAATGCGGCCAGAGCAAGGCGTACAAACATCCGGTTCTCCATCACCAGAGACGTCTCTCTGGCAGAAGTCTTAAAGTCGTATTGCGCAAATGGGGGAAATGCACCCCATCGAAGTCACTGACGAGCGTCAGCGAGGCACCCTCGCGGCGGCGAGGGCGGGGGGGCGAGGATATGAAAGCGAAAGCGCGCTTGCACATCAACTGCGGCTTAACACCCGGCTATGCCGGATGCTGAGTTGCCGCGTGGGCTCGCCACCCCGCTGGATCGGGTTCAGTACCCGCCCTTTTTCCCCGTACCCGCATAGGTGAATTCGTAGTTGGTCTCGATCGGCTTGAACCAGGGGCCTACGCCGGTTTCCTTGTCGACGTGGCGGCCGAAATGGGCGTGCTCATTGGCGGTCGGCGGCAGGATGGTGAGCTTGAGCTTGTACTTGCCCGGGCCTTGCAGCTTGACGTTGTCGCCGTAGTGCGGACCATCGCTGGCCACCATGGCCATCAGATCGCCGGACTGCTTGTTGCCGCCTACCTTCTGCAGTTCGTACTTGACGACCAGGTAGGGCATCCAGTCTCCCTCGGCAAAGCCGGTAGGGTTGTTCTTGACGGCGTGGATGTCGGCTTCCAGGTGGATGTCGGACTTGGTGGCGTCCAGCATCATGCCGGCTGGTTCCATCTTTACTGGCTGCAGGTAGACCGCGCCGATTTCCATGCCACCGGCGATGGTGGGCTTGCCCAGCGGGGTTTCTGCGGCAAAGGCAAACAAGGGGGTGACCAGGCTGGCGATCAGCAGGGGGCGGACGAGACGACGCATGTGGACTCCATGGAGGTGGGCTTGAACGTAGCGGACGGGCCGTTGCGCAGCGTGAGCGGCAACCGGCGGTTTTGCGTAAATATATTGATAATCGTTATCAACTAATGGGCGAAGTTTACCAGTCGATGCATGTTACGGGGAGCCCCGAGGCTTGATCAGGGTCAAGACTTTGTGTGTAAATTCGTAACAAAGCTGAGGATGATCAAGTGTTTGGGGCGAATGCATGGGTGGCAATGCATTGCACGATTCTGATCGTGCCGCAGTTTGCTTAAAAGAATCTTAAGGAGAATGATTCTTGATAAAAAGATAGTCTGCCTGGCAAGCATGAAGCGCTTGACGCGATTCTCGCCGCCGTAATACAGTGTGGTTACAGCGCCGATTTGACCCGATCAGCTTGCAGGCGCTTTATAAATTTGGCTAAAGCGTGGGCACAGGCAGACCCGGTCTTCCTCTGCCAGCAACCCGCTAGCCAACCAGGCAGCGGGTTTTTTGTTTTCCGTTTCAGGCTGTACCAGTTTCAACGCGCCGATTTAATCGACAACTTGCGGGGCGCGTGGCGATCAGACGCCGAACCCAGAACCGCTAAAGCGCCGCCCGGTCGTCGGGCTTCGCTGTCGCCAACCTGTTTTGGAGAAGCCATGTTTGATTACCTCGACGCCCCCCTGCCCAGTTTCGACGACAACGGCACCAGCCGCGATCGTGACACCACCCCTACCGTCGAACCGCTCGACACCCTCGCCATCACTCGCCGCCATCCTGGTCGCAACTGGGCGCGTTTCGTCGCCCGGCCGGGCCGGCAAGCCGCCCTGGCGCGCTTGCGCGAAGTGGCGCTCTATCTCAATGCGCAGGTCGAACGGCTGGCCGATGGTGGCCTGCTGGTGCTGGGCCTGAGCTTGAACGAGACCCTGAGCCTGGCGGAGCGCTTTGGCGAGGAACTGGCGGTCGAGGCCGGGATCTCGGGGCATGCGCAGTATCCGGCGTAAGCCTTTTCCTTTTACGAAAAGTATTTAACAGGTTTAACGGCTGACGCCGTGAGTCCGCACTGCGTGCGGTTTGAATGCGGGAGTCCGTCCCGCAGCCGGGTGACTTTCTTTTGCTTCGCCAAAAGAAAGTCACCAAAGAAAAGGCGACCCCGACAGCACCGCCCGCTACGCGGGTTCCTTGCGCTTCTCACCCGTCTCGGCCGGAGAGCGAAACTCGCCCTTCGGGCTCAGACAACGCTCCCCGGACAGCCCCGAGACGGGTTGCGATGCTCAGCGGCGCTCACGGGGACCCCGGCGCTCCGTAGCAGAGAGTCACGATGCGCTACCACCACTACCTCTGCCTCTGTCATTGTTGCCGTTGCCTTGGTAGGGTGGAAAAGCGAAGCGCCTTCCACCAGATATGTGCGAGAAAATCGGGCAAGGCTACTAACTAATTCGCGATAGACCGCACGCAACCCCCACTCAAATGCCAACCACGGAGTACCCAAAGCCCCCGTGAGCGCCGCTGAGCATCGCAGCGACCTGCGGGGTAGTCCGGGGAGCGTTGTTTGAGCCGGCTTGCCGGCGAGTTCCGCTCTCCGGCCGCAGGGCGCGAGAAGCGCAAGGAACCCGCATAGCGGGCGGTGCTGTCGGGGTCGCCTTTCTTTGCTTCCTTTCTTTGGCGAAGCAAAGAAAGGGAGCCGGCCGCGGGACGGACTCCCGCATTCAAACCGCACGCAGTGCAGACATCGCGGCGTCAGCCGCTTCAATAATCAAAGCCAGATCACACCAGCACCCCCAAGATATATCGCACCAAATCCGGGCATAAGTCACTGGGCTACAGCTAGAATATCCGGCCGGGCTTGCCCGTTCTTATTGCTTGCTTCCCATGCCGCTACGCCTGATCAATACCCCCGCTGTCAAAACCGAAGCCGCTGCCCTCTGGCAATTGGCCTGGCCCATGCTGATCGGCCAGTTGGCCACTGTGGGCATGGCGGTGGCCGACGTAGCGATGGCGGGGCATGCCAGCGCCAACGACCTTGCCGCCGTGTCGCTGGGCGCGTCGGTCTGGTCCATCATTATCGTGACCCTGATGGGGGTGATGATGTCGGTCAATCCGACCGTGGCCCACCATGTCGGCGCCGAGGAGTTCGACCAGATTCCGCACGTGGTGCGGCAGGCGCTATGGAAGGCGCTGGGGGTGGGGGTGGTGGCGTTCCTGATCGCCAACCTCTCGACCCTGGTGTTCGACACCATGACGCTGGACGAGCCTATCCGTGTGATGGCCAAGCGCTTCCTGCACGTGGTCAGCTTTGCCTTGCCGGCCTTCTCCTGCTACCGAGTGCTGTATGGCTATAGCGCCAGCCTGAACCAGACCAAGCCCATGATGATGATCGCGCTGGCGGCCTTGTTGCTCAACGTGCTGCTGAACTGGCTGCTGATTTATGGCCATTTCGGTCTACCGCGGTTGGGTGGCCTGGGTTGCGCCTATGCGACGCTGGCCTGCGTCTGGTTCAACGTGCTGGTGCTGCTGTGGTGGATGCACCGTGCGCCGGCTTACAGGCAGACCTGGCCGCTGGGGCAGTACGAGGCGCCGCACTGGCCAGAGATACGCAAGCTGATGAAGATCGGTGTACCGATCGGCATCACCTATTTTGCCGAATCCAGCGCCTTTGGCCTGATCGCCTTGCTGGTGGCCGTATTCGGCGCCGAGGAGGTGTCGGCGCACCAGATCGCACTGAACTTTTCCTCACTGGTGTTCATGGTGCCCTTGAGCCTGGGCGTTGCATTGATTACCCGGATCGGCCATGCATTGGGAGAGGGTGATCCTGAGGCCGCGCGTTTCCGGGCTTGGGTCGGCGTGGGCTTGTCGTTCGGCTTCGCCATCCTGTCGGCGGCCTTCATTGCCCTGTTCAACCACCAGATTGCTGCGGCCTATACCAGTGATGTTGGCGTAGCGGCACTGGCGGCACACCTGCTGGTCTATGCCGCCGTGTTCCAGTTGTCGGATGCCACCCAGGTGTCGACCAGCTGTGCCATCCGTGGCTACAAGGTGACCCGCCCCCCCATGATCATCCACATGACGGCCTTCTGGGGTTTCTGCCTGCCGCTGGGTTGTGCGCTGGGCCTGGCCCCTGCATGGCTGCCGTGGCGGCCGGCCGAGCCGATGGCGGCGGCGGGTTTCTGGCTGGCACTGGTGGTTGGTCTGACCATCGCGGCTGCGGGGCTGACCTGGTATCTCGATCACCTGTCGCGTCAGCGTTTGCCGGCTCGCGGTCAGTAAACGGCCGGCAAGAAAAAGGGCTCCCTAGGCGAGCCCTTTTTTCGTCCGGGACCGGCGCGTCCGCTATGCCGGTTTAGTCCAGCAGGCCCTGGAACAGGGCCGTGGACAGATAGCGCTCGCCAAACGAGGGGATGATCACCACGATCAGCTTGCCGGTGTTCTCCGGCCGCTTGGCGACTTCCAGTGCGGCCCAGACGGCGGCACCGGAGCTGATGCCGACCAATAGGCCTTCTTCGGTCGCCATGCGGCGGGCGGTGGAGAAGGCATCTTCGTTCCTGACCCGCACCACCTCGTCGTATAGCGAGGTATTGAGCACGCCCGGCACAAAGCCGGCACCGATGCCCTGGATGGGGTGGGGGCCCTTGGTGCCGCCGCTCAGGACCGGGCTGGCATCCGGCTCCACGGCGATGGCCTTGAAGCCGGGCTTGCGGGCCTTGATGACCTCGGCGACGCCGGTGATGGTGCCGCCTGTACCGACGCCCGAGATCAGGATATCGACCTCACCGTCGGTATCGTTCCAGATTTCCAGCGCGGTGGTCTCGCGATGGATCTTGGGGTTGGCCGGGTTCTCGAACTGCTGTGGCATGAACCAGCCATTGGTCTCGGCCAGCTCGCGCGCCTTGGCGATCGCGCCGCCCATGCCATCCGGGCCGGGGGTCAGTACCAGTTCGGCACCGTAGCCACGCAGCAAGGCGCGACGCTCGCGGGACATCGTCTCCGGCATGGTCAGCACGCACTTGTAACCGCGTGCAGCACACACCATGGCGAGGCCGATACCGGTATTGCCGCTGGTAGGTTCGACCACGGTGCTACCGGGCTTGAGGGCGCCGCTGGCTTCGGCACTGTTGATCATGCTGACCGCGATCCGGTCCTTGACGCTGTGCGAAGGGTTGAAGTACTCCAGCTTGGCGACCACGCGGGCAGCGAGGCCGTCGGTCACGCGGTTTAGTTGGACCAGTGGAGTGTTGCCGATCAGTTCGGTGATGTCGTGGGCGATGCGCATGGGGGCTCCGTTCGGGTTTGGTCGTCATTCTAGGCGTTCTGCCGGGCCATTGGGTCCAGGCCCGGATAAAGTTCGGCCGCCAAGGCCCGGTGCAGCCAGCGCTGGCAACGATACAATGCCGTCAGGATGTATTTACTGGCAGGCTGAAGACTTCATGAAAATCTATACCGTGGGCGGCGCCGTGCGCGACCAGTTGCTGGGGCTGCCGGTCAAGGACCGCGACTACGTGGTGGTCGGGGCGACGCCCGACGAAATGCTGGCGCAAGGCTACCGGCCGGTGGGCAAGGACTTTCCGGTGTTCCTGCATCCCAGGACCCAGGCGGAATACGCACTGGCGCGCACCGAGCGCAAGTCGGGCCGGGGTTACAAGGGCTTTACCGTCTACGCGGCACCCGACGTGACGCTGGAGGACGACCTAGCGCGCCGCGACCTGACCATCAACGCCATCGCCGAGGATGAAGAGGGCGAACTGTTCGACCCCTATGGTGGGCGGGAGGATCTGGCCAGGCGCACGCTCCGCCACGTCGGCCCGGCCTTTGTCGAGGACCCGGTGCGCATCTTGCGGCTGGCGCGCTTCGCAGCCCGCTTTGGCTTCGAGGTGGCACCCGAGACCATGGCCCTGTGCCGCGAGATGGTGGCGATGGGCGAGGTCGACCATCTGGTGCCGGAACGGGTCTGGGCGGAGCTGGCCAAGGGGCTGATGGAACAGCAGCCGTCGCGGATGTTCCTGGTACTGCGGGAGTGCGGCGCCCTGGCACGGCTGATGCCGGAGCTGGATGCGCTGTGGGGCGTGCCGCAACCGGCACTGCATCATCCCGAGATCGATACCGGTGACCATGTCATGCGCGTGCTGGACTACGCCGCCAGCCAGGACTGGCCTCTGGATACCCGCTTTGCCGCGCTGTGCCATGACCTGGGCAAAGGTACGACGCCCGAGGCCGAATGGCCGCGCCACATCGCCCATGAGGAGCGCGGCGTACCGCTGGTGGAGACCCTGGCCGAGCGGGTCAAGGCGCCCAATGACTGTCGCGATCTCGCGCTGCTGGCCTGCCGCGAGCATCTGATCGTGCATCGCGCGGCCGAGCTTCGATCATCCACCGTGCAGGATCTGCTGGGCCGTTGCGATGCATTGCGCAAGCCGGAGCGCTTTGCCCGTATGCTGGATGCCTGCGTGGCCGATGCGCGCGGTCGGCTGGGATTTGAAACCAAGGCCTACCCGCAGGCGGACTACCTGCTGGCCTGCCGTGATGCAGCCCGCGGCGTGGACGCCGGTGCCATAGCCCAGCAAGTGGCGGACAAGACGCAGATTGCCGAAGCGGTACTGCGTGCCAGGGTCGCCGCGATAGCGGGTCTCGATAAATCCATCTATTTCCCTAAACCTGAATGAGGACATCATGCGTTTGCTAGCCGTCTGGTTGATCAATGCCGTCAGTCTTTTACTGCTGACTCACCTGATGCCCTCGATCAAGGTGGCGAATTTTACGACCGCCCTGGTGATCGCGCTGGTGCTAGGCCTCGTCAATGTCCTGCTGCGACCGGTACTGCTGATCCTGACCCTGCCGGTCAACATCCTGACGCTGGGCCTGTTCACCCTGGTGGTGAACGGCTTCTGCTTCTGGCTGGTGGCCGAGGTGATCAAGGGCTTCAGCGTGCCGGGTTTTGGTACGGCCATCCTGGGTGCCCTGATCTTCAGCGTGATCTCCTGGTTGGCGAGTTCCCTGCTGCTGGGTGAAAGCTGAGACCATGCCGCTGTTCCGACTGCTCGCGACCCTGATGCGCGGCGGCACCTCCAAGGGGGTGTTCTTCCGCGCCGATGTGCTACCGGCGGATGCCGCCCAAAGGGACAGGCTGCTGAGCCGTCTGATCGGCAGTCCTGACCCCTATGAGCGGCAGATCGATGGCCTGGGTACCGGCATTTCTTCGACCAGCAAGGTGGTGCTGGTGTCGCCGTCCAGCCGGCCTGATTGCGATGTGGACTACCTGTTCGGGCATGTGGGTATCGCGGATGGTCGTATCGACTGGTCGGGCAATTGCGGCAATCTGTCGGCTGCCGTCGCACCGTTTGCCTTGCTGGAAGGCATGGTGGCTGCGCCACTGGATGGTGTGGTCACGGTACGTATCTGGCAGGCCAATACCAACAAGGTGATCGTTGCGCGGGTGCCCGTGCAGGATGGCCTGCCGGCGCAGGACGGGGACTTCCATATGGACGGCGTGGCCTTTGCCGCCGCGCCCATCGCGCTGGATTTTCTCGATCCGGCCGGTGGTGCCTCCGGCGCCCTGTTTCCCACGGGTGCGGCGCAGGACGTGCTCTCGGTCCCTGGCCTGGGCGATATCGCCGTGACGCTGATCGATGCCGGCAATCCCCTGGTCATCCTGCGGGCATCCGATCTGGGCCTGGATGGATTGGAGATGCCTACGGCGTTCAATGGCGAGACGGCACAGTTGGCGCGCATCGAATCCATCCGTGCCGCGGCGACCGTGCGCATGGGGCTGGCGGACAGTATGGCGGCCGCTACGCGTGATCGCCCGAGCAATCCGAAGTTGTGCTGGATAGCCGCAGCGCAGTCCTATGTGGCGGCGGACGGCACGACCGTCGCGGCGGGGCAGATTGACCTGACGGCGCGCATCGTCTCCATGGGCAAGCTGCACCATGGCTTCACCGGTACCGGCACGATCGCCTTGGCGGCCGCTGCCGCGCTGCCCGGTACGCTGGTGGCGGAACTGCTGGGCGGCGCGCTATCGGCCCGGCCCTTGCGTTTCGGCCATCCCAGCGGGATCAACGAGATCGAAACCGTGCTGGCGGCCGGCAAGGTCGTCGCATCGCGGCTGACCCGTAGCGCCCGCGTGTTGATGCGCGGCGAGGCGTGGGTGCCACTAGCGGATTGACCCCGGCTGTTCAGACCCTAATTTGATGCCCCCTGATATTCCCAATCCGAGCGACGCATGACGAGCAACCACCCCCCTTGTTTCTACCTGCATACCCCACGTGATGCCGAACTATGGCGCACGCTGTTTCAGGCCGCGCTACCGGAGTATCAAGTCTGTACCGAGATTGACGACGTCCAGGCCACGACGCTGCAGTACATGGCGGCATGGCAGCCGGCTGAAGGGGTGTTCTCCCGTTTTCCTGCGCTCAAGGCAGTATTTGCACTGGGTGCCGGGGTGGACCGATTTCTCAATCGGACCGATCTCGCCCCGGCCGTGGACCTGATCCGCCTGACCGACGCCGGCATGGCGCGGCAGATGACGGAATACGTGCTGGCCGGCGTACTGCGCTACCAGCGCGATTTCGACCTGTATGCCGCGCAGCAGGCGCAGGCCTGCTGGTTACCACAGCCCGGTAGGGCGGCCGAGGCGCTGCGGATTGGCGTACTGGGCCTGGGGGAGATGGGCGCGGCGGTTGCCGCGACCCTGGCGCAGCTGGGCTATTGTGTCACGGGCTGGAGCCGTAGCGAGCGATCGGTGTCGGGCGTGCACTGCGTACATGGCTGGGATGCCCTTGAGGGGCTGCTGGCGGGCATCGATGTGCTGGTCAACATCCTGCCCAATACGCCGGAAACGCATGGTTTACTCAGTGCCAAGCGGCTAGCCCGCCTGCCTGCCGGTGCGGCGCTGATCAATGCCGGTCGGGGTGAGCAACTGGACGAACAGGCCTTGCTGGCACTGCTCGACAGCGGTCATCTGCGTGGTGCGCAACTGGATGTGCTGAACCGCGAGCCGGCCCAGCCGGATCATCCGTTCTGGCGTCACCCGAAAGTGGTATTGACGCCGCATATTGCCGCCAAAACACTGCCGGGACCCTCGGTCCAGCAGATTGCCGACAAGCTGCGCGATGTGATCGCCGGTCGGCCGGTAGCCGGGCTGGTCGATCGCCGTCGCGCCTACTAGGGTTTGGGTTCAGGTTTGCTGGATGGCGATGTGATACACACCCCAGGGGCATAGCGAATAACGCTCCTTCACCGGCTTGAGCATCACGTCCGGAAAGCGGTCGGCATCGTAGACGGCCCACAGCGGCCCCAGGCCGCCCAGCGGCAGGGCCACGCCGTCGCGATGGGTGGCCAGGATGAAGCGGTACTTGCGGATCTCGGTGATCGGCACCATGACGGCGTAGCCGTCGATGGCCTGGATCAGCAGCCTGACGTTGTCGCCGGTGACGCCGGCGGCGGCCAGCACGTCACTCAATAGCGGTCCGCGCAGGGTATGGGCCTTGCCGTCATATTCCAGCGTGGGCTTGATGGTAACCGCTGGCAGCTTGCCCAGGGCGGCGAAATCAAAGGTATAAGCTTTGTCGAAGCTGGCCTTGTGCTTGCCCAGCATCTGGTCGAAATCCGGATCGAATGCCCCGCGATTGCTCTTGCCGACCTGGCCGGTCAGCGTCAGCAATGCCGGGCCGCTGGTGGCGCCAGTACCGGCTTTGGTGGCAAGGCTGGGCAGGCTGGCGACGCCGAGTGCGGCGCTGGCGAGCAACTGGCGTTTGTTCATACGCAAGGTCATGGTGGGCTTTCGAGAGGTTCAGCCCACGTTGTAGCGTAAGTGGCGCCAACAAAAAAGGGTGCCGGTTGATACCGGCACCCAAGGGGAGTTGCAGGGAGAAATCAGTTGCTCTTGGTGGCAGGCGCGACAGCGCTCAGGACCAGCTTGCCGTTTTCGACCGGGATACGATCACCGGTAGGCGGCTGTTCCATGCGCACGGTCGATTCCTTGCCATCGAGACGGTAGCGTACGTCGTAGCCCACCACTTGCTCATGGACCTTGGTCACGGTCTTGCAGCGCTCTTCGGTCGTGGTCGTGGTGTCCTTGTCCTGCATGTTTTTCTGCAGACGGTTACCGGCATAGGCGCCGCCGGCGAGACCGGCGACCGTGGCGATCTTCTTGCCGTTGCCACCGCCGACCTGGTTGCCCAGCACGCCGCCGAGTACACCGCCGATGACGGTGCCGGTGATACGGTTTTCGTCCTTGACCGGTGCCTTATGGCTGACCTGGACCTGTTTGCAGACTTCTTCCGGCGTCTTGACCTTTTCGCGCACGGCGGCGACCTGCAGCACGTCAGCGTACTCCGGACCCTTCAGCGCTTGGTAGCCGGCGACGGCGCCGAGGGACAAGGCGCTGGCGCCACCAATTGCAATACCGATCAGCATCGACTTGTTCATTTTGCAGACTCCTTAGAGGCGAGCGGCTCATGCCGCCTTACGCTGTTGATGTCTGCATCATGGTGCCCACGCACTGAATGGAAGCTGAATCGATTTATGACGATTGAATTAATTGCGTATTCAATAAATCTTTGAATATCAATTACTTGTGGATTCATGAATGAGTTTTCTCGTTCATTCCTGAACGATATTCAAGCTGGTGAACGGCTCAAGCAGGTCTGATAGCGCCAGTCCACCCGCTTGGCAAACCATTCGGTGGTGAGCTTGCGTGTGATCTTGGGGCTGTTGAGCCGGATTTGCGGCAGCGCCGCCCGTGCCACGGGTTTGCCGGCAGCCTTGTCAGCCAGCTCGTACAGGCGCTTGTACAGCGGGGTCTGGTCGAAGCCGCCCAGCTTTTCCAGTGCCAGGTCCCGGTCTATCTCGGCATGGCTCAACTGCAGCTTGCCGGCCAGCCGCCGCAAGGCACCCTGGGTGCTGCTCGGTGTTTTCGACGGTTGCCCTTGCTCATAGCGCAGCAGGTCGCCATCAAGCGCCATCTTTTTCTTGTCCAGCCGTATGATCGCCGCCTGGAAGGCCGCATTGCGGCTGGCGTAGCGGCCGGCGTTGTAGTCGGCAAAGCGGTACAGCATGTCGGTATAGGGCGCGCGGTAGTGCAGCAGGATGGCGATGCCGAAGTAGACACCGCCCTTGCGGCTGAATACTTCATGCCGGATGCTGTCCTTGACCGGGTAGGGGTAGGGCCAGGACTTGACATGGGCGTTGGCGAATTCGACGCTGACCTGCATGGGGCCGCCGGTGCGGATCGGATTCTGCATCTTGACCGGCAGGCCCAGGCGATTGGCCTCGGCAGCCATCTCCTCGAACAGCGCATTCATTTCAGTTTCGGTACGTAGCGCGTCGATGCGTGCGGTATAGCTGTGGCCATCGCGCGAGCTGACCAGCAGCGCCGCCTTGACCAAGGTCAGCGGCACGCCCTTGCCGTGGGCCTTCTGTTCGATCTGCCCCCAGACCATCTTGCCCAGGCCCGGCACCACCGGGTCGGCCTGCCAGGTCGATTCCTGTTCAATCACCGAGTTGGCGGCGCAGAAATACTCGGCGGTATAGGGGATCTTCAACGCTTTGAAGGCATTGAAGATGTCCTCCTGCCAACCGGCACGGTCCGGCATCTTGGCCGGCAATAGCCGCCCCAGCAGCGCCCGGCCCTGTAACGGGTCGGCCCAGGCGGGTGTAGCTGGCTGTTGTGGTTTGGGCGGCTCGGCGATGACCGGCTCGACGACCACCGGCGGCGCGGGCTGGCCCATGTCGCTGGGCATCAGGTCGGCCGGTAGCTCGGTGGGTTCTGCCGTCGGCGTAACCGGGAGTGGATCGGTGGCTGGCGGCACCGGATCGGTGGTGCTGGCACAGGCGCAGATCAGGCTGAAGGGCAACAGGGCAGTGAACAGACGAGCGGACACGATCAAACCAGCGGCAAGATAATCGCCGATAGTAGCTTGCCCGCCCCTGTTTTGCCGAGCTTGTCGCTGGGCTGCTCAGGGCGAGGGGGAGGTATGGGCGAAGCCAGCCTGCAGCCAGTTGGCGGCGCGCTGCCATGCATCCAGGGCGGCAGCCCGATTGGGGGCGATGGTCACGCCTTGACCAGGATGTGTGCCATTCGGCACGTCGGCACGGTGCCGTATGGTGACGAGTGCCGGGTTGTCGAAGTCGTGATAGGTGTCGGGGTAGCCATGTACTTGTAGCTGCGCCTCGCCAAGCTCGCCGGCCAATTGCCGGCAGGGGGCGATGGCGGTCCAGTCGTCCGCCTCGCCGGCGAGGATCAGGGTTGGGCTGAATAACTGGCGGACCTTGCCGGCCAGGCGCTCACAGCCCGAGTAGAAGGCGACCGTAGCGCGGAAGCGGTGATTGGCTGCCGCGCTGGCGGCGGTTCGCAGGACGGTTGAACCACCATTGGACCACCCCAGCAAGGCGACTTGGTCGGGACTGACCCGTTCTTGCCGATCGAGCCAGTTGCGTGCAGCCAGGGCGTCTTGCGCGCGTAGCTGTACCGTGATGCTGCGGTCGCCATTCTTTTCGGTGCATATCTGGGTTTTGCCCCGAGCACCGAAACTATCCGGCATCAGTACGGCGTAACCCTGTTCATACAGGAAGTCGGCCATGGCGGCATGGCGCCTGGCCAGCTCGCCATGTGGGCCATAGAGGCCACCGCAACCGTGCATCACGATCACGGCGGGCGCCGCATGATCGAGCGGTTGCCACCAGGCGGTGAGTTCCGCGCCGCCCGGGCCGGGGAAGTGCACGAACTCGGCAGCCTGTGCACCGTTTACGCACAGGCCGGCCAGCAGATAGGTCCAGATAAGATGGCGGGCTTTCATGGTGCGCAGCATAGCGGCGAGTTGCGTCGGAAGTATGTCAGGGCGGCCCGGCCCGCTACACGTACAATACTGCACATGAATGCTACCCCTCCGTATGACACCCTGACGCCTGATTGCCTGCTGGACGCCATGGATAGCGTCGGCCTCATGGCCAATGGCAGCCTGTTGGCGCTCAACAGCTACGAGAACCGCGTGTACCAGGTGGGCATGGATGAAGGCCCGCCCCTGATTGCCAAGTTCTACCGGCCCGATCGCTGGAGTGAAGCGCAGATACTGGAAGAGCACGCCTTCGTGGCCGAGCTTGCCGCAGCCGAAATACCGGTGGTGGCCGCCCTGACCCTCAACGGCAAGACCCTGCATGAGCATGCCGGCTTTCGCTTTTCGGTCTTCCCGCGGCGTGGTGGACGCAGCCCGGAACTGGACGATCCGGCGGTACTGGAATGGCTGGGCCGCTTCATGGGGCGGATCCATGCACTGGGTGCCAGCAAGGCTTATACGGCCCGGCCGGAGGTCGACATCGCCAGCTTTGGCGAGGAGCCGCTAAGCTGGCTGATGCAAAGCGACTTTATCCCGCGTGACCAGCGTGAGGACTTCGGTGTGCTGGCCCGGCAGGCGCTGGATGAGGTATATCGCTGCTACGAGCGGGCCGGTGCAGTCGCCAGCCTGCGCCTGCATGGCGATTGCCATGCCAGCAATATCCTGTGGACCGATGCCGGCCCCCATTTTGTCGATTTCGACGACAGCCGCAGTGGCCCGGCTATCCAGGACCTGTGGATGTTGCTCAGTGGCGAGCGCCAGGACCGGGTGCGGCAATTGGCCGACCTGCTGGCCGGCTACGAGGATTTCTGCGAATTCAACAACCGTGAGCTACATCTGGTGGAGGCGCTGCGCACGCTGCGGCTGCTGCACTACAAGGCCTGGCTGGCGAGGCGCTGGCATGACCCGGCCTTCCCGGCCGCGTTCACCTGGTTCGGGACCTCGCACTACTGGCAGCAGAGCATGCTGGAACTGCGTGAGCAGATCGCGCAGATGAACGAACCTCCGCTGTGGCCGGTCTGAGCGCCACGGCAGTCCCTCCAACCCTAGCAGGAAGCTCCCTCATGTCCCTTTCCATATACCAGGCATCCATTCCCGCCTTCGTCCTGACCCTGAACAACCTGAGCGCCATCCTCGACAAGGCGGTCGTCTCCGCCGAGGCGCGCAAGTACGATCCGAACGTGCTGGTCGGCTGCCGCCTGGCACCGGACATGCTGCCGCTGGCGCGGCAGATCCAGATCGCCACCGATGGCGTGAAGGGCTGTGCCGCCCGTCTGGCCGGCGTGGAAATTCCCAGCTACGAGGACAATGAAGCGACCATCGACGAACTCAAGGCACGTATCGCCAAGACCGTGGCCTTCCTGCAAAGCGTGCCGGCCGACAAGATCGAAGGCAGCGAGGACCGTACGGTGACGATCAGGTTGCGGGGCAAGGAGACCGAGCTGAAGGGGATGCCCTACCTGTTCCACTTCGTGATCCCCAACTTCTACTTCCATGTCACGACCACCTACAACATCCTGCGCCATAACGGCGTGGAGATCGGCAAGCGCGATTACCTCGGTGAGTTCTGATCCCCTCGTGGCGTGACACGCGTTGTCCGCAATGAAAAAGGGCCTGCTATCAGCAGGCCCTTTTGCTTTGCTGCAGGTGGATCAGACCTTGGCGGACTTCACCAACTGGTCGCAGACCGGTTTCTGCGGGTCCTTGGCTGGCAGCTTGCTGCACAAACCCTGCAACTGCGTCACGGTCTTCTGCACGCTGGCCTGATGCTGCTTGTCCTTGTTCCAGCTATTGAGCTTGGCCACCAGCCGCTCCAGCGAGCGGCGGTTGCGTTCGTAGAACACGTTCTGCAGCTCGGCCAGCTCCTTCAGGATGCTCTGGGTCGCCTTGTCGAGACGGGCATCGTCCTGGGGAGCCAGGTCAACGATGCCGTTGACGTAGGTCACGCCCCACTGCAGCCGCGTCGCCGGGCCTTCCGAGGCGTTGTAGGCCTGTTCGTACCAGTTCAGTGCTGCCGCCTTGTCGCCGCGTTGCTTGGCGTTGGCCGCGAGGGCCAGCATGAAGTAGTAGGGCGAGTGCGAGCGCTTGAGCTCGGCCTGCAACAGCTTGTCCGAGTCCTCCAGCAGACCAGCGTCGGCCAGGGTATGGGCGGCGGTGTTGATGACGGACTGCCGCTCATAGCCGTTGGTCGTTGCCGTGTCGGCCTGGGCGACCCGCTTCTTCACTTCACCGAGCAGCGGCTCGGCAACGGTGCCCTTGGGCGTATCGATACGCGCAAGCGCTACCTGGGCGGCCACCGCACCGAGCCGGTCGTTGGCCGACAGGCTGGCGTCGCTGGCCAGACCCTGCAGGGCCTTGTTCCAACTGCTCAGCAGCGCGCCGTGTTCGGCGCTCTTGGCAGGGGCGACCAACTGGGCGATATCGGCCGCGTAGTTCACCAGGACGTCGAAGTTGGCACGGGCCTGCTTGGCGTCACCCAGTACGGACTTCAGCGTCTTGAGTGCGGCGACAGTGTCGGTCTTGACCGGTTTTTCTGCCGTAGCAGCCAGCGCCAGCGCTTTCAGGTGCAGGCGGGCGGCGGTGGCCGGCTCGCTGGCAGGGACCAAGGCCGCCAGCTTGAGCAGGGTGGCTGGCAGTTTGTCCTCGGCCACCAGTTGCGCCTGGTCGGTTTCCCACGAGTAGTCGGACAGCAGTTTCCAATCGTCGCCGCTGAGTTTGTCGCCTTTGAGCGCTGCGGCGAGGGTCTGCTTGACCGGCCGGGCGTTGGACAGGCCTAGTTCCAGGGTCTGCAGATAGCGTTCGCTATCGACCTCGCCGGGCAGGCGGGTGATCTCGGTGCCGTCGGGCTTGAACAGGATCATGGTCGGATAGCCACGGACCTTGTAGTCACTGCCCAGCTTCTGCGCGCCAGGGCTGTCGCCGTCGATATAGACCGGGATGAATTGACGGGTACGGTCGATAAAGGACTGCTGGTTGAACAGGGTGGCCTTGACCTGGTTACAGGGTGGGCACCAGACCGCACCCCAGTACAGGAACAGCGGTTTCTTTTCGAGCTTGGCGCGGGCAAAGGCTGCGGCGACATCACCTTGTTGCCAGGCGATGCCGGGTGGCAGGCTGTGGTCTGCGCCAGCAGGCGGGGTCGCGGCGTGGCCGGCGGTAGCCAACAAGGCGGCGAGCAGGACGTGGCTGAGTTTCACGGGTGGCCTTATTCTCGGTGGAGATAGGGAATGCTAACTCATCTCGGAATTGGGCATAAAGGTGCATCGGCGCTATCGACATGCCGGACGGGCATGATGTGGTTTTCCTGCCCTTGTGAGTGCAGTCAGTTCAGGCAGGCTTGTCGTCCGGCAGGCAGTTGACGACGCCCCAGAACAGGCCGAGGGCACGGACTGCATCGAGAAAAGCCTGATGATCTACCGGCTTGACGATATAGGCGTTGACGCCCTCGCCATAGGATTTGAGCAGGTCGCCATGCTCGCGGGAGGAGGTCAGCATCACGACCGGCAGGTGCGACAGGCGAGGGTGGGACTTGATGACCTTGAGCGTGGTCAGGCCGTCCTGGCGCGGCATCTTGATATCGAGCAGGACCACGGTCGGCAGCGGGTCGCCGTTGTTGAGGCAGCTTTCGAGGTAGGCCATCGCGGCGAGTCCATCGACGACGTGATGGACCGGATTGGCGCACTGCGAGCGCGCGAAGGCATGCAAGGCTAGCTCGGCGTCGAGTTCGTCATCCTCCGCCAGCAGGATGGGGCGCAATACGCGGTTCATGTCGGCAGGTCCGGGAAATCCAGCCAGAAGTAGGCACCCTGGCCTGGCTGGGCCTCGCACCCCACCTGGCCGCCATGGCGGGTGACGATATTGCGCACATTGGCGAGCCCGACGCCATAACCCTCGAAGTCCTTGGCGCTATGCAGGCGCTGGAACATGCCGAACAGCTTGTCGGCATGCTGCATGTCGAAGCCTGCGCCGTTGTCGCGGACCCCGAGCCGGGTATGACCAGGTCGTGCCAACAACTCGATTTCGACCTGGATCACCTCCCGCTCGCGAGCGTACTTCAGCGCATTACCTACCAGGTTGGCCACCGCCATGCGCAGCAGGGTCGGGTCGGCGTACAGCGTCCCCGACTGGGGCTTGCGTATTTCGCAGGGATGGCCGCGCAGACCGCTGCGCGCCTCCAGCACGACTTCGTCGATCAGGGTGGCGGCATCCAGTTGCTGCTTGTGCGGCTCGGCACGCGCCAGCCGTGAGTACTCCAGGACGGCCTCGATCATGCCGGCCATCTTGCGGCTGGAGTTGACCACGATGCCCGCGTAACGCTGCGCCTCGGCCGAAGCTTTCAGTTCCGGCAGCTCCATCAGCAGCTCGCAGAAGCTGCTCATATGACGTAACGGCGCCCGCAGGTCGTGTGCGACCGAATGGGAAAAATTGTCGAGCTGACGGTTGGCGTCGAGCAATTCGCGGGTACGCAGTTGTACTTCGTTTTCCAGCCGCTGGTTGAGCGAACGCAGGGATTCCTCAAGCCGCATGCGGTCTATCTCGGCGCCGGCCCGGGCGGCAAACACCTGCACGATGGTGCGGCGTTCGGCGCTATCGCTGAAAGGCGCACTGTCGAGCAGGACGACGAGGCCGATGGCGCGGCCGTGGCTATCAAAGATAGGTGCTCCCAGATAGCTCTCCACGCCCATCTCCCGCAGCAGCAGATCCTTGGGGAAACTATCGGCCACACCACGTGGATAGACGCACATGCACTTGCCGTAGACACTGGCGCAGGGCGTGTCCTCCAGGTCGTAGGTCATATTGGGGACCATTTCGCCGCCCGAGCAGGTGGCGATGGTGGTGACGGAACGCTGGTCCTCGCTGACCAGGCCGACGAAGGCATACCGGATGCCGAACAGGTGACACAGCGTGCGGGTCATAAAGCCGAAATAGGCCTGACCCGTGCTGGTTTCCTGGGCAACGGCCAGCAGGGCCTCCTGCAATAGTGCGGCATCCGACAACATGGCCATTTCCTCCTCGTCGGGCGGGGCGTCTGGCGCAGCGCGGGCAGGCTGTGCTCAGCCGCTCTGGGCGATTCCCCTCAGCGCCGACGATTCAATATAGCGCACGCCGCTGCCGCCTTCGTGGGCGAGCCGCTGCATGGCAAGTGCCACGTCACTGGCAGCGATGGGGCGGTAGCGGGCGGGCATGGCCCAGCCAAGCCGGGCGGCGATGCGCTCTCCCAAGCGGAATTCCTCACGCTCTCCCAGCAGCAGCGCGGGACGCAGCACGCTGAGTTGCGGATAGCCGAGCGCTGCCAGGGCTTGTTCGGTCTCGCCCTTGACCCGGCTGTAGAAGACCCGCGATCGGGCATCGGCGCCCAGTGCACTGACTACCAGGAAATGCCGCGCACCAGCGCTGCGTGCCTGTCGGGCCAACGCTAGTACATAGTCGTGATCCACACGTCGGAAGGCCGCTTGCGAGCCGGCCTGCCGGATAGTGGTGCCCAGGGTACAGAACACGGTGTCCACCGGTGGCAGCGGTGTATCGGCCAGCCGTTCGAAATCCAGCTGCAGCAGGCGCTGCCCCTGGGCGAGCGGGATGGGACGGCGTGCCAGTACGATGGTGTCGTCGACACCCGGATCGTTCGCCAGGCCGGCCAGGAGCAGGCGGCCTACGAGGCCCGAGCCCCCGGCTACCAGGACAGTACCGAGCGGCTTCATCTTCCGAGCAGCCGCTGGAAGTAGGGCAGTACCGCGGCGTTGTCGAGCTGCAGCAGATTGCCCCCCACATTCAGCTCGGTCATGCTCCAGCCTGGTACTTCCGCCGGTTTGACGTGGCCTACGGTCCAGCATTGCTCGGTCGCGGCGATGCTGTCGCGTGCGTCCAGCACGGCTTCGGCCGGGGCGTCAAAATACAGGTGCAGCATATTGGTATGCGGCACCGCTGGATTGACGCGCAAGCCGGCGATGCTGCCGAGCCCCTCCGCCAACGACAGCGTGCGCTGGTAGCAGGCATCCATCTGCGCCAGGCGCTCGTCAAAGCGCATCGCCGCAGATGCGATGAAGGGACTCTGATGAACCAGGGTGCCGCCAAGACGACGCTGCCATAGTCGGGCGTTGGCAATGAAGTCATGCTCGCCTGCCAGCACGGCACCGGCGATCCCGCCTATGCCCTTGTACAGCGAAACGTAGACCGAATCGAAGCCGTCCACGATCTCGGCATGGCTACGGTTGTAGTAGGCGCGGCTTTCCCACAGCCGGGCACCGTCCATGTGCAGCGGGATATTGCGCTCGCGGGCCAGCGCCTTCAGCGCTGCCAACTGTTCCCAACTCGGTAATTGGCCGCCCGCTTCACGGATGGGTAGCTCCACCAGCAGGCAGGCCAGCGGCTGGCGTATGGCGTCCAGGTCGCTGGCCAGTATCGGGGTGAGCCGATTGCCCACCGGCACGCCATGCAGACCCAGCAAGGCCTGGTTGGCCTCCTCCTCATGGATCATCAGATGGGACGTGGGGTGCATGCCAAAGCGCGGCAGGCCGGTGCTTTCGGCCCAGAGCTTGACCGCAATCAGCTGCGCCATCACGCCGCTCGGCATGAAAGCCGCGGCCGGCTTGCCCAGCTGTTTGGCAATCTTCTGTTCAAACCCGCTGATCAGCCCACCCTGGCCGTAGATGTCGTGTTCCACCTTGCCGGCTTCGCACCATTGCGCCAGTGCGCGGAATTCCTCGGCCGGAGTCAGGGTAGGGAAGCCGGGCAGGACAAGGCGACAGGCTTGGCGTAGCTGTTGGCGTTCGGCGGCGGTGTAGGGCATGTGCAGGTCTCGGAAGGGTTTATGGCAGGGCAAGGCGTTGGCCGCTGGCGCTGCTGGCAAGGCCTGCCTCGATCAGTTGCATGACCTGCAATGCCTGTTCTGGCGGCACCGGATTGGGGCCGTGCCCGAGAATGGCATCGCGGACGCCGGCGTAGTAGCGGGTATAAGCGCCGTCCGGCAAGGACAGCGACGCTTGTTCGGTCTCGCGATACCACACCGCCTGGCGGGGATCTTTGGCCCAGCCCGGCTGACCGGGACGCAACCCTTGCTTGAGCTGCTCCTCCTGCGCATCCAAGCCGTGGATGGCCAGGCTGCCGCGGGTGCCGTGCAGGAGGAAGCGTGGCGCGCCACCGGCGACCAGGCAACTGGCCGCGAGGATGACCCGCATGTCCGGGTAGTGCAGTACGGCCAAGGCATCGTCGGCGGACTGGCCGTCGTCGCGACGGATGCGGATATCGGCACTGATCGCATCGGGACGGCCGAACAGGCAAAGTGCCTGGTCGATCAGGTGCGGTCCGAGATCGAACCAGATGCCGGCACCCGGCATGTCGGCCTCGCGCCAGCGTTGCCGCACTTGCGGGCGGAAACGGTCGAAGCGCGATTCGAACTGGCTGATACGGCCCAGCGCACCAGCTTCCAGCAATTGCTGCAGCAGCAGGAAGTCGGCATCCCAGCGGCGATTGTGGAAGACCGACAACAGGCGCTGGTGCTGTTGGGCGGCGTCCAACAGCGACTGTGCCTCGGCGGCTGTCAGGGTAAAGGGCTTGTCGACCACCACGTGCTTGCCGGCCTGCAAGGCGGCCAGGGCCAGCGGGTAATGGCTGTCGTTCGGGGTGGCCAGCACGACCAGATCGATATCAGGCCGCGCCAGCAGGGCGGCGGGGTTCGGGGCGACGGGCAGGCCGGGATAGCCGGTCTGCACCAGATCCGGCTGGCTGCTGGCGATCAGCGTCAGCTCGCAGCCCGGCGTGCCGTGGATCAGTGGGGCGTGGAAGGTACGGCCGGCGTAGCCATAGCCCACCAGCCCGACCTGCAAGATTTTGTTCATCGACCTCTCCTGTTTGCAGGCATATTGTGACTTGCCGGCGCGACAGTGTCGCCTGCGGGCTGAGCTGCAATCGCAATCGGGTCTTGTCAGCCAGTGGCCGGGCTACACTACAATGCAGTGATCAACTCTTCTATAGATTTGCCATGGCCGCCAGCGATAACAAGAAGACCGTCCTGATAGTCGATGACTCAACCAGTCTGAGACAGGTAGTACATATCGCACTGGCACAGGCCGGCTACGAGGTGATTGAGGCGGCGGATGGCAAGGAGGGCCTGGCCCGACTGGATGGACGACGCATCCACCTGATCATCTCCGACGTGAACATGCCGAACATGGACGGCATCGCCTTCGTTCGCGCGGTCAAGCAACTGCATGATTATCGTTTCACCCCCATCATCATGCTGACCACCGAGGCCCAGGAGGACAAGAAGCTCGAGGGCCAGATGGCGGGGGCCAAGGCCTGGGTGGTCAAGCCATTCCAGCCGGAGCAGATGCTCAAGGCCGTCGCTAAACTCATCCTGCCATGACGCGATCCCCGGCGATGGCACCGCATGTAATTCACCCTGGAACGAGCAGGTAACAGGCCATGGCGATCTCGGCGGTATACCATCACGAACGTTGCGTCCTGCGCATCGATGGACCGTTGACCATCTACGAGGCGAGCGATGCCAAGCGCCGCCTGCTCGACGAGCTGAACCTGGCGCCAGAGATCGATGTCGATCTGTCCGGTGTCGCCGAACTCGATACCGCAGGCGTGCAGCTGTTGCTGATGCTCAAGCGCGAGGCGGTACGGCAGGAAAAACCGCTGCGCTTCCACGGCCATAGCAAGGCAGTACTGGCGGTCATCGATCTCTACAATATGGCGGGTGTGTTTGGCGATCCGCTGGTCATTTCCAGTGAGTCCTCAACATGAATCTGGAAGCCGCCAAGCTGGTCTTCTTCGAAGAGTGCCGCGAGCTGCTGGCTGCGATGGAAGCGGCTTTGCTGGCGGTGGAGGCGACGGTCGAGAGTGAACGCAGCGAACACCTGAACGCCATGTTCCGGGCCGCGCATACGATCAAGGGTTCGGCCGGCCTGTTCGGTCTCGATGAGATTGTCGCGTTCACCCATCTTTGCGAGAGCGTGCTCGACAAGCTGCGCGATGGCGAATTGGCCATCACTCCGGCCTTGATCGAACAATTGCTGGCCAGTCGGGACCATATCGCCGCCCAGGTCGATGCGGTCCAGTACGGTGGCGCGGCCTTGCCGGTCGAGGGGCTGGAGGAAGCCTTGCAGGCCTACCTGAGCCCGAAGCAGGCGACGGTGGTGCCGACAGTACCTGCGCGCCCGGCCTCGGTCGAGATCGACAGCGCTGGCGACAATATGGTGTCGTCCGATCATTGGCATATCTCCCTGCGCTTTGGCGAGGACGTGCTGCGCAACGGCATGGACCCGATCTCCTTCATCCGCTACCTGGCCAGCCTGGGGCGTATCGTCTACCTAACCACGCTCTACGACAGCCTGCCTGAGCCGTCCAGAATGGAGCCCGAAAGCTGCTACCTGGGCTTCGAGATCGAGTTCCAGGCCGCGCCCCATGTCGACAAGCTGGTGATCGAGAACGTCTTCGAGTTCATCCGCGAAGACAGTACGGTGCGAATCCTGCCGCCGCACGCCCACATTGCCGAGTACATCCGACTCATCAAAGAGATGCCGGAAGGCATGACCCGGCTGGGCGAGATCCTGGTTCGCGGTGGTGCGCTGACGCCGCTGGAGCTCGATGAGGTCCTCGGCTTGCAACGATTGGGTACGGATGCCGGTGATCATCGCCCGCTCGGCGCCTTGCTGGTCGAGGAGCGGCTGGCGCCGCCCCAGGCGGTGGCGGCGGCGCTCGACAAGCAGCGCGAGCATGCGGCTCAGAAGACCCGCGAGCACCGCGTGGTGCGGGTCGATGCCGGCAGGCTGGATGCCTTGATCGACTTGGTCGGGGAACTGGTCATCTCCGGGGCGGCGGCACAGCTTTCTGCCAGCCGCAGTGGCAACAATGCCCTGATCGAGACCATCGCTTCCTTGTCGGAACTGGTGGAGCGCATACGTGACGAGGCGCTGTCCTTGCGCATGGTGCCGGTGGGCGAAATCTTCAGCCGCTTCCCACGTGTAGTGCGCGATGCCTCGCGCGAGCTGGGCAAGGATATCCAGCTAGAACTCGAGGGCGAGGAGACCGAACTCGACAAGTCGATGGTTGATCGCCTCGGTGACCCGCTGATCCACCTGGTGCGTAACGCCATCGACCACGGCATCGAATCGCCCGACGCGCGACGCGTCAGGGGCAAGTCCGACTATGGCACGGTCTGGCTCAACGCCTTTCATGAGTCCGGCAGCGTCGTGATCGAGGTGGGGGATGACGGGGCCGGCATGGACAGGTCGCGCATCCGGGCCAGGGCCATCGAGCGGGGACTGATCGAACCGGATGCCATACTCAACGACCAGCAGATTCTGCAACTGGTGTTCGAGCCAGGTTTTTCCACTAGCGATACCGTGACCAACCTGTCCGGCCGCGGCGTGGGCATGGACGTGGTGAAGCGCAATATCGAGGCGCTCAAGGGCAATATCGAGATCGAATCGACCGAGGGCGCAGGCACCGTGGTCCGGCTGCGCATGCCGCTGACGCTGGCCATCATCGATGGCTTCCGGGTCGGTGTAGGCGCAGTCAGCTTCGTGATTCCACTCGGCATGGTGCTGGAGTGCCTGGATCTGCCGGCGGACCCGAACGGCAGCAGCCAGCACTATCTCAACTTGCGTGGCGAAGTGTTGCCCTACCTGCCCTTGCGCGAGCTGTTCGAGGTTGAGGCACCTCCAGCAGCAAGGCAATCGGTGGTGGTGGTGCAGTATGGCAGCCAGCGTGCCGGGCTGGTGGTCGATAGCCTGGAAGGCGAATTGCAGGCCGTGATCAAACCCCTGGGACAGCTGTTCCGGGGCGTGAAAGGACTGGCAGGTTCGACCATATTGGGCAGCGGTGCGGTTGCGCTGATCCTGGATGTACCTGATCTGATACAGAGAGCCGCCCAGGATGAGCGGCGCAAGGTGGCCCTGCTGGCAAGCCAGCGGGCACGGCGGACTGCCTTGCAAGAGGGGAGTGAGACATGAGTTGGCTGAGCCGTTTGTCCTTGTTCAAGAAGCTGCTGCTGGCCTTCGGCCTGATGGCCCTCATCCTGGCGGCGATCGGCCAGTTGGCGGTACAGGCGCTGGGCGAGGCCGACGATCGACTCAAGCTGGTCTATCGCGACCATATCCTCGCGGCGGGCGAGCTGTCGTCCGCACATATCGCAGCCTTGCAGCATCAGCGCCAGCTGAGAGCTCTGATGGCCAGCGTGGAGCCCGAGCAGTCTGCCGCCTTGCTGCCCGGCCTCGCCAGTGCGCAGCGGCAATACCTGGAGCGCATCGACCGTTACCGGGCGACCACCGAGGACGACAAGGAAAAAGCCCTGGCAGCCGAACTGGACCAGCGCTGGCCGGCCTATATGGCGCAGGTCGAGCGTGTCCTGAAATTGGCGCGGGCCGGCAACGGGCAGGATGCACAGGCCCTGCTGGATAGTGAGGCGAGCCGAGCCTTCCTGGCTCTGGAAAGCACACTCGACAAGGCAAGGGCGCTGGATGGGCAGCACATTGCCGAGGGGGTCAACGACAACACCCGTTATCTGCATGGCGTGCGGCAGATGACGGTTATCCTGGTGGGGATCGGCTTCTGTGCGGCCATTCTGCTGGGCTTGCTGGTGGCGACCTATCTGACCCGGCTGCTCGGCGGGGAGCCGGAGCAGGCGGTACGGTTGGCACGGCGGGTGGCACTGGGCAACCTCAGCTCCGACATTGCCGTGCGGCCCGGCGACGAGCGCAGCCTGATGGCAGCACTGGCCAGCATGAACCGGCAGCTCGATACGGTGCTGACCGAGCTGTGCGAGGCCGCCGACGTCAACCTGCGCATTTCCGCCCAGGTTGAGTCGTCGGTGACCGCCCTGTCTCAGACTGCCACCGAGCAGGCGGCCAATATCGAGGAGACCGCAGCGGCGCTGGAGCAGATCGGTGCCACCATCGCGCAGAGCGCAGACCATGCAGCCGAGACCGATGGTCTGGCTGGCCGCGCGGCGCAGGTGGCAACCGAGGGCGGGCAGGCGGTTGGCGCATCGGTTCATGCCATGCGGCAGATTGCCCGCAAGATCGGTGTGATCGATGACATCGCATACCAGACCAACCTGCTGGCGCTGAATGCAGCGATCGAAGCCGCACGGGCCGGTCAGCATGGCAAGGGTTTCGCCGTGGTGGCGCAGGAGGTGCGCAAGCTGGCCGAGCGCAGCCAGACTGCGGCGCGCGAGATCGGCGGGCTGGCGTTGGAGTCGGATCAGTTGGCCGCCCGTGCCGGCAACCTGCTCGATAGCGTGCTGCCGGAAATACGTCGTACTGCGGAACTGGTCGGCGAGATCCACAGCGCCGGGCGTGAACAGGCGGTGGGGATACGCCAGATCAACCAGGCGGTGGATCAGTTCGGCCAGGCGACACAGTCCAATTCGGCCGCGGCCGAGGAGCTGTCCGCGACGGCGGAAGAACTGCATGCTCATGCGCGCCGGCTGAAGGAATTACTGGATGGCTTTACCTTGCGGCACCGTCCCGAGGAAGGTGGCAAGCCGGTTGCGACCAAGGCCAGCCTACCCGCGGCACAGGCTGCGCCGCAGCCTCCGAGGCTGGGTGCTAGTACCTTGCCAGGCGTATTGGGGCGCCATGAACAGTTGGCCAAGCCGGTCGACGAAACCCAGTTCGTTCGTTTCTAGAGGGGAGTGTGACCATGAGCCAGGCTTTGACTTCCCGTCGTCGTGCCAGCGTGCCAGCCGTGGAGCCGGTAGAGCAGCCGCAGTACCTGACTTTTCGCCTCGGTGGCGAGATCTATGCGCTGGAGATCCTCCATATCAAGGAGATCATCGAATACGGTGGCTTGACCGAGGTACCGCTGATGCCGCGTTTCCTGCGCGGCGTGATCAACCTGCGCGGGGCCGTGGTGCCGGTGATCGACCTGGCGGTACGCTTTGGCAGGGCGCCGACCGAGATTGGCCGCCGCAGTTGCATCGTGATCGTCGAGGTGCAATACGACGATGACTGGCACGACCTTGGCGTGATCGTGGATGCCGTCGACGAGGTGCTGGAGTTGCCGGCCGAGGATATCGAGCCTGCACCGGCTTTCGGCGCCCAGCTACGCGCGGAATTCATTCGCGGCATGGGCAAGATCGACGAGCGCTTTGTCATCGTGCTGGCGCTGGAGCATGTCTTGTCCATCGACGAAATGGCGCAGTTGTCGGCCAGCGGCGGCGTACTGGGAACGGAAGCCTGAGCGCGTGGTGACCATCTCCATCCCACCCCCGGTGCATGACTTTGGTCTGGTGCAGATGAGCGATGCTGAGTTCGCCCTCTACCAGGCGCTGGTCGAACGGCTGACCGGCATCCATCTGGCGCCGATCAAGAAGGCCATGTTGTCCGGCCGCCTGGCCAAGCGTCTGCGGGAACGCGGCATACCGGACTATGGTGCCTATTTCCGCTTGATCGGCGACGGTGGCGAAAGCGAAGAGCGCCAGATGGCGATCGACCTCATCACCACCAACGAAACCTATTTCTTCAGGGAGCCCAAGCATTTCGATGCGTTGCGCGACCAGTTGCTGCCGAGCCTGCTTGGCCAGCCGGTACGCCTCTGGAGTGCTGCCTGTGCGACCGGCGAGGAGCCCTACAGCCTGGCGATGCTGTTGGCGGACGTACTGGGCGAGGCGAGCCCCTGGGAGCTGATCGGCTCGGACATCTCCAGCCGTGTCCTGGCGGCGGCGCGGCGTGGGCTCTACCCGATGGAGCGGGCCAACCATATCCCGCCCGACTACCTCAAGCGCTACTGTTTGCGTGGCACTGGCGAATACATGGGCAGCCTGCTGGTGGACAAGGCCTTGCGGCAGCGGGTACGGCTCATGCCGGTCAATCTGATCGAACCATTGCCGGAGATCGGGCGTTTCGATGCGATCTTCCTGCGCAATGTGATTATCTATTTCGACGCCGAGACCAAGCGTCGGGTGGTCTCTGCCGTTGCCAGCCGGCTCAAGCCGGGTGGCTGGCTGATCGTCGGGCACTCGGAATCGCTGATCGGCCTGCCTGATGAGCTGGAACCCATCCTGCCCACGGTATACCGGAAGCTGCGATGAGCTTTCAGATCGACATCTTCCTGCAGCCTGGCGAGGTCTATTTCGGGGACCGGGACAACCGCATCCGTACCTTGCTGGGCTCCTGCGTGGCCATCACCTGGTGGCATCCCGGCCGGCAAATCGGGGGCATGTGTCATTACCTGCTACCGCAGCGTCCACAAGGCCAGCCGCGGGGCGAGGGGCCGCTTGACGGGCGCTATGCCGAGGAGGCGTTTCAACTGGTCATGCGCTATATTCATTCGACAGGCACGCTGCCCGCCGACTATGTGGTCAAGATGTTTGGCGGGGGTCATATGCTCGTGGCCGAGAATGGCAAGCTGCCGGCTGTGGGCGAGCGCAATATCGATTTCGGCAAACATTGGCTCGATGGCAACGGCTTTCGCCTGAGCCGGGAACATCTGGCCGGGCATGGTCATCGCCATATCGTGTTCGACGTCGCCACCGGTGACGTGTGGGTAAGATTCCAGCCGCAGGCTGATCCGCCCTGCAAGCCTTGAGCCTGCCGCCTTGCAGCGGGCTCGATACTGGCAGGTAGACTGTTGCAGTACTCAGGGGGTAGGTATGCCCATCAGCGTGTTGATCGTCGACGATTCCGCCGTGGTGCGCCAGGTGATCAGCGAGGAGCTGGGGCGCGAGGCGGATATCAAGGTGATCGGTGCCGCGGCTGACCCCATCTTCGCGCAGGAGCGCATGAAGTTGCAGTGGCCTGATGTCATCGTGCTCGACATCGAGATGCCGCGCATGGACGGGATCACCTTCCTCAAGAAGCTGATGAGCGAGCGGCCCACGCCGGTGGTGATCTGCTCCAGCCTGACCGAGAAGGGGGCCAGCGTCACCATGGAGGCCCTGTCTTCCGGTGCGCTTGGCATCATCACCAAGCCCTCCATCGGCGTACGCGACTTCCTGCAGGACAGCTCGGCCGACCTTGTATCTGCGATCCGGGCCGCCTACGCCGCTACCGGGCGGCTGCGCCTGTTGCGGGCGCCTATCGCCACGCCGCCACCTCCTGCCGCGCCCAGGCCCGGCCAGCCACTGTCCTACGTGGCCGAAAAGATACAGTCCCCCAAGCTCAGCGCCGACGCGATACTGGACCCGCCATGCGGCCCTTCGGTCGTTGGCTACACCGAGCGCATTGTCGCGCTGGGCGTGTCTACGGGCGGGGTGCAGGCCCTTGAACAACTGCTGCCGGCGCTCACCGATTGTTGCCCTGCATTGGCCATCGTGCAGCACATGCCGGAAAAATTCACGGCGACCTTTGCGCAGCGATTGAATACCCTGTGCAAGATCGAGGTAAAGGAAGCCGAGCACAATGACCGGCTGGTGCGCGGACGGGCGCTGATCGCTCCCGGTGGCAAGCACTTGTTGGTCAAGCGTGCGCCAAGCCACTATTACGTGGAAGTGGTCGACGGACCGCTGGTCAGCCGGCACCGGCCGTCGGTGGATGTGCTGTTCCGCTCGGTTGCCAAGTGCGCTGGGCGTAATGCGCTGGGTGTCATCATGACCGGCATGGGTGACGATGGTGCCAAGGGTTTGAAGGAGATGCGCGATTGCGGCGCCAGCACGCTGGCGCAGGATGAAGCCAGTTGTATCGTGTTCGGCATGCCCAAGGAGGCAATACGACTGGGTGCGGCTGAACAGGTGGCCAGCCTGGGCGAAATACCCGGGTTAATCGAACGCAGTGCCAACCGGATAGGCTAGTAATTCGGCTGGGGCTGCGATATAAAGAATGCATATTAAAGTTTGTTAATATTCCCCTGGGGCGCAAGGGTCAATCGACGATGTCAGGCTATACAGAACTGAGTGTGATGGTGGTGGAAGATAGCGCGGTGCAGCGCCTGCACGCGCTGGACCTGCTCGCCAACATCGGTGTGGGTAATACACTGGAAGCCGAGAACGGCCGGCACGCCCTGGAGGTGCTGGCGGTCAATCCCAAGCCCGATATCCTGGTGACCGACCTGGAAATGCCGGACATGGATGGCGTGGAACTGATACGCCATATCGCCGAACAGCGGCTGGTCAATGCGCTGATCGTGGTATCGAGCCGCGAAACCACCATCCTGTCCACGGTCGAGACCATGGCGCAGGAGCACGGTCTGATCGTACTGGGCATTGCCCAGAAGCCGCTGTCCTATGACAGCCTGGCCAATCTGATCGCCCGGTTCCGGCCGGGCGAGGTGGCGGAAAAGCAGCGCGAAGCCCAATACAGTTTTTCCCCAAACGAGATTCGCCGCGCCATCGTGAACCGGGAGCTGGTACTGCACTATCAGCCCAAGGTGACCACCCATTCCGGCGTGATGCGGGGAGTGGAGGCGCTGGTGCGCTGGCAGCACCCGGATCTGGGCCTGATTGCGCCGGCTTATTTCATTCCCTTGGCGGAAGAGGGCGGTGTGATCGACGAGCTGACCGACTGGGTGCTGGAGACGGCGCTCAAGCAGTTGCGCGACTGGCATGCACGCGGCCTTACCATCAGCGTGGCGGTCAATCTGTCGGCTCGCTCGCTGTCGACCCCGGACCTTGCCGACCGTATCGCGGCGGTGACCAGCCGCATCGGCATCGAACCCAAGTACTTGCTGCTGGAGATTACCGAGACGGCGGTGATGTCCGACCTGGCCTTGTCGCTCGGTACACTGGCGCGCCTGCGACTGAAGGGCTTTGGCCTCGGGATAGATGATTTCGGGACCGGCTTTTCATCCATGCAGCAGTTGTCGCGCATCCCCTTCACCGAACTCAAGATCGATCGCTCGCTGGTGCACGGCGCCTCCGAGAAGCCGCATCTGCATGTGATGCTGCAAAGTACCATCGAGATGGGCAAGAAGCTGCACCTGACCACGGTCGCCGAAGGGGTGGAGAATCCCTCCGACTGGCAGTTGATCCGCCTGCTGGGCTGCGATGTGGCGCAGGGATTCTATGTGTCCAAGCCGGTGCCGGGCGATGCGCTGGCCGGTTGGCTCAAGCAGGGCACCCAACACCTGCGGGCGCCGCGACCCAGTATAGGCTGAACACCGTGCAGCATCGCAAGGAACCCGGCCAAGGCCGGGTTTTTTGTGCCTACTGTCGCTCGCTCAGGCGAGTGCCGGCAGAGAGGCGCGGCGGTCTTGCAGCAGCACATTGCCCCCGGCCTGCTTGGCTGCCTGCTTGACCTCGGCCAGCACGGCCGAGAGTTCATGATGGCTATGGAAGCGGCCGCTGCTGGCCGGAACGGCTGCGAGTGCCAGCGACAGCAAGGGGTGCAGTGTCTGCAGTCCCTTGCGGTCCAAGGTCAGGTAGCCGCCGGCCTGACGGTGTTCGCTGCTGAAGTAGCCCATGATCTCGGTGGCGAAGCGTTGCAGTAGTTGCTCGCAGCGCGCCTGCCAGTCCTCGCTCTGGAACAGCAGCACGAAGTCGTCGCCGCCGACATGGCCGACGAAATCCCGTTCGCCGTCGCTGACCTCGCCCAACAGGCGCCCGAGTAGCTGAATGACCTCGTCGCCCTTGCGATAGCCGTAGGCGTCGTTGAAGGGTTTGAAATCGTTGAGGTCGGCAAACACCGCCACGAAGTTCACATTGCCTTCCAGCAGCAGATCGATGTGCTCGTTGATCGGCACGTTGCCCGGCAGCAGGGTCAGGGGGTTGGCATAGCGGGCGGCGTTGAGTTGAATCTCGCTGATGGCACGCATCAGGTCGTGGCCGGTGCCCATGCCTACGTATTGGCCATCGTCGGTCAGGATAAAGCCATCAACCAGATAGCGCCGGTCGGCGGCGACCACCAGTTGCGATAGCGAGGCGAGGCTCAGCGAGCGATCAACGATCAGTGGGTGGCGATCCATCAGCGCACTGCAGGGCTTCTTGCCATACAGCTCGCGATTGAACGGCCGGGCAAAGCGCTCCAGCAGGTCGCTGCGCCGCAACAGACCGACCGGGCAGCCATGCTGCTCCACCACAGGGATCGCGTACAGATTCGGGTTTTCGGCGAACAGTCGATACACGTGCTCGTTGTCGAGCGTGGGCTGAACGCACGGGTTGGCGCGCAGCAGTTGGCCGGCGACCTGGCTTGAGCGCAGCAGCAGGTTGCGGCTGCGGTGGGCGCGGTCAGCATCGCTCAGGATCTGGTGGGCGGCGAATGGCAATTGCTGATGGGGCGTGGCCTCGGGTCGGCCCAGGAAATAGCCCTGAACGCAGTGGATGCCGAGCTTGTGCAGCAGCGCCAGTTCTTCTGCTGTCTCCACGCCTTCCGCAATCAGCCGGGCCGATACACCTGCCGCAATGCGCTGGATGGCAGCCACGAACTGCTGCTTGACCGGGTCCAGATGCAGGCCCTGGATGAAGTGCTTGTCGATCTTGACGTAGTCGGGCCGGAGCTCGGACCACAGCCGCAGGCTGGAGAAGCCTTCGCCCAGGTCGTCGATGGCAATGGCAAAGCCCATGCTGCGATAGTGGTTCACCGCCTCGTGCAGCAGCTTGAAGTCGAGCGAGGGGCGGGTCTCGGTCAGTTCGATCACCACCTGCTCGGGGCTCAGTCCCAGTTCGGCCAGCAGTGCACGGGTCTCGCCGGGCCGGAATGCCGGCTGGACCAGGCTCTCCGGGCTGACATTGAGGAACAGTTGCTCGCCCAGGCCCAGCTCGGCAAAGCGCTGTATGGTCACCCGTCGGCAGGCTCGCTCGGTCTGCAAAAGAAGACCATGGCGTTCGGCGGTATCGAACAGATTGAGCGGTGAGTGCAGGAAACTGTTGGACGGGCCGCGGATCAGACCCTCGTAGCCGATGATGCGCTTGCTGGCGAGTTCCACGATAGGCTGGAACACCGGGCTGAGGCGGTCATGGGCGAGGATGGCGCGCAGGGCGGCCAATTGCGGCTCGGCCTCCGGCAAGCGGGCTTGGGGGTCGAGCAAGGCGAGCGTCATTTTCTTCATTCCAGTCAGACCCCTGCGCTTACTGCAAGCGTGACCACGCCGGCACAACAGGGCCGACATGGGAGAGTATCAGTGGATGATGATATGAACGCTCAGTGACGGAACGATGACAAGTCGACGAGGTACAGGAGATATACCATCGACATGGCAAGGGCAGGATCAGGCACGTCGATCCTGCCCGTCGTCACCGGGTCAGCCGCGCAGGCGCAGGGTCAGGCCCTTGAGGAAGTTGCGCAGGAACTGGTCACCGCAGCGGCGATAGTTCTTGTGGTCCGGGCTGCGGAACAAGGCGCTGAGTTCCGGCCGGGAGACCCTGAAGCCGGCCTGGTCCAGGATGGAGAGCATGTCGTCCTCCTTGAGCTCGAAGGCGACGCGCAGTTTCTTCAGCACCAGGTTGTTGTAGAGCGGCAGTGTGATCGGTTGCAAAGGGCGGTTTTCGTCGCGACCACGCTTGAACAGGATCAGGCCATCGAGGAAGTGGGCCAGTACTTCCTCGGGGCAATCGCGATAGCCTTCTTCCTCGTCCTTGCGCAGGTAGTCGATGATATCGGCGCGATCGCTCTCGAAGCCGGTCAGCTTGATGATATCGGCGACCTTGCCGTCGGTGATGTTGAGCAGGTAGCGGATGCTGCGCAGTACGTCATTGGTGATCATGGGGTTCCTGTTGCGTTGGCGGCCGCCCGCGGCGCGGGCGAACTACCACTTCTGTATGTAGGCGATACTGAGCTGACTGGCAGCAGTTTCTTTCAAGCGGGTGCGACTGTAGAGGCGACCATCCTGATATTCGGGCTGGTCGGTACGAAGTTGTTCGGGCAGCAGATCGCGCAAGCTGATCTGCCAGCGGCCGTCACGGCCCTCGGGGCGGCTCAGGCTCACATCCACCGTGTGTTGGCCTGATTCATACCAGCTACCGCCGGGACCACCTTTTTCCACCCTGGCCGCGTAGTGCCAGTCGAACTTGCCGCGCCAGCCACCGGGCACGGGGCTGGCCAGGCTCAGGCTGAACAGGTCGGCGGGCTGGTCGAAGATATGGCGCTTGCGACCGGTGGTGGGGTCGCTGACGCTGGAGCCGATGTGGCTGGCACTGATATCGAGCGTGGCGCCTTGCCAGCCGAGCCGGGCCAGGTTGAGCCGGCTGCCGAGCTTGAGCGTCCAGGTGCGGGCGTGTTCGATATTGTAAGGCACTTCGACCCAGCGGCCTTGTGAAAGCAGGTTGCGGTCCTCAATCAGGTCCTTGATCTCACGCACGCTGAACTGGGCATTCAGTTGTCCGCGCTCCGCTGCCAGCTTGCGCTCCAGGCCGGCCTCACCGGTCCAACTGCGCTCGGGACGAAGTTGCGGGTTACCGATCAGGTCAGGATTGAGGCTGTCATTGTCCGGGACATTGTCGCGTACCGTGCTGAGCTCGCTGACCTTGGGCAGTCGTATGCTGCGGTTGATGCCAAGGCGGACGACGGTGTCGGCATCGGCCTGCCAGCGCCAGGCGCCGGAGGGCAGCAAGTTGAAGTAGCGCCGCGCAATCTGCTCTGGATAGGTGGGCCGGGTGTCGATATGGTTGCCGCGCAGACCGAGACTCAGCCGCTGTTCGGGGCGGACTTGCCAGTCATCCTTGAGCCAGAGCGACGTCCGGTATTCCAGTTGGGCATAGCGCTCCAGCGACGGCAGTTCACCCTGCTCGTGCACGGCCTCCTGCTCCTTGCTGCGGATCTCGCGCCATTCTCCGCCCAGGCTGAAGGCGTGTGCTACCCAGCGCCGGGCCGACTCCAGGCTCAGCTTGCTATCCCTGTCCTGGCCGCTGTCTTCTTCCTTGCGCAGGCGCAAACGCAGCCCCCACGGGTCGGTGTCTTCGCGCAGCAGCTCGCTCTGGTCGATGCTGCCCTGCAGGAGCAACGAAGCCCGGTGTTTCCAGCCGCCATAGGGGCCGGCCCAAGTCACGCTGCTACGCCAGAGGGTATTGCGGGCATGCTCGGTCTGACGCCCCACCAGCAAGGCAGTGGCTTGGTCAGGCTGCGTGGTGGCGCGTCGTAGCAGCCGGTCATTGAGCTCGCTACTGTGGGCGAGAAACGGCGTAAACGTCCAGATACCTTGTCCGTCGGGAATCTCGAAGCTGGGGGCTAGGCGGTAGTTGAAGCTGCGCCGGTGTTCCTCGACGTCTTCCTGCTCCTGGCCCGCAGCATAGCCAGCCGGATCGAAGAAGTGCGTGGCCTTGCTCCAGCTCAGTGGTTCTTCCCGCCAGGCAAGGTCGGTGATCAGCTTGTCCTGCCAGTTGGAACCCTTGGCGGTGCGGCTCAGGCCCAGCCGGGCCGTGGGGCGGCCGTCGCTGCTGCCTGCTTCGAAACTCGATTCCTGAGAGGCGGATTCGGCCGGTGTGCGGGTCAGCCGCAGATTGAGGACGGAGGCACCGCTGTCGGCCAGCGGCACCAGCACGCTATCGAACCAGATGCCGGGCAGGGTGCTGAACCATTTCAGCGCCCGTTCGGGCAGCGGCTCATCATCCAGCCAGAGCGTGGCCTCGCCACCTTGGGCACGGGCTTCGTGTTCCTCGGGAGCGGTTTGGGTGCGGTGGTTGCTGCCAGGCTGGTCCTGCCCCCAGCATAGCGAGGTGATCAGCACCCATAGCCACCATGGTGCCTGTTTCACCATGGTCCGTGCCTAGCGACGGAGTACCGAGATCACGCCCGGTACCTGGTTGACGTGTTCAATCACCTTGCGCAGCGCTGTCGCGTCGCGTATCTCCAGCGTGAAGCGCATGCGGGCGATCTGGTTGCGGGTGATGGTCTGGGCGGCCGTGACGTTGATCTTGTCGCGCGAGAGCAGGTCGGAAATATCCCGCAACAGGCTGGGCCGGTCGTGGGCTTCCACTTCCACATCGGCGGCAAAGACCTGGCCATGCTGCGCCTGCGTGAGCTTGTCGCCCCAATCGGCCGTGATCAGCCGCTCCGGTGCTTGCGACGACAGGCGCTTGAGGGTCTGGCAGTCGCTACGGTGGATGCTGATGCCACGGCCCTTGGTGACAAAGCCGACGACGGCGTCGGGCGGCACTGGCTTGCAGCACTTGGACAGCATGGTCATCAGCTTGTCCACGCCCTCGATCAAGATGCCCTGGCCCTGCGTATCGGCGCGCGCCCGCTTGATGATGTCGCCGGTGGCGACCGGGATTTCGACTGGTGCAGGCGCCAACGCCAAGGCGAGGTCGCGCGCGGTCACCTCGTTCTGGCCGATGGCGGCAAGCAGTTCGTTCAGTTGCTTAAAGCCGAGCTTCAGGGCGAACTCATCGAGATTGGGATGGCTGCCTGCGCGGACCAGCTCACGGTCGAGGATGGTACGACCGGTTTCGATCGCGATATCAAGGTTCTGCTGGCGCAGCCAGTGCCTGACCTTGGTAATGGCGCGATGGCTCTTCAGGTAGCCCTGGTGCAGCCAGTCGATACTCGGGCCGCCTTCCTTGGCGGCGAGGATTTCCACGCGCTGGCCCGTTTCAAGCGGCGTATCCAGTGGCACGATATGGCCGTTGACCTTGGCGCCGCGGCAGCGGTGGCCCAGGTCGGTATGCAGGTGATAGGCAAAGTCGACCGGCGTGCTGCCGTGGGGTAGTGCGATGACGCGACCTGCCGGCGTCAGGGCGTAGACCGTGTCGTCGAACTGTTCGGCCTGGAAGGCCTCGGCCACGGCGGTCTGCTGGCTGACGTCCTCGCGCCAGTCCAGCAGCTGTCGCAGCCAGGCGATTTTTTCCTCGTAGCGGGCATCGCCCGAGCCACCTTCCTTGTAGCGCCAATGCGCGGCGACGCCGTATTCGGCGTGCTCGTGCATCTCGAAGGTACGGATCTGTACTTCGAGTGCCTTGTCCTGCGGGCCGACCACCACGGTGTGCAGGCTGCGATAGAAGTTGCCCTTGGGGTGGCTGATGTAGTCATCGAACTCACCGGGTATGGGCTGCCAGATGTGGTGCACCACCCCCAATGCGGCGTAGCAGTCGGGCAGGGTATCGACCAGCACGCGAATGGCTCGGATGTCGTACATCTCGCTGAAATCCAGCCGCTTCTTCTGCATCTTCTTGTAGATGCTGTAGATATGCTTGGGCCGGCCCATCAGGTCGGCCTTTACGCCTTGCTCGAGCAGCTTTTCGCGCAGGTTGGAGATCGCCTCGGCGATGAAGGTCTCGCGATCTACCCGCTTTTCGTCGAGCAGGCCGGCGATCTTCTTGTACAGCGCGGGCTCGAGGAAGCGAAAGCCCAGGTCCTCCAGCTCCCATTTGATCTGCCAGACCCCGAGCCGGTTGGCGAGCGGTGCGAAGATATCCAGGGTCTCGCGTGCGATCGGCACCCGAACCGATTCCTCGCACTTGGCGAGGTAGTGCATGGTCTGGGTGCGCCAGGCCAGCTTGATCAATACGACCCGGATGTCTTCCACCATCGCCAGCAGCATCTTGCGCACGGTCTCGATCTGCTGCTCGGCGTCTTCCTTGCGATTGGCATCCACCTGGGCCAAGGCCGACATCTTGCGGACTTTGCTCACACCATCCACCAGCTTGGCGACGGTCGTGCCAAAGCGTGCCGAGATCTGTTCGAGCGCATCGGGCAGATGGTCGGGGGCGCAGAACAGCAGGGTGGCGATAACGGTATCGGCGCTCAGGCGCAGGTCTGCCACGATGCTGGCCGCAGCGACGGCGTGCGGGAATACCGGTGCGTTGATCGGTGCGTAATGCATGCCGGCATACAGGGCCTGCACCCATTCCATGGCGGCGGTGATCTGCTGCATTTCCGCCGGGCTGAACCGATCTGCCAGGCGGGCGAGCCAGGCTTGCGGGTCGGCGGCCTCGGCAACGGAGAGGGCGAGTGGACGGGTGGGAGCAACCATGGCGCGAATTATGCCATGCGTTGGCGGCGGGCTTTTCTGTTGGCGTACAGATTGCGTGGGTGAGGGGGGTGAAGCCGCGCAAGCCGCGCCCTTGCTGGGCTGCTTAATGACCCTTTAAATGAGAACAAATATTATTTGCAATTGAGAATTTATCTTGATAGAGTTCAGTTCATCTGTTGAGCCGAACCTGGCGGTTGCGATCGGGAAGCGAATGGCTTGGTTTTGCGCGGCAGAGCAATGTATCGGTTTTGCGGTTCCTCGACTGCAGATGCATTGCTAAGGGTCTCCCCGACCCTTGATGTGTCACCACCCAGTACGGATTCCGGCCCCTTGTGGGCCGGTCTTTTTTTGTACGGTCCGGATGGCACACCCTCTTCCGTGGTTTTCCTCATGGCATCTGGCTCATTGCTGCAGTGTGCCAAATGTAAATTGTTTGCAAATAAGAATTACTCTCGTTACAGTTGCGCCTGTTTTTCGGCGGAGATCACTCCCCGACCAGAATTTCAGTGCCAGCCTTGTCAGGTAGCAGGGTCTGGGCAGTCAGGTTTTCAAATAAACACAGGGAAGTAGACATGGCTTATATCGCCAGCAAGAAACACGGCGACGTTCAGCGCCTCAAGAGCACCGCTTTGGCTTCTGCAATGATGCTGGCCCTGCCAGCCGGTATGGCCGTTGCGGCAGAGCAGGCCCCGGCCAAGGACGATACCGTCCTGCCGGCGGTCAAGGTGCAGGCGCAAATCGAACAGCCGGCTTACAAGGCTGAGAAGTCCAGCTCGCCCAAGCTGACCCAGCCGTTGCTGAATACCACCCAGACCATCTCGGTGATCAAGGAAGAACTGATCCAGGAACAAGGTGCGACCACGTTGACCGAGGCGCTGCGCAACAGCCCGGGCGTGAGCACGTTCTTCCTGGGTGAGAACGGCAACACCAACACCGGCGACGCGATCTACATGCGTGGCTTCGATACCTCGAGCAGCATCTATGTCGACGGTGTACGCGACCTGGGCTCCATCTCGCGCGATGTGTTCAACATCGAGCAGATCGAAGTTGCCAAGGGTCCGGCCGGCACCGACAACGGCCGCGGCTCGCCGACCGGCTATATCAACCTGTCTTCCAAGACCCCGAAGCGCGACGATGCGATCTCCGGTTCGGTCAAGATCGGTAGCGCGGACTACAAGCGTGCCAACCTCGACTGGAACAAGTCGATCAAGGGCATCGACGGTGCGGCTTTCCGCCTGAATGTGATGGCGCAGGACGCCGGCGTGGCGGGTCGTGATGAAGTGAAGAACAAGCGCTGGGGCATTGCACCCACGCTGGGCTTTGGCCTGGGTAGCAATACCCGCACCATCTTCTCCTACCTGCACGTCAAGCAGGACAACGTGCCTGATGGCGGCGTGCCCACCATTGGTCTGCCTGGCTATTCCAGCCCAGTGCAGAACGCCTCTGGCACCACCACGGCGATCCCGGCACGTCCTTACGTGACGGCAGCGCCGAAGGTGAATTCGAGCAACTTCTACGGCTCAACCTCGGACTTCGACAAGGTGACGGCTGATATGTTCACCGCCCGTTTCGAGCATGATTTCTCGTCCAACGTCACGCTGCGCAACATCTCGCGCTACGGCAAGACCAACCAGAACTACGTGCTGACCGGCTTCATGGGTTCGGCCCCGAACCTGCTGACCCCGAACCCGGCCAACCTGGATACCTGGACGATTGCCCGCAGCAACCGTCAGATCAAGGATCAGCGCAACGAGATACTGACCAACCAGACCAATGTGACGGCCAACCTGGTTACTGGTGGCATCGAACATTCGCTGAGCGGCGGTATCGAATTGATCCGCGAGACCCAGACGACCTACGGCTACGATGGCCTGGGCACCATGCCGGCCGCCAATCTGTACCATCCGGACCCAAACGCCACAATCACCGGCTACAACCCGATTCGTAACGGCGTGCGCACCGACGGCACCACCAATACCGTCAGCGCCTACTTGTTCGACACCGTTAAGCTGAGCGAACAATGGCAGTTGAATGGTGGTCTGCGTCTGGATCACTACAACACGACTTATCAGAGCATCGCCAAGTCCACTGCGGCTGCAAACCCCACGCTGCCGGTTGGCACCCTGGTCCCGACCTCAATCGAAGCCAAGGACAACCTGCTGAACTGGAAGTTTGGCGTGCTGTTCAAGCCCGTCGATATCGGTAGCGTTTACGTCTCCTACGCCACCTCGCAACAGCCTCCGGGCGGCGCCAACTTCGCGCTGAGCACATCGGTCAACAGCGCAGCGAACCCCAAGTTCGACCCGCAGGAAGCCAAGACGGCTGAAATCGGCACCAAGTGGGACCTGCTGGACAAGAGGCTGGCCGTGACGGCCGCGGTCTACCGCACCGAAGTGACCAACGAAGTCGAACAGGATCCGACCGACAAGCTCTACTACCAGACCGGCAAGAAGCGTGTGCAAGGTGTGGAACTGAGCGCGACCGGTGACATCACCAAGGAATGGTCGGTCAGCGCTGGCTTCTCGATCGCAGACACCGAAGTGGTCAACGGTGCTTCGGTCGGTGCAGATGCCGCCAGCCGCGCGCTCAACTACACCCCGAAGAAGACGTTCACCTCGTGGACTACCTACAAGCTGCCGTATGGCATTACCCTTGGCGGTGGCGCACGCTACGCAGATGGTCTGCAACGCGGTGCGGACGGTGCGGTCGGTACTCCGTCGCACACCGAGTCCTACTGGGTGTTCGACGCGATGGCTGCCTATGCCGTCAATCGCAACGTGACCATCCAGCTGAACTTGTACAACCTGGCCGACAAGGAATATGTCGCCGCCATCAACAAGAGTGGCTACCGCTACACGCCGGGTGCTGAACGCTCGGCCCAGCTGTCCGCCAACTTCCTGTTCTGATAGCGAGATTTCCTGCTGTCTCCGGAGCCTTCCCCCAGGGGGAGGCTCTTTTGCTTTGAGGTGGTCTACCCATGCTGTTGCATATTCCCGAGGTGCTGACACCGGCACAGGTCCTGTCGATACGCCAACAACTCGACGCAGCCGACTGGACTGACGGCCGCGAAACGGTCGGCGCGCAGGGTGCGCAGGTCAAGCGCAACCGCCAGTTGCCGGAGAACTCACCGCTTGCCCAGCAACTGGGGCAGGTGGTCTTGCAGGCATTGGCGCAGAACCCGCTCTATTTCTCGGCTGCCTTGCCCTTGCGCACGGTGCCGCCGCTGTTCAACCGCTATGAAGGGGGAGAACACTACGGCCTGCATGTGGATGGCTCGGTGCGCAACCTGCCGAATGGCGGCCGCTTGCGGACGGATCTCTCCTGCACGTTGTTCCTGTGCGAGCCCGGAGATTACGACGGTGGCGAGCTGGTGATTGTCGATACCTATGGCAGCCATGAAGTGAAGCTGCCTGCTGGCGACATGGTGCTGTATCCCTCGTCCAGCCTGCACAAGGTGGAGCCGGTGACGCGGGGCGCACGCGTCTGCTCGTTCTTCTGGCTACAGAGCATGGTGCGTGACGATGCCCAGCGCGGCATGCTGTTCGAGCTGGACCAGAATATCCAGAAGCTGCGCAGCAAGGTCGGAGAGAGTGAAGAGGCCGTTGGCCTGACCGGCCACTATCACAACCTACTGCGCATGTGGGCTGAGCTATGAGTAGTGCATTGCCGCTGCGCTGGTTGAACCGCCTTGCTGCTTTGTGGTTGCTGCTGGCGCTGGCCAGTGCCCTGAGTTACTGGAGCCGGCCGGTGCTACTGGGCTTGCTGGACCCCGTGGCCACCCATGTGACGGTTCCCGACGGCGCGCCGACGCTGAGTGTCGATCAATTGGCTGCACAATTGCGCGAGGACTTCCCGGCGTGGACACTGCTTGCGCTGTCGCCAGCGGGGGGGGGCGACCAGGCTGTTCGCGCGGAGCTGCAGACGGCGCCGGGCCTGACCGAAACCCGTTATCTGAATCCTTATAGCGGCAAGCTGCTGGCACGGCCGGGATTCCAGCCGTTCTTCCAGGCACTGGAGCAGACCTGGCATTGGCTGTTCATGCTGCCGCTCGGTCGCATCAGCCTGCTGGGAGCCGGCGCCTTGCTGGCGTGGCGCTGGTCGCGGCGTGATGGGCAGGCCGCACTGCCGTTGAATACGGCAACCCTGGTCGTGCATGCCAGCCAGACCGGCCACGCCGAGAATCTGGCGCGCCAGACGGCGGAGAGCCTGCGGGCTGCAGGCCTGCTGGTTGAACTGCGGGCGCTGGGCGAACTGACACCTGCGGCGTTGGCGGCCTATCCGCAGGCACTTTGGGTCGTCAGTACCTTTGGCGATGGCGAGGCACCGGACAGTGCACATGCGTTTGCCCGCCACATGGGCCAGCAGGTGGCGCTGGGTGGCGTGCGCTATGGCCTGCTGGCGCTGGGGGATCGACACTATCCGCATTTTTGCGGCTTTGGCCACCATGTCGCGAACTGGCTGGATGGTCAGGGCGCGCAGGCCTTGTTCCCGGTCATCGAAGTGGATCAGGGTGACCCGGCTGCCATTACCCGCTGGCAAGCTCAACTGGCGACGCTGACTGGGCAAACCGCCTTGCCGGCCTGGCAGGAAGACGCCTTGACGGACTGGCGCCTGCAGGCGCGCCAGCATCTCAATCCCGATAGTCAGGGTGCGGCCAGCTATCACATCGCACTGGAGCCTGAGGCGGGGGTGAGCATAGCGTGGCAGGCCGGCGATATCGTCGAGATCGCGCCGCGCCATGCGCCAGCGAAGGTGAGTGCCTGGCTCTCGGCCCGGGGTCTGACGGGCGACGAGACGGTCACCCGGCAGGGCGAACGCAACGATCTGGCGACCGTACTGGCGTGCAGTGAATGGCCGGACGAGATCGAGGTCGCCAATGCGCAGCAGTTGGCCGATACCCTGACAGCCATACGCCCTCGCGCCTATTCCATCGCCTCCATCCCGGCGGATGGTCGGTTGGAATTGTTGATTCGGCAGATCCGGACCGCCGATGGCCTGAGTCTGGGCTCAGGCTGGCTGACTGAATATGCAGGGCCGGGCCAGCAACTGCAGGTGCGGGTGCGCAGCAATCCGGGCTTCCATGCCGCCACCGACGCACGACCGATGATCCTGATCGGCAATGGCACCGGTCTGGCAAGCCTGCGTGCTCACCTGAAGGCGCGCGCCTTGCAGGGATACGGCGACAACTGGCTGATCTTTGGTGAGCGCAGTGCGGCGCATGACTTCTACTACCGTGACGAACTGTTGGCCTGGCAGGCTGACGGCAGCCTGGCGCGGCTCGATACGGCGTTCTCGCGTGACCAGGAACGGCGTATCTATGTACAGGATGTGCTGCGGGCCGCATCGGATGAGGTTCAAGCCTGGCTGGCGCGCAGCGCGGCTATCTATGTCTGCGGTAGTGCGGCCGGTATGGCCCCGGCGGTGAATGATGTGCTGCTGGACATCCTGGGCGAGGAGGGTGTTGAAGCCCTGATCGCAGCGGGGCGCTATCGGCGGGACGTATACTAGCGTTGAACCGTTCCGGTACAAACAAAAGGCCGTAGCTGAATGCTACGGCCTTTTGTCTGACGACTGCCATGGGGCAGGGCGGTGTGGCTTTCGCTGCGAGCGCGTATTTAACGATAGCGCGAGGTCTAGAACTTCACTTCCAGCATGGCCATGACCTGGGTATAGGTCGGGGTGCGGGTGCTGCTTTGCGTTGCGCCCGCGCCGGTCTGCCGGACGGTGGTGACATAGTCCTGGTGCAGCAGGTTGCTGGCGGTAACCCGCAGCTGCACGGTGGAGCTGAAGCGGTACATGCCGTAGATGTCGACTTGGCGCTTGGCATCCACGTCCTTCCACTCGGATTCGGTCGTGCGTACCGTGTAGTTCGGTACCAGGTTGATGCTGGTGCCGAGCGTCAGGGGGATGCCACTCAGCTTGTAATCGAGACCCAGGTTGAAGAGCTCCGGCACCTGCTCATCCAGGCGATTGTTCGGGCCGGGGATGTCATCGACCTTGGACCAGTAGCGGCTGTAGTTGGCACGCAGGTCGATCGGCGGGGCGTTTTCCATCAACTCGGCCAGGCGGAACTTGGCTTCCAGCTCCACGCCATAGCTCGTGGCCTTGCCGAGGTTGCGCGGACGCGAGACCCAGCGCTGCTCGCCATCGACGTTTTCCAGTGCGGTGTCGCGACGGATCAGGTTGTCGATCTGGCGGATGAAGGTCGTGGCGCTGACGAGGCCGCCCTGGGTGTAGTAGTGCTCGTAGGCGAGGTCGAGACCCCAGGCGAGTTCCGGCTTGAGGTTGGGGTTGCCGGCGCGGTCCGGATCGCTGCGGGTGTTGTCGTCCTCCGAGAGCACCGGGCGGGAGATCAGGTCGCGGATATTGGGCGACTTGTAGCTGCGAGTCAGACTGGCGCGCAACTGGTCCTTGGTACTGTCGGGAATGCGGTAGATGGCGTGCAGCATCGGGCTCCACACGCTGCTGGTGTTGTTGGTATCGCCCAGCGCATCGGTGCTCTGGGTCTTGATGCCTTCCCAGCGCAGGCCGGCATAGGCGGACCATTGCGGGCCCATATTCCATTCGTCCTGGGCGAACAGTGCATAGCGGCTGGTGCGAGCTGTCAGGTCGTCGCCGGCGTCGGTGATATAGGGGCTGCCGTCGATCAGCTTGGTGCGGGTTTCTTCGCGACGGCTGAGGTCGATATCCCAGCCCACGGCCAGCGAATTGTCCTCACCCATCGGCTTCGACCATTTGCCGCCGGTGGTGAAACCCTTGTCCCGCACAACCGAGGTGTCGTCGGTGTTACGGCTGCCGACGCCGAATGCATCGTATTCATCGCGATGGCTGCTGTTGGTCGAGCGATTGGTGTTGAAGCCGAAACGTGCCTCAAGCTTGGCACCGTCGCTGAACTGGCGCTTCCAGTTGCCAAAGCCGCGTGCCATGTCCATCTGCGATTCGCTATCGCTGACTGCCAGGGCATAGCTGGCCGGTTCGCCGCTGAGGCGGGTCACGGTCGATTCGGTATGGCTCTTGTTCTCGTTGTGCATCAGGAAGGGCTGGAAGGTCAGGGTGTTGCCCTGATCGATGCGCCAGGTGATGCGGGGTGAGAAGTTGAGGTTGTAGCCGGACGACTTGCTGTTGTTGCTACGGGCTTCGTCGTAGAGCTGGCCATCGCGACCGGTACCTTGTTCGGTGGCGGTATTGCTGTTGGCGCGGTTGTTGCGGTTGTAGCCGGTACTGAGGGTGTAGTTGATGTCATCCACCTTGTTGCCCCACTGCAGGTCGACACGGGGCTGGACTCGGCCGTCTTCCACCGCCATGGCGATACGCGCCTGAGCGGGCTGGGCTTTGGCGACATAGTCCTCACGCAGGATGATATTGATGGTGCCGGCAATGGCACGGGCACTGTGCTCGGCAACCGGCGCCCGCATGACTTCGATACGCTCGATGGCGTCCGGAGACAGCGATTCCAGCGAGAAGCCGCGCGCCATCGGTTCGCCATTGATCAGGATCTGGGTATAGCCCTCCGACAGGCCGCGCATGCGGATGCCGCTACCACGACCGGGAGGGCCGCCCATGGTGACGCCAGGCAGGCGCTTCAGCACGTCCCCGACGCTGCTGTCGCCATAGCGATCGAGTTCTTCACGACCGACGATGATCTTGCTGGCAGGTTGGTTGCGGCGTATCGCCGTTTCCACATTGCTCTTGCCTTGTACGACGATGGCATCGGTTCGCTCGGCGGCCGGCTTGGCGGTGTCGTTTTCTGCGGGGGCCGGCGCGTCTGCCGCCATGACAGACCAACTGGCAGCGCAGGCCAGCGTCAGGGAGGTCAGGGGGATTCGCAAGGCGGTTCGGGCCGGTCGGGTCATGGTCAGTTGAGAATGGTTATCGACATATATAGTATCGCCGAGCCATGTTGCTGAAGCTCGTGCAAAGCCGTTAAAACTTGTAACAAAGCTTGCTGGATCTTGGCTGACTGCCGGGTGAACGCGGCGGCCCCTTGGGGGCGGGGTCAAGGCACGAAAACCAGCAGCACGAGGCCGAGTAGACCCAGGCTGACTGCCGTGAGTTTCAGGCTGGTAGCAAGCCGGAAGCGCAGGGTGAAGAACAGGACGTAGCCCAGTATCGAAAGCAGCAGCACCAGAATGGCGCTGATGTCGATGATCCAGAACCAGGCGCGACCGCTGTTCTTGCCGCGGTGCAGATCGTGCAGCATGGTGGTGACGGTCGCACGCTCGACGGTGGCGTCGACCTGGCCGTCTGCGAGCGTGACCAGCAGATCGGACTTGCCGCTGACGCCTTCGAAGCGGATCTGTGCCTCGCCGTCGATGATCTCGCCACTCTTGAATTCACCCTTGAGCGGGATATGGCTGGCGACGATGGCGGCCAGTGCCCGTGCGTGGTCGTCCGACTTCTGGGCCTCGGCCAGCTCGGCTGCACTGAGCTTGAAGTTGTTGTCGACCGCCTTGTTCTTGCCCTTGAACCAGTCCGGATGGTTGAGCAGCAGGCCCGACAGGGAGAAGAACATCAGCGCGATAAAGGCGAAGGCCGACAGGTAGGCATGCAGCATGCGCGACTGGCGATAGAACCAGCTTTTGTCGAAGCGGCGTGCACTGGCGACGGGCTTGTGCATGTGGGTGTCGGGCGGGTTGCTGCTCATACGGGCTCTTCCAGAAACGACAGGCCGGGCAAACATTACCCGGCCCGATTAAAACATGGCGATAGCGCTCGGCGGATCAGATCGCTTTGCCATAACGCAAGGTGACGGCGCCCAATTCTTCCTTGGCAGGAACCGGCTGGCTGAACGGCTTGGCGGCCAGTTCCAGTTCGAAGGTCTGGTAGGTATGGCCACCATGCTCGCGCGAGGCTTCGATGTGGACCAGGTACTTGCCTTGGGTGACCTTCTTGCCTTCTTCGTCGCTGCCATCCCAGGCGATCGCGTACTTGCCGGGCTTGCGGGTCGGCTTGGTCACGGCATCGAGCTTTTCGATCTTACGACCGTAGCGGCGCCACCAGACATAGTTGGAATCGATCCACTTTTCCTGATTGCCGAGATGGGTCAGGTTGCGGACGATGTTGCGGTTCTGGTCGGTGATCCAGATTGCAACGAACGGCGCCTTGTAGTTGTCGCTATCGATCTTGGGGATTTCGTATTCGATATTGGTGCTGAAGCCGGCCGGCCAGGGGGTGCCGGCTGCGTCGGCGGTATGGATGAGGGACGGGGCGCGGGCTTCGCGCTGGGCGGCGACGCTGTGCCAACCACCGGAGCTGAACTGGCGGCCATCGGCCAGTTGCAGCAGGGCTTCCACGCCGGGGAGTTTGGCGATCATGGCCAGGCCTTGGGCGGGCGACAGCACCGACAGGGCGGTGGCCAGGGCATCGGCGTCGGCCGCTTGCGGTGCGATCACAGTGGCGCTGCTGATGAGGCTGGCGGCGGAGCCGGTCTGGGGATCCAGAGTGTGACCATACAGGTTATCGCCGACCTGCAGGTCGCGCATGCCGCGGCCGCTGGTGGCAACCGCCTGGTTGTTCAGTTGCAGCACGGCCGCGACCGGGCCGTTATCGGCCAGGCGGGCGGTGTGAGCCACGCCAACCTGCCAGCCGCCTGTCTGCGGTGCTTTGCCCCAGCTGCGCATGTCGCCGCCGATGTCGAGCATCAGGCCGTCCAGGCCGGCCACCTGCTTGCGGGCGGCGATGATGGCGCGGTCGATGATATAGCCCTTGGCCAGCGCGTCCATGGCGAAACGGACTTCTTCAGGGCGGCGGATGGTACGGCTAGCGGGGTCCAGGGTCACCGTGGCCGCAGCGGCCTTGGCGACGGATTGCTGCAGGGCGGCCAGGTCCAGCTCGCCGGCTTGTGCCGCATCCTGCCATTGCTGCAGGGCGTGGCCCAGGCGGCCACTGAAGGCGCCGGCCGTGACGGTACGCCATTGCTCGCAAGCGGCCACCACGTTGTAGAGGTCCTGCGATACCTGCATTTCACTGCAACTGTTCAGGGCGCTCAGCTCGCTGTCCGGGCGATAGCTGCTCAACACCAGATCCAATCGGTCGATTTCGGCCCGGACGACAGCCAATGCTTCTTGCGCGGTGGCTTCGTCGCCCGCGACGGCGACGAGGTCGAGCGAGGTACCCAGTACATGATCGGCATGGAAGCGCCAGCTGGCAGCCTCGGCGGATTGCGCGGCGGTGGTGGCCGGCAGGTCGGCGTCGAACTGCAGCGCTGCGGCTTGGGCAGCAAAGGGCGTCAGCAAGCCGGCGGCGGCTAGTAGCCGAGCGCCTAGGGTCATGTGCCAGGGGGTATGCCGCATGTAGTTCTCTCCCGCGTAGTAGGGTTGCGCCACCGGCGCGATTCAGGGCCATCGAAGACTGCGATTGTCTTGCAAATGAGAATTCCTTTCAATATCATCTTCACGTTATTTTCTTTATTTCAAGCGACAAGGCGGAGAAGGCGATGAAACTGGTTGGCATGCAACTCAAGAAATCGGTGGCGCTGCTTGGCGTGGCTGCGACGGTGCTGGCACCGTCCGTATTGGCGCATGGCGGTCCCTATCTGCTGCCCACCCAGTTCGCTATCACCCGCGACTACGTGAGCGTGCAGGGCGCAATCGGCAATGAAGTGTTCTTCATTCCGCAAAGCCCAATCCGCAACGGCAACTACTATTCGATCAGCCCGGCTGGCGCGCGCGTCAAGCTGGAAGGCGTGACCACGCTGAAGGACTACGTCGCCATCGAAGCACCGGTCACCGAGAAGGGTACCTATCGCCTGACCACCGGTGATGACCTGGTCCGTACCAGCAAGCTGGCCTTTGTGGACGGTAGCTGGCGCATGGTCCGTCCGGCCAATATGGGCGGTCAGCCTAGTGGCCAGCCTGCAGCGCAGCGTCCGGCTCCACCTGCCGGAGCCAACCCACAGGCAGCGGCTCTGGCCAACCCGGCGGCAGGCGCGCCTGCCACGCCGCCGGCCCGCCCCCGCTTTGTCGAGGAATCGGCCCTGACACCGGATATGCAAGTGGTAGAAGTGAAGGCTGTGAGCAAGGCCGAGACCTATGTCAGCAAGGGGGCGCCCAGCGTTGCCGCCACCAAGCCGAGTGGCCAGGGTTTCGAGCTGTGGCCGATCACCCACCCCAATGACATCTATGTGGACCAGGGTTTCGAATTCGAACTGCTGGAAGATGGCAAGCCGCTGCCGAACGTGGCCGTGGAAATCGCCCGGGCCGGCAACTTCTACGACGAGAAGAAGGAATACGCCGAGCTGAAGACCGACGACAAGGGTCGTGGCAAGGTCAAGTTCGATGCCCCGGGTGCCTATATCCTGTTGACCAACTACCCCGCTGCGCAGCGCGACCGCGCCGCCGCACCGGCACCGCGCAGCTATAGCTACAGCCTGACGTTTGAAGTGATGCGTTGAGCAGCTAGCTGACACAGTGTGAGCAGCATGCCGCCGCCCCATACCTTCTGGTTGGGGCGGTTTGCTTTTGTGGCGGGACGATTGCGTGAGAATCGGGTGGACAGCGCCTTCGGCTCATCCACCCTACCGCGGCCTGGTCGTTCCCTCGCCGCCGCTACCTGCGCTTAGCCATACTCGCGCTTCAGCACGCTGCGCATACGCCGTAAGCCCAATGCCAGGCAGAGCGCGATCACCGGTATCGAGATCGCGGTGGCGAGCTCGACGTTGAGATGGATGCCGGTGCTCTTGGCGGCCTTGAACAGGTAGCCCACAAGGCCCGCGCCGTAGTAGGTGATGGCGGCGATGGAAAGGCCTTCCACCGTCTCTTGCAGCCGTAGCTGCAGGCTACCCTGGCGTGCCATGGAGGTCAGTAGTTGCTGGTTTTGCTGCTCGCGGTAGATATCCACCCGGGTACGCAGCAAGGCGGTGGCGCGGTTGACCCGTTCGGCCAGTTCGCGCTGTCGGCGGGCTACCGTGCCGCAGGTATCCATGGCGGGACCGAGCCGGCGCTCCATGAACTGCTGGAAGGGCTGCAGTCCCTGGATACGGCCTTCCCGCAGCTCGGCGATGCGATGCCGCACGATTTCGTGATAGGCCCGTGCGGCGGTGAAGCGATGGTCGGTGCGGGACAGTGCGCTTTCGATGCGACCTGCCATCTGTGTCAGGCGTTGCAGCAGTTGTGGTTCGTTGCCCTGATGGGTATGGGACATGGCACCGGTCAGCTCGGCCAGTTCGTTGTCGGCTTCCGCCAGTTCCGGCGAGATGGTCCTGGCAATGGGCAGGGCGAGAAAAGCCAGCATGCGATAGGTGTCGATTTCGAACAGCCTTTGCAGCATGCGGCCACCCTGGCGGTGGCCCAACTGGCGATCCACCACCAGATAGCGGGAAAAACCATCCGGGTGCAGCTGATAGTCGGTGTAGGCCCGGCCTGCGCCGTCGCCGATTTCGGCGCCGATCAGCTCATGGTGCTCGAAATAGCGGCTGGCGATGGCATCGGCACCGACGGGTAGCGCTGCCTGGGACTGCAGGTAGGCGTGTGCCGCGACCAGCATATTGCCGGGTAACTGTTCCAGCCAGGCCGGTGGTAGTTGGCTAAGGGCGGTGTCGGTAAAGGGATGGTCAGTGTCGCCGGGGAGGATGATGGTCAGGGCGGAGAATTCGCCATGCCGCACCCAGCGCAACTGACAATGCCCCAGGTGGGCGTTGAAACTGCTGGCGGCCGGCTCGGGTGGTGGCAGGCCATAGTGGGTCGCCAGTTCCCGATAAAGCCATAGCTCTTGCGAAGGGCTGAGGTTGCGATGCAAGTAGGCCAGGTAGGAAACCCGCGCCGGCGTGCTGATGGGGAGCTGGGCTCGGGCGTGGGCTTCGTGGCACAGGCTGCGCCGCTGCGGGTGCTCATTGAGCCTGAAGGCGCTTGTAAGTGGATCGGAGAGGGTTTCCATCGCACGCTCCCTTGCAGGACAGATACTGCAAGGGTAGTGCAATCGCGCGGCTTATGTTGCGATGCAACATAACCGTTGGTCGGCGCCAGCGTCAGCCCTGCGTGGTGCGACCGATCAACAGCCGGTGAGCAAGCAGTGAGCCGACACCGAAGAAGGCCATGGCGGTGGCCAGTGGCAGGGCCGTATCGGTACGCCAGGCGGCCATGGCGATGCCGGCCAGCGTCGCCAGACCAAATTGCAGCGCGCCCATCAGCGCGGACGCGCTGCCAGCCCGCTGACCGTGGCCGGCGAGCGCAGCGGCCGAGCCATTGGGCGAGATGAAGCCCAGGCTGGCCACGAACAGGAACAGGCCCAATAGCAAAAGTGGCAGGGGCGGTTGGCCCAGCAGGCTGATCAGCAGCAGGGCGGTACCGGCGAGGGCGGGCATCCACAAGGCACGGCGCAGCAACGTGGTCAGCGAAGTGCGGGCCAACAGCCTGACATTGAGCTGGCTGGCGGCGATGAGCCCCAGTGCGTTGCTGCCAAACACCCAACCGTAATGCTGGGGAGCGATGCCGTACTGCTGGATCAGCACCAGTGGCGAGCCGGCGATATAGGCGAACATGCCGGCCTGGGCGAGGCCGGTGGCCAGGGTGTAGCCCAGGAACCCGCGCTCGCCGAGGAGTTCGGCGTAGCCGCGCAGTACCCGACCGAACTGCAGCGGTTCGGCATGGCGGATGTCGTGCGATTCTGCCAGGCCAAAGTGGACGGCCAGCAGGCAGGCAAAGCCAAACCCGGCCTGCACGCCGAAGATGGCCTGCCAACCGGCGACGGTCAGCACCCAGCCGCCCAGCAGCGGGGCGAGGATGGGGGCAAGGCCCATGACCAGCATCAGCAGCGAGAAGGCACGTGCGGCCTCCCGTGGCTCGCAACGATCGCGGACCACGGCACGGGCCAATACCATGCCGGCACAGCCACCCAGACCCTGGGCGAAGCGCAGCAGGGCCAGTTGTTCGATGCTGGTCGCGAACAGGCAGCCGAGCGAACCGGCGACATAGAGCGCTAGGCCGACATAGAGCGGCGGCTTGCGACCGTAGCGATCGCTGACCGGTCCATAGACCAGTTGACCCAGCGCCAGGCCGATGAAGAAACTGGCCAGTGTCAGCTGTGCACCGCGACCCAGCGCCGCCTCGATGGCCGGGAAACTCGGCAGGTACATGTCGATGGACAGCGGCGCGATGCCGATCAGGGCGCCCAGCAGTATCAGCCAGGGAGGCAGGAAGCTGCCGTGGGGTGGGGAGGTGTCGGTCATTGGGACCCTTGCGGAGAAAAGGGGAAACGCTGGCGCGAATGGCTGCGCAGCCAGGCTGAAAATGCATGCACCCTGCCGGAGCGTCGGCAGGGTGCGGGGATGGCCGAAGTCTAACCCAGGCGATCAGAACATGCTGTTGGGGTTGGCGGCTTTCTCCGGGATGTCCTGGATGACGTCCCAGTGCTCGACGATCTTGCCCTTGTCGAGGCGGAAGATGTCGACGATGGCACTGCCGCGCTCACCCGGTTTGCGCACGGCGTGAACATGCAGGATCACGTAGTCGCCATCGGCGTAGGCCTGCTTGATGGTGCTATGTGATTCCGGTTCTTCCTGGCGCAGGTAGGCAATGAATTGCTTGAAGCCCTCTGCACCATCTGCGGCAGACGGGTTGTGCTGCTTGTAGTAGGGGCCGAAGTACTTGATGGCCGCCTCGGCATCTTTCTGGTTCAGGCCTTTCTCGTAGAAAGCCAGCACGGTCCGCTTGTTGGCTTCTTCTTGCGGAGTGCCTTTGGCCCAGGCGCCTTGTGCCAGGCAGAGCGCAGTCAGTGCGATCAGGAAGGTCTTCATGGCTATCTGCTCCTTGTTGTCTTGTTCAGGCGGTTGTCTGGCTGGCGGCGGTGAAGCGGCGGCGAGGGTGTTGGTGCTGCTCGGCTTCATCGACGATGGCGACGGCAAGGTCGGCCACGGAAATTCCGGCGGGCTTGTCGCCGTCGAACAGGACATCGTCGGTACCGAGGCGATATTGGCCACTACGCTCGCCCGGTGCCAGGAAGACCGGCGGCGAGACGAAGGTCCAGTCCAGCGCCTGCTCGGACTGGATGCGTTTCAGTGCTTCACGGGCAGCCAGTGCGCCCTGCTTCCATTCCGCCGGAAATTCCGGAGTGTCGATCAGTTGCAGGCCCGGTGCGATGTAGAGGCTGCCGGCGCCGCCGACCGTGATGAAGCGCTTCACGCCAGCCGCCTTCACGCCCGCGACGATCGCCGCCTGGCCTTGCAGGAACAGGTCGTGGATATCGGCCTTGTCCCAGCCCGGATTGAACGCGCTGATCACAATGTCGCTGTCGGCAACGGCGCGGGCAACCTGGGCGCTGTCGTAGACGTCGGCCTGTACCACGGTGAGATGCGCCTGCGGGGCAAGCTTGGCCGGGTCCCGGCTCAGGGCGGTGACGTCGTGGCCGCGTTGCAGGGCTTCGGTCAGAAGTGCGCTGCCTACAAAGCCGGTGGCGCCGATCAGTGCGATTTTCATGATGTAGTCCTTGTCGGTGGGTGAAGAGGAGTCAGTGCGTCATGCGTGCAAGGCTGGCCACAAGGGCGCTGGGGTCGTAGAGCAGTCGGCCGTCGACCGGGAGCATGGCATCGCCGTGCCGGACCAAGAGTGCGGGCACACCCTGCAGGCGGTGCTGCTGCATCAGTGCCAGCGCTTGCTGCCGTACGGCGAGCAAGGGCGGCGTCGGTCCGCTGGCCAGTTGTTGCCGGAATCGTTCGGCCTCCAGGCCAAAGCCGGTGGCAAAGCGGGTCAGCGTGTCGATGCGGTAGTGCAGACCATGCTCGTAACGCAGTGCCTGCAACCCTTGCAGCGCGGTCAGTCCGAGCTCGGTCTTGTCGTGGGTGATCCACTGCCAGGCCAGGGTTGCCAGGCTGGCGTCAAAGGGCTCGTTGAGGTCATCCAGTATCTGGCTGCGATAAGCCGGGCTGAATATCTGGCCAGTCAGACTGGCGATGCGCCGATCGTTTTGCCAGAAGAAGCGTGCGCGTTCCGCTGTCATGGCCTGGGGGTGCGCAAACAGGCCGGTGGGCAGCAGGGTCCAGTCCGGTGCGAGCGCAGCGTCTACGGCCGTGAGCGCAGGGTGGGCGCCGTAGCACCAGCCGCAGAGTGGGTCGAATAGCAGGGTGAGTTGCAAGGACATGGTGTGGATGGCCTGGGTCAGTCGATGGCGGCATCTTGCGGGTTTTGATTGATCAGATAAACGCGGGAAAGCACAATTCATTGTTCTTGAATCAAGAACGATGGCGTTGTGCCCATGTCGCGCCATAAACCCCAATCGCGGGAGCAAGGATGAAACAGATCGATCTGAACCGGCTGGCGGTGTTTGCTGCCGTGGTGGATGCCGGCGGCTTCACTGCGGCGGCGGAGCGGCTGGGGCAGGCCAAGTCCCAGGTCAGCCTGCAGATCGGGCGGCTGGAAGCGGAGCTGGGCGTGTCGCTCTTTACCCGCAGCACACGACGGGTGGCGGTGACCGAAGCAGGCGAGCAGCTCCACGCTGACTGTGCACCGCTACTGCTAGGCCTGCAGGACGCCATCGTGCGCATCAGCGCAGGTGGTCGGCTAGATGGGCGGTTGCGGGTTACGGCAGGCCTGGCGTACAGCGATTCCGTCCTTGGCGGCCTGCTGGCTCGTTTTGCGGCGCTACATCCCGCACTGGATATCGAGCTGGTAGCTAGCGACAGCTCGCTGGATCTGCTGGCCGAAGGGCTGGACCTCGCCATACGCGGCGGGGTGCTCAGGGATTCCAGTCTCAAGGCGGTCAAGCTCGGCGGTTTTGAGCAGGTGCCGGTGGCGAGCCCGGCCCTGCTGGCCCGCATGGGGGTGCCCAGGCGGCCGATGGATCTGCATGGTCAGCCCTGGGTGGCGCTGACGGTGCTGCCTGCGCCGCTGACCTGGCAGTTCAGCGCCCGTGAGGGTGATGGGCAGGACACCATACGCGGTAGGGCGGTCATGCGGGTCAACAGCGCCAGCGTGGTACGGCAGTGTGCCCGTACTGGCGTGGGCGTGGCGGTGCTGCCTGATTACATGATCCGGACGGATCTCGAAAAGGGCGAGCTACTGGAGCTGTTGCCGGACTGGCGCCTGCCGCGAGCCGGTATCTACGCGGTCTATCCGCGGGCCCGCTATCTGCCGGCCAAGGTCAGGGCGTTGATCGATTTCTTGCAGGCAGAGCTGGGCAAGCATTGAATGCTGCAGTGCAAGAATGCAACGACACCACCGGCGGTAGACGCTTCCAGACCATTTGGTGGCGTGGTGGCGAGCGGGTTTTCGTAGGATTATCCTGCTTACACCTTGAAGCGTAAGGCGTATTAGATCAGGAAGCTGGCCCGGCCCAGCCAGGACAAGCGCAGCACAATTACGATAATAGACAGGGAGTGGTATGCGGCCCGGCTCAGCTCGTGTCCTGGCGTGTCCTTACTGCCTGCATTGGCAGCGCTGCCAGGCGCTCGATACTTCGCACCGTCGGCATGTGGAGGTCTGGTCCGATCTGCGGGTCAGGCATGGCTTCTGGCATACGCCGGCCGAAGTGGTGGGCTGTGGCCAGTGCGGCCAGCTGTTCCGCAAGTCCGAGGCGGAACGGGTAGGGGTGCAGCCGTCCAGCGTGGAGGAGCTCGATTTCCGCATGAAGGATGGCTGGCGACTGTTGCCGCGCTTTGGCAAGGCACGGGAGCTTGCTTTGCTCGAACGATATCTCCTGGCACCGGTGGTTGCCACGCTCGATGAAGATGCCGTGCAGGCGGCCTTGCAGGCTGGCAATGCCGGACATCCGGATGACGAGATCGATTTGCGGCAGCGGCTCTGGCGGCTGCATAACGATACCCGGCGTCGCCATCAAGGGGCGAGCTGGCGGCGCGCCGAACCCCAGTTCCACCAGAACCTCAGCCGGCATCTCAGCCTCTTGGCGACCGGTAATGAGCTCTACGATCTGCTGGCGGCAGAAATCTATCGCGAGCTTGGCCAGTTCCATGCTGCCATGCAGCGCCTTGCCCGTGTCCAGATCAATATTGGTCACGAAAAAGTGGCCTTGATGAACTGGATTCTGGAAGGGCGGACCGAGCTCTTGGTCTACAGCCATTCCTGATGGCGATGTTTGCGCAAAACCCATTGTCATAGGCCGTTGTCATAACTGGTGACTGAGTGTGTCGGTTGAGCTACAAGCCAGTCTGTACAAGGCTCTGATCAAAAGTCCAGCGCAAGCACCACGGGACGTAAATTGTTCCGTTGTTGGTGAAATATAAATCGTTTCTAATGCGCCAAATGCCCCTGGCATGGTAGCGATTGACATCGCTTTCAGTTAGCCTCGCATGGTCATATCCATGACCCAGGGTTTATTCACAATCCAGTCGTACGGTACAAAAAAAGAGGGCAACTAGATGAGTCTGCTGGCATCGCTGGACAAGAGTCACAGCATCGCTGATCCGAGTTTCAATCGTTGGTTGATTCCCCCTGCCGCCTTGGCCATCCACCTGTGTATCGGGCAGGCCTACGCGTTCTCGGTGTTCAATTCGCCACTTAACAAGGCCTATGGCTGGTCTATCCCCGATCTGGGGTGGATCTTCTCGTTGGCTATCGTGTTCCTGGGCCTGTCGGCTGCCTTTGGCGGCAAGTGGCTGGAACGGGTTGGCCCGCGCGCAACCATGTTCACCTCGGCCCTGTGCTTCGGTGGCGGCTTCCTGATCTCCGCAGTGGGTATCCATCTGCAGCAGCTGTGGCTGCTGTACCTCGGCTACGGTGTGGTTGGCGGTATCGGCCTGGGCCTGGGCTATGTGTCGCCGGTCTCGACCCTGATCAAGTGGTTCCCGGATCGTCGCGGCATGGCAACCGGCATGGCCATCATGGGTTTCGGTGGTGGCGCCATGATCGGTGCTCCGCTGGCCGTGATGCTGATGGAACACTTCAAGACGGAAGCAACCGCCGGCATCACCGAGACCTTCGTGGTCATGGGCGTGCTCTATACCTTCTCCATGCTGCTGGGTGCCTTCACCGTGCGTCTGCCGGCAGAAGGCTGGAAGCCTGAGGGTTATGTCGAAGTCACCAGCGCCGACAAGCTGTCCGGTACCTCCTACGTCGATGTCGACCTTGCGCACAAGACCCCGCAGTTCTGGCTGCTGTGGATCGTGCTGTGCATGAACGTGACCGCCGGTATCGGTGTGCTGGGCCAGGCTTCGCTGATGATCCAGGAAATCTTCAAGGATTCGGTGACCGCTGCCATGGCTGCCGGCTTCGTGGGCCTGCTGTCGCTGTTCAACATGGGTGGTCGCTTCTTCTGGTCCAGCGTGTCCGACAAGATCGGGCGCAAGGCAACCTACTTGGTGTTCTTCCTTCTGGGTGCCGTCCTTTACGCCTCGATTCCTTCCGCAGGTTCGGCCGGTAGCAAGGGCTTCTTCGTGGTGCTGTACGCCGTGATCCTGTCGATGTACGGTGGTGGTTTCGCGACCATCCCGGCCTACCTGTCGGACAAGTTCGGTACTCGTTTCGTCGGCGCCATCCATGGCCGTCTGCTGACCGCCTGGGCAGTGGCTGGCGTACTGGGCCCGATCATCGTGAACTACATGCGTGAGTACCAGATCGCCCAAGGCGTGGCGAAGGCTCAGGCCTACAACACCACCATGTACGTGATGGCTGGCCTGTTGGTCGTTGGTTTGATCGCCAACCTGCTGATCAAACCTGTTGATACCCGTTTTGTGACCAAGTAAGGAGACCTGAGCCATGAATGCAAAGACAAAGGGTTTGATCCTCTGGTTGTACGTGTCCCTGCCGTTGGCTTGGGGTATCTACCAGACCATCAAGAAGACCTTGGCGCTGTTTGCCTGATCGGTCGTGCAAGAAAAACCCGCCAAGGTGCAAACCCTGGCGGGTTTTTTACTGCCAGGTGAGGAGACCCTCGGGAATCCACACTGGCGCAGGCGGTCTCAGAAAGCGTATTAAGACGGGCGGTTGACACAAGGGGCCTGGCAGGTGCAATACATGCCTATCAAGCCCTTTGTGCCAGCCGCTAATCCAGGGAGACAGGTATGAGCAAGCAGGCGATCAAGTTCTACAACAAGCCGGCCGGTGGCTGGGGTGCGTTGCGCAGTGTGTTCAAGCATATCCATGAGCAGGGTATCGTCGGGCGCGGGGTGACCACCCTGCTGCATGCGAACCAGCCGGATGGCTTTGACTGCCCTGGTTGTGCCTGGCCGGATAAGAACCATCACTCCACGTTTGAATTTTGCGAGAACGGTGCCAAGGCGGTGGCGGCAGAAGCGACCGAGCGTCGGGTCAACCGCTCGCTGTTCGAAAGCCATACCGTGGCGCAGCTGATGGCTCACGACGACTACTGGCTGGAAGGGCAGGGGCGCCTTACCGAGCCCATGCGCTACGACATGGCGACTGATCGTTACGTGCCCGCGAGCTGGGACGAAGCCTTTGCATTGATCGCCCGCCATCTGCAGGCGCTGGATCACCCCGACGAAGCCTTGTTCTATACCTCGGGCCGGACCTCCAACGAGGCGGCTTTCCTGTATCAGCTGTTTATCCGTGAGTTCGGCACCAACAACCTGCCGGACTGCTCGAACATGTGCCATGAGCCCTCGGGTACGGCCATGAAGGAGCAGATCGGCATCGGCAAGGGCACCGTCACGCTGGACGACTTCGAGCTGGCGGATGCGATTTTCATTTTTGGTCAGAACCCCGGCACCAACCATCCACGCATGCTGGGCACGCTGCGCGAGGCGGCCAAGCGCGGTTGCCGCATCGTCGTCTTCAACCCCTTGCGCGAGCGCGGGCTGGAGCGCTTTGCCGATCCGCAGAGCCCCGGCGACATGTTGTCGAGCCAGGGTAGCCAGATTGCCTCCAGCTATTACCAACTGCGTATCGGTGGCGACCTCGCGGTGGCCAAGGGTATGGCCAAGGTGGTGCTGGAAGCCGGGGATATCGATGAAGCCTTTATTGCCGCGCATACCGATGGTTTTGCCAGCTTCAAGGCCGATGTGCTGGCTGAATCCTGGGCTACCATCGTCGAGGAGTCCGGCCTGTCCGAAGCGCAGATTCGCGAAGCGGCGGCCATCTATATCCAGAGCCGTGCCACCATCTGCACCTGGGGCATGGGCATCACGCAGCACAAGCACTCGGTGGCAACCATCCAGGCCATCGTCGACCTGTTGCTGCTCAAGGGCAATATCGGCAAGCCGGGCGCTGGCGCGTGCCCGGTGCGCGGCCATTCCAATGTGCAGGGTGACCGCACCATGGGCATCTATGAGAAGCCCAGCCCGCTGTTCCTGCAAAAGCTGGGCAAGGCTTTCAACTTCACGCCACCGGAAAAGCACGGCCACGACGTGGTGGGCGCGATCGAGGCTATGCTGGCCGGCGAGGGCAAGGTGTTCATCGGCATGGGGGGCAACTTTGCCGTCGCCACGCCGGATGCCGACCGCACCAAGATCGCACTGAAAAAATGTGCGCTGACCGTGAACGTCACGACCAAGCTCAACCGCTCCCACCTGATACACGGTGCCGATGCCCTGATCCTGCCCTGCCTGGGACGGACCGAGATCGACATCCAGGCTAATGGCCCGCAGGGTGTGACGGTCGAGGATTCGATGAGCATGGTGCATATCTCGGCCGGCATGAACCCTCCGGCCTCCGAGCATCTGCTGTCCGAACCGGCCATCGTTGCCCGCATGGCGGTGGCGACATTGCCGGAAAGCAAGACGCCATGGCTGTGGCTGGTCGAGGACTACGACCGCATCCGCGACAAGATCGCCGAGGTGATCGACGGCTTTGATGACTTCAACAAGCGCGTGCATGTGCCTGGTGGTTTCTACCTGGGCAATTCGGCGCGCGAGCGCGACTGGAAGACCGCTACCGGCAAGGCGCGTTTCCTGGCGCATCCAGTGCCGACCGACCTGCCGATCAAGGCGATGCGCGCGCAGCATGGCGAGCAACCGGTCTTCAATCTGATGACGGTACGCAGCCACGACCAGTACAACACCACGATCTATGGCCTGGATGATCGCTATCGCGGTGTATTCGGTCATCGCCGCGTGTGCTTCATCAACAAGGCGGATCTGCTGCGGCTGGGCTTCGAAGCCGGCCAATGGGTGGACATGACCTCGGTCTGGCATGACGGCATGCGCGAGGCCAAGCGCTTCCTGCTGGTCGAGTACGACATTCCCGAGGGTTGCCTGGCGAGCTACTACCCGGAGACCAACAATCTGGTGCCGTTGAGCAGCATGGCGGATCGCGCGCGCACGCCGGCCTCGAAATCGGTGCCGGTCATACTCAGCCTGAGTACGGCCGAGGCCGCTGTCGTCTAGTGGAAGAGCTGTTGCTGGCCATCATGGCCCAACTCTTTGAGCGGGACGGCATGTCGGACAACCAGATCGACAAGAAGCTGGGCATCGGCATGAGCCAGCTCAACCGGGCGCTGGCTCTGTTGGGCAGCAATGCCGCGCTTGGCGGCCTGGGCCTGGTAGAGGCGCGCCAGGAAGGCAAGCGGCGCACACTATGGCTGACCGAGAAAGGGCGAGCCCTATGTCAGAGCCAATAAGGTCGATGGTGAATCCACCCGGTAGCCAGCCGGTCCGTGCACTGCGCATGCAGCAGGGGGAGCGCATCGGGCGCGATGAGCTGCTGGCGGAGGAGACACCGGTGGCGCTGGTCTACAACGGCATCTCGCATGCCGTGATGATGGCCACGCCGCTGGACCTGGAAGACTTCGCGCTGGGTTTTTCACTGACCGAAGGCATACTCGAACGTCCCGGTGAGTTGCTGGACTGCGAGATCAGCCCGATTGCCGGTGGCGTGAATGTCGAGCTGCGTATTACCGAGGCGCGTTTTCAGGGGCTCAAGGAGCGCCGTCGTAGCCTTACCGGCCGCACCGGTTGCGGCCTGTGCGGGCAGGACACGCTGGAGCAGGCAATCCGGCCGATCCGCAAGCTGGATGCGGCGGGTGGTGTACCGGTGGCGGCGATCAGCCAGGGTATGGCGCAACTGATGCAAGGTCAGGTGCTCAATGCGGCGACCGGCGCGGTACATGCTGCGGGCTGGTGGCGAGATGGCGAGATGACGGTGCGCGAGGATGTGGGCCGCCACAACGCGCTCGACAAGCTGATCGGTGCGTCTGCCCGGCACAGCGAGCGTGACGGGGTGATCGTGATCAGCTCCCGGGCCTCCTACGAGATGGTGCATAAGGCAGCGAGCGCCGGCTTTGCGGTACTGGCCGCCGTCTCGGCGCCGACCGCCCTGGCCGTGCAACTGGCCGACGAGGCCGGGCTTTGCCTGATCGGCTTTGCCCGCGAGGGCCGGCTGACGGCCTACAGCCATCCGCAGCGATTGCTAGGCTGAAGCCCATGTTGCCGGCTGCGCCTCCCGAGTCCGTCGATGCCGTGATTCTGTGCGGCGGCATGGGTCGGCGCATGGGTGGTCAGGACAAAGGCCTGATCGAGCTGGCCGGCAAGCCGCTCTATCAGCATGTGCTGGCGCAACTACCCCGCGCGCAACTGGGGCAGGTCTATCTTTCCGCCAATCGTAACCAGGCCGAATACGCCCGTAGTGGCTTCCCCGTATTGGCGGATGTCCGGCCGGATTATCCCGGTCCACTGGCCGGGATAGAGGCGGCGATGCTGGCGAGTTCGGCCGACTGGCTGCTGGTATTGCCTTGCGATATGCCCAGGCTGCCGACCGATTTGCTGGCGCGACTATGGGTGGCCCGCGATAAGGCCCCGGTAATCCGTTGCCATGATGAGGAGCGGCCCCAGCCGCTGCTGTGCTTGTTGCAACGGCGTTTGCTGACCCACTTGCAAGGCGCCCTGGATGACGGGCACCATGCCGTGATGCGCTGGCAAGATGCGGCAGGCGCCCGTGACATTGCGCTGCCCGGTCGGTTGCAGCACTGCAATGCGCCGGGTGCATTGCGCGATGGCGCTGGGGGTGCGGCGTAGGCCATGCTCACGCCCCCGTCGGCCTGCTCCCCACGTTGTAGTGTGCGATAATGTCTAGACAAGTGTGACCTGCTACGGCAAGGCCATGCGACCACCTCGATGCAATCCTCAAACGGCCCTATCTAGTCCATGAAGTTTTCGGGTTTTTCCTGCCTTGCCTCGCTACGCGCCCTGTTGCTTGTGGCCGCCATGTCGGCCCAATGTGCGTGGGCGGCCGTGTCACCACAGTCCTTGACCATACCGACCAGCGAGCGGCCGGTTTCGGTCAGCCTGTATGCCGCGGCAGGTGACCGGCCCAGGCCGGCCGTGCTGATCCTGCATGGACGGCAAGGCTTGCAGGCGTTCCCCGATGCCTACCAGCACTACGCGAACAGCATTGCCGAGCAGGGGGTAGATGCCTATCTGGTGCGTTACTACAGCGACAACGACGAAGCGGTAGTCGCCCTGGTGGGACGTTTTGACTACAACATCCGCTTTCGTGCCTGGACCCGTCTGATCGGGGAGGTTGCGACCTATATCGCCAGCCAGAAGCAATCGACCGGTAGCGTTGGCCTCTTGGGTTTCTCACAAGGCGGCAAGCTCGCCATTGCGACGGCGGCTGAATTTCCCAAGCTGGGTCCGCTCGTGATACTCGCCGCGCGCATGCCGGCCCCGGCCATGCTGCGCCAGGACATTGCGCACCTGCCTGCCCTGATGGTCCTGCATGGGCAGGAGGACACGGTCGTGCCGCTTGCAGAAGCACAGTTGATCGTGGACAAGGCCAAGGAGTTGGGCAGTCCGGGGAAGCTGGTCGTCTATCCGAGGGCCGAACATAATTTCGGCTTTGAAGCCGAGGGCGAGTTCTCGCACGATGCCCGGCGGCGGGCTGCGCAATTTCTGCGCGAGCAGTTCAGACAGGGGAAAGTACGTCCCCGTTTTCGCGGCCAATAGCAGGCCGGGGTGTGCCGGGAAAGAGCCGATGCGAGGTGTATTGCATCGGTTTTTTTTACGTCGGTCGTACGCAAAAAAAGCGGCTACCTTGCGGGTAGCCGGAATAGACAACAGGAGAGAGGGGTGGCCCCGGGCGGCAGGCAGGCTCGCGCCGGCCGGGACTTACAGCAATACGGTTTTGACCTCGACCTGGCCGGGTGCAACCTCGGCGTAGGGACAGATCAGATGGGCCTGCTGGATCAACTGCTGGGCGATCTCCCGATCCAGACCCGGCAGGTTGATGCTCAGCTCCACATCCAGTGCCGGCCCTATGGCAGATTGACCCACCACGACATCGGCAGTGATGGACGCTTCGGGTGGTATCAACGACACCCCCTGTCCCCCAACCGACTTCAAGGCCTTCATAAAGCAGCTTGAGTAGCCTGCGGCAAACAGTTGCTCCGGACTGATCGCATCGGACCCGAGCTCATTCAGTGCCAGGAAGCCGGCCAACTGGTTCTGGAGATCGCCCTGAGCGATGGGTCCCTGGTCGTGCGCGGACTTGCTGCTGAGTATCGGGTTGGCATACATGGCGAGAACTCCTGTTTACGGCGAAAGGTGACGGTTGCTTGGTCGGGGACCGCACCGGGCTTGTCTGGTCCTTATTTGCGAACACAGCACAAGCCCGGCTGCGGGCCGGATTCATGCAGCATCAGGCATGCGTACCGCGTGCTTCGTAGCTCGCGCCGCCCTGGCTGGGCACATAGCCGCCTGCCTTGCCGTTCGAGACGGGGGCGACTTCGGTCTGCTTGCCACGCGGTGCGTAGCTGGCCTCACCCTGGCTGGTCACGTAGGTGCTGACAGCGATCTGATGGCCTCGCGGTGCTGGTGCGACGACTCGCTGACCGCGTGGTTCGTAGGCGGCAGGGCCTTGCTGTGGTGCGTAGGCGGGACCGTAGCTCACGCCTTCATCAGCGGCCTCACGGGTGGTGCGGCTTGCTGCGCCGTTGTTGCCTTGGGCTTCGGTCTGCTCGCTACGGCGATAGCTATCGGTGTCTGAGGGCACGACGGTGGCGCTTTCGCGGACGGTACGGCTGACAGCGGCAACTTCCAGATAGCCGTTGTTGGCATCGCGGCGGAAGTCATCGGTATTGACCGGGCTGGCGGCAAGGGCTTGGCTCACGGCCAGGCCAAGCAGCGATACGGAAAGCAGTTGGGCGAACGTTTTCATGATGAGATTCCTTTGCAAGTTTGAATGAGTGAGTCGCGGTTCGTATGGCCGGTTAAGCTAACTTCGCTAACTATGAGTGCGCTAAGTTTTTAATCGGCACTGGTCTGTACTGCGCTCCACTTGCTACTTGGTCGTGGGGCCGGCTTCCCAATCAGGGTCTGGACTTGTTGCTCCGAACCGTGTTGCGCTGCCATGTGTTCAATATACTTAACGAACTAATAATTAGCAAGCTAATTAAATGACCGTTTATCGGTTTTGCGAGGTTCGATTCAGGCCATGTCGACGATGACCACGCGTGCCTTCGCCGTCGCTTCTACCTTGGCGGGCTGGATCGCCGGTAGCGTCGCCGGCAGTTGCAGCGTCGGCTGGAGGGTGAGCGGCGCCTGGCGGGCATCACGCTGGGATAGCGTGGCCAGCAAGGCTTGTTCGTCGACACCCAGGCGCGAGTAGGAGAAAGGTGACTTGGGCATGATCAGGCTCCTGGCATGGTGGGGTTTGGCATCAGGGAACGGCTTGTGGTGGCCGGTAGGGGACCTTGTCCGGTCTACCGGCCTGCGACCAGGTTGATGGCCTAGCTCGCCAGTTTCTTGCGAAGATCGACCAGGCTGTTCATCAGGCCGGCGATTTCTTCATCGCAACTGGCGCAAGCGTGCTTGATGGACTGGTTGATCTGGTAGGCGTCCGCCTTGAGCGCTTTGCCTGCTTCGGTCAGGGTCAGGATCAGGCTGCGCTGGTCGTCCGGGTCGCGAGTGCGGTTCAGGTAGCCTTCGGCCTCGAGCCGCTGTACGACCGGGGTGATCGAGCCGGAATCCTGCTGCAGCTTTTCCGCGAGATCCTTGATGCCCAGGCCTTCCTGCTCCCACAGCACCACCATGACCAGATATTGCGGATAAGTCAGATTCAGCTTCTCAAGCAGGGGCTTGTAGATCTGGGTCAGCTTCAGCGAGGTGGAATACAGGGCAAAGCATAAATGCTGGTCCAGCTTTGGGGGGCAGGGCGAGTTCATGATGTTGCGCTCCAGTCAGTTTGTGTACTTAGCATAGCAATAGTTAGCACACAATGCAAATGACTAACTACCTGATTATTGACGTCTTGCCAGTCCATGCAGGCCGATCCCTATCTGGCCGGCCAGGGGTCGTAACAAGCAGCTGCTTGATGTAGCGGTGCAGCATAAGCCATCGTCGTGCAGCAAGGCTTGGTATTGCTGGTTTGCAGGGGCTTATTTTCCTGGTGAGTCCCTGCTTGAGGCAGATGCATGCCGCAACGCACAACTGATTGTTCTTGCGGGAATTTTTGCGTCGCCTTAAAAATGTAATCGATTACATTTTGAGGTGGTGTGGTGCCGAAATCGTTCACTCCTGCTGCTATGGCTGCCGTGACGGGTGCACCCGCGATATCGATCGCGGAGGTCGCCGAACAGGCGGGGGTGTCGGTCGCCACCGTGTCACGCGTCTTGAACGAGCACGCCGGCGTGAAGCCGGCCACGCGCAGCAAGGTACTGGCGGCCGTAGCCGCCAGCGGCTATCGGGTGAACGAGCTGGCGCGTAACCTGCGCACCGCCGAAAGCCGTCTGCTGTTGACCATGGTGCCGGATGTGGGCAACCCCTTCTATGCCGAAATCGTGCGTGGCATCGGCAGCGTGGCCAGGCAGCAGGGGTATGACCTGCTGCTGTGCGACACCGGCGCGGAGCTGGGGCGTGACCGGACCTATTTTGACCTGCTGCGTCGGCGACGGGCGGATGGGGCCATCTGTCTGGACCCGGACACGGTACAGCAGGCCCTGCTGGATGAAGCACTGGACCTGCCCTGGGTGGCTTGCTGCGAGTTTGATCCCATCTCGGCAGTGCCCTATGTGGGTATTGATAACCAGGCAGCAGCCCGGCTGGCGGTGGACTACCTGCTGCAACGGGGGCATCGGCGCATCGCCCTGATCAACTCGGACCCGAACTATCTTTATGCGCGGCAGCGCCAGCAGGGGTATCAGGATGCATTGCGTGTTGCCGGCATTGCGGCCGAGCCCGCACTGCAGCTGAACGTCAATTCACTGGATTACGAGGCGGGTGCGGCGGCAGCCAGGCAACTCTTGCAGCAGCCGTCGGCACCGACGGCGATTTTCGCGGTGTCCGACACGTTGGCGATCGGTGTGATCGCCGGTCTGCGCAGCCTGGGCAAGCGGGTACCGGACGATGTGGCGGTGCTGGGCTTTGACGATATTGCGCTGGCCCGACAGATCGACCCGCCACTGACGACGATCGCCCAGCCCATGCGTGAATTGGGTGAGCGGGCGGCCAGCCTGCTGCTACAGCGACTAGCCACACCGGAAGTACCGGTGGCCGGGGTGCTGCTGCCGCACCGCCTGGTGGTGCGGGGGAGCGCCTGAGATGAGCTTGGCGATCCGCTTTGACGAGGTGCGCAAGGACTTCGGTCCGGTACGTGTGTTGCACGGCGTGAGCTTTGCGCTGGCACCCGGACGTATCTATGGTCTGCTTGGTGAGAACGGCGCCGGAAAATCCACCTTGATGAAGATACTGGCGGGTTATGAGCAAGCTAGTGAGGGACGTATCGAAGTGAATGGTCAGGCGCTGCGCTTCACCAGCTCACGCCAGGCGGAGGCCGCGGGCATCGTACTGATCCATCAGGAGTTCAATCTGGCCGAGCACCTGAGCATTGCCCAGAACATGTTTCTGGGCCATGAGCGCAAGCGCGGCCTGTTCCTGGATGATCGCGCCATGCGCCAGGAGGCTGCTCGCTACCTGGCACAGGTGGGACTCGACAAGGACCCCGACACCCGCGTGCGCGATCTGATCGTGGCCGAGAAGCAACTGGTGGAGATCGCCAAGGCGCTGTCTCGCCAGGCGCGTCTGCTGATCATGGATGAGCCAACCGCCACGCTCACGCCGGGCGAGACCGAGAAGCTGTTCACGCTGATGGCGCGGTTGCGCAGCGAGGGTGTCACGCTGCTCTATATCTCGCACAAGCTTGACGAGGTCGAACGCATCACCGATCAGGTGATCGTGATGCGGGACGGGCGTTTCGTGACCGAGGCGCCGACTGCCAGTCTCAACCGTCAGCAGATGGCCAACCTGATGGTGGGGCGCGATGTATCCGACATGTTTCCACCCAAGCAATGGCCGACGGCCGACGCGGCTGTGGCGCTGCAGGTCAGGCAACTGACTGTGCCCGGCTGGGCCGATGGGCTGGATTTCGAAGTACGTACCGGCGAAATACTCGGCTTTGCCGGGCTGGTCGGCGCAGGACGGACCGAGGCCTTTGAAGGATTGATCGGCCTCAGGCCGGCCACCGTGGGTGCGGTCCATCTTGCCGGCAAGACGGTGACGCTGCGTTCGCCCCGGCAGGCCATGCGACAGGGTCTGACCTACCTGAGCGAGGATCGCAAGGGCAAGGGACTGCACGTGAACCTGGGGCTGGCGGCCAACCTGACGCTGATGACGCTCGAACGCTATGCCCATCCCTGGGTGGACGTGGTGGCTGAAAAACTGGCCATGGCCGCGGCGGTTGCCGATTTCGGTATCCGTACCGGCGACCTGGGCAACCGGGCCCGCATGCTGTCAGGCGGTAATCAGCAAAAGCTGGCGCTGGCCAAATTCCTGCACCCGGACCCGAAGGTGCTGGTGCTGGACGAGCCGACCCGCGGCGTAGATGTGGGCGCCAAGCGCGATATCTATTTCCTGATCCAGCGGCTTGCCGCCGAGGGCAGGGCGGTGATCGTGATCTCGTCCGAGCTGATCGAACTGATCGGCCTTTGCCATCGTGTCGCCGTACTTCGTGGCGGCCGGCTGGAGACCATCCTTACGCAGGACCATCTCAATGAAGAGGAGTTGATCGCCCATGCAACCGGTACCCACTGAAGCGGGCGATGCCCGGCGCTGGCTCAGTTATCTGGGCAGCATCGGACCGGTGCTCGGCCTGATCTCTCTGTGCGTGGCAGGCGCCTTGCTGAATCCGGATTTCGCCACCATCGACAACATGATGAACGTGCTGACCCGCACGGCCTTCATCGGCATCATCGCGGTGGGCATGAGCTTCGTGATCATTTCCGGCGGCATTGATCTGTCGGTGGGTTCCATGGCGGCGCTGATCGCAGGCAGCATGATCTACCTGATGAACCGGCTGGCCTTGGGCGTTGGCGGCTACATCCCCGGCCCACTGGCCATTGTTCTGATCGGTATCGCGCTGGCGCTGGTACTGGGTGCGGCTTTCGGCGCGGCGCATGGACTCCTGATCACCAAGGGTCGGATCGAACCTTTCATCGTCACGCTCGGCACGCTCGGTATCTTCCGGGCCGTGCTGACCTACCTCGCCGACGGTGGCGCGCTGACCCTCGACAATACCCTGGCCGACCTCTACAGCCCGGTCTACTACGCCAGCCTGCTGGGCGTGCCTGTCCCGATCTGGATTTTCCTGCTGGTCGCCGTGATCGGCACCGTGTTGCTCAATCGCACCGCCTACGGCCGCTATGTGCAGGCCATCGGCTCCAACGAGCAGGTCGCCCGCTACGCCGCCATCGAGGTCGACCGGGTCAAGATTATCACCTATGTGTTCCTGGGCCTGTGCGTAGGCGTCGCCACCGTGCTCTACGTCCCTCGCCTGGGCTCCGCCACCCCGACCACCGGCCTCCTGTGGGAACTCGAAGCGATCGCCGCCGTGGTCGTCGGCGGCACCGCACTGAAGGGCGGCGAAGGCCGCGTGGTCGGCACCGTCATCGGCGCCATCCTGCTCTCGGTAATCAGCAACATCCTCAACCTCACCAGCATCATCAGCGTCTACCTCAACGCCGCCGTCCAGGGCCTCGTCATCATCGTCGTGGCCTTCTTACAACGAGGCCGACGATGAGGCTGCAATCCGGCAGTCAGTCCCGGGTGCGGAGAGGACTCAAAAAACCACCCGTATTTCAGATTTCCGTTGGTACTTCAGCAGTCGCTATTCAGTGAGTACCACGAGCGCCAGCAAGGCTCCCGCGCGGCGGCGAGGGCGGGGGGAGTGGATTCAATAAAGCAAAGCGCGTTTCAGGTATCAGTTGCCGTCTAGCACCTGGCTTTGCCGGGTGGGAAGTTGCAGGTCGAAGCCCGTATCACTCAATACTATTTCCCGGAGAGACACCATGAAAGGCATCACCCGTGCATTGAGCGCCAGCCTGCTGGCCCTGACGTTTGCTTCCAGCCAGGCGGCCGAGAAGGTCACGCTTGGCGTATCCATTCCCACCGCGACGCATGGCTTTACCGGCGGCATCGTGTGGTGGGCCAACCAGGCCAAGGCGGAGCTGGAAAAGGCGCATCCCGACCTCAAGGTCATCGTCAAGACCTCGGGCGGAGCGCCGGAGCAGGCCAACCAGTTGCAGGATCTGGTAACGGTCAACAAGATCAACGCGCTGGTGATCTTCCCGTTTGAATCGGCCTCGCTGACCAAGCCGGTGGCGCAGGTGAAGGGCAAGGGCATCTATGTGACCGTGGTGGATCGTGGCCTGACCGATACCAGCGCCCAGGATGCCTATGTCGCCGGCGACAACACCGCCTTTGGCAAACTGCCGGCCGAATACCTGGCCAAGCAACTGAATGGCAAAGGCAATATCGTAGCGCTGCGGGGCATCCCCACCACGCTCGACAATGAGCGCTTCGACGCTTTTACTGGCGTGCTCAAGGCTCATCCCGACATCAAGCTGCTGGACGCAAAGTACGGTAACTGGAATCGGGACGACGCTTTCAAGGTGACCCAGGATTTCCTGACCCGCTTCAAGCAGATCGACGCCATCTGGGCGGCGGATGACGACATGGCGGTTGGCGTGCTCAAGGCCATCGATCAGGCCAAGCGAACCGATATCCGCATCGTCTTCGGCGGGGCGGGTGCCAAGGGGGCGATCAAGACGCTGATCGATGGTAGCGACAAGCGCATCCAGGCCAACGTCTCCTACTCGCCCAAGTTCATGTACGACGCGATCAAGCTGACTGCCGAAGCCCGGCTCAAGGGCGAGAAACTGCCTGCCACCACCATCATTCCATCGGTGCTGATCACCAAGGAAAACGCCAAGCAGTTCTACTTCCCGAACTCACCGTTCTGACCCGATGCACAGCCTGCCCGGCATGTCCGCCGGGCAGGGCGTGACATCGACCCGCCCGTGCAGAAGGAGTCCCATCATGCAGACCATCAAGGGCCCCGCCATCTTCCTGGCCCAGTTCCTTGGCGATACGGCGCCGTTCGATAGCCTGGATCACCTTGCCGCCTGGGCCCGGGGGCTGGGTTACGAGGGCTTGCAGTTGCCGACCGATCCACGCCTGATCAACCTGGAACGGGCGGCGCAAAGCCAGACCTATGCCGATGAAATCCGTGGCACGGTGGCGGCGCATGGCTTGCAGATCACCGAGCTGTCCACCCATCTGCAGGGCCAGCTGGTGGCGGTTCATCCGGCCTACGATAGTCTGTTCGATGGTTTTGCCGCAGCCGAGGTACGCGGCAAGCCAGCCGCCCGGACCGAATGGGCGATCAGCCAGCTCAAGGCGGCAGCGCAGGCGTCGCAACGGCTCGGGCTGGCGGCGCATGTGACCTTCAGCGGTGCACTGGCCTGGCCCTATCTCTACCCCTGGCCACAGCGGCCGGCGGGTCTGGTGGATACCGCCTTTGCGGAACTGGGACGGCGCTGGCGGCCGATACTCGATGCCTTCGAGGATGCCGGGGTGGACTGCTGCTATGAGTTGCATCCAGGAGAAGACCTGCACGACGGTGTCACCTTCGAGCGTTTTCTGGGCGAGGTCGGCGAGCACCCGCGGGCGAACATCCTCTACGACCCCAGCCATTTCCTGCTGCAACAGCTCGATTACCTGGCCTTCATCGACCTCTACCATGCGCGCATCAAGGCCTTCCACGTCAAGGATGCCGAGTTCCGGCCCAACGGCCGGCAGGGCGTCTATGGCGGCTACAGCGGCTGGGCCGAGCGTGCAGGGCGGTTCCGATCGCTCGGGGACGGGCAGATCGACTTCGTGTCTATCTTCTCCAAGCTGGCGCAGTACGATTACCCGGGCTGGGCGGTACTGGAATGGGAGTGCGCGCTGAAGCACCCGGAGGACGGGGCGGCCGAGGGGGCGGACTTTATTCGTCGGCACATCATCCGTGTGGCGGAGCGGGCGTTCGACGACTTTGCCGGGAGCGGCGTGGATGCGGGGCAACTGCAGTCCCTGCTGGGTTTGCGATAGGAGGTACTACGGTGCAGAGAAAACTCAGGTTGGGCATGGTTGGCGGCGGGCAAGGGGCGTTCATTGGTGCGGTGCATCGCTTGGCCGCGCGCATGGATGACCACTATGAACTCGTGGCGGGTGCGCTTTCCAGCGATCCGGCGCGAGCCGCCGCCAGCGGGGCAGAGCTCCGGCTCGCACCGGAACGCAGCTATGCCAGCTATCGCGAGATGGCCCGCGCGGAAGCTGCCCGGCCGGATGGCATCGACGTGGTGGCCATCGTCACCCCCAACCATCTGCATGCGCCGGTGGCAAAGGCCTTTCTGCAGGCTGGCGTACATGTGATCTGCGACAAGCCGCTGGCGATGTCGCTGGCCGAGGGCGAGGCGTTGGCGCAACTCGCGCGTGAGCGGCAGCGCCTGTTTGCGCTCACCCATACCTACAGTGGTTACCCCATGGTGCGACATGCTCGCGCCATGGTCGCGGCGGGGGAACTGGGCGACTTGCGCCTGGTACAGGTGGAGTACGCGCAGGACTGGTTATCCGAGCCGCTGGAACAAGATGGGACCAACAAGCAGGCCGGGTGGCGCACCGATCCGGCCCAGGCGGGACCGGCTGGTTGCCTGGGGGATATCGGCACCCATGCCTACCAACTGGCGGCCTTTGTCAGCGGCCAGACGCCGACCGAGCTGGCTGCCGAACTACATACATTTGTGCCGGGGCGGCGGGTGGATGACCATGTGCAGATGCTGCTGCGCTATGGCAACGGTGCCCGCGGCATGCTGTGGGCGAGCCAGGTGGCCAGCGGTGAAGAGAACGGTCTGCGGCTGCGGGTGTACGGTAGCCGCGGCAAGCTCGAATTCCGGCAGGAGTATCCGAACGAGCTCTGGTTCACCTCGCTGGCCGGTGCGGCGCAACGGCTGACCCGCGGGCGGGTGGGCAGTGCCGAGGCGCAGCATGCGACCCGGGTGCCGGCGGGACATCCGGAAGGCTATCTGGAGGCCTTTGCCCAGCTCTATACCGATGCGGCATTACAGATCCAGGCCATGCAGGCGGGCAGCGCTTTGCCGCCTGCCAGCCTATCCCTGACTACCGTGGAGGATGGTCTGGCGGGGCATCGTTTTATCGATGCGGTGTTGGCAAGCCATGGCCAGGGCGGTACCTGGGTGAGATTGGCGTAGTCAGCAAAAAGCCCCGACTGGATCGGGGCTTTTTTTTCTTCACGCACGACAACGGTGTTCAGTGAGCGCTGTAGGCCGGCACGGCTGCTGCAGGCTTGGGCCGGCGGGACGACATCAGCAGCAGAGCCAGCACTAATGACAGGCCGATCACCCCAACGGCGGCATAGGTGATGTTGGCCACGCCCCAGGTATCGATGACGCGGCCGCCGAGGATGGCGCCCAGGCCGATGCCGATATTGGCGCCGGAGATATTGAGCGAAGCGCCGAAGGCGGCGGCCTCGCCCGCGGCTTTCATCAGCCGGACATGACAGACGATAAACAGCGCCGACTGGGCGATGCCCCAGATCGCCAGCGCGATCGCGAGGCCGACATGGGACTGCATGCTCGGGACCAGGGCCAGCATGCCGATGGCCATCAAGGCACTGAAACCCAGCGTGGTGCCGAGCGGGCTGCGATCCACCAGCCGACCACCGAGCGTGTTGCCGATCAGGCCGACCACGCCAAAACCCATCAGGCACCAGCCAACCACGGAGCCACTGAAGCCTGCCAGGCGTTCCAGCATGTCGGCCAGATAGGTGTAGGCGGTGAACATACCGGTAAAGACCAGCAGCGACAGCAATACCTGGCCGACCATTACCGGATTGCGCAGGATGCGGGCCTGCGAGGCCAGCGATACCTGCGGTTTCTGATGCCGGCTGGCCGGGAAGAACAACAGCAGCATCAGCGCCTTGCCAAAGGCGACGGCGGCAAGAATGCCGAATGCGCTGCGCCATCCCAGGGCGTCCGAGACCAGGGTGCCGATGGGGATGCCGAACACGGTGGCGCAAACAATGCCGAAGGCGATCATGGAGATTGCCCGGCCTGCTTTCTCCGGGCCGATCAGGTCTACCGCCGTCTCGCTGGCGAGGGACCAGAATACCGGTAGCGCCAGTGCCGGTATCAGGCGGGCCACGCCCATCACGATGATATTGGGTGCGAAGGCTGCCAGTGTATTGGCCAGGCCGAATAGCACCAGCACGGTGACAAACAGGCGCTTGCGTTCGAAGCCGGAGAAGAGGGCGGTCAGGAAGGGGCCGGTGCTGGCGACGGTAAAGGCGAATAGCGTAACCAGCAGGCCGGCCTGGGAGACGCTGACATTCAGGTCGCGGGCCAGGGCAGGCAGGAGGCCGACGATCATGAATTCGGTGGTCATGACGGTGAAGCCGGCGGCGGAAAGCAAAAGAATGGGTAGCAGCATAGGACCTACTCCGGCCGGAATGGCCCGGCGAAAAAAGCGGTAAGAGGAGTGGTCGGACAATAAACCAGCTTGCCGCATTAATAAATACCGAAAATTCGCATGCTTTATTTCATTGGTGAAATAATGGTGCACGAGATTGTGCGAATGCAAACGGAGGGAAGATGGACAAGTTCCTGGCCATGCAGGCTTTTGTGCGGGTGGTGGAGTCCGGCACCTTTGCCAAGGCCGCCGATATGCTGGACCTGCCCAAGCCGACCTTGACCCGCCTGATCCAGGGCCTGGAAGGGGAGCTGCATACCAAGCTCTTGAACCGGACCACCCGCCGCATGAGCGTGACCGACGACGGCGCTGCCTACTATGAGCGGGCGGTGCGCCTGCTCAGCGAGATGGCGGAGATGGAGTCCTGCATGTCGGGCGCACGCAGCAAACCGCGCGGTCGCTTGCGCGTGGATGTGCCGGCCTCGCTGGCCTTGTCCGTCATCATCCCGGCCCTGCCGGATTTTCGTGGCCGCTATCCGGACATCCAGGTTGACCTGGGGGTGACCGACCGGCCGGTCGACCTGTTGAGTGAAAACATCGACTGCGTGATACGCGGCGGCGCCATTACCGATCAATCGCTGGTTGCTCGCCAGGTGGCCCTGGTCGACTTCACCGTCTGCGCTACGCCGGCCTACCTGGCTACGCGCCGCCTGCCCGGAAATCCGCACGAATTGGTCGAAGGCTATTGCGTGATCCGCTCCTTCTCGGCGCGGAGCGGCAAGATGTTTCCCTTCGTACTCAGCAAGGATGGCGAGCGATTCGAGGTGGAGTGCATGCAGAACGTCAATACCAACGACTCCAGCGCTGCGCTGGCCGCCTGCCTGGCGGGCCTTGGCATCGTGCAGCTGGCGTCGGTACTGGTGCAGCCTTATCTCGACCGTGGAGAGTTGCAGGCGCTATTGCCGGATTGGCGTAGTGATCCGGCCAGCGTGTATGTGGTCTATCCGGCCAACCGCCACCTGAGCGTGAAGGTGCGGGTATTCGTGGACTGGATCATCGAGCTGTTTGAAGCGCACCCCCTGTTGCGGCTGGAAGGGCGGCAGTTTGCACCCACCTGAACACTGTCCGGTGGTGGCGGTCCCATTGCGGTAGTCGCGGCGGCATCCCGCTGTCGGCTATGGTGAGGGTAACGATTGATGTTGACGGAGGAATGATGGCCTACGATTTTGATCTGTTCGTGATCGGTGCCGGGTCCGGCGGAGTGAGGGCAGCACGCTTTGCCGCAGGCTTCGGCGCACGGGTGGCGGTGGCGGAGAGCCGCTACCTGGGTGGAACCTGTGTCAACGTGGGTTGCGTGCCCAAGAAGCTGCTGGTCTATGCGGCGCGCTTTGCCGAAGATTTCGCCCATTCAGCCGGCTTTGGCTGGACTCACGGCGAAGCGAATTTCGACTGGAGCACGCTGATCACCAACAAGAACCGCGAGATCAGCCGGCTCAACGGGATCTATCGCAAGTTGCTGGATGACAGCGGCGTCCAGGTGCTGGATGGCCATGCCCGGCTGGTCGATGCCCATACGGTCGAAGTCGACGGCCAGCGTTACCGCGCCGAACATATCCTGATCGCGACTGGCGGCTGGCCGGTACTGCCTGACATACCGGGCAAGGAGCACGCCATCACCTCCAACGAAGCCTTCTTCCTGCCGGCCTTGCCCAAGCGGGTATTGGTGGTGGGGGGCGGCTACATCGCGGTCGAGTTTGCCTCCATCTTCCACGGCTTGGGTGCCAGGACCAGCCTGCTGTATCGACGTGAGCTGTTTCTCAAGGGCTTTGACCTGGGTGTGCGCGAGCACCTGCGGGACGAGCTGATCAAGCACGGCATGGACTTGCAGTTCAATACCGAGATACGCCGCATCGACAAGCAGGGTGATGGCAGCCTGGCGGTCACGCTCAATGACGGCCGGGTGGTGGAAACCGATTGCGTCTTCTTCGCTACCGGGCGTCGACCCATGGTGGATGACCTCGGGCTGGAAAATACCGGCGTACGGCGCGATGCCAATGGCTATATCGAGGTCGATGCGGATTTCCGTACCGCCGAGCCCTCCATCCTGGCGATCGGCGATGTGATCGGCCGGGTACAACTGACCCCGATGGCATTGGCCGAGGGTATGGCGGTGGCGCGGCAACTCTATAAGCCTGAGCAATACCATACGCTCGACTACACCCTGATCCCTACGGCGGTATTCAGTCTGCCCAATATCAGCACGGTGGGACTGAGCGAGGACGATGCCCGCGCCCGGGGGCATCGGGTACATATCTACGAAGCACGGCTGCGGTCGATGAAGATGACGCTGGCTGGGGCGGATGACCGCATGCTGCTCAAGCTGGTGGTCGACGCGGACAGCGACAAGGTGCTGGGCTGCCATATGGTCGGGCCGGACGCAGGCGAGATCATCCAGGGCATGGCGATTGCCGTGCGCATGGGGGCGACCAAGGCGCAGTTCGACAGCACCATCGGTATCCACCCGACGGCGGCGGAAGAGTTCGTGACCTTGCGCACGCTGAGCCGGGAATAGGCATCTGGCTGCGGGCTTGTCTTGGCAGCCATTCAACGGGCCCGCGCAAAGCGGCGCCGCCAGGCATGGGCAAACGCGATGCGCAGGGGCGGAACAGCCGGCCGAGCGTCTCCGCACACCCGTGCCCATTGCCACATGACCGACAAGTGTTTGTGCGCCAACCCGTCGGCGTGGGTCGGGACTTGCAGCAAACCGCCCATGAAGTGGCCCGGGGCTAGTCTCGCCCAGCCCCGCGGCATCACGTGATAGTGCACTGGGTACCCACGGTGGCAGACAAGGTGGGTGCGTTCAGGTGGACCCTGCGGGCAATCCCGACTCCGTGGACGACATGCCCAATTTTGGTGCGTTTCTTTGACCGGGCGAGGCCTTCCTATGCCCGGGCAGGGAGTGCATCGCGCCTGAAAGTGAGCCTGACCAGCCGACGGCAGGTTGCCTGCCTTCATCCAGATGGGTGATGTAAGAACGGAGCGGAACCGCTAAGCTGCCAGCGCAAGCATAAATAAAGCAATGTTGGAGTGAGGAATGACGACAAGAACGGACTTTGCACAGCCGGGTCTGGTCAATATCACTGTGTCTTATTGTGGCAACCCGCACGATGTCCGTGCCGGCGATTCCACGGCGTACACCGTGAACTACACCGCGGGCTTTGTAGTGGGCAAGACGCTGGAGTACTACATGCAGCGTGCGGTGGACCAGTATGGGCGACACCTGCAGTACCAGAATGCTTCCGATTCGGGCTGCCTGCACAAGCCCATGGTCGGTAGCATCAGCATCGATGCCCCCTATCCCGGAGCCGGGACTTATATCGCGCCACCGCCGCCGGAGTGGGCGCAGTTGCTGCCGCTGAACCAGTTACCCAGTGATTGCCCGCCATTCTGGTACTTCCTGGCACCCGAAACCCCCATGACCAAGCCGACCTTCGAGACTTGCCTCGACTACACCAGCATGGTGGTGACGCCGGGCCGGGTGTTCTGGATGCTGGGCTACCCCGGCTATCTCGATTAGGGCGGGCTAGCCGCGCCGCCAGACACTGGCCAGCCATGGCTGCTGCTCGCGCGGCAGCCCTGCAGGCCGGTAGTAATGTTCCAGCTCGCTGAATCCCGCTTCTGTCATGTAGCGCTGCCAGGTTGCCAGATCGTGATAGCTGCCGTAGCGGTCACCGTTCCAGCCTTCCTCGTTGTTACCACGCGGATTGGACGCAAACAGCACGCCCCCCGGCTTGAGGGTCACGTGCAGTGCGGCCAGCACGGCAGGTAGTGCTGCGCGGGGTACGTGAAACAGCGAGGCGTTGGCATAAACCCCGTCGAACTGTTCCGCAGGTAGCGACAGCTTGAGGAAATCCTGCTGCCAGACTTCGCAACCGCTGTACTGCCTGGCCATCTCCGCAAAGCGCGCGGCACCTTCCAGGCCGGTAGCGAGGTGCCCCAGCTCGGTGAAGGTCTTCAGATCCCGCCCGGGACCGCAACCCACATCCAGTATCCGGTAGGGAGCGGAGGCCGTGATATGGCGCAGCAGCGCAGCGATATTCTGGCTGACGTCGTGGTCCTTGGTACCCAGCCAGAATTCGTCGGCCCGCGTTTCATAGTGGGCCAGGGTGGCGCTGGAGGTATCGGGCAGTGGTGGCTGTTCGGGCATACTGCATTCTAGCGTGGTGGCAGGCTGGAAGCGGGTTTCACCGCGCTTATCCAAAACTTAAGTATTGCTTAGCAAGCAATTAGCGATGGTCTGGACAGCATCGTTGCACACTGTGTTCACTCCCCTGGACCTACCTTGCCAGGGAGCGGAGAAACAGCATGCAAGCCAACGACCGTCGCTACGATATCTACGCCCTGCTCCACAAGGGGCTGCGTGCCTACCTCAGCCATGTGCTGTTGGAGGTGGGTCGTACCGACTGGCGTGATCGTGCCAATCGCCAAAGCAGCATTGTCACCGTGCGGGAACTGCTGGGGGTGTGCGAAGCGCACCTGGAACAGAAGCACAGCCGTATCCATCCGGCCATGGAGGCTCGTCGGCCGGGGGCGAGCAAGCAGGCGCATCTGCACTACCAGTCCCACCGTCATTCGATTAATCAGTTGCATGATGTGGCGGTGACGGTCGAGACCGCCAATCACTACAACATGGACAGTGCGGGCGAATGGCTCTATCGCGAGCTGGCGATGTTCGTGGCTGACAACCTGGAACTGATGGCGAAGGAAGAAAGCTACAACAATCGCGTGCTGTGGGAGACCCATAGCGATGCGGAGATCATTGCCATCGAACAACAGATGGTTGCCGCCATGCCTGCTGACCGCATGTTGCCACTATTGCGCTGGACCGTGCCTAACCTGGCTCCGGACGAGCGGGCGCTGATGCTGGGTGAAATGTTGCGCGACGGGGCATCGGCAGAGGTATTTGACTGTGCGCTGGCCATGCTGCGCGCACTCTTGCCGCCCAAGGAGTGGGGTCGCCTGACGACGTCACTGAGCGTGCACTGAGTTTGAACGAACTTTGCGAGAGGTTTTCATCGACCTTTTGCTCCGTATCTGTTCCGCCCCCCTGTCGGAGCAGGTTCCCTTAACCCGGCGCTAGCCGAGAAACCGGGTTGAGTCTTATGGCCGCGTATGCGGCCAATTTTTTTCGCTCGCCAATGGCGGGTCGAGGAGGGATCAGGCTGTGCCGTTCGGGCTGATGGTGGCTTCGCCGTCCAGGAGCTGTACCGGACGCTCTACCCGCAGGCGGAAGCGGCCACGGCCGAGCTTGTCGAGCGCCAGCCAGTCGCAACGCTCGCCCAGCCGGCGCTGCAGTAGCAGCAGGCGGGTGTAGAGATTGTCGCCAAAGTCCGGCAGGCGCAGACGCGGGTCCAACCGCAGCGCGCGATTGCTCGATTCACTGCGGCCGTCACGGGCGTAGTCGCTGAGCAGCAGCCACAGCACGGCACCGGCGACGCCCTTGATCAGGTAGTCGTCATCCAGGAATACGCTCTGGGTGGTGGCAAAGTAGCGCACGATGACCGGTTTGCCGACCGGCATGGGCAGCGGTTCGGTTTCTTCGATGTCCAGTTGCTCGTCCTGCGCCTCCGGCAGCAGTTCCTGCGGCCGGGTCAGCCAGCGCATGGCGAGGCCCAGTTGCTGCCCCAGCGCCACCAGCGCGTCTTCGTCTTCATAATCGAAGCGGCGGCCGTTGGCGCTTTCCACGTACAGCACACCGGCGAGCCAGTTGCCAGCGGCAATGGGCACCGCCAACTGGCTATGCGGGCGATGCAGGGCGGGGAAGGGAATGTCGCCACCGGTGGCGGCCGGTCCCAGGTGCAGGCCGGGTTCCTGGTATTCGCCGGCCAGGCTGGACAGCCGGACCGGTGCGCGGAACTGGGCGACGGCACCTATCAGGCCGTCTCCGACTTCGACTTCCGAGCCGACGCCGGACTGCGCGTAGCCCCGGCTGGCGACGGTGTAGAGCCAGAGGCCCGATTCATCCACGCAGAGGATCAGGGCGTGATCCATACCCATTTCACTATTGAGGCCATCGAGCACCAAGTCGAAAGCCTGCGACAGCTCGTCAGCGGCAGCCAGCCGTTGCGATAGCAACCTGACGGCGGCCAGACGGTTGTAAGGTGCGTGCTGTTGCAGCAGTTCGACACCATCGAGCCGCTCCACGCTCAATACCTTGCAAACATCCACACCGAGTAGCGGCAGGGCGCCATGGGTACCGGCATTACGTGCCTGCAGGCTGTTGAACAGCGCGCCATCCGATTCGGTGCCCAGGAATTCCAGTGCCAGCCGGTAGCGAGCAGCCGTCACCGGATGACTGACCGTCGCCGCAGCGCGTGGATTGCTCAGCAGGTTGCTGCGTAGCGGCGTGGTGCAGGCGTAGGGCAGTGCGATGTGTTGGGCATCGACAAAGCACAACTGCGGCACTTCGCAGATATCGGCAATGCCATCGGGCGAGCAACTGGCGACCTGCTTGGGCAGGCCTCCTTCCAGGCAGGCGCGGATCTGTTCGACGTCGAGCTTGCTCATGCCACAGCCTTTCTGCCGTCGTCGTAGAACACCTGGTTGTGCAGGGCGGGACGCTGCCATTCGCTGATGGTCAGGCGGATGGCGGCGAGATGTTCGGTCGGGTAATCGTGCAGCGCATAGCTATAGCGGGTACCGAAGCCCAGCGGCAACAGCTCGGCAGCAATGGCTTCGCGCTGGGCCTCCAGCGCAGCCTGCTCGGCAGCGCCGATGCCGACGTGTTCGGCATCGCTACCACGCAACTGCAGTTGCACCGGTTTGCCTGCCTGCGACAGCAGCACGGTCAGCCGGTGGTTGCTTTCGATATCGGCCAGCAGGCGGATGGCGTGCTGGCGGACCAGCACCAGAGTCAGCGAAAGGCGGTCGGGACCCACGAGGCAAGCCAGCGCGGGCGCCAGGGAAGGGGTCAGAAAACCATCGCAGCCGGCCAAGTGGATCAGGCGGCCACCCTGGGCAAAGGCGATCTGTTCGTCGGTGAGTGGGGCGGCGGGCATGGCGGGGATGATAGTCGAGGCCGAGTTTTGTTATGGTTTAAGTAATAACACGCCCTAATCCATTGGCATATGGTTATTCTTCACTATGCAGGGCATCTAGGAAGGCGAGGCCGTAGCGTTCGAGCTTCTGCGCCCCCAAGCCGGAGATGTGCGCCATGTCGGCCAGGGTGGCGGGCTTGGCATCCAGCATAGCTTTGAGCGTGGCATCGGTAAAAATCAAATAGGCTGGCACGCTCTGTTCATCCGCCAGTTGTCGGCGCGTGGTGCGTAGTTTTTGCCACAGTGCTTCGTCGGCTGGCGAGATGTCGAGGCTGGCCGCCGAGCGTTTCTTGTCGCGCTCGGTCTTGTCGCGCTTCTTGTCAGGCAGGCCGCGCAAGCGCAGTTCCGCTTCGCCGCGTAGGAGCGGGCGAGACAGGTCGGTCAGTTGCAGCGCGCCGTATTCGATCTCGGTCTGCAGGTAACCTGCCGCCAGCAACTGGCGCAGTACCGAGCGCCAGGCAATTTCGGACATATCGCTGCCGATGCCAAATGTGCTGACCTTCTCGTGGAAGTGTTGCTTGACCTTGTCTGTGCTCTTGCCGAGCAGTACGTCGATCACATGGCCGGCACCAAAGCGCTGGCCGGTGCGGAACACGCAGCTCAGGGCCTTGCGGGCGGCGTCGGTCGCATCCCAGGTTTGCGGCGGGTTGAGACAGTTGTCGCAATTCCCGCAGGGCTGCGAGGTCTCACCGAAATAGGCCAGAATCATCTGGCGCCGACAGGAGACCGTCTCGGCGAGGCCCAGCATGGCATTGAGCTTCTGCCGTTCAACCTGCTTCTGTGCCTCGGGTGCCTGACCGCCTTCGATCATCTCTTTGAGCTGCATGACGTCGTTGAGGCCATAAGCCAGCCAGGCACTGGAGGGCAGGCCATCGCGACCGGCGCGGCCGGTTTCCTGATAGTAGCCTTCGAGGCTCTTGGGCAAATCGATATGGGCGACAAAGCGCACGTCAGGCTTGTCGATACCCATGCCGAAGGCAATGGTAGCCACCATGACGATGCCGTCTTCCCGCAGGAAACGAGTCTGGTTGCGCGCGCGGATATCGGCTGCCATGCCTGCGTGATAAGGCAGTGCGGTCACGCCGTTGTCGCTGAGGAACTGGGCGGTATCCTCGACGCGCTTGCGGCTCAGGCAATAGACGATGCCGGCATCGCCATCATGTTCTCGCTCGATAAAGGACAGCAGCTGCTTGCGTGCGTTGTCCTTTTCGATGATGCGATAGCGGATATTGGGCCGGTCAAAACTGGAGACAAACTGGGCGGCGTCTTCCAGCGCCAGCCGTTGCACGATCTCGCGCCGGGTAGCGGCGTCGGCGGTGGCCGTCAGGGCGATGCGGGGCACACCCGGGAAGCGTTCATGCAATAGCGAGAGGCCGATGTACTCGGGCCGGAAATCATGTCCCCACTGGCTGACGCAATGCGCTTCGTCGATGGCGAACAGGCTGGCCGGTGTGTGCTCGAGCAAGGCCAGGAAGCGTGGTGTCAGCAGGCGTTCCGGCGCGACGTACAAGAGCTTGAGATCGCCGCGCATATAGCGCTGCTCGATCTCCCGGGCTGCATTGTTGTCGAGCGTGGAATTGAGAAACGCTGCCTCCACGCCCAACTGGTGCAGCCCTTCGACCTGGTCCTGCATCAGCGCGATCAGGGGTGACACCACCACGGCGCAACCGGTGCGCAGCAGGGCGGGTATCTGATAACACAGCGACTTGCCGCCACCGGTGGGCATCAGTACCAGTGCGTCGCCGCCACCTGCCACCTGCGCCACGATCTCGGCCTGACGGCCGCGGAAGCGTTCGTAGCCAAAGATGGATTGCAGCAGATGCAGAGCAGGTTCTGACGAGGTCACAGTGGAGTGCAGCCGGGCGGAGGGCCGCCATTATACCGGTAGCACGCCCGCTCCGTTGACTACCTCACCCGGGCAAGTGATTGTTTTCCCGACCGAACCTGGCCGCGAGCCAATCCGGATGGTGCCAGCCGCCAGGGCCACGCGCTTTGGGTGCATGCCCCGAACTGATGGCAGAACGGCCTGCACGCTGGCAGGCCGTCCATTCGTACCCGTGCGGTGCCGAGGTCAGGCGGCGCTGATATCCAGCAGCGCCGAGCCTTCCTTGACCTGCTCACCTTTCTGGAAAAACACCTCGGCGACCGTACCGGCGTGCGGGGCGAGGATGGTGTGTTCCATCTTCATGGCTTCCAGAATCATCAATGGCGTGCCTTTTTCAACGACATCACCCTTGGCGACATGGACCGCGACCACCGTGCCCGGCATGGGCGCAGTGAGGCCACCGCCGGCCTCGGCCACTTCCAGCCCGGCCAGCAGCGGGTTGAAGGGTTGCAGGCTGATATTGGCGCCATCGCGTACCAGGGTCAGGCTATCGGACTGCCGGACCACGCTGGCACTGAGCCGGTAGCCATCCAGCGTCGCGTTCAAGCGACCTGCCTGAAGCTGGCCCTGCGCCGCCATGCCCTGAATGCCGCCTTGGGCATCCGGCATCTCGAGAAAATAGGCGCCGTCGCGGTAGTGGGCCTGGACCGCATATTCGGCGTCGCCATGGCGGAAATGCAGGGCGTGACGATTGTCCTGGTTCAGGCGCCAGCCGTCGGTCTGCCACCAGGGCGAGTCGCTGTCGTTCGAACGTTGCCGTGCGGCTTCGCCCTGCACTTCCATCAAGGCCAGTTCAGCCAAGGCGGCCAGTGCCAGTGTCTCGTTGCTGACGGCCGGCGAGGGTGGAATCAGCGCCGCATGGTGGCGGGCGATGAAACCGGTATCCAGTTCCTGGGCCCGGAAGGCGGGGTGGCGGGCCAACTGGCCAAGGAAGTCGAGATTGGTGGTCAGGCCAACGACCTCGTACTCGGCCAGTGCACTGGCGAGCCGGTCCAGGGCCCGGTCGCGGTTCTCGTCCCAGACGATCAGCTTGGCGATCATTGGGTCGTAGAACGGCGAAATCTCGTCGCCACTTTCGACGCCGGTATCGACCCGCACATGGCGGGACTCGGCCGGTTGCCGCAGGTGCGCCAGCCGGCCGATCTGCGGCAGGAAGTCGCGGGCGGGGTCCTCGGCGTAGACGCGCGCCTCAAAGGCGTGACCCTGGATACGAAGTTCGGCCTGCTGGAGAGGCAGGTGTTCGCCACTGGCGACGCGCAGCTGCCATTCCACCAGATCGAGGCCAGTGATCATCTCGGTCACCGGATGCTCCACCTGCAGGCGGGTATTCATTTCCATGAAATAGAAGGCGTCGGACAACGTATCGAAGATAAATTCGACCGTACCGGCGCCCACATAACCCACGGCCTTGGCGGCGCGCACGGCGGCTTCGCCGATCTCGCGACGCAGCTCGGCCGACAGGCCTGGAGCCGGCGCTTCTTCAAGGACCTTCTGATGACGACGCTGGACCGAGCAATCCCGCTCGAACAGGTAGACCGCCTCGCCATGGCCGTCGGCAAATACCTGGATCTCGATATGGCGTGGCTTGGTCAGGTACTTCTCGACCAGCACCTTGTCGTCGCCAAAGCTTGCCGCAGCTTCGCGCTTGGCAGAGGCGAGCTGACCGGAAAAGTCCTCGCTGCGCTCGACGATCTTCATGCCCTTGCCACCACCGCCGGCCGAGGCCTTGATCAGCACCGGGTAACCCATACGGTCGGCCTGTTCCTGCAGGAAGGCGCTGTCCTGGACTTCGCCATGGTAACCCGGCACCAGCGGTACACCGGCGGTCTCCATCAGCGTCTTGGCTGCGGATTTGGAACCCATGGCGGCGATGGCGGAGGCCGGCGGACCGATGAAGACCACGCCAGCCTTGGCGCAGGCTTCGGCGAATTCCTCGTTCTCGCTCAGGAAGCCGTAGCCGGGGTGGATAGCCTCGGCGCCGGTGCGGCGCGCAATATCGAGGATCAGGTCGGCCTTCAGGTAGGACTCGCGCGGGGCGGGCGGCCCAAGACGGAACGCCTCATCGGCCAGTTTGACGTGGCGGGCGTCGGCATCGGCGTCGGAATAGACCGCGACGGTACGGATGCCCAGGGCGCGAGCGGTCTTGATGACCCGGCAGGCGATCTCGCCACGGTTTGCAATCAGAATCTTTTTGAACATCAATATCTACCAAAGGCGTCAGCATGGGCCGACGGCAAGCTTGTTGTCGTGGAATGATCGGTACGGGTAGCCGGCCCCGGTGACGGGGCGGCTACCGGTGTATCGGTTTATTGGTTGACCCAGTTCGGCGGACGCTTTTCCAGGAAGGCGGTCAGGCCTTCCTGACCTTCCTGGCTGACGCGCTGCTTGGCAATGCGCTGGGCGCAGAACTCATTCAGCTCGTTGCAGATCGGTCGGTTGGAGACTTCGGCAACCAGGCGCTTGGCTTCCAGCATGGCTTCCGGGCCATTGTTGAGCAGTTGTGCCGCCCAGGAGGTGGCCAGCGGCAGGACTTCATCCTGCGGGGTGATGTCATGTACCAGGCCGATGCGCAGGGCGGTATCCGAAGTGAAGCGCTCGGCGGACAGGAAGTAGCGGCGGGCCTGGCTGTTGCCGATCTTGCGGATCACATAGGGCGAGATCACCGCCGGAATCAGGCCGAGCTTGACCTCGGATAGCGAGAACATGGTTTCCGGTGCGGCGAATGCCATGTCGCAGCAGGCAACCAGACCGACACCGCCGCCGTAGGCAGGGCCCTGCACCGCCGCTATCGTGGGCTTGGGGAAGGTGTCGAGCACGTGCATCAGCTTGGCCAGGGCACGGGCGTCGTCGAGGTTGGCCTCTTCGGTATTGCTGGCCATGCGCTTCATCCAGCCGAGGTCGGCACCCGCCGAGAAACTCTTGCCGGCCGCCGCCAGGATCAGCACCCGCACCGCGCTATCCGCCGCCAGTTTTTCCAGTTCGGTTGTCAGCTCGGCGATCAGGCCGTCATCAAAGGCATTGTGACGGTCAGGGCGATTCAGCGTGATGGTGGCAACGCCGTTGCGGGCAATCTGGCTGGTAATCGATGTGCTCATGATCTTGTCTCCTGAGTGTTGTTGGCTGCGGTACTCGGTCATCAGGCCTCTCGGCGCGATGACCCACGGTATTGCTGGCTGCTACTGCTGCTTTTGCAAGAATCGGTCGAGTTGGTTCGCAAATGCCTGCCTGTCTGCCTGGCTGAACGCAGCCGGCCCACCGGTTTGCACGCCGCTGTCACGCAGCGTGGCCATGAAGTCCCGCATCCTCAAACGCTCCGCCATATTCTCCGGCGTGTAAATCTCGCCGCGAGGATTGATGGCGTGGCCGCCCTTGTCGATCACGGCGGCGGCGAGCGGAATGTCGGCGGTGATCACCAGATCCCCTGCTTGGACACGCAAAACGATCTCGTTATCCGCAACATCGAAACCGCTGGGCACCTGCACGCTGCGCAACCAGGCCGAAGGCGGCACCCGTATCAACTGGTTGGCGACTAGTGTCGTGCTCACCTGCCAGCGCTCGGCAGCACGGAACAGGATTTCCTTGATCACGCCCGGACAAGCGTCGGCATCGACCCAGATCTGCATCGTCGCCACCGCTTACATCCGGAACACGCCGAACTTCGTTTCGGCGATGGGTTTGTTGAGACTGGCGGAGATGGCAAGGCCCAGCACGCGACGGCTGTCGCGCGGGTCGATGATGCCGTCGTCCCACAAGCGGCTGGTGGCGTAGTAGGGGTGGCTCTGTGCCTCGAACTGATCTCGCAGCGGCTTCTTGATGCCTTCGCGCTCCTCGTCGGAGAGCACCTGCCCCTTCTTGGCCAGCGCTTCTTCCCTCACCTGTGCCAGCACGCCAGCCGCCTGTTCTCCGCCCATCACGGCGATGCGGGCGTTAGGCCACATCCACATGAAATTGGGGTTGTAGGCGCGACCACACATGCCGTAGTTGCCGGCGCCGTAGCTGCCGCCGATCACCATGGTGAACTTGGGAACCTTGCTGGTGGCGACCGCCGTGACCATCTTGGCGCCATGCTTGGCGATACCCTCGGCCTCGTACTTCTTGCCGACCATGAAGCCGGTGATGTTCTGCAGGAACACCAGCGGAATGCCTCGCTGGCTGCAGAGCTCGATGAAGTGCGCCCCTTTCTGGGCCGACTCGCTGAACAGCACGCCGTTGTTGGCGATGATGCCGACTGGGTAGCCATAGATATGGGCAAAGCCGGTGACCAGCGTGGCGCCGTAGGTCTCCTTGAATTCGTCGAAGCGGCTGCCGTCGACGATCCGTGCGATCACCTGACGGATGTCAAAGGGCTTCTTCAGGTCGGCCCCGACGATGCCGTACAGCTCATCGGCCGGGTAGAGCGGGGCGGTGACGGGCTGGGTGGCGACCGTCATGGGCTTGACCCAGTTGAGGTTGGCGACGATGCGCCGCACCTGGTCCAGCGCGTGGGCGTCGTTATGAGCGTAGTAGTCGGCCACGCCGCTGATCTTGGCGTGCACATCGGCACCACCCAGTTCTTCGGCCGTCACGACCTCGCCGGTCGCGGCACGCACCAGCGGCGGGCCGGCCAGGAAGATGGTGGCTTGGTTCTTGACCATGACGCTGTAGTCGCTCATGGCCGGCACATAAGCACCGCCGGCGGTACAGGAGCCGAGCACGGCCGCGATCTGCGGCACGCCCTGGGCGCTGAGGTTGGCCTGGTTGTAGAAGATGCGGCCGAAGTGATCGCGATCCGGGAAGACCTCGTCCTGGTTGGGCAGGTTGGCGCCGCCGGAGTCGACCAGGGCGATGCAGGGCAGCCGGTTCTCCATGGCGATCTCCTGCGCGCGCAGGTGCTTCTTGACCGTCATCGGGTAGTAGGTGCCTCCCTTCACCGTGGCATCGTTGGCGATGATCATGCATTCGATGCCCGATACGCGACCGATACCGGCGATCAGCCCGGCTGAGGGTACCTGGTCGTCGTACTGGCCGTGAGCGGCGAGCTGGCCGATCTCCAGGAAGGGCGAGCCGACATCCAGCAATTGGGCGACCCGGTCACGCGGCAGCAGCTTGCCACGAGCGGTGTGGCGATCCCGCGCCACCTGGCCGCCACCTTGCTCTACTCGGGCGGCCTGGTTGCGGAGATCGTCTACCAGCGCCTGCATGGCGGCGGCATTGGACTGGAATTGTTCGGCTTTCGGGTTGATGGTGTTCGGTAGCGTGTTCATGTGTTCTGTGGTGTACGTCGGGCGAACCCGGCTCTGGGATGGGTTGAGAGGTCAGACCGAAGGGCGGATGCGGATGGTCGGGGTGGACTCCGCCGGGGCGAAGACCACCAGCACGTCGAGTGCTGCCGCGACATCGACGAAACGGGGGGCGACCTGCTTGGGCACATGCACGATGCTACCGGCGACCACCTGGACGAAGTCGTCGCCGACCTCCAGCGTGGCAGCACCGCGTAGCACGTAGAACAGCAATTCTTCCTGGTGGGCACCCTGTGCGTCATGGCTACCCGGCTGCAGATGGTAGAGGCCGGCGCTCATGTCGGCGCTGCGCAGGAACTCCAGGTAGGCGGCGCCATGGGTCTGGCGATCCTGGCTGATGGCGTCGAGATGGAAGGTCTGCATGAGGGGCGTGTCCTTGGCGGCGAGGTGGCGGGTTCAGAGCAGGGCGGTATCGAAGACCATGAGGACTTCTTCAACCTCGGGGTTGCCGGGCATCAGGCGACGGTGATCCAGGCAGATGAAGCCGAGGTTGTCGTAGAACTTCTGGGCGGCGACGTTGCTCTCCACCACCCAGGCGTTGATCAGTTCCACGCCTTGCTCGGCCAACCAGCGGCTGGCGGTATCGACCAGTCGTCCACCGGCACCGCCACGTCGGAATGCCGGATCCACCCACATATTGCAGATATATGCGTGATCGCGCCGGCTGCCCTCGAGGTAGGCACCGGTCATGCCGACCGGCTTGCCAGCCCGATACAGCACGAAGGTCGCGGCATCGTCGCTGCTGGCATAGTGGCGCACATGATCATCCCAGTACTGGAAGGGACGCGCGGCGATTTCCGCATAGCGGCAGCCGAAGGCCGTCGGGGCGTCTTCCAGGCCGGAAAGGCGCAGGCCGCGCAGCAACTCGGCCTGGTCCGGGCGTATCCGTTGTATCTGTTCTTGCATGTCTCTTCCGTTCCTGAGCGGGGTGACCCCGCCCGGAACCTGTTTTCTGTCTATACGTCGTCGCCGATGGCCCGGCCGATCACGATGCGCTGGATGTCGCTGGTGCCCTCGTAGATCTGGCAGACCCTGACGTCGCGATAGATACGTTCGACGGGGAAGTCGTTGAGATAACCATAGCCCCCATGAACCTGGATCGCATCCGAACAAACACGTTCCGCCATCTCGCTGGCAAACAGCTTGGCCATGCTCGCTTCCTTGAGGCAGGGCAGGCCGGCATCCTTCAGACTGGCTGCATGCCAGATCAGCTGACGGGCGGCTTCCAGTTGGGTGGCCATGTCGGCCAGCCGGAAGTTGACCGCCTGATGCTCGAAGATCGGCTTGCCGAAGGTGACCCGCTCCTTGCTGTAGCGCAGCGCACATTCATACGCCGAACGCGCCATGCCCAAGGCCTGGGCGGCGATGCCGATGCGGCCGGATTCCAGGCTGGCAAGCGCGACCTTATAACCCTCGCCTTCCTTGCCCAGGAGATTGGCGGCGGGTACGCGGCAGTTGTCGAGCTGGATGGCGCAGGTATCCGATGCGGCCTGTCCCAGTTTCTTCTCGATCCGGGCCACGGTATAGCCGGGCGTGTTGGTCGGCACGATAAAGGCGGACAGGCCCTTCTTGCCCTTGTCCGGGTCGGTCACCGCGATCACGATGCTGAGCCGGCTGTTCTTGCCATTGGTAATGAACTGTTTGGCACCGTTGAGAACGTAGTGCTCGCCATCGCGTACCGCGCGGGTCTTGATGGCGCCGGCTTCGGAACCGACCTGAGGCTCGGTCAGGCAGAAGCTGGCCAACCAGTCGCCGCTGGCGAGCTTCCTCAGGTACTGCGTTTTCTGTGCATCGGTACCGAAGGCGAGTATGGGACCGCAGCCGACCGAGTTATGGACCGAGACGATGGTGGAGAACGCGCCGTCGCCAGCCGCCAGTTCCTCGATCGCCAGGGCGGCACCGAGGTAATCCAGGCCGGCACCGTCCCATTCCGCCGGCACGGTCAGGCCCAGCAGGCCGAGCGCGGCCGCCTGCTGCAGTTCGTCATGCGGGAAGGCGTGGGTTTCGTCGCGCAGGCTGGCGGTGGGCCAGAGCTGTTCGCGGGCGAAATCGCGCACGCTGTCGCGGATCATCTGGTGTTCTTCGCTGAGTATCATGCTGTCTCCGTCTCGTTATGTCTTGCAAGCGGCGCGCCAGGGATGGATGCACCTGCCGGTGCACGGGAAACCTGCGCGCTTACCCTTGCATACCCCTCATTGTTCTTGTTTTGGGATTGCAACCGCGGCCTTGGGGCTGGCCTAGCCCGCTGCCGGCTCGCGCACGGCAACCCAGATTGCATTCTCCAGGCTCATCACCAGTTCTCCGTTCTGGTTGAACGTACGCCAGGCCAGCTGGACCACGCCAAAGCCAGGCTTGGAGCGCGACTGCTTGCGACCCATGACGTCAAACTCTGCATTCAGTACATCGCCCGGCTTCACCGGCTGATGCCACATCAGCTTGTCGATCTGCAGACCGACCAGACCATTGGCGATGGTGCGCAGCTCGCTGGCCGCCAGCATGCGCATGCTGTAGGCCGCGGTCTGCCAGCCGCTGGCCACCAGGCCGCCAAATACGCTGGCGGCACCGGCGGCTTCATCAAGGTGAAAGTCCTGCGGGTCGTAGCGGATGGCGAAGTCGCGTACCTCGGCCGGTTCCACTGTCACCGGGCCGGACTTGAATACACGACCGGGCTTGAGATCTTCGAAATAGAGCGTCATCAGATTCAGTCCTGCCGGGGGCTGCCCCGGCCTAGGGTTTAACAGAGTTCGATCGCCACGGCCGTGGCTTCGCCACCGCCGATGCAAAGGCTGGCCACGCCGCGCTGGCCGCCATGCTGCTTGAGGGCGTAGATCAGGGTGGCGACGATGCGCGCGCCCGAAGCGCCAATGGGGTGGCCGAGGGCGCAGGCACCGCCGTGCACATTGACCTTGTCGGCGGGCAGGCTAAGCTCATGCATCGCGGCCATGGTCACTACGGCAAAGGCTTCGTTGATCTCGTACAGGTCGACCGAGTCGGCGCTCCAGCCGGTCTTCTCGAACAGCTTCTTCATCGCGCCGACCGGGGCGGTAGTGAACCAGCCGGGTTCCTGCGCGTGGCTGGCATGGCCGACGATGCGGGCGAGCGGTTTCAGGCCACGCTTGAGCGCATCGGATTCGCGCATCATGACCACGGCGGCCGCACCGTCGGAGATCGACGAGGCATTGGCGGCGGTAACGGTACCGTCCTTGCGGAAAGCTGGCTTCAGCGTCGGGATCTTCTCCGGCATGGCCTTGCCCGGCTGCTCGTCGGTATCGATCAGCACGTCACCCTTGCGGCCGGCAACGGTCACGGCGGCGATCTCATCCTTGAAGCGGCCCTCGGCGATGGCTGCCTGGGCGCGGGTCAGCGAGCGCAAGGCGAATTCATCCTGGGCCTCGCGGCTGAACTGGTACTTGTCGGCGCACTGCTCGGCGAATACGCCCATCAGTTGACCCTTGTCGTATGCGTCTTCCAGGCCGTCCATGAACATATGGTCCTTGACCTCGCCATGGCCCATGCGCAGGCCGGTGCGGACCTTGGGCAGCAGGTAGGGCGCATTGCTCATGCTCTCCATGCCGCCAGCCACCATCACGCTATTGCTGCCGGCTTTCAGTTGGTCGTGCGCGAACATGATGGCCTTCATGCCGCTACCGCACATCTTGTTGATCGTGGTGCAGTGGGTACCCAGTGGCAGGCCGGCGCCGAGCGAAGCCTGGCGGGCGGGTGCCTGGCCCTGGCCCGCGGGCAGGACATTGCCCATGACGACTTCTTCCACTTCCGTTACCGCGATGCCGGCACGCTCCACGGCAGCCTTGATGGCGACGGCGCCGAGCTGGCCGGCCTTGAGGTTGGCGAAGTCGCCTTGCAGGCCAGCCATGGGAGTGCGGGCGGCGGCGACGATGACGATGGATTCGGACATGTTCATTACTCCGTGGGTCGGTATGGGGTGGTAATCAAGCGGTCTTGGTGGCAGTCAGGCCCAGTTCCTGGGTCATCACTTCGCGCATCTTGTATTTCTGGATCTTGCCGGTCACCGTCATCGGGAAAGCGTCGACGAAGCGGATATAGCGGGGAATCTTGAAGTGGGCGATCTGGTTGCGGCAGAAGTCGCGCATATCCTCTTCACTGGCAGTGACGCCCTCCTTGAGGATGATCCAGGCGCAGAGCTCCTCACCATACTTGGCGTCGGGTACCCCGACCACCTGTACGTCGCGCACCTTGGGATGGCGGTAGAGGAATTCTTCGATCTCGCGCGGGTAGAGGTTCTCGCCGCCGCGGATCACCATGTCCTTGAGCCGGCCGACGATATTGCAGTAGCCGGCTTCGTCGATCACCGCCAGGTCACCCGTGTGCATCCAGCCGGCGGGGTCGATGGCCTCGCGGGTCTTGGCCTCGTCGCCCCAGTAACCCAGCATCACCGAGTAACCACGGGTGCAGAGTTCGCCCACCGTGCCGCGCGGCACGATGCGGCCATCGATATCGACAATCTTGACCTCAAGGTGTGGATGGATGCGACCGATGGTGGAGACGCGCCGGTCCAGGGGCTCGTCGGTGCTGCTCTGGAAGGAGACCGGCGAGGTCTCGGTCATGCCGTAGGCGATGGTGACCTCGGCCATGTGCATTTCGTTGACCACCCGCTTCATGACTTCGATCGGGCAGGGGGAGCCCGCCATGATCCCGGTGCGCAGGGTGGAGAGGTCGTAGCTGGCGAAATGCGGATCACCTAGCATGGCGATGAACATGGTGGGTACGCCATGCAGGCCGGTGCAGCGTTCGGCCACGATGGCATCGAGCACGGCCTTGGGATCGAAGGACTCGTCCGGATAGACGATGGCGGCGCCGTGGGTGATGCAGGCAAGATTGCCCAGCACCATGCCAAAGCAATGGTAGAGCGGCACCGGAATGCAGAGTCGGTCGCTCGGCCCCAGCTTCATCGCTTCGCCAATGAAATAGCCGTTGTTGAGGATATTGTGGTGGCTGAGCGTGGCGCCCTTGGGAAAGCCGGTGGTGCCGGAGGTGAACTGGATATTCACGGCATCGTCGAACTGCAAGGTGGCGGCGACCTCGGCCAGCCTGGCACTCGCGGCCTCGGTCGGCGGGGCCAGCAGGCTGTCAAAGTTGAGCATGCCGGTCGTCGTATCGCTACCCAGTCGGATGACGGCGCGCAGCTCAGGCAGGCGTTTGGCGACCAGTTGACCCACCGGGCAATCCGCCAGTTCGGGTGCCAGCTCCTGAATCAGGGCGAGATAGTCGCTGCTCTTGAGCCTGGGTGCCAGTACCAGTGCCTTGCAGCCAACCTTGTTGAGCGCGTATTCCAGCTCGGCGAGGCGGTAGGCCGGGTTGATATTGACCAGTACCAGACCTGCCTTGGCGGTGGCGAACTGCATCAGCACCCATTCGGCGCAGTTGGGCGCCCAGATGCCGATACGGTCACCCGGCTGCAGGCCCAGTGCAAGGAGATGGGCGGCGCAGGCGTCGACCCGTTGCTTGAGTTCGGCGTAGGTCCAGCGTGTGCCCTGATGCCGCACGACCAGCGCATCCTGGGCTGCCCAACGGCTGGCGGCGTCATCGAAGAAGCTGCCTATGGTCTGGCCGATGAGGGGCTGCAGTGAGGCGCCGTGCACGTAACTGGGCAAACTGTTCATCTACTGTCTCCGTCTGCCGCCTGGGGCGGTCTGTCGTAATGGTGTCCTGCTGCTTGGATCAACAACGTGCGAATTGGTTTGTCTGCCCGCTAGCACTGCCCGGCGGGCAGGCTATAAAGCCTCTATGTCGCGTACCTGCTTGATCATGTTGCTGCTGGTTGCCGCCCTGCCCACCTGGGCGGCTTGCAGCCGGGTACTGCGCGTGCCGTTCGAGCAATGGCGACCCTATGCCTACCGCGATGTCGCCGGGCAGCCGGCCGGCATGGAAATCGAACTGCTGCAGCGCATCGCCCAGGAGGCCGGCTGCAAGCTCAGCTTTCAGTACGACATCCCGCGCAAGCGACGCTTGCTGATGTTCCAGCAAGGGGAGCTCGATGTGCTGCTTGCGGCGTCCGATACGCCGGCCCGGCGTGCCTACGCCTGGTTCAGCCTGCCTTACAGGGAGGAGGAGGTCGTGCCGTTTGCCTTGCCGGCAGACAGTAGCGTGCATGGCCTTGTCAGTCTGGATATGGTGCTGGCGGCCAGGCTGGCCTTGATCGTCCCCAGCGATGGCTGGTACGGCGCGCGGTATGCACACCTGCTGGATGAGTTCGATCGCGCGGGCCTGCTGACCCGCTATGAGAGCTACGAGCAGGCTGCGCGACAACTGGGCGGGGGGCGAGGCCAATTGGTGATTGGCGACCGCTACGCCCTGCTCGATGCAGCACGGCTGGTCGGCGTGGGACGATTGGTGCAACTGCCGTTCCACGTCAATCGCGACGTCGTGCACCTCATGCTCAGCAAGCGCAGCCTGCAACCCGGCGACCTGACCGCCATCGATGCCGCTATCCGCCGGCTCGAGCAGCAGGGCATCCTGCGGGATATCCGCATGCGATACCTGGACAGGCTGGTGGCCGGTGGTCCCGTTCCCTGAACGGATGCATAGAAGTTTCATGTCAAACGTACACCGTAACGTTCAAACACCCTGGCATAGCCTTCCTCGCGCTTGAACTTGCGCAGGGCCTCGTCAAAGGTGGGCAGCAAGGACTGCTGTGTCGCGCGACGGCTGATCAGCAGGCTGAAGCGGCTTTCCTCCAGTGTATTGGGTAGCATGCGTATCTTGCGTTGCGGGTCCTGTTGCTTGAGCGTGTATTGCATGGTGATGGCATTCTCCACTATCACATCACCTCGCCCCAGTACCAGCTTGCGTACTGCCTCCTGGAAGTTGCCACCCCAATCCACCTGCAAACCATCAAGTTTGTCGCGAGCCCAGCCGTTGCCGATATAGGACAGCACCGTGGGTTTGAGTTGGCGGAGTTCATCCAGGCTGCGTACGGCCTGCAGCTTGGGTAGCAGCGGGCTGTCGGCGGCGGCGAACAGGCGGATCGGCATAGTCAGCACCGGCTCGGTCGAGGCGATGGTGTAGTCCAGCCGTTCCGGCGTGGCGACGGTACACATGCCATCCTGCTCACCGCTTTGTACCAGGCTTTGTGCTCGGACCCAGGGGTAGCCGCTATGGACCAGGGGAATGCCCAGCCGCTTGCCGAGTATCTCGTCGAACAGGTCGATCAGGATGCCCTGCATGCCTTGGTCGCCACGGAAACTCAGCGGGCTGTAGGTCTCGAAATAGGCCAGCCGCAAGGGCGTCGTGGCGGCGTGGACGTGCAGGCCCGCGCCGGCCAGGAGCAGGCTGCTACTTTGCAGGAAACGGCGACGGTTCAGCATCGGCATGGCTCCGGTTGGGGTTCTGTTCTGCAGTGTAGAACCCCCACAAGCAAGCTCGCTCAGCGCGTCTCGTTGAAGAGTTCGCGGCCGATCAGCATGCGCCGGATCTCGCTGGTGCCGGCACCGATCTCGTACAGCTTGGCATCGCGCCACAGCCGGGCGACCGGATACTCGTTGATGTAGCCGTTGCCGCCCAGGGTCTGGATGGCTTCACCGGCCATCCAGGTGGCTTTTTCGGCCGAGTAAAGAATGGCGCCGGCGGCGTCCTTGCGGGTAGTTTCGCCACGGTCCAGCGCGCGACCGACGGCATAGACGTAGGCCCGACAGGCGCTCCAGGTGGCGTACATGTCCGCCAGCTTGCCCTGCATCAGTTCGAACTCGCCGATCGCCTGGCCAAACTGGGTGCGTTCGTGCACATAGGGGACGACCGCGTCCATGGCCGCGGCCATGATGCCCAATGGGCCGCCGGAGAGGACGGCGCGCTCGTAGTCGAGGCCACTCATCAGCACGTTCACGCCCTTGCCGAGGTTGCCCAGTACGTTTTCTTCCGGTACTTCGACGTCATCGAAGAACAGCGGGAAAGTGTTGGAGCCGCGCATGCCGAGCTTGTCGAGCTTGCTGCCGGCGCTGAAGCCCTTCATGCCTTTTTCGATCAGGAATGCGGTCATGCCCTTGGCGCCGGCGTTTACGTCGGTCTTGGCGTAGACGACCAGCACGTCGGCATCGCCGCCGTTGGTGATCCACATCTTGGAGCCATTGAGGATGTAGCGGTCACCCTGCTTGTCGGCGCGCAGCTTCATGCTGCAGACGTCGGAACCGGCGTTGGGTTCGCTCATGGCCAGTGCGCCGACGTATTCGCCGGAGACCAGCTTGGGCAGGTACTTGGCCTTCTGCGCGGCATTGCCGTTCTTGCGGATCTGGTTCACGCACAGATTGGAATGAGCACCGTAGGAGAGGCCGACCGACGCGGAGCCGCGGGAGATTTCCTCCATGGCGACGATATGGGCCAGGTAGCCCATATTGGTGCCGCCGTATTCTTCTTCCACGGTCAGACCCAGCAGACCCATCTCGCCGAACTTGCGCCACAGATCGGCAGGGAAGAGGTTTTCTTCGTCGATCTTTGCGGCATGGGGGGCGATTTCTGCAGCGACGAAGCTCTGAACGGCATCGCGCAGCATGTCGATGTCTTCACCGAGGCCGAAGTTGAGGGCGGGGATGTGCATGGTGTTGTCTCCGGGATGACCTTGATCGCAGCGGGCCGCCCCGGGGCTGGGGCGGCCTGGTGCCGATTTACGCGCCCTTGGCTGGGCGTCTGTAGGGGATTTTGCGGCGGCGAACTGCGTTCGCGTCGCCCGCGCGCTTGGATACTGACGAACGGCAATGTTGTTTGCCGAGCAATTGCTCGATACTTTATTTTACGTTGACGTAAACGTCAATTGGTGCGGCGAAAAAAGCGGGCTAATCCCGCAGCAGGGCTTCTGCTTCGTGCTCAAGACCATCCATCTCCTTGAGGATGGCGTCGATGTCGGCACGTTGCTGCAGCAAGGCTTCACGCTTGGGGCGCAGGAATTCCAGCAGTTTCATGAGCTGGGGGCGCTCATCGCGGGCGGCATCGTATAGCGCGAACAGCTCGTAGGTTTCCTGCAGCGAGAAGCCCAGGCGCTTGCCGCGCAGGATCAGCTTCAGCCGGGTGCGGTCCGCGCGGGTGAAGACGCGATTGCGCCCCTGCCGACCCGGGGCCAGCAGGCCTTCGTGCTCATAGTGGCGTATGGCACGCGGTGTCAGGTCGAACTCGCGGGCAAGCTCGGTGATGGTGTAGATGCGATCGTCGGACATGGCTCTTGTCTGACCGTACGGTACGGTCGTTTATTTATATCTGCCCGGCGAAGATAGCAGAGGGTAGCGAGGCTGTCATAATCGCTGTTTTGCATTTTCTAATATGGTTAGTGCCATGCCCCATCGTTTGCACTACCCCCACGGGGATGAGCTCCCCGCCGCTGGCGAGACGATCGAGGTCGCGCCAGGGGTGCATTGGCTCAAGATGCCGCTGCCTTTTGCGCTCAACCATATCAATCTCTGGCTGTTGCAGGAGGCGGATGGCTGGAGCGTGGTCGACGCCGGCTACGATACCGACACGACGCGCGAACTCTGGCAGGTACTGTTTGACGGCACGATGGCCGGTCGGCCGCTCGGCAAGGTGGTGGCTACCCACTACCATCCGGACCATATCGGCCTGGCCGGCTGGTTGACAGCACGTTTCGGGGCGGATTTTCATATCAGCCTGGGCGAGTTCCTGCTGGCCCGTGCGGTCTGGCATGACCTGCCGGGCTTCGATGTGCCTTCCTTCAACGCCCATTTTGCCCGCCATGGCCTGGCCGAGGACAAGCTTGCGCAGTTCACCGAGCGTGGCAACACCTTCCAGTGGGGGGTGAAGAGCCTGCCGTCGTCATTCAACCGCTTGCTGGCTGGCCAGCAGATCGCCATCGGCGGGGCGCAATGGCAGACCATACCCGGCTTTGGCCATTCGCCCGAGCACATGGCGCTGTGGTGCGAGGAAAAAAACGTACTGATCTCTGGCGACATGCTGTTGCCCAAGATATCCACCAATGTCGGCGCCTGGGCGGCCGACCCGGACGGCGATACGCTGGGACAGTTCCTGGATTCGCTTGATCGTTTCCTGGTATTGCCGCAAGACGCGCTGGTCCTGCCCTCGCACGGCAGGCCCTTCCGTGGCATCCACGCCCGGGTCGAGGTGCTGAAGGCGCATCACGCGGAGCGACTGTCGGTCATGCTCGCCGCCATGGACCATTCCATGTCGGCGGTGGACCTGCTGCCGGTGCTGTTTGGCCGTATGTTCGATCTCTACCAAACGATGTTCGCGCTGGCGGAGTGCATTGCCCATCTCAATTACCTGTGGCATCGCGGCGTGGTGACACGCGAGCAGGATGACGCAGGTGTCTATCGATTCAGCCGTACTGCCCAATCATGACCGATACCACTGTTGCCAGCGCCGGCAAGACATCCCATACCGGCCTCTATCTCAAGCTTATCGTCACGATGGCGATCTGGGGCGGAACCTTTATCGTTGGCCGGGTGCTGGCCCAGGCCATGCCGCCGATGTCGATCGCCTTCTGGCGCTTCGTGATCGCGACCGCCTGCCTGTTCCTGCTGCTATGGCGCTCGCCCGCCGGCATCGTCTGGCCGACGCGCACCCAGTGGTTCTGGGTGGCGACGCTCGGGGTATCGGGTGTCTATGCCTACAACGTGTTCTTCTTCTTCGGCTTGTCGGAAATCCCTGCCAGCCGCGCTGCACTGCTGGTGGCGCTCAACCCCATCATGGTGGCGCTGGTCAGCGCCGGCCTACTACGCCAGCCCTTGGGGCCTCGGCGCTGGCTGGGGGTGGCCGTCTCGCTGTTTGGCGCGATCACGGTGATTTCGCATGGCGACTATCTGGGCATCCTGCGTCAGGGGGTGGGGCATGGCGAGTTGCTGATCCTGGGTTGCTGTGTGAGCTGGGTGGCCTACACCCTGTTCGGCCGTAATGCGATGAAGCATCTGAGCAGCCTGCAGGCAACGGCCTGGGCGGCGCTGATCGGCTGCGTGCTGCTGGGGGCAACAGCGGCGCTGCGTGGTGAGCTGAGTGCGCCCTTGTCGCTGAGCGCCTTGCAGTGGGGCGGCGTGTTGTACCTCGGTGCGCTGGGTACGGCGGCGGCCTTCGTTTGGTATAGCGACGGCATCGTACAGATCGGTGCGGCCAAGACCATCGTCTTTACCAACCTGGTGCCGGTGTTTGCGGTGCTGGCGAGCATCCTGCTGCTCGGCGAATCCTTGACCTTGCCGGCACTGATCGGCGGGGTGTTGGTGGTTGGCGGGGTTTGGCTGACGAATAGCCGTTAGTTCTTTTTTAAGCGGCTGCCGCCGCGAGATCCGCGCGTTGCGCGGTTTGGAGCGGGAGTTCGTCCCGCGGCCGCCTCCCTTTCTTTGCTTCGCCAAAAGAGAGTAAGGCGGCCTGCGGGCCGCACTCCCGCATTCAAACGCACGCAGTGCGATATCTGCGGAGACAGTCGCTAAAACCCGAGCCAAGACGCACTACAACCTACCTACCGTCCAGCGACGATAAGACCGGTACGCTTTCCCCCTGCCGCAGATGGCTTACGCTACAGTAGTTAGCCATACGCCAAACCATGGGACAGGGATGCAAACCATAGAGCTAGTATCGTCGGCGGGCTGGGCCCGTATCAGCCTGCAGGGTGCGCAGGTGCTGCAGACCGAGCTGCATGGGCAGCCCCTGTTGTGGGCGTCGCCACTCAGCAGCCAGGAGCCGGGCAAGGCGGTACGCGGTGGTGTGCCGGTGTGTTTTCCCTGGTTTGGCAAACATCCTGACGGCTTGCCGGCACATGGCTTTGCCCGTAACCAGGTCTGGACCCTGCTGGAGCAGACCCAGGACCGTGCGGTGTTCGAGTTGCTGGATAACGAAGCTACCCGCTCCCTGTGGCCGCATGCCTTCCGGGCTGAACTGGCGGTGCACCTTGATGACGGTCTGCATTTCGAGTTTACCGTCAGCAATCGCGATGCCACGCCTTTCCGCTTTACCTATGCGCTGCACAGCTACTTTGCGGTCCACGATGTCCGTCGTTGCACGGTGGAGGGGCTGGCCGGCCGGTTGCGGCGTGAGATTGGGCATGTGACCAGTCCGCAGGAGGGCATCGTGCAACTGCAGCAGCCCATCGATGCGGTATTCGAGATCGCGCCTGATCCGCTGGTGCTGCATGACGCCGGCCGGACGGTGCAGATTGCGGCCGAGGGCATGCGTAGTGCGGTGGTCTGGAATCCTGGCGAGCAGGCGGTATCGATCGCCGATATCGGCCGGCATTGGCCGGAGTATGTCTGCGTCGAGCGCGGCAATATCGGCGTGGCAGCGGTCGAGCTGGCGCCTGGTGCCAGCCACTATGCCAGCATGAGCCTGAACATCAGCGCGGATTGACCTGACGTTGCTTCCGGGCGGCGCCGGACAGTGGTGTGTCCTAGACTGAAGCATCCACCCCGCGCCCGAGCATCATGCAATTGCCCGACTTCTCCCAGTTGACCATCTGCCCGGCCGAATTGCTGGATGACCCTGGCGAGATCGCCCGCTCCTTGCTGGAGGCGGCCCGGTCGGCGCGACTGGGTATCTTCGTCTGGGAGATACACCGGCAGCGGCTGATCTGGAACGAGGCCATGTTCCAGGTCTACGGCCTGCCCGCCGATACCGCCATTGATGGCAATGCCTGGCTTGCGCTGCTGCACCCCGATGATCTTCCTTTTGTCCGTGATGAAGTGGTCGCGGCGCTCTCCGGCATCCGTCCCTATGAAACGACCTTCCGGGTTCGCGGGCCGGATGGCGGCTGGCGCCATGTGAAGGCCAGCGGCTGGGTGGAATTTTCGCCCGAAGGGCGACCGCTTTGCATGGCGGGGGTCAATCAGGACATACACGAGAGCCAGCGTTTCAATATGCTGGTGGAGCGCATACAGGCCGATACCGTGAGCGCGGTTGGCGTGACTTATCTGGGCGCCCTGATGGACAGCCTGTGCCGGGTCCTGTCGGTCAGGCGCGCCCTGGTCGCAGAGTATTTTCCGATCAAGGCGCCGCGGCACGCCATGACCGTGGCCTATAGCGATTCGGGCGAGGCTAGCGCCCCGCTGACTTTTCCGCTGGACGATACGCCGAGCAAGGAAGTACTGAAGGGCGAGGTGGTGTTCTACGCTGATGAGCTGCAGCAGCGCTACCCGGCGCACCCGTTGGTGACGGAGATGGGCGCCCGCAGCTATATGGGCGTGCCCTTACGCGCTTCGGACGGCACGGTATTGGGCGTGCTGGCGATTATCGACAACAAGCCCTGTCACCAGGGTGAGTTGCAGGGCAAGTTGCTCAATCTGTTTGCCGGTCGTTGCGCGGCCGAGCTGGAGCGGCTCCGGCGTGAAGCCGATATCCAGCGCCTGAATGGCGAACTCGAGGCCAGGGTGGTCGCCCGGACCGAGCATGTAAAGCGCACCATGCGCGAACTGGAAGCCTTTACCTATACCGTCTCGCATGACCTGAATGCGCCCTTGCGGGCGGTCCATGGCTTTGGCTCCATCCTGCGCGAGGATTACGGCGCGCGGCTCGACGCCACCGGCATGGACTATCTCGAGCGCACCCTCAATGCGGCGGAGCGCATGGGGCGCCTGCTCGATGACCTGGTCAGCCTGTCGCGTATCTCGCTGCGACCCCTCAATATCGGCAAGGTGGACCTGAGCCTGCTAGCGGCCGAGATCGTGGATGACCTGCAGGACCAGTACCCCCGCCCCGGCATGCAGGTGATGATCGCACCGCACCTGCAGATCCATGCCGACTCCGGCTTGATGCGCATCCTGCTCGACTGCCTGCTGCGCAATGCCTGGCACTTCACCGCACCGCTGGCGGAGCCACGCATCGGCTTGTTTGAACGCGAGCGCCGCGGGCGGCGCGAATTCGGCATCGTGGACAACGGCACCGGTTTCGACGCGGCCACCGCCGAACGCCTGTTCGCCCCGTTCCAGGACGCCCAAGGCGCGGGGCGCCTCGCCGGTAGCGGCACCGGCCTCGCCATCGCCCAGCGCGTCATGCACCGCCACCACGGCGGCATCCTCTCCGAAAGCCAACCCGGCGAAGGCTCCTCCTTCATCTTCTGGCTACCGCCGGCGGCGGAATTGATGTCCTTGATCAGCGGCGAGGATCACCATTAGGTAGCAGCGCTTGCGCACTTTGGCGATGCCATGATCCGGATCGGATGGGGTGACACTCGTTTCGACCAGTGCGTGGTGGAAGGCGCTGTGCTGCGCGGGATTGTCGGCGCCCTACCATCCCGGCCTACCCCTTGCGGGTGCTTCCGCCTTACAAGGGCAACCGTGCTCTGGGGTAGGTTGTCCGTGTCAGTTTTGTGGGCAGCGCTTTCCCCCAAGAAGCTCAGCCACAAGCAACCCAAGCTACTGACGAGCGTCAGCGAGGCTCCCTCGCGGCGGCGAGGGCGGGGGGAGTGGGTGGTATGAAAGCCAAAGCCCGCATCCGATCTCACATGCCGGTGAGCACCCGGCTCCGCAGGGTGGAGATAGGCAGCTAGCGCCCCGCCGCAATTAATCCGTGTTCTAAACCTGGAACCGCGCCACCGCCCGTTCCAGCTCCCCGGCCAACCTTTCCAGCTCGTCCACCGTATCGCTGCTATTGCCGATGGCGACATTGGTGGTCTCGGTCATCTGTGCGATGTGTTCCAGATGCTGGGCGATCGACTGGCTGGCGCTGGTCTGTTCGCGATAGACGCTGGCAAGCTCGCCCAGTTCGGTGCTGGTATTGGTGGAGCCGCTGCGCAGTTCCGCGAGGGCGGGTAGCAGGGCGCGTACGGCTTCGGCACCGCTGGCGACCTGCACGCTGCTTTGCCGCATGTCGCGGGCGGCCTGGCCGGTTTCCTGCTGGACCTGGCCCAGGGCCGCCATGATGTCGGTCGTGGCGGTGCTGGTCTTCTCCGCCAGTTTGCGGACCTCATCGGCCACGACGGCAAAGCCACGACCCTGCTCGCCGGCGCGGGCGGCTTCAATGGCAGCGTTGAGCGCCAGCAGATTGGTCTGGTCGGCGATCTCGCGGATGGTGGTGGCGATGCCGCCGATCGCATGGGCGTGGTTTTCCAGCCGGTCGATGGCGGTCTGGCTTTCGCCCACCGCCGTGGCGACTTCGCTGATCTTGGCGCTGGCCGCATCGGCTTGGCTGGCGCCGGCGGTTGCCAGCTGTGCCGCGCGCTCCGCCTGGCTGCGGACTTCGCCGCTGCGCTGCGAGACATGGTCGAAACTGACCGTCATCTGTTCGACGGCGGCAGCGATGGACGCCGTGGCCTCGCTCTGGCGGGCGGAGCCGTCGGCGATCGCGGCATAGGCGTCCCGCATGCCGTGGGCGGCGGTATCGAGCTGGCGGCTGGAGGCGCCGATTGCCGTGATCATTTCCCGCAGCTGCAAGCGCATGGTTTCCAGCGCCTTGCCCAGACGGCCCATTTCACCGTGTGATGACAAGGTCACCGTCTGGCTGAGCTGGCCGGCGGCGATCTGGCCGGCAAGCCGCACTGCGGCGTCCAGTGGGACCAGGACGGAGCGGATGATGGCAATGGAGAGCAGCACCGCCACGATCACGCCGATCAGTACCGCGCCACCCAGGATGCCCTGCAGTTTCTGACCGGCCTGACTGGCGGACTCGTAGGAGAGCCGCGAGGCTTCGCTCTGGCGGGTGATCCAGGTGCCCAGTGCCTTGGTGGAGGCCTCAAACGGGCCGAGTACTTTCTCCCGGTAGTATTGGCCGGCGCTGGTCATGTCGCTCTGCATCAGCAGGTCCAGCATGCCCTTGCGGCTATCGCGATAGCTGCCGTAGGCCTTGACGAACTGCTCGCGCAGCGCGGCTTCGTCCCCGGCCAGGGTGCTGCTGGCGGCCAGGCCGGCGGCGATGGGGGCTTCGAGCTTGTCGATCTCGTCGAAGTGCTGCTTGGCAACGTCCGGGAATGGGGCGTCCAGTGCCAGCAGCAACTGTGCACGGCTACGGTGCAGTCGGTCCATTCGGTCCGCCAGCTCTACCACGGGCTTGGTACGCTGCTGGTAGATGGCTGCGAGTTCCGCGTTGCCATTGTGTATGCCCAGCATGCCCAGGAGGCTGACGGCGATCAACAAGGCCAGCAGTACGCTGGAAAGCAGAGCGAGACGGGTACGGATGGAAAGTGCGGCAAACATGTAGTATGGCCCTGGCTGGCGACAAGATTGATTGAAGCATAGAAGTCAGCGCAAGACCGGTGCTTGCGAATGCCGCTGCGAGATACTGTGGCATTGATCCCAAAGGACTTCCCGACGCGAGCAGGGGCTGATAAAAAGGCGGATGGATAATCAGAAGAAGATGATGGTCTCCAAGGGCATCATCCTGGATGCGGATGACAAAACTCTCCTTGCGTAGCGCGCTGGTGCTCGCGTTTTCGGCCGTATCGGTGCTGATGGCGGTGTTGCTGTCCTATTCGCTCGGGCATCTTGCCAGCGAGGTGTCGCGGCGCGATATCGGCAGTGCGCTCAGCGACTTGGCTGGGCAGATGGCCGATCAGCTGGATCTGGGCATGCATGAGCAGCTGCGCACCATACAACTGATCACCAGCCTGCGGCAGGTGCGTGATCCTGCCTCTTCGTTAAGCGACAACCGGGCCATACTCGAAAAACTGCGCCATAGCAGCGGCGAGGTGGCCTGGATTGGCTATGCCGATACCAAGGGCAAGGTCCAGTACTCGGCCGACGGCGTGCTCGAAGGCGCGGATGTCTCCGCCCGACCCTGGTTTGCCGGCGCCCTCAAGGGGGCCTATGCAGGCGACGTGCACGAGGCCAAGTTGCTGGCAAAGATCTTGCCGCCGCCCAGCAATGGCGAGCCGCTGCGCTTTGTCGATGTCGCGGCACCGGTCTATGGGTTGGATAACCAGCTGCGTGGCGTGATCGGCACGCATCTCTCTTGGGCCTGGGCGCGTTCAGTCGAGCAGACCGTGTTTTCAGCTACCCGCCGTGCGCAGGGAGTGGAAGTGTTCGTGCTCAACGCCGAGGGCAAGATACTGCTGGCGCCCGAAGGGCTGGCAGGGACGCGCCTGCCGACGCGTCTCGCGGACGCAGAGGGTGAGTCCGGCAGGTTGTTGGCCTGGCCGGATGGGCAGGAATACCTGACGGCGCTGGTGAAGACCCAAGGTATGGGCGACTACACCGGCCTCGGTTGGTGGGTCTTGGTCCGCCAGCCCTTGGCGATTGCCTATGCGCCGGTCAGGCATATCCAGTATCTGGTGCTGGGGATGGGTGCCGGCCTTGCTGTGCTCTTCAGCTTGTTCGGCTTATGGCTGGCCGGCAGGGTGGCGCGCCCGCTGGCGGCCTTGGGCAAGGCGGCCGATCGGTTGCGTGCCGGCGAGATCGAAGTGCAGATACCGACCGTTTCACCGTTCAGCGAGACAAGGCAACTGGCCAGCTCGCTCAAGCACATGGTGGCGGCACTCAAGACGGAGCAGGACAAGATGTCCCTGCTCAATGCCTCGCTCGAGGAGCAGGTCCAGGAACGCACCGAACTCCTGAACCTGGCCAACGAGCACCTGCTGGCTTCGCTCGAAGAGCGGCAGCAACTGGTCAGCAAGCTGGAGTCGCTGGCCAGTACCGACAGCCTGAGCCAGCTTCTGAACCGGCGCGCCTTCCATGAACGGGCGGCGATCGAGGTGGCGCGGGCGCTGCGGCAGGCGACGCCGATCTCGCTGTTCATCTTCGATATCGACCACTTCAAGCGCATCAACGACAGCTATGGGCACGAGGTTGGCGATCAGGTAATCGTCGAGATTGCGCGACTGAGCCGTGAAACGATACGCGATGTCGATATGGCGGCCCGCTTCGGCGGCGAGGAGTTCGTGGCGCTATTGCCCGATACGGCGTTGATGGCTGCCTTGCAGGTGGCCGAGCGCCTGCGCCTGCTGATCGCCGGTATCCGTTTGCCGCATCCTGAAGGGGACATCAGTCTGACCAGCAGCTTCGGCGTGGCGGAGTGGACGGAGGGGCTAGCGATCGACAAGCTGGTCGCCCGTGCCGATCAGGCGCTGTACCGCGCCAAGGAAGGTGGCCGCAACCGCAGCGAGGCCTGGCTGCCGTAGCCCCCTCACCTGGAAAACAAAAAGCCCTCGCCGGCGCTTCACCGACGGGGGCTTTCTATTGTGCCGTTCAGGCCAGCTTGGCCAGGCGAGCCAGTACTTCGTCGCGACCCAGCAGGGTCAGGACCAGATCCACCGACGGCGTCTGTGTCGTACCGCAGACCGCAGCGCGGACCGGCATGCCCAGCAAGGGCATCTTGATGCCTTCTGCGGCCACGAAGGCCTTGATGGCGGCACTGATCGACGGTGCATCCCAGGTGGTATCGGCCAGTACCGTGGCGAAGCGGCCCAGGCGAGCCCGGCTTTCTTCGGTCAGGTGTTGCGCGGCGAGTTCGGCCGGCGCGGCATCGTGCCGGTAGAAATAGGTCGCCTGGGCGGCGAGGTCGACGAGGTTGGTGACCCGCTCCTTGAGCAGGGCGATCACCTCGGCCAGCAACGGACCCTGGCTGGCGTCGCAGTCGAGCTTGCGCAGGAAGGGCTGTACCAGATCAGCCAGGCGGGTGTTGTCGGCCGCCTTCATGTGCTGCTGGTTGATCCACAACATCTTGTCGCGGTCGAAGCGCGAGGGGCTCGGGCTGACGTTCTTCAGGTCGAACCATTCCACGAACTGGTCCATGGTGAAGAATTCATCGTCGCCATGGCCCCAGCCCAGGCGTGCCAGGTAGTTGAGCAGCGCTTCCGGCAGGATGCCCTGCTCGCTGTAGTCCACCACGCTGACGGCATCGCGCCGCTTGCTCATCTTCTGGCCGTCGGCGTTGAGGATCATCGGCAGGTGGCCGTAGACCGGCAGCGGTGCACCGAGTGCAGCCAGGATGTTGATCTGGCGCGGGGTGTTGTTGACGTGGTCGTCACCGCGGATGACGTGGGTGATACCCATGTCCCAATCATCCACCACCACGCAGAAGTTGTAGGTCGGCGTGCCGTCCGGGCGCGCGATGATCAGGTCGTCGAGCTCGCTATTGCCGATCTCGATCCGGCCCTTGACCGCATCGTCCCAGGCCACGACGCCGTCGATGGCGTTACGGAAGCGAATCACCGGCTGGATGCCGGCCGGAATGGCGGGCAGTATTTTGTCGCGTTCCGGGCGCCAGCGGCGGTCATAGCGCGGCTTCTCGCCGCGGGCTTCGGCATCCGCGCGCATCTGGTCCAGCTCTTCCTTGCTGGTGTAGCAGTGGTAGGCGCTGCCGGTGGCCAGCATGTCCTGCAGTACGGCCTTGTAACGGTCCATGCGCTGCATCTGGTAGAACGGGCCTTCGTCGTAGCCCAACCCGACCCAATGCATGCCGTCGAGAATGGCCTGCACGGATTCCGGCGTGGAGCGTTCGAGGTCGGTGTCTTCGATCCGCAGAACGAACACGCCTTGCTGCTTGCGGGCATAGGCCCAGCTGAACAGTGCGGTGCGAACGCCGCCGATATGCAGGAGGCCGGTAGGGGAGGGGGCAAAACGGGTACGGACGGTCATGATGGGCCGGATGAAAGCGGTAAAAGCCGTATTCTACCCGGTGCGCCCGTGCTATGAGTGCCGAGTCCGCAATCCGGCCGAAGGCAAGGCCGTGCCAGACAGCACAAACCCCGCTATCAGGCGGGGTTCGCGGGGCACTATTTGAAGTTGAAGCGCAGCTTGCGTTCGCTCTCGGGGCTGCCGGCCCCGACCTGGTTCAGGAACGGCGCCAGCAATGCTTCTGCGCCGTTGGCGGCCTTGAGGCCGACCTCGGCTTGCAGGCCCTGGCGGGCATCCCAGTTGCCCTGGCCATTGAGCTGCAATTGACCGTTCAGGGTGCTGAGCTGTACCTGCCAGCGCTCGCCCGCCGGAGTTACCGTAGCACGATAGTCACCCAGCGGCTGCACGCCCGGCACCAGGCTGGACGCCGCATTGCGCCAATCTAGCAGCAACTGTCCCTCGGGCTTGCCGGCCTGCCACAGAAAGCGACCAGTGCTGAGGTGGAACTGGCCGCTCAGGCCGTAGCCGCGGCTACGTTGATCAAGTTGCAGCAAGGGCGCGGCGGCGAGGCCAAAATTGGCTTCGCGCAGTTCCAGGCTGCGCAGCCCCAGCGCCAGTTGCGCACTGCCGTCATCGAGCTTCAATTGATAGCCGAGCTTGCCGCGCAGCAGCCCGGCCGGCTGCCAGGACCAGCTGACCCGCTCGGCCAGAGCCTTGCCTTGCAGTACCGGTTGGGCCGAGCCCTGCCAGATGCTGCCTTCGGCGGCGGCCAGGGTTAGCTTGTCACCGGTCTGCGACGCAAGCACGCTGCCAAGCAGGCTGGCCGGCAGGCGCAACAAAAGAAAGATGAGCGTCAGCAGTGCCAGTGCCAGCCACCAGTACCAGGCCAGCCGCTTCATCGGGTCCACTCCAGGTCAGCATCTACCAGACCGGGTTCGGGGCCGGCACGGACTGACAGCTTGCTCAGTTGCCAACCCTGATCGCGGGCGCCGGTCATCAAGTTGGTGAGCGCGTTCCAGGGGGCGGCGCTTGCATGCAAGGCGGCGCTTTTGCCGTTGCGCTTGTCGAGACGGGCCGACTGTGGGTTGAGGCCGCTGGCCAGCAGCAGCGTGTTCAGGTCACCGTGCTGTACCGTGCCGCCTTGCTGGCCCTTGGCGACCAGCAGGTCGCGCTCGAAGCGGGCTACTTCGGTCCTCAGCGTGGGCAGGCTGCGCGACAGGCGGTTACGCTCGGTGTTGATCGGATCGATCATCAGTGCATAGATCAGTGCCAGCAGCAGGAAGACGGCGCCAGCAGTCAGGATGGCGCGCTCACGGGCATTACGTTGCTTCCAGTAGGTCTGGAGAGGGAGCAGGGCGGCGTTCATGGGTTCGGAGTCAGGATAAGCCGGGTGCGGTCGGGTGCAGTCGGTCGGGTATCGACCTTGCCGAGGGCGCTGAGCGTCTGGGTCAGTGCAGCCAGTTGCTCCGGTTTGGCAAGGTATTCCGCCTCGATGCGGCCATTGAGGTAGTCGAGATTGACAAGCTTGACGCTGCCACCCTGCAGGCTGGGTGCCAGGGTCAGCAACCTGTCCAGGCTGTCATTGGTCTTGGGGGCGGCAGTGGGTTTGCCGGCACCGAGCTTGGTTTGCAGCTGCAGCAGGGGGTCGACAATCGGCGTGCCGGGGAAGGCCTGCGAGAAAGCAGTATTGATCTGCTGCTTGAGCGCCTTCTCCTCGCTTCGCCAGCTCCACCATTGTCCCAGCCAGGCGGCGCAGAGCAGGGCAAGCGCGGCACCAGCCAGGATGCCGCTGGGCCTGAGCCGGCTCAGGTCGAGGTCGATCTGTGGACCGGCGGCGAACTCCCCTTGCAGCAGATCGATCGCATCCGGCGCGATGGCCTGCGCCAGCGGGTCGCCTGCCTGGACTTGCACCGGGCAGCCCAGTTGCAGTTGCCAGTGGGCAAGATCGACTTGCCCGGCCAGTTGTGGCGGCAGGGCGAGCGTCAGCTCGGGGCAGTCGGTCAGGGCCAGCTTCAGCAGGTCCGGCACCTGATCGGGGCTGGTGGCGTCGAACCACTGGGCGGCATCGGCCGTGCGGCGGGCCCAGCCGTCGCCGTACCAGAACAGTACTTCACCGTCGGCAGGGATCAGTGCATCGGCGGACCAGACCGCCCGCGGACGACGGCCGACCTGGGTCAGTGTGTTAAGCAGTTCGGCGAGGACGTCGCGTTGTATGGCCGCCACACGGCATTGCTCATCGAGCAGTTTGTGCGCCAGATGCTGCTCGCTGGGTTCGGCCAGCAGGACCTGATCCAGCGCGTAAGGCAGCAGCTTGCCAGCCTGGCGCTTGCTGCCGACAGGCAGGGTGACGCTGGCGCGGAGCACTCTGGCCGGCGGCAGGAAGAGTTCGATTCGGCTGGCAGCGGGTAGCTTGCCGAGCGCTGAGCGCCCGTGGCCCACCTGCAAGCCGGTGAGGGTGCGCCATTCCACTTCGGTGGCGGCGGTCGCCGGTAGGCTGGATTCGGTAATGAACAGTCGCAGCGTAGTCACGTGGCAGGTCGTCGTGCAGGTTGGCCGGAAGGCTGTTGTAAAAAGGCGAGCGGTAGTATGACACAGCGTTGTTGACGGTGAGCTTGCATATGCCTGGAAGCCATCGCCTTGTTCGAGGTCGGTGTGGCTGGCTGGACCGGTATCGCGAGGAAGGGTTCCACGGGCAGGTCGTATGACGGAGGGGGCCGAATTGTCGCAAGTCGCCGAGCGGGTTTGTTTTTTCCGGGCGGTCTCGCCTATAATCCCCGATTCTTTACGCGCCGCCTGTCCGAAAAGACCCGGCTAACCCTTGTTGGGGCGTGAGTTAATGCGAGCGTGGCGGAATTGGTAGACGCACTGGATTTAGGTTCCAGCGCCGCAAGGCGTGAGAGTTCGAGTCTCTCCGCTCGCACCACGGTTTCGCTGTCGCCGGCATGTTCCGGCGGTTTGAAGCATATTTGCAATACAGGATAGATTGACCATGCAAGCACAACTGGAAACGCTGGGCCAACTGGAGCGTCGTCTTGACTTCGCCATCCCGTCCGCCGATATCGAGACCGCCGTTGACGCCCGGCTGAAGCGCGTGGCCCGTACCGCCCGCATTCAGGGCTTCCGTCCTGGCAAGGCACCGATGAAGATCGTCGCCGCCAACTACGGTCTGCAAGCCCGTGAGGAAGTACTGAACGAGCAGGTGCAAACCGCGTTCACCAAGGCTGTCCAAGAACAGAAGCTGCGCGTTGCGGGTTTCCCGCAATTCGTCGGCAAGCCGTCGGAAGGCGATGCCTTCGCATTCAGCGCCACGTTCGAGGTTTACCCGGAAATCACCGTGGGCGACCTGGCCAGCAAGGAAGTCGAACGCCCGGTACTGGAAGTGTCCGACGTTGAAGTCGACAAGACCATCGACATCCTGCGCAAGCAACGTACCCGTTTTGACCGCGTCGAACGCGCTGCCGAGAAGGGCGATCGCCTGATCGTCGACTTCAAGGGCACCATCGATGGCGTCGCCTTTGCCGGCGGCTCCAGCGAGAACTATGCCTTCCTGGCTGGCGAAGGCCAGATGCTGCCCGAGTTCGATACCGCCGTGCTGGGTATGAAGGAAGGCGACAGCAAGACCTTCGACCTCAGCTTCCCTGCCGACTATCAAGGCCAGGAAGTGGCTGGTAAGACTGCCCAGTTCGAAGTGACCGTGAAGAACGTGGCTGCACCACAGGTTCCGGAACTGAACGCCGAATTCGCCAAGCTGCTGGGTATCGAGAGCGGCGATCTGGACGCCCTGCGCGCCGAGATTCGCAAGAACGTCGAGCGCGAAGTGAAGCGTCGCCTGACTGCCCGCGCCAAGGAAGGCGTGATGCAGGCTCTGCTGGACGTGACCCCGGTTGAAGTGCCGAAGGCACTGCTGGGTCAGGAAATCGGCCGTTTGGTCGAGAACGCCAAGCAGGAAATGCAGCAGCGTGGTTTCGACCCGCAGAACATGCCTTTCCCGCCGGAACTGTTCGAAGAGCAAGCCAAGCGTCGCGTTAGCCTGGGCCTGATCCTGGCTGAAGTCGTTCGCGCCAACAAGCTCGAAGCAAAGCCGGAACAGATCCGTACCATCGTTGACGAGTTCGCCGAGAGCTACGAGCATCCCGAAGAAGTGGTCAAGTGGTACTATTCCAGCCCTGAACGCCTCGAAGGCCCGGAGGCGCTGGCACTGGAAGACAACGTGGTTGAGTTTGTCTACACCCAGGCCAAGACGGTTGACAAGCAACTGGCGTTTGACGAACTGATGGGCCAACAGGCTTAAGTTCTGACTCGTCTTGCTTGAAAAAGGGCTCGTCCGCCTTACCTTAAAGGTAAGTGCCGGCCGGGCCTTTTTTCATCCCGGCTACTTTCTTCGACTTGCCTGACCTTTCCGAGGTCATGAAGGACATCATGAGCAACTGGAATTCCGCCGACTGGCGCAACACCCAAACCGACCCGCAAGCCCTGGGCTATGTGCCGATGGTGATCGAGCAAAGCGGCCGCGGCGAACGTGCTTACGATATCTACTCGCGCCTCCTGAAAGAGCGCGTGATCTTCCTGGTGGGACCGGTGAACGATGCCACCGCCAATGTGGTGGTCGCACAGATGCTGTTCCTGGAGTCGGAAAATCCGGACAAGGATATCTATCTGTACATCAACAGCCCCGGCGGTTCGATCTCCGCCGGCATGTCGATCTATGACACCATGCAGTTCATCAAGCCCGATGTGTCGACGCTTTGCGTTGGCATGGCGGCCAGCATGGGCGCCTTCCTGCTGCAGGCCGGTGCCAAGGGCAAGCGCTTTGCGCTGCCGAACTCGACCGTCATGATCCATCAGCCGCTGGGTGGTTTCCAGGGCCAGGCGACCGATATCGAGATCCATGCCAAGTACATCCTCAGCCTGCGTGAGCGGCTGAACAAGCTGATGGCCGAGCATACCGGCCGCAGCCTGGAAGAGATTCAACGCGACAGCGATCGCGACAACTTTATGACCGCTGCAGAAGCGAAAGACTATGGCCTGGTTGACCAGGTGATTACTTCGCGTCAGGCCGTGGGTTAAAGTCCAGTATTGACCCGTTCGCCATCGGGCCGGCTTTGCGCCGGCCCGCCGGTTTTCCAGTTTGCAGCCGTCCAGGCGGCTGCGCAGCAATGGCGAGGTTGCCATGACCGACAAAGAAAAACTCCTTTACTGCTCCTTCTGCGGCAAGAGCCAGCATGAGGTGCGCAAGCTGATTGCAGGCCCGCAGGTCTTTATCTGCGATGAATGCATCGAGCTATGCAATGACATCGTCCGGGAGGAACTGCAATCGGGCACCGCGGGTGCTACGGCTGCAGCCAAGGGCGGTGCGGGCAAGCTGCCGTCGCCGGCCGAAATCCGTGCGTCGCTGGACCAGTATGTCATCGGTCAGGACAAGGCCAAGAAGACCCTGGCCGTGGCGGTGTACAACCACTACAAGCGCCTGGCCAATCCGGCCGCCAAGTCTGGCGACGTTGAACTCGCCAAGTCCAACATTCTCTTGATCGGACCGACCGGTTCGGGCAAGACCTTGCTGGCTCAGACGCTGGCGCGTCTGCTGGACGTGCCGTTCGTGATGGCCGATGCCACGACGCTGACCGAAGCCGGCTATGTCGGTGAGGACGTCGAAAACATCATCGCCAAGCTCCTGCAGAAGTGCGATTGGGATATCGAAAAGGCCCAGCGCGGCATTATCTATGTCGACGAGATCGACAAGATTTCGCGCAAGTCCGACAACCCCTCGATCACCCGCGATGTATCGGGTGAGGGCGTGCAGCAGGCTTTGTTGAAGCTGATCGAAGGTACGGTCGCGTCGATCCCGCCGTCGGGTGGCCGCAAGCATCCGAACCAGGAGTTCCTGCAGGTCGATACCACCAATATCCTGTTCATCTGCGGCGGTGCCTTCGATGGCCTGGCACAGGTGATCCGCCAGCGTTCGCAAAAGGGCGGCATTGGCTTTGGTGCTTCGGTGCACTCGAAGGACGAGAGCAAGGATGTGGGCAAGACCCTGCGCGAGACCGAGCCGGAAGATCTGATCAAGTTTGGTCTGATCCCCGAATTTGTCGGCCGTTTGCCGGTGGTTGCCACGCTGGATGAGCTGGACGAAGCCGCGCTGATCACCATCCTGACCGAGCCCAAGAACGCGCTGATCAAGCAATACCAGAAGCTGTTCGAGCTGGAAGGTGCGGAGCTGGAAGTACGTGCCGAGGCGCTGTCTGCGATCGCCCGCCGCGCTCTGGCCCGCAAGACCGGCGCACGTGGCCTGCGCTCCATCCTGGAAGGCGCGCTGCTCGACACCATGTACGAGCTGCCGTCGCAGCGCGATGTGAAGAAGGTGGTGATCGATGAGAACGTCATCGAGCACGCCGGCCAGCCTATCCTGGTGCACGAAGACAAGCCGCAGTCGCAAGCTGCCTGAGTCTGGACCAGTTAGCGGTTTGCATTGCAAACCGTCGCTAAGTGGTTAAAAGTAAAAGAAACCGCCCTTCGAGGCGGTTTCTTTTTTGCCGCTCTAGTTGCGAAGCGCGCCGTATATCAGTCAAGATGGATTCGCAAACGATTGAAATAGGTCGTTTGCCCCCCATCTTCCAGCCATCGACTCTCGCACTGGATATCCCATGTCCCAGCATACCGAATTACCCGCCAAGCCCATTGAGATGCCCCTGTTGCCGTTGCGTGACGTGGTGGTGTTCCCCTATATGGTGATTCCGCTGTTTGTGGGCCGCCCCAAGTCAATACGCGCGCTCGAAGCCGCGATGGAGGCGGGCAAGCAGATCCTCCTGCTGGCGCAGAAAAACGCCGCCAAGGACGAACCTGTCGCCAGCGATATGTACGACATCGGTACCGTCGCGACCATCCTGCAGATGCTGAAGCTGCCCGACGGCACCGTGAAGGTGCTGGTGGAAGGTAGCCAGCGTGCGCTGGTCGAGACCATTACCGAGGATGAGGGCCACTTTACCGTGACCGCCCGTCCGGTGCCGATGGACGCGGTCGAGGATACCGAAACCGAGGCAATGCGCCGCGCCTTGCTCGGCCAGTTCGATCAGTTCGTCAAACTGAACAAGAAGATCCCGCCGGAGGTGTTGACCTCGCTGTCGGGCATCGAGCGTGCCGGCCGCCTGGCCGATACCATTGCTGCCCATCTGCCGCTCAAGCTCGAGCAGAAGCAGGAAATCCTCGAGATGTTCAAGGTTGGCGATCGCCTTGAGCACCTGCTCAAGCAACTGGAAGCCGAACTCGACATCCTGCAGGTGGAAAAGCGTATCCGTGGCCGCGTGAAGCGGCAGATGGAGAAGAGCCAGCGCGAGTACTACCTGAACGAGCAGGTCAAGGCGATCCAGAAGGAACTGGGTGAGATCGAGGAAGGTGCAGAGCTTGATGAGCTGGAAAAGCGCATCAAGGCTGCCGGCCTGCCCAAGGACGCCAAGACCAAGGCCGATGCCGAGCTGAAGAAGCTGAAGATGATGTCGCCCATGTCGGCCGAGGCCACCGTGGTGCGCAACTACATCGATACGTTGATCGGCCTACCGTGGAAGAAGAAGACCAAGATCAGTAAGGACCTGGCCGAGGCCGACAAGGTGCTCGACAGCGACCATTACGGCCTCGACAAGGTCAAGGAACGCATCGTCGAGTATCTTGCCGTGCAGCAGCGCGTCGACAAGCTCAAGGCCCCCATCCTGTGCCTGGTAGGCCCTCCTGGCGTGGGTAAGACCTCGCTGGGTGAGAGCATCGCCCGTGCGACCAACCGCAAGTTCGTTCGGATGGCGCTGGGTGGCGTGCGTGACGAAGCCGAGATTCGCGGCCATCGCCGCACCTATATCGGCTCCATGCCCGGCAAGATCCTGCAGTCGATGACCAAGGCCGGCGTCAAGAACCCGCTCTTCCTGCTCGACGAAGTGGACAAGATGGGCGCGGATTTCCGCGGCGATCCTTCCTCCGCCTTGCTGGAAGTACTGGACCCGGCGCAGAACCACGCCTTCAGCGATCACTACCTCGAAGTGGACTACGACCTGTCCGACGTGATGTTCGTGGCGACCGCCAATTCGCTGAATATCCCGGCCCCGCTGCTGGACCGGATGGAAATCATCCGTCTCGCAGGCTATACCGAGGACGAGAAGGTCAATATCGCCGAGAAGTACTTGGTGCCCAAGCAACTGACGGCCAACGGCCTGAAGGAAAACGAGCTGGTGATCCAGGAATCGGCGCTGCGCGATATCGTCCGCTACTACACCCGCGAAGCCGGCGTGCGTAGCCTGGATCGTGAAGTGGCCCGCATCTGCCGCAAGGTGGTGAAGGCGCTGCTGCTCAAGCCGTCCGACCGCAAGGTAACGGTCACCGGCAAGAACCTGGACAAGTACCTGGGTGTGCGCAAGTTCACCTATGGCCTGGCCGAAGAGAACAACCAGGTCGGCCAGGTAACCGGTCTGGCCTGGACCGAGGTGGGCGGCGAGTTGCTGACCATTGAGGCGGTATCGCTGCAGGGCAAGGGCAAGATGATTACCACCGGCACCCTGGGTGAGGTGATGCAGGAATCCATACAAGCGGCCTTGTCTGTCGTTCGGAGCCGCGCGGTGAGCCTGGGTATCGATACCGACTTCTACCAGAAGCACGATATCCATATCCACTTGCCGGAAGGCGCGACGCCCAAGGACGGTCCGTCGGCAGGTATCGCCATCACCACCGCCATGGTGTCCATCCTGACCGGTATTCCGGTACGGGCGGATGTGGCGATGACCGGCGAAATCACGCTGCGTGGTGAAGTACTGCCTATCGGCGGCCTGAAGGAAAAGCTGTTGGCGGCGCATCGCGGCGGCATCAAGCATGTGCTGATACCGGATGGCAACACCAAGGACCTGGTGGAGATTCCGGACAACATCAAGCAGAAGCTGGAGATTCATCCAGTGAAGTGGATAGACCAGGTACTGGCTCTGGCCCTGGAGCGGCAACCCGTGCCACGGCCTGCAGAGCCGGAGGCCCCGGCGGCGGAAGCCGCGCCGGCAGCCGGTGCACCTGCACCGGCGAGCAGTACGCCGACCAAACATTGAGCGTCGTAAGATAGGCCGGCCTTCGGGTGCGGTGAGCGACAGCTCGCTCGCCGCACTCGGAAAAAAGGCTTTCCGGAACGAACGATTGATGTGAATTGGAACAATTTCCGGCCAAACACCCGGAAATCCAGCAGTGACGCGGCTTTGCGCTTGACACGTGAAAAATCCGCTTGCTATAAAGCTCGTGCGTTTGACCTTCGTTGCTCATCCTATCAACCGAAAGGGGACATAAGTGAATAAGTCGGAACTGATTGACGCCATCGCCGGCGAAGCCGAGATTTCCAAGGCTGCTGCAGGCAAAGCGCTTGACGCTACCATCGCTGCAGTTACCAAGGCTCTCAAGGGGGGTGAACTGGTGACGCTGGTTGGGTTCGGTACTTTCTATGTCGGTGAACGTAGTGCACGCAGCGGTCGCAATCCGCGTACGGGTGCGACCATCAAGATCAAGGCAGCAAAACAACCTAAATTTCGTGCTGGCAAATCTCTAAAAGATGCCGTACAATAGCTGGCTTTCCTGGACCAAGTATTGAACGGCGCTCTTAAGGCGGTTCTTTAGTAGGTTGGATCAGGGTGGTTAGCTCAGTTGGTAGAGCGTCTGCCTTACACGCAGAATGTCGGCGGTTCGACCCCGTCACCACCCACCAGTTATGCCGTAGTCGATCACCCTTTCAAGCTTGAGTGATTAGGCTGAACGGATCTGGAGCGGTAGTTCAGTTGGTTAGAATACCGGCCTGTCACGCCGGGGGTCGCGGGTTCGAGTCCCGTCCGCTCCGCCAGACAAAAAGGGTGAACGTCATGTTCACCCTTTTTTATTGCCTGTAACAAACAGACCCTGCTCGGTGGAGATGTGTTCCGATGTTTGAATTCGTGGATAAGAATCGCCAATTTGCCTCGGTAGCATTGGGGCTGGTTGGTTTGGGCCTGCTGGTAGGCGGTGGCGTGGCGGGTTATAGCGCGTCGGGCGAAACCGACTTCCTGGCCAAGGTCGATGGGGTCAAGATCGGCGAGCGCGAGCTGGCTGCGGCCAACAACGGCCAGCCGGTAGCCGATGCGGCCAAGCCGCAGTTGCTGCAGGAAGCCGTGCAGCGGCAACTGATGCTCAATGAAACCAACAAGCAATATGTGCGCGCCAGCGATGCGCAGTTGCGCGAGCAGATCCTCAAGATTCCGGCTTTCAAGGATGAAAAGGGCCAGTTCAGCCCCGAGCGCTACAAGGAACTGGTCGCAGCCCGGCAGATGACGGTGCAGCAGTTCGAAGCCAAGCTGGCTGAAGACATGCGCCTGCAGCAACTGGTGGGCTCGCTGCTATCAAGCAGCATCACCTCCAAGGCTGCTGGCGATCGCCTGATCACTGCTCTGGCAACGCCGCGCGACGTGGCGATGTATCGCTACACGCCTGAGCGTTACCTGGACCAGGTCAAGCTGACCGACGCCGATATCAAGCAGTACTACGACAGCCATCAGGCCGACTATCGCCTGCCTGAGCGGGTAAAGCTCGACTACGTGGTGTTGTCGCGCGACGAATTCGCCCAGAGCATTACGGTGGATGCTGCCAAGGTGCAAGCCTACTTCGATGCCCACAAGGGCGAGCTGGCGCCGGAAGAGCGTCAGGTCCGCCATATCCTGATCAAGGCCGATGCCGGCGCGACCGCCGCTGTGAAGGCCGCCGCCAAGCAGAAGGCAGAAAAGCTGCTGGCCGAGATCAAGCAGAACGGTAGCCGCTTTGCCGAACTGGCCAAGCAGAATTCGGATGATCCGGGCTCGGCCGCACAAGGCGGTGACCTGGGCTTCTTCGGTCGCGGCTCGATGGTGAAGCCGTTCGAGGAAAGTGCATTCAAGCTCAAGAAGGGCGAACTGAGCGATCTGGTCGAGACCCAGTACGGTTACCACATCTTGCAGTTGACCGATGTCCGCAGCAAGACCGTGGCTGAACTGACGCCGGTGATCGAGCAGCGCATCCGCCTTGAAGAGGGCCAGAAGCGCTTCCAGGCCGAGGCCGAGAACTTCTCCACCCTGGTCTACCAGCAAGCCGATAGCCTGCAGCCTGCGGCGACGGCCTACAAGCTGACCATCAAGCACAGCGACTGGGTGAGCCGCGATGCCGCGACCGACCCGCTGCTGAACAATGCCAAGCTGCGTGAGGCGGTGTTTGGTGAAGATGTGCTGACCAAGAAGCACAACAGCGATGCGGTTGAAGTGCAGCCGGGCACCATGCTGGCTGCGCGTGTTGCAGCCCATGAGCCGGCCAAGCTGCAACCGCTGGCTGAGGTCAGCACCAAGATCAGCGATACCCTCAAGCGCGAACGTGCCGTCAAGCTGGCGCAGGAAGCCGGCAAGCAGGCCCTCGCGGACCTGCAGGCTGGCAAGACCCCTGCCGTCGAGTGGAGTGCCGCCAAGCCGGTCAGCCGCCTGCAGAACCTGGGTCTGGACAAGGCCTCGGTGGACGCCGTATTCGCGGTGCCTGCCGCCAAGCTCCCCGGCTATGCCGGTGCGCAGGCCGCCGATGGCTACAGCCTGTACCGTGTCGCCGCCTCGGTGGCACCGCCGCTGGACCCTGCCATGCGTGCCAACTTGGGTGGTTCGCTGGGCCAGATGGCCGGCCAGCAGGACCTGCTGGGTTACCTGGGCCAACTGCGCAAGGCGCAGAAGGTCGAGCTGAAGTAAGCCGGCCGCAGTGCAATATAAAAAAGCGCTTCCTTGGAGGCGCTTTTTTATTTACGGTGCACGATGGCTGGCGTGAGGCTCAGGCAGGTTTCTTGCCGGTTTCCAGCTCGTAGACGGTCTTGCCGCGCAGCTTGAACAGGTGGGCGGCATGGTAGAGGTTCTCGGAGTGGCCGACGAACAAGAGGCCGTTGCTGCGCAGAAGCGGCGCGAAGCGCTCCAGGATCTTGAGTTGGGTGGCGCGGTCGAAATAGATCATCACGTTACGGCAGAACATGGCGTCGAACGGGCCGCGGATGGCCCAGACCGGATCGATCAGGTTCTGGCGGCGGAAGGTCATCATCTCGCGCAGTTCGGCCTTGATCTCGTATTGACCATCGGGGCGCTTGGTAAAGAAACGGCTCAGTTGCTGCGGTGTCAGCTTGTCGACCTTGTCTGCACTGTAGATGCCAGCCTGCGCGATCTTCAGCACGCTGGTGTCCAGATCGGTGGCGATGATCTTGACCGGTGGTCGCAGGCTGTCAAAGGCCTCGGCCGCGGTGATGGCCAGCGACCAGGGCTCCTCGCCGGTGGAGGCGGCCGAACACCAGATATTGAGCGTACCGAGCGGCTTGTTGGCGCGCAGGTGCTCCAGCAGGACCGGGAAGTGGTGCGACTCGCGAAAGAAGGAGGTGAGGTTGGTGGTCAGCGAATTGATGAAGGCTTCCCATTCCGCCTCGTTGCCACGTTCCAGCAGCACCAGGTATTCCTGGAAAGTGGCAAAGCCATGTGCCCTGAGGCGCTTGGCCAGCCGGCCGTAGACCATGTCGTGCTTGCTATCGTTCAGCGCGATGCCGGCATAGTCATAGATGAGCTTCTTGACCCGTTCGAAATCCTGCTGAGTGAACTTGAACTCGCGACTGGCCAGTGGCGCCGGGGCGAGGGTGGGCGGAAACAGGGGCGCGCGTGGCGTTGGAGAATCTTTCATGGTTCACCTATCTTAGCAGCCTGCAGCAAGATGCAAATGCAGTGCGTGGGGTTCGGCAGCGATTTCCGTCGATCTGGCCGGGGCGGCGGTGATTGCCGCCAGTCTATGCCGGCAAGGACCGGTTGCTTGCGCATTGCGCGCGGGTCGCGAGCGATACGAAAGGGGTCTTGCCCCGCAGCCAGGCTGGGTTTCAGCGGCCTGAGTGGGTGATGATAATGCAGCCGACTGACGGTAGGTGCATCGGTCTGGATGTTGCTTGATTGTGTTGGTAATCAACGTGTTGCCGGGTGACAGGGGTTGCCTGGACTACACTGCCAGCAGGAGGAATCATGGCGGACTATGGCATCGGCAATAAGAGCTTCAATTTCGCGCTGTTGAACCAGACGACACCCGGCACGGCCAAGACCAGCGGCAAGGCCGACACGGGTGGCTTCGCCGCCCAGTTGGCGGCGTTCAAGACGCAGAACTTCAACACCCTGCTGGGGGCCGCGTTCGACAGCCCCTCGGCCAAGGCGGCCACCAGCGGTAACGCTGGTGGGGTGAGCGCCTTGCTGGGCGGGCAGGAGGACAGCAACGACTTCCTGTCTGCCCTGACCAGCAGTCGCAAGCTGACAGCCAGCAGCGCGGTCAGTGGGCTGAACATGAGCCTGTTTGATCCGCAGGCTGGTTACGACATGATGAGCCTGATCAACAAGAAGGAAGTCAGCTACAAGGCGCAGTTTGCCGAACTGAGCCAGATGGGCGAGGCGCTGAAGAAAATGCAGGCGGCCGGCAAGTCGCTCAACGGCATGGCGAGCGATGCCAGCGACGCCGATATCAAGGCGCAGCTGCAAGCCTTTACCGAACAATACAACGCCTGGGTGAAGCAGTTCGACGCCGACATGCAATCCGGCGGCGTGTTGGCCGATACCCAGGCCGCCAAGGTCTCGCGCTATGAGTTGGCGCAAAGCGTAGGCAGCATTTTCCATGGCGCGGCAGATGGTCTGCAGGGCATGCCGGCGCTGGGACTCAGCATCGACCCGGCAACGGGGCTCGCCAGCTTGGATGTCGCCAAGCTCGACGCCACCCTGGCCAGCAATCGCAAGGGCGTGCTGAGCACGGTCCGGGATTTCAGCAGCAACTTCAGTACCGCTGCCGGCATGCTGAACAACAGCGACAATTTCATCCCGCGTCAGCTGGATAACCTGGGACGCGCGATCCAGTTCATTGCCGACAACAAGACCGCCTGGCAGTCCGAGTTCGGGACCGGGGCCGACTACGCGGCAACCGGGGCAGTCGCCCAGGCCGCGGCGGCATACAAGCAGCTATTCCGGGCCTGAGCCCATGCCCTGATATCCCTGCGGGCCTCCTATCGAGGCGGGCGGGACATCAGGGTTTGCGCGGGCTTCAGGTCATCGGCCTCAGGCTTCCGGGCCGTCGGGCCAGTGCAGCACTAATTGCTTCTTGCTGGGGCTGCTGATCTTCTGCTTGCGCTGCTGGTCGCCGTGGCTCGCTTCTACCGTATAGCTGCCCTTGGGCAGCTTCAGCAGGCAGGTCGGTCCATCGGCCTTGAACTGCAGCGGCTGTGCAAGGCCCTTGCCGCTGATGGTGACATCGACATCCGCCACATAGGCCCCGCGTTGCCCGGCGACGAACAGCAGCGAGAGGTCTGCGTTGCGCCGTTCGGCCTGGATGATCGCCATGCTTTCGTCGCCGACGCCGCCGCAGAGATATTGTCCCTGATCCTGGTTTTGCCATCCCTTGTCCTGCGCCTGCAGGGTGCCTGCGGTGATGACCAGCAGGCCGAGTATCACGATTCGCATTTCACGCTCCTTGGAGTTCGTTGTTGGTTTGCCTACCCACGGCGAGCGGTATGGCTCATTGCGGCGCATCCACCTGGCGCCGTGCGTGGCGGGCAAGATGTATTTGCAGGGATCGTGCCCGTTTGAGGTATAGCTAAGTACATGAATTGGCGTGTTTTTTATTCTTGGCGGATAGGCTGGTCCGGTAAGCCTTGCATGCCGGCGCGTAAGCCTTGCCATGGCGGGACTGCCTGCAGGGTCTGCCGAGGTGCCGCTTGTGGCGACGGGTACTCCGCAGTAAAGTATTTGCGTCCTAAACCATTGCCAAGAAAGGAGGAAAGGATGAGTTTGCCCAAGTGCACCGTATGGTTTGCACGCCTTTACGGCATGTATGCCGGCTCTTGCCCACGTTCCATCGCGCTGCGATAACCAGGCCAGAGCAAAGACCTTTCCCCTAGCGATTTTCTCCGCTACCTCGTTTTCGTCAGCGCGCCTGTTGATGCGGATGCTTGCATCCCTAAGAACTGGTAAGCGCCATGACTACACTGATTTCTGCTGTATCCCTGCAACTGGAAGCCAACCACGGCCTGTTGTTCCAGGATCTTTCCTTTACCCTCAAACACGGTGACCGCGTCGGTCTGATCGGTCACAACGGCAGTGGCAAGAGCACCTTGCTCAAATTGCTGAGCCGACAGCTGGAGCCGGGCGCTGGCACGGTGCACTATGCGCGCGCCTGCCGCCTGCAACTGGTTGAACAGCATTTGCCGGAACGGCTGATGTCGCTCAGCCTGCGCGAGGCCTTGCTCGACGCGATCGCCCAGCAGCCGGAACACGCCTGGCGCGTAGATAGCCTGCTGGCCGAGCTGGGGCTGGATCCGGCCAGTTTCGATGTGCCGGTCGCCTCGCTCAGCGGGGGGCAACATACCCGGCTGCTGCTGGGGCGGGCCGTCCTGCAGGACCCGAATGTCTTGCTGCTGGATGAGCCCAGCAACCACCTCGACCTGCCGGCCATGCTGTGGCTGGAGGACTTCCTGCAGCGTTGGCAGGGGGCCTATATCCTGGTCTCCCACGACCAGCGCCTGCTGGACAACGCCACCCGCCATAGCTGGCTGCTACGCGACCAGCGGCTGTATGCCTTTGATCTGCCCTGCAGTGCGGCGATGCAGGCGCTGGCGGAGGCCGATGTCGCCGCCAGCGAACGCCATGCCGCCGAGCAGAAGGAGATTGATCGGCTGGCGGCGAGCAGTCACCGGCTGGCGGTCTGGGGCAAGGTCTACGACAACGAGGGCTTGGCCCGCAAGGCCAAAACCTTGCAAAAGCGGGTGGACCGGCTCAAGGATGAACAATCCTTTGTCAGTGATGGTGCACCGTGGCGCCTGACCCTGCAAGGCCAGTCGTCCCCGGCGCGGCAACTGCTGGTGCTGGAGGATCTGCCGGTCCGGGCTGCGCCCGGTTTGCCCTCCTTGTTCAATGTGGAGGCCCTGTGGGTACGACCCGGTGACAAGATCGCCCTGCTGGGCGCCAACGGCATGGGTAAATCGTCGCTGCTGCGGCTGTGCTGGCGTGCCATCCAGTCGGGCCAGGCCGAAGCGGGGTTCAGCCATCACGCGGGGGCTGCCATCGGTTACTACGATCAGTCACTGCAGCAACTGCGGGATGATGACGACCTCAGTAGCGCACTGGGACATTTTGTCCGGTTGGACGATATGGCGGGACGCCGGGCCTTGATCGCGGCCGGCTTTCCCTATGCCCGGCATGGCCAGAAGGTGGGATCGCTGAGCGGTGGCGAGCGTGCTCGGCTGCTGTTCCTGGGTTTGTCGCTGGCGCGTTACCACCTGTTGCTGCTGGATGAGCCGACCAACCATCTCGACATGCAGGGCAAGCACCAGCTGGCTGACGCGCTGCGGACATTTGCCGGCAGCTTCGTGCTGGTCTCGCACGACCGGCAGTTGATCGAGCATGCCTGCCAGCAGTTCTGGGTGGTGCAGGATGGCCGGCTGACGCAATGGCAGGACGCGGCGGGGGCCTACCAGCATTTGCTGGCGCAGGCACCCAGGGAGACGGACATGCCTGCGACGCTGGCGGAGATGGCCGCGCCGATCGGCGGTCATGTTCTGCCCGATGACCCGGACGGGCTGCTACAGCGCCTGTGCGAGCTGGAGACGCTATTGGCCGCGGATCTGGCGCGCAAGGCCAGGAACCAGAAGCCGTCGCTGCAGTTGCAATGGCAGCAGGAGATCGAGCAGCTCAGCCTGCAACTGGGTCTGATTGACTAAACCCCGGGTTGGCGGGCGTCCTCAGGCAATCTGTCGGAGGATGTCCGCCACCCGATCCAGCGAAGGGTCGATGTCCAGGCTGTCGATGGCCCCGAACCCGAAGAACAGGCCTGGCCTGGGGGCGCTGCTGCGATAGAAGCCATCCAGGGTATAGAGGCCGATATCCAGCCGCCTGGCTAGTGTTAGTAGTAGCGGCAAGTCCAGCTCCTGGCGGGTGTAGGTGGCGAGGTGGAAACCTGCCTGGATGGGAATAGGTGCCAGCCAGGAGGCCAGGTCGCCTTGCAGGCGGGCCATCAGCTTGCCGCGGCGGCTGGCATAGGCAGCGTGACAACGTCGGATATGCTTGAGCAGGTAGCCTTCATCGATGAACCGGGCCAAGGCTAACTGATTGGTGGTCGGGCTGTGCCAGTCGCTCAGGTGCTTGGCCGCGGCCACCGCTGCCAGGATGGCGGGTGGGGCGATGAGGTAACCCAGTCGTAACTCGGGCGTCAGCGACTTGGAGAAGGTGCCGACATAGGCAACCAGGCCATCGCGGTCCAGCCGGTACAGCGTGTCGGCTGGGCGACCCTCGTAGCGGAACTCGCTGTCGTAGTCGTCCTCGATGATGATGGCGCCGAGCGCCTTGGCCCGTGCCAGCAAGGCATGCCGGCGCGCGGTGCTCATGGCCATGCCGAGCGGGAACTGGTGGGCCGGCGTGACGTAGATCAGCCGGGTTGTGTCCGGTATGTGCTCGACCTGCATGCCCTCTGCATCGACCGGTATCCCGATGACCCGGGCGCCCTGCGCCGCCAGCAGCAGGCTGGCCGGTGGATAGCCGGGCTCCTCCACGGCCACGGTGCAACCGGGCTCGACCAGCACGCGAGCGATCAGGTCGAGCGCCTGCTGGGCGCCGTTGGTCACGATGATGTCTGTCATCGTGCAATCTATCCCGCGCGAGAAGGCGATATGCCGGGCGATGGCTTGCCGCAGCACCGGCAGGCCCTCCGCCTGGCTGTACAAGGCGCGGCCGGACCGGTCCTGCCGCAACGCATGCAGCATGCAGCGCCGCCAGTCGTCGGCCGGGAACAGGCTGCGTGTGGTGGCGCCGCCTATGTACTCGTGGCGCGCTGTGCCATCTGGCCCCAGATGTCGCAGCGGTGTGCTCACATCGCGCCATTGGGCAACCACGGCGGCACCAGCCAGGTCTTCGCTGCGATGTGGCGCGGGTTTGCCGGCCGGCACCGCGCTCACGAACGTGCCCTGGCCGACCTGGCCTTCGGTCAACCCTTCGTAGCCCAGCCTGGCATAGGCTTCCGTCACGGTCTTGCGTGATAGGCCAAGTTGTTCGGCCAGCAGCCGGCTGGGCGGAAGCCGCTCCCCCGCAACCAGTCGACCGGTGCGGATAGCGGTCTTCAGTTGCCGGAACAACTGGCCGCTGAGGTCGCGGTCACCTTCGATGACGATATGGAGTTCCATGGAGAGCCCTGCTGCAAACGACAATCAGTCCTTGCATGGTAATGCTGAAAATTGGTCTCCGTAAATTGATTGGAATTGGTCGCCTGGGAGGAGTCCAATGCGACCTAGGATACGTCTCATCAAACAACCACCAGACGAAGGAGCAAGACCATGAAAAACCGTATCGATTTCTACACCGCCTCCCCGGACGCTCTCAAGGCACTGATCGCCCTCGAGGCGGCCGTCAACAAGCTGGGCTTGGAGCCGGACCTGCTGGACCTGATCAAGCTGCGCGCCTCGCAGATCAACGGCTGTGCCTTCTGTGTAGACTTGCACAGCACCGATGCCCGCAAGAAGGGCGTCAGCGAGCGTCGCATCCATGGCTTGACCGTCTGGCGCGAAACACCGTTCTACAACCCGCGTGAACGTGCCGCGCTGGCCTGGACCGAAGCCGTGACCCTGATCTCGCAAACTCATGCCCCGGACGAGGATTACACGGCCATGCAGACGGAGTTCAGCGAGCGCGAGCTGGTCGACCTGACGCTGGCCATCACCACCATCAACAGCTGGAATCGGATGGCGATCAGCTTCCGCAAGATGCCGACGGCCTGAGGAGATGATCATGAGCAGACAATACGGCCTGAAATTGGCGGGGCTGCTGGCCATCGGCCTCTGGGGGTGTGCTGCGCTGGCGCATGAGGCGGGACAGGAGCAGGTCACGCCGCTGCAAGCAAAGGCACTGTCCGATGTACCCGGCAAGCGCGGCTTGCTGGCCGTGGTGAGCTTTGCGCCCGGCCAGGCGTCCACCCCGCACCGCCACGACGGATCGCTGTTCGCCTATGTGCTGGAGGGCGAGGTGCTATCGCAGATGACGGGTGAGGCACCGGTCACCTACAAGGCGGGGGACAGTTGGTACGAGACGCCGCGCCAGGCTCATCTGGTCGCCCGCAACGCTAGTGACAGCAAGCCGGCCAGGTTGTTGGTCTGGGCTCTGGTTGGCGAGGGCAAGCCGATACGCGAGCCCTTGCCGGCACAATAGGTAACCGGCCCTGGGGGCCGGTTGTGCTGTCATGTGGTGTCGCTCAGTGCAGTGTCGAAGCCAGCGCAGGCTTGTCTGCCTGGACGGTGTTAGCGAGCTTGCCGGTATCGGGTATGCGAATGTGTCGTTGCCGCACGTGGATCAGTCCCAGTTCATCCAGTCGTGACAGCACGCGGCTGACGGTTTCCAGCTTCAGCCCCAGGTGGCTGCCGATCTCCTCGCGTGTCATGCGCAGGTGGAACTCATGGGCGGAATAGCCGCGCTCGGCAAAGCGACGGGACAGATCGAGCAGGAAGTGACCGACCCGTTCTTCGGCGCGTACGCCGCTCAGCTGCATGGCCAGCTCCTGGCTGCGGCTGATCTCGCGGCCCATCAATTGCAGCAGGCGGCGCTGCAAGGTAGGTGTCGTGGCGCAGAGCTTGCCCAGTGCCGTGAAGGGCACCACGCAGACCTGGCTGTCTTCCAGCGCGACGGCGAACTGACGGTGTTGATCGGTATCGATACCGTCCAAGCCCAGTAGCTCGCCACCCATATGAAAGCCGGTCACCTGTTCGCGGCCTTCTTCATTGATGGCGTAGGTCTTGAAGAAGCCGCTGTGTACGACGTACAGCGCATGGAAGGCTTCACCGGCCCGGTATAGGGCCTCACCTCGCTTAACGATCTGCCGGTTGGCGCCCTGGCTGGGCGCACCCTGCCGGTCCGGTGCCTTGCCCGCCAGACACATGCCGTGCATCTTGCAGGTGCTGCAACCTGGCTGAAGGGCGGCCTGCGCGGACCAGTTCCGATCTGCGCAGCTACTGTCCGTGTAACTGACTACTTGCAGTTCTTCGAAAAAGCTTTCCATGGCGTTTTTTCCTCGTACTTGTGTAGCAGTCATCAATGCGGCTTCAGCGATAGCCAGGTGATCAGTTCCTTGACCTTACCGACGTCGGTGTTCTTGTCGTAAAAGTAGCTTGCACCGGCCGCGAGACAGAGCCGGCGGTACTGGCTATCGGCGTGATTGGTCAGGACGGCGAACACGATCTCCGGCGCTTGCGGATGTACGCTCCGCAGCACGTCGAGTCCGCTGCCCTCCAGCAGGCGGATATCCAGCACCACGCAGTGGGGCTGCTGCTGCAGGATGCCGTCCACGGCGTCGCCGGCGGTTTCAGCCACGCCGACGACTTCTGTCGCCGGGATGTTGGCCACCATCTCGATCAGTCTCTCGCGTATGGCGGGCGAATCGTCGACGATGTAAATGCGTGTGTGATTGGAGTGGGCTTGCATGGGACCAAGTATGCGAGAGCGGTCCCGGGGCCGGTATCGGCGGGGGATGAATGTCGGGGTAGGCGGAGTCTGCTCTTGGGGGTAGGTGGATTCCTACGGGAACAATCGACGTTTTGTGCATACTCATATTGCCAGCATCGCCCGGCGGAGCCGGGCGCTTTAAGCCGATATAAGTCCGCCCCCTTTGCTGATTGAACCCACTCCCCCGAGCTCTGTATGCACAGGCTCTATGCGCTGAAGCGCTAAGAACACTGGCAACCTCGTCACCGCGAGGGGGCCTCGCTAGCGCGAAACGGTATCTACGCGTATCTAAATCTACTCGAACAGCTTGTGCTCAATGGCGTAACGCACCAGCTCGGTTTGGCTGTGCATGTTCATCTTCTGCAATAGGCGCGCCTTGTGGGTGCTGACGGTCTTGACCGAGAGGTGCAGTTGCTCGGCGATGTCGGTGACCAGGCGGCCTGCGACCAGCAATTGGAACACCTGGAACTCCCGGTCCGACAGCTCTGTATGCGGCATGACGTCCTGGTTGGGCATGGCCTGCAGTGCCAGCATTTCGGCGACTTCCGCACTGATATAGGCGCCACCGCCGGCAACCTTGCGGATGGCGGTGACCAACTGGGCGGAGGCACTCTCCTTGGTCAGGTAGCCTGATGCCCCGGCGCGAATGGCACGGATGGCATACTGGTGTTCTTCGTGCATCGTCAGCACCAGGATGCGAAGGCCGGCCTGTTCGCGTTTAACCTGTTTGATCAGGTCGATACCGCTCTTCCCGGGCATGGACATGTCCAGTAGCAACAAGTCGAAGTTGGCTATGCGTATCCTGGCCAGGACTTCGTCGCCATTGCAGGCCTCGCCAACGACCTGCAGGTCGGGTGTCGCCTGCAGCAGTTGCTTGAGTCCTTCCCGGACGATGGTGTGGTCATCGGCAATGACGATGCGGATCATGTGTTGACCCCCTCTGACGGCAAGGGTAATCGCACGGCGATATGGGTGCCGCGGCCGGCCGGGCTATCGATCCGGGTGACGCCGCCGAGCAGGTAGGCGCGTTCGCGCAAACCCAGGAGGCCGAACGAGTTGGGTTTGCTGGCTTCGTCCTGGGAAAAGCCGCGGCCGTCGTCGCGGATGTCAATCAGGACCTCGGTCGCCGTCTGGGTCAGGCTGATGCTGGCCTCGCTGGCCTGGGCATGCCGCGCGATATTGGTCAGTGATTCCTGCACGATACGGAAGATGGCGGTAGCCAGCGGGTCGGGCCAATGGGCGTCTGGATCGCCGACCGTCAATTGGCAGGGGACCCCTGTACGCTGGCTGAAGTTCTCGACCAGCCACTCCAGCGCCGCAACCACCCCCAGGTCATCCAGGATCAACGGCCGCATTTCGGTCGAGATCCGGCGCGTGGCGGCGACGGTATTGTCGAGCAAGGTCTGCATCTTGCCGAGTTTCTGCCGGACCTGGCTGTCCTCGGCCGGTAGCTGCGCCTGTATCCAGTTGACGTCCATCTTCAGGGCGGTGAGGGCCTGGCCCAGCTCGTCGTGCAGCTCGCGGGCGATACGGCTTTTTTCCTGTTCGCGCACCGAATGGGCGGCAGTCGCGAAGGCGCGCAGTTCCTCACGCGAATCCCGCAAGGCGGCCTCGGTCGCGACGCGTTCGGTGACGTCGCGCAGGATTACGGTAAAGAAACGGGCGCCATGCTCCTGAACATGGGAGATCGAGGCATCGATGGGAAACTCTTCACCGTTGCGGCGCAGGCCAGTGATGATACGGGCGGCCCCCATGCGCCGCGAGGTCACGCCGGTGTTGCCGAACTCGCGGACATGATGGGCATGGGCCTTGCGGTAGCGGTCAGGGATGAACCAATCGAGGGGGGAGTCCAGTGCCTGTTCGCGGCTGCACAGGAACATCTGCTCGGCGGCGGCGTTGAACAGCACGATGCGTTGCCGCTCATCGACGATGATGACCGCATCCATGGCCGATTCGACAATGCCTCCCAGTCGTATCTGTATGTCTTTCAGCGCGGCATTGGCTGCCTGGCCGCTGGCGTGCTGCCGATGCAGGCGCCAGCCGGTCAGCAACGCGATGACTAGGCCGCCGGCGGCGGCCACGATCAACATCAGCGGTGTCTGCCAGCCGGAGAGTCCCGCCACAGTGGCCAGCAGTATCAGCAGGCTCAGCCAGAATGCGCCGTTAACCAGCAATGCCTTGCCGCGGCTCTCTATGTGCTTGTCTTGCGCCTTGTCCACCCCATACCCTTGTCTGTGTCATTACCTGGCCAGCGTCCCCGCCTGGACCAGGGGCCAGCGGACGGGGAGCCAGGCTGTAGTATGGCGGTTTGCCGGCCACGGACAAGAGGGGGGTTAGAAGTTCAGGACCACGCGGCCATCGATTACGCCCGATTGCATGCGCTCGAAGATCTGGTTGATATTGTCGAGCTTGTCGGCACTGAAGTGCGCGCTGACCTTGCCTTCGGCAGCAAACTGCAAGGCCTCGTGCAAATCCTGCCGTGAGCCGACGATGGAGCCACGCACGGTCTTGGCGTTGAGTACGACGTCGAAGATAGGCAGGTCAAAGCTGCCGGGCGGCAGACCGACTAGCGACATGGTGCCACGCTTGTGCAGCAACCCCAGGCCTTGGGCGAAGGCGCTCCGGGACACGGCAGTAACCAGGGCACCATGCACGCCACGGAAGGCTTTTTGCGCTTCGGCGACCGGGTCCTGCTCGGCCGCGTTGATGACCATGTCCGCACCTAAAGACTGAGCCAACTTGAGCTTGTCAGCACTAATGTCGACGGCCAGAACATGAAAGCCCATAGCCTTGGCGTACTGGACAGCCATATGGCCCAGACCCCCAATCCCGGAAATGGCGACCCAGTCACCCGGCTTGCAGTCGAGCACCTTGAGACCCTTGTAGACCGTCAGGCCAGCGCAGAGTACCGGTGCCGCGGCGTCGAAGGCGAGGCTGTCCGGCAGGTGGCCGACATAGCCGGGATCGGCCAGGACGTACTCGGCATAGCCGCCGTTGACGGTATAGCCGGTCATCTGCTGCTCGTCGCAGAGTGTCTCCCAGCCCGTCAGGCAATGTTCGCAGCAGCCGCACGCGGTATGCAGCCACGGTACGCCGACACGGTCCCCCTCCCGGATGCCCCGCACACCGGCCCCCACCTTGGCCACGTAGCCCACGCCCTCATGACCCGGAATGAAGGGCAAGGCGGGCTTGACCGGCCAGTCGCCCTTGGCGGCGTGCAGATCGGTATGGCAGACCCCGGATGCCACGACCTTGACCAGTACCTGGCCAGGCGGCACCTCGGGAACCGGCACCTCCTCGATTTCCAGTGGCTGGCCGAAATCGTGAACAACGGCGGCTTTCATCATGGCGGTCATGGCAGCTTCCTCCGGTTTGGGATGGTGCCAAGATGGCACAGGTGGTGCGCAGCCGGACTGATCTGGATCAAGCCGGCGTCAGATCACTTTGGAATACTTGCCGGCGGCCCGGCCCTCACGCAGGTAGCGGTCGAACACCATGGCGCTGGCGCGAGCCAGGAAGCGGCCTCGGGGGGTGATGCTCAGACGGTCCGGCTTGACCTCCAGCAGACCATCCATCTGCAGCGCCTGCAGCTCGGTGAGTTCAAGTGCGAAGTAGTGGCGGAAGTCGACCCCCCAGCGTTGTTCGAACTCGGCGAATACCAGTTCAGACTGGCATAGCAGGGACTGGATCACTTCGCGCCGGATGGCATCGTCCTGCTCCAGCACGTAGCCGCGGGCTTCCGGCAGGTAACCCAGGTCCATTGCCGCGTAGTAGTCCACCAGTTCGCGATGGTTTTGCACATAGTTGTCACCCGCCTTGCCGATCGCCGATACCCCAAGGCCTATCAGATTGCAGTCTGCGTCGCTGGCATAACCTTGGAAATTGCGCTGCAGTCGACCTTCGGCGAGCGCCATCGCCAGGTCATCGTGCGGCAGGGCGAAATGATCCATGCCGATATAGACGTAACCGGCATCGAGCAGGCTGGCGACGGCTTGTTCCAGCAGCGCCAGCTTGCCCTCCGGCGTCGGCAGCTCGGCGATGGCGATACGACGCTGCGGCATGAAGCGTTCCGGCAGGTGGGCATAGCTGTACAGCGCGATCCGGTCCGGTCGCCAGGCCAGCACGGTTTCCAGCGTGCGCGCCATGCTTTGCGGCGTCTGTCGCGGCAGCCCGTAGATCAGGTCGAAATTGACCGAGCGGAAATGCAAGCGCCGGGCCTCCTGCATTGCACCCATCACCCAGGCCTGCGGCTGGACGCGGTTGATGGCGACCTGTACATCGAGATCCAGGTCCTGTACCCCCAGGCTCATGCGGTTGAAACCGTGCGCGGCCAGTTTTGCCAGGGTCTGCTCGCCCAGCCGGCGAGGGTCGATCTCGATCGCACATTCCATCTTTTCATCGAAGGGAAAGTGCTGCTTGAGCATGCCGACCATCCGGTCGAGCTGGTCGTCACGCAGGAAGGTCGGCGTACCGCCGCCGAGGTGCAGCTGACGAATGGTCGTTTGCTCAGGCAGCTGCGCCCGGCGAAGCCGGATTTCCTTCTCGAGGTAGTCTAGGTAGCGATCGGCCTGCTGCCTGTCCTTGGTGGTGATCTTGTTGCAGGCGCAGTAGTAGCAGACCGTATCGCAGAAGGGGATATGCACATACAGCGACAGCGGCCGCGTGGCCGCCGCCAGTTCCGTACGGTAGGCGCTGGCATCGAAGCTGGACTGGAAACGGTCGGCCGTCGGGTAGGAGGTATAGCGTGGCCCGGGCCGGTCGTAGCGCTGGATCAGGGCGGCATCGAAGGTGACGGCAGTAGCGGGAGGGGGCATGGCAGCGACTCGACGAGGAAACTGCCGGACAGGCTAGGGGAAGCGGGGAAGGAGGGTATTGATGGGGGTCAAGTTGGTGGGATATTCCATTCTGACTAGTGATTGTTGGTTTAAGCGGCTGTCGCCGTAGTATCCGCACTGCGTGCAGTTTGAATGTGGGACGCACTCCCGTCCCAAACCGTGCAACGCGCGGATCTCACGGCGATAGCCGCTAAACAAAGCTGAGTAAGTCATCAGATCAGAGATGCACAAACACCTCTGAATACACCCTTCCATCCGCCCCGCGCGCCAAGGCATGCGCCTGGGGATACGGCAATGACATGGGGCGACCATAGGGGGAGCGCAATTGCACCCGGATGGCGTCACCCGGTTGTTGCAGCAGTGGTAGCGGCGCCGGGGCGACGAAGACCTGGGCGGGACGGCCACCCAGGCGGGTATCGCCGGATTGGCGGGTGAAGATCATGTCGGGGCTGTCGTCGGACTCGACCTGCGCCACCAGCTCGAAATCCTGCACCTTGTGCTGCTTGGGCGGTTGGACGATGTAGTAGCGCCAGTGGGTCTGGCGGGGGGCGAGGTCCAGGCTGTAGAGGGGAGCGCTGAAACTGCGACCGCTTTCGGACAATGCCAGCTTGCCCGGATAGATGGCGATGATGCCCCAGAGCCCCTGGCTACCGCCATGCGGACGCCAGAGCTTCAGGGTTGCGGCCCGATGGGCGTGGATCGTCCGTTCGATTTCGTGAGCGAGCTGCGGGTCCAGCGAGTAGGCAGCGGATGGCGCCACGGCTGGCGGTGTGGTCGCATCCGCCTGCTCGCTGGGTAAGATTGATAGGGTGTGTCGCTCCAGCGTGTCGTCGCACGCGAGCAGGCGTACCCGCCCATGAACCTTGCCGTGATCGACCAGGTTGTCGAAATAGAACAACTGGGTCGCGTCCTCTGTTCCCGCGAATGGCGAGTGGGTGTAGTTGAGCAGGGCAGGGTCGTGGCACTGGACGGCAAAGGTGAAGGCGGCGTGCTCCTCCGCCAGCGCCGCCCAATCGAGATGGCCACCGGATTGATCGTATACGCTGCCGCCACCAGGTTCGGCCTTGAAGGTAAGTTGATATTGGGCGAGCAACTGCTGGCAGCCACTGGTGGGGTGGAGTACCAGCGGCATGCAGATACCATGCGCGAAATAGCCATGGCGGCATTGCAGGCCGAACAGACGGGATGCTTGCTTGCTTGGCATGATCTCTCTTTACATCGGTGCATGTACGCCGGTACGGCGCATTACCGCTTCGACGGGGATGGTGCTTTTGCCGGTGAAGGGACGGACCGGGAACTGATCGATCTGGCTGGCGGAGATGTTCCCGACGACCGAGAGGCTGGGGCCGGCATTGAGCCGTAACAGCAGCGCCTGCTTGTCCATGGCATAGCGCAGGGCGAGTGCTGTGCCGAGTTGGGTGGCCAGGCCCTCCAGAGGACGACGGTTGCCGCGGACCAGCAAGGTGGCGAGCAACAGTGCGACGGCATGGCGGCTGCGGGCGGCATGCTCCCGGCCGGTGATGTTGGGCTGCAGCAAGGTGGCGGGCAGGCGTGCATGCAACTGAAGCACGATGGTTGCATCCTTTCCTGTCAGCAGGCGTATCACCCGCTGCTGGAATTCGGCGGTGGTCAGGTGGGCAATCTGTCGCGCAGCCAGCGGACCTACCAGGATAAGCTCCCGTTGCAAGCAGGCATCCGGCAGCGATTCCAGCCAGGTGGCCAGGCTGGGCGCGCCGGACTTCGACAGCGAGCTGGGCCAAGCGCCATGGCGCAGGAACAGTCGCAAGGCATGGCTCGCAGATTGGGTACGTGGCAGTAGGCCGTCGCTATCCCTTTGTAAGCCTTGCCGCATCAGCCGGCACCAAGCCAGTTGGCGCTCGATGGCGGGTAGGTTCGCTGCTGGTCTGAGGGACTGACCTGCCGCGGATTGCGGTGCCAGTAGGTCCATCAATTGCGCGAGCTGTTGCTCGGTCAGACAGGCGACCAGTGCGGGCTGCCAATGTATGCCTGCCAACTCACGCAGCATGTTTACCAGGGCGTCAGGCGAGCTGGACAGCAGACCACTGACCCAGTTGCGGCGCAATGCGCACTCTATCTGGGCGCTGGCGGGTGCCTGGCTTAGCCAGGTAGCAAGCTGCACCAGCAGGCCATTCTGATGATGCTGCACCCGCCGGGCAGGGCTGGCCATGCTGACAAAGGGAAGGTCGGTGCTGTGCTCCTCGGCCAGCATCAGCAGACGTTCCGCCATGCGGCTGCGTTGCTGCTGTCGCGGCGACAGGCCCTCATGCAGACGCCGCAGCAGGATGGCGGGGGGCAGGTTGCTGTATTCGGCCAGGTGCTGCACGGCGGTACGTAGCAGGCCGGTTTCTTCCATCGGTGTTCCCAGAGGCTGCGATGCCCACAGGGTCAGCGCCGAATCGTGCAGCAACTGGCCGAGTTCGGACTCGATGGCGCCCCGCAAGCGTGCGCGTTCTGCGGTTTTTTGCAGCAGCAGTAAGGTCCGGCATAGCCAACTGGCTTGTCGTGGGGCGAGCAGATGCCACAGTTGATGGCATTGTTCGGTCGCGAGGTCCCGCAGCAGGTCATGACGGGATGCCGGTTCGGCCAACTGTGGGTGCAGGATCAGGCGCAGCGTGGCAGGCGTGCCCTGCCAGTTCTGTATGAGCGTGTCCAGGCTGCTACGGACGTCATTCGGCATTGGTTGATTCAAGGTCTGGCTCCCATGTAGCCTCGGCAGCAGGCGCTCGCAAAGCGTCGCGTACCGGCCAGGGCTGTATTGTTGTTGGACGACTTTGAGGTTGGCGAAGGTCATGGTGTTCATGGGTCGGGATTGCGGTGTTGATGAATCAACCGTGCCAGGGGACCTACCGGCCTGTATTGGCTGGCAGATACACCATGCCCTCGCCCTCTTGGCGTCGATCTTTAGGGGGTACTACTCAAGTTCCATGCCAGGGCACGCCGGGCCTACGGACGGCGAAAGGCGCTGCAAAAAGGCGTTTGATGTGTAAATTGACATGGCAATGACGGCTTTTGACATGTCCGCGGCTGCGCGTCCTTTACACGTGCGGGTTGGTGGCTGCGATCCTGCTTGGCAGGGCTGGCAGGGCGTGCCAGTCCCGCTAGAATGGGATCTCTTTGGAGTGATACTGCGACTGTGATCGATACGGATTTGACCCTACCCAGCCCCGGCGCATCGCAGGGGCGCGCTGCCGAACCCTTGCTGGGTCTGACGCTACTATGGCACCCGCAACTGGAGCGCGTCGGGGAGCAGGCCATGGCGGTGGACGACGGACAGCCCGTGCAGCTCAACCGTTTCATGCCGCTGTTTCGTCCGCCGGGTACCACCAGTGGCCTGCCATTGGGCGAGCGCTGTATTGGCCGCGAGCCCGTTACGCTGCACCGCCAGGTGGACGGCAGCGTGGACCTGGAAATCCCGGTCGGGCGCATGATGGTGGAGATTGATGGTGAAGCCGTAGCTGGACGGGTTACCCTGACCCGCGAAGCGCTGGCTGATGGTGTGGTACTGGGATTGGGTGGCGCGGTGCTGCTATGCCTGCACTGGATCACGACACTGCCACGGGCAGGCGAGATGGCGGGCCTGCTGGGGGTCAGCAGTGCCATGCTCAGGGTGCGGGAGCAGATACGACAGGTCGCCAATACCGACCTGTCGGTCCTGTTGCTGGGCGAAACCGGCTCGGGCAAGGAGTTGGCCGCCAAGGCAGTCCATGCCTGCAGCAAGCGCCGCGACCAACCCTGGGTCAGCGTCAACATGGCGACACTGAACGAATCCCTGGCGGCAGCGGACCTGTTTGGCGCGGTGAAGGGGGCCTATACCGGCGCGCAGTCGCCGCGTCGGGGCTACTTTGCAGAGGCCGGTGAGGGCACACTGTTTCTCGATGAAATCGGCAATGCCCCTGCCACCGTGCAACCGATGCTGTTGCGGGTACTGGAAACCGGCGAATACCGTCCGCTGGGCGCGCCGCGCAACGAATACTCAAAGGCAAGGTTGATCGCGGCGACCGACCAGCGCCTCGATGACGGCAGCTTCAACCAGCCCTTGCTGCGGCGCCTGGAGGCCTTTGTGATCCGCATGCCGGCCCTGCGTGAGCGGCGTGAGGATATCGGCCTGCTGATCGTGCAGCTGTTGGCGCAATGGGCCGCACAGAGCGGAAGCAGTGTGAGTTTCGACCCGGTGTTCGTCCGCGAGCTGTGCTGCTATGACTGGCCGGGCAATGTTAGGCAACTGAGCAACGTGGTGAAGCGTGCGGCTCTGGCGCTGACTGGAGGAGATTTGCCGCGGTTCGAGGAACTCGTCGGGGCGGTAATGATGCCGGAGAGGTCGGTAGTGCCCTCGCCAGATAGCGCTGCCCGGTTTACCGAGACTGCGCCTGTACCGGTACGTCGAGCCAGGTTGTCCGAGCTGTCCGACGCCCAACTATTGCAGGCCATGGAACAGAGCGCCTGGCAGATCAGAGGGGCCGCGTTGGCGCTGGGCATATCCCGGCCCTCACTCTACAAGCTGATCGATGCGCATCCCGACATCCGGCCGGCAGAACGGATCCCCGAGGCCGAGCTACGCGCTGCCTTACAAACGGCTGCTGGGGAGTTGACGGTGTGTGCATCGCTACTGCAGACGCCGAGCGAAGCATTGCGTCGGCGTCTGCGAGCATTGGGTTTGATGGCCTGACCGTTACTTATCCACCCACTTGGCCGCTCAGACGAGCTAGCGTTCAGCGCGTACCGTTGCCCACTTCGCTTTCAGGGTCGAAGGTGAAGACGCGCAGGATAGGCTGGGCGCCGGGGTTGGTCACGATCTTCACCGTAATGTAAAGGGACAACTCCCAGCGACCATTCTGTTGACCCACCGTCAGCGCGTTGGCTTTCTGCATGTAAACATATCGGATGCCGTGTTTCACTTCCACGCCGCAGTCTGTGATTTCGCTTATAGGACGCGCAGAGACGTCCGGGCCGCTAAACAATGAGGGAGGGGCGTAGACAACCGCGTCGGTCGGATCATCCAGACTCACAATCTGTGGGCTCGAGAGAATGGTGCACTCAAGAATGCTGATCTGAAAATTCGGGAACCGCTTCGCATCACCCGTGGCGGTCACGAAGAAGTCCAGCGATTCGCCTTTGAAGAAGCGGACGCCCCCAGCGTAGCGGCCTGTCGTGGGATTCGAGACCTTGTCATCCACGCTCCAGATCAATTGATTGCTGACCTGCTCAATATCGAAACTGACGTTGATACAGGAGTGCTTCTTGATTTCGCTCATTTCGCTTTGCCTATTTGAAGTTGCTGGTAACGGGAATCACGTCGTAGGTTGATCAAGTCGGGTTCCGACTCAATCAGCGACACAGGGTAGCCGAGTGCGACAGCTGTTTTCATTTCAGCGATCGCTTGCTCACGTTCTCCTAGCAACTCGTAGGCCAGCAGTGCCCGAAAGTGCGCATCGGGGTTGTCAGGCGCTAGCGCGAGGCCTTGTTTCATCCATTCCACCGCTTCCCGCTTGTCACCGGTGCGCGCGTGATAGAGCGCGCCACGAGTGCGAAGGGTCGCATCGGCAGGCAGTCTTACGAGCTGTGGTTCCAGTAGCTGGATGGCGCGTTGGTAGGCGCTGATTGCCGCATCCTTGCGACCCGGTACCCAACGCAAGGCATCACCCAGGTTGGCCCATTTCAGATAGTCGTTGGGACTCCCCTTGGCGCTGGATACCGCACGTTCGAAAGCGGAGACTGCGCCTAGATAGTCACCTCGTGCGAACAGGGCAGTGCCGAGGTTGCCGTACAAACGGCTGTTGGGCCGTATCTGCAACCCCTGTTGCAGGACCTGCAGCGCCTCGTCGACACGGTTCTGGCGGAGCAAGGCAGCGTTGAGGTTGGCATACGCGAAGATCGCATCGGGTTGAGCGGCAATGCTGCTTCGGAAAGCACTTTCTGCCCCCGCATAGTCGCCTTGCTGGAAACGGATAGTGCCGAGCAAGTCGGTGAACAGGCGTTCCGTAGGATGGTGTCCCAGTGCCTGCTGGACGATTTTCTCCGCCTCTGCCAAGCGGCCTTGGCGCAGCATCCACTGCGCTTTGCCGTTCAAGGCGTAGATATTGGTCGGGTCCAATGCAAGTGCCCGTTCTGTACTTTGCAGGGCCTCGGCAAGCTTGCCCTGAAACTCCAATACCCAGCCCATGGCGGTATGTGCCAAGGCTAGCTGGTCGTCGAGCTTCAAGGCCATGCGTGCGCTGGTATCGGCGCGTTGCAACCAGACTTCATCTTTGCCATCGCCGCTATAACGCAAGCTATAGGCTAGCGAGAGCGCCGCTGCCGCTGCCGCATGGTCAGGGCTGCGTTCCAGCAGCGAAGTGAAATGGGTAATGGCGGCGCTGAGCTCGTCCTCGTTATCGAAGTTATGCAAGGCACGCATGCCGGCCGCCAGTACGCTGGCTTCGGACGGCGGTGGTTGCAGATGTTGTCGCCAGTCAGGCCGCAGATAGCCCAGCAGCAGTGCCGCTGCAATCAGTAGCAGGCTGCCACCCAGCCACAAGCCGAGTTTGCGCCAGCTCCGGACCTGGACCAAGCTGCCCTCTAGAACGGCGCCGGTACGACGCAACATCGGCGTACGCCCGTCGTGAACCGCCTGGATCTGTTGCCGTACCAACTGCATGCTGGCAGGGCGCAGGGTGGGATCGCGTGCCACAAGCTCGTGGATCAGTGCCCGACATGCGGGTGTAACGCTCTCCGGCAACGGCCATTGCTCCGGCATGGACTGCATATGTGCAGCCGCCAGGGCGAGGCCGTGCAGGCCGGCAAAAGGGCGCTCGCCCGCGATCAGTTCATAGAGGATGACCCCCAGGGCATAGATATCGCTACCCATGTCGGGCGGGTTGCCCAGTAGCCGTTCCGGCGCCATGTAGGCGATGGTCCCCTCCTGGCCGGTCTGCGAGCTGGAGCCGGTCGCCAGTGGGTCGATCTGCCGTGCAAGGCCAAAGTCGAGGATACGGATACGGCCTGAAGGCTCGACCATCAGGTTGGAGGGTTTGAGGTCCCCGTGGATCAGGCCAGAAGCGTGAGCCTGCTCCATCGCCGCCGCGATCTGGGCCACGATCTCCAGTGCCTGGTGCTCATTGGGATGCTGCTCGCGGATAAAGACCTGCAGTGTGCTGCCCGGCACCATCTCCATGATGATGAACTGGCTGTTGTCGTGATCGTCGATCGCAAAGATGTCGACGAAGGCCTCGTGGTCCAGTGAGGCGGCGAGTCGTGCCTCGGTCATCAACTGGTCTGGCCGGAACGAGTCGGACAGCAGCTTGAGGCGCTTGACCGCCACGCTGCGACAGAGCCGGGTATCCCAGGCTTCAAAAACTTCCCCAAAGCCTCCCTCGCCCAGACGACGACGCAAGGCGTAGTGGCCGAGCGTTTCGTCGGCCGTACCGGTGGATGGCGGACTGGTCGGATTGACGTCCATAAGTGTCTGTTTGAGCTGCCCTGACAGCCGTGCGCAGTGTGCTTGTGGTGTAAGCGGATGCCGGATTGTGCATGGAATCCCGTTTGCTTCAAAGGCAAGTGGCGCCTTGCTCACGAATATCCCGACGGGATCGTGGTGGACGGGCCACGAACACTATCCCTGCAGCGCCGTCGGCCGAGGGGGCAATGGCCTTCTGCCCTGGCCTGAACGGCCCTTTCTTGCTAAACCCGGCTTGAGAGATTGACCCTGCCGACAGGGCAGGAAGACGGCGTGTTGCTTTGTCTCGATGTGGGGTGATGGTGCTGGCGTGCCAGAAATTGGGTGTCGCTGCTACCCCCAAAGAGGTATTGCTGCTGGTGAGGTGAGGTGTCAGCATTTTCCCCAGCAAATAAAGGTTGGTCGTGCATGTTCGAGCCCTTTGCTACGCATACGCCTGCTTAACGATTTCATGACTTGTTTGCAGATCGCCGGTCTACATGATTTGGGAAGGACAGGGTTTGAGATCGCTCTCTTTCGAGCTTGGCCAATGTGTCCGGCGGTTCCGGGCTTGCTTGCGTATCGCGTTGGCTGCTTACCTGATACTGGCGGTGACGCCATCGCAGGCGGTAGAACCGGAGCGCTTGCTGTCGAACTTCCACCATACGGCCTGGACGGCAAAGGACGGGGCGCCAGCAGATATCTGGGCCTTGGCGCAGACCCTGGATGGCTGGCTCTGGATCGGTTCCTCGGCGGGCTTGTACCGCTTTGATGGTGTGCGCTTTGAGCGGATGGAGGCCATCACCGGCCACAAGCTGCTGTCCGGTAATGTACTGGCGCTGATGGCCGACGGCGATGGCGGACTCTGGGTCGGGTATCGCTTCGGCGGCATCAGTCATTTCAGGGCTGGCCAGGTTTGGCACTATGGTGAGCACGACGGGCTGCCGCCGCGCAGCATCCTGGCCATCGACAAGGCGCAGGATGGCACTGTCTGGGCGGCGACCAGCAATGGTATCGCCTTCCTGCGCGATGCGCGATGGCAGATGCTGGGGATGGAGGTGGGGTTGCCCGATGACATAGCGACCCAGGTCGTCTCGACCTATCCGGCTGGTTTACTGGTCGGCACCCGTCGATCCGGCGCCTACTTGCGGCCCCCTGGACAGACTCGTTTCCATAAGCTGGCGCTTGACGATAGCGCCAATGTCTTCCTGGTCACGCCGGATCAATCCCTGCTGGCCGCCAACGATGCGAGCGGTCTGTTCAAGTTTTCCGATACGCGCCAGCAATTTTCCGCCCTGCCGTTGCGTGGCGAGAAAATCCAGCGCAGCGCGATGCTGGTCGACAGGGAGGGCGCGCTCTGGACGGCGACGACGGGTGCCTTGCGACGCTCCCTGCTGCATAGACCGGATAGCGCAGCGCAGTATCTGTCTGTTACCCAGGGTTTAAGTGGCGAGAATATCCAGGTCATGCTGGAAGACCGGGAGGGCAGTGTCTGGCTGGGTACGACCGGTGGGCTGGACCGTATCCGCCGCAACAAGCTGGTCTCGGCCCCCTTGCCGCCAGAGCTGCAACATCTGGGCATCACCAAGGGTGAGCGCGGCGCGGTGTGGGCGGGTGGGGCGCCTTACCTGGTGGAGATCGCCGCCGATGGCCGACAGACCCGGCATGAACATATCCTGCCGACGACCCTTTATACCGATCCTTCCGACGTGGCCTGGATCGGGACCAGTGAAGGCATCTGGCGGTTCGAGGGTGGGGCGTCGTCTTTCTTTGCCCTGCCGTCGAACATGAAGGGTTCCGATATCCAGGCGCTGAGCCGGGATGGCAAAGGCGGCCTGTGGGTATCGGTCGCTGGCAAGGGTATCTACCTGCTCAAGGACGGCCAGTGGATCGCGCGTGGCGGCCGGACCGATTTGCCCGACGGGGCGGCCATCACCATCCTGGTGGATGGTGCCGGGCGGGCGTGGTTTGGCTTTCCCGGCGACCGGATTGCATTGCTGGAGGCAAACAGGGTGAGGTTGCTCGGTAGCGAGCAGGGACTGAGGGTGGGCAACGTGCTGAGCCTTGCCAGCCGTGGTGATCGCGTCTGGGTGGGGGGCGAGGGCGGTGTGGCCTATTTTGACGGGACGCGCTTTGTGCCGCTGACAGGGCGGCATGGCGAGCCGCTGCTGGGCGTATCCGGAATCGTCGAGACCGCCGCCGGCGATGTGTGGCTGCATGGTATCGAGGGCATCAGCCGGGTGACGGCTGCGGATCTGCGGCGTTATGTGCAGGCACCGACACTGGGCGCGCCGCTGGAGCGCTTGAACTATGAGGACGGTCTGGTCGGCGTTGCCATGCAGATACGACCGGTACCCAGCCTGATCGAAGGCAGTGATGGCCGCATCTGGTACGTTACTTCGGCGGCCGCGGGCTGGATCGATCCGTTGCGGATACGTCGCAACGCCCTGGCGCCCCCGCTGGCCATCACCAGTCTGATGGCGGACGGCAAGGTGCATCCGCTCGCCGCCGCCAATGTGCTGCCCAAGGGGACCAGCAAGCTGCATATCCGCTTCGCTGCCTTGAGCCTGACCATTCCAGAGCGGGTACGTTTTCGCTACCGGCTGGAGGGTGTGGACCGGGTGTGGCAGGACCCGTCGGGCCGGCGCGAAGCGTTCTATACCAATCTCGGGCCAGGCAAGTATCGCTTCACGGTGCTGGCGGCCAACGAGGATGGCGTCTGGAACGAGACCGGTGCCTCGCTGGCGCTGGAGATACCGCCGACCTTTGTGCAGACACCCTGGTTTGTCCTGCTGGTCATCGTGATGGTGCTGGGCTTGTTGTACCTGCTCTATTTGCTGCGCTTGCGGCAGGTGACGTCCCGCATCCGCGAGCGGGCCCATGAGCGCCAGATCGAACGGGAACGCATCGCCCGGGCTGTGCACGACACCTTGCTGCAGGGTATGCAGGGGCTGATGTTGCGATTGCAGATTGCCGGCAAGCACGCCCATACCGATGCGGACAAGGCCCAGGCCATGATCGAGCAGGTGCTGGACCAGGCGGATCAACTGATGGCCGAGGGGCGGGACCAGATCATGGCGCTTCGGGCGGACATCCAGTTTGCGGATGGCATACCGCGGGCTTTGGGCCTGATTGGTACGACTCTGGCCGATGAACACGGGAATTTCTTCCAGTTGCTGATCGAAGGTGAGCCCCGCGATATCCAGTGTGCTGCCCGCGATGCCATCTATGGCATAGGCCGCGAGGCTTTGTTTAATGCCTATCGCCACGCCCAGGCCCGCAAGATCGAGCTGGAGCTGATCTATGGGGCCGAGCATCTGCAACTGCGGATAGGCGATGATGGTCGTGGCCTTGATCAGGCGGAGCTGGAGGCGGCGCAGCGCCCTGGGCATTGGGGTTGGGCGGGGATGCGGGAGCGTGCCGACCGAATAGGTGCGCAGCTCGATATCTGGAGTCAGCCGGACAAGGGAACCGAGGTGGTGCTGAAGGTCCCGGCCGAGCAGGCCTATGCGCCGCAACGCAGCGGGTTCTGGTCGGTGCGGCACAAACCGGCCTGAGACGAACAGCCGTGCGGCACCAGATCGGTGCCGAACGCGCGCCGCAGATCCCGCTAAGTCATCTGTTAGGTTGTCTCCGTAGAGTAGCGAGACTGTCAGCGACCCGCTTTTCATCCTGATGACCCGTAATGAGTATTGCAGGTGCAGGGTCCTGCAGGCAGGGACCGACAAGGCTTCCCTCGCCTGCCTGTCGCTCGTTGATTCCTCTGCGCTCAGATAACCCGGTGCATGATCAGCGATCAAATTGAAGCCGACATCTGGGCGGCATGACTCCTGCGTGACCGCCATGGTGACGATACGGCGTACGGCGGTGCGATGCAGTCGGTGGTGGCGCGCTATGCGGATCGTGTGTTCAAGGGCGCAATGCTGGGGCCGGGCATGCGCCTGCCGGATGTCGGTACCGGAGATGGCCCGATTGCCTCCCGAGTCATCGAACGGGTCGGACCCGACCTGCAGGTCGTATTGTTCGACGTATCGGCACCCCTGCTGACGCACGCCGAAGCGCTGGCCCGGCGCCGAGGCGCGGAAAGGCAGTGTACTTTTCTGCAGGGCAGCGCCGATGATCTGCGTGCCGTGTCCGATGCGTCGGTCGATGTGGTCACGACTCGCGCGGTACTGGCCTACCTAGCCGACAAACCTGCAGCATTGGGCGAATTCCATCGTATCCTCAAGCCGGGCGGCAGGATTTCCATCGCGGAGCCGTTTTCCAGGATGACGCCTTGGCTGCCTGCGCGCTGCGCAGGCTGGTCGATGGCATGCAGGCGGTGTCCCCGGACCGTTTCCTTCCCTTGCTGCATCGCTGGAAGGCCGCGCTGTTCCCCGATACCAAAGAGAAGATGGCAAGTGATCCGCTCTGCAACTACTCCGAGCGTGATCTGCTCGGCTTTGTTCAGGCTGCTGGCTTTGCCAGGTTCATGTCGATGTGGACCCCGTCATCGTGCCGAGCTGGGAGGCCTTTCTCGGCAGCGCCCTCCATCCGTTGGTACCCACCCATGGCGCGATTCTCGCCATGCATTTCAATGCAGAGGAGCGCCGGTTCTTCGAGCAGATTGTTCGACCCAGCATTGAAACGGGCCAGTTCCAGGGCTCGGACCGTATTGCCTACCTGACCGCGATCAAGACGCCCGGTTGACCCGTTCTGATGGCCGTGCTGTGTACCGGCAGTACCGGTTTTGCCGGTCGGAAGGCCGGGGCTACGAGGACGGGTGGCCCACCTGTGCCAGCAAATGGGCGACCAGGGCCTTCACCTTGTTCGAATAGCGTCGATTGGGCAGGTAGGCGAGATAAACGCAGATCTCGTCCAGCGTCGGGCTGATCTGCCAGTCCGGCAATACCTGCTGCAGTGTGTGTCCGTCCTGCTGTTCCACCATCCATCTTGGCAGCAACGCAATACCTTGCCCGTCTATGGCTGCCTGGTAGAGAAGATCAAGGCTGTTGGCCAGCATGCGGCCCGTCACGAGAATGTCGGCATGCTCGACCTGCCGGTTGAACAGCCAGCGCTGTGGGCCGGACGTATAGGCAAAGCGCAGGCAATGATGTGCGGATAGCTCATCCGGACGGGTGGGCATTCCCATTAGGGACAGGTAGGCCGGGCTGGCCACGAGGATGCGAGGATTGTCGGCCAGCCTGCGAACGATCAACTGGGGTGTATTGGCCGGCGTACCTATCCGGACGGCGAGATCGACGCGTTCGGTGGCGAGATCGACATAGGCATCGGAGACCAGCAGATCCAGCGTCAGCTTGGGGTGGGCGGCCAGAAAGCGATTGAGCGGTTGTGCGAGGCAAAGCCGGGAGTAGGTGACCGGCACCGAGATGCGCAAGTTGCCTGTCAGCTCGCTGCTGCTGTCAGCGACGCTGTCGTCGGCCAGCCTCAGGTCGGACAGGATGCCGCCGACCTGCGCCAGATAGGTCGAGCCTGCATCGGTCAGGCTGACCTGGCGGGTTGATCGCGTCAGCAGGATGGTGCCCAGTGATGCTTCCAGTGCGTCCATCAGGCGCGTGACCGACGAGGTGGCCATGCCCAGCTTGCGCGCTGCCCTGGAAAATCCCTCCGCTTCGGCGACTGCCACAAATGTCCGGATTGCCAGCAGCTTGTCCATGCGGTCACCTTTGCTATTTATACAATGCTGGATTGCATTTTAGCCATATTCTCCGCGATCGGCGCAATAGGTAGGCTGACCTCGATCCAAATCATCCGGGGGGCACGCCCCCTGATCCATCCGGTCACCAAGGAGCTGCCATGAAGCTGGAATCCCTCGCCCTCCCCGCCGGCAGTGCCGGCCTCAGCAGGGGCATGATTGCCCTGTTCGCTTTCTGCTGTGGCGCCATTGTCGCCAACATCTACTATGCCCAGCCCATCATCGCGTTGATCGCGCCGGATGTCGGCCTCTCGGCCAGTACGGCCGGGCTGGTGGTCTCGCTGACCCAGATCGGCTATGCCGCTGGGCTGTTCCTGCTGGTGCCCCTGGGCGACCTGCTGGAGAACCGTCGGCTGATGATCACCACCGCGGCGGTCTCCATCCTGGCGCTGGGCGCCGCCTCGTTTGCGCATGGCGGCAGCGCCTTCCTGCTGGTTTCGCTATTGATCGGCATCAGTTCGGTATCGGTCCAGATGTTGATCCCGCTGGCTGCGCATATGTCGCCTGCGGCCTCGCGCGGCAGCGTGGTCGGCAGCATCATGAGCGGCTTGCTGATGGGCATTCTGCTGGCTCGCCCCATCTCCAGCTTTGTGGCAGACCACTGGGGTTGGCGTACGGTATTTTCCGGCGCCGCCGTACTCATGGTGCTGATCACGCTGGCCTTGGCCTGGCTGTTGCCTGAGCGTCAGCCAGACCATAAGGCAAGCTACGCCAGCTTGCTGCGCTCGCTGATCGGCTTCGTGGTCAACATGCCGGTACTGCGTGAACGCTCGCTCTATCAGGCGAGCCTGTTCGCCGCTTTCAGCCTGTTCTGGACTGCGGTGCCGATGGAGCTGATGCACCACTACCAGTTCTCCCAATCCGGTGTGGCCCTGTTCGCGCTGGTGGGCGCCATTGGCGCCGTTGCGGCACCCATCAGCGGTCGCCTGGCCGACAAGGGGTACACGCGCGTGGCAACGATGGCCGCGCTGGCGCTGGGGGTGCTGAGTTTTCTGCCGAACGTGTTGTTGCCGGGTCTGGGCGCGATGGGTCTGGTACTCACCGGCGTGGTGCTCGACTTTGCGGTGCAGATGAACCTGGTGCTGGGGCAGCGTGAAATCTATGCCCTGGACCCCCAAAGCCGCAGTCGGCTGAACGCGGTCTACATGACCAGTATTTTCCTGGGAGGGGCACTGGGTTCTGGCCTGGCGGGTGTGCTGTATGCGCAGGGCGGCTGGCTATGGATCGCCCTTGCGGGTTCGGCGTTCGCCCTGATGGCGTTGGGGCGCAATATCGAGGTATCGAGCAGGGGCTGAGTCGAACAGCCCGGCGTGCATGCGATGCCGCCGGGCGGACTCCTTGGTCAGATGCGAAAGTGTGAGGACAGCTCCTTGAGCTGCAGGCCCAGCCTATGCAGTTGTTCCGAAGCGCTGCCGGCCTGCCGTGAGCTGGCCATGTTCTGCGCGCTGACGCGATGGATATTGCCCATCGCCACCACCAGTTGCTCTATGCCAACCAGCTGCTGCTGTGACGATACGGCGATCTGGGTCGCGACCTGGGTGCTCGCGGACAGGCGCTCACTGAGGAAACGAATGGCGTCACCCGCCTGTGTGGATTGCTTCAGCCCGCTTTCGGCCGCACGGCTTCCCTGCTCCGCCGCGAACGAGGCGCGATTGATGGCCCGTTGTATGTCCCCAAGTATCTGGGTCACGTTGACGGTAGCCTTTTTGGACTGGTTTGCCAGTCCCTTCACTTCCTGCGCCACCATGGCAAAGCCCAGGCCGTAGTCACCGGCCTTGGCCGCTTCCAGCGATGCATTGACGGCCAGGACGTTGGACTGCTCGGCCAGGTCGTTCACGGTGGCGACGATCTCGGCGATGGCCTGTGTCTGCTCGGTCAGCCGCAATACGCATTCGCTGATGAGTTCCGCCTGCTTGTGTGCTTGCAGCATGCTGGCGACGGTCTCGTCGACCGCCTGCTTGCCCTCCTGCGAGACCATCGCCGCTTCCTGCGAGGAGGTCGAGAGCGTACGGGCTTGCTGGCTGGCCAGCATGGCGGCCTGCTTCACTTCTTCTGCACTGGTTGCGGTCTCGATGACCGAGGTTGCCGTCTCCTCGGTGGCGGAGGCGATCTGGACGGCACCGGCGGCGATCTCGCCCGAAGACGCGGCGAGCATGTCGATCCCCGCCCGTATTTCGCCGTTGAACTGGCGAAGATTCTGGACCATCTGGGCCAGTGCGACGCCGAGTATGTCTTCGTCGGAATGCTGTTCGAGCTTTACCGTCAGATCGCCGCCGGCTATCTGCCGGGCCAGCTCGGCCTTGCTTCGCAAGGAGGCCACCATGCGGCGAAAATGCTCGGTCAACTTGCCGATCTCGTCCTGCCTGTGGGTGAGGGCAGGCTCGCAGGATAGGTCACCGTTGCTGATCCGCTCGGAAATATCCGCCATATCCCTCACCGGCCGCGCGATATGGGCGGTAAAGAACAGGCCCAGCGCCACGACGATCACGCCGGAAACTGCCACACCCAGGAGAATGGAATCCATGCTGCGCTTTGCGGCCTGGGCCGCCGCTTCATCGCGCACCTGCTGCAGGGTGTTTTCCTCATGGATCATGTCGCCGACCTGGGTCCGGATACCATCCATGGCGGTTTTTCCCGCGCCGGTCTGCACCAGTCCGAGTACGCCTTCGAAGCCTTGCTCACGGCGTAGCGTGATGCTCTTCTGCATCACGGCCAGTTTCTGGTTGATCAGGGGCTCCAGCTTGTCGAGACGCCGCTGCTGATTGGCGTTACTCGCCGTCAACTGGCGTACCGACTGCAATTGTCCCGGTATGCGGGCGGTGCCCGACAGATAGGGCGCCAGATAACGCTCGGAGCCTGTGATCGCATAACCGCGCGTACCGGTTTCCGCATCCTGAATCGAGGAAAACAGTTCGTTCAGCTTGATGGTGACCTGGTAGGTGTGCGCCACCCAGTACGCCGACTCGTTGGCTCTGGCCTGATTCCGGTACGCCATGGCGGCCACAAAGAAAATGACCAGCAGGATCGCCAGATAGCTCAACCAGAGCTTTGCCCCTATCGTTGCCTTCATGCGTGATTCCTCCTGGCCCTTCGCGGCTTTGCTAAGGTATAGCGAAGTATCCGGGACAAAGCCATGCACCCTTCGGCCGCCGCCATGACGAGCGGACGGGAAGATCTTTTTTGCAGAATCAATCGCTTGGGAAGCCGCGGGGTCGTGTCTTGCGGAGCGCCAGCAGAATGGCGGAGCGGAAATGCAAAAAGGCTCCAATCGACTTGGAGCCTTATTCTGCGCGGTGGTGCCCGGAGCCGGAATCGAACCGGCACAGCTTGCGCCGAGGGATTTTAAGTCTCGTTTTTTGTCCGTCTTTGTCCGTCAATGCCCGTCAGATCAAGGCTGCGGCCGTCTTTGGCCGTCATTGTACGGCTATGCGGTTGGAAGTTTGTTGGAGGCGAATGACAAGGCTATTAGCATATTCAGGCTGTAAACCTACTTGACACGATGGGGTAGACTGCTCAAAATTGAGTTGTCTGAGGGCTGGAGGCCATACCGTCACACAGTCGAGTGCCGCTATCTCCAGACTCAGACAAAATCATTCTAATGGGCCGCGTAAGCGGCCCATTTCATTTCTGCCATAAAGTCAGTCCTTGCTTCCCCCAGCGAGCTATCGCATCTTGATCCTCTTTTGGATAGGCGCTCGCAAGCCAGTGCACGTTGGCCTTTTGGTATGAGTCCGGCTTGTCTACCTTGATTGCAGCAATAACAGGGAAAGACCGAGCAATCTGCGCCGTCAAAACAATAATGCTACCGTCATCATGAGTGGCCGACTTATAAATAGCGGTTGGCTCACAAAGATGCCCATGCAGATTAGCAATCATGCTTGGGGTGAGACCATGATCAAAAATCATCTTTTCGATAATTTTTACTGATGTGACTACCTGTAGCTCGGGTATGCCGAGATCAGTACAGAGTTGCGCAGGTAGAGAACCGAAAGACGCCTGATCACGTCGAAACTGATCCGAAATGCTGCCCTCTGAAGCTTCTTGCTGAATTTGGCGGACAAAATCTAGTGATATTGAATGACGATGCATGGGGTATCTAGTGAACTCAACAATGGCGCTTCGTAGCCACGGAAGCTGGCAAGTGTAGCTGCGAGCTCTTCCGTGGCGAAGAAAAACCTTCCTCGACTTTCCGGGGCGGGATGAGAGTGCTACCTTCGACACACATATCTAGGCTGCAGATCGATGCACCTGTGTAAACGCCCCCTTCAGGGGCGAGCCCGAATCGGATAGCGCTTATCCGCCCCAACCCTCTCTTAAGGCGGAGAGTGCTCCCTACGTCAAAGCAAAGTAAATCCCCGCCCGACGGCTGCAAGCAGCCGACGGATCGAGAATTGACTTTCCTTTGACTCCGGAAGCGGGTGGCCGCATGAGGGGTGGGGGAGGTGACCATCCAAAAGGATGGCACTGCCTCACCAGCGAGCACTGATCATGGCCGTGTACAAGACCGCAAGAACCGTCGAGTTCGTAGTGCGCATCGAAGACAAAACAAACGGAGATAGAGCTTGAAACGGTCATCCATTGTGGGGGCGGCGTCGCGCCAACAACCCCGCAGCACAGAACTTGAAGCACTGGTTACCCAAGTCCAAGCCATGGTCGATGAACCAGGCTTTGACGCAGCAAAGTGGCTAGATGACTGGGTCAGGCAGCCTGTGCCTGCTTTGGGTGGAGTGCGGCCGATAGAGTTGCTCGATACAGCAGAGGGATTTGAACTGGTAGTGAGCACTCTCGCCGCAATCGAAAATGGTGCCTATAGGTAGTTTGCTGTCCGAGCGGCGTAGGTGCTTACGCTTCACAAAAATATTATCAGGATAATAATATTTTCCGGCCGGACCGCGTGGCCGCACAGGCTTGGCATTCTTGCTAGTCAGATGCTTAATATTGAAGATATGCAAAATGAATAAAAGATGTAGTGCTTTGATATTTAAATGAAAACTTGGAATGTGCGTTAACGCACATTCCCCGAGAACCGAGCAATCATCCGTGCATCAACACCGACTCCAAGAGGCCGCGCTATCGGATTGGCTCTAGCCAAGCAGCCCCTTGGACAGGTTACTTGGAACGCAATTTTCATAACTAAACCCTATTAAATTGAAGAAGTAACAGAAGAGTGGTTTTGCTACTTGTGTTGCTGTTAGAAAATCGCCAGCCAAGCAACCCGCCGGATGCCTTGGTGACTTGCTGTTCATCCAGTCCACCGATGATGACCAGTTCCCCAAATTCCGCTGTCAGGTCAGTCTCAAGGTCGCGCTTGAGCAGCGTTGGGCTGTCGATGTTGCTGGTCTTGGTGACGGCAAACGACGATAGGGTTTGATGGACATTCGCATGCACCGTATTGCCCACCTTCACGGGCTTGATGCTGAGGATTAGCCCGCTCGGCCTGTAGGTGACGGACTGAAGGGCTTTGCCGGTATTGTCCGTAGTGATCTGCCCCAGCACGGGCACATCCTGGCCGACGTTCAACTGGCCCTGCTTGCCGCTCACAATGCGCAACGTGCTTGTGTCCAGAATGCTGAATCGGCTGTCCTGCGATAGAGCCGATAGGACAGCATCTACACTTCCAGTTTTTAGGCTGAGTGCGTTGGCAAGCGGGCTATCTCCGAATTGAAGCGAAAGCCGACCACCCAGAACCTTTAGCGCCCCGGCCAAGCCTTGGCCGTCATCGCTTGTGGCGGTGTATTCGACGATCGAGGCCCGCACCGACAATTCATCTACCGGTTGGTCGTACTGCTCTGCAATGGTACGTGCGAGCGCCACTCGTTCTGGGTTGCCCACCAGCAGCACGCTGTCGTCAGCAATCGTTTGCACACTGCCGCCAGCGAGGATGGAGCCCAGCACCTTTGCCAGGTCGCCTACGGGCCGATTGTGGCTTCGAAACAGAAAGGCACTTTGGGCGTCTGGCTTGGGCGGGGAGCTCTCGTGTGGGAGAGCCGCATCGCTTACGCCTGATCCGGGCTTTGCTGGCGTCCCCGATGCTGCACCAGAACCGGCGTCGAAAACATGGACACCGCTCTTGATCGTATGGCGGACACCTCTGCCCGCCAGATAAGCATCAAGTACCTGACGCACGGCTTCTGGTTCGGCCCCTTTTAGGTTCAGGGTTACCAAAGCGCCTTTTATGCTGTCATCCAGCAGGTATGGCTCATGTAAAACCTCGCCATAGACTAGGGTAAGCACCTGAGGCAACGGTACCGCGTTGAGATTAAAAGCGTACCCAGCCTGCGGACGTTGGACCACATCGCCGGCTTTCGTAAGAGGCGAGACCAGGAGGAGTACAAAAACCAGGGACAGCCTAGTGAGTATGAAGAACATGGGAATAACCATCCTCCAACTTCACGTAGTAATCGCCGCCCACAACCGTCACATCGAAGGTCTGATGAACATGCCCGGTCTTATCCAAGAATGACAGCGTGCCTGTGGGCGCCCTCACAACCCCGACCAGATCTTCAATGGCGTTCTCGGTTGCTGCGGCAGTCTTAACCGACTCTTGCTTTCGATAGCCTGCGACCCAGCCCGCGGCAGTAATCGCAACAGAGCCGATGACCAGGCCCGCGACAAGAGCGGAGCGTGCGTAAGGTTTGACCAGTGCAAATTTCGACATAAAACGTCCTTTCAGATGCCAAGGGGGTAGGACGCAACTCGCGCCCTCGTGGATAACGAGATCGATCGCGCCGACTTCGTGATCGAGGTCGATCAGCTGCCGTGTGGAATAGGCTTCGAACAGATCACTGCCGCGGAAAAAGTCGCGATCGGCGATAACGGCGTTGCGATCGAGGCCGTAACGGGTAACCGCCACATGCACACGCGGCAGCTTAAGTTTGATGCCGATGGCGGAAAGGCCTGGGATGTTGAGGCGGTCCATACGACGTACTGTCACGCCATACTCGATCAGCGCCTCGCGAATCTGCTTATCAATCAGCGCGACGTTCTGAACGATGAACACCACGTCCCAGCCAAGCTTGCGGCTGTGCAAGAACCACTTGATTAGCTCATCGCGGCCTTTCTGGTTGTAGGTACGGGCATTCAGAATCGCCCCGCACTCATCCAGGATGAGCAAACCGTTTTTCGTTTCGTCGGTTGTTGGATTGCCGATGCCGATGGCCTGTAGGTCTCGCAACGCAGGAGAGTCCGGAATACGGAGCAACTGGATATCGCTTTCGTCCCGCCAGGGATGCGCGAACGACTCCGCGAAAATATCGAAGTTGGCGGCAACCCTATGCGCCTTGAGTAGGCGTTCTCGTGCCTGCGATACGGCATAGAGAGTTTTGCCCCCGCCTAGCTTGCCGGTTACGGCCCAGACTGGCATTTGTGTCCCCTATACAGTCGGCTGGAGAACATGAGCCATGTTCCAGCGATAGAGATAGACAGCCAGATCCGCTGCGACCATGGCCGAGCAGCAGACTTCCCAGTTTGCAGGTAGGACGAGATTGAGGCCGACCAGCAGCCAATGTGTGAGGCCACTGTTTGGAATGACGACCATGAGGCCAGCAATCAGGCCACGAATGGCCACCCACAGTGCGGCCAGTGCAGCGAGGAACACTGTCATTGCTGCGACAAAAACTGCGGCTCGTTTGCCAAGCCAATTGGCGAATGCGGCAACCAACGCACCGAAGACGCCTTCGAGAAACAGGGCAAGGAATGGCATAGCTCAATCCGTAGCAGTTGGAATTTCCGACGACATGAATCGGCGCCAGATGTAAGCGACGGTGAAGACGTACAGCAGGAAGGCTTCTACCTGCTTGCCGATTACAACCAGGGGGTTTTCGCATACGTCTAGAGACAGCGAACCTGCGCTACTGGACAAGTAGCCGAGGTCAATGACGATCGGTTCACATGCAACGCTGGCTAGGCCGAAGCGGAAATCGGTCCAGTACTGGGACGTCTCGATACCATGGTCGTTGTTGTTGCTTGTGACGCTATGGTTGTAAGCGTCGGGCAGCGCATTGATTGCGTTATCAAGGGACGTGTGATCGATGCCGGCGCCCTTGAAGCCACTATCGTCAATTGCACAAGGAGGCTGACCAGCACCGCCACATGCGGGACCTGTCGCTGAGGAACCAGTGTTGCCAGGTGTGTTTCCATTGGATGGCCCGACGATACCGCCACCACCAGTCTGGGTTGTCGATGAAGGTGGATAGCCGTTCTGTCCAGGGTCGTAGGGGCCAGTCTTCACACAGGTCATTGAACCTGACGCGCCCTTGTCCTGGCATATCGTGAACCCACCGTCGCTGTTTGGAGTAACGGACCAACCTTCCCGGTTTCCCCCAGCATCAATTCCGGTCGTGGTCAGCTTCTGCGGGTTGCTGCTATCGCCGCTTTGAAGACGCTGAGCTAGGCCATCGCACGCGGGGTTTGCCGCATCAAAAAGCATCTTCTTTGCGGTGCTGTCCCAGAGTATTTCGCAAGTAGTGCCAGTCGGCTTCCGCACAGCGGAAGGAACCGCCAAAGTGCATCCGCTGCTACCAAGCACATAGCCAGCGTCACAGGTTTGATCCTGAATTTGGTAGCCAACAAGGTAGTTAGTGCCATCTACAGACCCACACCAGCCGGGAGTCCACCCGCCACCCAGTTGATCCTGTTGTGTCGTGGCTGACGGACAGGAGTTGTTTGCCTTGGGGTTTGAAGGATCGGTAGCCACCAGTATCTTGAACCGGCGATCCTGAAGGGCACTTTGGCCGCTTGAACCGTTGATATACCAACGCGACATTCCTGCACCACCAACGCTACGAACAAGATCTGGGTAGCTAGATGGCGCCAGTGATCCACCCTGCTTGTTTGTTGGAATAGCGGCCTTCGGGGTTACGTCGCGTGACGTAGGTGTTGGGTCGTTAAATTTGCTCGGATCAGGGTTTTGACGTTTTGCATCAGGCCGAAGGTCTACCTTCATCGGCTGATTAGGGTTGAATCCGCTCGTGCTGGGTTGAGCTGTTGATTTGCAAGATGTGAAGCTGGTGAAACCATTGCACTCATACCAAAGTACGCCTGAGAGGACTCCGGTAAGGCCAATCGCAACATCCGCGATCAGCATGTTAGTACCAGTAATTAGCCAAGCCCCGGCGGCCGCACAGGCTATGTTGATGCCAGGCATGAGGCAAATGACGCCAAAACCAAACAGTCCTGGCAGTAGGCACATAAGGGTTATGGTGACGACTAATTTCCGATAGCGCATCGCAGCCTCAAATCAAAAAATGGCCTGGTGATTCACCAGGCCAGCAGTGCAGAAATTACTTGGCACCCTTCTTCACCCAACGCCAGGCGAAACCCATCCCGAACACCAACACGAGCAGCGGGACGATCTTGGCGAACGTAGTGCCGACACCGGTCATCACGCCGGAGATCAGCGCGTCGATGGCTGCGCCGAGCGGATCTGCGGTGTCGGCATGTGCAGCAACGCCGGCCAGGATTGCAATGGCGGGGATAGCGATGCGGGTGTGCTGGCGATTGGCCAGCGAGATCAGGGCTTGTAGCTTGGTCTTCATAAAAAGCTCCTTTTGAGGTTGAGGTGGTACTGCGGAACTACGAGTCCTGGGACAAGTCGCCCAGAAATCGCCTGGCCCAGGACACGGTAAAACCGACGACCCAGCCGATTGCCCACGCCGTAAACAGCGCGGCAAAAAATTGCGCTACCGACGAGGGATCAAATTTCACGATTGCTAGACCCCTTGCCGGCATTGAAGCCATGAGCGAACGACAGCAGAAAACCCAGAGCTAGAAGGAACGACGCGATACCGCCAACGGGTTCAAAAAACGCCTTGATGGCGGCAAGTAAGTCGATGAGCTGTTGAGCCTGATCGGAGGTCATCAGTGCACCTGGCACCAGAACTCGAAGATCACGTATTCGCCGCGGTGGAGGTAATCGTCGGCCGTGGCCAGCGCTGACTCCACGTCGTCGAATACACCCGCCTCTGTCACGAGCCGCGTGTAGCCCACATCACCCTCCTTGTGGGGATACAGGAACAGGCCCGTTTCCTTGTCTTGGACGATGAAGGCATGGGTGAGCATCAGAACTCCTTGGCACCCTTGCCTGCGACGACCTCGGCGACTTTGCCGGCGTTCTGCTGCACGACGGGCTTGTAGTCGCGCACTACTGTCTTCACGACCTTGCCGCTGGTGACGTTCTCGATCACCAGTTCAGCCTCATGCGGAAAGGGGAGGTGCTTAACCTTCTGGAAAATTTCCGAGGTGCCTGCTTTGTACTCGACCGTGGCATAGCCCTTGGCGGTACCGCGCGTGTCGTCGAGCGGGGTGATAACGAAGATGCTTGCAGTGTCGATGTGGCTGCCGTCGATATCCCCGGAAAAGGACTTGATGCCCAATACGGTGGCTTTGACGACTTGCTTGGGGGTTTCGAATGCGAACATTGGCTTTGATTCCTACCGGCATCTAAGCCATGGCCCCGTCGGCCGGGAGCGACGGGTGGCGTGGAGATTCGGGGAACGCCATCTCGGCTAGTTCTTCGAGCGAGTGGGCGACGGGCGTGAGGGATTCGATGGTTTCGTGCGCAACGTCGAGCACGTAGCGCTTCATACGGCGCGGTGTGTCATCGCGGCGGACCAGTTCGAGCACGGCGGATGCGGAGCCTTCGACTTGCTCAGCAAAGGCCAGGGCAGGGCCGCATTGGCGTTTGAGCCAAGCAAGCATGGTTTGATAGCTGGTGTTGGCTTCGCGCTTGTAGGTCTCGATGCGTGTTTGGTGCTCGTCGATCCAGGCGAAGGCGGGGTAGGCGGCGGCGAGGTATTCGCCGGGATTCAGGAGGATTTCGAACGGGATCACGCGATCCACGCTTTTGAATTCGACTTCGATCCGCACCCAGGGCGACTCAGGCGAGCCGAGCTGCATGCCCTTCTCGTAGACGCGGCAGTACTTCCCGTTGGCACGATGGCCGATATAGGCAGTACGGCCCTTGCCATTAGGCTTGTGCCAATTGCCGCGCCGCTCGCAATCGGGCTGCATGACATGGCAGACGAACAGGCCGGCTTCGTAGTCCTCCAGCGCGCGGTCTACCGTGTAGCGCTCGCCGGTGAAGTCGTCATGCGCCACGTCCACGCGCGTCAGGCGCGGTTGGATGGCGACGTGGGTGAGGAAGTCATACAGCTTGGCTTGCCAGCCTTCGCTGGCAGTCGTCAGGGCTTGGCTGTTGAGCATCACCAGCATCGTATCGCGCTGGCCGCCAATGCAGACGAAGCCCAGGCCGTCACCAATTTCGTAGGCTTCGTGGTAGAAATTTCGGCCTTTTTCGCACTGGCGGGTTACGACCCATGCATCCCCGCCGATGCTGCGGAGCTTGTGCGACAACGAGATCACCATGTCGCGGTTCTGTGGCGTCGTCGCACCCAGCCGTTCCCAGCAGGTCGAGGCATGAAAGGTGACGTTGATCCAATCGATGATGGCCGTCTGCCCCCTGCCCGGCACTCGAACCAAAACCTCTTTCAACTTCCCGTCACTCAGCACAAGCCGCATCGGCTCGATTGTTTCCGCTCCCCCCGTGATTACTGTAGGGGCGGCGGCTGCGCCGGCATCGGCACCAGTGCGCCCACGCTGCGCGTGGTACGCCCTGGCACCATCTGCCGGCTCTTGCGCACCCGATACCGCCGCCGCGGCTAACCCTGTCCGGGTGAGTTCACAAGCCTGCTGAATCGAGAGAGGTTGCATGGCGGCCTGGATGCGAGCCCATTCGGCTTCGCAGGCAGCAGCAGTGGCTTCGCGGTTTGCGCCTAGGCGTGAGGCCAGTTCGCGCTGATCGATACCGTGGTCGAGGCGTTTCGAGTTCATCATGCGCCTCGCTCGTCGGCGAGCCATTGGCGCATGTCCACCAAGGACCGTTTACCAATTCGATGGGTGCGGATGCGACCGTCACGGATCCACCGTTCAAGGGTGTCTTCTGTGATGCCTACAAGCTCGGCAAACCGAGCGCGGGTCAAAAAGGGAACGAAGATGAGGTCCACAGGGCTTCCCATGCTAGCCAAACATGGACTAGACTTTATCTGGCCTATTTAGATAACTAAAAGGCCAGATAAAAGAGATCTCTCCCCTTGAAAGCTAGTTAACTGGACTTGTACATGGACAACATCGAGAAGCGAGCGCGGAAGCCGAGAGTTAGCCAGACGGCTAGGGAACTATCCATGGCCTATGCAGTGGCCATGAAGCAGGTGAGTGGAAGAACAAATGCTGAGATTGAAGAGGCGCTTAAGATAGACGAATCGCCTGCGGGAAATCGCTGGAGCCGATACTGCTGCGGGAAAAGGACGCTTACGGAAGCGCAAAGGAAGGAATACACGCGAAAAGCTGTAGAAGCAGGCCTAATTCCACAAAAGCTATCCGGAATCATCAGCCTAGACGCGCAAAACGCTTTGGGATGGCGCCTGGAAGGGCGAACCTTGGAGAGCGTCCAAGGGGAGTACCACTGGCTCATGCTGAAGCAAAAGAAAATGGAGGAGGCTGCTCGTAAATGCGTTGATGCGATTGATGCCCTTAGGGCAGTAGTGGAAGGGCATGAAGAATACTGGGCTGTCGGCCACGAAGACTATGCATATCAAAATCAGAATGACCTTGAGTCTCCCGAAGCGTGGCGCTTGGTTCTAGGGCATCAATTCGAGTTTGAAAAGGAGCTTGCAACCATTCGCGAGAAGATATGCGCACTGAATGCTCGCTATGAGTTCGTGGCCAAGAGGTTACCGCTGGCATGAGCATCAAGAAACGACCAGATGGGAAGTGGGCTGTGAACGTTCAGCCTGGCGGCAGAACTGGCCCGCAGTTCAAGCGCATCTTTGATACGCAAGCCGAAGCCAAACAGTTCGTCGTCTACGTCCAGTCTAAGCATGCCGAAGATCCCGAGTGGAAGCCGGCAGCTAAGGACAAACGCCGCCTCTCCGACCTGGTGAACAGTTGGTACGAGGCCCATGGCCGAGCGTTACGCAGCGGCACGAGTCGTTTCGGCAAGCTGAAGGCGATGTGCGAAGCGATGGGTGATCCGTTGGCGGCCAATTTCACTGCCGAGGACTTTGCGGATTTTCGTGCCCAGCGTCTTGAGGCTGGCGTTTCGATGAACACGGTCAATCATGACCACGCTTATCTCCGGGCTGTGTTTCAGGAGCTGGTACGGCTAGGCCAGTGGTCGAAGCCCAATCCGTTGAAGACAGTGCGAGCCTATAGGATTGTTGAGCGGGAGCTGTCGTTCCTGACGCGCGAGCAGATCGACGTCTTGTTGGCCGGAGTAGAGCAGTCGGCGAATCCGCATGTGAAGGTCATCACCAAGGTCTGCTTAGCGACCGGCGCAAGATGGGGCGAGGCTGAGCGCCTGACCACGAACCAGGTACGACATGGCGTAATCCAGTTCGCGATGACGAAGTCTGGTAAGACGCGAGCGGTGCCGATCCAAAAGGAGCTTGAGCGCGAACTCAATGCGCACCATAAGGCGCATGGGGAAGGAAACCGGTTGTTCGGCCCATCGTATAACACGTTCTGCGATTTGCTCGATGCGACCGAGATCGTGTTGCCGAAGGGGCAAGCGACCCACGTGTTGCGCCATACCTTTGCCAGCCATTTCATGATGAATGGCGGCAACATCCTCGTTCTGCAAAAGGTACTTGGGCACTCAACGCTGACGATGACCATGAAGTATGCGCACCTCGCGCCCGATCATTTGCAGGAGGCCAAGCTCCTGAATCCGCTGTACTTCCAAATATCTGCGTCGGAAGAACGTCGGAAGCCAGAATGACAAAAGGACCGCGAAGTTTTCGCAGTCCTTTTAAATTCATATACTTAGATGGTGCCCGGAGCCGGAATCGAACCGGCACAGCTTGCGCCGAGGGATTTTAAGTCCCTTGTGTCTACCAGTTTCACCATCCGGGCGGATAGGGGGTAGTGGAGGCGGGTACCGGAATCGAACCGATGTAGACGGATTTGCAATCCGCTGCATAACCACTTTGCTAACCCGCCGTTAGCCACAGACGAAAAAGGGAAAGTCATGCTTTCCCTTTTTCTTTTAATCTGGAGCGGGAGAAGAGTCTCGAACTCTCGACCTCAACCTTGGCAAGGTTGCGCTCTACCAACTGAGCTACTCCCGCATTTCATGACACACTGGCGAACAAATTAGCAATTTGGAGCGGGAGAAGAGTCTCGAACTCTCGACCTCAACCTTGGCAAGGTTGCGCTCTACCAACTGAGCTACTCCCGCTTCGTTTGCTGCTTTGTTTCGCTTCGTGTGTTACGAAGAGCCGCCATTATAGGCACCGAAAAAATGCTGTCAAGCAATTGTGACGAAGATTTTACCGGGCTGGCCAGGGTGTTTTGCTAAGTCGCTGTTCCGTAAGAAAACGAGCCCGAAAATTTTCTGCGTGACGTGTACAAGTGTGCCGCAGCCTGATCGGCTACCCGGGGCGCGAGGCATAGCTACTGTTGTAGACGGATTTGCAATCCGCTGCAGAAACACCTTGGCCACCCAGGTTCGGCACGGCGTAGATCAATAAGGAAGGGGCTGCAAGTAGCTGGCGGGCAAGCAAGGGGCAAAAAAAGAGGCGTTCCCGCCGGAAGACCGGACAAGAACGCCTGTGTTCTAGAGGTGGCAGCAGACTGCGCACCCCGGAGCTATCCACCTGTTGCTAAGGCAGGTTTGGGCCCCCAATCAGACTCCCCAACGAATCTGGAGTGATCCGGCTCGCAAAAGCCGGGAGACGGATAGTGCAATGCAGCAACCGTGCCAGCCTTGTGCGGGTTTGCCAGGGGGAGTTCCTAATGGTTTTATAAGTTATTGATATTGAATGTGAAAACGGCGGTTTGGATTTTCGGTAAGGCCTGCGTAAGTTAAGGTGGGTTACTCAGCGCACCTTTGAGCTGTGGGTTTGCTGCGGTGCATGCGGGTGGCAGATGCACTTTTCTGGAACATAAGAGAATGCTTTTGCGCCAGATGGGGGCACTTGCCAGCGAGCAGGGCAGCAGTTACAGTCAAGGCATCTGCAAATTCATATTGCATTGCAACACCCATGAGCTACGCCGTAACCGCCCTGCGCACTACCACCATTAAACGCACCATGATGAAACCATCATGGGGCGCGATGTCGGTTGCGCGAATGGGATGCCAGCAGTAAGTCAGACACCCAGACGCCAGAATCCAGCAAAGCCCCCGAGTCGAAAGATCGGGGGCTTTGTGCTTTTGGGGCTTGCCCCAACCCTGCCAGAAAGAACGATATGCCCAAGCAACTAACGATGAGTGTGGACAACAACAGCGATGCTCTGGAGCGTGTGCTGCGCGTGGTACGCCACCGTGGCTATGCGGTGCGACGGGTCGAAGCCCAGATGCCTGAAGCGAGTGATCGCATGGAGGTGCTGCTGGAGCTGGAAAGCAGCCGTCCGGCCTTTGGTCTGGTAGCGCAACTGGCCAAGCTGGCCGAGGTGCGTTCCCTGGCCGTGCAAGGCGAAGGTGTGCGCATTGCCTTGTAAGGGCTAGGCACTGAGCAGGCAGGGGGGGCGTAAGGCGCGTCGACGGACGTCTGGGGGTCGGCTCAGGGTTCCATCCAGGCGATCAGTGCGGAACAGCTGAGCCACCCCATCAGCCAGATACCGGCGACCAGCGCGGATCGCCAGGGAGATGGGCTGTCAGGGGCCTGCCGCGGTGGTGCGGGCTTCATGATTGGGCGACCAATAGCAGTCCGGCGCGGCTCTGGCGCCATTGCATCTGCCGGCATCCGGCCGCCAGCAGGCGGCGGGTCGTGTCGCTAAGGGTTCCGTTTTGCCAGTGGGCCACGATATAGATTGTCATCTCAATCCCCGCTGCGGTAGCTGGTGCCGCGCCGCTGGGCATAAGCCTGTTCCCGGCCAAGGCTGGCCTGGCAGATGGACTGTGACTGGCTGCGGGTCTTGCTCACGGTGACCGGGCTGAGCATGGCGGGCTGCCAGACTTCCCGTTGATAGTGGTTGGCTCGCTGGCCGGCGCGGCGGGACAAGCTCGCGAGACGGCGGTGCTCCGACTGGGCCGCGCGCAGGCCGGCTTCCAGATCGTGTATGCGTGGGTCTGGCCAGCGCACGCCACTCATGACGCGTTGCAGGCGCTCGATTTCAGACAGCTGGCTTTGCAGTTGGCGGTCGGCGAGGCGGGCAATCTGCCGTAGGTCGGCCAGGCGGTTATCGATAGCCAGTTCGCCGCTGGCGCGATCCAGTTGCTGGCTGATTTCGGCGAAGACATGCATACGGGACTCCTGTTGAGGGGCGCGGAGGTGAATGGCGCCGGCTGGATGAATAGGATGCCTGAAGTTTAGCTATTTGGTTAATATTAAGTCAATAGCTAAATGGTATTGTGTGAAAATTCATTGTCGATAGCTAATCGAATGGCCTGCCTAAGCTAATGTGTCATCTGTGGTGCGATGACGCCGGGCAACAAAAAAAGCCCGCGTTGGCGGGCTGGGCGTGGAGGCTGATCGCTAATCAGGGCAGGGCCATATGACCGATATCGTATAGCTGTAGGCTATCTGCCTCTGCGCGCTCAACCCGATCTCGCCAAAGCGTATAACGCAGTTGTCGCCAGTTGGCAGGGTCCACGGCGGTCACCACGGCAAGTGCGCCGTCTCGTCCGAGCTGCCGGTCGGCGTCCTCGCCGGCGCGTTCCCGGAGGATATTCAGATGCGTACCGTCCGATATCGGCAGGACGTCGCGGCTGGCGTAGCGCGCTTCGGCTAACTGTCCGGACAGGTTGGCGCGCCAGACTGGCCAGATATCGATCGACGGTCGGCCAAAGGCTTCGCACACTGCGGCAAAGCCGTCGCTCGAGAGAAAGTGCGTCATCGCCTCGGGGCTGTTCCATAGATAGAAAGGGGCGTAACGGTTGTCGCGCACCTGGCCGGCGAGCTTGCGGCTGCTCTGGAAGGCCTTGAAGCGCAAACCGGGGAAGCCGTCGAACTTATGGCCGTTCTGGGCGATGCGCTGATCGATCAGTGCCATATCGTAGTTGGCCGGCAGGATGAAGCTGTATTGCATGGCAATCATGGTTGTATCTCCCCGACTACCGTCCCCTGGCCAATGCCTGCGCGGCCGCCACCGAAGGACCAGTCCTCCGAGCGGGCGGTGCTGATCACCACCATGACATCTTCCGGCCGAATGCCCGGCGCGATCGCCAGCTGTTCCACCAGGCGGCGATAGAAGGCTTGCTTGGTAGCGGTCGAGCGGTCGCGGCCGGTATCCAGATGGATCAGCAGGAAATCATCGCTGCGAGGGCCACCCATATAGTGGCGGTCAAAGATCAATTCCTCCGGTTCATGCTGATGGATGGTCTGGAAGCGATCATCCGCCGGCACTTCATAGCTCTCGACCAGGGCGAGGTGCAAGCTGTTGGAGAGGGCGCGCAGGTAGTCGGGCGATTTGCCCTTGAGCAGGGAGATACGGGCGTAAGGCATGTCAGGACTCCGGTTGCGGGGTGGATTGATCCAGCGCCTGTAGCAGGCGCACGGCGGATGCCGCGACCGGCCAGCCAGCATAGAAAGCCAGGTGGGTCGCGAGTTCGGCCAGTTCGGCACGATGCACGCCATGGTCCAGCGCGCGCTGCAGATGAAAGGGTAGTTGCTCGGTGCGATTGAGCGCGATCAGTGCGGCCACCGTGATCAGGCTGCGGTCCCGCTTGGACAGCTCGCTCCGCTCCCAGATGTCGCCGAACAGGACCTCGTCGGTCAGCTCGGCCAGCTTGGGCGCTATCCTGCCCATGGCGTGTTGGCCCAAGGTGGTAGGTGGCATGTCGTGACTCCGGCTGTGATTGACAGTGCAAACATAGCGCTGCAGGATGGTTCTGAATATCAGGAAGTTTTTGATTGATAGTTCAGTTATTTGGGATGGTTGGTGTGCGACGCGTGAACTTTGATCTGGACGTCCTGCGCAGCTTTGTACTGGGCATGGAGCTGGGCAGCTTTGCCAGGGCGGCGGATCGCCTTGGACGCTCGACCTCGGCGGTCAGCGCGCAGCTCAAGAAGCTGGAAGAGCAGGCGGGTACGCCGGTCCTGCGCAAGGCCGGGCGTGGCATGGCCCTGACCGAAGCGGGTGAGAGTCTGCTTGCCTATGCCCGGCGGTTGCTGGAGCTCAACGACGAGGCGGTCGACGCGCTGCGCGGCATCGAACTCGCGGGCTGGGTGCGGCTGGGTATGCCCGAGGATTTTGGCGAGCGATTGTTGCCCGAGGTCCTGGGCCGGTTTGCCCGTGCCCATCCTCGGGTCAAGATAGAGGCAAGGATTGCCCGCAATGTGGACTTGCTCGATCAGCTCAATGCCGGCCGGCTCGATCTCGCGCTAGCCTGGGATTCCGGCGTCACCGCGCCCCATACAGAGCCGGTGGGGCGGCTGGCGATGCAATGGATCGTGCCAGCAGGTGGGTGGGATGCCTTGTCCTGGCAGGCGGGAGAGCCGCTACCGCTGGTGATGTTCGAGGCGCCATGCCTGATGCGCAGCGCCGCGACCGCCGCCCTGGACAAGGCGGGCATACCGTGGCGGCTGGCATTCAGCAGCCCCAGCCTTGGCGGCATCTGGGCGGCGGTGGCTGCGGGTCTGGGAGTGACCGTACGGACAGGAATAGGCCTGCCCGAACGATTGCAGGCCTTGCCGGCTGGCGAGTCAAGCTTGCCGCCGTTACCGGATATCCGGCTTGGCCTGCTGCGCTCCGAGGCGGAGCCCGGGCTTGCGACCAAGCGTTTAGGCGAGATCATTCTGGAGAGCCTAGCGGGCATGCCGGCGTTGCAGCGTAATCCCTAAAAATTCGTATCTATCTTAATAGACGCAGTAAGAAGCCCCAGAACTCGTCGCCGTAGATAAGTGCCAGATACGCGCTGAGCGCGATGAGTACCATGCTGACGGGTATCAGCACGAGCGCAGACAGCTGAGTGGCCGTGACGGCTAGCAGGATAGCCGTTAGTAAGCCCAGCAGGGCGCCGCAAGCGATGCGTATCCGGGCTTCAAATCGATCGGCGTGATCGCCATAAGGCGGCGGTTGATCTGGCATGGCAGTGGGCTTGGCAACAATGAGCCCATTCTGCCACTTTCATGTCTGTTCTAGGCTGCTGCGGAACATCGCCGCTATCAGGTCGGCCTGGGTCAGCATGCCCACCATCGTGCCATCGTCGGCGAGCACCGGCAGATGGTGCAGCACACCGTCCGAAAATGCCGATATCCATGCCGCAACGGGCTGCTCCGGGCTGGCCGAGTGCGAGGCGGGCCGCATGAGTGAGGAAACGGTGCCATCGATGGCCGGGGCGGTTGCGGTGCGCGGTGCCGGCTTTGTTGCCGGGAAGAAGTCCGACCAGGCCAGCATGCCCAGAAGGCGCCGATCCGCGTCCAGTACCGGCAGCATGCTGATGCGATGCGTTTCCATATGGCGCCAAGCTTGCGCCAGCGTCATGTCGGGCTGAAGAAACAGCAGGTCGCGCGACATCACATCGATACAGCGGATCTCGCCAAAGCGGCGCCGGTAGGCGCGCTGTTCGGCGTCCAGCAGGATGCTTTCGAGATCGTCCTGGCTGATGTCCAATAGCTCACGATGGGCGGCGAGCGCGGCAGCTACGTCGGCAGCGGTCACGCCAAGCCGGACGCTGGGCGCTGCGTCGCTGGTCTGCTGCGGTTTGGCATGCTCGAGCGGGTGATGCGGATAGCGACGTCCCGCAAACCGGTTGAAAAGGACGGCAAGCACCACCAGCAGCAGCGAGTTGATGGCGACAGGCCAGAGTACGAACTGATAGCCCAGTTGATGGATGGCCGGACCGCCGATTACCGCCGTCAGCGCCATGGCCCCGCCAGGAGGATGCAGGCAGCGCAGCGGGAACATGGCCGCGATGGTCAGTGCCGCCGCCAGCGGAGCGGCCAGCATGGGATAGGGCAGCCACTGGGCGCAGGCCACGCCGATCAGTGCGGAGACCATATTGCCACCGACGGCTGACCAGGGTTGCGCCAGCGGGCTGGCTGGCACGGCGAACAACAAGACCGCCGAGGCTCCCATCGGAGCGACAAACCACGGCTGGTGGCCGCCCAGCAGCCAGCGGCTGGTCAATTCCGTCAACAAGAGACCCAGGCCGGCGCCCAGCGCGCTGAGCCAGCGCTCGCCTTGGCTGACCAATAGGGGGGCGGGCAGGAAGCTGCGTAACCAGGGTAGGGCGGGACGCACGATAACCTCGAACAATGAATGCACCAAACAGGTGCGCATTGTAAGCGGCAATAAATACATCACATAGTGATATATTCCCCAAGTCCCCGTCTGCCCCGCTTGCCATGACCTTGCCTGCCTTGAATAAAGCCCAGTACGAAGCCTTGTCGGAGTTCCGCTACCAGTTGCGGCGCTTCCTGCATTTCAGCGAAAGCGCGGCCAAGGCCCAGGGCCTGACGCCGTTGCAGTATCTGTTGATGCTGCATGTGCGCGGCTTTCCCGGCCGGGATTGGGCAACCGTGGGGGAGTTGGCGGAGCGGCTGCAGATGCAGCACCACGCGGTGGTGGCCCTGCTGACGCGTTGCGAAGAGAACGGGCTGGTGCAGCGACGTCGCAGCATGGTCGACAAGCGGCAGGTCGAGGTGCATCTGCTACCGAAAGGGGCGCAGCACCTGGCTCACCTGGCGGCCCTGCACGAGGCCGAACTGCATTCGCTGCAGGATACCTTCCAGGTGGCGCAGATCACGGCGTTCAACGATGCAGACCCGACGGCTGCATCGTCGTCCGGTGTCACTCCACGCTGACCTTGCGGAAGTCACTGGTGTTGAGCGGGCTGGGCACGTAGCCCTTGATCCGCTTGCTGACGGCGTTGATCACGACCGAGTAGGTGAGCGGGATCACTGGCACTTCGTCGTAGACCCGTTTCTGGGCCTGGCGGTAGAGGTCGGTCCGCTTCTTCTGGTCGTTGCTCTGGCGGGCTGCGGTGATCAGGTCTTCAAAGCGCTTGTCGCACCATTGCGCCTTGTTGCTGTTGCCCACGCTGTTGCAGGACAGGTTGGGCGTGAAGAAATTATCCGGATCACCATTGTCGCCGTACCAGCTCATCAGCATCAGGTCATGCTCGCCCTTGCCGCCGCGCTTGAACAGCGTGCTGAGTTCCATGACCTCGACCGACACCTTGATGCCGGCTCGCGCCCAGTCGCCTTGCAGCAGTTCGCCCGCGCGAGCGCTGATGCCGGAATTGTCCACGAACAGATGCAGCGTGCTGCCGTCGTAGCCGGCCGCCTTGGCCAGTTGGCGGGCCTTGTCACGATCCAGTCGGTTCTTCAGGCTGGCATCGTGGCTCCAGATGCTCGGCGGCAGGAAATTGGCGGCGGCCTTGCCCATGCCGCCGCGTATCACCTGCAGGTAGGTGTCCTTGTCGATAGCGATGGAGAGGGCCTCGCGCATGCGGACGTCACTGAGGAAACGGTGTTGGGTATTCAGCGAGATAAAGGCGGTTGCCAACGGTGTGCTCTTGACCACGTCGGTCTTCGGGTCATTGCGGAAAGTATCGGCTGCGGTTGGCTTGAGCTGCAGGGCAATCAGGCATTCGCCCGCTTTTACCTTCTGTGCGCGGGTATCGTCGTTGACGGTGATGGCAAATAGCAGGTTGTCTACCTTGGGGCGACCATCCCAGTAAGCGGTATGGGCGCTATAGCGGATCTGTTCATTCTTCTGGTAGCGCTTGAGGGCGAACGGCCCGGTGCCGATGGGCTGGCTGTTGAGCAGTTCCAGCTTGCCGGCCTTGATCAGTTGCTGGCCGTATTCGGCCGAGTAGACAGAGCCGATGGGCGACATCGCCAGATCGGACAGGAACGGTGCTTCGGGATGGTTGAGGGTGAAGCGCACCGTGTAGTCGTCGATCTTGCTGATCGACTTGATCAGCTTGGACATCTCCATGCCGGCCCAGTAGGCATAGCCGGACTTGGCCACGGCGTGGGCAGGATGGTGCTCGTCCAAGAGGCGGTTGATGGAGAACAGCACATCGTCCGCGTTCATGTCGCGGCTGGGCGTGAACCAGGGCGTGGTGTGGAACTTCACGCCACGCCGCAGGTGCAGGGTGTAGTCCAGCCCGTTGCTGCTGATTTCCCAGTGACTGGCCAGGCTGGGCATGAGTTCGGTCGTGCCGGGCTTGAAGCGCAACAATTGGTCAAACACCGTCATCCCGGCCGCATCGTTGCTGACCGCAAGCTCGGTCTGCACGATATCAAAACTCTCAGGCGCGGCATCGGTACAGACGACGAGGGTGGAGGCAGCCTGGGCGCTGAGGCCCAGACCCAGCAGGAGGTGGCTGGCCAGCAGGCTGAAGGCTCGGGACATTATCGCTCCGGTAAGGCAGTGTGAGTGGGCGCACGATGTGCGCGGTGTCGGCGCGACTATAGCGGAGCGGATGGTGCTTGTTGCTGCAAGCGCCACTTGCATGGCCGCAGCGTGTACTTGCCGCCACATAGGCCTTGGCGCGACCGGGTCGACGGAGGGGGTAGACACAGCAGATGGCGGCCACCGTCCCACCGCCGTAGTTCGCTCACTTCAAAACAGATAGCCCTGGCGAGTCGGAATTCTTGCGACCGGCATCTCTCGCTACCATTCCGCTGGATAGTGCGCGCTGCTTGATGGCGGCCGCGATCCTTAAAGCGTCCCTGGCCGGAGGCAGTCCAAACGCCCGCCCGTACTCCCGACTAAACTGTGTCGGACTGTCGTAGCCCACCGCGTATGCCACCCTGGTGACGTTTTGCCCTCCGATTACCAACAGCTTGCGGGCTTGCAGCAAGCGCAACTGCTTTTGATACTGCAGAGGGCTCAAGGACGTGATGGCCTTGAAGTGCCGATGGAAGGCTGACGCGCTCATCGCGGCTTCTTCAGCCAATGCTTCCACGACCAAGGGCTGGGCAAACTCGCGGCGAATACGCTGGATGACCTTGTTGACACGGGCCAGCGTCGAGTCGGGCGTCGCGATATCGCGCAACATCCACCCCATCGGACCCTGCAATACGCGATACAGGATCTCGCGCTCAAAGACGGGGGCCAGGACTGGAATTTCGGCAGGCCGGTCCATCAGTCGAAGCATGCGTACCCAGGCGTCCAGTAGCTCGGGCGTCACTGACGCGACTGAGAATCCTTGTTCTGCGGTGCTGGGCGAAGTAGGGTCGGGCAGTACAGAAAAGAGATCTGCCAGCACTGCGGCATCCAGCGTCAGTGCGACAGCCAGATACGGCAAACCGTCCGCTGCCGGCCTGACGGCCCCGGCAGCCGGCAGGCCTACCGACATGACGAAATACGTGGCGGGATCATAGTCCAGCGCCTGCTCGCCCACGGTCAGGGTCTTTCCACCTTGCAGGATGAGGTTGACCATGGGGTCGTACACAGCGGCCAGTTCATGTTCCGGAATGCCGCCCTGAACCATGAAGACACGTGGAATGCCCGTCTCGGTGGGACGGTTCTCCGCGCGGCTCGCCAAAACCCGGAGTTCGTTGAGTTGTTCTTGCATGGCAGGATTCTATCCCCGCCGCAAACCCATAGGCAGGAATAGGCAAGAACCGAACAGGAACTGCTGCGCCTCAAAACGGCCGCGTCGTTACATTTCAAACATCCCAAGCACTGAACGTCAGGAGTCTGAAATGAGTAACAGCAAAGTCATCGTTATTACCGGCGGCAGCCGGGGCATCGGCGCCAAGACGGCTCTGGAGGCAGCTCGACGCGGTCTCGGCGTCATTCTCACCTACAACACCAACCCGGATGCTGCGCGTGCGGTGGTACACGACATCGAGTCACAGGGTGGCAAGGTGGTCGCGTTACCGCTGGACGTTGCCAACGCTTCCCGCTTTGCTGCCTTCCGCACGGAAGTCGAAAAGGCGCTGGACGCCACCTGGAACACCGGGAATTTGGCGGGTCTGGTGAACAACGCAGGATACGGCCTGTTCCAGCCCATCACCGCCGTCACCGAGGCTCAGTTCGATGACCTCTTCAAGGTGCATCTCAAGGCTCCATTCTTTTTGACGCAAACGCTGCTGCCACTGCTGGGCAGAGGTGCCGGCATTGTGAATCTCACCAGCGCCACCACCCGTGTCGCTACCGCTGGCGTGGCGCCTTACGCCTCGTTCAAGGGCGGCTTGCAGGTGCTTACACGCTACATGGCCAAAGAGTTCGGCGAGAAAGGTATTCGCGTGAACTCGGTCTCACCCGGCCCCATCCGTACTGAGCTGGGTGGTGGCCTCAATGATGAATTCGAAGCGCTGCTGTCCGCCCAGACCGCGTTGGGCCGGGTTGGCGAACCGGAGGAGGTGGCCCGCGTGATCACCTCCCTGCTCACCGACGATAGTGGCTGGATTAACGCGCAGGATATCGAGGTGTCCGGCGGTTACGTCATCTGATCGTCCACGGGCGCGCACACCAATGCGGCGGCGATGGCCGCCGGTGCGGCAGATAACGTTTGCCCCGGGGTGAGGCCTCACGATGACCCGCGCGACTACCCCGCCAACCAGCTGGATCCCGATGGATATAGCCGGGAGTTCGCCCGCAAGCCTTGGCAACACGCTCGCACCACGATCAAAGGAGGACGTCATGAATGAAGCTATGGAAATCACGACCTTTCAGCTGGCGAAAGGCATAACAATCAAGGATTTCATCGCCGCAAACGTTGATGTTGATGCATGGCTCCAATGCCAGCCAGGCTTCATCTTGCGGCGCATCTGTGAGGGTCACGATGGCTGGGTCATCGATATGCTGTTGTGGAAATCGGTGCGTGAAGGACAGCAAGCTGCCGCTGGAATCATGACCGAGCTATCCGGCTCACCCGTGCATGCAACCATCGACCAGACTACCGTGGATTGGTCTATCCAAACCTGTCGGCATCGGCTTGGCTGATATCGCCGCTCATTGTTTACTTGCTTTCACTGCCTGGCCGGCGCGCTAAAGACAGTATCGGCGAGGTGGCCTGGAGTCCGTGGGGGGGGGCTGGTCAGCAGAGGGAAGGCTCGGGACAGGGGAGCGCCATTAAGGCGGTGGGGTGCGGCCGGATGTGCGAGGTACTGGCGTGACCATCGCGGCGCGGATGGAGCTTGTGCTACCTGAGCCCCTTGCATGGTCGCCTGTATTTGCAGCCACATTGGCTCGTGGCGCGACCTGGGCTATTTAGGTGGCGTACAGATATAGCGGATGGCGGCCGGACGCAGGCGGATCATGGCGGTGTTGTAGCGCTCCGCAAAGTGATAGGCCTTGTCGCCAAGCTTGGTATGGGCACTGTCCCACATGTCCTGGGAGCTGCCGGGCAAGAAGCGGATTTCCTTGGCGGGTAGCTCACAGTTATTGCGATTCAGTGCCGGTACGACGGTGATGTAACCGCGCAGGGCAAGAAAGCGATAGTCGCCGGTCCGGGCATTCTTGCGGGCCAGGCGATCAGGGTCTGCCGAGACGAATTTGCGTAGCGTCTCCAGGTTGCGCTGGTAGCTGTCCGCCAGCGTCGCGGGGGCGGCGAGCAAGGTCGGCAGCAGCAACAGCCAGCCCAAGGCGCGGCTGGCTGATCTTGGCGCTGCGGTACGGATCGTCGAGCAGTGCGATTTCACAAGGCGTTCATGGTGTTCAGGATGGGGGCGAGGTTAACACTTGTGACCGCCCTTGTTCTGCCTGCTGTGCCGCTGCCCGTGCGCGGCTCAGCCAGCCCTGGTACTGGGCCTGATGCGCCTTGATCCAGCCGGCGACATGAAGGTTGATCGCGGCCTGGCCGTTCTGGCCTTCGCGCATGCGGCGGTTCTGTGCGCTGATGTCGTTGCTGCTCAGTTGCATGGTCCTGAACAGGCTGGCTGCGGCCGGGTTGGCCAGGGCAAAGGCACGGTTGGCGACGATGCGCTGATTGTTGGCCTCGAAACCATAGTCGCGGCCGTTGGCCTGTTGGGTGTTTTGGTCCTTGTGCTCACCCGGCAGGCTGGAGAACGGCACCTGCAGCCAGACCACGTCACGATTCGGCACCAGTACGCCGCTGACCCAATAGGGGGTCCAAGTGTAGTACAGCACCGGCTTGCCGGCCTTATGGCGGGCGATCGTATCGGCAATGATGGCTGCGTAGGCACCTTGCTTGTGGGTGACGGTGGCGCGCAGGCCGTAGGCATCAAGCTGGTGTTCGATCACGGCCTCGCAGCCCCAGCCGGGGTTGCAGCCGGCGAGGTCGGCCTTGCCGTCGCCGTCGGCATCGAACAGCCGGGCGAGCCTGGGGTCCTTGAGCTGGGCGATATGGCTGATCTTGTATTGCTCGGCGGTTTTCCGGTCGATCAGGTAGCCCTGGATCGCGCCCGGCGAGTAGACGCCTTCGCGATAGAGCTTGGCATCGCCCCCAGCCTTGGCATAGAAGTCGGCATGCAGCGGGTCCCAATGGGTGGCGAGGAAGGTCGCGTCGCCATTGGCCAGTGCGATATGGCCGGCTGCGTATTCCACCTCCTTGTAAGGTTGCACGTCGTAACCTAGATCGCGCAGCGCCTGCATGACCAGTTGGGTTTGGAAGGTTTCTTCCGCGATGGAGCTCTTGATCGGCTGCACGCGTACGCCCTTGCCGGGTTGCAACGTGTCAGCCAGGGTGGTGGTACCCAGCAGGCAGGCGCCAAGAATGCCGATCAGGCTCGAGAGCAGGCATGTTTTACGCATAGTGTTCCCTTGCGGTGATGGGTAAGGGGATCAGGGGGCGGTCAGCGGGGTGGCCGCCTGATCCGAGCTATTTGCACTGGTGCCAGTGGATCGACGCGCCAGCAGGCGCCGGGCGAGGCCGATCGGGCCTGCCGCATGCCAGGGCTGGTATTGGCCGTTCTGTCGGCCACGGCCCATGGCCTGGGTGACGCGGTCCAGTACGATGGCCATCAGCACGATGCCAAGCCCGCCCACGGTGGCGAGGCCCATGTCGAGCCGGCCTATGCCGCGCAACACCATCTGGCCGAGGCCACCCACGGCGATCATGGATGCGATCACGACCATGCTCAGCGACAGCATCAAGGTCTGGTTGACGCCCGCCATGATGGTCGGCAGGGCCAAGGGCAGTTGCACCTTGCTCAGCATCTGCCAGGGTGAGGCGCCAAAGGCGCGTGAGGCTTCGATCAGGTCCGGCCTGACCTGGCGGATGCCGAGGTTGGTCAGGCGGATCAATGGCGGCAAGGCGAAGACGATGGTCACGACGACGCCCGGCACATTGCCGATACCGAACAGCATGACGACCGGGACCAGGTAGACGAAGGCCGGTGTAGTCTGCATGGCATCGAGCAGCGGGCGCAGCCAGCGGTCCAGCCGTTCGCTGCGGGCGATGGCAATGCCCATCGGCAGTCCGAGCAGCAGGCAAAAGCAGACGGAGGTCAGCGCCAGCGACAGGGTGGTCATGGCTTCGGACCAGGCGCCGATCAGCCCGATCAGGGTGAATGCGAACACGGTGCCCAGCGCAAGGCGCCGGCCAGCGGCCTGCCAGGCGATCAGGCCCAGCAGCGCCAGCATGAGTAGTGGCGGCACGGCTTGCAGCGCGTTTTCCACGCCGGCGAGGGTGGATTCGATCGGCAGGCGTATTGCCTGGAAAGCCGGCCGTGCGTGCTGCACGACATAGTCCAGGCCCTGGTTGACCCAGTCGGCCAGCGGGACCGTGGTGTGCTCGTTGAACGGGTGCAGCCAGTCAACGCCCGGAGCGTGATGCCCCGCCAATTCGGCTGAAGACGGTGTTGCCGCATCTAGCCAGGTATCGGCAGAAGGGCCTGTGTCGGTCACGCTGTAAGGGTCTACCGGCTGCGAGGCGTAGGGATCTGCCGCAGTTGGCGTGTTGGCGTCGGGGATCTGTGGCACGTTGTTGATCACGTCCCAGGGGCTGCTGCTGGGTTCGGTGGGCGCGTAGGCGTCCACTGCCGGGGTGGCCGGCAGGAGGGTATCGGTCATGGATGACTCCGCTTTGAGGTGACAGGGCGGGGGAGCGACAGCTTGTCGACGCCAGGCGATGCCGGGGCGCCGTGTGGCCGTGCGTTGGGCTTTACGGCGCGCGTCAGGCTGCTGCGCGCTGGTCCAGGAACTCCAGCAGGATGTTCTTGGTGATGGCACCGCGATAACGACCGCTGGCATCCACCACCGGCAGCCCGTGCGAGTGACTGGCCAGTGGGCTGTAGAGGCTGGCGATCGGCGTATCGGCCGTCAGGGGTTCGACGTTGGGGATGAAGGCGTTGCGCAGCCTGGGTTCGGGGTTGGCCTGCAATTCGGCTTGCAAGGTATCGATCGACACCACGCCCATGAAGGCCTGGTCGGCATTCACTACATAGCCATATTCGCGCTGGTGCTGCCGCAGGCGTTGCAGGCTGGAGCGCACACCCATGCCGGCGTGATCGATGATGGACAATTGCGAGCGACGCGCCAGATCGGCTGCGGAGTAGACATTGCTGACGTCCACATGCTTGAAGAAGGAGCGGACGTAGGGTGTGGCAGGCTGCTTGATGATCTCTTCGGCCGTGCCGACCTGCACCACGTTGCCACCCTGCATGATGGCGATGCGATCACCGATGCGGATGGCTTCGTCGAGATCATGCGAGATGAAGATGATGGTGCGCTTGTCGCGTCGTTGCAGCCGGACCAACTCATCCTGCATCTCGGTACGGATCAGCGGATCGAGGGCCGAGAAGGCCTCGTCCATCAGGAGGACCGCCGGATTGCCGGCCAGGGCACGGGCAAGGCCGACCCGCTGCTGCATGCCGCCGGACAGCTCAGAGGGGTAGCGATCTGCCCAGTCACCCAGGCCGACCTGCTCCAGCGCCTGCTGTGCCAGTACCAGCCGTTCCGGCCGGGGTTCACCGGCCAGTTCCAGGCCGAAAGCCACGTTCTGCAGCACCGTGCGGTGCGGCATCAGGGCAAAGGACTGGAACACCATGCTGATCTGGCGACGGCGCAGTTCGCGTAGCTCCCGCTCGTTCATGCGGGCGATATCCCGCCCCTCGAACAGGACTTGGCCACGGGTCGGTTCGATCAACCGGTTCAGCAGCCTTACCAGGGTCGACTTGCCCGAGCCGGACAGGCCCATCACCACGAAGATCTCGCCCTCGTACACCGTAAAGGAGGCGTTGTTCACGCCCAGCGTCTGACCTGTCCTGGCCAGGATATCGGCCTTGCCGGCCCCTTGTTCGACCAGTGCCATCGCAGCGTCCGGGTCGTCCCCGAATACCTTGTACAGCGACTTGACGACGAGTTTTTCACGCATGGTTTTCTCCCTTTGAGTGTGAGTAAGCCACGGCGCCCTGCGCTCGGTTACCCGCGCAATCAGGCGGGGGAGCGGGTTTGATCAGCGTCATCACCCGCATGCCAGTGCGGTTTCGCGCCAGACGATATCGGGCGATAAGCAGAAGCGAGATGAGTGCGCTGACGGGACGTCCTTATGTGGCGGCGATGGTGCTGTCCTTGAGTTGGATCGGATGAAATAGCGTCGCCTCGCCGAAGGTGTGGTGCGCTCGGTGAGGGGCTGATGAATGCCGGGTCGTCTGGTGGCGGGCCTGCTTGCAACCAGATGGGAACGATTAAAGCGTCAGCATTGTAACAAATACATTTGTACAAATGCAAATTGATGGAATATCCAAACAGTGATCGAGGCCGTCGAAATCGCCCGCCGCGCGCGGCAGACAGGCGTGCCGAACCAGGCCCACGACGATCGTGGACAGGGAAAGCAGGGGGGCGGGTGGCGGTCTAATTGTCGGACAGCGGGGTGCTGTTGCCGGCATCCGGGTCCAGATTGCTCATGGTGCTCAGCAGCACGTTGAGGTTCTGGTGCAGATCACGCAGGGTGCCATGCGGCAGTTTTTCCAGCGCGTCCGGCAGCAGCCCCTTGACCGGGCCGGGCGCGGTGGCCAGCTTGGCTTTGCCCGTTTCGCTGATATGCAGCCGGATCGAGCGGCCATCGCTGGAAGAGCGTTCACGCCTCACCAGGCCTTGCTCGACCAGCTTCTCGATCAGGTTGCTGGCGGTGGATTGATGCAAGGACATGGCCTTGGCCAGCTCGGTGACGCGCAGGCCGGGGGTTTCACCGATGGCCGACAAGGCCCAGAGCTGTGAACCGCTGATGGCCAGCGTGTCCTCGATGGACTGGAAGTGCTTGCGGACCGATTTGAATATGACGCGGAACTGCTTCAGGACTTCGGCATCGAGCGCGGTGTCGGGGTGTAGTGCGTGCTTCATTTCGGTCTTGGTAGGGATGGGCATGATCTGGCCGGCACACTGGCGCCGCGGGATATCGTCAAGTCGAAGCATAGGCCAAAGATCGGCCAGAATTATATTGAGGGGAATATTTCCGCTGAATTGCTGCCGGCGGCTTAAGGCGCTGCCAGCAGCATCTCATAGCTATGCGGCGTGTTGTCGACAATCTGGAAACCATGCCGCTCATAGAGCCGCCGCGCGGGATTGGTGTGCAGTACGCCCAGGCTAAGGCCAATGCCAGCCGCGCGGACCTCCTCGACCAAGGTACCCAGCAACTGGCCACCGATGCCCAGGCCCTGGACCGAAGGGCTCAGTTGCAGTTGCAACAGGCGCCAGGTCTGGCCTTCGCGGTCGAGTTTCCACAAGCCGACGGGTTCGCCATCGAGCAGCAGGATTTCTGCCAGATCAAAACGGAACCGTACCCTGGCTTCCCGCTCTTCGGCCGTGGGCTCGATGCCTGACGCCTTCAGGTTGTGGCTCATGGTCTGTTCGCGCAGGGCGAGCAGGAAAGGCACATCGGCCTCGGTGGCTGGGCGCCGGGTCAATCCGGCCAGTAATTGCGTGGACATCGATAAGTCGGGTATCCGGTATCAGGGTGGGTCAGCGCTGCCGGTTCACGTAACCGGTCATGCGCTCGATATGCAGCAGGGCACAGCGCACGGTAAAGCGACATTCTGTACTGAAGAAGCCCAACTGGTAACCCTGCTCGGCCTGGGCGATGCGTAACTCGCCTGCCAGCGACTTGGCCCAGCCGTAGACTTCAAGATCCTTGATCTGCCAGACGGTGATGATGAACTGGGTGGTGTTGCAGCCATCCTGCCACTTGGCAGGCAAGGGCGAGGGCGCGCGGCGGATATCGAACCAGAGTCGCAGTACCGGACCGTCGCGGTGAGCGGTCATCTCATGCAGGTCGATATGGACAAAGTCGTCATAACGCTCGAACAGCGTGGTGACGGCCTGTTTATTGTCGAGTGCGTCTACCCAAAGCATGCTGGAGCCTGGCCGATGGCGTGTGATGGTGTTGCTGTGGTGGTTGAAGGATCCGGGCGCAGGGGCAGGGGCTGGCTCATCGCCTTTTGCCATTGCGGCCCAATCGGTTTGCGAGGCAGCTTAGCGATTCCCTTCGCGCATCACAATCATCCATATGGGGGAAAACAGACCGCCCCGGCCTGCATCCGAATGGATACAGAAAGGGGCGGTAAGGTTGGCGTGCGGACCTCAGCCTTGGAGTGCGTGCGATGGTGGCAACGCCAGTGCGGTCAGGGTGTGGCGTAAGGTAGCGAGCATGGCGACGGTTGTTGCCGCCAGCAGGGCCGCAGCCAGCGGCATGACCCCGATGTCAGCGTGCTCCGCGAAGCTCTCCAGATAGCGTTGACCCGCCAGCCAGGACAAGGGTAGGCCGATGGCAGCCCCGATCACCACCAGGCTGCCGAACTCCCGGCCCAGCAGGCGCAGGATGGCACCACGGCCCGCGCCGTACAGCTTGCGGATCACGATCTCACGTGCACGACGACGGACGCTGTACGCGGCCAGCGCATAGAGGCCGAAACCGGCGATCAGGGTGGCGATGCCTGCGGCACCGGCCAGCACCCGCGCCAACAGCGTGTCGCCTTTGTAGACGCGCTCCAGGTGCGTGCTGAACCAGTCGATTTCAGGCGTTTCATCGGGATAAGTATTGCGCCACAGCGCCTCGACCGCTGCGTAAACCTGAGCGTGGTCCCCGCTGGTCCGCAGGGTGATGGTACGCAGCCACTGCTTGTCGATGGCGTAGACCATGGGGTAACCAGGGTCACGCAAGGACTGGTAACGGATATCGTCGATCACCCCGATAATTTCCATCGAGTCCTCATTGCGCTTGATGAACTGGCCGACCGCTGCCTGTGGCGACGTAAAGCCCATGGCGCTAACGGCACTGCGGTTGATGACCAGGTAGCCGGTATTGGCCATCGTATCCCTAACCGGCTCCAGTACCCGACCCGCGATCGGCTTGATTCCGTAGGTCGCGAACATGTAGGGGTCGACCGGCTCATTGCGGATGCCCATCTTGCGACCGTCTTTCAGTGTGACTTCCTGCCCGTTCCGGGTCTCGTTGCGGCCCGGCATGTCGAGCGAACGACCGGCGATCTCCACGCCCGGCAGATGGGACAGTGCCGCACGGAAGCGTTCGGTCTGTTCGTCGTTTAGATGGCCTGGGGCATCAACCACCAGCAGGTTGGAAAATTCGAAGCCAGGGTTCACATGGGTGGCATGGCGTGCCTGCAGCATGATCACGATGGCGAATGAGGACAGGCCCAGTGCGGCAGCGAACTGCAGCACGGTCAGGCCGCGGCGCAGCCAGAGCCCGCCGCCACCTTCCTGCCGGTCACGGCCGGCCAGCGCTTGTGCCACAGGTATCTTGCAGGCCACCCAGGCCGGATAGAGACCGGCCAGAAAGCCCGTCAGCAGACCGGCAACCAGTGCCAACGGCAGCATGATGGGATCGAAACTGCTGCCGGCCTTGATGCCAAGCCACTCCACCAGCAGCGGCCAAGCCAGCCAGGCAAGCAGCACACCCAGCACGGTGGCCAGCAGGGCCACCAGCAGGGATTCGGTCAGGAACTGCGCCACAATGCGGGCCGGTGAGGCGCCCAGGGTCTTGCGGATGCCGATCTCTCGCTGGCGCTTGAGCGTGCGGACCGTGCTCAGGTTGACGTAGTTGATGGCTGCGAGTACCAGGATGAGGACCGAGAGACCGGTCAGGCCGGCGAACATCGCTGCATTGCCGTCGCTGTGTGCGCCGTCGAGCTTGAGGCGCGGTGCTGCGGTGAGTCTCACCTCGGCGACATGGCCGTTCAGGCGATACTGGTCCGGTACTTCTTCACCGCGCGGTGCGTTGTCGTACAGCTGTTGCAGCAGGCGGGTCGCGGCCTGCACATCGGCGCCCGGACGCAGTTGCAGGTAGAGGCGGCCGGAATGGTGGCCCCAGCCCTTGATGGCGAAATCACGGTTGTCCCAGATGGCCGAAGCACTGGAGGCCAGTACATCGAAACGAAAGATGCTGTTGCTGGCCCGGGCGGCGATCACCGCCGAGATGCGGTAGGGCTGGCCCCGGATGATCACGCTCTTGCCGACGACGTCCGTCCGCCCGAACAAAGCTTCGGCCGTGGTGCTGGAAAGCGCGAGATGATCGGGCTTGGCGAGGGCATCGTTGATGTCGCCATACAGCGGGACCATGCCGACCATGGCCGGATAGCCGGGATCGACAAATGCTGTGCGGTAGGACTGCACCTTGTCGCCGACCCGCAGCGAATAGCCGCGGATATAGAAGATGCTGTTGCCGGCGAAGTAGGTCGAGGCCTTGTCGGCTTCCTGCTTGAACGGCACCGGTATCTGGGCCTGCCAGTACGGGGCGCCGCTATTGCCACGGTAGCGGATCTCCATCTGCATCAGCCTGTCACCGTCACGGATATCCCGCTCCGAAGTAAGCTCTGACTGCACGATGCTGGTGAGCACGAAGGCCACGGCGACGCCGATTGCCAGGCCCAGGATGACCACGGCCGAATAGGCCGGGTCCTGCCACAACTGCCGCCAACCGATACGCAGGTCTTTCAGTAGCATGATGGTGGCTCCTTAGACCGCGACCGCGTCGACAAGCACCCGGCCGTCGAGCAGACGCAAGGTACGCGAGGCCTGGGCGGCATGCGTGGTCGAGTGCGTCACCATGATCAGCGTGGTGCCCTCGGCATTGATGTCGCGCAGGAGGCGCATGACTTCATCGCCATGGGCGCTGTCGAGGTTACCGGTGGGTTCATCCGCGAGCAGCAGGCTGGGGCGGGAGACCAGGGCGCGGGCGATGGCAACGCGCTGCTGCTGGCCGCCGGACAGCTGCGAGGGGCGGTGGCCGGCCCTGTGGCTGACACCGAGCTTGGCCATGGCCTCATCCACCCGCTGCTTGCGCTCGCGTGCTGGCACATCGCCATATTCCAGTGCAAGGGCGACATTCTCCGCCACGGTCAGCTCGTCGATCAGATTGAAGCTCTGGAATATGAAGCCGATGCGACCACGGCGCAGCTGGTTCAGGCGTGATTCGCTCCAGCCCGCGACATTCTGGCCCTCGAACCAGTATTCTCCTTCGCTGGGCGCATCCAGCAGGCCAAGAATCCCCAGCAAGGTGGACTTGCCGCAGCCGGAAGGGCCGGTAATGGCGAGGTACTCGCCGGCCTCGATATCGAGGTCAACCCGGTCCAGTGCGTTGGTCTCGATATCACTGGTGCGATGGACTTTGCTGATGTTGCGAAGTTTGAGCATGGCAGTTCCTGGCGAAGTAGGTGGCAGTGTAAACGGGGTCAGATCAGGGCGGGCTGGTCGCCGGACTGTCTGGCATGGGTGGTGGTACCGATCAGGCACAGGGCGTCGCAGTTGTCGGGCAAGGTGTTGGTCTTGCAGGGCTGCGGACGGGGCTCAACCATGCCGGCGGCCAAGTTGACGGCGAGTCCGGCACACGCAATGCGGGCGATCAGGTAAGGGGAAATCAGCAGGCTCATGGTGTGCTCCTTGATGGTGGGAAGACGGCACGGCCGTGTTCAGTTGCTAAGACGCAGACGTTCTGCGTCACGGTAGTCGCGGTAGCTTGAGACGATCACGCGTTCGCCGGCTTTCAATCCGCTCACCACCTCCAGCTGGTTGGCGGCGCGTCGGCCAAGCTTGATGGCGCGACGCTCGGCCTGGTTGCCTGCAGCGTTCAGGACAAAGATCCAGGCGCCGCCGGTGTCGGTGTAGAACATGCCGTCAGGCAACAGCAGGGACTGGCTGGGCTGGCCCAGGCTCAGGCGTGCATCGACACTCTGGCCAGGCTGCATCTGCTGCGGCATGGCATCGCTGAACTGCAGTTCCAGGTTGAAACGGCCTTCCTTGACCTGCGGGTTGAGCCGGGACAGCGTCAAGGGGTAGGTCTTGCCGCCAATCTCGGCGCTACCCTTCAGGCCCAGCGTGACGCGGCCGAGGTAGAACTCGTCGGCGCTGGCGGTCAGCTTGTAGCGGTCCGGTGTGTCGATCCGTCCCAGCCGGTCCCCCGGCTTGACCGATTCACCTTCCTCCAGACGGAAGTCGGTCAGCCGGCCATCGGTCGGTGCCCGTACGGCCAGTGCATCGGCGGTGGTGCGCATCAGCTTCAGACCCTCATGCAGGCCATTGATGGCCCGCGCCATCTGGTTGATCGCCTGCTCGCGGGTGGCCAGTTCGGCCTGGATGTCGGTACGGGCTTCGGCCAGCAGGCGCCCTTGCTGGTTGAGCTTGTCACGGGATTCCTCCAAGGCGGCCGGCGAGAGGAAGCCCTGGCTTGCCAACTGGCTATTGCGCTTGTGGTCTTTCTGGATGCGATCCAGCGAGTACTCAAGGCCGGCCAGTTCGCGCCGATGCTCGGCCTTGCTCGATTCCAGCCCCACCTTGAGCCCGGCCAGGTTTGCCACCTGCTGGGCCACATCCGATTCCCGCGCCAGCATTTCCTGTTGCCGCTGCGGGTTGGAGAGACGGAACAGCAGTTCGCCCTTCTTGACCATGGCGCCATCGCGAACATGGACCGCTTCCACTCGGCCGCCTTCGGTGGCATCCAGCATCACCGAGGCGAGCGGGGCAGCGTTGCTGCGCAACAAGAGCTCATCGCGGAACTGGCCTGCCGTCACGGTGGCGATCTCGACCGCACCGCTGCTGATAACCTGACCGCGTGGCAGCAGCAACCAGATCAGCCCAGCCGCCACGACGAGGGCGGCGCCACCGCCCACCCACAACCAGGGTTTGCGACGGCGGGTGACGACACGGTCCATGCCGGCACCGGTGACCGGAGTGGCGGGAGGAATCGGGGAGGTGGGAGCGTTCATGGCTAGCCGCGGACAAGTTGATTGATGCGACAGCTATTGCACAGGTCGTGCCATGTATTGATATCGTTTTAAATCAGTGGTTTATGAGTGTGTCCGCTGTCCGCTGTGCACTAGCTGTCCGGAATCGGACAGTGGCATTTGTCCGTAAGCGGACAGGGGTTTGCGAAGCGGGGCCAAGCACTGTTAAGTTCCGTGCCTGACTTGCTAGCGAGCGAATGTGGCCCGATGTCCAACACGCCTATCCTGATTCTTGACGATGATCCCGATGTCGCGACGGCGGCACGGCTGCTGCTGCGCCGTCGGCTGGGTGAGGTGGCCGAACTGAGGGAGCCGCGCGCCCTGGCGGCGGAGCTGGATCGCGTCAAGCCATCGGTGTTGCTGCTGGATATGAATTTCACGCCGGGTCGCTCCGATGGCGCAGAGGGGCTGGCCGTGCTGCGGCAGTTGCTGGGCCGCGCCGATGCGCCGGCGGTGATCGTCATGACCGCCTACGCCGAGGTGGCGCTGGCGGTCGAGGCGGTCAAGCTCGGTGCTTTCGATTTCATCACCAAGCCCTGGGACAACGCCAAGCTGCTGGCGACGGTCGGTGCGGCGCTTGATAGCCGCCAGCCGGCACGGGACGGCCCGGACAGCAGCCTGCTGGGGGTATCACGCCCCATGGTCGATCTGCGGGCCATGATTGCCAGCGTAGCGCCCACAGAGGCCAATGTGCTGATCCTGGGAGAGAACGGTGTCGGCAAGGAACTGGTCGCCCGCGCCATTCATGAATCCTCCCACCGTGCTGGCGCGACCTTCCTGGCGGTAGACATGGGGGCCTTGCCGGAGTCGACCTTCGAGAGCGAACTGTTCGGCCACCGCAAGGGCAGCTTTACCGATGCCAGACAGGACCGGGCGGGGCGCTTCCAAGCTGCGCGGGCAGGCACATTGTTTCTCGACGAGATCGGCAATATGCCGTTGGGCAACCAGGCCAAACTGCTGACGGCACTGGAGCGCAGGCAGGTGACACCCATCGGCGCCGACAAGCCCGAAGCGATCGATGTGCGCATCGTCAGCGCGACCAATCTGGATGAAGCTCATCTGTTTAACCCAGCCCAGTTCCGTCCCGACCTGCTGTACCGGCTCAATACCATCGTGCTGCGGGTGCCGCCGTTACGTGAGCGGCGCGAGGATATCCCGCTGCTGCTTGATCACTACCTGCGGTGCTATGCCAGGCAGTACGATAAACCGTTGCGTCCGGTCGGTAGCGCTGCCCTGGCGACGCTGAGTGGCTATGCCTGGCCGGGCAATGTCCGGGCATTGCGCCATGCTTGCGAGCGGGCGGTGATCCTGGCGACCGGCCCCCAACTGGAGGCCGCGGATTTCGGGCTGGCTCCGTCGGCACCCGGTACCGTGCCGGCCGAGCCGGCGCCGACGGCCGATGCCCTGAAACTGGCCGAACGGGAACGCGACACGATCGCGACCGCCCTGCAGCGTGCCGAAGGCAATATCAGCCAGGCAGCCAAGCTCTTGGGTGTGAGCCGGGCGGCCCTGTACCGCAAGCTGGAAAAGCATGGACTCTGAACAACTCAGCCGGCTGGCGAGCCATCGCGCCCGTTGGCGCATCCTGATCGCGGCCGTGCTGCTGGCGGTGGCCGCCGCGGGTGCGACTGTGGCCGGGCTGCAATCGCCGCGCTTGCTGACGCTGAGCGGCATGCTGGCACTGTTTGCCCTGATCTGGGGTGGACGGATACTGACGCGCCTGAGTATTCCACCGCCACTCAAGGTCGGCGAACCGGCCTTCGGCATGCCGACCGACCTGGATGCCAGCCATGCCGCCCTGCTGAAACTGGAGGCCAGGCTGGAGCATGCTCCGGTGGCTTTGTGGCAGGCTCAGGGAGAGAACGTCACCGCGCTCAATGCCGCCGCCCGGCGCTTGCAGGCACCCGGGCGCGCCAGCTCGCCAGAGGCTCTGCTCGGCGTGTTGCGCAGTGCGCCGGTCGGTCAGCGCAGATTGGTGGGCTTTGACAGTGAGCGTGGTCACGAACGGGCACTGCTGGCGGCGATCAGCCTTGCCATGGACGGAGAGGAAGAGCGCCTGCTGGCGCTGATGCCGATCGAGTCTGAACTCGAAGCCGAAACCCTCAAGGCCTGGCGGCAGCTGGTGCATGTGCTGACGCACGAGATCATGAACTCGCTGACACCCATCGCCTCGTTGTCGCGTACTGCCAGGGGACTGGTGGAAGAACAGCCGGATGCCGACGAAGATGTGCTGATGGCCATGGACACCATCGCCCGCCGTGCCAGCCACCTGGTGGAGTTCGTCGCCAGTTATCGCAGTGTCAGCCAGTTGCCGGAACCGAAGCTGGAGCCTGTCAGCGTGGTGGCCCTGTTTGCCCGCTTGCGGCAACTGGTGGCCGGTGACTGGTTGGCTCGTGGCGGGGAGGTCCGCTTCAGCGTCGAACCGGAATCACTGGAGCTGATGGCCGACCCGGGCCAGCTTGAACAGGCCTTGCTCAACCTGATCAAGAACGCGGCCGACGCCACGCGTGCACTCGCTACGCCACGCCTGCTGGTCGAGGCCAAGCTGGTGCGGGGTGGACGTTTGAGCATCGAGGTCAGCGATAACGGGCCGGGTGTGCCGCAGGGTATGGAGGCACAGATATTCACGCCGTTTTTCAGCACCAAGGAAAAGGGCCTGGGCGTTGGCCTGGCGCTGGTGCGTAACCAGATACACGGGATGGGCGGCACGGTGCGCTATACCAAGCGCGCCAGCGGCGGTGCCTGCTTCGTGCTGGCGTTCTAGCCGCCTGGGGCGTCGCATCAGGATCGTGCGGGGTCGGCCGGTTCCCAGAGTTCGATCGGGTTCCCTTCCGGGTCGTGCAGGCGCGCGAAGCGGCCGTTGGGGTAAGCCTCCGGGTCTACTTTCACCGTGATGCCGGCAGTCGTCAGCTGGGTCACCATCGCATCAAGGTTGCCTACCCGGAAATTGAGCATCCATGTCTGCTCGCTGCGGCCAAAGTAGTCGGTGCTGGCTGGGAAGGGGGCAAACGCGGTATGGCCGGCAGCTTGCTGCCAGGGTAGCTGGTCGTAGTCTTCCGGTATCGTGCTGATGCCAAGATGATCCCGGTACCACAGCGCGAGCTGCTTGGGATCCTGCGCTTTGAAGAAGAAACCACCTATGCCCTGAACGCGTTCCATGCCTGACTCCGTGCGACATCCATGATCGGGTGTCCGTGCGCAGGGCGGGTCTGGGCCGATCAGGCTTCTTCCAGCATGGCCTTGCGAAACTTGGGCCACTGCGAACGGATGGATTGGCGGGAGCTGCTTGCCCGCTCCGTCAGGATATACACCCGGATATCGTCTTTCCACTTTACCAGAATGCCGCGCATGGCAGAGCGGGGGTCGATGCTGAACCAGTGCTCCTGGCCTTCCCGGTCCGTGATCAGGTAGCGATCCACCGCCAGCCGGACCGGCTTGGGGCTCAGTAGTTGCCAGCCTTCCTCGCCCAGGACGTGTTCCGCGATCGAAGGGCCATTATGGAAATAGACATGATGGTCCTGAAAGCTCAGCCCCCAGCGGCACCAGCCGACGGTACCGTCCTTGCGCACAACAGGCAGCTTGGCGTTCGGTTCCCGAAACCAGATTTGGCGACCCTGGTATTCAATGGCAGTGCACATGGCGGTGGCTTTGTGACGAGCAATAAGGATTGGCTAATTCACATAGTACACAGTGAACGAACGTACTCCAAGTGCTTCTGGTGTGATTGATCACAGCCGCCCTTGCCCTGTCGCCGCAATCCCAGTCTGGATACGCCTTGGCAGGCTGCTCCGTCGGTCGCAATGATGCTTCCCTGATGCGCAAATCGGACGGTCAGGCCTTCAGTCGCAGCTTCAATTGCTGCCGTGCCATCAGCTTGCCGGCGCGCAAATAGCGGAAGTGGTAGTCGGCGGTCTGCTTGTCGCGGTTGACGCTGATATCGATCTGGACTTTGTCGTCGCTATCGAGTTCCGTCTCGATGCTGGCGGGAGACTTGGTCGAGAACAGCATCTTGGGCCGCGTCAGCACCCTGTTGTTGTCCAGGTCCATGACTTCGCTGGTGGCGACATACATGCCGGCCTTCTCGCTGGAAGGCTTGATATCTACCTGCACGGACAGATGGCCGGATGCCTGTGGCGCCGGATTCGTGTCTTCGGCATGCAATGAGGCGAGCGGCAACAGGGCGGCCAGCAGGCATGCCGGGCGGGAAATCTTCATATTCTTCTCGATGTAACGACGTGCTTTTTTATAAGAAGGGGGGGAGCTTAGTCACTCTGACCCGGCGAGACAATCCTCCACCTGGAGGAAGACAGCCGTTGTCCGATAAAGTTTTTTGCTCGCGTTATGCAATTTTCTTATCCCGATTCTCGGCAAGTTTGTATTTCACTAAATACTTATTAATCAGCTGCTTAGCCGCTTGCGGGTGTTTTCCTGGCATGACCGGAAAACAGGCCCGTCCTTGCAATATAAAAGTCATGTTCATGTCACTTCCTGCTTGTAGCGTGACGGCGCACGAGTGCCTCCAGCCGACCTGGATGCGCCGCAAAACAAAGGGGAAAACATGAAGAAGCGCAATATCGCTCTCGCCATCAGCATGGCGATGGCGGGCTTGGCCTTGCCGGCGTTCGCCGCGGGCCAGATCGTGATCAGCCAGGTCTACGGCGGTGGTGGCAATAGCGGCGCCACCTTGCGTAATGACTATATCGAGCTGTTCAACCGTGGCGATGCCACCGTCACCCTGGATGGCTGGAGTGTGCAGTACGCGAGCGCGGCCGGGACCACCTGGGCCAAGACGCCGCTGACCGGCAGTCTGCAGTCGGGCCAGTACTACCTGGTTCAGCAGGCGCAGGGTGCGGGCGGTAGCCAGGCCTTGCCCACGCCGGATGCCATCGGCACGCTGGCCTTGTCCGGCACCGCCGGCAAGGTGGCGGTCGTCAGCAACAATGTCGCGCTGGCCTGCGGCGCCAGCTGTGCCCTGACCGGCAATGTGGTGGACTTTGTCGGTTTTGGCTCGGCCAACAATGCCGAGGGCGCCAGCGCACCGGCACCGTCCAATACCCTGGCCATCTTGCGTGCGGCGGGCGGTTGTACCGACAGCAGCAATAACAGCGCCGATTTCAGCACCGGCTTCCCGGTGCCGCGCAACAGCGCCAGCGCCTTCACCGTCTGTACCGATACCGGCGGTGGCCAGAATCCCGGTCCGCAGGTGGCGCGTATCCGCGACATCCAGGGCAATGCACACCTGTCGCCGCTGAAGGGCGTCTCGGTCAGCAAGGTGCCCGGCGTCGTCACGGTGCTGATGGGCAATGGCTTCTTCATGCAGGACACCCAGCCCGACTCAGATCCGGCGACCTCGGAGGGAATCTTCGTCTACACCGTGGGGGCGCCCACGGTCGCCGTCGGGGATGCCGTCGAAGTGGCCGGTCTGGTGGCCGAGTATCGGTCCGGTGGCGCCAGCGGGGCGAGCAATCTCACGACCACTGAAATCACCGCACCCAGCATCAGTGTCCTTTCCAGCGGCAATGCCTTGCCGGCACCGATCATCATCGGCCAGGGCGGCCGCATGCCGCCGACCGGTGCCATCCATACCGGCAATGGTGACGTCGAGACGCTGGGTAGCCTGAATGTGTCCGCCAATGCGCTCGACTTCTACGAAAGCCTCGAGGGTATGCGGGTGCAGATCGACGCACCGGTCACGGTCGGCCCCACCAATGGTGGCGAACTGGTCGTGATCCCGGACGCCGGCGCCTGGTCGACGGTCCGTACCGGCCGCGGCGGCGTGGTGATCAGAGCGAGCGACTACAACCCGGAACGGGTCGTTGTGGCCCGAGGGACGGCAACCCCGCCATCTGCCAACGTGGGTGACACGTTCTCGCGCATCGTGGGGGTGTTCGACTACGCCAGCGGGAACTACAAGCTGATGGCGACCGAGATCAGCGGTTATCTGGACCAGGGCCTGCAAGCCGAGACCACCCGGGCGCAGACGACCAATGAGCTGGCGGTTGGCTCCTTCAATCTGGAGAACCTCGCAGCCAATGATGCGCAAAGCAAGTTTGATGGCCTGGCCCGGCAGATCGTCAGCCGCCTGAGTGCGCCCGACATCATCGGCGTGATGGAAGTGCAGGACAACGACGGTGCCACCAGTAGCGGCACGGTCGATGCCACCCAGACCATCGCCAAGCTGGTCCAGACCATCCAGCAGCTTGGTGGACCGCAGTACCTGTTTGTTGCCATCAACCCGCAGGATGGCCAGGACGGTGGTGAACCAGGCGGCAACATCCGGCAGGGCTTCCTGTACAACCCGGCGCGTGTCAGCTTTGCCGGCACCAGCGGCGGCAGTGCCACCAATCCGGTGAGCGTGCTGAACAATGCCGGCACACCGGCCCTGAGTTTCAATCCTGGCCGGATCGACCCGACCAACACGGTATTCAGCAATAGCCGCAAGCCGCTGGTAGCCGAGTTCGGTTTCAATGGCCAGAAGCTGTTCCTGATCGCCAACCACCTGAATGCCAAGACCACGGACCAGCCGCTGTTCGGCCGCTTCCAGCCGCCGCTGCTGAGCACCGAGGTCAAGCGTATCCAGCAGGCCGATGTGGTTGCCGGCTTTGTCAGCACCTTGCTGTCGGTCGATCCGCAAGCCAAGGTCGTGGTGCTGGGCGACATGAACGACTTCGAGTTTTCGTCGACCATTGCCAAGTTCAAGGGCGCAGGTCTTGCCGACCTGGTGGAAACCCTGCCGGCCAGCGAGCGCTACACCTACGTCTATACCGGCAACTCGCAGGCGCTGGACCATATCCTGGTTAGCAGCAGCCTGGTGAACAAGGCCGAGTACGACGTGGTGCATGTGAACAGCGAGTTCGCCAACCAGAACAGCGATCACGAGCCGGAAGTCGTGCGCCTCAGCCTGCCGGTGCTGGCGAACCTCTCCGGCAGCTTCAGCTGGTCGGCATCGGGGCTCAGCTACAACCGTGCTAGCGGTCTGTACCAGGGGACTGTCACCTTGACGGCCAAGAGCACGGTAACCGGCCCGCTTGCCCTGGCACTCGGCGCCTTGCCTGGCGGTGTCAGCCTGGCGAACAGCACGGTTACCGTGGCCGGCCTGCCGGCCATCAAGTTGCCGGGCTCGTTGGCAGCAGGGGCCAGCGTGACGGTGCCGGTGCAGTTCAAGAATACCGGTAGTGCCAAGATCGGCTACTCGGTCTACGTCTACGGCGGTATCTGATACGCCACATGTGCCGGATGGGGCATGCCCTATCCGGTACCCGAACTGATTGAGGGATGAACATGAAACGATTGCAGCAAACCCTGATCGGCCTGCTGGCCGGTCTCATGCTGAGCCTGACGGCTCAGGCCAGCGTGGTCTACAACGTCAAGGTCAATACCAGCAGCCTGGCCGGTACCCAGGGTTATCTGGACCTGGGCCTGATCGGCCTGGCGGATTCCCCGCTGGCACAGGCCGCCATCACCGGCCTCTCCGGCGGTACTGCGTTGGGGAACGACACACTTGATGGCGACAGCAGTGTCATTGCCGGTGGTTGGGCGCTGGGCAATACCACGGGCTTCAATGCGATCCTGAGCGCCTGGGAGTTCGGCCAGGAACTGGCTTTCCAGCTGGTGTTTTCCGGTGACTGGGAGGGCAATGGTGTTGGCAGCGGTACGACCTTTGCATTCAAGCTCTGGGATTCGGCCATCGGCAATACCTTGCTGAGTGACGACGCGCAGGGCGACCTGTTCCGTATCGATCTCTGGCCGGGGGCGCTCGTTGACATCAGTACCTTCGGAACCGACGGCACGCCCGCCGCGACGATCCAGCAGGTGACGGCCGTGCCTGAGCCGACCAGCATCGCCCTGCTGCTGGCGGGCCTGCTGGCGATCAGCCTGTTGCGTGCAGCCCGGCAGCGCAAGCAGGATTGAGGCGGGAAGGTTGGACTTGCAAGCAGGCCCGGCAGGGCCTGTTTGCAGGGTGGTGCTGCCCGCATGATGGTGTGGGCAGGCTTTGCGCCAGATCAAAACGTCGAGAGGGCTGGTGGCCCATAGTCTGCGTTGTTTGAGCAGGTGTTGCCGATCAGACAGATGGCAGAAGATTTTTCATCTAGCTAGGGTGACTTTTGTGTTTTAATCATTCCAACAGGCGGTTCAAGTTGCCAGCGTGTCTACAGGATACGCACTATTGAACTTTGATCGCCCAGCCCAATCTACAGGCTATTAAGCTGTGTAGCTGGCGCCGAATACATACCTAGACCGGTGCGCCACAATTCACATCTTCCGCTTATTCTGTGTTTTTCAGTTCGTATTCAGCTAATCTGACAGAAGCTAAGCAAAACTGTATTTCCCACTACCGCGCCGCTGCGGTTAAAAAAGCGAGTATGAGAACAACCAATACCAGTCGTACCCAGAGTCACGAAGCAATTGCAGCCCGTGCTGCCCTGGAAGCTTTATTCGGCAATGGCGATGCACCACAGGCCACGACATCCGTACCTGATGGCGCAGCACTTGTTGCCCGCAAAGCTGCTGAATCCAAGTCTGTCGCATCGCGCATCGATTTTCTGAAGCGCAAGCGTGAAGCCATGAACGAGATACTGCGCGAAGCAGCAGCTCGTGGCCTGACGGAAGACGACTTGAAATCAATCTAGGCCCCGGTGCCGGTCCAGCATTCAGGCTGGATACCTCCCGATTTGACCTGCTATCAGGTCTGCCCTTGCATTCGTGTACGCCATAAGCGGGCATTGCCACGCTCGCCGTTATTTGACTATTGCTTATGGACTATGCCGTTTAGGCAGTTATGTCCTTGCCCGACTGTTTTATCCCGTCGGGGATTAATCATGTGCAAATAACGTACCCACAACCCTCATGACTTTATGGTCAATGGGTGGGTCATGGCTTTCCCTATCGTTTCCGTACAGCTATATCTGCTGAGTGTTTACTCAGTCGGGCGGGGGGCGTGCATGGATCTGCTGATCAATATCGATGTCGATGACCTCGAGAAGGCCATTGCCTTCTATCAGGCTGTGTTCGATCTACGCCCCGCGCGTCGTTTTGGCGGCGGCGGGGTGGAGATGCTGGGCGCTTCGTCTCCCATCTACCTGCTATGCAAGCCAGCCGGCTCACCTGCCGCCAGGGGCTTGGCGCAGCAGCGCAGCTATGCCCGGCACTGGACGCCGCTGCACCTGGACTTTGTCGTGGCGGATATTGGCACGGCTGTGCAGCGCGCTGTTGCGGCAGGTGCACTGGCCGAAGGGGAAATCGAGACCCACGACTGGGGCCATATCGCGCATTTAGCAGATCCGTTCGGGCATGGCATTTGCCTCATCGAATTTCGTGGTCGTGGCTATGACGAGATTGCCGATCCGGCTTGAAAAGGCCCGGTCTGGTCCGTTCAGCGGAGATGGCAGCATGTACGTCGGCTAAGTGTTAAGAAGCAAAAAGGGAGCACGCTGTACTGAAAGCGAGGAGGTACCCTGAATGCGCAAACGGCTCTATTACCTGCTACCCGACCTGAGCAGTGCCAGGCGGACCATGAACGATCTTCTCCTGGCGCGAATCGACGAGCGCCATGTCCATTTTGTTGCCCGGGACGGTACCGACCTGACCGGCCTGCATGAAGCCAACCTGCTGCAGACTTCCGATATCGTGCACGGCGCTCAATCGGGTCTCGTGATTGGCGGTGTTTCCGGTCTGGCGGCCAGCCTGGTTGCGACCTTTGCCGTCATGTCGGGCTCGGGCCTGCCCTTGGGCGCCGTGGTGCTGGGTAGTACCCTGGCCAGCGCCCTGATCGGCGCCTGGGCGTCCAGCATGGTGGCCTGCTCCATACCCAATAGTCGGCTCAAGCAGTTCCAGTCAGCCATCGAGGCAGGGCAGTTGCTGCTGATGGTGGATGTGCCGCGCTGGCGCGTGGAGGAGGTTGAGAAGCTGATCCAGCGCCTCGACCCCGAGGCACATCTGGAGGGTGTCGAACCTACCATCCCCGCCTTTCCTTGAGGTGGGTCAAGGCGAAGCTGGCCGGCCATACCGGCCGTTTTCGTCTGTCGCCTGATCCCTGAGCAATATCCCGGCCGGTTCGCCTGATGCGGGCGGATGTCTGCTGCCGATGGCGGCTACGTGTGCCTGGTTGCACCGGACTTGCGAATTGGCAAGTCACGACCCCGTCTACCTGGATACGATGGGCGCGGGATGCCACAACCGTACGGGTGGGCATGTCGCACTTTTGCGGCAAACCGTCTTGTGGCAACCTAGCCAGGCTCGTTAAGGTGAACAGGTCTTGTACAGTCCTGCGCTCATCGGTCTGCCCATCCAGTTTCTTTCCGGTCTTGTCTGCAGCGGAGTGTTCCATGTCGGTATTCCAGAAACTCAGTTTGCAACTCAAGTTGCAGGCCGCCTTTGTCCTTGTCTCGCTGCTGACCATCGGCATTTTCACCATCCAGGCGGTCAAGACCGCCGAAGAGGATGCACTGGAGACCGTCGATGCCCAGCTGACCAGCGCCGCCCGTGCCTATGTATTGCTGCTCGGACAGAACTACCACGACAAGCTGCCGCCACGGGAAAGTGTGGACCTTGCCCAGAAGCGGCAAGAGGCCATTAAGCTCACGCGAGCTGCAGCGTTTCTGAAAGTCCAGTATCTGTACAGCTTCGTGGTGCGAGATGGCAAGGTGTTCTATGTCCAGGCCTCCTTGTCCGATGAGCAGGAGAAAGATGCGACCTTCGAGCTCTACCTGAAGCCCAGCGACGTGCCGGAAACCGATCCGCATGTGCTGGAGGCCATCAAGAGCGGCAAGCCCCTGTTCGACGAGAGCGACAATCCGCAGTATGGGCACCTGCGCACCATCATCATGCCGGTGCAGACCAGTAGTGGCGAAACCTATGTCGCCTGCGCCGATGTCAACGCCGATGTTGTCGCCGCCGAGGTCAAGAGTGCGGTCTGGACTGCGCTGTTGACGGGCATCGTGCTGTTGGGGGGCTCCCTGGTGGTGTCGCTGCTGCTGGGTAAGCTGATCGCCCGGCCGCTGCAACAACTGCGGGACATGATGCAGGCACTGACTACCGGCAGCGGCGACCTAACCGTCAAGCTGGAAGTGCGCTCGCAGGACGAGATCGGCCAGATTGCCACCTATTTCAATACCTTCATGGGCCAATTGCGCGAGATGTTCCTCAAGGTGCGGGAGGAGACCGTCAAGCTGACCGGTGGTGTGAAGCAGATCAGCAATATGGCGGAGCAGCTGTCGCAGGATGCACGTAGCCAATCGGACATGGCGAGCGCCACTGCCGCGACGATCGAGCAGATCACCGTCAGCGTGGACCATATCGCCAGCAATACCCAGGATGCCGATCAGAACGCGCAGGAGACGGGTCACCTGTCGGACGTCAGCGCCAATGCAGTGACCGATGTAGCACATCAGATCGAGCGTGCCGCGAGTTCGGTCGGTGAGCTGTCCGGTGTCATGGCTGCGCTGGACCAGCGTGCCATCCAGATCAGCACCATCGTCAATGTGATCAAGGAGATCGCTGATCAGACCAATCTGCTGGCGCTGAATGCGGCGATCGAAGCCGCCCGCGCCGGCGAGCAGGGACGAGGCTTTGCTGTCGTGGCGGACGAGGTACGCAAGCTGGCGGAGCGTACCGGCAGTGCCACCGTCGAGATCGAGCAGATGATAGGCGGCATGCGTACGCAGTCGAGCCAGGCCATGACCAGCATGGATGCGACGCACGACGTAGTGCAGAACAGTGTCGGCATGGCGCAGGCAGCGGCCGAGCAGATACGCGGCATCCGGCTGCGCATGGGCGAGGTGGTCAGCCGCGTGAGGGAAATTGCCGGCTCGGCACGCGAGCAATCTTCTGCGACGACCCTGATGGCACAGTCCGCTGAACGCATCAGTGTCATGGCACAGGATGGCGACCGCTCCATCCAGGTTGCCAAGGGGGTGATCGACGACCTGAATGCGCTGGCAGGTGAACTGCGGGAAATGATAGGGCGATTCAAGCTCTAGGCGATGTCCGGCGCTGGTGGCTCCATGGTGGCCCCGCGCCGGTCGACGCAGCAGGATGTTGCTGCACGCACAGCCTGGTGCTTCGGTGGGTCTAGTCCCGGGTGGCGGTGATCGCCTGGCGATAGGCGTCGCTCTGCTTCGTAATGGATAGTTCGGTCCAGAACTGTTCCATGGCGGCCGTATTCTGGGCATAGAACGACTTGCCAACGGCAAGGTAGGAGAGGCTCTCGCCCAGTGGTTCCGGCAGGGCTTCAAGGGTACCGGCGAACTCCGGCATGGCCAGCAAGCGGTTGGCGTCGCCCAGATACACGGCCATCAGTTCCGCACGGCCGGCCAGTATCTTGCGGGCATTCTGTTCATTGGTGGTTGCACCACTTTCACCTGCTACGGCCAGTTGCTTGAGCCGGGCGGCGATATCGGCGTAGCCATGCGGGTAGAGCACCGGACCTTGCAGGCCGACGATCTGCCGGCCGTTCCAGTAAGCCAGGCTACCGGTTTTACGTAGCAGTACATAGGGGGCGGAGACCACGGCCCGGGCGGTATCGATAGCGGGTCCTCGGCGCGGAAAGCTGAAGTTGGCCAGCGCATAGTCGGTGGTCGCCACGGCGAGCATGCCATCCTGCCTGCCGGTCTCCACATCGGTCTGGCAACGTCGCCAGGGCAGGGCGGTCAGTATCACCTTGTGGCCGAGGCGGCTGGCTGTCATGCGTACCAGGGTCTGAAGGGTACCGTCGCGATTGGGGTAGGTATAGGGTGCCCATTCATTGCTATCCACGCAGATTTTCAGCTCATTGGCCCAGAGCGGGCTCGCCAGTAGGCAGGGCAGCATCAGCAAGGTGTATCGCATGGGGTATCGGACCTGGCATGGGTAGGGCGGGTGGTGCTTCAGCATAGTCGAGCCCCGGACGGCGCGTTGCTGCAAGCAGACGCCCCTAGCGCCGCTAGCGATGCGCGAGGATGTGGCGCGTGAACAGACTGGCCAGTTGGTGGCAGTCGCCTGGCCAGCGCGCGGAAAAGTATTGGCCGTCGACCACGGCAAAGCCGGGTGACAGCTCGTCCGCGGTATCCCTGAGCGGCAATAGCGGACCGGCCGAGAAGTCATCGGCCTGGGCGAGCGCGGCTTTGACTTCGGCCTCCACGGTCTGCGGATAGGTGCGGTAGTAGTCGCCCAACCAGGGCTTGGTGATCAGCCAGGCACTCAATTCCATGCTGGCGGTCAGCGCCGTGGTCTTGCGGCCATGCAATACCGATCTGCCGGTGGTCGGGTCCATGGTCCTTGCGGGCAGCAGCACGCCATGGCAGACCGCGGCAACTGGTTTGTCGGTGCGGAAAAAACCCAGGCAGATGGCCTGGGCCACGGGAGACTCCAGCAGCGAGCGCACGCCGGCTGCATGACCGCCGGGGATGAATAAGCCCTCATAGTGGGTGGTGTCCACCTGGACATAGGGCTGGGGTGCCAGGAAGGCCGGTGTCGTGCTCATTGCGTGGTAGAGAGCAAGGTCTGCCGCCCGTGTCATCAGAAAGGGGTTCAGCACCCCGAAGCCCTCGCTCACAAGCCGTGCGTCGGCGTAGCCGGGCTCGCCTGCGGGTGTCGCAAACTGGACATCGATACCCGCCGTAGTCAGCGCGTGCCATAGCACGGCGCTCTCGGTCGGATCATGGTCTATGGCGGGTAGCAGGCAAAGTAGGGTCATCGCAGCAGCTTAGCGTCGGCCGGCATGGCCGGCGCGTTTACATGCCTGGATTTGGTGATTTTTACGCATGGCGCAACAGCATGATCTGGTCGATAGTGGATTCAATACCGGCCGATTCGTGGAATACACCATGCTACTTACCCGCGTCGCCCTGTTTGATGAGCTGCTCGCCCGGCATGCGCCGGACATGGGGCAGGATTACACCGCCTATCGCAACCACTGCTACCGGGTGATGAATTTCTGCGCAGCGCTGGCGCGCAGCGAACCTGATCTGATTGAGAAGCTGGCGATCACGGCAGCCTTCCACGACCTGGGTATCTGGACTGACCATACCTTTGACTACCTGCCACCGTCAGAACGGCTGGCGCAATCCTACCTCGCTCAGGCAGGACAGACCTTCTGGGAGCTGGAAATCACCGCCATGATCCATGAGCACCACAAGCTCACCCGTTATCAGGGCGGCCCGTCGGGCCTGGTCGAGGCTTTCCGGCAGGCGGACTGGGTGGACGTTTCGCACGGCCTGCTGCGTTTCGGCTTGCCAGGCAGCCTGCTGCGTGAGGTATTCGCCGTCTTCCCCAATGCGGGCTTTCACAGGCGGCTGTTACAACTGTCCTGTCGCCGCCTGTTGAGCCACCCATTGAGTCCCTTGCCGATGTTCCGGCTATAAAACTAAAGATAACTTGAAGCTGGCCTAGCGTACTGTCGTGGCATCCTGCCCGAACAGCAGCTTGCGGGATTCCTCATCCACAGTGGGGGCGAGGTTGATCTTGTCGGCAACGGCATAGGCACGTTGGGTGGCTGGGCGGTTGGCGATCCGCTCGAACCAGGCCTTGAGATGCGGAAAGTCATCGAGGTTTTGCTGCTGGCGCGTGTGCGGCACGATCCAGGGATAGCTGGCGATGTCCGCGATGGAATAGTCATCACCGCAGATATAGGTCCGTCCATCGGCCAGGTGCTTGTTCAGCACGCCATACAGTCGCGCGGTTTCGCGCACATAGCGGTCGATGGCATAGGGCAGTGGCTCTGGTGCGTACTGCACGAAATGGTGATTCTGGCCCGCCATGGGGCCAAGTCCGCCGACTTGCCAGAACAACCACTGCAGGGCCAGGTTGCGGCCCCGCACGTCCTTTGGAATGAGGTGCCCGGTCTTGTCGGCCAGATACGTCAGGATGGCGCCGGACTCGAACACCGGGATCGCCTCGCCACCGTCGGTGGGGGCGCGGTCCAGGATGGCGGGGATTCGGTTATTGGGCGACAGACGCAGGAACTCGGGCTTGAACTGGTCGCCCTTGCCGATATTTACCGGGATGACCTGATAGGGCAGGCCTGTCTCTTCCAGAAACATCGTGATCTTGTGGCCGTTCGGCGTGGTCCAGTAGTGCAGGTCTATCATGCTGTCTTCCTTGGCGTCGGTTGGGGTCTGGCCTTGTCTGCTAAGGGCGGGATACGGCTGCTGCGTTCCCGGCACTGCCTCCCTTTAAGCTTGGGGCCATCTACCGGTTTGCAAGCGGGGCAGCCTGGATACGGTCGGTGACCCGATCAGATAAAAAAGCAGGGCGCGGACTCATCCGGACCGTGCCCACGAATCAACGTGAGAGACCATGCAAGCGCGAGCAATCTCAATGAATATGAACGGTAAGGCGTGCAGGCTGGCGAGGTCGATGGCATGACTGCGCTGACGCTCCGACCCATCACTCGCGACAATTTCGAAGCGGTAACCGATCTGCAACTATTGGATCACCAGCGGCAGTACCTCGCGAGCAATGCATTTTCCATTGCGGAGGCGAGCTTCCATCCGTATTGCCACACCCGTGCCATCTACCAGCACGAAGCGCTGGTGGGTTTTCTGATGTACGTCTCGCCGCATGAGGAAGGGGACGCAGGTGAGTATGCAATCTGGCGCTTCATGATCGATGCGCGTCATCAGGGCAAGGGCTATGGCCGGCAGGCCATGCAAGGCGTGCTGGCGGAAATTTGCAGTAAAGCGGATGCGCAGCGGATATCGATCTCCTACTCGCCCACCAACCCGGTGGCGAAGGATTTCTACGCCAGCTTCGGTTTTGTCGAGTCAGGTCTTGATGAGGATGGCGAGATGCTTGCCCACATCGATCTGGCATAGCCGGGAAGGGCTGGCGACTCAGGCCACCAGGTGGACAGGGCCGGTGTCATCGCGATGGCGCTCGTAGTACAGCAGGTCGTACCAGCCGCCGTCCAGCAACATGGCGCGCGTGGCCCGGCCAAACTGCTGGAAGCCATTACGTTCCAGCACCCGCATGGACCCTCTGTTCTCTGGCCGCGCCGTCGCTTCGATCCGGTGCAAGTCCAACTCCCCGAACGCGCGATCGAGCAACAGGGCCAGCGCCTGCCCCGCTATGCCCTGGCCGGCGAACGATTCGCCGACCCGATAACCCAGCGTGGCTTTGTTGTAGTAAGGACGCGTGACCTGGGTGAGGTTGATCCGGCCGACGATAGCATCCTGCTGCCTGATCAGGAACTGGTAGGCCACATCAGCGGCGCTCTCACGCTCCGCCGCCTGGATCGCATCGCGGACGGCGTCGAGGCTGTAGTAGCTGGCAGGGCGGGCGTTGATCCAACTTTCGAAGTAGGCGCGATTGGCCAGCTCGAAGGCGAGGAGCGGTGCTGCGTCGGCAAGTGTGGGGGTACTTAGGGTAATGGAAGTCGACATGGTCCAGGGTCATGCGGTTGTTCGGAGCGTGCCTGTCATGGCAGACGCCACCGTATAGTCCAAGGAGGGCGGGCCATCATAATGGGACGCATCATCGCGGCTCAAGGGTTGCTGCGTATTCTTGCGCTCGTGGAGCGAGTTGCATATCGCGCTATGCTAGCCTCCCGCTATCGATGCGCAGTCTTTACCAGGGAGTAACGCTATGTCACGAGACGCCGCCTTCACCGAAGCGACTGCCGCGCTAGGCTATAGCTTCGATGGCGAGATCAGGGTCGGTGGCCATTATGTGCCGTTGCTGCGCGATGGCAATCAGGTCTACATCAGTGGTCAGGTACCAAGGGTGGGGGAGACGGTGGTCGTCACCGGTCGGGTCGGAGACGAGGTGAGCCTGGAGCAGGCACAGGTGGCTGCCCGTATCTGCGTTGCGCGGGCGCTCGCCCTGTTGCAGCGCTCCCTCGGTTCGCTGGATTTGATCCGGGCAATCCCGCGCATCAATGTCTATGTCCAGTCTGCTGCCGGCTTCACGCAGCAGAGTGAGGTGGCCGACGCTGCCTCCGACCTGCTCCGCGCCGTGCTCGGTGCGGCAGGCATCCACACCCGAACCTCAGTCGGTGTCTATCAGTTGCCCAAGAATGCATCGGTCGAACTCGACCTGATCGCCACGGTGGAGTAACCAGGCCATGACCGTACGTATCGTCCGGCTTGGCACGGCGCGTGCCACCGATGAAGGTACCCGCATAGGTACCGTGCGCCGTCCTCCGCGCGGCGTACCCAAGGCGGAATTTGCCTCACAAAACTGGTACGACGTCTGGTATCCCAATCTGGCACCGAGCGCCGAGACCATGAAGCTGGGGCAGGCGGCCACCACACCGCAGCTCTGGGCGGCTTTCGCTAAACAGTACAAGGCCGAGATGGCCCAGCCGGAGGTGAGCCGTACGTTGGATTTGCTGGCGGTGCTATCCAGGCACAGCAACTTCTCCGTGGGCTGCTATTGCGAGGATGAGGCCCATTGCCACCGCTCCCTGTTGCGGGATTTGTTGCAGGAGCGCGGGGCGCTGGTGGCGACGGCCACGAGCTAGATCTGCCGGCAGGCCGGGCACGTGCCTGGCTAGCAGTTCGGACGCCTTGTCCGACAGACGGCACGACCTGTGCAACCCAGTGCCAACGGGACTCCTTATCTGATACCGCCTGGATGTGATGTCAGAAAAACTTGACATCACATCTGCCTCCGTTCATGCTGGATTATGTCAATAAATTTTGACATGTAGTCATGTATACCAGACATGCAAAGAGGAGGTCGCGATGAGTCTCTCGTTCCAGGAAAAGAGTCTGTGGCTGATGCTGGTCAGCCTGCTGGGGGTTTTCGGTTTCTACTTCTGGTCGGTACTGCCGGGCGGCTCGGCCGATGTGATGCCGCAGCAAGTGGTGCTGTTCGTGCTGGCGATCGTGGTATTGGTCGTCATGCAGGTGGCAGGCCATGTCCTGATCGCCATCGTGGATCGGCGTACCCGTACCGATGAGCGCGACCAGCTGATTGCCCTGAAAGGCTCGCGCAATGCCGCCTATGTACTGGCCACCGGCGTGTTCCTTGCGCTATGTGCCGCCTTGCTGAGCAAGGGCAATTTTCTGTTTACCCATGTGCTGCTGGCGTCCTGGGTGATCGCGCAACTGGTGGAGATTGCCTCGCAGCTGTTCATGTACCGGCGCGGGGTGTGAGCCATGGGCAAGAGCGAGGGCTGCATCAGCAATACGATCCGCGCGCTGCGCTTCCATCAGGGCGAGATGACCCAGCAGGAACTGGCGGATCGGATAGGCGTTACCCGGCAGACGGTGAACGCGATCGAAGGCAACAAGTACTCGCCCTCGCTGGAGGTCGCGTTCCGCATCGCACGTGTGTTTGCGGTGCCGTTGGAGCGCGTGTTCCAGTATGGCGAAGACTGACCCGTCGCCGGGGCATCGCCTGTGGTGCAAGGGGGTAAAGTCCGGATGCGCGACGGTATCAGAACCTGCCGACTGTCAGGCCATGCCCAATCGCCACAAGGAGGTCACTTCCGCTGCACGCGCGGCATGCAGGGGATCGTCCGCATCGCTGGCCTTGGGGTGACGAGGCCGGATGTCGTGCTTCTCGATCACCTTCAGGCCCGCTTTAACAAAGGCCGCTTCCAGCTCGGCGCGGGACCGCAGGCCCAGGTGCTCGGCCAGGTCGGACAGGATCAGCCAGCCTTCGCCGTCCGGCGTCAGGTGTGATGCCAGGCCATTGAGAAAACCCAGCAGCATGCGGCTGTCCGGGTCGTAGACGGCGTATTCGATCGGTGAACTCGGCCTGGCCGGTACCCAGGGAGGGTTGCAGACGATCAAGGGAGCCCGTCCCTCGGGGAACAGGTCTACCTGCTGCAGCGTGACCTGCGAGGCGTAGCCCAACTGGCTCAGATTGTCCTGGGCGCAGGCCAGGGCGCGCGGGTCCTGGTCGGTTGCGACGATGCGTCGCACACCGCGACGGGCGAGGACGGCGGAGAGTACGCCGGTACCGGTACCGATATCGAACGCCAGTTCGGTGCCAGGCAGTGGCGCCTTGGCAACGAGTTCGATGTACTCGCCGCGGTTGGGTGAGAATACGCCGTGGTGGGCGTGGATACGACCACCCGTCTCAGGTATGTCCACCCCCTTCTTGCGCCATTCATGCGCACCGACCAGGCCCTGCAGTTCACGCAGTGACGTGACCGAGGCAACGCCGCTGTCTCCGTACGCCTCCTGGCAGGCTTGTCGCATATCCGGTGCCCGCTTGAGCGGGATGCCGTAGTCGGCATCGAGGGGGATCAGCAGCATGCCCAGGGTTCGGGCGCGTTGTGCCTGTGCCTGTCGATGCAGATTGAAGGCTTCGCTGGGCGAGGCGGCCTGCTTGCGCGGCTTGCGATCGGCACGGCGTGCCATGGCTTGCAGCAACTGCCGCGCGTTATGGAAGTCTCCCTGCCAGAGCAATGCCGTGCCTTCACAGGCCAAGCGGTAGGCATCGTCAGCCTTGAACTGGTCATCGGCCAGGATGACCCGCTTGGGCGGCGGGCTGGCAGCGATGGAGCGCCATAGCGTTTGATGCGGCTGGCCTTGGCCGTCGGTCCAGTTCAGGGTGGGGGTATCGGTCATACAAACAGTCTAGATGGTTGCCTGAGCAGGTGACTGCAGGCGGTGAAAGCGGGCTGCGGGACAACGGCTCAGGTGGCGATCAGCGGTTCCGGTAAGCACAGAAGCCCGGTCGCGGCCCGATCATGGGGTGATTGCGGCAAGTATTCGGCCGAGTCGCGTAGATGGTGCAGCGGCGGGTGTTGGCGTCGAGATAGCGACAATCGCCATTGGCCCGCCGTGTCAGCGTGAAGATGCTGTTCTTGAAGTTGAAGTGCGTGATCACGCCGGCTTTCATCAGCCGCTTGGCGATCTGCTTGGGCGGATCGACCTCGGCTTCGAACGCATCCACCAACTGCATGCGCATCAGGTCACCGAGCTTCACTTCTACCGGCATGGTGCAACACGTTGCCATGCAGCTCTCGCACAGGCCGTCGCGGTACTTGAGCCAGGTACCGGGCTTGTCCAGGTTGGAGAGATGGATCAGGGGCTTGTTCATGCTGCGGTTACGGCTCGGGTGGGCTAAGGCGTGATTATATCGGGCGTGCGGCCCCGTTCGCCTACCGTCTAGCCTTTTGCCTTGTCGAGGTCAGTCGGGCCGATAGGCACGGAGGAAAGCGTCGACCGCTCTTTGGGTGGTTTCCTTGATCTGGGCGGGTGTCACATCCAGCACGACGCACAGCAGCAGGACATCGTGCAGTTCCGATTCGAGCAGGGCGCGCAGATGCCAGGCGCTGACAAAACTGTCGGCCGGCCGTAGCTGACCCTTGTCCATCAACTTCTGCAGGAATTCCGCAACCATCGTCCAGCCGCGCTTGGGGCCGTGCTCGTACAGCAGGCGGCCCACATCGGATCGGACGGAGGAGGCAATCACCATGCGTCGCGTTGCAACCAGCGGTGGCGAGAAAACCACCTTCAGATAGTGCTGGCCAAAACGGTTGAGCACTTCTGGCAGGGCTTCGTCCTGCTTCAGGATGGTGAAGGCTTCCATCATGCCTTCCTCGGCCACGGCCATGACCGTGGCGACGAACAGCTCCTCCTTGGAGGAGAAGTAGTTGTAGAGCGTGGCCTTGGAGCCGCCGACGCGCTGCGAGATCTCGGCCATGGAAGCGTTCTCGAAGCCCACCTCGTGGAAGAGCTGGGTGGCGGTATCGATGATCGCCTTGCGGCGGGCCTCGCTTTTGGTACGCATCGGGTCTGCTGCTTTCGTCATGGTCAGAAGGGGCGGTGGCGCCGGCCGTCATTATCGGCGCAATGGGCGGCTGGCCCAAATCGGGCCGTTACAAATCGCATTAAGTTCAACCGTTCGTCGTTTAACTGAACTGTTCAGTTTAGTTTTGATTGACACCAAATATTTGTCAATGCAAAACTATACCGTACAGTTCAGTTATGAGTGAGTGAACATCATGCAAACCAGTGAACCCCTGCGTTCAGATTCCTCTCCGGCAGCCCATGCCGTGCCTGTGCGACGTACCGTCGTGATGGCATTGGCTGCGTTGACCCTGGGCGCTTGCGCCCAGTTGCCACAACTCTCGCCCAGCGCCGCACCTCGCCCGATAGCCGACTATGCTGGCGGCGAGGCCTTGCAGGATGGTCATGGCGCCTGGCCGCAGGACAGCTGGTGGTCCGCTTATGGCGATAGCCAGCTCGACAAGCTGATGGGCGAGGCATTGATCGGTTCGCCCAGCATGGCTGTCGCTCAGGCGCGGCTATTGCGGGCCGAAGGCGTGGCGCAGCAGCGTGACGCCAGCCTGTTGCCGAGCGTGAATGCGAATCTTTCCGCCAACAAGCAGAAGCAGAGTTACAACAATGGCGTACCGGCAGCGTTCGTGCCGCAGGGCTATCAGAATTATGGTCGCGGCACGCTGGATTTCAGTTATGAGTTCGACTTCTGGGGCAAGAACCGCGCCGCCCTGGCGGCTGCAACGTCCGATCTGGCTGCCGCCCAGGCCGATGCCGCCCAGGCTGCGCTGGCACTGACCACGAGCATTGCCGGTAGCTACGCCGATCTGGCACGCCTGCATGAAGAGCGTGATACCGCCGAGGCCGCCCTCAAGGTGCGGAGCGAGACTGCCAAATTGTTCCGCGAACGTTATCAGAACGGGTTGGAGACCCTGGGCAGCGTCAAGCAGGCCGAGGCCAAGCAGGCGAGCGCCGAATCCGATCTGCTGGGGGCGGACGAGTCGCTGGCGCTGACACGCAACCAGCTGGCGGCCTTGCTGGGGGCGGGCCCCGATCGCGGGCTGGGCATCACGCGGCCGAGCATCAAGCTGGCGCAAGCCAGCGGCCTGCCCAAGCAGATGCAGGCCAACCTGCTCGGTCGCCGGCCAGATGTGGTGGCGGCCCGGCTGCGGGCGGAAGCGGCGGCCAAGCGTATCGACGTTGCCCGTACCGCCTTCTATCCGAACGTGAACCTCAGTGCCTATGTCGGCGTGCAGTCGCTGGGTCTCAACATGCTGGGCAAGTCCGGTTCGGACATCGGCAGCTTTGGTCCGGCCATCTCGCTGCCCATCTTCAATACCGGTCGTTTGCAGGGCCAGTACCGCAGTGCCCGGGCGGACTATGACGAAGCCGTCGCCAACTACGACAGTACCGTTACCCAAGCCCTGCGTGATGTGGCCGATGTGGCAGTCAGCGAACGGGCCCTGAGTGAGCGCCTGGCGAGGAGCCAGGAGGCTGTCGATGCCGCTCGCGAGGCCTATCGCATTGTCCACAACCGCTATGAGGGCGGCTTGGCCAACCATCTGGAAGTGCTGACCGCCGAGGATGCCCTGCTGGGTAATCTGCGCGCCCTGGTGGCCATGCAGTCCCGCCTTTTCAGCCTCGATATCTCCCTGATCCGCGCCCTGGGCGGCGGATACCAGGTTACCCATTCTTGATCTTTTGGAGTGTGACGACATGTCCCATCGTGATGCAAACGTAGAAACCGCCGTTCAGACCGCCGATATCGAAGCGCCTGCCGGCAACCGCAAGAAACTGTTCCTGGCCCTGGCCGGCGTGGTCGCCATGGCGGGCCTGGCCTATGGCACCTACTGGCAGTTCATCGGCTCGCGCTATGTGAGTACCGACAATGCCTATACCGCGGCCGAAATCGCCCAGGTCACCCCGTCGGTGGGTGGTACGGTGCGCGAGGTCAAGGTGGTGGATACCCAGCACGTCAAGCAGGGCGAAGTACTGGTCGTGATCGACGATACCGATGCCAAGCTGGCGTTGGCGCAAGCCGAGGCTGAACTGGGTCGCGCCCAGCGCAAGGTGCGGGGTTACCAGGCCAATGACGAGGGACTCAGTGCCCAGGTCAATGCCCGCGCTGCCGATGAAAAGCAGGCTGCGGCGCAACTGGCGTCCGCCCAGGCGGATCTGGAACGAGCCGGCACCGACCTGCGCCGTCGCGAGGCTCTGGCCAAGTCCGGTTCGGTCTCGGGCGAGGAATTGAGCAATGCCCGTACGACCTTTGCGACGGCGTCCGCCAAGATGGAAGCAGCCCAGGCTGCCGTCGAACAAACCCGCGCCAACCGCGCTGCCGCCCTCGGCAATCAGCGCGCGAACGCGGTGCTGATCAGCGATACCACGGTCGATACCAACCCGGAGGTCGCACTGGCGCGCGCCAAGCGTGATCAGGCCCGGGTCGATCTGGCCCGCACCCTGCTGCGTGCGCCGGTCGATGGCGTGGTTGCCAAGCGCCAGGTGCAGATCGGTCAGCGCATCGCGGCCGGTGCCACCTTGCTGTCGGTCGTACCGGTGCAGAACGTGCACGTGGACGCAAACTTCAAGGAAGGCCAGTTGGGCAAGGTCAAACTGGGCCAGTCGGTCAGCCTGAAGGCGGACCTGTACGGCAGCTCGGTGGAGTACCACGGCACGGTGGTGGGTCTTTCCGGCGGGACGGGCTCGGCTTTCGCTATGATCCCGGCCCAGAACGCTACCGGCAACTGGATCAAGGTGGTCCAGCGCCTGCCGGTACGCATTGCCATCAATGCCGACGAACTGCAGGCCCGCCCGTTGCAAGTGGGCCTGTCGATGGAAGTCGAAGTCGATACCCACACCGAACCCGCCATCAAGACGGCATCGCGCTATTAAAAGGTGGCCAACATGGCTTCGGAATCCTCGAACGACATCCAGCTGTCGCCGCTGCAAGGCGGCCAGCTGGTGGCCGCCGGTCTCTTGCTGGCGGCCGCCAATTTCATCGCGGTGCTTGATACCACCATCGCCAACGTCTCGGTGCCCACCATCTCCGGTGCACTGGGTGCGTCGACGAGCCAGGGCACCTATGTCATCACCTCGTACGCGGTGGCGGAAGCGATCACCGTCCCCCTGACCGGCTGGCTGGCCGGGCGTTTTGGGGCCGTCAGGGTGTTTGTCACCTCCATGCTGATGTTCGGCCTGTTCTCCGCCCTGTGCGGCATGGCCAACTCGCTGGAGATGCTGGTGCTGTTCCGGGTGCTGCAAGGTTTGGCCGGCGGCCCGCTGATGCCCATGTCGCAGACCCTGTTGTTGCGGGTCTTCCCCAAGGAGAAGGCCGCTGCGGCGACCGGCCTCTGGGCCATGACCACGCTGATCGCCCCCATCATGGGGCCGATCCTGGGCGGAGTGATCTGCGACAACATGCACTGGTCGTTCATCTTCCTGATCAACGTGCCTGTCGCGGTGATGTGTGCCTGGCTGGGCTGGAAGATGCTCAAGCGCTACGAGACCAAGCTGGCCAAGGTCCGGATCGACGTCGTCGGCCTGACCCTGCTGATCGTCTGGGTCGGTGCGCTGCAACTGATGCTGGACGAAGGCAAGGACAAGGACTGGTTCAACTCGACCGAGATTGTCGTCCTGGCCGTCGTGGCGGCTGTCGGCTTTGCCGCCTTCATGATCTGGGAACTGACCGAAAAGCATCCGGTGGTGAACCTCCGCGTGTTCCGGCACCGGGGTTATTCGGCCAGTGTGCTGACCATCTGCCTCGCCTTTGGCGCCTTTTTCGGGGCGACGGTGCTGACCCCCCTGTGGCTGCAGAGCTATATGGGCTACACCTCGACCTGGGCGGGCTATACCACAGCGGTTTCGGGCATCCTGGCCGTGCTGGCGGCACCTGTCGCCGCCGGCATGACGGCCAAGTTCGATGCCCGACCGCTGGTGTTCTTCGGCGTGCTATGGCTCGGGGCGGTCACACTGTTCCGTACCGGCTCCAACCTCGACATGACGCAATGGCAGGTCGCCTTGCCGCTGCTGTTCCAGGGGCTGGGCATGCCGTTCTTCTTCGTGCCCTTGACCGGCCTTGCGCTGGCCAGCGTGAATGAGGAAGAAACCGCCTCGGCCGCAGGGTTGATGAGCTTCTGCCGGACGGTGTCGGGCGCCTTTGCCACCTCGCTCGTCAATACCTCCTGGGAGAGCAAGACCTCCTATAACCATGCCGAGCTTGCGGGCCTGGCCGACCGGACCGGGGAAGTCAGTACGCTGCTGGCACAGAACGGCTACAGCGCGGAACAGGCGCGTGGCACGGTAGAGCAGATGGTGCAGGCGCAGAGCGTCATGCTGGCGACCAACCAGATATTCCTGATTGCCGGCTGTGCCTTCGTGCTGGCGGCGGCAGCCATCTGGCTGGCACCGAAGCCGACACGGGTGGCCGATACCAGCGCTGCGCACTGACCGTCAGGCGGTGCAATCAAAAAAGCCCGGTCCTACAGGAACGGGCTTTTTCTATGCCGCCTTGGCGTGGCACTCGCTACACAGGCCATGGATGAACAGGCTGGCCCCCTGCAACCGGAAGCCGTGACTTGCGGCGATGCTGCGCTGGTGTTCGCTGATGGTGGGGTCGGTGAACTCGATCAGCCGTTCGCACCGTTGGCAGTGCAGGTGCCCGTTAGGGTCGGCGCGCCGCAGCGTGTACAGGGCGCGCTGCCTGCCCATCAGGTGCCGCTCCAGGAGGCCAATGCGGTTCAGCTCGGCAAAGGTGCGATAGATGGTGGCGAGGCTCAGGTCGTCGTCATGCCTGGACCAGCGGTGGTAGACATCCTCGGGCGAGAGATGGGTCTCTGCATCGAATAGCTGCAGGATGCGTACCCGCGGCAGCGTGGGGCGCAAATGATGGGCAGACAGGAGCGCGAGGACTTCCATGGACGCAGGCCAGAAAAATGCAAAAGCTGACAGGCTAGGCCTGCACACTTATTCGAGCATTAAGATGGCGGGTGTATTCATGGCCGGGCAACTATACCGGTGGCTCGAAACCCTCAGGAGAACACCCCATGCAGCCCCAGATGATTCTGGTCGCCGGTCCTTACCGGTCCGGCACCAATGACGACCCGATCAAGATCCAGCGCAATGTCGATGCCATGCTCGATGCCGCGCTGCAGCTGTTCCGGGCAGGCCACCTGCCGGTGATGGGGGAGTGGTATGCCTTGCCACTGATCGAGCATGCCGGCTCGACAGGGATAGGCGATCCGGTCTTCGATGAAATCTTCCATCCGGTCGCACGCCGCCTGGTGGCCAAGTGCGATGCCTGTCTGCGCATTGGCGGCCCATCTGCTGGGGCAGACGAGATGGTGGCGCTGGCCTTGTCGGCAGGGAAGCTGGTCTATCGTGGCATGGCGGAAGTGCCGGCCTGCGACGGCTGAGCAGCGCTACAGCATGTTGTGCAGGCGGATGGTGCTGCCGTCGGGCAGGGCCTGTATCTGTTTGAGTACATGGGCTGTGGCGGTGAAGTGTTCGCCGGCAGCCAGTAGCTTGAAGTTGTCCACCTCGTATTTCCCTTCGGCAAATACCGGCAGTACCTTGTAGCTGTAGCACTGGCCCTGGGCAGGTATCAGGCCGGCTTCATGCAGGGCTTCGATCAGGGGCGGCATGAACCATTCTTCGGTCTGTTCGCCACCCAGCAAGGCCTGGAAGGCGTCGACCGTGTCGGCCACCTGTGTGACCTCGGCCGTACCGGTGTTGAGCCAATACACTCCGCCCGACTGCTTCTCGAAGAACATGTCCCCCAGGCTGCTGAACAGCAGCGGGGAGAAGGGCTCATCCAGCAACCAGCCCCAGGCGGCCAACAGGTGCTGGATGGCGTCGTCGTCGGGAGTGCAGATCAGGTCGGACCAGGAAAGGGACATGGGCGATCAATACGGGGCGGTCGAGTCGGGCGCGCAGGATAACCGCAAATAGCATACCGGACGACCGCGCTCGTCGGTTTGCCTAGCCAGCTTGCTGGCCCCGATCCGCGCGCCAGGCCTGCCAGCCGTGCAGTACTACCGGTAGTACGGAGATCGCGACGATGCCCAGGCAGATCAGCGAGATATTCGCGCGGACCCAGTCAAAGCGGCCCAGCCAGTAGCCGGCCATGATCAACCCGACGCACCAGGTGATGCCACCGGTGATGTTGAACAGCAGGAAGCGGCGCGTATCCATGCCGGACAGGCCCGCGAGGAACGGTGCCAGCGTGCGGACGATGGGGACGAAGCGACCGACAAAGATCGTAAACCCGCCATAGCGCTCGAAGTAGTCATGGGTCTTGGCAAGATAGCGCTGCTTGACCCAGCCACGTGTGATCAATAACTGGCCGAAGCGTGAACGGCCTATGGCGTAGTTGCACGCGTCACCGGCGATGGCGGCGGCGGTGATCAGCAGCATCGGCACGATGGGCGAGGCGCCCACCACGCCGAGCAGCGCACCAGCCGTGAACAGCAGGGAGTCGCCAGGCAGGAAGGGCATGATGACCACGCCGGTCTCGACAAAGATCACACCAGCGATCAGCAGTGTGCCGAGCATCCAGTTGTCGGCCAGCAGTTGCAGCATCTGCTGCTCGTTGGTCAGTACTTGCCAGAGCGTGGTCAACATCAAGGGGCCTGCTTGCGGTGGGGCGTAAGGGACGGGATGCGGCGCAATGTCGCCGGTTGCGGCAGGCGAGTCAAGATTTTGCGGGTAGCTCTATCCTGGCTGGCGGTACGATCACGCCATCTGGGGCATCGACCAGGACGGCGTGGGCCGCCTTGAGGGCTGCCGGTAGTGCCTCGCTTTTCAGCCAGTTGTATTCTCTGAGGCGTGCAGCGCCGACGGGGTCCTGATCCACTGCTGCATTGGCCGGGTGGCAGGTCACCAGGCCCTGGTTCGGCGTATGCCGCATCCAGGCAGCCATCTGCTGGCCAAAATTCGTGTCCGATCGCATGGCATAGAGGCCGCCGTAGCCATGGTTATGACGCCAGCCCTCGACATGCAAGCGAGGTTCCTGCCGCTTGGCCCCCATCGCCCGCAGGCCGATCGCCTTGCTGGTCGAGTAAGGCAGGGTCAGGGGGCTGACAGCGCGGATCCACGGTTGGCGACCATATCGCCGGTCCAGCTCGGTGAGCACTACGTCCTCAAGGCCGGGAAAGACATGGATGTGTTGATGCCCATCGAGGAAGGCGGGCGGGGCCTGCATGATGTCTTCGTAGTCATCCAGCTGCTGCTGCAGGGTGGCGAGGGCAATGCGCCCATCCATCAACCCCAGACGGCAAGCCAGCATCAAGCGCCCGGTCGACATGCTGATGGCACCCGGAAACGCCTGGGTCAGGTTGTAGTGCAGTCCTGCCCGCTGCGCGAAGCCCGCCTCACGTAGTTTCGTGCCGTGCGCGGGCCATAATGGCGAGCCGGTAAAGCAGGCTGCGACACTGATCCTGCCATAGCTCAACAAGGTCAGGATGGCTTCGCTGACTGGTTCGTTCAGGGCGTAATCGTCGGCGCACAGTACCAGGCGCTTGGCAGGGCCGCGCTGCTGGGTGTCCTGTATCCGGGTGTAGATGTCCGACTGCGTCATGGCTTGCGACCGATACGATGTGTCCTGCCGCTTCCGGCAGGGGCTGGTTGATGATTCCGAGTGATTGGTCGCTTCTGGCGGCGAGGCCGCTCAAGTCATGTTGTAAGTGCTGGCCGGCAGAAAAGCCAAGCCTTTCTGGCGGAAGTCACCGTGCCCTTATCGGTATCCCCGTGCCTTCTTGCTTTGAGTGCCCTGCCACCCGGCGGTTCAATGTGTCACGCAGTGGACGAACTTGCTGGCGCCCTGGTGCATTGGCATTGCAAAGAGAACGTTCGTTCACCATAATCGACCCATGATCACCTTGCCAAGGTAGCTGCCTTCACTGGCCGTGGGGGCGCCGGAGCATGAACCGTACGCTGGAAGACCCTTACTACTACCTGCAGAACTTTCAGCGTGTGCTGGCCTGGATCGCCGAGCGCTATGACGACCTGCTGCTCGACGAAGAGCGCACCTTCCTCGCGGATTTTTCCAGGTTGCCCCGGCCCTCCCAGGCCTTACTGGTCCGCATGGTGATGCGCAAGGGCGAGCTGTTCCGCGCCAGCAAGCTCAACTACGCGGAGATTGGCGATGCCGCTGCAGCGGCCGAGGCTTTGCTGGCGGCAGGGTGGATCGAGGCCGATCCAGTGCTGGATGCGGTGCAGCTTGGCAAGCTCCTGACCAAGGCCGAACTCGATGTGGCACTGGGCGAGATGCTGGCGGCACAGGGGCTCAAGCTGGTGCGCAAGGGCGACATGCTGGCCGCGCTGGCGGCCGATCCGCCCGAGCCCCGACGCTACTCTGCCTGGCATACCGTCGGCGACGACCAGGTCTACCAGCTCAAGGTGATGCCGCTGTGCGAGCGCTTCCGCCTGATGTTCTTCGGCAACCTGCATCAGGACTGGTCGGAGTTCGTGCTGGCCGACTTGGGCATCTACCAGTATGAGCGGGTCGCCCTGGCGGCCGAAACGCGCGGCTTCCAGCAGCGCTGCGATATCGATACCTATCTGCATCTCAGCGATTGCCGGCGCCGTCTGCAAGAGGGAGAAGCGCTGCCAGCCGTACTGGCGGATATTCCCGTCGCGCCTTTGCCGAACGAATGGCTGGAAGCGCGCCGCAGCAAGCTTTTGCACGGCATCGCCCTGGCTCAGGAACGGCAGGGTGAGCTGGAGGCCGCGCTGAACCTCTATACCCGCAATCCCTATCCGGGTGCCCGAGCCCGTGCAGTCCGGGTCCTTGAGCGGCTGGAACGCCATGCAGACGCCCATGCGCTGGTAGTGGAGGCGATGGCGGCCCCAGAGAGCGAGCAGGAAGCACAGCAATTGCCGCGCGTCTTGCCCCGCCTGCGCCGCAAGCTGGGCTTGCCCAAGCCCGCAGCCAGGGCGGCATTGCCGCTGCAACGCCTGGACCTCTGCCTGCCCAGGCCGGAGGAGGGCTACTCTGTGGAGTTTATGGTGCGTGACCATCTGAGCGCAGACGATGCGCCGGTCCACTATGTCGAAAACACCCTGATCAACTCGCTGTTCGGTCTGCTGTGCTGGGAGGCGGTCTTTGCACCCTTGCCGGGGGCGTTTTTCCATCCATTCCACCGCGGCCCGGCCGATCTGCATAGCCCGGATTTCGTGACCCGCCGCACCGAACTGTTCGAGCGCTGCCTGGCACAGCTCGATGGCCCGCAATACCTCGCGACCATACGTCTTCACTACCGCGATAAATGGAACCTGCAGTCGCCGTTCGTGTTCTGGGGGCTACTCGACGAGGCGCTGCTGGAGCAGGCACTGGCCTGTCTGCCCCCGGCCCACCTGCGGCACTGGTTCCGCCGCATGCTGGCTGATCTGCCCGGCAATCGTTCCGGCTTGCCAGACCTGATCCAGTTCTACCCGCAAACGGGTGCTTATCGATTGATCGAAGTGAAGGGGCCGGGTGACCGCTTGCAGGACAATCAGTTGCGCTGGCTGGACTACTGCCTGGCGCACGATATCCCGGTCTGCGTCTGCTATGTGCAGTGGGCGGAGGCGCAGGGGTGAGCTATACGGTCGCGGTAAGGGCCCTGTGCGAGTTCACTGCCAAGCGCGGAGACCTGGACCTGCGCTTTACACCGGCGCCCACCGCCCAGGAGGGCATGACTGGGCACCAGATGGTGGCCTTGCGCCGGGCCGGCGGCTACCAGGCCGAGATCAGTCTGAGTGGCGAGTATGAACAGCTCACCGTCCGCGGGCGGGCGGATGGCTATGATCCGGCGCAGAACCAGCTGGAAGAGATCAAGACCTATCGGGGCGACCTCAAGCGCATGCCGGACAACCATCGGCAACTGCACTGGGCCCAGGCCTGTATCTACGGCTGGCTACTCTGCCAGCAGCGTGGCCTGAGCAATATCAAGGTGGCGCTGGTGTATTTCAACGTGGTCAGTCAGAAGGAGACGGTACTCAGCGAGGCGTATTCGGCCGAGGAGTTGCAGCATTTTTTTGTCGTGCAGTGTCAGCGCTTCCTCATCTGGGCAAAGCAGGAGCTGAGCCACCGTGCGGTGCGGGACGAGGCGCTGGCAGGTTTGCCGTTTCCTTACGCCGGTTTCCGGCCCGGCCAGCGGCAATTGGCTGAGTCCGTCTACAAGGCCGCCAGCCTGGGGCGTTGCCTGATGGCGGAAGCACCGACCGGTATCGGCAAGACGGTGGGGACGCTGTTCCCGCTGCTCAAGGCCTTGCCGGCCCAGCAACTGGACAAGGTCTGCTTTCTGGCGGCGAAGACGCCGGGCCGGCGGCTGGCACTCGATGCACTGGCGCTGATCCGCGATCAAACGCCGCGGCCTCCGTTGCGGGTGCTGGAACTGGTCGCACGTGACAAGGCCTGCGAGCATCCGGACAAGGAATGCCATGGCGAATCCTGTCCCTTGGCCCAAGGCTTCTACGACCGCTTGCCCGAAGCCCGGCAAGCGGCGGTTGCCCAGAGCGAGATGCTGGATCAGCAGACCCTGCGGCAGATTGCATTGGCCCATCAGGTCTGCCCCTACTACCTGAGTCAGGATCTGGCTCGCTGGGCCGATGTGGTGGTCGGGGACTACAACTACTACTTCGACATGGGGGCGCTGCTGTACGGTCTGGCGCTACTGAACCAGTGGCGCATGAGCGTACTGGTGGACGAGGCCCACAACCTGGTGGAGCGGGCGCGCAAGATGTATTCGGCCGAGCTGGACCAGCCCGCACTCAAGGCGGCGCGCAAGGTTGCCCCGCCCAAGCTGAAGCGGGTGCTCGACAAGGTCAACCGTGCCTGGGATGAGCTCAATCGCGACCAGGTCGAGCACTATCAGGTCTATCCGGCTGCACCGGAAAAGCTGTTGTCGACCCTGCAACAGGCCGGCAACGTGATCACCGATTACCTGACCGAACACCCGACGGGCATGGACCCGGCCTTGCAGCGCTTCTATTTCGACGCCCTGCATTTCGGGCGCTTGGCCGAGCTGCTGGACCAGCACTCCCTGTTCGATGTGACGCTGATCGACCCTCCGGGGCGTCGTACGGGCAGTAAGCCACTCGGGTCGGTACTGTGTTGCCGCAATGTGATACCTGCGCCTTTCCTCAAGCCACGCTTTGAGGATGCGCATGCCGCCGTACTGTTCTCCGCCACACTGAGCCCCTGGAACTACTACGCCGATATCCTGGGCCTGCCCGAGGACGTCGCCTGGATGGAGGCGGAGTCGCCCTTCCGGGCCGAGCAGCTGGTGGTCCACCTGGCCGGCAATATCTCCACCCGCTACCAGCATCGCGATGCCTCGCTCACGCCGATCAGCGAGTTGATGGCGAATCAGTACCAGGCGGCGCCGGGCAACTACCTGGCGTTCTTCAGCAGCTACGACTACCTGCACCGTGTGTTGAGCGTATTCCGCGAGCGCTACCCGGAGATACCCATCTGGGAGCAGGCTCGCAATATGGAAGAGGTCGAACGGGAGCGCTTCCTGGCCCGCTTCACGAACGATAGTCGTGGCATTGGCTTTGCGGTGCTGGGCGGCTCCTTCGGCGAGGGTATCGACCTGCCGGGCAGCCGCCTGATCGGCGCTTTTGTCGCCACCCTGGGTCTACCGCAGATCAATCCGGTGAACGAGCAGATCCGGCAGCGCATGCAGGCCTGCTTTGGTGCCGGCTATGACTACACCTACCTGTACCCGGGCCTGCAGAAGGTGGTACAGGCCGCCGGCCGGGTGATACGCACCCAGCAGGATCAGGGCGTGGTGCACCTGATTGACGACCGTTTCGCGCGGCAGGAAGTCAGGGACCTGCTGCCGCGCTGGTGGGCGGTGGCGGATCACTAGCCGGAGACTGGCCAGCGATGGGCTATTCGAGCGCCAGCATGATCAGGTCCAGTGCAGCCTGCTCCTGTGGGCTGATCTTGCTGCCCAGGCCCAGCAGCTTGCCACCCGATGCGCCGGCAATGGCGGTCGCCAGCCGGAACAGGCGCTGCTTGGCTTCCTGCGCTTTGCCGGCATCCAGATGCTGCTCAAGCAAGGCAGCGCCATCATTGACCATGCTGGCCATATTGAGGACGGCCGCTGCGGTGGTTTCTTCCGAGTCGATATGGCTCAGTACCGAACCCAGGTAGCGTTCCATATTGAGGTTCGCCTCGGCCAGCGCCAAGGCGCTCATGGCCCCCAGCAGACCTTCTACCTCGCTGAGTGCGGCCAGTTCGGCGGTGAAGACGTCGAACTCCTTGCGATCAATCTCACCGTCGATGCCACCAACCATCAGAAACAGCACGGCCGGGATCAGGCTGAGCAAGGCCAGCTCGGCGTGGCTCGGGCCATGTCCTTCGGCAACCTCGCCGACGCCGGCCTGATGCTTTACGGCCGCGGTGTAGAACTCGCGCCATGCCGCCTCATCCAGAGCAGGGCAGCGCAGGTGGTCCTCGCTTAGCCACTGCGCCCGATCACCCAGCAGGTCGACCAGTTTGTCGAAGGGGATCAGGATAGGTGCTTCGTCTGCGTCGGCATGCAATGGCAGACCGACCAGGTCGGCCTTGGCCCATAGCAGGCAGGCGTGGCCGGGGCGGTAGAAAACTGCGCGCCGACGTACACCCGCCGGTGTATTGGCAACCAGCAGCTCGGGACGGCTGAGCTGATGGCTTTCCGGGAAATTGAACTGCAGGACTTTCTCGAACCAGACCGGCGCGATGCGGGCCGGGTCTAGCAGCAACAGGGGGCGAAGACGTGGTCCGGCCACGAACTCCCGCTCCATGGTCACCATGCGGACCTGCTCCTGCGCGTGCTGCAGGTAAGGGCTCAGTACGGACTTCAGCGACTCGCGCACCTGGGCGCGTATCCAGTCGTCGTTATAGCTGTCGCGAAATGCCGCGACATCGAGCGGCGTACCGCCAGCCAGGCTCAGACGGGCCTGGGCGATCTGCGCAAAATTGATCGCCAGCGCAAAGGCGAGCTTGTAGTCGGCCGGGGCTGAACCCGCCAGGATGCGGATACTGAGCCGGCCACTCTCTAGTTCGACTTCGGTCGCACGGATGCTGCTGCCTTGCCGATACCAGTGGCTGATGCCGGCCGCCCAGGGGCCAGATGCCGGAAAGCCGGGTTCGACGCAGCGCAATTGTTCGATCTTGAGACGTTGCAGTACCTGGTGTATCGGCCAGACATGCGAGCCCTCGATCATGACTTCCAGACTCATTACTTCTCCTCTTGGTCTTGGTATTGGGTCCGGAGAGCTGACCAATTCGCCCGCCTGACCTTGCAGCCCGCGCAGTGTAACGGAGGAGAAACGAGGGGGATTCCACAGCGGACCGAGGGTCAGAAACTGTTGCATCCGTGTCGTTCTGGCGAGGGTGCATCGCGCGGATGAGCAGGGGCCGCAGGCCCCGTCAGGCAAGGTACGCAGGCCTTACGCCAGGTCCCAGGTCGGGCCGAAGCCCGGGTTCACCAGGCGCTGGTTTTTGGGCAAGGCCGCAATCAAGCGGCGGTCCTCGTCATCCAGTTGCAGGTGCAGTGCATCCAGGTTCGCCTGCTGGCTCTCTTTGCGCCGGGCTTTGGGAATGGCGGCGACGCCCTCCTGGTCCAGCAGCCATTTGAGTGCGACCTGTGCCGGCTGGGCGCCGTGCTTGGCCGCGATGCGTGCGAGGTCGGGGTGGTCCGCCAGCTTTCCCTGCGCCAGCGGGCAGTACGCGACCACAGGTACGCCGTGGCTTGCCAGATACGCCCTTACCGGAGTCTGGTCGAGCAGCAGGTGGTATTCGATCTGGTTGCAGGCGATGGGTGCGCCGATCTGCTCGATCACGCTGCGCAGCAGCGGCACGGTGAAGTTGCAGACGCCAACGGCGCGCACCAACCCTTGCTCCCTGAGCCGCAACAGGGTCTCGAAAATGGCCGGCAGGTCCATATCGGGGCTGGGCCAATGCACGAGAAAGAGATCGACGTAATCCAGGCGCAGCTTTTTCAGGCTGGTGGCCAATGCACGCTGGATGGCAGCCGGAGCCAATTGGTCGTGCCAGACCTTGGTGGTGATATGCAGCTCGTGGCGAGGAAGGCCTGCCTCGGTCAGCGTGGCGCCGATCTCCGCCTCGTTGTCGTACATGGTGGCGGTGTCGATGTGCCGGTAACCCAGTTCCAGTGCGCTCTCCAGGCTGCTACGGCAGATATCGCCCTCAAGCTTGAACGTGCCAAGGCCCAGTTTGGGCAGGCGTATGCCTTGGGTATCGAGGTAATCCATGCGTATGCTCCCTGTTTCAGTTCGACCGTGGTGGACGGGGACTGAACCGGATCATAGTGCGGTCATGCACTCGGCAGAAGCCACGATGTTGCCTCCACCTGTCACCGTAAGGACACTATGCCGCGCATCGGCCTGATTTCCGACACCCACGGCCTGCTCAGGCCGGAAGCACTGACCGAATTGCAGGGCTGCGACTACCTGATCCACGCCGGTGATATCGGTAAGCCCGAGATACTGGCCGCCCTTGCTGCCATCGCACCACTGACGGCGGTGCGGGGTAACAACGACCACGGTGACTGGGCCGACGCCCTGGCCGAACGGGTCGAGTTGCGGGTCGAAGGTGTGGGTATACACGTGCTGCATGATCTGGCCGAGCTGGATGCGCCGGGCCTATCGGCGGATGTGCAGGTCATCGTCAGCGGGCATTCGCACAAGCCCCTGATCATCGAGCGGGAAGGGCGGCTGCTGATCAACCCCGGCAGTGCCGGCCCACGCCGATTCTCGCTACCCGTCTCGGTCGCGGAGCTGCTGATCGTCGAAGGCCGGATGAGCGCACGGATCGTGAACCTTGTTCTGGCCTGATTCAGGCGCGTACCAGCAACTGTATCAGGCTGGCGGCACTGTCATCGAGTCGCTCGCGATTACCATAGACCCGCTCCATGACGGCTAGTCCACGCGTATAGGTCACGATCAACCGGGCTGCCGCCGTCGGCGGTAGCGCCAGGTTGGCGGTATGGCCTGCCAATTGTTCGGCGATGGTGGCCTCCAGTCGGTCGAGTCTTTCCTGTACGGCCGTATGCAGACGCTGGTCGCCGGCGTCCAGATCGGTGGCGGTCTTGGTCGTGAGGCAGCCGTGCGAGGGCTGGCCCGCCGTCATGGTATCGACCGTCAGTTTGAAGAAGGCGGTCAGGGCCGCCCGCAGGTCCGCGGTCTCGAACGCCGTCCGGGTATCCGCCAGGAAACGTGTCGAATACTGCTCATAGGCACGCAGGAACAAGGCTTCCTTGTCGCGATAGGCATTGTAGAGCGAGCCGCGCTGCACGCCGGTCGCCTGTGCCAGGTCCAGCATGGACGTTGCCCGGTAACCCTTTTCCCAAAACAGTGCCAGCGCCTTCTTCAGGGTGGCTTCCTCGTCGAACTGCCGCACGCCGGCCATTGTTTTGCTCCAAATATATTTGACAGTGCTGTCAAGATTGACAATTATGTCAACATTGACAGTGTTGATAAAGATAGCGCGTTATGCCGTGTCTGGCTACTACTGTCGCCTTGATCCTGACAAGGGGATAACCAACATGCAGACTCATCAAGCCATCGAACCTACGTCCATACCCTGGCATGCCTTGATCGCCGGTATGAGCGCCAGCCTGCTGGGCATCGGCCTGGCCCGCTTCTCCTATACGCCTTTGCTGCCCTCCCTGATTGCCGCGCACTGGTTTGCCGCGGCTGACGTGGTGTATCTGGGTGCCGCCAATCTGGCCGGCTACCTGGTCGGTGCGATGCTGGCGCGGCGTCTTGGCCGACAGTGGGGTAACCGCCGTACCTTGCAAGGGATGATGCTACTCGCCAGCCTGGCCTTTTTCGCCTGTGCCTTCCCTTTGTCGGTGGCGTGGTTTTTCAGTTGGCGTTTCCTTTCCGGTGTGGCAGGCGGGGTGATCATGGTGTTGGTGGCCGCGACCGTGCTGCCGCATTTCCCCTTACACAAGCGCGGCATCGGCAGTGGTGCCATCTTCATGGGGGCGGGCTTTGGCGTTGCGGCATCGGGCACGCTGATTCCCCTGTTGCTGCAGGCGGGCCTGCAGCAAACCTGGCTGGGCCTTGGCGTCACCGCGATGATCCTGACCGCGGTGAGCTGGACCGGCTGGCCTGACAGCGGTGTGCCGGCAAACCCGATCGCGGCGTCGCAATCGGCGCCCAAAGCCGGGCTGCTTCCGCTCTATCTGCAATATGGCCTGGTTGCGCTGGGGCTGGTGCCGCTGATGGTGTTCCTGGTCGATTTCGTTGCCCGCGGCCTGGGCGAAGGCGCCCATGTCGGCTCGCATTTCTGGGTGCTGTTTGGGCTATCCGCCTCGGTCGGTCCCTTGCTGTATGGCATGCTGGCCGATCGCATCGGCTTTGGCTTGACCCTGCGTGTCGGTCTGGCGCTGCAAGCGCTCATGCTGGCCGGCCTTGCGCTGACCCATTCTCTGCTTTGGGTGGGCTTGGTCAGCCTTATGGTCGGTGGCTTCCTGACCGGCGTGGTGCCGCTGGTGCTGGGGCGTGTGCAGGAAACACTGGCGGGAGACGCTGCCGCGCAAGGCGCTGCCTGGAGCCGAGCAACCACGGCGTTCGCCCTGTTCCAGGCATTGGGGGGCTATGGTTACTCCTATCTGTTCAACCAGAGTGGCGGTCACTACGGCGCGTTGTTTGCCGTGGGCAGTACGGCATTCCTGCTCTCGCTGACCATCGACCTGCTGGCGGGGGTGCGGCTGCAGCGTACCTATCGGGCAACGGTACCCTGCGCGTCCTGAGGTCGCTGTCGATGCGCCCGGCGCGGGTTCGTATCCGTATGGTGAGCAGGCAATGGCTCGCAGGCCGTGCCGTGGCTGGGCATAATCTGCGAGCAAGGAACAGCGAACCGGAACGGAGACGGAATGAGCAAGGCTGTCATGGCAGGTCTGATAGGGCTATGGCTCGCGATCACGGGAATGGCGTTGCCGCTCCAGGCCGCGTCGACGCCAACGACCACATCGAGCGAATACCGACTACGACACATCGTGCTGGGTAGCGAGGCGGAAGCCCGGAGCGTGCTGGCCGGGCTTAGGTCCGGCAAGGCGTCTTTCGACAAGCTGGCAGTTGCTTCCCGCGACACCAGCTCAGCGACGGAGGGCGGCGAGTTGGGCTGGCTGCTGCCCGAGTTTCTGCCACCTCCTATCGCCGCCGCCGTGCTGGCACAGGGCAAGGCCGGGCTGTTGCCCGATCCCATACCGACGCCCTTGGGCTGGCACGTGATCGAGATCGAAGGCATGCGGGCACCGGCAGGCATGACCCACTGCGATTTCGACTGCACGCTACGGCGCCATCTCGATGCCATCGACCAGCGAGACTGGCCGGCTTTCGAGGCGACGCTGACGCGCGGCGACACACTGAGCCTCATCCTGCCCAATGGTCGCCTGAGTACCGACGGGACAACATTTCGCAAGCAGATGCAGGCCTGGCTGGCCGACAAGGACTGGCAGTGGCAATACAGCATCGTGCACCAGCGACAGGGCAAGGGCTGGGGTTTGGCCGTACTGAAGGTGACCTATCAGGATAAGGATGAGCAGGGCCAGCCGTATCGGCTCGATTACCTGCTGCAGCTATTGTTCGAGCCGGAGGCCGGCCATTGGCGGCTGATCCATGACCAGAACACGCTGCTGAAGAAGGACTGACAAGTTATTGCCCGGTGCGGCCTGTAATGCAAGGCCTACCGGGCAATCGGACGATACGTGGGCGGGATTCAGGCGAAAGTATCGATGCTGCCACCTTTGCCCGGCTCCTTGACCGTCTGCCGCTGCACTTGCTGCTGTTCTTCCTGCTTCTTGGTCTGCTCGGCCTGGGCCTGGCGCTGCTGGTTGACGCTGCTGCTGGCCTGCAACTGCTGGCTGCTGGAATCGACGCTACCGACATTCATGGTCTCGCTCCTGTCCGCTGATTGGATGTGGCTCTCCGCAGTGTGGCATCGCGTGCGTAGCAGGTAGCTGAACCGGGCCACTTTGCCGATAAGCGGTCGTGGACCAGCGGGTACCGTGAAAGCCAGAAGCCGGAAACCATGGCTCAACGGCCGGCAAGGTTGGACGCCAGCCTGTCGAGCCGCAAGCGGTCGCGCGGGTCGCTGAGCCGCCATACCGCAAGATAGGCCGCACCGCAGGACGCGAGAAAGCCGCCGGCGGCCAGCAGGAACATCAACAGTATCTGGTATTTGGCCGATTCGATCGGGTCCATGCCGGCGAGGACTTGCCCGGTCATGATGCCGGGCAGGGTGATCACGCCCGCCGCGGCCATCTGGTTCATGAGCGGCAAGATGCCGGCCCTGACCGAACGGCGCAGCAGTTCATGGAAGGCCTGGTAACGCGTTGCACCCAGCGCCAACCTGGCCTCGATCGCGTTGCGTTCGCGACTGACGGTCGCAAACACATGGTTGAGCGCAACGCTGGCGGAGTTCATGACCGTCCCCAGGATGATCCCGACCAGCGGGATCAGGTGGTGCGCGTCGTACCAGGGTTGCGGCTTGAGTGAGGAGGTCAGGGCAAACAGGGCGATACCCAATGTGGCGATGGTGACCGGCACGCTACCTACGCCGTAGTGCCACCAGCCCTGCAGGCGTCGCTCCTGCCGTGACCCGACTTCATACGCAGCTGCCGCCAGCATGGCGGTGATGACCGCAGCGCTGAGCCAGCCGGACGACAGGACGAACAAGTATCTCAGGAATGTCCCAACCAGCAGCAACTGCAACACCATGCGTATCGCCGCCATTAGCAGGGGCCGGTGCAGGCCGAGTGCCAGTGCAAAGGATAGCCCGGCGGAGGCCAGTACCAGGGCGGAGCCAAGCACCAGCTCCACGGTACCAAGTGCAACCGGTCCTAATGCTGTGTTGCTCATGGCGTGACCGCCTCCATTCCATCCCGGTGCATGCGCCAGTGCGGCCCGCCCAGCCGCCCGATCTGGGCCTGGTTGTGGGAGACGACCAGCAACCCCATCCCCTCTGCCTGCCAGCGGCCCAGCAGCGATTCCACCTGAAGGGCGCTCGCTTCATCAAGTGCGGAAGTCGGTTCGTCCAGTAGTAGGAACTGGGGGCGTTGGGTGCCGGCCCTGAGCAAGGCCAAGCGCTGCCGCTCCCCGGTTGAGAGTTGTGCCACCGGCGCATCGAGCAAGCTATCTGGCAGGCCCAGCAGCGAGAGCAGCGCAGCCACCGCCTGCGGCGCCGCCATATGTTCGCGCACGCTGTCCGCCCACCAGCCCGACTCGGCGGCAACATAACAGACTCGTCGCCGCCATGCGGGCGCCGGCATGCTGTCACGGGTTTCCGTACCCAGACGGACTTCGCCGGTCCCGGGCTCCAGGTCGGCGATCATGCGCAACAACCGGCTCTTGCCCACGCCCGATGGCCCGCTGAGCAGCACGCACTGGCCGGGCGGGATGGTGAGCGAGTAGGGCCCGTTGTCCTCGCCACGGAGTTGCCGGACGAGCAGGGCGGGTGACGGGGGCTGAGGCTGGTCGGGCGGCATCGCAGTGGGCAGGTTCCGGGGCTTAGGCATCGAACGGCATGGCGAGTTATCGTTAAAAGCGATGATGACCTTGCAAGCTTATATTGGACTGAAGACGCCACACCTTTTAGCATTTCCGCCATGTCGCTTCCCCTACCTGCAGAAGTCCCCACCCGTTTGCCCAAACCCAAGGTCAAGACCCTGCCAGGGCAGGCGGCGGTTGCCTATGTGACAGTGGGTGTCGGTGCACCGGTAGTGCTGGTCCATGGCTCCTTGTGTGACTATCGCTACTGGACCCCACAACTGCTGGCCTTGGCTGACCGCTACCAACTGTTTGCGCCCAGCCTGGCGCACTACTACCCGCCCCTGGCGTCGGCTGCGGGCACGCCATTCTCGTGGGCCGCCCATGTGGCGCAAGTGGCTGCCTTTATCGATGCCCTGGCGGTCGGACCGGTCCACCTGGTAGGGCATTCCCGCGGTGGTGGCATTGCTTACCAGTTGGCAATTCGGCATCCCGCACTTTTGCGCAGCCTGGCGCTGCTCGACCCCGGTGGGCCGGTGGATCACCCCTTGGCGGGCCGGCAGGATCTCGCGGCGGGTCAGGGCGCGCTACGCGCCCACGCGGCCGAGCTGATCGCGGCAGGTGATGCCAATGCCGGCTTGCGCCTGTTTGTCGACGCAGTCAGCCGTCCCGGCTTCTGGGATAAGAGTGACGACGCATTCAAGCGCATGGCCCGTGACAATGCCAGCACCCTGCCGCTGCAACTGGCAGACCCCATGCCCGCCTATGACGCACAGGCTGCCGGCAATCTTGTCTGCCCGACCTTGCTGCTGGATGGTGAAAAGAGCCCCACCGCGTTCCGGGCGACGGTACAGACCTTGGTGCAATGGCTGCCGCATGCCGCCCGGACCAGTATCGCCGGGGCATCGCACGGCATGAGCCTGAGCCATGCCGGCGTCGTGAATGCGGCCCTGGCCAATTTTTGGGCGGCAGTGCCGCAGGCCTGATTACGGTGGCGCCGGACGCGCCTCGAACAGTTCGACTGGATTGCCGGATGGATCATCTACCAACACCTGCCGTCCGCCCGGGCCGTGTACTGGCTCGCTGCGCAGGTGCGCGCCGGTCTGCCGGATGGCGTTGACGGCGTTGTCCAGGTGGGAGACTTCCAGGACCAGTCGGTTCCAGCCACCGGGGACCGGTGTATTGCCATTGGGCAGTGTCTTGGCGGCTGAGGTACCGGGTCCGCTCAGCCAGAGCGAGAGATCGCCGCGCGTGACAATGGCAAAGGGTGGCCCCCAGCGATCGCTCAGCTCGAAACCCAGTGCCATGTAAAAGCGCAGGGCGGCGTCGACGTCATTGACCAGGTAGCGAACCGTCGCCATGTAGGCGCTCCATGTCGGGGTATTGGACCAATCTAGTCCATGCCGACGGAACCGTCAGCCTCCTTGATGACGACCAGGACCTGTACCGGTACTCAGCGTAATACCGAGAACAGCAGACCACACAGCGCACTGACGATGATCACTTCGATCACGCCGCGCTTGAACCGGAACAAGGCGACGGTGGCGCCGGCGGCGATCACGGCGGCGCGCCAGTCAAAGCCGGCTTGCCAGCCTTGCGGCCAAAGTACGTGGTAGCCAAAAAGCAGCGCCAGATTAAGTATCACGCCCACCACGGTGGCGGTGACCGCGCTGAGTGGCGCGGTAAAACCGAGCCGGCGATGGGTGGCTTCAACCAGTGGGCCGCCAGCCAGAATAAACAGGAAAGAGGGTAGGAAGGTGAACCAGGTCACCACGCAGGCTGCTAGCGTACCAGCCCAGAAGGGACTGCCGCCCGCCAGCAAGGGCTGACCGTAGCCGCCGAGAAAGCCCACGAAGGCCACAACCATGATCAAGGGGCCTGGTGTCGTCTCCCCCAGCGCCAGGCCATCCATCATCTGCCCGGCGCTGAGCCAGCCATACTGGTGGACGGCAGCCTGAAATACATAGGGCAACACCGCGTAAGCACCCCCAAACGTCAATAACGCCGCCTTGCTGAAGAACCAGCCCATTTGCGGCAAGGTGCCCTGCCAGCCGCCTTGGGCGCAAAGCAGGCTCATGGGGACCAGCCACAACAGCGTGCCGATGAGGGCGATGACCAGCAACCTGCCGGGACGATAGCGGGCGTGGGGCGGTGTGGGGGTATCGTCGTCCAGCAGGGCCGGTCCTTGGCGTGCGGTGTCGGTGCCGTGGGTGCCCACCGTGTTGAATTGATCGGGCAGGTAGCGTCCCCCGAGATGGCCGATCAGCGCCGCAGCCAACACGATGGCGGGAAAGGGAACATTCAGGGCAAAGACCGCCAGAAAGGAGGCCGCGGCCAGCCACCACAGCGCCGGTCTGCGCAAGGCGCGCGAGCCGATACGCCAGGCAGCATGCAGCACGATGGCGGCGACGGCGGGCTTGATGCCCTGGAACAATCCCGCAACCAGCGGCAAAGTGCCGAAGGCGACATAGAGCCAGGACAGGGCAATCAGGATCAGTAGCGAGGGCAGGACAAATAGGCCGCCGGCCACGATGCCGCCCCAGCTGCGATGCATCAGCCAACCGATATAGGTTGCCAGTTGCTGTGCCTCGGGACCTGGCAACAACATGCAGTAGTTGAGCGCGTGCAGGAAGCGCTGCTCGGACAGCCAGCGTCGTCGCTCGACCAGTTCGGTATGCATGATGGCAATCTGGCCGGCCGGGCCACCAAAGCTGATGAAACCGAGCTTGAGCCAGAAGCGCCAGGCTTCGGCCAGGCTGACGGGATCGGGGCGGGGCAGTTCGGCGGGTTCAGACATGGCGATGGATGATGTTGCGGTGCGCCCGCGCCGTCAAACGGACCTGCGGATTCGCTGTCTATGATGGCGTGTTGGCACGTCTTGGTGAGCAGGCAGCTTTTTACCGCAGAGGTATGACGGAATGACAATACGAGCATTGCAGCGCGGAGACGCCGGGGCGATCGCGACGCTCTGGCATGCGGGGACCAGTGAGAGCGGCGTACACGAGCCTCGCTATCTGCCGCGGATATCGGTCGTCGACTATGCGCGACGGATCGGTGAGGAACTGGCGCGTGGCGACATCTTCGGCTGGGGCGCGTTTGCCGACGAAGAGGTGGATGAGAGCATGCTGGCCTACATGACCGCGCTGATCCAGCCAGCCTCGATCGAATGCCGGCTGGACGCCTGCCTGCAGGTGATCGACGTCGATGTCGCCGCGCCAGCCCGTGGTCGGGGATGGGCGCGGGCCTTGCTGGAAGCGGCCAGGCTTCATGCCCGCGAGCGGGGACTGGCCCGGGTGGAAATCCACTGGCTGATTGATGACCCACGTGCCAGTGCAGTCTGGCACAAGTTGGGATTCAAGCCTTATCTGCAGCGGGGCTATCTGGCCGTTCAGGACGAGCCCGCCATGCTGGCTCAGTAGCGTTTGAGTTTGGCGGTGACCTTGACGTAACCCAGTTCCAGCTCCAGCAGGTAGTGATCCTTGTGGACTTCCATGCTCAGTACGTCGGCACTGCTGCTGAACATGGAGCGGATGTAGGCCTTCAAGTCGTCCCGGCTGGCATGGGCGAGCCCGTTCTCGCGGCTCTGCAGGAACTTGTCGACATGTGTCAGCGCCGCCGCAATTTCCTTGCGGGCATCGTCGGCGGGCGCAATTTCAAAATCCAGGATCATGGGCTTTCGCTTGCTTGGATTGTTGAGTAGGGCGTTGCTGCATCATACCGGCGGGTATGGACAGCAGAACCTATCGCTTGGTCTTTGGGGCTTGTTATTGGTTCAAACCGGCCACCAATGCCTTGAGCAACTGCTCGCCGGCCTCGTAGGCGGCTTCCTTGCTGGCATAGGTGTTGTCTTCATCCCGCACCGGCTGAATGATCTGGGTGCCGTTCTTGTACAAGCTGACCTCGATCAGAAAGCGACCCTGATGGCCGGTCTTGCACAGGATTTCGCCCTTGAAAGGGCCGAGATCGATGGTCTTGCCGAACTTGCTGATGTCCATGACTACCTCGATATTTTCTTGGTTTGTCTCATCCAGATACAAGCCTACCCCAGCTGTTGAGCGCTGTCGAAGCCGGGATGGATCACCTTGGCGTCAGCCTTGTCTGATTTTGTTGATCCGCCAGTTGCCACGCACCTTCTTTAGGAAGAAGGTGGTGCTGACCTCCCGGTTGCTGCAGGTGGCGCTGACTGCTTCGACCAGCGCGGCATCGGTTTCGATCACTTCCACCCGACCCAGCTCGACCCGCAGTTCCGGCAGGCGATTGGTCGGGTTGTAGTAACACTGTTGCTTGTTGATGGGGCGCCCCCCCTTGTTCCGCACCGGCATGAAGGCGGGATAGACCTTGCGCACGGCCAGGAAGACAGCATCCGACTTACGGGAGCGATAAGCAAGATAGAGGCTTTGCGGCGCGTTCTTGAACTCGCCCTGGCTGGGGGGCGGCAAGACCTGCAAGGTCACGGCACGGGAAATGGCGATCTCGTCGTCCAATGTCAGGGAGGGGCCGGGTTCTGCGGCACGGGGTAAAAGGCTGGTCAGTGCCAGCGCTGCCAGGAGTACAACTCTGCGCATGCGTTTCTCGGTCAGCAGGATCAAGCGCATAGGCTAAACCAAAAAACCACGGCAAGTCGCGTTTGCCGTGACGATGCGCCGATGGCTTGCGGACCGTGGCCCTGGCCATGCGTCACGCGGCCGCTATCGCTGCTACGACGAAACTTGCACAACTGTCTCAAATGAATTTGTCCTCCGCTGCGCAGGGTTTATGCTTCAGGCATGTCACCGTCCGCTACCTTGCCCGATGAACTGGTCGCCTTTCTGGAAGGCGGCCGCTCCTTGACAGTTGCCTCCCGCGACCAGGCTTTTCGTCCCTCACTGGCGAAGGCGGTAGCTGCCCGGGTGAGCGAAGACCGTTGTCAGGTGACCCTGCTGTTGCCGCGCAGCCAGTCGGTGCAATTGCTGCGGGATATTGCTGGCTGCGGCCAGATTGCCGCAGTGTTCTCCCAGCCCATCAGCCACCGAACCGTGCAGCTGAAGGGGAAGGATGCCCGGGAGATCGCAACCTCGGCCGAAGACTGGATGCGGTTGGAACAGCAGCGCGGCCGGGTCGTGGCTGAACTGGCAGGGTTGGGTTACGCCGCCGAGTTGATCGAGGCGTTCCTCGACTGCCGTGCGGACGACCTCGCGGCCATCCGCTTCACGCCGTTCGAGGCTTTCAGCCAGACACCGGGTCCGCGCGCCGGTGAGAGGTTGGGCGCAGCATGAGGCTCGAACAACTGCGTGACTGTTTCGAGGGCGGCGCGCCTTCCATGCTGGCGACCTGCTCGGCCGATGGCGTGCCGAACGTGACCTATGTCTCCCAGGTGCATTTTGTCGACGGTGAACACGTAGCGCTGTCGTTCCAGTTCTTCAACAAGACCCACGAGAACATCCTCGCCCATCCGTACGCTACGCTGTTAGTCCTCAATCCGGCGACCGCCGCTCGCTACCGGCTCACGCTGCACTATGTGCGCACGGAATCGGAAGGCCCGCTGTTCCAGTCCATGAAGGCCAAGCTCGCCAGCATCGCCTCGCACACCGGCATGGCCGGCGTGTTCCGCTTGCTGGGCTCGGATGTGTACCGGGTGACCGCGATTGAAACCGTGCCTGGTACGGTGCTCCCGGCGCCGGCTGCCACCTATAACCGGCTCAATGCCGTTCGGGTGCTGGCGCAGCGGCTGTCCTGTGTCGACGACCTGGCCGTGGCGTTCGACGTGGTGCTGGCCGCACTGACTGAATTGCTCGATATACATCACGCACTGGTGTTGTGCGTCGATGAATCCGGTTACTGGCTCTATACCGTGGCCAGCCTGGGCTATGCCCAGTCCGGCCTGGGGTCGGAAGTGGCGATCGGAGACGGGGTCGTCGGGATCGCGGCGCAATATCGCACGCCGATTCGCCTGGGGTGGCCCGCGGCCGAATACGCCTACGGCCGTGCCGTACGGGCGGAAGCCGTTCGCGATGGGCTGGTCGCCCTCGATACCGAGATCCCTTTTCCCGCCAGCGGCGAGCCCCATAGCCAGTTGGCCGTCCCCATCGAGGCTGGTGGCTGGTTGGCCGGCGTACTGTATGTGGAGAGTCCGCATGAGCGGCGTTTCAGCTACGAGGACGAGGACGCGCTAGTGGCCGTCGCCCAGTTGCTGGGCCAGACCATGCGTTGGCTGACCCGGCCACCCGAGCTACCCATGCCGCCGCTGCCCGTCGAACAAGCCGTGCCGCCGGCAGGCAAGACGGTGCTGGTGCGCTATTTTGGCGCGACCCAGAGCTTGTTCCTGGACGACGATTACCTGATCAAGGGCGTGGCCGGTGCGGTCCTGTGGCTGCTGCTGAACGACTATGTCGCGGATGGCCGCACCGACTGGAGCAACCGTGCCTTGCGGCTGGAACCGCGGCTACGCCTGCCGGAGCTGGACGACAACCTGGAGACCCGGCTGCTGCTGTTGCAGCGCCGGCTGCAGGAACGGTGCGACTGGTTGACGCTGCACAAGGTGGGGCGCGGTCGCTTGCGGCTGAGTGTCGCTCGCCCAGTCAAGTTGCTGGATGTAGAAGCGGCTTAACAGCAAGAGCGAGGTGAACAAGGTCTTCATGCCCGATGCTTGTAGACGTTGACCACGAATAACCCGACCGCACTCAAGGTCATCAGGCTACCCACGACAATGCCGGGCTCGGCGGCGGTATTCCCCTGCATGAGTAGCAACAGCGCGAGCAGCATGGTGGGCATGCCGGCGTTGTAGAGCCAGAAATGGGCCGTTGCGAGGCGGCTTTGTCCGGCCTTGGGAAAGAAATGGTAGATCACACCGGTGAGGGTCAGCGAGACCCAGCCCAGCAGGTTGAGGTGGGCGTGGACAGAGCGCAGCGTGTGATCGTGGCTCGCGCCCATATATACGCCGAGCGAGACGGCGCTGACAAAATAAAGCAGGGCGATATAGGCCCAGGGTTTGGCATGTGCTTGCATGGTGGCGTTTCTTCGAGGGTTGCTTGAGGCTCCGCGGGTGATGCTCTCAGCCGCGGGGCCGCCAAGGGTTTCAGGCGGGTACCGTTTGCGGATGAATAGGCGCGGCTTCAGAGGCCCGCTGGCTCAGCAAGGCGTGCGTCAGCTTCTGCATGTCGTGGCTGCGCAGGGTGCCCTGCAGCATGCTCATCACCGCATTGAAGGCACCGGGTGGTGCGGTGTACAGCATCCCCCCCAGCAATTGGGCCCGTTCCTGGGCGGTGCTGTAGGGCACCATCCAGCGCAGCGTCTCCATCATTTTTGTCGGCGGGATGCTATTGACCAGTTCACGATGGAGGTCGTGGATCTCGTTATCGGTATAGGCCGACCACAACATGCGGTTGTGTTCGCGTTCCTCGAAGGCCATATGTTCGAAATTGTCGGCCACGAACAGCGCCAGTTCGCGGTACAGCCGCTCGCCGGTGCTCTGGCGCAGGCTGGGCGTGGCACGTTCCACCGTGGCGATCAGGTCGAATAGTGTTTCCATCGCGGCCTGATGGCGGCTGTGGTCACTATCGGCCAGCATGCGGCCACGTGGCTCAGCAGCCTCGATGGCGGGGTGCAGATAAGTTTCTTCATGTTCCAGGTGGCCGTGGCACACCCCGAGCAATTCGCGCACGGTGGCGAGCGTGCTATCGCGTTCACTGGCGTCGTCCCAGTCGGTCCGGCCGACTTCGCACAGGGCGTGGCTCATCTGAGCGCGCAAGGCCTTGTGGATCAGGGCGTAAATATCAAAACGTGGGCTTGGGTTCTGCATCGTCACTACTCCGGTGGTTGGCATCCCGCCAGCCACATTGCCGTGCGGAATCACGAAGCGGAGTCTAGGGAGAGGTGTCGATGCGGTTGTCTAAAACGCGGTTAAATGGTGCCTAAGAATTCCCTAAGTAGGGATATTGGCTACCTGCGTTGTTGCTGGAGCGGCGTTTTATGGTCTAGGGGGATGGGTGGTGCTGGCAGGGTGTTTCAAGCGGCTGTTCGCCGTAATGTCCTGGCTGCGGGCGTTGAACACGGGCGCTGCGTCGCCGGCAGATGCATCGCCTTGCACCTGATTGTTGCGACAAGGTGGGGCGATGACAGACTGCTTTGCCCATAAAGCCCCGGCGCTTGGGAAGCCCGCGACCTGGCCCAGGCCTACTTCGCCTCTACCTCCGCCTCGTCATCCAGATCGGTGCTGCTGAGCATGTCGGCCTCATCGCCCAGGTCGGCCTCGACCAGGCGGTCGGCCGTCACGTCTTCAGGGTGGGGAGCGAACGGGGTAGGGGCGTCATCCGCTGCGGGTTTCGGGGTCGTAGGCATGGTGTTGTCTCTCGGTGATCGCCGTCGTCTGCAGCGATTTGGCTGTTGTGCTGGGGAGTATAGGCGCTTGGTCCGTCAGCCCGGCATTCGCCTGACCAACTGTGGTAACGACACCGATTGGACAAGAACAAGGCCACAGGATTCCGCCTGTGGCCTTGTTGTCTGTTACCAGGTTGCGTCGATCAGAAGCGGTGGTTGTACTGCATGCCCAGCAGCCAGGAGCTCACGTCGTAGCGGCCGCGCAAGGTGGCGCAGCTCGATGTGTTGCGGGTCGAGTCGCAAACCTGGGAGCCGGCGGCGTTGGTCTTGCCGCCATTGTCGTACATGTCGATCTGGCTCTTGGGCAGGTAGATATAGCTGAGGGCGAGATCCAGCGAGCTGGATTTGTCGAACATCCAGTTCAGGCCGCCAGACAACCAGTGCCGCTTGTTATCCGGGATGGACGGGGTGCGGTTGCCGGAGTCGACCGGGGATTCGTCGATCGCCAGGCCGCCGCGCAGCTTGAGCTTGTCGCTCCACTGGTATTCGGCACCGATCGAGTAGCGCGTCGTATCTTCCCAATTCTCGATGGTCAGGGAGTCCGGCAGGTTGTTGGCAAAATCCACCCGCAGTTCTTCGAAGCGGGAATGGCGGGTGCGGGTGATATCGGCCATCAGCGCGACGCGTTCGAACTGCTTGAAGGCGGAGATCGACAGCGATTCCGGTGTCGTGACCTTGAGCTTGGCTGGGCTATCGGTATAGGCAGCCAGCAGGTTGGCCCGGACCAGGTTGCCCACGCCGGGTAGCGCGCCGTTCAGCAGTGCGGCGAGATTGTCGGCCGGACGCTGCACATCCCACTTTGCCTCGCCTTCCAGCGTGTGCTTGATCTTCGAGCGGTAAGCCACGCCGATGCGGGTGCGGTCGTCGATGTCGAATAACAGGCCCAGGTTGTAGCCGAAGCCCCAGTCATCGCCCTTGATGTCGACCTTGCCGGAATAGGTGGGGTTGCCACTAACCGTCTTGATGATGCCGTTGAGCTGGTTGACCACGGCCGCCCGGATGATGGATTCCGGGACACCCGGGATGGCGTTGGCCTTGACCTGGCTTTCCACCAGGCTGTTCATCGCGCCGGAGCCGAAGTCCGCGCCCTTGGCCAGCTTGCCGTCCATGTACTGGGCCGAGATGCCGGCTCCCAGGCTCAAGCGGTCCGTGACTTTGAAGGCGACGGAGGGGTTCAGTGCGATCGTCTTCAGTTCGGTGCCGATGATGTTGTAGCGACCCACCCAGTCTTCGTCGTACTTGGTCTTGGAACCGAACGGCACAAATACGCCGAAGCCGGCGGTAAGCCGGTCGTTAAGACGATGGCTCAGGTAGGCATGGGGTACGGCAGTGACGTCGACAAAGTCGCCGCCATTCCCGCCGCCGGTTGGACGACCCCAGGAAGTCACGCTGCCACGATCCTCAAACTTGGTGCTGGGGATCACGATGTCCAGCACGCCCGATGCTTGCGTGCCCTCCAGCCGCGTCATGCCGGCCGGGTTGTAGAACAGCACCGAAGGGTCCGATGCCTGGGCGGCACTGGCATTGGCCGTGCCTTGTGCAGAGGCGGACTGCGACCCGAAGTGGTAGCCCGACGCCAGTGCCGGCAGGGCGGCAAAGGCATGGAGCACGGTCAGACAGAGCACGGTACGGCTGAGGCGCATGGCAAGTCTCCTGAATTTTTTTGTATGCGTTGAGGCCTGCCGGCTGGCGGTGCGCGCACGCGATCCTGGATTCGGGCAACAGGTGCAGGCGGCAGGTCGCTTCATCATAGCTCGGTCGCTGCCAGCGCCAAGCAATGGCAACAAGGAGTGATGCATAAAGGTTGCACAAGCGTACGGTAATAGAGCTTTTACGCAAAAATCGCGCGTAGGCTACCTAACAAGGCGATGGATTTCGCTATGCTGAACCGATGTGCGTCACAGGCATGGAAGCTCATGCCGGTCGCTGCAACGCCAAAGAAGACCACAAGGATCAGGAGACCTTCCCATGCTCGACACCCCGCGTCAGGCCTTGTCGCCGCGCCATCTATTGCTGGCCCTGCCGTTGGCGGCCGCCACCCTGCTATCGGCCTGTGGCGGTAGCGACAACGACCCGACCCAGCCCGCTACACCCACGCAGCCAGCCTATTCAGCCGAGATCCGCTACACCTCCTACGGCGTACCGCACATCAAGGCGGCCGACTTCAAGGGCGCCGGCTATGGCTATGGCTATGCCTTCGCGACCGACCATGTCTGCCTGTTCGCCGAGGAAGTCGTCACCATGCACGGCGAGCGCTCGCGCTACTTCGGGGATGTGGATGCCAAGGGCGTGCCGATCACCTATCTGGGCCAGTTCGGTGATTTCACCCCCAACCTGGCATCGGATTTCTTCTACAAGCTCTACCTGACGCCGAACCTGGCCGATGCCATGAAGGCAGCGGCAAGCCAGGACGTGCGGGACATCGTCAGCGGCTTCACGGCCGGCTATAACCGTTACCTGCGCGAAGCTGCCAGCAATGGCCTGCCGAGCGACTGCAAGAACGCCGCCTGGGTCAAACCCATCACCGAGGCGGATGTCTACTACCGCTTCAATCAGGCTGCGATGGCCGGTAGCTCCATGCAGTTCATCCCCTCGATCGGCAATGCCCAGCCGCCGGCGGCCAGCGCCAGCCAGGTGGCCATGCGCAAGGCCTCGCTCGACAAGGTCGCGCTGCTCAAGTCACCGTTGATCCAGGGCACCCGCTGGCTCAGTGAGCATGTGATCGGCTCCAACGGCTATGGCCTGGGCAAGGGCGTGACCCAGAGCGGCACCGGCATGGTGCTGGGCAACCCGCACTTCCCGTGGTGGGGGGCATTGCGCCTGCACCAGCTGCATATCACCGTTCCGGGCAAGTACGACGTCTACGGCGCCACCCTGCTGGGTGCGCCGTTGCCCCTGATCGGTTTCAACAAGGATGTGGCCTGGACCCACACCTTCACGACCGATAACCGCTTCACCCTGTTCGGCCTGCAGCTCGATCCAACCGATCCGACCCGCTACATGATCGACGGCGTGAGCAAGCCGATGACCACCACCAAGCTGACGGTCGATGCCCTGCAGCCGGATGGCAGCATCGTGCAGCGCAGCCGGACCATGTACGGGACCGACTTTGGCCCGGTATTGGCCGACAACAGCAACTTCAAGTGGGGCAAGTTCAGCGCCTTCGCGATCCGCGATGCCAACTACACCAACTACAAGCTGTTCGACCAGGTCCTGCTGAACGGCCAGGCCGATAGCGCCGCCAGCCTGCAGAAGGCGCAGGCGACCTACAGCGCCATGCCGTGGGTCAACACCATGGCGGCCGACAAGAACGGCAAGACGCTCTATGCCAACTACTCGGTCGCAGCCAATGTCAGCGATACACAGTTGGCAAGCTGCGTGAACAACCCGACCGCCCAGTTCCTGCTGGCGACCCAGGGTCTGGTGTTGATGGACGGTACCAAGAGCAGCTGCAACTGGAATGGCGCCATCCCCAGTGCCCAGCGGCCCTATGTGCTGCGTGACGACTACATCATGAACGCCAATGACAGCCATTGGCTGCCCAATGATCAGGTCCGGCTGTCGGGCTACCCCAAGATCATTGCCACCGGACCAGTCGCCGAAGGCTTGCCGCAAGGGGAGCGGACGCGTGCCGGTATTGCGCAGATCCTGGATCGGGTAAAGGGAACCGATGGTTTGCCGGGGACGGGCTTTACGCTGGCCAACCTGCAGCAGGTCTATATGCGTGGGCGCTTCTTCAAGCCGGAGATGTGGCTGGACGAGTTCCTGGCCGCGACTTGCGTGGGTGCGGCTCCGATGGCCAACGACAGTACCGGCAAGGCTACCGACCTGACCCAGGCCTGTGCCGTGCTCAAGGGGTGGAAGAAGACCGAAAGCCCGGCCGATCCTGGCTCGTTGCTGTTCCGTAAGCTGTATGAGCTGTCGAGCGAGCTGAAGGACGCGAGCTACTGGCGCGTGCCGTTCGATCCGGCCAATCCGGTCTATACGCCGAGCGGCTTCAATACCGCCAACACCAAGGCGGCGACCTACTTTGCCGATGCCGTACAGTGGTTTGCCACCAACAAGTTTGCCCTGGGCGAGATCAACGCGCGCAAACAGGTCGTTGTGCGCAACGGCACGCCCATCCCTATCCCGGGCGGGCGCTACACCTTCAACAACTGGCGCGGCAACCTGACCAGCGGGGTGTATACCGATCCCGGCTACGGCAATAGCTACATGCAGTTCGTGACCTTCGATGCGAACGGCCCGGTGGCCGAAGGCATGCTGACCTACTCGCAATCGTCAGCCTTGTCGTCCTCGCACTATTCGGACCTGACCCAGCTTTACTCCGATATCTACTTCAAGGGTGCGAAGTGGATGAAGCTGCGCTACAGCGAAGCGGAGATCACCGGTGACCCGGCCTATACGACCAGGACCATTGCCGAATAATACGAACGACCCTGAGACTGAGAACCCCGCCCATGGCGGGGTTTTTTCATGGCAGCGCCGTCCGGGATGGATGGCGGTCCACACGGCCGGCAAAGCAGCCGCGACGGGCAAAATGGATATGCTGATAGGCAACCTGCGGGTCGGCGAAGCAGCGCTCGATCAGGGGTTCTGCCAGTAGACCATCGCAGACATCGGCGGTGACCATCTGGTGGTCACGGTCGAAGGCGCGTATCGATAGAAGCCGGCGCTGGAATTGCTCGGGGACCGTGCCCACATGGACGGCAGCGGCCAAGGCCTGCTCGCGCACATAGATGGCATGTCGGGACTGATAGGGGCCAGGGGCAGGCTGGTGGGCGTAGTTGACGAGGATGACGGTCTCGCCTACCTCGGCATCCTGCAGCGTGATGCGACAGGGGCAGGCGTTGGCTTCCGTCACCGGGTGACGCTGGGCGTGGTGCCGGGCCAGCTCGGCGTCGGATAGCCCGACCAGATGCTGGAACAGGGATGGGGCGAGGCCCTCGATGCGATAGCTCATGTGACGACTCCGGGTAGATGCTTACCCTCAGCCTAGTCATCGCAGGCTGGGCGGCCTATCCGCTTCTTGCCATCGTATTCTGCTGAGCCGCCACGTTCAGGTGGCGCGTGGCGCCAGCCATAGATAGCGCTTGTAGCCCAGGGTGGCGTAGTAGATCGCCGTGAACAGCTTGAGCCCCCTGAGATTGGACCCGCACTGAAAGCCAAGTTGCTCGCCTTCTGCCACGCTAAAGCGCAGCGAGTTGGAGGTGCACCAGTCGATCTTCAGTGACAGCTCGTGCGTGCCGGCCGGGATATCGAACACCTGCTGCTCGCCATCGCCGATTGCGCCAAGGTACTGGCCATTCAGCAGCACGGTGTAGTCGCGGGCTTTGTCGGCATAGCCGCTATCGCGGGTGAGCTGCAATTGCGTGGTCATATTGGAGTCTGGGTGTGCGGCGGCATTGGCAGGGGAGGGCAGCATAGCATGGTGCCGGAAGCACCCGCGCGCTTACCGCAAACACCGCCTCACCCTTCAATAGAGGCCGGGAATAAAGCGTTGAGTGCGCGTGCAATAGGCATCGTAGACCGGACCGAAAGCCTGTCGCAGCAAGGTCTCTTCCGAGCGGGCACGCAAGTCGCTGCCCAGGACCATCGCGATGAAGCCGAGCCAGCATCCTGGATTGGGGACCCAGATTGCGCTGCCCAGCGCCAGCAGGTTGAGCGCCATATAGATGGGATGGCGGAACAACCGGAACGGGCCGTCCGTGGCGAGTTCGTGGCCGGTGTCGAGCTGGGCCCGGAAGCGCCAGGATCGAAAATGCAGCAGCGACCAGCTTGCCAGTGCGGCACCCAGGCCGATGATGATCGCGCCGACCAGACGTTGGCCTGCGAACCATCCCGGAACGTGTCCACCCAATACCGCCGAGTTGGTGCCCCAGTACATCAGTGTGAAGGCGATGCTATGCAGGACGACCAGCCAGCGCGAATAAGGTGCTGTGCGTGGCTCAGTATTGGTCGGCGCTGCCGTTGAGGTCGCGGTGTCGCCTTGCTTGAGGACGGCACGCGTGATGCCAAAGCTAGCCCAGAAGCCGATATGCAACAGGAAGAGGGAATGATCGATCGAAAACATGGTTCACCGTAAGCCTTGGCCAGGTTGAGGGTGAGCGGTGTGGGCGATGTGCCCGCCGCTCTTGAGGCCCTGACCCTACGGTGTGGTGTTGCCTGCTGCCGGGCCTTGCGATGAACTGCCGCCATGAGGCGCGAAATGACCGGACCACGCCGCCATTGCGGCGGAACGGCTAGCTGCTCAGGGAAGCAAGGACAGGCGGTCGCCGACCGCAATCGTGCCATCGCTCAGGACATCGGCGCGGATGCCGGCCTTGTGGAGAAATTGCTTGACCACCTTGGCGGGCTGCAGGCCGTCGGAAGCGAGACGCTCGCCCAGCCCCATGCACGGCTCGCAGAGCTCCACGCCGCGCAGGCGAACACCACCCAGCATGAATTCCTGCCCGATCAGCGCATTGAGGCGCACGCCACGGGTCACTACATTGCGGCGCGTACAACCCAGGTCAAACGCCGTGCCGTTCGCAGCATTGAAAGTCTCGATCTCTTCGGCTTCGACCAGGGTGATGTTCTGGCCGGGTTCTTCGTGCCGGTCGTAGTAACGGTCTCCGGCGATGCCCTTGCCCGCGACGAGTACGACGTCGCGGACCGCCTGCTGCTCGCTGGCCGCAGGCGGGCAAAGGAATATCCGTTCGATGAACATGGCCCGGCGTCTTGGCGGGTCAGGCCGGGCGTAGCGCCGGCCATTGGGTCAGGATATCGGCGCCGTCGTCGGTCACCACGATCATGTGTTCCCATTGGGCCGACAAGGAGCCGTCCGCCGTGATGACGGTCCAGCCATCCGAGAGCTGGCGGACAGCGTAACCGCCGGCGTTGATCATGGGCTCGATCGTGAAGGTCATGCCCTTCTTCAGCATCAGGCCGGTATTGGGCTGGCCGTAGTGCCGCACTTCGGGCTCCTCGTGATAGACCTTGCCGATACCGTGGCCACAATAGTCGCGCACGACCGAATAGCCGGCTGCTTCCGCAATGCGCTGGATCGCATGGCCCACGTCACCCAGCCGGGCGCCCGGACGCACGACGGCGATACCCGCCAGCATGCATTCCAACGTGGTATCGACCAGGCGCTTCGCTTCTGGGCTTGGTGTACCGGCATAGAACATCCGGCTCGTATCGCCGTGCCAGCCATCCTTGATCACGGTGACGTCGATATTGACGATATCGCCATCCTTGAGCACGTCCTTGGTATTGGGAATACCGTGGCAGACTACGCCATTGATGGAGGTGCAGAGTGTCTTGGGAAAGCCGTGATAGCCCACATTGGCGGGTGTTGCCTTCTGCTGCTTGCGGATAAACTCATTGCAGCGCGCATCTAGTTCTTCGGTGCTCACGCCGGGTACAACGTACGCTTGGATCATTTCCAGCACGTCGGCCGCCATGCCGCCGGCAATGCGCATCTGGGCAATCTGCTTGTCATTCTTGATCGATACAGCCATGGGTCTTTCCAATGGATAGCAGCGTCGTCGCGCTGCGGGACAAAGTCGAATCAGGTCGCAATTGTACCGATGGTCGGAAGTCCGTGAGCGTCGTCATGCCATCTTCGGCTGACATCACCCGTCTGGAGGAAGCGCGGCAAGGGACCCGGCGGGGTTCACAGCCTGAGCCAGTCATCGCCGATGATGGCGTTGATCTCCTGCCCCGCAGGCAGGTGCCCGGTACGATTGAAGTGGTGCAGATCGAGTTTTTCGAGCCGACGGCGCATGCCCAGCCGGCGGTAGAACACGCTGGTCGTCTGGCTCAGGCAATAACGCAGGCAGAACAGGTCATCACTTGGCGGCTCGTAGCCGCGCAGGATGGCCGAGAAATCGAACAGCAGCCGCGCCAGCATCCAGCGATCCGCCTGGGGGACCGGCCGATTGGCCAGGAGGGTTTGTACCAGGTTCCAGCGGGATCGCTTGCGCGCCTCGGCCTGCAGCAGAAGGACGGCAAGGTCATCGGGCTGCGGCCGGTTCTTGTAGAACCGGCGCAGGCCTTCCCAGTCGCCGTGGGTGCGATCAATCGACAGCTCGATTTGTCGGGCGTAAAGCGCAAGACCGATCAGGAATTTGCGGGGGCTGGATGAGGAATGGTTAGCCATAGGCGTGTCGCTGCCTGGTTCCTGAAATGAGCGGGGAGTTCGTACCGATAGTGCGCGTGAATAGTCTGTCTGGTGGTTATAGCTGGCCTGGCGGGCGTCCGCCGTGTCGCTTGGCACCGATATCGCGCAGGGGTGCCAGTATGGGGACGCCGCATTGCACCCGCAATTATCCGATAAGCGGTTTTGGTATTTTTTACATTCCGTATTGGGGTTGTTTCTGTTTGTGTTTAAAAACAATGACTTAATTGTCTGGCTTGATTCGTGCATGTTGCCTTGCAAGGGGTCGTAGTACTCCATCGTCGGTCGCCAGGGTGCCCGGCAGAACAACTCGACTACCCAAATGCGCGGAGGAATTCAATGCTAGTCAGACACGTCGCTGCAGCCTGTGCGGCTGTATTGCTGACATCCATGGGCGTTGCCCATGCCGATGTGACCTACACCTTCAATAGTGGCCCGGTTGCTGTCGGTGTCACCCAACTGGGTTCGGACTATGTCGTCTCGACCAACCCGGCTGGCTTCAATATCGGCAATCCTTTCAGTGCTTCGCTGACCTTTGCCTCGGTACTCGCGCCCAACAGCACTATCCAGCTGAATGCAGAAACCGGTGGTTACGATTTTGCCGGCCCGGCCAACCAGGGTGGGGTGCTGGCTTATGCCACCAACAGCTTTCCCAACTATGCCATCACCAGCAATATCGCCGGCTATGTCAGCGGCCAGGCCGGTAGCCTGATTGATCTGGTTCGATACAGCGTACTGGATGGTTCGGTCACGACGGATGCAAACGGCAATATCGTGGCCTGGGACCTGTCCTACTACCTGTTCGACGACCAGGGCACGGGTGGGTTCACCATTGATAGCAGTACCAACGTCCTGACCAAGGGATCGCTGAGCACGATCGACGAATTGCTGCATATCAGCAGCGGCCCGGGTGCTTCGGTGACGATAGGCAATGTGGTTGCGCTGAATGGCCAGCCCCATAGTGGCGACTACAGCTTCCTGGGGGCGGATACGGCCTTCGTCGACGATGGCGCGAACCAGGTCCGCTACTACACGCAGCAGGCCGGACGTTTCGCCCCCGTGGTTACCGCCGTGCCCGAGCCGGGCATCCTGGCGCTGTTCGGCGTGGCCCTGCTGGCCTTTGTGCCCTGGCGTCGACGTCAGTCGCGCTGAGCGCTTGCTTGCAAAAACGCCCCAGGCCATGCCTGGGGCGTTTTCATTTGTTATTCCGTTTTGGGGCAATCAGGCGTCTTCGTCTTCCTCGAAGTAACCCATTTCATTGAGTATGTCGTGGTGCCGTACCTGGCTGATGCCACCTCGCTGCTCGTGGGCGAGCGCATGGACCACGGCTTTGCCGAACCAGAATACCGGCCGGTCACCCGCCCCGCGGAACTCGATCTCCACCTCCACGCCCTTCAGCGGGCTGTAGCTCGGGATATTGTTGGCCAGGCGAGCTGGTTGGCGAGGGTGGCTCGAAATATCGTCATGGAAGTTGCCAAGGTAAAGGTCGTGGACTTCGCGGCTGACCTCCACCCAGATACCCCATCCAAAAGCACCTTCCGATTCATTGAACGGTATCAGGACCAATCCACGCAGAAAGTAGCGCTGTTCGTCCAGTGCGCACAGGTCGGCGTTATGGCGGCTGCGGGTGTAGCGATCCAGGTAGGAGAGTCCGTGAACGTCATCGGGCAGACGAAAGGCCCAGTCGGTCGGCAGCCCGGTGTGTTCCTTACCGCAACTGGTGCAGTAGTAGCTATCGGAAGACATGGTGTTCCTGGTGAGGCAAATGGCAATCGGCCTAGGGTAGCAGAGTGGCGTCCCCCTGGTGATAGGCAGTATCGGGTGTTAGTCCGCCTGAGTGATCGGGGCATATGCCCGCGTGTAGTAGATATCCCATTCGGCCTCGGCTGTCTGGACGAAGCCATGTCGGAGGTGAAGCGATTGGCATCGCTATCCCGCAAAGCGCCTACCCGGAGCGGCAGTGCGGCCGCATCGGCCTGTGCGAACAGGTGTGCCAGTACTGCAGCGCCTATCCCCTGTCGCTGGGTTTGCGGCAACAGGTAGAAATGGTCCAACAGTAGACCGTCAGCATCGGGCCGCAGCGTATAGAAGCCCACCTTGCTGCCCAGGAAGAGGATATGACGGCTATGTGCCGGCGAGAAGCGCTGCCGGAAACGTGCTCGTGCCCGCTCCGGGTCGAAGCGGCCTATCCGCTCCAGGCTGGGGCGCATGGCTTGGATACGCAGGGCGAGCAGGTCTTCGAAGTCATCTTCGGTGACGGGAAGGTAGCTCAATCCCGGCAGGGATCGGGGCGTGAGATGGACGATGACGTTGCCCTCGACCTGGAATCAGACCCGGTCGAGCCGTCGGATAACCGGGGCGTCCACCGAGGCAATGTTGATGACGTGGTCGAGGCAGAACAGCCCCCAGTGCCGGATCGGGCCAGGGTATTCCGTGTTCGCGAAGGTGGCCGCGGCGATGTAGTCCATGTAGTGGGCGCGGCTGTACTCGACCAGCAACTGCCCTTCAAAGGTCTCATAGCGGTCGGCCGACACATAGCACTCGTTGAGTACGGTGTAGCCAATGTAGCTGGACCAACTGAGCTCGAATACCAGGGGTGCACCGCTCGGGCCGATGGGGCTCGGGCCATGCGATTGTGGTGCAGGCCGACTGAGCAGGCCACTGTTGTCGTCCGGCGCCGCTTCGCTGACCACGATGCGCAACTTGTGCTCGGCCGGTTCGATCACGTTGATCAGTTCCAGCGCTGAGCAGGCTTGCAGGGCGTTGAGCAGTAGGGTCATGGCGGCGGAGCTGCTCCGTGGTCAGGTTGTACCCATGTTCAGCGCAGCTTAGACAAGTGGCGTGGGGAGCACAAATCCAGGCAAGGGCGACGCCGCGAAAGGCCGGTCTGCCGGCGGTTTCCTGCGGGTTGACCATCCATGGCGGCGGCCAGCCGACGGGCGGTGCTGTTTTTCTTTCAAATCAAGGGGTTTTCCGGTCTCTATGTCGCAAATGCATTGCATTTCCGTGTCCAGCCATCGATAAAAACAAGGCAATACCAAAACTATATAAATCGCGTCCTGGAGGTAGGAAAAATGAAGCAAGGTGGCTTTTTGCATTTTGGTTCGGGGAACGGGCATCTGCGAGAAGTGCTGGAGCAGGCGGTAGACGCTGTCGTCAGCATCGATGGGCAGAACAACGTGACTTTCTATAACGCGGCGGCAGAAAAGCTCTGGGGGTATACCCGAGCCGAAGTCCTGGGCCGCAATGTCAAGATGCTGGTACCGCAGGCCATCCAGCCCAACCACGACCAACTGGTCAACTCCAACCGCACGACGGGCATCGACAAGATCGTCGGTACCAGTCGCGAAGTTCACATCGAGCGTAAGGATGGCAGCAAGGTCTGGGGTAGTCTGTCGCTTTCCAAGGTGCATATCGGCAAGGAGATTACCTATACAGCCTTCGTGCGCAATATCACGGCCGAGCATGAAGCACGCGAGACCATCAACCAGACGCTGGAGCAGGCGCTGGACGCTGTGGTGACCATCGATGAAAACAATATCGTCACCTTCTTCAACGGTGCTGCCGAGAAGCTGTGGGGCTATACCCGCAAGGAGGTGATCGGCCAGAACGTCCGCATGCTGGTACCGCGGGATATCCAAGGCCAGCACGACAGTTTCGTGAACGCCAACCGGACGACCGGCCAGGACAAGATCGTCGGTACCACACGTGAAGTGCCGGTGTTCCGCAAGGACGGCACACGGGTCTGGGCCAACCTGTCGCTATCGAAGGTCGCGGTGGGGGAGCGCATCATCTACACCGCCTTTGTCAAGGATGTGACGCGTGAACGCGAGATGCGCGAGATCATCAACCAGACGCTGGAACAGGCGCTGGATGCGGTTGTGACCATCGATCCGAACAATATTGTCACCTTCTTCAATGCCGCCGCAGAAAAGCTATGGGGCTACGGCCGTGACGAGGTGGTGGGCCAGAACGTCAAGATGCTGGTGCCGAGAGGTATACAGCCGCAGCACGACAGCTTTGTGAACGCCAATCGGACGACCGGTCACGACAAGATCGTCGGCACCAGCCGCGATGTGCAGATAGAACGGCGCGATGGCTCCACGGTGTGGGGCAATCTGTCCCTTTCCAAGGTGCGAGTGGGGGAGCGCATCATCTACACCGCCTTCATCAAGGACATCACCTGCGAGCGGGCCGTGCGCGAGACGATGAACCAGACACTGGAACAGGCGCTGGATGCGGTCGTCACGATCGACGCCCAGAATATTGTTACCTTCTATAACAGTGCGGCCGAGCGGTTATGGGGTTATTCGCGGCAGGAGGTGCTCGGCAAGAACGTCAAGATGCTGGTGCCGCATGCTATCCAGCATGACCACGACAGGCTGGTGAACGCCAACCGGACGACCGGTGTCGACAAGATTGTCGGGACTAGCCGGGAGGTACCGATCGAGCGCAAGGATGGCAGCAAGATATGGGGGCTGTTGTCGCTCTCCAAGATCAATGTCGGTGGCGAGTTCGCCTATACCGCCTTCGTGAAGAACGTGGAGAAGGAGCACCAGGAGCACGACACCACCAACAATGCCATGGATGCGGTGCTGCATTCGAGCAACCAGATCGGCCAGATCGTTTCGGTGATCGACGAGATCGCCACCCAGACCAACCTGCTTTCGCTCAATGCCGCGATCGAGGCCGCCCGCGCAGGCGAGGCGGGGCGGGGCTTTGCGGTTGTCGCCGATGAAGTACGCAAGCTGGCAGCACGGTCGGCGGACTCCGCCAAGGAAATCAGTGGCCTGGTCGATGAGACCAAGCAGCGAATCGGTGAGTTGGCCGCATCCCTGAAGTCCATCGAGACGACAGGCTGAGTCCGCCAACCTGGCAGGCAGGGAGAGAAGAGGGCGAGGCCCTCTTTTTTCTTGTCTTGGTGTCGAAAAATTTTACAGGTGAAAGGGCTGCAGTTCAATGACAAATAAGTAATTCGTTATAGATCAACATCATGTTTTACTTGGTCTGAAACTTGCTATGTGAGAGTCGTAACGTATTCGAATAGTCTTCTTCTCTTGCGGATCATTATGAAAAAAGCACTCTACGCCGTATTGCTGTCCGGCCTGATGGGCCTAGTCTCGGTTCCGGCTTCGGCTTCCTTTGTCAGCTACTACAAGACATCGAGCTGGACCCAAAGCCTCAACGGCGGCAGCATCAATCTGACCGGCGCTCCCAACACCATCAAGTTGACCAGCAGCAACGATGGTACCGGCCCGGATAACACCGACATGACCATCAAGGCCGAGGCCGCTGGTACGGTCTTCTTCAACTGGAACTACGTAACCAGCGACCGTGACGGCCCGGCTTACGACCCGTTCGGCTGGCTGTTTAACAATGTCTTCCATCAGTTGACCTCTGGCACCGATCGCAACCAGAACGGCACTGTGTCGTTCAACGTCAAGGCCGGTGATGTCTTCGGTTTCCGCATTTTCGCCAAGGATTCCACACTGGGTTCGGCTACCGCGACGGTTAGCAACTTCGTTGCACCGAACCGCATTCCGGAACCCGCCAGCATTGCGCTGACGGGTCTGGCCCTGGCCTTCATGGCAGGTATGCGTCGCCGCAACCGTTCCTGATCGGTCCGGTGTGCAATAGAAGACGGCAGCTGCGGCTGCCGTTTTTTTTTCTGCCGGTCCCGGCGATGATCTGGCCGGCGTATCGATCTACCCCGTGCTTTCGCAATCCACCCCGGTTTCCTTTTACTTCGTCGCTTCGCCGTTGGGGTGTAAGGTGCGCCGTTGTTAAGCTGCAGTCGTGATATCGGGCCGTGGTGGTCCGTTGCTCCGGCAAAGAAGACAGGGCTATGTTCAAAGCGCTCGGCAATCTCCTCTACAAGCTGCCTTGGTGGGCATTCTTCCTGATCAGCGGGCTGGTGCTCGCCTTGCTGGTGGTATTTACCGTCCCGCGCCATGTGATCAGCCTCTCCTCGGCCGGAAATACCCCGGAGGAAGCCAAGGCGATCAAGGGCGAGGTGCATCTGGCACTCAAGGATGGTGCGCTGGATTTTGCCCAGGATGTGGTCAGTGCTATGAAGGACCGCACGCGTGATCCGGATCGGCAGCGGGAGCTGGAGCAGGCGCAGCATGAGATCGAGCGCGCCCGCCAGACACTCGAAGAAGTTCAGAGCTCGGTCAAGGAAAAGGCAGAGGCCGTACGTGAATCGACGCTGGAGTCGGTCCGTGCCAATGCCGAGACCGCGCTGGAAGCCGCGCAGGCCGAACTGGAGTCGCTGCAGGAGCGTCAGCGGGAAACCTTGCTGGAAAAGGGAGAAGAGCAGCAGGCGGGAATCTCCACCGCTGCCCTCGCCAAGGCTACTGCCACGCTGGACAAGCTGGTCGAGGCTGCAAGGGCCAATGAAAAGAATGCCCGCGAGACGCTGGAGGCGATCGAGCGCATCGATCAAAAATCGGGCCGGCGAGTCTCGCCCATTGAGCGGATCTCTCCTGTCTCCCCGGTCGCGCCGGTTTCCCCTGTTGCTCCCATTGCGCCGGTAGCGCCCGTTGCCCCGATAGAGCCGGCTGCACCGGTGGTGACGCTCGGCATCGCCGGTAGCGAAACGCGCTTTGTGTTGCCTGCCCCCCTGCGCAATACGATACGCGCCCAGGTGGCCGACGATATCTGGCGGGCGGGCGTGGGCTCGGCTCTGGTGTTTGCCTTCCTGCTGGTGTTTATCATGGTGTTGATTGCCAAGTTCTACATTGGCCGCTCGCGCCGTGCGCTGGCCTTTGCCGACCAGAAGAAGAAAGAGGCGGAGATCAGCGATGTGCGTCGCCAGGTGACGGAAGCGCGCCTGCAGGCCCTGCAGGCACAGGTGGAGCCTCACTTTCTCTACAACACCCTGGCCAATGTCCAGGCACTCACCGAAGTCGACCCACCCAGCGCCAATCTGATGGTGGGCCACCTGATTCAGTACTTGCGCGCGGCATTGCCCAAGATGCGCGAGACCACCTCGACCGTCGGGCAGGAGATGGAGCTGGTAAGCGCCTACCTCAATATCCTCAAGATGCGCATGGGTGAGCGCCTGTCGTTCGATATCGAGCTACCGGACGCGCTGCGCGCGTGCCCGCTGCCGCCCATGATGCTGCCCTCCCTGGTGGAGAACGCGATCAAGCATGGCCTGGAACCGGTACGCGAAGGGGGCCATATCGCGGTATGCGCCAGCCGGTACGAGACGCCGGACGGTGGTCGCCTGCGCCTGCAGGTCAAGGACACGGGGCGCGGGTTGTCCGACTCGCCCATCCAGGCGGGCAGCGGCGTGGGACTGTCGAACCTGCGGGAGCGCTTGCATGCGCTATTTGGTGACCGCGGCCGCTTTGTCCTGGAGGCGAATGATCCCAAGGGGGTGATTGCAACCCTGGAGATTCCGACAGAGATCCCCCCTGCGGCACCGGATGCGTAATGAGGCACCAAGCCTGCCCGCCTGGCCTTAGAATCGGCGGACAGCATCAATCTAATCAGGAGCGAGCCCAGACGCCGTTCCATCATGGAGAGGAGCCATGTACTGATGGGTATGACCGCGATCATTGCCGAGGATGAGCCTATTCTCAGGGCGCAGCTCAAGAGCAAGCTGAACCGGCTGTGGCCGGAACTGGAAATACTGGCCGACGTCGGTGATGGCGAGGCGGCGCTGGAAGTCATCAGTGAGCTGCAGCCGCAACTGGCCTTTCTCGATATCCAGATGCCGGAAATGACTGGCGTGGAGGTCGCACGCAGCCTTGCCAGTAATCGGGAGCTGCGCTGCCATATCGTGTTCGTGACCGCGTTTGATCAGTATGCGGTCGAGGCTTTCGAGAGCGGGGCGCTCGACTATGTACTCAAGCCCTACAGCGACGAACGCCTCGCGACCGCAGTCGAGCGGCTCAAGGAGCGTCTCGCGATGGTGCCGGCGGCCCCGCCGCAGAATCTCGAGGCGCTGCTCAGCCATCTCTCAGCCAAACTCAATCCGCAGAGCAACCGGCTTAAGTGGATCAAGGCCAGCGCCGGCAACAATCTGCGGCTGATTCCGATCGACGAGGTGCTGTTCTTCCAGGCGGGCGACAAATACACCCTGGTAGCCACTCGCGAGTTCGATGCCCTGATCCGCACGCCGCTCAAGGAGATCGTGGATGGGCTGGATCCGGATGACTTCTGGCAGATCCATCGCTCGGCCATCGTCCGGGCAGCCAGTATCGATACGGTCAGCCGCGATCTGCGCGGGCAGGTGACGCTCAAGGTCAAGGATCGGAAGGAGACGCTGACGGTTAGCCGGCCTTTTGCACATCTTTTCAAGCACATGTAGTCCGTTTTCTGCTGCTTGGCCGATGGCGAGGGGTGGCGTTTCAAAGGATGGAAGTCTATTATTGGCCTGTTAATTGGCTAAAAATAGCCGGAGGTATCATGCCTGAAGCCCTCAAGCGCCGCACCCCGGTGGCGCGGCAAGCCGCCAAGCCACTGTCGGCAGAGCCGGTGGCCCAACTGGCCACCTTTGCCAATACGCCCCTATCCTTCGTCAACGAAGGTGCTGCTTCGCAGATCGCCCATATCCGGCGTGGTATTTCGCCAGCCGCGGTCACGGTGCTGGCCGATCATCTCAATATGAGTCGTGATGCCCTGATCAAGGCGGTCGGCCTTGCTGCCAGCACTGTCAAGGCACGTCGCACGGCCGACAAACCGCTGAGCACGATAGAGACGGAGCGGCTCGCCCGCGTGGCGCGGGTCGTCATCCGTGCGGCACAGGTATTCGAGGATCATCTCTCTGCCCTGGAATGGGTCAAACGGCCCAATCGCAGCCTGGGCGGCGATATGCCACTGGCACTGGTCGACACCGATGCCGGCATCGAACTGGTGCTCGATACCCTGGGCCGTATCGAGAACGGGATCGTGGCGTGAGCGGGGCGGTCTCGCTCTGGCGCATTGCCAAGGCGACACCGGATTTCCAGGCGGACGACCTGTCCGGCGGAGGGGCCAGGAAGTTTGGCGGGCGCTGGAACCAGAAAGGTACGGCACTGGTATATGCCAGCCCGACCATTGCCCTCGCTTGCCTGGAGACCCTGGCGCATATCGGCGATGGCATTGCCGCGCGTAATCGCTTTCTGGTCGAGATCAGTGTGCCGGCCAAGGTCTGGGCCGCGCGCAAGGTGCTGACGGTGGCCGACCTGCCCCCGAGCTGGCTGGCGGAACCGCCCGCCGCCGACTCGATGGCCGTTGGTTCAAATTGGGTTGCGGAAGGTAGCAGCGCCTTGCTGCAGGTGCCGTCGGTCCTGGTACATGAAGAAGCCAACCTGCTGATCAATCCGGCCCATCCCGATGCCGCGGCCATCCGCGCCTGCGTCGTACGCCAGTTTCTCTACGACCCCCGCTGGGGCTGAACTGGCTCCGGGACGGGGCGAAGGTCAATCCTGATTGGCGCATAGGTCGTCTGGCGCTTATAGATAAGGTTACCTCAACAGCGCGTCGTCGGCGGGTGACCATCATGTTCCAGACTTTGAAGGGCAAGATATTTCTGACCATAGGCGTGATGGTGGCGAGCTTGATCGCTACCGAAGCTTACGCCCTGATCCACCTGAAAAGCGTATTGCTTGATGGTCGACGTGGTGAGCTGCGGTCCGTAGTCAACGCCGCCTACAACGTGGCCAATGATCTGCAGAAGCAGGCTGCCGCCGGCAAGATACCCGTGGAGCAGGCCAAGAAGCAGGCCATGGCAGCCATCAAGCAGATGCGCTACGGCGGCAAGGACGGGCGCGAGGGCTACTTTTACATTTTCGACGTACGTGGCCTGCAAGTGATGAGTGCGGGCAAGCCCGAAAACGATGGCAGCAATCGTTGGGACATCAAGGACAAGGAAGGCAACTACACCGTTCGCGATATCGTCGGTGCGCCCAAGGACGGGGTGGCCGGCGAGGTATACGGCATTACCAGCAAGCCCAACTCGACTGTGCCGGTACCCAAGCTGCAGTACGTGATGTTGCTCAAGGAATGGGAATGGGCCATCGGCAGCGGGGTCTATCTCGACGATGTGGACCAGGCCTTCTATTCGGTGGCGCAAACCTCTGGCGCCTTCATCATCGTGTTGCTGATCGTGATCACCGCATTCGGCCTGGTATTGGCCCGCAATATCCTGCGCCAGGTCGGCGGTGAGCCGACGGAGGCGATCAGGCTCATGAACGCGGCGGCGCAGGGAGATCTTTCCATCCAGATGAAACAGGCCGACGAGGGCAGCATGATGGCCTCCTTCGGCATCATGGTCGGCTCGATCCGCGAGGTCGTACAGGGCATCCAGGGTCGTACCCTGCAACTGGACGGGACGATCAAGGAGGTCAGCGCCGAAGCGGAGCTGGTCGCCGGCAAGGCCGCCATGCAGACCGACAATACCTCGGCCGTGGCTGCCGCCATCGAACAACTGGCCGTCAGCATCGGTCATGTTTCCAGTTCCGCCATCGATACCAGCCATACCGCGGAGGACTCCGCCAACCAGGCCAAGGCGCAGAGCGGCCATGTACGGCAGGTCAGCGAGGACATCAAGGGGGTGGCGGATGCGGTGCAGGACGTCTCCAAGCGCATGAGCCATCTGGAGACCAGTGCCAGCCAGATCGGTACCATCGCGGCCTCCATCAAGGACATTGCCGAGCAGACCAACCTGCTGGCACTCAACGCCGCGATCGAGGCGGCACGTGCCGGGGAGGCTGGGCGCGGCTTTGCCGTGGTGGCCGATGAAGTGCGCAAGCTGGCCGAGCGCACCGCCGGTGCCACGGTGGAAATCGAGACCCAGCTCTCCGCCGTCCGCACCGAGGCCGCCGACGCAGCCAATGCCATGCAGAATGTGCTTCCCAAGGTCGCCAAGGGAGTGGAGGCTTCCTCCCAGACGGTCGAAGCGCTCGAGACCATGCGCGGCAATGCCGACCATATCCTGATCAGCATCAAGGAAGTCGCCAATGCCACCAAAGAGCAGACCACGGCCTCCACGCTCGTTGCCCAGTCGGTGGAAAAGATCACCCACATGGCCGAGGACACTGGCGTCTCCACCCAGCGGACCCTCAAGCTCACGCGTCAGGTCAACCAGATATCCGGCGAGCTGGCGAGCCTGGTACAGCGGTTTCGGCTGGGGTAAATCGAGGGTGGTGCTATTCCACGTGCGGCGCTAGCTGCTAGTCTGCGGGATCGGATCAGATTGCCGCACAGCGCGGCGGAGCGTGGAATGAATACCAGGGATCTGCAGTCTCGCCTGGCGGCCTTTGCCGACGAGCGCGACTGGGAGCAGTTTCATAACCCCAAGAACCTCGTCATGGCGCTATCGGTCGAATGCGCCGAGTTGGTCGAGGAGTTCCAGTGGTTGACCGAAGCCCAGGCCACGACGGTCATGGACGACGCCGAACGGGCGCAACGGGTGCGGGAAGAACTGGCTGACGTGACGGCCTACCTGCTGCGTATTGCCGACAAGCTGGATGTCGATCTTGAGGCCGCTTTGCTGGAAAAGATGGCGAAGAATGCCGCCAAGTATCCGGTCGAGGGTTTCAAGGGCTCGGCGCGGAAATACAATCGCTGATCATTGCTGGAGCGCTTCGTCATGACTGATAACAAACAGACCATCGAGCGCTATATGGCGGGCTTTCGCGCTAGCGACCACGCGATGATCCTGGCCTGCCTGACCGATGACGTCGTCTGGGAAATGGCGGGAGCCTTCCATCTGGGGGGCAAGGTGGCGTTTGACGGGGAAATCCAGAACGAAGCGTTTGTTGGCAGCCCGATCATCGCGATCCACCGGCTGACGGAGGAGAACGACGTGGTGGTGGCTGAGGGTGCCCTGCAATGCCAGCGGCGTGAGGGCGGTACGCTCAATGCCTTCTTCTGTGATGTATTCACGATGCGCGACACCCGCATCAGCCGGCTGGCCACCTACCTGACCGTCCTCAACTAGCCGCCATTGATGGAAACCACGCTGGTCCAGACCATCAAGCTGGCCATTGTCTCCGCCACCGGTCTTTCCAAGGATGCGCTGCATATCTATGTCGGCCTGATCGTGTTTCTCGTCACGGCCCGCTTGCGGCGAACTTCTGCCTCCCTGCTGCTGCCCTGGTTCATGGTGCTGGGCGTCGCACTGCTCGGCGAGGCGCTCGATATGCGTGACGACCTGGCCAGCCTGGGGCATTGGCGTTGGGATGCCAGCCTGCACGACATCATCAACACCCTGTTCTGGCCGTCGGTACTGTGGGCGGTGCTCCGGTTCGATTATCTGGGTGGACGAGACCGAAAGCCGCACTGACCGGGTGGGAAGTCAGGGTTGACCTACGCCCGATAGACCGATCAATGCCCCGCCCAGCAAGAGCCAGAGCGGATGCAGCGAGGACTTGAAGGCCAGCACCGCGCAGAGGGCGGTGATGATCCAGAGGACGGGTTCGCCGCCATCGGCCGCCTGGCTGATCAGGATGGCACTGGAGACGACCAGCCCAGCCGTGACCGGCACTAGGGCTGACTGCACCATCCGTCGCCACGGACGGTCCTTGAAGCGCTCCCAGCCATGCATGACCAGCATGGTCACGACGGAGGAGGGACCGAACTTTGCCACTGAGGTCACCAATACACCGGGCCAGCCGGCCACATGCCAGCCTATCAGCGTCACGATCATCATATTGGGGCCAGGGGCGGCCTGGGCGAGCGCAAACAGGGCGCTGAATTCGTTCCCAGACATCCAGTGGTGGACATCAACCACCTGACGATGCATCTCCGGCAGGATGGTATTGCCGCCACCGAAGGCCAGCAGCGAGAGCTGGCTGAACAGTAGGGCCAGCGCGAGCAAAGTCTCGATCATCGCGCGCTCCGATAGGCGATCAGCAGGCTCAGGCAGGTCAGCACCAGCATGGCGGGCAGCAGCGGGACGCGCAGAATGGCGATCAGTACGCAGCCGAGCGCTGCCACGACGATGGCGGCCGGCCTACCCCGCAGCGGCAGGGCGATCTTGACTGCCATGGCAATCAGCAGGCCGGCTGCAGCTGCGGCGAGGCCGGAAAACAGGTGGCGGATACGCGGGTCGTCCCGCGTGTGTTCGTACAGCACGCCCAGGCCGATGACCACCAGCGAGGGGCCGACAATCAGGCCCAGCAGCGCGGCCAGAGCGCCCGCTACGCCATGGAAGCGCATGCCCACAGCGACCGAGAGATTGATGATGTTGCCACCTGGCAGGAACTGACAGAGACCGAGCAGCTCGGTGAACTCATCCGCACTGAGCCACCGCCGTCGTTCCACGATGGTCCTGTGCGCCAGCGGCAAAACACCGCCAAAGGAGGTGAGTCCCAGGCCGAGAAAGCCACTGAACAGGGCTGCTAGTGTTGGTGAGCTGAGGTTCGGTGGCGTATCGAGGTGGTTCTGCATACAGTGCGATCCTGGCTAGACGAGCGCTCGCCATTTTACCCGCTTGAACCTGCCAGTGCGCAGGCTGACCAAGTGGCAAACGGGCCAGCCAGAGCCCGAGCGTCTAGTATGGTTTAACACGAAGGGCTAGCTGTGCCCCGTGAGGAGAAGAGTGAATGTTGCAACGCGCCACGATAGGTAGTTTGAGTTTGTTGGCTGCCGCCACGGCGCAAGCCGGTCCGGATCTGTTGACCGGGGTGCTCGATACTGCTGGTAGCGCCGGACTGGGGTCGATCGTCCGGGTCGAGAAGTCACCCTATGTAGGGGCGGGGACCCGGTACGATCTGGTACCGCTTTATCTCTACGAAGGTAGTCGTTTCTTTGTACATGCCAGCCGGCTTGGGATGAAGCTTCACGCTGATCAATCGGACAGGCTCGACTTGTTTGTGGAACGTCGCTTCGAGGGGCTGCTCGAGGATGACATTCCACCCAAGCTGGCAGGGCTTGGTGCGCGTAGCGCCAGCTTTGACTTGGGCCTGTCCTATCGCATGCGACAATCCTGGGGGACCTTACAGGCGGCCATGCAGCGTGACATAGGCAACGCATCCAAGGGCACTGAAGCCAGCCTTAGCTACGCTTATGACTGGCGTAACGGTCGTCTGGTGTTGCGACCCAGCATTACCTTGACCTGGCGGGATGCCGCATTGAACAACTACTACTATGGCGTACGCCCGGAAGAGACAACCACGGATCGTCCCGCCTACGCACCAGGTTCAGGCATGGATGGGTCCCTTGGTCTGTATGTCAGCTACGATTTGACCGAGAACTGGCGCGTATTGGGCGGGGTATCCACCAGTCTGCAGGACAGCAAGGTGAGGCGCAGCTCCATTGTCCGGCAGGGTTCGCAGCCAACCATCTCGCTGGGCGCAGTCTATGACTTCGGCAGCTATCGCGACGGTTGGGCCGGGGAACGTACACCCACGACCATCAAGGTTTTCCATGGACAGGCCTCGGCCGAGGGGTGCCACCTGGCCCGCATCATGACCTTCAAGTGTTCCGACACCAACAAGCTCCACCCGACCAGCATCACCGGTATCCATGTCGGTAAATCGTTTGTCCAGGGCTTCAATGGCTGGCCGCTGGATTTCACCGGCTTTGCCGGGTTGGTCTATCACGACGACAAGGGCCTGCAGCGCAACGGTGCGCAGTTCGACCTGTACATGAAGGGCTATTACTACGGATTCCCGTGGAGTGACTGGGTACGGACGCGGTTGGGGATGGGTTTCGGCCTGTCCATCGCCCAGCGTGTGCCGTATGAGGAAGTATCGAGCCAGGCAGCACGCAATCGCTCGACATCGCGCTTGCTGAACTACCTGGACCCGACCATCGATTTCAATGTGGGCGACGTATTCCGCGCCAAGTCCCTCAAGACCACCTATCTGGGCGTCGGGGTATCTCACCGCTCCGGCATCTTTGCTTCATCGCAATTGCTGGGCAATGTGAACGGCGGCTCCAACTACATTTACAGCTACCTGGAAACGACGTTCTAGGCCTTACGGCCAGATGCGGAACGGTTGAGCGGCAGATGGGGCTGACTGCGCGCTCTCGGCCGCCGCTCTTTCCGCTTCGACCATGACGTCTGTTCCGGGCGGATAGGCCTTCGTGGGGCGGTCGCCCATTAGGTAACGCGGGCCGCCACCATGTTGCTGGGCGATATCGCCGGGGTTGTAGAGCTTGCAGGTCTTCAGCGAGAGGCAGCCGCAGCCTATGCAGGAACTGAGCTGGTCGCGCAGATCGGTCATGGCATCGATGCGTGCCTGGATCAAGGGACGCCAGGAACGGGATAGTTTTTCCCAGTCGGCCTTGGTCGGTGTCCGCTGGTCGGGCAGGGTGTCGAGGGCTTCGCGGATGTCGCTCAGGCTGAGGCCGACGCCCTGAGCGACACGAATGAAGCCGACGCGCCGCAGGGTTTCCTGCGTGTACTGGCGCTGGCCGCCGCTGGTTCGCGTGCTGCGGATCAGGCCTTCGTCTTCATAAAAGCGCAAGGCACTGGCGGCGATGCCAGCTCGTTTGGCGAAAGCGCCGATGGTCAACAGGGTCTCTGCCATGTTCGTCTCCATGTGGTAATAAGTGCTTGTTTTTAAGTTTACTTGAACTTTTATACTGCGCCGTAATTTCAAGTGGAGCAGAAAAATGGCGCAAGGGCGGTTGATCTCCTCGTGGTCCGGAACGGCTATGCCATCTGCAGCGCTTGCCGATGTTGGTACTTCCCACGATAGACGCTGCATCGGGCAGCATGTCGGTGTACTGACCGATGGCGCATCCTGGGAGGTGCTGGCCTTGGCAGTGGCAGCCGTTGCGGACTATGTCACGCTGCTCTGTCGTTCCGATAGCCTGACTGCGCACATGCAGGCCAGGCTGGCCGAACAGGACGTCTGGATCGAAACAAGGGTTATCGTCGGCATCCTGGGGGCGTGGCCCGCGCCGGATGGCATCCTGCTTGAGGATGGCGAGATTCCGATCGTGGATATGCTGCTGACGGTTGGCGCGACGGCGAACCTGCCGCTGCGCAGGCCGTCGCCGGACTGAAATATTCCGGTCGTCTGGCCGTCGTAAAGTGTGTTCCATCCCGCCGATCCTGGCGGGTCTTATCGGAAAGGGGCACACGTGATATCGGTAGCCGGCCTGCTCAGTGAACGATTCCCCGCCTTTAACCAGAAGCCTTTGCTGGTTCGCAAGCTCATCATCGGAGCCTTGCGCGTACTGTTGTGCGAGAAGCAGATCAACGATTTCATGCACTATGCCGACGGCCATACCGGCCTCGATTTCAACGATTGCATCGTGCAGTACCTCAATGTGCGCTATGGCGTACATGGTCAAGCGCATATTCCTGCAACCGGGCCGGTCGTGATCGTCGCCAATCATCCGCTTGGCGCACTGGATGGATCGGCGCTGATCCAGCTGGTGAGCCAGGTGCGCAAGGACGTGCGCATGGTGGTCAGCGATGTACTGCTGCAGTTTCGGCCTGCGCGCGACATTCTGCTGCCGGTCGACAATCTGAGCGGCCGTTCCAATCGTGGCAATGTGGATGGCATCGACGCGGCACTCGCCCGCGGCGAGGTGGTGATCATCTTCCCCAGCGGCGAGGTATCACGCGCCACGCCGCGCGGCATACGCGACGGCATCTGGCGAACCGGTTTCCTGCGCGTGGCGGCGCGGGCGAGGGCACCCATCCTGCCGGTGCATATCGGCGGCCGCAATTCGCTCGGTTTCTATGCCTGGTCCATGTTGTACAAGCCCATGGCCATGCTGCTGCTGGCCAGGGAGATATTCGGCAATCACTCTGTCCGCCTGCCTATCGTCATCGACCAGCCTATCGCCTGGGAGGAGGTCGAGGCCTGGCAGCTCAGCCAGCCGGCGGCAGCGGCCCGCCTTCGCCAGCATGTGTACCGTCTGCGCCCTGGCCGCCGTACGCACCGGGCCCTGCTGGGTGCGGCGCGGCAGCGCGCGGTGTTGCCATAACAGACGGGGCTTGCGCTGGGCGGGGGCTCGCGGTAAATGTGTCGGCATTCCCCTACGCCACAGGCAAGCCACCATGATCAAGGTCCACCATCTCGATACCTCTCGTTCGCAACGCGTACTCTGGTTGCTCGAGGAGCTGGGCCTGCCTTACGAGATAATCCACTACAAGCGCGACAAGAAGACCATGCTGGCGCCGCCGGAGCTCAAGGCAGTCCATCCACTGGGCAAGTCGCCGGTGATTACCGATGGCGACATCACGGTGGCCGAATCCGGCGCCATCCTTGAGTATCTGGTTGAGCAATATGGTAGCCAGGGGCAGGGCGATGTCGCCCAGCTACTGCCCGTCCAGGGTACACCAGCCTACCGGCAGTGCCGCTTCTGGCTGCATTACGCCGAAGGATCGCTGATGAACTGGCTGCTGATGAAGCTGGTGTTTCTCAGCATTCCGAAGCAGCCCATGCCCTTCTTCGTCAAGCCGATCGCCCGCAAACTGGCCGAGACGGTGCAGGCCAAGCTGATCGATCCCAACCTCAGCACCTCGCTGGCGTTTATCGAGCAGCATCTGGCCAGCCATACCTGGTTCGCCGGCGAGCACCTGAGCGTGGCCGATTTCCAGATGAGCTTTGCGGTGGAAGCCGCGCTGGCGAGAGCAACCGGCGGTATGTCCTACCCCCGCTTGCTGGCCTACCGTGATCGCATGGCCGCACGGCCTGCCTATCAGCGCGCCCTAACCAAGGGCGGCCCGGTAGTCATGGGGGGCTGAGTCCGTGAGACGGCGCATATCGGCAGGCCGCGTGTTGATACGGATGGGTTTCGTGCTCGTACTGGCCGCACCGGCCCTGGCTGAGCAGACGGTGTGCTATGCCCACGAAAGCAATTTCATGGCCGAATGCGGCGTCTGTCCACCGGGTTCGGATTGGGTCAGTGGCCCCAGCAAGGCTGTCGACGGTTGCACCGTGCGTCCGCACCAGGACCCTCGCCTGATCACCCAGGAGGAAGGTCTGGCCCGCATTGCCGGGCGGTACGGCAAGCGCAAGCCGATCGCCGGCTGGACCGGTGCCGGCAGCGAGCAGGCCTTGCAGCCCGCCATGCCCGCGCCAGTGTTCCGGGTGACGCCGACAAAGCAGGCGACACCGGCCGAGGCGCCCCAGAATGGCCGCCGGATATCGGTCAGGCAGCTCTCGAACTGAGCCAGTCGTCGATCGGCATCGGCCTGGCAAACAAAAAGCCCTGCATAGCATCGCAACCGTGCTGGGCCAGGAATTCCGCCTGATCCGGGACCTCCACTCCCTCGGCCACCACCCTTAGCCCCAGGTGCTTGGCGGTGGCGATAATCAGCTCGACGATGGCCGCATCGCTGGGATTACCCGGCGTATCCTGAACGAAGCTACGGTCTATCTTCAGTTCATGCAGTGGCAGACGCTTCAGGTAAGCGAGGCTGGAGTAGCCCGTGCCAAAGTCGTCGATCGAGAAACGTATGCCCATCTCGGCCAGTGTGCACATCTTGCGTATGGTGTCATGCAGGTTCTTGATCAGCAGACCTTCGGTGACCTCGAATACCAGCAGGCTGGCCGGCGCGCCGGTCTCCGCCAGTACACCCTGCACCCGCTCGACAAAATCCGGCTCATGAAACTGGTGCGGGCTGACATTGATGGACAAGGGCAAAGCCTGCCCCGCTGCCTGTAGGCGTACGACTGTGCGGCAACCTTCCTGCATGGCCCAGTGCCCCAGCCGCTGGATCAGGCCGGTTTCCTCGGCGATGGGGATGAATAGCGCCGGTGAAACATGGCCGCGCTCTGGGTGTTGCCAACGCATCAGCAGTTCAGCACCGATGGCCCGGCCGCTGCGATCGACCTGTGGTTGCAGGTACATCTGCAATTGCTGCGCGCCCAGCGCCCGCTCCAGATGGTGCTGGATCGCCAGCCGCTCCTCAATCTCGGACTGCATGACCGGCTCGAAGTAAGCGATGCGATTGCGACCACCGGCCTTGGCCCGGTACATCGCCATATCGGCCTCCCGCAGCAATTGCTCGCCGGTCTGGCCTTCCTTGGGAAACAGCGTGACCCCGATGCTGCCACCAGAGTGGTGCCGCTGACCCTCCACGTGGAAAGGCAGCGCAAGCGCCGCACGTACCTTCTCGGCGATCGTCATGGCGGCTACCGCTGCCTGCTCCATGTCCGCGGCGAGGCAGGGCACCAGTACGACGAACTCGTCGCCCCCCAGCCTTGCTACGGTATCTTCGGCACGCATGACCTCACTCAGGCGATCTGCCACGCTGCGTAGCAGGCCATCGCCGATGCCATGCCCGCGTGCGTCGTTGACGTTCTTGAAGTTGTCCAGGTCCACATACATCAAGGCACCGACATATTCGTTACGGCGCGCCGCCGACAGCGTCTGCGTCAGCCTGTCCATCAGCAGGCGGCGGTTGGGCATCCCGGTCAGGACATCGAAATAGGCCAGCCGGTGGATGTTCTGCTCGGCCAGTTTGCGATCGGTGATATCGCGTTGGATCATGACGAAGTTGCTGCAATGCCCGTCTGCCGCATAGATGGGCGTGATATCGAGTTCCAGCCAGAATTCCTCACCGTCCTTGGCGTAGGCCACTACCTCTGCCCGCACCGGCGTCGGGATGCGCAAGCTGGCGCGGATGCGTTCGATCTCCGACTTGTCGGTATTCGGTCCCTGCAGTATGCGCAGCGACTTGCCGATGGCTTCGAGCCGGCTATAACCGGTACGCTGCTCGAATGCATGATTGACGAAGATGATCGACGGGCCTGGCTCTTCTACCGGCTCGGCAGTCGTGATGACGACGATATCGTTGAGGTGGGCAACGGCGGCGCCTGTCAGCCGCAGCTCCTCATTGGCGACGGTCAGTCGGGCCTGCTCTTCCTTCAGCGAGCGGGCGGCTTCGTCCCGGGTGGCCAGCGAATGCCGGAGTCCATCGAGCAGCACGGCGCTGGACAAGGTCAGGATGCTGCTGATCAGGCCGAAATTGATGCCGATGGCCAGCCATTTGATCAGCGGGCGATCATCGAAGCCGGCGACGTGGATCTCCAGATTCGCCCAGTAGCCGACCAGCGGCAGGGTGATGCCGGTCAACAGCAGGGTGAACCACCCGGCCCGCTGCCCGAGCAATAGTGCACTCATGACCGGGCAGGCCAGCAGGTAGATCTGGCTGACCGGCCCCACGGTGAATAGCAGGCCCAGCCCGATCAGATACAGTAGCGCGAGGAACTGACCCGCCCGCAGACGATAGTCCAGCCCCTGGTTGCGCCATAGCAGGAAGACCCAGCTCAGGGCGGTGATGTCGATCAGCAGCAGGTGCCACAGGCCCTGCTGCAGGGCGTAGAGCATGTTGGGCATGGCGGTGCCTGCCCCGAGCACCAAGACCACCAGCAGGACGTTGGACAGCACCCTTTCCCGCCACTGATCGATATTGACCGGAGCGGTGCGGGGTGTGACCAGAAAGCGCCGGATGAGCTGCAGCATCGCCCTGCCTGTGGCCTGCTTGGGTCAGGCGGTTGCCTGACGTTCCAATATAGACGAGACGCTGCAAACGCTCCGGCTGCCGGGCATCAGGCACCTGGCCGGACGGGCAGCCCGAACAGCAAGGCACCCCACATGCCGAACAGCAGCAAGGTACTGAGCAGATAGGCGGTAAAACGATGGCTGACCTTGTTGTAGCTGCAGTGGATCAGGCTGTGCAACGCCCGCAGGATGACGAAACACCAGGCGGCGACCACATAGCCCGGTGTGGCGATCTGCAACGCCATCAGCGTCGGGCACAGGGCATAGAACAGCACCGGTATTTCGAACAGGTTGCGGAAGTTCTCGGCCGACTGCACCCGCTTGAAGGCCTTGCCGACCTGTGCGGTGGTCGCGAAATCATCCATGCAAAGACCATATTGACGTCGCTCGCAATCACGCTCGTACAGCATGCGCAGCCAGACGACCATCGTGATGCTGACCATGGCAATGCAAGGGAACAAGAGTGCGGAGTTAGGCATGGGTGGGTACCGGTGAAGGGAACGCACCACTTTAGGCAGAAAGCCGCCGCATCGCTGCCCCAGGGGCTACGGCTGACAACCACTACCTCCAAAGAGGTAGGTTCAGACCGCCATATGGCGGGATTCGCCCACCGCCTTCACGTACTACGCTGATGCGTATGGTTGGCCGCCGTGTGTCAGCCAAAAACAGAACTGCATGGAGCACAACGTGAAAAAACTGACCACCGCCTTTGGCGCACCTGTCGCCGACAATACCAACACCCAGACTGCGGGCCCGCGTGGTCCGGCCTTGCTGCAGGATGTCTGGTTCCTTGAGAAGCTGGCCCATTTCGATCGGGAAGTCATCCCCGAGCGGCGCATGCATGCCAAGGGTGCGGGCGCCCACGGCAAGTTCACGGTCACGCACGACATTACCCGCTACACCAAGGCCCGGATATTTTCACAGATCGGCAAGGAGACCGAGCTGTTCATCCGTTTCTCCACCGTGGCCGGTGAGCGCGGGGCGGCCGATGCCGAGCGCGATATCCGCGGCTTTGCGGTCAAGTTCTATACCGAGCAGGGCAACTGGGACCTGGTGGGCAACAATACGCCGGTGTTCTTCTTGCGCGACCCGCTGCGCTTCCCCGACCTCAACCATGCGGTCAAGCGCGACCCGCGCAGCGGCCTGCGTAGCGCACACAGCAACTGGGACTTCTGGACCCTGTTGCCGGAAGCGCTGCACCAGATCACCATCGTCATGAGCGATCGCGGCATTCCGCGCAGCTACCGGCATATGCATGGCTTTGGCAGCCACACCTTCAGCTTCATCAACGCCGCCAACGAACGCTACTGGGTCAAGTTCCACCTCAAGACCCAGCAGGGTATCCAGAACCTCAGCGATGCCGAAGCATCGGCCATCATCGGCAATGATCGCGAGAGTGATCTGCGCGATCTGTTCGAGAGCATCGAACGCAAGGAATACCCGCGCTGGACCTTGTTCGTGCAGGTCATGCCGGAGAAAGAGGCGGGCAGCTATCGCTTCAACCCTTTCGATCTGTCCAAGGTCTGGCCCCATAAGGACTACCCCTTGATCGAAGTCGGCGTACTGGAGCTGAACCGCAACCCGGAGAACTACTTTGCCGAGACCGAACAGGTGGCGTTCAACCCGGCCAATGTGGTGCCCGGCATCAGCTTTTCGCCAGACAAGATGCTGCAGGGGCGGCTGTTCTCCTACGGTGATGCGCAGCGCTACCGCCTGGGCGTGAACCACGCGGCCATTCCGGTCAATGCCCCGAAGTGCCCTTTCCATAGCTACCATCGTGACGGCCAGATGCGGGTGGACGGCAACGCCGGCGCGACCATCGGTTACCAGCCCAATGGTCAGGACGAATGGGCCGAGCAACCGGACTTTCGTGAGCCGCCGCTGGCGCTGGAAGGTGCGGCCAGCAGCTATCCGCAGGATGACGACCACTATTCGCAGCCGGGTGCACTGTTCCGCCTGATGAGCCCGGCGCAGCAGCAGACGCTGTTTGAGAACACCGCCCGCTCGGTGGGTGGTGCCTCGAAAGAGGTGCAGGAGCGGCATATCGCCAATTGCAGCAAGGCGGACCCGGCTTATGGCGCGGGCGTGGCGCTCGCCCTGGCGACCCTGCGCACCTAGTCGGTCCGCGAGGGGTTCGGAGAGACGGCGGCCTGTTGATACAGGCCGCCGTTTTTCCCTCATTCGGCCGCCGAGGTACGTCGCATTTCCATGACCCAGTTGGTGTCCCAGTGGTGACCGCCATCGGTGGAGAAAGCCTGCTGCCAGCGTGCGCTCTCCGGCGTGATATGCGACCAGGTGTAGCGCACCCGGATAGGCTGGCCTTCAAAGTCGTCATCACACTCGAAGACACCGACGCCGTCGATGAAGCTGCCGACGACCGGCGGCTGTAGCGTACCGGTCGAGGCGTTGATGCCGCCGGTACGATTGGTCAGCCAGAAGATGCTCCAGAGCCGGGTCTCCGGGTTGTAGATGCGCAAGGACATGGCCAGGAAACCAGGCCGCCAGGCCGGCGCGACGAAATCATCGTAGTTGCCGATCTCACCGGGCAGCTTGCGGGCGGTCGTGCTCGCGTCGAACTCCTCCCATCCGCTATCTTGCTGCAACAGGTGCACGCGCTTGCGGCTATGGCTTTGCCAACTGCCGATGAAAAAATCAAAATCGTTCGCGCCGTGGGGCAGTTCTGTCGACATGGTGATGGCTCCTTCTGGTGGGGTGGGTCAGGGATGGACTTCTTGAGGTGCGCATCAGAGTCGTTGCCAGCCGTCATGAAGTGTCCAGGCTGCGGTAAGCACGAGTACCGCGCCGACCAGGCGGGCGATGGCGGTATTGGCGCGCGGGGTGGCCAGCAGCCAGTCGCGCACCTGGGCCGCCAGCAGGGCAAGCCCGCCATAGACGGCGAACTGGGTTGCCGCGGTGATGGCGCTCAGGACCGAGGCCTGGGCCCAGATCGGGCCGGCCTGGACGCGGACGAATTGCGGAAAGATCGCCAGCATGAACAGATAGGCCTTGGGATTGAGCAGGCTGGTCAGCATGGCGCGCCGAAAGCTGGCGGCAGGCGTGCGCGCGGCATCCTTTGCTACCGGCAGGACCACGCTGGCGCTGCGGATCAGCGTCCAGCCTATCCAGGCCATATAGCCGGCACCGAGAAACAGCATCGTCACCAGGGCTGCGGGGATCAGCGTCAGCAGCAGGCTCACGCCGGTAGCTCCCATCAGCATGTGGCACAGGCCGCCCACCACGATGCCCGCAACGGCGGCGAGGCCGGTGCGTCGACCCCCGGTCATGGCGCTGCCCATGACGTAGGCCATGTCCATGCCGGGCAGGATGATGACGCCGAACACCACCATGAAATACAGCCACAGGTTGCTACCGTGATCCATCGTCTTGCTCCTCGTGTCGTGTGGGCTGCCAACGTCGGAGCGCTGGCGGCGATGAACGCACTCTGGGGCTTAAATAGGACAGAAATGGCCCTGATTTGAGATTACGATGCAGCCATGGCAAAACCGACCCATCGATTGCTGGCCTTGCTCGAAATCCTGCAGACCCAGGGGCTGGTCGCCGGCAGCGAACTGGCGCGCCGGCTGGAGATCGACCCGCGCACGCTGCGACGCTATATGGCGCAGCTGGAGGAGATGGGTATCCCGATCACCGCCGAGCGCGGACGGGATGGGGGCTACCGGCTGATGCACAGCTTCAAGCTGCCGCCGATGATGTTCAGCAATGAAGAGGCGCTGGCCTTGTCCCTGGGCTTGCTTGCCGCCCGCAGTCTGGGGCTTGCCGAGGCAGCACCGGCGGTGAGCAGTGCGCAGGCCAAGCTTGAGCGTGTCCTGCCTGCCAATCTCAGGCAGCGGGTGCGTGCCGTGGGCGAGACGGTCAGGCTCGATCTCTCTCAGGCCGGCCCATCCGAAGACAACGCAGCACTGATCGCCCTGAGCGCGGCCGCCCAGGTACAGCAAAGAGTCCATCTGCACTATCGAACGGCCGAGCAGGCACTGACCGAGCGGGATTTCGATCCCTACGGTCTGGCGTTCAGGTCAGGCCGCTGGTATGTAGTGGGCTACTGCCACTTGCGGGAGGACCTGCGCTCGTTCCGGCTGGACCGGATCGTGACGGTCGTGGCGATTCCCGCCAGCTTTCTGCGGCCGACGGATTTCGATGCACTGGCCTATCTCGCCCGCTCGGAAGCCATCCTGCCGCGAACCTACGCGGTTACTGTCCTGCTGCATACCTCGCTTGATACGGCGCGTCGTGAAATCTACAGCGCGCTGGGGGTACTGGAGGTGCAGGAGCAGGGCGTGCTGCTGCGCAGTCAGGTGGAGTCGCTGGCCTGGATGGCGCGGCAACTGGCACAACTTCCCTTTACCTTTACCGTGCTGTCGCCCCCCGACCTTCGGGAGGCCCTGCGTGCGCACGCCACCCAATTGCTGGGTCTGGCGGTGGAGCGGGTCTAGCTGGCGGGATTGCGCCGGGCATAGCGCTGAGCCAACACCGCGCAGGTCATGAGCTGGATCTGGTGGAACAGCATCAAGGGCAGCACGATAAGGCCGATGGGGTGGCCGGCGAAGATCACCTTGGCCATGGGGACGCCGCTGGCCAGGCTCTTCTTGGAGCCACAGAACACGATGGTGATCTCGTCATTCTTGTCGAATCCCAGCCAGCGGCTGCCGTAGCGGGTCAGCAGTAGCACGATGCCCAGCAATACCGCGCAGACCAGCAGCAGCCCCAGCAAGGCGCTCACGCCCAACTGCTGCCAGAGACCCTGAATGACCGCGTCACTGAAGGCGGTATAGACCACCAGCAGGATGGAGCCCTGGTCCACGAACTTGAGCAGGGGCAAGTGACGGTCCACCCAGCCGCCTATCCAGCGTCGGGCGATCTGGCCCGCCACAAAGGGCACCAGCAACTGCAGAACGATGTTCATCACCGCACCGTTGGCATCGGCATTGGCGCTGTTGTTGCTGAATAGCAGCCCGACCAGCGCCGGGGTCAGGAAGATGCCGATCAGGTTGGAGGCGGAGGCACTGCAGATGGCGGCCGGTACATTGCCGCGGGCCATGGCCGTGAAGGCGATCGACGACTGCACGGTGGATGGCAGGACGCACAGGAACAGGATGCCAAGGTAAAGATCAGGCGTGACCAGGGGCGACAAGATAGGGCGCAGGGCGACGCCCAGCAGCGGGAACAGCACAAAGGTGCTGGCGAGCACCGTCAGGTGCAGTCGCCAGTGCGTGGCGCCGGCGATGACGGCCTCGCGCGACAGTTTGGCGCCGTGCAGGAAGAACAGCAGCCCGATGGCGATATTGGTAACGTTGTTGAAGGCTACGGCACCCAGCCCGTGGCAGGGCAGCAGGCTGGCCAGCAGCACGGTGGCCAGCAGGGCGAGCGTGAAATTGTCGGGTAGCAGACGTGATCGGGCCATGATGGTTCCATGAGGACAAGCGAAGTAGGTCTGCTGCCATGGCGGCGTTCGACCCGTTCGATCATTGGACCGCAGATAGATCTAGAATACCAATTCATTGGTGTTATCAATCTATGCTGGATGGCTATGAATATCACTCTGCAACAGCTCAAGGCCTTTCTCACCGTGGCCCGGTATCGGCACTTCAGCCGGGCGGCCGAGGCGCTCGCACTGACACAGCCGGCGGTCAGCCGTAGCGTGCGGCAGCTGGAGGACGAACTCGGCTTCAAATTGCTGGATAGGACCACGCGCGAAGTCGTGCTGACCGAGGCAGGGACGCGGGTGGCTGCGTCGGTCGGGCATGCCCTGGAGGCGCTGGAACAGGCCCTGTTCGATTCGCTGAACCTGAACGAAGGGCTGAGGGGCAGGGTGCGCATTGCCACCAGCCCGACGATTTCTGCCAACCTGATGCCCACGTGCATCGTCCACTGTAGCGAGCGGTATCCGGATATCGAGATTGCCCTCAGCGATCAGGTGCAGCGATTGGTCGTGGCCAGCGTGCACAGCGGGGAAGTGGACTTCGGCATCATCATCGAGCCCATCGCGCTGGCCGATCTGGAATGCGAACCCATCCTGACCGAACCCTTCCTGCTGGTCTGTCGGCCCGATCATCCCTTCGCAAGCCAGACCGGGGTCAGCTGGCAGGCGCTCGCGGGCCAGGCGCTGGTCCTGCTCGACTATGCCTCCGGCAGCCGGCCCCTGATAGATCGCGCCCTGGCCGCGCAGGCGGTACATGGCAAAGTCGTGCAGGAGGTGGGGCATGCCACCACCGCCTTCAAGATGGTGGCTGCCGGGGTCGGGATCAGCATACTGCCGGCACTCGCCTTGCCACTGCCGGATAGTGACGCGCTGGTAGCCCGGCCGCTGGTGCCGGAAATCAACCGGGTGGTGATGCTGGTGCGACGCAAGAACCGCTCGCTGTCTGCGGCGGCAGAGACCGTATGGCAGCTGGTACGCGAGCGCGCAGCGGTGTTCGCCAGCCACCGGTCCTGATCGCCAATGGTCTGCTCAGCGGCGAAATACTGTGCGCAGGCGGGAGATGAGCCCGCTGTCTGCGGCATCGTCTGCCTTGGCGGGCTTGGGTGCGGCCTGGCTGATCAGCGGCATGATGGGCGCGAGTTCGGTGTGCGAGCCGGGCTGGACCTGCGCTACTTCGCTGGCCACGGGTACCGGCAGGCTTTCCCACAGATCGAAGAGATCCAGCTCGCTATCGCGCAGTAGCGGGTGATCCTGTGCAAGCAGCGGCCTGACCGCCGCAATGATCGCCTGCTTGTCCATCTGCGGCAGTTGCAAGGGTGTCTGGGTACGCCACAGGGCGCGGGTCAGCGCCTGTACCATCGGCATGCGTTCGGCGAAGTGTTCGCTCATCTTCTCGGCATGGCTGATGAAGATGGTGTCGCGTACCAAGGGCGAGAAATACTGCAGCATCTCGTCGCCTTCCCAGAATATCTCCTGCTCGCGGCCCGCGCCGGCGTTGAGCACTTCCGCCCGCAGGAAGTCGCGCTCCAGGCGTTCATCGCGGGCATTATAGAGGCCATGGTGCTGCTGCCAGTACAGGGCAACGGCCAACGTGGCGCAGGCAATGTCACGACGATGTGCCCGCTCATGCTGTAGTCGGGTATTGCCGCGATACTGGCCATACATGCCCTCCACTCCGATCTGGTCCGGCGCGTAGCCATAGCGGATGGCGACGACAGCCCGGGCTGCCTCCATCAGGCAGACGGCAGCCAGCGATCTGGGTGCATAGACGATATGCACCGGGAAAGAGGGCAGGCTGCCGGGTGTGGCCAACGGGTTCTGGTCGGGCGATTCGCCCGCCAGCAGGATCTCGATTCGGGTATCCCGCAGCACGGGGCCGACGCCGCCGCGCGGGTCATGGTCCAGCAGATCGGCATCGATCAGGGTGGCATAGAGCGCGTGGCTCACTTCAACAAAGGGCGTGTCGGGCGCGTCCTCAAGAATGCGCCGCAAGGCTTCAAGGGTATTGCAGTTCAAGGCGTGTGATCCAGAGGCGGCTGATAGGACGTAGCTGGGCGCTGCGGGCGGATAAAACCACACAGCTGTTAATGCGCCATGGGGGCTTGGTAAGCAAATGTAAACAGGCACGCAACCGGTGGACGAAATAACGGGGGTAGGCTGCTGTCAGTCTGGTGTAATTTTACCTCATCATCGGCCAGGGGATTGCACGATCGTGCAAATCCCCCCGGTGGGCTCAGGCCGGGAGCCAGCGCAGCCTTGATCGTGGCGTAGTTTGCAGGACCTGTAGTTCCGGGGTACCACGCAGCCGGTCAGCGCGGATCAATGCCTGGGTAGCTTGCGCTGCCAGTGGCTTCAATGCCTGTTCGACGCTGGCTACGCTCGGCATCAGGCCTAGCCAAAGCAGATAGGGGCCGTCGCTGCGTACGGGTAGCTGCGGGAAGTTGTTGGCGGCATCCAGCGTGACCAACAGGCCACATTCCTGTGCTCCGACCTCGCGGTACTGGGAAAGATAGCGTTCCGCCTGCTCGACCGCAGCCTCAAGGCCACCCTGGCGGACGGCGAACAGTTGCGCGACCAGTACCCCTTGGGCGCCTGCCGGCTCATGCACCGGGTTGACGGCTGCCAGCAGCGGGATGCCGCGCTCCGGTTGCCAGGGACGTAATAACAGGACGTTGTCGCTATCGACTATCAGGTTGTTGAGCGTGGTGCGATGCTCGCGCCAGACCGGACCGTAGTAGAACGCCGCATTGGCGATAGCCCGCGTCTCCATGTCCCGGAAGCCGCGTAGCCAGGTAAAGCCGGCGGCGTTGCCTGCATCCAGCCCCTGGCCCAGGGCCATGGCACCCAGTTGCTGGAAGGCTTCGGGGAAGTAGGTTTCGAAGTAGCGGACGAAGTGTTCACGACAGCCCGCCTGCAAGGTATAGCGGCGAAATTCGATGACCGGGAATGGGCTAGGCGTCAGCATGATGGGCTACCTGTTTTGGATGGGTGACAACCACGCTAGGCCTGATATAGGTCGCAAACCGTCCTGATTCCCTCCTTGTCCGGTGTCGGTTAAGATCGAATCCTCCTTCCTGATCTGTGAGTGAGTTGCCGATGTAATGCCTGTTTGAAACGTTGCCGTACCCCGATACCCAGCCAGTCTGTCTGCGCGCTGGCTGTGTCTTTACGTTTCTACAGGATGCAACTCATGACCTACCTCAAATTGCCGACGACGTCGGCAGCCGTACCGCTTGCCCATTCCGAAGAGTATTTCGGTGCCTATCGCGACTACTGGTGGAATGCCGACTTTCTGGCGCTGATGGTCCAGCGCTGGCAGCTTGATTCAAGCTCAAGCCTGCTTGATGTCGGCTGCGGGCAATGCCACTGGAGCCGGGCCTTGCTGCCGCATCTACCCCGCGGCGTAAGCGTGACCGGTGTGGACCGGGACCCCAAGTGGGCGCAGGGTGAGCCCGCCTTGACACGCTACTTCCAGGCCCACGGCGACGAGCTCACCGTGCAGGCCGGCGATGCTACTCAACTGCCTTTTGCCGATGACAGCTTCGATGTGGTCACCTGCCAGACCGTGCTGATCCACCTGGCTGATCCGCTCGCCGCCCTGCGTGAAATGCGCCGCGTAGTCAGGCCTGGTGGCTGGGTGATATGCGCAGAGCCGAGCAATCTTGCCAATGCCGCGATGCTTTATGCCCTGGAGCAGGATTGGTCGGCCGCCGAGCGCCTTGAGGCCTATCGTTACCGCTTGCTGTGCGAAACCGGCAAACGCCTGGCCGGGGAGGGGGACTCGTCGCTGGGATGCCGATTGGCCATGCTGTTTCAGGAGGCAGGCTTCGAAGGGATACAAAGCCATCTGTCCGACAAGGCATCCCCCCTGTTGCCTGGGGCCGCTGATGCCGAAAGCCTCGCCAACCGCGGCGAAATACGGGATGGACTGAGCCCGGAACGTAATGCCGTATGGGACGCCCATGTCGAGCGCTGGCTACCCTGGCTCACGCCGGAGGATGCCGCCTTCATCCGGCGCTATACCGCCGAGCGTCCTGCGCTGCAGGCGGCCACGCAGCATTTGCTGGATGTCGACCGTTACTGGGACTGTGGCGCCGGGCTGACCTTTCTGGTCGCGGCCCGGAAGTAAGTAAGCACGACAGACAGGCCGGCTTTTGCCGGCCTGTTTTCCACCTGTCCGTTCCGCCGGCGATGACCGTCCGTCGTCCACATTGTTTGTGCGCTATCTATTTTGCTTGACTTGATAGATGTCGATCGACATATAATTTAATCATTACGAATGTAATGTAATTGATCGCAAGGCACACCCTGAACCCATTACCGGCCATCAACCGGTGCAAGGAGCAAGACAATGACGACGCAAACCAACACCCTCGGTACCGCTCTCATCACCGGCGCTTCCACCGGCATCGGCGCCGTATATGCAGATCGCCTGGCCAAGCGTGGCTATGACCTGGTCCTGGTTGCACGTGACCTGCCGCGCCTGCAGGCGCTGGCTGCCCGGTTGACGCAGGAAACCGGCGTCAAGGTTGAGGCCCTCAAGGCCGACCTGACCAACAAGGCCGACCTTGCCAAGGTGGAAGCCCGCTTGCGCGACGATGCCGCCATCAGCCTGCTGCTCAACAATGCCGGCATGAGCGTGGGTGGTAGCTTCATCGGCGGGAATGTCGACCAGTTCGACGCCATGCTGCAGCTCAACGTCGTTGCCGTCATGCGGCTGGCGAGCATCGCCGCCGCGGCGTTCGCTGCCCGCAAGCGGGGCACCATCATCAACCTCGCCTCCGTACTTGCCCTGGCGCCAGAACTGTTCGACGGCGTCTATAGCGGGACCAAGGCCTTCGTGCTCAATATGACCCACGCCCTGCAACGCGATCTGGCTCCGCTCGGGGTACGGGTACAGGCCGTGCTGCCCGGTGCTACCCGCACCGAAATCTGGGAACGTTCCGGCGTGGACGTCAACGCATTCCCGGCCGAGATGGTCATGGGCGTGGACGACATGGTGGATGCAGCCCTGGTTGGCCTGGACCAGGGTGAGCTAGTCACCATCCCGCCTCTGCAGGACATTGCCGACTGGAACCACTACCTGCAGGCCCGCCTGGCGCTGGCACCGAAGCTTTCCATCAGCAAACCGGCTGCCCGTTACAGCCAACAGTAAGCGACCACGGCACGGCGGCAGTCAGGCGCCGTTGCTTGCAGCAGCACGCGACCAGGGGTATCCCATCCCCGGTCGCGCGCTGCGATGGGGATTCCGGCACGGTGACGATGATTGCGCGATAATGCAGGCCCTTTGTGTACTACTGGGCTGTCATGTACCTGAACCACTTTGCGCTCAGCGAAGCACCGTTCTCGATCGCGCCGGACCCCCGCTATCTCTATATGAGCCAACGCCATAAAGAGGCCCTGGCGCATCTGCTGTATGGTCTGAGCGGCGATGGTGGCTTTGTGCTGCTGAGCGGAGAGGTGGGCGCCGGCAAGACCACGGTCTGTCGCTGCCTGCTGGAACAGATACCCGAGACCTGTGATCTCGCCTACATCTTCAACCCCAAGCTGACGGCCGAGGAGTTGCTGGCCACCCTGTGCAGCGAATTCGGTATCGTGGTGCCGCTGCAGCAGCAGAGCATCAAGGCCCTGGTGGACGCACTCAATGCCTTCCTGCTGGCAGGCCACGCGCATGGTCGTCATGCCGTGCTGATCATCGACGAAGCGCAGAATCTTTCGGCTGACGTGCTGGAGCAGATGCGCTTGCTCACCAATCTCGAGACCAATAAGCGCAAGTTGCTACAGATCATCCTGGTAGGCCAGCCGGAACTGGACGACATGCTGGCCCAACCCTCGCTGCGACAATTGGCGCAACGCGTCGTGGCGCGTTACCACCTTGATGCCCTGAGTCGCGAGGAGGTAGCCAGCTACGTGCAGCATCGCCTGCAGGTGGCCGGCTGTAATCGCAAACTGTTTCCTGATCGCCTGATCGGCCTGCTCTATCGCCTCAGCGGTGGCGTGCCCCGGCTGCTGAACCTGCTGTGTGATCGTGCCTTGCTCGGCACCTATACCGAAGGTCGCGAAGTCGTCAGCCGCCGAGTCCTACTGCGGGCTGCCAATGAGGTCCTGCCAGGCCGCAGGGTCGCCGCTGCAAGCTCGCGCCCAGCCTGGCTATCGGCCGCCACGCTGGCGCTCAGCGCGACGGCGGCCGTCGCACTGACATTCTCGCTCTGGCAGCAGTGGCCCAAGACCGCGCCGTCGGCTGCCTCGGCCGAACCCGCCAAGCCCGGCAAACCCATCAAGACGGTAGCGCCTGCGCCGGTGCCAGCCATGCCACCTGCCGTGGCGACCCGGCCCGCCGCACCGGTCGTGACCGAGGCCATGCTGGCGCCGCTGATCTGGCCGGAGGCCGTGCCTAGGGAGGAAAGTGCCGATCTGGCCTATGCCTCTCTCTATCAGGCCTGGGGACTGGCCTATACCGCGGGCACGCCTTGTGGTGCCGGAACCAGCCTGCGCTGCCGTACCGCCCGTGGCGGGCTTGATGAGCTGCGTCAGCTCAACCGTCCGGTGGCGCTCTACCTGAGCGATGGGGAAGAGTTCATGGTGACCTTGCGGGCGCTGGATGCGCAGACCGCCACGCTGGATTTCGGGGGGCATCGACGCCAGGTGGCGCTGTCCACGCTGGCCAATCACTGGTCGGGCCGCTACACCCTGCTATGGCGCGCCCCCGAGGCCGCCGTAGAGAAGATACGGCCGGGTGACCGCGGTAGCGCCGTCAACTGGCTGGCGCGCCAGCTGCAGTATGCGGATCACATTGCACCGGCGGCGGACGTGCCGCTGGAGTTCGATGATGCCTTGCGAGGCCGGCTGAAACAGTATCAATGGAGTCAGGGCCTGGCACCGGATGGCCAGGTCGGGATGCAGACCCTGGTCAGGCTCAGCAATCTGGGTGACGCGACGGCACCGACCCTCACGCAGGGGGGCAAATAATGTCCTACATACTCGACGCCTTGCAGAAAGCCGAACAGGAACGACAGCGCGGTGCCGTCCCCACGCTGCAGACCCCGGTCAGCAGCCAGCCGGAACGACCCGTTCCGGCCTATTGGGCCTATGGCCTGCTGGCTGCGGTGCTGCTGGCGGCGGGCGTGCTGATCGGCTGGTGGCAACCGTGGCGCCCGGCAGCGGCCGCCTCCCAGGCCGTGACGCCGGCCATCCCGCAGACGGTCGTCGCCGCCACGCCGCCGGCGCCTGCTGCGCAAGCCGTACCCGCCGCACAAACGGCCGAGCCCGTAATGCCACCTGTGGCTGCTGTTGCGCCGCCGGCGGCCCCGCCGGTTGCGCTACCCTTGCCTGCACCAGCTCAATCCCCGCAGGGCAGTCCCGTTGCGTCGCCGAAGGCCGCCGAGCCGAAGCCCGTACCGCCCAGCCGCGAGCCCGCCGTGAGCGCTTCCGAAGAAACCATGGCGCTGGAATCGCTCCCGCCCGCGATCCGGCAAGGCATACCCGCCATGACGGTGCTGGTGCACAGCTACTCCAGCCAGCGCAAGGACCGGATGGTGATCGTCAATAACAAGCCACTGCATGAAGGTGATAGCCTGGTCGCCGGGCTGAGGCTGGAAGAGATCACCAGCGAGGGCATGATCTACAGCTATAAAGGCTACCGTTTCAAGGCGGGGGTGCGCTGACCAGTTGCGGGTTCTGCAGCACCGGCTGGCGTGCCAGCGTGATGCGCACGGTGGTGCCTTGGCCGGGCTGGCTGTCGAGGCTGATCTCGCCGCCGAGCGGACCTGTGACGAGGTTGTGGATGATATGCATGCCCAAGCCCGTGCCGCCCTGGTTACGCTTGGTGGTGAAGAAGGGCTCGAATACCTTGTTGCGGACGTCCGCCGGCATGCCGTTGCCGTTGTCGCTGACGATCAGCATCGCCAGCTCGGGCGATGCCGCGGCCACGGTGATGGTCAGACTGGGATCGTTCACGCCCTCGAAGGCGTGCAGCAGCGCGTTCTGCAGCAAATTGGTCAGTACCTGCGCAATCGGCCCGGGATAGGACTGCATGAGCAGCGTGTCGATGCCTTCTACTCGCACGCTGACGCCTGAGCGACGCAGCATCGGCTCCAACGTCCGCAACACCTCGCCCACGTACTGTGGCAGGTCGATATCCCGCAAAGCGTCGCTCGCCTGATCGGCCGATACCTGCTTGAAGCTTCGGATCAAGCCGCTGGCGCGCTGGCTGCTGTTCAGCAGCAGGCCAGACAACTCATGCGACAGGGTGAGGAAATCCGCCAGTTCGGAGCGCTTGAGCCGACCATCAGCCGCCAGTGTGCTCATGCGCCGCGTCTCGCCATCCAGTTGCGATGCTGCCGCTACGGCCACGCCCAGCGGGGTGTTGATCTCATGGGCGATGCCCGCCACCAGTTGCCCCAGTGAGGCCAGTTTTTCCTGCTGCAGCAGCTTGGCCTGAGTTTCCTTGAGCTTGACCAGGGTCTGGTCCAGATCGTGGTAGGCACTGGCGTTATCCAGTGCGACCGCGCCAAAGGCGCACAGGCTGCGGAAAATCAAACATTCCTGCTCGCCGTAGGCATTGATGCTGGTGGTCTGGATCGACATCACCCCGAGTATGCGTTCACCCACCGCCAGGGGCGCAAACAGCAGCGTATACATCGGCCGGGTGCCGGGGATATGGGATGCCGATATCTCACCCTGGCGACGCTCGATCAGGATTTCACGCCGCTCACGCACGGCACGGGCGCTGTTGGCATGCGGGTCATCCAGGTCGATGTACTCGGGCTTGAGCAACGCCTCGGTGCCGTCCTTGCCGTAGATACGATGCAGCCGGCCGTCTTCAGGCTCAATGCGGTAGATGGTCAGTACCCGGACATCGAGCATCTGCCCGATATGCTGCTCCAGGATGTTGAACACCGCCTGCGGGTCCAGGCTGGCCGTAATCTCCTGGCCGATGGCACTGAGCTGCGCCAGCACGGCGGCGGATTCCGAGAGTTCCCGGGTACGTTGGGCAACGATGGCCTCGGTAGCACGCTGGCGGCGACGCAGAATGGCCGTACGCAGCTGCATGGCGACCAGGATGGCCAGCAGACCCAGCGAGATCAGCAGGGCTCGGAACCATAGTGTCTCGTACCAGGCCGGTTGGGCACTGATGGCGAAGGTCAGTCTCTGGCTGGTCCAGTCCCCAGCGCGGTTGGTACTGCGCAGTTCCAGCTTGTAGCTGCCCGGTGCGAGGTTGGTATAGGTGGCGACCCGATGAGTCGCATCGGTTTCGATCCAGTCGTCGTCATAGCCGACCAGCCGGTAGGCATAGCGCAGGGTCTCCGGACCGGAGAAGTCGAGCGCGGCGAATTCGACCGACAGGTCACGACCTGCGGCGGGCAGTTCGATATCGCCATGCGCCAGTTGGCCCACCGGGATGGACTGGTGGTTGACGCTCAAGCTGCTGATTACCAGTGGCGGGGCGTAATCCCAGCTCGCCGTGGCGCCCGGGCTGACGATGGACAGGCCGCCGCCACCGCCGAAGATGATGGTGCCATCCGTGGCTTGGGCCACCGAACCCGCCCAGCAATCCTGGATGGCGATGCCGTCCGCCCGGCCCATGCCGCGAGTCTTGAACGAGACCGGATTGATCAGCGCCACGCCCTTAGGGGTGCTGGCCCAGACCTGGCCCGCCGGGTCTTCCGCCAGGCCACAAACGTTGCTGTGCGGCAACCCGTCGCGCTGGTCGATACGGCGTATCGCCATACTGCCATCGGCTCGCTCGCTCATCACATTCAGGGAGCCGCCAGTGGCACCCGCCCAGATCCGTCCCTGCCGGTCTTCAAGCAGGGTCACTACGCTGCCAGGGCCCAGGCTGTCGGTATTCGCCGGGTCGTGGCGGAAATGCCGGATCTCCTTGCTGGTCGGGTCGATACGATCCAGCCCCGCTCGCGTCCCTACCCAGAGTCGTTCGTGGCTATCGAGCAGCAGGGACAGAACCAGCTTGTGCACCAGCGAGTCCGGGCCATTGCCTTGCTGGTAGAGTCGGTTCTGGCCGGTCTTCTTGTCGTGCGCCACCAAGCCTTCGGGCGTACCCAGCCACAGGGTGCTGGCAGACTCCGCCACACGACGTACCGACTGCCGCTCGAGCACGCCGGGCAGGGCAGGGCACTGCAGACGATTGCGATGCTTGTCTTCCTTGCACAGGCCGTCGCGTGTGCCGATCCAGACGCCGCCGTCCGATGCCGGGCTGAGATCGAAGATGGTGGAGCCATTCGGCGACCGCTGGCTGATCCGCGGGGCGCCTGGCCCGGCGGCGAGGCTGAGCAGGTTGCCATCCTTGAGTCCGACCTGCAGCTGTCCGTCGGATAGGCTGGTCACGGCCAGTGCATTGCCATCCTGCACGCCAAGGTTGCGCTGGGCCAGCGTCAGGGTATGCAGACCGTGGCTCTGCGGGTTATGCCAGGCTAGCTCACCGTTGAAGCCGGACACCCAGATCAGGCCGGACCGGTCGCGCAGTAGGCCGGTGACGGTACTGGCGAGGGGGCTGCTGCCGTCCGGGTTGGGCGAAAAGCGCAATACCCGCCGATGCGCCAGATCGATCCTGGACAGGCCGGCCTGACGCGAGCCAGCCCAGATGATGCCCGGCGCAACCTCGATCAGGGTTTGCTGGGGGCCGGGCGCCAGGCTGTTCAGCTTGCCTTTCTCGCTCTGGAAGCGGGCCAGTACCTTGTTCGAGCGATCCAGTACCAGAACCGCATTGGTCATGCCCAGCCAGAGCTGCTCGTCGCTGTCTTCATACAAACTCAGCACATGGCTGCCGCTGGGGCCGGCTGCCACAGCGCCCAGGCTGACGGGATCGAACCCGCCGCCATGGCCGCGCTGACGGAACAGACCACGAGAGGTGCCGACCCATAACATGCCGGCACGGTCACGCAGCAGCGCGAAGACCTCCGGTGGCGGTGCATCGCCAGGCTCGAGCGGGAAGGCTTCGCTGCGGCCATTGAGCGGGTTGAAACGCTCCAGCCCGGCATTGCCGCCGAGCCAGAGCTGCCCGTTGTCGGCTTCCAGCAAGGTATTGATGGCTGCACTGTAGGGGCCATGCCGGCCGGTTTCGTCTGCGCCCCAGGTGCGGAAGGTCTCGGTTGCCGCCTGGTAGCGCACCAGCCCGCTGGTCTGCATGCCGAGCCAGAGCTGGCCGCGGCTATCGACCATCAGCTTGCTGATATTGCCGTCCGGCAGCCCGGTCGGGTCCCCGGGGCGGGGCGAGAAGGATTTGAAACGGTAGCCGTCATATCGCGCCAGCCCACCCTGGGTACCGACCCACAAAAAACCCTGCCCGTCCTGCGCCATGGTCATCACGCTCGGTGACGGCAATTCACTGGGTGCGGCATGGGAAAATACCGGTTCGACCAGCTCCATCCAGTCCACCGGCGCTGCCGCATGGCTGGTCATGGCAAGGCAGATCGACACCGCCGCTGCGAAGCGGCGGATGAGCCCGGGCGATATCTGCGTTGCTGGGTGGTGAGCCAGGCGTTCGTCTTTCACATCAGGACAAGGCGTGATCAGCGATGCTGACAACCTGATTGCGACCGTTGTGCTTGGCTTGATAGAGGGCGGTGTCGGCACGCTCGAGCACTTCGATCAAGCGGGCTTCGCCGCAGTGCAAGGTCACGCCGAAGCTCGCGGTCAGCCGGATAGCGCCGTGATTGGTCCCGACCTGCATGGCGGCGATGCCGGCCTGCAGGCGCTCTGCAACCAGCGTGGCGGCTGGCAGGTCGGCGCCCGGCAGCAGGATGACGAATTCCTCACCGCCTACCCGGGCCAGGAAGTCGTGCGGGCGAAGATAGACACGGGTCAGGTTGACCACCTCGCACAGTACTTCGTCACCTGCGGTATGCCCCCAGGTATCGTTGATCTGCTTGAAGTGATCGATATCGAAGGTAATCAGCGCCAGCGGCGTCTGGTTGCGCTGGGCGTTGGCACACTCGGCGTCGGCCCGGGCCTCGAGATGGCGGCGGTTGCCGGCACCGGTCAGCGGGTCGATCATTGCCAGGCGTTCCAGCTCGGCGGTACGGATGGCAACGCGTGCCTCGAGCTCCGCATTGAGGCTGTTGAGCGCAGTGACGTACTCATAGGTCCGCAAGGCGGTGATCACGCAACTGAACAGCTTGCTGGCGGTCAGCTCGGTCTTGTCCTTGTAGCCGTCGACCTCGAACTGCACGATCACATCCTGCTCCGGCGCCTGGCCAGGCTGGCCGGTGCGCAGTACCAGGCGGATCTCCCGGTTCTGCAAGGTCTCGCGCACGTAGCGAGCCAGCTCCAGGCCACTTTGCTCGTTTTCCATGACCACGTCGATCAGGGCCAGTGCTATATCCTGCTCCGTGCGCAGGAGCTTGCAAGCCATGGCGCTGGTGGTCGCGCTGATCAGTTGCAGCGGCCGGCCTCGAAAGGTGACGGCGCGCAGATTGAGGCGGGTAACGGTATGGATCTGCTCGTCGTCGTCGACGATCAATATCTTCCAGGGACGCGCCGTCGACATGGCGTGGCCTGACGGGCTCTCTGGCAGCCAGTCGAAGTCATCATCTTCTTGCGTGACGTTCAAAAAATCCCCCTGCGTACATCGAATTGCCAGCTGGCTTATGAGCCGGCCGAGTCAGCTACGCGTGCCGTTTTTGACGGCCCTGTCGGTTTTTACCTGTAAATCGCCAAAAGCTTATATAAGAACCCCATCCCTGCGCCATCCTCAGATTAGGGGATGGCGAAAGCGCCTCTGGCTTTTCACTTTCCGTGGCTTACACGGGTATTGTTGTTAATCGCTTGATTCATATGGCGTGGCGATGCCAGCATCAGGCACGGAAGGGTAGCGCATCTCGGGATGCTATGTTGATGACATAGTGCTAAATAGGTCACTAACTGTGGTTTTTTGGCAGAAGCTGCCGATTCTCGTCACTCTTGCGTGAGCGTTCAGGCAGCCGACCACCGAGCAAAGAAACGCCAGTCTGGTTGGAGGAAAACATGGATGAACTGCATTGGACCCTGGATTGGCAGCCGACGGCCGCAGACCTGGCGACGATCAGGGAAGGGGTCCTCACCCATGGGCGCATGCTGGCGGGGGATGATGTCCAGCATCTGGCCTGCTTTGTCCGGGATGGCAAGCACCTGGTGGCTGGCGCGAGCGGCCGACTGGAACTGGGCCGGCTGTTCGTGGAGTACCTCTGGGTCGAGGAAATCCACCGTGGCCAGGGCATAGGCAGCCGCTTACTGACCACGCTGGAAGAAGCGGCGGCCTTTCAGGGCTGCCAGGATGCTCTGCTCGATACCCTGCTGGGCGATACGGCAGAAATGTATGGCCGCCGGGGCTATCGTCTGCTGGCAAGCATTCCGGACTACGTGCCCGGATTCACCCGCTGGGTGCTGCTCAAACCGCTGGCTTGACCGCCTTCCGGTAGGTCGGCAACTCGGGTACCCGCCACAGATACCAGGCCGCGACGGTCCTGTAAGGCGCCCATGCCTCGCCGATGCGTGCCAGTGCCCGAGGCGTGGTCTGGGCCGGCAGCGATTTGAGATGGCGGTAACCCTCACGCACCCCGAAGTCGTCCACTGGCAGGATGTCCTGACGCTCCAGGTTGTAGATCAGCATGATCTCCACCGTCCAGCGGCCTATGCCGGGCAGGCTGGTCAGCCGGGTGATCAGCGCTTCGTCGTCGATGTCCCGTGCTTGTTCGCGGCTCGGCACCAGACCGCTTTCTGCCGCGTCGGCAATGCCACGCAAGGTGTCGACCTTGCGGGCGGAAAAACCGCAGGCGCGCAGCGTCGCCGTATCGGTCGCTAGTAGCTGTGCCGGGGTGGGAAAGTCCTGGCCGGCATAAAGCGCCACCATGCGTGCCAGGATTGCCTCCGCCGCCTTGCCATGTAGCTGCTGGTGCGCGACAGCCCGCATCAGCGCCTCGTAGGGTTCACGGCCGGGCTGGGTCGCGTGGCGGCAAGGGCCGACTTCGGCGATCAGGCCGGCCCAGTCGGCATCGATGCCGGCCAGGAAGCGACTGGCGGTTTCATACGGGTGATCCATCGGGTCCTTCATCATGTTGGTGTCGTGGGCATATCATCTAGTCTGTTGCAGCCGGCTGCCACTCTTGGCGGCATTCGAACCCTTTCGGCACGATAGCGCACCTGGTTTCTTGCGCCGCTCGCGCCCGTTGGCCTGGATGCGGATTCGGGCGCAAGCTTCGGAGTGTGGTACCGGAACGCTGGCGATACATTCCCGTTCACACTGTGGAATGTTGAAAGGACAAGCTCATGAACGTCTCTGCGAAACCCGCTGAACTGGCTGCCGATACCGAACGGGATCCGCGCTGGGCACAGGTCAAGGCGCGGGACCCGAGCGCCGACGGCAGCTTCTATTACTCGGTCAGGACTACCGGCGTGTACTGCCGTCCCTCCTGTGCCGCCCGCGCCGCCCGGCCGGAGAATGTGCGCTTCCATGCCAGCCGTGCCGAGGCGGAGACTGCCGGGTTCCGGCCCTGCAAGCGCTGCAAGCCCGACCAGCCCAGCCTGTTGGAGCAGTACGCCAGCAAGGTGACGGAAGCCTGCCGCATCATCGAGACGGCGGAGTCCGTGCCCAGCCTCCATGCGCTTGCGGAACAGGTGGGGGTCAGCAGCTATCACTTCCATCGCGTCTTCAAGATGGTGACCGGGCTGACACCGCGCGAGTACGCCGTCGCCCACCGGGCGCAGAGGGTGCGCGACGGCCTTGCTCGAAAGGGGACGGTGACCGAGGCGATCTTCGATGCGGGTTATAACTCTGGCGGCCGCTTCTATGAGGAAGCCGGCGCCCTGTTGGGAATGACACCCACCCGATACCGCAGCGGAGGCAAGGATGCGGTCATCCACTTTGCGATCGGCCAATGCTCCCTGGGCGCCATTCTGGTGGCGCAGAGCGAGCGTGGCGTCTGCGCGATCCTGCTTGGCGACGATCCGGATGCGCTGGCGCGTGACCTGCAGGACCAGTTCCCCGAAGCCCGGCTGACCGGTGACGACCCCGCCTATGCGCGGATGGTGGCCGAGGTCGTCGGCTTCGTCGAAGCCCCGTCCCTGGGGTTGACACTACCACTGGATATTCGCGGCACCGCCTTCCAGCAACGGGTCTGGCAGGCACTGCGCGCCATTCCGCCGGGCGAGACGGCGAGCTACAGCCAGATCGCCGAGCGTATCGGCTCACCCAGGGCAGTCAGGGCGGTAGCGGGGGCATGCGCCGCCAATGCCTTGGCGGTGGCCATACCCTGCCATCGGGTCGTGCGTAACGATGGCAGCCTGTCCGGGTATCGCTGGGGCGTGGAGCGCAAGCGGGCCTTGCTCGACAAGGAATCACAGGCATGAACGCGCCGATGCAGCAGGCGCTGGCGATCGCGCCAACGCCATTTTCCTTCCAGGGCTCAGTCGCCGGGCCGATCACGGATCGCCTGGCCAACCTCGATGGTGAGGCACTGGCGCAGGCGCTGGATGCGCAGGGCTGCGCCATCCTGCCCGGTCTCCTGAGCCCGGCGGAGTGCGAAGGACTCGCAGGGCTGTACCCGCAGCCTGACTGTTTTCGTAGCCGCGTGGTCATGGAGCGGCATGGCTTCGGCCGTGGGGAGTACCAGTATTTCCGCTACCCCCTGCCGGATCTGGTCGCCCAACTGCGTGCTGCCGTCTACCCGCTGTTGGTGCCCATCGCCAACCGCTGGCAAGCCGCCATGGGGAACGAAGTCCGCTATCCCGATGACCATGCCGCTTTCATCGCCCGGTGCCACGCTGCGGGGCAATGCCGGCCTACCCCCTTGCTGCTGCAGTATGGTGTGGATGACTACAACTGCCTGCATCAGGATCTCTACGGTGAACAGGTATTCCCGATTCAGCTCGCCATCCTGCTCTCCGAGCCGGGGCGTGACTTCAGCGGCGGTGAGTTTGTACTGACCGAACAACGGCCACACATGCAGTCGCGGCCGGAGGTTGTCTCGCTCAGGCAGGGGGATGCCGTGCTGTTTGCGGTGCATCAGCGACCGGTGCAGGGCGCGCGAGGCGTCTATCGGGTCAACCTGCGGCACGGCGTGAGCCGGGTACGATCCGGCCAACGCCATACCTTGGGCGTGATCTTTCACGACGCCCTATGAACCACGACCTGTTTGCAGACCAGATGCAGGCCTGGCAGGAAACGCTGTGCCCGGGCGCTACCGTGTTGCGCGCCTACGCCTTGCCACAGCAACACGCGCTGCTTGATGCCGTGCAGGCGGTGATCGCCGTCGCGCCATGGCGTCACCTGATCACGCCCGGCGGTTATCGCATGTCGGTGGCCATGAGCAATTGCGGGGACTACGGCTGGGTCAGCGATCCCACGGGTTACCGATACGATGCGATTGACCCTGAGTCCGGCCAAGCCTGGCCGGCAATGCCAGCCGAATTCCGCCAGTTGGCCCGGCAGGCGGCTGCCAGTGCCGGCTTTGCCGGTTTCGAGCCGGATGCCTGCCTGATCAATCGCTATGAGATCGGCGCCCGGCTATCGCTGCATCAGGACAAGGACGAGCAGGACTACACCGCTCCGATCGTGTCGGTCTCGCTGGGCTTGCCGGCCGTGTTCCTGTTTGGAGGCGCGCGGCGCGGCGATCCGACGCAACGCGTGCCGTTGGCCCACGGCGATGTGGTGGTCTGGGGCGGAGCCGCCCGCCTGTACTATCACGGCGTGCTGGCACTCAAGGCTGGCCACCACCCCTTGCTGGGGTCGCAGCGCATCAACCTGACTTTCCGCAAGGCGAGGTAGCGTATGGCGCAGATCATCGACGCGATGGAACCGGCATCTGGCCGGCGCGAGCGACAGCTGGTCATGGCGGCACTGGCCGCGCTGATAGGTGCCGGGCTGGCCCGTCGGCAGGGCGACAGGATCTTGCAGCTACCGAGCGGTGAGCGGTACCGGATCGACGCGGAGGGCATCAGCCGCCTTCGCGATCAGGAATGAACACGAGGCTCCGTTCATTCCAGCATGGCAGTCGGACTATTGGGCCGGGCGGTTGCGGCACTGCCGATCGAGGCGATGATGATGCCGGCCATCGCCAGCCATTGCGTACCGGTCAATTGCTCCTGCAACAGCACGAAACCCGCCAGCGCACTCATGGCTGGCTCCAGGCTCAGCAGAATGCCGAAGGTCTTCTTGGGCAGGTGCTTGAGCGCGACGATCTCCATGGAGTAGGGCAGGGCGCTGGACAGCACCGCTACCACCAGTGCGACCGGTAGCAAGGCCGGGTCGAACAGTGCGCTGCCCGCCTGGGCGATGCCGAAGGGCAATACCACCAGCGCGGCGGTACTCATGCCCAGGGCCGCGACCTGACCACCATGCAGATGGCCGGCTCGCTGACCAAAGATGATGTAGAGCGCCCAGCAGACCCCAGCCGCGAGTGCATAGGTCACGCCCATGGCGTCCAGGCTGGTACCGGTGAGGCCAAGCGGCAGCAAGAGCAGCAGGCCGGCCACGGCTGAGATGATCCAGACAAAGTCGATAGCGCGGCGTGAGGCATAGATGACGACGGCCAGGGGGCCGGTGAATTCGAGCGCGACAGCCAGGCCAATGGGGATGGTCTTGAGCGAGAGATAGAACAGCAGGTTCATGAAGCCCAGGACCAGGCCATAGCGCAGGATGACCAGCTTGTCCTTGCCCGAGAGCCGCATGCGCCAGGGGCGCCAGAAGGCCAGCAGCATCAGCGCAGCCAGACCGACCCGCAGGGCGGTCGTGCCCTGGGCACCCACCAGCGGGAACAGGCGCTTGGCGATGGAAGAACCGGTGGACAGCGAAGCCATGGCGCCGATCAGCAAGCTTATCGGTAAAAGCAGGGTAAAGCGTTGCAGGACGGCGTGCATAAGATCAGCGCGAAACAATGGAAAGCCGGGCAGGCTTGCCGAGGAAAAGGAGCGGCCAAGTCTAACCCACCGGATCAACACCGGGTGTCGAGTTAGCCAGATTGCGTTTCCAATTGGAGGGTAGGCGATGACGCGTCAGCCGCTGGCGGTCCTAGCACGGATCGGGTATTGATGAGCTTTTGCCTGACGGCTTCGTCCAGATCGCGCAACAAGGCAGGTTTCGCCGTCTCAAGGTCGGTTGCCAGCGAGACGACGATCGTCGCCTGATTGCGACCTGCATGTTTGCTCAGATACATCGCCATGTCGGCGATCTGCAATACCTCTTCCCAGCCGAGTTCTGTTTCCGGTATTTGTGCAAATGGCAGGTTGATGCAGCCGATCGAGACAGTCACTGGGATATTCTGTCCCTCCCAGTGAACCGGGTGGGCACCAATGGTATCGAGCACCCGCTGTACGACCGTTTCTATGCCTGGCGCGTACACCGAGTGCAGGTGAATCAGGAATTCCTCGCCACCCCAGCGCATGACGGTATCGGTATCACGCATCAACTGGTTCAAACGCAGGCCGACTTCCACCAGTACCGCATCGCCTGCGGCATGGCCGAACTTGTCATTGATCTTTTTGAAGAAATCCACGTCCAGCAGCAGAAAGGCATCAGGTACCTCCCCGTCTTGCGCGGCCTCGATCGGTGGTCTTTGCGCCTGGCGTCGACGCTGACCAACCCGCCGCGTCATCTGTTCCTGCAGATAGCGCCGGTTGTACAGGCCCGTCAGCGGATCCCGTACCGATTGGCCCGCCAATTGTTCATTGACCTTGAGCAGTGCTTGATTGGTGTTTCTGACCTTGCGGTAGAGCGCGAGCACCAGAGCCGCTACCAGGATGCAGGCCACGCTGATCGCAATGATTAACTGGGTCTGCAACTGTTTGTTCTCGATCTCGGTGGCCTTGAGTCTGTTTTCGCGGCCCAGCCGCTCAATTTCCACGGCCCGAGCATTGGCATTGAACTGCTCCTGCATTGTCACGACGGCATTGGATCGCGCTTCGCCATACAGCTCCTCTGCCAGCGTCAATTGCTCCTTCGAGGTAGCAAGCGCCTCGCGGTAGTCATGTGCCTGCTCGTACAGGCTGCGCAAGTCCCGCAGGAAAATCAGCCGCTGTGCTTTGTCCACCTTGTCCTCATAGTCGCGCAGGACTGACTGCATCTCGGTTATGCCCGCACGGATGTCACCCTGGCCCGCCAACGCCATGGCGAGCTTTTCGCGGGCGTTGGCGGCAAGGCCGATCAGTTGGCGAAAATCGGCCAGCAGGTAGCTGGCACGCGCTTCTCTGGTGGCTTGGCGGTAGTCCTTCATCTGGAGATAGATGTTGGCGAGGTTCAACCGTGCAATCGCTTCCTGGCGCGGCAATTGATATTCCACTCCCATCGCAAGGGCCCGATTGACGACGGTGATTGCTTCCTCATTTCTGCCCAGGTCAGCCAGCAGGTAGCCGCGATTGATCAGTAGCGCACCCTGATGGACAGGGGCCTGCAAGGCATGGATCGCTTCTTCCGCCTGCTGGTTGTACTGCAGTGCAACCGGCAGGTTGTGCATCTTCTGGTGCAGGATGCTGATGCCATTGAGCAGTATGGATCGCATCAGAGCGCGATTCGTTGTCACCGCATCCACATGCTTCAGCGCGAGCTGATAGTTCTGCAGGGCCATTTCATAGTCATTCGCTCGCATGGCACTTAGCGCTACGGCCTGGTATGCGAGGCTCAGGACACGTTGTTCACGGCTCTCCCGTGCAAGGCGCAGCGCTTCACGGGCCGGTATAACGACACCGCTCAGTTCACCGCGGCGGTAGCGCAGCAAGGCGGTTCGAGCCAGTGCCTGCGATTGTCCTGCCAGATCGTTTGCTTTCCTGGCGGCATCCGCCAGGCGATTGATGGTGGCTTCGGATGCGGCATAGTCATCCACATCCATCTGCGTGGTACTGAGAACAAACAGGTAGCGCCGATAAGTCGGGCTATCTGGCGGCAAGCCGGGGCCGAGTTCCAGTAGTCTGGGCAAGGTGCCAACCGGATCCGCCATGGCCTGCTGTTCGAGGGTTCCAATCACATCGGTACTGCCTCGCGCTGCGGCCATCAAGGTCGATGGCCAGATCATCAGGCTGATCAGCAAGGTTGTAATGACGAGGCGGATTTTTGACTGCATGGCCTTATGGTTAGGGCTACCTGGCCGTATCGTCAAGTAATAGCCAGCTACCTGGGGCGGCCAACATCACGATTTTGCCGGGGTGAGTCACCGAAGGGTGATGTATCAGTCGGTCTCGGAGTTTGAAGAGCCTATCTGTAGCAAGGCTTGCTTTGCCGTGCGTAGTACCTCGGTACTGAGTTTCTCCAGCTTGGGCGACTGCACCCGCCAATGATGCCAGTACAGCGCAACGTCGGTGGGCTGGTCCGGGCACAGGTCGATCAGCTCGCCACGCGCCAGCAGGGCGGCCCCCTGCTGTTCCGGCACCATGCCGTAGCCCAGCCCCAGCCGTACCGCGGTGGTGAACGACTCGCTGGCTGGCACATAGTGGCGAGGGTAGCTGTCACGGGGCAACCCCAGGGTGCGCTGCAGGAAGTCCGCCTGCAGGGCATCCTTGCGATCGAACACCATCAGCGGCGCACGACGGGCAGCCTCCCGCGTCAGTCCATCCGGCAGCCAGCGGGCGATAAAGGCGCGGGAGGCCAGCAGGCGGTAGCGCATGACCCCCAGGCTGTCAGCAATGCAACCGCGCATCGGCACGGCTTCGCTCGATACGCCAGCCAGCGCGTGGCCGGCCTCCAGCCAGGTGTAGGTGTGATCCTGGTCATCGACGGTGATGTCAAGCAGCAACTGTTCGCTGATCAGGAAATCCGCCAGCGCGGGCAGTAGCCAGGTCGCCAGCGTGTCATTGTTCACCACGATGGGAATACTCAGCGGCTGGCCCTCCTGCTCGTCCCACTCCTTGCTGAACTCATCCTGCAGTAGCCGGCTGCGTCGCAGGTATTGGGCCAAACGTTGGCCGGCACGGGTAGCGCGACAGGGACGGGTGCGTACCAGCAAGGGCGTACCCAGCTCATCCTCCAGTGCCCGTACCCGCTGCGAAACGGCGGATGGCGTAAGGTGCAACCGGGAGGCCGCCTGCTCGAAGCTGCCTGTCTCGATCACCGCCAGCAGCGCCTCGCTTTTCCGGTTATCGAACCACATGAGCCGCGTGCCTGTATAAATGAAGAGAAATTAAGTATTACAGCAAAATGCTAAATGTTCTTCATCTTGCTGCGGATGCCCCCGACAATCGGCCCATTGTTGATAGGGAGTCCCTCCATGTTTGCTTCTGCAGCCTACTTCAAGGGCCTGGGTTTGAGTGCCGGCCTGATCATGGCGATTGGTGCCCAGAATGCCCACGTGCTGCGCATGGGTCTCAAGCGCCAGCATGTTGCCTTGACGGTGGCCACCTGCGTGCTGATCGATGCCCTGCTGATCACCCTGGGCGTGGCCGGGATGGGGGCGCTGGTGCAGGCTTCTCCGGCCCTGCTGTTTATTGCCCGCTGGGGCGGGGCGGCCTTTTTGCTCTGGTATGGCCTGCGTAGCTGGAAAGCCGCCTTTGCGGGCGATGCGCTGGCGATCGGACCAGAGGCACGCCGTTTCAGCCGCAAGGAAGCGCTGTTGACGGTGTTGGCCATGTCGCTGCTCAACCCGCATGTCTATCTCGACACGGTGGTACTGATCGGCTCGATCGGTGGCCAGCTCGCGAGCGGCGAGCGGGCCGACTTCACCTTTGGTGCCGTCAGTGCGTCCATCCTGTGGTTCTGCACGCTGGGTATCGGTGCCAGATTGCTGTCCCCCTGGTTCGCCCGTCCTGCTGCTTGGCGGGGGATCGACGTGCTGACGGGCTCGACCATGCTGGTGCTGGCTGGGGTGGTTGCCTGGGGCGGGTAACGGTACCGCGAAGATAGCCAGCGCTTGACGCTGGTTTTCTTTTGGTCTTTAATTTCTGTAAAGACAGAAATAAAAGAAATGAAGCATATGAATATCCTGCTAACCGGCGCCACGGGTTTGATCGGCAGTGCACTGCTCAACCATCTGCTGGCCTTGGGGCATCAGGTGACGGCGCTTGGTCGGCGGGTACCGGCTGACAGCCGACCTGGCGTGCGCTGGGTGGCCATCGACATGGTCGCCATGCAGCAAGCGGCTGACTGGCGGCCCCTGCTGGCGGGGCAGTCCGTCGTGATCAATACCGTCGGCGTCCTTCGTGAAGCCGGCGCCCAGACCTTTGCCGCCTTGCATGAGCGGGCTCCGGTGGCCCTCTTCCAGGCGTGCCCCGAAGCCGGCGTCACGCGTGTCATACAGCTATCGGCACTGGGGGCCGCCGAGGATGCGGCGACAGGATATTGGCGCAGCAAGGCAAGGGCGGACGCTGTCCTGATGACCTTGCCGCTTGACTGGACGGTCGTGCGCCCCTCCTTGGTGTATGCGGATGCCGGGGCAAGCAGCCAGCTCTTCCTGAAACTCGCCGCCTTGCCGGTACTGGCAGTGCCGGCCGATGCGGGATGCGTACAACCGCTACACCTGGATGACCTGACGGCATTGTTGGCGCAACTGGTGAGCGAGGGGAGTGGCGGGCGGGTGATCGATGCGGTCGGGCCACAGGCCTTGCCCTGGGGGCAGTATCTGCAGGCTCTCAGGCAAGGATTGGGGATGGCACCGGCTTTCACGCTGACCATCCCGGCACCGTTGACCACCATAGGCGTACGACTGGCGGGGGCATTGCCCGGCAGTCTGGTTCAATCAGACAGCCTCACCATGCTACGGCGCGGTAATCAGGCGGATGCTGCACCGCTCAGGGCTCGGCTGGGGCGTCCTTTGCGTCAACCCGCGACATTCGCACTGCCATCCTCGCGGGCCGCGACGGTGCTGGCCGCATGGTCGCCTTTGCTCAGGTTGGCGCTGGCCTTTGTCTGGTTGTTCACGGCGTGGGTATCCGTGGTCAACCAGGCCGAGGGGATACGACTACTGGCGTCGGCCGGTTTGCCTGCGGCTCTGCATCCGGCTGCCTTATGGTCCGGTGCCTTGCTGGATGCGCTGCTCGGCCTGTTGACCCTGTTCCGGCCATCCCGCCGCCTGTGGCAGGGCCAACTGTTGCTGGTGCTCGCCTACACCCTGTTCATTACGCTGCAGCTCGGCGACTGGTGGTGGCATCCCTTCGGGCCGATCAGCAAGAACCTACCCATTCTGGCCCTGCTGGGCTTGCTGGCCGCCCTGGCGCCCGCCAGCCCGCAGCGGACCAGGGTGCAGTGAAGGCCTATCACGCAAAGACACACCGCTAACGGGGAAATGTATGGACTACCTCACCATCAAATGGCTACACATCCTGTCGGCCACCTTCATGTTTGGCACCGGTTTCGGTACCGCGTTCTATATGTTCTTTGCCAACCGCAGTGGCAATGTACAGGCCATCGCCGTCGTTACCCGCTGGGTAGCCCGTGCCGATTGGTGGTTCACCACGCCGGCGGTCATCATCCAGCCTGCTTCGGGCTTGTGGATGATTCATCTGGCCGGTTTTCCCTACCATTCGCCATGGATAGTCTGGTCGGTCGCACTCTACGCGCTGGCCGGCGCATGCTGGTTGCCGGTGGTCTGGTTGCAACTACGCATGCGCGACATGGCCCAGGTCGCTGCTCGCGACAATACCGCTTTGCCGGCACGCTATTGGCGGTTCGAGAAGCTGTGGACAGCACTGGGCTTTCCCGCCTTTGGCGGCCTGGTCTTGGTGTACTGGCTGATGGTTCACAAGCCCATGTAGGGCAGGGGGACTAGGCCGCTACGCCTGCCTTGAGCGCCTCGCGGTAGGTGCGACTGCACGGCACGATGCTGCCGTCGCGCAACTTGATACGTGCGTCACCGCTGTCCTGGGGTTCGATCTCGACGACTTCGGTGATGTTGACAATATAGCTGCGATGCACCCGGACAAAGCGCTCGGGATCCAGCCGCGCTTCAATACTGGCCAGGGTCGACCGTAGCGGATAGTCATGACCGCGCACCCGCAGGTTCACATAGTTGCCCCAGGCTTGCAGCCACTCGATTTCCTGGGCAGGCAGCAGGAACTCCTTGCCGAGTTTCTTCACCAGGAAGCGGTTCGGCCGCTCTATCGGCTCCACCGCCGGGCCGTTGTCCGGCGCGCTCAACAGGCTGGCCTCGCCCTGCAGCCGCAGCAGCAGCAAGCGATAGGTCGTGACGACCAGCAGGACGAAGCCGTAGCTGCGCACGTCCTTGAGATATTCGTAGGCCAGCTCACGCGGCCAGTCGCCAAAGTCGTAACGGTAGCCCTGCGCCAGATAGACCAGCTTACGCAAGGCCACCATGCCGACCACATGCAGCAGGCAGAACACCATACTGGCCAGCAGATGCCAGGGTAGTTGCCTGCGCAGATTGCCAAAGTGCAGCGGCACGCGCCGCTCGAACGCGATGATGGCCGGAATCAGCGCCAGGATGACCAGGTTGCTGGACCACTCCCAGCAGACGGGCTCCCAGACGGCGAAATCCAGCTTCACCCTGTCGATGTCGATCAGCACGGTCAGGCTGTTGATGGCGGCCTGGCTGCAGAGCAGGATGATCCAGAAAGCGGGCTCGGCAATCTTGCGCCAGGGCTGGTAGCGGGTGAGCAGGTCGTGTCGGTCGTTAGGCATGGCGCCATTTTAGGGCCTTGTACGGGATTTTTTCGTCCCTGCCGGCCACGTTTCGTCCCAATGTGGCGGCGTTCCAACCCTTTGCGGGCAAGACGCGCCCCTTGCCACTGCAAGCTGGGACGTCTTCCAGCCGAGAGCCCATCATGCAACGCCGTCACGATATCGATGCCCTGCGCATCATCGCCTTTGCCTTGCTCATCCTCTATCACACCGGCATGTTCTACGTGGCCGAATGGAACTGGCACGTCAAGAGCACGCATACGGCAGAATGGCTGCAACTGCCCATGCTGTTCGTCAATCGCTGGCGCATGGATCTGATCTTCCTGATCTCCGGCGTGGCCACCGCCTTCCTGTTACGCGGAACCGGTGCCGCAGCCTTTATCCGCCAGCGTAGTTGGAGGCTGCTGTTGCCCCTGCTGTTTGGCATGGCGGTGGTGGTTCCCATCCAGCCCTATGCGCAAGGCGTGAGCAACGGCCTCGTGGCGCCCGGTTTCGGCCAGTTCCTGATCGACTATTACAGTTTCCAGCTCTGGCCGGCCAAGGCTTTCGACGGCTGGGAGCATGGCTTTACCTGGAACCATCTCTGGTATATCCCCTATCTGTTCTGCTACTCCCTGCTCCTCGTGGCCTTGCGTCCGGTACTGGGCAAGCTGGCACCCTTGTTCCAGAGCCTGAGAGGTTGGCGCTTGCTGGTGCTGCCTGCCATGCCGCTGCTGTTCTATTGCTGGGCGCTGAAGCGGGATTTTCCGGAGACCCACGCGCTGCTGGGTGACTGGTACAACCATGCGGTCTATTTCAGCCTGCTTGTCTATGGTTGGTGGTTGGGAGGGAGCGAGTCGATCTGGGGTGAGCTGGTACGGCTGCGCAAGTCGAGCCTGACCTTGGCCCTGATGTTCTTTGCAATCTATTACAGCCTGCTGAAACTGCTACCGGAAGATATCGGGGAAGGTGCATTGCTGCTGGCCTGGCTGGTCCGCTCGCTCTACGTCTGGTGCATGCTGGCGACCATACTGGGCTGGGGCCATGCCTTGCTCAACCGCCCCTTCCGCTGGCTGGCCTGGGGCAATGAGTCGGTCTATCCCTGGTATGTGCTGCACCAGAGCCTGATCGTGCTGATCGGCTACTGCCTGCTGCCCTACCATCTGGGCCCGGTACTGGAGCCTGTGCTGGTCCTCTCGGGAACCGTGCTGGGTTGCTGGCTGCTCAACGATGGCGTGATCCGCCGGGTAGGCTGGTTGCGGTACTGCTTTGGACTGAAGGCCCGCTCAGTTTCCGCACCGACGGCGACGGCGGTGCTGGCGCGTAGCCCTGGTTGAGTGGGTAAGGCGCGGGATACTGCCGGATCGGACGATCGACCTGTCAGGTGATCTGTCGGCGCGTGCTGCGAGACAGCACGCGCATTCCGCATTTGGTCGCAAGTCGCTGACCTTATGGCTGTTTTTTCTTCAGGATGGCGAAATCAAAAAACCATCACGCAGGAGGAAACAGCATGAAAACGCATCTCGATACCCTGTTCAATAGCGCCCTGGTCTTTGGCCTGGCGGCCATGTTCGGCGTGGCGCTATTTACGGATCAGGGCGCGCAGCAGCCTCAACCCAAGCAGGCTGAGCTTGTGGCGCAGTCGGCAACAAGCCTGGAGCGGGCCTGAACTGGCAGGAGCCGGTCCAGGGCGGAATGAGTTGGGCTGGTCAGGCCTTGATGTCGATCAGGGTGCCGAGCACGTCGTCTGCAGTCTTGACGACCTGGGCGGATGCCTGGAACCCCGCCTTGCTGACAACCTGGCTGACAATGTCACCGGTGACATCCGCCGTGTTGTTGTTCTCGGCGATCCAGTTGTTCATGTTGGCAATGCGGCCAGCAGAGGCATCCAGGGCACTCTGGTAGCGCTGCATGCCGGCAAGGCCGGCGCCAATGGCAGAGATGGACATACAGTATTCCTTTGCAAGCTGTACTCAAATTGCCGTCAGCGTGATCGAACCACGCCATTAAACCACTTTGGCGGCATTTGAACAGATAGCTTGCAGCATAACCCGATGTTCTTATTAACAAATGCTGATATGACGGACGGCACCGAGGCGCCGTCCGTCACGGCTCATGCCAGCGCCTCGCTGCCTGCCCGGGCGAACAGGGCGTCGACGACGACGACCTCGCCGTCGACCAGCAATACGCCTTCCAGATTGGGCAGGTCACCCATGAGTCCCTGTACCGGCCGGTGCTCGAGCCGGATTTCCTGTTCGGCCAGCGCCTGCATCTCCGCACTGCTCAATTGCAGCGTATGGCAGAACAAGGTGACGTAGTTGGTCCACTCGGCAATCGACAGCGCCAGCTCGACGGAGGCGCCGGTACAGGCCAGCACGCCGATATGGCGGTCGGCTAGTGCTTCGCCATGGTTGCGCTCGAAGGCGAGCGCCTTCAGTTCATGCTGCGCTTGTTGAAGAATGTTCTCCGGTTGTATCTCGATGAGATGGCAACGTTTTTTCATTGGCAGGTACCCGGTGCTTGGTTGATCACGAGCCTAGAGCAACCGTTCTAGCGACGGCTTTTTCGCATCATGCGGCCGGGCGGGCCGCATGATGCGAACCGGTAAAGATACAGCATGTGTGCTGCCGTGCAACATGCTTGCTTGCTACCGAATGCCGCAGCCCGATGGTTGCGTGTTTCGCGCCAGAATATATTTCTCCGGGCGTGCAGATATCGCCCATATTCGTCGTTCTGGCGTACCGTGCCGACGTACCCAGCTTGCCCGTCATGGCAGAGGTATCCGTTGTTTTAACGTCACCCGAAGCGAGCGATCCGGTTCATTGGCCTTTTTCCTGTTTTGACCCAGAGTGAAGTAAGGTCCAATGACGGCAAATAGAAACCACCGAGGCAATGCATGGAGCTTTTTGCACTAGATCAGGACGTCGCCGCGCTGGAGTCGGTCTTGCCGACGCTGGAGCCGGCGGTTCGTCGGGATACCCTGGTGCAACTGTCCTGGCATCTGCGACAAAGGGATTGCGCCCGAGCCCTGGCCCTGGCCGACGAGGCGGAAGCCCTGCTTGCGCTGGCCGGGCTGGATACCGTGCCGGCACAGATCAGCTTGGCCCGCTTGCAACTGGTGCGGGCGGAGGTCAAGGCGCTATTCGCCGACTTCGACGGTGCAGAGCAACTTGCCGCGACGGCCATGGCGAGCTTTTCCCGGTTCGGAGACCCACTGGGGGTGGGGGACGGGCACTGGCTGATGGTCTCGATCTGGCTGGACAGGGGCAACCGGCAGCAGTTTGATCTTAGCCTGCAGCGTGCCCTCACGGCTTATAGGGCGGGCGACGACCCTATGCGGGTAGGGGCCACGCTGGCCCGCGCGCTCTCCAGTACCGCCTTTGTCAATGCCGGTCTGGCCGAATCCGGTCTGGCCGAACAGTTCCCGGAATCAACCGTGTGGCATGAGGCGGTGATGACGTGGGTCTATGTGGCCTATGCCAACGTGGCCGGCCTGACCAATGATCCGGGCGTCGCCATCAAGTATGACCTTCGGGCCTACCAGGCGGCTTCCAATACCGGGCAGATACGCCAGGCCTTGATCGGTGCCGTCAACGCGGCAGAAGGTTTCGCCACGCTGGGTGATCTTGATGCGGCGCTGGAGTGGAGCGAGCGGGCGCTGTCCCTGGCGCGCGCCACCCGTTGGCCGGGCAGTATCGGGGTGTGCCTGATGCAGACTGGCGACGTACTGCGCATGCTCTCCCGGCACGACGAGGCGAGGACCTTTCTGCATGAGGCGCTGACGGTTATGGCGGCGATGGTGGGCTCGCGCAACCAGGAGCAGGTGGTCGGCAACCTGGGCCTGCTGGCGAGCGACATGGGCGACGATGAGGAATCGCTGAGCTGGTTTGTCCAGCTGGAGCGGGGTCTCAGTGCGCAGAGTGAGCCTGACCTGCTGATGAAAGCCCGCCGCGGCGCGGCGACTGCGCTATCACGCCTGGGGCGCTCGGCGGAAGCCAGCATCAAGGCCGCGGAGGCCCTGGCGCTTGCGCAGGAAAAAGCGAATGCGGACGAGCAGATCAAGGCGCTACGTGTACTAGCCGAACTGCATCGTGATCACGCGCTTCCGCCACCACCCCACATGGCGGCGCCTTCCGCCACGCTCCACTACTTGCAGGAGGCCATGCGCATTGCCGAGTCCGTCAGCGGTTACGCCGTTCCTGCCGAGCTCCTCAACCAGGTCGCCAGCGCCTACGCGGCCAGTGGTGATTACCGGGCCGCGTATGACAGCAGTCTGGCTGCGACGGCGGCCCGTAACAAGACACGGATCGAAGAGGCCCAGAAGCGGGCCCTGGCCATGCAGATACGCCAGGAGATTGATCGGGCAAGGGCGGATATCGAGCATCACCAGCAACTGTCGGCAGCCCTACAGGAGACCAATGCCACGCTCGAAACACTGGGGCTCATCGGTCGCGAGATCACTGCCAGCCTGGATGCCCAGGAAGTCTTCCAGGCCCTGTACCGGCATGTGGACCGGCTGCTCGATGCGGCGTCTTTCGTCATCTACCTGCTGGACCCCTCCGGCAAGATGCTGACCACGGCCTTCGGGCTGGAAAATGGGCAGCCCCATCCGGTGAACCATGTGCCGCTGGATAGCACCACGGCCTTTACCGCCCTGTGTGCCCGGGAGCGACGCGAGATCGTGATCGACCAGCCTTCGGCCAAGTTCGATATCAAGATGATCCCCGGTACGATCCGCACCATGAGCATGCTGTTTGCCCCGCTGGAGGTCGGCAAGCGTTTACTGGGTGTGATTACCATCCAGTCGCAGCGTACCCACGCCTACCGTGAGCGTGAATGTTCGATCTTCCGTACGCTCTGCGCCTACGGAGCCATTGCGCTCGATAACGCGGCTGCCTATAGCGCGGTGGAGGCGGCCCGGGAGCAGACTGCCCGCCAGGAGCAGGAACTCAGGGTGGCGGCCACTGCGTTTGAATCGCAAGAGGGCATGCTGATCGCCGACGCCGACCTGGTGATCCTGCGCGTCAACAGCGCCTTTACCAAGATCACCGGTTACCCGGCCGAGGACGTGGTCGGGCGCTCCCCCAATATGTTCCAGTCCTCCCGCCATGATGCCGATTACTACCGCGCCATGGATGACGCCATTCGTGATACAGGCAGCTGGCAGGGCGAGATATGGACCCGCCGCAAGGATGGTGACACCTTTCCGCTGTGGCTGGCCGTGACGGCCGTGCGTTCCGACGAAGGCCACGTGACCCATTATGTCTATGCGCTGGTGGATATCACCGAGCGCAAGATGGCCGAGGATGAAATCCGCAATCTGGCCTTCTATGACCCGCTGACCAATCTGCCCAACCGGCGCCTGCTGATGGATCGATTGCGGCAGGCGCTTGCCAAGAGCGCGCGTAGCGACACTGGCGGCGCGCTGCTGTTCGTCGATCTGGACAACTTCAAGAAGCTCAACGATACCCGCGGACACGACATCGGCGACCTGTTGCTGGAGCAGGTGGCGGGACGTATCGCCAGTTGCCTGCGCGAGGGCGATACGGTGGCGCGGCTTGGCGGGGATGAGTTCGTGGTGCTGCTGGAAGACATCAGCGACCAGTCGCTGGAGGCGGCGGACAAGGTGGAAGCGGTGGCCAAGAAAATACTGGCGACGCTCAATGAATCCTACCTGCTGGACGGCAAGCCGCACCACAGCACCCCGAGTATCGGCGTCTGCTTTTTCAAAGGGCAGGCCGTCACGGTGGATGAGCTGCTGAAGCAGGCCGACCTGGCGATGTACCAGGCCAAGGCTGCCGGTCGTAATGCCATCCGTTTCTTCGACCCCACCATGCAGGCGGCGGTGAGTGCCCATGCTGCCATGGAAGCCGACATTCGCGAAGCCCTGGCGAGCCAGCAGTTCATCCTGCATTACCAGCCGCAGGTCGATACGGCCCGTCGCGTGATCGGTGCCGAGGCCCTGGTGCGCTGGCAGCACCCGCTACGTGGCATGGTCTCGCCGGCCAGTTTCATCCCGCTGGCGGAAGAAACCGGCCAGATACTACCCCTGGGCCAATGGGTACTAGAGACCGCCTGCCTGCAACTGCGGGAGTGGGCGCAATCGCCGCAGACCGCCCACCTGACCCTGGCCGTCAACATCAGTGCCCGTCAGTTTCATGATGCCAATTTTGTCGAGCAGGTGCTGTCCGCATTGGCGAAAAGCCAGGCGAATCCTGGCCGGCTCAAGCTGGAACTGACCGAGAGCCTGCTGCTCAAAGACGTGGACAGCGTAGTCGCCAAGATGAATGTGCTGATGGCGCAAGGCGTGAGTTTCTCGCTGGACGACTTTGGTACCGGCTACTCGTCGCTGTCTTACCTGAAGCGTCTGCCGCTGGCGCAGCTCAAGATAGACCAGTCGTTCGTGCGCGACATCTTTGTCGACGCCAACGACCTGGCCATCGTCCGTGCCGTCGTGACGCTGGGTCAGAGCCTGGGCCTGTCGGTGATCGCCGAAGGGGTGGAGACCGAAGAGCAACGGCAGTTCCTCGAAGCCTGTGGTTGCCATACCTTCCAGGGTTACCTGTTTGGCAAGCCGGGCCCGGCAGCACTGCTGCAACAAGCGCGCTAGTGCTCGCCTGACCTGACCCAGGACGACACTCCCGCCGTCTCCCTGATAATTCCGAACTACCGAAAGTGTGTCGATGAAATGGTTGTCCCTGCCTTTGCTTTACCTGCTCACGGCCTGTGCCGCGACCGATGTCGCTCCCGGCATGCCACGGGGTGAGAGCAGCTTCGCGGTCTATCGCGAGCAAAGCCGCGCCTGGTTGCAGCAGCACCGGCAGTTCCTGACGGCGGACAAGGCGCTGGAAGTGGAGTTGAACGCCCCCCAGGAGTGGCGGCCCACGGTGCCCGCCGGCAAAGGCGTGCTCTTGGTCCATGGCCTGGGTGATTCACCGTTCTCATTCAGTGATATTGGCCCCCGGCTGGCCGAACGTGGCTTTCTGGTCCGTACGCTGTTGCTGCCAGGGCACGGTACCCGGCCGGCAGACATGATCGGCGTGTCGGCGGACGATTGGCGGGGCCTTGTCGAGCGTCAGACCCGGCAGATGGAACAGGAAGTCGGCGAGGTCTACCTGGGTGGCTTCTCGACCGGCGCCAACCTGGTGACCTCCGTCGCGCTGGAAGACGGCAATGTCGCTGGTCTCATGCTGTTCTCCCCGGCCTTCAAGGCGGGGACCGGCTATGACTGGCTGTCGCCGTGGATTGCGCCTTTCAAGTCCTGGCTACGTACACCGGAAGAAGGGAGGCCGCAGCAGACCTTGGTGCGTTACCTCAATGTCCCGACCAATGGCTTTGCCCAGTTCTATCACACCAGCAGCACCGTGCGTTCGCTGCTGGCGCGCAAGACCTTCGACAAGCCAGCCCTGCTGGTCATGACCGAGCATGATTCGGTACTCGATGTACAGCAGGCGGCGAGCCTGTTCAATACCCGCTTCACCCATGCGGCCAGCCGCCTGGTCTGGTACGGCAAAGCGCCAACCATTGCCGATCCACGCATCGTTGTTCGTGACGACTACCTACCCCAGCAGCGCATCAGCCAGTTCTCGCACATGGGCATCCTGTTCTCTCCGGCAAATCGCTATTACGGCCCGGGCGGCATGCTGCGTTTTTGCCAGAATGGCCAGACCGACGAAGCCACCCGGCGTTGCCAGTCGGGAGAGGAGGTCTGGTATTCGGACTGGGGTTTTCGCGAGCCGGGCAAGGTTCATGCGCGGCTGACTTTCAATCCCTATTTCGACTGGCAGATCGGCATGCTGGCGCAGGTGCTTGGCCTGCCCGGTTAAACCTCACTTCAGAGTGGACGCACCATGACGATGGCGGTCGCAGGGCACGCGCCCTGGAATTCGGCCGAGACTCTGACCGGGCCCGGTACCGCCTTGCGGGGTACGGCAGTGAAGCCGTAACGGACAAAATAGCCATCGGCACTAGTGGTGAGCAGGTAAAGCTTGCCCACGCCTTGCGATGAGGCTTGCTCAATCAAGCTTTCCAGCATGCGCTGTCCCAGCCCTGTTCCTTGCGCCCGCGGCACGACGGCCAGGGAACGCAGCAGGGCCGAACGCCCATAGATTTCCAGCCCTCCCACCGCGAGCAGACCGCTACCCTGGGTCGCCACCCGATACTGCTCACGGTGCGCTTCGGCCCCCTCCAGCGGCAGGCCGGCGGCGGAGAGCAGCGCAAGGATCTCCGGCCAGTCTGTCACCTGGGCTGCTCGTATTTCCAGCGGTTGACCGGCAACATAGTCGATCTGTGCATCCTGCGCCGCGCCATCCCTTTCAGCCTGTCCCAATCCGGTTTGCAGGCTTTGCAGCAGCAAGGCCAGGGACTCCCGTATGACCCCATGCTGCGCGGCGGGCACCTTGGCCAGGACCTGGTCGGCGTGGGCATTGAGTTCAGTATTGAGCCGTCTGGCCCGCAGCCGGCCCGCAGGGCTGAGGCTGAGCCAGGCACTACGCCTGTCATCGATATTGGGGCGCTTGATCACCGTACCGTCGAGGACCAGCGCTTCTACTGCGCGGCTGATCCAGCCCTTGTCGAGATCAAGCTGGATCACGAGTGCCTGCTGGGTCAGTCGTTCCTGCCGCAACAGCTCGGTCATGACATGGCACTGCACGGTCGATGCACCGTCGCGGCAGGCGGCCTGGGTGCGTTGCTCGCGAACATAGATGCGTGCGACTTCGCGAAGCAATTCACCGGCAGAAGGGGGGGAGTGCATGGTATTAATCTGGTTGTCATTAGCAACTAAAATTTAAAGTCTGGTTTCTTTGTTGTCAATAGCAACTAAATGTGAGGTGCGATGTGCCGACCAGGATAAATAGGGGCAATTATTGACTATATTTCAACTATTCGAGTATAATGGAATTATGGAAAATAAAGCTGCTGTCACGCTACTTGCCGCACTGGCCCAGGAGACCCGCCTAGCCATCTTTCGGCTGCTGGTCGTCCAAGGCCCGCAGGGGATGACCGTCGGCAAGATCGGTGACGCGCTGGATATTCCAGCCGCTACGCTGTCCTTCCACCTGAAGGAGCTGACGCGAGCCAATCTGATCGATGCCCGGCAAGAAGGCCGCTTCATTCACTACTCCGCTAACTACGAGACGATGGGTGGCTTGCTGAGCTTCATGACTGAGAACTGCTGTACTGCCATGCCCGTGACGGGTCAGGAGGTCAGCTGCTGCAGCTGATCTTTTTTAAAGCCCATCATTTCAAATAAATTTGAAACGTTGCCAAGACATGGACAAACCTACCGTACTACAAGCCTTTGAAGCGCTGTCTTCGAGCGCTCGGCTCGATGTCTATCTGCTGCTGGTGGACGCCGGCAACAGCGGCCTCGTTGCGGGCGAGCTGGCCAGCCGACTCGACCTGGCGCCGTCCAACCTGTCCTTCCATCTGAAGAATCTGGCCTATGCCGGGCTAGTGACTGTGGAGCAGGAAGGTCGCTTCCAACGCTACCGCGCCAACCTCGGCCTGATGCGCCAGGTCACCGGCTTTCTGACCAACCATTGCTGTGGCGGACACCCGGACCAGTGCGCCGAACTGGTCGAACCTTCCTGCAATCCTGCTTCCTGCAAGTGAGCCTTTGATGAACATCCTGATCCTTTGCACCGGTAACTCCTGCCGCTCCATCCTGGCTGAAGCCACCCTCAACGCGCTGGCACCTGAGGGCATTCGTGCCATCAGTGCTGGCAGCAAACCTGCCGGCTATGTCCACCCGCGCTCGCTTGCCCTGCTGGAGCGCGAAGGTATCTCGACCGAAGGGCTGCACAGCAAGTCCTGGGACAACCTGCCCATCACCCCGGACGTCGTCATCACGGTCTGTGGCAGCGCTGCTGGCGAGACCTGCCCGGCCTACCTTGGTCCGGTCCTGCGCGCCCATTGGGGCGTCGAAGATCCGGCCCACGCCACCGGTACCGATGCTGAAATCGACCGTGCATTCGAGAAGGCCTACCGCATCCTGCGCGGCCGGATCGAAGCTTTCCTGGCCTTGCCTGCGGATGTTCTTGCCGACAAGGCCAGGCTCAAGCCTGAGCTGGATCGCATCGGCCTGATCGGCGCCTGAGGAGACACCATGCCTGTCATACAAATCTACGACCCTGCGCTCTGCTGCAGCAGCGGTGTGTGCGGTACCGATGTTGACCAGGCATTGGTCACCTTCGCGGCCGACTTGGACTGGCTCAAGCGCCAGGGTGGTCAGGTAGAGCGCTTCAATCTGGCGCAACAGCCGCTGGCGTTTGTCCAGCAGGCCGCCGTAAAGCAGTTTCTGGAACGCTCGGGCCAGGAAGGTCTGCCGCTGATCCTGGTTGATGGCGAAATCGCCCTGGCGGGCCGCTATCCGCGCCGCGCCGAACTCGCCCGCTGGGCCGGTATCAGCAGCATCGGTATTGCGGTGCAGCCCGCTGCCGGCGCTTGCTCAGGACCAGGCTGCTGTTGAGCAGGAATGACGCGATGAACTTCCTTCTGGATGCACCTCGGCATTTGTTCTTCACCGGCAAGGGCGGTGTGGGCAAGACGTCGATCGCCTGTGCGACGGCGGTGCTGCTTGCCGATCGAGGCAAGCGGGTGCTGCTGGTGAGTACCGACCCGGCATCGAATGTGGGTCAGGTCTTCGGCCAGACCATCGGTAACCAGATCACCGTCATCAGCACTGTGCCGGGGCTGGCTGCGCTGGAAATTGATCCCCAGGGCGCAGCCCAGCAATACCGCGACCGCATCGTCGGGCCGGTGCGTGGGGTGCTACCGGATAAGGTGGTACGGGACATCGAGGAGCAACTGTCGGGGGCTTGCACGACCGAGATTGCCGCCTTCGACGAGTTCACCCAGCTGCTGACCGATACCGCGCTGGTGCATGACTTCGACCATGTCGTGTTCGATACCGCGCCGACTGGTCACACCATCCGCCTGCTACAGCTGCCGGGTGCCTGGAGCGGCTTTATCGAACACAACCCGGATGGTGCATCCTGCCTGGGACCGCTTGCCGGCCTGGAGAAGCAGCGTGCCCAGTATCACGATGCGGTGACCGCGCTGGCCGATCCGACACGAACCCGGCTGGTGCTCGTGGCGCGTGCCCAGCGTTCCAGCCTAGCAGAGGCAGCTCGTACCCAGACGGAACTCGCCGCCATTGGCTTCCAAAGGCAGCACCTGGTGGTCAATGGGCTAATGCCGCAAGCGGAAGGCAAGGTCGATCCGCTGGCCCAGGCGCTAGTGGATCGTGAAGCTACCGCGCTGGCGCAATTGCCCTCGGCCTTGGCTGGTTTGCCGACCGATCGCCTGCACCTCAAGCCATTCAACCTGGTGGGCCTTGCGGCGCTCCGGCAACTGTTTGGCGAGCAAGCAGCGGTAGCGACAAACGTCGCACCAGCTTATGCCACGACCTCTTTGCCCAAGCTGGCGCAACTGGTCGATGGCCTGGCGGCGGACGGTCACGGGCTGATCATGGTCATGGGCAAAGGCGGGGTCGGCAAGACCACCCTGGCTGCCGCGATAGCCATCGCCCTGGCCGAGCGCGGTTTGCAGGTTCACCTGACCACATCAGACCCAGCAGCACACCTCACCGACATGGTTGCCGGCAGCTTGGACAATCTGGCGGTGTCGCGCATCGACCCCAAGGCCGAGACGGAGCGCTACCGGCAGGAGGTGATGGCCAGCAAGGGCAAGCATCTGGACGATGCAGGTCGCGCCCTGTTGGCGGAAGACCTGCGTTCGCCCTGCACCGAGGAGATCGCCGTGTTCCAGGCCTTCTCGCGGGTCATCCGGGAGGCCGGCAGGCGATTCGTGGTGATGGATACTGCCCCCACTGGCCATACCCTGTTGCTGCTGGATGCCACGGGCTCTTACGACCGTGAGATTCGCAAGAAGATGGCCAAGGGGGGTCTGCACTTCACCACCCCGATGATGCAGCTGCAGGACCCCAAGCAGACCAAGGTGCTGATCGCCACGCTGGCTGAAACCACGCCTGTTCTAGAAGCGGCCAACCTGCAGGCGGACCTGCGCCGTGCCGGGATCGAGCCATGGGCTTGGGTGGTCAACCAGAGCCTGGCCGCAGCCTCACCCGCGTCGTCACTGCTGCAACAACGGGCCGCCAATGAGCGAATCCAGCTGGAGGCGGTGGCTACCCACCACACCCAGCGCTATGCCGTCGTACCGATGCAAACCCACGAGCCGGTCGGGCTTGACCGACTGCGCCAGCTTTCCCAGCCATAACCCGCTCATCACGGAGATTCCGCCATGTCGGACAAGGTCTACAACGTACTCTTCATCTGCACCGGCAATTCGGCCCGCAGCATTCTGGCCGAGGTCGTCATGAACCACCTGGGCGCCGGACATTTCCATGCCTATAGCGCGGGCAGCTTCCCGCGTGGCGAGGTGAACCCGCTGACCATCGAGACCTTGGAGAAGCACAGCTATCCCACCGAGGGGCTGCGCAGCAAGAGCTGGGACGAGTTTGCCGGGGCTGACGCGCCCGCCATGGACTTCATCTTCACCGTCTGCGACAAGGCAGCTGGCGAGGCCTGCCCGGCCTGGCCAGGCCAGCCGATCACGGCGCACTGGGGCTTTACCGACCCTTCGCATGTCGAAGGTGATCACGACACCCGACTCGTCGCCTTCAACAAGACGTTGGTTGAGATCACCAACCGGCTGCGCATCTTCCTGAGCCTGCCGCTGGACAAGGTTGACCGCATGTCCTTGCAGCATGAGCTGCGCAAGCTGGGAGAGCAGTGATGGATTTGCGTCGTCGCCTGTTCGCCGAATGGCTGGGTACCGCCTTCCTGCTGGCGGTCGTAGTCGGCTCGGGCATCATGGCCGAGCGCCTGTCCGGGGGGAATACCGGGGTGGCCCTATTGGCCAACGCCATTGCTACCGGCGGTGGCCTGGTCGCGCTGATCCTGACCTTCGGCGGTATCTCAGGCGCTCACTTCAACCCGGCTGTGACGCTGGCTGCGGTGATGCGTAGCGAGCTGCAAAGCCGTGACGCCGCCCTCTATGTCCTGGTGCAGATCGTCGGGGCCTTCTGTGGCGTCGCCGCCGCGCACGGCATGTTCAGCGAGCCGCTGTTCTTCGCCTCCCAGCACATCCGTACTGGTCCTGCCCAATGGTGGAGCGAGTTCATCGCCACCTTCGGCCTGCTGGCGGTGATCTTCGGCTGCTCGCGCAGTCGCCCCGAGGCAGTGCCCTATGCGGTGGCGTCCTACATCGTGGGTGCCTACTGGTTCACCTCATCGACCTCGTTCGCCAACCCTGCGGTCACGCTGGCGCGGGCGGCTTCCGATACGTTTGCCGGCATTCGGCCGGTGGATGCGCCCGGTTTCATCGCGGCGCAATTGGCTGGTGCCGTTACCGCCACGCTGGTGTTTGGCTGGCTGCTGCGCGACAAGGCGCCGTTATCGCTGGATTTGATGGCCAATGCTGGCGAGGACCGTACGGTGACGCCCCTGCGCGACTAGTGCAGCCGTATCGCCGGCCCCCTTGCTGGTGGGGAGAAGCACATGGGTACCGATGGTAGTCCTTGGGTCTTGTTGCTATTCGTCCTGGCGGGTGTATGCCTGACCTGGCTGTTCCGACGTTTCATCACCGAGACCTGGTGGTACCTCACCGGCAAGCCCTTTGGGCGGCTGATTGAGGATGTGACCCGCTGGCACGCGGAGCGGCAAATTCCCTTTGCGAAAGGCGAGATCGATGCGCGCTACGAGCGCATCAGGCTAGCCAAAGACAAGCGCGCTGAATGCAACGCCATCCGGCGCGAACTAGGACTGTATTGACCGGCCGATAACGGCGAGGAAGGCACAACGATGAGCAACGACGTCACGATCTACCACAACCCCGCCTGCGGCACGTCCCGCAACACGCTGGCCTTGATCCGCAACACCGGTATCGAGCCCACGATCATCCTCTACCTGGTGACGCCACCAAGCCGGGAAGAATTAGTGGTTTTGATCGCGGCCATGGGTGAACCCGTGCGCGCACTACTGCGCAAAAAGGGAACACCCTACGAGGAGCTGGACCTGGACGACCCAAAGTGGACCGACGATCAGTTGATCGACTTCATGATGCAGCACCCGATCCTGATCAATCGGCCCATCGTGGTGACCTCGCTGGGTACCAAGCTGTGCCGACCCTCCGAGACTGTGCTGGAGATGCTGCCGTTTCCTCAGCTGGCGCCATTTACCAAGGAAGATGGTGAGATCGTAATTGATGAGAAGCTTAGGCAGGTTCGCTAGCTAGTTCGTACCCTCACTCTGAGGCACGCAGCGGCACCAAGGGGCTTGTAAATCGCGACGAGAAATCAGCTGTTTTACTACGTGGACCGAGTCTTGTCCGACTCCACGCAACGTTGCTGATGCAAAATTCCGCTGCTTGGGCAGACCGACAAAGTACAACCCGGGCACCCCTCTCGCCACACCGTTCCGTTGGCGCAATCGCCCTCTGTCATCGATGACGCCAAGGCTGGCAAGATACGGCGCATGCGGCCGGAATCCGGTTGCGAACAGTAGCACGTCCATGCGCTCTTGCCGCCCATCCGACCACACCACGCTGTCCGCCGTGACCTCATTGAACATCGGGCGCCGTTCGGGCTTACCCTTCTTGATCACCTCCCGGTAAGTCCCGTCGTCCAGAACCGGCGTACTTTGGTCGTCCAGCCAGCGGGTCCGCTCCAATCGGGTCACCTCCAGCCAGAAATGGAAATCCAAGCCCAGTATGCGCTGCGGAAAAAACCGTATCGGTCGGCGGCTGGCTAGCGTCACATCAGCGACCGCCGCAAGCTCATGGGCGATCTGCACGCCGGAGTTGGCTCCACCGATCACCACGATGCGCTTGCCCGTCAGCGTATCGGGATTCCGGTATTCGCCGCTATGCATCCGCAGACCCTGGAACTGATCCAAGCCCGGTATCGCCGGGGTGTGCGGCGTACCGAAGGTACCAGACGCGACGATCACCTTGGCGGCCTGGTACTGCGTACCTTCGGCGCAGAAAAGGTGAAAGGTCTGGTCTGCGCCTCGCTGGACGTCCACCACGCGCTGCCCGTACTGGATGGGCAGCTCAAAATGCGCAGCGTAGCCCTCCAGGTAGTCCGCCACTTCATCGCGCTTTGGGTAGCGCTGTGGGTCGCCCGGAAAGGCCAAGCCGGGCAGCGAGGAGTATTTCGCCGGGGAGAACAGGGTCAGGCTGTCGTAGTAGTTACGCCAGGCGCCGCCGGCTCTCTCGTCTGCTTCCAGCAGCAGGAAGCGACGCCCTGTGCGCTGTAGATGGTATCCAGCGGCCAAGCCGGCTTGGCCGGCACCGATAACGATGACGTCGTAGGATTCCATGGGAAGACTTTCAGGCGCTGACGGCGCCGATGGCTTGTGAGGTGGTGGCTTTTCCTGCCCGGTAAGCAAATACGAAGGCAACGAAGCCGACTATGCCGATGACCGCGAGCCAGACCAGGGTGGTGGTATTGCCCCAATGCTCCAGCAGGAAAGCTGCCCAGGCTGGTGCCAAGGCCCGTGCTACCAGCCCCGGCGAGGAGACCCAACCCAGGGCAGAGCCATAGGCGGTGTTCCCCAGCAGCTCGGCTGGCGCCATACCGCGCACGATGGTCAAGATACCGTTGGCCGGGCCATACAGCGCCGCAAACAGGAAGGCCAGCCGGTGCTCATAGGTGGTCAACAGCAGCAGGCCGATCGCCACCGGCAGTATCAGGTGGGCAAGGTAGCCGCTCCAACGTACCGGCAGATGATGGGCCACCACCATGTCCAACAATCGCCCAGCAACCTGCATCGGCCCGAACAGGGTCACGGTAAGCAGCAGCATTGACTGGCTCACGCCCTGGCCAGCTAGAAGCAGACCGGCGTGCGCCGAGATTGCCCCGCTGAACAGAGCCGTCGAGGCGATCGCGATCACCAGACCCCAATACGCCGGAGAGCGAAGCAGGTTGGCCACCACGGCAGGCTGGGCATCCTGCACTGTTGCCTGAGCATGTGTCGCCACTCTTGCCGGCAGTAGCAGGTGCAAAGGCAAGCACACCAAGGCGTGTAGCGCCGCAAACACCAGCAATGTCTGGCGCCAATCCAGGTGAGCCACCAGCCAAAACGACAGGGGCCAGAACACCGTACTAGCGAAGCCCCCCACCAGCGTAAGCGTGGTCATGGGCCGGCGGAATTCGCTGCCACTGAATTCACGCAAGGCGGTGAACGCCGCCTCGTAGAGCGTCAGCGACATGGCGATGCCCGCCAGCAGCCAGCCCAGCAGAAACATCACCATATTGCTGGCGGTCGCTACGCCGACCAGGCTGACAGCCCCGACCAGCGAGCCGACGCTCAAGCCCCAGCGTCCGCCATGGCGATCCAGCAGTTGCCCTGCCAGCGGTGCGCACAGCGCAGCTGCCAGTAGGCCGCCGGAGTAGGCGCCAAAGATCGCGGCTAGGCTCCAGCCGGTCGCCTTATGGATAGGCTCAGCCAGGAAGGTGATGCCGTAGTACAGCGTGCCCCACGAGATCACCTGGCCTGGCGCCAGCAGCCAGAGCGGCGATAGCCGCATTTGCGACGCAGAAATGCGCATCCTGATTCCTTAGCAGCAGGCTTGCGCTACGGTTGATTCAGGCTGCGCCTTGGGGCCGCAGCCGCAACCACCCTTACCCGCCTGCTTGGCCTGGGCATCCTGGGCGCAGCAAGCATCGACTTGCGCCGGGGCGGGACCTCCGCAACAGTTGCTCGCAGCTGCGGGCTCTTCAATCTGCGCCACAGGCGCGGTACCGCAGCATGACCCGCTCGATTTCGCATTGCTGAAGGAGGCATTGCAGACACCGGTTTCGGGTAATTCCAGCTGCACATCATCAGCGGCGACCAGGTCACCGGCAAGCGCGGCAGCGATCGAGCGTACCTGTTCGTAGCCCGTCGCCATCAGAAAGGTCGGCGCACGGCCGTAGCTCTTCGAGCCCACGATGTAGAAGCCCGGTTCTGGATGGGCCAGCTCGCGGTGACCATGCGGCCTGACGGTACCGCAGCTGTGCTCATTCGGGTCAATCAAGGGAGCCAGGGCCTCAGTGCTTTCCAGCCAGGCATCCAGTCGCACGCGCAGTTCGCGGCTCAATTCGAGGTCGGGGCGGGAGCCGGTTGCGCAGACGATCTCGTCGATGCCCTTCAGGTCCACGATGCCAAGCGGTGTCTCTGCCACGACCGTAAGACCTTCTGCGCCCGCCTGTAACGCCTGGGTGCGGAACTCGCTATGGACAGTAAGCTGACCGTTCTTGATCAGTTGCTGCAACCTGAGGCCCAGCGCCCCGCGTGCCGGCAGTTGGTCGGCGTCGCCACCGCCAAACACCCGACGCAGGTTGTTGCCACGGACGGCCCAGTGGACGCGTGTGGTCGCGTCCTGATGGCTCAGCTCAGCCAGGTTGAGCAAGGCGTTGGCAGCCGAATGGCCCGCACCCACCACCAGTACGGTCTTGCCGGCGTAGCGCGTTCGGTGTCGACCCAGAACGTCGGGGACGCCGTAGAAGATGTGGTCGCTATGTGCGGCCTCACCGATTGCGGGGAGCCCGTTAGCACCCAACGGATTCGGTTTGCTCCAGGTGCCCGTGGCATCGATGACCGCCCCTGCCAAATGCTCGCGCACCTCACCTTGCTGGACGACCCGAATGACAAAGGGTGTCTGGTCCCGCCCGCTGGTCTTGATCTTGTCCATGCCGCGACGAGACAAGGACAAGACACGGCTGCTCAGCTGGATGTGGCCTGCCAGCACTTCGCCCAGTGGGCGGAGGTAGCGCAGGTGAAGATCCCCGGCAGTGGGAAGCGTATCGAGATCAGGGGCTTGCCATCCACTAAGTTCCAGTAGCGATCGCGATGCACGGTCGAGGTTGTAACGCCAGGGCGAGAACAAGGGCACATGGGCAACGGATTGGAAGCTGTGCCCAACCTCGTCACTGGCTTCGAAAACCGTAGGAGTAATGCCACGAGACAGCAGATGAGCTGCGGCGGCCAGACCGACGGGGCCGGCGCCAAGTACGGCAACGCCGTGCTGTTGGATCAGAGGGGATTGCATGGGAGGTGCCTCCTAGACGGGGACGATTTGGACGTTGATGTCGTTCATGATTCAATTGATTCTATATTTCTAGAATAATAGTAGTTTTAGAGAAATGCAATATATTTCCATTTTTATGGAATTGTAAGGACGGGAAGCATTTTAGTTAGGTGTTGACCGGATAGTCTGGGGGCAGAGCACCTGGTGAAAGCCAGACTCTTTATGTGTCGGCGTCTGATATCGGGGCAGGAGTTCCGAGGTGAGAAATGAACTCATTCTGACAAGAAGGCGACGGGCAGATGGCGCGAAGCTGAGGTATCGACGGTATGCCATATTCGTTGAATATGGACTTCATCATTACTGCCTACGACCGAAAGTAATGAAGATGTGGGGCTTGCTGAGGGCTGAGCTGCGCAGGCTCCTTATCGTGTGACTGGGAATGGCTTTCCTGCGGTGGAGGCCGTTCGCTCAGGCATCATGGGGGAGCCTCTGCAAGGTGGTAGCGCCGTATGGACGCACTGGCAATACCGAGGCTCCCGGCGCTGTAGTGGAGCGAATGTATTGCCACTCTCGATATGCCGGCATTGATCCTCGGTCGAGCAAGTAAGCACTGCCTCCCGCCGTTGCCGCCTATAACGTCGGTGCGTACTAGTTTACGGCGCCCACTTCGTTCGCCAACCCTGCTGTGACGCTGGCCAGGGCCGCGAGCGATACATTGGCAGGTATACGTTCGATAGATACGCCGGCGTTCATCGTGGCGCAACTGGTGGGCACCTTGGTGGCCGCTGCACTGTTCGGCTGGTTGCTACGCGGCAAGGTCGTGCCGCCGGTCTTGATGCCAATCACGAATAATGAGAACACGATCAGTTCACCGTACGGTTAGGCGTGCTGGCTGGTGTGGGCGACCTTGGCCACCTGTACCGGCTGGCTGGCCTGCGACTGGGTGGCACTGAACAGGGCGGCGGCGAAAAAAGCAGCCAGACCGATGACCAGGGCACCTTCGAACAGTTCGTTGATTTGGTTTTTCATGATTTTCCTCTCCGTGTGTCTGCTGCTTGTCGTGTTGCAGTGAGGTCATCATGAGGCAGCGCTGTCGACGCTTGTACCGGATTGCGACTGATTGCGTTGCGGGCGGCGCGGATCGCATTTTTACGGGATGAAATGCAGGGCAGGCAGCGACGAACTGCAGAAATGGACGACAAAAAGCCGGGCGCACAGTGCGCCCGGCTTTGCTTGTGTACCGCTTTCCCTGTGCCTACTGGAAGGCGTAGCTCACCGACAGATAGGCGGTGCGACCGCGGGGGTCGGTGTAGCTGGGGTCATAGGTGGCCAGGAAGTAGTACCCCTGGTTGGAGTAGGGCGGCTGCTTGTCGAACAGGTTCTGTACCCCGGCCCGTAGCTTGAGCTGCTTGTTGACCTTCCACGAACCCGACATATCCCACAGGGAGTAGGAGGCAACGTCCCGGGCGGGTAGCAACGCGTCGGTATTCGGGTTGAACGCGGTGTTGTGGTCGTGATAGCCAGAGTAGAAGGTATTGCCCAGGGTCAGGCCGACAGGACCATATTCCCAATCCAGCGAGGCACGATGACGCCAGCGCTGGATCACCTGGTCGTTGAGGAACAGGCCCAGATTGCTGCGGAAAGGTTCGGCTGAACCGAACTGGCGCTTGTATTCGAGTACGTAGGTGCCGCTGATACTGGCCGAGAATCGCCCGTAGTCGCTGCGGTTACCGCGATAGTTGGCTTCCAGGTCCAGGCCGGATGTCCTGAGCTCGCCCTGATTCTGCTTTTGCAGAAGGATATTGGTAATGAAGCCGTCGGCGTCCCGGGTCACCAGATTGCTGTAGCGGGTCGGGTTCTCCAGGATGATCTGCTCTGTCAGATCACTGATCACGTCCTTCTTGTCGATCGCCCAGTAGTCGACACTGAAGCTGGTGTTACGACTGGGCTCCAGCACGATACCGACCGAATACTGGCGCGATTTCTCCGGCTTCAGGTTGGGATTGCTGCGGCGCTCGACCCGCCATTGGTCTGTGCAGTCGGCCAGCGCATTGCCGGCGGCCACGCAGGCAGTATCGGTCAGGATGGACGAAGTGGTACCGAAAGAGGCCGGCCGGGTTAGCTCATTGATGGTAGGCGCGCGGAAGCCGGTGCCGATCGAGCCGCGAAGCAGCACTTCCTTCATTGGCTGCCAGCGCACGCCCAGCTTGGGATTGGTAGTACTGCCCACGCCGCTGTAGTTGTCGTGGCGCAAGGCCATCTGTACTTCCAGCGCCTTGCTGAAGGGGGCGTTCAACTCGGCGTAGAGGGCTTTCACATTGCGGCTGTTACTGCTGGCTACCAGCGTGTCGCCCGACGAACTGCGGTCACCCTGGATGTTGTTGCTGGTCAGCAGGGCCGACGGCGTGAAGTCCGTGGTCTCGCGACGCGCCTCCGCGCCGAGGGCGACGCCCAGGCTGCCGCCGTCGAGTTCGGCCAGCGTGCCGGTGACCTTGGCATCCAGCGTCGTGGTAACGCCATTGGACTTGCGCCCCTCATCCTGTACCCGAATACGGTTGATCAGGTCGCGGCCTGCTTGCGATGAAGCGCCGAAGGGATTGATCTTGCCGCTGACCACGCCTTCCACGAACTCCTTATAGAGGAAGTAACCGTCTTCCATTGCATCGGTGGTCTCATTGCTGGCTCGGTTCAGCGCGACGTTGTAGTCCCAATCCCTGACCGAGCCGTTGATGCCGGCGACAAAACGATCGGCATCACTGGTGACCTCATTGGTACGGTTGCCAGCTTCGGTCGCCCGCAGGCGTACCTCCACCGTGCCGGTGATGGGCAAGGGCTTGGCCAGGGAGCTGTTGACCGTGCTGACCGGTACGCCGGTAATCACGATGGGGTTGGGGCTGGCGACATAGCGGGTCTTGGTCTGGCTACGCAATGCTTCGGCGAACAGCTGGGTGCGCTCGTCGAGCTGGAATACCCCTCGTCCGAGGAAAGACAGCTTTTTCGATTCGGGATAGAGCTCGGTGTCCTGCATGTAGTCGAAGCTACAGGCTTGCGGCAGGTTGTCGGCTGCAAACACCGTGGCGGGTGGGTTGCACCCCGGCGCGTAAGGGTTGATGGTGCGTTCTGTAACCGTCTTGCCGCCGATCTGGTAGTTGGAGGCGGTCAGGGCATTGCGCTGGCTGCTGCTGAGGCGGAGGTTGGCCGGGAAAGTACGGCTCGACATATAGAAAGGCAGCGTGGTGGCCAGCGGACGGTCCTTGAGGAAGTCTCGCTCGGTAGAGCGCAAGCCACCGAGCTTCTGGGCGTCGAACACACCGAACACATTGAAACGGTCCTTGACGATATCGCCGTAGCCGCCACCGATGGACGCCGTCGTCTTGTCGGCGCCACCTTCCTGGGTACGCGCGGCATAGACGTAGATGTCGGCACCCTGGTAGTCCTTGCGGGTGATGAAGTTGATCACGCCGCCGATGGCGTCGGTGCCATAGATGGCCGAAGCGCCATCCTTGAGCACCTCGACGCGCTCGATCGCGCCGGCCGGGATGTTGTTGAGGTCGACGCCGGAGTTGTCGCCCGGGGAGGCGAAGTTGGCCATGCGGCGGCCGTTCAGCAGGATCAACGTGGACGACACGCCGATGCCGCGCAGATTGGCACCGTTGAAGCCGCGCTGGCCACCGGTATTGTCGGTGATGCTGGCGCCATCGGTCAGCTGGGCTGCATTGCCGCTGATGGTTTTCATGATCTCGGCCGCGGTGGTGGCGCCGGTCTTGGCGATGTCCTCGCGCTTGATGGTCTGTACCGGCAGGGCGCTTTCACCGGCGATACGCTTGATGCTGGAGCCGGTGATCTCGATGCGTTCCTTGCTGGCATCGGGGGCGGGTTCGTCTGCCATCACCGTCGGTGCCGCGAGGCTTAAGGCTAGGGCAATCGCATGGGCGCCGGGCGAGAGGCGGAAACATCCTGGGGCGGGGTGACGTTGCTGCTGACTGCGCTTGCTCATCAATACTCTCCTGGTCCGTGTGTTCGATCCCTGCGGAGCCGGTCTACGGGGATGACCCGGCGGGCGACGCATCGGGATTGAACTCTGGGCACAGTTGCCTTGCGGAGATAGCGGGGAGAGGGGCGCCAGTCGCAGCCAGAAAACATCTGGTCGCTTTCAAAGAAAATATTGTGGCGTGGGGCATACGCCGTTTTCGCAAAAGCGACATCGGCTTGTGGATGGTGGAATCCGTCACTGACACCCGTGGCGTTCAAGGGCGGAGGCTGCCAATATCTGCTGCAACACAATAAACGTCTGGCGCAGTCGGCGGCAGGCAGAGGGACAAGCCAGGTGTCGACCTTATTCCATCACTTGCAGCGTGTATTGCTGGCCAGCGTGCTGGCGGCAGCGGTTCTGGCCTCGGAGTCGGTGCAAGGCACGGCCCCCGTCGGTTATGCCGTACCCATCGGGGGTGCCCTCTCTTTCAACAATACCGCCGTGTGGCAGCGCCTGGTCGATCTGGCGGGCGGGCAGGGTAGTCGTTTTCTGGTGATTCCGGCCGCGGCGGGTAAACCGGAGCGTTCCGGCGCCCAGATCGCCGATGCGCTGACGCGTGCAGGTGCGGTGGCCGAGGTCCTGCCGGTAGCCCCAGGCTGGCCCGGGCGTGATGTCGCCACCGCGGTGCAGGACCCGGAACTGATCAACAAGGTACTGGCGGCCCAGGGCATCTACTTTGCCGGTGGGGCGCAGGAACGCATCGTCGACACCCTCTTGCCGGTAGGCAAGCCCAGCCCCTTGCTGGAAGCCATCTGGACAGTCTATCGCCGGGGCGGCGTGGTGGCTGGCAGTAGTGCCGGTGCCGCCATCATGAGCGCTTATATGTTCCGTGACGCACCGGACACACTGAAGGTGCTGCGGGGCGAGATGCGCGAAGGCAAGGAAGTGGATCGTGGCTTGGGCTTTGTCGGGCCGGACCTGTTTGTCGACCAGCATTTTCTCAAGCGCGGCCGTATCGGCCGTATCCTGCCCATGATGATCGCCAGGGGCTACAAGCTGGGCCTGGGGGTGGAGGAAAACTCCGCAGCCATCGTACATGGCGACGAGATCGAAGTGATCGGTGCCAAGGGTGTGCTGCTGGTCGACCTGTCCGATGCCACCCGGGATGCCACGCTGAAGGCGTTCAATATCAAGGGGGCGAAGCTGACCTACCTGGATCGTGGCGATCGCTACCATCTCAAGCGGCGTGAGTTGTTTCCTTCGGCCGAGAAGCTGGCCGATCTGCGTATCGACCCCAATGCCACGCCTTACAAGCCCTATTTCGATAACAACCCCTTCTATGCCGATATGCTCGGCGACAGCACCATCGTCAACGCGATGAGCAACCTGATCGACAATGTCCATCCCGAGGTTCACGGCCTGGTATTTGCCGGCGAGCCACGCAAGACCGACCCTCAGCCGGACCTGGGCTTTACCTTCCGGCTGTACAAGGGGCGCGACAGCCTGGGCTGGTATACCAGTCGCATGGGCGGGGAGGACTACACGGTGGCGAATATCTATCTCGATGTCACCCCGGTGCGCATGCAACGTCCGCTCTTCCGGGCGTGGTCGGAATAAAGGGCGGACAGATCCTGACCATGTGGGACCAAGCCCCGCCTTCGACCATGCAACGCTATGGTTTCCTGCTGTCCCCGGATTTTCCGCTGGGCGGCCTGAGTCCGGTGCTCGAGGTCCTGACCGCGGCCAACGAGTTGTTGGGGGAACCGCGCTACCGTACCGTCCTGCTGTCGCGTGATGGTGGGCCGGTGACCGCGGCGCAAGGCGTGCGTATCTCGGTCAATGACAATCTGCACAAAGGATTGGCGCTGGATGGCCTGTTCGTGATCAGCGGCCAGCCACCCGTTGCGGGCGAATTCGACACTGCCATGCTCGATATCCTGCGTACCTATGCCTCGCTGGGCTGCCTGCTGGTTGGCATAGGCTGCGGCGCCAGCATCCTGGCCAAGGCCGGGCTGTTGCGCGGCTATCGCGCCACCCAGCAGTGGACCTATCTCGACACACTCTCGGATGATCATCCGCAATGCATTGTCTCTGCCAACCTGTTTGAAATTGATCGTAACCGGCTGAGTTGCGGCAATACTGGTAGCGGCGACATGCTGCTGACCTGGTTGGGCCAACGTCACGGCAGCAAGTTGGTCAACGATATCGTCGCCCACCTGGGTCTGGAGCGCGTCCGGTCGGCAGACGAGCGGCCACAGGCCAACAACTCGGCACGGGCCAGTGGTGGCAGCGTCCATTTATCCGAGGCCCTGGCGCTGATGGAGGCCAACCTGGCCGAGCCGCTGGCAACCGAAGAAGTCGCCCGTCTGGTCGGCGTCTCGCGCCGGCAACTGGAGCGGCTGTTCAAGCAGCATCTCGACGAGTTGCCCTCTCGCTACTACCTGGGCCTGCGGCTCAAGCGCGCCCGCCGGTTGTTGCAGCAGAGCAGCCAATCCATCCTGCAGATTGGCCTTGCCTGCGGTTTTGCCTCCGGCCCGCATTTTTCCACCGCCTACCGTGCCCATTTTGGTCGCAGCCCACGCGATGAACGCACCGAGCGCGTTGCCTACTGGCGCGCCGAACCGACTTCCGCCGGAGAATGACTACCGTGAACCACAGCGGCTACCTGCTACGTCCCTCGACACCGGACGACCTGCCTGATCTGGAGCGCTTTGGCGCGGCCAGCGCCTTTGGTGTCAACTCCCTGCCGAGTGACCGGGAGCGCCTGCGACAGAAGTTGCTGCTGTCGCAGCAGTCCTTCCAGAATCGCGAAGACACCAGCGGCGAGGAGCGCTATCTGTTCGTACTGGAAGACCTCGCCAGCGGCCGCGTGATTGGCACCAGCGGCATTGCTGCGACGGCCGGCTTCAACGATCGCTTCTACAGCTATCGCAATGAGTACCTGGTACACACCAGTGAAGCGTTGGGCGAGGTGCACCGTCTGCATACCCTGCATCTGTGCCATGACCTCACCGCCTATTCCCTGCTGACTTCCTTCTATATCGAACCGGAATACGAACACACGTTGGCGCCGCAACTCTTGTCCCGGGCCCGCTTGCTGTTCATCGCCGAATTCGCCGAACGGTTTTCCGACCGTATCGCGGCCGAAAGCCCGGGCCTTTGCGACGAGTTGGGTCACTGTCCGTTCTGGGATGCGGTCGGACGACGTTTCTTCAATATGGACTACCCGCAGATCGAGCAATTATGTGGTGGCCGCAGCAAATCCTTCATCGCCGATCTGATGCCCCACTCTCCGATCTATGTGCCGCTTTTGCCGGAGGCGGCGCAATGGTCGCTCGGGCAGCTGCACCCCGATGCCGAGCTGCCGTTCTCCATCCTGCTTGACGAGGGGTTCGAGGCCGAGACCTATCTCGATATCTTCGACGGCGGCCCCATTGTCGAGTCGCGTATTGCCTTGCTCAAGACGGTCCGCGAAGGTTGCCGTACCCGCGCCTTGCCGGGTCAGGCGGTCGGTGTCGGCACCCCGCATCTGGTGACCAATGCCGGGCTGGAGAGCTTTCGAGCCACCATCGCCCCCGCGCTGTTGACGGCCGACGGCCTGACCCTGCCGGAGGCCGCCAGCAAATTGCTGAATATCGGTACCGGTGCCGTCATTCGTACTGCACCCCTGACGAAGGGCTGATCCTATGCACACTCTGGACCCGGCTGAACTGACTACCCGCGCCGCCGAGCCGGCGGATCTGGATGCGATTGCCGCGCTGCGAGCCGATTTCGCCGCGCTTGCCGGCGAATCGACGTCGCATCACGGCCTTGATGGAGGCGGCTTGCTGGTCACCGTGGCTGCAGGCCGGATCACGCCCCTGGCCTGCCTGCGTATCACTACCGTGGCCGGCTTGCAGTCACCGCGCTTTTCCTACCATGTGGGCACGGTGGTTCATGCGGCCAGTGAACTGGGCCTGTTCGAGCGGCAGCACACCCTGCTGCTGGGTAATGACCATACCGGCTATTCCGAACTGGGCGATATCGCCTGGGATAAAAAGGCGCTTTCACCCGGCGAGCAAGCCTGCGTACTGCAGCACTTGCTGGATACGGCGTTGCAACTCATCGCCGATCACCGGGCCGACTATGCCAGCCATGTGATGGTCGAACTAGCCGGCATGCGGGATCCCGCCGGACAGGCGGTGTTCTGGCAAGGCATGGGCAAGCAGTTCTGCCGTCACGATATCCGCGAGGTACGCCAGCGCTTCGGTGATCGCTGGCATCCGCATGTGGCGTCCTTGCTGCCCAAGCATGCGATCTATACCTCTTTCCTGGCCCATGCGACCCAGCGCTGCATTGCCCAGGCCGCCCCGGAGCTACGCCTGCTGCAGAACGCGCTGGTCGAGTCCGGCCTGAGTTACGGCCATCACATCCGTATCGACGATGCCGGGCCGATCTTCGAAGCAGAGATCGACATGCTGCCGACCGTGCGCAAGGTCCGGGCGGGCAAGGTTGTCACGGATGACGCAGCTTGAGACGGAACGACGTCAATCGGTCGGCAGGGTCACCAGCAGGCGGCCCCGGATCTGGTTATCCAGCAGCGTATGCGCGGCCTCGATCACGCCGCTCAAGGGGATATTGCGGGTAATGGCAGCAAGCTTGCCGTGATCGAGTTCCGAGGCCAGCCGGCGCCAGGCGGCATTGCGCCGAGGCATGGGGCAGAGGACGGAATCGATGCCCAGCAGCCGTACGCCTCGCAGGATGAAGGGGGCTACACTGCCCGGAAAATCCATGCCCTGGGCAAGGCCGCAGGCGGCTACCGCCCCGCCGTACTGGGTCTGCGCCAGGGCATTGGCCAGCGTATGCGAACCGACCGAGTCGATGACCCCTGCCCAGCGCTCTCTTTGCAATGGCTTGCCGGGCTCGCTCAGACGGTGGCGATCGATCACTTCATTGGCACCCAGGCTGCGCAGGTAGTCGATCTCCGCCTGCTTGCCGGTCGAGGCGACGACGCGATAGCCGGCGCTGCTGAGCAGGGAGATGGCAAAGCTGCCTACGCCACCGCTCGCGCCGGTAACCAGAATCTCGCCTTGCCCAGGTGGTACGCCAGCATCCTGCAGTGCCATCACGCACAGCATGGCGGTATAGCCGGCGGTGCCGATGCTCATGGCCTGGGCGGCGGTCAGGGCGGGCGGTAGCGGTTGCAACCACTCGCCCGGCAACTGCATCTGCTGGCTCAGACAGCCCCAATGCAACTCGCCCGCACCCCAGCCATTGAGGATGATGGGGTCGCCTACGCCCCAACGCGGATCGTCGCTGCGCGTGACGACCCCCGCGCCGTCGATACCGGGCACCATCGGCCAGGCACGGACAACCGGGCTGCGATGGGTGATGGCCAGGGCATCCTTGTAGTTGAGCGTGGAATGGCTGATCGCGACCCGTACCGTGCCGCTGGCCTGGGGATAGTCGGCGAATGCCTGCTCGTCGAGTTCGCGCAGCTCGGTAATGCTGGCGTCGCCGTCCTTCTCCAGCCAGATGGCCTTGAAACCCATGATGCTCTCCTGCCTGTAAGCCGTGATTGGTCGGGCCAGGCCGGCCAGTATGGGCCGATGGTCCCTGGTCGCAAGGGGTGGATTATTCTTTGGCTTGCCAAGCGGACGATCGCCAGTAGAATCCGCCCAGCGGTTCATGCCGTTGGTATTCCTGCCACAGCCCTGCCTTTACCTTTTGCGACTGAAGTTCAATTCCTGGTTCTCTCTTCGTCCTGACCCGCATGCTTGTCCGATTGTTCCCTCTATCCCTGTATGCCGCCTTCGCCTTGTTGCTGGCAGGCCCGGCCGTGGCGGATGAACCGGCACCATTGCCTTCCTTGCGCGTCACCAGCGATGAATGGTGCCCCATGATCTGCCGGCAGGTACCCGGTGGCGGGTTCGGCATGGCGCTTGCCAGGATGATCGCGCAGGAAGGCGGGTGGCGCGTGCAGTTCGATTCCATGCCGCTTACCCGTGGCCGTGCCTATGTGGAACAGGGCCAGTACGACATGCTGCCGCTGGTGACTCGTCTCGATGGCCTGGCCGGAGTAGAGCCGGTATTTCACCTGCGTGCCTGCTTCTATACCCTGGAAGGCCAGCGCTGGCACTACACCGGCCCCGCGGCGTTGGCGGATATCCGCCTGGGCCGGGAGCTGGGGTACGAGTCGGTGGCGCGGGCGGGCACGCCGTTGGCCCTGGCGCTGGATCGCATGAAGCAGGAGGGGCGGCTGGATCTGGTCGGCGGCCCCGAGCCAGGCAAGCTCAATCTGCAGAAGTTGCTCAATGGCCGGGTGGATGCGGTCCTGGTCGAGCGCAACAATATGCGCTGGCTTGCGGACCAGGCAGGGGTACACATCAGGGAGGCGGGCTGTTTGTCCGGCCGCTTCGCGCACTATTACGCATTCTCTCCCGCTTATCCGGCAGAAAAGCTGCAGCGTTGGCAGGCGGCGCAACGCAAGGTACTTGCCAGCAAGGCGTATCTGGCTTTGCAGCGTCGTTACGGGGTGGTGCTGGAGTAGCGCGGGGCGGGTTGCCTAGTCGAGCCGGCAGGCCGGCAGCTGCTTCAAGACATCCCGGGAAAATCGGCACAGCTGCAGCCAGTATTGCTCGGTGAACCCGGCATAGTCGCGATAGAAGGATCGACTGGCGGGCGAGTAGTAGTCCAGCCGCATGACGGGTGGGCTCAGTTTATGCAGGCCAGGTGCCGGATTGGCCTGGAAGTAGGGGTCGGCGAGCAGGGAGGTTTCCAGGATCAGCGGAACGCGGCCGTTGATCAGCTTGCGATAGTTGCTGACGTTGTCCGGGGCCAGATCGACGCGCCAGCCGTGGTTTTCTGCAATAGCGGCGGGCATCTGGCCACGCGCGACACCAACGGTCACATTTTTCAGGTTTGGCTTCTGGCTATTCCAATCGATACCTGTTTCGGTGGTCGTATAGAACGAGATATCCGCCTGGGCAACATACAGCAGGCGCCCGCCTGCATTGCCCGGGTAAGCATGTTTCTGCTCCCGTTCGGGGGTGGCAGCCACGCCAATCAGAATGTCTAGATCTCCACTCGTCAAGGCCATGTCCAGTCGCACTGCGGGCTGCCGGGTGAGCGAGATGCGGGGCGAGCAGCCGGTTGCGGCGACGGCACGCAGCGCCCACTCCACAACCAGTCCCGGCGGCTTTGCCACCGCTCCTCTGCCCAGGATGAAGGGTTCGGCAGGCGTATCCAGATAAGCCATGCGAATTCGCGCAGGGCAATCGACCGACCAGGCGCAGATAGAGGCCGTCGCCATCAGGAAATAAAGGGTGCCGGTCGGTAAAAAATGAGAAAAGGGCATGTAGGAACCGTACCGATGGAACTCTCACCATTAAAGGCGCTGGCAGGCACAGGGGCAAACCGTATCTGCCGCAAGTGGTGCAATAGCCCGATGCTGGTCTCTGGCGGTGCAGCGCACACATGTGTTGCTGACCGCCAACATCTGGAAACGGTTTGTTGCAAGACAATCAATATAATATTGCGCGCCCCTTGTTCATATCCCAAGATCATATTTGTAATTTTGCTGTAAACCTTGCGATTGCCTGTCAGAGATCCTGGCATCAAGGCTGATCGTATCGCCGTACAAAAGGTGCTGGAAAGCAGCCTGTAGGGTGTGTTCCGGCATCTTCTTCGCATATCGAACTGGGGAGATTCCGTAATGAAAGTGAAGCAACTTGCCTATGCAATCAGCTTGATCGGGATTGCTGGCGCAACGCATGTTTACGCAGAAGATCAGCCGCAGAAGTCAGAACGCATCGAAATTACCGGTACCAGCATCAAGCGCCTCGCAAAAGAAGGTGCCTTGCCTGTCACCACGATCACCAAGGAAGACATCCAGCGTACTGGCGCGACAACCGCACAGGACCTGGTCAACCTCATACCTGCCAACTTCGGTGGCACGACCGTCTCCAATAACGTGGGTTATCCCGGCGCGGCATCCACCGCCAACCTGCGCAGTCTCGGTTCCAAGTACACCCTGGTCCTGCTCAATGGCCGTCGTGTTGCCGACTTCGCCTTCGGCAACTCAGTCATTGACCTCAATACCATTCCGCTGGCCGTCATTGAACGCGTGGAAGTGCTGCGTGACGGCGCTTCCGCCATCTATGGTGCCGATGCCGTGGCCGGCGTGATCAACTTCATCACGAAGAAGGACTTTACCGGTCTGGAGGCAGCGACCTACCAGACGGATGTCGACAAGGGCGGTGGTAACGTCCGTACCTATACCGTGACCGGCGGCTGGGGCAATCTGGCCGAAGATCGCTTCAATGCCTTTGTCAGCGTCTACCACGAAGAAGATCAGCGCCTGAAGGCGGTTGACCGCGACTTTGCCGCAACGGGTTTCCGTCCCGACCTGGGCGCCGATCAGTTCTCTTCCCGTAACGGTATTCCCAACCTGAACTTCACCGATACCCGTGGCAATGAATACAGTGGCCTTAACCCATACCGCTACAAGGGTTGTGACGCGCCAGCCTTTGCCTTGCACGAGATCGGTGATCCGGCCGCTTGTGGCACCGACTATGTGAAATTCATCGATATCATGCCAAAGGCCCAACACGACAACGTGGTGGGGCGCTTTGTGTTTGCACTGGATTCCGAGAACCAGATCTACCTTGATGCCATGCATGTGCACGACAAGGTCACCTCGTTCTACTCGCCTGCACCCTATACCATCGCCAACGCCTCGCTGCCTAATACCAGCAAGTGGTATCCCGGTCAGTCGACCAGCACCTTCCCGAATGGCATCACGATTCCCAAGGGCTACACCTTGCCGGCAGGCTATGTCATGCCGGACGGTACCGTACTGGGGGCAGATACCGTGCTTGGCCAGGACATGACCGTCATGCCGGACGGTAGCAGGGTAGGCGGCCGCTGGCGTACCGTGGCCGGTGGTGGCCGAGCTGATATCGTTGACCAGAAGACCGACCGTTTCGTGATTGGTGCCAAAGGCACGATTGCCGAGTGGGACTACGACACCGGTATCAGTTATTCCAAGTACAAGGGTGTGATCTCCTTCGGTGCCGGTCAGTACTCCTACGCCAAACTCACGCCACTAGTGAACTCGGGCGTGATCAACCTGCTGGGACCGCAGGATGCCGCCGGCCTTGCAGCCCTGGCCAGTGCTGAGTTGCATGGGCCGGAAAACTCGGGCGTATCCAAGTCTACCGAGGCGGATTTCCGTGTTTCCAAGGAACTGACCCAATTGTCTTACGGCCCGCTGGGCTTTGCAGTTGGCGGCTCCTATCGCAAGGAAAAGCTTGATCAGCATTCCGAGGACGTGCTGGCGACAGGCGACCTGGTTGGCGGCAATGGCCCGGTACCATCCGTCTCGGGTGCCCGTGATGTCTACGCCATCTTCTCGGAGGCCTCGGTTCCGCTGTACAAGGATCTGGAAATGCAGCTGGCTGCCCGCTGGGACAGCTACCAGAACGACTTCAAGGGCGCAGCCACCGACAATTCCTTCAAGCGCTTGAGCCCCAAGATCGGGCTGCGTTATCAGGCCAGCAAGGAATTGCTGGTACGCAGTTCCTTTGCCAAGGGTTTCCGCGCACCGACCCTGTTCGAGAACCTGCGGCCGTTCACTGAAGGGGGAAATACCTCGGGCAGCTACAGCGATCCTATCCGTTGTAATGCCGACGGTACGCCCAAGAACATCCCGACGAGCCCGGTAGGTGCGCTGCAGGATGAATGCCGTATCCAGCAGACGACTGCCACCAAGGGCGAGGCGAACCTGAATCCTGAGAAGTCGACGCAGTACTCTCTGGGTTTCGTATTTGCACCGACCAGCAATTTCTCAGGTTCGGTCGACTACTGGCATGTGAAGGTCAAGGACGCGATTGTTGCCCAATCGGAAATCCAGGTATTCGGCGATCCAGCCAAATATCAGGATCGTTTTGTGCGCTACGATCCGGCGGTCTATCCCAATGGCTATAGCCTGGACGGTGGTTTGGCCGGCTTGACTGGCTCGGCACCGGGCCTGTACCCAGGCAGCACCAATCCGCTGTTCCCGATTGCCTACGTCTATCTGCCTTACCTCAATACCGCCAACAAGATCGCTGCGGGTCTGGACCTGAACCTCAATTACAAGGTGAAGGCCGGTGAGTGGGGGCAGTTTGGCCTGATGCTGGATGGCACCTACTTCACCAAGCATAGCTATCAGTACACCGGAACGACTGCGACCAGCGATGCCGGTGCTTATGGTGACTTTGGTGCGGCACCGCGCTGGCGTCATACGCTGACAGGGACCTGGGCGAAGGGCGTATGGGGTGGCTCGGTGACGCAGAACTTCACTGCCGGCTACCGGGACTTTATCGACGGTACGCAAAAGGATAACCCGAGCTACCAGAAGGATCGCCGAGTCGCCAGCAATACGACCGTCGATATCTTGGGTACCTGGCGTGGGATCAAGAATCTGGATCTGGCCCTGGGTGTGAAGAACCTGTTTGACCGTGAACCGCCATCGTCACGGACGACCCAGAACTTCCAGTTCGGTTACGACGCGACGCTGACCGATCCACGCGGCCGTATCTTCTATCTCACCGCCAAGTACAAATTCCTCTAAAGCGGAAAGCGCAGGTCGGCAACGCTGGCTGATCTGCTTGCCCATCAGGCTCGTCCCGTCAGGGGCGGGCCTTTTTATTCGTCGATGCGGACAACTGCCCGACCTGGGCAGATGACGTTGGCGTGCAGACAGGCTAACCGCCATAATTCACGGGAACGTTCCTGTCACGCCTCAACAAGCTCACCCGCCATGTCCGTCACGCCTTTGCGCGCCCCCATCTTTCGTCGTCGTTTTGCCCGGCTTGCCCTGATCCTGCTCGCGCTGTGGTTGTTGCTATGTGCCGTGGTCGCGTTCTGGTTGCCCGGCAAGCTGCAGCGGACGGCCGCCGAATGGGGCGTGAAGCATGGCCACCAACTCATCATCGGTGACGTATCGATCAATCCCTTCCGCTGGACGGTAACTTTGCGTGACATCCGGCTGGCAGACGGCATGGATCAACCGTTATTCCTTGCACAAGGGATACGGGTGAACCTGGATCCTTCCGATCTGCTGATCGGGCGCTACCGGCTCAGTGAACTGGTACTGGATCGACCGCAGCTTACCCTTGCCCGTCAACAGGGCGGCCGCTGGAACTGGGAACGCTTCATCCAGGCCGTACAAGCGCCTGGCCCGGTACCGCCGTCGCCCGCGACCGAACCGCCCGATCTGCTGATTGATCATCTGGCCATTCAGCAGGGCAGCATGGTAGCGCGGGATAGTATGGCTCCGGCCTGGCGGCTCGACCCCTTGAATCTCATCTTGAATGATCTGGCGACGCGCCCCAGGGAGGGGGCATACCAGCTCACGGCTACGCTCGACGATGGTGCTCGCCTCGAGTGGCGCGGCAGCCTGAGTCTCGCGCCGCTGGTCTCTGCAGGGGACATTCGGGTCAGCAAGCTCACCCTCGCCAGATTGTGGCCTTTGACCGGTGATGCGATACGCCTGGCGGCGCCTCGAGGCAGTCTGGATGTACAAGCGCGCTACCAACTGACCAGCCGTGACAAGCTCGGCTTAACCTTGTCCGCATTCTCCGCCAGCCTCGATGGCCTGGCGCTGGAGGCCCCTGGTAAGGCCAGCCGTTTCGAGTTGCCCCAGATCAAGCTCAGTGGCGGTAGCTTTGATCTGGCAGAACATCGCCTGCATATCGCCGGCATTGAATTGCTAGGCGGCAAGCTTTCGGTGCGCAAGGGTGAGGATGGTGAGCTGGACTGGCTGGCGGCGCTGCCTGCCAAGCCGGCCGATGCCGCGCCGCCTCAGTCGGAGCAGCCCATGGTGCCGGCTCCCTGGCGCGTTGCCGTGGAAAAGATCGCGTTCCGTGACTGGTCGCTGAGCCTGCATGATGCCAGCACGGTTCAGGCCCATGATCTGGCCGTGCGTATCCCGGCCGCCAGCTTTGCCATCCGGCAGAACAAGCAAGGACTGGGGCTTGAGGCGCTGCAGGCCGAACTGGCAGATCTGAATATCGGGGATGGCAAGGGCGGCGTGCCGCTGACGATCGCCACGGCCAGCATGGCCCCCGGCACGGTCGAGCTGGATGGTCGCAAGGCCATGCCGGGCAAGTTGACGGTAACGGGATTGTCGGTGATCGCCAGCCGGGGCGCGGACGGGAAGATCGATCTCTCCAATATGTTCAAGCCACTACAGCCCAAGGCATCTGAGCCGAGCCGCTGGAAGGTAGTGCCGCCAGAGCTGGCGCTGACTGGCAGTGGCATGAGTTGGCATGACCTTGTCGAGAACAAGCCCGTTGCCATCACGCTGGCCGATTTGCAAGGTACGGCCGACCTGAACGGTGATGCGGACCTGAAGCTCCGTCTTGGCGGGGCGTTGGGTGGCGCTGCACAAGGCGCCAGGCGCGGCGCGGTTGAGGCCGACCTGCTGATACAGACCGAGGCCGGCAGGGCCGAGGGCTCGATACGGCTTAAGCAGGTGCCATTGCAGCCGCTCGCCCCCTACGCTGTTGCGGGTACGCCGTTGACGCTGGCCAGCGGGGATGTATCGGCCCGGCTGCAACTGAGAATGCCGGCTGCGGGCGGCTGGCAGTTGGGTGGTAGTGCCAATGTCGGGTCATTGACTGTCATGGAGCCCAAGCAGGCCGATCCACTGGTTGCGTGGGAGGGTCTGAATGTCGAGGGCCTGACGGTCAAGGGCGGCAAGGCGCTGGCGGTGAACATCGACAAGCTGCGGCTGGAGTCCCCCCGGTTGCGCTTGCGGCTTGATGAACAACGCAACCTCAACCTGACGACCTTGTTCACACCGCCGGACAAGCAAAAGCCGACGCCGGCAACCACACCTGCTTCCGCTGTCGAGAAAACGGCCAGGGTTGAGGCGGTCGTGACCGATGCCGAAGGTAATCCCACTGCGGACGCCCCCAAGTCTGCACCGGCCAAGCGCCGTGCCAAGGATGGGCCGCAGTTGAGCATACGCTCGGTGGTGGTCAAGTCTGCCGCGCTGGATTTTGCGGACCGTAGTCTCAATCCCGGCTTCGCCTCGCAGATACACGATCTTTCCGGCACGGTGCAGGGTGTTGCGACTGACCCGAACAAGCACACCACGGTGACGCTGGATGGTCAGGTGGATCGCTACGGCGTGGTGCGTATCCGCGGCACGCTCGCACCGTTTGCAGTAAGCGATGACAGTGCGCTGGTCATGTCGTTCAAGAACATTCCGATCAATAGCCTGGACCCTTATTCCAGCAACTTTGCAGGTTGGCATCTGCAGGATGGTCGCTTGAACGTGGACCTGCGTTACGCGCTCAAGGACCGAGTGGTCAAAGGTGAGAACAAGGTGGTGATCCAGTCGATCAAGCTTGGAGAGGAAGTGGACAAGCCGGGCGTGACCAAGCTGCCACTCAGCCTGGCGGTTGCGCTGCTGGAAGACAGCGACGGTCGGATCGAGCTGGAGTTGCCGGTGAGCGGCCGGCTGGATGACCCGGAGTTCAGCTACGGGCACCTGATTGGTCAGGCTATCGCCAATGTACTGACCAAGATTGTGACTTCGCCGTTCCGGGCTTTGGCTTCGTTGCTGGGTAGCGAGGGCTTCGAAGCCGTGACGTTCGCACCAGGTCAGGCGGCCGTTGCGCCGCCCGAGAGCGAGAAACTTGCGAAGCTGGCGGAGATGCTTGGCAAGCGGCCACGCCTGACCGTCGCGATGGCCGGCACCTATGACCCGAAAACCGATGTGCATGCGATGGCACGGGTGCAGATCGATACCGAAATCCTCACCAAGGCCGGGCTCAAGCCTGAGGCCGGGTTGCCGGTGGGCCGGCCGGATTTTGAAGATCCGGCCACTCAGGCTGCCATCCGCAGCAGCTATGGCAGCCGCATCGGCCAACTGGCGCTGGCGGGCAAGTTGATCAGTACCAAGGATGAACCGGCGCGTTACAAGGCGTTTCGTGAGGAGATGATCGCGGCGGTTGAGAAATCCATCGATACCCCCACCTTGCTGACATTGGCCAGGCAGCGGGCAGAACTCGCCAAGGCGCAGATCGTTGCTGCTGCGCCCGCGCTGGCGGACCGTATCACCCTGGGCGAGCCGGCCGTAGCGGAATCCCACGGCGAAGGTGTGCCGATGGAGATCAAACTCGATACGCGAGGCGCTGCCGAACCAACGATGCCGGCCGGCCCAGCGGTCGTCGCGGCCCCGCAATGACATCCCGGGCTATCGCCGTGGAACACGCGATAACCTGAATTGAGGAGGACACCATGCATCTCGTTTGCCCATCTTGTGGCGCGACCAACCGTATTCCCAACGAGCGGCTCAAGGATGAGCCCAATTGTGGCAAGTGTGGCCAGGCGCTGATGGCGACGACGCCGGTCCCGCTGACGGATGCCGCGCTGCCCAACTTTCTTGCCCATACCGAGCTACCGGTGCTGGTCGACTTCTGGGCCGCCTGGTGCGGCCCCTGCCGCATGATGGCGCCACAGTTCGATGAAGCGGCCCGCGTTGCGCCGGATATTCGCTTCGTGAAGGTGGACAGCGATGCCGCGCCGGTTGCCAGCCGCCATTTTGGTATCCGTAGCATCCCGACCTTGCTGCTGATGAAGGATGGCCAGGAAATCGCCAGGCAGAGCGGCGTCATGCAGGCGAGCCAATTGCTCGCGTGGGCGCGTGCCGCCCTGGCACAACATCAGGGTGGTTGAGTCACCCGATTTCCGTTCGGTGACCGGCGGCGCTATCGGGTTTCACCCAACCGCTTTGCCCATTCATCCTGGATGGCCTTGTAGCGGCCGTTCTGGCGGATGGTTGCCATGCCTTGGTCAAAGCGTTGCAGCATGACCGGGGCATCGGGATGGTTGCGGGAAAAGACGGTGTAGACCCCCGCTGCGGCCACCTGCCCGACGATCTTGAACTTGCCGGCAAACTCGTCGGGGCGCTTCCTGATCAGCGCCTGGGTATTGAGGTCCATTGCCACGGTGTATTGAACCCGGCTGGCGATCAGCATCCGGAAATTGTTCTCGTCCCGTGGGGTATAGACACGCAGGATCCGTGCGTTGTCGTCGAACTCAGGCCCGTATTCGTAGCCATGCGTGACGGCCACGTATTGGCCTTCCAGATCCTTGGGACGCAGGTTGTGCTCGGTGGACGCGATCGGAGCATAAATCTGGTACTGGACATGGAACATGGGCTGCTCATGCCACAGGTAGTCCTTTTCCAGTGCGGCGTTGCGCAAGGTATCGAAGCAGCCTACCAGTGCGCCAGCCTTCGCCAGGGCCATGCAGCGCGCATAGGGCATGATCTGGTAGCGCACATCAATGCCTGCAGCCTGATACGCGGCACGGACCAGGTCGATGGTGATGCCTTGCAGCCGTCCATCGACCACGCCGGAGTAGGGGAACCAGTCATCCTCCGCACCGATGGTGACCGTACGGGGAGCCACGGTAGGCGCGGCCAGCGTATGGATTGTCATGACTGCGCTTAACGCCCAGCGCTTCCAGCCCATGGTCCGTTCTCTCGTCTTGGGTGTGCTGTTTCCAGTATAGGAGGGCAATGAACATTGCCATGAAAAAGCCCGCCACCCTTGCAGGGATGGCGGGCCGGCATCGATGGACCCCGCGGCTTACAGGAACATGCCACCCGAAGCCTCGATTCGCTGGGCATTGATCCAGCCATTGGCGGGCGAGAGCAGGGAGGCGATCACACCGCCGATATCGTCCGGCTGTCCGGTACGCCCCAGCGCCGTTTGGGATGCGACGAAACGGTTCAGCTCGGCGTTGTCACGCAGACGGCCACCGCCGAAGTCGGTCTCGATGGCGCCGGGGGCTACCACGTTGACAGCAATGCCACGCGCGCCCAGTTCCTTGGCCTGATACTTGGTCAGGGTTTCGATCGCCCCCTTCATGGCGGCATAGGCCGCATAGCCGGGCAGGGCAAAGCGGGTGAGGCCGGTCGAAACATTCACGATACGGCCACCGTCGGCGATCAACGACAAGAGTGCCTGGGTAAGGAAAAACACGCCCTTGAAGTGGATGTTTACCAGTTCATCAAACTGCGCTTCTGTCGTATCGGCGATGCTGGCGTGCGCCCCGATACCGGCATTGTTGACCAGATAATCAAACGACTTGCGCTGCCAGGTCTTGTCCAGGATCTGCGCCAACCGAGTGGCAAAGTCGCCGAAGCTGGCGCTGTTGCCCACATCCAGCGGCAGGGCAACGGCTCGCCGACCCAGGGCCTGGATTTCTGCCACGACCGCAGCGGCTTCTGCTTCCTTGCTGCGGTAGGTGAGGATGACATCCACGCCTTGCCGTGCCAGGTGAAGGGCTGTGTTCTTGCCGAGGCCGCGGCTGCCGCCGGTGACGATTGCGATCTTTTTGTTCATGGTGGAGCTCCTTTTGTTTGTGGGGAAACCCGGGGGTGTTTGGGGATGGCTGCAGTCTATTGGGGATTTTTGTGCCTACAAAGATGGGTAATTTGATTACACTGTTCGTGTAGAAAGAACAGTTGGGTGGGGTATGAACCGTCTGGAGGCGATCAGGATTTTTGTGCGGGTGGCGGAGCTGGGGAGTTTTACGCAGGCGGCCGAGGGTTTGAATCTGCCGAAGGCCAGCGTTTCGACCGCGGTAAAGCAATTGGAGGCGGTGCTTGGGACCCGTTTATTGCACCGGACGACCCGCAAGGTGCAACTGACCCAGGATGGTCAGGCATTCTTTGAACGGAGCCAGGACCTGCTGGCCGACATGGATGAGCTGCAGACCATGTTCCAGAGCAGTGAGGCGACGTTGACTGGGCGCTTGCGGGTGGATATGCCCAGCCGGGTGGCCCGTAATATCGTGATTCCCCGGTTGCCAGAGTTCATGCAACAGCACCCGGATCTCGCCCTTGAGCTGAGCAGTACGGACCGGCGGGTGGACCTGGTGCGGGAGGGCTTCGATTGTGTGTTGCGGGTTGGCACGCTGGGAGATGCATCGTTGATCGCCCGGCCGGTCGGGCAGTTGCACCAGATCAACTGTGCGAGCCCGGCCTATTTGCAGCGCTACGGTACGCCACGCAGCCTGGCCGACCTGGACCGACACTTGATGGTGCATTTCCAGCCGCAGTTCGGTGCCAAGCCCGTAGGCTGGGAGTATGTGGATGACGCGGGCAATCAGCGGCTGCCCATGGCGGGGGCGCTGACCGTCAACAATACCGATGCCTACGAGGCTGCTTGTCTGGCCGGGTTCGGGCTGATCCAGGTACCGGGCAGCGGGGTGCGGCACTTGCTGGAATCGGGCCAACTGATCGAGGTCTTACCGGAGTACCGGGCGGCACCCATGCCGGTATCGCTGCTCTATGCCAACCGTCGGCACCTGCCGCGCCGGGTGCAGGTGTTCATGAACTGGTTGGCCGGGCTGATGGCAGGCGGCCTGACGTAGCGGTGCTGCGGTCACCTGCAGCACCGGACTCTGTTCCCGGCCCAGCTCAACTGGTCAAGCTGTTGTCAGATGGCGACCGTGCGACCGACATAGAGTATCGGGCCGGTCGGACGGCCGATGGGCGAGCCGTTTTCGGGCTCGAGGGTGATCTCGAACAGTTGCTCCGTGCCGACGGCGGGCAGGCGCGAGACCGGGAATTCCACGGTTTGCCCGGCGCGCACCAGGCCCAGCGAGGTGGGCCCAGCGGCGCCCTGCGGCTTGGTCCAGAACTGAAGCGAGCGGCCGGCGGGCATTGCGCCGGTATCTGCCACCGGCACCAGCCTCAGCGTTTGGCCGGCCTTGATTTCTACGACCCAACCGGTGGCGTGCTTGTCCGGGCTCTGCAGTACCGCAAGGTAGCGTACGCTCGGGATGTCGGGAGTCGGGGTACGTAGCAGCAGCAAGCTGGCGAGCAGGATCGATGCCGCGACGGCCAGCGCGCTGACGCCTTGCCAAAGCTGCACACGCTGCCACCAGGGTAGCCGGGCCGGTGGCTGATAGGCCCTGGGGCGCGTCACCGTCGCGGCGACGGCGACTTCAATGCGCTGCCACAATGCGGGTGACGGGGCGGCGGCCGGTATGCTTGCCGTCAGGCTCAGCAGGCGATCCTGCCAGTGATAGACCCCGGTTTTCAATGCTGAGTCCTGTTCCAGCATGGCGCCGACAAGGGCGTGATCCTCGGGACTCAGGGTGCCGAGTACATACTCGCCTGCGGCGGCAGCGCGTTCTGCCGGATCTTGAAGGTTGATCACGCCATGCACTCCTTGAGGCTGGCAAGGCTGCGCCGTATCCAGGATTTGATGGTGCCGAGCGGCGTTTGCAGGCGCTCGGCTATCTGTTCATGCGTGTAGCCATCGACGAAGGCATGCATGACACAGTTGCGGCGGGCTTCATCGAGCTGCTGCAGGCAATGCTCCAGGCTTTCGGTGTCGAGGCCGCGGTCATCGGCCCGGTCGCCGGCCTCGCGCTGGTCAACCAGCGCGACCAGCTCGGCCGGGTCCAGCGTCTGAAGGCGACCGGGTGTGCGTATTTCCTTCAGCGCCCGGTGGCGCACGATGGTGTAGATCCAGCCACGCGCTGAGCCGAGCGCGGGCTGGTAGGTGGCGGCGTGCTGCCAGACCTGCAGGAAGGCATCCTGCAGGACATCCTCGGCCCGCTCCCGGTCGCGCACGATGCGCAGTGCCACACCGAGCAGCCAGCGCGCCTCTTGCTCGTACAAGGCGCGCAGGGCGTAGTGTTCCCCGCGGGCGCAGGCGAGCACGGCAGCTTCGTAGTCGAATCGGGTTGCTACGGTCGGCATAGATGGGCCTGGCTCGCTTCAGCGAAAGGTGGCATGGACACTAGCAGCTACGCCGCCCGTCCTCAAGCGGCCTTCCAGAAGATGTAGTCCGCCTGGTACTTCACCACTTCCTTCCGGCCGGCGGCCATCTGATCGCAGGGGCTGGCTGGCGCGACGCCGCCCTGGGTCGCCACGCGCTGAATGAAGGTGATGCCGGCCATCGCACCGGTCCCCGTCGCCGGATTGGCCTTCACCAACTGTGCGGGAATGTTGCCGGTACCGGCTGGCGCGACGGCCAGCTGTGTGCCGGTGACCTTGGAGCCATCGAGCGATGCCCAGGTGGCGGGTGGGCCGTAGTAGGTACCGATCCGGGTGCCGCCACGGTTTTTCAGATCCGCTTGCGGCCCCACGAATGTCCATTCGAACGCCCCCGCCATGTTGGCCTTGGCACGGCATTCGTAGGTGATCTCACCGATACCGGTGGTTTCCAGTGCGACCAGGTTGCCTGCAGGTACCTTGACGGCATCCGGCAGGGCATCCTGGCTGTAGGGCCTGGCTGGCGTACCGGGGCCGGACATGCCGGCGCAGGCGGAAAGCAACATCAGGCCGGTGGCCGAGAGGGTCAGGGTGGCGAAGGTCTTCATGGCGTAGCTCCTTGTCGGGTAGGGAATGCAAGCGGCGAAACCGCTGCTCACATTCCCTACTAGCCAGGTGCTCGCCGTCTGGATGCAGTGACCGGCAAATTATTTTTGTCGGCGCGCCATTGCTGATCGTCGTCGCTGGCAGCTAGCCGGCGTAGGCCGCTTGAAACCAGCCCAGCAGTTCTGCATCAAGCTCCTTTGCTTCGCCGACCTGTACCCGGTGGCTGACCATGGCGTTCCAGTTGCCGGCCTCGGTGAGCCGTTCCGTGGCTGGCGTATCCTTCAGCTTGATGCCGATATCGAGCCGGTCTGCGGTCGAGACCTGGATCAGGCCGATCTTCTTCTTGCCGCGCAGCACATTGATATAGGTGCTGTTGGGCGAGAGTTCCACGTCGGGGCCCAGCGCCTTGAGTTGGCCGGCGAAGGCGTCGCAGGGCTGGCGCCAGTGGGCCTTCTTGCCGCTGAACAGGGCCGCAAACTTGTCCTCGGCCGGGGCGCTGAACTTGTCCGGGTTCAGCAGCAACTGCGCCATGGCGTTGGCGTGGCCATGGCCCAGTTCGAAGTCGGTCTTGAGCCAGGCGACGGCCTCGCCCACCTTGGTAAAACCTTTCCCCGCGGCCAGCTTGCGGAAGTCGTCCGGAGTCTTGCCGGTCTTCTCCCGGATACTGTCTATGTAAGCCTGGAAACTCATGTCTCTCTCCTAGTTCAAGGTTCTTATCGGTGGTGCTCGTTGGTGGCCAGACCGTACGCTGCTGATCCCAGCCGTTTTGCCATGACGAACTCGTCGCCATCCTTCTCGCCCGTATCGACGAAGCCCAGCTTTTCATAGAAAGGCCGGGGGCTACCCTTGCCTTCGCGGTAGTACAGCGTGACGCGGATGCTGCCATGCCGGGCGTAGAGCTCCTGTTGCAGCAGCTGCATGGCGGCCTGGCCGTAGCCATAGCCTTGGTACTGGCTGCCGATCATGAACCGTAGCAGGTGAAACTGCGCCTTGCCGGGATGGCACCAGAAGGCCAGGAGGCCCACTGGTGTCTCTTCGGCATAGACGACACGTAGCAGTACGTGTTCATGGTCCAGGTAGGCCTTGGCGATCGTGTTCTCGTTTGTGGCGACAAACCCGGTTTGCCAGGCACGGACGTTGAGGGCGATGACGGGCTTGAAGTTGTCGTGGCTCAGCGGGCGCAGGCTAACGTCTCCATGCACTGGCACGGCGAGGGGAGAATTGGCGGGCATCGTATCCGGGTACTGCTGTGGTTTTTCGAGATAGTACCGACAAGCCGGGTGGCTGTGCAGGTGCTTCCGTCACTGCCCCGGGGCACGCTTAATCAGCGTGCAGCGGCATTGTGCTGGGCGTATACGTCGCACAGGTATTCGACTTGCATCCTGGTCTCCATGTCAACCTGTGCGCCGTGGGGTTTTGGTGAAAGTTAAAGCAGACTTTAGATAAGTTGGATTTATCTCGGCAGAATTGCACGCTGGTTACCGCTGCGTCTTCAGCTAAACCAGCGCCCCAGTGTAGCAATGCCGATAGTGAATACGCCGAGCGCCAGATTGATGCCGACAAGCTGGCGGATGCGATTGAGCGCCGAACCCGCCAATGGCCAGACCTGATCCGCCACGGCTTGACACAGCAGACGGTAGGGGCGGATGTAAACGTAGATGAAGATACCTACCATGACGAGGCCGCTCAGCATCATGGCGTGCCAGTTGCGAGGGGCTGCGGCAAAGCCGACCTGGCTGATCATGATGAAGCCGCTGACAGGAATAATGACGGCTATGCCCCCTACCCAGGGAAAGAACCGCGCGAAGACCTGGCGCCAGAGCTGTAGCCTGATGGCCGGCTCGAGCAGGCTGGCGGCGACCGGTCGCAGGCAGATGTAGGCGAAGAACATGCCGCCTACCCATAGCGTCACGCTGGCGATATGGAGGAAACGTAGTAGCGGATCGATGGACATGACGTCTCCCGGTGTTTTTTAGGTCGATTGAGGAGGGCGACCTTGCGACCCGGCTACTTACTGCCGATAGTGAAGGCCAAGGTTGGAGGATGGCATGAATAACAGGCTGGTAGAGAAAAGCCGCCGTGGCATGGCTACACGGTGGCAGGATGGGATATTGATGGTTGGAAGTGCTGGCAGGCGTGCTGGCGCCCTGGCTGTGCTGTTTGCCCTGCCGCTCTGGGCCGGGGCGGCCTGCGACAAGCTGGTCTATGCCACCAACCCCAAGTACCCACCGTATGGGTGGGCGGAGGACGAGGTACGCTATCAGGGTGCGGCGGTGGCGCTGCTCAAGCTGGTGGCGCCGGCCAATGTCACGCTGCAGCCCGCGTTCTATCCCTGGAAGCGGGCGCTGTCGATGGCCGAGAGTGGCGAGATCGATCTGCTGCTGGCCTTGCGTATCACGCCGGACAGGCAGCGCTATCTCAGCTTTACCCGCAGCCGGGCCTTCCATAACCCTATCGTGGTGTTTGTCGCAGCCAATAGTCCGATAAGGACGGCCGAGTGGCCGGGGCTGGCGGCCTATCGCGGTGCGGTCAGCGCTGGCGACTTCTTTGGCAGCGGTTTCGATGAGTATCTGAAGACCAGTCTCAAGGTGGAGGTTGCGCCCACCATGGTCGAGAACTTCAAGAAATTGCGCGCGGGCCGGGTTGACTACTTTGTGACCGGTGAGCAACTGGGCCGCGCCTACCTGCGCAATACCGAGGGTGCTTTGTCGGGCAGCATCGTGGCGCTCAAGCCGGCGATCAGCGACGGTGATATCCACTTTGGCTTCAGCAAGAAGTCCGCCTGCCTGGGTCTCTTGGAAGCCATGGACGAGAAGCTGGAACAACTGGACCGCAAGGGTGTACCAGCAAAGCTGCTGGATGAGGCGATGGAGCAGTTTGCAGGCAGGGCGAGTTTCAACTGGAAAGGTGAAGCGGCGCCGGTACCCCGGTAGGCATGTTAGTGATTTCTGATGGGTTAAGGTAGCAATGCTACCTGCGCTAGCCGTATGCCGATGTGACGCTCCGGACTGGTTGCTCGCTTACCAGGGAAAAGAGTAAATGCTCCAGAATGTGTCATTCCTGGCTTTGCATTTTTAATCTTTTAAAACAGTGTGATAGATGTCCATTTGCACGGTATTGGTGCATCGCAATATCGAAACTTACTGAAAAATTACGCAGAACATTCAGAATGCCCCGCAACGTAATTTAGTTTCAGTCCGGGCCGTTTGCCGGCCTTCTACCTGAATCGATGCGGGGTTTTCCATGACTGTTGCGCGCGTACTTGCTGTCTCCCTGCTTGCCCTGTCGGGCCTCGCCCGGGCTGATATTGTCCTGGGGCAGTCGGTCCCTATTTCGGCGGTGGCGGGGGATAGCGGGCGAGGGCTGTCGCTGGGCGTCGGGGTGGCGATTGCCGAGGTCAACGCAGCCGGCGGGATCAATGGCGAGAAGGTCCGGCTATCGCTGCTGGACGACCAGGGCAAGATGGACCTGATGCAGGCCAATACCGCGACCTTGACCGGCGCGGAGAAGGCGCTGGCGCTGGTCGGTTACTGGGGTACGCCCGATCCGCTGGCCAGCCTGCTCGACCGGGAAAAGATCGCCCTGGTGGGTGCCGGGGCGGCGATCACCGATACGCAGCAGGCGGAGAACCGCCATGTGTTTCACCTGCGGCCGAGCTACAAGGCGGAGGTCGATAAGCTGGCGAGCATGATCGGTAGCTGGCTAGGCACCAAGCGGGTGGGGCTCCTGGTGCAGAACGACGCCTTTGGTACCGCGGTGGGTAATGTCGCGAATGCCGAACTGAACAAGCGCGGCATCAAGCCGCTGGCGATGGTGCGACATGAGCCGAGCGCGCCTGATCTGGGACCGGCGGCCGAAGCCCTGCTGCGTGCCAGCCCCGACGTGGTGATCATGATCTCCAACAGCAAGTCGGCCGGTCAGTTCATCAAGCGGTTCCGCGAGATGGGTGGCGGGGCGCAACTCTATAGCCTGTCGAATGCCAATTACGAGGAAGTGGTCGAGCTGATCGGGGCGGAGACGGCCAGTGGCGTCGGCATCGTGCAGGTGTTTCCTTATCCGCTGGACAGCCGCCTGAAGCTGGCACGCGATTACCAGGCCGCAATGAAGGCCTACGCGCCGAAGCGGGCCAAGCTCTCCTATGCGTCGATGGAAGGCTATATCGCCGGCCGTACCACGCTGGAAGCGATCCGCCGCGCTGGCAAGAACCCCACCCGCCAGAGCGTGCTGCAGGCGCTTGATGAGATGCGCAGCTATGACCTGGGCGGATTTGTCGTGGACTTTGCCGACAGCCACCATGTGGGTGCCAAGCTGGTCGACGTGACTATGATCAGCGGTACCGGCAATCTGAGCCGCTGAAGCAAGGGGCGCATGCCCCTTGTCCATCAGGCCTTGCGCAGGAAGCAGGCCTTGAGCATGAAGTTGCCGGCGTCCATCTTGCAGTCCACTTCATGGTCGCCGCCCTCCACGAGGCGGATGCTCTTGACCTTGGTCCCGACCTTCAGCGTGATGGACGAGCCCTTGACCTTCAGGTCCTTGATCAGCACGACGGCGTCGCCGGTTGTCAGCACATTGCCATTGGCATCCCGCACTACGGTGTCGACCACCTCGTCACCGTCCGTTGCCGCCTGTGCGGCCCACTCGAAGCCGCAATCGGCACAGACATAGTTGTCGCCATCCGGGTAGGTGTTCTCCAGGGTGCATTGGGGGCAGGCGGGGATAGCGGACATGATAGGTTTTCCGGGGCAATGAATTGATTGGAGGCGCCTTAGCGCCTCCTTGAGCCGATGCATTATACCCCTATTCATGCCATGGTCTTTAGGCTGGCATACCTCCTGCTATTTCTCCGTACCGTTCGTACACAGAAACGAGCGTGGTCCAGGAGGGACAAGCATGAACGTCAACAGCAGCCTGCAAGCCTATCAGGCCCATAGCGCCTATGGCCTCTCGTACAACCGGCAAAACCTGGCCGCTGCCACGGCAGACGCTGCCGGGATGGGCAAGCGCCAGGAGGAGGACAAGGTCAGCCTCTCCGCCGCCGGTCTTGCCAAGTCGGCTGCGGCCGACGATGGCATGAAGGTGCGCATGTTGGACTACTTCGTCGGGCCGTCTGCCAAGCAGCCGCCGCCGGGGGCCGGGCCGGTGGAGCAGATGGCTTACCGTCGTGACGGGATCAGTATCGATATCACCAGCAAGCCGGCACACTACAAGGATAATGGTGAGGCCGTGACCTGGGAGAACTGGCTGGCACGCGAGCAGGAGATCGACAAGCGGGTCGATGGCCGTATCGAAGTGTACAACCGGGCCAAGGCCGATGGTCTGTCCGACGACGAGATCGTCAAGCGGATCAAGGCCTACGATCAGTCCCTGCCGGCAGGGGCGAGCCATCAGGACTTTGTCGAAAAGAACCCGCTGCCGCTGCCCAGCATGGCCCAGATACTGGCGCTGGGCTCGGTCGAGCAGCAGCGGCGGACCATGTTCGCGAGCCTGTTTGCCTGATGTGTGACCCAGGCTTGGTCAAGTCAACGTAAGCGCCCCGGAGAAATCGGCGCGCTTACGCCTTGTCGCCTACAATCGCGGCCGTAATAGGGGGCCGTTCGCGCTGTCTTCCACCTCCCAACCCTGCTCGGCCAGGGCCTGCCTCAGGGCGTCTGCATCGGCCCAGCGTTTTTCCTGTCGCGCCTGCTGGCGGGCATCCGCCAGTGCCTGGATATCTGTTGGCACACGCACTTCGGACGGCTGCCAATGGGCGAGGTCCAGGCCCAGCACCCGGTCCATGGCATCCCAGCTTGCCCGCTTTACCGCGTCTGGCAGATCACCTCGTACCAGTGACCAGGCGACGGCCAGGGCGCGTGGCAGGTTCAGGTCCTGGTCGATCTGATCGGTGAAGCGCGCCAGGGTATCGGCATCGGGCTCGCCGCCTTCGGGCCAGCGCAGATAACTCTCCCGCAGCCGCGCCAGTGCGGTGGCCGCGGCGTCGAGGGCTTCCCAGGTGAAGTTGAGCTGGCTGCGGTAGTGCGCGGTCAGGCAGAGGTAGCGATAGGCAAGGGGGTCGATGCCACGATCCGCCAGGGTCTGCAGGCGTAGAAAATCGCCACTGGATTTGGACATCTTGGCGGCATCGAGTTGCAGGAAATAGCCGTGCAGCCAGAAGTTGGCCAGGCGCGTGCCGTGTGCCGCCTCGGTCTGGGCGATCTCGTTGCTGTGGTGGACGGCGATATGGTCTTCGCCACCGCAATGGATATCGAACCATGCCCCCAGATGCTTGGCCGACATGGCCGAGCACTCGATATGCCAGCCGGGGAAGCCTCGGCCCCAGGGGCTGTCCCATTCCATCTGCCGCTGTACACCCGGCTCCGAGAATTTCCAGAGGGCAAAGTCGGTGGGGTTGCGCTTCTCGCCCATGTCCACGCGATGGCCGGCATCGAGCTTGTCGCGGTCTAGCCTGGCCAGGTAGCCATAGTTGTCCTGCTTGCTGGTATCGAAGTACAGGCCGTCGCCAGTGCGATAGACAAAGCCTTTCTCGTCGAGCAAGGCGACAAAGGCGATCTGTTCGGCGATATGGTCGGTCGCCTTGCACCAGAGGGTAGGTGGCAGCAGATTGAGGGCCTGCATGTCCGCTATGAAGGCCTGGGTGTAGCGCTCGGCCAGTACCCAGGCAGATTCGCCGGCGCGCCGGCTACCTTTCTCCATTTTGTCCTCGCCGTCGTCTCCATCGCTGACCAGATGGCCGACATCGGTGATGTTGACCACATGTCTGACCGCGTGGCCATGCCATTCCAGGGTACGGCGCAGCAGATCCTCGAACACATAGGTGCGCAGGTTGCCGATGTGGGCGTAGTCGTACACCGTGGGGCCGCAGCAATAGAGCCCGACCTGATCGGCATGAAGCGGGACGAATTCGCGCAGGGCGCGTTGATAGGTGTCGTACAGGTGCAATGCCACGGGCGCTCCAAATATAAGAGGCCGCGGGTTTTGCAACGCCGCGGCCTCTGGGGATGTTCTACATGAATTGGCTAGACGCAAGGACCCCGAGGCGGTTGCGGACAACAAGCCTGTGCCTTGATGGAGGGGGTAGCGGTGTAGCGAATCATGGTGCCGATGCTAAGAGCGGTGACGGGTCTGGGTCAAGCGCGGTGCATATGCCGGGGCAGGCTGTCGGATTTCTTGACAGTCCGCTGTCAAATTTCCCATCAATTTTTGTAAGTGTTTGATTATTAATGAGTGGGCCGATTTATGCTTGCATAATCAGGGCAATCCCTTTGTCTAACTTATTGATTTAAGGGAGTTATGATGAAATTGAAATATCTTGTAGCCAGTTTGTTGTTCATGTCGTCGTTTGGTACTCAGGCTGCGTTGGTGCATATCAACCCTAATGGCCAGGTCAGGGCTATGGATTGTGGTGGTTGCGAGACGTTTGCCGGGTCGGGAACGGGTATTGTCAGCAGTGCGAACCGACCCCCTGCCCAGGTGCTGATTGCCTGGGTGGATAGTGGTATCCAGCCTCAACCGTCCGACGCGCCCGCGCCGGCGTTCAAACCGGTGCTCACGCCGCCGGCACCTTCTGCTGTACCGCCAAAACCGCCTGTCCCGGGTGCTCCTCCTGCACCATCTGCATCCTCTGCGCCTTCTCCAGGTGGTTCTGTACCAGGGGCCTCTACCGGGGGCGGCGCTGCGCCGGGTGGGGCGAATGGTGGCGCGCCGTTTGGTGGCGCTGCAGGTCCATCGGGCGGGCATCCGCCGGTGCTTGACCAAACCGAGGTGCCTCCCGTCATTGATGGGGCGCCCAAGCCGGAGGAGGTCTTGCTTGATGTCCTCTTTCCGACCAGCGACGAACTGGGTGGTAACGATGCCCAGCCTTCGTTCTTTTCGGTGGCTCTGGCGCCACCACCTGGTGATGATGCCGTGATCAATGCGGTACCGGAACCCGGTTTGCTGTCCTTGTTCGGGGTCGCTCTGTTCGGCCTGGTAAGGATCATGAAGCGCACTACACCTACATGAAGCTCAGGGATGTTTGGACAAACAGGGTCGCCGACGCGACCCTGTCTTGTTTTCGCCGTCCATGCTGTACAGCGGCGTGCTATTGGCCGGTGCACCGGGAGGCAACCGCCCGGCATGCTGGGTTCATGTCATGGACAACTACGCTGCGCGCCTTGGCACCGAGCTGGGAAACCGAATGGAACCCGACTTGCCAGCGTGTTGGTCCGGCGCAGGAATCAGTAGCTATTCGGCGCAGTGGGAGTATGGTGGGGCGATGCTGTGGGCTGATTTGCCCACCAACAAGGCGATGGCACCAGGCTTGGTGTCGGCGGTATGGAGTCCTTGGCAGGCTGGCGAAGCAAAGCCGGATGGCATTACACGACAGCCCCGCAACCGGGTACGCTGGCTGACAGGCCAGGTATCGGGTCTGTGATGATGGCTAGTCCAACTCGCCCCTGCTCCAGGAGTGATTCACGAGGATACTCGCCGTGAAACGCACCAATACCAATAGCGCCGTTGCCCGCGCACCCCAATCCCCTCCCGACCTTACTGTCGTTTCTGACAGCTACCTGAGCGCCGAACAACTGGCCCACTTTCGCAGCCTGTTGATCGAGCGGCGGGATACCTTGCTGGCTGCGGCCGATGTTGCCCAGACCCATATGCGGGACGATGACAATACCGCCTCTGACCCGTCCGACCGTGCCTCACTCGAAGAGGACCACAATATGGCCCGGTTGGTCAGCGATCATGAACATGAGCAGTTGCAGCGTATCGATGCCGCCATCAATCGTATCGACGAAGGCCGCTACGGCTGGTGCATGGAGACCGGCGAACCGATCGGCGAATCCCGCCTGCTGGCCGAGCCCACCGCGCTGTACAGCCTGGATGTACAAGAGCAGCATGAGCTGCGACGGAGGCAGGGACGTTGAGCAAACTCAAGGGCGGTAGCATGCGTATCGGGACCGGCGAGAGCCTCGGTGCCCTGCCGGATTCGCGTTCGGCCTGGCATGGCAGCTTTTATATCTCCCATCGTGAGCCGGTGCTGGCTGTAGTCAGCCCGACTACCGACCAGCCGGTGCTGGCGGATACCCGGATGCGAGTGTTGCGGCCGCGCTGATACCGCGACGATTTACCACGCTGCCTGGGCATTGCACAGGATTCAGCTTGGCGCCTGTTCGGGCTGAGCGACGGCCCGCAAAGGGATGGGCTCCGACATCACGATGGAGGTCCGTGTCTCGCCGTAGCTGTTGATGCTACCGACGAAGCGTTCCAGGTGACGAATGTCACGGGTAATCACCTTCAGGACGTAGGAGTCCTGGCCGGTTACATGCAGACATTCGATCACCTCCGGCAGGCTTTCCAGTTTGGCGATGAATTTGGCCTTGCCGGGTTGGCCGGTCGTGATGCCGACAAGTGCCATCACCCCATAGCCGGCTCGCTCCGGCGACACGATAGCCCGATAGCCTTGAATAACGCCCGCTTCCTCCAGGCGCTTGAGCCGCTCCGAGGTTGCCGGGACCGATAGCGCCACCTGGCCGGCCAGCTCGGTCAGCGAGATACGACCGTCCTGCTGGATGGCCTGCAGGATCTTCCAGGATTTGCCGTCTAGCTCCATGTGGGCGGGTCTCCGTAAAAACACACTGTCTATCGCCAATTGACCAGAATAGCTTAGGCCATTCTGCCGAATTTCCGTTTTTTTCGTAATTACCTCGGCGCGCTCACCAAGCAGACTATTGCCATCGTCTTGTCTGTCTGGAGTAGTGGAAATGGATATGGTCTTGCTGGGCCGTTCGGCCCTGATCGGTTTGTCCATCGCGGCGCCGGTTGGCCCGATTGGCCTTTTGTGCATGCAGCGGACGCTGCAGTATGGGCCGCGCATCGGCTTTGCCAGTGGCCTGGGCGCTGCCAGCGCCGATGCGGTCTATGGCGCGCTGGGTGCGTTCGGCGTTGCCGGGGTGACGGCGGCTTTCGTGGCGCTGGCCCAACCGCTGACGATCATCGGTGCCTTGTTCCTGGCCTGGATGGGTGTGCAGCTATGGCGAGGCAACGCCGCCAGCCGCACGGCGGAGGCGCGGGAGGCACCGGGCGGCTGGTCGGCCTATGGCTCGGTATTCCTGCTGACCCTGAGCAACCCCATGACCATCCTGAGCTTTGTGGCCATCTTTGCAGCCCTCGGCGGCGGCATGGCGGCGGATGCGACTGCCGCCGGCACCATGGTGCTGGGCGTCGCGCTGGGATCGGCCGGCTGGTGGCTCGCGCTGGCCATGGGCATGGCCGCGCTACGGGAGCGCATGGCCAGCGGCGCGATGCGTGTGATCAACCGCGTGGCGGGGCTGGTACTGCTGGGCTTTGCCGGCTGGCAGTTGCTGGCGGTGGCCGTGGCTTAGCAGCAGCCGGCGGCGTTGATGACGGCCTCGATGCGGTAGCCGTCCGGGTCGATCACAAAGGCGGCGTAGTAGTCCGGGCCGTAGTCAGGTCGCAGGCCGGGCTGGCCGTTGTCACCGCCACCCTGTTGCAGGGCGGCGGCGTGGAAACGCTGTACGGCCGCCTGATCCGGTGCGGTGAACGCCAGATGGAAACCGTCACCCGGGGCCTGCGTGGTGGTCGCACGCAGCTTGATGGCGAACTTGTCACCGCCACCTTCACGACCATAGCCGACGGCGGCATCCGGATCGCCATCGTCCATATCCGTCCAGACCCTGACATAGCCCAAGGCGCCCAGTACGGCATCGTAGAACGCGGCTGAGCGCTGGATATCGCGAACGCCGAAGGAGAAGTGGTGGAGCATGGCGGAACTCGTCAATGGAAGGGAAGGCGGCGCAGTGTAAGCGATTGGCAGGGCTGCTCGCCGGCGGGCTGCTGTGGCGTTGCGGCCTGGTCGCCGGATTGTGTGGTTTGTTTCAATGAAATCAATCACATCGGCGTGCTTGGCAAGGTAAGCCAAGTGCAAGAATTGTAAGTGCGCAGCAACAGTTTCTTACGTTATCCGCCGTCCTGTCTGGCGCTGTGGTGCAAGGCGAAGAGGGCTGTCAAACCTGGAAACAATTGCCGGGCACACCGGTATTGTCGCTGTCTGTCGGGGCTGCGATGCTGGCTTCACCTCCATGTGAAAGACACGCCCATGTTCCTCCGCAAAATACTCCCCCTCTGCCTGTTTGGCGCCTTTGCCCCTGGTGCGTTGGCCGACAATGCCCCGCAAGGCGGCCGCCCGCCGGGCCCGCCGCCGATCGATACCGCTGCCTGCAAGGGCAAGGCGGCGGGGGCGGCCGTACAGGTCACCACGCCGGATGGCCGCGCGCTGACCGGCACCTGCCAGCTCGCCTTTGTGCCGGATTTCAAGGACGGCGCGCCACCGGCACCGCCGGCCGCCAGTAAGTAATCCCCGTTCGATAGCAGGAGTCCAATATGCAAAATCCCGATACCCGCGGCCCCTTGTTCAGTCGCCGTAAGGCACTCGGATTCGGTACCGTTTCCGCACTGGGTGCCATCTCGGTCGCCAGTTGTGGCGGTAGCGGTGGCGAGACCAGCAGCGGCACGGTGGGCGGTACGGTCAGCAATGATGCGAGCCTGAGCGCGCTGGTGCTGTCCGCCGGCAGCCTGAGCCCTGCCTTTGCGGCTGCCACCACCAGCTATACGGTCAGCGTGACCAATGGCGTGAGCAGCATCACCGTGACGCCGACGGCGACCAGCAGCACGGCCGTGATCAAGGTCAACGGCACGACGGTGGCCAGCGGCAGTGCCACTGCGGCGGTCAGCCTGGCGGTCGGCAGTAACAGCCTGAGCATCGTCGTGACCGCTGCGGATGGCACGACCACGCGCAGCTATGCCCTTACGGTGGTTCGTGCAGGTGCGACGGCGGCGGGCAACTGCGCGCTGATCCCCAGCGAGACCGAAGGGCCTTACCCCTTGCTGGCGATACTCAGCAATACTGCGATGGTCCGGCAGGATGTACGCGACAGCAAAACCGGCGTACCACTGACGCTGAACCTGACGCTGGAGAACGTGAACAACCTCTGCGCGCCGATCAGCAATGCCGCGGTCTACATCTGGCACTGCGACAAGGACGGGGAGTATTCCGGCTACAGCAGCAGCCAGAACGGCAATCATGCCGGCGAGACCTATCTGCGCGGCATACAGGTCAGCGACAGTGCCGGCCAGGTCAGTTTCACGACCATCTATCCCGGCTGGTACGCCGGGCGGGTCACGCATATCCATGCCCAGATCTACCTGAACGACAACCTGAAGGTCACGGCCACCGTCACCACCCAGTTGGCCTTTCCGGAAACGATCAATACGGCGGTCTACGCCAGCAGCCTATATGCCACGCATGGTCAGAACACCTCGGTGCCGACCAATGCCGGCGACAACGTGTTCAGTGACGGGACGAGCTACCAGATGCTGACGTTGACGGGTGATGTCAGCAGCGGCTACGTCGCCAGCCTGCATGTGGGAATTGCGGCCTAGCTTGGGGAGCTAGCCTTACGGGCGCCCGCGACCGACCCAGGCTGGGCGCGGGCGCCCGTTGGCGATACACCATTCACCCCCCGTTTCTCGCGATCGGTCGCATGGGCCGAGCAGCGCCGGGATTGTCGTCTACCCTGTCTGGGTGGTTCGACTTCTCCACCTGGTGCCTGCTCATGATGCGTTCCCTGTTGCTTGCGGTATGCCTGTACCTGGCCGTGTTTTCCCATGCTGCATCCCATGCGTTGCCGGATGGCTGGGCTGACGATGACGCCGCGCTGGCGGCGGCGATGCCGGCTCTCGCCGAGCAAGTGCTGGCGGACTATCGGGACGACGACCGCAGTGCCTATCTCGATCAGTTATTCCGGTTGCAACTGCTGACCCGCCGCTATCCGGAGGCGATGGCCAGCACGGCCCGGTTGCGCGAGGTACGGGCCGATGGGCCTTACCCGGCGGCCGCACTCAATGTTCCCTACCAGATAGACGCCCTGGCCCAGCAGGCGGCCTCGCAGGGGCAGCCTTTCGAGTTGGCCTATGCTGCAGCTTTCCGCAGCGTCATGCAGACGCTGGACGATGCCACGGCGGCCATGGTGATCCGTGCCTTGCAACTGGGCGCTGCGGGTGCCGATGCCGACTGGCGAAGCGGCCTGGCTGGGGCCAAGGGGAAGACCTCGCTGGAGGAAGACGAGGCACTGGCCTTGTTGCGGCAGTATCAGGCCAGTAGTGCCTTGCGTCGGGCTGCGCCATGGCTCGATGGCCTGGTTGCCGAGGATGACCAGCGCCGCTACCTGATCGAGCGCGAGGTGGCCGTGCCGACGGCGCCCGGTGTGGTGGTCTGTGCCTTGATCGTGCGCCCCCGCAGTGCGGTGGCGCCCCTGCCCACCTTGCTGAACTTCACCATTTACGCCAGTCCCGAGAGCATGCTGGTCGAAGCGCGCCGGACGGCATCCCATGGCTATGCCGCCGTGGTAGGCCTGAGCCGTGGCAAGGGCTGCAGCCCTGGCCCGGCCGTGCCGTACGAGCACGACGGCGAGGATGCCGCCGCCTTGATCGAGTGGATCGCGGTGCAGGGCTGGAGCGATGGCCGCGTCGGCATGTATGGCGGCAGCTATGAAGGCTTTACGCAGTGGGCCGCCGCCAAGCGCCTGCCCAGGGCGCTCAAGGCCATGATGCCCTCGGTGACTGCCGCGCCGGGCATCGATGTGCCCATGGATGGCAATGTGTTCTTCAGCTTCGTGTACTACTGGCCGTTCTACATCACCAACAACAAGACCCAGGACGAAGCCGCGATCAATGACCGGGCCCGTTGGGCGCGCATGTGGCGCAACTGGTATGTGGGCGGCACGGCCTATCGCGATCTGGACCAGATAGACGGCACGCCCAACCCCATCTTCCGTCGCTGGCTGGCGCACCCGGCCTACGATGCCTACTGGCAGGCAATGATCCCCTACCGGCAGGAGTTTGCCCGCATCGACATCCCCATCCTCACCACGACCGGCTACTACGATGATGGCCAACTGGGTGCGCTGTACTACTACCAGCAGCACCTTGCCCACCGGCCGAATGCCGAGCACTACCTGCTGATCGGCCCCTATGACCATGTCCGCGGCCAGCGTGGCACGATGGGCCCGCTGGGCGATGCCCGCAGCTATCTGCGCGGGTACCGGACGGATGCGGTGGCGCAGATCGATATCGGCGAGCTGCGCTACCAGTGGTTCGACCACATACTGCGTGGCGGCCCCAAGCCGGCCTTGCTGCAGGACAAGGTGAACTACCAGTTGATGGGCGGCAACGTCTGGCGGCATGCACCGAGCATCGACGCGATGGGTATGCCGGTGCGGCTTTACCTGAGTGATACGCGCGAAGGCGGGCGCTACCTGCTCCGGAAGGCGCCGACCCGGCTGGCGCCCATCACCCAGACCATGGCGCTGGCCGACCGTCGCGATATTGATCGTGCTGCCGTCGGTGGCGGTATCGTCAATACCGAGCTTGATACCTGGGGCAGCATGGTGTGGGTCAGCCCGGCTTTCACGCAGGCGACTGAACTGAGCGGCTTGTTCAAGGTGCATCTGGATTTCAGCAGCAACAAGCGCGACCTGGACCTGCGCTTCAGCCTCTACGAGCTGACGGCGGCCGGTGAGTATGTCGAGCTTTCCTCGCTGCAGAACCGGCTGAGTTATGCGCGGGACCGCAGCCAGCGCCAGTTGCTGGTGCCGGGTAAGCGGCAGCAGCTTGAACTGACGGCCGGACGGCTCACCAGCCGGCTATTGGCCAAGGGCAGCCGGCTGGTGGTGCTGGCGGGTGTGATCAAGCAGCCGCAGATGCAGATCAACTACGGCAGCGGCAAGGACGTGAGCGACGAGACCGTGGCCGATGGCAAGGTGCCGGTGCGGCTGCGCTGGTATGGCGGGACCGGCTTGACGCTGCCGTTGCGGCCGGCGGGCTGAGCCAGGCAGCGTCAACCGCTGGCGTTGCCGCAGCGTTGAAGTGGGCAGACGCGGCCTGCATGGCCGACGTCGCCTGCGGTGCGCCTGGTGGCACCGGCAGGACAAGCAAAAACACCCCAAGGAGAGATTGGATGCTTCGGCATATGGCAATACGCGGGGCGTTTGCCTTGCTGCTGGTTGGCGCAGGCCTGGAGGCCCGGGCCGAGTTCCTGCGCTGCAATGGTGATCTGGCTGGCATCGGCGACAACAAGGCGGCTGTGACCATGAAGTGCGGCGAGCCGGTGGCCAAAGATTCCTTTTGCAAACCGGGTGAGGGCGCCTGCCAGCGAGTCGACGAGTGGACCTACAACCCGGGGCCGGGCCAGTTCCTGACCATTCTGCGGTTCGAGAATGGCGTGCTGGTCTCGATCCGCTACGGTGATCGTATACGCTAAACGCAGGTCGGACCGTTTGACCTTTGCAGGCCGGTGTTCGTACCGGCCTGCTTGCATTTTTACGGGCGCCGGCCAATGCTCCAGCGCATGACTACCCCAGACTTTGTCGATCAGGTCCAGGCGCTGTTGCGGCCGGTTGCCGACCCACAGCGCGCCGGGCCGATGCGCGCCTATATGCGGGAGCAGTTCCCTTTCCTGGGGCTGCCAACGCCGGTACGGCGGGCAACCCTGCGTCCCTTGTTGAAGGCCCAGACCGGTGCCGATGCGGCGGCGCTGTTGCGGCATGCCGCCGCCCTGTGGGCGCTGCCCGAGCGGGAGTACCAGTACGTGGCGGTCGACCTGCTGGCGCGGCACTGGAAGCGCTTGGGCATGGACGATATCGACGCCCTGTTGGCGCTGGTACAGCAGAAGTCCTGGTGGGATACGGTTGATGGTCTGGCCGGGGTGGTGGGGGATATTGTCCATGCCGCCAGCCTGGTGGACACGAATGCGCAGGGCAGCATGGATGTGGCCCTGCATCATCCCAATCTCTGGGTCCGACGCATTGCCATGTTGCACCAACTGGGCTGGCGGGCCGATGTGGATGAGCAACGGCTGTTCCACTACGCACGGGTACTGGCACCGGAACCCAACTTTTTTATCCGCAAGGCCATAGGCTGGGCGCTGCGCGACTATGCGCACCACGCGCCAGCAACCGTTCGCGACTTCCTGGCCCAGCAGCGTGCGTTGCTGTCACCGCTGAGCCTGCGCGAGGCAGGCAAGCACCTGAGCTAGGCGGCTATTTGCCGGCTGGCCACTTGGCAAGCTCGGCCGTGCGTTTTTCGGTTGCGGCTTGCAGGCAGCCATAGAATTCCAGCGGCCAGATCGACCCGCCCATCGACGCTTTCGTCGCGGTCTTGCAGCGTGGGTCGCGCTGCTTCAGCCAACTGCGCTGGGCGGTGCGCAGCCTGGTCTGGCTGGCGGCGGGCAGGCTGCCCATCAACTGCTGGTACTGGTTGTTGAGCGCCTTGTCGGCGGCCTGGAAATCCCGTATCGCGCAGGCGTTCATCTCCTGCTGGTTGCCATCGGGTTTGCACTCAAAGCCGTTGCCCGCATCGGCAGCGTGGGCGCTGCCGAGCAGCAGCGCGAGCGTGAGCAAGGAGAGCTTGGCAGCGAGGCGCATGGGATGGTCCTATCAGGCGGAGACCCCGTTATAGCGGCAGTCTGGTTGCAATGGAAAGCCCCTCAGGCCATTTCACTCACCCGAACGAGTGATACCGGGCTCGCCATGCTGTGGGATGTGCAGGCGGAAGTGCAGGGTTAAGGTCATGCAACATCGCCTTGCAGCGACGCCTCCTGGCGGCACTTGCAATCCGGCTTGTAAACTACCAACTGGATGGTAGATTAATAGGCGATAGCGTAAATCTCTAATCTCCCGCCCGATGGGCGACACCTGGAAAGCAGATCGATGAGTGCATACGACGTGGTGATCATAGGCGGCGGCCCTGGCGGTTACAACGCCGCTATCCGTGCAGGTCAACTGGGCTTGAAGGTGGCGTGCATAGAGGGAAGGGCGACCCTGGGCGGCACCTGCCTGAATGTGGGTTGCATGCCGTCCAAGGCGTTGTTGCATGCTTCGGAGCTCTATGAGGCGGCGGCAGGAACCGAGTTCGCTCAGCTGGGTATTGAGGTCAAGCCCAAGCTCAATCTGGCGCAGATGATGAAGCAGAAGGATGAGAGCGTGACCACGCTCACCAAAGGCATCGAGTTTCTGTTCCGCAAGTACAAGGCAGAGTGGATCAAGGGTTGGGGGCGTCTCGATGGCCCGGGCCGGGTGGTGGTGACCGCTGACGATGGCACTGAGCAGGTGCTGACGGCAAAGGATATCGTGATCGCCACCGGCTCCGAGCCCACCCCGCTGCCCGGGGTGACGGTGGATAACCGTCGTATTCTTGATTCGACCGGTGCCTTGTCGCTGCCTGAGGTTCCGCGTCACCTGGTGGTGATTGGTGCCGGGGTGATCGGCCTGGAGCTGGGATCGGTCTGGCGCAGGCTCGGCAGCCAGGTGACGGTGGTGGAGTACCTCGACCGCATCTGCCCCGGCATGGATGAGGATACCGGCAAGACCTTGCAACGATCGCTTGCCAAGCAGGGCATGAGTTTCAAGCTGGGTACCAAGGTGACGGGTGCGCAGACGACTGCCAAGGGCGTAACGCTCACGCTAGAACCTGCTGCCGGCGGCTCGGTGGAAACGCTGGAGGCGGATTATGTCCTCGTTGCCATTGGCCGCCGCCCCTATACCAAGGGACTAGGGCTGGAAACCGTTGGTATTGCAGCGGACAAACGCGGCATGCTGATCAACGACCATCTGCGCAGTGGCGTGCCCGGGGTATGGGTGATTGGCGACGTGACTTCCGGCCCCATGCTGGCGCACAAGGCGGAAGATGAAGCCATTGTCTGTATCGAGGTCATCGCCGGACAGGCGAGCGAGGTCAACCATGCCGTCATTCCCAGCGTGATCTACAGCAAGCCCGAGGTGGCTTGGGTTGGCAAGACCGAGGAGCAACTCAAGACTGAAGGGCGTACCTACAAGGTGGGGAAGTTTCCCTTTGGTGGTAATAGCCGGGCCAAGATCAACCACGAGGCCGAAGGTTTTGTGAAAGTGCTGGCGGACGACGCGACCGATGAGATCCTCGGCGTGCACATGATAGGTCCCAGTGTGGGCGAGCTGATTGCCGAATACTGTGTGGCGATGGAGTTCCGCGCCTCGGCGGAGGACATCGCGCTCACCTGCCACCCGCACCCCACACGGTCAGAAGCCTCGCGCCAGGCCGCCATGGCCGTGGCGAATCGCGCCATGCAGGCTTAGCCCGAATGATGCGGGTTGGATAACTCGAAAGAGTGATGTTGTCCCGAGCCGGATTGACTAGGCTCAAGCTACACATGCTCACCTGATCGCCGCGCTGTTGTTGCCAAAACCAATGATGAGAAAAGGGGAATCACGATGCTGGGTCTTACCACGTTGGGCGCCATTCATACCGCCATCAGCCTAGTCGCCGTCGCTGCCGCACTGATCGCCTTTATCCGCGACAAGCAGCTCGTCACCAACAACACCATTGGTCGCGTCTATATCATCACCACGGTGCTGACCTGCCTGACCGGCTTTGGCATTTTCCAGCATGGTGGTTTTGGGAAGCCGCATATGCTGGGCATCATCACCCTGGTGGTGCTGGGCGTGGCCTTCCTGGCCAGCCGCGGCTCGTTCGGCCAGAAGAGCCGCTATGTCGAGGTGGTCAGCTATTCGCTGACCTTCTTCTTCCACATGATCCCGGCCGTGACCGAAACGACGACCCGTTTGCCGCTGGGTGCGCCCTTGTTGCCGAACGCCGAGGCACCGGAACTGCAGACCGCTGCGGCGGTGATGTTCCTGGTGTTTCTGGTCGGTTCCGTCCTGCAGGTCCGGCGCATCAAGGCCCTGGGACGCTGAAGTGCCCATTAAGCCTGCGGTGCTGCCATGGACGGATGGTTCATGGCGGCTCAGGCGCTACTGGCCTAGATCACCATATGGCCCGGCGATGACCACCACGTAGCCGTCCCGGTCCCGCAGCCAGATCTCGCGATGCTGTGCGTTCGGGTTGATCTTGGGGCCTTCCAGTACCTCGGCACCCTGGGCGCGGATGCGCGCCAGGGCTGCGTCGAATGCATCGGTCTGGAACCAGAGCAGCACGCCATTGCCATGCGGCTTGCCCGATTGCTGGCCGAGGTGCGGGTGGTGGTGTGCATCCCAGTGGTGCAGTTGCAGGATCATTTCACCCTCCACGGTGATCTGCTCGTATTCGTCCCCGCCGTGACCGCTTTCCGCGCCCAATACGGCCTGGTACCAGCGGCTGCTGGCATTGACGTCGAGAACGGCGATCAAGGGTTGGGCACGCATAGGGAGGCTCCATCTTCGATGGTATTACGCAGGGATAGGTTCGTCCCCCCAGGTCGGGGTTCGTTCCCTTTTTAGTCGATAAGCACCGCTTCTTGCAGACAAGATGAATGGGCGTGTTGCAGCTTGACCTGTATCAATGTCCGAGAGGCCGATGTGGGCTACAAGGGGGCGATGTGGGGTGCTGCCATGTCGTAGTGACCCGCCAAGCTGAACCTGGCGGGCGTTGAGCCCGCCGCCAAGGAGCGAACCATGATTGCCCCTGCCATGAGCGCACTGGAAGCGATCCAGACCCGTCGCTCGGTCCGCCGCTACGAAGCGCAACGACTGGACCGCGACACCATCCAGCGCCTGCTGGCCGCCGCCGTACGTGCGCCAACAGCGATCCACGAAGAGCAGTGGGTCTTTGTCGTGCTGCAGGGCAGGCAAGCCATCAAGCATCTGTCCGAGCGGCTCTGTACCCCAAGCCTGGCGGAGCCACCGCCGGGAGCGGCTGGCAGCGATGAGCAATCACGCTGCCTGTCGCGTGATGCCGACATCAACCTGTTCCATGACGCCGATACATTGATCCTGATCTGCGCCCAGCCCATGGGTCCGTTTGTCCCTGCTGACTGCTGGCTGGCTGCTGGCAACCTGATGCTCGCGGCGCATGCCCTGGGGCTGGGTAGTTGCGTGGTCGGGTCTGCCGTCGCCGGGCTGAATACGCCAGAACATAAGCGGGCGCTGGGGATCTCCGAGGAAATTACCGTGGTGGCGCCTATCGTCGTTGGTGTCCCGTTCGAGCAGGCGCCGCCTACCGCGCGTGCGGAACCGGTGATCCTGGCCTGGACCATGGCGGACTGATCCGCACGGTTGTTGCCCGTCTGGCCCGAAGCGACGCCGCTCATCGAATATCCATTTGATATATCGATGTTTTTATCAAATGGGTGGTGTAGAGGCGTCCACCCTTGTCTATCTAGAGATGGCATCACCCTGGATGCAGTACGTCTGCGTCCGGGCACAACAGCGGCCGGCGCTGCGCGGCTGCTTTCCGTACATCTCTGAAAGAACCTTGGGGGGCATGTCATGGCTGGTTTCTCATTGGGCAAGGGCTCGCTGGCTGAACTGGAAGGCGTTCATCCCGATCTCGTCAAGGTCGTCAAACGGGCGATCGCTCTCACCGCGCAGGATTTTGCGGTACACGATGGCAAGCGTACGGTGGCCGAGCAGCAAAAGCTGGTGGCTGCCGGTGCCAGCCAGACGATGGATTCGCGCCATCTTTCCGGCCATGCGGTCGATCTGGTGCCCTATATCAACGGCAAACTGCGCTGGGAGTGGCCGCCGATCTACCAGATTGCCGATGCGGTACGCATCGCGGCGCGTGAGCTGAATGTCGAGATACGCTGGGGTGGTGCCTGGGATGTGGATTTCAATTCATCGACCGACTCACCCGAGGACCTGGTCGCGGCGTATGTGGCCCGCCGCAAGAAAGCGGGTTTGCGGGCGTTTATCGACGGTCCGCATTTTGAGTTGCCCAAGGCCTTGTATCCCTAGCGCCTGATCTTGCTGCAGGATGGGTGAGCATGGCATAAGCTTTAAACGACAAAAACGCAGTGAATACAGGCTGCGAGTCACCAGGAGGAAGCAATGCGCACCACATGGACCCTGGCCCTGCCGGCAACGGCATTGGCCGTGCTGATGAGCGGCTGCACGCAGGAAAAAGCCGATGCCCTGACCGCTGCAGTCAATACCTATGAGCAGCAAGCCAACCAGGCACTGACGGCCTACGAGGATCTGTTTCACGACTACCGGACCCTCCCCAAGCCACCCCAGACGGAATTGTTCGAACAGGCTTACGCTGCCGTTCGGCAGAACGGCATCGGCGCGGTCAAATTCGAGGATGCGCTGAGCAATATGGGGCAACTCAGCAACGATAAAGCCGACCAGGCCGTGACCGCCTCCTTCGACAAACTCCGATACGCCTATGCGCAATTCGGCCGCGCCTATGCCGCCTTGCCGCAAGGCAATGTACTGGGTAGCGGCTATGTCGCCTGCGGCCGTGGCGTGCTGGCCCGGTTGACCAAGCAGCTTGTGAACTTTGCCAGCGATGTAGACAGCACGCCGCTTTATCCGGCTACCCTCAGGTTTGAATTCGCCGAGTTCAAACAGGCTGCCAACAAGGGCGACGCGCAAAAGGACAACGCCCGAAAATTATACGAGCGCTTCTACACCAACCTGACCGCTTACGAGGACAAACACCGTGCCGCCCTCGACGCCACGCTGGCGGCGGTGGACCAGGGGCGCAGGCTCGACCAACTGCTGGCCCACTACAACGATGTTACGCTGACCAGCATCCTGGGCGTTGCCCAGCAGGGCGTGTCCTACGCCGGTACCCTCAAGGGGGTGGATGCCACTCGTGCAGCGAACCGCCTCAAGCAGATCAAGGCCGATATGGACCAGGACCCTTACTGGTCAAGGCTGGAGAGCATCCCCTTGAACCAGGTGAGCGACTGCAAGCTTGGCACGGCGAACTAGGAGAACATCATGGATGAGCAGGATCGCGAATATGTCCGGCAGGCGGAGGCGGCGCTGGATGGCTTGTTTGACCAGTATGTCGCGGCGGACCCCGCCGGCAAGTGGCAGCTCAAGCCCGCTATCTCGAAGGCGGCCGAAGAACTGTTGCAGGCCAGACTGGCGTTGTTCAACGAAGGTACGCTGACCACGGCGGCTGATCTGGAACGGATGCAGCAGATACGCAAGGAGATCGACAAGGCGGCGGATACGCAGGCGGCGGTGCTGGCTGCCGTCAAGCTGGCGGCCATGCTGGGCGTATTTGCCTGAACATCCGGTGGGCGCAGGCCGGATGGCTTGCCGGCGCTAGCGCCCTGCCAGCAATTGCGCCAGGTCAAGCGCTGAACGCACCCCCATCTTGGCGAACACGTTGGCGCGGTGGACCTCGACGGTACGGATGGCGATATTGAGTTCGTCCGCCACCTGCTTGTTGAGCTTGCCGGCCAGTACGCGTTCCATGACTTCGCGCTCGCGCGGGGAGAGGGTGGCGAGGCGTTTTTCCGCCTCCTGCAGGTTGCCGCGCGAGGCGTTGCGGCCGGTGGCGACTTCCAATGCGTCGTTGATCTTGTCCAGCAGCTGCTGCTCGCTGCAGGGTTTCTCCAGAAAATCGAAGGCGCCTTGCTTGACCGCCTGAACCGCCATGGGGATATCGCCATGGCCGGAGAGGAAGATCACGATCAGCTCGCTGTCGTCCTGCCGCAGGCGGTCGAATACATCGAGGCCCGACAGGCCCGGCATGCGGACATCAAGTATCGCTACGCCTTCGCTATTGGGCTCCAGCGCATCCAGAAAATCCTTGCCACTCTCAAATGCGCGCACGGTGTAGCCGTGCGCCAGCATCAGGAGGGCGAGGGAATCGCGCACAGCGGCGTCGTCGTCGATCAGGTATACCGGTTTGGTGTTCATCTTGGCAGGCTCAAATGGAAGATGGTGCCACCCTCGGGCACGTTGTCGTAGAACAGCTTGCCGTGGTGCTGTTCAATGATAGACCGGCAGATGTTCAAGCCTATCCCCATGCCCAGCTTCTTGGTGGTGTAGAAGGCCTCGAACAGCCGTTCGCCGGTCTCGGGCGAGATGCCGTGACCGCGATCATGCACGCTGAGGCTGATGGATTCGTCATCGTAGCAGGTCCGCACCACGACCTCGCGCCGTTCGGGCGTCTGGTCCACGCAGGCATCCACGGCATTGCGTAGCAGGTTCATGACCACCTGGCCGACCAGCACGCGGTCTGCCTGGATCACCGGCATGCCGACGGCCAGCTCATGGCGGACGAGGACCAGGCGGGCACGGCCGTCCGGCTCGATCAGTTCCAGGGTATCGAGCGCGATGGCGTTGATGTCGCAAGCCTCGCGGTGTGGCGCGTGCTTGCGTACGAAATCCCGTATCCGCCGGACTACGCCGGCGGCGCGCTGCGCCTGTTCGGCGATCTTGCCCAGGGTGGAATCGAGCATGCCGGCGTCGCCCTGGCTGGCGAACTGACGGGCTGCGCTGGCGTAGGTGCTCATGGCCATCAGCGGCTGGTTCAGTTCATGGGCCAGGGTGGAGGCCATCTCGCCCATGGCGATCAGCCGGCCGGTCTGGCGCAGTTTTTCTTCCTGCTCGTGCTCGCGCGCCTCGGCCAGCTTCTGCGCGGTGATGTCCACCACCGAGCTCATCCAGCCACGGCGCTTGCCGGTCGCATCGATCAGCGGGGTGGTGTAGACGCGGGTGTGGACCAGGTGGCCGTCGCTATGGCGCAGGGTCAGTTCGTAGTCGGGTGGCGCGCGGCCGGCCAGCACGGCGTCGTTTACGGCCTGGTGGCCGGCCATGTCGTCCGGGTTCCAATAGGGGTAGGGTGGCATGGTGCCGATCAGCTCTGTCGCGCTGTAGCCGACCATGCGGCAGAAGGCCGGGTTGACGTAGATCATGCGGCCGGTCAGGTCCCGCGCGCGCATGCCGACCGACAGCGAGTTTTCCATCGCGGTGCGGAAGGCGTGTTCCTCACGCAACGCGAGCTCGGCGCTCAAGCGGCCTTGAACCTGCCGCCGGAGGCGCCACCAACTGAACAGTACGATCAGTGCCAGTACGACCACGCCGGTGATCAGGCCCTTCTGCACCGAGCCGGTCGGCGTGCGGTAGGCCACGACCTGCAGGGCCAGGCCATGGCCTGGCGGGTCAAACGTCAACTGATAGCTCAGGCTGTCGTCGTCGGCCGCGACGCGGGATTTGCTGGCGACCTCGCGGCCCTGGGCATCGATCAGCGCCAAGCGGTACTTGTTGGCGAACCACCAGGGTACCTGTTCGGCCAGGAGGCGTGGCATGGAGACCAGGGCGCTGATTTCGCGATCGCCATCGCGCAGGACGATGGCGATGCGGCCATCGTGGCTCAGGATATCGGTATACGCGGGCTTGCCGCTGACGCGGGCCAGCTTGCTGGCGTCGACCACGCTCCCGCCGGGGATGATCTCACCCTGTTGTTGCACATGGCCGGGCATTTGCAGGCGCACGCCGGTGATGGCTGGGTTACCATCCGCGACCAGCCGCGCCCGCGAGCGGAATTCTGCATCGCTGAGCTTGTTCTCGCGGGAGGCCTCCAGCAGTGCAGCCAGGCGTTCCTCGGTTTTATCGAACTGGAAGCGCAGGTTTTGTTCTATCCACAACACATCGCTGATCAATACCAGCCGCGCTTCTTCGCGCTCGACGCTACGCAAATAGAACAGCAAGCCGATGATCCCCGCCACGAAGAGGGCGAGCGCCAGCCGTGGCACCAGCCACAATTGGCGCTGGGTGGCGGTTTGGGGGGAGGAAGACGTGGAACTGGCTTGCATGGCCGTATCGTAGTTCAGTGGTCTACACTCGGCATTGTGGTTGACCACAGGGGATAGCCACAATTGATTTGCTTGCGAGCCGCGGCAAAGAATGCGACCACACCAAATCTTATAAGGAGACACACCATGCAACGTCGTACCCTGCTGGGCGCCGCTATCGCCCTGGCGCTGACCACCACTGCCGCCTTTGCCGCCGACCCTATCGTGATCAAGTTCAGCCATGTGGTGGCGAACGACACTCCCAAGGGCAAGGGCGCACTGTATTTCAAGAAGCTGGCTGAAGAACGCACCAAGGGTGCCGTGAAGATCGAGGTCTATCCGAACAGCCAGCTTTACAAGGACAAGGAAGAACTGGAAGCCCTGCAACTGGGTGCCGTTCAGATGCTCGCCCCTTCGCTGGCCAAGTTTGGCCCGCTGGGCGTGAAGGAATTTGAAGTATTCGACCTGCCGTTCATCTTTGATAACTACGAAGAACTGCACAAGGTCACCCAAGGCCCGGTCGGTGCCAGCCTGCTCAAGAAGCTGGAAAGCAAGGGTATTCTGGGCCTGGCGTACTGGGACAACGGATTCAAGGATTTCAGCGGCAAGAAGCCGATGAAGGCCCCGGCGGACTTCCGCGGTGTGAAGATGCGTATCCAGTCCTCCAAGGTACTGGATGCCCAGATGCGTACCCTGGGTGCGATCCCGCAGCAGATGGCCTTCTCCGAGGTCTATCAAGGCCTGCAGACCGGCGTGGTGGATGGTACCGAGAACCCGCCGTCGAACTTCTACACCCAGAAGATGCACGAGGTGCAGCCTTACCTCACGCTCTCCAACCATGGTTATCTGGGTTACGCCGTGATCGTGAACAAGCCGTTCTGGGACGGCCTGCCGCCAGCCATCCGCACCACGCTGGAAGGCGCGATGAAGGACGCTACCAAGTACGCCAACGATATCGCCAAGCAGGAAAACGAGGGTGATATCGAGAACGTGCGCAAGTCCGGCAAGACCCAGATTGTTACCATCACCCCGGCCGAGCGTGCTGCGCTGAAGAAGGCGTTGACGCCGGTTCATACCCAGATGTCCGATCGCATTGGTGCGGACCTGATCAAGTCCATCTACAAGGAAACCGGCTACAACCCAGCCGAGTAACCTTGCCCGCACGGCGCCTGCCCGACTTTGGGCCGGTGGCGCCGAGCGGTGCTGCAAACGTCATTGACGATGGCAGGGCGTGCGCCCTGTCATCGCCGGCCCTCTCCCCGGCCTCTCGCTCATCTGGAGCACACACATGAAATACTTCGACTACCTTGAGGAAGCGTTCATCGCGCTACTCATGGCGGTGGCGACCCTGTTGATCTTCGTCTCCGTGGTCCACCGCTATGCCTCCGGCTATAACATTCCGGGCCTGCAGACCTGGTTGCTGTCCATTAACCTTTCCTGGGCGCAGGAAGCCTGTATCTACCTGTTCGTCTGGATGGCCAAGTTTGGCGCCGCCTACGGGGTGCGTACCGGCATCCACGTGGGCGTGGACGTACTGGTCAACCGGCTCGAAGAGAAGAACCGTCGTTTCTTTGTGCTGATCGCCCTGGCAGCCGGCATGCTGTTCACCGGCATTATCGGTACGCTCGGCGCCAACTTCGTCTGGCATATCGGCCATACCGACCAGACCTCTGCGGATATGGAAATCCCCATGTGGATTGTGTATCTCGCCATCCCGCTCGGCTCCTACCTGATGTGCTTCCGCTTTGCGCAGGTCGCGTGGAATTTCCTGCGTACTGGCGAGCTGCCGCACCATGACCATGGCCATGTCGACGGACTGGAAGATGAAGTGAAAGGACAGCCAGCATGAGTAATGCCAGCACAAATAACGTCATGGCGGCCGATGCCATCAAGACGGTATCGATGAAATGGCCGCTGGGCATCCTGGCGATGCTGGTGGTCATTGCCGTCATCGGCGGCAACAAGGCGATGATCTTCTGCCTGCTGTTGGGGCTGATGCTGACCGGCATGCCGATCTCCATCGCACTCGGGCTCTCGGTGCTGACCTTTCTGTTCACCATGACGCACGTGCCGATCGATACGGTGGCGCTCAAGCTGTTCACCGGCATCGAGAAGTTCGAGATCATGGCGATCCCGTTCTTTATCCTGGCCGGTAACTTCCTGACCCACGGCGGCGTGGCCAAGCGGATGATCGACTTTGCGACCAGCATGGTGGGCCATATGCACGGCGGCCTGGGCCTGGCTGGTGTGCTGGCCTGTGCCTTGTTCGCCGCCGTATCGGGCTCCAGCCCGGCGACCGTGGTGGCGATTGGCGCCATCATCCTGCCGGCCATGGTGAAGCAGGGCTTTCCCAAGCAGTTTGGCGCCGGGATCATCACCACATCCGGCGCGCTGGGTATTCTGATCCCGCCGTCGATCGTGATGGTGATGTACTCGGTCGCGACCAATACCTCGGTCGGTGCGCTGTTCATGGCGGGGGTGATTCCGGGCCTGATGCTGGCGTTCCTGCTGGGCTTTGTGGCCTGGTTCCGTGCCCGCAAGTACAACTATCCGCGTTTGCCCAAGGCGAGCTGGAAGGAGCGCTTCGTTGCCTTCCGCCGCGCCATCTGGGGCCTGATGCTGATCGTCATCGTCATGGGGGGTATCTACGCCGGCATGTTCACGCCGACCGAAGCCGCCGCCATGAGCGCCGTGTACGCCTTCTGCATCGCCGTGTTCGTCTACCGGGACATCGGCTTCAAGGACGTACCGCGCATCCTGATCAGCTCGGCCGCGATGAGCGCCATGCTGCTGTACATCATCACCAACGCGGTGCTGTTCTCCTTCCTGATGGCACACGAAAACATCCCGCAAGCCATGGGTGCCTGGCTGCTGGAAATGGGCTTTGGCCCGATCGTGTTCCTGCTGGCGGTGAACGTGCTGCTGCTGTTGGCCGGCAATGTGATGGAGCCGTCGTCCATTGTGCTGATCTTTGCGCCCATCCTGTTCCCGGTGGCCATGCAGCTGGGCATCAACCCGGTCCACTTCGGTATCTTGATCGTGGTGAACATGGAGGTGGGCATGTGCCACCCGCCGGTGGGGCTGAACCTCTATGTGGCGTCCGGCATTACCAAGATGGGCATTACCGAGCTGACGGTGGCGGTGTGGCCGTGGCTCCTGGCCATGCTGGGCTTCCTGGGGCTGGTGACTTATGTGCCAGAGATTTCCATCTGGCTGCCGAAGTACCTGGGCATGATGTAGCCTGAGCCCTAACTCGTCGCCATACGGCGTTGCGAATGATGTTGCGGCGACGGACCTGGCGATGAAAGCTGCGGCTGTAACAAAGATTGTAGAGAGTAGTAGTGAGAGAGGCGTACAGCGCCCTGTAGTACCCAAGCAAGACAAAGCCACCTTCGGGTGGCTTTGTTTTTTTGTAGCCACCGAGTGGGGTGGAGCGAGGTCTGGCAGCCGCGATTTATTGGGGAGGGCTATGTTGGGCTTCGCTGTGCTCAACCCAACCTACGCGGCGGGTTGTTGCTGTTGCCTCAACCTGCTTTGCGGGCCGAGCGGAATTCCAGGTAGGACAGGAGTAGCGGCAGGCCCAGGATCAGGGCGAGGGATAGGGCGATCACCATGGCGAACGGCGATTGCAGGCGCACGCTCCAGCCTACCAGTGCCACGATCAGGAACAGGGTGGCGGCGAACTTGCGGCGGGTGGTGAACCAGCTGCAGATGGCCAACACCAGGAAGCTGATGATGCCGACCACCATACCCACGACGGACAAGGTGGGCAGGATGACGTTGATGGTGCAGGCGAGCACCAGGAACAACAGGCACAGCAGGTGGCCGACCAGATCGGAAAGCTGGAAAAGCCGGAGGGTGATTGTCTTGGACACGGTGGTATCGGAATGTTGAGTCTGAGGGGTGGGTGGCAGCCATTGCATGGCCGGCACCGTGCGGACTATACCGGCTCCTGCTTACGCTGGCTGCATCTCGCTTTGTTTGGTTGTTGCCGCGCGCAGCAGCCAGGCGATGGGTACGCCGACAAAGAATAGGTGCACCAGCCGATTCGCCACGAAGAGATCGAGCGAGAAGCGGAACGGGAAGGGAAAGGCCGATAGCGGCAGGACCAGGGCTGAGCGGGGGCGCTTGGGTGATCCTGCTGGGAAGTCCTGGATCAGGGTAGTCGGGGGTGGGCGGGATTGCCATGTGCGCCAAGGTGTAGGGCACTGCCAGGTGGTCGTGCGAGACCTTTGGGCGGACTGGCTTGTTGCTCCTTCCCCCGTCGCCTATCTTGCATGGGCAGGCAAGCCGGCACGCTGTGCCTGCCGTGAAATGACCGGAAGAGCAGTCACGCGCAAGGAGGACCATGATGAAGGAGATGATCGACTTCTCCAGGACGGCCGTATTCCGGGAGTTCCTGTCCGGTCTGGGGCAACTGGCGTACGCCACGGCGGAGCGTGTCAATGGTGTCTTCGTCTACCCGCGTGACTTGGTCATGGTCAGCTATGGTTTTCAGCGTGATCTGGACTATGCGCTTGGCCCCTGGTGGCCGGCAGATGCCCTGGAACAAGACGACGGCCAAGCAGAGAACCTGCGCCGCCTGGAGTACGCAGGCGAGTCACGGTTTATCGCGGTGATCTATACGCCACCCGGCACACCAGACGGGTACTCCGCCATCGGTGACCTGCAACGCTACAGCGCCAATCAGCCGTTCCCGGTCCTGGTGATTGAGCGGGAGACGCCCGTATTGGCTGCCGCCGCCCCCGTTGAGGTACGAGGAGGGCAGGAGATCCTGTCAACGATCAGCGGTGCCGTCGGTGGCTTCCTGCGGGATCAGCATCAGGACATCTGGGGCGTCACCTGCGGTCACGTGGCGCAATCCACCACCACATCGGTGCAGATGAAATACCCCAATGGGAGTTTCATCCAGGCTGCATCAACCGTGCATACCTCCTACGACCCCGCACCGTTGCCCTGTGCCGGCATCTGTAACCCCTATGTCGCCGGCCCCCTGTATGAAGCAGACGTAGCGCTGTTCCGACTGAACGGGCAGCACCAGCCCTCGAACATGATCCACGGCGTGGGGATGATCACCGATATCCGTGATCGGACCCAGCTCTCCTCTGGTGATACGGTCGCCATGAGCGGCCCGTTTTCCGGGTCGCACTCGTACAAGATTGGCGGTTACGGGGTGACCAACAAGTTTCGGCATAACAATGGCTCGGATTATTGCTTTACCCATATGTATGACTTTGCCGTCTCGCCCGGATTTCTCGCCCGCAAGAGTGCGCGACTGGGTGCCATCGTCGGCGCCTATCCGCTGCAGGGAGATTCAGGTTCCTGGCTGTGCGCCAAGCAACCTGCTTCCGGCGAGTTTGCGCTGTGTGGCTGCTTGATCGGCGTCATCGGCGGGGTTGGCTACGCCATGTTTGCGGATTCGCTGCTGGACTGGGCGAAGACGAACCATGGGCTGAAGTTGGGCGTACTCTAGTCCGCACGTGGAGGACCTATGAGAATCGTGAAGGATAAGGTGGATAAGGTGCTGGCCCGGCTGATTGGTGGTAGCGGTGGTGTGCCGGTACTGGCGGGTAGTACCCAAAAAGGCCTGAGCCTTCATACCAAACTCTGGTCTGCGGCCTTGGTCCTGGTCGTGATCGTATCGGGCCTGCTGTTCCATTACACCGAACGGGGCATGGCGGTATCGCTCTGGCTGGCGGCACTATGGGGCATCTTCATCGGCTTTACGTTGATCCTGTTCGCCAATGCCAAAGCGCTGACCAGCCTTGCCGGTGGCATCACCGGTATTGCCATTACCGACATGGCGGGGTGGTCCACCGTGGTAGAGAAACTGGGCAAAGCCATCCCCAAGCTGGCGCTCGCCATGACCGCAAGTACCGACGGCGCCTGGATCGTACCCGATGCAACCATATGGGTCTTCCTGGGCCTGGTCGGTCTGTTTCTACTGGTGGGGTATCTTCCCAACGCGAAGTAAGCAGCCGTCCTCCTAGTCACTTCTCCCTACCCAAACCCGGCAGTCTGCTGCGGTAGTCCGTCGGGGTTTCGGGCCGATGCGTCGTATCGAGATCAATAGCGCTATGGCGCCAATCCGCTCATCTGCATGAGAGAATGGCGCTGGATCGAGCATTTCAGCACAAAACCAGAGCGTTCCGGTACGGCCTGTTCGCCGGCCCATCCCTAAACTCGCCTTGTTCAATCCACAAGGGAGTTAGCAATGAAAGTACCCATGATCGCCGGCCTGCTGTTGAGCCTGTCTGCACTGGCGCAAGCCGGGGAATTCACGCTCATCAGTACCGATATTGCCGAAGGCAAAACGATGGGCGCGGCACAGGTGTTCAAGGGCTTTGGCTGCGAGGGTGGCAACGTCTCTCCGCAACTCGCTTGGGCCGGCGCACCGGCCGGTACCAAAAGCTTCGCAGTCACCGCTTACGACCCGGACGCCCCTACCGGCAGCGGCTGGTGGCACTGGACCGTGGTGAACCTGCCGGCATCAAGCCATGCCCTCGCAACCGGGGCGGGTAGCGCAGGCGGGGCACTGCCTAAGGGGGCCGTGCAGGGCCGTACCGATTACGGCCAGCCGGGCTTTGGGGGCGCATGCCCGCCAGTAGGCGACAAGCCACACCGCTACCAGTTCACGGTCTGGGCGCTGAAGGTCGACAAGCTGGATATCGACGCCAATGCCAGCGGTGCGCTGGTGGGCTATATGCTGCGGGCCAATACCCTCGGTGAGGCGAAGTTAACGGCGATGTACGGACGATAGACGAGGTAGGTATGCAGGTGGATGTGCGCTTGATCGAATCGCTTGTGCAGGCGGGGGTTGTCTCGGCCCGGCAGACGCAGACGCTGCGGCAGGTGCATGTCCTGATGCCATCGCTCTGCCGGGTGCGGCAGGGTTACAAGGGAATACGGTGGGCCGGGCAGGCGCTGGTGGCGCATACGCACCACCTGATCCTGATGCCGGCCGGCGAGGTGCTGGAGGTGACGAACCACCCGGTGGGCGACAAATACCGGGCCGAGGTATTCAGCTTCTCGCCGGCGTTGATCGCGCGGTTCCGGGCGTGGCATCCGGCGGCGTTTGATGTGCAGCAGGCAACCGCCGGTGCCGGCCTGTGTGTGCCGCTCGACCCGCACACCGAGCAGGCGTGGGAGCGGCTGTTGACGAGCCAGGCTTCTGACGCGCCCGTACCTTTGATCGAACATGATGCCGAAGCGGTGTTACTGGCGCTGAGCCTTGCCGGGCATGCCGGCCTGTTGCTGATGGACCGGCGCGACCCCTTGAGCGCGCGGGTGCAGCAGATCATGCTGCTGGACCCGGCCAAGGATTGGTCGGTCGCCCTGGTGGCCGAGCGCCTGCATATGGGCGCCTCGACACTGCGCCGGCAACTGGCGCTGGAAGGCCGGAGCTTCCGGGAGATAGTCGAATCCGTGCGCCTGGGGACGGCGCTCAACCTGCTGCAGACGACCAAGCGGCCCATTGCCGAGATTGCAGAGGCGAGTGGTTATGCTTCGGCATCGCGCTTTGCGGTGCGGTTCCGGCAATGCTATGGCTTGTCGCCGAGTGCTTTGCGGGCTTCAATCTAACTTCAGGTATTTCAGTTGATGTCCTGTGGGTAAGGCTTGCCCAGCATCCAGTTTGCGATGGCATCTACCGTTGCTTCTTCCATGCCCAGGTAGCCGTGCGGTGCAAATGGCTCGCACGGGCCGCTGGTGGCGGGTTTGCCGCCGTGTACGGATATCAAGGGATAGCTGGCAGCGAGCTTCTTGGCCGGATAGTAGGGGGATGCGGCGCAGCCATCGTCCACATGGTGCACAAACAGCAGCGGTACCTTGATGCAGTCGAAGGCAAAGCCGGACAAGCCATTGTTGTCGCGGCTGGCATTGAAGACCGACGAGGTCAGTACCACCCCCGCCAACTTGCTACCCAAAGCCTCACCCGCATAGGCGGCCGATACGGTGCCCCGGCTGGTCCCGACCAGGAACAGTTTTGCGGCTGGGAATTGCTGTCGCAACACCTCCGCCAGTGCCGCCACATCGCCCGCATGGCGCTTGCCCATGCGGTAGCTATCCGACATGCCGCGCATATCGCTTGGGACATCGATCACCGCCACCGGTATGCCGTGTGCCACGAACAAGGAACGGGACCGCACCAGGAAGTTGGCCCCCGGCTTGGGGATGCCCTTGCTCATCAAGCCGACATTGCCTTCACCACCGTTGAAGAGGATGGCCACGGCCGGCACCGGTGCGGTGGGATTGGGCACCTCGGCGTTCAGCAGGTAGGGCAGGGTGCTGTTATCGGCGCTGGGGAGCTGGTGGATGTCCTCGGCATGGGTGATTGTGCTGAGGAGGGTGAGGGCGAGTAGTAGGGGGAGGGGTTTGGGCATGGTGTGGTCATACTAGATGACGGTGGTTGCGGCGGTAGAGACGCTGATGCAACTTGTTTATTTACTTATGTCGGGGTCGGTTTGTACTTTGCACTTTCTGGCGTGATGCAAAATACAAGACCTGACCCCGAATATATATATGCCAGGCCTAGTGGCTCGGCGGCACAACCCCATCCTGAAAACCTTCGCAGACCGGTTGGCAACAACCGGCCTGGCTCCCAAAGCAGTGATCGGGGCCGTGATGCGCAAGCTGGCTCACCTGATCTATGGGGTGATCACGTCTGGCAAGCCATTTGATGTGAATCACGGACAAACGGGGCTTGCAATTCAAGACGGTATCTGACCCTCATACTTTACCCAAAAATCTGATCCTGAGTTATTTATTTAAATGAATTGAAATTTAACTTTCTATAATAATGTCAATTATGGCTTTCATCCCGAGAGGCTGAATTCCTTTGAGAGCCATTCTGGACATCACCAAATTCCTAAATGTTTCATATTTTGTTTCAGGCACATGTTTTCCTGCGAATCTCTTTAAAATATCTCGCCCGCGATGCTTCTTGAGCCAGAGGTTATTTTCTAAGGACTCTCCGAAGCCTTGTGTCAAGGCCTCTTCTTTTTTTCGCAACTCTTCAATTGTTAAATTATCTATAAATAATTTATCTAGCCGAGATTTTGAGCTGGTAATAACTTCATATAATCCATCGGATATGTTGAATTTTTTTGGATCGATCTTGGTATTAATTGAACTAACTATTTGCTGGTTTATCTCGGACTGCAGCACGTGACGTACTAATGATGGAATGGTTTCTTCAGCGGCTGCTTTTAATTGAAAGAGAATGTCATCGTCCGTTGGAGGTGGAACCCCTGGGCGCAAATCTAGTATTATCTCTCTTATTATTGATGGTTCGAGAAGATAATTTTCTATGTGATAAACATCCCATTGAAATGAGTTATCAGTCTGGTCTGTTATCGTTTCGTTTAGATCGGCGTCTGTAATTGAGTAAAATTTGACTGGAATATTTCCAATTTCAGCAGCGTCCGACATTGCTTTTCTTAGTCGAAGTACACCACTTTTGTTGCCTCCGGATATGATGTTTACTTCGTTAGAGAATTTGGGAAATAGCACACCCATCATTTTCTTATCAAATTCTGAGTCCTCTCCTTCTAATATAACTACTTTTGCTCCTGGTCTATAAGAGGCAAGGTCACCAACTAAGTCGACTATTGCCCTTTCTAGTTCTATTTCCATTGATATCTTTTTTATTTGGCTGCCGCCGCTTCTATCCGTCGATGACATATGGAAAACTGAGAATCCATTTGAACCTACAGCTTCTCGTAGAAGAGCATCGGAATGAGTCACTAGCCATATCTGATTATTAAGCGACAATCCAAGGTTTTTGTGGTAGAAGTCAGGTAGCCCTCTTAGTAGTCTTGGATTTAGATGTAACTCAGGTTCATCAAGAAGAATTACAGAATTTCTTGGGGCTGCATTTCTGAGTCTGAGATATCCAAATAAAACTTCCTTTTCTCCAGAGCTAAGTTCGTTTAAGTCGTGCTCGGCCCCCGATAAAGTCTTGACTGGGAATTTTAAGTAGCCTTCTTTGGTGGCCACGGGACCAAGAAACTGTTTATCTGGGAAGAACTGAGAAAAGAGATTTTGAAGCGTCGCCGTAAGAGACTCTGTGTCCTGTGTGGTTACTCCTGCGCGTAAAGCCAAAGCCTCCCTAACATAAGATGAGGCCATTTCACTTTTCACGTTGGAGTACTTTGCTGAGTGATTATATAGTGCGTGCTGACTTCTTTGTAGTTGTTGAGATGCCTCGAGATTAATGTTGATCCCCTGCACATTCTCACGCTCGTAATGTCTTTTTGCACCGTTGTATTCAATAACGCCAATTGAGTTTGGTTTGTAGATTGAAAATATGATTTCTAGAGCTCTAGAGGGAGAGACTTGAATTTTTTTATCGGATGGGTCTATCCAGATATTCGCATGTATAAGTTTTGATGAGATTTCTTCGAGGAATTTTAATTTAGTTTCTAAGGTTTGAGATTCTACTTCTTCCTGCTTGGATCGCAATTGCGTCGCCAGTGAAGTTGAATTTAAGCTGGCCCAGCTTTGCAATTCAGGAGAGACCAGCCGCCAAATTGCCTCACTAACAAGTTGCTCTGCATTGTTTCGCAAATATGCACGCTCATCTTCGTGCAATTCAAAGAATGCAGAAATTCGTAATTCTTTTGACTTGTCTTGCATCAGGCCAGAGAATGCATCGGCATCACTTGTGAAATTTATGTGGAACTCGCTTAGCCATTGATGTACTTCATTGGCTTGATATCCGCCGTAAATTGACTTAAGTAATCTAATGGCGTCGAGTATGCATGATTTTCCGCAGCCGTTAGGCCCTGCAATTACGACCATGTCCTCAAGGTTTTTCAGTTCTATATTGCTAATGCCTCGAAAGTTTGATACTTGCAGAGAGTGAATTTTCATTCTGTATGCTGCCTGATTGGTAATTAAATTTTGGTGATTGGTGTGTTTCTGATGGTAACGGTTTCGATATTTTATAGTTGGGGATGCCAAATTTTTATCAAATCATACTGATCTTTAGCTTAGTTGCTTCTCACGTGGTTAGAGCGTTTTTTGCTTAGATTCCGAAGCGGTCTTTTGTCCCTTGACCAATTCTCCTAGATTCATCCACTTTCCCTCCACCACATACCCGCTAATAAACGCCGGCATCCCATCCCCCTCGCCAAACTTCGGTTTGTCCTGCAGATGGAAATGCAGATGCGGCTCGCTGGTGTTGCCGCTATTGCCGCAGCGTCCCAGCTCTTCTCCGCTTGTTACCTTGTCGCCCAGCTTTACCTTCACGCTGCCTTGTTGCAGGTGAGCGAGCAGGGCGTATTCGCCTTGGCCCAGGTCGAGCATTACGTGGTTGCCGGCCGGGGCTTGGGCGTTGGTGGTGCCGATGGCCTGGTCGGGCAGGCCGTCGATGACTTCCACGACGGTGCCTTTGGCTGGGGCGAGGATTTTCTGATTCCAGCAGTAGTAGTCGCTGAGTTGCTTTCCGTCCCCCTTGTGGGTCTTGCCGTCTGCCGTCTTGAGCAGGTCGTAGGCATAGCGTTGGTCGCGGGCGACGATGTGGTAGTTCTGTTCCTGGGTGCGGCCGCCCCAGACGACCAGCCATTCGCCTTCAAATGGCAGGCGCAGCGTGGCCTTGGTTTGATAGTCCTTGTAGGGGGATTCGGCAATCGGTGGCGGTGCGGGGCGGACGTAGAAGCCGGCGATCTGGTTGTTGGTATTAAAGGCCCATTGCATGGCGATGGGCATGGGGGCTTTGCTCCAGCGGCTGGTGCGCAGGTAGATACGAGCGCCGGCTTGTTCGCTGGTGGTCTCGGTCAGGATGGTTTGTTCGGTGCCGAGCTGGTTGTCGATGCTGGCGCGGAACTGGGCGAGGCCGGCGGCGGATTGCAGGGCGGCCTGCATGTCGGGCGTCATCTGTGCCCACAGGCGGGCGGTATTGCGCTGGAGAAATAGCTCGCTGGCCTTGCGGCCTTCGGCAAGGGTGGCGTCGGTTTTGGCATCGGCCCAGGCAGGGGTACTGCCGAGCATGGCGACGGTGAGCCAGGCTGTTATCAGGTTACGCAATGGCACGGTGGCCTCCCTGTTGCGTTGTTTTTGTCTTGCGAACCTGAGCCACATAGTAGCCATAGCTGCGGGTGGTTTTCATCCTCCATTTGGGGGAAAAACAGCATGCCAAGTGGGAATTTGGTACCGGTGTGCGATGTTTTTGCGTCGGCGGGGGATTGTGGGGTGCAGCAATGCGGCGCAATGCCCTGCGGGGATTGCGCGCTACGGGTTGTTGGTCTGCCTGCTGGTGGTGGTGCCCCAGTCGTTCATTGCGTGTAGGTCAGGCCAATTGCACCGCAGGTGCTTCGGCGCCTAGCACCACCACATCACTCTCATCCTTCAATCCCACCCCGGTCAGTTGCAACCGCAGTGCGGCGCGGATGAGCCATGCGAGCTTGTGGGCGGCGGCTGCGGGGGGCAGGCCTTCCGGGCGGATGTTGGAGACGCAGTTGCGGGCGGCATCCAGGCAGCCGACCTTGGGGGCGTAGGTGAGGTAGGCGCCGAGGCTGTCAGGGGAGGAGAGGCCGGGGCGTTCGCCCAGCAGGATGAGGACGGCGCGGCTGCCCAGGAGTTCGCCGACTTCATCGGCCAGGGCGACGCGGCTTTGGCTGGCGATGACGAGGGGGGCGATGCTGAGGCCGGAGAGTAGCGGCAGCAGGCATTGCAGCAGTGGGGCGGTCTGCCTGGTGGTGGCGAGGGCTGAGAGGCCGTCGGCGATGACGATGGCGAGGTCGGCCTCACCCTGGTGCAGGGCGAGCGGCGCGGCGCTGTCGCTCGCGAGGCGGCGGCCGAGGTCGGGCCGTTGCAGGTAGGTGCGGCGGTCTGGCGCGCGGCTGTTGACCTGGAGGATGTCGAGGCCGGTGGCTTGTAGCTGGTGGGCGAGGGCATCGGCATCCAGGGCCTGGTGGACGGCGTCCCGCGCCTGGGCGTGGGCGAGGCCGAAGGCGAGGACTTCCCGCGTGGGGAGGGCGGGGCCGGCGCGGCCGAGGCCGATGCGGGCCTGGGTGAGGTTGCCCAGGTGGGACCAGGGGTCGGTGGGGATCAGTGGGTTGGTCATGGCAGGGCACCGGCTTCGACATGCTTGAGCAGGGGGTGGTCGCCCCGGGCGGGGAATAGCTTGCCCTGGGCATCGGCGAGGCCGACCTGGGTGAGCCAGGCTTCGAATTCTGGCGCGCGTTGCAGGCCGAGTACCTGGCGGACGTAGAGTTGATCGTGAAACGAGGTGCTCTGGTAGTTGAGCATGATGTCGTCTGCGCCCGGTACGCCCATGATGAAGTTGACGCCGGCGGCGCCGAGGAGGACGAGGAGGTTGTCCATGTCGTCCTGATCGGCCTCGGCATGGTTGGTGTAGCAGACGTCGCAGCCCATGGGGACGCCGAGCAGCTTGCCGCAGAAGTGGTCTTCCAGCGCGGCGCGGGTGATCTGTTTGCCGTCGAACAGGTATTCCGGGCCGATAAAGCCCACTACGGTATTCACCAGCAGGGGCCGGTAGCGGCGGGCGACGGCGTAGGCGCGGGCTTCGCAGGTCTGCTGGTCTACGCCGTGGTGGGCGTTGGCGCTGAGGGCGCTGCCTTGGCCGGTCTCGAAGTACATGACGTTGTCGCCCAGGGTGCCGCGCTGTAGCGAGAGGGCGGCGTCATGCGCTTCGTCGAGCAGGGCGAGGCTGATGCCGAAGCCGGCGTTGGCGGCCTGGGTGCCGGCGATGGACTGGAAGACGAGGTCGAGCGGGGCGCCGGCTTCGATGGCCTGGATCTGGTTGGTGACGTGGGTGAGGACGCAGGACTGGGTGGGGATGTTGAAGCGCTGGATGACGTCGTCGAGCATCTGCCAGAGGGTCATGAGGGCGGGAACGCTGTCGGAGGCGGGGTTGATGCCGATGACGGCGTCGCCCACGCCGTACATGAGGCCGTCGAGCATCGATGCGGCGATGCCGCGGGCGTCGTCGGTGGGGTGGTTGGGTTGCAGGCGGACGGATAGGCGGCCGGGCAGGCCGATGGTGTCACGAAAGCGGGTGACGACGCGGCATTTGCGGGCAGCGACCATGAAGTCCTGGTTGCGCATGAGCTTGCTGACGGCGGCGGCCATCTCCGGGGTGATGCCGGGGGCGGCGGCGGCGAGCATGTCGCTGGTGGTGGTATCGAGCAGCAGCCATTCGCGGAACTCGCCCACGGTGAGGGCGGCGAGCGGGGCGTAGGCGAGGCGATCGTGGCTGTCGATGATCAGCCGGGTGATTTCGTCGGTTTCGTAGGGGATCAGGGCGTCGTCGAGGAAGCATTGCAGGGGGAGGTCTGCGAGGATGTGGCGGGCGGCCATACGTTGCTCGGCGCTCTGGGCGGCGAGGCCGGCGAGGTAATCCCCCGAGCGGGCGGGGCTGGCTTTGGCCAGCAGGTCTTTGAGGTCGTCGAAGCGGTATTGCATGCCGCCGATGGTGCAGGCGAGTGCCATGGCTTCTCCTGTTGCGTCACGGAGACTGCCGGGCGGCAGCTTGTGCCACCCGGCTCCTGGTGTTGCGGTTGATCAGGCTTGTTCGGGCACGGCGCCGTCCAGCAGGGCATCGGACGGGGCGTTGGCCCTTTGGCCACTGGTCAGGTAGAAGTAGGCGAAGGCGACGGCCAGGAAGCCCAGGAAGATCAGCGATAGGAGTTGGTTGTAGAACACCAGGGCCGCGAGGCAGATGCAGGCGGCGAACAGGGCGAAGGCGGGGACGTAGGGGTAGCCCGGTGCGCGGAAGGTGCGTTCCAACTGCGGCTGGCTGCGGCGCAGCTTGAACAGGCTTGCCATGGAGACGATGTACATCACGATGGCGCCGAGCACGGAGAGGGTGACGATGTTGGCGGTGAGCGGCTGGCCGGCGATGACGATCAGTGAATCGCTGAAGATGGCGGCGATGCCGACGACGCCACCGGCGAGGATGGCGCGGTAGGGGGTCTTGAAGCGGGGGTGGACGGCGGCGAGCCACTTGGGCAGGTAGCCGGCGCGGCCGAGGGCGAAGATCTGCCGGGAGTAGCCGAGGATGATGCCGTGGAAGCTGGCGACAAGGCCGAAGAGGCCGATCCAGACGAGCATGTGGAGCCAGCCGCTGCTTTCGCCGACGATCATTTTCATGGCCTGGGGCAGGGGGTCGTTGATGTTGGAGAGCTTGCTCCAGTCACCCGCGCCGCCTGCGAAGATCATGACGCCTACGGCGAGGACGAGCAGGGTGAGGATGCCGCCGATATAGGCGGTGGGGATGGTGCGCTTGGGGTCTTTGGCTTCTTCTGCGGCCATGGCGGCGCCCTCGATGGCGAGGAAGAACCAGATGGCGAAGGGGATGGCGGCGAAGATGCCGCCCCAGGAGGCGAGGGTGAAGCTATCGGCGCCGCTCCAGCCGCCCTTGACGAAGTTGGCGACCGAGAAGCCGGGCGCGACGACGCCCATGAAGATCAGCAGCTCGACGATGGCGACGACGGTGACGAACAGCTCGAAGGTGGCGGCGATCTGGACCCCGACGATGTTGAGGGCCATGAATACCAGGTAGGCGCCGACGGCGGCGTACTTGGGGTTGATCTCGGGGAACTGGACGTTGAGGTAGGCGCCGATGGCGAGTGCGATGGCGGGTGGGGCGAAGACAAATTCAATCAGGGTGGCGATGCCGGCGAGGAAGCCACCGGCGGGGCCGAAGGCGCGCTTGGCGTAGGCGAACGGGCCGCCGGCGTGCGGGATGGCGGTGGTGAGTTCGGTGTAGCTGAAGATGAAGGCCGTATACATGGCCGCGATGAAGAGCGAGGTGACGAGGAAGCCGAGCGTGCCGGCTTGCGCCCAGCCGTAGCTCCAGCCGAAGTACTCGCCGGATATGACGAGCCCCACTGCAATGCCCCACAAGTGCCAACTGCCAAGCGTTTTTTTGAGCTGATGTTCCACGGCGGTCCTCCCTGGGTTGCGGGCGATGCCCAAAACCCCACTCGCGCTGCCATGCCGCTTGGTGGGATTTCTGAACGTACCCTTGAGCGATGAGATTGCGGGGAGAGACCTAGCAGATGCCGTACCAGTTTTATATCTGTTTTAAATCAATGGCTTGATGTTTTGTTGCGGGTGGGTGTCGCCTGTAAGTGGTGCATTGCAGCATGGCGGTGCGCTATCTGTGGGCATGGCGTGGCGCACCGCCGGGGTATTACGTATCAGCGGCTGAAGCGGATGCCTTTCATGCCGTAGGCGCTGTAGTTCATGCCCTGGATGCGGCCTTCGGCATCGCGCAGGAACAGGTAGAGCGCGCCATCGGCGGTGTAGCCGTCTGCCAGGGCGGGTTGCAGTTCCCGCTCGCCCACGACCTTGCCCTTGATGTAGACCTTGCCGTCCTTGACTCGTACCGTCCAGCGGCTGCCGAGTTCGCGGCTGTAGTAGCCACCCGCGAATTCGGTGAGGTCGGTCTGGGTGGGTGGCGCGGGGGCGCGGACAAAGCTGCCGATCTGATCACCCAGCTCGCTGAGGGTGGCGCTGCGCCGATCGGGTGAGAAGGCGAGTTCCAGCCTACCGGTGGTCAGGTGGCCGTCCGTTTTGCCTGCGGACAGCGGGCGGGTGCTGCCAAAGACATCCAGCATGGGCTTGCCGTCTTGCTCCACGACGCGGATGACCATCTGGGCGCCGAGTGCGTAGTAGGTGCCGAGGTAGGGTTGGGCGTCGAACCGGGCTGATGTATCGACGCCGGCGGGGCGGGGTTGTTTGAAGCTGGACGCGAGGATAAGGTCGGCCACGGATTCGGCCAGGGATTCGGTATCGGCACTGGCGGCGTTGCAGAGCAGGCCGATGGAGAGCTGTGGATCGGGGAAGCGCATGAGCATGGCGCGGTAGCCGGCCCAGGCGCCGTCGTGCTGTACGCGTTGCAGGCCGCGATAGTGATCGAGGAACACGCCACGGCCGTAGTGGTGCGGCTGGCCGTTGTCGAGCTTGCCGGGGGCTTGCAGGTGGCCAAGCAGGGTTGGCCCGCCGACCTTGCCGCTGTAGAAGTTGGCATCCCAGCGGGCGAGTTCCAGCACGTTGCTTTGCAGGGCACCGTCGCCGGTCTGGTCCCAGTTCGACATGTCGATGCGCCAGTGGCCGTGGTCATCGTCGGCATAGGCGGTGGCGCGGCCGGGCACGATGGCGGTGTGGTCGTTGCGGAAGTGGGTACGGGTCATGCCCAGGGGGGCGAACAGGCGCGCCTGGCTGAACTCGGCGAGTGTCAGGCCGCTGGTGCGCTGGACGATGAGGGACAGCAGGAAGTAGCCGGTATTGCTGTATTCCCACTGGCTGCCGGGGATGAAGTTCAGGCCTTGCTGGGCGCTGATGATCTGCAGCGCGTCGGCATCGCTGGTGACGTCTTCGTAGTAGTGGCCGGCGGTGTACAGGAGTTCGTTGTAATCGCGCAGGCCGCTGGTGTGGCGCAGCAGGTGGTCGACGGTGATGGTGTGGCCGTAGTCGGGTAGTTCTGGGATGTAGCGGCGCACGTCGTCACCGAGGGCCAGCTTGCCGTCCAGCACCAGCAGCAGGGTGGCTGCAGCGGCGAACTGTTTGGAGGTGGAGCCGATGTCGAACATCGTGCCCGGTGTGATGGGGACGTTGAGGTTCAGGTCGGCCATGCCGTAGCCCTTGGCGTAGACGACCTTGCCCTGGTGGTAGATGCCCAGCGCGCAGCCGGGGGTGGTGTTGCCGTAGGCCTTGAATACGGCGTCTATCCGGGCGGTGGGCAGGGCTGGCTGGGCGGCGAGGGCGGTGAGCGTGGGCAGCAGCAGGGCAAGGGACAGCAAGGGGGATGCAGCGGACATACGTTTCCTCTGGGTTTGTTCTTATGTACTGGGACAGGCGAGGCGGCCGGGGAGGGCATGCTATGCGAAATCGCCGGGTAACTACAGTCGGGTAGTGCGCCCTTGCTAGCTCTTGCGCACGGCGGAGACCATGACACTGATGCTGACCATGTCGCTCACCAGCAGGGCGTAACGATCCATGCCCCAGTTGGCGCGGCTGATGCGGGTGCTGACCGTGCCTTCGCACATCATCTTCTGCTCCATGCCATTTGGCTGGCAGCGCATGTCGGTAATGGTGAGGGTGATGGGCTTGCTGATGCCCAGCATGGTGAGCGTACCTTGGGCGCTGACAGGTTGGGTGTCGTCGAAGGCAAAGTGATCGGCCTTGAAGGTGGCGCTGGGGAAGGCCTGGGCGTTGAAGAATTCCTTGCCCTTGAGGAAGGCGTCACGCCGCGGGGAACCGGTGGCGAGCGAGCCGGTCTGGATGGTGACCTCGATGCTGCCGGTGCGGGTGTCGCGGTCGACCGTCAGTTCGCCGGCCATCTCGTTGAATACGCCACGGGTGCGGACAAAGCCGATGGCGTCGACCTCGAAGCTGGGCCGGGATTGCGCGGCGTCCAGGATGTAGACCTCGGGCGCGGCCAGGGCTTGCAGGGCGATCACGGCGGCGAGCGTGGGTTTGGCGAGGGACATGACGGACCCATTCGTGCATTGGCTGGAAACAGGGCTGAGCCAGTCTGTCATAGCTCGCTTATGGCCAGATGACAATTGGAGTCGCATTCGGGCACCGGCGTTCCGCCCGACGGGATTTGTCCGGCCGGCGGTCATGGGCTAGAGTCGCGGCTGCCCGGCCCCTAGCGACGAGCCGGCCGGGTAATAGCCTATAAGCGGGATGCATCCCGTAACAAGATGAGAGAGGAAGTATATGGACGTGAATGCCTACGCCCCGCCCAAGGCGAACCTGCTGGATAGCGGTGATGTGGACCTGACAGACAGCACGGCGGTCAACCGGGGTTTTTATGTGGTCGCCAAGCGCAAGTTCATCATCATGATGATCGGCACTCTTGGTGCGTATACGCTTTACTGGTTCTATAAAAACTGGCGCGAGCACAAGAATGCGACTGCTGCCGATGTATGGCCGGTGCCGAGGGCGATCTTTGCGATTTTCTTTGTGCATTCGTTGTTCCGCACGGTTGATCGTGTGGCTGGGCGGCGCGAGATCAAGCTTGCCTGGGATCCCAGTGCCCTCGCCACCGCCTACGTGGTGATGCTGATCGCCAACTGGTTTCTGGAAAAGCTGGGCACTACCCTTTTTGGTACCTGGATTGGTCTGATGTTCCAGCTTGCATCGCTCGGTTTTCAGGGCTTTTTGCTTTACCGCGCGCAGGTTGAGATCAATAAGGCCTGTGGGGACCCGGAAGGCGAAAGCAATCGTGCGCTGACCTGGGCCAACTGGCTGTGGATCGCGATCTATGTGACGCTGATGGTGGGCATGGTCCTGATCCTCCGGAATGCGCCGGCCTAATCCGGTACGGGTGGAGGTCATCATGCAAACTCGTTTCCGCGCGCCGTTGCCCGCCGACTATCGCACGCTGGCCAGTTGGGTTGGCGATGCCCGAACCTGCGCACGCTGGGCGGGGCCGCAGTTGCCTTTCCCGTTCACGGTGACGGAACTGGCTTCCCTGTTGCAGGTAGAGGGTAGTGAGAGCTTCGCGATGGTGGGCAAGGGGGATGAGCTGCTGGGTTTTGGGCAGTATTGGCTGCGGCCGACCGGTGCGGTGCATCTGGGCCGTATCATCGTCTCGCCGCTGGTGCGTGGCCTGGGCCTGGGCAAGACCTTGTGCGCCTGGCTGGCGGTGACAGGCAGAGAGCGGACCGGGGCATCGGTGGTGACCTTGCGAGTCTACCGTGACAACCCGGCGGCGATGGCGGTCTATACCAGCCTGGGCTTTGAGGTGGTGGAGGCGGAGTCCGATCCGGAAATCCTGCTGATGCAGCTGATATCCTAGGACGCGGTGGCTGCCGCTTGTCCCGCCAACTTGCTGGCATGGGCACAGCCCCGTAGACTGTCGACACGGCCCCGCTCTCGGGGCCGTTTTCGTTTACCCCTCGCAGGTTCTGCCCGTCTATGTCCTTCTCCTCACTGGGGCTTGTGCCCGCTCTTCTCCAGGCCGTGGCCGATCAAGGCTATCAGCAGCCTACCCCGGTGCAGACCGAGGCGATTCCTGCCGTGTTGAGTGGGGCGGATCTGCTGGCATCGGCCCGGACGGGGTCGGGCAAGACGGCGGCCTTCTGCCTGCCCTTGCTGCAGCGTTGGCATGACAAGCGCCATATCGGCCTGCGGCGCCCGCTGTATGGCTTGATCCTGGTGCCGACGCGCGAACTGGCGGCCCAGGTGGGCGAGGTGCTGGCTGGGCTCGCGCGGCAACTGCCGGATACGCCGAAGATCGTCGTGGCCTTTGGTGGGGTATCGATCAACCCGCAGTTGATGAATCTGCGGGGTGGGGCGGATTTCGTGGTGGCGACGCCGGGCAGGCTGCTGGACCTGATCGATCACAACGCCCTGCATCTGGACGACGTGGCGACGCTGGTGCTGGACGAGGCCGACCGGCTGCTGGATCTGGGCTTTGCCGAGGAGATCGGTCGTATCCTGGCCTATCTGCCAAGCCGGCGACAGAACCTGTTTTTCTCGGCGACTTTCCCGAACGAGGTACAGCGGCTTGCGCGGCATCTGCTGCATGAGCCGGTACGGGTGGAGGTCGAGACCGAGGTCGTGGGACAGCCGGATATCCTGCAGCGTGCCATCGAGGTGGACGAGGACAAGCGCACGGCACTGCTGCTGCATCTTCTGAAGGCAGAGGGCTGGCAGCAGGTGCTGGTGTTCGTGGCGACCAAGATTGCGACCGAACGCGTGGCGGAGAAACTGCAGCGTGCCGGTATTGCGGCGGTAGCCCTGCATGGCGAGCAAAGCCAGGGGACGCGGTCCTCGGTGCTGGCAGGGTTCCGGGCTGGTCATGCGACGGTGCTGGTGGCGACGGACCTCGCGGCGCGGGGTATCGATATCGCCGAGCTGCCGGTGGTGCTCAACTATGATTTGCCGCGCTCATCCGTGGACTACACCCATCGCATCGGCCGTACCGGCAGGGCGGGGGAGCGGGGCATGGCGGTCAGTTTTGTCAGCGCGGCGAGCGAGGCGCATTTTCGCTTGATCGAGAAGCGGCAGGCGCAGCGGGTACCGCGTGAGCAGGTGGCAGGCTTTGCGCCAGAGCTGCAGGCTGTGACGACGGCTACGCTGGTCGCCGAGGATGGTGGCGGCATCAAAGGCAAGCGCAAGAGCAAGAAGGACAAGCTGCGCGAGGCCGCAGCGCAGTCGGGCAAAGACCCGGTCTGAGCCGCACTCCTGCAAGCTGCCTTTTCGGTAGTTGCGCTGCTGTACCGGGCTTCCTGCTTGGTACATTTCGTACGTCCTGCTTCAGGACGTGACGCGCCATAGCGGTCGTCGTCTTGCCCTTCCTTATCTCTACTTTCCTGCTTCGTTGACTGCCTTGGCGGTGGCGTCCAGCCACCGTGTTGAATCCGTGTTTTCCCTTGTGCCATAAGGCCCAAGGTGAGCTGGCACTGCCTTTGCTCTTAGCTACTCCATAAAAACAACCAGATAGCTGGTTTTTTAGGAGAAAGGCCGTGCTACCCGTTAACAGTAAAGCGCTAGCAGCCTATTCCGGCAATACGTCGGCACATCCCTTGCCTTTAGTACGGCAATCGCTTGCCGCTGCTGCGGCAAATAACTCCACAGTATTAGCGAGTGATGATGCCGATGTGCGTATTTCGGATGCGGCGAAGGTGCTGCTACAAGTGAACGACAGCAAAGAGGGAAATGTTCCCGGCATTACCGTGCTGTATGGCGCCGCAAAATTGCAGGCGCCGCAGGCGGCTGGCCGGGCGGAATCACTCGCGTATCAACGCAACGGCCTGGCCGTGGATACCAGCTCGCAGCCCTGGCGCATGGTGGGCACAGATACCGCCCTGACCGAGCAGAGTTGGCAGGCGGCCGAGACAGAGATCGACCAGATCGTGGCGCAGCGGGTAGCGCTGTTCCAGAAAGCTGCCGGCAGTGGGGTCTCCGAGGAGGAGATCATCGACCAGTTGATTGCCTACAACCGCACGCTGCCAGAGCGTTACACCAATCTGGTGGGGCCGGCGGGGGATGTCAGCCAGCTGGTGGGCAAGGCATCGCCAATCGCCATGAGTGCCGATGGGGCGACGGGATCGGCCGATGCGCAATCGTCTACCGCATCGCAAGGCAATGCGGCCAGCAACGATGCTGGTGGCGGGGCACAAGCGGCTGCCCAACCTGCGCAGGATCAGGGGCAGGATCGCTCCGCCTGGTTGCGCTCGCGCCTGAAGTCTTTGGTCTAGTCGAACCAGATCGCGCTCGCGGTCATGGAAGGTTCCGGCGGGGTTGCATCCCGTTCGTCCGCCGCACTACCGCTGATACCCAGGCCATAGGCATCGATCGCCTGACAGTGGGTGGGCTGCGAGGCGCAGTGGCAGGTCAGCCACCACCAGCTGCGTTGCAGGCGATGCATCAGCGTCATTTTCCGGTTTTCCATGATCTGCTCCTTAAGTTCAATCAAACTTGCCAGACGATGCAGTGGGATGGCCCTGTCTACAGCTCAAGCACCAGGCGCTCGCCACCTTCGGCCGCGGGGATGGCGCAGCAAATCAGGGCCTCGCCCTCGCCGACCGGTGCGCTCGGCGGCGTGGCGTAGGTCACGGCGCCTTCGCTGATCCGCGTCCGGCAGCTGCCACAGCTACCGCCACGGCAGCTGAACTCCGGCGACAGGCCGCGTTGTTCGGCCAGTTCCAGCAGCGAGCCGCTGTCGGGTGTCCAGCGTGCTTCCTTGGCCGACTTCATGAACACCACCGGGACCGGCTTGTTGGCTGGTGCCGGCAGCACGACGGCGGGCGCGCCTTCGTCCGGCTTGCGCTGCAGGCTGGCGGGGCCGAACGACTCCGCGTGGATGCGCTTGTCGGCGACATTGAGCCCGCGCAGGCCGTCGTACATGGCCTGCATGAAGGAGGCCGGGCCGCAGAGGTAGAAATCGTAGTCGTTGAAGGGCAGCACGGCGCTCAGCAAAGCCATGTCGATCCGGCCCTCTGCCTCGTAATCCCTGCCCGGCACGGCGCCGCGGGTATCAGAGAGCAACCGTATGCGTTTGACGGCACCCTGGGTCGGAGCGAGCAGGCTGTCGATTTCCCTGTCGAACGCGCGGTCCGCCAGTGTACGGTTGCTGTAGAACAGCCAGGTTGGCCGGGTGTGGCGCTTACGTTTACCCTCGAATACCGCGTGGCGCAGGAAGGCCAGCATGGGTGTGATGCCTATGCCGGCGGCCAGCAGTACGGCTGGCCGGCGTTCGATTGCGTCAAAGGTAAAACCGCCGGCCGGGGCACGGGTCTCGATCAGGTCGCCGACTTGGATGGCATCATGCAGGTATTGCGAGACGGCGCCATCACGCTTGACGCTGATGCGGTACACGCCGTCGGATGGCGCGACCGATAGCGTGTAAGTGCGGACCGTGGGCTTGTCGGCGCCGGGCAGGGTCAGCCGGATGGGCAGGTGCTGGCCGGCCTGGTGGGGAACCAGCACGGTGCCGTCGGTGGGTTCGAGTACGAAGGAGCGGACGCTGCTGCTCTCGTTCACCACGCTGGCGACGCGGAAGGGGCGCCAGGCGCTGGCACGCTCGGCTGCCCGCAGCCGCTCGGCAGTTTGTTCCCAGTCGCCGGTCATCAGCGAGTTGGGCGAGGCGCCATTGGCGGTGGTGGCCCAGCGTAGTGGCAGGGCGGCGGCGCGGTAGACAATGCGACGGGGCATGAAGCGCCATAGCCGCTCCGTACCCTGGAAGGCGGTGACCTCGGGTGAATCCGGCAGGACTTCGGCATCGCCACTCATCTGCAGCAGGTCGCCGGTGTTGAAATCCACAAAGGTCAGGCCGGCCTTGCCGTTGAGCAGGATATTGCCCAGCGTGTTGAAGAACAGGTTGCCGGCAAAGTCCGGGACGGTCAGGCCGCCATCGGCATCCTGGCGGACAAAGCCGGGTTTGCCCCCTCGGTGCGAGGCATCGACCTTGCGTACACCGTCGACATCCGCGTACGACGCCACAAAGAAGGCATCCGCCGCCGCGATGAGGGCGCGGGCACGCGTATCCAGCGCATCGAGCGTCTGCGGGCGCACTGGCGAAGGCGTACCCGGCTGGCGCGTGGGCTCGAAGTCCCGCAGTTGGATGTACTGCGGACAGTTGCCGAAGCTCTCGCCTACGGTGAGGATGAAGTGGCCGGCATCCTGGCGCTGGATCCGACCGTTCAGGCGGTTGCGGCGGCGCGTATGCAGTTCGACGCCGAGCATGCCGATAGGGGCGCCATCCGACATGCCGGCGTCGGCCGGGTCGTCTGCGTCGCGTGGGATCTGCGCCGTCAGCGTGTAGGGATCGGGCGATTGCAAGAAGCCTACGCCACCCGCCAGCACGGTTGCCCAGGCGTCACCCGACGGATCGACCGCGCCGAAGATGGCAAACGGCAGTTGCGGGAAGAACTCGCGGTGCTGATCCGGCATGTAGCTGCGTATTACCCGGCGGCCCACCGCATCCATACGCTCATGCACGCCGACCCGCTTTTGCATGGCGATCTCGCCGGCATGCCAGGGGGCGGTCGAAGGGGTGCTGGTCGTACTGGACATGGTGGGCTCCTTGTCGCGGGTAGGGAGGCGTGGGTGGGTCAGGCGGCCAGACCGACAGCGGTCTTGGGAAAAGCCACAAAACCGGGCAAGGCCTCAATACGCTGGAGCCAGCCGTTGATCCTGGGGTAGCCGGTCAGGTCGACATTGCCTTCCGGTGCACGGGCGATATAGCTGTAGAGCGCGACATCGGCGATGGTCGGGTGATCCAGCGCGATCCACTCCTGGCGGGTCAGGGTTTCTTCGATCAGCTTGAGGATGGCGTGGGCGCGCGGAATGACTTCATCGGGCCGGTACGGCGCGCCGAATACGGTGATCAGCCGTGCGGCTGCGGGGCCAAAGGCGATCTGTCCGGCGGCGACCGACAGCCAGCGTTGTACGGCGGCTGCGGCTGCGGGTTCTTCCGGCAGCCAGTCGGTACGGCCGGCTTTCTTGGCGAGGTAGACCAGGATGGCATTGGAATCCGATACCACGGTGCGGCCATCAACCAGTACCGGTACCTGACCAAAGTGATTCAGCTTGAGGTAGTCGGGGCTCTTGTGCTCGCCGCCGGCGAGATTGACCTCGACGAGCTGATGTTCGAGACCCAGCAGGGAGAGGAACAGCGCGGCGCGGTGGGAATGACCGGACAGTGGAAAGTGGTAGAGCTTCATGGCAGATCTCCGTTTGCAGCGGGTTGGCAGGGAAGGCCCTGTATGCAAACGAAGTCTAGATAGATGGTTGGTTATGCGGAATAGTCAAAAAATACAAAGAACTGTTCCGAAAAGTGGAATTATTGGATTTGTGGCGATTGACGGTGGGGACTGCACTGCGGCAGCCCTATTCGTCGAACAGGCCCAGATTGGGCGAGGGCTGTTTGAGGGAGGGCAGCGGTGCTGCCATGGCGGCCATGATGTCGGCCGGGTAGTGGACAATCAGCGCGCGGGCTTCCTCGGGGCTCGCGGACAGCCATTGCTCGTACTTGGAAGGCGGGATGATGACGGGCATGCGTTTTTCATCGCCCGGGGCATGCATGCGCCGCATCAGTGGGTGATCGTCGGCGTTCATGGTCAGGATCGAGAAGCTCGCTTCGCCGCGTTCGGTCCTGGGGTTGCGCCACCAGGACCAGATGCCCGCCACGGCAAAGGCCGCGTCATCCTCCATGCCGATCTGCCAGCGCTCCGGCTTGCCGGACTCATAGCAAGGCTCGCAGAAGCCGCACATGGGGATCAGGCAAAAGCGCGACGCGGTCCAGGCCAGCTTGTAGGACGGTAGCTCGCCGACCGTCTCGGTGCGGGCGTTATAGGTTTTGTCGGCATAGCGCTCATCCTTGGCAAAGGGGGGTAGCAGGCCAAAGCGTGCAACATGCGCCACTCGCTCGCCGGTCTCGCGGTGCTTGACCAGCATGGGGGCGAACTGGCCTTTCCAGACTTCGTCGGCGTAGTCGTCCTGGTTGGTCAGGCGGGCATGGAACTGTTCTTCCAGTACCTTGCGGGAGACGGGGAAATAGTTGACGCACATGGGGTGGTGTCGGAAGCGGGCAGGACGGCTTGCAGCTTACCAGTTGTCGTGCCGATCACGGCGTTCCTGCCGGTAGTTGGTGACTTCCAGCCGGATACCGTCAGGGTCGGTGAAGAAGGTCGCCCAATAGTCCGGCGCGAAGCCAGGGTGCAGGGCCGCATCGGTTGCCGCGATGCCGGCGGCCTGCAGCAGGCGGGCGGTCTCGGTGACATCGTCGACCGTCTCTACCCGCAGGCACAGGTGGTGCAGGCCGGGCGAGTAGGGGTTGTGGCCGGGGCCGGTCCGGCTGGGGCGCAGTACGTATCCGAAGTGCCGGTTGTAGTACTGGATATGCGGCTCGCCATGCAAGGCAAAGGTGTTCTTGCGAAAGCCGAGCACGGGCAGGACCTGATCGTAGAAGGTTTCCGACCGGGGAAGGTCGGACACCGTGATGTAGATATGGTCGATACCGGTGACTTCGGGCATGGTGGGCTCGCTGGTGGATTACCGGGCTGTGGCCTTGATCTCGGTGATCGCACGTTCCAGCACCGGGTCGCGTCCGGCGCGGATGTCGGCGATGGTAGGGGCGACCGTAATCTGAGGCTGGACGCCTACGCCCACAATCTCGCGACCGTCGGGATAGGTATCGCGCTTGGTGCAGACACGGGCCAGGCCGCCGCCAGGCAGTTTGAACAGCAGCGGTTGCCCCGTGCTGCCGCCAGAGGCCTCGCCGATGATCTTGCCCCGCTGCATCAGGTCAAACGCCACCAGGAAATCCTCCGCCGCTGAGTAGGTCTGCGGGCCGGCCAGTACCATGACCGGGCCATCGTAGACGTCGAGCTGTGCGGGCGGCATGGGGGGATTGTCCGGTAGCGGACGCCACATCATCAGATCGTTGCGGGCATGCTCCAGGCCGTTGTCGGAGCGCGCCCAACTGATGCTGTAGGGAATGGCATGCTGGCTGAGGTAGCTCAGGATGCGCACGCCAAAGTCGGTCGAGCCACCGCCGTTGCGGCGCACGTCCAGGATCAGGCCCTTGGCCTGCATGATCTCGGGCAGGTGGGATTTGAAGGCGCTGACGGCCTGGTCGGTTTCGAAATGATCGAGCACCAGGTGCGCGATATTGCCTGGCAGCATGGTAAAGCCGAACTTCTGGCGCGGCTCGGTATCACCATAGTCGTCGCGTGCGAGGGTTTCCGTATGCTTCTTGCCGGCAGCGGTCTTGAGCGTCAGTTTCAGCGGCTGTTTTACGTCGCCACTCAGTAGCTGGCTGCCGTAAAGGCGGAACCGGTGATCCTGCGGCGAGGAGCTGGTGACATAGGGCGCGACCATCTCCTTGGCGTAGCGGGCCACGGGGAGGTCATTGATGGCGACGACTTCCTCGCCTACCTGCATGTGCTGCCGCACTGTCGGGCTCTGTATGCTGGTGATCAGCACCTTGCCCTCCACCATCGCAGTACGGATGGGGGGGCGACCGTAGAAGTCGCCTTCCAGTTGCTGCGGCGGGAAGACGCCGCTGTGGCCATCCTTGAGCAGCGCCGCGAACTGCATCAGTACCTGGTAGTACTCCTTGGTGGTCGTGGTTGCCATGACCTTGGGCAGGTAGGCCAGGTAGGCCGCATCCCAGTTGAGCTCGGGCACGTGATCGAAGTAGACAAAGCTGCTGCGGGCGTTGGACCAGAACAGCGAGAGGCCGGCCACTTTTTCCGCCGCCGTCAGCGTCTCGCTATATGGGGCGCCAATCGGCGAAGCACCGCCCATCCGCGCTGGGATGCGCATGGCGGACAAGGTTCGCTTGAGATCGGGATTGCCAGGCTGGGCCTCGGCCTTGGCAATCTTCTGCAGGTAGTCCGAGACGCTGGGCAGCAGGATATTGCGGTTGATACCCTTGAGGACGTCCAGTGCCTTGTTGTCCTCGCCCTGGGTGCTGTACACCTCGAATAGGTTGTAGCGGAAATTGAAGGACTCGCTGACCAGGCCGTCCAGGCTTGAATGGACATTACGGAACATGGGGCCGTTCAGGGCCGACTCCGCATCTGCCAGGGCTTTCAGGTCGTTTGCCGACAAAGGGGCGCCGTCCGTCTGGCTGGCGTTCCAGGCTTGGGTCCGTAGCCGGGTCAAAATGGATCTGGCGTCGCCCATGGCCGAATTGGCACGGTTCAGGGCTTCATCCAGTTCACCGGCGTGGCCAGGACAGGCCAAACTGGCAAGCAGCAATGCAAGGGCAAGGCGGGGGAAGCGTGGGGAAGCGCTCTTCATGGTGTCCGTCGGGGTGTTGTTCTTTGATGCCTGTCGAGTGATGCCGATTGATGCGATCTTCGTCGCTGGCAATCATGCAAAACCTGCCGAGTATGCCGCCAAACCTCGCTGTAGCGGCGAATATAGTGTGTGGCGCAAGGTCTGTGATGCAGGGAATGCAGCTGCAAAGCCATACAACGCGGGTCCGGTGTGCGCGTTGACGTGGCCGTCAGGGGGCGGGAAATGAAAAGACCCGCCGTATTCCACGCCTGAAAGCGCGGAATACGGCGGGCCGATGCCAGCCGGACTGGCAAACCGGGTGCCGGTTATTGCTTAGCGGCCGGTTTCCTTCAGGTAGGCCGCTCGGGCGGCGACGCCGGTGTTGGCAAAGTCAGTGAAGATACCGTCGATGCCGGCGCGGAAGAATTTCAGGTATTCCGCTTGCGGGTCGCCGTTGTAGAGGCCGGCCAGGTACTTCTTCTCATTGCGGAAGGTGTAGCTGTGGACGAACAGCCCCAGCTTGTGTGCATCGGCAATGAGGCTGGTCGGTTCTGCCGAGTTCACGTCGGCGAGTGAGCCGACATAGGGCGTGCCGTCAGCGTTCTTTTCTTTCCAGGGGCTGACCTTGAGTGCCATGACCTGTGGCTTCCAGGGGCCGATGCCGTCGGCGTAGGTCTTGATCTCGGCCAAGCCTGCCGGGGTCAGCATGGCGCCGAAGTAGCGGGAGTCGCCCGCCAGGGTCCAGCTATAGGGGCGGCCGTCGACGATGGTGTAGGGATCATTGGTGTTGTAGATCATCTCCCCGGTCTTGTAGTTGACGTCGTTACCGTCGACCAGCTGTACCACCTTGGCCAACAGGCCCTTGCTACGCAGGTATTTGAGGCTGGCAGGGTCGAAGCTCTGTACATAGACGCCGGCATCGCGGCTATTGAGCTTGTTGTCATTCAATGCCTTGAGCAGCGCGTCCTCGAACGGGTGGCTGCCAGCCACGCCGCAACCATTGGCAATGGCCTGGGCGTTGTTCCAGATGGGATTTTTCACTTCCGGGTAGACCGATAGCGGCCTGCCGGTCGCCTTGCTCTTGGCGACGGCGATGTCGATCAGTTCCTGGAAGGTGAGGATGGGGTACTTGCCGTTCAGATCGGTCGGGCGTTCGTTACGGGCGTCGTAGGTCGTGCCGCCGATCCAGAGCTTGAGCTCGGCCGCGGTGAAATCGGTGATGGACCAGTCGTTGGTATGGTCTTCGCCGTCGACCACCAGCGATTTGAGTACCGACTTCGGATCGCTCGGGTCGGTCAGGTCACTCAGGTAGCTATCCGGGCCGCTATCCGCGGTCTTGGGCCAACTGACCTTCACCATCACGCCGGGCACGGTGCGCTTGCGGGCAGCTACCACGGCATTGGTCTTGGCGACGTCGGCAATGTTGGTGTTGTCGCTCAGCCAGGGGTTATGGCGAGCAACCAGCACGCAATCACGCGTCAGGTGCAGGTCGGTTTCCAGTGAGTCGGCACCGGCGTCTGCCGCGGCCTCGTAGGCCGGGCGGGTTTCTTCCGGGTAGAGGCCCGGCAGGCCGCGGTGAGCAATGACCAGGGGCGTACTGCCGCCCAGGGTGGGCAGGGCGGCGGGGCCGTCGTCGTTGCTGTTGCAGGCGGCCAGCGTCAGACTGCCCAGCAGTACTGCCAGCAGGGTAAGGGCGCCTTGCCCCGGGATGTTGTGTTGTTGCACCTTGTTTCCTCCAGCCTCGTTCGGGAGCCACGAGTCTGGAAAGCTGCCATGTCATTGGCATGACAGGCGTGCTACAAGTACCTGAATCTTTTATGTCCGGCCGGATGTTGCCAGTGTCAGACGGGAGCGGGCACCCCTACCAGTCGGGCGGCGACCTGCCGGTACAACTCATTCGGTTCGCGCTGGTATTCCTGGTAGCAGGTGTAGGTCATCTTGATTACGTGGTCATCGTCATCCTGTACGGCTGCCGCCATCAGGTCCGGCCAGTCGGCTTCGATCCGGGCCGGACTGGCCTCGCGCAGCGCGGGTGCGCCCACGCTGACGTAGGCGGCGCAATAGGCGACCCACAATGCGTCGGCATAGCGGACGGCCAGTTCCGGTGCCAGCAGTGGCAGTACGGTACGGGCGGCATGCAGGGCGGTCACCATATGCAGGACGGTGAAATTGTTGGTCTGCCAATAGAGGGCGATGGCCACGCGCGCCATCTCGTCCAGTAGTGATGGCGTAGTCGGCGGTGCAGGCAGGGCGGCGTCAAAGACGGCATCCTGTGCGACGGCCCGCAACCGGCCGGTGATGGATTCCCCGCCATAGGTGCGACCTGCCTGGGCGTGTGATAGCTGGGTCAGCGCCACTGCGACGCTCTCGGCGCTTGGGCGCCCGGCCAGATCCAGCGCAATGGGCAGATTACCGACCACCATGGCTGCCAGCGCGGCGCCGACTTCACCCTCGTGACGGGCCCGCAGACCGTAGCTGAGCCTGATCAAGGCATGGAAAGCACCGGTAGCCGGCGCGGCGGGAATATGGCGCAGGACATGGGCAATGACCTTGTTGGCGCCCTCATGGCCTACCCACTCGGTAAACAAGGCCTGCAAGGCGCCGAAGGCGGCGCGGTTGCCGATCTGGCCCTGCCAGTTGTTGCGGGTGACCGTGGTATCCGCCACCGCTAAGGCAATGGCGTATTTGCGTTCCCACAGGGTGAAGAAATCCTGCAGACGTTGTGGCGTGGCACCCATGCCGGCGAGCGCGACCAGGGCCATGGGCAGGTGGTTGGTGGTGCCGACGGCATCGAGCGAGAAGCCGGTGTTGGCATCGAGCAACTGGCGCAGGGCGGTATTGCGTACTTGGCTGGTCATGATCCGGTCTCACTGAAGGGGGTGAGGCCAGTATGCAAATTCAAGTCAACTTGAGATCAAGCGATTTGACCAAATAATTTTCCGGCCATGTACGCGAGCCCCCAATGCGCTATCCGGCTTGGTGCCGCCGCTTCGGTTCGTGCCTGTGCAGATACTTGGTCAGGGAGTCGGGTGGCGAGTCGAGACCCAGGTCCTCAAGCATCTGGCCGACACTGCCACGGTGGTAGCCGCTATGCGTGATGACGTGCAGCAACATTTCTTCTCGGGACATGGTGCCTTTGTCCCCGTCGGTGAAGGTGAAATGAAGGCGCTCCTGCAAGTGCTCGGCATTGGCGGTGGTGGCGAACTGGAGATACCAGCCGTCGGTGGCGCTGACGATCTCCTGCAGGAGCTGCAGACCGGGTATCGGCTCGGACTGTGTTGCTGTCAGCGCGGGCGAGGTATTGCCACTCAGATGGGCCTGGAAGATGCGATCAACGGCATTGGCGTGATCGAGTATCTGCAGCATGCCGTGAAATTCGCGTGGGTAGCGCTGCGCATCGAATTTGGAGAGGGCGGCGTGGAGTTCCGCATTGGCCCAGGCTTTGTATTGGAAAAGTGAAACAAGCGTGCTGTTCATTGCAAGCGGGCTTCCTGATGGTTGTCGCTGATCGGGAATGTAGCACCCTGTCGTTCTGAGGGGATGACAGCCTGGTTACCGCCAGCCCTCTCGGCCAACCTATACGGAGCGGGATCGGCAATCTCTGTCGTGCCGGGTCATGGCGTGCGGTGTAGGGCCACCACTTCACCCGACCGCAGCCAGCGCAGAGGCACCTGCCACAGGCTTTGCTCAAAGCGGCTGTGGAAGAAGGCGAAGTGGCCGATCTGGGTTTCCCCGACGTGCTCGGGGGCAATGCGCAGATGGGTGCCGGGGCTGTGCTTATAGCGGGCCAGCAGGCGATCAATCGCGGCGACGGTGCCGAACTCATCGTCGTCGATGCCAACGGCGAGAATGGGTGCCGCCACGGTGACGAAATGCTGCAAGGGGTTGCCGTGGGCGAGGTGCGGCACCGAAACCTTGAGCCAGGGCTTGCCCGGCCGCTTGTTGCGGCGGGTCCAGTCCCAGACCACGCCGCGCGGCGTGTCTTCCAGCCAGCCGAGCCGCTTGCCGGGGAAGTAGCCGCATAGCAGGGTCAGCAGCGGCATCACCACATGCCATTTGAGGTACATGCGCAGCCGGTGCGAGGGGGCGTAATCGTGCCAGCAGGCGTACTGGGCACCCATGGTGAAGATGCGCTGTATGCGATGGTTGGAAGGCGCAAGGCCGATGACAAAGCCGCCGATGCTATGGCCGACGACCTGGATGGGATGCCCCGGAAATTGCTCGGCGGCGTACGCCAGTACACCTTCGAAATCCAGCGCGCCCCAGTCGGCCCAGGAGGCGGTGAACCCGCGCAGGCTGCCAGCGCGGGAATCCCCGATGCCGCGATAGTCGTAGGTCAGCACGTCGAAGCCCTGTCCATGCAGGAAGGCGGCGAAGCGGGCGTAATAGCGGCAGCGCACCGAGGTGGCGGCATTGATGATGACAAGGGGGCGCTGCGGATCTACCAACGGGTGCCGCCAGACATAGCCGGCGAGCGCGTAGCCATCGGCCGCTGCCAGCGTGATGGCCTGCGGCTGGGATGCCTCGGTCGCGGCAACGGCTGGCGTGGCGTAGGCGCTGGGAGCCTGGGTAGGCGTGCTCATGATCGGGCCATGGGCCTGGACACGGAATAGGGCCTATCAGAGCACACCGTGGCAGGGCTTGTCACTGCCGGATGGCGGCGGTAGGTAGCATCAGGCCTCGGTATCGAGTAAACGACCCAGAGGGCCGCTGCTGGCGAGCGGGTGGTCTTTTTCCGCAGTAACGGGCTCTGCCGGTGTTTCTTCGGTGGTCGCGGCGTGCTTTTTTCGTAGCCGTTCCAGCACCTTGGGGAATGAGGTGGCTTGTATTGGTGCGGGCAGCCAGGTGCGGCTGCGCTCGCTGTCATACCTGTCTGCTGCCTTGCGGGCAGGGTTAGTGGCGCGTACCGAGCCAACCGGTCGTACTCGATCATCTTCGTCCATCACTGACCTCCTGGCGTTCAGACCACGCGGGCACCCATGAAGTTCTCCGATGGCGCATCCCCCGGCGGGCCTGTCTATTTCTTGCCGCGCTGGCGATCGAGCTTGCGCCAGTACTGGAACTCGTCCACAGGGACTTCCAGATCGACTTCCATGACCTTGGCCTGCAGATGGCCCTGAACGTCGGCAACGGCCTTGTTGTACACCAGCGGACCGATTTCCTCGAGGAGGTAGTTGAGCAGGTTGCCGGCAGCAAGGTTGCCGATGGGCTCGTCCATGTTCTCGTCGAAATAGCGTTGCAGCGAGGTGATGGCCTGGTCGCGGTCCTTTTTGCTGATCTCAATACTCATGCACAACTATCCTGTGGGTATGGGTTACGCCTTGTGCTGCAGTTTGCCATTACTTGCCCGGCAATCAACTATCGGCCGTCGTACCGTATGGGGCACGATTATCCGCCGATGTCGGCTGAACTTGTGAACCACGTTCGTGGCCTTATTTGGCTCTCCGCAACCCTGCACGCCGGTCAATCCCCGAGCCGGACTGGCCCGGCATCATGCAAAATGCCGGCATTCAATCCCGTCTTGCGGTTTGGGCATCTGCCCAAGGCCATCTGTTCCAGGTAGCGATGGCAACGCGGGAGGCTATGTGAAAGGTAGTGCGTGCGTACAAATCTGGTGGTTCCCTTCGCCGAGAAGGACAAGGCAAAAAAGCTGGGGGCAAGATGGGACCCTGCCCGGAAGGTCTGGTATGTCGAGAATGTCGCCGACCTTGGTGCTTTTGCTGAATGGATGCCCGAGCTGGCCGGCGCTAAAGCGCCTGCAGCGAAAAAGCCCACAACGGCGGTTCGCTCGTCCGCCGCCAAGCCACCGTCTGACGCTGAAACAGCGGTAGTCATTGCGGTTTCTTGCGACTGCCTACCCTGGCTGGGCTGCGAGAAATGCCAGCCGACCTTGAAGGCGATAGGGTGGGGAAAGGAGGGTTGACGAGGGCCTGATAAAACCTGGAATTCTTGTTCATCGACACTTTCCTGTAGTTGAAATTTTAAACTTAGCGGGACCGTTAGGGATAATGATCAAGCCAAGCGGTAAATGCTCGTTCGTCGGACCAGATAGTTCGTACTGGTCGCTTATGACATGCTCCATGAAAAGTAACCTTATTTATTTGATTACTTAGAGGAGGAATGAATATATGGCAATGCATCAGCTACTCAAGCGCACTAACTCGATTGACTCCTCTGTCAATCAACGGGATAAGCCCGTATCTGCAATTCAGAGAATGGTGGATGCCAGCCCCAAACAAGCGGCTCAGCGGAGCCATATTGCCCAACTGTTTAGTACCGACCTGCCCGTGCAAGGCGTGTTTACGCCACATGGAAATGCAGCGTTACGAGGTATGGCTGATGCAGCATTGGAGGCGGTAGTTGCCGAACTCGACGGGGAGGGATGGCGGGATGGCCGACCTGCAGCGATAAACAGGGTGGCACATGCTTGTGCTAATCGAGCTAGGAATTATGAAGCGGCCGCTGATCAAGCCAATGCTCAGAAATGGTGGGGCCTTAAGAGTGAGGCCCAGCGTGCTTATGGCTATGCAAAAATTGCCGAAGACAATGGCCTTGACGATGTAACTCCTGATGTCTTAGGTAGGGTAATGGAAATGGGGCCAAGGTTTGCAGGGGGAGCAGGTGCGGGTGGAGGTGCCGCACCTCCCGCCGCGGCGGTAGGTGTCGGAGCGGAGGCTGAATTGGATGAAAAAGAAGCCCCTGTGACTAAAGAAGATGAGTAAAGAGTCATCCGCTAGCAGAGTTGAAATCGCAAGCCTTGTGTGTAAATAGTTAATTAGCCTGGATTGGCTCCGTCCGGGGAAAATAAGCGTAGCGCCTACTCATTTAGGCAATTTGCGCTATCCGCATGACCGTCTGCTGCAGGATGCGGGCGTCGTTGCTGGCGCGGTGGCGGGAGAGTTGCAGTTCGGCCACGACGGCCTGCTTGGCTTCATCCCAGTGGCGGGTATCGGTCCGGTCCAGCCAGACACGCAGGTCCTGCAGGTTGAAGTGCGGGGAGGTATCGGCGGCGTCGAACAGGCGGCTGAGCCAGGTGTAGTCGTGGTACCAGGAATCGGTATATACCGTCAGGCCGTTCAGCTTGTCGTTCAGGGTGGTGGCGACGACGCTGGGCGCTTTGCCGCAGCGCAGCAGCGTTTCGCGGCGGATGCCGTGCAGGGCTTCGGCCCGGCTGTCCCAGTGCTGCCAGTCTGGCTGCGGGTAGATCAGGGTGCAGAAGCTTTCGCCGTCAGCCAAGACACAGCCGACCTCGATCGGGTAGCTGGCGGCACCGAAGCCTGAGGCTTCGATGTCGATGATGGTGGGTGGCAGGCTGTCCATATCCCCTCACGTTCGTACTACCAACTTGCACACGGTGCGTCGGTGCTGCAAGCAAGTTCCAAGCCCTCTCATGCATCGAGGCCACAAGCAGCACCACACCACGCTGAGCAAGCGTGTCGGCACCGTGACTGGGCGAGCTTACCGAGCTCTGCACCATCCAGGACCGCGGACCGGTGCGGCCTGTTTCATCCCGTTTTTCGGTCGCTGATGCCCTTGCCTGCTTATCTCATCGCAAGCTGGCTTGTCGGGATGGGGGCGGCTTTCTAGACTGGCTGCTGACTCGGGCGGCCAACAACGCGTTGGGCCGATGCCTATCTCACTATCGATCAAAAAGGTAAGACGTGCTGACCATCCATAAAATCATGCTGACTGCTGGTGCAAGCCTGCTGCTGTGCGCCTCTCTGACCAGCCGCGCGGATGGTCTGGCCGACCTCAAGGGGGCGCTCAGCCGTTTGCAGGGTCAGACGCCGGTGAGCGGCTCGCTCGAGGTGAAATCCTGGCGGCGGACCGGGGAGGGCAAGGAGGCCCAGGACAAGCAGGGGCAGGCGAACTTCAGCGTGGAGGAGAGCAGCCGTGGCCTGCAGATACTGTATGGCAAGGACTTGCTGAGCCGGGCCGAGGCCGAGGCGCGTGCCAGGAGCAAGGACAAGAAGAGCAAGACACCGACCCTCTATGCCCTGGGGGAGATAGACAATACCGAGTTGCGCAATATGACCACGGCCGCCGCCGCCCTCACGCGCGAGCTGGAAGACGCGGTGTTCAAGACCGAAGTGGCCGAGGCCTACAACGGCAAGCCGGCACGCAAGCTCAGCTTCGAGATGCCGCTGGAGAAGTTGTCGGAAGAGAATCGCAAGTACGTACGCAAGTTCGAGACTACGCTCGACATCTGGATCGCTGCCGATGGCACGCCGCTCGCGAGCAGCTTGCATGTGAATGTTTCGGGACGGGCCTTCGTGGTGATCACCTTCGAGCAGCGTAGCGATGAGGAGCGTCGCTACGCGGTGGTGGGTGACCGACTGGTGCTGGTCCGCAAGGAAGAAAAGGGCATGGCTTCGGGTGCGGGCGAGAAGCAGGAGTACAAGACCAGCAAGACCTTGCAGTTGGCGTCCTGAGCGACTTGAATCCCGGTAGCTGTGGTCTGCGCCGGAGTGGGTATTGAAGCGGCTCCGGTCGGCCCCATGTTGGATACGATAAGCGCCGCTTCTTGTGGGCCGCCCCAAGATACCTCGCTGTCAGGAGCCCGGATTGTCGGGCTCCCGCCGGTATTGTTCCGCCCAGCCTGTCCTCCATCTGCCGTAGAAGGGATACCCATGTCCGACCTCTCTCATTTTGCCATTACCCAGAAATGGCCCGCCCAGCACCCCGAGCGACTGCAGCTGTATTCGCTGCCGACGCCAAACGGGGTCAAGGTGTCGATCGCACTGGAAGAGCTGGGCCTCGCTTACGAGCCTCATCTGGTGAGTTTTGGCACCAACGACCAGCTCACGCCGGAATTTCTGTCGCTGAACCCCAATAACAAGATTCCCGCGATCATCGACCCGAACGGACCCGATGGTAAGCCGCTGCCATTGTTTGAATCCGGCGCGATCCTGATCTACCTGGCGGAGAAGACCGGCAAGCTGATCCCCAAGGAAGCCGCGGCCCGCTACGAGACCATCCAGTGGGTGATGTTCCAGATGGGTGGTATCGGCCCGATGTTTGGCCAGGTCGGCTTCTTCCACAAGTTTGCCGGCAAGGAGTACGAAGACAAGCGCCCGCTGCAGCGTTACCTCGATGAATCCAAGCGTCTTCTTGGCGTGCTGGAGCAGCGTCTGGTGGGCCGTAGCTGGATGATGGGCGACGAGTACACGATTGCCGATATCGCGATCTTCCCCTGGGTGCGTAACCTGATCGGCTTCTATGAGGCCGGCGAACTGGTGGGCTTCAAGGACTTCCCGAACGTGCAACGCGTACTGGATACCTTCGTGGCACGGCCTGCGGTGGTCAATGGATTGGATATTCCCAAGCGGGGTTAAGTACGAGGCAAGCCGCTTCGCCTGCTGGCCGGGCGGTTTGCTTGTACTGAGGCGTCAGGATATCCGGCTGCGCCTGGTCGACCTTGGTCCGGTTGATCAGCGTGACGCCTTGCCTGCCGATGCTGCATCTAGATCTTAATCAAGCACACTTTAAGTTGCTCACCTGCCTATCTGGGGCTCTGAGATGTGACGGTGGGGTTGCATGACTGTTTCGGCGCCGACGCAATGCCGGTGCGGAATTCATACAGTCGCTAACTGGTTGATGCTGCAAAGGTAAATGTGCATGTTATCTGTGTAACATGCCGCCAATCTCGTGCACGCAGGCAGGAAGAACGGTATGGCGCCCATCTCGCAGTGCTTAGGCCGCAAGCTACTTTGCCTTGTTTGCTGTATTTGGTTCTGCTGCCTGCCGGCCATGGCGGCTTCTCCGCAGAACCCGCCATTGGGGGATGGAGGTGGGATCATTCCCCTGTATCACACCAGTTGGCTCCCCAAGGATGGTGCACCGCCCTATGTCACTGCCCTGGCGCAGACCCGGGATGGCTGGCTGTGGGTCGGTTCGTCGGCCGGTCTTTACCGCTTTGATGGTGTGCGTTTCGAGCTGTTCCAGCCTGGTGGCGTGCCCTTGCCTTCGACCTATATCAGCAGCGTTTCGGTATTGGGCGATGATTCGGTCTGGGTGGGCTATCTGTATGGTGGCGTGACCGAGATACGCGAAGATCGTGTCGTTAAGCACTACCCGCCACGCAAGGGGGGCACGCAGGGCACGATCTTTGATTTTGCGATGGATGCGCAAGGCCAGCTCTGGGCTGGGGGCGCCGCGGGGCTGTTCCGGTTAAGTAAGGGTGATTTCGAGCCGGCGGCGGCAGAAACGAACGCACCCAAGACGGTAGTAAAGCTGCTGCCTGACAGCCTGGGTGGGCTCTGGGCGCGCAGCAAGCAGGGTATTTTTTATCGCGCCGCTGGTGAGCAGCAATTCAAAGCCTTACCCGGTGAGTGGAGTTGGGGTAGCCTGGTCGAGGCAAATGACGGCAGCATCTGGGCCTCTGATGTGAACCTGGGTGGGATGCACATGCTCCATGCCCCCACCAACGGTTCACCTCCGCTCGTTTGGCAGACGCAGGCAGGTGCCACGAACAAGCTGGTAATCGACAAGATGGGCCGCTTGTGGACCACTCGCCTGGATGGCGTAAGCATGCAGCGCGCAGGCCAGACGTCTGGCACATCGTCGCATTTCGGCATGCAGCAAGGGTTGAGCGGGGAAACCGGTACGGCGCTGCTGGTGGATAAGGAAGGCAATGTGTGGGTCGGGACTGCTTTTGGTCTGGACCGTTTTCGGGAGAACAGGCTGAACCGGTATCCCGCCGTGACCTCGTATGCCGAAGCGCTACCCATGGCGGTTGGTAAGGACGGCTCAATCTGGACCGACAGGCAACTGATTACCGATGCGACTTTACCCCCGCAGTACTACGACAAGACACCGCCGTCGGGAACGAATTTCTCCAACGCAGAGTTTGTGGACCCACAGGGAAATCTCTGGACGCACTATGTGGATGGACTGACACGGGTAGAGAAGACTGCCCAGGGTTATGTCAGCACGGTTATCCCGCCACCTGAGGGCATCAGCACATCATCGTCGCAAGGGCTCAGCATGGATGGGCAAGGCCGGCTGTGGGTCAATTTTGGCGGCAAGCTGTATTGCCGGAACAAGGGAACGTGGCTGCGCAAGTGCGGCTACGATGCCCTGGTGAAGAATGGTTACGCGACCATCTACGCCGACCCTGATGGTGCGATGTGGCTCGGTGCACCACAGAACACGCTGGCCGTGATTGCTGACGGCAAGGTGCGCCAGTTCAGCCAGAAGGACGGGATGGCGCTTGGCAGCGTGATCCAGTTCTATCGCCACGGCAAGACGCTCTGGGTCGGGGGCGAGAACGGGCTGGCCTACTTTGATGGACAGCGTTTCCACACGGTACATGGCCGAGGTAACGAGTTGTTCGTGTCCACGTCGGGCATCACCAGCTCGGACGATGGAGACCTGTGGCTCAATAGTGGCTTGGGTATTTTCCGTATTCCGCGTGCAGAGCAGTTACGCGTGCTGGCGGACCCGACTTACCGCGTGAACTTCAGCCGGCTAGGCTACGAGGACGGCCTGCTGGGGGGGTCTCCGCAAACCGGTAACGTCCGCTCCGCCGTCACCGCCAAAGGCAAGGTCTGGTTCAGTACGACCGCAGGGTTGTTCTGGATCGATCCGGCCAGGGCATTGCATAACGATGTGGTTCCTGCCGTGGTCATCAAGGGCGTGCAAGCCAATGACACCAGCTATGCGCCACGAGCGGGTCTGTCATTGCCCAAGGGTACTAGCCAGATAAGGATCGACTACACGGCACTCAGCCTGACCATGCCTGAGCGCATGCAGTTTCGTTACCGGCTTGAGGGATTTGAGCAGGGCTGGCAAAGCGTAAGCAATCAGCGCGCTGCCACCTATACCAGTCTTGCACCGGCGGATTACCGATTCCAGGTTCAGGCCAGCAACAATGATGGCGTGTGGAATGAGACGGGCGCGAGCCTGGCGTTCAGCATACAGCCTTCGTGGTACCAGACGATCTGGTTCAAGTGCCTTGCCGGTTTCTGCGTTGCCGTGCTGGTCTGGGTGGTGCACCGTTTACGCCTGATGCAGATGGCTGCCCGCGTACGCGAGCGGCTTGGCGAACGCCTGGACGAGCGGGAGCGTATTGCGCGCGAGCTGCACGATACCCTGCTGCAGTCGGTGCAGGGGCTGACTCTGGTATTCAGCAAGATGGCCCAGCGTGTCAAGGCCCCGGAGGAACAGGAAGCCATTGCACGCGCGCTGCAGATAGCTGACGAAGTGATTGTGGAGGGGCGTAACCGGGTTTACGGCCTGCGCCAGGACGACGATGCGGGCGGCTTATTCGTCCAGCTCCGGCAGCACGGCGACAGATTGGCGGAAACCTATGCCATCACCTTCCGCGCCAACGTGATTGGAGAGCCGCGTAAACTGTTCGGCATTGTCGGTGAGGAGTGCTGCGCGATCAGCAAGGAGGCACTCGCCAATGCATTCCGGCATGCCGGGGCGACGGATATCCAGCTGGTGGTGCAGTATGGTGCCAGCGAGTTGCGGCTGACGGTGAGCGACAATGGCTGCGGCATCCCGCAGGAGGTACAGCGGGAGGGCGGTCGTGAGGGACACTGGGGGCTGACCGGTATGCGGGAACGTGCCGGCAAGATCAAGGCCAGGCTGAGTTGCAGTTCCGTGCCAGAGCAGGGCACCACTGTGCAGCTTTCGGTTCCTGCCCGGCTGGCGTACGAACATAACGTGGGTAAGAGTCTCTGGCGCAGGTTGCTGGTGGGCTAGGCTCGGTTATCTGCACCTTGCTGGTGCCATTGGGTCTCTCGTTCTCCCCGTTTGAAATCGGAACGATACGCGCCGGTGGGGGCTGCCCTTTTGGACGGGTACTTGGCGATACTTTGTGGGTGCCTTTGCTGGTTTCGGGGGGACAAAATTAGCAAGGTAAAGAACACTTTAAGCTGTTAGTCGCCCCACCGTTTTGCTGATATGCAGCGAAGAAACCAGGTGCCGGCCTCTGCACCAGCGCAATGTCGGTGCACAATTGATACAGTAGTTAACTGATTGATACTACAGAAATAAAGCCATTCACTATCTGTGTAGTATGTCGCCACTATCGTACACAGGCGGAAGAACTGGTATGTCGCCCATCTCGCAATGGCTAGGCCGTAGGCTGTTCTACATAGTTGGTGGCATCTGGTTTGGCTGTCTGCCTGCATGGGCGGATACCGCCCTGCCCCAAGCAATGGCAGACGGGGGCGGGCTTATTCCGCTTTACCATACCAGTTGGCTACCCAAGGATGGGGCGCCACCTTATGTGACGGCACTGGCACAGACCAAGGACGGCTGGATCTGGGTCGGCTCCTCGACCGGTTTGTACCGCTTTGACGGTGTGCGTTTCGAGCGGTTCCAGCCAGGTGGTGTGCCGCTACCCTCCACGTATATCAGCAGCCTGACGGTATTGCCGGATGACTCGGTCTGGGTTGGTTATCTGCCGGGCGGTCTGACCGAGATACGCGATGGTCGTGTCGCCAAGCACTACCCGCAACGCAGGGAGGGCATGAACGGTACGATCTATGAGGTTGCGGTGGATGCTCAGGGCCATACCTGGGCGGGTGGTGCCGGGGGCCTTTATCGGTTGAGCAAGGGAGAGTTCGGGCCGATTGCGGCGGAAGAAAAGGCACCTAAGGCGGCGATCGACTTGCTCTTGGATCGCCAGGGCGGGTTCTGGGTGCGTAGCAAACGGGGGATTTTCCATCGCCCTGCCGGCAGCAAGGTGTTTGAGGCCGTCCCCGGTGATTGGAACTGGGGTGCGCTGATTGAGGCACAGGATGGCAGTATCTGGGCCTCGGACGTCATTCGTGGTGGCGTGAACATGTTGCGGGCTCCAGATAACGGTGCTGCGCCGCAGGTATGGCAGTCGCGGCCGGGGCCATCGAACAAGCTGATATTCGACAAGAAGGGCCGCTTGTGGAACACGCGGGTGGATGGCGTGGAAATGATGCAGGCCAACCCGGGACCACAGCCACCGTTGAATTTCGGTTTGCCGCAGGGACTGAGTGGCGATACCGGTACGGCGCTTTTGGCGGATCGCGAGGGGAATGTCTGGGTCGGCACCCAGCTTGGCCTGGATCGCTTCCGGGAGAACAAGCTAAGCCGATATCCGATATCCACCAGCTTTAACGAAGCACTACCGCTGGTGGTCGGCAGGGATGGTGTCATCTGGACGGACCGTCAGATCATTACCGATCCGGCGCTGCCGCCACAGCCGTACGATAAGACGCCGGTGACCGGGGACAATTATTCCCGTGCACAGTTCATGGATACCCAAGGGCGTCTCTGGACGCATTACTCGGATGCGCTGACCCGCGTTGAGAAGACCGCGCAAGGCTATGTCAGTACGGTCATCCCACCACCTCCGCCGCCCGATGACAGTTCCGTGGGGTCGGAGGGGCTCGGCATCGATGGTGAGGGCACACTGTGGGTGACCTTTGGCCACAAGCTGTTTTGCAAGAAGAATGATGGAATCTGGCTGCGCAAGTGTGGCCATAAGGATGTAGCAAAGGGGGGATATAACACCGTCTACGTAGATACTGACGGGTCTATCTGGTTTGGCTCTGCGCAGAGCGCACTGATCATGATCAGCAAGGGCAAGCTACGCACGTTCGGCCCGCCGGATGGTCTTGAACTCGGCATGGTGCTGCAGCTGTATCGGCAGGGCAAAACCTTGTGGGTGTCGGGGGAGAACGGCCTGGCCTATTTTGACGGGCAGCGCTTCCATTCGGTACTTGGTCGGGGTGATGAGGCGTTTGTTTCGACGTCGGGCATCACCACCTCGGATGATGGTGACCTGTGGCTCAACAGTGGTTTAGGTATTTTCCGGATTCCGCATGCCGAGCAGGTGCGGGCGCTAGCGGACCCCGCTTACCGTGTAAATTTCAGCCGGCTGGGCTATGAGGATGGCCTGCTGGGTGCATCACCGCAGTCCGGTAACATCCGCTCCGCCGTCACGGCCAAGGGCAAGGTCTGGTTCAGCACCACGGCGGGTTTGTTCTGGATAGATCCGACCAACACCTTGCACAACGATGTGGTTCCGACCGTGGTCATCCGGGGTGTGCGGGCCAACGACGTGAGTTATGCGGCACAGGCAGGTCTACAATTGCCCAAGGGCACCCGCCAGATCGTGATCGACTACACTGCCCTGAGCCTGACCATGCCGGAGCAGATGCAGTTCCGTTACCGGCTGGATGGCTTTGAGCAGGAATGGCAGACCGTCAGGAACCAGCGAGCCGCCACCTATACCAATCTGGCGCCCGGGGACTATCGCTTTCAGGTGCAGGCCAGTAATAACGATGGCGTATGGAATGAAACCGGGGCGACGCTGGCGTTCAGCATCTTGCCCACCTTGCAGCAGACGACCTGGTTCAAGTGTCTGGTGATCTTTTTCATTATCATGCTGGCGTGGCTTTTGCACCGCTTGCGACTGATGCAGATGGCGTCCAGGGTGCGCGAACGCTTGGGTGAGCGGCTGGATGAGCGGGAGCGCATTGCCCGCGAATTGCACGACACCTTGTTGCAATCGGTACAAGGTCTGGTGCTGGTCTTTAGCGCCGCGGCCAAGCGTATGAAGCCTGCAGATGAATCGGAGCTGCTGACGCGTGCGCTGAAGATGGCGGATGACGTGATCGAGGAGGGACGCAACCGCGTTTACGACCTGCGCCAGGACGACCAGGTGGGAGGGTTGTTCGATCAGCTCCGCGAGTACGGTGCCATGCTGGCGGAGACGCACGCCGTGGAGTTCCGTCACAGTGTGATAGGCGAACCGCGCAAGTTGTTTGCGATCATCGGTGAGGAGTGCCGTGCCATTGGCAAGGAGGCGCTCGCCAATGCCTTTCAGCATGCCGCCGCCAGCAGTATTCAGCTACAGGTGCAGTATGGTGCCAGTGAGCTACGGATCACGATCAGCGATAATGGCGGGGGAATTCCGCAGGATGTGCAGCAGGCTGGCGGCCGTGAAGGACACTGGGGGCTGACCGGCATGCGGGAACGTGCCAGCAAGATCAAGGGTAAGCTGAGCTGCAGCTCCATCCCGGAACGAGGGACGACGGTGCAGTTGTCGGTGCCGGCCCGGCTGGCGTACGAATACGGTGCCGGGCGTAGTTTCTGGCGTCGCCTGCTTCAGGATTAGGCGCGGGTTTGGCGATCGATGGTCGGTGGTTGGACGAAGGATGAGGGGCTTGGGCATGCTGCTTGCTGATCAGTCTGTCAGGACTGATACAAGGAGGCATGATCATGAAACGAGCCCTGAATGCCACCCTGTGCCTGTCGGCATGTCTGCTGACAGCGCAGGCGATGGCGCAAGTCACGTTCTATGAACGCGAGGGTTTTCGCGGACGCACCTTCGCCGCCAATGGCACCGTAGAAAACTTCCAGCGGACCGGCTTTAACGACAAAGCATCCTCGGTGATTGTCGATAATGGCCGCTGGGAGGTCTGCCAGGATGCGCACTTTGATGGCCGATGCGTGGTGCTGCGCCCAGGCAGCTACGATTCGCTCGCACGCATGGGCATGAACGACCGCATTTCCTCGGTGAGGCCGGTATCGGCCGACGGCCGCTATGACAACGACGCCCCCGAGCCGCTACCGCAACCCACCTATGAATACCGGCGTCGTCCGGATGAGCGTCTGACCGAAGTGCCGGTGACCTCCGTTCGGGCGGTGGTCGGGCCACCGGAGGAGCGCTGCTGGGTGGAGCGGCAGCAAGTGACTGAAGAATCCCGCGGCAAGGCCAATGTGGGTGGCGCCATCGCCGGTGCGTTGATCGGCGGCATACTGGGCCACCAGATTGGCGGCGGGCGTGGCCAGGATATCGCCACGGCGGGCGGTGCGGTCGCCGGGGCTGCCGTCGGCGCCAATGCCGGCCGGTCCCGCGGTGAGCAGACCTATGATCGCGATGTGCGGCGTTGCGAGAAGGTCGCCAGCGGCCCGCCGGAATACTGGGATGTCACCTACAACTATCGCGGCGTGCAGCACCGGGTGCAGATGAGTAGCCCTCCGGGGCGGACCGTGCTGGTCAATCGTGATGGCGAGCCTCGCGGCTAGCGTGGCCGGGAGGGTGCTGGATAAAGCAGGGCGCAGTCGTCACAGGTCTGCGCCCTGTTTTATTGCGAGCGTTTTTCACCTGAACAGACCGTGTGTATTTGGCGATGCCGGGCCGGTTTTAGCGCCGCCGGGTTTGCAGCCAGGGTGCTGTCCGTTATTGTGCCGGCTCTTCAAAAGAACATGAAAAAAGGGGGAGTTCATGCGGATGGTCTGGTCAGCGGTGTTGAGTCTTGCGGCACTGGTCGCAGGTGCGGCGGAGCAGACGGCGTCGCCCACGCTGAAAGTGAACCAGCTGGCTCGTGAGTTTGTCGATTTCTGGGATGCGAGCAAGGACCTGAGCACCGAGCAGCGGGTTGCGCGTTTCAACAAGGAGATCGCCCCGCGCTTTCCGGCGTTCTATGGCATCGAGCGCTACGAGGGTGAACGTACCCAGGCGGAGCAGGACAAGTACATCGCCCTGGCGATCGAGCGCTTCGGCCCGATGCGCGAAGCCTACCTGGCCAAGCTAACGCAGTTCGACCGGGACCTGCCCAGGCATATCCAGAGTTTCTCGGCGGTCTTTCCGGACTATCGGCCCGAGACCGCTACCTGGTTGCTGCATTCACTGGGAGAGATGGACGGTGGAACCCGCGAGTTCAAGGGCCAGCAGTACCTGATCTTTGGCGTGGATGGCATGGTGCGCTACCACGGTGAGAGCAACGAGGCGGCGTTTTTCCACCATGAGCTGTTCCATACCTATCATCAGAAGGCCTTCATGGACTGCGCACAGCCGGGGACCTGGGAGCGGCTCTGGGCGGAAGGGCTGGCGGTGCATGTGTCCAAGGTGCTGAACCCCGATGCCAACGAGAAGGAAATGCTGCTCGACATGCCGAAAGGGATGGCAGCCAGGACCGAGGAGAGGCTGGCAGCGTCCTTTGCGCGGCTGGAGACGGTGCTGAATAGTGCGGACCCCAAGCATGAGGCGGCGTTGTTCCAGTTCAGCAAGGACGATACCGGCCTGAGCCCGCGTCGAGGCTACTACCTGGGTTACCTGGTTGCCAAAGAGGCCGGCAAGACGCGGGATATTCATACCCTGGCCCGGATGAGCTGTGAGCGGGTGCGGCCCATGGTGGCGTCGATTGTGCACACGCTCAGGCTTGAGGCAGAACAGCGCCAGTTGGTATCGAAGACCCAGTGAGTGGATAGCGCACTGCTTGGTGAGGCATGCTCAGGGCTAGGCATATATGGGAGTACCCATGCACCACGGCAATCTTTATGACGCATCCGATGTTCCTGCTACCGGAGAGCGGTTCGATACGCTGCTGCGGCACCGGAACCTGGTGGTGGAGCGCATTGTCAGTTCGGCGGACATTGTGCCGAGCGAGTATGTGCAGGCGCAGGATGAATGGGTGCTACTCGTCCACGGTAGCGCGGTGCTGGATATCGATGGGCAGGAGCGGGCGCTGAAGGCCGGTGACTATGTGTTCCTGCCGGCCGGGACGCCGCACACGGTGCTGAGCGTATCGGAAGGCACGATGTGGCTGGCGCTGCATCTGCATCAGGATACGGTCACCGAATGAATACGGCGCAATGCCCGATGGGAATTGCGCCGTAGGTACTGGCTTGCTGACGGCGGTCAGTCTGCGATCGGCAAGGGGGCGGCAGGGTGGACCAGGCCTTCGTGGCGCAGTTCGCGCCAGAAGTCTGCCGGGACGACCTCGTTGAGTGCGGCGCGGTCTTCGGCCAGGCGGCTGGGTTGGCTGGCGCCGGGGATGACGGCGGCCACCGCCGGGTTGGCCAGAGCGAACTGCAGGCCGGCGGCTTTCATGCTGATGCCGTAGCGGTCTGCCAGTGCCTTGATACGGGCTACCTTGGCGAGGATGTCCGGCTTGGCGGGTGCGTATTCGAAGTTGGGGCCGCCGACCAGCGCGCCCGAGCTGTAGGGGCCGCCGACGACGATGCCGAGTCCTCGCTCGGTAACCTGCGGCATGACACGTTGCAGCGAGCGTTCATGGTCCAGCAGGGTATAGCGGCCGGCGAGCAGGAAGCCATCCGGGTTGTTTTTCTCCAGGCCCAGCAAAAGCTCGATCGGTTCTACCCGATTCACGCCCAGACCCCAGGCCTTGATCACGCCTTCGTCACGCAGCTTGTCCAGGGTCCTGAAGGCGCCTTTGCGCGCGGTCTCGAACACGTCCAGCCATTCGTCACCGTAGAAGTCCTGCGCGACGTCGTGCACCCAGACGATCTCGATATGGTCGGTCTTGAGTCGCTTGAGACTGTCTTCGATAGAGCGAAGGGTGGCGTCTGCGGAGTAGTCGTTCACGATCTTGTTCGGCAGGCCGTACTTGAAGACGTCGCCTTTCTCGCCGTTGTCGCGGGCGCTGATGTCTTCGACTTCGTCGAGGATGAGGCGGCCGACCTTGGTGCTGATGACGTATTCGTCGCGCGGCCGGGCGACGAGTGCGTCCCCCATGCGGATCTCCGCCAGGCCGGCGCCGTAGAAGGGGGCGTTGTCGAAGTAGCGGATGCCGTCGTTCCAGGCTGCGTCCACCGTGGCACGCGCTTCGGATTCAGGGATGTCACGAAACATATTGCCCAGTGGTGCGGTCCCGAAACCGAGTTTGCCGGGGAGAAGGTCTTTGAGAGCCATGGCTATTTCCTTGGTAAGTAGCAGGGCGAAGCGATGAGCGACGCCCCGGGAAAGATGAAGTGCGCTTCAATCGACCGTTGCCGGGGCGGGGAAGGCAGGCAGCGGGTTGGGTGTGACGATGCCTTGCTTGACGGCATCCCGGGCCAGCATACGCTCGAACCAGGCCTTCAGTTTAGGATAACTGTCGATCGGGAAGTGCATCTGTACGGCGGTCCAGATCCAGCCCATGAAGGCGATGTCGACGATGGAGTATTCGTCGCCCAGGAACCAGGGCTTGCCGTCCTGGAGGATGCCTTCGATGACGGTGGTCGGGCGTTCGGCCTCGTTGCGGTAACGGGTGATGGCATAAGGCACTTTCTCCGGCGCGAACAAAGTGAACCAGGCGCGCTGGCCGAACATGGGGCCGACGCCCGAAGCCTGGAAGAACAGTAGTTCCAGTGCACGCTGGCGGAGCTTGGGGTCGGCAGGCAGCAGCTTGCCGGTCTTCTCGGCCAGATACAGCAGGATGGCATTGGATTCCGAGATGGTCAGGCCGGTTTCGTGATCGACGATGACGGGTACCTTGCCGTTCGGGTTGAGGGCCAGAAAGCCAGGGGCCTGGCCTGCACCTTCCCAGATTTTCACGACTTCGATTTCATGCTTGAGGCCAAGTTCGAACAGGGCGATGGCGACCTTGTGCGGGTTCGGTGCGCCGTAGGCGTAGAAGGTGATCATGGTGTAGCTCCTTTCATATCAGGTGGGTGCAGGCAGGGTTGGGTGGATCAGGAACGGGATAGCTCGGTGTAGCCCTCGGCGCCGCCGCCAAAGTAGGCGGATGCCGGGACGTCGAACAAGGGTGCGTTGGTGCGCAGACGCTCGACCAGATCGGGGTTGCCGATGAAAGGCTTGCCGAAAGCGACCATCTGGGCGTGGCCCGCTGTGGTAGCGGTCATGGCCTTCTGGCGGTCGTAGCCGTTGTTGGCGAGATAGGCACCGCCAAAGGCCGAGCGCAGGGACTGGATGTCGAAAGTGCTGGCGCCGTTGTCGCTATGCAGTTGTCCCTCGACGACATGGAGGTAGGCCAGGCCCATCTCGCCCAGGCGGCGGACGAGGTAGTCGTGGGTTTCTGTCGGCGTGCTGTCGAGCGGGGTGTCGCCGATCGCCGTGGAGAGCGGGGAGAGGCGCAGGCCGACGCGATCGGCACCCCATACTTCGGCGACGGCCTCGGTGACTTCGAGCGTCAGCCGGGCGCGGTTTTCTATGCTGCCGCCGTACCGGTCCTGGCGCTGATTGGTGCTGTCGCGCAGGAATTGTTCGAGCAGGTAGCCGTTGGCGGCGTGGACCTCGACGCCGTCAAAGCCGGCTTCCTTGGCCCGGCGTGCGGCCTGGCGATAGTCGTCGATGATGCCGGCGATCTCTTCGGTCTCCAGGGCGCGCGGCATGGAGGGCGCCTCGAAGCCTTGCTCGGTGAACACATTGCCGCCGGCGATGAGGGCTGAGGGTGCCACCGGTGCGGCACCATTCTCTTGCATGCTGTTATGGGACATGCGACCCACGTGCCAGAGCTGCATCACGATCTTGCCGCCATCGGCATGGACGGCATCGGTGACGCGCTTCCAGGCGGCGACATGGGCATCGGTATAGATACCGGGAGTGTAGGCGTAGCCACGACCCTGGCGGGAGATGTTGGTGGCCTCGGTGATGATCAGGCCGGCTGAGGCGCGCTGGCGGTAGTACTCGACGGCCAGGGGCGTTTGCACGCCGTCCATGTCGGCACGGGAGCGGGTGAGCGGTGCCATGGCGATACGGTTCTTGACTTCGATGGCGCCCAGTCGGGTGGGGGTGAAGAGGGTCATGTTGGCTCCAATCATTTCAGGTCGATGTGTATCGGTTGTCTGCCGTGGCCGGTACTGGATGGCGCTGCAGTGGATGGAGCGAAGCATGCGCGTTGGCTAGCTATTCCTGAAATTTATTAAGTTGATTCAAGATATTCGTGATATGAATATCTAATGCGATATGACCTGAACCTGCTGCCAGTCTTTGTGGCCTTGATGGAAGAGCGGAACGTGACCCGCGCCGCCGAGCGGCTGGGCATCACGCAGCCGGCGTTGTCGAACTCCCTGACGCGGCTGCGCGGCGTGCTGCACGACCCGCTGTTCATCCGCGAGCGCTATGGCATGCAGCCGACGCAGAAGGCGGAGGCGCTGGCGCCGGTGATTGCAGAGGCCCTCGCGAGGCTGGACGAGGTGATACTGGGGCAGCAGGCGTTCGACCCGGCCAAGGCCGAGCTATTGCTGACCGTGGCGGCGAACAACTATGTGGAATTCATCCTGATGCCGGCCATCGTGGCCCGGCTACGCGAGCGCGCACCCGGCATCCGTTTGCGGCTGGCGCCGTTTGGTGCGGACCTGGTGGAAACCGGGGTGATCTCTGGCAGCACAGCCATGGTGCTGGGGCGCATCGTGGACCCGCCGGACAACCTGGTGGTGCAGCATGTGATGGATGACAGCCTGGCCTGCATCGTGCGCGCCGATCATCCGCAGGTGGGCGCACGCATGAGCAGCCAGCAGTTCGAGCAGCTCAAGCATGTGAACGTGCTGCCATCCGGTCGTTTGCGGGTTGGCTTGGCCCAGACGCTGGAGCGGCATGGCCTGCGACGGGAGGTGGCAGTCTCGGTAACGCACTTTCTGGCCACGCCGGAGATGGTGGCGGCGACCGACTATTGTGCGACGTTGCCGAGCTTGATTTGTCAGCGCCTGGCGGGTGACACTCGCTTGAAGGTGGTACCTACGCCCGTCGACCTGGGTACCTTCCCGGTCGAGATGGCGTGGCATGTGCGGTACCGACATGACCCGGTGCATCTGTGGCTGCGGGCCCTGGTGGCCGAGGTGGCGAGAGAGGTGGCGGGGGGTTAAGTGGGTGTCTGGACGTCGAACGGGAATACGGCGCAATGCCCTTTGGGGATTGCGCCCTACGGGCTAACAGTTGCCAACTATGCGGGATGGAACCCGAGTCGGGGGCGAGTCAACAGGGCAACCGTGCCACTGAATCCCGCATGCTCACGGTCAGGGTGAAGTCCCGCTGTACCGGTTTGTCCATGCCGTAGCAGCGGTTGAGCAGCCAGTTGAGGCTGCTCATGACCAGTTCGTGCAGCGGGGTGTGGATGGTGGTGAGGCGGGGGGAGGCGTAGGCCGCCATGTCGATATCATCGTAGCCGACGACCGAGATATCGCCCGGTACTTGCAGGCCGGCGCCTTGCAGGCAGGAGATGGCGGAGAGGGCCATTTCGTCGTTGGCGACGAAGAGGCCGGTGAAGGGTTGGTCCATGGCCAGCAGTTGCTGGGCGCATTGCCAGCCGCCCTGCATGGAAAAGTCGCCCACCACGTGCAGGACTTCGGATTCCGCAATCCCCGCTTCTTCGAGCGCCGTGTAGAAGCCAGCGATCCGTTCCAGGTTGTCCGGTGCGCGGTCCGGCCCGGCGATGACGGCGAGGCGGCGGTGGCCATGCTCGAGCAGGGTCTGTGCCGCCAGGCGGCCGCCGGTGTGATGATCCATCGAGAAGCAGCCGTCGCCCAGGATGGGGACGTCGCGGTTCATGACGGCGATGTTGGGTTGCCGGCGCAGGAAGACTGCCAGTTCGGCATCGCTGACTTCGTGGCTGACCACGAGGATGCCATCGCACTGTCGCTGGATCAGGAAGTCCACGCCTTCCAGCGCTTGCTCGTGCGGGCCGCCGTGGCCGCAGCCGTTGACGGCAACCATGTGGCGATCCACCTTGCGCAGTTCCTGGTCCAGCACGCGCAGGATGGGGCCGTAGTAGGCGCCGCCGAAATCGGGCACGAACACACCGATGGTGCCGAGCGAGCTGGCCGACAGCGCTCGGGCGATATGCGAGGGCCGGTAGTCGAGCTCAGCAATCGCCGCCTGGATCTTGTTGGCGGCGACGGCCGAGACCGATCCCTTGCCGGACAGGACGCGAGATACGGTACCTACTCCTACGCCGGCAAGGCGCGCTACGTCTCTGATGGTTGCCACGGATTAACCTTTGTCCTGCAGTGCGGGGTGGGGATGATCTTGAGCGATCATAGCCGCTGGCCGTTATTGAGGTCGAACAGCGAGATACGCTCGCGTTCGATGGCATAGCTTACCTGGCTATCGGCCTGGATCAATTGGTCCTCGGGCAGCATGACGGCCAGTTGCTTGTCGCCCTGCTTGAGCCAGGCGACCTGATGGTTGCCCATGGGTTCGACCAGGGTGACTTCCGCCTGGTGCGTGGCGTCGGGTTGCAGGTTGATGTGCTCCGGCCGCACGCCCAGCGTGATGGCCTGGCCGCTTTGTGGCGGGCTCAGGAAGGGATAGTCGCCCAGCGGCAGGATGAAGTCCGGTGCCTCGAACAACCAGCCGCCGTCGCGGCCCTGCAGGGTGCCGTCGATGAAGTTCATGCCCGGGGAGCCGAGGAAGCCTGCGACGAAGCGGTTGGCCGGCTTCGCATAGACATCGGCCGGGGCGCCCAATTGCTGGATGCGGCCTTCCTTCATGACGGCGATGCGGCTCGCGAGCGTCATGGCTTCGACCTGGTCGTGGGTGACGTAGATCATGGTGGAGGCGAGCCGCTTGTGCAGTTGCTTGATCTCCCGGCGCAGCTCGGCGCGCAGCTTGGCGTCGAGATTGGAGAGGGGTTCGTCGAACAGGAACACGCGTGCCTCGCGCACCAGCGCACGGCCGATGGCGACGCGCTGACGCTGGCCACCGGAGAGCTGGGCGGGTTTGCGCTTGAGTAGCGGGCCGAGCTGCAAAATCTCCGCCGCCTTGTCGACGCGGCGGGCGATCTCTGCCTTGGGCGTGCCGTTGACGCGCAGGCCGAAGGACAGGTTGCGCTCGACCGTCATGGTCGGATAAAGCGCATAGGACTGGAACACCATGCCGATATGGCGATCCTTCGGATCGGCCCAGGTCATGTCTTCGCCGCCGATGTCGATGCGGCCTTCGGTCACGTCGATCAGGCCGGCGATGCTGTGCAGCAGGGTGGACTTGCCGCAGCCGGAAGGGCCGAGCAGGACCAGGAACTCGCCTTCCTCCACGTCGAGATCCAGCGAGGGGATAATGTCCACGCCCGAGAGTGTGATCTGCAGTTTCTGGATGGATACCTTGGACATGGGCGATCAGCCTTTGACGCTACCGGCGGCGATGCCTCGCACGAACCAGCGGCCGGAGATGAGATAGATGGTCAGCGGTACCAGCGAGGTCAGGATGGTGGCGGCCATGTTGACGTTGTAGAGACGCTCGCCAGTGGTGGTGTTGATGATGTTGTTGAGTTGCACGGTCATGGGCAGGTGGTCGCGGCCGGCAAAGACGAGGCCAAGGATGTAGTCGTTCCAGATGCCGGTGACCTGCATGATGACGGCGACGATGATCATGGGCGTGGACATGGGCAGCATCAGTTGCAGGAAGATGCGCCAGAAGCCGCCGCCGTCGATCCGTGCCGCCTTGAAGAGCTCCAGCGGCAAGGTCGCATAGTAGTTGCGGAACAGCAGGGTCATGACCGGCATGCCGAACATGGTGTGGATGAGCACGATGCCGGGCAAGGAACTGAACAGGCCGACGGTGGCGAGCACGCGTACCAGCGGGAACATCATGACCTGGACCGGGATGAAGGCCCCGAGCATGAGGATGCCGAACAGCAGGTTGGCACCGCGTGGCCGCCATAGCGACAGGGCATAGCCGTTGAGCGCACCGAGGAAGATGGAGATGACGGTGCTGGGTACGACGATGGCGACCGAGTTCCAGAAGCCGCCGCGTATGCCCTCGCAGGCGAGCCCGGTACAGGCGGACGACCAAGCGATACGCCAGGCGTCGAGATTGAGGCTCACGGGCAGGGCAAACAGCTGGCCCAGGCGGATTTCCTCCATGGTCTTGAAGGAGGTCACCAGCATCACGTACAGCGGCATCAGGAAGAACAGCGCGGCGCTGAGCAGGAAGGCGTAGATGCCGATCCGGGCCGGGGCGTAGCGACGGCGACGGGCGGCGAGGGTGCGTGGATCGCTCATGTACGCTCCCTGGCGCGGCTGCGCGCATAGGCAAACGGGGCCAGCAGGGCCAGTACGGACAGCAGGAGGACGATGGAGCCTGCGGAGGCAAGGCCGATGTTCGCGCGGCCGAACAGGTGATCCATGATGAATTTGGCGGGGACTTCGCTGGCGTCGCCGGGGCCGCCCTGGGTCATGGCGACGACGGCGTCGTAGAGTTTGATGACGGCGACCCACAGCAGCACGAAGGCCGTGGCGAAGGTGGGTGCCAGCATGGGGACGACGATAGAGAGGTAGACGCGCCAGCGCGGGATGCCGTCGAGCCGCGCGGCTTTCCAGATTTCCTCGTCCACGCCGCGCAGAGCGGCCAGCGTGAGCGCCATGACGAGGCCCGAGGCCTGCCAGACGCTGGCGATCACGATGGTGTACATCACCTTGTCCTGGTTCACCAGCCAGTCGAAGGTGAAGTCGCTAAAGCCCCATTGCCGCAGCGTCTCCTGCAGGCCTAGTGTGGGGTTGAGCATCCACTGCCAGATCAGGCCGGTGGCGACGAAGGACATCGCATACGGATAGAGGAAGACGGCTCGGAAGAGGCCTTCCCCGCGCACGTTCTGGTCGATGAACACCGCCAGCAGGAAGCCGATGACGAGGCAGGCGAGGATGAACAGCAGGCCGAACAGCAGCAGGTGTTCCAGCGAGACCTGCCAGCGCTCGTTGGCGAACAGGCGGATGTACTGCGCCAGGCCGACGAAATTATCGGACGGGAAGGTACGGGAGGCGGTAAAGGAGATCTTCAGCGACCAGGCGATGGTCCCGATATAGGCGAAGATCACCGTCAGCAGCAGCGGCAGGAGGGCGCTATATAGCGTGATCCCCTGTCGCCAGCTGCGCTTGGCTTTGGACATGGCAATAACCCCGGAACAGCAGTCTGGTCACCGCCGGGCGGCGCCCGGCGGTGCAAGGGTATACCGCCGACCCCATCTGTGAGTAGGGGCCGGCCGGTACCACCCATCAGGCGTGGTGAACGATCAACCCTTCAGTGCGGCCGCAAAGGCCTTCTGCGCGTCTTCCACTGACTGGTTGTTGTTCCAGAACTTGCTCACGACATCCTGCAGTGCGCCAATGGTATCAGGCGAGGCCAGCATTTCCGGGTTGGGGATCTGGCGGCTCTTGTCCTTCATGATCTCGACGCCCTGCTTGGCACAGATATCCAGGCCACTCAGGTCCACATCGGTCCGGATCGGGATCGAGCCTTTCTTGCTGTTGAAGGCGACCTGGGCGGCAGGGGAGGTCATGACCGTTGCCAGGAGCTTCTGCGCCTTCACGATCTCCGGCTTGTCGGTCTTGGGGAAGACGAACACGTCGCCGGCAATGATGTAGGGCGACCGTGCGCCGAAGCCAGGGAAGCAGCCAAACTCCTTGCCGGCGGTCTGCTTGGCGGCGGCGAACTCACCCTTGGCCCAGTCGCCCATGATCTGTACGCCGGCCTTGCCAGAGATCAGCATGGCAGTGGCGTCGTTCCAGTTGCGGCCGGGGGAACCGGCGTCCACATAGCCACGCAGGCGCTTGAAGTCGGCCAGCACTTTCTTGAAGGCGGCGGAGTTGACGGTGGCGACGTCGCGATCACGGTAGATCTTCATGTACAGATCAGCACCACCGGCGTGGGCCAGCCAGGCGTCGAAGGTGATCTTTTCCTGCCAGCCCTGGCCACCCAAGGCCAGCGGCACCACGCCGGCGGCCTTGAGCTTGTCGAGGGCGGCGAAGAATTCGTCGGCGGTCTTGGGTTCGGCCTTGATGCCAGCCTTGGCGAATGCGGCCTTGGAGTACCAGAACCAGGCCGGCATGTGGATGTTTACCGGTGCGGCGTAGTAGTGGCCCTTGACCTTGATACTGTTGAGGATGGGGGCGGGCAGGATCTTGTCCCAGCCTTCCTTGGCGGCGACATCGTCGACGTTGTTCAGCAGGCCCTCGGCGATCACGTCATGGAACTGTTGCGAGGTATTGAACTGGGCGGCGGCAGGCGGGTTGCCGCCGACGATGCGGTTGATGGCGGCGGCGCGTGCCTGCTCGCCACCGGCCACGGCGCTGTCCACCCATTCGCCACCGGCAGCCTTGTAGGCATTGGCCATTTCCTTGATCGCGGCGGACTCGCCACCGGAGGTCCACCAGTGGATCACCTCAGCCTTGGTGCCGGCTGCCTGGGCTTGCAAGCCGAAGCCTATCGTCAACAGCGCGAGGGCCAGGGTACGTTTGCTGTACTGCATGGGTATGTCTCCTCTTTCGGGATTCAGAGGTAGGTCCTCATATCCCTGTGGGTTTGCGAGGCTACCGGGCACTGCCAGAAACCACAATTCCTTCGCGATGCGGCGTGGCTCACGGAAAATTTCTCCTTACCTATCAGATATATGCTGCGGAGAAATGATTCGTTTGCGTCTTGCCTCGCCTGGAACTGAGGCGCCTGAAAGCACCCTTCGCCTCAGGTTGCTGCTGACTGGCGGATGATTCCAGCACCTTGTTGCGTCACTGCGATGGCGTTGTCAGGTATTGCGCTGCCGTTTGGCCTTGAGCAGGGCGGTCAGTGCCTTGGCGCTGTTCTTGGCGGTGCGTTGCTGGGTGGTGTAGTCGACATGGAACAGGCCGAAGCGGCGTTCATAGCCATAGGCCCACTCGAAGTTGTCGAGCAGGGACCAGACAAAGTAGCCGCGCACATCGACACCGGCCTTCATGGCCTCGCCGATCGCATCGAAATGCCGGCGCAGGAAGGCAATGCGCTGGCTATCGTCGACTACTCCGTCGACGACCTTGTCGTCGGAGGCCATACCGTTTTCGGTGATGTAGATGGGGGGCAGGTTGGGGTAGGTCCGGCGGAAGCCGATCAATAGGTCGCGCAGGCCATCCGGGTAGACCTCCCACCCCATCTGGGTGCGTTCCACATTGGGTAGCGGGACTTCGACGAAGCCATGCTTGCCATCGCTGGCGACATTGCTGCGGAAATAGTAGTTGATGCCCAGGTAGTCGATCTGGGTGGCGATGGTGGCGAGGTCGCCTTCCAGTACCAGCGGCTCTGTGCCGGGATAGAGTTCGAACATCGCTGCCGGATAGCTGCCCTTGAGCAAGGGATCGAGCACCCAGGCGTTGTGCTGGATCTCGAACAGCTCGGCAGCGCGTCGGTCGGCGGCGGAATCGGTATTGGCGGAGGATTTGCCGACGTTGGCGACGATGCCGCAGAGGGCGCCGGGGTCGTTGCGGCGCAGGATGGGGACGGCCAGTCCGTGGCCCAGCAGCAGGTGGTGCATGGCCTGCAGGGCGTAGCGGCGGTTCTTGCGGCCCGGTGCGTGCGCGTCCTCGGCGTAGCCCAGGGTGGCGGAGCACCAGGGCTCGTTCAGGGTGGACCAGGCGGTCACGCGGCCTGACAGCTCGCGGCTCATCAGGTCGGCATAATCGGCAAAGCGGTAGGCGGTGTCGCGGTTGAGCCAGCCGCCACGGTCTTCCAGGTATTGCGGCAGGTCCCAGTGATAGAGCGTCACGTAACGTTGCAGGCCTTTTTCCTGCAGGCGATCAAGCAGGCGCTTGTAGAAGTCGAGACCTTTCTGGTTGGGGCGGCCCTGCTCATCCATGACGCGCGGCCAGGCGACCGACAGGCGATAGGCGTCGAGGCCCAGCTGGCCGAGCAATTCGAAATCGGACTCCCAGCGATGATAGTGGTCGCAGGCCACATCGCCATTGTCGCCATGCAGTACCTTGCCCGGCGTGTGCGAGTAGGTATCCCAGATGGAGGGGAGGCGACCATCGGCCTGGGCGGCGCCTTCGATCTGGTAGGAGGCGGTAGCGGCACCGAACAGGAAGTCAGGATGCCAGAAGCCGGAATCGGCAGACGGAAAGAGGCTTTCTGCCAACATTGGGGTGGGCGAGTTCATGGGTGCATGTCTCCGTTATTGTCAGTTCCGGCGCCGGTTTTCTGATGAATTGGAACCGGTTCCAATTTGTGTGGCGGACTTTAGCACCTGATTTTTTCCCTTGTCAATTCAAGCTTTTAATTGCCGCAGTGCAGCAGATTGACGGTAGTCGAAGCACGGTTGACTACAGGTTTGCAGGCCCGTCGGACGGACAAAAAAAGCGGCCCCGAAGGGCCGCTGCAGCAGGGGTGTTGCTCAGGGTAAATCTATTTGCTGGCGGACTTGCTCTTGGCCAGTTGTGCCGGCACAAAATCGTTCAGCACGGCATCGCGTAGCTGGCGCGGGGGCAGCAGCCCCTGGCTCAGTATGTAATCATTGAATAACATCAAGTTGAATTGAGGTCCAAGTGCGATCTCGGTTCGGGTGCGCAGGCTACGCATGTTGAGGTAGCCGTAGTAGTAGGAGGTCGCCTGGCCGGGCGACACGAAGGCGTAGCGATCGGACTCCTGCTGGGCCATGGGTTCGGAGAGCATGACTTCTTCCATCAGGAAGCGCTTGGCATCGGCCGGTGAGATACGGCCCAGGTTGACCATGGGATCGAGAAAGGCTCGGGCCATGCGCATCATGCGGGTCTGGAGGGTGAAGAGCTGGCCATCCTCAGGCAGATAGGGGAAGACCAAGGCCTCACAGTACAGCGCCCAGCCTTCCACGTTGGCGCTGTTCATGGCGAACAGGGTGCGGGGCAGGGAGGTGCCGCGCTCTACCATGGAGGCGAACTGCAGTTCGTGACCGGGGCGCGCCTCATGCGCCGCCAATGCCCAGGTGATGGCGTCATGGCTGAAGTCGTCCATCCTGGCGGCTGACTTGGCGTGCGGGTTGGTCAGCGGAATGACGAACTCGCCGTATTCCCCGGTGTTGCCAATCATGCGGGGTGGCGACATGAATGGTGCGGGGATGCGGGCGGATTCGGCCTCGGTCGCCAGCCGGATGTTGGGCTTGCGATCAGGCAGCGTCAGGATCTTTTCGCGACGGACGATGGCTTCGATCTCGCCCAGGCGCTTCCAGTACAGGGGCAGCAGGGCCAGTGGTTCGATCTGGGCTTTCTTGAGCTCGCGGATTACGTCGCGATAGTCGGCCGAGGGCAGCTTGCGCTGGCGGGCGATATTGCCGGCGATGGCCTGCATCTGGTCGCGCACTTCCTGGTAGTCGGCCGTAGCACGGTCTATCAGTTCATCCGGGCTGATATCCACGCCCAGCTGCTTCAAGGTATCGGCGTAGATGACAGCCGGCTGGCGAGCATCCTTGCGGGCACGCGGCAGCAGGTCGGTACGGACCCAGGCGTCGTAGTCACGTAGCTGTTTGCTCAAGGTGGCGAGCGGCGCTTGCCAGCCTTCGAGCCCGGCTTTCTTGAACAGGTCTTCCAGTCCCTTGATATAGAACTCGGTGTTGTCGAGTTGCTGCTGGATGTCGTCGACATAGGGGCCGATCAGGCCGGGGCGTTGCAGTTCTTCCTGCTGGCGGGCGCGGGCCAGTTCGGTGATCGGGGTGTAGCCGGCTTCCAGCCCGGCATAGCGCTTGAGCCGCACCAGTGCCCTGGCCTGGCGTTCGGGCTTGTTGCGGGCGTCGAGCAGGCCGTGCAGCCCGCCGAAGACGACCTCGGAGATATTGAGGCTCTCCAGCATCACCTCATGATTCAGCCTGGCGCTGCTGCTGTCGCGTTGCAGCGTGTCGATCATGATCTCCAAATCCTGCTGGACATGACGATCGGTCTCGGCCTGTCGTTCGGCGCGCAGCTTGCTCAGCAATTGTTCGTTTACGGCCTGCAGGCGCTCGAATACCCGGGGCTTGAGGTCCACGACGGCCGTGTCGTAGCTGTCCTGGCCGGCCGCGGTTGCGTTCTCCGGCGCGAACTGGGCGCGGGCCTGCAGTACGGGCTCGGCGAGCTTGTTGCTGCGAGTGACCCATTCCGGCGTGGCGGCGTAGGCCAGCGGGACAAGCGCGGCGAGGAGGATCAGACGAGGCAGGCGGGCAGGGCGCATGGAGACTCCATTAGCTTTGGGTTTGCCTGAGCCTCGTGGGCTTTGGCAGGCGTTGTTTGCAACATAGCATACCAATCAGTATTTTTACTTTCACGTGATGCTGAAGAAGTAAAAGACTGTTCGATTTGCAACAATGCCGCCAGCAAGCTGGGCCGTGCTGGTGCCGGACCTTGTGGCCTGATGTGTGGAGTGTGGGCAGGTGTGGCTCAGGCGCCTTGGGGGCTGGCCAGCAGGGCGTGCTCGAAGGCAGCGATGGGGACGGGGCGGCTGAACAGGTAGCCCTGGTAGGCCAGACAGCCGTTGGCGGTGAGAAACTGGCGCTGGCCTTCGCTCTCCACGCCTTCGGCGATGACCATGAGGCCCAGGTTGTCGGCCAGGGTAATGATGATGCGGGCGATGGTGGCATCGTTCGCGTCGGTCAGGACATCGCGCACGAAGGACTGGTCGATCTTGAGCTGATCGAGTGGTAGCCGCTTGAGGTAACTGAGCGAGGAGTAGCCGGTGCCGAAGTCGTCCAGCGAGAAGCCGACGCCGTGGCGTTTGAGTTCGCTCATCTTGCCGATGATGTCGTCGATGTTCTCGGCCAGCAGGCTTTCGGTCAGTTCCAGCTTGAGCCGTACCGGATTGGCCCCGGTCTCGGCCAATGCTGCCAAGACCTGGTCGACAAAGTCGGGCTCGTGGAACTGTGGTGCGCTGACATTGACCGCCAGGGAGAGATTGGCCATTTCCGGCTGGGTGGCCCAGTCGGCGAGCTGGCGGCAGGCGGTGCGCAGCACCCAGTTGCCCAGCGGCAGGATCAGCCGGGTGGCTTCGGCCAGCGGGATGAACTCGCCGGGCGGCACCATGCCCAGGCGCGGGTGCTGCCAGCGTACCAGCGCTTCCGCGCCGATGATGTTGCCGTGCTCGTCGACTTGGGGCTGGTAGTGCAGCACCATTTCGTTGCGCTGCAGGCCTTCGCGCAGGTCACTTTCCATCGCCACCCGCTGGTCCACTGCCGCCTGCATGCTGGTATCGAAGAAGCAAAGCGTGTTTCGGCCGGCCGCCTTGGCCTGGTACATGGCGAGGTCGGCATGCTTGAGCAGGCCGTCCACGCCTTCGATGCGTTCGTCAAACAGGGCGATGCCGATGCTGGGTGTACTGCGATGCTCGCGGCCCAGCAACTGGTAGGGCTGACCCAGCGCGGTCAGGATCTGCTGGCCCAGGGTCTCGGCCTCGATGGCGGCGCGGCGCGGATCGGCACCCAGCTCTTCGAGCAGGACCACGAACTCATCGCCACCGAGCCGTGCCACGCAATCGGCCTCGCGCATCATCTTGCGCAGGCGTTGCGCTACCTGGCGCAGCAGCTGGTCGCCCATGTCATGGCCCAGGGTATCGTTCAGCGCCTTGAAGTTGTCGAGGTCGATGAACAGCAGGGCGCCCTGCTGGCGATTGCGGGTGCTGCTCAGCAGTGCCTTGCGCAGTTGCTCCATCAGGCGGCGCCGGTTGGGCAGACCGGTCAGTGCGTCGAAGAAGGCGAGCTGATGGATGCGCTCTTCGGTCTGCTTGCGCTCGGTGAGATCGGTATTGGTGCCGGAGACGCGAATGGCCTTGCCCTCCTTGTCGCGCAGGATGGAGCCACGCGATAGCAGCGGGACATAGTGGCCGGCTTTGTGAAGGAGGCGGAATTCGACTTCATACAGGGTGGCGTCGGTACGCAGCGCATGGCCGAAGACCTGCTCCACGGGTGCGATGTCGTCTGGATGAGTCAACCTGCGCCACAGACTGGAATCGGTTGGCAGTTCATTGACTTCATAGCCGAGGATCTCCCACCAGCGAGGTGAGTAGTAGGCGGTATCTGTTGCGACTTCCCAGTCCCAGGGTGCTTCCTTGGAGCCTTCCAGGACCAGGCGCAACCGTTCTTCGGATTTCTGCAGTGCCCGTTCGGTCTGCTTGAGGTCGGTGACATCGGTAAAGCTGATGATCACTTCGCTGAGTTCGCCCGTGTCGTCGAATACCGGATAGCCGTTGCACATGACCCACAGCGGGGCTTCACCCTCGCGACGCTGCACACCCACGACCTGGTTCTGGATGGGGGCCTTGCTGGCCAGCACCCGGTTGACCGGGAAATCGGCCTGCAGCATGGGGCGGCCGTCTTCGCACTGGAAGTGCCAGTAGGGGTCGATGGCCACGAGGCCACGGATCTGTTCCTGCGTGAGCCCCAGGATAGAGGATGCGCGGGCATTGGCCAGGATGATTTCGGAATCCGGCCCGTGGACGACGACCCCAGCGGGAATGTTGGCGATCAGGGCGCGGTAGCGTTGCTCGCTGGCGGCCCGTGCGGCCTCGGCGGACTTCCGGGTGGTGACATCGCGCAGGATGCCGATGAAATGGGTCAGTTGCCCTGCCGGATCATGCGTCGGCGTGATCGTCAGCTCGTTCCAGAAGGCATCGCCATTCTTGCGGTAGTTGAGCAGTTCACCGGCGTATTCGACTTCTGCGGCAAGGGCTGTGCGGATAGCTGCGACGGCGTTGGCATCGGTATCGGGGCCCTGCAGGAAGTCGCAGTTGCGGCCGATGGCTTCGTCGGCGCCGTAGCCGGTGATCTTGGAGAACGCGGCATTGGCGGACAGGATGCGCCGGTCCGGGCCGGTGATCAGTACTCCTTGGGAGATCGAATCGAGCGCGCGCGATACCGCCGCGCCGGCAACACGGGTCGCCGTGGGCGTGACCGGGGCTGCCGAGCCAAAGAAGCGTCGGAGTCGATCAGCGAGAGACATGCAGCATGGGGAGCGTCATGTGGCGATCCGGATAGGGGCTATACAACCTAACATATTAGACTGTACTAACATATCAGCGCCACAGTTTGTCAGGTTGGCGTCATGGATAAGTCGCTATTGTCCTGCTGCCATGGGCTTGCTGGCCTGGGGCATTGCGGTGCGTCGCTCAATGTAACGTTGCAAGGAAGGCAATTGCTGCACGCCAGCCATGCCGGCCTGGATGGCCGTATCGACCTGACCGCGGGTTAGCGTCAGACGGGTGGGAATGCTGTCGAGCTTGGTGCGGGTAGCGGGATCAAAGCTGGCGAAGGACAGCAGTTCTACTTCGAACTTCACGTCGTCGCAACGCCAGTCGGCCAGGGTGCCGCGCAGCCGTAGTATTTCGGTGGGGTTGAGCTGGCAGCGGTAGGCGATGGTGTCTCGCTGCATGTCCTGCACCATGCGGGCGAAGGAGTCGGCGGCGAAGCGGCTGGAGGCATCGATGGCGGCATCGGTGGAGGAGAGGGCGTAATCCACGCCACCCGGGCCACCGGGGTGCCAGGTCCAGTCACCACTGGGGCCGAGGCCGGAATCCACCACGATGAACAGCATCTGCTTGATGCGCACGGCGTCGCGTTCGGTCAGTGGGGCATGTGGGGTGCCGAGCAGGGCGCGGGTGATCAGCAGGGTGGAGAGCCCGAGGTTGTCGGTCAGTCCACCATCAACCAGCTTGATATAGCGGATACGATTGGGATCCCGATAGCTGGCGATGCCGTTGGCTGCTGCGGCATACAGGCGTTGGGCGTGCGGGTCGTTACGGGTTTTTTCTATCCACGGCGGTGGTGGGTAGATGCAGTTTTCGGGATAGGTGCGCAGGACGACCGGGGCAAACACCAAAGGTACGGCCATGGAGGCGGCGACGGCATCGGCCACCTTGTAAGGGCGGATATCGCTGCACAGCAGTGAGAACACGCGAGGTATGAAGGGGAAGCTGATGCGGTGGTACAGGTCGGTCGCGTTGATGCGTACATCGGCGCGGGAGTGCTGGTAGATGTCCGAGAAGGTCGCGCCCTTGAAGACCTTGTGGTCGAGAATCTCGGAGAAATTGGAGTGGTCGTTCAGGCCGCCGCCCAGCAGGCGTAGGAAGTTGGCGGGATTCAGCACCGACAGGCGCATGTCCCGCTCGAAATCGCGCAGCAGCACCTGATCCCGGAAGTCCTCCAGGCCCTCACGGCCATAGACGCCCCAGTAGGCGGAAACCAGCGAGCCCCCCGAGACACTGGTCAGCAGGGTGACGTCGTTGAGCAGATCACCCTCGGGCGTCGGCGTGCTTTTGAGTGCCTGCATCACGCCATGGGCGAAGGCGGCAGCACGCAGGCCGCCACCGGAAAACGACAGGGCGATGACGTTGGGCCCGACGATGTCGGTATGCGAACCCATGTCCACCGGTGCATCGCCCGGCAGGGCGACATTGGAGACCGGATTGACCACGGAGGTTGCGCACCCACTCAGCAGTAGCAAGCCCAGCAAGGCGGTGGCGGCACTCAGGCTGGGCCAGGAACGGTTGCGTGATCGCTGCATAGATCTGGATACCCTTGTTCTGGTCGGCAGGCATTTGCCCTGGGGGCGGTACGGAGCGGGAGGCTACACCTTGGGCGTGCGTCCCCAAAGCGGCTTACACAGCTTGGGGCGCGAATGTTTCAAATCCTTCCTTGATCAGCCATTGCAGGCCTTCGTCCTGATTGCCTCGCTGGTGCCAGATGACATCCAGTCTGCCGCGCAATGGCTCGAACGGGAGCGGCAGAAGCACGACCGATCCCTTGGCGACCGCTGGTAGTACGTAGCTGCGAGGAAGCGTCGCGACCAGATCGGTTGATTCCAGTAGTGGCAGGACCGAGGCGTAGTGCGGCACCGCTACGGCGGCACGCCCGGTCGGACCGTTCGTGTCATTGCCCAATTCCAGCAGCAGGCGTTCGATCCAGACCCGACGCGATACGCCTAGGTCGTCGAGAAAGCCATCCTGCGTCTGCTCGTTGCTGCCGGTCAGTTCGACCACCACATGAGGGTAGGCGAGCAGCCGTTCGCGGGTGACAGGGCCTTCGGCCAGCGGATGGCCGGCACGTACCACGATGGCCTCGTAGTCCTCCCAAAGCGGTAGCCGGCACATACGTTGTGGCAGGTCGTTGAACCAGCCGATCACGATATCGAGCCGGCCGTCGTCCAGTTGCCGGATCGTGTCCAGGCGATTGAACGGGAAGACCCGCAGGTCGATCTGTGGCGCGGTTCGGGCCAGGTACCGGACCAGATGGGGCAGGACCACCGTGCAGGCATAGTCCGAGGCGGCCAGGCGGAAGGTGCGCTGCGATTGGGTGGGATCGAACAGCGCGGCTTGCAGGGCAGCGTCGATGCGTGCGAGTCCGGCACGCAGTTGCGGCGCGAGCTCCAGCGCGCGAGCGGTGGGGGCCATGCCGGTCTCGGTCGCGACAAACAGGCTGTCCCCTAGTGCGGTGCGCAGGCGTGTCAGTGCGTGGCTGACTGCGGAGGGGGTGATGCACAGTTCCTGGCTAGCGCCGCGGATGCTGCGATGGCGCATGACGGCCTCGAAGACGCGGAACAGGTTGAGATCGATCCTGCGAGGGGCCACGGAAACTCCTTAGTAAGGGATGCCGCGCGCATCATTCCCGAGCGGACTGCATGCTGCCAAGCCGGTACCGGCTGAAGTTTGTTCAGCACCCCGATGAGTATTCTTCAATTGCTAGGCGGGACGCTGTTTTCTAGCATCCGCAGGCAGAAAATTCCGGCTGGCCTTTGTACAGGCTGACATCTACAAGGCTAGGCCGTGCAGGGTGCCGCCTGAACCCCATGAGGTGGCAGCGGTGTATCCCCCGATAGGGGGATGGTTGCTTGCCATTCGCTCACTATGATGATTCTGATGGGAGAACTCCCTTCGCTACCTGGTGGGCAGCGGATGGGATGGGGTGGGGGTGGTTTTTGACGTCGAGTTAGCAGGATGCTGAAGAGGGTTCGATGAGTACGGCCGTAACGTCCTACCAGTTTGCGCCCGACGAGCAGCCGATGTTCCCCGGCTCGCCGTATTCGCCACGGCACCCTCATCTGCGGCGGGTGGGCTATGGCTTGGTGGCCTTGCTGATGGGGGTCTGCGCGACGCTGGGCAATGCCCTGGTCACCGTCAATGTCGGCAATCTATCGGGGGCGCTGGGTATCTATGCGGCCGAGGCCAGCCTGCTGCCGGCGATCTACGTGGCGATGAACGCCTGCGCCAACCTGATGCTGATCAAGGCACGCACGCAGTTCGGGATTCCGTCGGTGACCAGCGGCTTGCTCGTGGTTTATATCCTGGCGACGCTCGCGCAGATACTGCTGCCCGGCTTTGCCAGCGCGTTGCTGGTCCGCGCCGCCAGCGGCATGGCGGCGGCCGGCCTCACCACCATGACCATCTACAACCTGCTTCAGGCTATGCCGCCCAAGGTAAGGCCGATGGCGCTCGCGGTGGGTATCGTGATCCCACAGTTTGGCACGCCGATCGCCCGGCTGTTTCCGGTCGAGATGCTGGCCCTTAGCAGTTGGCAGGGGCTGCACTTTATCGAGATGGGGCTGGCGCTGCTGGCTTTGGCGGTGCTGTGGTTATTCCCGCTGCCGCCCAGCGTCTGCAGCAAGGTATTCCGGCCGCTGGATTTCCTGACTTTCTTCCTACTATTGCCGGCCACGATGCTGGTGTGCGCCGTGCTGGCGATGGGACGCAACCTTTGGTGGAACGATACACCCTGGCTCGGTTGGGCGCTGGTGCTGGCGATCATCCTGGTGGTGACCGCCGTGCTGATCGAGCATCGTCGCGCGGAGCCCTTGCTGCAGATCAGTTGGGTCGCCACGACCGACATCCTGCGCTTTGCCGGCGTGGCCATGCTGGTGCGGCTCGCGCTGGCGGAGCAGACCTATGGCGCGGTGGGGCTGCTGACCGCATCCGGCCTCAATAACGATCAGATGCATACGCTGTTTGCCATCGTGCTGGCAGCCATGGCGCTGGGCGCCTTGCTGGTGGTGCTGACCTTGTCACCCGCCCGCTTGCCCGTACTGGTGGTATCGGCGGCGCTGCTGATCGCAGCCGGTGCCGGGCTGGACAGCCTGTCGAACAACCTGACCCGGCCAGAGCAACTGTACTGGAGCCAGGCACTGATCGCGCTCGGTACCAGCCTCTTCTTGGGGCCGTCCCTGCTGTATGGCTTCCAGCGCATGCTTCAGCGTGGACCGGCCTTTCTGGTGACCTTTCTGGTGTTGTTCAGCGTTACTCAGAACATTGGCGGGCTGGCGGGTTCGGCCCTGCTTAGCAGCTATCAGGTGGTGATGGCGCGCAGCCATGCCGTCGCACTGTCCGAGCGCTTGCTGACGACGGACCCCCTGGTTGCGGCGCGGTTGCAGGCTGGTGCTGGCGCCTTGTCCGGCGCGATCACGGACCCGGCCCAGCGCGCAGGGCAGGGCAGCGGGCTGCTGCTGCAGGCGATGCAGAGAGAGGCCAATGCGCTGGCTTTCAACGATGTGTTTCGACTAGTCGCCGTGCTGGCGTTGCTGACGGCGCTCTATGTGGCTTATGTGAACGTGATGAAGGTGCTGGCCCTGCGCCGGCAGGCGGCATTGGAGGCCGCGCGAGCATGATGGAGACTTTGCAATGACGACCCCCGCTAGCGAGGCGCCCGTCGCGGCGGGCGATGGCCAGGCTGCAGCACCGGGCTGGCGCCCGCCGGTGCGCAGCTGGCGCAATACCATCCTGTTCGTGGCGCTGGCGCTGATCGCCATCCTGCTGATTCTCGCCGCCTGGGGCCTGCCGCCGTTCGCCAACGGCGTGGAGGCGACCGAGAACGCCTATGTCCGGGGGCGTACCGTGGTCATCGCGCCGCAGGTGAGCGGCTATGTGGTGGAGGTCAGGGTCAGGGATTACGAGCAGGTCAAGGCGGGGCAGGTCCTCGCGCGCATTGATGACCGCATCTACCGTGCCCGGGTAGAGCAGGCGCGTTCGAACCTGGAGGCCCAGCTGGCTGCGCTGGCAAATAGCAAACAGGCCCATGCCGCGCGCACGGCCGGTCTATCGGCCCAGCAGGCCAGCCATGCCAACGCCGAGGCGCAGTTGATGCGGGCTCAGGCGGATATGGTACGGGTGGAAGACCTGGTGAAGGATGGATCGGTCTCGGTGCGCGAGCGCGATCAGACCCTGGCGGCGCTGCGGCAGGCCCAGGCGCAGGTCCGGCAGGCACAGGCTGGGCAGGAGATCGCCAGGCAGGATATCCGCACTGTGGACGTGGGGCAGGGCGGGCTGGAGGCTCAGGTCAAGGCAGCGCGGGCGCAGTTGCAGCTGGCGGAGATTGATCTGGGCAATACCGTGATCGTGGCGCCGGAACCTGGCCAGCTTGGTGAGATCGGTGTGCGACTCGGGCAATATGTGACCAATGGCAGCCAACTCATGTCCATGGTGCCGCCAGAGCGTTGGATCATCGCCAACTACAAGGAGGCGCAGACCGGCCGGATGGCGCCGGGCCAGGCGGTGACTTTTACGGTGGATGCCTTGAATGGGGAGACGTTGAGGGGGCAGGTCGAGCGGCTGTCGCCGGCGACCGGGGCGGAATTCGCGGTGCTCAAGCCCGACAACGCCACCGGCAATTTCGTCAAGGTGCCGCAGCGTATCGGTGTGCGCATCCAGATCGATCCCGATCAGCCCAAGGCCAGACTGTTGCGGCCGGGGATGTCGGTCGAGGCACGTGTGGATACCCGGAGCAAAGGCCCATGAGGTGCGTGTCGGCGTGCTTGTTGCTGGCCTTGCTGGGCTGCGCCGGACCGAGGCCGGATGCGCCGACGGCGTCAAGCGTCGCGCCGCCGGCCAACTGGCGCGGTGCCTCGCCGGCTGGTGGTGTGGTCGATACGGCCTGGTGGCGGTCGTTGGGAGATCCCGCCCTGGCCAACGTGGTTGAAACGGCGCTGGCGAACAATCTCGACATCGCCATCGCGGCGACGCGTGTGGAGGAGGCCCGTGCGCAGTTCCGTCTGGTCGATGCCCAGCGCCAGCCGGAGCTGATCGGCGTGATACAGCCAGCCCGGCAACGGTCGGTCAACGCCTTCGGCAAGGGGGTGACGCAAACCAATGGCGTGGCGCAACTATCCCTCTCCTATGATCTTGACCTGTTTGGCCGGCTCTCCTCGGCCAGCGAGGTGGCACGCGCGTCCCTGCTAGCGACCGAAGCCGCACGCGATACGGTACGGCTGGCGGTGGCAAGTGCAGCCGCGGCGGGTTACGTGAGCTTGCGCTCCCTCGACGCCAGGCTCGCCCTGCTGCGCGATACGGTGCGTGCCAGGGCGGAGTCCCTGCGCATAGCCCAGCGCCGCGCGGACACCGGCTACGCCCCCATGCTGGAGATGCAGCAGGCCGAGGCGGAGTACCGTGCCGCCGAGCAATTGATCCCTGGAACGGAACTCGCGATACGACGGCAGGAGGACGCATTGAGCCTGCTGCTGGGTGAGACTCCGCGGGCCATTGTCCGCGGCAGGCCACTCGATACCTTATCCGTGTTGACGGTGCCGGTCAGCCTGCCATCCGAGCTATTGCGGCGGCGGCCGGACATCGCCCAAGCGGAGCAGCAACTGGTGGCGGCAGATCATTCGCTGGACGCCGCGCGTGCGGCCTTCATGCCGCGCATCCAACTGGGTATTTCGGGCGGGATCGTCGACGCCAATATCCTGCCGGAACCGGTTCGGATTTTCTCGGTCGGCGGCAGCATTCTTGCCCCCATCTTCGAGGCCGGGCGCCTGCAGGCGCAGGCCGATGCCGCCGCGATGCGACGGGACCAGGCCGCGTATGGTTACCGGAAAGCAACGCTGACCGCCTTCAAGGAGGTGGAGGATGCGCTCGCCAGCGTGCAGTACAGCGACGCGCAGGAGCGCGCCCTCGATAGCCAGCGCGATGCCCTTGCGCGCACGCTGGCGTATGCGACCAAGCGTTACAAGGCAGGCTATTCGCCCTATCTGGAGCAGATCGATGCGCAGCGCTTTTTGTTGTCGGCAGACCTTGCGCTGGTGCAGTCCCGCGCTGACCGGCTGCTGGCGATGATCAGTCTCTATCAGAGCATTGGCGGTGGCTGGCAATTCTCGGCGGCGAACCAGCCCTAGTCCGGTCTTGGCATCTCGCTGCAGATATAGCGGGTCAAGCCATCCACCAGAGCATCGAACACCACCCGGTAGCGTTGAATGGCGCGCAGGTCTTCGTGCATGACGATCCAGGTATCGAAGCCGATTTCGATCTCGTCGGGCAGGACTGATAGCAGGTCTGGATTGCGCAGCGCCAGCCGGTGTTGGCAGAAGCCGATGCCGAAGCCGGCCCGAACTGCCGCTAGCTGGCTGAGGCTGTTGTCGGTGCGTAACGCGAGTTGCTCCGGGCGGAAGGCCTGGCTCCAGTCGCCCAGGTTGCGCATGTAGGCGGCGAGGCGGTCGTAGCCGATCAGATGGTGGCGGGATAGATCGGCCATGCTGGATGGCGTGCCGTACTGGTCCAGATAGCTGCGGTGGGCGTAGCAGCCCACGCTGATGCGGCCGACTTTCTGGGCGATCAGCGCGCCTTGCTCGGGTTGGGTCATACGGACCGCAATGTCGGCATCGCGTTGTAGCAGGTTTTGGGTCCGGTCTGACGGTGCCAGTTCCAGCGAGAGCTGCGGGTGGCTGTGGCGCAGGCTGGCGAGCATTGGTGGAAGTACTTCGGTGCTGATGATCTCCGAGGCGGTGATGCGTACGGCACCGCTGACCTCGGCCGCCTGGGTGCGTACCGTGCGGGCGAGGGCGGCGCTGGTGGCGCGCAGGGACTCTGCGTACGGGCGCAGTGCCTGGGCGGCGTCGGTGGGTGTGAGGCCCAGTTGTGAGCGGCTGAACAGGGCCACGCCCAGTTGCGCCTCCAGCGCCTCGATCTGCCGGCCCACCGTGGGTTGGGTCAGTCCGAGCGTGCGTGCCGCTGCGGAGAGCGAGCCTTCTTCCAGTACGGCCAGGGCGGTGCGGTACAGGTCCCAGCCGGGTTCTTGGTATTTATTCATACAAAAATGTATAGCTGATATTGGATTGTCGTCAATTGTGTTTAGTGTGCCGGCCGCGCAAAGTGGCGTCATCCAACCACGCAACGGAGAGCGAAATGAAACAGCAACAACTGGCACTGGTACTGGGCGCAACGGGTGGCATCGGCGGCGAGGTGGCGCGCAAGCTGCTGGCCCGCGGCTGGCGGGTGCGGGCGCTGAACCGCAATGCAGAGGCCGCTGCCCGGCGGGCTGATGGCATCGAATGGGTGCAGGGCGATGCGATGCAAAAGGCCGATGTGGTGCAGGCCGCTCAGGGCGCGGCGCTGATCGTGCATGCGGTCAACCCGCCCGGCTATCGCAAGTGGGCGGAGCTGGTACTGCCGATGCTGGACAACACCATCGCTGCGGCCCGTGCCTCCGGTGCACGCATCCTGCTACCGGGGACGGTCTACAACTACGGGCCCGATGCCTTCCCGATACTGCGGGAAGACTCGCCGCAACATCCGCTTACCCGCAAGGGTGCGATCCGGGTGGAGCTGGAGCGGCGCCTCCAGGCGGCGACCGAGTTCGGCGTGCGTACGCTGATCGTCCGGGCCGGTGACTTCTTTGGTCCCCAGGTTGGCAATAGCTGGTTCTCGCAAGGTCTGGTCAAGGCGGGCCAGCCGGTGACCGTGGTAAGCAACCCCGGCTCGCCCGGCGTCGGTCATCAATGGGCCTATGTGCCGGATGTGGCCGAGACCATGCTGCGCCTGATCGAGCTGGGCGATCAGCTCGGGGATTTCGAGACCTTCCACATGGATGGCCATTGGGATGCGGACGGTACGCAGATGGCGGCGGCCATCGGCCGGGCGGTGAATGACCCGGTCATTACCGTCAAGGCTTTGCCCTGGTGGCTTTTGAAGCTGGCCTCGCCGTTTGTGACCATGCTGCGGGAAATGCAGGAGATGCGTTATCTGTGGCAACAGCCGATACGAATGAGCAACCAGCGCCTGCTGACCATACTGGGTAGCGAGCCGCGCACGCCACTTGACGAGGCGGTGCGGCTGACGCTCGCGGGGCAGGGCTGTCTGCCCAAGGATGAGCTGGTTGCCGCTTGAGATGCCCACCAATGAAAACGGCCCCTATGGGGCCGTTTCTCTTTGCGCCTATTGGCTAGGTCAGCCGCGGCTGACCCGGTTGCTGTCGATGGCGACGCGGTCGCCCGTGCGCAGGTTGCCGATGCTGTCCTGGTCGTAGCGCTTGGTGGTGCCGTTATCGAGCTTCACGGTCACGCGGTAGAAGCGCTTCGGCTTGTTGTTGCTCTTGGCAATCTCGTTGCCGATCACCGCACCGCCGGCCACACCGGCGACCGTCATGGCGGCTTTGCCCTTACCCTTGCCGAACTGGTTGCCGACCACGCCACCCACGACGCCGCCGACGATGGCGCCAGTCGGGCCGGTTTCCTTGGTCACTTCGATCTGTTCGATCTTGATGACCTTGCCACGGCTGGCGAGATAGGCCGCTTCCCGGCGCTCTTCTTCGCGGCGGGCTTCCTCACGCCGCTGTTCTTCCCGACGGGCTTCCTCGCGGCGTGCTTCGTCGCGACGGGCGGCCTCACGGCGGCTGTTGTCTTCGCGGTCTACGTAGACCACCTTGGTGACGGTACGGGGACGTTGGCTGGCGCAGCCGGTAGCGAGTACGGCGAGGCCGCAGACAGCAATGATGGTGGCGGAACGGAACACGGAGTCCTCACGGAGCTAAGACAGAAGGGGAGGGCGATACGCCCGCGCCGGGTAGCGCAAGCTATGCGTAAGGATACCCTAATATTCAGCCGGAATATCAGGGCGGGGATGGTCGGCGGGCTTACTTGTCGCTGCGGGCGATGGCGTAGAGGCGTTCCAACTCGGCGCGGTGCGTCATGGTATTGCGGCTATGCCAGGCCATGACGGCCACCATGGTGGCGGCTACCAGGAAGCCAAAGGCCGCAACGGTGCCAACGACCGGCATGCCGGCGTGGGTCATGGCGACATAGATGCCACCCAGGCCCAGTACGCTGGCCTGTTCGAAGAAGTTCTGCACTGCGATCGAGCGCCCGGCCCCCATGAGCTTGTGACCCCGGTGCTGCAGCAGCGCGTTCATCGGCACGACTAGGTAGCCGGCCAGCGCACCCAACACGATCAGGAAGGGTACGGCGATCCAGACGCTGTGGACGAGTACCATGGCCATGACCAGCACCCCCATGGCGATGCCAAGCGGGATGACGCGGGTCGCCTGATCCAGGCGAGTGCGGCTGGACGCGAGCACGGCGCCACCGGCAAGGCCGATGGCGACTACGCCACTCAGGGTGGTGGCCTGCGTGGTATCGAACGCCAGTACGGCGGCGGCCCAGGCCAGCACGATGTACTTGAGGTTGGCCGAGGCGCCCCAGAACAGCGTGGTGGTGGCTAGCGAGATCTGGCCCAACTTGTCCTTCCACAGTCGCGAATTGCAGGTGGAGAAGTCCCTTACCAGACCGGGCAGGCTGGGCAGGAAAGGTTGCAGTGGAGCGCTGGTACGCGGAATACGCAGGTTGAACAGGGCGGCAACGACATACAGCAGCATCAGCACGCTGATGGCGGCTTCCGGTGCGGTATTGATGCCGGTATCGAAGAACGGCATGTTGAAGGACAGCAGCAGGCTGGAGATCGGCGCGCCGATCAACTGGCCGCCGAGCACCACGCCCAGAATGATGGACAGCATGGTCAGCCCCTCGATCCAGCCATTGGCCTTGACCAGTTGGCTGCAGGGCAGCATCTCGGTGAGGATGCCGTACTTGGCGGGCGAATAGGCCGCAGCGCCGAGACCGACGATGGCAAAGGACAGCAAGGGGTGTACGCCGACCAGCATCATCACGCAGCCGGCGAGTTTGATCGCGTTCGACCAGAACATCACCCTGCCCTTGGGGAGCGCATCGGCAAAGGCGCCGAGGAAGGGGGCGAGGATGACGTAGAACAGTGCAAAGATGGGCACCAGCGCGGCACTTTGCCATTCTGCTGCACCACTGAGCCTCAGCCACGCAACGGCGGCGGGGAAGAGGGCATTGTCCGCCAGCGAGCTGAAAAACTGCGCCGACATGACCGTATAGAACCCACGTTTCATGTTCTGCTTTACCGTTGTAACCGGCGCAGTGTGCACCATGTCCAACACTAAGCCAATCAATCACTTGCTATGGTTGGCGATGCTGCAGTGCAGCGTAAGCGCCGTTTATGGCCAGTCAGTAGCGTACAAGCCGAGCTTGGTATCTCCCCTTTCCTAATCTTGGAATCGACGAAATGGATGAGAGCGACGAAGGCGAGCAGCTGACGCGGGAGATTTTGCAGTAGCGGAAAAGACCTCACGCATAACCCCTCCCATCGCCCGTATACGGGGCGAAAGGAGGCGTTGATGCCTGCTTTGTGCTGTCAGGTCGCGCTGGTACAGGCCGGGACTACCGGTTGATTGCTGCCAGTATCGACAAACCCATCGCTGATCCAGTTGCCGGTATCCAGACGGTTCCACAGCGTGGTGCTGCCCCAGGTGCCGTTGACTGCATCACCGTTGGCATAGCAGACCAGCCGTACCTGCGCGCCGTTGCTCACCGTGGTCACGATGCTAGCCTGAAGGTTGGGGGCCGAGCGGATGTTGACTGTCATGTTGGCATTGGGCGTGGTCACGGTGGCTGTCTTGCCGGGCTGCGGCGTGGTCCCGCCCGAGCCGTAGTTGATCAGCCGGCCGCCGGGATTGACCTGTCGCCCTTCGTGCAAGGCATAGCCCTGGTAGGCGCTGGCCCCTTCAAAGAACTGCCAGCCACCCACGGTCTTGCCGTTCACCGCCACGGCGTTGCCGTTCATGCTCAGCGAGAAATGCACATGCGGGCCGGTGGTGGAGCCACCACAGGGCAGGCCGTTGCCGATCTGACCCAGGTAGGTGCCTTTGGTGACCAGCGTGCCGTCCGCCAGGTTGGCGAGGTTGATCATATGGTAGTAGCGCGAGGTATAGCCGTTGTCGTGCACCAGCTGGACGATGGCGCTGCCGTTGTTGATGCAGCTTTTGTAGATACGGCCATCGCGCGGTGCCAGTACCTGGCCATTACCACCCGAGAAGTCGATCGAATCGAAGGGGCGGCTGTTGCCGCTATTGCCGTGCGGACCACCGCCCATATACCAGGCGACGCCCTCGGCCCAGGGGAGCGACAGGCCGGTATCGCCCGCAGCCAATGGTGCCGCGTTGCTGGGTTGGCTGAAAATGGCCTGCTGTTTGCTGCGTTGTAGCAGGAAGGCGCTCCGTTCAGAGGGTGCAAGCATGCTGTCCGGGGCGGTGGCGAGCAGGGTAAAGAAGGCCTCGCTACCCTCGATACCGACGCTCCAGTTCTTGTCGGTGCGATGGGCGAGGAACAGGCGCGACAGGGGTACCTGATGCTGTTTGCTGCGCAGTACCTGGGTGACCGAACCGAGTACCCAGTCGCCGCTGCGTTGATGGATGTCCATGACACTGTCGGCCACCGCCGGGCTGTCGGGCGACATGGCGGAAGCCCGACTGGCGAGGGCGGCGGTTGCGGCTTTGCGCAGGGTATCGTCGGATTGGGTGGGCTGGGCAGGGGCTGCCAGTACGGGTAGGCTGAGGGTGAAGCCGGCCAACAAGGTGGTACACAAGCCAAGTCTGAACTTTTGCATGGTTACGCCTCCTGAGTGATTGTTGGAGGCCGACGGGTGACATCGGCCCTGTTCACGACAGCGACGGGCCGGGGTATTGGCACGGTTCGCCAAGCCACTATGCGGGGTGGGCAAATACAAATCTTGGCGCCAGACCACGTCCAGACGATGTTTTCTGCCAAAAATCGAGGTGGGCAAGGAGTTGGCAAGGCAGGGATTGCGACCCGCCTGATCCGCTTTTTTTCGGGCCAGGCAGGGCATAAAAAGGGGTGCTATGAAAGTTTGCGGTGTAGAGATCAAGGGCAGCGAGGCGATATTCGCCATGGTTCTGCGTAGCGACGGCGTGTTGAGCCATCTACCGATTGCGACCAAGAAGATCGAGCTGGAAGACGATGATGAATCGGCCAACGTAAAGGCCTTTGCCGAGCAGATCACGGCTTTCGTGAAGGCCAACGACATTGCGCATATCGCGATCAAGAAGCGGGGCAAGAAGGGCGATTTTGCCGGTGGGCCGACGACGTTCAAGATCGAGGGTATCTTTCAGCTACTGGCTGATTGCGAGGTGACGCTCATCTCTGCGCAGACCATGAGCGCGCAGGAGCGCAAGCATGGTTATGAACTGCCGGCCAGCCTGAACAAATACCAGCACGAGGCTTATCGGGCCGCGTGTGCGCTGATACTCAAGGCGGTGAAGTAGTTTGCGGGGACGGCAGGGCCGTCCTTATTTGAACTGTTGCATCGCCGTCTTGTATTCGCCCGATTCCCTGACTACTGCCACCGTTTCCCAGACCTTCTGGGCGAAGTCGGGGTATTTCTCCACGAAGGGTTTGGAGAGCATCAGGAAGTAGGGTTTGGTGACCAGGGGCGGGTCGATCCGCTCTATTTTGGCGACAAACTCGGGCCGTTGGGCGAGGCTGGCGTCGCCTTGCAGGGTTTGCAGGGCGACGGCGGAGACACGACCCACCAGTAGTTTCTGGAAATGCTCGGCCGCGCCACGTACGCCATCGTCCACCCGCATGCCCATGCCCTTGAGCTGGGGGATGATGGAGTAGCCGGGCTGCGCGCCGATGGGCTCCGGTGCGTTGCGAATCGCCGTGCCATCCCATTCCACCTTGCTGCCCTTCAGGCGGTAGAGGCTGTAGCTCTCGTCCAGCATGCGCTTGCTGGCGTCTGGCCTGTCGCCAACCATGGGGTAGCGGCCGGTTTCCAGGCGGTCCGGTGCGAAGCTGATCTTGAACAGGCCATCCAGCTCGCCGGCCTTGACCAAGGCCATACAGCGCTTCCACGGTAGCGGCTGGACTTCCACCGTCGTGCCGAGCTGTTTTTCCACCAGGCGCATCATGATCACATTGAGGCCGGGCTTGTCCTTGAGCACCCAGGGATAGGAGTCTTCGTCTTCCGAGCAAATGCGCACCTTGCCCGGTTTATCCAGCGCCCAGGCGGTGGAGAAGCTGAACAGCAGCGTGGTGGCGATAGCTAGGCGGAGCAGTTGAAGGCGCATGGCGATATCCGAGAGTGCAAGTGCGGGCATCTTGTACGCGCCCGTTGCTGTTCAGCTTAGTTGCCTGTTCAGAATATATCCTGGGTTGAAAAACGTGGGACTGCGTCGCCTGGCGGCGCGGGGCCTGCCCGCTGTACTCAGCGCCGCGTCAGGTATTGCGTGGGCGCAACGCCCAATGCTTTCCGGAACATGGCCGAAAAGGCGCTGGGGCTGGCGTAGCCCAGTGCACTGGCGATGCGTGCGATGGATTCGCCCTGGTCCAGGCGGCAGAGTGCATCGGCCAGGTGGACCTGTTGCACCCATTGCCGGTAGTGCAGGCCGGTCTCCCGGGGAAAGAGCCGAATCAGCGTGCGGCCGCTGGCTCCGGCGGTGGCGGTCCAGTCTTCGATGCCGTGCTGGTTGCCGGGGCGATCCATGATGGCTTCGCAGACGGCCAGCAGGCGGCGGTCGCGCGGCCAGGGGATGGCGATGGGGACGGTGGGCGCGGCGGCGATCTCGGCCAGGATCAGTGCGGCCATGTGTTCGCCACGGCCCGGAAGTGGGTATTCGATGGGCTCGTCGATCAAGCTGAGGATCAGCTCGTGCAGCAAGGGGGTGACGCTCAGCACGCGGCAGTCCTGACCAGGCAGGGTGGCGGCATCCGGCGCGACATAGACGGTGCGGATGGCGACCGGGCTCATGGTGGTGAGCCGGTGTTCCACACCTGGCGGCACCCAGAGGGCGCGCTGGGGCGGAATGGTCCAGACGCGATCCGGGGTATGGACGCGCATTACCCCCTGGGCAGCGTAGAGCAGTTGGGCGCGCGGATGGGTATGCGCCGGCACCTGGGTGCCGTGCGGGTAGTCCTTGGCCATCGCGGTGACGGGGCGCGGGACGTGCTGGTAGTCGGCCGCATCGCGGCTGCGCTCGGGCATGGTGATTTGGCAGTTATTCGACGATAAATGGCATGAGGCCTGTTTGGCGCCATTCTAGACTATCCCTGCGCCAAATCCTGCGCGGTTTCCCTAGTGATCAGTCATGAGCAGCCTGCAAAACACCCTTGAATCCCCCGTGCCGCTGGCACCGGCTCCCCGCAGCGCGGCCAGCCAGACCGGGCAGTTCCTCCTGCCGGTGGTGGGCGCCGTCAGTTTCGTGCATCTGCTCAACGACCTGATCCAGGCCATCCTGCCCTCCATCTACCCCATGCTGAAGGCCAGCTACGGGCTCAACTTCACCCAGGTGGGCCTGATCACGCTGGTGTTCCAGATCACCGCTTCGCTGCTGCAGCCGGGCGTCGGCTTTTATACCGACAAGCATCCCAAGCCTTATCTGCTGCCCATGGGCATGGTGTTTACGCTGTGCGGGCTATTGATGCTGTCGCTGGTGCATACGTTTCCACTCTTGCTGGTCGCGTCTGCGCTGGTGGGGCTGGGTTCGTCGGTGTTCCATCCGGAAGCCTCGCGCGTGGCGCGCATGGGTTCGGGCGGGCGCTTTGGCCTGGCGCAGTCGTTCTTCCAGGTGGGCGGTAATGCGGGCTCCGCGCTCGGGCCGTTGCTGGCCGCGATCATCATCATTCCGCGCGGGCAGGGCGCCGTGGCCTGGTTCTGCCTGTTTGCCATGCTCGGCATTGCCGTGCTGTTCCGCGTCAGCCGTTGGGTGGTGAGCAGCCATGCCGGGATCAAGGCCAAGGCGGCGGGGCATGTACGGCAAGACCTGACGCCGGGTCAGGTCAAGGGGGCGCTGGTGGTGCTGGGCCTGCTGGTGTTCTCCAAGTATTTCTACATGGCCAGCTTGAGCAACTATTACATCTTCTACCTGGTGGAGCGCTTTGCCCTGCCGGTACAGAGTGCGCAGATGTTCTTGTTCCTGTTCCTCGCGGCCGTCGCGCTCGGCACCTTTGCCGGTGGCCCGATCGGCGACCGGATTGGTCGCAAGTACGTGATCTGGGTGTCAATCCTCGGCGTTGCGCCGTTCACGCTGCTACTGCCTTATGCCAACCTGTTCTGGACCGGTGTGCTGAGCGTGGTGATCGGCCTGATTCTGTCCTCCGCTTTCTCGGCCATCATCGTCTATGCCCAGGAACTGGTCCCGGGCAAGGTGGGCATGATCGCCGGGGTGTTCTTCGGGCTGATGTTCGGCTTCAGCGGCATCGCGGCCGCGGCGCTGGGACACTTGGCGGATATCACCAGCGTGAGCCATGTGTACAAGCTCTGTTCCTACCTGCCATTGCTGGGGGTGTTCACGATCCTGCTGCCGAATCTGGAACGCAAGTAGATCCCGCAGCAGGGCGCTGATAGAAAACGGCCCCGGTTTTGCCGGGACCGTTTTCATGGCGCAACTGAGGGGGAGGTCAGCAGATCGGCTCGGCAACCTGGGCTTGCTGTTCGATCGGCAGTGCGGCGAGATACTGGTGGATCTGGGCTACTACCGCAGCGCCTTCGCCCACGGCGGCGGCGACACGCTTGGTTGAGCCGGAACGTACGTCGCCGATGGCGTAGACACCGGGGACCGAGGTCTCCAGCGAGACGCAGCTGCGGTCTAGGCCGATGCCCGCCTTCTCGCCGGTCAGCACAAAGCCTTTCTCGTCGGTCGTGACGGCGCAGTCTTGCAGCCAGTTGGTGTTGGGGTCGGCACCGGTAAACAGGAACAGGCTGCGGATGGGGTGCTCGGTTGCGGTTTCTTCACCCCGCTTGCGCCAGTGAACCGACTTGAGGCCGGTATCGTCGCCATCCACACCGGTCACCTCGGTGTGGGCATGCAGGGTCACATTGGGCAGGCTGGCGATGCGGTCGATGAGGTACTTGGACATCGAAGCCGCCAGGCTGGGGCCGCGGATCAACAGGTGAACATGCTTGGCGTGGCTGGCAAGGTAGGCCACGGCCTGGCCGGCTGAATTGCCGCCACCGACGATGGCGACTTCCTCGCGTGCGCATAGCCGTGCCTCGACCGGCGAGGCCCAGTAATAAATGCCCTTGCCCTCATAGGTACAGAGGTTGCGAAACTTGGGGCGCCGGTAGGTCGCGCCGCAGGCGATGACCACCGTGCGGGCCTTCACCCGGGTACCGTCGGAGAAAGTCAGGACCGGTGGGGTGGTACTGCAATCCAGGTTGCTGACCTGCACCGGGATGGCGAGCTGGGCGCCGAACTTCTCGGCCTGCACCAGGGCGCGGCCAGCCAGCGCCATGCCGGAGATGCCGGTCGGGAAGCCCAGGTAGTTCTCGATCCGGGCGCTGGCCCCTGCCTGGCCACCTGGCGCGCGACAATCGAGCGCGAGCACCGACAGGCCTTCCGACGCTGCGTAGACCGAGGCCGCCAAGCCGCCGGGGCCGGCGCCGACGACGGCGACGTCGTAGATGAAGTTCTCGTCAAAGGTGGGCAAGAGCCCCAGGGTATTGGCGAGCTGCGCCTCGGACGGGTTGTGCAGGATGGTGCCATCCGGGCAGATCACCATTGGCATGTCGGCGACTTCCGGCGACAGGCGGACCACGACGGCGATGGCCTCGGGTGCGGAGGCGCAATCGAGCGTGGTATGGGGATGCCCGTTGCGATGCAGGAAATTCTGCAGCGAGATCAGGCGTGGATGATTGACCCGGCCGACCAGTACCGGGCCACCGCCGCCGGCCTCGATCAAGCCGACACGTCGCAGTATCAGCGCCCGCATGATGCGCTCGCCGCTCTCGGCCTCTGCCACCATCACGGCGCGCAGACCTTCCGGCGAAATGACGATGCCTTCTACATCCGACATGGCCAGGCCGTTGACCAGTGCACGCTGGCCGCTGAGCTGCCCGACCTCGCCGATAAACTGGCCGGCAGTATGTTCAATGATCTTGTGACGCTTGCTGTGCGCGTCGAGGTAGGACATTTCTACCCGGCCGCTGGTGATGATGATCATGCCCGGCCCAACGGTGCCTGCTTCGACCAGCAACTGGCCTTCAGCCCATGCTTCGGGCCGCCCAAAGCGACGCATGCGGTTGATTTCCGCTTCCGTCAGCATGGGGAACATCTGATGGCCGCGGGTGGCGACCAGCGAGTGGGGCGGATCGGATTCTTCGGCCGGGGTGACGAGATGCGTGCTCATGCTGCGGGCTCCGGTGGGGTAACGGTGCTGAAGGGTGCTTGCGTTCGGGATAGGTGCTGGCAGGGGCTTAGTCAACGCCTGGCTGATGATCTGCGGGCGGTTTTACGCCCTATAGATTGCACCTGGATGATGACTGACAGTGTGTACCTGACTAACGGCAAAGCCTATCCCCCTAAAGAGGTACTGAGGGTGGGGTACTGACGGCGGCGGCCGCCTTATGTTCCTGCAACCGTGGATTCTTTAACGGGCCTATTCCGCCAGAGGGGCGAGCGTCGGCGTCTGGCCGGCCGCCTGCGTGACCCGGCGCTTCCAGCCTAGCAGACCGATGGCGTAGCTGACGTAATAAGCGGCCAGCGTGCCGAAGATCAGCAGCGTCAGTGGGCTGAACAGGTCTTGTGGGCCTGGCCGGCCGCTACCCAGCTCGCCGGTAAAGTAAAGGTGAGCAAGGCGATAGAGCACCCGGCCCACCAGCAGCAAGGATAGGGCGATGCCCAGATGGGCGTTGGGGGTGTAATAGAGCCCGGCCTCACTGGCATCGAAACGGGTGGTGCGCAGGCCAAAGATGCCGAGGCCGATGCCCACAGCTGCGCCACCCGTCAGTGCTGCCAGGTTGAGCGGATCGCGCAGTGAGACCAGTACCAGCAGGCTGAGCAGCAGCGGCAGCAGGACAATGGTCAGCCAGGGACGGATGGGAGAGAACTTTTGCCGCCCGACCAGACGGCGCACGCGCGAGTAGATGCGCCAGGCGATTAAAGGCAGGATGGCGAGGATGACAACAAAACTGGGCGCGGCAGGTGCGGGCATGGTGGGCCTTGGCAGTGGTGGCGGGGCTGATGGGCCTGCACCGGGGTCAATGGGGCGATGTTAGCGCCAAATGGGGCGCGGGTCCTTGCCCGACCACGCTATCGTGCCGTTTGCTGTGGCAATGGCGACACCGGGCCACGGCGACCGCTACGCTACGGCCGTCAGGCTGGCTTGCGGCAGGGGTGAAGCACCTGCTATCGATTCAGACAGGCTGTTTATTTTTCAGGATTTTTCATGCGCGCTCGCACCATCGCCCCCTATGGCACCTGGGTCTCTCCGCTTTCTGCCGAACGCCTGGCCGCCGGGGTGACGCCCTTGAGCGCGCCGCGGCTGGTAGGTGGCGCCGTGTACTGGCTGGAAGGTTTGCCGGCGGAAGGCGGCAGGGTGGTGGTGGTCCGCGCCCGCCCTGGCGAGCCGGCGCAGCGGCAGATCCCCGCACCCTTCAATGCCCGGACCCGGGTGCATGAATACGGCGGTGGCGCCTATCTGGCGGCGGGTGAGGTGCTGTATTTCTCGAATTTTGCCGACAACCTCGTCTACGCCCGGCAGGGCGAGGGTGAGCCCGTGGCCATTACCCAGGACGGCCAGCAGCGGCATGCAGACTTTGAACTGGACCGTCTGCGCCGTTGCCTGATCGCCGTGCGAGAAGACCATGGCATGGGTGGCGATGAGCCAGTCAACAGCCTGGTGGCGCTGGGTCTGGACGGGCAGCAGCGGGTGTTGACCAGCGGCTACGACTTCTATGCCGCGCCGCGCTTGTCGCCGGATGGGCGGCATCTTGCCTGGCTGTGCTGGAACCACCCGCAGATGCCCTGGAACGGCAGCGAGCTGTGGCTGGCGGATGTCGCTTCCGACGGCAGCCTGCAGCGGGCCCGCAAGCTGGCCGGGAGTGAGACCGAATCGTTGTGCCAGCCGGTGTGGTCACCGGACGGCGTGCTGCATGCGGTGTCCGACCGCAGCGGCTGGTGGAACCTCTACCGGGTGGTCGAGGGGGCACTGATGCCTTTGTGCCCGATGGAGGCGGAGTTCGGCCGGCCGCAATGGGTGTTCGGGCAGAGCATGTACGGCTTTGCCAGCGCGCATGAGATCGTGGCGAGCTATATCGAGCTGGGCGTGAGCAAGCTCATGCGCATCGACCTGCGGCGAGGCGAGTGGCAGCCGATCGCCACACCGTATTCTGATCTGCAGGAGATCAGCGTGGGTGCGGGGCATGTCGTGGCCCTGGCCGGCAGCCCGACCCAGGCGGCGCAGGTGGTGAGCATCGAGATCGCTACCGGCGAGATGACGGTACTGGCGCAAAGCCTGGCCGAGCCACCGGGTGTGGACTATCTGTCTGTGCCGGAGAGCCTGAGCTACGCCAGCACCGGTGGCCGCCTGGCCCATGCCTTCTACTACCCGCCCCGCAATGTGGACTACCAGGCCGTAGCCGCCGAGCTGCCGCCCTTGATCGTGACCAGCCATGGCGGGCCGACCTCCATGGCCAGCAACAGCCTCAAGCTGGGCATCCAGTACTGGACCAGCCGCGGTTTTGCGGTGCTGGACGTGAACTACGGCGGCAGTACCGGCTATGGCCGGGCCTATATGGACCTGCTCAAGGGGCAGTGGGGTGTGGTGGATGTGGATGACTGCGTGGCCGGCGCCCGCCACCTGGCGGCCCAGGGGCTGGTGGATGTCCAGCGTATGGCGATCCGCGGCGGCAGTGCCAGCGGCTACACCACGCTGTCTGCGTTGACTTTCCACTCGCTGTTCAAGGCCGGTGCCAGCTACTACGGCGTGAGCGACCTTGCGGCGTTGGACGCCGATACCCACAAGTTCGAATCCCGCTATACCAGCTATCTGATCGCGCCACCGCCGGAGCGCGAGCGGCTGTATCAGCAGCGCTCGCCCATCCTGCATGCCGACAAGCTCAACTGCCCGATGATTTTCCTGCAGGGGTTGGACGACAAGGTGGTGTTGCCGGCGCAGTCGGAAGTCATGGTCGCGGCCCTCAAGGCCCGCCGGGTGCCGGTGGCGTATCTGCCGTTCGAGGGGGAGGGGCATGGCTTCCGGCGCCTGGAGACGATACGGCGCGCGCAGGAAGCGGAGCTGTATTTCTATGCACAGGTGTTTGGCTTCGAACCCGCGGACAAGATCGAGCCGGTGGCGATACAGGTGGGCGATTGAGGCCTAATGACCGTTCGGCGGGATGGCTGGGTGAATTCTTGGGATTCGTCCGTTATTTGTCGTATACAAACAGGGTCTTCCCCTAAATGTGCCCGGCCCGGCTTAACCGCTGTCCGGGCAATTTTTTGTACTAGCGCGGGCCGCCACGGTGACGGTTGCGTAAGGGCTCCAGCAGCGGCTTGAGACCGTTGTGGTCCAGCTCCTGCATCAGCGCCAGCAGGCGGCCTATCTCTCCAGGTGGGAAGCCGACGCGGGCGAACCAGTGCAGGTAGTTGGCCGGCAGGTCTGCGATCAGGCGTCCTTTGTACTTGCCATAGGGCATGGGTAGCGTGACCAAGCGCTCGAGGTCTTCGGGTTTCATTGGGAGGACAGGGTGGAGTGGTGGGGTATTTTACCTACGGGCTGGCGGGTATCGACGGAAGTTGGTGTTGTGTGACCCTACGTGGGTGCATGTATTTTGGCAGTGTTGGTGGAAGGCGCTACGCTTTTCCACCCTACGGGGCGCCTTACCACCCGGGCCTACTCCTTGCGGGTGCTTCCACCCTACGGTGCTGCTGTCGCCCCGGTCTTGGGGAGTTCGATGTGGACCATCAGGCCGCCGCCATCGCGGGCCTTGGCGCTGATGCTGCCGCCGTGGGATTCGACGGCGCGCTGGGTGATGGCGAGGCCGAGGCCGAAGCCTTCCACGCCGGTGTCGCCGGTGCGGCGGAAGGGTTCGAAGATGCCGGTCAGGTCGGCCTCGCTCACGCCGGGGCCGCGGTCGGCGACTTCCAGGCTGAATCGTTCCGGGCCGGCGTGCAGCCGCACGGTGACGGTGGTGCCCGGTGCGGTGAACTTCACTGCATTGCGGATCACGTTCTCGAAGGCACGGTAGAGCAGGTCTGCCCCGACCTCGGTGACGAACTCGCCGTCCCCGATCAGATCAAGCTGGCGATCACTGGATTCGGCCTCGAAGCGGGCGTCGTCGGCGATGGCGGCGACGAGTTCGACCAGGTCGACCGTCTCGCGCTTGATGTTGCCGGCGCCGCTTTCCAGCCGCGCCAGGGTCAGCAGTTCCCCGACCAGGCTGTTGAGGCGGCCGGATTCCCGTTCGATACGGTCCAGCATGAGTTCCAGGCTGTTGACGTCCGGCTTCTGGCGGGCGAGGCCGATGGCGGCCTGCAGGCGCGCGAGCGGTGAGCGTAGTTCGTGCGAGACATCGTGCAGCAGCCGTTGCTGGGCGCCGACCAGATGCTGCAGGCGCAGCGCCATGCGGTTGAAGTCGGCCCCCAGTTCGCTGATTTCGTCGCAATGCTCGGGCGGCGGCGTGGCGACGCGGGTATCGAGCTTGCCCTCGGCCATGCTGTGGATGGCGGCGCGCAGGTTACGGATGGGTTGCGAGAAATGCCGCGCCAGCCGGCCGGCGATGCCGAGGCTGACGATCAGGACCACGAATAGCGGAATGATGAAGGGGGGCGGGGCGGGGCGGCTCTTGCTGAGGACGGCCTGGGCCTCTGCCGGTTGGGCGAACAGCACGTAGCGGTGGCCGCTCGGTGCCTGGACGACGCGGGAATAGTCCGTATCGGTGGCGTGGCGCCAGTCGAAGGTGCCTTTATCGGGCAGGGGGCGCTGCAGTAGCTCCTGGCCGGTTTCGTCCACGGCGTAGATGGTGGGCTTGATCTCCTGGCGCGCCAGGCTATCGAGCAGGGCGCGGGCGCCGGCCGGGTCGGCCTTGCCGAGCACGGCGGCGGTGTTGTTCAGCGACAGCACCATGCGTTCGGCCTCATAGCTTTGCTGGCCGCTGGGTTCCAGCCAGCGCCACAGCCAGGTCAGCCCAAAGCTGCAGAGGCCGACCATCATGGAGGCCAGCCAGAAGGCGACGAAGAACTTCCAGAACAAACGACCCATGCTCAGTCCTTCACCAACTGGTAGCCCTGGCCGCGCACGGTCTGTATCCAGGCGCGGCCGTCGGTGCGGGCGCCGAGCTTGTGGCGGATGCTGCTGACGTGGACATCGATGCTGCGGTCGAAGCGGGCGAGCGGCCGGCCCAGGGCGGTCTCGGACATGGCCTGCTTGCTGACGATCTGGCCGGCATGGCGGGCCAGGGTCTCCAGCAGGCGGAATTCGGTCGCGGTCAGGTCCAGTGGCTGACCCTGCCATTGCGCCGACAGGCGCGCGGGCCAGAGTGTGAGCGGGCCGCTGGTCAGCGTGCCGCCGTCGGCCGGTTGGCGCTCCTGTTCGCTGCCACGGCGCAGGATGGCGCGGACACGGGCGACCAACTCGCGCGGGGTGCAGGGCTTGGGGACGTAGTCGTCGGCACCCAGCTCCAGGCCCAGGATGCGATCAATATCGTCACCACGGGCGGTCAGCATCAGTACCGGCAGGCGGCTTTGCTGGCGGATCTGCCGCAGGACTTCCACCCCGGTCAGGCGCGGCATCATGACGTCGAGCACCACGATATCGTGCTGGCCGCTCAGCGCGGCTGTCACGCCTTGTTCGCCGTCATGCACGGCATGGACGGCGAAGCCTTCCTGACTCAGGTATTCGGCCAGCATGGCAGAGAGTTCGATGTCGTCGTCGACCAGCAGCACGCGTTGCATGATGGGGCAGGGTCCAGTCTGGGGTGAGATAGCTTGCCGCTGATCATAGTCCGCCGTTCGCGACGAAACACGCATCTTTACCGGACTTTACCTTGCAGCGCCCCTCACGCGGGCGAGGCCGCCTGGCAAGTGGGCTGGGCCACCCGAGACCATCTTCAGGGCACTTCCAGAAATCCCATTTTCGTCGCGATGCGGCGTTGCACGCGAAAAATTTCTCCTTGCATATCAATTATATGTCGCGTCGAAATTTTCCACTTGCGCCTTGCCTCGCTTAGAAACTGAGCTTTCTGAAAGCACCCTTTACGTTTCTTTACTTTTGGTTAACGGCACTTAACCCGGGCTGCCGTGATCATCAGCCTCGTCCAATCCGGGTCTGTGCTCCATGCCATCTGCCTTTCGTCTTCTTCCTGTTGCCGCCGTGCTCACCACCTTGCTGGGTGCTTGCGCCACGGTCGGCCCCGATTATCAAACCCCGGCCTTGCGCACGCCTGCCAGTTGGCAAGCCGCTGTACCGCATGGTGGCCGCAGTGCCGATCTACTGCACTGGTGGCAGAGCTTCAATGACCCGGTGCTCGACAGCCTGCTGGCGAGGGCAGAGGCCGATAGCCCGTCGCTCGATAGCGCCTGGGCCAACATCATGAGTGCGCGTGCCTCGGTGGCCAGCAGCAAGGCATCCGGCATGCCCACGCTCAGCAGCGGTGCCGGTGTGAGCCGGGCCGGCAACCTCAACAGCGGCCAGGGCAGCACCGCAACCACCAGCAATGCGGCGCTCGATGCCAGTTGGGAGATCGACCTGTTCGGCGGTCTCAAGCGCAGCGATGAGGCGGCGCGTGCCCGTGCCAGCGCCAGTGTCTCTGATTGGCACGATGCACGTGTCTCGCTCGCGGCGGAGGTCGCCAACGAATACGTGAGCTACCGCGCCTGCCAGTTGCTGCTGGCGAGCTACCAGGCGGATGCGGAATCGCGCAAGGTCACCGGCCAGTTGACCGGCCGCTCGGTGGCGGCGGGCTTTACTGCGCAATCGGATGCCGACCTCGCCGACGCCGGCACTGCGACGGCAATCAGCAATGTGTTGGCGCAGCAGGCCGAGTGCGAGCTGGATATCAAATCCCTGGTGGCCTTGACCGGCATGGACGAGCCCGAGCTGCGCAACACGCTGGGCAAGGGCACGGCGCAATTGCCGAAGCCGGCCAGTCTGGCGGTACAGAGCCTGCCTACCCAGTTGGTTGCACAAAGGCCGGACCTGGCGGCCAAGGAGCGCAATCTGGCGGCGGCCAGTGCGGATATCGGCGTGGCGGAAGCCAACCGGTATCCGCGCTTGTCCTTGCTCGGATCGATCAGCAGTGCCGAGGTGCGCGGCGGTAGTAGCAGCACGCCATGGTCCCTCGGCCCTTCTTTGAGCTTGCCGCTATTTGACGGTGGTAGCCGCCGCGCTGCGGTGGACAAGGCGCAGGCCGGCTATGACCTGGCGCTGGCGACGTACCGGCAAGGGGTGCTCGATGCCGTCAAGGAGGTCGAGCAGGCCCTGGTGCGGCTCGATGCCGCGACCCGCAGCGAGGCGAGCCGGCGCGCCAGTGCCGAGGGTTACCAGCGCTACCTGGCGGCGACCCGCGCCATGTGGCAGGCCGGCAGCGCCAGCCTGCTGACCCTGGAGCAGGCGCAGCGCGATGCCCGTGGGGCGGAGCAAACCTATATCACCAGCCAGCGCGATCGCATCCTCAACGGGATCGCGCTCTACAAGGCGCTGGGTGGCGGCTGGGACAACCAGCAGAACGAGAACATGAATAGCAAGCAGGAGAACCGCAAGTGAAGCGTAGCTACCAAATTGGCGTATTGGCCTTGTCCCTGGGACTGGGTGCCACCGTATTTGTGCTGCGGCCGCCCGAGGCCAAGGCCGAGACCAAGCCGGCGCCCGCGCCGACCGCGCGTGCTGCGCTGGCCGTGGAGGCGATCCGCCCCGTGCATCAGTCCTGGCCGCTCAAGCTGGCCTTGAACGGGCCGATTGCCGCCTGGCAGGAAGCCATCATCAGTGCCGAGACCGGTGGCCTGCGCATTGTCGCCCTGCATGCCGAGGTGGGTAGCGTGGTGAAGCGCGGCCAACTGCTGGCCGAGCTGGCAAGTGATAGCGTGGAAGCGAATGTGCGGCAGCAGGAAGCCAACGTGGCCAGTGCCCGTGCGAGCCTGGCGCAGGCGGAGAGCAACCGCCAGCGTAGCGACGTGGTGAAGGATGCCGGTTCGCTCTCCAAGCAGCAGATCGAGCAGTACCAGATCGCCGAGCAGAGCGCCCGTGCCAGCCTTGCCGCCGCGCAGGCCGCATTGGACAGCGCGCGCATCACCTTGTCGCAAACCAAGGTCGTGGCGGTGGATGACGGCGTGATCTCGGCCCGCAGTGCGGCGCTGGGCAGCGTGGTCAGCACCGGGACCGACCTGTTCCATCTGGTCCGCCAGCAACGGCTGGAGTGGCGTGCCGAGGCCAGTGGCGAGCAATTGAACGAACTCAAGCCCGGCCAGCGCGCGCTGCTGACCCTGCCGGGTGGTAGCCAGGTCAGCGGTGCCTTGCGCCTGGTATCGCCCACGTTGGCGACCGATACGCGCCAGGCCGTGGCCTATGTGGATATCCAGGCTCGCAGTGCGGCCCGCGCCGGCATGTATGTGCGCGGCGAGCTGGAACTGGGCAAGCGCGATGCGCTGACCGTGCCCAGCAGCGCGGTGATCCTGCGTGATGGCCGCAGCATCGTGTTCGAGATCAGCAAGGACAAGCACGTGGTGCTGCGCCAGGTAGTGGTCGGTCGTCAGCAGGGGGACAGGGTCGAGATCAACAAGGGTATCGAGCCGGGTGTGCAACTGGTCAAGACCGGTGGCGCCTTCCTCAATGACGGCGATGTTGTGAGCCTGGCCGGCAAGGCCTCGGAGGCATCATGAACTTTTCATCCTGGTCGATCCGTAATCCGGTCCCGGCCCTGTTGCTGTTCGTGGTGCTGACCCTGGTCGGCATCATGGGCTTCAAGCGCATCGGCATCCAGAATTTCCCGGATATCGAACTGCCGACCATCACCATCAGCGCCACGCTGGAAGGTGCGGCCCCCTCGCAGCTGGAGACGGAAGTCGCCCGCAAGATCGAGGATCAGTTGGCCTCGCTCGGCGGGGTGGAACATATCAACACCATCATCACCGATGGTTCGGTCTCCATCAGCGTGCAGTTCGAGCTGGAGAAGAACAGCGAAGAGGCGCTCAACCAGGTCCGCAATGCGGTGGACAGCGTGCGCGGCGATTTGCCGTCCGACATGCAGGAACCGACCGTCTCCAAGGTGACGACCAGCGGTAGTGCGATCCTGACCTACACGGTGGAATCGGACCGTATGGACGAGGAGGCGCTGTCCTGGTTTGTCGACAACGACGTGAACAAGACACTGCTCTCCACCAAGGGTGTGGGCAAGGTGGCCCGTGCCGGTGGCGTGGACCGCGAAGTACTGATTGAACTGGACCCGGCCAAGCTCAATGGCCTGGGCGTCTCTGCCAGTACGGTCTCTGCCCAGCTCAAGGCGGTGCAGAAGGATGCCTCGGGCGGCGAGACGCGGCTGGGTGGCAAGCAACAGTCTGTCCGTACGCTCGGCGCAGCCGGCACGGTGGCCGAGATTGCCGCGCTGCCCATCCCGCTGGGGGATGGCCGCCATGTGCGGCTGGACGATGTGGCCAAGGTGACCGATGGCACGGCGGAACGATCCAGCTATGCCATGCTGGACGGCAAGCCGGTGGTGTCGTTCCAGATCACCCGCGTGAAGGGTGCCAGTGAAGTGGAAGTGGCGGATTCGGTACGCAAGAGCGTGGCGCAGTTGCAGGAACGCTTTCCGCTTGTGAAGTTCAAGGAGGCTTTCAATACCGTCAAGCCGATCGAGGACAACTACGAAGGCTCCATGCACCTGTTGCTGGAAGGCGCCTTGCTGGCCGTGGCGGTGGTGTGGTGGTTCCTGCGGGACTGGCGCGCGACGCTGGTATCGGCAACGGCCTTGCCGCTGTCCATCATCCCGACCTTTGCGGTGATGTATTTCTCGGGCTTCAGCCTCAATGTGCTGACCTTGCTGGCGCTGGCGCTGGTGATCGGCATCCTGGTCGATGACGCTATCGTGGAGGTGGAGAACATTGTCCGCCACCTGCGCATGGGTAAATCCCCCATCCAGGCGGCGACGGAAGCGGCCGACGAGATTGGCCTGGCGGTGATCGCCACCACGCTGACATTGGTGGCGGTATTCCTGCCGACCGCCTTCATGGGCGGCATACCGGGCAAGTTCTTCAAGCAGTTCGGCATGACGGCGGCGGTCGCGGTGCTGGCATCGTTGCTGGTAGCGCGTTTGCTGACGCCGATGATGGCGGCCTACCTGCTCAAGCCCAACCACCATGAGCAGGCCGATAGCTGGCTGATGCGCCAGTACCTGCGCGGCGTGAACTGGTGCTTGTCGCACCGCAAGAGCACGGTGGCGATGGCGGCGGCGTTCTTTATTGGCTCGCTGATGTTGGTGCCGCTGTTGCCGACCGGCTTTGTGCCGGCGGGCGACCAGAGCCAGACCCAGGTTACGCTGGAGCTGGCCCCGGGTAGCCGTATCGAGGACAGCCGCGTGCTGGCCGAGCGGGCCCGTGTGCTGCTGGAATCGGTCAAGGATGTGAAGCAGGTCTATGCCCTGGTCGGCAGTGCTACCACTGGTGGTGGCCCCATGGGCGGCGGTGCCAGCAGCGACGTGCGCAAGACCACGCTGACGCTGACCTTGACCCCGCGTAGCGAGCGTAGCTACAAGCAGGCGGCGATCGAAGCCAAGATACGCGATGCCCTCAAGCCGCTGACCGGCGCCCGGGTCACGGTGGGTGGTGCCAATACCGGCGAGACGCTGCAACTGACGCTGGCGAGCGACGATGCCAACGCGCTGGAAACCGCATCGCGCAACCTGGAGCGCCAATTGCGCGGCCTGAAGGGCGTGGGTTCAATTACGTCCAGCGCCAGCCTGCAACGGCCTGAGTTGCAGATCAAGCCGGACTTTGTCCGCGCGGCGGACCTGGGTGTGACGACCGATGCACTGGCCAGCACGGTACGGTTGGCGACCTATGGCGACTTCTCGTCCAACCTGGCCAAGCTCAATCTGCCGCAGCGGCAGGTGGAGGTACGGGTACGGCTGGCGGAAGCCGCGCGGACCGATACCGCGGCCATCGGCCTGATGCGTGTCAATGCCAGTGGTACCCAGGTGCCGCTGTCGTCGGTGGCCGATATCTCGCTGGGCAGCGGCCCGAGCCAGGTCGACCGGCGTGACCGCTTGCGCCAGGCCACGATCAACGTGGAGCTGGGCGGCCGCAGCATGGGCGAGGTGATCAAGGAGGCCAATGCACTGCCGGCGCTGAAGAACCTGCCGGCCGGTGTGAAGCAGATGCCCGCGGGCGATGCGGAGCGCATGGCGGAGCTGTTCGGCAGCTTTGGTTGGGCCATGCTGGTGGGGGTGATGTGCATCTACGTGGTGCTGGTGCTGCTGTTCCATGACTTCTTGCAGCCGGCCACCATTCTGGCGGCCTTGCCGCTGTCTGTCGGCGGTGCCTTCCTGGCGCTGCTGCTGACCGGTAACAGCTTCTCCATGCCCAGTATCATCGGCCTGTTGATGCTGATGGGCATTGTCACCAAGAACTCCATCCTGCTGGTGGAATACGCGGTGATGGCCCGGCGCGAGCACGGCATGGATAGGCTAGCCGCCATTGTGGATGCCTGCCACAAGCGGGCGCAGCCTATCCTGATGACCACCATCGCCATGGGGGCCGGCATGTTGCCGATCGCCATGGGCATGGGCGCCGACCCGAGCTTCCGCTCGCCGATGGCGGTGGCGGTGATCGGCGGCCTGATCACCTCCACGCTGCTGAGCCTGCTGGTCATCCCGGTGATCTACACCTATGTGGATGATGTGCTGGTGTGGCTGGGCAAGCGCATGCCCAAGCATGCGGCGCCGATATCGCCGGCGATTGTGGAGACTTGATCGGTTTGCTTGTGACGGAATGACGAAGCCCCCGTGCCTTTGGCTGGGGGCTTTGTTTATGGTGAGCCTGGCAACGGATGTTTCTGTAACGCTCGTGGATTAAGTCACATGCCGAAATGTATGGCAGAAGTCAGCGATGGTTGATCAGCGATGCTCGGCTAAATGGCCGGATTCCAGCCACAGTAGACGATCAGTGGCTCAGGTTCGTCGGTCTGCTATCGACCCGTTGCGGTCGGTGTCGACGCGTAAAAGCAGACGTCTACGCTTTACTCTGTCGAACTATCTCGACCCCCAATGTCATCGGTGGAAACTGATGCCTGACAGTCAACGTTAAGCCAGTAGATAGAACAAGCTGGATGGCCGAGTCAGGTCCCTCGCCCAAGGAGTCCCAGACCTTTACCCCTGAAATTACAGCAGGCAGAGCTTGCCGAAGTTCTTCGCTTTGCACCATGGGAAGGTCGCTTACCCCATTGGTCACGAGCGCTTCCAAAGGACCCGAAAGAACGCCGAACTCGATTCCCAACGCTGGATATGCGTCGGGCAAAGGAACCTCGCAAGGCCTAATCTGTATGGGAGGTGCCTGTTCGAAGGCCAAATTCACACCAAATGTCATGGGCGCTGAGGTCTCGTCGACCCACGCTGGATGTACCTCTTGCAATGGAGTCATCCAAACGGATTTAAGTACAAGGCCCACTAAGGAAGAGATGGTCATCCGGCTGGCTTTAGCTGATTCGCCTTGGGGAGACCATCCCCAAAGCAAGAGGGTAAGTAACTGCTTTCGGGATGGCACGTGATGGACTGCTCTTGGCCGGAGCCTGTCTCAACCTACCAAGTGCCCCAAGTGCTGCTTAGTAACCAATACCTGACCCCAAGCCTACCGTATCCTCAGCAAATTCCACAGAATGGCTGCTGCGAGCGCTAGTGTAGCGAAAGCCGTAGACCCTTGCGCCCTGCGTGACGATTTCGTATTCGCCCGTGATCTTGCCGCCGACGATTTCCTGCCAGGTGGTCGTGTTCTCCGAGGGCCGGTCTTTGGCCATCTCGACTGACTGTATCGATTTGAATGCAAGAGTGATAGGCAACCTGATACCGATTGATGTCTTCACTCATACACTCGGGGCATGCCTTCAAGTGAACTTCACCCCCGAAAATAGACTGCGCCATCCCTAAACGATACTTTAGAGAAGCTTGCCCTCCTGCACGCAGATGCGAAATCGCGGACTCACAAACGAGTGTTGAGTGAAACGCCAACAACTGGGGTAAAACGGTCGCTACCTGAAGTAGCTCTTCTGCCGAACCAAGCACTCCCTCTGTTCGATCAACGAGAATATCCAGCCCACCAGGTAAGTCGTGCGCACAGCCACGCACCCTGTCACCAAAAAGCATGCGGGTTGTATCCGCGGCCAAAAGATTTCCACTCACACAATGGAATCTGGCCGCCCAGCTATAGAGCGTTTCATCAGGTAAACGGTCTGGAAGAAATCCAGGCATGCCGAAATGGTCGCTCATTGCTCGCAGCCGTGAATAACGATACTGCCAGGAATACAAATAGTTGTTTAGTATCAACTAGTTACTTGCATATTTTCGTTGATTTTCGCGCAATCTCGAAGCAAAATCCAGAGGGTGGAATGGCTGCGTGAGGAGTGAGCATGCGTACGTTAGGCGACGTCCGGAAGGCCTTCGAAGACCATGGGGTCTGTGTTTCCACATGGGCACGTGATCGTGGCTTCACGCCACGTCAGGTCCACGACGTCTTGCTCGGACGTGCCAAAGGCAAGCGTGGCGTATCACACGACGTCGCAGTCGCGCTGGGGATCAAGGAAGGAATATCAGGGGACGACCCAAGACAATGGGGTCGTAAGGTTGATGCTGAGTCCAGAAGGAGTAAGACCGATGCCCGATAGCTAGCAAAGTTGGCAGCGGGAAAAGCACACGAGCCGTGCCCCTTGTTGGGGCGAACGGCTCGTTGGGGTGTGTAACTCTTGGCGGAGTGATGACAAGCGCATAGCATCTTCAGAACTAGATAATGAAGACATTGGTCGATGGCTGTGGTTTCGATCCAGCGTAGTTACTGAGCTTCTTAGTAATCGCGGATTCACGCTTGAGTGGTATACGGCAGAAACAGGAGGCATTCACTCAACATCTGGATATAAAACTCACTTCGGACTTAATTCTTCGGACCTAATTACTGTCTATGCTTACGATGTCGCCCGCCTAGCATCATGGGAACAACATATTTGGGCCGCACATAACGTTGCCCCAGAAGGAAAGGTTTCTAATGAGTTGCTAGCGGCGCAGGTAAAAGCACAGCCGGCATCCACGCATGCGGTTGAAGTGTTACTATTTCAAAGTATGCGAATGCTTGAAGCGGGATTTCAGAGAGCACACCAAATCTCACTGTTCACCCATGACATTGATGATGCTGAAGCCATGCAGCAGATTTCTCGCTTTGCGAGCAAGGATCAAGCGTCACTGCTACGGCTGGCGAAAGAGCTTGTCCGCGTATTCTCGGATCGACTTAACATTCGCGACCTTCGCAAACTCTCAAGCCACGCGGAAAAAGACAAGCTTGGTTCAAATAAGCTTCTGCAAGATATCTTGTCTCAAAAAGTTGGAACCGATAAGGCCCGCCAAATATTTGCCGAAATTGCAGGTGCCTATGACATGCGCGTCGGGGATGCCCATCCGACCGGGTCAAAAGTTAGAGATGCCATCAAGCTCGCAGGTGTTGACCAAGACAGTTCGTCTCTACGGCAAGGTGAGCAACTCATTCACAACTTCGGGCGATCTGTTTGGTATATAGGTAAATATCTCTTTGGGAGACCCGAGAAACATGAGTGCTAGGCGATATGCCGCATAACATGGAAAAGTTGTGGAAAAGTTGGGTCAAAGTTGGGGTCAGGTCTTGCAATCACACATAGGTTTGTTGGATTGCAAGACCTGCCCCCCAATTTTCGATGATCTATACGCACGGAGCAGACTGGGGTGGCAGGCGGTGCGTTACGTTGCCACAAAGCGGACGTAGACGGCGCAGTTGTGGGTTTGACCGACCTTTTCCAGCTAGGTAGCCTAAGGGTCTCCCGCCCTGAAGCGGCACACCCACGGGCCAACAGCGCAACCGGTCAAAAGCCCCCACCCAGCCCCTCGATACCATGCAAAAGCAATTCGCAGTTCTCCTTCTCGCACTCCTCTTCGCACCGGCCATCGCCGCCGAGCGTATCGCCACCGACTTCCGCTGCTTGACCGGCGGCCCGAACGGCACCATCCACCTGGAATGGCGAACCATCACAGACACGCCGACGAATTGGATTGTCGCCTACGTCAAATACAAGAACGCCAAAGCTCCTATTGGCATCGTAGCCATCAGTTGCTCGGTGTATGGGTGTGTCCCACTCACCTCGTGTCGCTCAAGATCGTGCTGCAACAGAACTGGCAAGCGCAGCGATCACAGTTCTTGCTGCCAAGCAACTGTCAGCTGTCCTTACCGCTCACAAGAGCAGGGGAGCCATTCGGCGTAGTGCTACGCTCCATTCATGCGCGAATGGCCGGCATCGCCGAGCAAATGGCGCATTGTCCGCTAGGTCGGCCATTTGATCCTGTATGCATCGCAAGGAGCTATTTCGCCTATGCCACTGATGTTGGCTTCAGCAACTTGGTTGGGAGCTTCAACGTTTCTGCAGCATCTGTGGACTTCTTGAGTCACTGTCAGGGTCTTCACGAGATCCCCGACTTTGCACAGCTCCCCACAACTAAAGCAGGCGCGGAACGCTATCTCCAGCAATTTCGTTCCGGGTTGCGAGTTGCCCGGCATCCCCTTCATCACATGTTGATGTCGAGCTGGCTTCAAACGACACCTTCCGAGGCGTTGGTTTCTCTTGGAAAACCCACCCGCTATCGCAGCCAGCCAGTCCTACTGCGCACTAGAGGGATCGCTTCATCCGGTTCAGGGCACATTTCAGTAGTTGAGAAAGGCACATTGTCTGAAGGAGAGTCCGAACGTTTCATGGGCTCGGCGATCCCTGCAACCCGAGCGATAGGCAAAACGGGCGGGGACAATAAACACCATACCAATTTCCTTACTTCGCAACAGCTCGAAGACATCGTGAGCGATTTGCGTAAGGGGGTGGCAATACAAGCAGTGGCTGACTTTCATCAAGACTCGATCGGAACAATCAAACATATATTGAGGACCGTACCGGGAATCCTGGATGACTGGACTCGTGCGCAATTTGAGTCGGCCCGAAGTCGGTTTCGACAGTGTTGGCTTGATCTCCAACTGCGCAACCCCGACCTCTCCATCAACGGGCTGCGACTGATAGATGCTACGACATACGCCTGGTTGCACCGGAACGATTGTGCCTGGCTCAATGAGCATCGCAACGCTGATTCAGGTGGTAAGGCGCTCTACACAGCCGAATGGGCTATTCGTGACGAGCGACTCTGCCAGTGCGTTCGGGAGACAGCCGCTAGGCTTGAACATCGCATCACACCTCAATTGCTATACCGGCATATCCCCGAGCTAAGGGTGCTCAAAGACAGCTTTTCCATGCTTCCTTTAACGATCAAAGCAATGGATGAAGTTATAAAAATGCACCCACCAGGGCACGACCTCTTGGGTGACATAATGTAAGTCACTTCAATGACAGAAGTTCGAACTGGAGATAATGAATTGATCATCATTCCACATCCTATGCCGGACGAGCTTGGCCAGGGCTATGTTTGCCGTGTTGCTTATTTGCTTGGGTTCGACTCCGTTAAAGATCTTAGACGAGTTATGCTAGGCAAAGTCCCAAGGGAAGGTATTTATGAAAGATACATTCCAACCGGCTTATATCTCAGTGGCTTGGTCGGTATGAAGCCAGCTGAGTATATTGCTTCGCATACGCTTATTCATTATCGCTATGCCTTTCCCAGGGCACATTTTCGTCAAAGCACCTTTCTGGATAAAGCACGTCGGTTGGCTGGAGAGTATGATGGACCTTTACAGAACCAGCTTGCATATTGTGCCGTATGCATAGTTCATGACATTGAATCCTTCGGGTTTTCATGGTGGCGTCGGACACACCAACTGCCGTCATATGAACTGTGTCATCTGCATGAAACCCCGTTACACATTGTCAGAGGCAAAGCCTGTGTTGGAGCACTTTCGTTGGATGTGCTAAAAAAACCAATTGCATTCAAAACCACAATCTACACAACCAACGGACCAATGATTGAACGGTTTAGATTGTTCTCGGTTTGGTTGCTAAACTTGGCTGAGCCGCTAGACCTACGCCTTCTTCACTCAGTTATTTTAAACTCTTTGAATGAAATTGGGATTTCTAGGTGCTTTCATAGAAAAAATTTAACCAACTCGCCAAGCTTGCTGGTCAAGAAAAAATTTCCCTCTAAGTGGCTTTCGATACATTATCCCAAGCTGGTTTCAACTCAGTACAAGGGTAGGGATAGACTTCTTGATTGCCATTATATTAGCCAAGGGGTAAGTGCGACTGTTCTTTCAATACTCTTGGCAACTCTCTACCAAAGTCCTGCGGAGTTGAACGAGAATTTTCTCAGGCACATTGAAGGTCTCAAAGAACCCGCCGGCAAAGAACGAGCTCGGCTTTTTAGGCTCTATGTTGATCATATGGGTGACGCAAGGAAAATTGCGGAAGCCCTGAATATTTTAGAAGGTAGAGTGCATTCGATATTTAGAAGGGCTGGATTTATACCGTTGGCGCGTGTCGCGACGCATAACAAATCTAAGATACTTGACTGGCTTCGCACTGCGACTCTTGAAGATATAGATGACTGGAATCGAAAAATACAAGATCGGATTAGTCATGATAGGGTGAGTGGCTTGAGTCATTATCAAAAAATTAAACTTCTCTTGGAGTTAATCGAAGTCAGCTCAGGTTCTGATTTCCCGTATATTAAATTGCAAAGGTAATAATATGATGTACTTTATTAAGGCGTTCGACTTAACAAATTGAGTATTATCGAGGTTCTTGGCTGGTTGCCCCCAATTTCTTAGTCGACGCGAGAGTATAATATTTCCCGCCAAGCACCACGAGCAAACAAGGTCCATGCGAATGCGCAATGACTGGTATTCATTGTTAATGGTGGAAAAAATTCTGCCCATGCAGGTAAGCCTCTAGAAGCAAGGGGCACAGATGTGCCCCTTTTTTATTCGACAGCTAGGTCGTCGATCTGACCACCTTGTGCCAAATAGGCACTCACCCACTTCGGTTTGCGGCCGCGGCCAGACCACGTCTCGGAACCATCTTTCGAGCGGTACTTCGCCGCCACTGGCTTGGTTACCTTGCCTGCGCTCTTTCCTTTTGCGGTGCCCAGCAGATCCCCTAGATTAAAGCCACGCTCGGCAGCTAGCTTCTTCAGGTCTTCCAACGCCTTCTGTTTATCTGCAGCCTGGCGCTGCGGGATCTCCTTGGTAATCTGAACTTGCAGCGCCTGCAGCTCAGGCAGCGAGAGTTTGCTGAGATCGATCGTCATGTCCATGCCCTTCGTTTGTTGTGTGTTCTGTACTTAATAGAATGGATTGCAGGCAACGGCGCTTACAGTACCTTTGCCCTGGGCAATTCATGCCAATTTGTTGTCCAAGATGGACTCTTTCTGCTTTGCCGCATTTTCCAGGCCTCCCCGGTACCGCTGCTGGCCAGGCGTATCGCACCACGCCCGAACTCACGATTGATCGAGTCCATGGTGGTCATCAATCGTGCTCTCCTAGTGAGGGCGGCCTCATCATCGAATAGCGTGGCTTGCCTCATGGTGCGCGGACACAGGTCCATCAACATAACGCCAGCCTTCATGAAAGCATAGCCCTCTCGGTAGATCCGTTTCAGCGCGTAGAGCGCGGCTTTAACGATCATGATCGTGTCGTCGGTCGCCATCGGTAACGGGATCGTTATCGAGCGACCGTACTGAGGGTCCTGCTCCCGGAAGGGGTTTGTGTGTATGAACACATGCACGGCATGAGTCAGGCCCCGCTGCTTTCGGAGCTTTTCCGCTGCATTGCTGGCATAGCTGCTGACGGCACCAGCAATAACGGCCGCTCAAAAAGCGCAGCTCTTTGGATGTCCGGTTCATGGAAGGGTTAGCACTGGAGCTGGTCGCCCCAATCTTCGTTGTCGATGGAGTCGTCCAGCCCGTAATCGGAATGGGTGATGTCGTTCGAGAATTCGAATTCGGGCGGGTTCCAGCAAGTAATTCGGAGGTTCGCCGCGTACAGCGCCGATTGGTGCTCCGACAAGAAATCGCGTGCCTTCTTCCGGAGTCCGTTCAGGTCCGACAGCGCCGAACGTCGCCCGAGTCTGTAGGCGGCTGAGCCAGCTTTTTCCATCAGACCGCTCATGAAACCGTCGTCGGTCGAGGGCATGTAGAACGCATATTCCATGGCCTTCATGGACACGTTACTGATTTCCAATGTGATCTGCACATTGGCCCAGACGGCCACGTGTAACTGCTTGAGCACCTCGGAATAGCATTTCTCGAAACGCAGGGCACGGTAACGCAACAGGTTTTTCCAGCCCTGCGTGCTCGCGTTCAACTGCCGGGCCGCGTCGAGCACGGCTGCGGGATCCTCCCCGTTTACCATGAGCAGCAGGTTCGGCAGACTATCCTTCAGATTCGCCGGCTTGAGCACACCGAGCACGATCTTGATCGCCGGGCTTTCGATTGGCTGTTGCGCAAGCGTCAACAGGAAGAAAGCGTCGAGCAGCCAAGTGGCCTTCTTGTCCTCGTCGTCGAGCAGGGACTGCATGATTGGCTGGCAATGCAGCGTCTTGCGCGGATTGTCGGCCAGCGAGAGCACTTGATGTCTCAGCTCAGGCGCACTGGCATGGTCGGCCAGCAGCGCGATGAATTCGCGCGCCGGGCGGTTCAGCGCCGCAGCGTTATCCACACACAATGCCAGCAGAAGTAAGTAGTCGCGCTTGGCTTGCTGGCTGCCACAAGCGTCTAGGAAGCTGTGGTCGGTGATGTCCGGTAGCGACGGCACCAGCGCGATCTGCTCCGGCACGGCTTCCGCATCCGGAGCGGCCGCCTCGGGCATCACGTCGAGTCCGTGCTGATCGCGATACACTGCGATTGCGAGCTGTCCGCCGCCGATGATCTCGCTGATCAGATCGCGAATGCTGTAGGTCGTGGCTAGGCCGTTCAGCTCCTGGCCGAAGAATTTGGCGAGGATTTTCTCGCGCGCCGCGTCGCTGGCGCACAGCTCTGGATCGCCGATCAGGTCGGCAATCTTCTCGTAGTGATCGGCTAGATAATACAGCGCATTGAAGCCGACGCCGGAAATCGACTTCTGGATATAGGCCGAATCGATGTCGTGGGCATCGGTCTTGAGTGCGACAGTAGCGCGGTATTGATTGAGGCTCACCACGCCGATCTGATCAATCAAATCATTTATGAAGTCGAGCAGGCGCACGTTATCGTCGCAATTCACTCCAAGCTTTTCCAGCGTGGTGACGAGGTGATTAACGTCGCGATCCGTCAGCATCACGCCCGGACGCTGGCGTAGGAAATCATAGGTGAGCTGCAGAACCAGAAGGTTCTTCGGGATCGGCGCAAAGCGCCGCTTGTTGGCCTCGATATTGAGCGCCCAACTGCTGAAATTCGTGTTGTTCTCGACGTGGCGCAGGCGCTGATCGATCCTATCGATCGCCTGTTCGAGAAAGTCCCGGGTTTCGAAGATCACTTTGTTCATCGTGCCGAGGTTGTTCCGGATGACCGCGAAGCTTGCGCGTGCAGGTTCTGCGCGGGCCAATTGGATCGGGTACAGAGATCGATAAGTTTACTTATCGATGTCGGAGCTAGCGCGTCAACCAGGCGTCGGGTGCACCCAGCCGCAGGCTCTCTTCCTTGGCCAGGTCCACAAGGTCGAGAACGAGCGCGCAGCTTTCGTCACTGCGCCAGAACACGGTCACATTGAGCGGGCCCATATCACGCACCCGCCGGTAGGTAAGCCCGGCCGGCGGGGTGTTGAAGACATAGGGCGTACCCAGCATCAGGCCCATGCCCTGGGCGGTGAGGTTGATGCCTACCTGGGCCTGGATGGTCTCGTAGACAAAATTCGGCGTAAAACCCTCGCGTCGGCACTGCGCCACGATGGCCTCGTACAAGGGCGCATTGATCTGCGGCGCAAAGATGATGAGCGACAGGCCCGCCAGATCGGCTACCGCCACATCATGCTGCCCCGCCAGGGGGTGGTCCTCCGGCATTAGGAGTGCCCAGCCGGATTCCAGCAAGGTGTAGCCCGATACCCCGGTCCCCTCCAGCGTGCCTAGCGCCAACCCAAAACCCACGTCAATCTGCCCGCTGCGCAGCGCCTGGACCTGCTGGCTGCCGTTCATTTCGTGGCGCAGTATGCGTATGCCGGGGTAGAGCCGCTGCAGCTTGATCATGGCCGGCGGCACAAAGGCGAGGTTGGTGTATTCCACCAGGCCGATAGAGATCTGGAAGGCATGCCCCTCGGCCGCCTGCCGGGTCTGCTGCACGGTGCGCTCCAACAGGCCCAGTATCTGTTCCGCCCCTTCCAGCAAGACCTGCCCTGCCGAGGTAAGGGTCACACCGCGCCGGTCCCGCACACAGAGCTGCACACCCAGCCGCTCTTCCAGGCTGGCGATCTGCTGGCTCAAGGCCGGCTGGGAGACAAAGGCACGCTCCGCCGCCCGGCCAAAGTGCAGTTCCTTGGCCAATAGCTGGAAGTACCGGAGTTGTCTGAGTTCTATGGCCCGCATGGCGCCCCTGGGCTCGGTGTGAGTCGTACACCCCTATATGGTACGTCATAGCACCGCCCATGCCGGTTGTATGGCGGTGGGGGCGTCGTCGCTGCGCAAGCCGGGTAGCAGCGGTCCTGGCGGGCACAGGGCTTGGTCGGGGGGCCTTCCCGTTGGAGCTGTTGCCGGCGCTAGGCGATAGCTGACACTGTGGTAGCAAGAGACTGAAGCCTTGGCGTGGCCCGCCTATCCCCAAGTCGGCACGCCATACTGCTGTAGCGCTGCCCTAACTGTGCTCGGTAGGTCGTGCGGCAAGGTCGCGACTGATCAGGTTATTGAATTTTGCGATTTTGGAAACCTGAAACGCGTTCTGGGTAGAGGCGAGTTCTACGGCATGCAGCGCCGCCAGCGCTTCCAGCTGCTCGAGCCCATACGGCTTAAGGTGAACTTCAACTTTTCGCCTGTCGCGTCGGCTTGGTGTCCGCTCGACCAGGCCGAGTACTTCGCATCGGTTTATCAGTGCAACGATGCCGTGGGGCAGCATCTGCATACGCTCTGCCAGCTCCCCGACAGTGGCCCAGTCACGGCCCGGATAGCCCTGGATATGCAGCATGAGCAGGTACTGCTGTGATGTCAGCCCGGCGCTTTGTACCTGCGCTTCGCTGAAGCCAAGGAACCGCCGCAGTTGGTAGCGAAACTCGGACAGGGCCTGGTACTGAAGTTTGCTCAAGGTGGGCGAGGGCAGCGTTTCCATGATTCCGATAGGCGTCAATGCTCACAGCCTAAGTTATCACCCCCAGCCCATCGGTCTATCGGTTAGATGGACTAGCTACTTTGCCTAGGCAGTACTTGTCACTCTGGCGAATGGTGACCCGCGGCACGACTGCGTACGCTCACTCACACAATCAAACAGATCAATAGTGAGCGCCCATCATGGGTAACGAACCCTCCTCCGGTAATGCTCGTGCTACTTCGGTACTGGTATCCAGTACCTTCGCCTTCACCATCTGCTTTGCGGTATGGATGATGTTTGCCGTGCTGGGCATCCCCATCAAGAAGCAGCTGGGTTTGTCAGAAACCCAATTTGGCCTGTTGGCCGCAATGCCAGTATTGACCGGCTCCCTGGTCCGCGTGCCGCTGGGTGTCTGGACCGATCGCTTTGGCGGGCGGATCGTGCTGTTCGTCTTGATGCTCTCCACGGTTGTCCCGATCTGGTTGATGAGCTACGCCACCGCGTATTGGCATTTCCTTGTACTGGCGTTGTTTGTAGGGCTCGCCGGCGGCGCGTTCTCGGTAGGTACGCCGTATGTGGCCCGCTGGTTTCCCAAGCGCCGGCAGGGATTTGCCATGGGGGTGTATGGCGCGGGCAATTCCGGCTCCGCCTTGACCAAGTTCGTGGCACCCAGCTTGATTGCGATGGCAGGTGGCAGCTGGATGATCGTCCCCCAGGTCTACGCCATCGCGATGCTTGTTTCGGCCCTGCTGTTCTGGGTCTTCTCGGCAACAAACCCTGAGCACAGGGTTGTCGGCAGTACGAAGCTGGGTGACCAGCTGCGCATGCTTTCCGATCCGCGGGTATGGCGTTATTGCCAGTACTACTCCGTGGTATTTGGCGGCTATGTCGGGCTGGCGCTGTGGATGACCAAGTACTACATCGGCGAGTACGGTTTTGACATGAAGCTGGCCGCCTTGCTGGCAGCATGCTTCTCCCTGCCCGGTGGTGTGTTGCGTGCCCTGGGCGGTTGGATCTCAGACAAATATGGCGCCTACAAGACGACCTGGTGGGTCATGTGGGTCTGCTGGGTTGCCTTCTTCATCCTGAGTTACCCGCAAACACAATTCACCATCGCGACGGTTTCCGGTCCGCAGACCTTTCATCTTGGTCTCAGCCCTCTGATGTTCACCGTGATGCTGTTTGTTGTCGGCATCGCCATGGCCATCGGCAAGGCTTCGGTATTCAAGTTCATCTCGGATGAATTCAGCGACAACATTGGCGCCGTATCGGGTGTTGTCGGCCTCGCCGGGGGCTTGGGTGGCTTTGTCCTGCCCATCTTGTTCGGCGTCTTGCTGGACCTGACGGGCATCCGCTCCAGCGCCTTCATGCTGCTCTACGGAACCGTGTGCGTTTCCCTGGTCTGGATGCACTTCAGCTTCCGTCCCGAGAGCGTCGATGCCGGTCGCAAGGTGTTGGCGGCGCAGCAGGCCTGATTTTTCTCTCTGTACCACATCCCATATTCATCTCAACTGGAGTCCAAATCATGTCCAGTCACGTTCTAAAACGCTGGGAGCCCGAGAATGTCCACTTTTGGCAGGAAACGGGCGCCAGTGTTGCGAATCGAAATCTCTGGATTTCCATTCCCGCCTTGATGCTCGCATTCAGTGTCTGGATGCTCTGGAGCGTGGTCGTTGTCAATCTGGACAAGGCGGGCTTTCAGCTGTCAAAAAACCAGATGTTCTGGCTGACGGCCTTGCCAGCCTTGTCGGGCGCCACGCTGCGGATTTTCTACTCCTTCCTGGTACCGATCTTCGGCGGAAGAAAGTGGACCGCCATCTCGACGGCCAGTCTTCTGATTCCTGCCATCGGGATGGGCGTGGCGCTGCGTGATCCGACCACCAGCTTTCCCACGCTGCTCGTACTGGCACTGCTTTGTGGCCTGGGCGGGGGAAACTTCAGCTCCAGCATGTCCAATATCAGCTTCTTTTTCCCCAAGGAGAAAAAGGGGCTTGCAACGGGCCTGAATGCCGGTATCGGTAATCTGGGCGTCTCCATCGCCCAATTCGTGGTTCCCGTGGTCATTTCCATGAGCTTGCTGGGTACTCTGGGCGGTGAGCATCAGGTCTTCGTCAAGGATGGGGTAGAGAAGAGCATCTGGCTTCAGAACGCCGGTTTTATCTGGGTCCCGTTTATCGCCATTTCCGCCTTGGCCGCCTGGTTTGGCATGAACGACATTGCCGATGCCAAGGCGTCATTTGCCGATCAGGCGATCATCTTCAAGCGTAAGCACAACTGGTTAATGTGCTGGTTGTATGTCGGTACCTTCGGCTCCTTCATCGGCTTCTCTGCCGGCCTGGCCATGCTGACCAAATCGCAGTTCCCAGGTATCAACCCCATGACCTATTCCTTCCTGGGGCCGCTGGTAGGCGCGCTTGCACGGCCCCTGGGCGGCTGGATATCCGATAAGTTTGGCGGTGCAAGAGTCACGCTGTATGTATTCGGGGCAATGATGGCGGCGGTTCTCGGGGTGATCCAGTTCCTGCCCCACAATGGGCAGGGGGGAGATTTCTACGGTTTCCTTGCCATGTTCATCGTGCTTTTCGCGCTGTCCGGTATCGGAAACGGCTCCACCTTCCGCATGATTCCCATCATCTTCCTGACCGAACGTCAGCGCAGCGCTCGGGGGCGGGGTGAGAAAGCGGAAAAACAGGCCCTGGTTGACGCAGGCAAGGAGTCGGCAGCCGTGCTCGGGTTTTCCGGTGCGATCGGTGCCTATGGCGGCTTCTTCATTCCCAAGAGTTTCGGCACCTCCATCGAGATGACTGGCGGGGTGGAGGGGGCACTGTTCTGCTTCATTGCCTTCTACCTCAGCTGCTTGATCATCACCTGGTGGTACTACGCCAGGAAGCAGGCCCCCATGCCCTGCTAGCGCAGCACATGGTTTGTTGATGGCACCCAAGCCCCAACCCGACGGTTGGGGTTTGTTGTTTTTTGTCGGCCCGCGTCAGGTACTAGTTCTTTAGACCTATTCCGACTAGTCCCACTGCCTTGCATTTCCTATCCCTCCGGTGAATAGGCTGCTGCCTCCGGGAAACTTAAATTAGCACTGTCCCAATCGCAGCCTGGATCAACGACGCGTTGATTCTCACGGAGAACAAAATGAGTCACTTTCTGGATCGACTGAAGTTCATGTCGCGAGTCAAATCCACCTTCTCGGATGGTCATGGCGCGGTCGTGAATGAAGATCGCACGTGGGAAAACGGATACCGTTCTAGGTGGCAGCACGACAAGATCGTTCGGTCGACCCATGGTGTGAACTGTACGGGTTCGTGCAGCTGGAAGGTATATGTCAAGAACGGCCTGATTACCTGGGAGACCCAGCAGACGGATTACCCCCGTACCCGTCCTGATCTGCCCAATCATGAGCCTCGGGGCTGCCCGCGTGGCGCGTCCTACAGCTGGTATGTCTATTCGGCGCAGCGGGTGAAGTACCCGATGATACGTGGCCGCCTCATGGAGATGTGGCGTGAGGCCCGCAAGACGATGGACCCAATACAGGCCTGGGAGTCGATCAGCCAGGATCCGGAAAAGGCCCGCCGCTACAAGAGCGTACGGGGGCAGGGTGGTTTTGTCCGGGCCGACTGGGAGGTCGCCACAGAGATCATTGCCGCGGCAAATGCGCTCACGATCAAGAAGTTCGGGCCCGACCGTATCGTGGGCTTCTCACCCATCCCGGCCATGTCCATGGTGTCTTACGCCGCCGGTGCCCGCTACCTCAGCCTGCTGGGCGGTGCCTGTCTCAGCTTCTACGACTGGTACTGCGACCTGCCCCCGGCCAGCCCCCAGATCTGGGGTGAGCAAACCGATGTGCCGGAATCTGCGGATTGGTACAACTCGACCTATCTGATGGTATGGGGCTCGAATGTGCCCATGACCCGGACCCCTGACGCCCACTTCTATACCGAGGTCCGTTACAAGGGGACCAAGACCGTCGCCGTTTCCAGCGACTTCGGCGAGATGGTCAAGTTTGGCGATATCTGGCTGGCCCCCAAGCAGGGGACGGATGCCGCCCTGGCCATGGCGATGGGTCACGTCATCCTCAAGGAATTTCACCTGACAGGCGCGTCGGCGTATTTCCGTGATTACGCCAAGCAGTATACGGATATGCCCATGCTGGTCCTACTCAAGGAACGGAATGGCTGCCTGGTGCCCGATCACTTCCTGCGCGCGGCCCACCTGAGCGACAACCATGGTGAAGCCAACAACCCCGAATGGAAGACACTGCAGATCGACCAGGATACCGGTGACCTGGTCGTGCCCAACGGCGCCATCGGCTTCCGCTGGGGCGAGGGCAAGGCCAACGACGGCGAGAAGGTCGGGCGCTGGAACCTGGAACTCAAGGATGGCGGCAGCGGCAGGGCGGTCAACCCTCGACTCAGCCTGGTGGATTGCCGTGACGATGTGGCCGGTGTCGGCTTCCCCTACTTCGGTGGTGAGCATGACGAGTTGCTGGTCCGTAACGTGCCGGTCAAACGGGTCACCCTGGCCGATGGCAGCACGGCATTGGTAGCAACCGTGTATGACCTCCAGATGGCCAACTACGGCGTGGACTGCGGCTTGGGCGGCGAGCATGTTGCTGGCAGCTACGACGATGACGTGCCCTACACACCGGCTTGGCAGGAAAAGCACACCACGGTAAAGCGTGAACTCGTGATCCAGGTGGCGCGCGAATTTGCGAAGAACGCAGATGAGACCCACGGCAAGTCCATGGTCATCGTGGGCGCTGCGCTGAATCACTGGTACCACATGGATATGACCTACCGGGGCATCATCAACATGCTGATGATGTGTGGTTGCGTGGGTCAGAGTGGTGGTGGCTGGGCGCACTATGTGGGACAGGAAAAGCTGCGTCCGCAATTTGGCTGGGCTCCCCTGGCCTTTGCCTCGGACTGGCAGCGGCCACCGCGCCAAATGAATGGCACCAGCTTCTTCTACGCCCATACGAGCCAGTGGCGTCATGAAAAATTGCATGTCGACGAAATTCTGTCGCCGACGGCGGATCGTGCCAAATATGGCCACCTCAGCATGATCGATCTGAACGCCAAGTCCGAGCGCATGGGTTGGCTGCCTTCCACGCCGCAGCTGGAAACGAACCCGCTGGATGTGGTGGATGCCGCGATCGCAGCCGGTCAGGATCCCGTTGCCTATGCGGCCGAGATGCTCAAGCAGGGCAAGCTGAACATGAGCTGCGACGATCCGGACAATCCTGCGAACTTCCCGCGGAATATGTTCGTCTGGCGCTCCAACATCCTGGGTTCGAGCGGCAAGGGGCACGAGTATTTCCTCAAGTACCTGCTGGGTACCCAGAACGCGCTGTTCGGTAATGAGGACGAAGCGATCAAGCCGGCCGAGGTACGGTTCCGTGAACAGGCTGCTGAAGGCAAGCTGGATCTGTTGACCGTACTCGACTTCCGCATGAGTACCACCTGCCTGTACGGCGACATTGTCCTGCCCACGGCGACCTGGTACGAGAAGGATGATCTGAACACATCGGACATGCATCCCTTCATCCACCCCCTCAGCGAAGCCGTCCAGCCGCTGTGGGAGAGCAAGACCGACTGGGAGATCTACAAGCTCCTGGCCAAGAAGTTCAGCGAGATCGGCGGCAACTATCTGGGCACCCGCAAGGACATCGTGCTCACTCCGCTGTTGCACGACACCCCGGGCGAGTTGGGTCAGGCCTTGGAGCCTAAGGACTGGAAGCACGGCGAGTGCGACCTGATCCCTGGCAAGACGGCACCCAATATGACGGTGGTCGAGCGTAACTACGCCGATATCTACAAGAAGTTCACCTCCATAGGCCCGCTGCTCGACAAGCTAGGTAACGGTGGCAAAGGTATCAATTGGGATACCAAGCATGAGGTGCATGAAATTGGCGGCATTTCCAAGCTGGTGCTAGAGGACGGTGTCAGCAAGGGCCGGCCCCGTCTGGACAGCGCCATCGACGCCGCGGAGATGATCCTTACCTTCGCGCCGGAGACGAACGGCCATGTCGCCGTGAAGGCATGGGATGCGCTCTCCAAGATTACCGGGCGTGACCATACCCATCTTGCGATCGGTCGTGAGCACGACAAGATCCGTTTCCGTGATGTCCAGGCCCAACCCCGCAAGATCATCTCGGCGCCGACATGGTCCGGGCTGGAAAGCGAGGAGGTCAGCTACAACGCAGGCTACACCAATGTGCATGAGCTGATTCCCTGGCGAACCCTGACGGGCCGTCAGCAGTTCTACCAGGACCACCGCTGGATGCTGGATTTTGGCGAGAGCTCCTGCGTGTACAAGCCCGCGATCGATACCAAGACCATTGAGCCCATGCTCGGGAAGAAGCCGAATGGGGAGAAGGAGCTGGTACTCAACTGGATTACGCCCCATCAGAAATGGGGTATCCACAGTACCTATTCCGACAACCTGCGCATGCTGACGCTGAGCCGTGGCGGCCCCCATGTCTGGGTTTCCGAGATTGAGGCGAAGCAGGCCGGCTTGGTCGACAACGACTGGGTCGAGGTATTCAACGTAAACGGGACTCTGACTGCACGGGTCGTGGTGTCGCAGCGGGTGCCTGTGGGCATGTGCCTCATGTACCACGCCCAGGAAAAGATCGTGAATGTTCCGGGCGCCGAAACCAGCGGCAAGCGGGGCGGTATCCATAACTCCGTCACGCGCACCGTGCTCAAGCCTACCCACATGATCGGCGGCTATGCACAGCAGGCTTATGGCTTCAATTACTACGGCACCGTGGGTAGTAATCGGGACGAGTTTGTCGTGCTGCGCAAGATGAAGAAGGTGGAGTGGCTGGAAGGCCCGCGTGTTGAAGAAGAAGGAGTCGCCAAATGAAAATCCGCGCTCAGGTCGGGATGGTTCTGAATCTCGATAAATGCATCGGCTGCCACACCTGCTCCGTGACCTGCAAGAACGTCTGGACCAGCCGGGATGGGGTTGAGTATGCATGGTTCAACAACGTTGAGACCAAGCCTGGCATTGGCTATCCGAAGGAGTGGGAGAACCAGGCCAAGTGGAAGGGCGGCTGGCAACGCAACGCGTCCGGGAAGCTTGAGCCGCGCCAGGGCGGGAAGCTGAAGATACTGGCCAATCTGTTCGCCAACCCCAACCTTCCGGCGATCGACGACTATTACGAGCCCTTCACCTACGACTACGAACATCTGCAAAAGGCGCCGCTGAGCCAGACCCCGCCGACAGCACGCCCGGTGTCGGTCATCACCGGCAAGAAGATGGACAAGATCGAGTGGGGCCCGAACTGGGAGGACGACCTGGGCGGCGAGTTCAGTTCCCGCAGTCGGGATGCACTCTTTGAGGGGGTCCAGAAGGAAATGTACTCCACCTTCGAGAGTACTTTCATGATGTATCTGCCCCGCTTGTGCGAACACTGCCTCAATCCGACCTGTGTCGCCTCCTGCCCTTCCGGCTCGATATACAAGCGGGAAGACGACGGCATCGTGCTGGTCGATCAGGACAAGTGCCGGGGTTGGCGTATGTGCATCTCCGGCTGCCCCTACAAGAAGATCTATTACAACTGGCAAAGCGGCAAGGCGGAGAAATGTACCTTCTGCTTCCCCCGAATAGAGGCGGGCCAACCTACCGTCTGTTCGGAAACCTGCGTGGGGCGCATTCGCTACCTCGGCGTACTGCTATACGACGCCGACCTGATCGAGCAGGCTGCTTCGACGCCGAATGAGCAGGATCTTTACGACGCGCAGCTCAAGGTCTTCCTGGATCCCCATTCTCCGGCGGTCATCGCCGAAGCACGCAAGCAGGGTATTCCTGAGAGCTGGCTGGAAGCGGCACGGCGGTCGCCGGTATACAAGATGGCCTGCCAATGGAAAGTGGCATTCCCCCTGCATCCGGAGTACCGCACGCTGCCCATGGTCTGGTACATCCCGCCGCTGTCGCCCATACAAAGCGCGGCGGAAGCCGGCCGCATGCCGCACAGCACGGTCGGTGACAGCATTATTCCCGACGTGAAATCCCTGCGGATTCCGGTCCGCTACCTGGCCAATCTCCTGACGGCGGGCAAGGAGCAGCCGGTGGTCCATGCGCTGGATCGCATGCTGGCGATGCGTGCATATAAACGTTCGGAAGTGATTCATGGCGCAGGAGATGCCTCGTTACTGCGTCGGGTCGGGCTGGACCACGACACGGTCGAAGACATGTACCAGACCATGGCGATCGCCAACTATGAAGATCGCTTCGTGATTCCGAGCAGCCACAAAGAGATGGTGGAAGACAGCTTCAATGACAAAGGCAGCTGTGGCTTCACCTTCGGGAATGGCTGTTCAGGTGGTACTTCCGATGGATCGCTGTTCGGTAAGAAACCGCAAGGCAGCGTGATCTTTGTTGACATGCCCAAGTCACGCAAAAAGCCCGTGACAGCGCAAGAGTAAGCGAATGGAGGAGGAGGGTGGTCTTCCGGGAAGCTGAACCACCCCCCTTTTCCAATCGCTTCAGGAGAATGCCATGAGTCTGTACCGTATTTTGTCGGCCCTGCTGACCTACCCCGAGCAGGACATGCTCGATGCACTACCCGAGATCGATGCCGCCCTGGGCGAGTTCGAGGATGCGCAAGCTTTGCTGCAACCCTTGCTCACGTTCCTGCGGGAGCATGATCTGATCGCGCTCCAGGAAAACTATGTGGCGACCTTTGACCGCAACCCCGCGCATTCACTGCACTTGTTCGAGCATGTGCACGGTGAGAGCCGTGACCGGGGGCAGGCGATGGTCGACCTGCTTGAAGAGTACAAAGGCCAGGGCTTCGAGCCCGGCGCGGCCGAGCTGCCGGACCATGTGCCGCTGTTCCTGGAATACCTGAGCCTTGTCTCACCGGACCATGCCGAGAGGCTGCTGGGGGATGCGATCCATGTCCTGGCCGCCGTCGGGCAGCGCCTGGGCAGGAACGAGAGCCCTTATGCAACGGTATTCGCGGTGCTTTGCGAAATGACCGATGTCGTTCCCCAGGAGCAAACCGAGCCGCCGGTGCGCGACATGGACGAGGCCATGGAGACCTTTGGCCCCGGTGCTGACGGGATTGAGCCGCTGCTGAAACCCCAGCTTGGCGGCACGCATACCGTCCAGTTTTTCCCGCGCAATGCGGCTCACTGACCATCAAGGGATACGACCATGAGCTACTTACATCAGTTTCTCTTCGGAATTTATCCGTATATCGCCTTGGCGATCTTCCTGCTGGGAAGTCTGGCCCGATTCGAGCGTGAGCAGTACACCTGGAAGAGCGACAGCTCGCAAATGTTGCACCGGGGTAATTTGCGCCTGGGCAACATCCTCTTTCATATCGGCATCATCGGCTTGTTCTTCGGGCATCTGGCAGGTTTGCTGACCCCGGTGGCGGTGTGGGATGCCCTCGGTGTCAGCCATACCTTCAAGCAGGGCTTCGCGATGGCTGCCGGTGGCGTCATGGGCACCCTCTGCCTGCTGGGTCTTGCCATCCTGCTGCATCGCCGGCTGACGGACCCCCGTATCGCCGCTGTTACCAGGACCGGTGACAAGGTATTGCTGGCGTGGATACTGATCACGCTCTGCCTTGGCTTGTCGACCATCGTGATCTCTTCCGGGCATATGGACGGGCACATGATGGTGCTGCTGATGACCTGGGCGCAGCACATCGTCACCTTGCGAGGGGACGCTGCGGCCTACATTGCCGGAGCCCACTGGCTGTTCAAGCTGCACCTGTTCATGGGTATGAGCCTGTTTGTGATCTTCCCCTTCACCCGCTTGGTCCACGTATGGAGTGGCTTTGGCTCGGTGACCTATCTGGGCCGCGCCTGGCAACTGGTGCGACCGCGTTGAACGTTCGGTGCCCTTACCTTGGGCACCCGCATCGAGCGGTGGTAAACCCGCCGCTCGGTCCGTGCCCGGCTTGTTTGATGTTCAGGAGAGCAACATGGCAGTGCTGATCAATGGTGTCGAACTCAGCGATGCGGATATGGAACGGGAAATGCCGCATCACGCGGACGCGGATAACCCTATGAAAAGGGCGATGACCGCCTTGGTGCTGAAGCAGGTTCTGCTTGATGAAGCGAAGCGGTTGCAGCTCCCCGTAGCAGATGAGGAGGAGGCCATCGAGGCACTGCTCCGGGCCGAAGTGAAGGTCCCGGTTCCCGATACCGCGAGCTGCCGACGGCATTACGAGCAGCATCCCCAGCGCTTTACCGTCGGGGAGCTGGTAGAGGCAGACCATATCCTGTTCCAGGTCACTCCCAAGGTTCCGCTGGCCTTGCTGCGAAGTTTGGCGGAAGAAACGCTGGCCGAGCTGACCGCCAATCCCGCGCTGTTTGCGGAGCGCGCGAAGGCCTTGTCCAACTGCCCATCCGGTGCGGTAGGCGGGAGCCTGGGACAGATTGCACGTGGTGATACGGTGCCTGAGTTTGAGAAGGCCCTGTTTTCCCTGAAGTCCGGCCAGATGATGCCGAGCCTGCTTGAGACCCGCTTTGGGCTGCACATTGTTCGGGTTGTGCGATACGTCGAAGGCCGGGTGCTTCCTTTCGAAATGGTCGAGGAGGCCATCGGTGATGCATTGCGGGCCGCCAGTGAGGCGGCTGCGTGGCGCCAGTATCTCAAGCTGCTTGTGGGCAAGGCCGACATCACCGGGGTGGAATTGGAGGGGGCTGACAGCCCCTTGGTCCAGTAGCCCGTTTCCCCGCCCAGGGCCTGTCTGATTGCAGTCCGCGCATACCGACGGCGCGATGGATTGCGCTTGTTTGACTGATGATTCGTGCGCCTGTGGAGGCACCATGTTGATCACTTCCTTTGCCGACCTTCTTGCTGCAGCCAAAGCTGAACCGGAGCCGCAGCGGCTGCTGTTTGTCTTTGCCGAGACACAACTGCCGGATGGCGCCAATGCCACCCAACGTAGTGCTTATGCCGCAGGCAGCGGTGGGGCGATTGTTCCTGTCATGTGTGTGGACAAGGCACCCTCGGAGCTGAGCAGCTTTGCAGCGCTGCGTGAGGAGTCGCTGCAAATGACGAACGCCTGGCAACTGGTCATTGTGGCGAGCCTTGGGGGCCGGGGAGGGCAGATGCCGAGCGGCGCCGACGCCGCGCCCCACCTGGACCGCATGATCGAGTCGATCAAGCAGGGAAGAATGCAGAATTTCCTGGTATTTGACCGGAGCGGCGACTTGCTCGCGCTGAAGGCCTAAGCCGCATACCTGCTGGGTCTGTACGGCAGCGCGAACTACGCCTGAAGGGGCTGGCCAGCGCGGCTATGGAGGCCCGGCATCGCGCACCAACTGCGGCTTATCCGAAGTATCTAGTCCGATATGAGAATGGTTTGGCCCCCTGTCTTTCCGCAGAATGGGTGTGAGACATACTAGGGCTGCCGCCATGATCGCCGTTCCATACGATCCCGTTCTGATTGACCCGTTTCAGCGTCGCATCGACTACCTGCGCGTGTCCGTGACGGATCGTTGTGACCTGCGTTGTACCTACTGCCTGCCCAAAGGGTTCAAGGGGTTTGAAGAGCCCGAGAACTGGTTGAACCATGCCGAGATGAGCCGTCTGATCGGCCTGTTCGTCAAGCTGGGGGTCAGGAAGGTCCGCCTGACGGGGGGGGAGCCCCTGTTGCGGCGAGGTGTCGAGACCCTGGCCACCCAGGTGGCACAGCTCCCCGGTCTGAAGGATCTCTCGCTTTCCAGCAATGGTACGCAACTCGCGCAAAAGGCCGCTGCCCTGAAGGCGGCGGGTGTTGGCCGGCTCAACATCAGTCTTGATACGCTCAATCCCTCCTGCTTCTCACGCATCACCGGCCGAGACTGCCTCAATGACGTCCTTGCCGGGCTGGAGGAGGCACGCCGGGTCGGGTTTGATCCCATCAAGCTGAATATGGTGGTGCAGGCCGGCGTCAACGAAGCCGATGTACAGAGCATGGTGTCCTTCGCCATCGAAAATGGCTTTGTGCTGCGATTGATCGAGGCGATGCCTATCGGCGATACCGGGCGTAGCGCCGGGGTGGTGAATCTCACGGCGCTGGGCTCACGCCTGGCTCGCGAGTTCCAGCTGGTGCCCGAGTTGAAGAACGATGGGGCGGGCCCGGCGCGCTACTGGAAAATGCCTGGTGGCAGCATGAGTCTGGGGGTCATTACCCCCATGTCCCGGCACTTCTGCGCGGCCTGCAACCGGGTACGCCTGGGTGTGGATGGCACGCTTTACCTGTGCTTGGGTCAGGACGACAAAGTAGCCTTGGGCGTGCAGCTGCGTGCGGGGGCTTCCGATACCGAGCTGATGGCGGCCATCGTGCAGGCTATTGCGCATAAGCCGGAACGGCATGAGTTCACCAGCAACCCCAGCAAGATCATCCGCTTCATGTCGCAGACGGGGGGTTGAGATGCACGATCTCGAGCGCTTTATCGGTGGGTTCCAGCGCTTTCAGCGGCAGTATTTTGAGAGCTCCCCTGGCCTGTTCAAGGACCTGCAACAGGGGCAACGCCCCAGCACCCTCCTGATAGGGTGCTCGGATTCCCGGGTGAACCCGGCGCTGCTACTGGGATGCGATCCGGGCGATATCTTCACCGTGCGGAACGTTGCCAACCTGGTGCCGCCCTGCAATCGCAGGACCAGCCATCAAGGGGTATCGTCTGCCATCCAGTTCGCCGTGGATCAGCTGGAGGTGGCCCGCATCATCGTGCTTGGGCACTCGCAATGCGGCGGTATACGCGCTTTGGTGGATCAATACCTGCCCAAGGAGGGTGAGACCGACTTCATCGGGCGCTGGGTTGGCATCGCGGAGGAGGCCAGGCTCAAGGTGGTCCAGCAGATGCCGAATGCAAGCTATGCGGAACAGCGTCGCGCTTGTGAGCTGGGTGCAATACTGGTGTCACTCAACAACCTGCGCACCTTTCCCTGGGTACAGCAGCATCTTGCATCGGGTCGTCTGACCCTGCATGGGTGGTACTTTGACCTGGATGCGGGCGCCTTGCTGGCCTATTCGGAACGCTCCGATGCTTTCCTGCCCATGGTCTGCCCCTTGGTGAGTTCAACATGACGGCAGTGTTTGGCTTGATTGGGCGCTCAGGTAGCGGCAAGACCACCTTGATCGAGGCATTGCTGCCCGTCTTTGCAAGCCATGGCTTGAAGGTCAACGTGATCAAGCATAGTCACCATGACCTCGACTTTGAACCGCCGACCAAGGATAGCGCGCGGTTCCGCCGTGCTGGCGCGGCCGAAGTGCTGGTGGCCTCGCCTTATCGGTTTGCGGTGCTCCATGAGCTGCGTGGCGAGCCCGAGCCTACGCTGGCAGAGCAGATTGCACGCCTGGCACCCGCGGACCTGACCTTGGTGGAAGGGTTCAAGTCATTCTCCATTCCACGCATTGAGGTCTATCGGCCGTCAACGGCAGTGGCGCCTTTGTATCCCCATACCCCCGGCATACTCGCCGTTGCGAGCGACCAGGCTTTTCCGCTGTCCTTGCCCTTGCTGGATTTGAATACGCCCAACTCCATTGCCCGGTTCATCCTGCAGGCGCTTGAACTCGATGTTTAGCAAGGATGATGTATTGCGCGTGCTGGAACGTCACCCACTTCCAGCACCCCAGCGCGAACGGGTTGGCCTGCAGGATGCCGTAGGCCGGGCGAGTTCGGATTATGTGCTGGCCAGCTACGACCTTCCCCTGTTTGATGCCAGTGCGATGGATGGCTTTGCGATAGCCGTTGATCCTGATGCGCCTAGAGGGCCTTATCGCCTAGCCGGTTGCGTGGGCGTGGGCGATGCCGTTCCCCGGCAATTGGCTGCCGGGGAGGCGTTGCGCGTGGTAATGGGGGCCATGCTGCCCGAGGGATGCCGTAGTGTTGTCCCGCATGAGCAGGTCACCTTGCAGGGGGACCATCTCTGGCTCAATGCCCCGGTGCCTTACGGCGCCCATATGCGGCCACGCGGGAGCGAGCTGTCGGCCGGTACGGTGCTGCTTGAACACGGCACCAGGATCGGTGTCTGGCACGTTGGTGTGCTTGCATCCCAGGGTATACGCGAGGTGGAAGTATTCAGGAAGCTCAGGGTGGGGGTGATCTCGTCGGGCAATGAGATTGTCGATGCTGGCCAGCGGCTGGGCCCCGGGCAGGTCTTTGACGTAAACCGCCCCCAGATACTGGCACTGCTGCGGACACTGGACGTGGAGGCCATCGATATGGGCTGCCTGCCGGATGATGGCGTCGCGAGCCTGGCGCTGCTGAGGGCTGCGGCCGAGGCGTGCGACATGATGATCTCCACCGGGGGATTGTCGGCCGACGATTCGGATCATGTCCGGACGGCAGCCCAGTTGCTCGGTACCGTTAGCCAATGGCGGGTAGCGATTGCGCCCGGCAGGCCGTTCGCCTTTGGACATATCACCGGCAAACCGTTCCTGGCCTTGCCTGGCAATCCGGTAGCCGCTGCCGTCATGTTTCTTACCCTGGTCAAACCCTTTGTCCAGCGTGCCTCGGGGCAGTGCTGTCCTGACGCCGGCGCCATCTGGCTACCCTTGGCCCGCGATCTCCCCGAGCGTGATCGCCACCGCCGCTACCTCTCGGGCCGGCTGGTCATGCACGACGGACGGCATTGCGTGGAGGCGTTGGAGTCCCTGGGCGCCGGCACCTTGTTCAACCTTGCAGAAGCCGACCTGTTGTTCGAAGTGCCCGAAGAAACCCGGGTCGGAGCGAAAGATCATGTCCGATGCCATTTGCTGCATCGGGCGCCGTGAGTCTTATGGGAAGAAGAATCGATGCAGATTGAATTGCTTTACTTCGCCAGGCTTCGTGAACGCCTTGGTGTCGGGGCCGAAAGCCTGAGTTTGCCCAGCCATTGCCAGGATATTGAAGGCTTGCTGCGTCTCCTGCGGGAGCGAGGGGGAGCCTGGGCGGAGGAGCTCGCACCCGGCCGTATTTTCCGGGTGTCGATCAATCAAGAGTTGGTGCAGGGCAACGCTGCCATTCCGGCTGGCGCGGAGGTTGCGATTTTTCCGCCGGTGACGGGGGGCTGACGGTGTCGCTGTTCCGAATCGCGGTACAGCGCGAGGACTTTGATCGGGAGACCGAGATGCGGTGGATTGAAAGCCAGTCATCCGGCCTGGGGGCTGTCGGCAGTTTTACCGGTTACGTCAGGAATGACTGCCTCAATGATGCTGACCTGACTTCAATGGAACTTGAACACTATGAGGGAATGACTGAGAAATCGATCCATAAAATCGCTCAGGAAGCGGCGCTGCGATTCAATCTGGTAGCCCTTACCGTGATTCATCGATTTGGCCGGCTGGTCCCCGGCGATCGGATTGTTCTGGTACTGGCAGCGGCAGCGCACCGCAAGCAGGCGCTGGGGGCGGTGGATTTCATGATGGATCATCTGAAATCAACGGTGCCATTCTGGAAACAGGAAACGCATGGCGCCAGGCAAACCTGGGTCGAGGCCAAGGCCTCCGACGCCCATGCCTTGGCACATTGGTCCCACGTAGTCTGATCGGGCTGGTCCGGTGCAATGCCTGGCTCAGCGGGGTGCAGCTGACGCCAGTCTGCCGCGCTGGGTTTGAAGCCAGGCTTCTCCCGCCAAATCATGGTTGGCCTTTGGCATGGGATTGAGGAGTTGTTGAGTGAGCGATCTGACGCACTTTAATGAGCGGGGACAGGCGCATATGGTTGATGTCGGTCAGAAGCCCGGTACCGTGCGGCGCGCAATCGCCAGGGGGTTCTTATCCGCCAGCGCCGAATGTCTCTCGAAAATACGGTTGGGCCAGCATGGCAAGGGGGATGTGCTGGGGGTGGCCAGGATTGCCGGCATCATGGCGGCAAAGCGTTGCAGCAGCTTGATTCCGCTGTGCCATCCGGTTGCGCTTACCCACACGGCCGTGGATTTCCAGCTAAGCGACGACGGCGTTGCGGTCAGTGCCACCGTGGAATGCGTGGGTCAGACCGGCGTTGAAATGGAAGCGTTGACCGCGGCGAGCATCGCCCTGCTGACCATCTACGATATGTGCAAGGCGATTGATAAGGGCATGTGCCTGCATTCGCTACATCTGGTAGAGAAGCGAGGCGGAAAGTCCGGCCTCTGGCAGGCCGCGCCCAGGCCCTGAGCCGGCTTACAGGCCCGGCAGGATGCTACGGGTGCGCGCAACGGCAACGATATAGCCAACGCTGCACAAGGCCAGCCCGAACCAGACAGCGCGCCTGGCGCGTGGCATTTCCGGCTTCAATGCCTGCTTGCCAAGCAGGATATACAGCACAAGCACGACCAGTTTTGCGGTTAGCCAGGGCTGGAAAAAGGGGTATTGACCGCTCATCCATGCCAACATGATGGCGGCGCACAATAAGGTAGTGTCTACTGCATGAGGTAACCATCGCAATACGCGGATGTGGCGCCATGGCTTTCCCCACAGGGCGAGACTACCCCGTAGAATGAACAGGCTGATACTGAGTGTGGCACACGTGACGTGCAGGTATTTGATGGTGAGATAGTTCATGGGCAAACAGGCAGATCAGAAAGACAGGCAGGCGGCCGAAAAGCGGCGCTGCGGGGATTCTATACCGACCTGCCCTGGAGTAGGTCGATGACGACAAATCAGGAAGTTATGCCGACTTCCGTGGACTTCCCCTCCTTTCGCGACCGGTTGTCGACGCGCATCATCGTGAGCTCGCTTGTTGCGCTTGCCGTGGTGTTCAGCATGGTGTGCTGGACGCTCTGGCTGTCCTGGCAGCTGGAAGGTGCCGGCGCGGCGATCAACGACACGGGCAGCCTGCGTATGCGGGCGAACCGGGTAGGGGTTGAGCTGCTGCAGATCGAGCACCGGATGGATCAGACGGCTGCCCGGGCTGAACTGCAGGCGCAGGAAGATACGCTGGAGCGCTTACGGCGAGGCATGCCTTCCCGCCCCCTCTTCCTGCCCAGCGATCCGGCGATCCGCTTGCAGATGCAAAAGGTGCGGAATGTCTGGCATGGGCAGTTGCTTCCCGCAGCCGAGACGGCGCTGGCAGGGCAGGGGGCTGAGCGCTATCTGCAGCGACTCTCTGCGTTTGTTGAGCAGGCAGATCAACTTGTCCGCATGATCGAAACAGACAATGCGGGCAAGACAACCATGTTGCGCAGCTCCCAGGCCATCTTGCTCGTCATCGCGTGCATCGGCACGGTCGCCATGATTTATCTGCTGTTCATCTGGATCATTTCTCCGGTACTCCGATTGCAAGACGGATTACGGCAGATGGCGGAGCGTGACCTGAGTGTCCGCCTGCCGGTCGAGAGCGCGGACGAGTTTGGCGTGCTTGCGCAGGGATTCAACCGGATGGCGGACGAGCTGGAAAGCTCGTACCGGGTGCTGGAAGAACGGGTAGAACAGAAGACACAGCAGTTGGCCCAGCAGAATCGGGAACTGGGGGCGCTGTATGACATGGCGGCCTTTCTGAACCAGCCCGGCGATATCGAGGCCTTGTGTCGTGGATTTCTCAAGCGCGTAATGAGCCAGTTCAACGCCGACGGCGGCAGCATCCGCGTGATCGATCCCCTGGGCGAGAAGTTGCACCTGGTCGTGTCGGAGGGTCTGTCCTCGGAGCTGGAAGAGGCGGAGCACTGCATGAAGGTGGATGCCTGTTTTTGTGGTGAGGCCACCAAGCAAGGTGTGATTGTCATCCGTGATTTCCGGAAACTGCCCCAGCCCGAGGCCTTTCACTGCTCCAAGGATGGTTTCAAGGGCTTGGCGGTCTTCCGTGTCCTGACCCAGGATGAGGTCCTCGGTTCTTTCTCCCTGCACTTCCAGAATATTCACGAAGTACCGGCAGCAGAGGCCCAGTTGCTGGAAACGCTGGGGCAACATCTCGGCGTGGCCCTGGATAACCGCCGGCTGGGTGCCAAAGCACGCCAATTGGCCGTAGCGGAGGAGCGCAATCTGGTTGCACAGGGCCTGCATGACAGCATCGCCCAGGGCCTGAATTTTCTGAACCTGCAGGTGCAGATGCTGGATCAGGCCGTCAACCGTGCTGACCTGGCCGAGATAAAGGAAATTACGCCCTTGTTGCGCACGGGTATCGACGAGAGTTATCAAGACGTCCGTGAGCTGCTGGTCAATTTCCGAAGCAAGCTGGATCAGGGTGAGCTATATGTGGCGGTGGACGATACCGTGGCACGTTTCAAGCGCCAATCCGGCGTCGCCGTGTCGCTGAGCTTCCAGGAGGAAGACGGCCCCCCCTTACCCCCTGAGCAGCAGTTGCAGGTGCTGTTCATCCTGCAGGAAGCCCTGTCCAATGTGCGCAAGCATGCCAGGGCCAGCCGCGTGGATATCGAGATCAGCAATAAACGTGATTTCGAGATGACGATCCGCGACAACGGCGAGGGGTTTGAAATGCAGGAAATGGCAGAAAGCAGCGAGCAGCATGTCGGCATGCATATCATGCAGGAACGCGCTCGCCGCTTGAATGCTTCGTTGAAGTTGGATTCACATCCGGGCGCAGGAACCCGTGTGAATCTGCTATTGCAGCGGGCAGAACGACAGGCGGCCTAGCCTGTTCACACCGTTGGCATCGGCGCCGGACTGGTGAGGGGGCAGGCCCTGTTGGCTCGCCCGGGGACGCATGGGATCGATGCCTTTGCTCGCGGCCCCGGAGAGTTACCACCTTGCCGGCGAATGCCAATGCGAAAATAGTGTGAACAGCGGCCAGTGGATTTGGAAAAGTGAAATGACGATACGTGTGTTGCTAGTTGATGATCATGGCCTGTTTCGGTCCGGTGTCCGACAGTTGTTGCAGCGGGAGACGGATATCGAGGTTGTTGCCGAAGCCGCCGATGGGGTGGAGGGCATCAAGCGCGCCAAGGAATACCGTCCCGACGTGATACTCCTGGATCTCAACATGCCGGGCTTGTCAGGACTGGAGACCTTGCAGCTGCTGGTTCAGGATCTTCCCGAGGCGGCGGTGGTGATTCTGACCGTCTCGGAAGAGGCGGACGAGCTTGGGCAGGCGCTGCGCGATGGGGCGAAGGGCTACCTGATCAAGAATATCGAGGCGGAAGCCCTTACGGCCGCTGTTCGTCGCGCGGCCAAGGGTGAGCCGGTCATTGCGGACAGCATGACCGCAAAGCTGATTGCGCAGTTCCGGGCTCAGCCGTCAGGCGCGCCGGCCAGCCCGGCAACGGCGGAGCGGGACAAGCTGACCGGCAGGGAGCGCGAAATCGTGCAGTGCCTGGCGCGGGGGGAGAGCAATAAGGAGATCGCCAGACGCCTGGAGGTCGCCGAGAGCACCGTGAAGATCCATGTTCAGAACATACTGAAGAAATTGAATCTGACGAGCCGTGTCCAGGTCGCCGTCTATGCCGTGGAACATGGCATGAATACGGACGCACCTTAGCGCGCCTGTTGCCGCATTCCAGGCCGCTTGCGGCGTTCGTCCAGCCACACCTTGCATTTCATCCGGCGCGGCGACGTATACCGCAGCGGAAAGCCTTATCTGCAAGGCGCTGGCCCGCCTCAACCGCTTGGCATGCCGACAGCGCCCCCATCTACACCGTGTGCAGGGACTGCCTAGAAGGCGGCATAACGGCCGGGTTTTTGATTGATGGCAATGACTGCGTTCATGGCAATCGCTCCCAGTACGGATAGCACCATATGGCGTAGGTCCAGCAGGGATATGGCGCCGAATATGATGCAGGTATCACAGGCCAATTGCGTTTTCCCCGCCCGTAGGCCGTGCTTTTCCTGCAAATAGATCGCCATTACGCCGAGCCCGCCCAGGCTTGCCTGGTGCCGTATCAGCATGAGCAGGCCTGTACCGGCCAGCAGCCCCCCCAGCAAGGCGGCAAATAGCGGGTCCAGTTGCTGGATGTTGATCAAGGAAGGAAGACATTCCGTAAACAGGGACAGCAGGCTGACGGCCGCCAGCGTCTTCATGGTGAAACGCCTGCCCAGGCTCAGGTAGGCAAAGACATAAAATGGCAGGTTGATTAAAAAGAAGAGTACGCCAAAAGGTAAGCCGCTCGCATAGTGGCCCAGAAAGGCGAGCCCTGCAGTGCCCCCCGTGAGTACATGCGCTTGCCTCAGCAGCAGTACGGAGAGGGCGACAAACAGGCAGCCTATCAAGAGCGCCTGCACATCCTCCAGCACGGAATGTGACGAGACGAGGCGAGAGCTGGTCAGGTGTACGACTGCCATGGACGGGCTCGGGTTGGTGGAATATTGAAGTATCGCGCTTATGCGTTGTGGTGACGGCGCTTCCCCGGAATTGATTGATCTGGGTCAAGCAGGCGTACCGACCTCGGACGGGAATAACTTATCGGCCGTCAAGGCCGCTCAGGAAGCATCTCACTAACATGGATGCACCCTATTCCTGGTTTGCTGCCATGTCTGACGCCATTTTCCGCCTGCTTCATGAACACAAAGAGTTTGATACCTTGCTGGCCCGTATAGAGGAGCGGGTGAGGTCAGGCGATTGGGCCAAGGCCCAGCAATATTTCTATGAAGCAGAGCAGGCCATCTATGGTCACTTCGAGCTCGAGGAAGGACAGCTGTTCCCCGCTTTCGAGAAGGCGACTGGCATCCTGCAGGGGCCGACCGAAGTCATGCGGGAAGAGCACCATGCAATTCGGGAGCTGTTTGAAGATTGCCGGGCCAGCCTGTTTGCCCAAGAGGCCCAGAACCTGCTGTCGGAGCTGGATACATTGCTGATTCTGGTCCAGCAGCACAATGTAAAGGAGGAGTACGTCCTCTACCCCATGTGCCGGATGCGGATTCCTGACCTGGACGTGCTGCTCGCAGGTGCCGTACCGGCAGCGCACTGATGCCTGCCCCGCCCAATCTTTCTTTCGATCAGGCGCCTAATCCGGGCATGGTCTTTGGCTGCCTCATGCCGGCACCGTGGGTAGGCGCGGCGGCAGGTATCTGGCTCGCTCTCGGGCCGGTGGCGGGCTTGCCGTCAAGGTTTGCGCCGCTGGCGTTGAGCCTGGTCCATTTGCTCGCCATCGGCATGTTGATGCCCGTCATGGTGGGGGCCTTGTTTCAAATGATGCCGGTGCTGGGCGGTGTTGTCGTTCCAAGAGCCCGCCACATCGCACCCTGGTTGGCACTGGGCTGCCTGACGATCGCCATCTCGTTGAGCCGCGGATTCCTCAAAGGGGAGGCATTCGGCTTTGCCTTGGCGGCGACGCTGGTGCTGGCGGGGCTCTGCCCGGTAGCGATGGCCATTGCCAAGGCAGGGGCCGGCGTCGTCCCAGTCAATGCAAGCACCCGGGTACTGGCAGTTATCGCCTGGGCGCTGCTGATGACCATCTGTCTGGGTGCCGCGCTGGCACTTGCCCTGGGGTTTGGCGTCTCCATGCCCATTTCGGCCATACTGGACCTGCACGTTGCCTGGGGTTTGGGAGGCTGGATTGCCACCTTGATAGTCGGCGTTGCCACGACGGTCCTGCCCATGTTCTGGCAGACACCGCGATTGCCAGACTTCCTGGCCGGGAGCCTGCCCGGCGTCATGTGGCTCCCGCTTGTGCTCGGCGCGTTTGAACTCGGGGGCCTCCATTTGCCGTGGCGATGGCTGGCGATGGCGTGCCTGTTGCTGTTCGCCATCATCGGGCTCTACGGAGTGCTTCGCGCAAAGCGGCACCATGACCCAGCCTGGCCATTGTGGGTATGTGCGCTACTGTCCTGGGTCTGTGCGCTGGTGCTGGGCATGACGCAGGATTACCTGCCAACCGCCTGGCCTGTGGCCTGGTGGATAGGCGCACTGGTTCTGGTGGGGGGCTGTGTACTTCCGGTGAACGCCATGCTGGGAAAGATCGTGCCTTTCCTGGTATGGCTGCGCCTGAGAAAGTGCCTGCCCGCACGGGTCAAGGTGCCCGCCATGCAGACGCTGCTCAGACCCGCCTTGCTACGCGTGCAAACCGGCCTCGTGCTGCTTGCGCTCACGCTGTTGCTTATCCTGCCGGTGGAGCCGGTGCTATGTGCCAGATTGGCCGGTGCGACCTTTGCGCTTTCGCAAGCATGGCTGGGTGTGCTGCTGTTGCGCGTGGTGTACCGGTTTCTTGTGGTGCAGGCCGCGAGCCTTGCCCCTTCCCAGCCCCGTTGAAAGCCGGGCGCAGGGCTTGCCCCTGCTGGCCTGGCATAAGTACTACAGGCCCAGCAGGGGTACCAGGATCAAGCCTGCCAACAACGCCCACAGCAGCCCACCCAGGGAAATGATGGCGTAGCCGACGTCTTCCGCTTCAATACCTTCCTCAACCTGCAATAACTTGGGTATGCCGTGGACCACCAGCAGTAAGGCCGCACACAGGCCGAGCAATCCACACAGCAGGTTGAACCCCATATGGGGAACAGCCAGGGTCAGCGAGGAGAGCCACATCGGGATGGGCGCAATACTGGCCATCAGATAGGCGCGCTGGAAGGGGAGCGGTTTCTCCCGGTTGCCGAGCATGGCCTTGATGGCGAGCCCCATGATGGGGACCGTCAGCAGCTCGGCAAGCAGAAAGACGAGTGCAATGCCGGGATAGCGGGCTGCGGGAACCAAGGCTGAGTAGTAAGTGGCGTGGTCCGCCGCAACGAAGGCGATCATGGCGGCGGGCAGCAGGGCAAAGGGCAGCACGAGGAACAGTGTCAGCTGCGCTACCGAAATCGTCGCTTCACTGAGATCATCCCAGCCTGCATGGTAGGAAAAGAACATTTTGGGGTAGCTGGAAATCTTCATGATGCTGCTCCGTGGCAACGGCTTGTGCTTCAAACACTAGTTGTTGCCCGCGCAGTTTTGCAGCGCGACCCGCAATTTTCTTGATCTGGATCAAGGTGCGTTTCTGCGTACCGGCGGGTGCCAGGCCAGTGCGTTTCTTGGCTGCCGTTCGCTTGATGTCGGATAAGGTGATCCCGTTTGACACTCGCTAGACTTTCGAGCATGAAAAACGCCCTTTCTCCCATGGAACTTGTCGCACCTGCGGGAAGCTTGCTCGCACTCAAGGCCGCCCTGCAGGCGGGTGCCGATTCGGTCTATCTTGGATTGCAGAACTCAACCAATGCGCGCAATTTCGCTGGACTGAATTTCTGCGACGACGATATACGCAAAGGTGTGGCCATCGCCCACGGCATGGGCCGCAAGGTGCTCTTTGCCATCAATACCTTTCCCCAGTCCGGCCGTACCCAGGAGTGGCGGGCAGCCGTCGATACCGCCCATGATCTGGGTGCCGATGCCGTGATATTGGCAGACCCTGGCTTGCTGGTTTATGCCAGGGAACGTTACCCGCACCTGCGCTTGCATCTTTCCGTGCAAGGGTCTGCGACGCATGCAGACGCAATCGAGCTGATGCGCGAGCAGTTTGCCATTCAACGGGTGGTTCTGCCGCGGGTGCTGACGCTCGCCGAGATTGAAAAGCTTATCCGACAGACCAGCGTGGAAATCGAGGTATTCGGCTTTGGTAGCCTGTGTGTCATGGCGGAGGGGCGCTGCCTGCTGTCGAGTTATGTGACGGGCGAATCGCCGAACAACCGGGGGGTGTGCTCACCCGCCAAGTCGGTGCAATGGACCGAGATGGAAGGAAGGCTCGAAGCCAGGCTCGGTGGGGTGTTGATTGATCGCTATGGTCCGGGGGAGTCCGCCGCCTATCCGACCCTCTGCAAAGGGCGATTCGAAGTGGAAGGTAACTTCGATCACGCCCTGGAGGAACCCACCAGTCTGAATGCCCTGGCGCTGCTCCCCCGGCTGGCCGCCGTGGGGGTAAGGGCGATCAAGGTGGAGGGACGCCAGCGTAGCCCGGCTTATGTCGCCCAGGTAGTGGCCGCGCTACGCGCAGCGATCGATGCTGCGCATGCCATGCCGGCCCGCTACGTGGTACGCCCTGAATGGCAGTCAACGCTTGCAAAGCATGCCGAAGGTTCACAGACCACCCAGGGAGCCTTTGACCGACCATGGAAATGAACACCTTCAAGATTGCCGTTGGCCCGCTGCTCTATTACTGGCCACGGCAGACGACGCTGGACTTCTACCAGCAAGTGAGCGCAAGCCCGGCAGATATCGTCTACCTGGGAGAAACCGTCTGCAGCCGGCGACATGAGCTGCGCCTGCCGGATTGGCTCGCATTGGCCGCCGAGCTGACACAGGCGGGCAAGGTCGTCATCCTCTCCTCGCCCACCCTGGTGGAGTCCGGTGCCGAGATTAGCATCCTCAAGCGCTTGGGCGAGCAGCGCGACTACATGGTCGAAGCGAGCGAGCTGGGTATCGTCCGTCAGCTGCAGGGGCGCCCCTTTGTCGCGGGGCCGCATCTGAATGCCTATCACGCGGCCACGCTGGCCTGGCTGGCCAAGCAAGGCGCCACCCGCTTCGTAGCACCGTTGGAGATGGGGTGTGCCGACCTGGGTATTTTGCTTCAGGAAAAGCCCCTTGGCCTCGCCTGCGAGGTCATGGTGTGGGGACGCATGCCGCTCGCGTTTTCTTCCCGCTGCTTCACCGCGCGGTATTTCCACCTGAAGAAAGATGAATGTGGATTCCGCTGTATTGATTATCCCGATGGCCTGCCCTTACGCACGCAGGAATCCTGCGATTTTCTGACCATCAACGGTATACAGACGCAATCCGCCAAATGCCTGGATCTGATCAAGCAGGTCCCGGAGCTCGTGAGGATGGGCGTTGATGTCGTCCGGGTCAGCCCGCAGTCCGCGGGCACGCAGGATGTCCTGCAGGCACTGGATTACCTGCGGAATGGTGCCGCCATCATGCCGCCGGCGCCGCCGCCGGGTATAGACCGTTGCAATGGCTATTGGTATGGCTTGACGGGCAACACCTGGATGGAAGGATAGCAATGGACCTGACTCTCCCTCGACTGCCGGCCGGCCTTGCGCGTGTGGGACAGCGCATACCCGGACCGATTCTGTCACTACATGCTGCCCTGGGGCTGGAGTTGGCGCGCAAGCACCTGTGGTTGACCCCGCCGGCAAAGCTCGATGGCCGCAGCTTCGCCATCACGGTCAATGACCTGGGGCTGCGATTTGCCTTCAGTTGTGAGGCGGGAAGATTCCGACCCCATCTGCCGCCGCGAGTAGATCTGGAGATCAGCGCATCCGCCGCCGACTTCCTGAGTCTGCTGCGCGGTACCACCGATGCAGACACCTTGTTCTTTCAACGACGGCTGCAGATTGCCGGGGACACGGAACTCGGCCTGATCGTAAAGAACTGGCTGGATGCAGCAGAGAGGCCTGCCTGGTTAGGCGGGCAGGTTGGTCAGTTGATGTAGGCCAGGAGACCTAGATGAATCCGCAACATCGCCCTATCGTGTACGCCTGTTCGGGCTGCTCCAGCGTCGCGCAGCTTGCCAATGACTTTGCCATCGCACTGGACCGGCAGAATGAAGCCGAGATGTCGTGCATCAGCGGTGTAGGCGGTGGAGTCCCTGCCTTGGTCAAGTTGGCGAGAAGTGGCCGACCCATACTGGCGCTGGATGGCTGTGCCCTGGCCTGCGTCAGTGCCTGCCTGGGCAATGCCGGTGTGGTGCCCGATGTGCATCTGGTCCTGAACAAACTGGGCGCCAAGAAGCGCTATCACTCGGATTGTCAGGTGGAAGAACGCCAGGTGGTCTGGTTGGTTGTCAGTACCGCCGCGCGTGAATTGCGAGAGAAGGCCGAATCCGCGGACCGTATCGCGGCCCCCCTGGGCTGAAAGATGTTCTTATCCTGCGCTAAAAATTAAAGCAAGCGATTGAATTAAAAGAATAAATTTCCTTCTTGCTGGTGTGTGCTTGACCGTGCTCAAGGTAAATCACACCTGGACCTCTTAGTCTGCCCTCTGGTCAAAACGAAGGTGGATGCACATGTGGTTCAGTACATTGAGGCTTGCTGGCAAGGAACTTGTTCCGGTGGTGCAGGGCGGCATGGGGGTAGGTATTTCGGCCCACCGTCTGGCGGGCGCTGTAGCCGCCGAGAATGCCGTGGGTACGATCGCCAGCGTTGACCTGAGGCATCACCATCCCGATTTGCTGGCGTCGACGCATCGTTGCAGGGATCGGCAACAAATCGATTCAGCCAATCTGGTGGCCCTGGATCGAGAGATCAAGGCGGCCAGAGTGCTGTCGGGCGGTAGGGGCTTGCTTGCCGTGAATGTCATGAAGGCGGTACGGGAGCATCCCGCCCTGGTCCGGCAAGCTTGCGAGAGCGGCGCGGATGCCATCGTGATGGGCGCCGGTTTGCCGCTGGACCTCCCGGAGATGACCGCCGAACACCCCCAGGTTGCCTTGATCCCCATCCTGTCCGACATACGAGGTATGGCGATCGTTCTCAAGAAATGGCTCAAGAAGGGCCGCTGCGCAGCGGCGGTTGTCATCGAGCACCCCGGCTTAGCTGGCGGGCACCTGGGGGCAACGCGTATCGAGGAGTTGAACGACGGGCGCTTTGACTTTGAGCGAGTATTGGCGGAAAGCAGGGCACTTTTTCAAGAGCTGGGGCTGGGGGGTGACGCGCCCAAGCTGATCCTGGCCGGTGGCATAGACAGCCATGAGAAGGTCCGGCATTGGTTGAGCCATGGTGCGGATGCCGTACAGCTCGGTACGGCGTTTGCGGTGGCCGAGGAAGGGGACGCGCATCTGTCTTTCAAACAGGTGCTTGCCCAGGCTGACCCCGCCGCCCTGGTGGAGTTTGTCAGCGTGGCAGGCTTGCCGGCACGGGCGGTGGCCACCCCCTGGCTAAAACAATACCTGCGTAGGGAGGCCGGGCTGCAGGCGGCAGCCAAGGCGGATGTCCGTCGTTGTACTCAAAGGATGGATTGCCTCAGCCAGTGTGGGTTGCGTGATGGTTTGAGCCGCATCGGTCAGTTCTGCATCGACCTCAAGCTCGCCGCCGCGCTGCGGGGCGAAGTCGAAAAGGGCCTCTTCTTCCGGGGAACCAGCCGGTTGCCTTTCGGCAACGCCATCCGGCCGGTACGCGAGCTGCTGGCCTATCTGCTGCATGGTGCCTACCCAGAGGGGCTCGAACTGTGCCAGGGCAACTGAAAAGCTTATCGGTGCTCAAGGAATGCTCTCCGGGCCTGCTTTAGCATGGTCTGGTCTTTAACTGAATCGAAGCGACCTGCCATGAACTCCCCTGATACCAGCCCGACCTTTCTTTTCGATGCCCGGGGCGTAGCCAAACGCTTCCGTCATGCGGCCATCTTTGGGGCGCTTGAGTCGCTTCATGATGGCGAGACCATGCGCTTCGTCAACGACCATGATCCTCTACCGCTGCTGCAGCAGATCGGCGCACGTTACAGAGACCAGATACAGGTGCGTTACGTAGAAAGAAGCCCTGAGCAGGTCGTCATTGATTTTGCGGTGACCGTTCAGGACGCCGAAGATGCCGCGCCGGAGAAGCGGCAGGGCGGATGCGGTAGCCCCCAGGGCGGCTGCGGTTGTAGTGGCGGATAATGGGCGCCGCATTGCCGGCGGAGGGCTTTGTTTCCTGCTGTCCGCATGATGGCGCGCTGATCGGCACCCGGCCATTCTGGAATGCGTCCGACTTGGACAGCGCCTTGGCGCGGAGCAAGAAGGCGGCCGCCCAGTGGGCTGCGGTGTCGGTTGCCGGACGCAAGGCTGCCCTGCTTGCGCTTGCCTCGGCGTTGATCCTGGCGAGCTCGGCCTTGTCGGTTGCCACCCGCCGGGAGGTTGGCAAGCTGGCTGATGAGGCAGACGACGAGATTCTTCGCGCAGCCAAGTGGTGCCAGTTCCTGGCGGAGCGCGCGCCTGTCTGGTTGGAACCCGAGCTCAACGAGACCGGGTATATCCGTCGGCAGCCCCTGGGTGTCGTGTTGGCGGTCACGCCCTGGAACTACCCCGTCTGGCAGATATTCCGGCCGCTAGCCGCAGCACTCATGGCGGGCAATGCCGTAGCGATCAAGCCCGCGAACAACGTGCACCAGGTCAGTACACTGATTGAAACGCTATGTGGGCGCGTGTTGCCGGAGGGCTTGGTACAGTGTCTCTGGCTGGATGACCTTGGTACCCGCCAGGCGGTTGCGCACGATGCGGTTGCCATGCTGGTCTGTACGGGTAGTGAAGCCACCGGACGGCAGCTGGGTGCGCTGGCCGGCCATCACCTCAAACCCGCCGTGCTGGAACTGGGTGGTAACAATACCTTCCTGGTGCTGGATGATGCCGATCTCGCCGCCGCAGCAAAAGCGGCGGCAGTCAGCCGCTGCCTGAATGCCGGACAAGCCTGTACGGCGGCAAAACGCTTTATCGTGCATCACGCGGTGGCGGATGAGTTCACCGCACTGCTGGTCGAGGAGATGAACCGCTTCGTCTACCGCGATACGCTGGCTCCGATTGCGCGCCCCGACCTGCGCCGCAAGCTACAGTCCCAGATTGATACCAGTGTGGCACGGGGCGCCAGGGCGGCCTTGGGCGGCTATATGCCAGAAGGCCCGGGCAGCTACTTTCCGGCGACGGTGTTAACTGATGTTGCCCCGGGTATGCCCGCATTTGATGAGGAACTCTTCGGGCCGGTGGCGGCTGTTACAGTCGGCAGGAACGACGAGGCGATGCTGGCCTTGGCGCTTGCGGCCCGGCAGCGCCTGGTGGCCAGTATCTGGAGCCCGGATTGGGGGCGCGCCGTCGGCTTGGCGAATCGGCTCCCCGAAGGATTGATTTGTTTCAATTGCCGCCCCAGCAGCCGTTTTGAACTGCCGTTTGCGGGAAGTGGTAGTTCGGGTTACGGCAGCACCTTGGGGCGCGATGGTTTCCTGGCATTCACCCGCGCGCAGGGCTGGCTGGGTGAGTGATGCTGCACGCCATCATGTCGCCACTTACTGAAAGAAACCTTGAGATGTCATTGTCGTCCCCACATCCACTGCTTGCTGATCTCGCAGCGGTACTGCCGGCCGCTAGCCTGATAACGGACCCGGACAAGCTGGCGCCACGGCTGATGGATGCAAGAAAGCGATTGCAGGGCCAGGCCTTGGGAATGGCGTTGCCTGCCTGCACGGATGACGTTGTGCAGATTGTGTACCGCTGCCGCCAGCATGGTGTTGCCATCGTTCCCCAGGCTGGGAATACCAGCCTGGTGGGCGGTGCGACACCGGTACAGGAAAACACCTTGATACTGGGGTGCGACAAACTCAATCGCGTACTCGGTGTCGACCCCATGGGCTATACGCTTACCGCCCAGGCCGGTTGCATTCTGGATGACGTCAGAAGCGCTGCCGAGGCGGCAGGAAGGCTATTCCCGCTCTGGTTGGGCTCGTCCGGAAGTGCCAGGATCGGTGGCTTAATCGGTACCAATGCGGGTGGTCTGCAGGTACAGCGCTATGGGAACATGCGTGAGCTGACGCTGGGCATCGAAGCAGTGCTGCCTGATGGCAGTGTATTCAGGGGTTTGCATACCTTACGCAAGCGCAATGCCGGCTATGACTTGAAGCAGCTCTTTATCGGGGCGGAGGGTACCTTGGGCTTTGTGACGGCCGCGACGCTGCGCCTGTTCCCGGCTGAACATGGCCATGCCACCGCGGTGATCGCTGTCCAGACGGCTGCGGAAGCATTGCAGCTGTTCTCGCAGGCCAAGACAGCGCTGGGCGAAGTGCTGACCGCGTTTGAGCTGATGAATCACGCTTCGCTCTGTCTCATGAAGTCACACTTCCCGGCAATCGGCCAGCCTTTCCATGACACGCCGCCCTATGCGGTGTTGATTGGGATCAGCGGTGGCGAACCGGATGCGGTGCTGCAGGAGCGGCTCCTGGCCGTACTGTTGCAGTCTGGCCAGGAGGATGCCGCCATTGCGCAGGATATGAACCAGAGCAAGGCGCTGTGGGCGCTGCGTGGACATATACCGGCAGCACAAACGCGGCAGGGGCCGTCGATCAAGCATGACCTCGCCTTACCCATCAGCGCCATTCCCGCGTTCATTGCGGAGGCGGAAGCGCAGCTTGCGCTGCAGTTTCCTGCTGCGCGCCCGGTGGTGTTTGGTCACGTGGGCGACGGCAACCTCCACTTCAATTTGAGCCTGCCAGACAGTACCGGTTTCGCGAGCCTGGAGCAGGCTGCCAACACGCTGCTTTTCGACCTGGTCGGCAAATACGGCGGAGATATCAGCGCGGAACATGGCATCGGTCGATTGCGAATTGCGGCCGCCGACAAGGGGCACGATCCGATCGAGCGGGCCTTGATGCGACAGATCAAGGCGGCACTGGATCCTGAAGGGCTGTTTAACCCCGGCGTGCTGGTCTAGGTCGAACGCTCACGGCCTAACCGGGGTATAGCCGGCGCTCAAGCTCTGCCGCGTCGTGGATCACGACATCCCGTCCTTCAACCGTGATCAAGCCGGCGAGGGACAGCTGATTGAGCAGGCGGGACAGGGTCTCCGGCGTGAGACCCAGTTTCGAGGCAATGACATTTTTGTTGAACGGCAGATGCATGCGCCCCCCTTCGCGAGGGGTATTCAGCAGGTAACTGACGACCCGTTGCGAGGCGTTCTGCAGGTTGATGGTTTCAATGTCCTGGACGAGGGCATGCAGGCGTAGTGACAGGCCAGCCAACATGCGTCGCGCAAAGAGTGGGTCGTGATCGATCGCTGCGTAGATATCCTGCTTGTCTATCCAGATCAGCAGCGTGTCCTCCAGCGCTTGCGCCTGCACCATATAAGGCTTGTCGAGAAACATGACCGCTTCCCCGAAGGCCTGTCCCGGGGCAAAAAATTCGATGACCTTTTCCTGGCCCGTCGGTGAAGGAATGGCGAGTTTGATTGCCCCGACTGCAACCACATAGAGCCCATTGGCAGGGTCGCCGCGGTGGAAGACATAGTCGTGCTTCGGGATCCGGACCTGTTGGCTGGCCTTGGCCATCAGTGCCAATTGGGATGCATCCAGATTGCGGAACAGGGGCAGGCATCCCAGCAGGGCCTCGATGTCGAGCTTGGTGGCCATCGTCGTACTCCTCAACAAAGTGTGTTGAGAAATACTATGCGCGGAATATACCGACGGTAATCCGCCAAAATGGCTAGACCTTCTGGGTGGGGCTGGCATCCGCGCGCACGATTTTCGCATTGGCGTTCGCCGGCAAGGAGCACCCGCTGTCTTGGTGGTGGGGCTACCCTAGCGATAGTCAAATTCCGCGAACCAGGATCTGAGTTGCTGACGCGCCGCTTCGCTCAGCTGTGCCTCTGGCATCTGTTCGGGGGCGGCACGGAAATTCTGGACTGAATACCGCTGTACACCGCGCTTGGCCAGCATCTCGGCAAGCCTTAGTAGGTCTGGCTCGCTGAGCCAGCATGGGCTCCAGGTCGTGCGGCATTCAAAGGAACAGGCTGCGTCCAGTATCAGCTCAAGGCTTTGCATGGCAGGCGTATGGCTGTTTCTTACCCCGGTGAGGGCATCGTATCCTGTTGCATCGGTTTTGATATCCAGCCCTATCCAGTCCAGCTGCGGCAGCAGCGCGGCAAGCCGCTTGGGATAGATGCCGGCGGTGTGCAGGCCTATCCGGTACCCCATCGCCCTGGCCATGCCGATCATGGCGGGTAGTGCGGGTTCGCTCAATGGCTCCCCTCCCGAGAAAACGACGGCATCGAGCAGGTTTTTCCGGGACGAAAGAAAGTTTTCGATCTGCACCCAGCTATAGACCGTATGCCGATGCTGCAGATGGGGATTGTGGCAGTAGCTGCAGCGCCATGGGCACCCGGAAATAAAGAGGACCGCAGCAAACTGACCTGGCCAGTCAACGCTCGAGAACGGTACCAAGCCGCCGATGGCGGGGGTACCGTGCCCGGCGGTGACCTGCCTGATAGCGACAGGTGGCACCTTGGGCATGGGCGGCTGATCAGTGCGTACTGTTTTCGGTGAAGAACTGGCGCTCGTTGAACTCCCCCTGTTTGCCGGTATTGAAGGAGCTCACAGGGCGGTGATAGCCCATGACACGGGTCCAGATCTCGCAACGGGTGCGTAGTGCGTTGTCCAGTGCGGGTGCGGCTTGAATTGGCGTTTCAGTCATCATGGGTCCTTGGTGGTTGGGGGATGGGTCAGCAGCAGCTGGCTGTCTGGGAGAGCAGGGCCTGGTCGCACTTGGGGCAATATTCGTGTCGGCCCGACAGATAGCCATGTTTGGGGCATATCGAAAAAGTCGGCGTTACAGTGATGTAGGGCAGTCGGAAATTGGCCAGCGCACGCTTGACCAGCTCCTTGCAGGCGCGGGCACTGGAGACCGACTCATTCATATAGAGGTGCAGGACCGTGCCACCGGTGTATTTCCCCTGCAGTTCTTCCTGGCGGGCCAATGCCTCAAATGGGTCGTCCGTGTAACCGACCGGCAGTTGGCTGGAGTTGGTGTAGTAGGGTTGTTCCTTGCTGCCCGCCTGCAGGATGTCCGGCCAGCGCTTTCGGTCCTCACGGGCAAAGCGATAGGTGGTGCCCTCGGCGGGCGTTGCCTCCAGGTTGTAGAGGTGTCCTGTGCTCTCCTGATATTCCGCCATCCGGGTACGGACGTGATCCAGCAGGCGTACCGCCAGGGCGTGCCCTTCGGGAGCGGTGAGGTCGTATTTGTCCTGGCTGAAGTTGCGTACCATCTCATTGATGCCGTTTACGCCCAAGGTGCTGAAGTGGTTGCGCAGGCTGCCGAGATAGCGCTTGGTGTAGGGATACAGGCCCTGGTCCATATAGCGCTGAACCACCTTGCGCTTGACCTCCAGCACATCGCGACCAAGGTCCAGGAGTCGATCCAGCGAAGCGAGCAGCGCCGCTTCGTCACCAGCATGGCGGTACCCCAACCTGGCACAGTTGACCGTCACCACCCCGACCGACCCTGTCTGCTCCGCGGAACCGAACAAGCCGTTACCTCTTTTCAGCAGCTCCCGCAGATCCAGCTGCAGGCGGCAACACATGGAACGCACCATGTGTGGTTCAAGATCCGAATTCAGGAAATTCTGGAAGTAGGGCAGGCCGTACTTGGCGGTCATCTCAAACAGCAGCTCGGTGTTGGGATGCTCCCAGCCAAAGTCGTGGGTGATGTTGTAGGTTGGAATGGGGAAGGTAAATGCCCGTCCTTTGGCGTCCCCCGCCATCATCACCTCGATATAGGCGCGATTGATGGCATCCATTTCAAGCTGCAGCTCGCCGTAGCTGAACCGCATTTCCTGCCCACCTATGTAGGGAATCTGCGTTTTCAGATCGTCCGGGCAGGTCCAGTCAAAGGTCAGATTGGTGAAGGGTGTCTGGGTCCCCCAGCGGCTGGGTACGTTGAGGTTGTAGATCAATTCCTGCATGGCCTGCTTCACCTCTGCGTAGCTCATGCTGTCGCGCCGAACAAAGGGGGCCATATAGGTATCGAAGGAGGAGAAGGCCTGCGCTCCCGCCCATTCGTTCTGCAAGGTGCCGAGGAAATTGACAATCTGCCCGATCGCGGCAGACATATGCTTGGGGGGCGTCGCCTCGACCTTGCCCGGTACGCCGTTGAATCCTTCGGTGAGCAACTGACGCAGTGACCAGCCGGCGCAGTAGCCGCTCAGCATGTCGAGATCGTGAATATGCAGGTCTCCGGCGCGGTGTGCCTTGCCAGCCTCTGCGCTGTACACATGGGATAACCAGTAATTCGCGGTCACCTTGCCTGCAACGTTGAGTATCAGGCCACCCAGGCTATAGCCCTGGTTGGCGTTGGCATTGACGCGCCAGTCACGCAGGTGAAGGTATTCCTCCATGGCGCTTTCCACGTCGACCAGGGTGTGCTGCAGGCTACGGAGGCGTGCGTGCTGCTCCCGGTAGACGATGTAGGCCCGAGCGGTCTTCCACCAGCCCGCCGCGACGAGGGCGGCCTCCACCTGGTTTTGTATGAGTTCAATACTGGGGCAGGGCTGGTCTGCCAGGTAAGGCAGCACGCGCTCGGTCAGCAGGGCTGCCTCGGCGGCCTCGAATTCACCAGTTGCCCTGCCTGCGGCAGTGATGGCGCGGACGATCTTCTCACCGTCGAAAACGGCGATCGAACCGTCACGTTTCATGACTTGTTGGGGATGCATGGACACTCCATCTAGTGATTTTTTTGAAGACTAACACTAGATATTGTGTTTTTACCCTCAGTGGCCTCGTTTGTTGGAAAGGCTTGATCACCGTCAAGCAAGCGTGTGGATAGGTCAGAATTTGCCTTGTCCGGCCCCATCGTATCGCGCCGGTGCCGCCCGCTTTTCGGTCCGGCGCGTACCATTCAAGGGAGCTTGTGCTTATGTCGGATGAGCCCACGCCCATGCAAACGTGAGCCGCATGCAGGGCGTGGGCCTGACAGAATCCCTCCAGGGGTGAGGTGGGCTTAGATGACCTTGGAGTAGCGGGTCAGGGGTTGCCCCTGCTGAAGGTAGCGGTCGAATATCATGGCGACGTTGCGTATCAGCAGCCTGCCACGTGGCAGTACGCGCAGCTGGTCCGGCGTTAGCACCAGCAGGCCATCCTGAACCAACTGCCCCAGTTTCTCGATTTCCCGCGCGAAATAGCTTGAGAAATCCAGGTCCCAGCGCTGGCTGAATGCCTGAATGTCCAGCGCGAACTCACAGGTCAGTTGCTGGATCAGGTTGCGACGGATCTCGTCATCGCGGTTCAGTTGCAGGCCTCGGAAGACGGGCAGGCGATCCGCATCGAGCAGGGCATAGTACTCGTCGGTGGTCCGCACATTCTGGCTATAGCTCGCACCAATCTTGCCTATGCCCGACACCCCCAGTGCGAGAAGGTCGATGTCGTCCCGGGTTGAGTAGCCTTGGAAGTTCCGATGCAGGCTTCCCTCCCGTTGTGCAACCGCCAGCTCGTCATCCGGCAAGGCGAAATGGTCCATGCCGATATAGACATAGCCGGCCTGCGTGAGCTTGTCGATTGCCAGGCTCAGGATATCGAGCTTGGTTTCTGGCGAGGGAAGATCGGCCTCGTTGATCTGGCGCTGAGTCTTGAACAGGTGGGGGAGGTGGGCATAGTTGTAGATCGACAGCCGGTCTGGGCGCAGGCGGATAACGGTGTCCAGGGTGGTCGCAAAGCCGTCCAATGTCTGCTTGGGCAGGCCGTAGATAAGATCAATCGAGATGGACCGAAAGCCGTACTGGCGTGCGGCGTCGACCACGACTTTTGTTTCCTCCACCGTCTGTATCCGGTTCACCGCCTCTTGCACCGCCGGGTCGAAGTCCTGCACGCCCAGGCTCATGCGGTTGAATCCCAGCTCGCCTAGCTTTGCAACCGTGCTTGCCTGCACTTTCCTTGGGTCTATCTCGATCGAGTATTCGCCTTCGTCCTTGTCGACGAATTCGAAATGCTGCTTGAGGCAGGTAACCAGCCGGGTCAGTTGTGCATCGGATAAAAAGGTGGGTGTCCCGCCCCCCAAGTGCAGTTGCTCGACTTTGACCTGGCCCTTGAACAAGGCGGCCTGCATGGCGATCTCCCGCTCCAGGTAGTCGAGGTAGACCTCGGCCTTGGCGCGGTTCTTCGTGATGATCTTGTTGCAGCCGCAGTAATAGCAGATGGTGTTGCAGAACGGGATGTGCACATAGAGCGAGAGCGGACGTGCCTCCGAGCCATCGAACCGTTCCATTGCCTGGGCCTGGTAGGCTTGGTCATCGAAGCCCGCCTGGAACCGGTCCGCCGTTGGGTAGGAGGTATAGCGGGGGCCGTTGCCGGCCAGGCGCGTGATCAGTGCTTTATCAAATTGAAGGTCCTGTACGCTGAAGTTGCCCCCTGCCGGTACGGTGCAAGGTGAGGGTAGGGTAGTTGCGGAGGCGTTCATGGTGCGACCTAAAGGGGAATCGTTATATGCCGTCAGTGTGCAAACCAATTGGAAAAGTGCATTTGATCTGCATCAATGGGGGAGCTTACGCTGGTCTACATTCGTCGGCGGGCTCAGGCGGCTTGCAGTAGCAAGGCCCGGAACATTTGCGGGCTTTGGGTCAGATCGGACAGCGTGTACCGATCCAGGTCGTCATAGAAACGATCCAGTGCCTCGTTGAGAATGTCGCCGAATTTGCATAGTGGCGAGATCTTGCAGCCGTTGTGGCAAGACCGGCATTCGACGCTGGGCACCTGGCCTTCCGCATGCCTGACGACACTGCCCAGGCGAATGTCTGAAGGGGCTTGGGCAAGCCGCATGCCGCCTCGCTGGCCCCTTAGGGTAGTGATCGTGCCGTTCCTCGATAGATGGCTGACAACCTTCATCAGATGATTTTCCGAGATGGCGTAGGCTGTTGCGATCCTGTGTATCGTGACCACCTCTTCCGGATTGATCGCCAGATAGATGAGAGTTCGCAACGTGTAGTCTGTAAAGCTGGTAAGTCGCATGGGATCTCCGCATATTCCGCAGGATGTTTCTCAAGGCCCGCCGGGGCAGGCCCTGAGAAGGAGGATCAGGCGCGAACAGTCTTCAACGTAGCGGCGGGTTGCTTACCCAGAAGCCGTACAGCAAAGGCGGCGAGCGCAACCGCGCCCACGGAAAAGACGATGTCACCTGGCACGCGCAGCCAGACCAGCAGCGTCATCAACGGGGAGTGCATGATCTCCGGGGAGCGGGCATACCAAAGACCGTGGCTGACGCTTGCCCAGGCCTGGTAGACCCCGGCGGGCAGCAGCGAGATGAAAACCATCATGGCCAGGCCGATGTTCAGACACCAGAACGCTACCTGGACCAGCTTGTCGCTCCAGGCTGCACCTGGCGATAGACCACGCAGGCAGAACAGCATCAGGCCGATACCCAGCATGCCGTACACGCCGAACAGGGCGGCATGACCATGGGCGGCGGTCATGTTCAGACCTTGCAGGTAATAGAGGGCAATGGGCGGGTTGATGGCAAAGCCAAGCAGACCTGCACCCACGGTGTTCCAGAAGCCGACTGCGATAAAGAACAGGATGGGCCATTTATACGTGGCGACCCAGGGGGCGGCTTTGCTGCGCTGGTGGTTCCGATAGCCTTCCATGCCTACCAGGGCGAGCGGCACTACTTCCAGCGCCGAAAACATGGCGCCGATAGCGATGACGGAAGTGGGTGTCCCGGTGAAGTAGAGGTGATGGAGCGTGCCCAGAATGCCGCCAAACAGGAAGACAATGGTCTCCAGCACGATGGCGCTATTGGCCGTGGCGGCGCGTAACAGGCCCAGACGAGTCAGTATCAAGGCAATGACGGCGGTCGCGAATACTTCAAAGAAGCCCTCTACCCAGAGGTGTACCAGCCACCAGCGCCAGTACTCGATCATCGAGTAGTGGCTATGCTGTCCCCACATGAGCGAGCTGGCATAGAAGCCACCGATACAGGTCGCCGACAGGAAGACCATGGCGATCAGACCGCGGCTTTCTGCGGGCCGTTTTAGTGCTGGCCAGAGCGCCCTGCCCATGAGGGCCAGCCAGATCATCAGTCCAACAAAGAGCAGGTACTGCCAGATACGCCCCATGCTGGTGTATTCGAGGCCTTGGTTACCGAGCCAGAAGCTGAAGTTGGTACCGAGATGCTGCAGCGTGCCTAGCCAGCCACAGGCGATGGACCCGACGACAATCAGCAGCAGCGCATAAAACAGCAGGTTTACCCCCAGCTTTTGGAACTTGGGTTCATGTCCGGACAGGGCTGGCGAGATATATAGACCGGTGGCAAGCCAGGCCGTGGCAATCCAAAGCACGCCAAGCTGGGTATGTATGGTCCGGCTGACGACAAAGGGAAGGACCTCTGCCAGTGGCATGCCGAAGAAGCCTTGTCCCTCGACGGCATAGTGTGCCGATATGGCACCCATGCCGATCTGCGCCAGCAGCAAGCCAATGACAACGTAGAAGTACTTCCGGGTTGCCTTCATGGAGGGCGTGGGCTTGAGGTCGAAGAGCGGGTCCGATTTTGGGGGCGTGGGGTCGGATTCTTCCTCATGGGCCATATGGAACCAGACCATGGCTGCGATACCGGCGATAAGCAGGATCACGCTGGCGATCGACCAGATGCCGTTGGCCGTGGTGGGTACATTATCGACCAGTGGTTCGTGCGGCCAATTGCTGGTGTACGAGAGATGATCTTCGCCAGGCCGATTGGTCGTCGCTGCCCAGGCAGACCAGAAAAAGAACGCTGGCAGTGCGTCGAGGTCTTCTGGCGCTTTCAGGGAGTTGGCGACCATGGCGTATTGCTCGCGCAGGCCATTCATGGCGGGTTCCGTGCCGAACAAGCCCTTGTAGTGGGCGGCAAGATCCCTGATCGCGGTGGCGCGTTCCTCGCTGACGGTGAGGATGCCGCTGACGGGGTCGTAGGTATTGCGCCTCATCTCGGCCTTCAGGCGCGAAGTCACGATGGCTTGCTCATCGGCGGAGAGCCGGTCAAAAGGGCGGTGATTCTGCTGCAGTGCCAGTACGTCGCGCAGCGCAAGGGTTTCGCGATGCAACCAGTCGGCGGACCAATCGGGAGCGACATAGCTGCCGTGCCCCCAGACCGAGCCCAGTTGTTGCCCGCCCGCAGAGAGCCAGGCCTCTTGCCCGTGTTGTACTTGTTCCCCGCTGAAAAGCAGTGTCCCGTTGGTGCTGACGATCTTGGTGGGGATGGGCGGTGCTGATAAGTAGATCTCCCTACCTATCCATCCCAGGACAGCGAATGACAGCAGGAATATAACCGCGAGCAGACGCCAGAGGCGGTGCGAGCTATTCATGATTGCTTTCCTATTAAGGTGGAGTGACTCGCCTGGTGGTCCTTGCTCCCGTTTGGCAAGTATTTGTTGCATTTCAAATTAAACATTTAATGCAAACCGATGCCTTGGTTTGCACCGCCAGACGCCTCGATGCTGACGGGGCCCGGAGCGTGATCTAAATACCTATTTAAAATGCACCTTAATACTAAGCCTGTGCCGCCCAACCTTCCTTGATGCCAATCAACTTGATCAAGGAAGGCGATGTGGCGGGTTGCAGCGGTGCACCTGGGGTGACAAGCGGCGGGGGCTATTGAGGCCGCAGCGCTCAGCCTGGCTTGCCATCAAGCCTGGGGCGCCAGTAGATAGGCAGCACTCGGGCTGCCCAGGCAAGCAGGAGCACCAGCCAGATGCCTGAGGCGATATGGAGCATTGCCGTTGGGAGTATCGCCAAGGCGACGGCAACCCGCACGACGGCCACGCCGTGCAAGCCCAGATAGATGGCCCAGTAGGTGTTGTCGGCACTGAGGGCGCGCCCGCCATGGCCCAACGTTACCCGGGTGACAAAGCCGACCAGCATGGTGCAACAGAACCCCAGTGCCAGGGCATGCGCGGGTGCAGCGCCCACCTGTACGCCCAACAGCGACAGCCCCTGAAGGGCAAGTGCGGGGGAAAGCCAGGCAAAGGACAGGTGCAGCATGGCAAGCAGGCGGTTACCGAGGCTGGCACGCAAACCCCAGCGCCAACTGGTATAGGCCAGGCTGATCGACAGCAGGAAGGCGATGGCCGCGCCGGCGAGGGGCATGTCCCAGGTGCAGCTTATGGCTAGCAACAGGCAGCCGGCCAACCAGAGGTTGAGCAGTGCTTTGGGGCGCCATGCCGCAATAGCCGGCAGGGCGGATTGCGTGAAGAATGGGATCATCCGGTGCGATACGGTCAGGAAGACCGGCAGCAGGAAGGCCCATAGCGAGAAGCTGCGTGCAGCCAACCATAGCATGCCCTCGCCCGACCTGGCCCAGAGCAGCGCCACCATCAACGTCACTGCCCCCATGGTCATGGCGACCATCAGGCAGATGGCGTGGTATTTGACCGCGGCCTTGCTCTGGCGTATGCACGCTAGCCACTTCAACGTGGCGACGCTCCATATGAGCTGCATGGTTAGCAGGCCCAGCGCGGGCCAGCCGCCACCTGCCGCGAAGCCGGCGAGTGACAGCAGCACGCCGAGCAGGTAACCCGCGGCCAGCGGCAGGTTGCCCCCGGGGGCCGTCACGTTCAACCACTTCGGGCCGGCGGTAAAGATGAAGCCCAGCATGAAGAGTGGAAAGATACCCAGCGGCATCATGAGGGCATGCACCAGCATGGACGGATAGGCGTTGTTGGCAGGGTGCATCAATAAGGACGACCACCAGGCGGCCAGGCTGAGGATGGCGAGTACGCCCGCCCCGAAGTAGGCGCGATGGGGGACCGAGAGCAGGCGCTGCCAGGCCGAGTCCTCCGCCGTATGTACGATCAGGCTCATAGGGCTGGCGCCCGTCGTTGGCTCATACGCAGGCCCAGCGCCTGTATCACTGCCGGCGACAGGCTGCGCGCATCGGGATAGATCTCCCGCTCTTCACGGTTGGCATGCGCGATGTAGCGGCTTGCGAACTCATTCACAAGCGGTGGGCGTACCGTGGCGCGCTGGTGGGCGATGGCCTCCAGCCATGGGCGGACGGCGAGCCATAGCTTGGCGAGCGCATCGTGCTCGTTTTCAAGGTCGTCTATGGCATTCGTCAGTTGCGGTTTGCCTAACACCCGTAAGGCAGGAAACAGGTCCGCTTCCTCATCGGCGTGATGGAGCGGCGCCGCGACATCGAAGTACCGCAGAATATTGCCCGCAGCCGCACGGGCTTCATCATCGATTCCGTACGTCGTGAGGTGCTTATCCAGGCGGACTGTCAGGTCTGCGAAGCGCCGTACCTTTTCATGGCAGGCCAGCAGCAGCGCGATCGGGTTTTCAAAGCTGGGTATGGTGCCTTGGTACGAGTCCAGCATCGGAGTGCTCCAGTAACAAGTCTCACCGCCCATTTTTGCATTCCCAAGCCCGGACGTAACTGATCCATATCAAGCATTTGCGCGAGACTGACCGCCGGCTTTACGCCGCTTGTCGGGGCGGGGAGGAGCAGGAACGATGCGTTTCTTGTCTGTCATGGGCCTGTCGCCGCCCTGCTAGGTCGCGCAGGTCAATATCCAGTCAAACATGGCCTTGACCATGGGTGAACGGGTGTCGCCGGTCACCCGCGACAGCCACCATGTAGTGCCTGCCACCCTGGGGTAGTCGGGCAGAATATGTAGCCGGTCCAGGCTCAAGTGCTCGTCGGCCAACAGGCGTGGCACACAGGCAATGCCGCGGCCGCGCAGGGTGGCATCCAGCAGCAATCGACCGTCATCGTAGATCGCCTGCTTGCGGAAGGCCCCCAGCTCTTCGCGGAACAGGGCGGCGGTGTCGTCGCGGGTGAAGCTTTCTTCCAAGTACATAAATATTTCCGACCAGACTTGGAAGTGACTGAACAAAGGGCACCGTTTGGTGCCCTTTTGTTAGCTCAAAAGTCGTGGTCATGCGTCGGCCTGTAACGGCCGCCCTACAAGCCTTGGCTGAGGTGAAGCAGCTGAGCCGTTAAAGTAGTTCGGGGGCCGCATAGGGCCCCCGAAAATTACTGACTTTGATAATTCATTACTGACTTTAATCTTTCAGAACACGGTGGCGGGATAGGCGGTATGGATTGCCTACCTTCCGGATGGTAGGATTATGATCATCATATGAAATGAGGCGGCGGGTGCTGCTGGCTACCGATGGGTAGTGGTGGTGAGCACGCCGTCTTGTCTTTACCTGCACCGGCCTGCCTGGGCCGTATTTGGAGAACGCGATGCGCACAGAAGTGGTGATTTGCAGCCCGGTTCGTACCGGCATAGGCGGGTTTGCCGGTTCCCTGAAATCTGTACCGACCAGCGAGCTGGGCGCGCATGTGGTTGCGGCCACGCTCAAGCGTAGCGGGCTTGATCCGGCCAAGGTAGATACGGTGGTACTGGGGAACGTGATCCAGGCCGGCAACGGCATGAACGTGGCGCGGCAGGCGGCGGTGAAGGGTGGCTTGCCGGTGACGGTGCCTGCCATGACGGTGAACCGTGTTTGTGGATCGGGCGCGCAGGCGGTGGTGACGGCTTATGGCGAGGTGCTGGCGGGGCTGGCTAGTATCGCCATCGCCGGTGGGGTGGAGAATATGGACCGCGCGCCGTATCTCTTGCCTGGCATGCGCCACGGTGCCCGCATGGGCAATGCGGAGTGCATCGACTCCATGCTGTTCGACGGTTTGCATGATGCTTTCTCGACCAAGCACTCCGGCTGGCATAGCGAGGATCTGGTGACCAAGCTGGGTCTGAGCCGGGCTCCTCAGGATGCCTACGCAGCGCAGAGCCAGCAGCGCTTTGCGGCGGCCCAGGAGGCGGGGTATTTCAAGGACGAGATCGAGCCCTTGCTGATCGAGGGCAAGAAGGGGGCGGTCAGCTTTGCGGCGGATGAGGGCAACCGGCCCGATACCACGGCCGAGACACTGGCACGGCTCAAGCCGGCATTCCGGCCCGATGGCACGATCACCGCCGGCAATGCGCCGGGCGTGAATGCGGGTGCTGCGGCGATGGTGGTGGCGGAGCGCGCCGCCGCGCTGGCGGCGGGCTTGACGCCGCTGGCGGTGATCCGTGGTGTGGCGGTGACGGGCGTGGAGCCCGGCATGTTCGGCTTAGGGCCAATTACTGCCATTCCCAAGGCGCTGGCGGCAGCTGGGTGGCAGTTGGGCGAGGTGGATCGCTTCGAGGTCAACGAGGCGTTTGCGGCGATTGCGCTGGCGGTGCGGGATGAGCTGAAGATCGACCCGGCGCGTTTCAATATCGACGGCGGCGCGATTGCCCATGGACATCCGATCGGGGCGACCGGGGCGATTTTGATCACCAAGGCGATCCATGCCTTGCAGCGTACGGGCGAGCGTCGTGCCGTGGTATCGCTGTGCATTGGCGGCGGGCAGGGGATTGCGGTTTGCCTGGAACGGGTGTGATGCGCTAGCTGGAAATGACAAAGGGGCCGCTTGGCCCCTTTTGTTTTTTCGCTGGCAGTGATCAGGCAGGGATCAGGCCGCGTTTGGCGAGCATGGTTGCCATCTTGGTCTGCAGCGTCTCGCCGTTGAATGGCTTGACGATATAGCTATCGGCACCGGCCTGGGCGGCCACCACGATGTTCTCGCGCTTGGCTTCCGCCGTGACCAGCATGACCGGCTTGTCCTTGAGGATGGGCGAGGCGCGGATGTGCTTGAGCAGTTCCAGCCCGTCCATCACCGGCATGTTCCAGTCGGTTAGTACGGCATGCACGGTCTGGCCGTTCAATACCTGCAGTGCCCGTTCACCGTTTTCGGCTTCGATAAAGCGCGAAAAACCCAATTCACGGAGCAGATTGATCACGATACGACGCATGGTCGGAAAGTCGTCGACGACGAGGATGGTGAACTTGTCTTTATTCATGCGGGAGGGATGGGTAAAGCAGGACAAACGAAGGGCGCGAGACTAACTGGTCTGAGGCAAGCGCTCAATCGGTTTTTTGTGAGATTGTGTAGGCGTGGGTCGCGATCCTGCCCGCAGGCGGCCGGCAGGGCGGGGGAGATGTCGGACCTGTGCCACACCCTGTCCCGATCAGGCTTCCAGCCCGCCGTCCACGACGAGGCTATGGCCCACGACATAGGACGAGGCGGGTGAACTCAGCCAGAGGATGGCGTTGGCGATTTCCTCGGCTTGCGCCAGCCGGCCGATGGGGATGGCCCCGGCGATCGCAGTCTGCTGCTCGGCCAGTTGTTCCGGCGTGAAATGGGCGGTGCGGCGCTGCCGGCGTGGGGTATCGGTCGGGCCGGGGCAGACGGCGTTGATGCGGATGCCGCGGGCGATGTATTCCTTGGCCGCGGAGCGGGTGAGGCCGATCACCGCGTGCTTGGCGGCACTGTAGACCGCTGCGTTCGGCGTGCCGGACAGGCCGTTGATGGAGGAGACATTGACGATGGTGCCGCCACCATGCTCAAGCATGCTGCCGATCTCGGCCTGCATGCTGTAGTAGACCCCGAAGAAATCGACATTCAGGTTTTGTTGAGCGTCTTCCGGCTTGCTCTCGTGCAAGGGGCCAAGCTGGGCCTCGCCGGCGGCGTTGTTGACTGCGCAGTCCAGCCGGCCATGCCTGGCCTGTACAAAGGCCAGCAAGGAGGCGACCGAGGCGGGATCGCTGACATCGCAGGCATGAAAGACGGCATCGCCACCCTGGTCGCGCAACAGTTGCTCGGCCGCCTGGCCGCGTTCGGCATCACGGGCGGTGATCACCACCTTGGCGCCCTGGGCGACAAAGGCTTGCGCGGTAGCGAGGCCGATGCCGGTGCTGCCACCGGTAATCAGGGCGATTTTGTTCTGGAGGTTGAGCATGTGGGCGGGTCAGAGGTTGTGGGTCGGTCAGTCAAATACGGCGCAATGCCCTTCGGGGATTGCGCCCTACGGTGCTTGATCCTTGGTGGCAGGGATGCGGGAATAGACACGGGTATTTCTCAAGTTACCTTGAAGATCGTAGCGTTCGTTACGCAGGGTGCCTTCCAGTACAAAGCCGGCCCGTTCTGCCAGTCGCCAGCTGGCGATGTTGCGATCGTCGGTGGTCAGGAATACGCGGTTGGCGGCCAGTACGTCGAGTGCGTGATCGCTGAGCGTGCGCACACCTTCCGTGATCAGGCCTTTTCCGCCCCAGCCCTTGCGGCACCAGTAGCCGACCTCGAACTGCCGCAGCGGCCAGTTGGCCTTGTGCAAGCCACTGCCACCGACCAATTGGCCGCTGGCCTTGTCGATAAAGAAGGCCATCAGGTCCTCGTTCATCAGGAAGCGGGCGTGGGCGCGGCGTACGTCGCGTTCGGATGCTTCCGGCGTGGGGGCGGGGTAGACCCAGCCCAGCCAGTGTTTGAGGTCCTCGCTGGATTCGGCAATGGCCTGATTGAACATGGCGCCATCACCTGGGCGGGCGACGCGGATGATCAGGCGGGCGGATTCGAGCTGTTCGGGGAGCTGGTTCTGCATAGAGACATTCTAGCGACTTGTTTTTACCTCGCCTCAACCACCAAAAGGCGGCCGGTTGAGAATGGGGGGTATGACTTCGGCCAGGGCGTCGATCACGACCCGGACCTTGGGGGCGAGGTGGCGGGTCTGGGGCCAGAGCAGGTGGACGGCGAAAGTCAGGCTGGTTTCCTGCGGCAGCAGCCGTACCAGCGCGCCTTCCCGCAAGGACTGGTTGGTCAGCCAGTCGGGCAGGCGGGCGATGCCGAGGCCGGCCTTGGCGGCGTCCAGCAGGGCTTCCAGATCGTCAAAGGCCAGTCTGGGCTGAATGGTGGCGTTGATCTGACCGCCATCCGGGCCGCGGAACTGCCATTCGCCCAGGCGGCCGGCGCGACCGTAGAGGATGCCGTCGTGGCTGGCGAGATCGGTCAGGCTTTGGGGTGTGCCGCGCTGGGTGAGATAGCCGGGGGCGGCGACCACCAGCATCTGGTGCTCGCCCAGCTTGCGGACCTTGAGGCCGGGCGTATCCGCCACCGTGCCGCTGCGTACCGCCAGGTCGTAGCCTTCCTCGACCACGTCGGAGCGTCGGTCGCTAAAGCTCGCTTCGATCTGCAGGCGGGGATAGCGCCGGGCGAGATCGAGCAATACCGGGGCGATGCAATGGCGGCCGAACAGCACCGGCATGGTGATGCGCAGCTTGCCGGATGGTGCCTGCTGGCCTTGCGCCAGTTCGTCCTCGGCCTGTTCCAGCTCTGCCAATGCGCGCACGCAGCGGGCGTAGAAGGCCTGGCCTTCGTCGGTCAGGCTCTGGCTGCGGGTGGTGCGATGAAACAGCCGAACGCCAACCCGTTCCTCCAGCCGCGCCACGCTCTTGCCCACGGCGGAGCGGGAGAGGTTGAGCCGCTCCGCTGCGGCGCTGAAGCTGCCGGCCTCCACCGCGCTGACAAAGGCGGCGATGCCGCCAAGGCGATCTGCAGTTGCCATGTTATTGGTTCCGGTTTGTATTCATTGATGCGAAATATCGCCGCAACTGGTGCGAATTGATCGTCAATATCATAGCGCTTACTGACCCCACGGGGTTGCCTTTACAAGGAACGCGAGATGACTACGACGACGCAACAATGGCAGATGCAGGGTCTGGGTGTGGATGCCCTGCAACTGGTGGAAACGGCGGTTCGCCAGCCCGGCCCTGGCGAGGTGCTGGTCAAGGTGGCGGCGGTATCGCTCAATTATCGCGATCTGGCGATGGTGCAGTCCGGCATGGGTTCCAAGCTGGATTTCCCGCTGGTGCCGGGATCGGACATGGCGGGAACGGTGGTGGCCACTGGTGCCGGTGTGAGCCGGGTGACCAGGGGGCAGCGGGTGATCAGCACTTTCTGGAGTACCTGGTTCGACGGTGAAGTGCCACCGCGCAGCACCAACGGCACCGCGCTGGGCGGCCCCCTGCCGGGTGTGCTGAGCCGCTACCTGACCGTGCCGGAAGACTGGCTGGTCCGCGCCCCGGAAACGCTGGACGACCTTGCCGCCAGCACGTTGACTTGCGCGGGGCTGACTGCCTGGTTTGCGTTGGTCGAGTCCGGTGGGGTGCAGGCAGGCCAGACCGTGCTGGTGCAGGGCACCGGCGGCGTGGCGCTGTTTGCCGCACAGATCGCGCTGGCGCGTGGCGCCACGGTGATCATGACCAGTGCGAGCGACAGCAAGCTGGAGAAGGCTAAGGCGCTGGGGGTGCAGCATGTCGTCAACCGTCTTACCCAGCCGGACTGGCCGGCGGCGGTGCGGGAGATGACGGGTGGTCTCGGTGTGGACCATGCACTGGAACTGGTGGGTGGGAGCAATATCAAGCAGACCCTGGCCGCGCTGAAGATAGGCGGGCGGGTATCCGTCATCGGCGTGCTGGAAGGCTTTGAGATGACGGTACCGGCTGCGCTGATGTTCTCGATCCGGCCGGTGATCCAGGGCATAGGTGTGGGGCATCGCGCGGCTTTGCATCGGCTGGCCCAGGCGGTGGACAGCAAGGGCATCTCGCCAGTTATCGATGCCGTCTATGACTTTGCCGATCTGAAGGCGGCGCTGGCGCACGTGGAGCGTGGGGCGTTCGGCAAGGTCGTGGTCAGGCTGGCCGATTGAGGCGAAGGTGGACAGGGCCGGCCTATCCAATCGTTACCTGGATAGTACGGCCCCTCATTAAGGGGGAATTCTGATGGGCAAGGCGCAAGCTCCCCTGAGGGTGGGCACCTATCGTTATGGAGAAGCCGACAGCCAGGCCGGCGATCTTTATCTGCCCGCCGCGACCATGCCACCGGTCGTGGTGTTATTGCATGGTGGCTATTGGCGCATGCCCTGGGGGCGCGAACAATGGTTACCGGTGGTGGATGACCTGCTGGCGCGGGGCTACGCCGTCTGGAATCTGGGCTACCGTCGTGTGGGAGAGCCGGGCGGTGGCTGGCCCGGCACGTTCCAGGATGTGGCGGCGGGCGTCGCGTATCTGGCGCAGATCCAGGCCGCCGGGGTGGGGATCGATCTGACTCGTCTGGTGCTGGTGGGACATTCCGCCGGCGCGCAGCTGGCACTCTGGGCGGCGCGTCCAGATAACGGCGCCCTGCTGAGGCCGAAGGCGGTGGCCGCGCTGGCCCCGGCGCTGGATCTGGTTTCTCTGGCAGAAAGCGGAGAAGGCCGGCTTGCCCTGTCGGCATTGCTGGGTGGCCCACCCGAAGTGGTCCCCGAGCGTTACCAGGCAGCATCGCCGCTGGCGCGGCTACCGTTGGGTGTCGTGCAGCTGGTAGTCTACGGCAGCCGGGATACCGATATTCCGCTTGCGCACTCCCGGCACTACGTCGCGCTGGCCCAGGCGCTGGGGGATACCGCAAGGCTGCGAGTCGTGACCGAGGCAGACCATATGGACTGCCTCGATCCGGCCGGCGGAATGCATGCGGCGCTGTGCGAGTGGCTGGCGGCGCTGCTGGACTGAGTTCAGCTTGCCTGCAGTACCTTCTGGCCCAGAGCCACCGATGCGTTCTGGATGAGTCCGTCGCGCACCTCGTAGATGGCGACCATCTCGATGGTGCCCGGGCCTTCGGGGAAGGTGCGGGTGACGATTTCCTGGTCGATCACGATATGGCCCATGACCGAGCGCTGGATCAGGTGGGCGTGCAGGTTGGGTTCCTGCAGGCGGGCGGTGAGGCGCTCGCGCAGGGCCGGGTGGCCGGTGGCGAGGAGCTTGCCGGGGTGTTCGTACTGGCTGGCGTCAAAAGCATAGGTGGCCAGCAGGGCTTCGACGTCACGGGCGTTGTAGGCGTCGAGCTGGCGCTGGACGACGGCGGCGGGCGAGCGGGGGTCGATCATGGTGTCTTGGATGAACCTTGCGTGTATTGACGGATCAGGGCCTCGATCTTGCCATTGCTACGGAGGGTTTCCAGTGCTTTTTGCAGCTTGGCGACCAGGGCAGGATCGGACTTCAGGTTGAGGGCAAAGTAGTAGGCGCCCTCATCCGTCAGCTTCAGCAATTTCACGACATTGCTGTCAGGCAGGTTGGCATTGCGCAGGTTCCAGGCCATGCCGATCTCGGTATCGACCACGGCGTCCACCATGCCGCCGCTCAGGAGCTTGAGCACGTCGGCGTTTGATTTCTCCGGCATCAGCACATTGCCGGGGACGCCGGCGTTCTGCAGATCCTGCGAGGCCGCTTCACCGCGTACCACGCCGATCTTGTGCTTTGAGAGGTCCTTGAAGTCGTGGATGGTGCCATCCATGCCCCTGCGACCGAATACCCAGGTGGTACGCGGCAGGATGGGGCCTAGCCAGATGAATTCCTTCTCGCGCGCAGGTTTGCGGGCGGTGGTGTAGACCAGGGTGTTGGGGACCGCCTGGGCGGTGGCGTAGGCGCGGGCCCAGGGAACGATGTTGAAGGCACAGTCGAGCTTGGCGGCTTCGCAGGTGGCGTAGAGCAGCTCGGTGGCGATGCCTTTGACCTGGCCGTTGAGGCTGAAATTGTAGGGAGGCCATTCCTCGGTGTAGGCGGTCAGGTCCGCCGCCTGCAGCGGCATGGCGACGCTCAGGGAGGAGGCCAGAAACAGGGTGTAAAGCTTATTGGTGGCTGGTTGTGAGAACATTAGCAAATCCTACTATATGTACTCTAATTGTAGTGTACGAAATTTGCGCCAATCGGTGCGGCGTGTCTCCTTCATGCTGTGCTGTGGGTTGCCGGCCACAGTCCAGGCTTGCGCCTGCCTTGGCGCCTGGCCCGTTACCTGTATGTTCGGCGGAGCGCGGTTGCCGGCCTACCTAAGTAGGGTAGGACAAAGCGGCGAACGATGCCGATCCGGCAGGATTTCCCTTTTGGATCAAATATATACTTGGAGTGGTGGGGCGGATTTCGTTATGCTCGGACAAGACGTCGACTCGCCCGGTTCATTGCCAGGTGCCGGGCCCACACAAGGGCAGACTCATGACGCCAGAGCAGGATGCAGTGGACATTGTCCGGCAGGGCCTTGCCAGTGGGACGCGTGAGCGTGGCTACGCCGATTTCTTTTGCTGGACCCGCAACCGGGACGTGGAAGAGTGGGGTGTGGCGATCACCCTGGCCGATACACTGGCACTGGATGGTCGTGGCTTCTACTCGGAGATACTGAGTCGCGGACGCGGCAATGATCCCCCCGACTGCGAAGCGCGAGACCACCGGGGCCGGCGCGTTGCGCTGGAGGTGACGGAGCTGGTTGATGGCCGGGTGATCCAGCAACTGAAGTATGCCGAACGCGCCTGCGAGCCGTCCGACTGGGCCGACTGGCAGCGTGATACCTTCCTGTCCCAGCTTGGTGAGCGCATTGCCGCTAAGGACAAGCGCTATCCGGAACTGAAAGCCCCGCCCTACGCGGGGGGCTATGTCGTGGTGGTCTACACCGACGAACCCAAACTGGACCGAGACACCGTGGCCGCCTACCTGGACGGCCATTGTTTTTCCCGCCCCCGCTTTATCGACCGGGCCTTCCTGCTGCTCTCCTATGATCCGGTCGTGGTGCGTTGCCCCTACTTTGAACTGCGCTGGGACTGACGCACCGATCAGGCCCGTTCACGCCCCGTTGTCGTGGGCGATCCCTCCTTAATTTGACCGCAAGAAGCGGAGCGCGGCGCGCCCGGGCATCGACGACAGTAGCGAGATTCATCAACGTTACTGAAAGTGCGAGGCTCACATGAAGCAATTGTCCGGCAAAGTTGCCATCGTTACCGGCGCGAGCTCCGGGATAGGGTATGAAGCGGCCCGTCTGTTTGCGCGGGAAGGGGCGAAGTTGGTGGTCACGGCGCGCCGCGAGACGGAGCTGGCGGCCCTGGTGGCCGAGATCGAACACGAAGGCGGTAGCGCCATTGCGCTAGCTGGCGACGTGCGCGACGAACAGCTCGCCAGCGCACTGGTGGAGACGGCGGTGGGCCGGTTCGGTGGGCTCGACATTGCCTTCAACAATGCGGGCACGCTGGGCGAGACATCGCCGGTGGCCGATCTCTCTCGTGCTGCCTGGAACGAGACCCTGGAAATCAACCTCACCAGCGCCTTCCTTGGGGCCAAGTACCAGTTGCCCGCATTGGTTGCGCGCGGTGGCGGGTCGCTGATCTTTACCTCGACCATTGTCGGCTACACGGTCGGCTTGCCAGGTATGGGCGCCTATGCGGCCAGCAAGGCGGGGCTGATCGGCCTGGCGAAGGTCATCGCCGCTGAATACGGGACCCGAGGCGTACGCGCCAACGCCTTGTTGCCAGGCGGCACCGATACCCCCATGGGGCGGGCGGCGGCCAGTACGCCTGAAGCCCGCACCTTCGTGGAAGGGCTGCATGCCCTCAAGCGCTTGGCGACGCCGCAGGAGATCGCCCGGTCTGCACTGTATCTGGCGTCCGATGCGTCGGCCTTCATGACCGGGGCGGCGCTGGTGGTGGACGGTGGGGTGTCCATCAATCGCACCTGATCCTGCTTGGGGGCAAGGCGCGGCATAATAGGAAGTACTGCCAGAAACCGAGGCTTCTGGTAGCGCCCCAAGGGGCCGGATTGAACGGGTAAAACGATGGGAGGGCAGCATGTCGGCGAATGAAATGGCGTATGTGTTGGTCAGCTCCTGTCTCCTGGGCAACCCGGTCCGCTATAACGGGCAAGGCAAGGAGAGCGGGCATCCGGTCCTGGCGCGCTGGCTGGCCGAAGGCCGGGTGGTGGCGGTCTGCCCCGAGGTGGCGGGCGGCCTGCCCACGCCGCGGCCGCCGGCCGAGATCCGCGCGGGCCTTGGTGGCCTGGCGGTGTTGCGGGGTGAGGCGCCGGTCATCGATAACAAGGGCGAAGATGTGACCCTGGCCTTTGTGCACGGGGCGGAACAGGCGCTGGCCGTGGCGCAGGCCCGTGGCATACGCTTGGCGGTGCTCAAGGAGGGCAGCCCCTCCTGTGGCAGCCGTTATATCTACGACGGCAGTTTCAATGGTACCCGGGTGGACCAACACGGCGTGGCCACCGCCTGCTTGCAGGCAGCGGGGATCAAGGTGTTCAGCGAGAATGAGTTTGATCTGGCTGCGGCCCATCTCCTGACCCTGGCCTAGTCGCATCCGCTTCTGGTCCTACGGGCTACGGGTGGCCAGCCATCAACCGGCGCTAGGCCCCCTCCACCACAGCAAAGCTGCAGCGATGGCGGGAACCAGGAAGATCACCAGGAAGATGGGTGCTTCTTCCGCGACCGAGTAGCCGGCCTGGCTGACCCCTACCCACATATTGGCTGCTGCCACCAAAAGCCAGAGTGGAATAAAACACTTGGCTGCGAGTGCGGCGGGTGTGGCACTGCCGGTGAGACGGGCGACCAGCATGAAGATGGCCAGCAGCAACAGGCCGCCGAGGATGATCCATAGGGTGCGCATGGTGTATTCCCTTGCAATGGTCAGTGTTCGCGACGGTTGGTTTCAATGCGTCGTGATGCGCATCTCTCGCACCTTGTCGTTCTCAAAGTCCAGCACAAACCGGCTCGGCCCGGTATAGCCCCGGCCGCCGACATCGGCAAGGATGCTGAATTCCGAACCCTGCTGGCTGATGCTGGTGACCTGCAGGTTCACGTTCGCGCCGATGAACTCGCGCGCACTCCAGCCAAGAATGCTGGCGTGGCCCTGGTAGCGTGTACCCCAATCATCGACTACGCCGTTGGCGGGAAAGTGGGCGAGGAAGGCCTGGGTATCGTTGCGGTTGATCGCATCGAGAAAGGTGGTGAGCGGGTGGGGTAGGGGGCTGTTCATGGCGGGCTCCTTGGGCAAGTGGGTATGGCTTGCAGTTTAGGGAGCTTCGCGATTCAGATAATTGCCTGGAAATTGCCGTGATTGTGCAATTTCGAATAATAAATGGCCCCGGGCGGGTACGGCATGGGATGCCGATCTGTTCTCGTGGCCCGTTGGCCTGCGAGGATTTTGCCTTGGGCTTGCGCCGCCGCTCGCAAGCTCTGTTTTTCTCTGGTGGCGAATCACCTGTCTCCGACATTTACGACGCAATCCTGGCGCGTTGTGTGCGCCAGCGCACCGACGCATTTGCCACGCCTCCCCATTGTTGCCAGCTCCAGGCCGATAAACCGGCGTACGGCTACCTACATTGAACCCTCACCGATTGGACCGCTTGGCTATGCCTTGGCACTGGTTGGCGAGCCGAGGAGATTACGTTGAAAAAGAACACTCAAAGCGACACCAAAGACGCTGATCTGGCGCGCTTTCGCCAGGATGCCACCGGCCAATTCCTCACTACCGATCAAGGCGTACGCATCAACGACGACCAGAATTCGCTGAAGGCGGGCGAACGCGGCCCCAGCTTGCTGGAAGACTTTATTCTGCGGGAGAAGATCACCCATTTTGATCATGAACGTATTCCCGAGCGGGTTGTACATGCCCGCGGCTCGGGAGCGCATGGGTACTTTCAGGTCTACACCTCGCAATCGGCGCTGACCAAGGCAGGCTTCCTGCAGGACCCGACGGTGAAGACACCGGTATTTGCCCGTTTTTCCACGGTGGCGGGTTCACGCGGTTCTTCTGATCTTGCACGGGATGTGCGTGGATTTGCGGTGAAGTTCTACACCGAGGACGGCAACTATGATCTGGTCGGCAATAACATTCCGGTGTTCTTCATCCAGGATGCGATCAAGTTTCCCGATCTGATCCATGCGGTCAAGCCGGAAGCCCCGAACGAAATACCGCAGGCGGCATCGGCACACGACACCTTCTGGGATTTCATCTCCCTGATGCCGGAATCCATGCACATGATCATGTGGGTGATGTCTGATCGGGCCATCCCACGCTCCCTGCGCATGATGGAGGGGTTCGGTGTGCATACCTTCCGGTTTGTCAGTGCCAATGGCAAATCCCGCTTCGTGAAGTTCCACTGGAAGCCACTGCTGGGTGTGCATTCGGTCGCCTGGAGTGAAGCGCAGACGATCTCCGGCCAAGACCCGGACTTTCACCGGCGAGACTTGTGGGATGCGATTGAGGCGGGCCATTTTCCCGAATGGGAACTCGGCGTACAGATTGTGGAGGAAGAGGACGAACATGCGTTCTACTTTGACCTGCTTGACCCTACCAAACTCATCCCGGAAGAGCTTGTTCCCGTGATACGGATAGGCAAGATGGTGCTGAACCGGAATCCGGACAACTTCTTTGCCGAAACCGAGCAGGTCGCATTTCATGCGGGGCATGTCGTGCCGGGCATCGATTTCAGCAATGATGCCCTGCTACAGGGGCGTCTTTTTTCCTACACCGACACCCAGCTGATCCGACTGGGCGGACCTAATTTTCATGAGATTCCGATCAACCGGGCCGTCTCGGGAGTCAGCAACAATCAGCGTGATGGCCATATGCGCCAGGGGATCGATACCGGCCGTGCCAACTATGCCCCCAATACCTTAGGGGGTGGCTGCCCCATGCAGGCCGGTGCTGATATGCAGGGTTTTGTCAGCCACTCTGAAGCTATCGATGGGGCAAAGGTACGCGCTAAAAGCGAGAAGTTCTTCGACCATTTCAGTCAGGCCGCCATGTTCTTTCGCAGCCAGGCCGATTGGGAGCAGACGCATATCGTGAAGGCGCTGCAGTTCGAATTGGGAAAACTGACCGTAGCTGCGATACGTGAGCGGATGGTGGGGATGCTGGCCCAGGTGGACATCGCCTTGGCCGAGCGAGTCGCCAAGGGACTCGGTATCGATATCCCTGAGCATCTGGCCTTGCCTTTGAACATGAGCGTACCGGCGGATGCCGACCCGGCCGAATACCAGCCCTTGCCGGTGGACTCCAGCCTGGCGGACTCGCCCGCAACCAGCATGGCCGATAAGCCATCGTGCGGGATTGCGACCCGCAAGATTGGCATGCTGGTCGCCGACGGGGTGGACGAGCGGGCGTTGGCTGCCATGCAGCAGGCCCTGCTTGCCGCGGGCGCGCAATGCAAGATCATCGCCCCACATGGCGGCACGCTAAAAGGAGAAGGCGGTACGGTGATCGAGGTTGATCATAGCCTGTTGACGACCAGCTCCGTCTTGTTCGATGCCGTCTATATCCCTGGCGGCGCAAAGAGTATCGAAACACTCCTTCAGCACCCGGATACCTTGCGGTTTGTGAGAGAGGCCTTCATGCATTGCAAGGCCATTGCCGCAGAAGGCGATGGTGGCCGGCTGTTCCAGCGGGCATGTAATGATTTGCCCTGGGGGAAGGTATCCGCGCTTGCGCCGGGCATCGTGCTGGAGACACCGGGCGACAAACTGACCGACAAGTTTATCGAGGCGATCGCTGCACACCGTCATTGGAGCCGAGAAGCGGCGGCGTGAGTGAAAGAAAGGTAATGCGCGCAAGGCACTGGTGGGGTGTCTTGCCTCTGCCGGTAAATGTTGCGCGGAGCCTTTGCCGTTTGTACCTGCCAGTCGGTAGCGTTTACATTGCGTCGGGGCAAATTCGGAGAGGTTCCTAGGTTGCCCCGCCTTTACGCTTGGACGGCACACGCCTTGCCAGGGAGATAGCGTCTCTTGGCGTCAGCCGCATTGACCCAGCCCAGGGACACAATGGGTCAATGAAATTGCAGGTAAAGGATGTATTCATGTCTTCCAACCATACCCCCGATAGCAACACACCCCTCAACCCCGATTTTGATGCAGAGGAAGTGGGAGAAACCGACCGTCCGCCTGGAGTAGCTCATCCGGGCGTGAACCGTGATACGACCACCGCCGACTCCCAGGTGGAGAAAGAGGATCATCGATTGGACCAGGATGAAGGTGCTACTTCAGCCGATCCATCTCCTGGCGAGGCCTCACGGTCGACCGCAACGGACAGCCAAAGGGATTCGGGTCGTCAGGCTGAACCCAGCGACGGCGAGACCCAGAGCGGGAATACCGAGCAATTTCCCAAAACCGGCCAACAGAGCCTGAAGAACACCTGACCAGCTTTTTCAGGCGGGGCCACGCCCGCTTGTTTCTGCGAAGTTGCCTGCACGCTTCTGCCCTCCCCCTATCGGTCTGCTACCGGCCATCTGGGTACGTTTGCCCGCCCTGACGACGTCACCGCGCCGAAATGATCATAGGCGCGCCGGTTGCTACTCCTACTACACGACACTCACCGAATGTCGTCCTAACTGGGGTATTGCAATGACTACTGTTCAACCGAAAAAGACCCAATCCACCTCCGGCCGCAAGGATACGGCACCCAACGCCGTCGATATGCTCAAGGCCGATCACAAGAAGGTCCAGAAGATGTTCAAGGACTACGACAAGTTGATCGGCAAGGGGGATACCACCGAACGTTCTGCGCTGGCTGGTCAGATATGTGAGGAGCTTCGGGTTCATACCGAGCTGGAAGAGACGCTCTTCTATCCGGCCATGCGTCTAGACGAAGAAAGCGACAGGCTGATTGATGAGGCTACGGTGGAGCATGCGAGTGCGAAGGAATTGATCGCACAACTCTCGGCCATGAAGCCGAACGACCCACTCTACGACGCCAAGGTGACGGTGCTGGGGGAGTACATCAACCACCACGTCAAAGAGGAAGAGGAAGAGATGTTTCCGCTGGCCAAAGCGAGGAAGCTCGACCTGATCGAGATCGGTGAGGCAATGAGCGTCAAGAAGGCTGCGCTGACCGCCGGCAAGGTCAACAAGCCCTCATGAGATGAGGGGGCCTGGCTTGCCTAGCTGGGGGGCTATCCGTCTTTCCTCCGCCCTGCCGGGCGTAGTAGCCGGATAGGCCCGCCGTCATCGCGAAGCTGGCCTCAGTCTGCCATCAGTCAGAGGCGTGGAGGGGAAGCCGCACAGTCCCCCACCCACCGCCCTCTGATTGGGGGTTTCTGTCCTGCTTGGCAGGCCGCTGCCACTTGCCATGCGGGCGATCCGGCAGGAATGAGATTGCCACCCCAGCGCGGTCTGATACTTGTGTGCGCTGCCGTACAGACTTTGCGTCGCCATTTCCCCATGCTCGCGTATCTGTATTTAATGACCAGCAACGTTGACTGATGCGCTGATAGCTCATCGAAGGGGCTCCGACTTGTCATGCGGAGAATTGGATTCAGGGGTTCAGATCAAGCCGACTGCGATGGAATTTCTAGCCGATGCACTTCATGCGGTTATCGCCGACTGGAAGATGTTGCGTCCGGACCGCGAGATCGATGCGGTTATCTGGATATCGCGGAGCGTCCATTGCGACCTGCTGCGAGTCCAGCAGCTACTCTCGAACCTGTTGGATAATGCGCTCACCTACGGCGCTTCCGAATCGCAGGTGACGGTGAACTGCCTGACCGAGGGTCAATGGCTGACTCTGTCGGTACACAACTTCGGCGCGCCATTTGATCTGGATCGACTCCCGGAAATCTTTCAGTCAGGTGTACGTTTTCTTGACGGCCTGCAACTGGGTGGATTGGGCCGGGGGCTCTACCTTTGCCATGAGATTGCAAAGGCCCACGGGGGTTCGCTGGAGATATCCTCGAACCAGATCGAGGGCACCTTGTTTCGCGTGAATTTGCCCCTGCTTTCTCAGCAGGGCCTCAGCTAGCACTGCCGTCCCCTGTGGCGAGTCGGGATGCGGGCAAGTCTGAATCTCCAATTCGTCTATGCGCTGTGCGCCCCGTGCGTACCCCGTATGACGCTGCATGAGCCGCGGCGAGGTTGGGCCGGGTCTTCTGCGGACCGTTCCGATTCTGTGAGCAGGCGTGGCATCGCATCGAAATCATCCCAGACTTCATTGAGCCATCCATCCCAGGCGTCCTGTACTTCTCCGCCAAATTCCCATTTCGCAGACTTGTTGGCTTGCGGGTTCATGTGACCCATGGCGTGTTTCCTATCTTGGTGATCAGTGGTGATATACAGAAAGGGGCAAGCGTCGTACCTGGGACCGTACGGTCAGAAATCCATGATCGCGGCCTTAATCGGGTGCTTGATCCTGCCCGGAAGCGAGGAGGCGGAAGACAAAAAGATCCAGCCAGCGTGTCTTTCGAAAGAACTGCAAACGCATGGCTGGATTAAATGCCAATCAATGATTCATCCTCGCTTTATCTGGCTAACCGCAACTAGCGCATGGGGCGGTTTGAGCGCTGGTCATCGTGCAGATTGTTGCTCGAGCGAAGCGATGGGGCCGAGAAGGACCGGTTTTCACGCAATTGCGATTGATTCGCGCGGGCGGTGTCTTCGATGTTCTCTGCTACTGCAGTGAAATTCTGCTGGAACGATTCGATGTACGCGCTGATTGCACGATAGAAGCGCATGGTGGTCCGTTCAGAAGTTGCCCAATACAGATGGATTGCCTCTCCGGTAGCCACCCCAAAGGCTTCTGGATAGGAGAGGGCTCGTCCGGTGTTGCGGGTCAGACCGGAGGGCGCCGATTGTCGCTGCGCGTTCTGGTCCCGCATCCGCGAATCCATCTCATCCCTGGTCATGTCTTGCTGCCTGTTCTCGACTTCGCGGTTGGGCTGCATGTTTCCCGTTTCATCCTCGACGGGCGAGGGGCGCGGTGGGTCACCGGCTGGTGGCTTGCTGGTGGGGCCATCGGTACGGGGCGGGTTGGTATTGGGCTGCTGCTGATTGGGTATGTTCATGTAGACCTCATGTGAGTAAGTCGAATCGGAGACGACGGTGATAAGTCGTCCGTGGCTTCATCACAGTGGTGTCTTTTCAATCAGGTGTCAGTGCGCTGTCGCACGTACGCGGGATAGCCGTCGCCGCCCGTTCGCGGGAGAAGGCTTTTTCCGGTTTGGTCTACGGTGTTGTGTATTTGTACCGGCCTGCCTGCTGCGGATTCCGGCGAACTTGACCGGCAATTCCGGTGCTCATTGACTACCGGCACCTAGCTGTGCCGGTGCTGATTGTTCGGATGGTGCAAGCAAAACTAATTCAAAAGACGCCTTGGTAGGCCTGCTAGCAAATAGAAAATGCCCGGAGCGATGCTCAGGGCATTTATTGCACGCCAATAGTAAGGACGGCTTACTTAGTCATGTCGACGTCGTACCAAGGCGTGACATTGATTGGGCAGCGGTAACGAAAGCCGTCAGCGGTTACCGTGACACGGGCCGACTTGGTTTCGTTTGGCTTTAGCCCAAACCCACCCAGCAGTTCATGCGTTTTTTGATCCTGTACATTGAAGCCCACAAACTTACCGGCTTTGTTGGTGACCACGAAATCGTACTCACCCGGTTTCAAGTCGGTCAGGGTTTCCTTCGCGGCGAAGTAACCGTTGTACTCCGTAAGGTGGATGGTGGTCACTCCATCCTTGGTGACGGGCGAGGCCGCCAGTGCGGGGGCAATCATGGCGACAGCCAAAGTCAGTTGGGCAGCAAGCTTGGTAATAGCGATACTCATATTGGCTCCGAGGTAAAGTCGTTGGAACGTTAGCTGCGTGGGCTGTTTACTTGGCCGAAACCTTCGGGAAATCGATATCGGTTTGGGCGACGTTATTGACATAGTTGGTCAGTACATTCAGCGCGACCACCAATACGATTTCGATAACATCCGCTTCATCAAAGCCAGCCTGATGCAGGGCGCTCAAATCGGAATCACTCACACGGCCACGGTCAGCAGCGACACGATAAGCAAACTGCAAAGCAACAGCAGTCTTGGTGTCGCTGCTACGGTGGTCACGCGCCGCAGCAATTTCTGCTTCGCTCAGTTTGGCGACATTCAAGCCCAGATAGGTGTGGGCGGAAAGGCAGTAGTCGCAGCCGTTATATTCTGCAATCGCCAGCGCAATTCGCTCACGAAGCGCGGCATCCAGTTTGCCCTTGTTCAGCGCGCCGTTCAGCGACAGATAGCCTTCCAGCGCAGCAGGGCTGTGTCCTACTAGCTTCATGAGGTTTGGAACAATGCCCAGCTGTTGCTTAACGGCGGCCAAGAGAGGCTTGCTGGCTTCGACGGATTGTTCGATGGTGGGGATGCTGATGCGGCTCATGATGATTTCCTTGGCTAAGTAAATTTCCAGTTCGCATCGCCCAGTGCGTTGCGAGTGACGACACTTTGCCAAAATGCACCAAGCTGAAGAATAGTCGTATTATGCAATTAATTATTCCACCTGAAGGAATTCAAGATGGACAGACTGCACTTGATGGCCGTGTTCGTGGCGGTGGGCGAGGAAGAGAGTTTTTCCGCCGGGGCACGACGCATGGGCATGTCGCCACCTGCCGTGACGCGCGCCATTTCGGCACTGGAAGACAAACTGGGTGTAAAGCTGCTTCTTCGGACGACCCGCTATGTACGGGTCACCGAGGCTGGTCAGCGCTATCTAGATGACGCGCGTCGTATCCTTGAGGAGGTAGATGTGGCTGATGAAGCGGCCGCTGGTATCAATGCTGCACCACGAGGGCATTTAACGGTCACCGCGCCAGTGCTGTTTGGCAAGATGTTCGTTATGCCCGGCATTCTCGAATACCTGAATCGCAACCCGGATGCTGACGTCTCGGCATTATTTCTTGATCGCGTCGTCAACCTGTTAGAGGAAGGCGTAGATGTGGCGGTTCGGATTGGACCGCTGCCTGATTCAAGTATGCGTGCCATCAGGGTAGGCCAGGTCAGGCGCATTCTCTGTGCCTCACCAGGCTATCTCGATCGACATGGTGAGCCCCGAACTCCAGAGGAACTCATCGGAAGAACAATCATTGCTGCCAGCAGTGTTTCGCCGACGGTGGAATGGAAATTCGGGCCGGAGCAAAGCCCTTGTGTGATCAAGTTGAAACCCCGCCTGACCGTAACCAGCAATGACGCCGCGATTGACGCTGCGAGCAGTGGCATGGGAGTTACCCGTTTGATGTCCTATCAGATCGGACCGCAACTGGAAGCGGGTAGGCTGAAGATCGTGCTTTCAGAGTACGAGAACGCACCTCTCCCAATTCATATCGTGCATCGAGAGAGCAAATATGGCTCAGCTAAGGTGCGAAGCTTTATCGATCTGATGGCCGATCGTTTGCGTGCAGACAAGCATCTAAATAAAGGCTTGCGCGCTGGTGCTTATTAGCCGGCCATAGATGATTTAGGTTCTCACGTTCTGATCAAAGTATACGGAATGCCAGGATAGCAACGATGGTTGGTGGCAATGCCGCCGCGAGCAGGCCGATTGGATGCACGGCACCATCAGTGAACTTGTCACGCAAAATTGCGATGCCCGCAGGATTTGGCGCGTTGGCGATGATGGTCAGCCCGCCTCCTGTCACTGCGCCGGCAACCAGGGCGTACTTGAAGTCATCACTCAAGCCTTCTACCAGCGAACCCAGGTATGTCAGTGCGGCGTTGTCGGTCAGCGCCGTCAGTGCCGTCGCGCCGAAGTAGACCGCATCGGCGTTCATTTTCATCAGTAGTGGCTGCAGCCACCATTGCTGCTGCCCTCCCAATACCACCAGTCCCGCGAGGAAGAAGGCCACCAGCAGGCCCTCGCGCAGGATTAGCCTGTCCTGGTGCCGCTCGTAAGCGTTAGCGACACCGAGGAAGAACAGGAACAGGCCCATGAAGATAGCTGGATGATGGGCGAAGATCACAACCCCGAGCATGAAGAGCAGGTGGACCGCAATCAGGGTTTTGGGCACTGCATTGGCTTGTTCGCCGGTAGATTGCGCTGCAAGATCAAGCAGCTCCTTGCGGAACAGCAGGGCCGCACCCAGAGCATTGATGATGACTGCCACGGCCGCTTTCCAACCAAAGGTCGACATCATGAACAGGATGTCCCAGTTCCACTTGGTGGCCACCATGAGGACTGGTGGAGCCGCAAAGGGCGTCAAGGTCCCGCCGATGGAGATGTTGACGAACAGCACCCCCAGTGTGGCGTATTTGAACCGTGTCGAGATCCCGGCACCGAGGTAGCGGTCGCGCAAGACCAGTGCTGCTAGTGTCATGGCAGCCGGTTCGGTGATGAACGACCCCAGCATCGGCACGAAGGCTAGAACGACAAAGTAATGGGCGATGTTGGCAGGCAACGGGATGACTTTGGCCACCATCTTGACGCTGGCCATGGCGAACTGCAGCACCGGTTTGGTACCGGCAATCACCATGATTGCGAACACAAACAGGGGTTCCGTGAAATTGCGGGTATCAATGTATTCCGTCGCCGCCGCTTTGCCTTGCAAGGCGAACATCACCAGCATCAGCACCATGGCCCAGAAACCAAAGACCACCTCTACTTCGCCGAGCAGATGCCAGACGCCTGCATGGCGGGGGCGACTGTGTGCCAGATGCTCAAAGAATTTGGTCGAGAAGGTGTGGATTAGCGCAACGGCGAATAGCGCTGCGCCGACGATTTCGATGGTTGTGGCGTGCATAGTTATCAGTATTTATTTTGGTGATTGGCACAAGCGGTCCGAACAAATTGTTAATCTGGACCGTGAGAGCGAGATATTAGCGCAGGCAAGCTGCGCTCACCTCGCGAGTACTTTGGGGTCTTGCTGACGTCGGTGAGCTCAGAGTTATCCGATAAGTGCATTTGTTCAAATGCATTTGATCGTGGTACTTTGGTGGCCAAGCTTCATCGTAGGCCGGCGACCGACATTACCGACCAGTGCGATTAAGGCAGCGCCTCTATGGCGCTGTCTTTTTGTCAGCTTCCGCCGTTGCATTATTCAACTGGCATGCCGCAAGCGTGTGGTAGAGCGCCGGACTGAAGAGCTTGCTTATCAGCGATGCAATCAGAGTAGCAGCCATGAGGCTGAGTACCATTTCATGCCCGTCGATCATCTCCATCACAATGATGAAAGCGGTGATGGGCGCCTGGGTCACCGCCCCGAGAAAAGCGGCCATGCAAAGTGCGTAGATGCTGGCGCTTGGCACACTGGCGTTGAATAGCGGAACCAGATCATGGCCAATGCCAGCACCGACTGCCAAGCTCGGGGCAAAGATGCCGCCGGGGATTCCGCTAAAATAGGACACCAAAGTGGCAACCAGCTTGGATGGTGCAAAAAACCATGAAGCGCCATCGGGGCTCGCCAGCATGGCCCGAGTGGCTTCGTAGCCAGAGCCAAATGTTGCACCGTTGGTCGCATAACCTAGCAGGGCGACGATCAAACCGCACAACCCCGCAAACTGCACAGGTCGTATTGCCCTCAGTCGCCCCAGCGCACCCGGCCAAGGCCTTGTGGCCCAAAGCAACGCTCTACTGAACAACCCGCCAACGACGCCACAGGTCAGACCGCATACCATCACAGGTAAGACAATGGCGCTATCTACACCCGATACGGCGAAATGGCCAAAGTACAGGTAATTGCCCTGCAAAGAGATTGATACCATCCCGGCAAGTACTATCGCCGTAAGCAATACACCGTTGGTCTTTTGCTCAAATTTTCGGGACAGCTCCTCGATCGCGAATACGATCCCTGCCAACGGCGTATTGAAGGCTGCGGCGATCCCAGCAGCGCCACCAGCAAGGATAAGATGGCTATGCACTACCGTATGATCCCTAGGTAGGAAACGACGTAGCGAATACATGATACTGGCGCCGACCTGTACCGATGGACCCTCTCTGCCGGTTGAAAATCCTATGCCAACTGCTATAGACCCAAGCCCTATCTTGGCAAGGGCGATGCGGACCGAGAGAAAACGCCCCACGTCGGCACCTGCATCTTCTGCATGCAAGGCGGCAATCGTTTGGGGAATGCCGCTCCCTTCCGCCCCACGAAACCAACGTCTGAGCACGTAAACAACCAGCATACCCCCCAATGGAGTTAGCAGCAGCGGTACCCAGTTGGTCTGAACATACAGGTGACGAAACGGATGCCCAAACTGTTCAGTCAGGCGGGCAAACAAAACAGTGACAAGGCCGAGCCCAGCGGCGCCACCCCAGATCACAACCCGCCCCAACCACGGTCCAGGCTCATGCAGTCGATGTTGCCTCAGTGCTTGAATGACGTCTTGCATGGGGAGGGGCACTTTGCATTTGAATAAATGCAATTGTATACCCCCGAGGCTTAACTCTCCCTAAACCGCGACGGTTCTATAGCCATCGCCAAAGTGAACCACGGTGGCACCGTCTCAGGATTGAGCCGAAGTCAGTGAAGGAAAGCGAGGCGACTGGCGCATGAAGTTGATGAAGGACAGTGGCGTCAGGGTGGATGAAGCGGTGACCCACGCGATGAGCATGAAGCTGGTGATACATGGCCGCATTCAACTCGTCGTGCTATCCGATATGGAATTGAAGATGAATACGGACGCGGCCGGCTTAGCGGTGAATCGCCTGGCGCCAGCGTTTGTCATCTCGGAAGCCCCGGCTTTCATGGCGTTCTCCAGGGGGACGCCCGAGGCAACCGTCAACCGATGGTGGCAAGCATTCTCTGACTTCCAGGCTTCAGATGTCCCCGCAACGCTAGCAAAGAAGTGGGGGGACGTTCTGGGCGAGCCAATGGCCTATGCGCCTGACAAGGGTTTTTACCTGACCAGAATAAGCAAGTGAAGTAGAGAGGGAGCGTTGGTGGACAGACGACATACAAGATCTGCCCCTGGCAAGTGTGGCGGCTGTCGCTGACTTTCTCTGGATAGTGTGGTTTATGCAGGTCTCAAAAGGCCCTTGGCCAGGCATTGAAAAGCCTCAATGGCTTTGGGCAATGCATGCTTGGCATCGTCACTTGCAGCCACCCAAAGTGCAGCATTGAGTGCGGCGCCGCTCAATAGCCGGGCGGCGGCTTCGGGATCAACGGGTTCGAGGGTGCCTTGTGCAATGAGGCGCTCCACGGCTTGTTGGGTTACTTGAAGGCAACTGCTCTGGCTGGGCCATCGCGATGGGTCGCCTAGTACTGCGGGGCCGTCGAGCAGGACGATACGCTGTACTTCCGGATCCACCGCCATCTCGATATAGGCCGCGCCTTCCGCAAGTAGCCCCGCCCAGCCGTCGCCGGTTGCGGCGCCAGCCTCCCGGGCACGGTTCGCCATCTCGCCATCCACCTGGGCTACCACGGCGGCAAACAGCCCCTGCTTGTTGCCAAAGTTATGGTACAGCGCCCCGCGCGTTAGCCCTGCGTCTGCGGTCAGTTCGTCCATGGATGCTTCCGCGAAACCCTTTTCGGCAAATGCCTTGCGAGCCGCTGCGATCAGCTTGGCCCGGTTTTCTTCCATTGTGTCGATACGACGTCTTGCAACCATAGCTCACCTAAATCTCAGATACGGTGCGTATCTGAATTGACATACGAAGTGTATGTGGCATCATTCCACATACGAGCCGTATATTAAATCACGTTGCTTCCCTTGGCGGCCCAACTGTCAGCATCAGTTGGATCCTGGCCTGGGTGGCGACATCTGAAAGGATCAAGACATGTCAAAGCGCGATGCCGTTTTTCCTGCAAATCGCCACGCCCTCTATGAGGCGCACGGCTATTCTGCAGCAATCCGCTCCGGCGATCTGCTGTTTGTCTCCGGGCAGGTTGGTAGCCGTCCCGACGGCTCGCCGGAACCGGATTTTGCGGCTCAGGTCCGGCTGGCTTTCGCCAATTTGAAAGCGGTGCTGGAGGCGGGGGGCTGCACCCTGGATGACATCGTCGATGTGACGACTTTCCACACCGACCCAGAGAAGCAGTTCGAAACCATCATGGTGGTGAAGGGCGAGGTGTTTCCGACGGCGCCTTATCCGAACTGGACTGCGATCGGCGTCAACTGGCTTGCCGGTTTTGATTTTGAAATCAAGGTCATTGCTCGTATTCCTGACTGAATGGCGTCATGGGCGCTTTACTTGCCGATCTGCGCAACGGATACGGCCTGGCAGGCTTTCAATACGGCGCAATGCCCTGCGGGGATTCGCCCTACGAGGCTGAGGGACGGGCATTGCATTGGCATGGAGGAAGGCAACGCTTTACCCGATGCATAAGCCCCTCACGCTCCCTGGTCGTTCTCTTCCTTCCACGCCAGCAGGGCTTCGATCACGTCATCTACGCCTGAGGAGAGCAGGGCATCCAGCGTGTCGTAGTCGCCGGGTGTTTCGTCCGCCATCAGCGCTTTCAGGCTGGTGTAGAGGTTGTCCCACTCGTCCTGGTTGTAGTACAGCGCCCCGAACCGGCCCGCGCGGGTGAAGTAGTAGTGGGTGTGGGCGTTGCTGTCGTGCAGGTAGGCGCCAAAGCAGAAGAAGCGCTGGTTGATGTCGTCGATTTCCGATGGCTTGAAGTAGTCCTCAAACTCCGGTCTTCCGCCCCAGACGTGGTCGATCGACGCGGCCAGGCCGGCCGCCGTGGGCATATAGCCGCCGTCGACATTGCTATACAGCGTAATCGAACCCCATTCTTCGCTATCGCGCATCTGGAGCGCGCCGGTGTTGCAGAGCAGGTCGCGCAGTGATGCGGGGATCGGGCAGTTTATCTGCGACTCGATTTCGGCCAGGTGGGCCTCGGTTTCCCGAGCGTTGATAGTGAGCTGGTTCCAGTCGTAGTCGTCTTCATCCTCCGGCGCTACCTTGAGCAGCTTGTGCATGGCCTTGAAGCGCGCAATGGCTTGCTGCCAGGTTTCGCCTGCCTTGCCGTGACGTAGCTTCTCGATCGGAGCGCCTTGCTTGAATGCCTGATAGTCCGGGGATGCAATGGCCGCCTGCAATGCGGGATTGGTGATGCTGACGTAGTACTCGTCCTCCGCCTTCTTCTCCAGTTTCAGCAGGGCTTCGAAGTACTTCTTGCCGTACTTGGCCGGATCTTGCAGGTAAGCTGCCTGATACACCGTTGCGCTGGTCTCGTAGTAGTCGATGTAGGGGTCCAGGTATTCGCTGTAACCGGACTTGATCTTGAAGCACCGTTCGATCTCGGCCACTGCCAGTTTCAGATCGCCAGCGCAGAGTGCTTCCAGCGACAGCAGGGCATGGCTGGACCGGAACAGGGCGCGCAGGCTGATATAGCAGCTGCTATAGAGCAAGTCCTTGTCTTTGGTCATGAAGGTGTCGAGTACCGTGCGTACGGTCTTCAACAGCACCTGATGTAGCGCCAGCGAGCTGACCGTTTGCTGATGTCCCAGGTAGTACCAGGCCCAACCCAGGTACTCGGGGCCATTCACGGCATTGGGTGGAACGCCTAGATGCTCGATGGCGATACGTTGTTTCAGGAGCAGGACGTACTGCTTGTAAAAGTATCCCCAGCCGTCGTAATAGTCGTTCTTGAGCTCGTTGAAGCTGGTTTGTTCGAGCTTGGCTCTCGTCTGCTCCAGCAGCGCCTCGCACTGGTCGAATTGATGCGCCGCGGTCTTCTTGTCGGCGGCGATGAGGAGGTCGAGTATGGCTTCGTAGGTCTTGTGCATGATGTGATGTGGGCCGGGCCCGTGCAGTACAACCAGCGTGCGCTCTTGATTCAAGGCGCTGGTGCCGGGTAAAGCAGGGGTGGTTGGCGCTATCGGCAGGCTGTTTGCCGAGATGATAGCAGCAGGTAAAGGGCCTGAACGATACAACCACCATGCCGCTGGGACAGTCGTGGGTGGTGTTCTTCAGCCATTAGCGCACAGGCTTGAAAACCTCCGCCAACCAATCCACAAATACCCGCACCCGTGGCGAGAGCTGGCGGTGGTGGGGATAGAGCACCGATACCGGCATCGGTGCAGGGCGCCAGTCGGCCAGTACCTCGCATAGCTCGCCGGAGTTCAACTGCGCTTCAAGATGGTAACGCGGTGCCTGGATCAGGCCCAGGCCGGCGATGCAGCAGCCGGTGTAGGCCTCGGCATTGTTGACGGCGGTGGCGCCCTTCATGAGCACCAGCCGGTTGACGCCATCGACGATGAACTCGAAGGGGTAGGACTTGCCGGTGACGTTGGAAAAGTAGTTCACCGCCGTGTGGTCCTTGAGGGCTTCCAGCGTGGTCGGCTCACCGTGCTTGTCCAGATAGCCGCGGCTGGCGACGGTGACCTGATCCAGTTGGGCGATGCGCTTTGCCACCATGCTGGAATCGCGCAGCTCACCGGCGCGCAGTACGCAATCCACGCCTTCGCGTATCAGGTCGATGGTGCGATCACCCATGCCGATATCGAGCTCCATTCGTGGGTAGCGGGCGTAGAACTCCGGCAGGCGGGGGATGACGAAGTGGTTGGCGAGGGTGGGCTGCATGTCCAGCCGCAGCTTGCCTTTGGGATTGGCCGCCATGTCGCTGAAGACCGATTCGGCTTCTTCCAGATCCGCCAGCAGGCGTATGCAACGCTGGTAGTAAGCGTCGCCATCCAGCGTGGTGCTGACGCTACGCGTGGTTCGTTGTAGCAACCGCACCCCCAGCCGCAGTTCCAGTTGCTTGATAGTGTAGGTGACGGTGGCGCGGGGCAGGTCCAGATCGTCTGCGGCGCGGGTAAAGCTGCCGAGTTCGACGATGCGGGTAAAGACCTGCATGGCTTGGTAGCGGTCCATGGGCGGGGATGCTGGATTGTTGTGGATGGTAGAATAAATAGAATGAAACTTGCCGGCTTGTCTAATTTGTTGCTAACAAATGCGCCGGACGTTGCAGGCATGTTGTGGGGCGGGAACGAATTATCCCGGGCCGGCCAAGTCGAACCCCAAAGCGCAAAAGGCGTTTCAAGGCCGCTGGCTGGTTTATAAAGGGACAGCCGGTCCTGCAATTGACGCATCACCCTATACGGCAGAGGCCGAGCTGTTGAAAACAATGAATGACTACACGCTCGATTAAAACCTTCCCCGATCTGATCGCCTGCGAGCACTGCGATCGGGTCTATCAGCGCGCCGATCTTGCGCCGCATGAGGTTGCGCGCTGCGAAGGGTGCGAGGCGGTGTTGTACCGTGCCGAGCGTTTCAATATCGACCAGTGGCTGGCGCTGACTTTGACCGCCGCCATCGTGTTCATCCTCGCCAATACTTATCCGGTCATCCGGATCAGCATGCAGGGCCAGCATAACGAGGCCACGCTGTGGCAGTCGGTCGAGGCGCTGGGGCGCGGGCCGACGGCGCTGATCGCGGTTCCGGCAGCATTGACGGTGATCGTGGTGCCTTTCCTGCAGATTGCGCTACTGGGCTGGGTGTTGATCCACGCCCGGCTGGGCCTGCGCTCGCCGGGTTTTGCCTTGTCCATGCGCGCGCTCAGTGCGCTGCGGCCTTGGGGCATGGTGGAGGTCTGCCTGGTGGGCACGCTGGTTGCTATCGTCAAGCTGTCGAGCTATCTCTCCGTCGTGGGGGGGCCGGGCATCTGGGCGACGGCAACCCTGACGGTGTTGCTGGTGATCATCGCCAACCGCGATACCCATTGGTTGTGGGATATTAGCGCGCGGGAGTTGCCATGAGCCGGCCGCCCTATGCCCGTGAGCTGAAGGTGACGAGCTGCCGCGCCTGCGGGCTGGTCTGCGAAGACGTGCTGCCGAAGGATGGGGCCGCGATGCGTTGCCCGCGCTGCGACGCGTCGCTCTACCGGCGCCAGCCCAATAGCCTTGCCCGTTCTGCGGCCTATCTGATTGCGGGCATGGTGTTCTACATCCCCGCCAACGTGCTACCGGTGATGTACACCAGCAAGTTCGGGCAGGGGACCGACAGTACGATCCTGACCGGTGTGATGGAGTTCTACCACGACGGCGCCTGGGATATTGCGCTGATCATCTTTGTCGCCAGCATTGTGGTGCCGTGCACCAAGTTCCTGGCGATGGGTGTGCTGTTGCTGACCAGCTACCGGCGCAGTACCTGGGCGATGCGCGAGCGGGCGAGGCTGTACCGCATGGTCGAATTCATCGGCTACTGGTCCATGCTGGATGTGCTGGTCGTGGCGCTTGTCGCGGCGCTGGTGCAGTTCAAGGCACTGAGCTATGTGGAGCCGCGCATCGGCATCCTGTTCTTTGGCGTCGTGGTGATTCTCACCATGCTGGCCACCCTGAGTTTCGACCCCCGTTTGATTTGGGACGGCGAGGATACTAATGAGTGACACCCCCGAGCAGCCATCCAGCCAGGTGCCTGGCAAACCGCAGGTCGTCAGGCCGCGCTGGCGTTTTTCGCCGATCTGGCTGGTACCCATCATTGCGGGGCTGGTCGGGCTCTCCATGCTGTTCCAGACCTGGTATTCGGCCGGCCCCAAGATCACCATCAGCTTCCAGAGTGCGGCCGGGCTGGAAGTAGGCAAGACGCAGGTGCGCTACAAGAACGTGATCATCGGCCATGTGGTCGGCATACGGTTGAGCGAGGACCATGCGCAGGTCAGGGTCAAGGTGGCGCTGAACAAGGATGCCGAGAGCTTTGCGCGCACCGATTCGCGCTTCTGGGTGGTGCGGCCGCGCATTGGCGTGGGCGGGATATCGGGTATCGATACGGTGCTGTCCGGCGCCTATATCGAGGTGGATTCCGGCAGCTCTACCGAGACGCTCAAGGATTTCACCGGGCTGGAGAACCCGCCGACGGTGACCCACGGCACGCCGGGCAAGGGCTTTGCGCTGCATGCTGCGGATATCGGCTCGCTCGATATCGGTTCACCGGTCTACTACCGGCGGATACCGGTCGGGCAGGTGGCGTCCTATCAGCTCGATGCCGACGGCAAAGGCGTGACGGTGCAGGTGTTCATCTATGCGCCGAACGATCGTTTTGTCACTGCGGATTCCCGGTTCTGGAATGCCAGCGGGCTGGATGTCTCGCTCAGCGCTGATGGCTTCAAGCTCAACACCCAATCGGTCGCGACCGTGCTGGCCGGCGGTATTGCCTTTGCGACGCCGGACTACAGCCGCACGGCCGCACCGGAGAACACCCGCTTTGATCTGGCGTCGGACGAGAAGCTGGCCATGGCCGGGCCGGATGGCCCGCCGCAATACCTGCGCATGCGTTTTGATCAGTCCCTGCGTGGCCTTGCGCCGGATGCGCCGGTCGAGTTCCTGGGCATCAATATCGGTCGGGTGGAGGCGGTGTATGTGGATTACGATCCGGTCAAGCAGCGCTTCCCGGTGATTGTGGATGCGGTGGTCTATCCGCGTCGGCTGGGCCATGTGCATGAAAAGACGGTGAACATGGATGGCGACGAGCAACTGCAGACTGCCCAGTTCGTGCGCACCATGGTTGATCAGGGACTGCGGGCGCAGGCGCGTACCGGAAACCTGCTGACCGGTCAGTTGTTCATCTCCTTCGACTTTGTGCCCAATGCCCCCAAGGTACCGTTCGACGTGAAGGCCGATCCGCTGATCATGCCGACGGTGCGCGGCAGCTTCGACAAGCTGCAGGAACAATTTGCCAGCATCGTGGCTAAGGTCGACAAGATTCCGCTGGATGCGATCGGCCGGCATCTGGATGACAACCTGCAGGAGCTGAACAAGACGCTGAAGCAGGTGAACGGCCAGGTCCTGCCCGAGGCCAGGACGACCATGCAGGAAGCCCAGAGCACGATGAAGGAGGCCAAGCGCACCTTCAATACCGTCAGCGAGGCGCTGGGCGAGGATGCCCCGCTGCAGCAGGACCTGGGCCAGACGCTGCAGGAACTGCAACGCAGCGCACGGTCGCTGCGTACGCTGACCGACATGCTAGGCCGGCATCCTGAAGCCTTGCTACGCGGCAGGCCGGCGGGCAGTAGCCCACCGCCTGCAATCCAACCCCAGGAGCCCGCCCGATGAGTCGCTCAATCCGCCTTGGCGCCGGCCTGGCATTCGCCACCTTGCTGGCCGCCTGTGCTACCTCCACCCCGGTGCACTACTACACGCTGACCCCGCCGGATGGCGGCGATGACATCGCCAGCACGGCACCTTTCCTGCTCGACCTGCTGTCGGTGACGGTGCCGGTGGAGGTGGATCGGCAGGAGCTGGTGGTGAGGCAGGGCACCGGTACGCTGGACCTGCTGGATGGCGAACGCTGGGCGGCGCCCCTCGGCGACGAGATCCACGCCGCGCTGGCCACTAGTCTCGCCCGCAAGCTGGGTGCGCAGAACGTGGGTGCGCTGCCGAAGTCTGCGGACAAACCGGTGTTGCGCGTGAAGCTGGCGGTGCGCCGTTTCGATGCGGCGCCGGGCCAGTACGCCGCGCTGGAAGCCGACTGGAGCCTGGTCTGGGCGGATGCAACGGACAAGCGCCGGCTGCTGTGCGGTAGCCGGCTGCGTACCCCCGTGAGCGCGGGCTATGCGGGGGTGGTGCAGGGCTACCAGCAACTGCTGCATACCTTGTCCGGGCAGATCGCCGCGGCGGCCGCTAGCTGGGCCAACGGGCAGGCCGGGCAGTGCCCGCCCGGTAAACCATAAAGGGATGAACCAACAAAAAAAGCAGGCCGTGAGCCTGCTCTTTTTTGTTGCATCGTGTCGACTTAACGCCGGACGGCCGGCACCAGCAGGTCGGCGATGCCGATCCGCTCGGCGAAGTCGATGCGTACCTGTTCCGCCAGTTCGGTCACTTCCTTGGCGCCGTCACCGACAAAGTCGATTACCGAACGGGCCGGCCGCTGGCCGTGCGGCAGGCTGACGATGCGGGTGATCTCGTCGGCCACGGCTTGTGGGTCCGCATGGTCCGGTGTGAGGGCGCTTAGGCGGGCGCCGACCTGGTCCATCAGGCCGTCGTAGCGGCCGTAGGCGGCTTGGTTGGACTCATCGGCCGGGCGCCCGGCGCTGGGGAAGTGATCGGTCCCCCGGGTGAAGGCGCCTGGTACGACGATGCTGGTTTCGATACCGAAGCGGGCCAGCTCGTACGACAGGGTGACGGCCAGGGAGTCCATCGCGGCCTTGGCGGCGGCATAGGGACCGAGGAAGGGTGGGAAGCCGCCACGGACGGTGGTGCTGCTCACCCACAGGACCAGGCCGGATTCCTGTCGGCGCAATACCGGCAAGGCGGCACGGTTGACGCGCTGGGTACCGAGGAGGTTGGTATCGAACACCTTGAAGATTTCTTCCGGGGTAAAGGCTTCGGTCGGGCCGATCACCAGGTGGCCGGCGTTGTGCATGACCACGTCGAGACGGCCCTGTTCGGCGACGATGGTCTGGACCGCCTGATCGGCCGAAGCTTGCGACAGTACATCCAGTTCCACGGCGTGGAGCGTGGCGCCATGTTCGGCGGCGTAGGCTTTCAGCTCGGCCACCTTGCCGGCATTGCGCCCATGGATGTCGCGCAGGCTGGCGTAGACGATATGACCAGCCCGGGCCAGGGTCTGGGCGCTGAGCTTGCCGATGCCGGTGCCTGCACCGGTGACGAGGACGACGGATTTCATGGTGGTTCCTTTTCGGTTTTCAACGTGCCGAGGGTGCTGGGTGGCACCTGGCGGGGCTGGCCCAAGCTGTGAGGGAGCGCGAGCATTGATTCTGTGAACGGCCGAGCGTAGCGAGGCTTCTTCGCGGCGGCGCGGCAAGCTTCGCTAAGGCGATTCAGACCATGCCGCCATTGGCGCGCAGGGTCTGGCCGTTGATCCAGCCGCCGTCCGGGCCGACCAGGAAGGCGACGGTGTTGGCGATGTCTTCCGGCTTGCCTAGGCGTTCCAGCGGGTTCAGCTTGGCGAGCCGGTCTATGGTTTCGTCGTTCTTGCCATTGAGGAACAGGTCTGTCGCGGTAGGGCCGGGGGCGACGGCGTTGACGGTGATCTGCTTGCCGCGCAGCTCCTTGGCGAGGATGTTGGTCATGACTTCGATCGCACCCTTGGTGGCGGCGTAGATTGCGTAGCCGGGCAGGGCCACGCCGATGACGCTGGTCGAGAAGTTGACGATACGGCCACCGTGTTCGAGGCGCCGGGCGGCCTCGCGCAAGGTGTTGAAGCTGCCCTTCACATTGATGGCGAACAGCCGGTCGAAGGTGTCGTCGTCGGTATCGGCCAGCGTGGGCAGGTGGGAAGGCAGGATGCCGGCGTTGTTGACGAGGATATCGACCTTGCCGAAGGCGGCGAGGGTGGCGTCGAACAAGTTGCGGACGGCGGCGGGATCGGCCACATCCCCTTTGACTGCGATGGCGCGGCCGCCTTCGGCACTGATCCGGGCGACCAGGGCCTCGGCCTCGGCACTGCTGCTGGCGTAGTTGATGACGACGGCCATGCCGTCCTTGGCGAGCCGCTGGGCGATGGCGGCGCCGATACCGCGGGAAGCACCGGTGATGATGGCGACGGGCTGGTTCATGGTCTTGCTCCTGTGTAGGTTGGGCGATCTGGATGGAGACCGCTGTCGGTCTCGCTTCAGTGGTTGCCATTCTTCACTAGGCAGGCATTCGGATAAATCGACGTAATTTGCGAATACTGTGCAAATTTCATTAACAATGTGGGCGTTTCTTCTGGCGTAATCGGGCGTGAAATCCTTCGGCCCAGGCACTAGTATCAATAGCGATTCACCGGTTCCCCACGGCCCCTGGCCGGCACAGGAACGGTGCCCCTGTCGAAGCCAGCCCTGATGTGCGATTACCCATGCCCCTGTACCACTCTCTTTGTCGCCTGCTTGTCGTGCCGGGGCTCTGCTGCCTCGCGGTGGCTGGCTGGGCGCAAGACACGCTGACCTTCTATTATCTTGAGCGGCCACCTTATGTCAGCAGCAATGCGCAGGGCGTGGTCAGTGGTGTGACGGTGGCGCCGGTCGAGCGGGCGCTGCGGGCGGCGAACATTGCCATCAAGTGGGTCAAGGTGCCCTGGAACCGGCAGGTGGCCCTGATCCAGGCCGACAAGGACCGGGTGTGCGGCACCCTGTTCTACAAGACGCCGGAGCGGCAGCGCTTTGCCAAGTTCTCCATCCCGTTCTACCAGGACCAGCCGCTGGTGTTCATCACCCGGGACGACTATATGCTGCCGGAAGGCACCTTTATCGGCGTGATGCGCAATAAGGCACATCGTTTCATCATGAAGGAGCGGGTGGCCAGTGCACCAGGCGCGAGAGCGGCGATCGACGAGGCGCGTTCGCACACCGTGTTCACCTATTATGAATCGGCCGAGATCATGGACATGCTGCTGCGTGGTCTGGGTGATGTGATCCTGTTGCCGGGCGAAGAGGCGCGCTACCTGGTGGAGCAGCGCAGCGGCCCCGGTAGCGGGCTGCGTATCTGGCAACCGGACGGTATGCCGGAAGGTGCGCAGCGGCACGTCATGTGCAGCCTGTCCGTACCGGACGAATGGATGCAGCGCATCAATACCCACCTCGCCAAGCCCTGAGCCGTCTCGCCGGCATCAGGTGGCAACGCCCGACAAATAGGCAAATCAGCCGGGAACCCATTGTGCATCGGCAGCACGAAGCTATTCGTACTACGCTGCATTGCAGCATGGCGACGATGCTGATCGTGGCCATCTCCCCATCATTCCATTGCAGGAGGACACCCCATGGCACGACTCGACGGCAAGGTGGCATTCATTACTGGCGCGGCCAGCGGTATCGGCAAGGAGATTGCGATCGAATTCGCCCGGGAAGGGGCCAAGATCGTGATTGCCGACTTGAACAAGGAAGCCGCCGATGCGGCGGCGGTCGAGATTGCCAAGTTCGGCAGCATGGCGATCGGCGTGGGCGTGGACGTGACCAGCGAGGAGCAGGTGGATACCGCCGTGCAGACCGCCGTGCAGGCGCTGGGCAATGTCGACATCCTGATCAGCAACGCCGGCATCCAGATCGTCCATCCCATTCAGGAGTTCAGCTTTGCTGACTGGAAGAAGATGCTGGCCATCCATCTGGACGGTGCCTTCCTGACCACCCGCGCCTGTGTGAAGCAGATGATCGCCAGTGGCAAGGGCGGCAGCATCATCTATATGGGCTCGGTCCACTCCAAGGAAGCGTCCTTGCTCAAGGCACCTTATGTGACGGCCAAGCACGGCCTGATCGGCCTGGCCAAGACGGTGGCCAAGGAAGGCGCCGAGCACAATATCCGCGCCAATGTGATCTGTCCGGGCTTCGTGCGCACGCCGCTGGTCGAGAAGCAGATCCCGGAGCAGGCCAAGACGCTGGGCATCAGCGAGCAGGAAGTGATCAAGAACGTGATGCTCAAGGAGACGGTGGATGGCGAGTTCACCACCACGGCGGATGTCGCCCAGGTGGCGCTGATGTTTGCATCCTTCCCCACCAATGCGCTGACGGGTCAATCGCTGGTGGTCAGCCACGGCTGGTTCATGCAATAGGCCGACATACACGGAGAGGGTGAACGTCTATGTTGATGATCACCGGGCGTATGTGCACGGCGACACGATGGAGCTCAGCGATGGCCACCCTTGATCACCTTATCCTGCGCGTCAATGATCTGGCGGAGAGCCTGGCGTTCTACACCCAGGTGCTGGGGTTCACCGTGGACGGGACGGCCGGGCCGTTTACCTTGCTCAGGGTCGGCCCGACCTTTGTGCTGCAGCTCGCGCCGTGGGGCACGCCGGGCCTGGAGCACTATGCGTTTGCGGTGTCCCGCGAGGAATTCGACGCCATCTATGCCCGTATCCGGGCGGCAAACGTGGGCCACGGCCCGAGCTTCGACACCGTCGGCGCGAACAGCGGCCCCGGTGAGGAGTGGGGAGCCTGCGGCATGGCGCCATCGCTCTACTTCAACGATCCGAACAAACACCTGCTGGAGATCCGGGTTTACGGGTAGTCGCCAGCCCGCCACCCGCTCGCGAGTGGGGATGCGGCCTAGGAGGGACGGGACGCGTTGCTGCGGCTATCGTGCAGGCTTTCCAGCCAGCTCAAGGCGGTGTCGTCCGGTCTATCGGGCGAGGGATAGTGGTAGGGAATGCCCAGGCTCTGGGACAGGTGACGGGCGACCTGCAGCATCACCGTGGATTCCTTGCAGTGGTGGGTCTGTTCGGCCGGATCGGTATCGAACCGCAGGTATTCGCCGGTAGCGATGCTGGCGAGCGGGATTTCGACCGGGGTCTCATCCAGCAGCATGTAGACGGACAATCTGAGGCGCCAGCTATTGGCGTCACCCTCCCATAACACTTGTACGCAGACGGGCCGGCCGGGCAGGTTGCCGATGCGTTCAAGCAGGCGGTCTTCGTGCAGGCTGGCCAGGTCGCGCGCGTGCTGGGTGGCGGCGGCGTCTGCCAGCAAGGGTTGCAGCCGCGACCATTCGGTACAGCAGAATTCCGGGTCCCAAGCCAGGGCCTCGCCGGCGTGCAGCAGGATGGCGATAAGCTGCAGGTCGTAGTGATGGTCCCAGGCCGGGCAGGGGTCACGGTCCTGCCAACTGAGCGTGAGCTGCGGGAAGTTCTGGCCATGGGGCGGAAAGGCGGCGGCCAGGAGCTCGCCGAACTTCCAGGCCTTGAGCATGGGATAGTCGTGCCGGACGCAGCGGTACAGCAGGGACGGGCGCGTGCCAGTGCGGACCAGACGCCCAAGGTAGGCGACGATTTCTGCCTGATCGGTACTGCTGAGCTGGGTGGGGAGCATGGTGCGATGAGGAGCGCGGGTCTTAATCCTGAAGCATTGCGCAGACCGGCGCGGTGCGCATCCTCCATATGGGGTAAGGCAGCCTGGGGATCAGGCGGCACAAGGCACCGGCTGATGGTTTGCCGATCAGCGGTCGTAGGCAGACAAGCCCCGTGCTGCTTCCTAAGATGAAGGAGCTGCCCGCCGCCCCTCATTGCGTGGGCCCCCTCTGGAGTGTTCCATGTTTAACGGCCTGCCCAAGGTCTTGTCCATCGGTTTCGTGATCGCACTGGCAACCTTGTTGCTTAATGCGCTGGTGCCGCACTATTTTGTCGAGACGCTGGTCAATACCAGCCAGCAGGCGGAGCGCTCCCAGCTACTGCTCGATACGCTGACGCAATTGCATGTGAGCCTGGTCGAGGCCGAGACCGGCCAGCGCGGCTACCTGCTGACCCGCAACCGGGCCTATCTGCAGCCGTACCTGGCATCGGTGAATGCGGTGCAGGAGAACCTCGATATCCTGCACACCTTGCTGCAGGACCGGCCAAACCGGCAGGACAAGCTCAAGCAGTTCGAAGTACTTGCCCAGCAGAAGCTCGATGAGCTGAAGCAGACGGTGGAACTGACCCAGCAGGGCAAGGCCGAGGAGGCACTGGAGCTGGTGACCACCGATCACGGCAACAGCATGATGCAGGCCTTGCGCATGCGCATCATCCGCATGGTGGATGAGGAGCGCATGCGGCGTGTCGAGCATGTCCACCATGCCAATGACAATGTCGAACGGGCGGTGCTGGTGTTCATCGCCATCGCCCTGATCGATGCGGTGCTGTTCGGCCTGGTGTTTGCCTACTCCGTGCGCATCGTCCGCCAGCGTGGCCTGGCGGAGGCGACGGCCAGCGAGCAGTCGATCATCCTGCGAGGCGTGCTCAATAGCATGCACGAGGGGGTGATCGTGGTGGACCAGGCTGGCCTGCCCATGCTCTCCAATCCGGCTGCCGAACGCATCATCGGCAGCCGGTTAGCGACCTTCCGGCAAGCGGCCAATACGGGGTCAGCCAACTTGTTGCGCTTCGATGGCAGCCGCTACGGTGATGGCGAGCTGCCGCTGGAGCGGGCATTGAAGGGCGAGATGGTCGTGGGCGAGCGCTTGCAGCTGGTGAACCAGCATGGGGATGTGACCTGGCTGTCGTTCAACAGCATGCCCATCCTGACCGAGAAAGGTAACCAGACCGGCGCTGTCACGGTGTTCCGTGACATCACCCATGTCAAGCGCGATGCCGACAGCCTGCGGCTGCTCAACGACCAGTTGAGCAAAGGCATGACGGACCTGGCGTTCCGCAACCACGAGATATCGCTGCTGAGCGAGCTGATCAGCGTGCTGCAGTCCTGCCGGGACGAGGCCGAAGCCTGCCGGGTCTTGTCCACCTTCGCGCAACGGCTGTTCCATGGCGCGGCAGGGGCGCTCTATCTGCTGGTGTCCTCCAAGAACTATCTGGAGTTGAGCAGTTGCTGGGGCGAGACCGGTACCTTGCCGCGCATCATGTCGCCAGAGGATTGTTGGGCGATACGTCGCGGCAAGGGGCACCATGTCGCCGAGGTGCAGGAGGGGCTGCGTTGCGCCCATGTGCTGCAGCAATCGCAGCAGCCTGAGGCCTATCTCTGCGTACCCATGTTTGCGCAGGGTGAGACCATGGGGTTGATCTATCTCTCGCTCGATGGCGTGAATATCGAACAGGGGACAGAGGCGCTGGAGCTGTTTGCCCATACGGTGGCGGAACAGTGCGCACTGGCACTCTCCAACCTGCGCCTGCGCGAGCAACTACGCTACCAGTCCATGCACGACCCGCTGACCGGCCTGTTCAACCGGCGTTTCCTCGAGGCCTCGCTGGACCTGGAACTGAGCCGGGCGATCCGGTCCGAGCAGCCGCTCACCGTGGCAATGCTGGATGTCGACCATTTCAAGCGCTTCAACGATACCTTCGGCCACGATGCCGGCGACGTGCTGTTGCGCGAGTTCGGCGCGGTGCTGAAGGCGGCGTCCCGCGATAGCGATGTGGCCTGCCGTTATGGTGGTGAGGAGTTCATGCTGATCCTGCCGCAGACCGACCGGAAGATGGCCTGCGAGTGCGTGGAGCGGATACTGCAGGCGGTGCGGCAGATGGAAGTGGGTTACGCCGGCAAGCTGCTGGGTAGCATTACGGTGTCGGCCGGGCTGGCGACCTATACCCGGAACGACACCGCCGAGATTTTGGTCAAGCGGGCGGATACCGCGCTCTACCATGCCAAGATGGAAGGGCGGGACCGCCTGATCGTTGGTGAATAGCCCGCCTACCGCCGGCCTAGCTGGCGGCCAGCAGCTTGTACATGACGGTGGTGCTGCCCAGGCTGTCGTCGTGCTGACGGGCGTAGGCGGGAATCTGGCCAACGGTGACATAGCCCAGCCCGGCGTACAGCCGCTCGGCCGGGCTGCCGGTGTTGGTATCGAGCACCAGCAGGCTGCGCTGCCCGGCACGGGCGGCGGCTTCCACTGCCAGCATCAGGGCCTGGGCGGCGCCCTGCCGGCGAGCGTCGGGGTGGACCATGACCTTGCAGACTTCGGCACGGTGCAAGCCGTTGGCTGGCATGTCGAGCTGCAACTGGGCCGTGCCCACGATGCGGCCATCGACGATGGCGATCCATTGCAACTTGGCGCCGGCGCGCAGGGCCGAGATTTGGCCGCGCCAGTATTGCGCGGCGTGTTCCCGCGAGAACGGCTGGACAAAACCGATGCTGGCGCCGGCCGCGACAGAGGCGTGCAGGATATCGGCGAGTTCCGGCAGATGTTGCTCCAGCGCATCGGCGCTCAGTGCTTCGATGGTACAGGTGGTCATGGGCGTCCCATTGCGATCAGGTAGCGGGCCGGCGTGCTGCCGGGGTTGTGGAAGCGGGTGGCGCCAAACAGCCGGAAGCTCAGGCAGTCGCCTGCCTGCAGGGTGAAGGTCTGGTTGCCCAGGGTGTAGTCGAGCACGCCGCTCAGCATCCAGATGTGCTGCTCGACGCCCGGTACCGGCGCCGTGTCGTAGCGGATCACGGCGCCCGCCGGGATCTCGCCTTCGATCAGGTCCACCCGGTAGCCGGCGCTGGGAGGCGATACGCTGCGTCGGATGAAACCGCTGGCCGGGTCCACCCATACTGCCTGCCCGGCCTGCTGCGTGTGCTGCACCGGCGCGGCTTCCACCTCCGCCAGAAGGCGGGACATGGTCCGACCGTAGGCGGTGCAGAGTCGACCCAGCAAGGAAGCGGTCGGGCTGCTCTCGCAGCGCTCCATACGGGACAGGGTTGCCCGGCTGATGCCGCTTTTCTCGGCCAACTCATCAAGCGACCAGCCGTGTTCCTGCCGGAGGCTGGCGAGACGCAGGGCAAGACGACTGTCTATCTCGCTGGCATGTTGATCCGCGGTAGATGGGTCGTCACTGATGGCATGTTCACTCTGGGAAATTTTTCTCATATATGAGAAATTAGCGCAGCCATGGGAACGCGTCAAGCCGGTTCTGCGGTCACGATGGGCGCATCAGCCGGGCCAGCTCGCTCTCCCTTGCCGCCAGAAAATCCCAAAGTCGCGCGGCGTAGTCGGCCCCGACCGCTGCCCGTACCGAAGCACGGTCGGCCAATGCAGCCCGCCAGGCCTGGACCTTGGGAAGACCGTCGAGCATGCCGAAGTCGGCAATCTGGTCGAATACTTCCCAATAGCGAAAGACCGGACCGAATACCGCGTCGACCAGGCTGAAGCACGACCCGCCGAACCATGGTCCATCGCCCAGCGCGGCCTCCAGGGTCTCGAAGCGCTGGCGCAGTGTCCGGCAGGCCAGGGCCAGCGTGCTGGCATCCGGTGCGTTGTAGAAGCGGGCGATGTCGGCCAACACGGTGCTGCCGAACTCCATCCAGCCACGGTGCTGGGCGCGGGCGTGCGGTTGGGGCGGATGCAGGGGTGGTGACTGGGTATCGTCGAGGTATTCCAGGATGGCGGCGGATTCGAACAGCACGCCCTCCTGGCTGCGCAGCAGCGGCACCTTGCCCAGTGGCGAGAGCGCCAGGAACCAGTCCGGCTTGTGGGCGAGGTCGATATAGCGGCGCTCAAACCGGACCTGCTTCTCGGCCAGCGCGATGGCGGCACGCTGAACATAGGGGCAGAGCGCGTGGCTGACGAGTTCCAGTGCGGGTGTCATGGTCATGTCCTTTCTGCCTGGGTTAACGGCGGCGCAGGGCCAGGGGACCATCGCCCAGCAGGGTGTGGATCAGCGAGGCGGCGATCAGGAACAGCGGGTATTCCCAGCCACCGCCGGTATTGGAGAAGACCCAGCCGTTGCCACTATGGATCTGCAGCGCGCCGACGAGGATGGGCAGCAGCGCCAGCGATACCCAGCGACCGTAGATGCCAAGCAGGATGGCGATGCCGCCGATGACCTCGGCCAGGATCAATGGTGCGGCTGCCCAGGCCGGATAGCCGATGCCGCTCATCCAGTCGGCAAGGCCGCTGACCCCGAAGGTCAGGAACTTGAGCACAAAGCCATGGGTGAACCACATCAAGCCCAGCGCACTGCGCAGCAGTAGTTGTCCGATGGCCATCTGATCGAAATGGTTGTGGGTGGTGGCATGGATCTGGGTGGTCATGATGTCGGTCCTTTCCTGGTCTGCCGGCGGGGTGCCGGGATGCAGGGACACTGTACGTTTTGCGTTTTCGCCGTAACATTCCTGAATGTGGCTGAGGAGTTATGCATAAATGCAGAATATGGATTGGGACGACCTGAAGTGCTTTCTGGCGGTGCAGCAGGGCGGATCGCTGTCGGCTGCGGCTCGCAAGCTGGCGGTGAACCACAGCACTGTGCTGCGGCGATTGGGGCACCTGGAGGCCACGCTTGGGGTGCGCTTGTTCGAGCGCCTGGCAACGGGCTACCTGATCACCGCAGCGGGCGAGGCGCTGGTTGCCGAACTGGCCGGGCTCTCCGAACAGATAGAAGGCGCGCAGCGGCGCCTGATGGGGCAGGACCAGGCGATCCGTGGGCCGATAAGGCTGACGTCGACCGATACCTTGTTCGCCAGCTTGTTGACGCCGCTGCTGGCGGAGTTCCGGGCATTGCACCCGGAAGTCACGCTGGAGCTGGTCATGAACAACAGCTTTCTGAGCCTGACGCGGCGGGAGGCGGATGTCGCAGTACGGGGCACTAACCAGCCGCCGGAGCATCTGCTGGGGCGGCGCGTGGGTCGCATCCAGACGGCGCCCTACGCCAGTCACCGCTACCTCGCCGAGCTGGGCGACGGCCTGCCGTGGGCGGACTATCAATGGGTCGCGCCGGATGAAGGCCTGCGCCACCTGGAGCAGGCGCGCTGGTTGGCGGACAACGTGCCGACGGGCCGTATAGTGGCCCGCAGCGATAGCCTGGTGGGCATGCTGCACTGTGTGCGTGCCGATATGGGGGCCGCCATGTTGCTTTGCCCGCTGGGGGATGCCGAACCAGGGCTGAAGCGACTGGGCGAACCCAATCCAGCGCTGGATACCGAGATATGGGTGTTGACCCACCCGGATATGCGCCGGGTGGCGCGAGTCAGGGCGCTGACCGATTTTCTCTATGTGCGATTAAGCCAGGATGCGCATTTACAACATGGTTAAGTGCCTTATTCCACGCCGTCCGGCGGTTTTGGGCGTGGCATAGCAACGTTCGGTTATGTACGGAAGGCATGCCTGATCTATGTTTGATCAAGGGAATTATGTTCACCCATTGCTGGTGTAGACCAGGCGTCAAGCTGGTGCACTAATGTCTCTGATTTATATAAGAAAATTCTGGATCAAGTGACCGTTCAGGAGGGTGTAACCGTGTTCAATCAGAAGACGCAGTTGCAATTGCAGGAGCAAAAGAAATGCAATGCAGAGCAGCAGGCCGTGCTGAGTGCCTTGAGCCGCTCCATGGCTATCATCGAGTTCAGGCCTGACGGCACGATACTCAATGCCAATGACAACTTCCTCCATACCGTCGGTTATTCGCTGGATGAGGTGGTCGGCAAACATCACCGGATATTCTGCGAGCCGCAGCAGGTTGCATCCCCCGAATACGCTGCCTTCTGGGCCAAGTTACAGCGCGGAGAGCCTGTCACTGGCCAATTCAGGCGTATACATCATGATGGCTCGGTAATCTGGCTGGAAGCTTCTTATAACCCCGTTAATGGTTTGGACGGCAAGCTATGCCGGGTGATCAAGTTTGCCCAGGACATTACTGATCGCGTCAAAAAGGCACAGGAGCAACAGAACCAGGTGCAGGCGATCAATCGCGCCATGGCGGTGATCGAGTTTTCGCCGGATGGCATCATCCTGACTGCCAACAAGCATTTCCAGAATACAGTGGGCTATCCGCTTGAGTGGCTAAAGGGCAAGCATCATCGGGTATTGTGTGATGAGACCTATACCCAGACCCCGGAATATGCCCAATTCTGGCGTCGTCTCAATCAAGGCGAATATATCGCCGGTCAGTTTGAGAGGCGGGGGCAAGGCGGCCGGGTGATTTGGCTAGAGGCCTCCTACAACCCTTTATTTGATACGGATGGCAAGCTCTATAAGGTGGTGAAGTATGCGACTGACGTTACAGCGCGTGAAATGGGCATTCGTAGTGACATCGAACATGTGAAGGAGGCTTACCTGCTCTCTGAGCAAACCGAAAAGGTATCTCAGCAAGGCGCAAGCGTGATTGAGACCGCGGCGATGGAGATGCGCAGCATTGCCGATAGTGCCAAGACTTCTGCCCAATTGATTGCTGACCTGGGGGTCAAGTCTTCGAGCATTTCGTCCATCGTCAGTACGATCAAGGACATTGCCGAACAGACCAATTTGCTGGCGCTCAACGCGGCGATCGAGGCAGCCCGTGCCGGTGAACAGGGTCGCGGGTTTGCGGTCGTGGCGGACGAGGTGCGCAAGCTGGCGGAGCGGACTTCCAGCTCCACGCGGGAAATTTCTGCCATGATCGAGAGCATACGGACCGGTACGACCTCGGCGATCACCGGGGTGAACCAGATGTTGCAGCAGGCCGAGCTGGGGGTGGAGTACGCCAATAACGCGGGTATCGCCATCGGCAAGATCCGGGACAGCAGCAATCAGGTCGTCAACGTGATCAATACCTTCTCGGCCGTGGAGACATTCAAGCATCGACCGACGGCTTGATCAGTCATGAAAGGCCCCCGTATTTGGGGGCTTTTTTTGTGTGCGCTACCGCACAGACTGTCTGCCTTTGCACGCCTAGCATCACGCTCAGATGGCGCTGTAGAAGGATGGAGACGAGGAGTTTGCTGGTAGTGGCCTGGCAGAAAAACGCCAGGCCCGAGCCAGTGAGGCAGCGAAGTAATCGCCTGCGCCCTTGAGGTAGCGACGATTTCTGTACCACCGCAGACATGCCTGAATGAATTCCACAACGACTTCCTCAGCGAGGTATCCCCATGCAAAGCATTTTGTCCCCACGCGAACTCAAGGCCGAACGGCTGGCCAATGCCAATATGACGACCGATGGCGCGCCCGCACCCGAAGTGTCACCCACGCCTTTCGAGCCACCTGCTAACTGGAGTGCGAACCGCGCCTTTCCATCGGTACGCCGCTTATGGGCACGGCTGGTACGTAACGGCCGCATCTACTGACAGCAAGATTACCCTTTAGCAGCGTAGTAGCTTGGCGGGGCACCTGATGGGTGCTCCCGCCTTTTGTCATGATAGCGGGCGTCCATCCAGGGCGTTGCCGTCCTCACCCGATACCGCTTTAGGTTGCGCCGCTTCCGATACCTGTTGGGCCTGATCACTGCTGTGCTGGGCGCGATTGCTCGCTTCCTGTGCCGCTTCCGGCATGGCGGCCTCATGCATGGCGGCCGCCTCACGATGGTGCTGGGCTGCTGCCTCATGCTTGCCGGCAGCCTGCTTGTGCAGGCCACTGGCAGCGTAAAGGCGGTTCTGCTGGCGCGCTGCCGCCAGAGCGGCGATCTGCCGCAGCCGACGGACAGATACGGCAAAACGCCAGTAGTCAGGTCGGCTTGCCTGATGCCGACGGAAAGTCCAGGCCGCTACAGGCGGGAGAGAGGCGGGTTCGGCGGTGTTGAGCATGAGCTTGATCAGCACCTGGGTCATGGCCGTGGTCCGCTGGTATTGGTCGGTCACCAGCGCCATTAGCGCGGCTGCGTGGGCCATGATCCGTTGGGCATGATTTTGCTGACTGGCGATACTGTCTTCCACGGCGGCCTCGGCGTTTGCTGCGTCTCCATTCTGTGCCGGCGTCTTGCCATCGGATGGCTTGCTCCGGTCTTTCTGGGTCTTCATCAGGCTTCCTTTGACTGCGGCATGAGGGCGATGGGTAGCCTCACTGCAGGCGCAGTCCATTGGCGACGGCGCTCACACCTTCGATATTGCGTACCAGCCTCACAGCTAGCGCGATATTGGCCTGCAGGCTGACGATGCCACTGAGGTGGACTTTGCTGTTGATCGTGTCGACGGTGATATTCGATGCTTTGAGATTAGGGTCGTTGAGTACGGCTGCCTGAACCTTTGCAGTGAGAATGGCGTCATCCAGATCACTCGTGGCTTTATCGGCGAGTTGGTGCACTCTGGCTGTATCAGCACGCTGGTCATGGGCTACAGGGAGGTAGTTGGTGGCATGCGAGATGGGGGAGATCATGGCGTTTCCTTTCACTGAAGCGCGATGGGCCGCTGATCGTGCGTGAGCGGGGCGATCGGCAGGGGACTCATGTCATAACCGAGCAGTTGGTCGTGTGCCCGGCTATAAGCCTGGATGGCTTGCTCCGCCTGGTAGCGCAAAGTCAGTTCCCGGGCGATGGCGATACGTTGCATGGTCATGTAGGCCAGGTGATCTACCGTGGCGCTGTTGCTGCCGGTGGCCCAGCTTCGTTCGGCCATGCGCAGTGTCATGCCTGCCCGGGCCAGTTCATCGCTCGCCAGGCTGCCAAGGTGGGGTTGCCGTAGCGCGGTACCAAGGCTACTTCTGGCCTGGTCCAGCCCGCTATTGCGTTCCGGGATGCCGCTGCAGCCCATCAATATGAGCATCAGGGCGGTCAGCTTGGCGGCATGGATAGGCATGTACGGCTCCTGTTCGGTCACTGAGGGGTGCGATAGCCGGCTTTTTGCAGCTTGCCCTGGTCGGGCAGATACGCATTTTGTCTTGTTGCCGATCGGGCACGCAGTTCTGCCAGTCGGGCATCGAGTACGGCTTGTTCGGCGAGCTGTCCGGCGCGGAGATAGTCTTGGCTATTCAAGGCTTGCCGGGCATTCCCCACCTTGTCCATGGCGACATGCAACTCATTCGCGGCATGCGCGATCGTGTCCGGTGTGTTGGCATGCTGTACGGCGATCTCGGCCATGGCCATTTGCGCCCGCGGCATGGGGGTATAGGAACACCCGTTCAGCGCGAAGGCGGCAAAGGTTGTCAGTGTGGCGCCGGGCCAGCCGGTCAATTGCCGGGTGCGCATATGGTCTCCTTGGTATCCGATACCCTGCTCACCAAGCCGGACACGCCACAAACCACCAGCTGCAGTTTCGCTGGGCACGGCTAGGTCTGTCTGTCCGCTACCGCACGTTCGCGGGGGCTCCCAGAAACCTCGGTTTCTAAGCGAGCAACGCCGCATTCCGACGGAAATGGGGTTATTGGAGGGGCTCTGGGGCTAGGTCTTGTCGATCGCGTCCTTGATGACCTCTTTGGCATCCCCGAGCCGTTTCTCGGCCTTGCCTTCGACTTGTTTGAGCAGACCACGGGCTTGTTGCTCCTTGCTGCCAACCAACTTGCCCGTACTCTCCTGCAACTTGCCGGCCAAATCCTTGCTGGCCCCTTTGATCTGGTTCTTGTTCATGATCGTGTTTCCTTTGCGTGAGTGTGCCGTGCGAAAGCAGCGGAGGGCACTGTGGCGGCGCCCCAGTTGGGAATGGAAATGTGATGGCTTTCTGCGTCGCTGCTATCGGTGCCAAAGGCGCTAAGCAGAAAGGCGATCAGCGACATGGGACGGTAGGTTTCCACCAGGTACCGCTCCTCGACGCCCGCAATGCGCCAGGCTTCACGCTCTGACTCTGCCTGGCCAATGCGGTCCTTGAGGCCCGCGATATCTTCGTGGAACGTCATGCTGGCTCCTGCGCCATGTTCAGAGGCCACGATGCGCGATGTATCGCCGTGTCGTCTGTTCGCTGTCGCACCGAGATCGGCGTTGGGCGCAAGATCGGGTTGGCCGATGGGAATTGGCTCGGCGGGGTGGGCTGGTTTGCGCCCGAACGTGCATAGTGAGGGTTCTGACTTACTTTCATCATGCAGGGGACTGTCATGCAAACGCCTAATACGGGGGACGCGCCCGTAACATCTGGTGCAAGCCGGACCGATCATTTGCGGTTCCATCGACCTCATGCCCACTTGGCCTCGCCGTTTGGTAACGACTGGTTCGCGCTGAAAGCCGAGGCGTTTGCCCGCTTCTTCGGTACCCCTGTCTTTCTGGTAGGGCAGACGCTGATCGTGGCGGGATGGATAGGTATCAACGTAGCGGGCTGGACGCATTTCGACGTTTACCCGTTCATCCTGCTCAATCTCGCTTTCAGTCTGCAGGCCGCCTATGCCGCGCCGCTGATCCTGCTGGCCCAGACGCGACAAGCCGAGCGAGACAAGGTGCATGCAGATGCCGACGCGTTGCATAGAGAGGCGCTGGCGACAGCCGCCGAGCAGCGGCAGGCGATAGCTGCGGAGACGGCCGCGCAGATGTTGACGCTGCTGCGGCAGAACACCGAGCTGACTGAACTGACCAAGCAACTCACCGAGCGTATCGAGGTGCTGACGGTGGAGATGCACCAGCGGTTTCTGGCGCAGGGTGCCAAGCCGGCGGCGTGATCAGCCACGGGCTGGCAAATGCATCACAGGGCTTGACCTTTTGCCGTGTTGAGTCTTTAATTTCTGTAACGACAGAAATTAAAGAAGGTCATGCGATGAAACTCAGCCCCACCACCCAGAAGTACATCCTCCATTGGGGCGAGATGGGGACCCGCTGGGGCGTGAACCGCACCGTGGCGCAGATCCATGCCTTGCTGTTCCTGAGCAACCAGCCGCTGCATGCCGAGGCGATCAGCGAGACGCTCAATGTCGCACGCTCCAATGTCAGCACCAGCCTGAAGGAGCTGCAGAGCTGGGGGTTGATCCGCATCACCCATGTGCTGGGCGACAGGCGAGACCATTTCCTGGCCCATCAGGATGTATGGGAGATCTTCCGCATCATCATGGAGGAGCGCAAGAAGCGTGAACTGGACCCAACGCTGACCGTCCTGCGCGAATGCGCGCTGGAGGCCGATGGCGATGCTGAGCTGGACAAGGCCAGCCGCGCCCGCATGGATGAGGTGCTGGCTTTCCTCGAGATACTGATGCGCGCCTACGATGACTTCAAGCATCTGCCACCACCGACGCTGCAGCGATTCCTGAAAGCCGGCGGCAAGATCGCGCGCTTTCTGAGTACCGATGAGAAGGAGGAACCATGAGCGATCTCACACTGTTCTATGACAGCCACTGTCCATTGTGTGCGGCCGAAATGCGCCGCCTGGCAGGATGGGACAAGGAGGGCTGCCTGGCCTACATCGACATGCAGGGCGAAGGTTTTGATGCAGGGGTGTACGGCACCAGTTACGCCGCCATGGATACCGAACTCCATGGCCTGACCACGGATGGCCGAATGCTGGTAGGGACCGATGCCATCGCCGCTGCCTACACCGCTGTTGGTCTGGGATGGCTGGTCTGGCCGCTCAGGATTGCGCTGACCAAACCCTTGTGGGGTGCGGCCTACCGCTGGCTGGCCCGCCATCGTTACCGTGCCAGCCACTTATTGGGCTATGGCTGCACCGATGCGGTCTGCAGTGCCCGTTACCGCTGATTTTTTCGCCTGGTAATTTCTGTTTATACAGAAATAAATGAAAACCCATTCATTCGTTCATTCATTCTGATCGAGGACACACCATGACGACCACACCACTGGACTGGGCCTTGAACCTGTTACTGATCCAGGGCTTGCTGGGCGCTTTCGATACGCTCTATCACCACGAGCTGACCGAAGGTCTCGCCAACCGGTTTTCCGCACGGTGTGAGCTACGCATCCATGCCTTGCGGGCTGTGCTGTATGGCGCGGTGTTTGCCGGCATGGCCTGGCTGCAGTTCCGGGGAGTCTGGGCCATCGTCATTGCTGCGGTGATGCTGGTGGAGGTGGGCCTGACACTGTGGGATTTCGTCCAGGAAGATGCCAGCCGCAAGCTGCCGGCCAGCGAGCGGGTGCTGCACACCGTGCTGGCGATCAACGGTGGGGCGCTGTTTGGCTTTTACGGCTGGACCTTGCTGCAATGGTGGCCGCTGGCGAGCGGCTTGTCGGTGCAGGTTCCCGATTGGCGCAGCTGGGTGCTGACGGCCATGGCCCTGGGTGTAGCCCTCTCCGGTGTGCGTGATGCCTGGGCCGCGCAGCAGCTTGGCCGGCGCAGCAGCACCGTCAATCCCTTCCTGGCTGTGCCGCATCAACGGCTGTTAATCACCGGAGGGACCGGTTTTATCGGTGAGGCACTGGTTGGTCAGTTGTTGGCGGCCGGGCATGCGGTCACGGTGCTGGCGCGTGATCCGCTCAGAGCGGCGTATCAATTCCAGGGCAGGGCGAGCTGTATCCCCTCGCTGACGCAGCTGCATGGTGGGGAGCGTTTCGACGCCATCATCAACCTGGCCGGCGCGCCAGTCGTCGGACCGCGCTGGAGCAATCGCCGCAAGGCCTAACTCCTGGCAAGCCGTGTGGGCACGACCGAAGCCTTGCTGGACTGGCTGCGACGCGCCGAGCACCAGCCTGCGGTCTGGGTGCAGGCCTCGGCCATCGGCTACTACGGCGTGCGGCCGGCGGGCGAATCGCTGGACGAGCAGAGCGCGGCGGGGGAGGGTTTCATGAGCGAGCTGTGCGTTCGTTGGGAAACCAGTGCGCAGGCGGCGGCCGGACTGCGCTTGCGGCAGGTCGTCCTGCGGCTGGGCCTGGTATTTGGCCGTGGCGGCGCCCTGGCGCCTCTGCTGCTGCCCTTCCGCCTTGGCCTGGGTGGCCGCATGGGCAGTGGCAAGCAGATCATGAGCTGGATCCACCTGGATGACGTGCTGGCCTTGATCGCCCGTAGCCTGGCCGATAGCGGGATGCAAGGTACATATAATGCCGTCGCGCCGGAGGCGGTCGCCCAGGCGGAATTTGCCCGCAGGGTGGGGCAGGTGCTGCATCGCCCTGCCTGGCTGCCACTGCCTGCACAGCCCATCCGCCTGCTGCTGGGTGAGATGGCGCAGCTGTTTGTCGATGGCCAGCGAGTCAGGCCGGCGCGGCTCTTGGCGGCCCGGTTCGCCTATCGCTACCCCTCGCTCAACAGCGCCTTGCGCGATCTGGTCTGAACCATGCCCATCATTGAACACCGGACCCAGGTACGTACCACCCAGGACGCCGCCTTTCATGCTGCACAGGACTACGGGATCCGGGCGCAGTGGGACCCGTTCTTCGCCGGGCTGGCGGTGATCCCGGCAGGCGACGGCCCTCGTCGGACCAAGGTGACTGCCTGGCACCGCGCCAGCATGGACGTCGAGTTTGTCGCCTGATTTCCGCCTGAGCGGGCGGCCATCCGCATGGTGAGTGAATCGCGCTGGCTGGCCGTGTTTGCAGGCTGTTGGGCATTCTTGCCCAGGGAGCCTGGCAGGGTTGAAGTGCGCTTTCGCTATCAGGTCACGCCCAAGCCCCGTTGGGCCTGGCTGGGGCCGTTGATGCAGGCCTACTTCAGTTGGGAGACGCGGCGACGGTTATCGGCCTTGAAGCGCTACCTGGAGCGAACACCGGTGGCCTGAGGCCTCGCCGTACTGGTGCGAGTAGCGTTCACCCTGTTTTACGAAGCGCCTGGCCGGCAGGTATTCATGCCATGATGATGGCGGGCCGGGATAGGACTGGATACGCCATCCCGCCATTGACCAGCCGGGTTTGATCGCCCGTTCAGGCTTGCTCTGCTGCGATAAGCGGCTATCCGTCATCGCCAATTTTAGGGACATGCTTCATGCCTCGTTTTCTGCTCACGGTATTGTCAGTTCTTTCCATCACTGCAGGTGTGACAGCGGGTGCCGCGCAGACGGGAAAGGACGCTGCGCCGAAGGATGCGCTCTTTGGCACGATGGCGGCGCTGGATCAGCAGCTTTTCGATGCCTACAACCGGTGTGACCTGGACCGGTTTACCGATCTGTTCGTGCCGGACGTGGAGTTCTATCACGATCAGGGCGGTGTGACGCGGACCCGCGATGAGGTCGTGGCGAACACCAAGAAGTATATCTGCGGGAAGGTGCGGCGCGAGTTGGTAGCCGGTACCCTGGAGGTCTATCCGATCAAGGATTACGGCGCGGTGGAAGTCGGCGAGCACCGGTTCTGCGAGCTGGCGTCTGGCAAATGCGAGGGCATCGCCAAGTTTGTGATGGTGTGGCAGAACAATGACGGCACCTGGCGGGTTACCCGGGTACTGAGTTTTGGCCATCGGGCGGAGAAGAAGTAGGCCGGGCCTGTTGATCACCCTGATGCCGACACCTGGAAAAAAGAGCGTGCCTTGTGGGCAACGCTCCTTTTTTACGTGCGCTTGGTTGATCAGGCTGCCAGCACTTGTCGGGCGGCTTTGACCGCAGCGAGTGGTCGTGGGTCGATCCAGGCCCTGACGTCGAAATCCTGATCGATGAATCCCTGCTCCAGCAGGAACTGCTGGTACCCGGCCAGGGCCTGGATGGCCCAGTCATCGAGCGTGGTTTCCTGGTGCAGATGGGCGTCGTGGCCATAGGCCTGGCGCACCCATTCAATGGTGCTGCCGGATTCGCGGGCGATGAAGTCCAGGGTCTCGGCCGGGTGGGTGCGGGCCCAATCGGCAGCGTCCACCACGCGGGACAGGAAGCGGTTGACGAGGTCGGGCCGGGCTTCGAGCAGGGCGCGGTCCACGGTGATGGGGCGGGGCGCGCCATTGTTGGCGCGAACAGCCGGGTCCGGATGGTTGCGGATGTCGTAGACCAGGTGCGCGCCGATCTCATGCGTGGTGCTGAGGCCACGAGCCCCCTTGACGAAGACGGCATCGACCTCGCGGTTCTGCAAGGCGCTGATCACGGCCTTGTAGCCACCTGCGCCGCGTTGCGTACGGCCACCGCCGCCGGGCAGGCCACTGGGGCCGGCGTCGATATCGACCAACTGGACATCGGACTTGCCGAAGCCGGCGGTCTCCAGCGTGACCAGGATGCCACGCAGGGCGCTGGCACGGCCGTGGTCGATGCTGTTGTGGTGGACCGGCAGGGCGATGCGGCGGCCCTTCAGGTCGGCGGGGGTGCGGATGCCGGAGTCGGGCAGGCTCAGGATGCCCTGGAATTCATCGATCCAGTTGAGGCCGATCACCACGGTATCGGCGCCGCGTGCCTTGGCCCAGATCGCGGGCACATTGCCGCCCTGGCGGAAGGAGTGAGGCAGGTGATGGTCGTAGTGCGATTCTCGGATGGCCGGGTCGTCGCTTTCCTGCAGGGTGTTGAGGCTGATGCCGTCGTCCGAGAATTCGTCGTAGAACCAGCCTAACTGTACGGCGAGGCCCAGCGGGGTAGGGACCGGGCAGCGGGTGTACCAGAGTTCATTGACCGCCGTCCTGGCGGTGGAAATGGGGGTAGACATCATGTGCTCCGTGGAATGAGGTAATGGGGATTGCCCATTCCCTTTCAGCACAGCTTGTGCCACACGATGACCCTTGCCGGCGGGTATCTACTAAGCGTTTGATTATATGGATATTCGTCATGATAGCAGGGTGGTGCCATACACCATATGGGGGATGATACGGCTGCTGCCTAGCCAGCAGGGCAGGGGCAGGGGCTGCTGTCTATTGACCAGTTGGAACGGGTGCGCATGACCGCGTGCCATGGTCGGCAGGGTGGTGGTTGATACGCGCTAAGGCGCTGTTATGAAAGGAGGTTTGCGGGTGGTTGGGCGAGAGATCGATGGGCTGACGATTTGCTTGGCATGGCGGCTGCTATAGCACTGCCAGTGCTTTTCAAAACGAACGTCATAACCCGGAGTTTTATCGCAATGCGTCTTCGTCCTACCCCACTCAATCGGGCGGTGCTGCTTGCCCTGAGCAGCCTGGCCCTCGCACCTTATGTCTACGCCGATGCCGCAACCGGCACGCCCGCCGGCGCCAGCAACGAAGCCGCCACGCCGGTCGACGCACCGGCAGCCGGCCCGGAGGCCACACCCAGGACCAGCAAGCCCGGCGCGAAGGAAGAAGTCAGTGATCTGGGCGCGGTGGTGGTGACGGCGCAGCGCCGTGAGCAGAAGCTCAAGGATGTACCGCTGCCGATCACCGCTGTCTCGGGCGAGGCGATCCGCGACAAGCAGATCGCGACTTCGGCGGATATCGAGCGCCTGGTGCCCAACCTGTCCGGCCAGTCGTCCGGTGGTCGTGCCTCCAAGCCGCGCTGGTTCCTGCGCGGTATCGGTACCAATGACCCGAATGCCAACCAGGAAGGGCCATTGGGTGTGTACGTGGACGAAGTGGTGATCGGCCTGCAGGCCAACCAGAACTTCCCCATCTATGACCTGGACCGGGTAGAAGTATTGCGCGGCCCGCAACGCACGCTGTGGGGCAAGAACAATACCGGTGGTGCCATCCATTACGTCAGCCGCAAGCCGCAGTTCGGCAATGAGGGTTACTTCAAGCTGGGTTTAGGTAGCTATGGCAGCCGCAATATCGAAGCCGCCGGCAATACGCAGGTCGTGGAAGACACGGTGGCGGTGCGGGGATCGGTCAACTACGAGCGTGGCGATGGCTGGGCGCGCAATATCGCGACCAATGAGGACGGCCCGAGCCTGCAGGACTTTGCCGCGCGCTTCCAGGTGCTGAGCCTGCTGGGCGACGCTGGTGACATTCTGCTGAGCCTGCGTACCCGTGTGCGCGATGGCGGCAACCTGCCGACCTACCTGATCGGCGCCACCAGTACCAATAACGTGGCGACCAACAACCCCAACGGCGCCATCACCCAGGGTGGTGGCAGCTATATTCCACCCTATGGCGCCAACCCGGACAGCACCAGCGATTTCTGGGCCGGTGAGGGCTACAACAAGGACACCAGCAATGGGGGTACGGTCAAGATCAACCTTGCGGTCGGCACCAATACCCTGACGTCGATCTCGGCGGTGGATACCGGTAAGGCCAAGACGTATAGCGCGGTAGGTACACCGGCCGGCAGCCTGCTGGACCGGACCAGTTCCCGTACCAACGTCAACTTCCGGCAGGTCACGCAGGAGCTGAGGCTGACCTCGCCGGTCAACCAGCCACTGAGCTGGATTGCCGGTGCCTACTACTATCATCAGGATGCGGATTCCTTCAGCAACAGCGCCCGCTTTGCGGCCGGCACCACGCCCGAGCAGTACACCGAGAGTTCCTGGGACCAGAAGTCGCAAAGCGCGGCGATCTTCGGCAACCTGAAATTCAATCTCGATGCCGACAACGCCACCACCCTCGGCCTGCGCAGCACGCATGAGAAGAAGGACATTGTCGAGACGACGCTGACGGCGACCGATACCACCGCCAACAAAGGCATCGTGGACTTCCCGATCGGCAATGCCTGGTGGCAGCCTGGCGGCACGACCGGCACCGGCATCGTGGCGCCAGCCCGGCTGGCCAAGCAGAACAGCTGGTCCAAGATCAACTGGGATATCACCCAGGAGCATCGCTTCAACCCCGATGTGCTCGGCTTTGCACGGGTGGCGACGGGTTTTCGCTCGGGGGGCTTCAATCAGTCCATCGTCAACAACGACATCATCGAGACCAACCCGGAGACCCTGACCGACTACGAGCTGGGCCTGAAGACCAGTCTCTGGGGCGGCAGGGTGACCGCGAATGCGGCGCTGTTCTACTACGACATCAAGAACCTGCAGCTCAATATCCAGCAGCAGGTACCCGGTACCACCATCACCAGCGCGGCGGGTAGCTCCAACGGCAATATCACCGGCTTCGAGCTGGAAGTGGATGCGCAACTGACCGATCGCCTGCGCTTGGGCAACTCGCTGGGCGTGCTGCATTCGGAGTACACCGACTTTGTCTACAAGGTCGGTCCCACCACGCTGGATGCGAGCGGGAACACCTTCTATCGCACGCCCAAGCTCTCCTACCGGCTGGATGCAGAGTACCGGCTGCCGCTGAATGGTGGCGGTGCGCTGGTGTTTGGTAGCGACTGGTCCTATCGCAGCAAGATCTACCACAACGCCACTGTGCAGGGCGACCCTATCCAGCAGACCCCGGGCTACTGGAACGGCAACCTGCGCGTGGCCTACCTCAGTGCGCAGAAGAAGCTGCAGGTGAACGCCTACGTTACCAATGTCACCAACCAGTCCAACAAGGTCCTGTCGCAGATCGTGACCACGCGCGGGGTTTACCCGACTTCCTACGCTGCACCGCGCCAGTACGGCATCAACCTGATCAGCCGCTGGTAACAGGCCGGGTCGTCCGCCTTGCGGGCGGCCCGACCGGTATTCCTATCCCCGATATTCCCGAACAGGATTTGTCATGAACATTCTTCTGCTTTCCGGCAGCCCCAGCGTGCAGTCCCGTTCCGCCGCCGTATTGCGACATAGCGGCCAATTGCTGGAAGGCCATGGCTTTGCGGTGCAGGCGCTCGGCGTACGGGACTTTCCCAGCGACGATCTGGTGCAGGCACGTTTTGACCAGCCCAGCATCCGTCGCCTGCATGAACTGGTCGCCCAGGCCGATGGACTGGTGATCGCCACCCCGGTCTACAAGGCAGCCTATGCCGGCACCTTGAAGCTGATCCTCGACGTGCTGCCCGAGCGCGCGCTGCTGGGCAAGGTGGTGCTGCCCATCGCCACCGGCGGCACGCTGGCGCATATGCTGGCCATTGATTACGCGCTCAAGCCGGTACTGTCAGCGCTGAGCGTGAAGGAGGTGCAGCAGGGGGTGTATGGCCTCGACAAGCAGATTGCCCTGCAGGCGGATGGCAGCGCCTTGCTGGAGGACGAACTGGCTGCGCGCCTCGATGGTGCCGTGCGCAGCCTGGTACAGAGCCTGGGCGCCCTGCGGCAGCCGGAGCCTGTCCGGCAGGCCGGCTTGCGGCTGGTGCAATCGCGCTAGGCTGTCAAGTCAGCAGGGGGCGGTTGAGTTCGGTCCGCCAGTTGGCCGGTTCCGGGCTCGATTCTGGCCCCACGACGTAGCACTCCCACAGATCGGGGGCGCTCTTGTGGCCGTTGATGGTGATCCAGGCTTCGAACTCGCCCCAGGCGGGGCCGAGGCCTTCATAGGCGCCGTGGTAGACGGTACGGGCGACGGTGGCGGCGCGCAGCTCGCTGCCCTTGACCCTGCCGGTGGGCTGGACCGCCGCAGCCACCGGCACGCCGATCTCGAAGTCGAACGTCTGCGGGTCCATCCTGAAATGGTGGCAGAACCAGGCCCCGGCGGTGGCGATGCCCTGGGCCGCTACGGTGGACATCAGCTCGCCGATGCCCGGCCCCATGACGTTGCGGATTTCCTCGCGCGGGATGGTGAGATGAATGACGGCGGTGAGCTGCCGGCTGGTCTGGGTGATCCGGGGTGTCTCTATCATGGCCTCGCTCCGCTGGATGGGGTGTAAGGGTGCGCTCAGAAATCCCAACTCGCCGCGATACGGCTCGCTCGCCTTGAAGCCGGGCTTCCGGATGTACCCGTGGCATTCAAGCCCCTGGAACCCATGAGCGCAAGGGCATGACCGACCGTTCGGCAGATTGCCGGTCATCGGTCCTGGCCGTGTATTGCCTAAGTCGGGTACCCGATCTAGCTTGAGGAGGCATGGGGCGCCAGCACCGGTTGCCCCTGGGGCGTGTTGCCCCTCAGGTAGACCGGAAAGGAAATGCATCATGCTGACGCTCGCCGAGGTGGCCGCGCTGGTCACCGCGACCAAGGGCACCATCGAGATCTTTGACAAGATTGCCGGGCAGATCAAGGCCGTGTTGACCAAGCGCCCCAAGGAGGCCGAGGCGGAAGACGACCATTGGCGCTTCAAGATCCAGCCGGACGGGCGCGAGATTGTCGTCAAGCAGCAGGACAGGACGGTACAGGTGGTCACCGCGGACCAATTGGCGCATGTCTTGAGCCCGGCCGACCTGGAACTGGTGCAGACCTTTGAAGCCAGCATGCAGAAGTACTTTGGCCGCTGGAAGGCGGTCTACGCGAAAAAGGATGCCTCGCAGGACCCGCTGGTCAATGCCATCACCGAGGAGCAACTGAATGAGCAGGTGGCAAAGATGAAGGCCGAGCTGATAGGCATACTGAGTTTTCTGGAGCGGGCCGGCGTGCAGCTGGACGACCACTACCTGCATATCCGCCACCTGGTGGAACGGGTCTGAAGTTAATTCCGACGAGTGCTTGACCTCAAGTCGACTTGAATTTTCATACTGTCAGCCATCACTTCAAAGGATGACTGACTCATGACCCATACCCTCATTGTCTACCACTCCGGCACCGGTACGACGGCACAACTGGCGGAGGCGGCCCGACAGGGCGCCGTGGAGATCGGCACGGCGTCCGTGTTGTGCATCGACGGTGCGGATATCGTCGACGGCCGCTTCCGGCGCGAGGGCCTGCTGGCGCAACTGGACGAGGCCGACGCCATCCTGTTCGGCAGCCCCACCTATATGGGCGGGCCGTCATCACAGTTCAAGGCCTTTGCCGATGCCACCGGCGAGCGCTGGAGCCGGCAGGCGCTGGCGGGCAAGCTGGCAGGGGGCTTTACCATCGGCTCCACGCTCAATGGTGACCAGCTCCATACGCTGAGCTATTTCAACATACTGGCCGCACAACACGGCATGCTCTGGTGCAGCCTGGCCGTCGCGGCTGGCCGGGATGCGCTGGGACGCAACCCCTTGGGTACCCATCTGGGCGTGACGGCGCAGAGCGTAGAGGGCAGGGTGGCCGATGCCTACCTGGAGACGGCGCGCTACCTGGGCCGACGTATCGCCCGCATGGCCAGCCGCTATGTCGCGGAACTGGAAACGGAGCAATCAGCATGATCCCCAGCCTTGATCGCGTTGACCATATCCATGTCTACGTCACCGACCGTACCGCCGCCGAGCAGTGGTACGGCAGGGTGATGGGCCTGCAGCGGCTGCCGGCGCTGGCTTTCTGGGCACCGGGTGGTGGCCCGCTGACGCTGGGCAATGCCAGCGATACGGTCCATCTGGCCTTGTTCGAACGACCGCCGGCAAAGAACCACGCCACCGTGGCGCTGGCGGTCTCGGCGGATGGCTTTCTTGCCTGGCAGCGGCATCTGGCGGTCGAGCTGGGTCAGAAGCTGAAGGCCATCGATCATGCTGTTTCCTGGTCGATGTACTTCTGTGATCCGGACGGTAATCCGTTCGAGATCACCTCGTATGCGCATGCCGAGCTGGCGCAGGCATTGGCGGAGCAGGCGGCGCCATAGAAAAAGGAGGGGAAGCCCCCTCCTTGTTCAAGTCTCTCCCTTTAGCGCCTGCGCTCAGGAGAAGTAAGGACGCTCCGATGGAAAGAGCAGTTGCTTGGCCGTGGTACGCCACGCATCGGGCGCGCGCTTGCCGAGCAGGATCAGACCCATGGCGTAGGCACTGGCGCGGGTTTCGATGCTGACGCCCACGAGGCGCTTCTCGGCCTCTGCCGGTGCTGCCCCGCTTGCGACCGCGTCGGCAAAGGCGATCATCGCCTTGGCGCTTTCGCTATCGGCTTCATCCAGGACCTTGCGGTAGGCGGTGGTATCCGCTTTCTCCCGCAGCCCCAGGGCGAGCATGGCCCAGGCGGTCTCGTTGTCGAGCCCGTGCTTCGGATCGAGTGCCAACGCCTGCATGATGCGTTGCGTGGAGGCGCCGTCCGATGCCGCAGCGAAGCGCAACAAGCGGTCCGCCAAGGGTGATCGCGGCCCGGCATGTGACAAGGCGGCATCGAACTCACCGCGGCCCAGCTCCGTGTAGGCGATCATCGGCGAGGACTTGTCCACACCTTCACCGCTTTCCAGCGCCATCAACTGGCGTGCCGATGCGGTCCGTTCCAGCAGGTCTGCCGGTACTGGCTTGCCTAGCAGGCGGTAGATGCGTACTACGTCCAGGCCCACGAAGTCGGCCAGCACTGGCGTCTGCTTGCGTGCGCGGTCCATGCGTTCCAGTGCGGCAGGCCAGTCCATGCGTTCGGCGTAGGTATAGCCGGCTGCCATGGTGAACCAGGCATTGTTTGGCCAGCGTTGCGCGCCAGCGAGGAAGGCCTGGTTCCGTTCACTGATGTTGCTGATGCAACGGGCCGCCACATACTGCAGATCCGGATTGTCGGGCGCTTGCTCGGCTTGATGCCGCTGCCGCTGGCAGACGGCATCGCGTTGCTCGCCGGCGTTATCTTGTTCGGTACGCAAGGTAATGACGTCGGCAGGCTGGTCCTTGAGGCGTGCCGCCATCAGATCCTTCGCCTCGGGCATTTTGCGGGCGCTATAGAGCCAGTGGGCGGCATAGGTCGAATTGCCGCTATCCCAGCGAGCGTGCGCGAGTATGACCTGCCGGCTGGCGGCAGCGTCATCCAGGTCGCCCAGTTGCTCGCCCGGCGACAGATCGCCAAGCCCGCTCAATACCGTGCGCGTACCGCCGCCGCTCTTGGTGCTGATGGACCGTGGTGGTTCCTCGAACAATATCTCGGCCGGGGTGACCATCCAGCGCGGCGCACCCTGCTTGCGCGGTGCGACAGGCGCGTAGCTGCCGTAGGTCGCGGTCCATTCCACCAGGGGGCTGGCACCGGCGATGTTGTAGACATAGCGCGATGCACCACCGTCCAGCGTGACGGGGAAGGATTCGATGGGATGCCCATCCTGGGTGCGTGCTGCGATCTTGAGCTGGCCATCGGTCGGTACTTCGACGGTATCGTGACCGAACTCGGGCAGTTCGACGGATTGCTCATTGACCTGCACCACCACGGCGCGGGCCAGACCGTTGTAGATGACGACATGTGCCATGCCGGCGCTGCCACCAAAGCCGAGCACGGTACCGACGATGCCCAGCGATACCGCCAGGCGGCCTACGGTTGCGACCGGGCCATCGGCGCGTTGGAAACGTGCCCACCAGCCGAGTTTGGTCTGGCGCTTGCGTTCCTGGCGGGGCAGTAGGGTGGCATACCGTTGCGGTACCGTACTGGCGGCGCTTGCTTCGCCACTGGCCTGGCCTTCGCGAAACTCGCGAGCGAGCTTTGCTTCCGTGCTCAGCAACTGGCACAAGGCGGCGCGGCGCAGGGAAGACAAGGTGCCGGCCATGCTGTTGACCCAACCATCGATGACCTTGACCCAGTCATTGATATTGTCTTTGCTGGCCGGTACCAGATCGAACTTGCCCAGCGCGTCCGACCAGTTGTCGACCTCCATGCGAGCCAGCACCGTTGGGTCGGGCTGGACCGCTTCACGGTGCTGGTCGATCTCCGACATGACGGCATGCAATTGATTGGCGGCAGCCACAACGCGCTTGACCCCATCCGAGCTGACCTTGCCGGTCGCCGTCTCGACGGCCACGATGTTGGAGAAGAGGCCGTGCGCGTCGCGCAGGTCTGCCTCGGTGTGTTCGGCATAGTGCAGGGTACTGGCCAGGCCTAGCAGGTAGGACTCCCAGCCACCGCCCAGCTTGGCAGCGATAGTGCGATGCAGGCTGCGGCACTGGCGATCATGCGCGGCCAGCTTGGACTCGACCTCTGCCAGTTCCTTGCCCACTTGTTCGATCACCTGCGGGAGCTGACGCCGACGTAGTTGCTGGCCACGGTGGCGGATGACGCCGTCGGTGGCAGCCATAGTGCCGGCATGCAGCGATTCCAGCATGGCCTTTTCTTTTTCCAGATTGCGCAGTTGCTCCAGCTCCGGTGCCAGCGATTCTGGGTAGAGCGCCGCCAGGCTATCGGCCGTGACCTCGCCCATGGGCTGGTACAGCTCTTCCGGCCGCTGTACGCCACGTACGACGGACCGACCCAGATAAGCCCCGCGATAGAAGCGGTTCAGGTCCTCGCGCTGGAACAGCTCGTCAAGATGTTGCAGCGAGGTCTCAAGGGCGACCGCCTCCGGTTTTTCCTCGACATCCTTGATCAGGTGATCGCTGACCTGCTTGCGCAGCTCGGCCGGATGGGTGAACAGCGCCCAGGCGCTACGCGGATCGACCGGCGCGGCGAGATAGACGCGCTTGGCGTTCTGCTCGCGCTCGTGATTCAGCGGATGGGTGGCCCACATCTGCGGCGGGCGGGCGAAATCCACGCTGAACACGCGGTGCTGATCCGGGCTGCCGGTCGGGCCGGGGGGCTCCTTGCCATAACCGGGATCATTGAATACCACCCGCAGATGCGCGATCACGCGGGACTGGATGGCGAACAGGTCTTCGACCTTGCGGCCCTTGCCGAACTCGCCATTGGCGAAGCTCAGGGTACGGTCCCAGGCATCGTCCGCGGCTTCCATCTTGTGCAGGGCGTGGATCAGCGCATCGCTACCGGTCAGCGACACGGCGACCAGGTCTGCCTGCATTTCCATTTCGCGCGACAGTGCCCGCTGCGCCAGGACCACCAGGCGGAAGGCGGTTTCCAGCAGTGTCCGGATGGCCCAGACGATCAGCGACATCAGCCAGCCTATCCAGGCGATGCGGAAGTCGAAATTGGAGAGGGCCTGGAGAAATTTATCGAGCGCATCGCGCTTGGAGATGATCTGGCCGGCGATCTGCTGGGCGATATAGACCCAGCGGCCCACGGCCATCGAACGTTGGGCAAAATGCCCGAATTCATGGGCCAGTACGGCTTTCAGCTCACCCAAGGTGAGTACGTTGACCAGGGCCAGGCCGATTTCCAGGTTCTTCCTGGACGGCCACAGCAGGTTGAGGATGGACAGGTCGTAAAAGACCGAGGCGTTCACCCGGGCCGACAGGAATACCCGATGCGGCCGTGGTGCGCCGGCTTCGTCCGCCAGGCGGTGCAGGAATTCGAATAGCGTGGGTTCATCCTTGGCGGTGACCTCCACGTCATCGGATTTGCCGCCACCGTGCTTGATGAAAAACAGTGCCTTGAGCATGAAGACGGCCAGGAAGGCCGAGGCGCCACCGACGATGAAGGGTACGAAGCTATCGCCACCCGTACCCAGGATCGCGCCGCGCAACAGGCGCCAGGCCTGCCAGGCAAACCAGCCCGACAAGCAGCAATACAGCAAGACAAACAAACCCAGACCCGCCATGGCGAGCCAGGCTTTCTGCTTGTAACGGCGATTGGCCTTGGTCAGGTCCGCCGGCACATTGGCCGGCCCCGCTGGATAGATGCTATCCATATTTCCCCCTCGATCATTTTGTTACCGCGACCACCTCCCAAGGGGGCGCGGCGATGTGTCGTCCACCTCTCGGCCATATGCCGATAGCGAATCGAGGCAGAGGATACTGTTGCTCGCGAACAGTTCCAAGTGACTAATTACGTGGGGGAAATATTGTTGGTGCGAGGTGGGTGGCTGCTGGCGGGGTGTTACGGGGTCTCCCCTGAATGCGTTCACTCAGGGAGCCGCATTCCGCTGCGCTCTCTCGCAGTCTGCCGGGTTTGACGGCTACCCGTGTGGACAAGGAGGACCGGTCATACCGTGCCTCCTTGCCCTTCGTACTTGATTGCCTGCCCGGGGTATCAGCGAATGTGCTGGCTTACCGGCCGCTTCAGCCCCAGATTCTCCCGCAGCGTCGTGCCTTCGTATTCGGTGCGGAACAGGCCGCGACGCTGTAGCTCGGGTACGACCTCGGTCACGAAATCCTCGAAGCCGGTGGGGATTTGCGGCGGGATCAGGTTGAAGCCGTCGGCGCCTTCCTGGGTGAACCATTGCTCTATCGTATCGGCCACCGTTTTGGCCGAGCCCACCACCAGGTTGTGGCCGCGGAAGACGCTGAATTGCAGCACGGCCTGGCGGATGCTGAGGTTGTCGCGGCGGGCGCGGTCCAGGAGTTGTTGCAGGCGGCCCTTGCCGTTCTCGGTTTCGGGCAGGTCGGGCACCGGGCCGTCGAGCGGGTAGCCGGAGAGGTCGACGCCGCCCAGTTGTACCCCGTGCGAGAAATCCACCGCGTCCTGCAGGCGTTGCAGCTTCTCCTGCGCTTCTTCGTCGGTGCGGCCGATGATGGGTGAGAGCCCTGGGGTGATCACGATGTCCTCGGGTTCGCGGCCGTACTTGGCGAGGCGGCTTTTAACATCCCGATAGTATTCCTGCGCCACATCCAGCCGCTGGGCGGAGGCGTAGGTCATCTCGGCAAAGCGGGCGGCGAACTCGCGACCGGTGTCGGAGTTGCCGGCCTGGACCAGCACCGGGTAGCCCTGCAGGGGGCGGGCGACATCCAGTAGCGAATCGGAGCGGAAGTAGCGGCCCTCGTGCTTGACCGGCTTGGCGGCGGCGGGATCAAAGAACTGGCCGCTGACGGGATCGGCATGGTCGAAGGCGCCATCGTCCCAGCTGTCCCAGAGGGCGCGGGTCAGGTCGAGGAACTCGCCGGCGCGCTCATAGCGCTCGGCGTGGCTCAGGGTGTCGTCGAGGCCGAAGCTGCGGGCGGCACTATCCTGCAGCGAGGAGACGACGTTCCAGGCGGCGCGGCCACCGCTGATATGGTCCAGCGAGGCGAACTTGCGGGCGACGTTGTAGGGCTCGTTGAAGTTGGTGTTTACCGTGGCGACGAGGCCGATGTGCTGGGTGACGGCTGCCAGCGCCGACATGAAGGTGATGGGTTCGAAGTCGTAGCGCTTGTCGCTGCGGGCCTGCTTTTCAAGTGCTTCGGGCGAGCGGCCGACAAAGTCGGCGATGAAGACGCTGTCGAACTTGGCCTGCTCGGCCAGTTGCGCGAGGCGCAGCCAGTAGCGGAAATCCGGGTTGCCGGCGCGCGGGGCCTCCGGCTGGCGCCAGGCGGTGGGATGGTGGCCGAAGCGGGTGAAGAACACCCCGAGCTTGAGTTGGCGTTTGGCTTTGGACATGGTGGTGTCTCGTTGGGATGGTGAAAGGATTCAGGCGGCCAGTTGGGCCGGCTGGTCGCCGCGCTGCAGTGCAAACAGGCGGGCATAGAGGCCGCCCTGGCTGCGTAGCTGGTTGTGGGCACCTTGCTCCAGCACGCGGCCTTGCTGCATGACCAGGATCAGGCTGGCGTTCATGACGGTGCTCAGCCGGTGGGCGATGATCACCGAGCTGCGCCCGCTTACCAGTTGCGCCAGGCCTTGCTGGACCAGGTGTTCGGATTCGGAATCGAGCGCGCTGGTGGCTTCGTCGAGGATGATGAGCTGCGGGTCCTTGAGGATGGCGCGGGCGATGGCGACACGCTGCTTCTCGCCGCCGGAGAGCTTGATGCCGCGCTCGCCGACCAGGGTGTCGTACTGGGCATCCAGGTTGCGGATGAAGCTGTCGGCATGGGCGGCCGAGGCGGCGGCCTGCACATCGTCCCGGCTGGCGCCGGGGCGGGCGAAGGCGATGTTCTCGCCAATGCTGTCGTTGAACAGTGCTACGTCCTGCAGTACCACGCCCATCAGCGCGCGCACGCTGCGCTGCTGGTAGTCCCGCAGGTCGCGGCCGTTGATCAGGATGCGGCCTTCGGTCGGGTCATAGAAGCGCATCAGCAGCTTGACGATGGTGGTCTTGCCGCTGCCGCTGGTGCCGACCAGGGCCAGCGACTGGCCCTTGGGCAGGTGGAAGCTGATGTGCTGCAGTGCCGCGCCATCCTTGCCGGGATAGGTGAAGCTGACGTTCTCGAAGGTGATGGTGTCGAGTTCGGTCAGCGGGATGGCGTCCGGCTTGTCCGCCACCTCAGGCTGCACATCCAGCAGCTCCACCAGCCGCTCGGCCAGGCTTTCGATCTCGCCGGCCTGGTTGATCTGGCGGGCGATGGGCTGGATGGTGTTGATCAGGTTCTGGGTGAGGGTTAGTACCAGCAGGATGTCGCCGGTGCCGTAGTGGCCGGCCAGCGCGCCACGGGCGGTGATCAGCACGGCGGCGAACACGCCGAAGGTGTTGACGAGGTTCAGCGCCTGTTCGGTCCGCCATTCGGTCTTGTGCAGGTTGCCCCGCGTGACCATCCATTCGGCCTGGGTATCGTCATAGCGTTGCTTGACCGCTGCCTCGCCGCCAAAGCTGCGGACGGTGGCGATATTGCCGACCATCTCGGCCAGCAGGCCGGTCATGCGGCCCGCCAGCATCTGCCAGCCGCGCCGGTAGGCGTGGGTCCAGCCCACGGTACGGTAGGACAGGAAGAAATTGAACAGCAGCACGCCGGCCATGATCAGGCCGACGACGGGGGCCTTGACGAGCAGGACCACAATGATCAGTACCATCTGGATGGCGCTGGCGAGGATGCCCTCGGTCAGCGAGGACAGCCACATGGTGATCTGGGTGATGGCGCTGAAGCGATCCATGATCTCGCCGACCCGGGTCTTCTCGAAATAGTCGATCGACTTCTGGGTCATGTTGTCGAACACGCGCTGGCGGAAGGTGCTGACGGTATCGAGCCAGAGGTCGTCCGCCTGCTTGTTCTGCAAGGCACCGAACACCACCACGCCGATACGCAGCGCAAAGAACACCCCCAGCAGCAGGGTGATCTGCCAACTGGCGTCGGCATGGTCGAGCTTGCCGGTCAGCAGGTGGGAGATGACATCGACGACCGCCTTGTACAGATAGGGCGTGGCGGTGCCGATCAGGGCGATCAGCGTGCCGACGAGCGTGACGCCGATCACGCGGCCCCGGTATTCGGGGATGAACTGGATGGTGCGCCAGAGGTTTTTCATGGTGCAGGCCTATGGGTGGGCGTGACTCGGACCGGCTGCTGCAAGGCAGCGACCGGCGGGACAGGCGTGGATGGATAGGGGGCTAGCGCGGCTTGCCGCTACTGCCTGCCTGGGCGATGCGCTGCTTGTCCCTGGGCTTGCCGGCCTGCTGGGCGGTGCTGTCCCACCAGTTGCTGAGCACCCATTCGTTGGCACCGTAGTAGGAGGGCACGACCGCCGGCCTTTTGAGCCGCTGGTTGTAGAGCAGGTAGTGGTCGGTCAGGTAGCGCCAGGGGATGAAGTAGTGACCGTGGATCAGGACCCGGTCGAGCGCACGCGCCACGGTCTGTTGCTCTTCGGGACTGCTGGCGTCCTGCAGTTTCTCGATCAGAGCGTCGACCGCGGCGGACTTCACCCCGGTCAGGTTTTCCGAACCCGGTCGGTCGGCGTCCTTGCTGTTGAAGGTGCGCCAGAGCTCGCCCGCCGGCAGCCGTGCCTCGCGCAGGCTGACGGAGAGGTAGTCGAAGTCGAAGCGGTTGGTGCGTTCGCGGCTGGTGGCCGCGTCCGTCACGTTCTTGCGGACCACGATTCCGAGCTTGCTGAGGTTCAGGTAGATCGGCTCCATAAAGGGGCTCTGGCCACGGGAAGCGGCGATCTCGATCTCGAACGGTTCGCCCTTGGCATTGCGCAACACGCCGTCGCGGTTGTGCCAGCCGGCGGCGGCAAACAGGTCCAGTGCCTTGGTCAGGTTCTCGCGCAGGGTGTGCGGTGCGTGGGTGGTGGGTTGCTCGAACATGGGGCCGAACACGGCCGGCGGCAGATCTTTCTCATAGGGAGCCAGCAGCTTGCGCTCCGCCTCGCTCGGCAGGCCACGGGCCGCCAGCGGGGTGCCGCTGAAGTAGCTGTTCACACGCTTGAATTCGCTATCGAAGATCTTCTGGTTCACCCATTCGAAATCCATCGCGTAGTTCAGCGCTTCCCGCACGCGCGGGTCGCGGAAGCGCTCGCGCCGCAGGTTGACGATCCAGCCGTTCATGGAGGGGGGATTGGCGTGCGGCAGCTTTTCTTTCAGGAGCTCCTTGTTATCGAAGTGCTTGCCGATGTACTGGCAGCACCAGTAGCGCATCTGCGTCTCGCTGAAGAAGTCGTAGTCCAGCGCCCGCAGGCCGGCGACCTGGGTGTCGCGATCCTTGTAGAGCTTGTAGGTCACCTCGCCGAAGTTGTAGAAGCCGCGGCGTACGGCGATATCGCTACCCCAGTAGTCGGGATTGCGGCGATAGCGGATGTCCGAGCCGCTCTGGGCCTTGTCGATCACATAGGGGCCGCTGGCGATGGGCAGTTCCAGCCGCAGTTTGTCGAAATCCACCTTCCCCAGCGCACTGACGCCCCACTTGGGAGAGAACACGGGCAGGCTGCCGGCGACAAAGGGCAGGTCGCGGCCCTTGCGCTTGAAGTCGAAGCGGATGGTGCGCGGGTCGACCACCGTGACCTCGGCGATCTCGGCGAAGTAGGACTTGAAGCGCGGGCTGGCCTTGCGGCTGGTGAGGATGCCGAAGCTGTACTTCACGTCACGTGCGGTGACCGGGTCGCCATTGTTGAAGCGCGCCTTGGGGTTGAGGCGGAAGGTCACGCTGCTGAAGTCCGGCGCGACCGCGATGTCCTCGGCCAGCAGGCCGTACTGGGTGTTGGGCTCGTCCAGGCTCAGGGTGGTCAGGGTCTCGAACAGCAGTTCGTTCAGCCCGGGGGCGGGCTTGCCCTTGAGGCTGAAGGGATTGAACTTGTCGAAACTGCTGTTCTGGCTGGTGACCGAGAGCGTGATGTTGCCGCCGCGCGGTGCGGCCGGGTTGGCGTAGTCGAAGTGATCGAAGCCCGCCGGGTACTTGGGTTGGCCAAACTGGGCATAGGCGTGAGCCGCCAGGCTGGGTGCGGCAAGCAGGCTGGCGATGCCGGCCACCAGCCAGCGGGCGAGGGCGCGTTGCGTGGGGAGGAGGGCGCGTGGGTGGTTCATTGCGATGCCTGTACCAGTTGCTGGGTGTAGGGGTGCTGGGGGGACTGGATGACGGATTCGGTCTCGCCGGTCTCGACGATGGCGCCGTCCTTGATCACGTACAGCCGGTGGGAGAGGGCACGCACGACCGTCAGGTCATGGGTGATCAGTACATAGCTCAGGCCGTATTTCTGCTGCAGGCGGACCAGCAGCTTGAGCACCTGGTTCTGGATGGAGACATCCAGCGCGGAAGTTGGCTCGTCGAGCACCAGCACCTTGGGCTTGAGCACGATGGCGCGGGCGATGGCGATGCGTTGACGCTGGCCACCGGAGAACTGGTGCGGGTAGGCGCTGAGTGCGCTGGCCGGCAGGCCGACCTCGGCCAGCACCTGCACGATGGCCTCGCGCCGCTCGGCGACGGTCTGCTCGGGCTGATGCAGTGCCAGGCCCTCGCCGACGATCTGTTCGATGGTCTGGCGTGGTGATAGCGCGCCGAACGGGTCCTGGAACACCACCTGCAGCCTGGAGCGCAAGCGGCGTTGCTGTGGGCGGCTCAGTGCGGCGACGGGCGCCCCGTCGAACTGCAGGCTGCCCGCCTGGGTACGAACCAGCCCCAGGATGGCTTGTGCCAGCGTGGATTTACCGGAACCGGATTCACCGACGATGCCGATGGTTTCGCCGGCCTTGAGGCTGATCTCTGCCCCGGCCAGCGCCACGAATGATTCGCGTTGCCACCAGCCGCGCCAGCCGGCCAGCTTCTTGGGGTAGACGACCCGCAGGCCTTGGGTCTGCAGGAGCACCGCGGCATCGGTCGCGACGGGCTGGATATGCCGTTCCGGCAGGCTGTTGATAAGCTTGAGGGTGTAGGGGTGCTGCGGTTGCCGGAAGATGGCCTCGGTGGTGCCGGTCTCGATCAGGCGGCCGCGTTCCATGACGGCGACCCGCTGCGCAAACTGCCGTACCAGGTTCAGATCATGGGTGATCAGGAGGATGGCCATGCCGCTGCCGCCGGGCTTGGCTTCCTCGGCCTGCAGTTCCAGCAGCAGCTTGACGATGCGGGCGCGGACGGTGAGGTCCAGCGCGGTGGTGGGTTCATCTGCGATCAGCAGCTTGGGCCGGCAGGCCAGGGCCATGGCGATCATGGCGCGCTGGCGTTGGCCGCCGGAGAGCTGGTGGGCGTAGCTGTCCACGCGCCGCTCGGGTTCGCGCACGCCGGTACGGGCCAGCAGGCTGATGGCCTTGTCGCGGGCGTCGCGGCCACGCAGGCCTTCATGCAGTTGCAGGGTCTCGATGATCTGCTGGCCGATGGTGTACAGCGGGTTCAGGGCCGTCATCGGCTCCTGGAAGATGATGGCGATCTCGGCGCCACGCACCTCACGCAGTGCAGCTTCGTCCAGTGTTGCCAGATCGCGACCATCGAACTGCACCTGGCCGCTGATGCGGGCGTGTTCGAGCAGCCGCAGGATGGATAGCGCGGTCACGGTCTTGCCGGAGCCGGACTCCCCCACCAGCGCGACCCGCTCGCCAGCGTGGATCTCGAGGTTGAGCTGGTGGACGGCCTCCTTGCGGCCGAAGTGGATGGAGACGTCACGCAGGACCAGTAGTGGTGCTCCTCCGTGACGGTTTGAGCCGGCGGGATTACCCACAAGCGGTTCACCCGACGAGCCTGGGCGAGGCTCCCTCGCGGCGGCGAGGGCGGGGGGAGTGGGGCCCGATAGCGAGGCCTCGGCGAGTTCCAGTAGACCTGTAGCGCCCGGCTCTGCCGGGTGGTGAGCTGCGCTTTGGGGCGCGACTTCTCTTGTTAGTAGCGGCGCACTCATATGGCTAACTCCACGGGGCGAGTCAGGGGTTCGTAGTGGGGATAGGTGAAGACGGCTTCACCCTCGGTGTCTTCTTCATCCTGATCACGGTGGGCGATGCGGTTGTCCAGCGCGTTGCGCAGGGCCTCGCCCATGAAGGTCAGCAACAGCAGGGTGACGACCAGCACGCCAAAGCCGGAGACGGCGATCCACCAGGCGTCGAGGTTCTCCTTGCCTTGTTGCAGCAGGTGGCCAAGGCTGGGGGCTGGGGCGGTGACACCCAGGCCGAGGAAATCCAGGCTGGCCAGTGCCATGATGGCGGCGCTCATGCGGAAGGGCAGGAAGGTGATGACCGGGGTGAGGCTGTTGGGCAGGATGTGGCGCCAGATGATCTGCAGGTGCGACAGGCCCAATGCCCGGGCGGCCTTGACGTACTCGAGCTGGCGGTTGCGCAGGAACTCGGCGCGGACGTAGTCCGATAGGTGTATCCAGCCAAACAGCGCCAGCAGCCCGAACAGCAGCAGGAAGCTGTGCTGGAAGATGGAGGCGAAGATGATCAGCAGGTAGAGCTCGGGCATGGAGCCCCATATCTCGATCAGGCGCTGGGTGAAGAGGTCGACCCTGCCGGCGAAGTAGCCCTGCAGGGCACCGATGGCAATGCCCAGCACGGTGCCAGCGAGCGTCAGTGCCAGCGCGAAGGTGACGGAGACGCGAAAGCCGTACAGCAGCCGGGCGACGATGTCGTAGCCGGCGATGTCCGTCCCCAGCCAGTTGTCGGCAGTGGGCGGGCTGGGAAAGTGCGCGGCCTTGGAGAAGTAGTTGAGCGTGTCGTAGTAGTAGCTGTTCGGCGCATAGAGGGCGAAATTGCCGGGCTTGGCCAACTGGGCTCGGATGAAGGGATCGTGGTAGTCCGCCTTGATCGGTAGGCGGCCGCCGAAGACGGATTCCGGATACTGCTGGAACAGCGGGAAGTACCATTCATGCTGGTACTTCACCAGCAGCGGCTTGTCGTTGCTGAGCAGTTCGCCCGCCAGGCTGATGGCGTACAGGCTGGCAAACAGGATCAGGCTCCAGTAGCCCAGCCGGTTGCGCTTGAAGCGCAGCCAGATGCGGCGACCGGGCGAGGTGGCCCGGGCACGGCGCGCATGCCGTTCGTTGGCATCGGCCGGCTCCAGGGGTAGCGGGCCGTGGGTGGTGGCGATCACGGTGGTCATGGTCAGGCCCCTTGGGCGTCGAACTTGATGCGGGGGTCCACCAGCACGTAGGCGACATCGCCTACCAGCTTGGTAAAGAGCCCGATCAGGGTGAAGAGATAGAGCGTGCCCATCACCACCGGGTAGTCCCGGCTGTTGATGGATTCGTAGGAAAGCAGGCCCAGGCCATCGAGTGAGAACAGGGTCTCGATCAGCAGGCTGCCGGTGAAGAAGGCGGCGATGAAGGTGGCGGGAAAGCCGGTCACCAGCGGCAGCAGGGCGTTGCGGAACACATGCTTCCACAGCACCTGCCGCTCGCTCAGGCCCTTGGCACGGGCGGTGAGCACGTACTGGCGGCGGATTTCCTCGAGGAAGGTGTTCTTGGTCAGCAGGGTCTTCACGGCGAAGCTGCTGACTACGGCGGCGGTGACCGGCAGGGTGATATGCCAGAGGTAGTCGGTGATTTTGCCCCAGGCGCTCAACTGGTCCCAGTTTGGCGAGGTCAGCCCGCGCAGCGGGAAGACATCCCAGAACGAACCGCCGCCGAACAGCACGATCAGCAGCACACCCAGGACGAAGCCGGGCACGGCATAGCCGGCAAGGATGACGACGCTGCTGATCAGATCAAACGGCGTGCCGGCCCTTACCGCCTTGGCGACACCCAGCGGCACCGAGACGAGATAGGTCAGGACCAGGGTCCAGACGCCGAGCGAGACCGAGACCAGCAGCTTTTCCTTGATCAGGTTCCAGACCGGCTGGTTGCGGGCATAGCTGTCACCAAGTTCAAACTGTGCGTAGTGCTTGAGCATGCTGAAATAACGCTGCAGCGGCGGTTGGTCGAAACCGTACAACTGCCCCAGTTGTTTGATCTGCTGCGCATCCAGCCCCTGGCGGCCGTTGTAACCCCAACTGCCACTGCTGGCAGCGCCGCCTTCGCTACCGGTGCGGGCGCCTTCGCCGTCGATCTGTACCAGGGCCTGCTCGATCGGGCCGCCGGGCACGAGCTGGGTAATCAGGAAGGTCAGTGTCAGCACCCCCAGCAGGGTGGGGATCATGATCAGCAGGCGTTTGAGCAGGTAGGACAGCATGGTCTGGATTCAGCCTTGGTGACGGTGGTCGCGGCCGGCAGCGTTAGCGTGCCGGTGACTGACCTATAGCGGCTTTTGTGCCAGGCTGACGTTTGGCTGGATAAGCCTTTTGCTTCAGTGACTTGTGATGGCTTTTCTGCGCCGGATTACCCCGTGGCCTTGCTGCATACGCAGCAAACCTGGGTGGGGGTGTTGCTTGCCCATCAGCCTGCTGCGCAAACAAAAAGCCGGGCATTGCCCGGCTGGTGTGGATGAGTGGACGGGATGGGGACTAGCCGGTGTAGGCCTTGGCCTTGACGACATCGAGCAGGCCGGTGCGTTTCCATTGCAGCTCCAGCGCGCCCGGCGTGTATTCCTTGGCGCCGCCCAGTTGTTCGGCGATTGCCTGGTAGCGGGCGGCTTCTTCGATCAACAGGATGTTCTGCGCTGTCTTGAGAATGCCGCGACCCCAGAAGTTGGCGCCGCCGTTCGATTCCAGCAAGGCAGGTGGCGGGGCGAGTTCCGGGTGCTCGTCCAGTCGTTCGCGAATCACTTCCAGCACGCTGCGGGTACGCTCCAAGTGGTTGGGAATCTCCCGAGCCAGCAGATTACGCTGGGCGGCCACGTAGAGGATGGGGAAGGGCTTGTGCGCCAGCGACCAGGCCGACAGGAAGTTGGTATGGGCATGGATCAGGGTGTCGGCATCCAGGCGCTCTTCCTGCAGTACGTTCTGTTGTTGTTCCGAGAACGGGGTGATGCGGAAGGTCGGCTCGCGGCTGCGCTCCCAGGGTTGCGGAAAGCGTAGGTGCAAGAGTTTGTCGTGGCCGGGAATCTTGTGGCTGACGTGGAAGGTCCAGCTGGCGGACAGGGTCTGTGTCTCGCGCAGGAAATTGAAGGCGTGGATGGCATCAGCCTTGGCTTCGTCGATGTAGGAGACGAGGTCGATATCGGCGAGGGACTCGGACATGAACGGATTCCTTTAAAAGTATTGGTTAAAGTCGGGTTTAGCTATGTAGATCAGGCGGCGAGCGGCGTGAGGACGGCTTTTTCGGCGTCGACCAGTGCCTGTGCTTGTGCCAGCGGTGCACTGACGATCCAGTCGAGCACGTTGAAATCCGCTGCCAGGTAGCCCCAGTCGCGCAGGAAATTCTTCTGGGTTTCCAGCCCCAGGATGTAGGCCGGGCTGAGCTGGGGCTTGAAGGACTGGTGCACGTTGGCGCCATGTGCGGCATAGACATCCTCGTGGCTGATGCCGCCGCTTTCCGGCAGCAGCAGGTCGGCGACTTCCTCACGGTGTTGCTCGGCCCATTCGGCTGTGCGCAGCAGCACGGCCAGGTAGCGCACCACGACACCCGGGTGTTGTTCCAGGAAGGCGCGGTCGACGGTGATCGGGCGGGGCACGCCGTTGCCGACGCGCAGCAGCGGGTCGGTCAGGTCGTTGAGGTTGATGATCTGGCGATAGCGGGTATTGCGGGAGGCGCGGTAGCCTCGGGCGAAGCGGATGAACACGGCGTCGACGTCACCGGCATCGAGTGCCGCCAGCGCGACATCCGTCGGCTCACCGACGCGTGCCTGGCGCGGCCCGTCTTCGCTGTCGTAGTTCGGTGCCTCGACATCGACCAGGGTGACGTCTGCCACGGTGAGGCCGGCGGTGCTCAGTGCGCTCTGGTAGCCATGTTGGGCGGCGCCGCGCTGGAAGTCGATCAGCGAGCCCTGATGCAGGGGCACGGCCAGCCGCTTGCCACGCAGGTCGGCGACGGTGAGGATCGGGCTGCCGGCGCGCACCAGGATGCCCTGGTACTCGTCCAGCCAGGTGATGCCCAGTACCACCGTATCCGCGCCACCGGCCTTGGCCCAGATCGGCGGGATATTGCCACCTTCGCGGAACATGCCGGACTGCGAATGGTTGTAGTGCGAGTTACGCGTGGTGAGATTGTCGGCATCGCGCAGCGAGCGCAGATGCGTGCCGGCCTGGGCGAATTCCTGTTGCAACCACTGCTTGCGGATCGCAAGGCCGGATGCCGTGGCGGCGCCGCAGCGGGTGTACCAGAGTTCGACCGGGGCGGAAGGGGTAGAGGCAAGTGTCATTGCATGTCCTTTGCAGTAAGCGTTGGAAGCTGAGGCCACCGTGGGTGGCGAGCAGGATTGCCCGCTCCCTACAGCAGGCTCCGTGCCATGCGGCTATTTGAATGCAAGTGACTGTTTGTATTGAGTAAATGTGAGGTGTTGATTTTGGTGCAGTGATGCTTGTGCGCAGAATTCAACCGTCAGTACGGGGTGGATGTTGCGGGGGCAGCAACAGGAGGTGGTGGCGCAATGGCCTGCCGGAATGATTACGGAGATGCGATTCGTGTTCACTTGCGCGCCGTGTCGGGTATGTCTTTTCCAGCGCGTCCCTCGTCTGAGGCCGTTTCGGGTGATTGGACTAGCGAGCGGGCTGGAACGCGGCGGGCACTACCTGCAGCGAAGGTGACCTGGCGCTGAGGGCCGTATCGGTGGACTCGGGCGCTACCTGGACCGGTATGCGTGGTGGGTAGCGGGTATCGACGCCGGTATCGCGGCAGGCTTGCTGCGGGACGCGGCTGTCGGGGTCGATCTCCGGCATCAGGTCGGCAGCCAGTGACTTGAGCAACTGCACTGTCATGGAGCTGGTGAAGGTGTACTTCTCGGCGTAAGGCTCGCGCACGAAGGCGGTAATGGTGCCGTAGAAGCGGTCGCCCAGCATGAAGACGAAGGTGGCGGAGCGGTTGACCTTGCGGGATTCGATCAGGCCGCCGCCACGGGCGTAGACCTCGTAGCGATGGTCGCCGGTGCCGGTCTTGCCGCCGATATCGAGCACCGTGCCATCGGTGCGTACATAGGCGCCCTTGATGCGGATGGCGGTGCCGCCGTTGACCACCTGCAGCAGCAGTTCCCGTGCGAGGTCGGCGACTTCCTGCGGCATGACCCGCGTGGGGGCGGCGGGGGTGTGGTCGAAGCGGGTTTCGTACGGCGTGCCGTAGGCGAAGTTGAGGTGGGTAAGGCTTTGCACCGGCATGCGCACGCCGCCGTTGACGATGATGCCCATCAGTTCGGCCAGGGCGGCTGGTCTATCCCCCGCCGCGCCGATCGAACTGGCGTAGGAGGGGGTGATGGCGGCGAAGGGGTAGCCCACGGCGCGCCAGGCTTTGCCGATCTCCTGGTAGGCCTCCAGTTCCTGCATGTACTTGATGCGCTTGTCCTGTTTCTCGGCAGTACGGGTCTGCAGCAGCCAGGCGTAGGCCTGCTGGCGGGCATCGCGGCTGGCGGCCAGGGTCTCGGTCATCGTGGCCTGCGGATGGATGAGCAGGTACTGCACCAGCCACATTTCCAGCGGATGGACGCGGGCCAGGTAGCCGCGGTCGGCCAGCGAATACTTGTCCACGCCGTACTTGTCGTAAAGATCGCGCAGCGTGCTGTCCTTGTAGGCCTTGTTGGGCAGGTAGCGGTTCATCTGCTCGGCGAAGCGTTCGAACGGGGCCTCGGGCTCGATGCTGCGCAGCACGGTAGCAAAGCGGCTGGATTCCGGTCTGACCTGTTGCAGCAGTTGCTCCTTGATCTCCTGTGGGGATTTGCCGCGATAGTTGCGGTAGAAGCGCGCCATGAAGGTGGTGCCTTCCATATCGGCAAAGCGCGCGAGATAGGTCTGGCGGGCGACCGGATCGGCAAGGATCTGTTCTGTGGTGCCGGCGAACTTGGCCATGTGGTAGCGGACCATGTCGCGCATTACCCGCACGTAGACGAGATTGACCGAATGCTGCAGCGCCTCGCTGAGGTTGTAGCTGCGGTGGTCTTCGACCGGATCGAAGTTGGTGAAGCTCTGCGCGCCGCCGCCGGTGTAGAACACCTCGGACGGGTTACCGGAATAACTGCGCGCCAGCGCGGCTTCCAGCATGGGGCGCAGGCTTTTGTCCTCGGCCTGGCGCAGGTAGTCTACCGCCCATACGCGTAGAGCGTCCTGCCGGCCGGGCTTGATGCGGGCCAGTTCCTCGGGCGGGAGGGCGGCGTACTGGGCGTGCAGTTCGGCCATGATCTGCATGTAGTGCACGACGGTGCGCAGCTTGGCGGTGGAACCGAGGTTGAGCCGGGCGCCCTGGTTGATATCGAACGGCGCGTTGCCGCTGTCGGTCTGCACCCGCAGCAGGTTGGCGTGAGGGCCCCGCTCCAGCAGGGTGAAGCTGTACAACAGGCGCGAAGGATCGTCGCCGGACTTGAGCATGTTGTAGCCGAACATGCCGGCCGCCTTGGCCCCCTCTACCGTGCCGGCGCGACGCAGTTTCTCGCTGACTGCCTGCTGGATCGGGTCGTTCAGCGTGGTATGGGCGCTCAGGTCCAGCCGGTCCAGTGCGTACAGATCGGCCATGCCCAGCCAGCTGGAGAGCTGTACCCGGGTGACGGTGGCCGCCTTCTGGTTGACGAAGGACGGCGCAGCCCGGCTGACCGGCCCCAGCCGCAACTTGAGCGGCAGCTTGCGCGCAGCATCGCGCAGGGTGATGGGAATGACCTTGGCCTCTGCCAGCAGGTTCAGGTGGTAGGCGGTGAGTTTTTCCAGCTCCAGCGGACGGCCGCGCAGGTAGTAGGACGGTGCGCGTTGCGCCAGCATCAGCGAGAGCACCTCCTTGTAGACATGGACCTGCCGTGAAAACAGCTGGGTGGGGACCGGCGCGAATGGCTGTTGCAGCAGGGTGTTGACCTCGGCCAGGTCGCGGCCATACCAGGTCCACAGCCCGTCGCCCAGGCCGCTGATCTCGCCATAGCCGGCCTTGGCCGAGAGCGGCACGGTATTGAGGTAATCCACCACGATGCGCTGCCTTGCCGCCATGGTCTCCGGCCCGTCCTGATAGGCACGGACCGAGGCCGAGGCCATTTGCCGTAGTTTGTCGCTACGGGTACTGGTCTGGCCGCCGGGTGAATGGCGGAATTTCTCGATCTGAGTCGCCAGCGTGCTGGCGCCGGGGGTGGGGTGGGAGGGCCTGACGAGGCTGATCACCTGATCGCCGAGCACCCGTGCCAGCCGGCCCCAGGAGACCGCCGGATTCTGCTTGGGATGGTCGGCGTCCAGGAGTTCGTGGTTTTCGATGAACAGCAGGGTCTGCGAGATCAATGGCGGCACGGATTCAAACCGGTCGTACAGGCGTTCCGGCGAGCGGATGGCGTAAAAGGAGCGGGCATTGCAGTCGAACAATTCGAGCCCTGCACTGCTTTTTTCGCGATAGGTGGGGAACAGGCCTTCGTCGGTCAATTCGACCATGGTGGGCGACATGCGCGCCTGGGCGGTGATGGCAAAACCGCGGGTCTTGAGTGTCTGGGTGAAGCCCGGCAGCTTGCTGTAGCCGAAGCGGTCGTCGTAGGGACCGGTCTTGGGGAAACGGATGGCCGTGCTGGGGCCGGGTTCGACCTTGTAGCTGAGCTTGGGGCCAATCGCTGACAGGAAGCGCGCCTGCAGGGATGAGGTTTGCATCTCGTCTACGACCAGGAAGCCGACGAGCAGGAGCAGGAATACGAACCACACGATAAGCCAGCGACGCACAAGGCCTCCTTAGCCTGTCTGATTCTGTCTGACTGCGGTACGGGGGCTAGCTCTACGGAAGCTCTGCAAAAGTCCGAAGCACGAAACTTCGACTCACCGCCCGGCACAGCCGGGCGCTAACGGGTAGCGGAATATCGACGATTCTTCGCTGATTTATCCCACACCCCCCGCCCAGCGCGGCACACACAGGTTCTAGGCGCTTATGCGCCAAGAACTCTGAGCCTCGCCTAGGCTCGAAAGTGGACTTGTTCAGAGGTTCCTTGGGAAGTATAGGCATAGGCCCCCGGCTTGCTGTGGCAGTAGTGCCGGTTTGCTTGGACAGGGGAAATATGCAACGGATGCGGTCGCAAAAAAGCCGGCCGTTGTGGGGCCGGCAAGGATCACACTACAGGGTAAGACAGAGATCATCACGCAGTGGCGGGCTCCCGGTGTGGATGAAGGCCGGCTGCATCGGGTTGCAGGAACTGGTTGCCGGGGCGCTTGAGGCCGAGGTTCTCGCGGTAGGTGCGGCCGGTGTATTCCTTGCGGAACAAGCCACGCCGCTGTAGTTCGGGCACGACCAGGCGGACAAAGTCCTCGAAGCCGCTGGGCAGCAGCGGTGGCACCACATTGAAGCCATCTGCCGCGCGGCCCTCGAACCACTCCTGGATGATGTCGGCCACCTGACCGGGTGAACCGACGACCTGGATATGGCCCTTGGCGACGCTGAAACGCAAGGCCAGCTGGCGGACGGTGAGGTTCTCGCGCCGGGCCAGCTCGATCAGTTGCTGGGTACGACCGACGCCGTTGTCGTTCTTGCCCAGATAAGCGCTGAGGTCTTCCGGCAGGGGTTCGTCCAGCGGCAGGCCGGTGACGTCGAGCCCCATCAGGTGTACGCCACGGCTGAAATCTACGGCGTTCTGCAGTTCCTCGAACAATTCCTTCGCCTCGCTGGCGCTTTCCTTCACCACCACCGAGAGGCCCGGCGTGACATAGAGTTCGTCCGGGTCACGGCCGTACTTGGTCATACGATTCTTGACGTCCTGGTAGTAGGCCTGGCCGACGTCGATGCTCTGTGCCGAGCAGTAGGTCATCTCGGCATGGCGGGCGCAGAACTCGCGGCCCAGCTCGGAGTTGCCGGCCTGCACGATTACCGGGTAGCCCTGGATGGGGCGGGCGATGTCCAGCAGGCCCTGGGACTGGAAGAACTCACCCTCATGGCAGATCACATGGCCGTGGCGTGGGTCGAAGAACTGGCCGTTGATGCGATCCGGCTGGTCGAAGGTTTCGTCGTCCCAGCTATCCCAAAGCTGCTTGCTCAGTTCCAGAAACTCGGCTGCGCGGCCGTAGCGCTGTTCGCGGCTGGGGGTGGGCAGGCCAAAGTTGGCGCCGGCCGCCGGGTTGAAGGATGACACCACGTTCCAGCCGGCGCGACCGCCGCTGATATGGTCCAGCGAGGCGAACTGGCGGGCGATATTGTAGGGCTGGGTGAAGTTGGTGTTGACGGTCGCCACCAGGCCGATATGGCGGGTCTGGGCCGCGATGGCCGAAAGCAGGGTAAAGGGCTCGAACTGGAAGCTGATGCCGACCCGGCCACTCTGCGCCAGCCCGTCGCCGGAGCGGCCGATGAAGTCGGCCAGGAAGAAGGTATCGAACTTGCCCTGCTCGGCCAGTTGCGCCTGGCGTACCCAGTACCCCACGTCTGGACGGCCGCTGTCGGTCGAGGTCTTGTGTCGCCAGGCGGCGGGGTGGTGGCCAAAGCGCATGAAGAAGGCGTTGAGGGCCAGTTGGCGGGGTCGTTGGCTCATGACGGTCATCCGGTTGGGTTGCTCGATGTAGGTCTGCTTGGCCCGCAATGCGGGTCTTGCATGACACATTGCAGCTTCCATGCCATCTTGTGATTTGCTGTAAGCCATTGAAATTCAAGTACTATTTTTTCCTCGGTCTATTCCGGTGGCTGTGTTGCTGCTGCGTTGCCAACAGTTATGCAGAACGGGTGGTGGCGAAAGCAGCAGCGTTTGGCCGCCAACCTGGCTGTTGCCTATGGAGCAGGTGTATCCACGGGCTGCTGCAAATCGCGCAGTTTATTGGGCGACGAAGTTCGGGCCGTGTCTGTAAGTGGCTGTTATTCAATGAATAAGTGCGTGGCATGCTAGCTGCTAAAGCCGGGCTTCCCTCCTTGAAAGCCGCCCGCCATGACCCACCCTGTACGTGTCCTCGTCCTTGCCGGCAGTGCCCGCCGCGCATCCTTCAACCAGGCGCTGGCCCGCCTTGCTGCGGCGGCGGTCGAGGCGCAGGGCGGCGTTGCGACCTACCTGGATATCGGCAGCCTGGATATCCCGCTCTACAACGGTGATGACGAGGATGCCTTCGGCCTGCCCACCGGTGTGCAGGCCTTGCGCGCCCAGCTGTTCAGCCACGATGCGCTGATCATTGCCTCGCCCGAATACAACGGTTTTCCCTCGCCCCTGCTCAAGAACGCGCTCGACTGGGCTTCCCGCAAGCAGCCGGATGAAGTACCGCGGGCAGCCTTTATCGGTAAGCAGGCCTTGTTGCTGGCGGCGAGCCGGGGCGAATCCGGTGGTGCGCGTGGCTTGGCACAGCTCCGACAGTTGCTGATCAACCTCAAGGTCGACCCGCTGCCCGAGACCCTGGGGCTGCCGAAGGCCGGCGAGGCCTTTACTGAGGATGGTCGCCTGCACGACGCCGCCAGGCAGGCGGAGCTGGCGGCACGGGTGCATGCGCTGCTGGCGGTGGTCCAGGCTGCGCGGCTGCAGTTGCAGGCGGTATCTGCCTGAATCTTGCGGCGCTGCATCAAATGCAGCAGCGCTGGCCTGGGGTTGCTGTTTTGCCATCAGCAAGGTGGCGAGATGGCAAGACGAGTGATCGGCTAAGTGTTTGATGGGGCTGGATTTTATGCATGGTTATTAAACTGGCACCTTTCATGCTCTTTGGTGATTAAGTCCCGTGTGATTAAGCCCTGTGTGACTAAGCCCGATGTGGCTTGTTGCCGCTACTGACTACCGCCTGGAGCACGAATCATGACCAGCCTCGCCTACGCTCACCAAGCCTTTGCCCATTCGGCCCGGCGCAGCCCCATACGCCGGCAGATGCGAGAGCAGACCCCGCCCGTGACCGAGCTGACACCCGCACAGCTTGCCGCCAGCCACGCTGCGGTGAGTAAGCCGAAGCTGGGCGGCTGGTGGTGGGTGCTGCTGGCGGTGGCGGTCCACGGTGGCGTGGCCTGGCTGGCCTTGCAGGGCAAGGAGGCACCGGTCGCGGCCAGCGAGCCACGGCAGCTCAAGCTCACCTTGACTCGACCCGAGCCGGTCAAGCCGCCCGAGCCGGAACCGATCCGGCAGGCCAAGCCCTTGCCCATGGCGGCCAAGCCCAAGACCGTTGCACCGGCACCGCAACCGGTGGCGACGACGCCGGTCGCACTGCCGCAGACTGAACCTGCGCCAAGCAGCGCCCCGGCCGTACCGGTGGCCGCCGCCCCGGTGGCACCACCGGTGGTGGAAAAGGTCAGCGAGGCGCGCGGCGGTATTGGCTACCTGAACAACCCCGCACCGGAATATCCGCGGCAAGCGGTGGCGCAGGGCTGGGAGGGCAGGGTGCTGCTGCTGGTGAAGGTGGCGCCCGACGGCACGGCCCTGCAAGTGGACATCAAGCAGTCCAGCGGCCGCAAGGTACTGGATGACGCTGCCGTCCGTACGGTCAAGGCCTGGCGTTTTGCCGCCGCCAAGCGAGGCGATACCGCCATTGAAGGCTGGGCCAGCGTTCCCATCGATTTCAAACTCTGATTACCGATCAACCGATTACGACTACCCGATTAGCCTGATAGCGAGCTTACCCATGATAGATACCGCACATATCCCCGCCGTCGAGATCACCCTGTGGTCGCTGGTTGGTTTTTCCCTGGCCACCTGGACGCTGATCCTGGTCAAGGCCTGGCAACATTGGCAGTTGGGCCGCCAGAATGGCCGCTTCTCGCGCGCCTTCTGGGAAGCCGCCGATCTGCGCGATGCCGCGCAGGTGACCGAGGGCAATGTCGGCCCGTTGCAGCGGCTGGCACAGGCCGGCTTTGGGGCCTTGCGCGATGGTGGCGGCACTGCCCATAACCTCGAGTACAGCTGGGACAGGCAGGAGCTGTTGGAGCGGCATCTGCGACAGCAGATCCAGAAGGAGCACCGCGCGCTGGAAAGCGGTCTCGCGCTGCTGGCCAGCATAGGCAGCACCGCGCCGTTCGTGGGGCTGTTCGGCACGGTGTGGGGGATCATGAATGCGCTGACCCACATCAGCAAGCTGGGTTCGGTCAGTATTGACGTCGTGGCGGGGCCGATCGGCGAGGCCCTGGTGGCGACCGGCATCGGCATCGCCGTCGCGGTGCCGGCGGTGCTGGCTTACAACTTCTTCGTGCGGCGGCTCAAGCTGATCCTGGCGGACCTGGATGACTTCGGGACCGACTTCCTCAATCTGGCGCAGCGTGCATCCTTCCGCCTGCAGGCGGGTAACCGCGACAGCAAGGTGGTGGACCTGCACGCCGGTAACCGGGAGGCGTTTGCATAATGGGCTTCTCTACCCGGCAGGATAACGAGGCGGTGCTGAGCGAGATCAACATCACCCCGCTGGTGGACGTGATGCTGGTGCTGCTGGTGGCTTTTATCGTCACCATCCCGGTGATCAACAACGCCTTACATATCGAACTCCCCAAGACCGCCAATACCGCACCGCCGCCACCGGAGAAAGCCGTGGTGGTGAGCGTGGACAAGGACAGCCGCGTGTATATCGACAAGCGCGAGATTGCCCCGGGCGAGCTGGAGGCAGAACTTAAGGCCCTGGTGGCGGCCAACCCGCAACTGGCATTGCGCCTGCAAGGCGACGAGAAGGTGCCGTACGGGCCGGTGGCCCGGGCCATGGCGGCGATAGAACGGGCTGGGGTGGGCAACGTATCGGTATTGACGGCGCAGTAGCGGTCACATGGCACGAGGCCCCATAAGGGCCGCGCCTTACAGGCTGCCCGGCGCGGTTGATACGACGGTCGGGCGGTGGCGACTACCTTGTTTTTTCCGGGGTGGAGGGCTGTGCTCGCGCCCGATTCTATAATCTCTAAAAGTTATCTGGAAACTACTTTTAATTATTGGTGGTTATAAGCGGTGGCGCATAGATTGTGAGTCAGACAACGATGCCGGCCACCCGAATACCGGCGAAAGGAGCCAAGCATGTTAAGCCAGACGACTGACAAGCCCTCGCTGATTTCGCTGGAGGGCTGTAACTCGCAGCCGACGTCGATCCGCGCCAAGGCACTGGTGTTTGCCGATCCTGCCTCGCAATTGCTCAAGCAGCAACTGGAGCAACTGGGGCCGAGCGAAGCACCGATCCTGATCATCGGCGAGACCGGTACCGGCAAGGAGTTGGTCGCCCGGCACCTGCATTATCTCAGTGGCCGTACCGGCCCCTTCCTGGCGGTGAACTGCGGGGCGATCAGCGAGCAGTTGGCCGAGAGTGAACTGTTCGGCCACGAGGCCGGCGCGTTCACCGGTGCCACGGCACGCCGCGCCGGCTGGTTCGAGGCGGCCGACGGCGGCACCTTGTTCCTTGACGAGATTGGCGACCTGCCACTTAACCTGCAGGTCAAGCTGTTGCGAGTCTTGCAGGAGCGGGAGGTGGTACGGGTAGGGGCGCGCAAACCGGTGCCGGTGGATATCCGCCTGGTGGCGGCGACCAACGTGGACCTGCATGACGCCGTGTCGTCCGGCAATTTCCGGCTCGATCTTTATTACCGGCTCAATATCGCCCAGATCAACCTGCCGCCGCTGCGCGAGCGCATCGGCGACATTCCGCCGCTGGCGGAGTACTTCCTGGCGCTCTACAGCCAGCGGCTCAAGCGGCCCTTGCCGGTGATCAACGACGACACGCTGGAGGCACTGCAGCGCTACCCCTGGCCCGGCAATATCCGCGAGCTGGAAAACGTCATTCACTACGCGCTGCTGGTCAGCGGTGGCAAGCAGATACGGCCCAACCACCTGAAGCTCAGCGGCGGCCTGCAGGCGGACTCGCGCCTGGGTGCGGCGGCCACGCCGCAGGTGGCGATACGGGGTGCGTTCGAGCAATTGTTCCGGCAGGGGGAGGGGGAACTCTTCAACCAGATCGAGGCGACGCTGGTCAAGGAGGCGTTCGCCTACGCCAAGGAAAACCAGGTCCGCACCGCTGCACTGCTGGGGATATCGCGCAATGTGATGCGCACCCTGCTCAAGAAGCATGGCCTGCTGGCCAGCGGTGAAGCGGATGAAGGACAGGAGGAGGGGGGAGAACTGCAGGCGGTGTATACCTACTGATTTTTTGCTGATTTCTGTGACAAGTCTCATAAGAGGTGGAGGAAGCCGTAACGAACAAGGCCCCCGGCAGTGCTGCTGCCGGGGGCCTTGCTTATGCTTGCGGGCTAGGGTTATTCGTAGACCAGCACGTTGCTTTGCAGGTTACCCAGGGCATCGTTCCCGCCAACGATCAGCACGCGGCCGTCTGGCAGGCGGTTGGTGCTGTGGCCCAGGCGGGCGGTCGGCATATTGGCCAGGGCGACATTGTCGTTCGCGCCAATGCGCAGGGCCTGGTTGGTGGGGGACTTGGCATCCAGATAGCCACCAAACATCAATACATCGCCATTACCCAGGACCACATGGCTGGCAGCGCTGAGGGCGGCCGGGATATCGGTCTTGTTGCTGAAGGTGCCGGTGCTGGGCAGGTATTGTTGAGCGGTACGCACGCCGGCGCTCGATTGCTGGTTCTCGCCACCGAGGAGCCAGACGCTGCCATCGGGGCGCAGGGCCGCGGTCTGCAGTGCCGGGATGGCGGTGGGGCCACCTGCCTGCACGCTGAAGGTGTTGTTGACCGGGTCATACAGCTCGGCGTACTGCGCGGTGCCCCAGGTGCTGAAGCCGCCGGTGATCAGGACCTTGCCATTGCTCAGCAGGGTAGCGTTGTGACTGGTACGTGCCATGGTCATACGGTTGGCCGTACCGCTGAAGGTCTGGGTGACTGGATCCCAGATCTCGGCCGTATTGCTGATGCCGCCGGGGAAACCCTCTGCCGTCTCGCCACCGGTGATCAGCACCTTGCCGTTGTTGAGCAGGGTGGCGGTATGGCGCAGGCGCTGGGTGGTCATGGGGCTGAGTACGGTGCTGATACCGGTGGCCGGATCGAACAGCTCGGCATTGACGGCGCCAGCGATGTTCAGGTTACCGCCGGTGAACAGCAGCTTGCCGCTGGGCAGCAGCGTCATCCGGTGCTCGCTGCGACCGTTGTTCAGGTTGCCCACCTGGGTCCAAACCTGGTTGACGGGGTCAAAGCGGTTGATCGCATCGGACTGGATGCTCAGGCCCCGCGAGCCGCCGCTGACCAGGATGCTGCCGTCCGGCATGGTTGCCGACGCGTGATAGGCGACCGAGAAGGTCTGCGACAGGGCGCGATAGCTGTTGCGGAAGCTGACCGGCAGGGTCAGCGAGACGGTTTTCACGTCTGCGCCGGTCCCGACCACCAGCTTGTATTCGATATTGTCGGCCAGGGCCGGGGTCTTGACGGCGACACCGCTGGTGACGGCACCGAGGCCGGGGTCGATACGCGCAACCTTGCCGGTGAACTTGGGTGTCAGCGTGGCGACCTCGCCGACCAGGTAGGTGCTCTTGTTGGCGGTCAGCGTGGCATTGCTGCCGTCGCCACCCGAGCCGTCGTCGAGCCGGTCACTGACATTGCAGGCTGCCAGGAAGGCCAGCGGCAGGATACAGACGAGGCGAAGTATTGGTTTGATCATGGGTTCCATCCTAATGGGGCATGGCCGTCATCGGGGACGGCCAATCTCGTTCTTTGTGCGTGGGTACCATCCCCGCATGCGGCTCGCTACGATTCGGCTTGGCCGTAGTCTGGCTTGTTACAGATACGGGATGGCGCGCACTTGGATGGTGCACGATATACATGGTTCCCGGCCTGCGGGGCAATACCCGCGCTGCCGGGAAACTAGACCAGTTGTACCTGCGGCTTGTCACCTTGCAGCCAGTCGGGCGCACGGTCGGTGATCAGGCGGTCGAAGGCCGCCAGGGGGGCCACGGCATGTGGTGTGATCTGGCCGAACTTGCTGTCGTCTGCCAGCAGCACGGCGCTGGCGGCATGCGTGATCATCGCTGCCTTGACCTGGGCATCGGTCGCCTCGTTGGCGGTGACACCGAGCTTGGGGTGGACGGCACAGGCACCAAGGAAGGCAATATCGGCCCGGTACTGGCTGACCATGGCAACCGCGGCGGGGCCGGCGAAGTAGCGTTCGGCGGCGCACCACTGCCCGCCGGTCAGCACCAGATCCACGCCGGCTTGCTCCGAGAACACATTGGCGACATCGAGCGAGTTGGTGATCACGCGCAGTGGCGAGACGCGCAGGGCGCGTGCCAACTCCAACGTGGTACTGCCGGCATCGATGAAGAGCGTCTGATGCGGCTCCACCAGTGCGGCGGCCGCGGCACCCAGCCCGGCCTTGGTCGCATGCCGTACCTCCGCCCGTTCCGGAAAACGCATCTGCGCGGTTACCAGCAGCACGGCGCCGCCGTGTGTCTTCTGCAGGAAGCCCTGGCCGGTGAGGGCCTTCAGGTCGCGCCGTACGGTGTCTTCCGAGACGCCCAGCTCGCGGGCCAGCGGGGCGACCTCCACCCGGCCGTGCTCGGTCAGTGCGGCGAGGATGCGTTGATGACGTTCCTGGACAAACATGGGCGAGCTCGCTTGCGTGAATTTGCGGTTTTATGCCTGATGTTATTTGTTACTGCAAGCCTTGCTTGACTAATTCAGCGTATTTCGGCAAATATTGGTGCTGTTGTTTGCAAGTTTGTGCGAGAAAAGCATGAAAATAGAGCATATCGCCCTCTGGGTTGCCGATCTGGAAGGCATGAAGGACTTTTACGTGCAGCGTTTTGGCGGCTCGGCCGGCGATCGTTACCTCAACCCACGCACCGGCTTCTCTTCCTATTTTGTCAGCTTCCATGAGGGGGCCCGGCTGGAGCTGATGCAGATGCCGGGCATCGGTGCCAACCCCAACCAGGTGCCGCAACAGACCATGGGGTATGTGCACATGGCCTTTTCGGTCGGCTCCGCGCTTGAGGTGGAGCGCAAGACCGAGGCCCTGACGGCCGCTGGCGTGCCGCTACTCTCGGCACCCCGGCTGACGGGCGACGCCTACTACGAGAGCGTGGTGCTGGACCCGGAAGGCAACCGGATCGAGATCACGATCTAGCCTCAGGAATGCTCCCAGAAAGCGCAGTTCCCAAGCCAAGAAAAAGGCGCGCTACCTGACGGTAGCGCGCCTTTTTCCTTTCCGTCTCCTCGCCTACTTGGCAGGTGCGGTGTCCTTGAACTGCTCACCCATCCAGCCCTTGAAGGCATCCATATTGGTAGGCCGACCGAGGAAATCCTTGACCAGATCCGCCGCCGGCTTGGTGGCACCGGGGTTGATCACGGCTGCACGGTAGCGCTGGGCGGCATCGCCATCCAGCGGGCGGTCGTGATTGAACTGGGCGAAGAAGTCGATCGCGATCACCTTGTCGAGGATATAGGTGTAGTAGTTCGAGGCGTAGCCAGCCAGGTGGGTGAAGCTGGTGTACATGCGGTCGCCCTCGACAAAGGCGTAGGGGCTGAACTGCTCGCGGTTCTTGCGCAGCAATGCGTCCAGATCCACCTTGGCCGGGTCGCGATCGTGCAGGTCGAAGGAGAAGCCGGCATAGAACAGTTGCCCTTGCGCCCAGCGGCCACGGCCAAAGGTACCGGCGGCGTTCATGCGATCCACGGTGGCCTGGGGAATGACTTCGCCGGTCTGATAGTGGCGGGCGAAGGGTGCCAGTACGGCCTGGCTGTGGAAGAACTCTTCCAGCATCTGCGACGGGGCTTCGACAAAGTCACCCTCCACATTGAAGCCGCCCTGATTCACCCAGCGGTTCTGGCTGCCGAGGATGTGGTGCATCAGGTGGCCGAACTCATGGAAGTAGGTCACGACTTCGTCGTACTGCATCAGGCCAGGATCGCCCGGTACGCCGCCGGAGAAGTTGCAGATCAGGATACCCTCGGGGACCTGCTTGCCACCGATGCCAGGCACCACCGGGCCGGCGGAGAACCATTTGTCCTTGCCGTCACGCGGGTGCATGTCCAGGTAGACGCGGCCGACGCGGCGACCCTTGTCGATCACGTCAAAGGTGGTGACCGAAGGGTGCCAGGTCTTGGCGTCCTTCACGGCCTTGAACTCGACATTGAAGATCTTGCCGGCGGTGGCGAGGATGCCAGCCTCGACCTTGTCGTAGGGGAAGTAGGGGCGGACCGATTGCGCATCGAAAGCATAGCGATCACGACGGTACTGTTCGACCCAGTAGCGGCCATCGGCCTGGGTGATGGTGGTCAGGCCCGGCTGCTTGGTCTTGGCAAAGGCCAGCAACTGCTCGAATTCACGGGTCTTGGTCTCGCGCGAGGCGACGTCCACGTCGGCAAACAGCTTACGCACATTGGCGGCGTTGCCCATCATCATGTCGGCGGTGGCGTAGTCCGCATAGCTTGGATAGCCCAGCAGGTTGGCCAGTTCATGGCGTGCCGCCAGGAAGTCGAGCAGGACCTGCTTGTTGGCCGGATAGGCGCGGGTGGAGTAGGCGAGGAAGACGCGACGGCGCAGGTCGGCATTGCTGGCGAAGTCGAATACCGGCGAGGCATCGGGCTCGTCGGTGGTGATGGTGTAGAGACCTTCCGCGTTAGGCTTGTGGCGGGCGATATAGTCTTCCGGCAGGCCGGCGAGTTCTTCACGCGTGGCGGTGACCGACTGGATGCCATCCTGCACGTTGCGGCCGAAGGCCAGCGTCAGGCTGGTGATCTTGTCCTGCAGGGTGCGGATCTTCTCGCGGGTGGCGTTGTCCTTGTCCACACCGGCCAGGCGGTATTGCAGCAGGGTACGGCGCAGGTACTGGCTGGTTGCCGCGTCGTTCGCTGGCATCGGCACGGCCGAGAGCGCCTTGTAGACCCCCTGGTTCAGCATGACGTCGGTCGAGACGGCGGAGATCTTCTGGTTCAGCTCCTGCGCCTTGTCGCGCAGGGCGGCGTTATCGCCCACCGCGAACATCACGTAGGCCTGGCTGCTGGCAAGGCCGATCTCGTTCTGTGCATCGTCAAACGGCTGCAGGGTATTGGCAACGGTGCGCGTGCCCTTGACCGCCAACAGCTTGTCCAGATGCCGCTGGGCCGCCGCAAGGCGCGCGTTCACCCAGCGCTCCAGGTTGGCGGGATCATTGCCGCTGATCCAGACGTGCAGCGGGTCTACCTTGGGCTTGGCGGCCTCGGCAGGGGCGGCGAGAAAGGCGGATGCGCAAAGTGCGGCGCATAGAGTGAGGTTGAGGCTACGCCCCAGGGAAAATGCGGCCACTGTCTTGCTCCATTCTTATGCTTGGAAAAGTCTTGCAGCAAGATAGGAGGCGCGCGCCGGGATAGCAAACGAATGCGCTCGCTGGCTGGATGTTTATCGATGCGCGCAACACAGTCTGGCTTCCTGTCAGGGTGATGGGGGCTTGCGCATGAAACATGCTTCAATCAAGTTACTGGTCCGAGTGCGGCCCAGGCCGGGATGGAGGATGCAATGAGTACGGTATGTCTGATCGGTGGCGGCTGGACGCCTGCGGCGTGGCCGCTGACCTATGGCCCGTTCGTGCAGGCGGCCAGCCATGGCGTGGAGTGCAAGGTGCTGGTGGTGCTGCATGGTGAGCCGGGTGACCCGCGGGGCGAGATGGAGGTGCGCTTTGCGCACGCCTTCGAGGCAGCGGGGCTGGCGGCATCGCAGTTGCAGTTCGTCTGGGTATCGGCCCAGTCACCGCTGACCGCTGCCTTGCTGGATGAGGCACGCGCGACCGGGGTGTTTGTTGGGGGCGGATTGACACCCGGCTACCATGCCGCCTTGTGCCTGGACCTGGACTGGCTGGGTCTGGTGAAGGCGCGCGGGTTGGCCTATGGCGGGTTCTCCGCCGGAGCGGTGATTGCGGCGCGGCAGGCCATCCTGGGTGGCTGGCAGGTGCAGCGCCGTGGCCGGGCGCTGCCCATGGTGCACCCGGATACCGGCGAGGACCTGGACCTGCTGACCGTCAAGCCGGGACTGGGGCTGGTACCGTTCTCGGTCGACGTGCATGCCGGGCAATGGGGCACGGTAAGCCGGCTGATGCAGGCGGTCGAGACCGGCGCGGTCGCCGAGGGCTGGGCCATCGACGAGGACACCGCGCTGGTGCTGGAAGAAGGCCGGCTGCGGGTGACGGGCTTCGGCCATGCCTATCAGGTGCAGCCGGGCGAGGATGGTTCGCTGCAGGTGCGCATACAGGCCGCCCTGGCTTGATGCCCGGCTAGCGGGCCGGATCGACGGTCAGCAGGATGAACTGGCTGACCTGGTTGTCGGCAAAATTGTCATCCGACGCCAGTAGCAGGGTCGCCCGGCCATCGGGGAGTCGCGGTCCCCAACTGGCGGCCTCGATATTGTCGATGCGGCCGATGCCCGCCTGGTTCAGGTGCAGCAGCAGGCGCTTCTTGAGCGGCGTGTAGGTCGTGCCGTTCAGGCTCGGCAGGTCGAGCACATTGCTGGCGCCCGTCACGGTTGCCTCGTACAGGCGCACGTCGAATTCAAAGGCACCCTTGCCGACTTCATGGCCAGACCGTTCGATCACCAGCAGGTGTTCGTCGTCGATGGCGAGGATTTCGCTCACGCCATTGTCGGCGCGTTTTTCGCCGTAGCTCCCGGCTACCGGTACGGCATCAAGCGGGTAGGCGTACTGGCGGCTGTTGCCGCCGGCCAGGTCGATCCGGCTGAAGCGGGTGTACGCGCCGTGTTCGGTGCTGGGTAGCGGGCCGTCCTGGTAGCGCGGGGCTTCCATTGATGTCCACAGTACCTTGCCACCCTGGGTGAAGGTCAGCCCTTCCAGCGCCAGGTTGTCGCGCACGCCGCGTTCCTGTCCCGGGACCATGCGCAGGTTGGTGGGGAGCGGGATGGTGCCGCTGTAGCGGCCGTCATCGGTGGCGCGGCGGATAAAGGGATGCAGACCCAGTTTGCGGTCTCCCTCGCTGGACCAGACCAGTCCGCCCTGGCAGGGATCGACGCGGATGGACTCGGCATCCGGGACATCGCCTCCTTCCCGTTTAGATGGGAAGTAACCACCGTCGGCCTGTCGCAGCGGCTGCACCTGCAATACCTCCAGGCGGCTGAAGCCTGCGGCGCCGTAGCGGATATCCGCCGTGTACAAGCGAGCGGGCGCGCGCTGGGAGCGATCGTCCGAGATCATGACCCAGCGCTGGGTCTGCGGGTTGTAGTCCAGGCCGGAGATACCGCCGAAATCGATCAGGGTGTTCGTGGCCTGACGTGGTAGCGTGGTCGTGGCCAGCACGCTCAGCTTGCCGATGCCGGTCGGGGCGAGCGAAGGCAGTGGGGCGGTGCAGGTGAGCGTGTGAACCGGAGGGGTAGCACAGGCGGCTAGCAGGAGGGCGATCAGCGCGGTGGCAAGCAGGTGCGGTTGGCGGGTGGGCATGGTGTTCGTACCGGGCGGTGAAGGGTGTTGCGGAGATGTTGGAGTGTAGGGGTGTTGCGTGACACGGCGGTGTTACGTGTATTTACACAAGCTGTTTGCAGGCTCAATCATCCGACGCTTATGCTGCTTTGTCTCCCCGTCTGGAGTTGTGCCTCATGCTGAGCTTTGCCCGCCCCTTTCTCCTTATCGGTCTGCTGCTGGGCCAGGTATGGGCCGCCGACTATCCGACGCCTACCGAGGGCGACTTCAAGATCAAGGATTTCCGCTTTGCCAGTGGCGAGGTGCTGCCCGAACTGAGATTGCACTATCGCACTCTGGGTACGCCAAAGCGTGATGCGCAGGGGCGGGTAAACAATGCGGTGCTGATCATGCATGGCACCGGCGGTACCGGCGGCCAGTTCATCCGCCCCGAGTTTGCGGGCGAGCTGTTTGGCGAGGGTGCCTTGCTGGATGCCGGACAGTACTACCTGATCCTGCCCGATGGCATTGGCCATGGCAGGTCGTCCAAGCCCTCCGACGGGCTTAAGGCCAGCTTTCCACGCTATGGTTACGAGGACATGGTCAAGGCCCAATACCGGCTGGTGACCGAAGGGCTGAAAGTGGACCACCTGCGCTTGGTCATGGGGACGTCCATGGGCGGCATGCATACCTGGCTGTGGGGTGAACGCTATCCGGATTTCATGGATGCGCTGATGCCGCTGGCCAGCCTGCCGACGCAAATCTCCGGTCGCAATCGGATTTGGCGCCGGACCATCATCGATGCGATCCGTAACGACCCTGCCTGGAACAAGGGCAACTACAGCCAGCAGCCACCCAGCCTTGCCACGGCCAGCGCCTTGCTGATGTTCATGTCCAGTAACCCGACCCTGCGCCAACAGCAGATGCCCACCGTCGCGGCGAGCGACGTGGCGATCGACGCCTTTGTCGCGAGCCAGGGCAAGACCAGCGATGCCAACGATACGCTGTACCAGATTGAGGCTTCCCGCGATTACGACCCCGGCCCTGGCCTCGAGAAGATCACGGCGCCGTTGATGGCGATCAATACGGCAGACGACATGATCAATCCGCCGGAGCTGGGCATACTGGAGCAGGAGATCAAGCGCGTGCCGCTGGGCATGGCGGTGGTCATCCCCCAGAGCCCGGAGACGCGTGGGCATGGCTCGCATACTGTGGCGCGGCTTTGGATGGGGAGATTGGCGGCATTGCTGATGTTGCCTCCTGCGAACGCTGCGCAGACACGTCCCCAACTGCCCTGACGGATTGACGATCCGGCGTGGCATGCTTGATGCCGATGACGATTGCAAACATGGGGGCGATCGATTTTGTGATCCTGTCGTGGTCGGGCATGCGATATTTACTGCTACCACGACGCGAATACCCACAGTAATCCGAACCTTACTTGAGGAAAGACAAATTCCAGCAAGTAAGCTGGAGGTACACTCTTGACGTGTGCGCGCGTTGTAAATATTGGTTGGTGTTCGTACTTGCGCTTCACATGAGGTGTTGCGCCATCATTCGGTAGGATAGTTCTGATATAGGTAATGCTTGGCTGGCTTCGTTTCGTGCAACAGGCGTAAGCAGGTCGGGGTTTGTGGGTCAGTCTGACCTCCATCCCATGGAAGCGATATGAAGTTCCGTTTGGAATTTCTGTAATCACAAGAATGACCACACTGCGCGATGTTGCTGCTTCGCGTTAAGTGTGGTCGAGAGGCTGCTGCGCGGAGTGCGGTTCATGCCCGTGGCATAAATAACTATTCGAGGGGGAGCAATGGAAAAAGCCCATTATTCAGGGCGGGTAGACTCGCGTGCAACGCGCTATGGTCTGTTCGCAGCGGTGGCAGCGTGGGGTATGGGGATGTGTCTTGTGCCAACGCTGAGGCGTCTGTTGTCTGCGTGCCTTCTGATACTGTTGAGCTGTGCCTTGGCGCCGCTGGCGCAGGCGGGCTGCACCATTACTTTCAGCGCCAATAAAACGGGTTCCACGCTTTATACGTTTATCAATGGCGACATGGTCTTATGCGACCCTACTCTGCAAGGGGCATATAACGATGCAAACTTGGGCCTGGGTAATGTGACGATGTCACCCAGCGGTTCAACGTTGCAGATGGACTCGTTTTCAGACCCTTCCCATATCCAGTTTACATATGTGGGGAATGGCAATGGCTCATCAGCCCAGGTTGAAACGGCCCATTTCTGGACCATTGCCAATGATGGCTTCACCATTGTTCAAAACGACGTTCGTGTATTCATCAACCCGACCATCGCCATCAGCCCTTCGTCGCTGACTAACGGAGCGGTCGGCAGTAGCTACAACGAGACGTTGGCTGCCACAGGCGGCACTGCGCCGTATTCCTATGTCGTGAGTTCGGGGTCATTGCCTCCAGGATTGCTGCTGAGTAGTGGCGGGGTGTTGAGTGGCACGCCAACAGCTAACGGCACTTTCAACTTCAGCATCAGGGTGACTGACAATACCGGCAGCACCGTCACTCAGGCTTATACCCTGACGGTCAACGCGCCGACGATTACTTACTCGCCGTCTTCACCAGCTTCAGGCACGGTGGGCAGCGCTTATAGCCAATCTCTGGCTAGTGCCAGTGGCGGAACGGCACCTTATACCTACGCAGTCGTCGCAGGTGGCTTGCCGTCGGGGGTAACGTTGGCCAGCAACGGTGCGCTATCTGGTACGCCGACCGCCGGTGGCACGTTCAACTTTACCGTGCGTACCACCGACAGTAGCGGAGGATCTGGCCCGTTCAACCGAACCAGCAGCAATCTGTCGCTGACCATTGCTAGTCCGTCCATCACCCTGGCTCCGGCGTCACTTAGCGATGGGACAGTCGCTTCGGCCTACAGTGCTGCGTTGAGCGCCATAGGCGGGACAAGCAGCTATACCTATGCGATTACGGCCGGCACACTACCGTCCGGGCTGAGTCTGAATACCAGTTCTGGCGCGCTGTCCGGCACACCCACGATGCAGGGTACATACAACTTTACTGTAACCGCTACCGACAGCTCGACCGGCACGGGTCCCTATACCGCCAACCGTGTCTACACGTTGACCGTGAATGCGCCCACCCTGGCGATCAACCCGGCTTCCGGTGGTTCCTACAATGGTACGGTAGGTATTGCGTATAGCAGAAGCTTCAGTGCCAGTGGCGGTACTTCACCTTACACCTATGTCTTGAACGTCAATTCCGGCAGTCTTCCGACAGGCCTGTCGTTCTCTACCAGCACCGGCGTGCTATCGGGTACACCCTCGACTGCCGGCTCGGTCAGCTTTACCGTAACCGCCATGGACAGTAGTGCCGGAAGCGGGCCGTATTCGGTTTCGGGCAGCTATAACCTATCCGTTGGGGCTCCAAACATTCAGGTTGCACCGGCATCACTGCCTAGTCCGGCAGCGGGCGCAGCGTACAGTGAGTCAGTTAGCGCCAGCGGTGGTACTGCACCATACGGTTATACCGTATCGGCTGGTGGCTTACCTGCCGGCTTGACCCTGAACAGCACCACTGGGCTTATCTCTGGTACGCCGACGGCGACGGGCAGCTTCAACTTTACGGTTACGGCTACGGACGCTGGCAATTACACAGGTAGTAAGGCCTTTAGTGTGGTTGTCTCGGCTCCAACGATTGCTGTAGCACCGGCATCCCTCACTTCTGCCATGGTGGGATCGCCGTACAATCGGACCGTCAGTGCGACAGGTGGTACGGCTGCTTATAGTTATGCGGTCACTGCGGGCACCCTGCCGGCTGGCTTGAATCTGAATGCTACAACCGGTGCGCTTTCTGGCACGCCTACGGCTGCAGGCTCTTTTAACTTCACTGTGACCGCGACAGACAGTACGACGGGTGTGGGCAGCCCCTTCACCGCTGGCCTCGCTTATACGTTGACCGTGCTGGCTCCAGCGTTGACGATCAGCCCGACGTCCGGCAGCAACTTGTCCGGTTCTGCCCTGACGGCCTACAGCCAGACGTTTGCAGTAGGGGCTGGCGCTTCGCCGTATACCTACGGCTTGGTAATCAATTCCGGCAGCATGCCTACCGGCTTAACGTTCTCCACCAGTACCGGTGTGCTCTCCGGGACGCCGACATCAGCCGGTACCGTGAACTTCACGGTGACTGGAACGGACAGTGCGACTGGTACAGGTGCGCCGTTCTCTATCTCTGGTACCTATAGCCTCACTATTGGCGCGCCGACAGTCACAGTGGCCCCCGCATCGCTGCCGAACCCGGCCGTAGGAAGTGTGTATAGCCAGACTGTCAGTGCAAGTGGCGGCTCCGCGCCGTATACCTTTGCCGTCAGCGCTGGTTCGTTACCCCTTGGGTTGAACCTGAACGTGACGACTGGCGTGGTGTCCGGTACCCCGACTGCTGCCGGGACTGCCAACTTCACCGTCCAAGCCACCGATGCCAATCATTTCGTCGGCACCCGCGTCTATAGCTTTACCGTTGCAGCGCCAACCATCGCAGTAGCGCCGGCCAGTTTGAGCAATGGGCAACAAGCGGTGGCATACAGCCAGACGGTGAGCGCGACGGGTGGTATTGCGCCTTATACCTTTGCGGTAACAGCAGGTTCCTTGCCTGTGGGTGTGTCGCTGAATACGGTCTCTGGTGTGCTCTCAGGCACGCCAAGCACTATTGGCAATTACAGCTTCACTGTCTCGGCGACGGATAGCTCGACCGGCACAGGTGCCCCCTTTACGGTTAGCCGCGCTTATTCAGTTACAGTCAGCATGCAACCGCCTGTGGCAGCAGCCAAGAGCGCAAGCACCAACAGCAATACGCCAGTTGCTTTCGACCTGACTGGCTCGATTAGCGGTGGTGTGCCGGCCAGCATTGCGGTAGCCACTGCGCCGGGCCACGGCACGACGTCAATCAACGGTCTGGTGATCACCTACACGCCTGCCAATGGATTCAGTGGTACGGATAGCTTCACCTACACGGCGATCAACGCCGGTGGGACCTCTGCCGTGGCGACCGTCACGATCAGCGTTACGTCCCCGCTGCCTGCGCCAGTGGTGAACAATGTCACGATGTCGGTACTGGCTGACAGCAGCAACAACGCTGCGCCGCTCAGCATGACGGGTGTGGTAGATGCGGTATCAGTTACCTCGCCCGCGGGCCACGGGACGGCTGTCGTCAATGGTACGGGTATTGTGTACACCCCGGCTTCGAGCTTTGTCGGCGTGGATAGCTTCACCTATGCGGCAAGCAACCTGGGTGGTTCTTCTTCACCAGCCACGGTAACGGTCACGATCGTGCCACGTATCATCCGGCCAGTTGCGGGTGATGTCAGTATGGTTATCGCTGCCAACAGCAAGAACAATCCGGTCACGCTGAATTTAAGTGGTGGTTCGGCATCGAGCATTGCCGTTACTACTGCTCCAGCGCATGGCACCATCATCGTCAATGGCACCGCTGTCAGTTACACCCCCGCTGCAGAATTTTCGGGGGTAGACAGCTTCACGTATACCGCGACCAACGAGGCGGGTTCATCGGCACCCGCGACGGTCAGCATCACGGTCGTCCCGCCCCCACCCGTCGTACGTCCTGTGCAGAGCAATGTGGTTATCAATAGTGCCAATAACACCATCCAGCTAATAATTGATGGCGGTCCGGTGACCAGCATTACCATCGTTACGCCACCTAAGCATGGCAAAGTTACGCTGGTTGGGCAGAGTGCGGCGATGAAAACTGGCGCTGTTGCGGCTGCTGCCATCTCTACACCCAGCTTGAAGTACACCCCTGATACTGGCTACGTCGGTCCTGACAGTTTCACCTATACGGCTAGCAATGCAGCGGGTACCTCCGCTCCTGCAATGGTGTCCTTGCAAGTGACGCTGCCACCGCCGGTGCTTGGCAAAGTGAGTGGCGTGGTACAGGCAGGTCAGTCGATCTCGCTGGATGTTGCGGCGCAAGCGACGGGCGGACCGTTTACCGGCTTGGCGATTGTCGGTGCGCCAGGCAGCGGTTCTGCGGTTGTGCAGGGCACCAGCATTGTCTATACGTCGAAGCCGGGTTTCAGTGGTCAGGTATCCATCACTTACGCGCTCAGCAACGCCTATGGCGCCAGCCAGGGGGTCGCTACCGTGGATGTGGAGGATCGGCCTGATCCCTCCAGGGATGCTGAAGTGAATGGTTTGCTGTCCGCACAAGCAGACTCGGCCCGTCGTTTTGCCGATGCGCAGGTCAACAACTTCGCACGTCGCATGGAGAGCTTGCATCGCGATGGCTGGAGTGATTCGAGCTTTGGTCTGAGCGTGGCACCCGTGGGTGCTGGTCCGGCAAGTTCGGGCAAGCACAATACGCCAGATCAACCCGGTACGACGCAGAGTGAACGTCGCGCCAAACTTTCAGCAATGCGATCCAAGCGCGGTGCAGATGTCGCAGGGGATGCGCAACTGGACGATGCTGGCCCCGCGGCGCCAGCAGCGCGGCGCGCACTCGGGATCTGGGTCGGCGGTAACATCGACTTTGGTCAGCGTAACGCCTTGACCGGCCAGGAGGCGTTCCGTTTCCATACAGACGGGGTGAGCCTGGGTGCCGACTATCGGGTCAACTCTGCACTCTCCCTCGGGGTCGGTGCGGGATTCGGTCGTGATGTCAGCGATGTTGGTGAGAAAGGTTCCAAGAGCAAGGCCACCAACAACGTGATGGCGCTTTACGGTACGTTGCGCCCAGCCGCAAAGGTGTTCATCGACGCTTTGGTGGGGTATGGCCAGCTCGACTATGACCTCAACCGTTACCAGACTGGTGGCGGTAGCCATGCGACCGGTTCGCGCAAGGGCCGGCAGACGTTCGGTGCACTGGTTGGTGGCTATGAGTTCCGTGGCGCAGACTGGTTGGTCTCGACCTATGGTCGACTCGATGGCATGAACACGACGCTGGATGGGTATACCGAATCGGCAGCAATCTACCCACTCCGTTTTGACGAGCAGGTCATCCGTTCGTCTTCGGCCGCAGCTGGCTTGCGCCTGCTGACGCGTTACGATCTGGGCTTGGGCAGCATTGAGCCGCGTGCACGTATCGAGTATCGCCGAAACTTCCAGGGCGCCGATGATGCACATATCCGCTACGCCGATTTTGGTAATGCAGGTGTGCTGTACACGTCGACAGCTGCTGAGTCACAGCGTAGCCAATGGCTGGTAGAGATTGGCGGTAAGTGGCATCTGCGCAGCGATGTATCGATATCACTCGACTACTCGGCTGGGCTGAACAACAGCAGTGGCTACAGTCATGCCATTCGTACTGCAATTGAAATGTTGTTCTAACGCATAGCGACACTTGCGAGACAAAGACGGGCAATGGTAGACATTGCCCGTCTTTGCCTGTGTGGCTGAGCCATCCGCTCGCACCTGGCAGGCACTATTTCATCAACAATTGTTAGCTTGCTATCACGGTACAGCGGCAATAACGGGCTATATGGAGGATGTTTTTGAAAAACTGGTCAAGACGGTTGATTGGCGTTCTGGGGATTGCTGGGGGTATCACTGCCGTTGCCGTCATTGGTGCTCAAGCGCTTGCCGTACCTGGGCTGCTGATGAAGTTGGTCATGATGCTGTATATCTTTGTCGCACTCTGGGGGATATATGTAGGCATTCTGCTGATCGAGCGTGATCAGAGGGCAGATCGGCAGAATTTCTACTTTTGGTTATGTCAGGTGCCAATCGTTTTCCTGCCGGGGATTGGTCATAAGCTAGGTATCGGGGCTTTCTTCTTTCTTTGGCTGGAGTTTCCGATCAGGGCGAACTTCTTTGTGGGTCTTGGTGCCAATCTCCAGTTCCGCTTGTTTCGGATTGAGCCACCGGTTGCTATTGGCGTAAATATTGTCGCCCTCGCCTTGGCTATTTGGTTCTGGCGCCAGATTGCCGCAGTCAAAGCTGAACCGTTGCCCGGCGGGGTGGCTGAAGTTGGGATGCCGGACGCTGCCGAGCAAGCCGAATCGGTTGGAGCAGCTTCCCATGCTTGAACAGAGGAGAAATGGAATGCATACCGGTAGCTGCCTTTGTGGCGCAGTGGAATATGAAATCGACAGTGAGCTGGGTGTGATTACCCTGTGCCACTGCTCGCGCTGCCGCAAGGCCAGCGGCTCTGCCTTTGGCGCAGTGATGCCGGTTGCGGCCAAGGATTTTCGCGTGGTCAAGGGGCAGGGTGCCTTGCGCAGCTTCACCAGTGATGGCGGGGTGGAGCGGGTGTTCTGTGGCGAGTGCGGATCGCCCATCATTGGTAAGCGGGCAGCCATGCCGGATGTGGTGCGGGTGAGGGTGGGGACGCTCGACGAGCCCGAAGGCACGCATATCGGCTCGCATATCTTTGTCGGGTCGAAGGCGTGCTGGTACGAGATTGCGGACGATGTGCCGCAGCATGTAGAGCGACCGATGTAGCGGCTTTTCCCCAGGCATGCTCTGGAGGCGTTGCTGCCCTGGTGCCTTAGCATCCTAGCCTACCCGGCAGGTGCGCTTCCCTACGGTAGCACGGCCTGTTCGGCACGGGCGGGGACGTCGATGGCGCAGGTGGTGTGTCCGGTTGTGGCAAGGAAGCGTTGCAGATCGTCCCGGGTCAGCGACAGGGTGATGGTGTTGACCAGGGGGTGGCAGAGTAGCCGCTCGGCATGCCAGAGCGGAGTATCCAGCAGCACTTCCACGCGCTGTTCGCGGTCGTTGATGGCGGCGAGCAGGGAGACGGAGCCGGGGGTGATGCCGAGGTGGGCAAGCAGGTCGTCGCTCGAGGCGAGTGTGAGGCGTTTTACGCCCAGGACTTCTGCCAGTTGCTTCAGGTCGGCGCTCTTGTCGGCCGGCAGGCTGATCAGGAAGTAGCGGCGGCGCTTGTCGTCCCGCAGGAACAGGTTCTTGGTCTCCGCGCCGGGGATGGGCGGGACGAGCCGGGCGGCCTCCTCGCAGGTGAAGACGGCAGGGTGGTCGACCCGCAGGTAATCGATCCGGTGCGCGGCGAGATGGTCCAATAGCGGGCGTGCCTGGGCGTCGGTCATGGCGTTTCGATTCCATTCTGCGGGCTGTTACCATGGAGGCCATGCGGCCTTCCTGCCGTGCAGCCTAGCGGCTTGTGCCTCCGATGGGAAGTCGTACCCTTCATTCCCACTTCAAGCAGACCTGACCATGAACCAAGCGACCTGGACCGAGGTTGATCACTATTTCTCCAACAGCCTGATCCCTGCCGACCCGGTGCTTGAACAGGCGTTGGCGGATAGCGATGCAGCGGGCATGCCATCCCATCATGTGGCACCGAACCAGGGCAAGCTGTTGCAGTTGTTTGCCCGGATGTGCGGTGCGCGGCGTGTGCTGGAGATCGGCACCCTGGCGGGTTACAGCACGATCTGGCTGGCGCGGGCGTTGCCGGAGGGCGGCAAGGTGGTGACGCTGGAATTCAACCCTGCGCATGCCGCGGTGGCGGCAGCCAATATTGCGCGAGCGGGTTTGTCGGATCGGGTTGATATCCGCATCGGAAAAGGCGTCGAGACCTTGCCCCTGCTGGTAGCGGAAGGTGCGGGGCCGTTTGACCTGATCTTCATCGATGCCGACAAGCCCAGTAACCCGGCCTACCTGGAATGGGCGCTCAAGCTCTCACGGCCGGGTACCGTGATCATCGGCGACAATGTGGTGCGCAATGGCGCGGTGGCGGACCCTGGCAGCACCGATGCCAATGTGATCGGCGTGCGGCGCTTCTTTGAGCTGATGGCCGAGAACCCAAGGCTCTCCGCAACGGCGATCCAGACCGTGGGCAGCAAGGGCTACGACGGGTTCTCAATGGCGATCGTGCAGGACTAGGCTACGAAGCGGGCAACTGCGTAATAGTGGCTCGCGCTGCCGCCCAGGACGAACAGGTGCCACACGCCGTGCGAGTGGCGCCAGCGCTCGCCCAGGCCATAGAACACTGTACCCACGGTATAGAGCACGGCGCCGATGCCCAGCCATAAGAGGCCGTAGGCGCTGAGCCGCTCGGTGAGCGGGACGATGGCCACGAGGCCGAGCCAGCCCATGACGGCGTAGAGCGTGACCGAGGGGGCGGCGTGGCGCGCCCACCAGAGTTCACGCACGATGCCCAGCAGGGCCAGCCCCCAGATCACACCAAGCAGGGACCAGCCCCAGGCGCCATGCAGCGTAACCAGGGCGATGGGGGTGTAGGTGCCGGCGATCAGCAGGAAGATGGCGCAGTGGTCGAGCTTGGCAAAGAAGTCGCGAACCCGGCCCCGGCTGCCGTGGTAGAGCGTGGAGGCCGCGTACAGCAGGATGAGCGTCGCCCCGAAGATACTGAAGCTGACGATCTTCCAGGCGTCGCCCAGCCGGGCGGCCATGAGGATGAGCACCACGGCACCGGCGATGGCGAGCAAGGTCCCTACCAGGTGGCTGAGGCTGTTGAAGCGTTCGCCGTGGTACATGATTGTCCTTTGGCAGCATCCAGTCTCCCGATATACCCGTGCTAAATGACAATCATTCGATGGTGGCCCGATGGATGGCCCCGACCTTGCGATCGACCGGCAGCGTGCTGAGCAGCCAGTCACGCACTGGCGCCCACAGCACGGCGTTCTGACGACGGAAGAAATTGAAATGACCAATCTGCCGCAAGCCCATCGCCTTGGGGCTGAGGGTGCGATGGTCGATGCGAGCGGCGCTGAACTGTTGCAGCAAGTTTGCGACCGTACGGGGCGGTGCAAAACCATGATCGTCAGCCATGCCGATGGCGAGCAGGGGGCCGCGGAAGCGCGCATAGCCCGATACGTCGAGCGAGGTGTCGCTGAACAGGTAGTCCGCTTGCAGGCTCCAGTTGCGCCAGTCCCGGGCGATGCCGGCGGGAAGATGGTGCCCCACGCCGAACCGGGCGGGCAGGTAGCCGAAGCTGCGCAGCAGCAAGGGCATGGCGACGTGCCAGGCGAACAGCATGCGCAACCATTGCTGCTTGGGGTAGAGCCGCCAGTAACAGGTGCCGGAGGCGATCAGGCACAGGCCACCGACCTGTGACAAAGAGGGGGCGAGTCCGCTAAGGTTGCCGCCAGCGCTATGGCCGATGACGACCACGCGGCGGCCGTCGGGTCCGATTGCGTCCAGTACGTGGCGGATCACGCCTTCGAGGTCGTAGCGGCCCCAGTCGGCCATGCGGGCCGGGTCCAAGCGCGCCGGCTGCAGGGCGGAGTCCCCAATGCCGCGTGCGTCCCAGCTCAGGACATCGAAGCCGGTATGAGCCAGGTCGCGGGCGAAATCGTCATAGAAGCGGCGCTTTACGCCGGCGGCCGAGTTGAGGATGACAACCCCGCGCCGTGGTCGGGTTGCGCGGTAGAGGCTGGCCTGCAGGCAGATGCCGTCGGCAGCGGTGAGGGTCAGGCGGGTGGCGTCCATGGTCTTGGGTCCGGTAGTCGAGTGCGGGAAAAGTGCAGCCGGAAACCATGGTAGGGTATGGACTTTACTCCACAGTAAGCAGGTGGCCGATGCGTATCGCCGAGCTGGAAAAACTGTCGGGCCTGAGCCGCGACACGATCCGCTACTACGAGCGGGAAGGACTGATCAGCACGCCGCGTCGTAGCGACAACGGCTATCGGGACTACGACCGGCATACGCTGGCCGAATTGCACTTTATCCACAAGGGCAAGTGGCTGGGCTTCTCGCTCGAAGAAATGAAGGTGGCGATTCCTTCGCTGCGCAAGCCGCCCGAGCGTTGCCAGGCACTGCACGAGGCGCTGCGGGAAAAGCGTGCCGCCATCGTCACCGCGCTGGCCGAGCAAACGGCGAGGTTGGCGGCGATGGACGCACTGATGGGCAAACTCGGGGTGTCGCCGGACGACACCTGAATCGGCTAGACGAGATGTCGCTCAGACCTTGAAGCGGGCGACCTGTTCTCCCAGCACCTGTGCCTGGTTCTGCAGGCTGGCGGCCGCCTCACGGGTGCCCTGGATGGCGCTGTCGTTGTCGCGGGCCATCTCGCTGATCAGCTCGATATGCTGGGCAATCTGCGTGCTGGAACTCGATTGCTGCGCGGTGGCGAGCGCGATTTCGCTGGTCTGGTCGGTCAACTGGTGGATATTGCGCTGGATGGCATCGATGGCGGCCGCTGCCTCGCGTGACATGGCTACGCCATGCTCCACCTTCTGGCTGGCCTGTTCCACATGGCTGACTGCTGCGCTGCTCTCCTGCTGGATGCCGGACAGCATGTCGCCGATCTGCACCGTGGCCTGGCTGGTACGCTCCGCCAGCTTGCGCACCTCGTCTGCGACGACGGCAAAGCCTCGGCCCTGCTCGCCGGCCCGCGCCGCCTCGATGGCGGCATTAAGCGCCAGGAGGTTGGTCTGGCCGGCGATATCGTGGATCACGGCGGCGATGGCGCTGATCTCCCGGGCCCGGCCATCCAGTTGCTCGACGCCGGATTTGACATCGTGCATGGAGACGTTGATGGCGGCGATCTCGTCGGCCGTTGCCTGGATGCGTTGGGCGGCGTCGCGAGTCAGTTCATCCGTCGCGCGGGCGGCCTGGTTGGATTCGCGGGCGTAGTCGGCCACGTGGGTGATGCTGACCGTCATTTCCTCGACCGAGGCGGCGGTCGATGCCGAGGCATCGCTCTGCCGGCGCGAGCGGTCGGCGATGCTGCCGGTGGTGCCGGTGAGATTGCGGCTGGTCTCATCAAGCAGGCCACTTTGCTGCTTGATGTCGGTGATCAGGCCCTGGATGCGGCTGACGAAGTCGTTGAAGGCACCGGATATCTGGCCGATCTCATCGCGCCGCTCCACCTTGAGGCGGCTGGTCAGGTCGCCCTGGCCGCGGGCGAGCTCCGCCATGGCACCGCTCAGGCGCTTCAGCGGGCGGGTGACGGTATGCATGGCCAGCATCAATACGATGCCCATGCCCAGCAGGCTTAGCAAGGCCACCACGAGCGTGGTGACCACGATGGCATTGGCGGGCCCCATGACGGCGGAGAGCGGAAAGCTCACGCGCAGCGACCAGGGCGTACCACCGTTGCCGACCACCAGCGGCGAGAACAGATGGGCCTGGCCGTTCTCGATGTATTCGTAGGTCTGGCCGGCCTTGATGGCGGCCAGGGCGGCCGGTGGCAGGTCGTCGGCCTGCTTGGCCAGCCGGGATGCATCGGCATGGGTGGCGTACAGGCCGCCGTTGGAGATCAGCGTCACGCTGCCGGCGTCGAAGGGTTTGACCTTGGCGAGTGAGGCTTGCAGACCGGATAGCGGAAAGTCTGCCCCCACGACCGCGACGAACTTGCCGTCGATCAGCAGTGGCGACATCAGCGAGGTCATCAGCACGTCCTTGCCCATGACCTTGTACAAGTAGGGCTCGATCAGTGCGTCTTTCAAGGTGCGTTGCGGGATGGCGTACCAGTCGTTCGCGCCAGCCTTGTCGTAGTCGACCAAGGGCTCGACCGCGATCTGGCCGCTGCCGCGGTTCCAGTAAGGCAGGTAGCGGCCGGTCTTGTCGTGTGCCGGTTTCTTGTCGACGTACTCAGCGTCCTTGCCATCGAGCGCGTTTGGTTCCCAGAGGGTGCTGTAGGCGAGGACGTCGGGATTGGCCTTGAGGAGATTGGCCATCATGGCGTCGATCTGCTCGCGGCTTGGCGGCGCACCGGCGGCCTTGGCGCCGATCAGCAGGTTGCCCAGGCTGTGGACGGTTTCGTAGGTGGCGTTCAGGCTGCCTTCGAGCTTGGCGGATTCGCTGGCGGCAAGGTGGCGAGCGTCTGCCATTGCGGCTTCACGCACGCTGTTGCGGCTCTGGTAGGCGACGATGCCGCCGGATACGGCGAGGCCGACCAGGGCACAGGCGAGGGCGGTCAGGGTGAGGCGAACCTGCAGCGAGAGGTGGCTGGAAACCATGGTGTGCGTCCCAAAAGATCCGGTCTTGCCGGGTATGGACCGCTCGCTGACGGTTTGCAACGGGCGTGATGGCTACGCCTTTCCTCCGCTTTAGGTATACATCGACCACGCGAGGGTGCCAAGACGTTTCGGGTGTGAAGATGACCAAGCCCCCGGGGTGGCTTTGTTCATGGTGCTGACACGTTGGGTCGATACGATGTCAGTTTTATCGATGATCGTATGCCATGCCTGCGACTATCTATTCAAAAACCGACAAGGGCCGGGAGGAGATCGAGCGTCGCCTGCACGGCCTGCCGGCCAAGGCGCGCCGCCTGCTGATCCTGGTCGATGGCTTGCGTCCCGCTAACGAGCTGGCGGCTGCCATCGGCCTCACGGATGAACTACCTGGCTTGCTTGCCCTGTTGCGCGAGGGCGGCTTTGTCACGTCTTCCGCCATGGCGTCCTTCACGGCACCTGTGCAGCCGGCCCGGCTAGCACCGCCGGTCGAGCCTGCAAAGGTGCCGACCGTCAAGTCGCCCGCCATGTTGCCTGCACCCATCAGCCCAGCCGAGCCCATCCGTATCGACCCTGAAGTACTGGCGATCGCCAAGCGGATCATGCTCGACAGTACCGAGCAATACCTCGGCCTGCTGGGCGCGGAGATCAAGCAGCGTATCGCCACGACCCATGATGCCGATACGCTGAGCCGTTGCGTCGCCAAGTGGAGTCTGGCCATGCGGGAGAGTCGCCTGGGCCGGTCGCAGGCGGCCGAGTACCTGCAGCAGGTTCAGTCGCTGCTCTGGGAAGAGACGCCCGCCCTGGCGTCGTGAGAGCCTGCGGTTCGGTGCGCGGAAGATACCGGTCTGCATGCCGGATGCAGGCTGTTTGTACAGCGTTCCGGCTTCGGTACGAACGTACCGGAATTCCACAAAAGCTGAGGACAACGTTGTGGATAACTCTGCTGGAGCATTGTCCGGCTTGAGTATTCGTGGGTTGCCTAATAATTGGGCAGTCGTGCAAGATTGAGGCGCTTGTATCACACATTGCCCGCTGTCCCCCTGGAACAGCCGGGCAAATGGGGTGTCGGTCAGGCCTTGCCGGGGCGGCCGGTCTTGAGCTTCTCGAGCTTGCCGACGGCGTCCAGCAGCTGTGTGTCCGACAAGGCGGCCAAGGCGGCCAGCCCGGCGCGGATCAGTTCGCCTTTCTTGACTTCACGTCCTGCCTTGATCACCCGGGTCTTCAGTTCCCCGAGCAGGGCGTAATCCTGTTCGGGGAAAGTGAAACTATCGCGTATCAGCTTGGTCTTCTTGCCATTGCCCTTTTCCTTGGCGGACTTGGCCTCCGGTTTGCTGGCTGCAGCTGGAGTGGCCGGCTTGGCTGCGGGCGTGGCTTTGGGTGCCGAGGGCTTGGCTGCGGTTTTTGGGGTGGCTTTGGGTGTTGACGGGGTGGATGTCGCCTTGCTTTGCTTTGGATCAAGCTTGGCGGCTGCCGTTGTGTTCTCCTTGGCTGGGGCGCGTTTGGGCGAGGCCGTCTTGCCGGCGCTGGCGGCGACCTTGGGCTTACTGGTGGTTACGGCGACTGGTTTGGCTTCGGCTGCCGTTACGGCGGGCGCGGTGGTGAAGGCGGGCGTGGCGGTATCGCCCGGGGCCGACGGAGCGGCAGGTGCCGCTGCGGTGGTAGTGGGCTTGGTGGTCTTGGCTGCAGCAGGTTTGCGCGACATCGTCGGTTTCCTTTGAATGTTGAAACGATATAAACTGTATAAATAATTTATACCGTTTATAGATAACAGGCAATGTAATGGCAATCATCATGGTCGCAAACCCCAAGGGGGGATGTGGCAAGTCAACCTTATCGACGCATCTGGCAGCATGGTTTGCACAGCAGGATGAAATGGTCTGTCTCGGCGACCTGGACCGACAGCAATCGAGCGCGCACTGGCTGTCCCTGCGGCCAGCCGGCCTGCCGCGTATCCAGGGGTGGGCGGTGGAAGAAGGCGAACCCCTGGCGCCACTACCAAAACACTGTCGGCAGGCTATCCTGGATACGCCCGCCGGCTTGCATGGCAAGTCACTTAAACTATTGTTGAACGCGGTGGATTATGTGGTGGTGCCGGTGACGCCATCGCCGTTCGACATGCGCGCATGCCAGGGTTTCTTTGAAGAACTGGCCGAGATGAAGGCGGTGCGCAAGGAGAAGGTAGCGATCGCCACGGTGGGGATGCGGGTTGACCCACGCACCCGTGCGAGCCAGCATCTGGTGGAGTTCCTCAGCGAGTTTGACCTGCCCTTGCTGACCTGCATACGCGATACGCAGCGCTATGTGCAGGTAGTCCAGGCCGGTATGAGCCTGTTCGATCTACCGCTGTCGGTCAGCCGGCAGGACCGGGAACAATGGCGCCCGCTGCAGGATTGGCTGGTACGATCCCGGCACGGTAGCTGAATACGTCTCTGGCGCAGCAAGGATGGAGTGAGATCGATTTGGGCATGCAAGCCGTAGCAAGCATTGTCAGCCAGACCTTGGGCCAGCATCTGGAGGCCGTGGCGGCGGCACGCCTGTTCCTGCTGGCGCAGCCGGATGATGACGAGGCGTTGCATGGCCTCAGGGTGTCGATCCGCCGTTTGCGCAGTGCACTGCGGCCACTGCGCCGCTATCTGGCGCAGGACCCCGCCGCCGTCGCTGCACTGCAGCTGCTGAAGCAGCTTCACGCGGCGACCAATCCCTTGCGTGATCACGAGGTGCAGGCGCAGTTGATCGAGCGCCTGTTGCTACCCGCCTGGCTGCCTGCACATGCGGCCTGGTTCAACGCCCGTGAGCAGCAGAGTCGGGCAGCCCGCGGCACGGTGCTGTCCATTCTGGCAGAGGGGGCATTGCCTGCCGCGCTGGAAGGCTTGGCGGCGTCCTTGTATGTGATCATCGCCGACCCTGCATGCCGATTGAAGCCTGCGATGCGGCGCGAGCGGCGCGTGCTGCAAAAGCGCGTGCTGCGGGTGACCCGACGGCTTGACTGGGTCATGCGGCGAGAAGCGCGCTGGCATGCGCTGCGGCTCGACTGCAAGCGCCTGCGCTATCTGATCGAGGGTTACGGCGGCCTGGCAGGCAAAGTCGGAACAGGTGGCAGCGCGGTGATCAAAGAGGCGCAGGATGCGCTGGGCCGCTGGCATGATCTGGACTTGTTGAGCGCGGGGCTGGTGGCGAGCGAGTTGCCAGTCGACCAGTTGACGCCCTTGCTGTCCGCGGCACGATTGCGGCAACAGGCCGAAGCGCGCCTTAGCCTGAAGGCCCTGCATCGCGAGCTTGCACACCTGTAAGTGTGTGCTGGCTGTCGTCGGAGTCGAGAGATCGCGTCGTCTACATTCATCCAGCACTCAGGGAGCGCACCGCATGTCGTCCTGTTTACAGCACATCAGTGCCATGAGCCTGTTTGTTGAAGACCTGCCGGCGAGCAAGGCTTTCTACCAGGCGGTTTTTGGTGTTCCGGTGGTCTACGAGGATGCCAATTCTGCCGTGGTCCGCTTTGACAACCTGATGATCAACCTGCTGCAGATCGACAACGCGGCCGAGATTGTCGCGCCCGGTGCGGTGGCTGGCCGGGATGCCGGTTCGCGCTTCCAGCTCAGCATCTGGGTGCCTGACGTGGAAGCCGTCTGTACGCAACTGCGGCAACACGGCGTCACGTTGCTGGCGGGGCCGATCGACCGGCCGTGGGGCATGCGCACGGCCAACTTCGTGGACCCGGCCGGGCATAGCTGGGAAGTCGCACAGAAGCTGGGCGCGGACTAGCCGGCGCCAGCGGCGGCGGTTGCTTTCTCCCACGCTTCAATCAGACTGGCAGCCTGTTACCGGCTTGTGCAAGGAGACCTGGGCATGGCAAAGAAAGACAAGCACGACAAGGCGGACAAGCCCGCCAAGATGCGCCGCGCGACCGACAAGCCGTCGATGTCGTCCGACGAATACGAGCAGGCGCTGTTCCTGCTGCATGTGGAACTGGTGAAGCTGCAGGAGTGGGTGGTACAGACCGGCAGCAAGGTCTGCGTCGTATTCGAGGGCCGGGACGGTGCGGGCAAGGGTGGTGTGATCAAGGCGATCACCGAGCGGGTGAGCCCACGGGTGTTCCGCGTGGTGGCGCTGCCGGCGCCGACCGAACGCGAGAAGAGCCAGATGTATGTGCAGCGCTATGTGCAACATTTGCCTGCGGCGGGCGAGGTCGTGATCTTCGACCGTAGCTGGTACAACCGGGCCGGCGTGGAGCGGGTGATGGGCTTCTGTACCGAGCAGGAGGCGGTCGAGTTCCTGCGTGCCGTGCCTATCTATGAACAGGCCATCGTCGACGCCGGCATCATCCTCATCAAGTACTGGCTGGAGGTGAGCCAGGAAGAGCAGACCCGTCGTCTCAAGGCACGCATCCATGACGGGCGCAAGGTCTGGAAGTTGTCCGAGATGGACCTGAAGTCCTATAGCCGCTGGTACGACTTCTCACGGGCGCGCGATGCGATGTTCGCGGCATCCGATACGGAGACCGCACCCTGGTATGTGGCGGATTCGGACGACAAGCAGCGCGCCCGCTTGAATGTCATCAGCCATCTGCTGGCCAAGATTCCCTATGAGACCGTGCCCCGGAAGACGGTGAAGTTGCCGGCACGGCAGAAGGCGGAGGGTTACCAGCAGCCTGATCATCCCTACCGCTGGGTGGCGGAACGGTTCTGATACGGCGCCGTATTCGTCGCTCCGCAAGCACCCGGTGCGACGGGAAAAGAAAAAGCCCTGAGGAGAGAGTCAGGGCTTGAAAGGACCCCATCGGGGTTGTGCTACAGGGAGACCCGGCATGGTCTGACGTTGCTGGGGCCTATTATGGTGGCGGATCATGACAGGCGCATTTCACCATCGGGCGATGCCGGAACCGGTGCTCAGGCTGCCTGGGCCTCGGCCGACTTGAGCTTGTTCACCAGGGCCACGTAGTCGCTCATGGCCTGTTCGCGCACCAGACCCCGCCGTGCGGCCCAGGCGTCGTATTTGGCACGGCCGACCATATCCATCATGCCGGGGCGGTCGCCATTGATATCGCCGACGGTGCCTTGCTTGTAGAGGGCATAGAGCGCCAGCAGCGTATCGTTGTCCGGTGCCTTGCGCAGGGTGCGGGACAGTGCGGCGGCGGCCTCGAAGGCCTTTTCCGCATCGCTCGGTCCGTCGGGCAAGGGCTCGCCACCGAAATGCCGGTCCTCGGTCTCCAGATCGTCCGGGAACCAGCGCACCTCCAGCAGGCGGCCTTGCCGCATGACCAGCGCCAGTACACCCTGCGAGGCGAGGGCAGGAGTGCGCAAGGTCGCGGGGATGACAGCCATGCCCGCGTTAAGGACTGCGGCACCGAAGGCGACGAAGTGGATGCCTTCTCCCGCCCAGCCCTGCAGGCGGGCCAGCCCCTTGCGACCGAGGTAGACGCCGCTGGTGCGGTTGGCGCCCGGCTGCGCCCAGACAAAATCGGGAATACCGCGATCGTACAGGGTGGCAAAATCACCACGCTCCAGATCGGCCTGCGCAGCGGCGAGTAGCGTGGTCATCTCGGCCAAGGTCATGTGTGGATTGACGTTGCTCATGCCCAGCGAGCCGGCGGTGCTGGCCTCGAAGAACTCCAGCACGTTCTTGCCGACGATCTCGCGGTCGTTATCCACGCAGACCATGTGGTAGCTGTCTTCGAGTACCACCATGCGCGCCTGCCCGGCACGCTTGCCGCCACCGATGTGTTCGACCAGGTAGTTGGCCGAGCGCAGGCTGGTCAGTTCATCCTCGCGGGCGTGGATGACCAGGGTGGGGCAACTGATCCGGTCGAGCCCCTTCATGACCACCGCGCGCAGCCGGTCCACCTCGCGGATGCAGGCAAGCGGCACCCAGCCGTAATGGAAGTTCTCGCCGCGCTCGAACTTGGCTTTCACGATCTCTCGCAATTGCTCGTTCTTGATGCCGTAGGGGTCTTCCTCGGCGACCTTCATGCGCTCGGGTACGGTGGGGATGTGGTACAGCAGCGGACGGAGGCCGCGATACCAGGGGGTGGCCCAACCATCGATATAGATGGGGGGGGCCAGCGCAACCAGGCGCCCCTTGCTGTGCTGCTCGCGCTTGACGGTCTCGATGGCCAGCAGGGAGCCCATGCACATCCCCATGACGTGCAGGACTTCATGCTGGTCGATGATCTCGCGATACTTGACCCGTACCGCCTCGATCCAGTCTTCCATGTAGACGCCGGCGAGGTCCTCAGGTTGGGTACCGTGACCGGGAAGGGTCAGCGAATGGGTGACAAAGCCGGCGTTCTTGAGCCGCTTGTGCATGGAGCCCAGGTCGTACTGGGTGCCGCCCAGGCCGTGGATCAGGAAGACGCCGGGGTCAGCCATGGGTGGTCTCCGGGGTGTCCAGCCGCAGCATGGCGACAACCTGCTCCACCTTGCCATCGGCGCCGCGTATGCCGGCCAGCCGTTCACGGATGCGCAGGGTGCGGCCGTCTTGCAGGCTCAGCCCATAGGTTTGCTCGCTGAAGGACGCGGTGCCCTCGGCTACGCCGGCCCAGGTGGCCTGTACCAGCTCGCGCTCAGCTGGGTCGATGCGATCTATCCATTCATCCAGGCTGGTCACGTCGGTGACGTTCGCTCCCAGTAACTGGGCGGCCCCTTCTCCCCAGACCGCGCGACCGGTGACGGCGTCGTATTCCACGCTGGTGACGCCGACGGCCTGCATGGTGCGTTCATAGCGCAGACGCCAGGTGCGGGCGTTTTCCAGCGCAACGCGCCGGTCCTGCGACAGGGCGCGCACGGCGATCATGACGCCGGCCCAGATGGCGACGAAGCCCTGGACTTCGATGACGGCTTCTCCCGCAAAACCATCGGTTACTGCGAATGGCCCGGCACCCTGTGCGGTACGCGCGATGATCAGCAGGGCACCGGCCAGCATGGCGAGGGCACCACCACGTGCCCCCCACAGTGCGACGGCAATCAGCAGGAAGGGCATGGGCAGGTAGGCGAGCGTGGCGGCGATATGGCCGTAGTGCTGTTCGGTGTCGCCGACGAATACCACGGCGACGGCGATCAGGAAGGTGATGAAGGCCAGTCCACCTCCGAGGAACTGTGACATGGGCATGCCACCAGAACGACGGACACGGAAGCCGCGAAAAGCTACGGCCAACGGTGCGACCAGCAACAGGCCGACGGCCGTGGAGAATATCCAGGTGCGTGCTTCGATCATCAGATCGGCCGAGGGGCGCTGCCATTGCCACAGCAGCATGGCGAGGATGCCGCCGAAGGTAGCCGCGAACAGGGCGCCGATGATCAGCAGTACAGCACCGGCAGGGCTTTCGGCATCATGTCGGCCCAAGGTGGCGATCCAGGCCCCGGCGGCCATGCTGACAACCTCGATACCGGCAAAGGGGAGGGCCCCGGCGATGCCTAGCCCATGTGCGACCAAACCCCAGATGAAGGACGCGACGGCAGCGCCGGCCAGAATGCCGGGCCACCACCAGCGGGCAGAGACCAAGAGCGCGGCAAAGGTGACGCCGCTGCCCAGCCAGACCGGCACGGTTTCGGTCGCGGCGCTCGCCAGGCTGCGCGAGATGGCGGCGACGATCAGGAACAACACGGCGATGCTGATCGCCCTTTTTGCCTGCTGCATGGCGACTTCCCCCTCTTTATATGCCTTGCAGCATAGTTGGCGGGGTTATCGGCTCGCAAGAACGCGACCGCGTGGGCAGGAAGACGGCTGGCGGGGTGTGTGCTCTTTACGACGGAGTGTGTTGGGGGAAAGAAAAAGCCCCGCGGGGATCACGGGGCTTGGAGTGCCCTCCAGGGAGGGCGATTTTGCAGGGAGACCCGGCGAGGTCTAACGTTGCGGGCTGCATTATGCCTATGTTCTATGACGATTGCATTGTGTGAAACCACAATGCCGCGACCGGGGTAAACCCTGCTAGGCATGGCGTGCAGGTGGCTGCCGGCGCTAGCATGGGTGGATCGGAACCGGAAGGAGGCTGGCCCATGCAGGTATCGCTGCGCGAGATCAATGCGGAGACGGTCCGACAGATAGTCGATCTGGCGGTGCACCCGCAGCAGCAAGGCTTTGTGGCACCCAATGCCGTATCGCTGGCGCAGGCCTTGTTCAGCGAGGAGGCGTGGTATCGCGCCATCTATGTGGACGACACACCGGCCGGCTTTGTCATGCTCTTCGACGAAACGCGGCGTGCTGTGCCGCCCGCGGTGCCGCAACTGGGTCTGTGGCGTTTCATGATCGCCGCGCCCTTCCAGGGGACGGGCGTGGGGGCGGCAGCCTTGCAGCAGGTGATCACCTGGGCGCGCGAGCGGGCGGTATTCGAGGTCCTGCAGACATCCTATGTGCCCGGCCCGGGTTGCCCGGAACCGTTCTACCTCAAGGCGGGCTTTCACCACACCGGCAGGATGGATGAGGATGAAATCGTGCTGGAATACCCACTCAAAGAAGCGACTACCGCTTAGTAGCACACCTGGTCGCGGCCCCGTCGCTTGGCGGCATACAGGGCATCGTCCGCCTTGTTGAGCAGGGAGCAGAAGTCATCGGCTTCGGCCCCCAGCTCGGTCACGCCGATGCTGACGGTGATGGGGATGAGGCCGGCATGGGTGGCGACAGGGGTCGAGTTGATGTTGGTCACCAGCTTTCTGGCAAAGCCGATGGCGAGCGGCAGCGGCGTCTCGGGCAGGACCATGCCGAACTCTTCTCCTCCCAGCCTGCCCATCAGGTCGCTGCTGCGCATGGCGGCCTTGCAGGTGGTGGCGATGCTGCGCAGCACGTCGTCCCCGACAGCGTGGCCGTGCTGGTCGTTGATGCGCTTGAAGTAGTCGGCGTCGAGCATCAATACGGAGAGTGCATGCCCGTAGCGGCGGGCCCGGTCGATCTCGACCTGGGCGGCGTCCTGGAAGGCCCTGCGGTTCATCACCCGCGTGAGTTCGTCCGTGGTGGCGAGTGCCTGCATCTGTTCCAGCGCATGGACCAGGACCGAGACGTCGGCATAGGTCAGCATGCGACCGCCGTCCGGCAATTCTATGCATTCATATTTGAGTACCCGGCCGTCGACCAGGCGAAGGTGGACCGGTGGGTGGCTGCCGGCTTTGACGAGGTCGATGCGGCGCTGGACGTATTCGGACAGCTGATCGTCCGGGATGGTGTAGATCCGGTTGACCTGGCCATGTTGCATCAGGTCCTGGAAGGTGTAGCGGCGGCCCGCCTCGCAGGGAGGGAGGCCGAACATGCGGTGAAAGGCACGGTTGATGAAGCTGGCGCTCAAGTCGCTGTCCAGCAGCACGATGCCGTACTCGACCTGATCGAGCGCGTCGCGCAACGTTTCCAGCCAGGAGCCCATGGCAACCTCGTTACCCTGCCACCTCCTGGCCAATTTTCCTTTTGGCTTGATTTTAGCGCCTGTTCGGCGCCTTACAGCCTGGCGGACGAATGGTGGGGACGAGCGGTCAACGGGGCCGGCGCGGTACGGCGCTTATTTGGCGAAGGCGGACTGCGGTTGCGGTTGGCGCGGCGTCAGGCAGCCCAGGTAGTCCTTCATCAGGCGATGGGTAAAGGCTGCTTCCAGTTCGCCCTGCTGTTCGCGGCGTTGCTTGAGCAGCAGATCCCACATTGCGTTCTTGTCTTGCATCGTCATGACCATTTCTCAGGTTGGTTGCGTTGGCGTGGTTCCCTGGCCAGGTACTGTGCTGATGCCATGGGAGCAGGCTGTATCCACACCATTGCAAAGGGCATGCCAACAGCATCGGGCCGCCTGTATAAGGCGTTTGGGTGCGTTGTGCCGGGATAAAGGCGGCATGGTCGCCACGTGGTGTTGCGCAAAATCGCACAGGGTTGACGTATTTGGGCACATTGCGAAAAGTCGCAGGACCGAACTGTCTCGGTAGGTGGTGCGCTGCCTTACCTAAAGTCTTGGTCCTTGCGTTCCTATGGCTGGGGTTCCTGGTCTGGTCATTACGCGTTCACGCCTGATCGTCGGTGTTTATTCCGGATGGCCTGATTGTGGTTTTTCCGGCGCCCGCTTTGCGAACAGCTAGGGAAAATTGAGCGAGAGGGGCACTTTTATTGAACCGCCCGGTCTGGGTGGGTTATTAATTTTAATTAGATGGCTTAAATAATGGACGCTGGGCTTATTGTCAGTGCGGTGTAAGGAAATAAATGGATCGATCATTGGAACTGGCAAGCCCAGCCTTGCGTCTACCCGGCTACTATAACCATGAAGCGTGGAATTGATCGTGAAAAAGTTATTGATGGGTGCTGTGGTGACAATTGCCGCAATCGGTGCGATGCCGGCGTGGGCAGAAGGTGGTTATGCAGGGTTATCGATCACTACGCCGGGCGAGGCGAAGATGAATTTCGGCGCAGCAGGTACGGTGGATAATTACAACAATCCTACGGCGCTAAAGCTCTACAGTGGTTACAATTTTTCCGATCAGTATGCAGTGGAGTTGGGGTATGGCGACTTCGGCTCCTGGAAATTTACCAATCCGGCAGGCGGGAAGAACCCGGATGCCAAGATCAGTTCCAATGTGTTTTATGTGGCGGGTAAGCAAACCTGGAATCTGACAGACAGTTTTGCCTTGTTTGGCAAGCTGGGGGTGGCCAGGAATTATATTGAAACGACGGGAACCAATATGGAAAAGTCGGATCATGCGGTTATTCGACCCATGGTGGGGATGGGTATGGATTATAAGATTGCGAATAATCTGTCCGCCGTGCTGGAATACAATTGGTATGGGAAAAACAATACTGCGAATGGCCAGTTCAAGCAGCAAAAACTGGAGACCGGACTGAAGTTCAGTTTTTAAGCTCCGGCAGCCGCCCGCCCGTTGGGCAACAGTGAAGCCCGCTCAAGGCGGGCTTCACATGGCCTGGATCAGCCTGGGTGTTTCTGGTCGGCCACGCCAGTATGGGCGGCACGCAGGTAGTCCAGCATCGCGAGGTTGATGCCGGTCCCTTCCAGCAGGGCCGGTTCGTTTTCCATGGCCGTGCGCATCTTCTCTCGGGTGCGGGGATCGCTACCGGCGAACGACTCGGTCAGGGAATGCCACTGGGCGGCGGCGGCTTTTGCGTCTGGATGGTCGCTCGGGACCTGGGCCTGCATGAGTCGGTGCACGATGGCGATCAAGGCAGGCCAGGCGCTCATATTGGTGCCGTAGTTGGCGCGGAACCGGATCATCTCGGTTTCATCCAGATAGCGCGCATAGATTGCAAAGCGGGACACGGCCTGCGCCCGGCCGATGTAGGCCATCAGCGCCGGATTGAGGCCCGTTTGTGCCTGCAAGTTGTCTTCCCGGTGGTACATGGTGTGCAGCTTGGGCAGCAGCGCGGCGTTGGCACCGGTGAACTGCAGGACCAGCGTGCGCCAGCGTGTGGCCAGGGCCTGCACCTGTGGGCCTTCCGGCGGGGTGCCGGCATCCAGCAACTGCTGGGCGGTGGCGATCAGGGTGGGCCACTCCGCTTCGGCTGCCCTGATATCGGCTTGGTCGGCCCGACCTTTCAGTTCTTCCTGTTCTGCCTGGGTAAAGTACTTGTCATACATCGTCATGCGCTCCATGGTGGATAACCACTCATCGAGCTCGGGCTCATGGTGCTGGGCCAGGGTGGTCCGCAGCCGGCCGAGGCGATCACGCAGGGCGACCGTCTCGGCGATGCGGGCATCGAGCGCCTGGAACTGGCGGTCGATCAGACTGGGCAGTGCCATGCCTGAGCCGGTGAGCAGAGGCCCGATGTCGGCCAGCGGCAAACCGAGCTGGCGTAGCGCAAGTATCTGGTACAGCCGCGCCACGTCCCGCTGGTTGTAGAGCCGGTAGCCGGCATCGGATCGGCCAGAGGGGGAGAGCAGCCCGATGTCGTCGTAATGGCGTAGTGCCCGGATCGTCACACCCGTTCGCTTGGCCAGTTCACCGATCTTGAGTTGCATGTTCGTTCCCTCCGTTTGCGTACCTTGAAGCCTGCCGTAACGAGAGGGTCAAGCGCTTTGCACGGGATATTACAGGGAGGAACCCATCCAACCCATGGTTCAGGCTGCGGACCTTGCCGAACTGCCGATGCGGGCGCTGGCGGCCACCAGCAGGATGGCGCAGCCGAGGCCGGCGAAGGCCACGTTGAGGCTGCTGGCATGGGCCACGAAGCCAATCAGTGCCGGGCCGGTGAGAATGCCGGTGTAGCCGACCGTGGTGATCGCCGCCACGGCGAGGCTGGCGGGCATGGCGGTCTGGGCGCCGGCCGCGGTGAACAGGATGGGCACGATGTTGGAGGCACCGAGGCCGATCAGGATGAAGCCCAGCAAGGCGGTGCTGACATAGGGCGTGAAGACGGCCAGGAAGAACCCTGCGGCGGCACAGAGCCCACCCACCAGCAATACCTGCTTGCCACCGAGGCGGCGCACGATGGCGTCGCCGCTGAAACGACCCAAGGTCATGGCCACCGCGAAGGCGGCGTAGCCCATGCCCCCTTGGCTGGCTTCCAGGCCGCGGCCGCTGGTCAGGAATAGCGCGCTCCAGTCGAGGATCGCGCCTTCGGCCAGGAACATGATGAAGCACAGCACGCCGATGAAGATCACCGCGCCGTGGGGCAGTACGAACAGCGGCGCATCACGCTCGCTGGGTTCCGGGTCACGCAGCAGATGGGCCTGGGCGGCGAATAGCAGGGCGAGCAGCAGTGCCGAGATGATCACGCAGGCCCAGGCGGGGGCCGTGCCCAGCCATAGCAGCAGGGCCATACCGCCGGCGCCGGCAAAACCGCCGACGCTGAAATGGGCATGAAAGCCGGACATCATGCTGCCGCCACTGGCTTTTTCCACCATCACGGCCTGGATGTTCATGGCGACATCCAGCGTGCCGACCGCAGCCCCGAAGATGAACAGTACCAGGCCCAACTGCCAGGGGCTGGCTGCCAGCGCGAGACCGGGCAGTGTCAGGCTCATGAGGCTGGCCGAGAGCAGGATCACCGGACGGCAACCAAAACGGGCCGCCAGGATACCGGTCAGGGGCATGGCGATCAGCGAACCGATGCCCAGGCAGAGCAGTAGCAGACCGAGTGTGCTTTCGGTGAGGCCCAGCCTCAGTTTGGCGTAGGGCACCAGCGGTGCCCAGGCTGACATGCCAAGGCCGGCCACCAGGAAGGCGAGCCGCGTTGCGAGTTTCTGTTGAGGGCCGATCAGGTTCATCCGTTTCATCCTGGGTGGGGTCAGGCGGTGCGCAATACCTGCACGCCAAGTCTGGCAAAGGCATCGGCCTGTTCGGCGTCGCCGTCGGCTTCGATCACGAGGTGATGAAGGCTGCTGGCGTCCATCACGGCATAAGGGGCGGCGGCACCGAGTTTTTCGCTGGTGACGGCGGCCAGTACGGCGCGGCTGCGCAGCGCGATGGCACGCTTGAATTCGGCTTCCTCGAAGTGGCTGGCGGTGATGCCGGCATCGCTATCGGCACCGCAGGCACCCAGGAAGCAGATGTCCGGCCGCAACTGTTCGATATCCCGCATGGCCCGGGCACCCAGGCAGGCGCCGACGCGTCCGTCGATCGGGCCGCCGATCTGGATCAGCTCCAGATCGGGCCGGTCCAGCAGGCTGGCGGCGATGCTGGGCGCGTTGGTGATGACGGTCAGCGGCAGGGCGGGAAGGGCATCGGCAATCGCGAGATTGGTGGAGCCGGCATCGAGAAACAGGATCTGCCCGGACCGGACCAGGCTTACGGCTACTTCGGCCAGCCTTGCCTTGCGATCCACGGCTTCGTGACGGCGTTCGCTCAGCGTGCCGGCCGCCGGCGGCAAGGGCAGGGCTCCGCCATAGACGCGGCGACACAGACCGGCTGCAGCCAGCTCGCGCAGATCGCGGCGGATGGTGTCTTCCGATACGCCCAGTTCCTGCGCCAGGTCGAGCGCCAGTACCCGGCCGTTGGCTTGCAGGCGTTGCTGGATCAGGGTCTGGCGTTCTTTCAACAGCAGGTTGCTTGTTGTCATGGCTCATAATCATGCATGAATAGGCATTAATATGCATAAACGTGCAAAAACAGTCAATCTTGCTGGTACGAATAAGAGGGGATCGAATGCCTGCCGACTCGTGGATGACCACCGTGTGATGTTGCAAAAAGAAACCCCCGGTCTACCGTGCGGTAGCCGGGGGAAGCAGGGAGTGATCTTTCGAAAGCGCTGCGTATCGCTCCTGGAAAACCTGACCCGCCCCGAAGGGCGGGGGTACCTCAGATGGCGGCTTCACGCACAGTGCGGGAAGCGACCTTGACTTCAGCAGACTGAACTGGGGCGTTACCGCCAGCGACTTGTTGTACGTCACGGCCGGTGCGGCTTTGTGCCAGCAGTTCGGTGCTGGTGTTGTTGCGGCGGAAAGCATCGGTGTTGTCCGGGCTGACGCGGGCCTTGCCGGCGATCACGATGGTGTCGGACGCGGCAGCCTTGTTGCTGGTGGCGCGGAAGGCATCGGTATTGTCAGGCGAGACGAACTGGCTGTTGTAGGCATCTTCGGAGAAGCTGAAGACCGGCGCGCGGCGGACGTCGTCGGTGTAGCCGATGCCGGCTGCGGATGCTTGTACCAGGGCCAGGCCGAACAGGGAGGCGGAGATCAGTTTGGTGACGGTGTTCATGATGTGATTCCTTTTTCAAAGTTGGAAGACGATGGTTTGGATGACACTGACCGGGCATTTGATTCAGCACTAAGTATTAGTGCGCTAACAAAATGATCGGTTGTTTACCTTCACTGCGCTCTGCTTACCTGACGTTCCCGGTCTGTAGAGCTGGGGAGCGATGTCTTGGCGGTCTTGCCTGTTTGCCGTGTCTCGCTGCCATGGACTGCAATATACATACGACACTAACTATTGGCAAGCTAATTAAAGTGCCGTTCGTCGGCTTCGGTATGAACCGGTGCCTGGATGACAGGCTGGAAGTGCCCTACAGTGAGGCAGTGCCGACCGGTTTCACGGGGATATCGCGTCCGGCAATACAACAAGACCGGGTACCGCGTCTGTACCTGGATGGAGGAAACACCATGGCAACGCAGATCTACGTCAACCTGCCGGTCAAGGATCTGGACCGCAGCGTGAGCTTCTTTACTGCGCTGGGCTACACGTTCAACCCGCAGTTCACTGATGAAAACGCCACCTGCATGATCGTGGCCGAGAACATCTACGTGATGTTGCTGGTAGAGCCGTTCTTTCAGAGCTTTACGAAGAAGACCATTGTGGACGCGCACCAGAGCACCGAGGTGCTGGTCTGCCTGTCGATGGATAGCCGGGAGGCTATCGACGCACTGGTCGCCAAGGTGCTGGCGGCCGGTGGTACCACCCCGGCCGAACCCAAGGACTATGGCTTCATGTACCAGCATGGCTACCAGGACCTGGACGGTCATCTGTGGGAGCTGGTGTATATGGTGCCGGGTGAGATGCCGGCGTGATCGTGCCCTTTACAGCGACATGCGACGCAGCTCGTTTTCCTCGATGGCGAGTTCCACCTGGTGCAGCACGGCGTCGACATCGGCCAGGCGTTCGTCGAGCTTGAACTTGCCGGTGAGCGGGGTATCGGGCGTCAATGCGCCATCCTTGTACAGGGCCCAGATTTCCTTGCCGTACAGGCTGGTCTTGAGCGAGGGCGCGAAGGCGCTGAAGTAGGCCTTCAGGTTGTCCACGTCCCGCTCCAGCATCTCGGCCGCGTTGCTGTTGCCGGCCGCGTCCACCGCCTGCGGCAGGTCGATGATCACCGGACCGTCTTCGCCGACCAGGATGTTGTACTCGGACAAGTCACCGTGGATCATGCCGGCGCAGAGCATGCGGACGACCTCCTGCACCAGCATGGCGTGGTATTGCAGCGCCAGGGCTTCATCGAGTTCCACATCATTGAGGCGGGGGGCGGCATTGCCGTCGGCATCGGTCACCAGATCCATCAGCAGCACGCCTTCGTAGCAGATGTGCGGCTGCGGTACGCGCACGCCGGCACCGGCGAGGCGGTAGAGGGCGTCGACCTCGGCGTTCTGCCAGACTTCTTCCTGCATCTTTCGGCCGTAGCGGCTGCCTTTTTCCATGGCGCGCGCCTGCCGGCTGTTCTTGACCTTGCGGCCTTCCTGGTAGCTGGACGCCTTGCGGAAGCTGCGGTGCTTCACGTCCTTGTAGACCTTGGCGCAGCGGATGTGCTCGCCGCAGCGAACGATGTAGACGGTGGCTTCCTTGCCGCTCATGAGCTGGCTGATCACTTCGTCCACGAGGCCTTCCTCGACGAGGGAGACGAGTCCTTTGGGGGTCTTCATGTGTTGCGTGTGATTCCGGGGGGTAGAGCTGAAACCAACACGTGTTTGCTGCGGCCAAGTTGGGCTCGGCCCCGTATCCGGTAGTCAGGGAGGTGGGAAGGCAGATCAGCCTGTGGCGGGGCGGCTAGCGCCAGTGGCGCACTTCTGGCCGGTGGCAAGGCATTGATCTGGATGCAGTTTACCAGTTCGGGTGACCAGGCCGGCAAGCGATTGCATCCGGCTGTCGGTCCCGTGCCCGGTCAGGGCTGATCGCAAGGCGGCAGGTGCTTGCGCATGCGCGCATTGGCCAGGGTGACGCCGCGCGCAACCGGCATCTGCCGCTGCACGACCTGAAAGCCCTGGCGCAGGAAGAATCCCTCGGCCGCGAGGCTGACATCGGCGTACAGCTCAGACAGGCTGCGCGCTGCCGCCAACTGGTGGATGTGCTGCATCAGCAGCGTGGCGACACCCTTGCCACCCGCCTCGCCCGCCACGAAGAAATGATCGATATAGCCATCGGCCTGCAGGTCCGAGTAACCCAGCAGTTGGCCTGCGTCCTCCACCACGAAGGGCTGGATGCCAGCCATGCGCCGGGTCCAGGTTGCCTCGTTGAATTCGTCCGGTGCCCAGGCGGCCAGTTGTTCCGGGCTGTAATGGCGGTGAGCGAGCCGGTGTATGGAGGAGTGGAAGATGCGCCATAGCGCCGGGGCTTCGTCGGGGTGGTAGGGGCGGATATGCATGGCAAGTTACTTGGGTCAGATGACGTCTGGGTTGTTGCCGGTAAAGCGTGAGAGGGTTGGAAACCCCGTCGCCCAGAACTTGAATAACACCATTCCGTTTTCACTCAGCCACGACTCAGCCTCAGTGGCTACGGCTGTCCTTACCGAAAATTTCAGGTCGTATCGATAAATCGCATTGACGACTTCTTGGTGCAAACCGGCAGTGTCATTCTTGCAGATACTGAAAATGTCGCCTGGCTGTGCTTCGAACAGCCGCTTGCGCCAAAGCGAATTGACACTGGCGTCGATGACGCCGTAGTCCAGCCAGTACTTGTGCAGCTTCTTCTGTAATCGCTTCGATCTGTTGATCATGTCATATCAAGTATCGATTGGATGAGGCGTTGATCTTAGCTTCATGCCGCATCGTGCTGGCTATCAAAACCATTACTAAATCCAATTTGATCTAACGCTGCCTGGATTCCAGACTAGATTGCCGTTGTTGGGTACAAACAGATCAAAGGAGATGATGATGGCAGAAGAAGCGAAGTGTCCATACTCGGGCGGTGCCCGCAGGCACGCGGTGGCATCCGCGCCAAGGAATGCAGACTGGTGGCCTAATCAACTGAACCTGAAGATATTGCACCAGCACTCGCCCGCATCCAACCCGCTGGGCGAGGCGTTTGACTACGCCAAGGCCTTCAAGCAGCTAGACCTGGATGCCGTGATCAAGGATCTCCATGCCCTGATGACGGATTCGCAAGACTGGTGGCCAGCGGACTATGGCCACTATGGGCCGTTCTTTATCCGCATGGCCTGGCATAGCGCGGGCACCTACCGGATTGCCGATGGGCGGGGTGGCGCGGGTACCGGTGGGCAGCGCTTTGCACCGCTTAACAGTTGGCCAGACAACGGCAACCTCGACAAGGCGCGCCGGTTGCTTTGGCCGATCAAGCAGAAGTACGGCCAGAATCTCTCCTGGGCTGACCTGATCGTGCTCACCGGCAATGTGGCGTTGGAGTCGATGGGCTTCAAGACCTTTGGTTTTGCCGGTGGTCGTGCCGATATCTGGGAGCCGGAAGAGGACATCTACTGGGGACCGGAAGGCAAATGGCTGGCCGACGAACGCTACCGTGGCGACCGGGAGCTCGACAACCCGCTCGCCGCCGTGCAGATGGGCCTGATCTATGTGAATCCGGAGGGCCCCAACGGTAACCCCGATCCAATCGCGGCGGCGCGGGATATCCGCGAGACCTTCGCCCGCATGGCGATGGACGACGAGGAAACCGTAGCCCTGATTGCCGGTGGCCATACCTTCGGCAAGGGACATGGCGCGGCTGATCCCAGCCGCTATGTCGGTCCGGAACCCGAGGGCGGCAGCATTGAAGACCAGGGTTTTGGCTGGACAAATCGTTTTGGCAGCGGTCATGGTGTCCATACCATCACCAGCGGCCTGGAAGGTGCCTGGACCAAAAATCCGGTGCAGTGGGACAACAACTACTTCGAGAACCTGTTCGGCTATGAATGGGAGCTCACCAAGAGCCCGGCCGGTGCGCACCAGTGGACACCCAAGGGTGGCGCTGCGGCCGGTACCGTACCGGATGCGCATGACCCTTCCCGGCGGCATGCACCGGTGATGTTCACGACCGATCTGTCGCTACGGCTCGACCCCGCCTACGAGAAGATTTCCCGGCGTTTTTTCGAAAACCCGCAAGCGTTTGCCGATGCATTTGCCAGGGCCTGGTACAAGCTGACACACCGCGATATGGGGCCGTTGTCCCGTTACCTTGGCCCACTGGTACCCAAACAGTCCTTGCTGTGGCAGGACCCTATCCCTAGCGTCGATCATGCGCTGGTCGAGGGGCAGGACATTGCCGAGCTGAAGACCAAGATACTGGCTTCCGGTTTGTCCATCGGCGAGCTGGTTACGACAGCTTGGGCCTCGGCCTCCACTTTCCGTGGCAGCGACAAGCGCGGTGGGGCCAATGGAGCCCGCATCCGTCTTGCACCTCAAAAGGACTGGGACGTCAATCAGCCGGCCGAACTGGCGAAAGTGCTAAAAAAGCTGGGAGCGATTCAGGAAGCGTTCAACGCTGGGCAATCCGGCGGGAAGAAAATCTCGCTGGCGGACCTGATCGTGCTGGGTGGCACCGCCGCTGTCGAAGCTGCCGCCAAGCAGGCCGGTCATGACGTGACGGTGCTGTTCTCGCCGGGCCGTACGGATGCATCGCAGGATCAGACGGATGTGGCGGCATTTGCTGTACTGGAACCCACGGCAGATGGCTTCCGCAACTACCTTCGGCAGGGCCAGGAGGGGGCAGCGGCCGAGCTGCTGGTCGACAGGGCGAACCTGCTTACCTTGAGCGCGCCGGAAATGACGGTGCTGATAGGTGGCTTGCGCGTGCTGGGTGCCAATATCAGGAACGCCGAACATGGTGTTTTCACCAAGCGGCCCGGCACCTTGAGCAATGACTTCTTCGTCAACTTGCTGGACATGCGGACGAAATGGGAAAGGTCGGCCGCATCGGACAGTGTGCTTGAGGGGCGTGATCGCGCAACGGGCGATCTCAAATGGAAGGCGACCGTGGTCGATCTCGTCTTCGGTTCGAACTCGCAACTGCGCGCCATCGCCGAGGTTTATGCGTCATCGGACGCGCAAGCGGTGTTTGTGCGTGACTTTGTGGCAGCCTGGACCAAGGTGATGAACCTGGATCGTTTCGATCTGCGGTGAGTGCTATGGATTGACCCTGACAAACAGGGTCAGGAAAAAATACGCCCCAGACTGGAATAGTCCAGTCAGGGGCGTGTCTTTGTTGGTCCTTATCCCTTACAGCCGCTCAAATCGGTTCAGGACCTGTAGATGGAACTCAGCCGGTGAGGACACGGGCACTGTAGATCATGATTTGGCTTGCGGTGTCATCATCGACTTGATGCGTTCTGCGGTGGCTTTCCGTTCGGCTTCCTTGCCGGTGTTCTGGTAGTACACCACGAGGTTTTTCAGGATGCTGACCACGTAGGGATGGTCAGGGCCCATCGTGCCTTCGACGATCGTCAGGGCGCGCATGCAAAGCGCTTTTGCTTCGTCGTCACGGCCGTTGACCAGGTAGACCCGGCCGAGGTTGTTCAGACCGATAGCGGTTTCAGGGTGGTCCGGGCCAAAGGCCTTTTCCCGGATATCCTTGGCGCGTTCGAACAGCGGGAGGGCATCCTTGTTCCTGCCCTGATTGAGCGCGACAAAGCCCAGATGCTCAAGGTTCAGCGCGACTTCCGGGTGATCCTTGCCGAGCTTTTCCTCGTTGATGGCCAGGGCTCGCTGCAGCAACGGTTCTGCCTTGGCATACTCCTTGGTGGTGATATAGAACGCACCGAGGTTGTTCAGCCCCTGGGCGACATCGGCATGCTTGGGGCCACGGGTCTTCTCCAGGATAGCCAGTGCGCGCAGGTAGAGCGGTTCGGCCTTGCTGAACTGTTCCGTGCCCTGGTACAGCGAGGCCAGGTTGTTGAGGCTCATGGCGACATTGAAGTGATTTGCACCAAACGCCTTCTCGCGCACGGCCAGCGCACGCTTGAGATAGGTCTCGGCCTGTTCGGCATTGCCGAGGTCGGCATAGATCTGGCCGATGCCGTTCAGGCTGGCTGAGACCTGTTCCGGATTGACCGGTTTGGCCTTCTCTGCCAGCGCGAGGCCGGCCTTGGCGGTTGCCAGCGCCTGGTCGAATTGGCCCTGGCGGTAGAGTGTTTCGGCCTGGGTGGTGAGCGTTTGCCACTGGCTCTCTGCGGCCAGGACGGGAAAGGCCGTCGCGGCGGCGAGCAGCAGCGCGGCTAGGGTGTGCTTGCGGAGCATGGTGTTTCCTTGACGGCGTGTGACGTAGGGCGGCATTTAAGCACAAAGCAGGGACCCGGGGCGTGCCGCCTGATACCGGTGAGCAAGTGGACTACTCATTACAGGTATGGTTCTGGGTCTTGTCGTTATGCACGGAATGGCTGGTGAACGGCGTTGCGCTTTGCGGTGTGGGGCCGAGATGCTTTTCCAGGAAAGTCAGCAACTTTTCGTAGTACAACTGCTTGTTGGCCTGGCGTTCCAGACCGTGCGCTTCGCCGGGAAAGACATACCATTCGCAGGGCTTCTTGAACGACTCCAGCGCCCGAACCATCTGGCGTGAGTGTGACAGCGGTACGCGCATGTCCGCGGTGCCATGCAGGAGCAGGACCGGCACCTGAATCTCCTTGGCCCGCTTGAGCGGCGACACTTCGGCAAATTTGGCCTGATCCTGTTTGCTGTCTCCGACCCAGCTTTGCATGAGCTCACGTGCGACGCTATTTTCGTTACGGTCAGAAGCATCCTTGAAGAAGTATTCGAGGTCGGAGACGCCGGCAAAGCTGACACCGCAGCGATAGAGCTGGGGTGTCTTGACCAGGCCATATAGCGCGGCGTAGCCGCCATAGCTGGCACCATAGATGCAGATGCGATCTGGGTCCGCGATACCCTGGTCGATCAGGTACTGCACGCCTGCCGTAATATCGTCCTGCATGGCCAGGCCCCACTGCCCGAAACCGGCTTCCATGAACTTGCGACCAAATCCACTGGACCCACGGAACTGCGGCTGGAGTACCGCGTAGCCTCGGCTCGCCAGTATTTGTACCTCGGCATTCCATTCCCAGTCGTCACGGGCTACGGGTCCACCGTGGATTGAGACGACCAGGGGCTGGGGTGTCTTGCTGTCTGAAGGCCGGGTCAGGTAGGCCGGAATCTTCATACCATCTTTGGCCGGATAGCTGATGATCTCCATGGGCCTCATCTGGGCAGGATCGATCTGTGGCTTGGCTTTGGCAATGAGGCGTGTGGACATGTCGGCCACATCCAGGAGCAGCCATTGTCCTGGGTCGGTATCGCTGAACGAGCGGACCAGTACGCGAGTATCTGGGTTGCCGGATAAGGCATTGATCCGGTTAGGTAGGGCCTTGTCGACCGCCTCCTGGATGCTGCCCCAGCGTGGGTCAAGCCAGTAGCGTCTCGTTTTCATGCCATTGGTGGTGACGCTACGAAGCTCGCCTGACTGGATACCGCTGGCGTTGAGGATGTCTTGGGTCGGATGACCCACCAGCAAGTCGCCGATCTGACGCTTGCGGGTGTCGTATTCGAAGACAGCTTTGGTGTCGCGCCCGATGCTGGAGCTGACGATCAACTGGTTATCCTGCTCCGGAACACTGATCGGCACCCAGAAATTGTCGGTCAACTTGAAGTCGGCCAGTTTTTCCCAAGGGGCATCGCCGCGCGGTTTATACCAGTTGCTGATCGTGGTGGTGCTTTGCCAGAGCGAGCTGCTGTGCATGGTGAGGGCGCGCAGTTCGCCATGTTTGTCAAAAGCCCATCCCATGGCGGTGCCGGATGTCGGGATGCGAAAGTTCGTCACCTTGCCGGTCCGTGCATCTGCTTTGGCCACTTCCGGTACCGGGCCGGTAGTGAATACCAGCAAGGTAGTGGATTCTGGATTGTCCTCCTCGGCTTTGCCGATGATGCCGGCGCCGATGTCGGCAACCTTGTTGCCATTGAGGTCCATCGATTCGGCCCTGGCGCCATAACTGACAGCCAGCAAGTCATTGCTGACCCATAGCACATTCTGAGGGTTCTTCCGGTACACGCTGAAACCCGCCTCGCCGATGCTGCCGCTGACCAGTAGACGGGAGTCGAGCGTGTCGGCATCGATCAGGACCAGGCCAGTATTGCGGCCCTTGTAGCCGATGGCAGCAATGTGCTTGCCATCGGGAGACAGCCTGGCGCCAATCATGCCCCTGGGGGCCAATGCGTCATCCAGCGTGAGGGCGTGAGCTGCGCTGACGGAAAGAAGCAGGACGAGCGTTGGCAGGAGGCCAAGGCGGTTAAGGACTTGTCTGACAGGTTTGTTGAACGTACTTGGTGGTTCTGGAGATGTGCTAGCGGTGCTGCGGAAAATAGCGTCCGACATAATTTTGAGTATGTATTCCAGATATTTTCAGGTGGGCGATAGGCGTTGTTACCGTGCACTGCTTTGGGCCGGACTGCGCTTGGGTACGCATGCGAGCAACGGGTTTACCGGGTGCTTTCTGTTGCGACAAAGGTAGTCAGGCTGAAGTCTTCCGCTTCTTGATTTTTGTAAGCGGCGGGATGATCGCATTGCGCTCGCGGCGCGGCTATCCACCAAATGGGGGAAAGGCGCTGAGAGGTAGACATCACCTGGCTACACGGGTTGGTATGCAAAAAAAAGCCCCGGCCAACCGTTGCCGGTTGCCGGGGTAGAGTGACTCCACGAAGAAAACGGTGCCTGGGGTAAGAGGCTGAACCCCGAGGGCTTGATCAAGGGTTGGTGCTGTACCAGGGCTCGTCCGATGCCTTTGCGAGGTTCGCGACCTTGATGTTGGCGCTGCCGCCGGCCACTTGCCGGGGCGCTGCCTTGGCCTTGATCACGATTTTCTCGTCCTGGTTCCCGGCATTCACGAACTGGCTGTTATAGGCGTCTTCCGAGAAGGCGAACACAGCCTTGGTATCGCGTTGCTTGGGCAGGGTAGGGGCGGCGGCCTTGGCGGCAGCTTGGGCCTCTGCGCTGAATTGGCTGTTGTAAGCGTCTTCGGAGAAGGTGAACACCGAGCCGGCGGCGGATGCCTGGACAAAGGCGAGGCCAAGGGTGGAGGCAACAAGCAGTTTGGCAATGCGGTTCATGATGGTGTTCCTTTCTGTGAGCGGATCGAGGTCTCGTACTGAGCGAGCCGGATGCGCTATAAAATTAGTGTGCTAAGTATTTGTTTGTATAACAAGGATGGTTGACGGGTTGTGCTGCTCGCTTTGTGCGGGCTGGCAGCGCGAGCAGCGCACCCTGTTCCATCATGGGTTGGTGCTGTACCAGGGTTCGTCGGCTGTTTTGGCGAACGCAACCTGCTTGATGACGCCGGCACTACCGGCGGCTACTTTGTGGGCATCACGGCCGGTGCGGCTTTGTGCCAGCAGTTCTGCGCTGGTGTTGTTGCGGCGGAACGCATCGGTGTTGTCTGGGCTGACGCGGGCCTTGCCGGCGATCACGATGGTGTCGGACGCGGCAGCCTTGTTGCTGGTGGCGCGGAAGGCATCGGTATTGTCAGGCGAGACGAACTGGCTGTTGTAGGCATCTTCGGAGAAGCTGAAGACCGGTGCACGGCGGACGTCGTCGGTGTAGCTGGTGCCGGCTGCGGAAGCTTGTACCAGGGCCAGGCCGAACAGGGAGGCGGAGAGCAGTTTGATGGCGTTGTTCATGATGTGAATCCTTTCAATGTTTTTCGTGATTCGATGATTGGGATGACACAGTCCGGTTATTCATTTACTGCTAAATATTAGCGCGCTAACAAAATAAACGGACATTGCTGTTTCACTGCGCTCTACCAAACGATGCTACTGGTCAGTGGAGCCGGTAGCGAGAAGGGGCGGTAGTGCTTGTTGGCCCTGTGTCTCGCTGCCATGGACTGCAATATACATATCGCGCTAACTATTAGCAAGCAAATTAAAATGCCGTTCGTCGGCGCCGGGAACGAAGAGGGTGTGCCCCTCTGGCTGTGAAAGGCCGGGCGTTAACGACGATGGAGCACCAGCGTGATCAGCAATACGGCATCGCTGACGCACTGCACCGAATGGGGCTCGGCATCTTGCAGGTAGACGAGGTTCCCGGCTTGCAGGGTATGGATCTGGTCATGGCAGAACAGGGTGATCTCGCCGCTCAGGCATTGCAGGGTCATGGCGCCGGCTGCCCGGTGCTCCTGCATCTGTGTGCCGGCGAGCATGGCCAGGCTGAATACCTCGATGTGGTCGTCCCTGATCAAGGTGCGGGACAAGTCCGTCCATGGTCCGGTGGTGCTCAGTGCGATGCGGACCAGATCACCTGACTTGGCATGTGGAATAGCCATGTAAAGCCTCTCTGTAACGTGTGCGTTGCCAGTTAAGGAGTGTCGACCTGCGCAGCGCCAAAGGGAATGGCCGTAAGTCAGGCTGGCGGACCTATTGGCACCCGTGCCCCGGCACGGCTCCCCGGTTTGGGCATAATGATCTCCCGTTCCCTCCTTCAGAGCACCCTGTGCATGTCTTTCCTGGACCGCATTTTCAAACCTTCCCGTGATGCTTTCGCCATGAAGTATCTGGCGGGTTTGCGTGAACTGGGGGATCAACGGCCCTGGCGTTACGACGGCGGCAGGTTTCATCTGGTGCTGGAAGGTGGGGAGGCCGATCAGGCGGTGATCAGTCTGGGCACCATGTATGCCGAGCACTGTGCCCTGCCACGCAAGCAGCGGGCGCAGCAGCTGCAGAATGTGGTCCGGGCGATGGTATCCGAGGTACCGCAGCAGTTTGCGCTGGCGAAGGCGAACCTCCTGCCGGCGATCAAGCATCTGACCGAGCGGGAGCAAGCGGCCCTGATGCTGGACGCGCATGAGCGACGGACCTCGTTCCCCGCCCAGTCCTTGTGCGGGGAACTTGAGGTCGCGGTGATGTATGACAGCGAGTTCAGCATGTCCCGGCTGACAGCCAAGCAGTTCAGCGAGTGGGGTGTGCGCTTCGAGGATGCGCTGGCGGTGGCGATGGAAAATCTGCGTGATCGCTCCGTGACGCCCATGCAAGCGGTGGTGCCGGGTCTGTATGTATCGGACTGGGGTGATTACTTTGATGCGTCCCGCATGTTGCTGACGGATTTGTTGTATCGACATTCGATCAGTGGTGCGCCGGTGGTGATGGTACCCAACCGTACCTGCCTGTTGCTGACGGGCGATCGGGACGAGGCGGGGCTGACCCGCATGCTGGCGCTGGCGGAAGAGGTACTGGCACAGCCGCGGCCGCTATCGGCGCAGATGCTGCGCTGGGACGGCGGGCAGTGGACGGTGTTCCAGCCGTCGATCGTGGCAGAGAAACTGGGTGAACTGCAGTTTGCGGATCTGGCCAATAGCTACGGTGTACAGAAAGAACTGCTGGATGAGCAGCATGAACGGGGTGAGGTCGACATCTTCGTCGCCACGTTCATGGCGATGCGCGATAAGGAAAATGGCAGGTTGTTCAGTGTCAGTACCTGGTCCAATGGCGTGCATACGCTGCTGCCGGTGACGGATTCCGTCGCCCTGCGTAGCGATGATTCGGAGGGGCACCTGTTGGTGGCCTGGGCCGACCTGCAGCAAGTGTGCGGCGCCTTGATGCAGGCGACGGAAGATTATCCGCCGCGCTACGAGGTACGGGCTTATCCCGATGCTGCGCAACTGGCGGCCCTGGCCGAGCGCACCGGGAAAGTCGCGTGAGTGATGGATGGATCGCCCGGCTGGTCGGTAGCCTGTGACCGAGTCGGCTTCGAGAAACCTAAAGTACAGTTGAAGATGGCGTTCTTCTGACCTAGGCGGCTGCGGTCCTTCCCGTGGGTGGCCAACGCCGTTGTGCCCAGCCGCCCAGTAGCGATAGTCCACCGCAGAGCAGGAAATAGCTCAGGGCGATGAAGCAGAAGATTTCCAGCGGGTAGATCTGTTCACGGTTATTGACCTGATTGGCGACAAAGGTGAGTTCGGCAACGCCGACCACATAGGCGAGCGAGGTGTCCTTGATCAGCGTGATCCACTGATTGACGAAGGACGGCACCATGATGCGGAGTGCCTGCGGCAGGATCAGGACCCTCAGCACCTGCAGCGGTGTGAAGCCCAGCGACAGACCCGCCTGCCATTGCCCCTCGCCCACGGCATCAATGCCGGCCCGGACCGACTGGCTGAGATAGGCGGCGCTGATCAGGGCGAGCGCGGCGATCACGGTGGCGACGCCCGGGACATCCAGCCCGAACAGGATGGGCAGCAGGAAATAGCACCAGAAAATCAGCATGAGTACCGGAATGGCGCGCAGTACGGCGATGAGGACAGTCAGTCCCCGGCGCAGCCAGGGTGGCCCCATGACCAGCAGGATGCCACCCAGCAGGCCGCCGATGGATGCCAGGAGGCCAGCGACGAGGCTCATGCAGAGTGTGAGTAGCAGGCCGCCGACGGCGCCCTCCGGCCAGTTGCCGAGCAGCAGGTAGCGCAGGTTGTTGCCAATCAGTTCGAGGTTCATCGTGACCACTGCCTCTCGGGTTGCTGGCGGAGCTGGCCCAGCGCCTGGCTGATCAGGATGAAGACCAGGTACAGCAAGGTGGCCACGGCAAAGGACTGGAAGGTGAGCAAGGTGGCGCTCTCCACCTGGCGGGAGCGGTAGGACAGCTCGGCGACACCGATGGTCATGGTTAGCGAGGTGTTCTTGATGGCGCCGGTGTACTGGCCCAGTAATGGATGGCGCACGATGGCCCAGGCCTGCGGCAGGATGATCCAGCGAAAGCCCTGCCAGGGCGTCATGCCCAAGGCCAGTGCCGCCTGTCTTTGCTCCTTGCGCACGCCGTTGATGCCGGCCGCCAGTTCCTCGGCGATGAAGGCCCCGCTATAGCAGGCGAGCGCGACCCAGGCGGCCAGGAATTCGAAGGAGGGCCAGGGCAGGGCCAGACCGAGCGGCAGCGCCAGCGCGCGTGGCGTGTTGAGCCAGATCAGCACGGATTCCGGAAACAGGCTGGGCACGGCGAAGTACCAGAGCAGTAGTTGCACCAGCAGCGGGGTATTACGCAGGACGGCCAGTACGGATTGCGCGGCCCAGCGGGCCGGCGGAAGACGGCTTTGCTTGAGCGTGGTCAGCACAATGCCGGCCAGGGTGGCACTCAGGCAGACCAGCAGCGATAGCCAGGCGGTCAGCAGCAGGCCTTGCAGCAGCCAGCCGAGGTAGTGGGCGTCGAGCCAGTTCTGGCCTAGCCAGGCGGGGGGAGCCATGGATTGTTTTCACCGATCGGAAAAGCACACGCCGCCGGCTTGCCGGCGGCGTCGGTAGGGCAGAGGGACGATCAGGTCTGGTCGCCGATCTTGAATTCACGCGGCAGCGGGGCCTTGGACTTAGGGCCAAACCAGCGGTCGTGGATCTGCTGGGCTTCGCCCTTCTTTTCCAGTTCCTGCAGCGTGTCGTTCACCAGCGCGACCAGCCGGGTCTCACCCTTGGGCAGGCCGATGGCCTGGTATTCGCGGGTCAGGGTGATGGGGGCGATCTCGTACTTCTGCTTGTCCGGCGCCAGGGCCAGCAGGGCGACCAGCTTGGCGCCATCCTGGCTGACGGCCTGGACGTTACCGTTACGCAGTGCGGTGAAGGCCAGCGGGGTATCGTCGTAGGCAACGACGGTGGTCTTAGGGTATTTCTCGCGCAGCAGGTTTTCCTGGGTGGTGCCCTTGTCGACGGCAACCCGCAGGCCGGCGAGCTGCTCGACGGTCTTGAGCGTATTCTTGCGCGCCAGGAACTGCTGGCCGGTGGAGAAGTAAGGGATGCTGAACTCGACCTGCTTGCGACGTTCCTCGGTCACGGTGAAGTTGGCAGCCACCAGGTCGGCCTTACCGGCGACCAGCAGGGGAATCCGGTTGGCCGGATTGGTCGGCACCAGCTCGACCTTCACACCGAGCTTCTTGGCGATGGCCTTGGCCACATCGACATCCAGCCCGTTGATCTGACGGGTATCGGCGTCCAGGAAGCCAAATGGCGGATTGCTGTCGAAGGCGGCGACGCGCAGTACGCCGGCCTTCCGGATATCGTCCAGGCGATCTGCCAGTACGGGCAGTGATAGGCCAGCCAGGGTCAGGGCCAATACGAGGGGGTGTTTCATAGCGCCTCCGGTAGGATGGGTTGTGGGGTCTGATGGCCGCATCGTGGCGGCTTCGTTCTTGCTGGTGCCCAGACTACCGAGTATTTATTATTCCAATAAATTATTAATAATGCTAATTGCAATAGCCATTGGTTATTTATAAGTACGCCGGACCCGGTCCGTAAGTGGGCCTTCGCTGACTGGCTATTCCTTCCCCAGGCTGGGTTCTCAGCCAAATCTCAGCAATTCCGAATCGAAAATCAGACTCCGCCCGATATCCAGGTGGCAACCGTGGGTCAATCATGGCGGCATGGAGTTGCGGTCGGCCTCGGGCCTGATCCGCAGCGGGATTTTGCAAGGCAACCGTGAGGCAACACCACCGTGATCGATGCGGCCATAGGCCATCTTGCCGGGCAGCTCAACCAGCACCTGCGGCGCTGCTTTGATCTGGCCGAGGACATCGTGGTGGTCTCCAACCTGCAGGAGCCGGATGGCGCTGCGGTGCCGGCGGTGGGCAACAAGCTGGTGCTGTTCCTGAACGGTATTGAGCGGGATACGGCGGCGTATCGGGCGCAGGGACAGGGGACGGCGGCACAGCCGACCCGTGTCGTCGGCTCCGAGCCGGTGTTCCTGAACCTGATGGTGATGTGCGCGGCGACCTTCAGTGGTCACAGCTATCCGGAGGCGCTGAAGTTCCTGTCGAGCGCGATTGCGTTCTTCCAGAGCAAGCCGGTGCTGGACCACCAGAACACGCCGGAGCTGGACCCGCGGCTGGAGCGGTTGATCCTGAATATCGAGAACCTCAACAGCAGCGAGATGCACAGCTTGTGGACCATACACGGCGGCCGCTACATGCCATCGGTGCTGTACCGGGTGAGGATGGTGAGTCTGGACGGCGACCACGTCACGCGCCGCGAGGTGCTGGTCCGCGAGACGGATACCAGGGTGGCGGGTTGATGCGGTTTGCAAGGAGACGGCTCGGATGACGCGCTACCGATTGCTAGCCAGTGTGCGTATCGAGCATGGCTATTACGCCGATACCTGGCCGCGTGGTGTGCTGCTGCAGCCAGTGCCGGAAACCGTGTTGTTCCTGGAACGGTTTGGCCTGGTGGTGAAGTCGGACGGCAGCCAGTTGGCGCTGATTGTGGATGAAGCACGACTGCCGGGTATCTGGAGTGAGCGCGACGACGAAGCAGGGCCGCGCAGCCTGCGGATCAGGTTGTGGTCTTCGGACCCGCATGTCGCCTTCTGCACCGATACCTCGGACCTGCCGCAATTGTTCGAGCCGGATGCGGGTTCACCCTTGCAGTTGCGGGCCACAGCCAGCCTGAAGATGGACGATCGCGTGCTGGAGGCCGGCCTGCTGGCAGAGCTGGCACTACCGCTGGTACCGCCCGGCGTGAGCGATCAGGCAGCCTGGATCACCGGCTTGGGCAGCGAATACCGACTCCGGCTGGAGGCGCGCAGCACGGTGTGGAAGTACCTGCTGATCGGCGATTGGCCGGTGCCGGATGTTCGGCTGGTAGATATGCGCAACGAGGTGCTGTTCTCGGTGCCGGAAGCCGAGGCGCTGCCCAACGGTACGACCGCCTGGGTGATCCGCTCGCTGTCGGCAATACGGCTGCAGGAGCGCGGTGGGCAGCGTTTCCAGTTGCGTAGCGGGCCGCCAGCGGCCGAACGAATCTTGATAGGGCGACTGCCACTGGCGGCGCCCGCAGGACTGAGGCACGAGCCGGTGCATGGGCAGATGGCTGCGGTCTCGGAAATCTTTATCAACCGTTGATTTCCCTCTAGAGGAGCTTGAGAGATGGGTGCAATGAAGACGCCTGGCGTCTATATCGTCGAAAAGAATGCCTTCCCCAACTCCGTGGTGGAAGTCGCAACGGCCGTGCCGGCGTTTATCGGCCATACCCAGAAGGCGGACAACCGCAACAAACCGCTGACGCTCAAGCCCTGGCGCATCAGTTCCATGACCGAGTACCACCAGTACTTCGGTTTTGGTCCCAGCCCGCGCTTCAATATTGTGGAGAACACCGATGCCTCACGTCTGCCGGCCTTCAGCCTGGGCGACAAGGGCTATGTGCTCGAGCAGCCGGCTGGCAAGGATGGCGGCAGCTACGGCCTCTACTATGCTCTGCGACACTTCTTCCAGAACGGTGGCGGGCCCTGCTACATCGTCTCGGTAGGTGATTACAACCAGGACCTGGATATCGACAAGTTCGAAGCCGGTATCAAGGAGCTGGAGAAGGAGCAGGAGCCGACCATGCTGGTGATTCCGGAGGCGGTGAAGCTCTCGTTCCAGTCCTGTATCGACCTGCAGGTCGCCATGCTGGCCCATTGCGGCGGCACCATGCGCAACCGGGTGGCCATTCTCGATGTGTGGGAGGGCTACAAGCCGCGCAACGATCCGGATGGCGACCCGGTGGCCAATTTCCGCGGCAAGCTCGGCATCAACTACCTGGACTTCGCGGCGGCCTATTACCCTTGGCTCAACAGTTCGGTGATCGGTGAAAAGGACCTCACCTACGAGAACATCGCCAGCGATTCCATTGATCTGCTCAAGCAACTGCTGCGCGATGACCTGCAATTGCCGGCCGATGCCGCCAAGGCGACGCCGAAGGAAAAAAGCTACCTCGATGCCATCGACGATATCAACAAGGACTGGAAGGCGGGCGACGCCACGATGTCCGAGCTGGATATCGAGAACAACAAGGCCTTGCTCAACAAAACCCTGACCTCGGTCAGCGGCCTGTTCAACACCATCATCGGTGAGGCCCGGCAGCAACTGAACCTGATGCCGCCAAGCCCCGCCATGGCGGGCATCTACACCATGGTCGACAACAGCCGTGGTGTCTGGAAGGCACCGGCCAATGTCAGCCTGGCTGGCGTGGTATCGCCGACCGTGAGCATCTCGGCCGTGGATCAGGAGGACCTCAATGTCACCGCCCAGGGCAAATCCATCAACGCCATCCGCAGTTTCATCGGCGAGGGGGTGCTGGTATGGGGGGCGCGGACGCTGGATGGCAACAGCCTCGATTGGCGCTACATCAACGTGCGCCGGACCATGATCATGCTTGAGGAATCCTGCCGCCTGGCTGCCAAGGCGCTGGTGTTCGAGCCGAACGTTGCCAATACCTGGGTCACCATCCGCAGCATGATCCAGAACTTCCTGACCAATATCTGGAAGCGTGGCGGACTGGCCGGTGCGGTGCCGGAGGATGCCTTCAGCGTGCATGTGGGGTTGGGGGAGACGATGACGCCCGAGGACATCCTGGAGGGCGTACTGCGGGTCACCGTGCTCGTCGCCATGGTCCGCCCGGCCGAGTTCATCGAAATCACCTTCCAACAGCAGATGCAGAAATCCTGAGGCGTACGCGCCCTGACCAAGACCCGACGGGCATCCCACAGGTGGATGCCCGTCGATAGATCGAGCATTGACGGAGAAATCTCATGGCAGACGATGGTTCGAAACAATCCACGAATGTATGGCCGATACCCAAATTCCATTTCCAGGTGAAGTGGGACAAGACTGTCATGTCCTTCGAGGAGGTATCCGGGCTGGATGTCGAGGCGCAGTTGATCGAATACCGGCAAGGCGATAGCCCGCAGTTCTCCACGGTCAAGATGCCGGGCCTCAAGAAGTTCGGCAACGTGACCATGAAGAAGGGCGTGTTCAAGGCGGATAACAAGTTCTGGGACTGGTTCAACCAGATCAAGATGAACACCATCAAGCGCGTGCCGGTGATCATCAGCCTTCTGGACGAAGCCGGCAAACCGACCATGGTGTGGACGCTGGCCAATGCCTGGCCGTCCAAGATCACCGGGACGGACCTCAAGGCCCAGGGTAATGAAGTGGCGGTCGAGACCATCGAGATCGTCCACGAAGGCCTGACCATCGCCAACAAGTAGGGCGGGTCAGCCTTGACAGGGGGCGCGGGCGGGGCTGTTGAGGCTCCCTGCCGCGCCAACGCGCCAGCCTGATTGATCTTGGATTCTGTCTATGCCAGGCCCACCGCCACCTCCGCCGCCAGGGCGAGCCGGACTGCCACCACCACCGGCGACCAATAGCGACAATGTGTTCATGCCGGTGGCGTTCCATTTCCGGGTCAGCATCAGCGGCTTTGGCAATACGGCAGACAGCAGCTTCCAGGAGGTGTCCGGCATCACCCAGAAGATGGAGGTGCAGGACCTGAAGGAAGGGGGCGAGAACCGCTTCCAGCACAAGCTGCCGACGGGCATCAAGCAGCAGAACCTGACCTTGAAGCGGGGCATCGCGGACAACCAGTCGCCATTGATGAAATGGTGCAAGACCGTGCTGGAAGGCGGGCTGGAGGTGCCGATCAGTCCACGTTCGGTGCGGATCAGCCTGTGCGATGCCAACCGCGACCCGGTACGGGTCTGGGTGTTCCACAACGCGTTTCCGGTGAGCTGGAGCGTGGATCCTTTCAACTCGACCAAGAACGATGTGGCGATAGAGACCATCGAGCTTGCCTACCTGTACGCAGAAAGGATGCAGTAGACCATGACGATCGAAGTGCGCCAGATGGTGATCAAGTCCGAGGTGGAAGCAGGCGGTGACGATGCGCAAGGCCAGGCCCGCGATGAACATGCGGGTGACGAGGCCGACTTGGCATCACACGAGCGTGGGTTGGCGCAGGCGGATGCCGTGCGCGAAGCCATAGCCCGCCAGGCGCGGCTGCGGGAGCGATAGATGAGCAACCTCTCGGGAGAAAAGACGCCGCTCAAGATGACGGTCTGCAGCGATGTGGATGGCGTAGTCTCGCCCATGAGCGACCCGGCCAAGTCGATCTCGCTGTTGATCAACCCGTCGCAACTGAAGGTAGGGCGCAAGACCAACTTCAGCAAGCAGAGCCCGCTGGGTGACCCTGGCACGGGGCGCAAGTTCAGCCATATGCAGCCGGTGACGCTGAGTTTCTCGGTGGTATTCGACGGCACCGGCGTAGTACCGCGCCCGCCGGGTACCCGCATGCCGCGCGAGGTCGAAGACCAGCTCGATGCGTTGAGTGGCGTGATCTATTCCTACGTGGGCAACAAGCATGAGCCCAATATCGTGCAGGTACTGTGGGGCAGTCTGCTGTTTACCGGCCGGCTGACTTCCTTCAGTACGGACTACACCTTGTTCAAGCCCAGTGGTGCGCCGCTGAGGGCGACCTCGTCGCTGGCGTTCGACTCCTACATGAGCACCAAGGAGAGCCGTCTGGCCGCCAACAAGAGCTCGCCCGACCTGAGCCATGCCGTGCTGGTGCGCTCGGGCGATACCCTGCCGCTGCTGTGCCATCGCGTCTACGGCGACAGCCGTTATTACCCCGAGGTGGCCCGCTTCAACGGCCTGCGCCAGTTCCGCGCCCTGGAACCCGGCAGTACCCTGCATTTTCCGCCGCTGGAGTAGGCCATGCCCAGCTCACCCCTGCTCGATAGCGATGGCCCCCTGCGCGTGACGGTGAAGTGCGATGGTACGGCGCATCCCGAGCTGGAATTGCTGTCGGCGACCGTACGCCATAGCCTCAACCGGCTGCCCTGGGCGGAGCTGGTGATCGAGGATGGCGACATGCCGGAAGGCACCTTCCCGACCAGTGATGCCGATACCTTCAAGCCCGGCAGTGCCGTCGTGATCATGGCTGGCTATGGCGACGATGAGGCCGAGATTTTCTCCGGCATCGTCGTGCGGCACGGCGTGAAGATCGATGGCCAGAATGCGGCACGGCTGGTGGTGGAGTGCCGCGACAAGGCTTGCAAGATGGCGATAGGCCGTCGCAATGCCAACCATGTGGACAAGCTCGACAGCGACATCATCAGCGGACTGATCGGCACCTATGGCCTGACCGCGACGGTCGAGGCCACCACGCTGCAGCACAAGGAGCTGGTGCAGTACTACAGCAGTGATTGGGATTTCATGTTGGCACGGGCCGAGGTCAACGGCCTGCTGGTCAACGTGCGAGCCGGCGAGGTCACCGTCAAGCCGCCGCAGACCGATGCCGAGCCGGTACTGGCGGTAGCCTGGGGCGCGGACCTGGTGGCTTTCCATGCCGATATCGATGCCCGATTGCAATACACCGAGGCGCAGGCTACCGCCTGGGACCCGAAGAACCAGGCCGTCGTGCAGGGCAATGCAGCCAAGCCGGTTGCTCTCAATGCGCAGGGCAATCTGACCGGTGCCACGCTGGCTGAAATTGCCAGCCCTGCGACCTTCGTACTGCAGACCGCCACCAGCCAGGAAGCCGCGATGCTGACCGACTGGGCCAAGAGCCTGCAACAGAAGGCCGCGCTGGCACGCATCCGTGGGCATATGCGCTTTGCCGGCAGTGCCAAGGCGGTACCGGGCTGCCTGATCGACGTCCAGTATGTCGGCGCGCGCTTCAAGGGGCCGGTATTTGTCAGCACGGTGGAGCATGTGCTGGCCGATGGTAACTGGCAGACCGAGGTCGAGTTCGGCATGGACCCGAACTGGCATATGGCGCGCGAGGATGTGATGGCGCCGGCCAATGGCGGCCTGCTGCCCGGTGTCGGCGGCCTGCAGATCGGCGTGGTGCTCAAGCTCGATGGCGACCCCAAGGGCGAGCAGCGGATACAGGTCAAGCTGCCGGTCATGCAAGCGCAGACCGAAGGCGTGTGGGCGCGGCTGCTGCAGTTCTATGCCTCAAATGCCTTCGGCGCCTTCTTTCTGCCCGAGGTAGGGGATGAGGTGATCATCGGCTACCTCAATGACGATCCGTCCCACCCGGTGGTGCTGGGTTCGCTCTACAGCAGCGGGCGCACGCCGCCGTATGCGCTGGAGGCAGCCAACAATACCAAGGCCATCGTCACCCGTGCCAAGCACAAGATCGAGTTCAACGAAGAGGACAAGATCATCACCATCACCACTCCGGCCAACAACAAGGTGGTGCTGGACGACAAGGACAAGTCCATCCTGCTGCAGGACCAGAACAACAACAGCATAAAGCTCTCCACCGACGGCATTGCGCTCGATACCCCCTACGACATCAAGCTCACCGCCAAGGGTGGCATCACGCTCAGTGCGGTGAACGCGATCGAGCTCAAGGCGCAGGCGGACGTGAAGGCCAGCGGGCTAAATATCAGCTGCGAGGCGCAGGTTGGTTTTACCGGCAAGGGGTCGGCCACCGCCGAGCTTTCCGCTGCCGGGCAGACCACCGTCAAGGGCGCCATGGTGATGATCAACTGACCGCCACGGAGACCACCATGCCCCCCGCCGCCCGCCTGACCGATATGCACACCTGCCCCATGGTAACGCCTGGCCTGCCACCGATTCCGCACGTCGGCGGGCCGGTGATCGGCCCTGGCGTGCCCACGGTGCTGATCGGCAAGCTGCCGGCGGCCGTGGTGGGCGACAACGCGGTCTGTGTCGGCCCGCCCGATGCGATCGTCAAGGGGTCGGCAACGGTCATGATAGGCAGCCGTCCGGCCGCTCGGGTCGGCGATCCGACCGCCCATGGCGGCAGCATCGTCATGGGGCTGCCCACCGTGATGATAGGAGGCTGATGATGAGTGTCTTCCTGGGGCGCGGCTGGAGTTTTCCCCTGCGGTTCGACCCGCGTACCAAGCAGGTCGCGATGGCGGTCGATGTCGAGGATATCGAGGAGAGCCTGCGCATCCTGCTCAGCACGAACCCCGGTGAGCGGGTGATGCTGCCGGCCTATGGCTGCGGTATACGCCGCATGGTATTCGAGACGCTGAACGAGAATACGGTGACGGAACTCAAGGAGCTGGTCCGCAAGGCCATCCTGTTCTTCGAGCCGCGCATCACCCTCAATGGATTGGAGGTGATCGCACCGGATGCACTGAACGGACGGCTGGATATCCAGATCGACTACAGCGTTCGCACCACCAATACCCGCCATAACCTGGTCTACCCGCTTTACCTGCAGCAGGCGACCGATCCTGTGAGTGCGGGGTAGCCGACCATGAACCGCGGCACCCAACAGAATCAGCGCCTTGCCGACGCCTTGCTGCCAGGTTACTTCCGCCCGGATGAGTTCAGCCTGGCGGAACGCATCCGCCTGAGTCTGGCCCAGGCGGCCTGCCTGCGGTTTGTGGCGTCCGATGTGGGCGACGCCGGTACCTGGGATGCCGCATTGCTGCGCGATGAAACGGTACTGCTGGCCGACCTGGCCGCGTTCCCGCTGGCACGGTTGCAGCAGGATTTCCTGCAGGCGGCCGTGTGGTCCGAGGAGGACAGCCTCTGGCGCCGGACCTGGCAACTGGTACAGCGCTATGACCTGTGGTGCCAGGGCCTGCTGGACGCGGAGTCGAGCGCTGGTCGCAGTGTGGGCGAGGCCATGCGGGGGCAGATCCGGCAGGGCCTGGCTAGCTTGCTGGCACAGGCGGCCGCGGTGTTCGGCCCGGGTAGTGGCCGCCTGCATGCCGACTGGCAAGTGGCGCCCGCTGCGGCGATGGGGCGGCTTGATAGCGACGCACGTCGGCAGTTGCTGCGCCGGACCTGGCTGGGCCTGTGTCAGGCCGTGGGCAAGCTGCAGGCCAAGGCGCAGGAACAACTGGAACCCAGCTACCGGACCGGGCGGCACGAGCCGGCCATGGCGCTGCTGCTGGCGACGCTGGAGCTGTTCCACTACAGCCGCACGCCTTTGAACCTGTTTCCCGAACGCCTGACCGATTTTTATTACAAGGACCTGCTGCGTATGCGGCCCCGGCCTGCCGCCATCGAGCGCGTGCATCTGCTGCTGGAACGCGATGGGCGTTTCCCCGGCCTGGTGCGTATCCCCGCCGGGACGCGCTTTGTCGGTGGCAAGGATGCTGCTGGCAGAGTGATCGAGTTTGAAGCCGAGCAGACTCGCGAGGTGACTGATACCCGTGTGGTGGCCCTGCATAGCTTGCGCCTGGAGCGCGATGGGTTGATCTCACCCGAGCGCGAGTTCGACTATGTCACCCGGGTAAAGGTAGAGGCCTTGCCGCTGGTGCCACCCGATGCGGCCTACGGCGTACGGCCGCCCTGGTGGCCACTGCTCGGTGGCCAGGCGAAAGGGTCGGCCGCCAAGGCGCTGGATGCGCGGCTGGGGCTGGCGGTTGCATCTTCGCTACTGGCGATGCGGGAGGGGCGGCGAGAGGTGCATCTGCGCTTGCAACTGGGCCACCCCGCTGACGGGGATGAGGCCCTGGCGCAGCTTTTGAAGCAGCCGCAGTCGCGCAGGGGCGTGGACTGGTTGATACAGGTTTTTGCGCGCTATGCCCTGCTGGAGCAAGCGCAGCATCCACCCCGGGCACGTCCATCGGGGGCGGCTGTGGTGATACCAGCTATGTTGGCGCAGGCGGCCTGGCAGCGCTCCAACAAGTTCGAGGCAGATGTGCAGCTTTGCTTTCTACTGGCGAGCTGCCTGGCGACTGACGACCCGTCGCTGTTTGCTGAAAGGCTGGGTCGATTGTTCGCCATGTGGCTGGTGGCCAGCGCCGAGGATCTGCGGCTGTGCGACCTGATCGCCTTGCGGCGGCATGCCGAGGAAGTGCATAAGGATGCCGAGCCCCACGCCGTGGAGTTGGACGATCCTTTGATCCTGATCTATCCGGTCCGTCAGGTGGGCGGGCTGCCGGGAGATGTCAGTGACGCGGCTTTCCGTACCCGGCCGGACCGGGCGCTGATATTTGACCGTGTATTCAATGGCGTCTGGCAAGGGCAGATCAGTACCAGCGAAGGTTGGCTGGTGCTCGACAGCGTGTTCAGCCATCGCCGACCTGCGACGACAGGAGAGAATGGCTGGGGCGGCTGTATCGAACTGGTCGTGCGGCTAGGACCCGAACAAGCGGCTGCCGTAGCCTGCCAGCCAGTGCTGCACGGCGCTGAATGGCCCTCGCAACCGGTCCTGCAACTGACCTTGCGTACCCAGACCCGCATGTATGCCTACAGCCTGTTGCAACAATGCATGCTGCAGGATGTGGTGCTGGACGTGACGGTCAGCGGTCTGCGTGATCTGGTGCTCTACAACCAGTTGGGTCGGCTCGATCCGTCCAAACCCTTCAACCCCTTTGGCCCGGCCCCTGCCGCCAATGCCTACCTGTTGTGGGGGAGTGCGGAACTCGCGACCAAGCCACTGAAATCCCTGCGCCTGCAACTGCGTTGGGGTGGCTTGCCCACGGTGGCCGGGGGGTTCGCTGTTCACTACGAGGGATATCCGGGCAGTTGGTCGAACGATGCCTTCCGGGTACGGACCCAGATGCTGCTTGATGGCGAATGGCAATCGGGTGGCGGCGAGCAGTTGCCGCTGTTCCGGCAGCGGGCGCGCGATCGTCGGCCCTTGCCCAACAACAGCCTGCAGGTGCCGGCGGCGGACCTGCGCCGGCTGCATCGTCCCATTCCTCCCTTGCGTGCCGGTCAACCCTTCCAGTTCGATCTGCATAGCCGCAATGGCTTCTTCCGCTTCGAGCTCTGCGAGCCGGCCGATGCATTTGGCCATGCGCTGTATCCCAAGCTGCTGACCGAGGTACTGACCCGTAACGCCCGGCGCAAGCAGCCTGATCCACTGCCCCATGAGCCTTACACGCCGCTGGTAGAGAGCCTGAGCGTGGACTATCAAGCCAGCCAGACACTCAAGCTGATGCAGGACAGGGCGGGTGCCGGCGAGGGCGGTGTGTTCCACCTGCACCCCTTCGGACTTCAGGCCATCCACGCCATCCAGCAAGGCCGGCAGCCCCGTCTGCTACCGCGCTACCATGAGGATGGCAATCTCTATATCGGCCTGGATGGCGGGGACCCACAAGGGGCCTTGAGTCTGTTTTTCCATCTGCGCAAGGAGGAAGCCGCCGAGCGCTGGATGGAGGTGGCACCACATATGCAATGGTCCGCCTGGTGCGACGATGGCTGGCGGCCACTGAAGACCTTCCAGCAGTTGTCGGACTCGACGCAGGGCTTCTTGCGCTCCGGCATCGTGCAGCTCAACCTGCCGGCTGGCATGCGCCGGTACTGCCCCAGCCTGCCGGGCAGTGTCTACTGGCTGAGCCTCAGTGCGGCCTGGGGGTTCGAACTGCTGGCCGGCCTGTACGGCGTGCATGCCCAGGCGATCTCTGCCTGCCGGGTAAAACCAGCAGAGGCGGCCGACTCGCCCGAACCCCTGCCGCCCGGCACTATACGTAACCCCTTGCAGAGCGTAGCAGGCCTACGCGCTGTCTTGCAGGTCGGGCCTTCATTTGGTCGCAGGCCGCAGGATCCTCCGTCGCAACTGCTGGTACGCAGCGCGGAGCGACTGCGCCACAAGGGCCGAGCGGTCACGATCTGGGACTACGAACGACTGGTGCTCGATGGCTTCCACGATGTCTGCAAGGTGAAGTGCTTTCCACACCAGCAGCCGACCCGCACCATCGACGGCGAAGGCAGGCAGACCGGCAAGGACAGCCATAGCCCAGGCCATGTGCTGATCGTGGTGGTACCGGCGCCACACCTCGGCAGCCTGTTCCATGCGACCGAGGCACCGAAGCTGGATGCCGCCCGGATCGAGGCCATCACCGCCTTTCTGCGCGAGCGCAGCCCGGTGGGGGCGCGCATTGTGGTTCGCAATGCCGCCTATGAGCGCATCCAGGTGCGTTGCTGCGTGCGGCTCACACCGGGCAGCCATGCCGGTGCGGCGTTGCGCCTGCTCAACCAGGCCATCGTCGAATACCTCTCTCCCTGGCATGAGGGGGGTTATGGCGCGGAGTTTGACTGGGAAATACGCAGCGAGTCACTGGAAGCGCATCTGCGCTCGCAGACCTATGTGCTGGCGGTCAGCCAGCTCTCGCTGTTGCATATCGTACGGAGCGACCGACGCTTCTATGCGCTGCGTGATACCGCCAGGCAGATCGCTTCGGCCGACGATAGTGGCCTGCGTCGGGTCAGGCCGGAGCAGGCCTGGAGCCTGGCATTGCCGACACGCCACCACCTGATCGAGGTGGTGGAAGACATCGCCGCGCTACCGCCGCAAGGCACCGGGCTGTCCCGCCTGGAAGTGGGTAATACCTTTATCGTGAGCCGCTCACGTCACAGCGATACCGAGAGGCCGACATGACCAGCAGGAGTCGCGAATCCCTCAAGCGCTATTTCAGCGAAGGCGCGCTACCGGACGAGGATCACTTTGCTGACCTGATCGACTCGATGTTGAACATGAGCGATGAGGGTTTCCGCAAGACGGTGGAGCGCGGCTACGAGATCTATGCGCCGCAGGGCCACGACGCGCTGATGAGTTTCTTCCGCGACCAGGAGCCGAAGTCGCCGGTGTGGCACATCGGTCTGGGGAGTGCACAGGACCAACTGCTGATCCACGGTCGGACGAACGACGCGAAGCAGCATGACGGCGGACGGCGAGCGGTAAAGCCACCGTCGGTGCTTTGCCTTGACCGGGCTGGCCGGGTGGGGGTGGGCAATGAAACGCCTCAGGCCGAGCTGGATGTCACCGGCACCCTGCGCAGCACGGGACGACAAGGTTCCTATGTGCGAAGTGGGACCGAGCGACTAAAGGCCGATGGCAAATGGAAGGACCTGACCGACGAACTGAGCGGTTGCCAGGCCTTCGAGGTCATGGCCGGGGTGGGTACGCCCGGCAGTGGCCGCTTTGGCCTGCTGCACGCGGTGTGCATCAACACCTACAACCCGACGCTGGGGATACTCAATTTCCTGAACCGCAAGCGTGGCATACGTTGTACCCATGGCTATTACAGCCGCCGCTGCGACAGGCTGGAGCTGCGCTGGATAGGCAGCAGTGGCCGGGATGCCCGCTACAAGCTGCAGATACGCAGTGGTTGTGACTTTGGCGGCGAGATCGACATGCAGGTCAACCTGACCCAGCTCTGGTTCGATCCGCATATGGACGGCTGCAAGGTGAAGCCATGAATATGCGTCTGATACCCGGCAATGATGCGCTGCCCGGCCCCGCCGGTGGTATCACGCCTGCGCCGCTACCGGCGGCGCCCGTCATCCCGCGGATCGAGGAGGTATCGCCATTCGGTTACACGGCCTTGCGGGAACGAGGCATCGCGCAGACGCAGGGGCTCTCGGGCGATACCTGGACCGACTATAACCACCACGATCCGGGTGTCACGCTGCTGGAGGCACTGTGCTATGCGATGACGGAAGGCGTCTTCGGCGCCGAGATGCCGGTGGCCGATCTGCTGTCGAACGAGGATGGCGAGATCCACTATCGTCGTCACGGCCTGCATGCCGCCGAAGAGATATTGCCGTGCCGGGCGACAACCGAGCTGGACTACCTGCGTTGGGTGCTGGACCGGGTGCCGCAGATCCGCCATCTGCGCATGGAGATGCAGGCGGCCAGCGATGGTTTGCCCAACGGTCTGTGGCAGATGGCGGTGCGTGCGCCAGCAGCCGTCAGCGAGACGGTGGCCGCTTCTGCGGCACGTGCCTACTGGTCGCAACGCAATCTGGGCGAGGATATTGCCGAGCCGCCGTTGGTCCTGGCACCCCGTTGGTGTTCGCTACGGATCACACTGGCGATCGAAGGCGGACGCGACCTGACCGATATCCTGGCCGAGCTGGTACAGCGCTGCAGTGACCTGATCAGTGCGGCGCCGCCGCGTGAGCCTCGGCAGGTTCGCCTCGCCCAGACCGATGTGTTTGGCGTGCCGCTGGCGCCGAGCGAACTGTTTGACGGCCCACCGCTGAAATACGGCTGGATCGCCTCGCGCGATCTGGAACGCGATCCGGCCAACCGGCTTTTCTTCAGCGACCTGATACTCGCCTTGCAGGGGGTGGAAGGGATCGCCGAGATACGTCACCTGAGCCTGAGTGCCGAAGGGCTGACCGCCAGTGACGGTGCCTTGCCCTGGCACGGCCCGGACTGGGCCTTGCAGCTACGCTGGCCGGATAGCCCGTTGTCCCTGGCGGACTGGACAGTGACGCGTCGTGGCAGCACCTTGGCTATCGATGCCGCCGCCTTGTTGCAGCGTCTGCATGATGATCTGCAGGCCAATCGCATCGTGCCGCAGGACATCACCCGGGTGGGACGTGCCGCGGCGGAGATGCTGGCGCGGCCCGCGGGCCATCCCTCTTTGCAGCAACCCTACTACGCCGCGTTCAATCATCTGCCACCCTTGTATCGTGGGGCGGAGGTGAATGAGCGCATCGGTGCCCGGCAACGGTTCGATAGCACGGCCAAGGCGCAGTTCATTGCCTACCAGGCGTTGCTGGAGCAATGGCTGGCACATGGCGACGCTCAGCTGCAGCACCTGCGAAAGCTCTACACCATCGAGGCTGCACCGCGGCAGAGCTATTGGTGGCAACCCCTGGGCGATCAGCATGTGGCCGGGCTGGATGATCTGCATCGCGAAGGCCGGGCAGGGGTGGCACGCAGCCTGTCGGTATTTGCCTCGGCCGACGATGTGCTGGCCCGGCGCGGCCGGGTACTGGACCATCTGCTGGCCTTGCATGGGGAAAGCTGTGGCCAGCGCAGCATCCAGGCCTTTGGTTGGTACTACCACCCGCGCGACTGGCAGCGGCACCTTTTCGAATGCAAGCGGCAATTGCTGCTGCGCATCGTGCGTCACACCCGTGACCGTGCCGCCGGCTTTGACTACAGCCGCAACTCGCTGGGTCGCAAGGGCAATACCGCCCCCTTGCAGCAACGGGTGAGCCTGCTGCTGGGCTTCACCCAGGCGCATAGCCGCGCCTTGCTGAGTACCTTGGCTGACCTTGGTATCGGCCTGGCGCGAGAGCCACACCCCGTGACCGATATCGACAGCCCTGCGGCCAGCAGCCCCTTGGCGATGTGGACGCCGCTGCGACAGCGGATCAGTGACCAGTACCGCGAGGATGTGGCCAACCGGCAGGTGACACGACGCCTGGCGCATTACTTTCCCGGGCTGGACCTGCAGGCCCTGCCACCGGCCCTGCTGCGTTCCGCCGTGCATGCCGATCATTACCTGGTGGAGCTCCATGGCGACCGGCGGAGCGAACATACGCTCTGGCTCGGCCCTGATGAGTCGGGACGTCATTGGCCCTTGCCTGTCCGGCTGGCCTCCGGCAGTGCCATCGCACCGGCGATCTACCTGCATGAGTTTGCCTGCCAGTTGCAGCGTGAGTGCGAGGGCCTGCATCTGATCGAACACATCCTGCTCCGGCCCAGGTTGCCATCCCTGAACCGGGACGACGCCGACAAGGTGGTGCTGGACCCGTATTTTCAGCACCAGATCACCGTGGTGTTTCCCGGCTGGACGGCACGCTGTGCGGACCGGGCATTCCGACATCTGGCCGAAGAGACCGTGTTGCTGGGTTGCCCGGCACATATTCAGGCCCATGTACTGTGGCTGGATGCCGACACCCTGGCGGAGTTCGAAGCGGCACAACGCAAGTGGCTGCGTGCGCTGCAAGCGTATAGCGCGGCACCGGGTAGGCCGGAGGTGGAAGCCCGGACGCTGGCGCAACGCCTCGATCAGTGCGCCGAGGCGATGCGGCAGTTGCTGGTCAGCGCAGCAGCCGACGCGGAGCAAAAGACATGAGCCAGCCCACTCCCCGCATGTCGACGCTGGCCAACGAGACACCCAACCATCTGATCGAAACGTTGCTATGGCAGTGCCAGTTCCGCGACCAGCGGCTGGCAAATGCCTTGCAATCGCGGCTCGGGCAGTTTTTGCGGGGGCCGGCGCTGGCAACGATGTCGGCACTGTTCGAGCGGATTTCGCCACCCGAGGAGGTCTGGCATATCGACAGCCTGGAGATCGACCTGGGCGTGCTGCAGGCCGAGGCGACGCCCGAACAGTGGGCTGACTGCCTGGCACAGCAACTCTGGACCAGCCTGTTGCGCCAGCGTCAGGCGCTTGACGGCCCGTCCTGGCAGCACGGCGTGGTGAAGGGCGTGGGGCCTAGCGTCGCGGTATCGGCCGCGCAGCATGATCTGGAGCTATTCCTGTTCTACCTGCAGAACGGTCATCTGCCATGGTCGGCCAATGCCATGGCGGGGCGTGACCTGGCCAACTGGCTGGTACGGCTGGCAGGGCGGACCGGCCCCCGGTTATGGATGCTGCTGCAGCAATTGCAGCCCGGCGAATATGTGCTGGAACGACTCAGCCGCATTGCGCCGTTCCAGGGCCTCCAGGCCCTGCTGGCGGTGCGGCACCGTGAGCTGGCGGACAGCCTGCTGCTGCTGGATGACGAATTGCTGACCCCCTTGCTGGCCAAGGGGCGTCTGAGTGCCTACCAGGCGCAACAGTTGCAACAGGCCTGGCGGGTAGCGGGCCTGCATGCGCTGTGGGGGCGGCAGGGCAGCCAACTGAGCGCCGAGCGGCTGCAGCGTTTGATCGAGACCCTGGGGGAGAGCCTGGCCAAACTGTTAGGGCAGGGTTGGCGCGTCCTGCTTGCACCGGTCTTGACGGGCAACGCGGTTGAGCGGCGTACCGAGCCGGCATCGGAATTTGCCCGCATGTTGCTGGAGAGCCTGACCGGCGTGGGCTGGTATACACCGGCAGGGCGCCTTGGCGGGGTTGCCGTCGGTGGGCAGGCTGGCCCCACGGACGGTGCGATGGCGGCACCGGAGGTCGATGGCCCATTCCTCGGCGCTGCGTCACAACGCCTGCAGGATGTCGCGCTGGCCCGGCTCGATGCGGCGCTCAGTGGCAGCCAGCAACTGCCACCGGGCCTGCTGCTGCCCTTGCTCGAAGTGCTGGCGATACGTAATCCCGCCGCCTTGCAGGCCCATCTGCATCACCATGTCCTCAAGCGCTCGACTCGGCGATCCTGGCTGGTCACGCTAGGGCCGCAGGCGGTATGGATGCTGATGCAGCAACTGGCGAGCAAGCGCACGCCGGCGACGCTCGGCGCGGACGAGGCACCGGCCGATGCTGACTTGATGCCTCGCCAGGTGGAAAGCTGGAATGAATCGTTACGGCAATTTGCGCTGGCTGGCATCCAGCAACCTGCCTGGCAGGGAATCGGGGGCGGCGTATCCGCCCTGCAGACCTGGTTGATGGACTACACCTTGCGCTACCTGGCGATGGGGCATGCCTTGCCGCAGGACCATATCGCCTGGCAACGGCTGTGGCAGCAGGCCATGGCGGAACTGGCCCCGCCGGTGGAAGCGAAGGTGGAGGCACCCGCCAGCGAGACGATGCCGGGTGCAAAGCCGTTGGCCAGGCTGGCGCCAGCATACACGGTGGTCCCCACCTTGCCGGCCGGCGCAGCGGCTGCCAGGCCTGTACCCAGGCCGGCCAGACCGTCGGCTGGCAAGCCTGCACCAAGGGAGGCAGGTTCCGGTGATCGGGGCCGGACAACGACACCCTCCTGGAAGGATGAGCCGGATTGGCCCGAGCACCTGCCTGAGTCGATACCTGTCGAGATGGCGGCTGATCATGTCGAGACTACTCCGGCATCTGTACCGGTTGGGGGCAAAGCGGCGAGCATGACCGAGCGGCTGGCGGAAATCGACGCGCTGCTGGAGCTGCCGTCCGAGGCGTGGGGGCCGGCGGAACGGCTACAGGTATCCGCCCTGCTGGAAGATGCCGCCACCTGCGAGGCTTGTATCACCCAACTGCCACCTGCCCGTCGCTGGCAGCTGTTGTCCGCGCAGTTTCCATTGCTGGGTACCAGCCTGCGGCGGCAGAGCGAACTACTGGTCAGTGCGTTGGGCAAGCTGTTCGTCGGACAGCCGCGGGAGCAGGTGGAGCGCAGCCACTGGCACTTCCTGTTCGACTACTGTTTTGTCGCTGGCCTGCCTCCTGCGCCGGCCATGCTGGCCCGGCGCTATGCCATGTATCTGCGTCGGCAGGACATGGCCAGCCATGGCGCGCAATCTGTCTCGCTCGGGCGCTGGCGCACCCGCTTGGCCGATGCACTGGATCGGCTCGTGGGCGGCCGACAAGCCGAGGTCGCGGTGCCGCCAGTGCGCGGGATCCAGGATGTCGACCCGACAATCGCCATGTGTGCGGCGTTGCGGAAGTCACCGAGCGTGGCGGAGCAATGGGAGGCTTGCCATGCCGCTGGGCAGGTGCCCCAGGTAGCTCAGCCAGCAAGGCCCGATGACGTGGTGGGCCAAGCGAATTCCCCTGTGCGCGCCACGCCCAACCTCGCCTTTACGCCACCACCTCCACGTGCCGAGGCGGCTCCCATCTGGCTGAGCAGTGCCGGGCTGGTGATCCTGGCGGGTTATTGCCAGCGGCTGTTCGCCATGTTGGGTCTGATCGAAGATGACCATTTTGTGGACGGGGCGGCGCAGGTGAGGGCCGTCCATTGCCTGGGCTACCTGCTCGATGGTCATAGTGACGGCAATGAATCCGACTGGGTCCTGCACAAGCTGCTGTGCGCCGTGCCACTGGCGCGACCGGTTCCCCCTTGCGAGGGGCTGGACGAACCGACGCGAGAGACGCTGGACGGTTTGCTCAACGCGGTGATCGCCCACTGGAAGATACTGGGCAATACCACCGCAGACGGCCTGCGCGAGACCTTTCTGCGTCGCACCGGCCGGCTGACCAGCAAGACCGACGACCATGGCAAGCATTGGCAACTGAAGGTGCAGACGGGGCCTTTCGACATGCTGCTCGACCAGTTGCCCTGGTCGTACGCGACCATCCGTTTGCCCTGGATGCCGGAGGTGCTCTATGTCGACTGGCGCTGAGACACCGTTCCTGATCCATGCCGAGGCCCTTCGGCTTGAGCTCGACTGGCTGGAGGCCATACTCGACCTGCGCCTGAAGACGCATTTCCAGGCAATGGAAGACGCGCCTGTCGTGCTGCCGGCACCGCCGACACTGCCAGGAGACAGCGCCTTGGGTGAGCTGGTCCGCGATACGCCGTTGGACCGCGATGCCCGGCTGGTGCTGGCACTGGCACTGGCGCCGCACCTGCGTCCGGCGGCGCTCGATCTGCTGTTCGTACGCAACAACAATCTGGAGCGCGGCTTTACCGAGTTTGGTGGTTGGCGCGGCCAGCGCCATGGGGGCTTTCTGCCGACGGGTGAAACGGCAGCGTTCCTGTTGGCTGAGGGTGATCTGGCACGGCGCATTGCCTTGCTGGCGATGTTTGACGGCCAGCACCCGTTTGCCAGCCAGAACCTGGTGCGGCTCGATAGCGACATCGAGGGTGAGCCGCAGCTCAGCGGCCCGCTGCAACTGAGCGCAGAGGCCTTGCAGCGGTTGCAGACAGGCGTGTGGCACAAGCCGGACTACAACATCCAGTTCCCTGCCAAGCGCATCAGCTCTGCGCTCGATTGGGAGGACCTGGTGCTGGCACCCGAGGTGATGGAGGAGATACAGGTAGTCCAGACCTGGCTGAAGCAGGGGCCGGAACTGATGCAGGAATGGGGGCTCGCCAAGTCGGTCAAGCCGGGCTATCGCTGCCTGTTCTATGGCCCACCGGGCACTGGCAAGACGCTGACCGCCACCCTGCTGGGGCAGACCGCAGGGGTGGATGTCTACCGGATCGACCTCTCCATGGTGGTCTCGAAATACATCGGCGAGACCGAAAAGAACCTCGCCCGCGTGTTCGACCAGGCGCAGAGCCGACGCTGGATCTTGTTCTTTGACGAAGCCGACGCCTTGTTCGGCAAGCGTGGTGCCACCCAGAACAGCAATGACCGGCATGCCAACCAGGAAGTGGCCTACCTGCTGCAGCGGGTGGAGGATTTCCCCGGTGTGGTCATCCTCGCGAGCAATCTGCGCGCCAATATCGACGACGCTTTTTCAAGGCGCTTTCAATCCATGATCTATTTCCCCATGCCGGACGCCAGCCAGCGCCTGCGGCTCTGGCGCGGCATGCTGGCCGCGCCGGAACGCCTTGCGCCGGATATTGATCTGGTCGACCTGGCCGAGCGGCACGAACTATCGGGTGGCGCCATGGTGAACGTGCTGCGGTTCGCCGCCCTGCAAGCGGCACGACAGGGCTTGCCACGTATCACGGCGGCGCACCTGCGCCAGGGGCTGGCCAAGGAACTGCGCAAGGAAGGGAGGACGGTGTGAGTCGCTTTCGGTGCGTGATGATGGCTGGGCGTGCATTGCTAGTGGGCGGCCTGCTGATGGTCCTGCCTGTGTCGGGCCAGGCAGCCCAGGTCCGGGCCTTGTCACTGGTGGTGGATGGCGCGACGGGAACCAAGCCTGCGGCGGAGATGGGGGCGGTTGCTCCCACCCCGGCGGAGGCGAGCTGCAATGTGAGCAAGCCCAAGGCGACGAATACCTGTGGGCCCGATGGCGTGCCGCTGCGGCTGGAACCCGCTCCGATCTACCTGCCGACGGCGGTGGTGGGTAGCACCTATCGCTACACCATCAAGGTGGGTGGCGGGCTGTTCCCCTATGGCTTCCAGTTGGTGGATGGTACGTTGCCCGTTGGGATAAACCTGCTACCGGAGGGCGGCATACAGGGCATCGCCATCAGCCGGGGCCGGCAGCGCTTTGTGGTGGAAATCAACGACCAGAGCGGTCAACAGATCAAGCAAAGCTATGTACTGACCGTGGTGCCGGCTAGCGGTAAGGCGAAGGTGGAGGAACCCGCTGGCAAGGTGCCGCCATTGACCACCTTGTCGATTGCCGATGCACAGCAGCCCTTACCGGCACGGCGCCGGATCGAACCCTATATGCTGACCCAGAAGTTGCTCGACAGCATTGAGTTCAAACCGGTCGAAGTGGTGGTGCCCGTGGAGGGTGAGCCTGTACCACCACCGCCCGTCCCCGAGAAGGATGCGATGCCTGATGTACTCAATGAGGCGGGCATCGTGCAGCTCAAGCAAATGCTGAAGTCGATGGTGGGGGTGGAGTACCTGAACCGGCAGCTCTTCGCCGCCGCGCTGGATGCCCAGGTCTGCCGGTATGCTGAAGCGATTACGCGTAAGGCTGCGCTGACGACCAAGCAGGTGCCGCCGAGCCGGGATCAATGGCAGAAGACCTGCCTGGGTTCCTGGGACAGGCTGGCTCAACACCCGACCACCGTTGTCGTCGAGGCCAGTGCGCCGGTACCCTGGCAGGAGCTGGGTCCCACCCTGGTGCCGCTGGAGTTGCGGACTTGGTTAATCGATCAATCCCGGCAAACGCAAAAGCTGGCCGTAGTCCCCAAGCCCATGTGGCTTGGGTCGGGCTGCAATTGCCTGGTGAGCGCGACCAATGGTGAGGTCTATGCCTTCTATCCCAACTGGCACGGTAGTGATAAAGCGCCGCCAATCGATTTCAGCCTGTACGAACGCATCATTACCTTTGGCCAGCCTTTTGATGAAGACGGCAATGTGGCGCCCATGCAGCCTGGGCCGGAGCAGCTGGCGTTCTTCCGCGCTGTGCACACCTACGGCAGCAAGCATGATGTCGCGATCTACCGGAACGACTGGCAGTTCTTGCGCACGCTACCGGACGACCACCAGGCACGGATCGTACGGCAGGTCGCCAAGCAATCCTTACGGATGATCGATACCCCGCTGTCCGATTTTGGCCGGCGCTGGCATGACTGGGCACCGGGCATTGCTACCGATGAACGCATTGGCGACGGCATTACGCTTTATCTCGATAACCTCCCTCGGGGCGACAAGCTCTGGCGTGAGGCGTTCGAGCGGTTCCGGCATCGGCTGATCCAGGCGCTGATCGCCGAGATGCGACGCTCGCCGCGCCAGTACACGCTCAACCTCATGATCAACGACGTGGACATGGTCTCGACCGAGAAACCCGCCATCACCCCAGCGGATAACGGCAAGGGCAAGCCCGGTTCCAAGTCGAAGGAGTCGCTGGATCCGGACGACGCCGATCGGATGCCTCGTTGGAGCATCGACAATCTGTTCGACTACCTGATTCTGGCCGAGGACCCGCGTATCCAGGATGGCCGTATCGCGCAGGAAGCAGGGGGCTACAAGAGCCGCACCAACCTCACGCTTCGCTATGTGGTGCTGCTGTCAGAGCCTACTCATGTCAGCAAGAGTGCCCTGCGGGACTTTGTCGAAGCATCGCCCCTGCTGGCTGGGGCCGATCGTCGCATTTTCCTTCGCAAGCTGTTCCCCATGGTATCGGTGGGGAGCGCGACCCCACCGCAGTTTACCGACGACATGGCCCACTTCATGAACAACTTTGGTGGCGTGGCCCTGTGGCCGCAGCCGGAACTGAACAAGGAGGTGTCGGATCATGTGGCCCACACGCTACGCACCAGCTTTCTGGCCAATGAGCCCAAGGAGAGCGCGGTCTGCGGCATGGTTTGCGAATACCGCTGGCCCTTGCGGGCGATATTCGCGGTGCTGATGATCGTGGGGGTGCTGTCGTTCGCCGCCTATTTCCTCTCCTGCCGAGTTCGTGCACTGGGTCGGCCCTACCAGATCTACCTGCTGCTGGGCTGTCTGCCGCCGCTGATTCTGGGGGGCCTGCTGCTGCAATGCGATCCTAGCCTGCTTGATCTGCGTGATGACAACAGCCTCTTGTTTGCCTTGATCGGCATCTTGCTGATCTCGTCCATCATCCCCTTGCTAAAACCCAAAGTCGAAGCGCCCTGAGGCGATGAAGGAGCGCGTCATGAAGATGCCCAAGGAATACGCTGCCGAATCGTCGCAGGTGCCGCTGCCGGCGCAGCGTAAGGCAAGAGGGGTGTTGCAGCAGCAGGTGGACGATAGCCCGCGCCAGCAAGCGCAACAGTCGCAGATTGCCCAACTGCAGGCCGATGCACCTGCCGGCAATCAGACGGGTATGCCGGACCAGCTCAAGCAGGGGATAGAGTCCCTCTCGGGCGTGGATATGTCTGACGTGCAGGTGCACAGAAATTCAGACAAGCCCGCCCAGCTTAATGCGCTGGCCTATGCGCAAGGCAATGACATCCACCTTGGGCCGGGACAAGAGCAGCACCTACCGCATGAGGCCTGGCATGTAGTGCAGCAGCGGCAAGGACGGGTGAAGCCGACGATGCAGATGAAGGAAGGTGTGCCGGTGAATGACGATGCCGGACTGGAGCGGGAAGCAGATGTGATGGGCGGGCGTGCAACCGCTTACACCGCGCAACGTAGCGCTATAAGTTCGACGGCGAAGGGAGTAAGCCTTGGGAGGCCGGTAGTCCAGGGCTACTTCCTGTTCAATGGTTCCGAAACCCGCGTAACAACCGTACCGAAGTTGTTTCGGATCGAGGGCAATCTCGAGATCAACAACATGCTTGCTCGATGGGCTGAGGAGGATAAACCGCACCCCTTCAAGGATTGGGATGGGGCGATCGATGCGGCGAGCGAGATTCTGAACGTAGGGCGCCAGGGCCACTCGTTTGTCGATGACCCGGTAGATTTTGATCCAGTGGATTTCAGCGCTTTAGCCTTGGACGAGGAGCAAGATGACGTCGTTGAGGAAGGTTCAAGCCTTAGTTCCTCTGAGGACGACGAACCGGAAGAAGCCGTACTGAGCGATTTTGGATTGGACGGTCTCCATCTATATCGGGCTGAAGATTTCAAAGATGATCAGGTTATTTCTAAAGATTCAATTATGCTGTACGGATTTTTTAGTACTTCGGAAGCCTATGCTAGGCAATACTATAAAGAGAAAATTGGTAGCAATGCGGGGAAGAAGGGTGCTTATAAATCAATGATAAAGATTACTTTGAATAAACCGATTGGCAATATATTGCTTGAGCTCATGGATTCGAAAGATGCATTCAATCAGAACTCAGGCAATGTCGGGAAAAGTTTAGTAGAAGCGAGGGGTGGGAAAAAGGCTGAGCAGAAGAAGGTAGAGGACAAACGAAAGAAAGACGGATATTTGAAGAAAGACGGTAGCGTCGACAAAACGAAATATCAACTGGCACTGCGTGCCGAGCGAAATAATACGCCGAATGCTGTGATGGTGAAGCAGGAACCGCTAGGCAACGAGGCCGTTGCGAATATTGAAGTGACCAGCAGGTTGCGTACGGTCGTGAAGGGTGGAGAAGGGGTTTTGGTAGAGCACCCTCTAGATAAGTATGTAGTCAGCATTGAGCGCTACGAGCCATGACACGATGAGCCATGCGTCGCAGGTATCTGCCCATAATTGGTAATGGAAGCCATGCACCTCACGAATTAGCTGTTTGCTCTGCGATCATGTAGGGATTCAGATTGATATCGTTGTGTAGAAACTTCCGCCGAGCTCAGGCCTTCTCTCACCGCATAACGCGTCAGTTCCGCAATGGTATGAATGCCCAGTTTTTTGAAGATATTTTCGCGATGGGTCGCGATGGTCTTGGTACTCAGATGCAAACGATCGGCGATTGCCTGGGTGCTTTGCCCTTCGGAGAACAATTGCGCAACTTCCCGCTCACGGCTGGTCAGCTTGGGTAGCTTGATCAGTTCATGGACTTGCGTCGGGCTGCGATAGGCCTGCATGACCGAGCCGATCAACTCGCCGCTCAGGTAGGTCTGGTTGGCCATCACCCGGCGGATGCCACGGGCGAGTTCCTCATAGGAATTATCCTTGAGTACATAGCCGGCCGCGCCGGCGTTCAATGCATCCACCACATGCTGGATATCGTCGTGGACCGACAGGCACAACAGCTTGCAGGGGAGTGGTTCGCTGCTCAGGCGGGTGATGACTTCCATCCCATTGAGAATGGGCATGGAGAGGTCGGTAATTACCACGTCAGGTTTGAGGCTGCGGGCGAGCTGTAACAGCTCCGAGCCGTTGGCGGCCTGGGCGATCACTTCGATATCGGTCTCCCTTTGCAACAGGGCGACCAAGCCTTCGCGGACGATACCGTGATCGTCGCCGATAATGACGCGGATGGTCATGATGCCTCCGAGGAGCAGGTAAGGGGTTGCAGTGCACTTGAGGTAGCGGTCGGTGCGTTGGGATACCAGCGGACTTGTGCCCAGACACCGGTGCCGGGTTCGCTGCGCAGGAAGAACTGCGCACCGATAGGCGCAAGGAAGGCACATAGCCCACTCAGGCCATAGCCTTGAGCATTCGCTTGCAGGATACGGTTGGCATCGAAACCCGGCCCGTCGTCGCTGACCGTCAGCAGCAGGCCGCCGCCATCGGATTCGGTCGCGTGGAGGGTGAGCCAGACGGTCGCGCCGACGGCGTGCTTGCAGGCGTTGATCAGCAGCTCGCGCGCTGCGCGGCCCAGGCGATATGCGGCGTTCTCCGGTATCCAGATCGGCATGCCGGGGCAGTCGAGTACGAGCTGGATGCTGCCCAATTGCCGTATCTCCGCGCCGATCACCTGGAGTTGCTTGACCAGATCCTGGCTGCCCGCTGCCGGCGCGGTGCGCAACTGGCTGACGGTATTGCGTATGGTCAGCAGCCCTTCTTTGACGAGCTGCCGGCTATGTAAAATCGCGGCTTCCCGGGTGGGGCAGTTGGGGTCCTGCGCAGCGTCGAGCTGGATCAGTGCGAAGGTCAGGAGCTGGGCAAGGCCATCGTGCAGATGGCGAGCCAGATCGGCCGGATCGGCAAGGGGTGAACTCGCCAGGCCCGGTGTGGCGCCGGGCTGTGGTAAGGGGTCAGACATTATTTCCTCATCCCTGGAGGTGTAGTACTGCGGCCGTGCTTGGACCGCGACGCCTCTACAGGGGAAGGATCAAGACGAATCCCCAGGAGGCGATGTTTTGTATGCTGAGGCGACGCTAGTCCACCGGCATACCCTCATAGTAGGCTTGATTTGCATATCCCGAATATGACAATTTCAATCTGGATGCATAACATTTTCCCGACCACCTGAAAACGCCCGATAGACCTTGCAAACCATGGAGCAGGCAGTGCAAAAACCAGACATTCGGATCGACGCACTCAGCCCCGGCCGACTAGCGGATTTCCTGCAATTCTTTGATGGCGAGGCATTCAGTGACAACCCGGCGTGGTCGTCCTGCTACTGCCAGTGTTTTTACGAGGATCACCGGACGGTGAAATGGAACACCCGTACTGCATTGGAGAATCGCTGCTGTGCGGCTGAGCGGATTGCCGCCGGCACCATGCGGGGCTACCTCGCCTACCAGGATGGTGAGGTGGTGGGCTGGTGCAATGCCGCGCCCCGCGCGCTGCTGCACGCGCTGGACGAGGAGCCGGTGCCGGACGCGGCTGAGCGTGGGACCATATTGTGCTTTCTGGTCGCGCCCCGCTTGCGTGGACAAGGTGTTGCCACAGCCCTGCTGGCTGCCGCCTGCGAGGGTCTGAAGGCGGCGGGATTGCGATGGGTAGAGGCGAACCCGAGGGGCGAATCCACCAGCATGACGGAGAACCATTTCGGACCGCTGCGCATGTATCTCGCGGCCGGGTTTACCGTAGACAGGCATGACGACGATGGGAGTGTCTGGGTGAGTAAGCAGCTCTAGCCAGGGGGGCGATGTCACAAGTACCGAAAGCCACGCCAGGGTTCAACCCCGGCCCGGAATGTTCTAGGCTGGAGGGGCTACTGCCGTTGCCGGCGAGGCATGGCACGGTGGCCTTGCCTTGCCTTGAACCTGACCCCTGACCCGAGAGCCTTATGATTACCACCCTCGTTCTGGTTGTCGTCGTGGTACTGGTCGCGATCCTGGTCGCTGCCGCTAGTCGACCGGATACGTTCCGATTCGAGCGTTCCATCGTGATTTCGGCTCCACCCGAAAAAGCTTACGAACTGATCGCCGACATGCGACGCTGGGTGGAATGGTCACCCTGGGAGAGGCTGGACCCGCAACTCAAGCGGGCGCATAGCGGCGCGCCAAGCGGCGAGGGGGCCATCTATGAATGGGATGGCAATAACAAGGTAGGTGCGGGCCGAATGGAAATACTGGAAGCCGAGCCGCCGGTGCGGCTGCTGATCAAGCTCGATTTTCTGCGGCCGTTCAAGGCCAACAATATGGCCGAATTCCTGCTGCAACAGCAAGGTGGGCAGACTACCCTGACCTGGGCCATGTTCGGCCCTAGCAATTTCATGTCCAAATTGATGGGCATTTTCATCAGCATGGACAAGATGCTGGGCAAGGATTTCGACGCCGGCCTGGCCAGCCTGAAGTTTCTCGCCGAGCGCAAAGTCTAGGAGCGCCCGTTCGGGACAAAAAAATCCCGGCATACCTTGGCAGGGAGCCGGGAGAGTCAGGGGAGTGATGAGCGAGGTTGGTCGATGGATAGCGATGACTGATCGCAGTCCATCAGGCCGGATGTTCAGTAGCTGGCGCGATACCAGCCCGTGGTGTCGCCGGTGTCTCCAGTACGCAGTACCAACTGCGTAGGCACGGCGTCATCGCCAATGCGGGGAGCACGACGGTAGGCATCGGTGTAATCCGCGCCGCGAGGTGTCTTGGCTTTCTGTACCGAGAGCATGGCGTAGGGGCCGACCGAGGCGTTCTCTACCGCGCGGCGGTGGGCATCGGTATGGTCAGGGCTCAGGTTCTGTTTGACCTCCAGCACACGGGAGAAGTCTCCCCGGGTGGCACGGTGGAATTCATCGGTCACGAAAGGGCTGCCAGCGGCGTAAGCCTGGGTCAGTGTCAGGCCCAGCAGGGTAGCGGCGAGCAGTCTGGTAGCGGTCATCATGATGTGTGTCCTTGTCCGGTTGCGTCTGGCGCTGTGGGATTAAACCAATCTGAAATCATGCTAACTATTATTGCGCTAACAATTTAGGCAGATCCAGGCGGTCATTGCGCTCCACTTGCTTGGTGCGACTGGGCAGTTGAGCCGGTAACGCTATCCGCCAGCTTGTCTTGCCTGCGGTTCGTTGCCATGCGTGTAATGTAGTTAATTCGCTAATAATTAGCAAGCTAATTAAATGACCGCTCGTCGGCCAGCGACTTTTTCACGTTAAGACCGTTCACTACACGGCGTCCTCGACGTGCTTACTAAAGAATTCGCTAAAGCTGATGGTGGTGATACCTGCTGCCTTCAATGGTTCTTGCAAATGCCTCAGGTGATCGTTCCCGATGCCTGCCATGCGGAAGTTTGCGCTGGGGACGCTGGCGTTGATGATGGCCTCATACATAAACACGTCGCGTAACGAGCAAGTGCGGCCGAGCAGTGTATCCACTCGCTTTCCGTCCTTATCAACGTTGTACTCATGTTGTTCATCGATCAGTTCTTGGCCGGTTACGCCGTTGCGATCGATTGTGGAGGTCTCTATCTCTTGCTTGGCCAGTGAAATGACCGCCTTGAGGGTTTTGGCAAGCAGCCCATCTTTCAATGCACGCTTTGCTCTGGCATCCATCGTGTCCCATTTTGCGAAATCTCCCGAGAGCGTAGTCAACTGAGAGATGAGGCTGGCGATCCTGGGGTTCGGCTGCGCTTGCCCCCCTTGCCAGGTACTCAGCCCATCCTTGAGGCTGTCAATCTGCCTGACCGCAGTATCGCCCCGTTTGTAATTGGCTTCTGCCGCTGCTACGCCGGGCTGGAAGGTGGTTCGCTTGTCTTTCTCGGTAGAAAAGTAGGGGCGCTTGGTGGCGTCGCGTTTCACGCTTTCCTTGCTCACCGAACGTGCATCTGACCAGGCGTCGAAATCAAGTTCCTCCACCGTGATTCCAGTTGGCGCCTTTACGGTAGGGGAAAGCTCTTTCTCTATATCTTCGTCCAGCGCGGCAAGCGCATAGGCGGCTTTGGACACAGAGGATTCCATTGCGTACTCTGTTGTCCCTGCGGTGGCTCTTGTCGGGATTTTCGGTTTTCTGGTTGGGGCGTCCTCCGCGTAGTGTTGGAAGGGCACTGTGCCACCTTCGCCCAGAATATTGCCGGTCTGATTGCTCTCTTGAATAACGGTGCGATAGTTCAGGATATTGTGGGCCTCCCCCAGCACAAAGAAGCCTGTACTGAACGGCAGCCGGTACCAAAGTGCCTTGCCTTTCACGAGGCCGACGTCAACAGGTTGCCCTGATAGGTGGTCATCAAACTCCTTCCGGTTGGCATAGAAGCGGCCGTATTTATCTTCAATCGCCGCTGTTTCCTCTGCCGATGGCCTGTCGATTCGTGTGGGGTCTTCGTCGACCGCCGCGCTCCCTGTGCCGTCCCAGGCATATTGGCCGTCAATAAGGGCGTAGCGCTGTACAGGTATATCTGCGCTAGTGCTCGCTGCAGCTTGAGCCTGCCTTGATAACGTCCTGCCTTGATGGCCTGTCTGCATGCGCAGAGTTGTTCCACCCGCCATCAGGGCCTTTTGCCCCATTTTGTCAGCCTCCTGCTCCAGGCCATCGTCGTCGTTGACCGGTACGCCGGCCATCTGGACAGTAGGGTTTACTCTTCCTTGCGCTTGTTGCACCACGTGCCAGGCCTCGTGCGGCAGATGTTGCTCCTGTCCCGGCATCAAATGGATATCGCTACCTTGTGCGTAGGCAAGTGCGCTCAATTGAGCGGGCTTGGTGGAGTTGTAGTGGACATTCACATGGTCCATGCTCATGCCTGAGAGCGTTTCTATCCCCATCTTGAGCTGGCTTGGCAACCCGCCATTTTGAATTACATCGGAACGTCCTGCCTGTTCATGGACATCCGCCGCTTGTTCTGCGGATGGCGCATGATTTTCTGCTCGCTGGCTGGCCAGTTGCTGCATGACCCGAGAGGGTTGCGTTCGTGGACTGTTGTCGGCGAGCGCCTGGAGCTGCGTGTAGCCTTTTAGGCCGGATGCGTGCTGCACTACAGGTTCCATAGCCATATTCTGGCTATTGGAGCGCTCGTGCTGTGCTGCCTGAGCCGTCTCTGCAGGATGGGCTTTCCCGGCCTGATGGGTTCTCATGTTGCCTCCTCTGATAGCGACTACCATTTGATGGGCGCCTCTTGGAAGATGCCTCAATTTTTATTGGTATCAGTCTGATCGCCATCTGTGATCGGTCGTATGACGAGCACCTGTTCGCACAAGGCAAACTGACTATCTAGTTTTAGAGGTTTTCTATGAGCTTTCAACGCTACTTTAGGATGCCGTGTAAGGGAATGGAGGTAGTCGGAGGATGATCATCTTGCAGCGAGCCCATGAGTAGGCTGGTGTGGTGATGGCAAGGGGTATCTCGCCCAGCTATCCCGCCGTTGCGCTGACTGAAGACAACGGCGGAATAAGTCAGCGAGACACAGCGACCCCGCTGAGCACTTGTCGGCTGGATCAAGCCGGGCTGTGGCAGACCGCTTCGATATTGTGACCGTCCGGGTCGCGGACGAAGGCACCGTAGTAGTTCGGGTGGTAGTGCGGCCGCAGGCCGGGGGCACCGTTGTCGGTCCCGCCGGCGGCGATGGCCGCTTGGTAGAAGGCATCCACCACAGCGCGGGAGCTGGCGGTGAAGGCCACGTGCACGCCGCTGCTGGCCTGACTGCCGCTACCCACCCAGAAGAACGGTTTACCGTTGGCGCCAAAGCCGGCATGGGCTTCGTGACCGGTCTGATCCTTGGTAACTTCCATCAAGAGGGTGATGCCCAGCGGTGCCAGTGCGGTGTTGTAAAAGGCCTTGGCGCGATCCATGTCGGTAATGGTGACGCCCAGATGATCCAGCATGTTCTTCTCCTTTGATCGACCGGCTACTTGGCCGGCCCTTGTTGGGGTGGGTGGCGCGCGGGCAGTATAGGCACGATCACATGACGTGTGAACGCAGGATCCGGGCCGAAGTGTCCTAAAGTGATCTTGAACTACGGTGCGCCGACGGTAGCTGCATTCCATGCAGGGGATTCGGCACCCTGTCGCACGGTAGCGGCAGCTGCTTGGATATCCGCGCATCCTTTCCGTTATTACGGTGCCACGAAGAGGCCGTTGCGGATTGGTGCAATAAGGAGTGGCAATGCGTTTGATCAGAGGTATACCCTGGCTGCGCGGGTTTGCCCTGCTGGCCTTGTGTGCGTGCCTGTTGCCGGCCCAGGCGCAGCGGCTGGGCTTGCTGGAATCGGTACAGCTGGACGGGCAGTGGGTCTACAAGGCGAGGCCCGGTGGCGGGACGCCGGCGCCGGTGTTGCGGGAAGTAACGGGAGGGCCGTTGTTGGGTCGTCTGCAACGCGAAGCAAGCGAGGGCTTCCTTCGTACCTTGCTGGCGCTGGATGCCGCCGCGCAGCGAACGGCCGGGGCGCAGACGATACAGCCAACCTGGCTGTTCAATGCGGAGGAAGACGGTGGATATGCCCGCCGTGGCTTCTGGTTGCGCGACAAGACGGGCGAGCATTGGGTGGCCGCGCCCTATGTCGATCTGCCGGTGAGCATGGCAAGCATCGATGACGGCAGCTTTGAAGAGATCTTTGCCCACGAGCTTGGCCATGTCTTTCTGCGCCGGTTGGTGCCGTCCTTACCGGATGGCTATTCACGCACACCGCATAGCAGCCTGGCGATCACCGACGAGCCTACGGCGTTTGATGAAGGCTTTGCGACGCATATGCAGGGTCTGGTCCGCCGCTATACCCATAATGCCAACCTGCGGGCGCACGACCAGGGGCTGCGCTGGCGGCCTATCACTCCGTTATGGCTGAGCAATGTAGACCGCGAACTGCGCGTGACCGGCATGCGCCAGAACCTGTTCATCCACGCCCAACTTGCTCTGCCGGGCGATACCCTGTTGCGGCAGCGGCGTGACCAGAGCAGCCTGTTTGATCGTAGCCGGCTCAAGAGCGGGAATCAGATGCTCGCCTCCGAAGGCTTTGTGGCGACGGTCTTCTATCAGCTCATGGTCAACGGCCCCGACAACGAGGCGAGCCTGGTCGGCCGCTACCAACCCTTGTTCGATGCCTTGCATCGCTTCAATGCCCAATCCCTCAAACCTGATAGCCATTTGCTGCCGACCTTGGCGATGGCGAGTGGTGATACGGCATTCCGCCGCGAGCTGGCGCGCTGGGTCGTCAACCTGAGCTACGGTGCAACCGTCAGCCCAGGCCTCAGCCGGCGTGTCGCTGCGCTGGGTGAACAGGGACAGTTGGGGGATATCGACGCCTTTGTCGATGGGCTCAAACCCCTGCGGCAGCAGCTCAAGACCCTGGCCGACGAAGTGGCCGAGGACCCGGTGCGGTTGAGCGCCGGTTTGAGCGGCAGCATCTGGCTCTTGAATGCCGCCACCGTGATCGAGGCAGGCAAGGCCAGGCTGCCCATGACGCTGGACCTCAATACGGCCGAGGCCGAACACCTCCGCACCCTGCCAGGTGTTGGCCCTGCCACGGCGGCCAAGCTGGTGGCTAGCCGAGAAGAGAGTGGGCCTTTCCGTAATCTGGTGGATTTTTGCTGGCGGGCCGGCGTGTCGGCCGACGCCGCGACCTTGCTGGAACAGATGCGGGAGGCGGCTCAGCAGGCTGGAACGTACGCACGGGAGTAGGGGCGGCCCCTTCTAAATGTCGCCTCTGCGAACGCACAAAAAAAGCCCGGCTAACGTTGCCGTAGCCGGGAAATCAGGGAGGAGTGAGAAGCAACAAAAGCAATGGCTGGGTAGCCTGGTCGCGGCGGGTGGTGAGACCCGCCGCCGGGTAAGACTTAGCGCAGTTCGACTGCGGCCAGCTTGATCAGCTGGTTGCTGCGGCCTTGCTCGGCGACATAGCCGGCACGGCGGAAGGCATCGGTGTTGTCCGGGCTGATGTGGCGGGCCTTGCCGGCGATCAGGATGTATTCACCCGAGCGGACGGTCTGGCTGGCTTGGCGGAAAGCGTCGGTATTGTCCGCAGTCACATTCTGCTTGGCCTGGTAGGCCACGGCGTGGGTAGCGACCGAGTTGTGGCGGACGGTATCGGTGTAGCTGGTATCGGCAGCGGCAGCGTAGGTAGCGGTCAGGCCAATGACGGAGGCGGCGATGAGCTTGGCGATGGTGTTCATGATGTGTTTCCTTTTCAAAGTGGGTAACTGGTCGAAGGTCTGGATCACTGGGCTGTCTTCGTTGCTGCGGTAAATATTAGTGCGCTAACGTTAAAGACAGACCTTAACTCTCATTGCGCTCTACTTGTCGGTGTTGCTGACCCGTGGAGCCGATCTGCGCTTCGCCGTGTTGCTGCGTTGCGCTTCCATGGACTGCAATATACTTACGACAATAACGATTAGCAAGCTAATTAATTAACCGTTCGTCGGTTTTGCAATGAACGGTGAACAGCAGGGTAGGTTGCACGTGGCAGGTTTGCGTGGAGGGCGACGTACTGAACGCGGCATCTCCGGGCTGTGTGCACCAGGGGAAAGGGGCTGTGGATCGCGCCGGAACAAGCATTGCTGCGCTACCGATAACGCTGAAGAATGGGTATGGCCCTTGCCGTAGTGCTTGAGGGTAGGCAGCCCGAACATGATGTCCATGACAGAAAGCGTCGCTCGATGACGATCATCATTACTGCGTTCGAACGGTCACCCGATGGTGGCAAAGGGTTGGCACGTGACACGCGTGTCCGTTGGGCGCTGGAAGAGGTGGGCCTGCCTTATGAGGTCCGCCTTGTGTCGTTCCGTGCGATGAAGGAGCCCGCGCATCTGGCGCTGCATCCTTTTGGGCAGATTCCCACCTATGAGGAGGGCGATCTGGCCCTGTTCGAGACCGGGGCCATCGTCCTTCATATCGCCGAGCACCACGCCGGCCTGCTGCCGGACGATGCCAAGGCACGGGCTCGCGCGATCTCCTGGATGTTTGCTGCGGTGAATACCGTGGAGCCGCCCATCCTCGAGCTCGCCAATGCGAAGCTGCTGGAAAGCGACAAGCCTTGGCACAAGGATCGTCTGCCCCTGGTCGAGCGGCGGGTGCGGGACCGTTTGCAACAACTATCCACCCGGCTTGGGCGTGCCGACTGGCTCGATGGCATGTTCAGCGCGGGCGACCTGATGATGGTGTCGGTAACGCTGAGACTGAAACCGTCCGGTCTGCTGGGCGACTATCCGAACCTTGCCGCCTATGTCGCCCGTGGCGAAGCGCGGTCGGCTTACCAGCGGGCGTTCGAGGCGCAAAGGGCGGTGAACACCCGCCCGGCGACTGCTTGATAGCAGCCCGCTCGGGATGAATCAATCCAGCGCATGAAAACGCGCGTCGTCCGGCCCCAGTTGGTGTGGGTGGGACCAGGCGGGCTCCCGCAGGCTGTGGGGTATCTGCTGGGCCACGCCCAGTAGCTGCGCAAAGATCGCCATGCGGATGGGGATGCCGTTGTCGGTCTGGCGGAAAATCGCCAGGCGCGGGTCGTGGTTGAGGTCGGTGGCGAGGTCGTTGGCGCCGGGGCGGCTGTCGCGCGGCAGCGGGTGCATGATCACCACATCCGGCTTGCACCAGGCATCGACCGCGGCCTGATTGATCTGGAACTCCGCCGTGTAGCCCTCGATCGCTTCGCCCGCCATGCGCTCCTTCTGTACCCGGGTCGCGTAGACCACGTCGGCGCCGGCCAGCCCGTCCGCCAGGTTGTGATGGACGGCGATGCTGTTGCCGTTGCGAGCACTGATATCGAGAATATGGCTGGGCATTTCCAGCCCACGCGGTGCCACCAGCGAGAGCTGTATGCCGCGATATTGACCGAGCAGCTTGGCCAGTGAATGCACCGCGCGGCCGTGCTTCAGGTCCCCCACCAGGGCGATGTGGCTGCCGTCGATCAGCTTGTTGAGGCGCGAGAACTCATGCTCGATGGTGTAGAGGTCGAGCAGGGCCTGGGTGGGGTGCTCGCCGGGGCCGTCACCCCCGTTCACGACTGGTATATGGGTGGCGCGGGCGAACTCCGCCACGGCGCCCTGGTCGGGATGGCGCACGACCATCGCGTCCACATAGCCGCTCACTACCCGGCTGGTGTCATAGATCGACTCGCCCTTGGCCATGCTGGAAAAGGTAAAGCCGGTGGTGTCGCAAACCGATCCGCCGAGGCGACAGAACGCTGCCCCGAAACTGATACGGGTGCGGGTGCTGGCCTCGAAGAACAGGTTGGCCAGCACGGCGCCTTCCAGCACACGGCTGATTTTCTGCCGGCGGGCGATGGGCTGCATCTGGTCGGCCAGCCGGAACAGGTCTTCCAGCGCATCGCGCGAGAATTGCTCGACCGAGAGCAGATGCTGGGAGCCGGCCACGCTACCGGCCGATTGGTATACGCTCTGCGTAGGGCTGCCGGCGCTGCGTAGAATCTCTGCAATGAACCGTTCCACCACCGTCGGCATGCTGCGGTGTTCGTTCGAATCGTCCGGCAGCAGCCAGCTATCCATGGCCCGTTTGCTGACACCTAAACGATCCGCCAGCGCGTCACGGGTGAGGTTGAGGGTACGCATCGCATCGCGAAGAACGATCTGCTGGGACGAATTCATAGTGTGCTCCAATACGCAATGTGTATATTTTGATTGTTTTTGTGCGATTGGTAAATACGCATTGTGTTTTTGCGGGCAGGCGACTTCTTAAGGATCACGCGTTGCAGATTGAGTCCGAACCTTGCTCCGAGTGACTGCGAACGAGGATCAGCGAGGCGTCCCCACCGCGGGGAGTGTGGGGGGAGTGGATGCGATACAGCGAAGCGCGCTTGAGCATCGAATATCGGTTGGCACCCGGCTGGGCCGGGTGCCGCGATCACGGTTCAGTCTGCGCGGTGCTGCGAGCGTGATCAGAAGTTCGCCGCCCGCTCACCAAGACCTTGCAATGGTCCCAGTGGGTTGTTGGTCCGCTCCATCTTGTCGATATTGGGCTTGCCGCCCCAGGTGCGGTACACCACCACGTCGTTCTTGAGCAGGATGATGGCGTTGAAGCGCCAGCCGGTGGTACGCCATTCGCGTCGGAAGTTGAGGAAGTCCGGCCAGAAGCTGCCGACGCGCTCGCGGTGTTCGCCGCTGACATTGATCTCAAGGCCGGTACAGTCTGCCGGTTGCGACAGGCAGCCGCGCACCCCTTTGTCCGCCTGCAGTCCACCGGCTTCTCCGCCCGGTGCAAAGCGGCGCAGGATGTCGGAGTAGTTGAGGGTCGCGACGTTGGCGTCGAGCTGCGGATCAAACCCCATCAGCCGCAGATCCTCCAGCTTGGTGCGGCGTGGTACCACCATACCCATGGTGGCCTCGGCTTCTTCATAGCTTTGCCAGATGGATTTTTCGGTGCTCTTGGCCTCGGGCAGCAGGCTGGCGCAGCCGCCGGACAGGAGCGAGGCGCCAATGAGCAGCGCGATACGTACAGGGACCCCGTTGCACATGATGACGCCTCCGGTAGCTAGCGTTGGCGCGGAACCTGCCCGCGTGGCACGAACATGGCTGAAACAGAGCAAAGTGCATGCCGAGAGCAAGGGCATCGGCCAAGTTGGCGACAGGTGCGCAGGCGTGGCTTTTGCGGTAAGGTTGTCGTCATGTCTACGCATGTCATCCCTGCGCTTTCCTGTCACGACGTCTTTGGCGTGGTGGTGGCGCGTGCCTGCGTGGCAGTCAAAAAATCGAAAAAACAGCGGCTCATCTGACCGGAGCGCTGTTCCGTCAGATGTGACGGAACAGCCGAGGTGTCGCTTTCTCCCTGCCTTGCTGCCGTCCCGCTGACGGGTTCTTCTCGGTCCTACTGGAGAGCAAGGCATGTCGGTATTCACAGGTATCTGGATTCCCCTTATCACCCCGTTTGCAGACGGGCAGGTTGATCATGCCGCCTTGCGTAGCCTGGTCGCGGACTATGTGGCTGCGGGGGTATCGGGGTTTGTCGCGCTGGGCACAACGGGCGAGCCCTCGTCGCTGGACGAGGCTGAGCAGGATGCCGTGCTGGCCACGGTACTGGCCGCTGCGGCCGGCAAGCCGGTGGTTGCCGGTTTGGCCGGCAACAACCTGGCGGCGCTCCAGCACCGGCTCACGTATCTCAATACCTTGCCGCTGGCCGGGCTGCTGGTGCCGGCACCGTACTATGTGCGGCCTGCGCAGGCCGGTATTGCACAGTTCTTCATCGGGCTGGCCGATGCGAGTGCCCACCCACTGGTGATCTACGATATTCCCTACCGTACCGGTGTGCGGCTGGAGATTCCTACGCTGCTGACCCTGGCGGGCCACCCCAATATCCGTGCGGTGAAGGATTGTGCCGGGTCGTTGGAGACCACGCTGGCGCTGGTCCGTGACGGACGCCTGGCCGTGCTTGCCGGGGAGGACATCAATATGTTCAACACCTGGTGCCTGGGTGGGCAGGGGGTCATCGCGGCGGCAGCCCATCTCCACACGGCAGACTTTGTGGCGGCTTACCAGGCAGTGCAGCAGGGTCGCCTGGCCGAAGGACGCGAGCGCTTTCTGCGCCTGGTTCCCTGGCTGCAACTGGCTTTCCGGGAGCCGAACCCGGCCCCGGTGAAGTGCGCCCTGGCGCTGCAGGGAAAGATACACAACGAGCTACGGCTGCCCATGGTGCCGGTGTCGGACGCGTTGGTGGCAACGCTGCGGGGGCAGTTCGCCTAGTGCGGCTTGCCGGTGGGAGGCAGGCCCGGGTGCGATGTAAATCGTACCGGGCCGGTGGTAAAGCCTGCATGGCTCAGCCGTGCCGCCTGCCGCTGATGACCTAGGCGTAGGCCATCTTGAAACTCTCGGCCGAGGCCAAGGGCCAGTAACGGTTGAACACCTCCAGTCGGCAGGGTCCGTCGGACAACAGTTCACCCGGCTCCAGAAAGCCCAGCACGTCGGATAGCCGCTTCACCTCGCTGCTGGAGATGCGGCGGACGATGTGCTGCGGGCGCAGCTCGGACGGGTGGTTGAGGCCGGCGGCCTGGACCAGTTCCTGCAGCGCGTGCAGGGTGTTCTCGTGGAAGCGATAGACCCGTTCGGCCTTGTCCGGCACCACGAGCGCTTTCTGGCGGTGTGGGTCCTGGGTGGCGACGCCGGTTGGGCAGCGGTCTGTATGGCATTTCTGTGCCTGGATGCAGCCGACGGCAAACATGAAGCCGCGCGCGGCATTGCACCAGTCGGCGCCCAGCGCCAGGGTGCGGGCAATATCGAAGGCGGTGACGATCTTGCCGGAGGCGCCAAGGCGGATGCGGTCACGCAGGCCGATGCCCACCAGGGTGTTGTGGACCAGTAGCAGGCCTTCCTGCAATGGCGTACCGACATGATCAGTGAACTCCATCGGTGCCGCACCGGTGCCGCCCTCTGCGCCGTCGACCACGATGAAGTCCGGGGTGATGCCAGTCTGCAGCATGGCCTTGGCGATGGCGAAGAACTCCCAGGGATGGCCGATGCAGAGTTTGAAGCCGGTAGGCTTGCCGCCTGATAGTTGCCGCAGGCGTTCGACGAACTCCAGCAGGCCGACCGGGGTGGAGAATTCGCCATGCGTGGCGGGCGAGATGCAATCCCTGCCCATGCTGATGCCACGGGTCAGGGCGATCTCCTGAGAGATCTTGGCGGCGGGTAGCACGCCGCCATGGCCGGGCTTGGCGCCTTGCGAGAGCTTGATCTCGATCATCTTGACCTGCTCGGTACAGGCCTGCTCCACAAAGCGCTCGGGGCTGAAGCTGCCATCGTCGTGGCGGCATCCAAAGTAACCGGAGCCCAATTCCCAGATCAGGTCGCCACCGCCAGCCCGGTGGTAGGGGGAGATGGAGCCTTCGCCGGTATCGTGTGCGAACTTGCCCATGGCGGCGCCCTGGTTCAAGGCCTGGATGGCGTTGGCCGAGAGCGAACCGAAGCTCATGGCCGATATGTTGTAGACCGAAATCTCGTAGGGCTTCGCGCGATCGGCGCCCACGGTACGGCGGAAGTCGTGCCCGGCCAGTTTGGTCGGGGCCAGCGAGTGGCCCATCCATTCGTAGTTGCTGGCCATGACGTCCATGTCCGTCCCGAACGGCCGGCTCTCGTTTTCCCCCTTGGCGCGCTGGTAGACGATGCTGCGCTGCTGGCGGGAGAAGGGTGTCTGCTCGTTGTCGTTCTCGACAAAGTACTGGCGTATCTCCGGACGGATGAATTCGAAGAAATAGCGCATATGGCCCCAGATGGGGTAGTTGCGCAGTACGGCGTGGCGTTTCTGCAGCAGGTCATAGGCACCCAGCAGCGTCAGCGCGGCCGATGGGATCAGCCACAGCCAGTGCAGGGGGCCGATGAGGGCCAGCGCCAGGACGATCAGCAGGACAGCGGCGGAGAGGATGACGGCCAGATAGCGACGGGATTGCATGCGTGATCCTTGCGGTGGGCGGGACGGAGACGAAGGCCTGCTATGAGGGCCAGCATAGCGCAGGGTAGGGGGCAATCCTATGGCCCTGAACCTTGCCGGCGGGCGTGTGGTGCATTCAAGCAGAAGCCGATGGCGCTGTTATGCCCCGAAAGGGGGATGCGGGGTGAGGCTGGGTGCGTAAATGAAGGTAAAAGGCTGGCGCGGTGAGTAGCTTGGGTCGAAGCCCAACATCGTTGTGCATCGGATCGCTCTTGTTGGGCTTCGCTGCGCTCAACCCAACCTACTTGTCGATCCCGCAAAAAAAGTGGGCCAACCGTTGCGGGCTGCCCACCTGAGTGCCGCCATCGACTCCCCTACTGAAGCGACGGCTGCGGGCGGTTCGGCGATGCGTTACGTCGCCGCGCCAGAGGGTGCTTTAGAGCGTCTTGCTGAAAGTCACGGCGACGCGACCGCGGCCGATATCCTTGTTGAAGGCGTTGCGGTAGTCCTGGCCGATATCGCCTTCGGCATTGGTATCGGTGTAATTGAGGCTCAGCGTGCCAAAGCCCACGTCCTTACTGACACCCAGGCGCCAGTCGTTGTAGCTGGCACTGCTGCGGTGGGCCACGGTCTGGCGGCCGATATGACCGCTGACGGTCCAGCCGTCACCGAGGCTCGGTGCCAGGGTCAGGTCGTAGTAGCTGCTGCCGTGGGTGTTGTCGCCGGTCTTGCTGGTCCAGCCGAACAGGTTGCCGGTGCTGCGCGAGTACTTGAATGTCGCCCACTGATAGCTAATGGCACCGTAGAGCTCGGTGGTGTTGGGGCTGGTCACGCCGGGGTTGCGGGTGCCCGGGTAGTAGTAGGTCAGTACGCCGATGTCGTAGCCCAGGTCGTCGACGATGTTGCCCTTGTAGCCGGTGTACACATCCAGCTCGGTCGGGTAGCTACCGCTGCCCTGGTCGGACAGCCAGCTGATGCTGGAACCCCAGGCGCCGGCATAGAAGCCGCTCTTGTGCGCGAAGTCGAAGCCGCCCTGGATGGCGGCTTTGTTGTTGGTCTGGGTAATGCCACGGAACAGGTAATCGGAAGTGACGGCCACGTTGCCGGTGAAGGTGTAGTCGGCAGCCGGGACATCGGCAGCGTGGGCCTGCGCGACAAAGAGGGCGCTGGTGATCAGGCTGGCGATGAGGGTGGTACGCATGGTGTGAGGCCTTTCAGATGAAGCGGTGAGGAGAGGCCTGCATGCTAAGGAGGGCGAGGTAAAGACGGAGTAAAGAAGCGGACGGCGGGCGTAAAAGTTCGATTGAGGCAATGCAGCCCGGCGAGGTGGCGTTGTCGTTTCTTGCTGCTGTGAACCCGCGGTGCTTAAGCCCGTCTTAGGCTGGCATCGCTTAAGGTGCGTACCGTACCCGTTCGGTATGTTGTTCCGCTTTCACCGGCCTTCGTCATGGCGCAGGTCCGGGTGGAAGTGATTTTCCACATGATTTATCAATGAGTTATCGATATATGAAATTACGCTGGCTGCTCAGTATCTTGCTTGTCACCACCGGTCTGGCCCATGCCAGGACGGTAGGCATCTTCAACGGCGCGGGTACTTGCGATGGTTGTGCCGAGACCGTTGCTACCTTCTTCTCGGCGCAGGGCGACAAGGTCGTCTACCTGAACGAGCACACCCTGAGCGCCGCCAAGCTCGCCCACATGGAGGTTTATGTGCAGCCGGGTGGCTCGGACGACATCGACGAAACACTGGATGCCCTCTCTACCGATCAGGTCCAGGCCATCCGCGAGTTTGTGCACGATGGTGGCAGCTATCTGGGTATCTGTGCCGGTGCCTATCTGGCAGCGCGCTACAGCTCCGCCGCCGACAAGAAAAAGGCCTATGGCCTGATCGACAATGCGGAATTGTCATCCGAGTCTTCGAGCGCTGCGCCGTCTTTGCTAAAAGTGCAATGGGGCAGCAAGAACCGCATGGTCTACAACCAGAGCGGCCCGCACTTCGACAAGAAAGCCGGGAAGGGTGTGCAGGTATTGTCCCGTTACACAAAGACCGGCCGCATTGCCGCGCAGGCCAGCACCTTTGGTGCCGGCAAGGTGGTACTGGTTGGCCCGCATCTGGAGGCCGACAAGGACTGGTATGAGAGCGATCATCTCAGCCTGCAATATGGGCTGAACCATGATTTGTTCCGGGAAGTGCTGGGGCGTCTCTGATAGCGGCGGTGGTTAGACTGAGACGCATGGCATGCCCCTTTCGGGGAGAGGAGAGAAAAGGTCCGGTTTCGGGCTGCCTCTCTTAAGTCGGCCTTGGGTTGTCTGCGTGAACGTGTCGCCGAAGGTAGTTTGCATAGACCAACGGAGTGGGGGATTTCATGATGATCGCGCCATCCTTTCATGCGCCATCCAGGGCCTTGTCTGTGCTGGGCATGGTGAGCCTGCTGCTTGCGGGGTGCGCCGCGATGCCTACGACGGCGACGCATCGTACAACTGAGGGCGTGCTAGCTTATACGCGGATCGGTGATGGCCGGCCGACGGTGGTGCTGCAATCGGGCCTCGGTGACGGCAAGTCGGCCTGGACGAACCTGATCTCGCGCCTCTCGCCACGCTACACGGTATTGGCCTATGACCGGCCCGGCTATGGCGACAGCAGCGCGAGCACGGCGCCGAGAGATGCCTGCACGGTGGCGAGCGAGCTGCACACCCTGTTGCATGCCGAAGGCGTGCCGCCACCCTACGTGCTGGTTGGGCACTCCCTGGGCGGGCTCTACCAGTATGCCTATGCGCGGCTCTATCCGGACGAGGTGAGTGGCCTGGTCCTGGTCGATGCGACCCATCCGAAGCATTGGCAGCATCTACAGGCCGATGCACCCAAGACGGCGGCGGTACTGAGTGGCATGCGCGCGACCGTGTTCTCGCCCATCATGCGGCGGGAGTTCGATGCTCAGGATCAATGCGTGGATCGTCTGGCGGCCCTTGCGCCTTTGCGCATGCCGGTGCGTGTGCTGACCAAGACCCGCTACGAGCTCTATGAGCGCGGGGCCTTCGAGGCGGTGGTGCATGCCGACGAGCAGGATTGGCTACGGCTGACGGGCGCTACGCGCGTGGAGCCAGTCGAGGGAGCAGGCCACTATATCCAGAATGATGATCCGGCCGCCGTGCTGCGTGCGATTGGGGCGGTTGCGGTGCCGGTTTCTGCTACTCATCAATGACATGCTGCCCGGGATGGATGACTGCCGTAATACGGTGTAATGCCCTGCGGGGATTGCGCCCTACGGCTTGCGGGGTTGAGCTGGTAGCGATACTGGGCGCCCCGGCTCAAACCTGCCACGGATTCAATTCAGCTTCAATTGTTCCGATGCCGGTAGACAGGCATTGACCGTCACCAGGTAGTGCCGCTGCATATAGGCGCTGGCGGTGTCTTCCGGGATGAGTGGGTTCGTGGCGTAGGTGTTGATGTGGGATTTGCCGGTCAGCAGCACGTCCGCCAGGATGGACTGGGTGTTGCTGTAACAGGCGGTGCGGAATGTCTTGGCATTCCACTCCTGTTGCAGCGTACTGAGCCTGGCCATGGCAGCGTTGAATTCCGGCGTGCCGAGGCCGGAGGACGGTAGCGTGCGGCTCGCATCGTAAGTGGCCGCCATGGCCTTGTCCCACTGGGCCATGAAGTGGTTGAACGCGAGATAGTCGGCGCGGTAGTCCGCCTGGGCAGGGGTGTCCTGAGTCGTGGCGGTTGTGGCGACCACGGGTGGCTTGGCCGCTTGCGGCTTGTACATGCGGTAGACCTGATAACCCAGCAGGCCCAGCGCAAGCGCGACGGGAACGATGATTTTCCATCCGCCCCAGCTCCGCTCGGGTTCGTCATCGACGACGGTATAGGTGATGTCGATCCTGGATTTGGCCGCCTCTGCTTGCGGGCCGACCTTGTTGTAGGCTACGCCGCAGCCGGGGCATTGCCAGTCGGGCGCAGGCTCCGCGGGCGCGCGCACGTAGCTACACTTTGGACAAGTGATATCCATTTTTCCTCTAGCCTCAATTGTTGTGTTTGTTTTTTTGCCGGGTGCTCTCTCGACGTTCAGGCTGAGCGTCGGGAACTGCCTGTGAGCTTGTGCCTCATTGGTGGGCACATACGTTCACTGGCGGCTCGCATGCTATCCAGTGCGCAGTTCTGGCGCTAGTGACAAGCGTGCAAGATTGGCCGCGTGACGCGTTGTCCGGCCTCATGCAAGGAGGCTTCACAGGCCACCTGCGTCCGGGCATGCTGAATGCCTTTCTCTCTCGTCCTGCTTGTCATGCCTGTCCATCTAATCCATCGCGCTGGTCTCGTCGTCGGTTTGATCAGCCTGGCTCTGCAGCAGGTGTGGGCGTCCGGTGTCGATCTGTTGGATCCGCAGCCGGAAGAAGCCATCGTTGTCAGCGCCAGCCGCATGGCGCAGCGGGCTTTCGATGCACCGGCAGCGGTGTCGCTGATCGATGCGGAGGCATTGCGCGATGCGGGTCCACGGGTGAACCTGTCTGAGGCCCTGAACCGGGTACCGGGCATCAGCGTGCTGAACCGTCAGAACTATGCGCAGGACCTACAGCTATCCATACGCGGCTTTGGTGCAAGGTCGACCTTTGGCATACGGGGTGTGCGGCTGATCGTGGATGGCATCCCCGCCACCATGCCGGATGGGCAAGGGCAGGCTTCCACCATTGATTTGTCTTCCGCCAAGCGGATCGAGGTACTACGCGGGCCCTTGGCATTGCTGTATGGCAATGCGGCAGGGGGCGTGGTGCTGGTGGAAAGCGAGGTCGGGGCGGCGCAGCCGACCGTGGGCGTCAGAGAAAGCCTGGGGGCCTGGGGCACGCAGAAGCGGGATGTGCAGTTTGCCGCAGGGGAGGGAGAGCACAGGGTACTGATCAATGCCTCGCGCTTCGAGACCGATGGCTACCGGCAGCATAGCGCGGCCAGACGCGATCAGCTCAATGCGCGCTGGCGCTGGCAGGTCGCTGCGCCAACCCGGCTGGATGTCACCCTCAATATGCTGGACCAGCCGGATTCGCAAGACCCGCAGGGTTTGACGCGTGCGCAGTGGCAGGCCGACCCCCGGCAGGCCATTGCGGCGGCCCTGACGCAGGACACTCGCAAGACGGTGCGGCAGCAGCAACTGGGTGCGGTGCTGTCCCACCAGCTGGATGACGCAACAACACTGAGTACCCGTGTCTATCTGGGTGCCCGTAGCCTGGACAATGCGCTCGCGACACCGCTGGCTGCCCAGCAGGTAGCGACGGCCAGCGGCGGCATGGTGGTGTTCCAGCGCCGTTACCAGGGGCTGGGTTTACAGCTGGACCGCCGCCAATCCATGGGGGAGGGGCTGGCGATGCGCTGGACGGCAGGCGTGGACTTCGACCGCATGACTGAGGACCGCCAGGGTTACCTTAACCTTGCCGGCCAGCGTGGGGCACTCAAGCGGGATGAAGACAACCTGGTCTACAACGCGGATGTCTTCCTGCAGGTCGCGCTGGATATCGGCCCCGCCTGGACGGCCACCGCCGGCGTGCGCAGCAGCCGGGTACGGTTTGAATCCGATGACCATTACCTTCGTCCGGGCAACCCGGACGACAGCGGTGCGCTGAGCTATCGGGCCAGCAACCCGGTGCTGGGTTTGGGCTGGCATGTGGCGAAGACCGTGAATCTCTACACCAATGTCGGCAAGGGTTTCGAGACGCCAACCTTCACCGAGCTGGCCTATCGGAACGGGGCGAGCGGGCTCAATACCGATCTGCGCGCCGCCCGTAGCCGGCATGCCGAGATTGGCGCCAAGTGGCGTTCGGCGGATCGTACGCAGCAGCTTGATCTGGCTGTCTTCGGCATCCGTACCACTGATGAGATTGTCGCCGACAGCAACGATGGTGGCCGCACCACTTACAAGAACGCCCCCAGGACCCGTCGACATGGTGTTGAGCTGAGCTGGCAGGGCCAGTTGAGCCAGGATTGGCGCGCCTACGCATCGCTGGCCACGCTCAGCGCCCTGTTCTCGACGCCGTTCAGCAGCGGTAGCCCGGCGACGGTCCTACCGGCAGGCAAGCGACTGCCCGGGGTGCCGGACAAGACTGCCTTTGCCGAGCTGGCCTATGCACCCAAGGCGGCATGGGGTGGGTTTGAGGCGGCGGTGGCGCTATCCCACCAGGGGCACATTCAGGTCAACGATGCCAATGACGACCAAGCGCCAGCCGTGACCTTGGTGAATCTGCGGGTGGGGTTTGCTCAAGCGGTAGGGGGCTGGGAGCTGCGCCAGGGCCTACGGCTGAATAATGCGACCGACCGCCGCTATGCCGGATCGGTGATCGTCAACGAAGCGAACCGGCGCTACTTTGAGCCGGCCTTGCCTCGCAATGCCATGGTGACGCTGTCGGCCCTGTATCGCTTTCAGTGAGTGCGGATTGACGTTTCGATGTGGCGCAAGGGACTGCGGAGATGGCGCCCCGGTAGGCGGCGGATACCGGCCCTGATGCGATCAGCGACGATGGCTGACCTCGACGGTGATCCCGCCCGGCGCAGTGAAGTAGAACATCAGGCTGCCGTGCATTGTCTGAGGCGGTAGGGGAAGGTCGGTGCCGTAGGCGACTAGCCGTTCGTAGGCATCCCACACGGCTTCGTCCGATGGTTGCAGAAAGCCGATATGGAAGTCCCGGGGGTAGTGCACCGCGCCTGCATGGTCGGTACGGTTCAGTGCCAGGATGAACCCATCCGCACCGCGCAGCAGGGCCATGCCGTTGTCACCCATGGTCTTGATCAGCGTGAAGTCAAAGCAGGCCTGGAAGAACGCCGCCGCGTTGGCGACATCGGGTACCGGGAGGTCGAGGTGGTTGAGCTGCATGGCTTGCTCCGCTGACATCATGCACTCAGTCTAGGGGACGGCAGTGTGTTCCGACATCGCACTCGTCCGATCAATCCTTCTGTTCTCCCTGCCGAACCCACAGCTTGCGGAAATCCATCCAGCCACAACGCGCCAGTTGTACGCCGCCGAGGTGCGGGGCGTAGTCCACACTCTGCCGTACATGGCGCATGGGTAGTAGCCAACCTTCCTGCACGACCCGGGCAAAGCCGGCTTCCAGCAAGGCCATACGCGCGGTTGAGTCCGGTTCGCCGGCGATCTGTCTGTCCGTATCCGCGAGCCACCGTAGCGCTGAGGCATCGGCCCAGCAGCGGAACAGGGCATCGCTGCTCAATGCGCCGTAGAGGCTGAACATCAGGTCGTCGTCCGTCACTTCGCCCGCCACCACCAGGTCGGCGGAATCCATCCATTCTCGCAAGGCGAACTCCGGGTAGGTGAGTACGGAGATGTTCACCCGGCTCCCCTGCGCTCGGAACCGCTCGGCAACCAGCTTGGCGAGGGCGATATGGGCATCGAGCTGGTAGGTGACGAGGTTGAGCTCGGCCGGCAAAGTGGGCAGATCCCCTTTCGCCGGTGGCAGGTGCTGCCAGACCGGCAGGTAAGCGGCCGCGAGCGTGCGGTCCTGGGACAGCCCGCACCGTGCGATGGTCGTGCGCAGGTCGGTGCCGATCGCCAGGCGATGTAGCGGGTTGGTAAAGGCGGTGCGGGCAGGGTTGAGCAGGACGAACTCGCAGCCTGGCTCCATCTGCTGCAGGGTTGTCCAATGCTGCGGTGAGAGATGGCGGTAGCTGAACTGGATATCGACATCCGGCAGCGGGCTGTCGTTGGGGACGACCCAGATATCGATCTCGTCGAGCAACGGCCGTTCACGGTAGTAGCCATCGAAGGCTTGCAGCGTGGCACGGTAGTCGTTGTTGCGCAGCAGCCGGAACGGCCCGGCGCCGACTGGCAGCGTGATGAAATCCGGTCGCAGCCAGTCGTTTGCCGGGATGATCGCTGCGGCGTGGTGTGCCAGCCGGTGCAGCAGGAGATGATCGGCCTGTTCGAGCACGATCCGACATTGCTGCCCATCACTATCGATCTCTACCAGGTGGCGGAACAGCGCCTGGTGCGGGCCGGGCGTATCGCGGACCCGGCGGAGTGATTGCACCACATCCTCCAGTCTCACCGCTTGTCCGCTATGGAAACGCAGGCCGGGCCTGAGCCATAGCCGCCATACGCGGCCATCCGGCCTGCTCTCCCAATGGTGTGCCAGCGCGGGCACGACGGCTTCGCGCTCACGATCGTATTCGGTCAGGCAGGCGCAGACCTGGTTGCTGATGTGCACCTCGGTGCGGCGATTGATGTGGATCGGGTCCAGGGCATGCAACGGCCGGTAGAAGGGGATACGCAAGGTACCAGCCCGGCCAGCGCCCAGGTAGGCGGGCAGGGATTGCTTGAGCCGGGCTTTGCCCTGGCTGGGCAAGCCATCGAAGGCGGCTTCCAGCCGGCCTTCTGCCAGCAGATGGTGAAGACGCTGCAGGCGCAGTGCATCGGGCTGTTGCAGCAGGGTGAGCGTGGAGCGATGCCCACGGCCGCGGCCGGGCTGCCATGTCAGCCAGCCCTCTGCCTGCATGCGTTGCAGCCGCAGGCGGACGTTGCGCTCGCTACAGCAGAGTGCGGCAGCGATATCGGCCAGGGTGGGCTGCGTCGTTTGCGGCAGCCAGTCTGAGAGGCGCTGGAACTGATCGAGCAGGCGCATGGTAATAAAAGGGGAAGTCGATACCGGAGTTTATCCGTTTTTAGCCTTCCGCTTTTTGGCGAGACTGGCTGCCTCTTCCCTCACGCCTCCCGCCCCATGTCTGCAGCCCTGCTCTGGCGCCATGCCACCTTCCGCCGGCTCTATGCCTCGACCATCAGCTTCTCGCTGGGCACCCAGGTCTACCAGCTGGCCATGCCACTCATCCTTTACGAGCTGACCCGTTCGGCCGGGGCGATGACCGCGATGCGGGCGGTAGAACTGCTGCCCAATCTGTTGCTGGCGATGTTCATCGGCGTATGGGTAGACCGGATAGACCGTGGCCGCTGGGCAAGAAGAGCCATTGCCGGCATGGTGGTGCTGTTTGCCATGCAGGCCTGGTTGCTGGACTGGGGCGCCCGTGCCCTGCCGATGTTCTTTGTCTGTGCCTTCGCGCTGATGACGCTCAACTACCTGTACAGCATCTGCCGCATGGGCATGGTGAAGGAGATGTTGCCTGAATCCCTGCTATTGCCTGCCACCGGGCAACTGACCGTACTCAACCAGGTGTTCGCTGTCCTCGGCCCCGCGTTGGCTGGCGGCGTGCTGGCCTGGCATTTGTCGCTGGGCTTGTGGATACCCATGCTGGCGATGTTGCTCGCCGCCTTTCTGCTGCGCGACCTGAAGCTGCCCGTGCGCCAGACCGACCCGAGTGGCTTCTGGCAGGAATGGCGCGAAGGCTGGCAAGTCCTGCGGGCCAATCGCCCGCTGTGGCACCTGGCCTGGCTGGTGGTGCTGACCAATGGCAGCGCCGGCGTGGTGGAGGTGTTGTTCCTGTTCCGCGCGCGGGATGAACTGCAATTGGGGCCGGCTCAACTGGGCCTGTTGTATGGCATGGCGGGCATCGGCGGCGTGGTGGGTGGCCTGCTCTGCAGCCGCCTGCGGCAAAGGCTGGGCCTGGGGAGACTGTTGGCCATGGAGCTGGCGCTGGAGTCCTGCTGCATGCTGCTGATGGCCTGGGCCGATGCATTGCCACTCCTGCTGCTGGCGCTGACGGTCAGCAGCTTCGCCAGCGTGATCGGCAACGTCTGTGTCTGGGGCTTCCGGCAGGAGAGTACCGACAGCCGTTATATCGGCCGTATCTCCGGCCTGACCGGCTCGCTATTCAAGCTCTTCATGCCGCTGGCGCTGGTGTTGTCCGGCGGGTTGGCGGGCAGCCTGTCATTGGCCTACCTGCTGAGCGTGTGCGCCGGGGCGCATTTGCTGGCGGTGCTGGGGACGCGGGTGTCGGCGGTGTATCGGGTGGTGTGATCCTGTTGGTCGACCGAGCGGGGGGCGTTGGTAAGTACCCATGTCGCGGGTCGGGTATGGCGTTGCAAACGGGTAATACGGCGTCCGGCTTGTTATCCCGGCGACCATATTCGATAACCAGTAGGTTATCCAACGGAACGCGGGGAGATGGGTCATGCGAGAGGTCAAGCAGCCAGCACCGCAGCTGAAGTCGTTGCCTGAACGTGGCCTCTCTGCACAAGATGAAACCGCACATGAGGCATCGGCTGTGCAGCGCATGGCGGATGAATCTCCGCAGTCCGCGCCCTTGCAAGCACTGCGAGAGATGGCTGCGGCGAGCCCCCGGCTTGCTGTCCAGCGGGCCCGGCGTGACGCCATGCTTGGCAGCGAAAGGATGGTTGCCCAGCGCGAACTGGTGGCTGGCCACCAGCCTGCGGTGACGCAGCGCGCCGCGCCGGCTGGCGGGCCTAACGGATTGCCAGACGGACTACGTGCCGGCATCGAAGAGATATCCGGTATGGCGATGGATGGCGTGCAGGTCCATTACAACTCGCCCAAGCCTGCGCAGTTGCAGGCGCATGCCTATGCCCAAGGCAACGACATCCACCTCGGCCCCGGCCAGGAACAGCACCTGCCGCACGAAGCATGGCATGTGGTGCAGCAGCGCCAGGGACGGGTGACGGCCAACATGCAGCACAAGGGCATTACCATCAACGATGATGCCTCACTGGAGCGGGAGGCGGATGTCATGGGGGCGCAGGCTTTGCAGCGGCGCACGATGACAGCACCTGTCATGGGCCAGTCGGCAGTGACCGGCACCGCGCCGTTGCAACGCAAGATCAAGATTGCGGACACCCCCGAAATTGGCGGCTGGGCTGGGCTGATATCGTCGCATCCCGCAGCTTCAGGATGGACCGTGCCTGTCGCCAGTGCGGTCAAATGGATGTTGCGTGACTCTCGAACACACCCGTTTCCGACCTTTGACCAATTGAATACGGATGTGACCGCGATAGTGGATACCGGTGCCGCGGCAGCAACCTGGCTGGCACAGCGGTTTGGGATCACTCTGCGGGGTGCACCAAGGTTCACTGGCGTGGCAGGAACGCGCTATATGGTGCAGACGCCGCAGATGCGGGGGGATATGCATGATGTTCGTGCCGCGATGGCGGTGGATCCCACCATGCGGCTCGTCTTTTGCATGACGGGGGGTGACCGGATTCCTGATGCAGGCGAGATATTGTCGTTCTATAGCGGGTTGGAGGCCAGGATAGACCTGGTGGCGGCCGAGCCCTGGGATGTCAAACCGGCACCCGGTGTCGCCATCGGGATGAGTGACGCGACCATTACCCTGCTGGATGCTGCTGAAAGGGACCCGCAAGCCGCCCGCAAGGCGATCAAGACCGCGATTACCGGCGCTCCGAACGAAGTGGAGGAGGCCGCCTATCGCAAGGAACTGCAGGATCGAGGCTTCAAGTCCGGCACACCCTATTGCATCATTAACTATCGTGATTCCGGCCATAAGCCGGAACCGGGCAGGGCCCCGTCCCATCCTGAACTGGATACGGGTGTGGCTGGCATGCAGCAGCTCTGCAAGATCGCCCTTAGTCGAGGGTTCACACCGGTTGTGATGGGCAGCCCGCCTGGCGGCGATTGGGGGGAGCCCAATCTGCTGAACTATTTCACCTGGCCTTGCTGCAAGCCGATCGACTCTCCGTCCGCCGTCTCCACCCGTAACAAGCGGCAGGCGGAGTATGGCCTGTTGCGCTATATGGCCGAGCACCTGAATGTTCGGGCCGTCTCCATGCGTAGCGGTGTGACCGACGCCATGGTGTTCTCCGGCATGGAGACCATTTCTCTGGATGTTGCCTATATCGAGGACGCCAGTTGGCAGCGTGCTTCCTTGCGTGACCAGATCATGCCGGGGGTATTTCACCAGGGGTTCTTTGAGCCACGGGATGACCCGGAAGAGGGACAGCATGTCGACGCCTGGGTAGGGGGCTTTGATGGGGATAACCTACGGATCATCGACAAGCTCTTTGATCAATTTTTTGGTACGGCTAAGGAGCAAATCCGTCACAGCACCGAACTGGACCCGCGTCACCCCTTCCGTGATCCCCGCTTGAGTGAGCGGATCATCACGCAACACCAGCAGAAGCTGACCGACGCGGTGGAAGCGCAAAAGCCGCATGAGGAGCAGCCCAAGAACAGAAAGCACCAACCCAAGAAGAGTGAGGTACTGAAAAAGCTGGAACAGAGAGTCAAATACACCGGCGCCAGCCTCCATTTTTTTGGGGAGAACTATGCTCGCTGGCGGAAGACCCACGATACCAACGAGGACCGGGTACCCCTGCTCAACCTGGCCGAGGATTTTGTGCACCTGGGGCACGCTCTGGACGACCTGGTTGCCGACTTGCACGATTTGCAGGTACGCCTGGCGCGCTTGAAAGCCAGCGTGGAAGAGCTAGGCCGGAGCCTGGATGATATGCAAAGGCGTCTTGATGCGCTCTAGTTCGCCTGAGCGCTCATTTCCTTCAGCTTCAGCACAGTTGCCCAATTGCGCGTGGTGAACGCTTCCTTGGTCAGCTTGTTGAAGGCCGGGACGATCTTCGAATCAAGTATGCCGACCTCGCACCACAGGTAGGCGGCCTGCGAGCCCAATGCGACCGCATCGGGTGCCCAATCCTGTTCCAGCATGGGCTGCGCCTTGCCGAGGTTGGCCTGGTCGGCCGTGAAGGCGATCAGGTGGCGGCTGGGGTCGCTTATCCGGTCTACCAAGGGGTTTTGCTCAATGATGGTATTGAACGTCGCGGTGCTGATGACGACGACTGCGGATGAGAACCCACACTTCGCTACGATGGCAGCTTCCAGCCCGCTGGCGATTCTGGCCGCGTCCTTTTCCTTGCTCTCGAATACGGCGTTGCCGCTGTTGAGCAGTGTGCGTGGATTGTGATAGCCGAGTGCTTCGATCATGCCGCGCAGATCGGCCATGGCAATGCGCTTGGCCTTGCCGACGTTAATGCCGCGGAGGAGGGCGATGTAGGTGGTCATGGGCAGTTATCGAGGCAGTAAGAGGGCAAGCGTATTGGTGGCTATTCGACATGGTCGATTTCCAGCCTGATATGAGCAGGTTGGTGCGGTTGTCGCAGGGGATGGTACAGGGATGACAAAGCACCTTACAAGCCAATGCCGGTACCACTTTGCGCGCTGGTCCGGCTCGGTCGTCGGAGTTGCTTGACTACCCAAGCTATTGAAAATTTAAGCTTTCCTTAGCGAATTTATCTGCTTGCCAGATCGAGGCCCGGCGTACTTTGTCGCTGCGCCCTTGGATATGGGGTGCTCCTTGCTGGCGAGGCGGTGGTTGATCAGCCCGGATGGCAAGGCCTGCGGCAATCATTGGTGGTGCTATGCCACCACGCCAGACGCCAACCGACTTTCGTGAGCACCTATGAACCACCAGACCATTACCCTCGTGCAGGAATCCTGGCGCAAGGTTACGCCCATCGCCCCGCAAGCTGCCGAGCTGTTCTACAACAACCTGTTTACTGCTGACCCGACACTGAAATCCCTGTTCAAGGGCGATATGGAAGAACAGGGCCGACGCCTGATGACCATGATCGGCGTTGCCGTTGGCATGCTGGACAAGCTCGATACGCTGGTGCCGGTCGTCCGCAATCTCGGTCGTCGTCATGCGGGTTATGGCGTGCAGGAGGCGCACTACAACACCGTCGGCGGCGCGTTGTTGATGACGCTGGGCCAGGGCCTGGGCGCTGACTTTACCCCGGCCGTGGCGGATGCCTGGGCAGAGGTCTATGGCGTACTGGCAGACACCATGCTGGAAGCCGCGCAACAGGAGCCGGCGCTGGAAGCCGCCTGATTGGACAGGTATTTCGCAATGCCTCACGCTTCAGGACTTGCCGATCGGCAAGCGCCAGGAAGCGCAGAAGACGGCCAGTTACCCTGGCCGTTTTTTCGTTGGTCGGGCAATGAACCAAATCCGGGTCTGACAGGACTGAAGGCAGGGCGATGAACAGCCCTTGGCCATTCAAAACAGGAGCGAGAAACGTGGTCTCAAGCAAGCGCATTGTCGTATCGGCCGTAGCCGGCCTATTCAGCCTGATGGCGGGCGCTGCCCATGCCGACGGCCTGGGTGACCTGAAGGCGGCATTGACCCGCCTGCAGGCGCAGGCGCCGGTCAAGGGCGTTGTGGAACTCAAAGCCTGGCGCAAGACGGGTGACGGTAAGGATGCTGAAGAGAGCAATGGCCAGGCCAGCATCGTGGTGGAAGACAGTCCGCGTGGCCTGCAGGTGCTGTATGGCAAGGACGTGCTCAGCAAGGTCGAGAGCGAGGAGCGCGCCCGCGCCAAGGACCCGAACCTCAAGGCGCCGACCATTTATGCGATGAGCGAGCTGGATACTTCGGCCTTGCGCCCCATGGTCTCTGCGGCTGCCGGCTTGGCCCGGCAGGTAGAGGAAGCCACCTTCAAGGGTGAGAGGGCCGATGCCTACGCCGGCAAGCCGGCGCGCGTACTGAGCTTTGAAATGCCGATCGAGAAGCTCAGTGAGCGCAACCGCAAGTATGTGAAGAAGTTCGAGAGCGTGCTCGATATCTGGATTGCGGCGGACGGTACACCGCTGGCAAGCCGCCATAACCTGAACGTATCGGGCCGGGCATTCGTGGTGGTGAGCTTTGAGCAGAGATCCGACGATGAATGCGTTTATAGCCAGGTGGGCGACCGTCTGGTGACGGTGCGCAAGACCAGCAAGAACAGCAGCTCGGGCGCGGGCGAGAAGCAGGAGAGCAAGGTAACGCGGACCTTGCAGGTGCAGTCCTGATCCATCGGCCAGGGGCCGGTGTGCCGGCCCCTTGGCGACTACGCTGCCGCTTGCGGCTTTGACGCGGTGCGGATCACGACATACTGCTTGCGAAATTCCAGCCCGTTCTGGGGCCAGGTTTCCACATATTTTCTGAGGTGTTCGGCGCCGAGCGGGAAGTCTTCACCGTCAACGCGGCAGTCTGCACTGATCTGGCCTTGGGCATCGCGCGAGGCGAACAGGCGGATGCCGACAAAGCGGTCTGATTTCAGCAGGGTGGTGAAGGCTTCATAGCTCTTGGTGTAGAGGCAGCAGGGGCAGAACGCGTGCTCTTCTTCTTTGGCTTCCTGATCGCGGGCGGCGTCCGAGCCGTAGTGGATATACGGCCCCATATAGATCTGTCGGCGCAGGGCGCCGCAGGGCTCGGACGCATCCAGATCCATGGTCAGCACCAGGCAGCTCTCGGTCGTTTCGGCCAGCGCGTCTTCTATGGTCGACAAATCGGTCTGCACCCAGCTGCGGAAGCCATTGATCAGGGACGTATCTTTCGATTCCCCGGAGGAGTGCTGGTATTCCTGCAGCCCGTTGGGGAAATACTCGGGATGGATGGCGGCAACGCGCGTGGTGGTGCGGATGTTGCCATTGCCCAGCTCGTGGGTTTCCAGAAAGTCGGTATGGAGTACCACGCCACTGGCGAGAGATAGTGCCTCGCCATGCTCGGTGACGGCATAGCCCTCTTCCTTCAGGACGCTGGCGAGCAGAATACTGAGCGTTTGAGGCTGGGTTTGTGCTGCCGGTTCCGGTTGCTGCGCTGGCAGGGGTGTTGCAGGGGGAGCGGGTGATGGCGTGGGTGAAACGGTGCGGTGCCGACCGAGCAGCGATTTGAGCCAATGGAACATGCTTCTCTTTAATCTGTAGGCTGGGGTTTAGTCCCAGACGTGAACCTTGCGACCTTCAAGGTCTTTGAACTCATTGAACAGGATGATCAATAGGTCGACAACGCTCCATACACCCAGGCCGCCAAAGGTGAACAGCATGGCGATGCCGGTTTTGATCTTGCCGGCATAGAAGCGGTGGGCGCCGAAGACGCCGAAGAACAGGCAGAGGACGGCCAGCAGGGGGCCGTTGAGTGGACTGAGCGGTGCGGTGGAGGTTTCCATGTTTTCCCCAAGGCTGCGCTATGGCTTGCGCTTGCCAGTGTACTGAGCAGAGGGCATGGAGTTTACGCGAAACCGCCGGGGTGAACCCGGCGGGCTGGGTGAGGCTGGGTCTTGCGCGCAACAGCCCGTAGGATCAAGCCGGCGATCAGCCCGGTTGGCCCAACTGCTTGCAAAGCGAATCTTTGTACGGACCGCGCACCTTGACCCAGCCATCGCCCGGTGTGGTTTGGGCGCAAAGGGTGGAGCGGTCGCCTGGGGCCTGCCAGAGGTACCAGGGGGCTGGGGCGGCCAGGGCGGCAAGTGAGACGATCGTAGTCAGGGCAAGCAGGGTGAGGCGCATAAGGTGTTTCCTCGGAGGATTGGCGAGTATAGGACACCCTTGGGCCAAGGCGAGTTCAAGCGATATAGACCCCGCAGTCTGCCCGGGCACAGCGGGGGCGAAAATGAAGGCCGGAGGGTCGAGGCAGAAACGCTAGAACCAGTAGTCCCCTACGCAACGGCCGTCACGCGGCAGGTCGTCAAAGGTATCAAGACCGTCGAAGTGATCGATGGGGATATGCGCTACCGTATCGGGCTCGGCCAAACGGAGGTTGACTGCAACGCGACGACGACCATCGTCCTCCAGGCGCAGGGCGAGCCAGTAAGCCACGCAGCCGCAGTTGGGGCAGAAGTGAAATTCTGTCGATTTGCCGCGGACATAGGCCTGCGTCTTGCCGGTGACATGGACGCCATGGTCTACGTAATCGTAGGCCCAGAGCACGCCGTAGCGCCGACAGACGGTGCAGTTGCACGCAGTGGCACCATCCGGTTCGCCGTCGTATCGCCAATGAACGCCACCGCAGTGGCATGTTCCTTCGATCATGAATTGTGCTTTCTATGAGCGGTTGACTAGCCAGCCATGCTGGTATTACGTGATCGCTTTCAGTGTAACGCCAAGCGTTGTTGCGGTGGTTCAAAGGGGTAAGGCGCCAGCGATCTTGTGCCAGTGCGACGACACCGTGGATATCCGCACCCCGCACGTGACTTAGTCCGGCGAGGCCATATTGCAATCGGCGCTATCTATTTCTTACTTGATTCTTACTTTTACCTTGCATTTGGCTTACAGCGATTCTAGGCTGATCCCACTGGTCTGGAAGTGGATATGGTCTGCACCTGCCGTGCCGCTTCGGATCAGTTAAATCAACTAGATATCAGTATTCAAGGAGACAACATGCACAGTTTGCAAGGGGTTATTACGCGCTGCGTATATGCCATTGTCATTATATTCGCTGCTGCTCATGCAGTTGCGGCCGATTACACCCAGGGAGTGGCCGAATCCGGCACGACCGCAACCATCTGGTTCAAGTCCACCGTTAATACCACTTGGGTCGATGTGCATTACAAGGTCAACAATGGCGGGCAGCAGAACGTCCGCATGAACTATGTGGGCGCCAATGCCCGCTATGAGCAGGCATTGAGCAACGTGGCTGTCGGGACCAACATCAGCTACTCGTTTACCTACAACAACGGTAACCCGGCCTATGACACGCCCAGCGTGACTTACACCACTACCGGTAATAGCGGCGGCGGCGGTGGAGGGGGAGGCAGCACGGTGGATCTGGGGCCGAACGTGAAGGTGTTTGATCCTTCCATGTCAGCCACCGCCATCCAGTCTGCGGTGGATGCGGCCTTCAATGCGCAACTGCGCAGCCCGACGGCGCAATTTGGCTCGCAACGTTATGTGTTCCTGTTCAAGCCCGGTCGTTACAACGTCTGGGTGAATGCCGGCTTCTACACCACGGTAGCGGGTCTGGGTCGTAATCCGGACGATGTGACGCTGCAGGGGGCGGTGAATGCCGATAGCGGCTGGAACTATGGTGACGAGGCCAATGCGACGCAGAACTTCTGGCGCTCGGTCGAGAACCTGGCGATCCTGCCCAATGGCGGTACCAACCGCTGGGCGGTATCGCAAGCGGCGCCGATGCGTCGTGTGCATATCCAGGGCAATCTGGTGATGAACCCGTCGAACGGTGGCTGGTCGAGCGGGGGCTACATTGCCGATAGCAAGGTAGACGGTGTGGTGGCGACGGGTTCGCAGCAGCAGTGGTATACCCGGGACAGCAATATAGGGAACTGGTACGACGGTGTGTGGAACACGGTCTTCTCCGGCGTGGTGGGTGCACCGGCACAGACTTTCCCGTCGCCGCCCTACACCACGCTGGGCAATACGCCGGTCTCGCGCGACAAGCCCTACCTCTATCTGGATGCCGCCGGTAACTACGCCGTATTCGTGCCCACGCACCGTGTGAACGCCGTGGGTGCCAGTTGGTCGGGCGGTGCAACGCCGGGCTACTCCTTGCCCATCAGCCAGTTCTACATTGCACGTCCTGGCGATAGCGCAGCCACCATCAATGCGGCACTGGCAGCCGGCAAGCATCTGCTGTTCACGCCGGGGGTCTACAACCTCAATGACACGCTGCGCGTGAACAACCCCAATACCGTGGTGCTGGGGCTGGGCTTTCCTGCCTTGATCCCCGGTGGTGGCGTGAACGCGATGACGGTGGGAAATGTGGACGGCGTGCGCATTGCCGGGCTGCTGTTCGATGCCGGTACGGTGAACAGCGCAGCGCTGCTGACGGTGGGCGTGCAAGGTGCGACGACCAGCCATGCGGCCAACCCGATCAGCCTGCAGGATGTGTATTTCCGCATCGGTGGGGCGGTGGCAGGCAAGGCCACGACCAGCCTGATCGTGAATGCCCACGATACGCTGCTCGACCATATCTGGGCCTGGCGTGCGGACCATGGTGCCAGCCCGACCGGCTGGGGGGTGAACACGGCCGATACCGGTTTGATCGTGAACGGCAACAATGTGCTGGCAACCGGCTTGTTCGTGGAGCACTACCAGAAGTACCAGGTGGTCTGGAATGGCGAGAACGGCAAGACCATCTTCTACCAGAACGAGATGCCTTACGACGTGCCGAACCAGGCAAGCTGGACCAGTGGTCGTGGCAACGGCTGGGCCGCCTACAAGGTGGCAGACGGCGTGCAGACGCATGAGGGGTGGGGCTTGGGTAGCTACTGCTTCTTCAATATCGGTGGGCAGAGCACCAACCTCAATGCCGCACGCGGCTTTGAAGTGCCGGTCCGGTCGACTGTGCGTTTACACAATGTGTTTACCGTCTCGCTTGGCGGCAACGGCACGATCTCGCACGTGGTCAACGACACCGGTGCGGTTACCAATAACTCGACCTCACCGAGCAATGTGATCAACTTCCCGTAATTGTTGGATCGGGCTGCGGATCATCCGCAGCCCTGCCTCCGGCTTGCGCAGATGGCTGCCTGAAGACAGGCAGTCATCTGCTTGGCGCGCAGACAAAGCAAACCTGATCGGAAGCCGTTGGCGACGATCAGTCGAACTTGAATTCCAGTACGGCGATTTCCTGCTGCTCAAGTACCACCTTGCAGGTGCGTGAGACTTCCACCGGTATTTTCATGCCACCGAGTTCCTGCATCTCGTTATTGGGCGTGCAACCGCCTGTCAGTGCCTTGCCTTTGTAACGACCTGAGAACTGCAATACCTTGTCGTCGATGTCTTCCACGACCTTCTCACCATTGATCTTTAGCGTATAGACGTCGTACTGCATCGGTATCTGCTTGATACAGATTTCGACCTTGATGTCGCCTGCTTCAGTATCGGGGCGGGTCGCGGTTTTGCAATTTGGCGCTGCCAGGGTGCCGAGCGGGATGAGCGTTGCAACGATGAGGGCGATGGGTTTCATGAGCGGTCTTTTGCAGGCACGGGGCTTTGTCGAATTGGCTGGAAACGCGCCAGATGCCCAGCGGTGATTTAAGTAAAGACCCTATAAGCCAGTGCCACCAGCCCCAGCCAGACCAATCCGGCGACGATCATCAGTGCGCCTTGGTTCATACCGGCAAGCACATTGTCGCTATCTGCCCAGCGAACATGCCCTGGCGTGGTCGAAGTGGCGCTGGTCATGTCGTCCACTACCGGACCGTCGCCGATACGTGCGCCGCGTGCCATCAGTGCGCCCAGGGCAACGATCACGATCGCGACGATGGTGCCGGTATCCGCCAACTGGAGTGGGCTGGTGCGCTTGAGGAGCAGAGCGGCAACTAGGGTCAGGATCGCAGCCACCAGATTGGTACCTGCGATGAATTTAAAGGCGGATTTCAGGCGCATGATCAGGATGGATCGGGTTTGGACTTGGCAAGGTATTGTTCGAGTGCACGGGCTTCCTGCTCTCGCTTGAGCTCCTTTAGCATGGGTACCAGTTGCGCCACTCGCTGGATATGTATCGGGTCGTTTAATGGTGCTGATTTGGCCAGTGTCAGGGAGGCTGCTTTCATCAAGGCCTCGGCATCTGCGTTTTGTTCGTGGAGCGCCAACAGCAGCGCACGTTCGAACTGGTCCATCATCAGGTTGGGGAAGTCGGGCTCGGGTGCTTGGCTGCGAATATGCTCAGCCCTGTCGAAATAGGACTTTGAGTCGGCATACTTGCCTAGCATGATCAGGTCAGCGCTGATGCCCAGCAGGGCCGGGATGCTTGCAGGCGTCAGTTCACCTTCTCGTGCGGCGATCAACTTCAAGGCCCGCAGATACTGCGATTCTGCTTCCTCTGCCTTGTTATCCATCGTGTTCAAATTACCCAGCAGGGTCAGGATGGTACCGGCTTCCTCAAAGAAGATTTCGGGATGCTGGTCCACGATGGCAAGGGCACGGTTAGCATGAGTTTTCGCTCGATCCCATTGCTTTGCCCGGTTTGCCGCGGTTGCTATTACTGATAACACGCGTACTTGATCAACAGGTCTGGCTTGCTTGTCTCTATCGAGGAAGCTTATCAATTGCTGGCCGTAAAGCGCGACTTGCTCATTGTCTTTCCGCTCAACGCTGTCCCTGAAGAGTATGGTGAGTGGCAAGAGGCGCTGCGCACTGGTAGAGCCCCACCGCTTTTCGAGTATCTGTAGTGAACGCTTCGCCTTGGTTGTTGCTGGCAGGCTCATTCCATTATCTCGCTCGATTCTGGCTAGTGTGGCCAGTGGAATGGCCAGGCCTTCGTAGTCCTCTCCAAGCTGCTGTTCAAGCAGGGCGATGCCTTTCTCTAGCAAAGGACTAGCCTCATTATCACGCCTCAACTCGGCGAGATTGATGCCCAGATCGACCATGTTTTGTGCAGTATCCGGATGTGTTGGACCGAGCTTTTTCTCTCGTATTTTGAGTGCCCTAGTCAGTAGCGGAGCCGCTTTGTTGTAATCGCCATGGATTTGGTAATGCAGGCCTAAATGGTGGAGGCCTGCGGCGGTATTCTCATGTTGCGGTCCGAATACCTTCTCGCTGATAGCTACGCCACGTTGTTGCAGTGCCTCGGCGGCGGCGAATTCATTGGGGGCTGAATACGTATTGGCAAGGTTGTTCAATATGGTTGGGAGAAATTTTCCCTCCTTCCCTTCTGCGCTCTCCGCAAGTTCTAGCGCTTTTTGCAGGGTCGTCCTGGCTTCTTGCAATCGATTCTGCAGGATATACAGATCGCCAAGGTTGCTCAGCGCCTCGCTCACCGACATGGCATTCGGCTTCGGAGATTGCTTACTGAGTACCAATGCACGCAGGTAAAACGGTTCTGCAACCTCCAAACTCCCTTGCATTCGGTGTAGTACGCCGATGGCAGCTATGAGGGATACAAGGGCTGGTTCGTCTTGGCCATATTTCATTTCTGCGGTTTGCAAGGATTGATAGGCCAGTTCAAGTGCTGCCTGATAGTTACCCTTTAGATAGAGCGCCGAAACCTCTTTTTCGGCCCGCTTGATAGCTGCATCGTTCGCAGCCCCTGCTGCGGCGGAAGCGGTGAGTGTCAGTGAGAGGGCTAGGGCGGCAATACTCAGTGAGTGAAATCGCATCAAGTCATCTACTCAAATATGGTTGAAAACCGACGAAAATTGGGTCGAGCCAGTTTGCATAGAATGGACCGAGCAAGGCTGCCAATACTGGATTTGACGCTATTTCAGGGTTACTTAGGTAGGCCGTAATTTGTCTATACGAGCGCTATACGGGCATAAAGAATGCCAGGGAAGATCGTAACAATTACTTACAACAAAATCAGTGCAGCCTTATGTAGCTGTTGTACATTAGAGCCTTCCTCCTCCTCTGGCCCACCCGCTTCGGCGACGTGGGCCTCTTTTTTTGTGCGGCGTGGGCGCCAGTCTAGCCCGAAGCGGGGTGAAAACGGCTATAAACCCAGCTGCCGTGCGCCCTGGTGGGCCCGGCGCATACCCAGCTACGGTGACGCCCATGCTTCAGTCCTTACTCTCTACTCGTTGGTTCGCCTGCCTGATCCTGCTCACCGGCCTGTTGAGCGGTTGCGGTGCACCGCTCTCGCCCGATGCCTTTGGCAAGACGCCCGAGGCCTTGTTCATGCGCAATATGGTGGAGCAACTATCGCGGCGGGATTATGTGGCGATCGAGGCGCAGGGTGATAGCCAGCTCGATACGGCCAATATCCGCCATGGGCTGGAGCGCATGGCGGCCTTGCTGCCCAAGGAGGCCCCGCTCGCCAGCGAGCCGGTGGCCTGGAAGGTGACGACGGTGGCCAACGGCACCCGGGTGGCGACCGTTGCGGCGGAGTACAGCTACCCCGGCAAGCGCTGGGTGCTGGTCTCGGCCCAATTGTCGGGCGAGCCGGGGCAGTTCCGCATACTCGGGTTCCGCATCGAGCCCTTGCCGGTTCCCTTGGCCGAGCTGCATGCCTTCAACTTCCATGGCAAAGGCGCTGTCCACTACCTGTTCCTGCTGCTGACGGCCGGTGCGGTCATGATCACGCTGGCGGCGCTGGTGCTGTGCGTGCGGACCCGTGAGCTCAAGCGCAAGTGGCTGTGGATCGTGTTCATCCTGTTCGGCGTCGGCGCGGCGACCTTGAACTGGACGACCGGTGAGATCGGTCTGAACCCGCTCTACTTCAACCTCCTCAGCGCGGGCGTGATGCGCACCGGCTGGTCGGGGCCGTGGCTGGTCACCTTCTGCCTGCCCGTGGGCGCGCTGGTATTTTTATGGAAGCAGCGGCAGCGGCTGGTGGAGGCCGATGTGGTGGTGGAATAAGCCTTAAGGGTCTGCTGCCGGCTGGGCGAGCGTCGAGATGGCGAAAGAATACGGCGCAAGCTCCTCGGGACCTTGCGCCGTATTGCATTGGTCAGCCAAAGCGGGGCGATGTATTCAGGACAGTAACCTGGCACCCGTCTGGTAGGCCGACTGGAAATCCTCCCAGCCATGCGTGCCGCCGTTCACCTGGCGGCGGGCGGCCTTGAAGTCGCCTTGCAGGATGGCGGTCTTGATGGCGAGGGCGTGGTCCTTGAGGAAGAGTGCCAGCAGGCTGGCGGCGGTGTCGGGGTCGTTGGCGGCTTCCGGGTTGCTGACGAGGTCTACCGGTGGGTTGAGCTTGGGGCCGTAGTGGGTGTAGTTGGCGCGGCCAGTAAGCTGGATGAAGCCACGACCGGCGAAGGAGGCACCGTCCGGCGCGCCGCGGTTGCCGAGGTCCTTGCGGTTGTCGTACAGGTCGAAGTGGTGACCGTTCGGTGAGGTATTGAAGCGCGAGATGCCTTCGGTGATGGGGCGGAAGCTCGCGGTCTCGGCCCGGATGGTGGCGAGTGCGGCGAGGGTCATTACCTTGTCCTGCAGCCCATAGCGGGCGAGGGCGGCGAGGACGATGGGCAGGTGGGTGCTGATGTTGCCGAGCGGCGTGCCAGGGAACATCTGTGCGACGATCTGCACGTTGACCACACCGGCGATGCTGGGCAGCGGGGTAGTCGGAATGAGCCCGAGTGCCGAGAGGGTGATGGGGCCGGCGATGCCGTCGGCCAGCAACTGGCGGCTGAGTTGAAAGGCCATGAGGGCGGCGCGCGTGCCCTCGCCGAAGATGCCGTCGGCCGCGCCGGGCGGGAAGCCGGCGTCGAGCAGTGCGCGCTGCAATTTGATGATTTCTTCCTTGGTGCTGAACTGATTGATCATGGCTTGCTCCTGCTGACTAAGTGGAACGTAGAAGCCGGGTGATCGCCGGGCTGCGCGGCCAGGGGCCGTAGGTGCGCTGCGTTCAGGGCTCGAGTGCGGCGGCTTGTGGCCGCGAGGTGGGTTGTCGTTGGGTGTTTTGCAGCCTGGCCCGCTGAGCGGCGTAAAGCCCGATCAGCAGCACCGGCAGTTCCAGCGCCACCCAGGGTGAGGGAAAGCTGGCGGTGGCAATGACGACGCTGACCGAGAGCACCAGCAGCAGGTTGCCGAAGGCCAGCCCGCGTTGGCGGCCATAGGCGGCCAGGTGAAAGACCGCCAGCCAGACCAGGGTGGCGATGCGATAGCCGTTCTGGCCGGTGTGCTGGAAGTACTCGACCAGCGCGGCTGCGGGCCAGGTCAGCAGCGCGAAGACATAGGGCTCTGCCAGCAACTGGTAGTGCAGGCGGCTCAGGGGGGCGAGGGGCTCAGAGTTCACTGCGGTGGTCCTCCAGGATGCCGTCACGGGGCGAGACACCGTACTGGTTGATATCGCGCTCGCCGCTCGGGATGTTCTCGACGGCGTCGCCCGAGCCGATCTGGGCGTCGCGGGTACCGTCCGGCCGCAGGGTGTGGGCGATCAGGCTCACGTTATTGGGTACCGAGGCTTCTTCCTGCACCACCTCGCGCACGGCCAGCCAGCGGCGTTTCTCGGCATCGGTCCGGGCGGCGCGGGCGTTGGCGAGGGCGCGGTTGGCGTCGCTGGTGCGCGAGGGCATGTTGTAGTTGGCGGTGACGACAAAGTTGACGATCTTGCGATTGGCCGGCCGGTCGGCATCGACCGCATCCTTCACCAGTTTTTCGAAGCCGTGCAGCATGGACGTGTCGCGGCGGTTGTTGGCGCCTTGCGAGAGCGGGGTCAGGTTGGTCCAGGTGGTGCCGGGGCCGCCGAGGTTGTGGTTGAGCAAATGGCCCAGCACGTAGTAGCTGCCCGTCGCACCCAGGCTGGAGCGGCGCTGGTTCAGCCGGGTATAGGCGGGCGTGTGGAGGGAGCGGCTGGGGGCGCTGCCGGTGAAGCTGCGGTTGTGGGTCAGCCGCAGTACCGTTGCGCTGCTGCCATAGCCGGCACCATTGGTGCCGCCATAGACCGGCAGGGTGGAGGGCGAGTTGCCGCTGCTGGGCATGAAGCGGGCAGTCACCACGGCCAACTGACCCAGCAGCCGGTCAATCTCCGCCGCCGGGTCAGCCGCTGCTGCCCCCGCGCCCCTGCCCCCACCGCTGCCGCGAGCCGGCGCACCTACACGCGCGGCAGCCGCCGCCCGGATGGCCGTATCCAGTTCCCCTGCAATGCGGGTGGCTTCTGCCTTATCGGCGCGTTTATTGGCGGGCACGTCGACGGCGCGGATAAATTCCGAATAGTTGGTGGGGTCGCCGGAGGCCACCATGAGGTGGGTGCTGCTGCCAGTGCCTTCGAGGTAGACGTTGTGCTCCTCGCCATCCTCTGCATGGAAGCCTCGCCTGGCCTCCCACCAGTTACGTACGGCGGCGACGCCACGGCGGGCCATGTCGAGCAGCGATTGCCCGAGCCGGATGGCCCGGTCGATCACCCAGTCGATGGCGCCATTCACGCGTTCCTGCAGGCCGGCCAGGATCTCCCGCAGTCGGGCCGATAGCCGTCCCAGCCCCGCCTGGTTGGCGAGAAAGCCGATGGCGATCGGCATGGCGGCGCCGAGTGCGCCCTCCATGATCTCGGCGCCAGGCTCCACATCGCCCCGGGCGATGCTATTGATGCCGTCCAGCACGCGCGAGACGATCTCAAGCAGCTCGCGCAGGTATTCGATAAACGACTGGATCGCGTTGTAGATGGCGATGATGGTGTTGATGGCCGGCATGATGCCGGTGACGTCCAGCAAGGAGGTCAGCCAGCGGGTGGCCCAGCCGATGACGCGCTCGGTGATGAAGCCGGTCACGCCTTCCACCACCTGGTCCCACAGCGTGGAGAGGCGTTCGGTCAGCTCACGCCACAGGCCGGCCGGGCCTTCGGTGATGAGGACCGAGACAAAGGACCAGACACCGGTTGCGACATCCAGCATGCGCCGCAGCCGGGCCGTGGTCTCGGCGCCTATGCGCTCGGACAGCCGGCTGAAGATATTGTCGACGGTGATGCCGAGCACTTCCATCACAAAGCCGAGGATGCCGCCGAGTGAAAAATCGGTTGGCGGCTGGATGCCTGCCTCGCGCAAGGCGCCGAACAGCCAGCCGGTCAGGCCGTTCAGCAGGTGGGTGCCGATATTGCCGAAGAAGCGCATGAAGCCCGCGCCCATGGTGCGAACCAGATTGATCAGGAAGCCGATGGGGTTGGTGAGGATGTCGCCAATGGCGGCCGCCGCCTTGGCCAGCACCTGGATGACCAGCTCGGGTGGCAGGCCGAGGATGCGCAGGATGGATTGGAAGAACAGCCAGGCGGCACCGGCAATATCGCCATCCACAAACAGCCGGCGCAGGATGCGTAGCGCCGTATCGCGCACGCGCGGCCAGAGTTCCGGATCGCTGAAGAACTGGCCGAACACCGGGATGCGGGCCAGGATCTGGTTCTGGATGAAGTTCTCGATGGGGACGCGAATACACTCCGGTACCCGTTGCCAGATGGAATTGAGAATGAGGATGGGGAGTTGCAGGATATCGGCGTAGATGCTGATGACCTTGCGTACGGTCTCCAGCACCAATTGCAGGAAGGGCGAGAGGGCGTCGAACCCTTGCACCAGCAGATTGAATAAGCCGCTGACCTGCTGTTGTGCCCAGGTGGTCAGCGTGGTGACGAGGTCGGCCAGCCAGGTGAAGGCCGAACCCAGCCAGGACAGCAGGGCGTTGGTGCTAAGCCGGCTGATCAGGCCGCTGATGGCGGTGCCGATGTCGCCGACCTTCTCGGTCAGCCAGGCGCCGGCGCCGACGATGATGCGGCGTATGGTGGCGATGATGGTCTCGACCGAGGGCAGGACCGAGGCCAGCGTATCGCGGTTGTCAGCCACGCCGTCGCCACCCTCCATGCCGGCGCCGGCATCGTTGAGCTGGGTGGAGAGCTGCTGGGCGTTCTCGCCCATCTCGCGGATGAAGGCCGGCGGGATCAGCTCGGCCACCTTGGCGGCGAATTCCGCCACCGGCTGCCAGACCGGCCGTGTCTGCTCCTTGACCCAGTCCCAGGCCTCGCCGGCCTTGCGGGTGATCCAGCCCAGCACGCCGCCTTCGTTGTTGCCGCTGGCGGTATCGCCACTGCCAAAAAGGAGTTCGGAAAACCAGTTCCAGATCCGCTCGGCGGCTTCGCGCACCGGTCGTATCCATTCCCAGAATCGCCGGCCCAGGTCTTGTATCCCTTCCCAGACTGCACCGCCAAAATCCTGCAGCCATTGCACCGCCGGAGCGCCAAAGCTGTTCCAGAGATCGGTAAAGAAGGTGCCGATGGGGGCGAGGAATTCGGTCAGCTTGTTCCAGGCAACACCGGCGGTCTCGACCACGAAGGTCTTGAGCTCGGTGATCGCTGCCATCAAGGGCTCGCAATTGCCGGAGGCCAGCGCCACCACGATGCCGGCGGCGCGCTCTACCAGACCGGCGAACAGGGTGATCAACTGCTGAGGTCCTTCGAACGGCACCAGGGCGCGCAGACCACCGATGAAGCCATCCCAGGCGCGGGCAACCTGGCGGCCCAGCCAGGGCAGGATGCCTTCCTCCTGGATGGTGCGCACGGTACGGGCGAACTCGGGGGCGATGGATTCGAGCAGCTCCCAGCCGAATTCCTGCACCTTATCCCAGGCCCAGTCGGCTATGTCGCCCAGCGTGCTGGCCGCGCTGTCGTAGAGGTCGCTCCAGAAGCCACGCCGTACCGGTGCGGTCTCGATCGCATCAGCCTGGGCGCGGTGTTGGGCGACGTGCGCCAGCTCGTGCGCCAGCAGGTGCTCGCCAGCCGGGTGATCGGGCTGGAAGCGACCCCGATTGAAGGCAATGTGCTCACCCAGCGTGAAGGCATGGGCGCCGACGGCCTCGTTGAGGCTGGCGGCCTCGCCGTCGGTATGGATGCGCACGCTGGCGAGGCTCATGCCGAAGCGCTGCTCCATCAATCGGCGGGTTGGATCAGGCAGTGGGTCGCCGCCTTGCAGCAGGGCCAGCAGGCGGGCTTCGAGTGGTTCGGGCAGCAGCTTATCGTCGTCGGTGCGACGGCCTTCTTCACGTTGCAGGGTGTGATCTTGCGCCTCGGCCACCTGGGTATCGGCATGGTGGGAGAGGGCGCGGCGCACAGCGCTGGTGGCGTTGCTGATCGCCCCCCCTGCCTTGGCCGTTGCCCCTGCTGGTAATTTGGCTGGGGCGCTGGTCACTCGATCGGCAATGCGCTCTGCCTGGTGCTCGGCTTCATCCTGTGCGCCACCCAGCCGCAGGCGCTGTCGGGGCAGCAGGGCCGGACCGGCTGGCTTGCTGCCCTTCCTGGCGTGCGCCACCGCTGCCGCCTCGGCGGCCTTGTGGGTCTGGGCCAGGGCGGACATGGCGCGCTAGCTCCTGCAGGTCCGACGAGGGGGGGCGGAAGGCAGCATCATGCGGTACTCAGGTCGCGGTAAAACGCGCGGCATTGCTGCGTACGCCGTTGTTGGTGACCACCACGCCACCTGCACCGGCACCGGCCGGGACTTCGGCGACGATCTCGACCCGGGACGAGGTGCCGGCCATGAAGGCCCAGCTCACGATGGTGGCATTGACACCGCCGATGGTGACGCCATCGCTGCCCCCTTGTACCGGGCCGAAGCCCCAGCCCCGGATGGTGACCTGGTCCCCGCCTGTGCCGGTCCTGGGCGAGACCGTGTCTATCCATGGGGTGTGCAGGCGACAGGCCTCGACACTGTTTTCCGCACCCAGCTCCGCTGCCCGGCCGGTACCGGCGCCGGTGGTATCGCAGTTGTGGAACATCTCATGCAGCAGGGAAGACGCCATCATGAAACGGCCGATGCGGAAGGCGCGCTCATTGAAGGCGATGTTGTGGCCACCGAATTCACCTTCGCCGAACACATTGTCGTCGCCGGGCCGCAGGTAGACGTTGGCATTGTCGAAGGCATCCTGCAGCGCATTGGCCCCCTGGCCATTGGTGCAGTTGTCTTCGAAGAAGCTACGGCAGTTACGGGAGCCGATCACCCCGCGCACGATGGCTTCGGCCTGGCCGAGCCGGCGCAGGTGTTCCGCATCGGTAATCACGTTCCAGCCGTGTGGCGCTGGTGCCGGACCGACATTCCAGCGCCGGATGGTGCCGCCCTGGCCGCCTTGCTGTTGCAGGACGTGGGTCAGCTCATGGGCCAGCAGGTGGCGGCCGTGGGACGTGCCCGGCCGGTACTCGCCGGCGCCGAAGAACACATCCCGCCCCACGGTAAAGGCGCGGGCTCCGAGTGATTGCGAGAGCTGCGCGGCTTCACCATCGGCATGGACTTTGACGCCATCGAAGCGCTGGCCAAAGCGGGGTTCGAAGAAACCGCGCTCGCTGGCCGGCAAGCCGCTACCGCTGCCCCGGCGCTGCTGGATGCGGGCGGCGGTGCTGGCGGGCAGGCCTCCTCCGGCGCCGCCAGCGTCGCTACTGCCGGTCGTTGGGCCTGCTGCGGTGTCGTGCTTGCGGGCGATGGCTTCGTCGGGCTTTTTCTCCTTGTCCTGCTGCTTTTCTTCTTCCTCCTGCGCGGGTGTGGTGGCGCGCTGGACCTTGTCTTCTTCCTCGCAGTCGGCGCATTTGCGCTGTATGGGTTCCTCTTGCTCACAACTGCTGCACTGGCGTTGCACGGCCTCGCCGGTGGCGGTAGGGGTCTCGGTAAGCGGCATGCGCATCACCCGCTCGGCCATGGCGTCCGCTTCCTGTTCATGCGCGTCGCCCACGGCGCCGAGCGTGAGCTTGGCCTGGACGGGGGGCGCCAGCGTGCCGGCCCCCAGCGCCTGGGCGACGGATTCCCGCCCGCTGTCATGGGCGCGCGGCAGGTGTACCGGACCGCTGCGGCCGCTACGCTGCAGACTGCGCCGCAAGGTCAGGTGGACGGTCATGATGTCCTCCTCCGGGTTCCGGGCTGCTTAGCCGGGTACCACGTTCATGAGATTGCCGGTGACGCTGCGGAAGCGCGAGACGGCCCGCCAGCTCGGTGCTTCTTCACCGCTTAGCGTGGAGACGTTGGCGGTGTAGGCAGTCCGTTGCGATAGCGTGATGCCGAGCCGGACGCCGGTCGGGACGGTGCCGTGCTCCACCTGGTTGCCATTGACGATGGTGACTTCGCCATAGATCGAATTGCCGCAGTCGTGCAACTGGTTGGAGGTGAGTGTGACGCTCTCATAGCCAGGGATCGTACCTGCTACCAGGTTGTCGAATACCTGGCTGCGCGGTATCCACATGTAGAGGCGATGGATGCGGTTGCCGGTAAAGGCGATGCGACCACGACCGTTCACGAAGGGCTGGTTATCCGGGACGACAAAGTTCTGTGATCGGGCATCGCGCGGGTCCACGCCATTGACCTGGCCGTTGGTGAGCAGGATCTCGCCATCGAACACATTGTCGGTCAGTGATCCAGACAGATCGGTACTGCCCAGCGCCAGCGCATCGCCATAGCCTGATTCGTACAGGATGACCACGAAGTCGCGCAGGGCTTCCCGGATGACAAACTTGTCGGCGCCGGCCGCGTTGATGTCGTCGATGATCTTGGCGGCCATCGGCTTGGCTTCGGTCACCGTCAGGGCACCCAGGCTGGCCTTGCCGAGCAGGCCCACGCTATTGCCCGGCAGTGCGTGGACGATGGGCGCGCGCGCCATGGTCTTGAGGTCGCTGATATCGGCCTTGACCGTGGTGTCCGCTTTCAGGGCTGCATCGCCGGCCGCCAACGGCACGCTGGTCGTGGCATCGGTATTGGCCTTGGCGGCCTTGCTGGTTTTCTTGGCGGTGGTCTTGGCCGTCGCCTTGGGGGCCAGTTTGTCGATACCGGTGAGCTTCTGGTTTTCCTTCTCGCTGATCTGGTCCATCCGGGTGCGCCAGGCCAGCCGTTCACGCCCGGTCATACCTGCGATCTCCTCAGTCAGCAGGTCCAGCTCCTTTTCGAATCGGATGTCGTCCTCGATCAGGGTCTTGTCTTCGAGGATGTTCTTGAAGCGGGCGGTGACCGCCTTGTTACCAATGATGTCCTGGCCCACGAAAGTGACCGTGTGCGTGGCCGGATGGGACCAGGTGTCCTGCATCACATTGTCGCGCCAGATCAGCTCGCTACCGGCGCCGAGCGGGTCGACGCGAACCATGGGCGGCAGGGTTTCCGACGAACTCGCCCGTACGAAGATGTTCCGGTTGCCGACCACCCTGTTGCCGGTCAGCGTGATGGAGGCTGACGACGCGAAACGCAGCCGTACTCCCTCAATGCCGATCTCCTGTGCCGAGAAGCTGGCCGGCTGGTTGGTGAAGTACACCGTGCTGGCGCCGGCCGCCGCCGCGCTGATACGCAGGCTGCGCTTCCCGGTGATGGTAATGGGGACGTCGACGATATGCTCACCTGGCATCAGGCACAGCCACAGGTCGGTGATGTTGGCGGTGGCTGCGAAGGCCTGTAGCTCGGTCTTGAGATTGCCGACCGGGACTGTGGTGGCACAACGGGTGATGCGGGTGCCGCAGAGGTAGTCCAGGGCGTCGAGCACCGTGGTGGCGCCGGAGTTGATCAGGTCCTGGCAGACCGGACTGCCGAGCGGAATCTTGTCGGCATCCAGCGTACACAGGAGTTTGTCCAGCGTACTGCCGACCTGGCCGGGGCCGGCCACCAGGCCCAGCAGCTTGGCCAGTGTGTTGGGCGTGTTGGCGCAGGCCGGGATGGTATAGGGCAGGGCGGCAGCGTTGGCGTTGTAGAGTAGCGCCCAAAGCATGTCGTTGACCGAGGGGTTCTTGGGCAGCGTATCGAGGTTGGGCCAGTTGGCGCCAAGCTGGCTGGCGAGCAGGGCCGCTACGCTATTGGGTGGGAGCGGGTTCTTGAGATCAAAGCCGATGTCCAGCGCGTCGATGGCGCATATCTTGTCCAGCGCCTGCTTGACGTTCTCTACCGCGTCCGGCCCGTACAGCCCCTGGCAGCCTGCCGGCGGCGTATAGGCCACATCACCGGCTTGCAATGCAGTGAGCGGCGGAAAGGCCATGCGGCGCCGCCAGGCGTCGGCCGTCAGGCCGGTAGGTGGTGCGAGCGCGCTGCCGGTGCGGGTGCCGATCTCCAGGTAGCGATGCCGCACGCCGACGGGCAGTCCCCTGTCGAGGATGATGTCGCCGCTCTTGCGTACGGCTTCCCGCACCATGCCCAGCCAATGGTCGCCGGCGAGGAACTGCTTGCCGGCCAGTTCCAGCTCCAGCACCAGCAGGTCGAGGTTGATCTTGACCTTACCGGCCGCGAACAGGACCTTGCCGGCAGAATCGTCATTGCCGGTGGTGTGCAGGTCGGCGCCCCGGTCGCGACCCTCGACCAAGGCACTGGTGGCGAGGTTAATAATGGCATAGCCGTCCCACTGACGGACAAACGCCTTGGGGTCAGTCCCGGTCGGGATGTCGAAGGTCTTTTTCAGCATCCCCACCCGTGGCCGGAAGGTGGCCGGGAAGTGCCGGCCGAGCTGCTTTTCACTGGCGGCATCATAGAATTCCCAGATCCAGTTGCCCTGACCGAAGCCCGCCGGAACCTGGTCCGCGGTGTAGGCTTCGGCGCCGTTGTCGCGTGACCATTTGAGCGCGATATGGGTCTGGTTGGTGAGCTGGAATACCTCGTGGACTTCCACCCGGAACAGGTAGTTGCCGATGCGCTCGTCCACCTCGGCTTCGGCCGCGCAGGGGTCGCACGGGTCACCCGACGACGCGATGGCGCGCAGCGTGAGCGACAGCGGCGCATTCCCCTGCTGGGGGTTGATGTTCGGGTTGGCGATATCGACGCCGAGGTCACACCACTTGACCTGCAGCAGGGTCTGGGTGCGGCTGGCGGTATCGGCCCCGTGCAGGCCGGCATCCATCAGCTCGCCGTCTTCCAGCGCGGTGACGGTACGTTCCCATACATCCACATAGAAGCGCAGGTTGCCGGCCGGCAGGGCCGGCGGGTTGGGATAGTCGGCCTGGCTGGCCGGGGGGATGCCGGCCGGCGCCTCGGCCTGGGCGGGCAGTACGGCTGCGACGCCCTCCACATAGACCCTGCCCGGCCGCAGCAGCGGGGCTGCGGCGGTGCCGATCAAGGCCAGGCCGCCGCTGACCGGCGCGCCGGAGGCCACGACATCGGCCAGGGTGCTGACCTGACGGTAGTCGAAGATATCGCTCTGTTCGTTCCAGTCGGCATCGACAATCATCCGCCCCTGCTGGAGCTGGACGCCGGAGTAACGCTGGGCAGGGCGGAAGCTGCGACGGGATATCTGGGTTTTCATGATCGCTGTCTCTTTGGGATGGCGGCTAGTCGATGTATCGGTCCGTCAACGGTTTATCCGGGTGCCATGGTCTACTTGGGCAGTGGCGGCGCGCAGACCAGACTCGCGTCCGGCGCCAGCACGGCCTCGATGCCGACGGGGAGGGTGTCGCGCAGCTTCTGGATTACCGCCTGTTCGCGCAGGGTGTAGGCCAGCGCATGGCAGGCCCCCATCTCGCCGCCGTCCTCGGCACCAAAACGCAGCCTGTCGTCGCTTTGCGGGTGCAGTACGGCGCAGCCGGGGTCGCCAAAGGTTTCGCTCCAGAAGATCGGCGCGAGCAGGCTGCAACTGTTCTTGTGGACCTTGAGTTTGGAACGCACGCCCTGCGCCAGCCAGTCGAAGGCCGGTGGGATGGGCGGGTCGCCGAGTTGCGGTTCTGGCGGCGGGAAGTATTCGAACCGGCTGTAGCGCACGCAGCCATCGCCCGGTACGTCGAAGCCCACCAGGTCCTTGCGCGGCTGCTTGAGGAACAGGCAGTCGCTGGCCTGCAGTTTCTCGGCCACCAACCGTTCCAGGATGGTGACGTACTCGAGTTCCACCAGGCATAGCGGCGCCAGCATCTGCTTGAACAGGCTGTTGCGGGCGATGGCAACCGGTAGCGGCGAGTCGGTCTTGTGGATATGCAGCTGGCGCAGGGCACAGGATTCGAACCGGGCACGGCCCTGCCAGATTTCCAGCTTGTTATCGAACCACAGCCGCTCGAACGACCAGCGCTTGGGCAGGTCGAGCTCTACCACCCCACGGATACGTACCGGCGCGGCTGTCTTGCCGTAGAGGTGCCAGTACTCGCCCTCGTCGTCGATGCGCTTCTCCAGGCCCAGGGGCAGGCCGAACCCCAGCGTAGTGCCATCCTTGACCGCATCGGCGATGGTGCTCCACTGCACGCTGGCCGGCTGTGGCGAGAAGAAGCCGGGGAAGGGCGGCGCATGCAGGATCACGCGGCGCGGATGGGCATGGCCACGACGCCAGTCCGGCGTACGCAAGTCGGCGGTGTGGCCGGAGACATCCTGGAAGCTACCGGGGAAGCATGGCGCGCCATGAGGCCAGCTCTGCCGCCAGTACACCAGCTCGCCAGAGAAGGTGGTGGGCTTGCCGGCCGGGTTGTTGGCATTGGTGCGGATGGCGCGGGAGGCGCGGCGCAGGTCGACCGTGCCATTGGGCAGGCCGGGGTGCTCGGCTCGACGGTCGGGGTAGCGTGGGTCGTAGTCCTTGTCCGGGTCGCCAAACAGGCCGGGGTTGGGTTCGCCGAACACATCGGCGCGCAGCAGGGTAAAGCCGGCGTGCGGGGTGACGGCCACCTCGCGCCAGCCTTCGCGGATTTCCACTTCCATGCCGGCCACGGCATCGGCGATGTCTTCGATCGCCTGTGGCGTGCCCTTGCGCTGGCGCCAGGCCACGGCATGGCCGATCTCCTCGCGCCGGCCCTGTTCCAGCGGCGACATCAGTTGCACGTCCAGCAGCTGGGCGAGGTAGGGCAGGACCCAGCTCTGGCAGCCTCGGGCCAGGCCTTCGGCATCGGTGCCTTCGGTCTCGGGGAAGATATCGTAGTAGCGCTGCATCAAGGTGCGGTAGAGCGCGTCCAGCAGGTCGCCATAGTCGGCTAGCACCTGCGCCAGGGCGCCGGGCTGCAGCTCGCCGGACGTGTCCTCCACCGCCTGGTCGCGCTCGCGATAGATCGCCGGCAGTTGCCGGTACAGCAGCGTGGCGAAATCCATGGCGCGCTTGGCGTCCTCAGACATGGGCGGCCTCCGTGGCGTAGGGGTTCACAGGAAGAAGTCCTCCACCGTCACGACAATGTCCGGGTTGGATGCCGGCAGGTGGATGCACTGGCGTGGCCAGGGTTGGGCAGCCAGCACCACGTTGTTGGCATCCACGCTCAGTCGCTTGATGGCATTCGGGTCGCTATGGTCGATGGCGAGGTGTATCGCCACGTCGCTGTTTTCCACGCCGGCGACGGCATCGACCACTGCGTAGACCTCGCCGCGGTAGAAAGCCTGGCCCAGCGCCCGGCGAGAGAGTGAAAAGGCATCACGCAGTGCCGCGTACACCGCCTGCTTGACCACCTCCTTATCGAAAGCCTCAGGCCGCACCCTGACCGAGACACGCAGGCCAAAGGTCACCGCCTGGTAGGCGCTGACGGTCAACTGCACACCCGGCAGGGCATGCGCGAGCAGATAGGACTGCAGGTTGTCGCGCAGTGCGGTGGTGAAGCTGCCACCGCCGGCCGGTACGACCACAAGTTCGATCCGCTCGCGCTGCGCCTTGCCCGGTTGCAGCGCGAAGGCATCGGCCTGGGCGACGGCGGCGTTGCCGCGCGCCAGGGCGGCGAAATCCGACAGCGATACGGCGCGTTCCAGCGCCAGCAGTGCGCCGGCAGCGTTGGTGCGCAGTGCCTCGGGGCCTTCCCGTTCGCCACCGCCCGAGGCCGGCATGGGCTGGGCGACAGCCTCCACCAGCGCATGCGGGTGGACCGGTTTGGTCAACTGGTCGGCGGGCAGATTGCCGGCCGAACCCACGCCCTGCCGGTAACGCACCAGCACATTGTTGCCGCCGGTAGGTAGGCGGCGACCATGGCGGCCATCTCCAAACTCGATGGCCAGCCGGCCATCCTCGTTCTGCCTGACCTGGTAGTGGGCGTCGGTATCGCGCGAATCCCCCAGGTTGCCGACCTGGGTCCAGCGCTCGCCGGCAATGCTGACCACCAGGTCGGCACGGACGCCACCGGGCATGCTGGGGTCGGCCACGAAGCTTGCATCGGTGACATCGAGCACGAAGCGCTGGTGGTTGATGGCCGCGTTGCCGCTACCGAGCGCCTTGACCGGCTTGCTCTCGCCATGGCCTGCCAGCGCGACGTTGCCGCGCAAGGTGAAGTTGCCGTAGGTGCTGCCGCTGGGTGGTGGGTCGGCCAGCTTGATCCAGCTGCTACCGCCCGCGGGGCTCAGCTCGCTGATACGGGTGGCGATGCACAGGCTGCCGTTGTCGATCAGCACCCGTCGGCCGGCACGCAGGGCGGGCGGCAGGGCCGCGACCGGGATGATGGGGCTGTCGAGCGCGGTACGGTTCTCGCTGGCATCCAGGCAATAGGCGGTCTCGCTGAAATGGGCATAGACCCGGCTGGGGGTGAGGAAGAACGGCGCGCCGCCGCGATCCTGCCAGCCGGTCTCGCTATCGAGCCGTGCGCTGCCGTTGTCAGCATCCACGCTGACATGCCGCAGCCTTGCCCAGGCCAGCGTGCCGCCGCAAACCAGTACCGCCAGGTCACCCGGTGCGGTGCGCTTGGGCTGGGCGACGACCAGTGGCTCGGTCAGCCGGCCGTTGCTGCTCTTCTGCAAAAAGGTGTCGGGCCGCCAGGGGCCGGCGGTGCGCGGTGCGGTGAAAAGGGTCTGCGGGTTGTCCAGGTGCAGGTCCGGGTCCCCTTCGCCCTGGTCCTGGTTGTTGCGCCAGGTCATGGTTAGCGCGGTATAGCCGGCCAGTTCGGCGCCTTCGCCCTTGCTGGTGGGCGGGAAGTAGTTGGCCTTGATGCATTCGTACATGGGCAGGTACTCCTGCAACTGGCCCTGCTGGTTGGGGGCGTGACGGATGTCTGCGAGCCAGCGGCCGGCCAGCCAGCCCCAGTCGCCGGCGACATAGAGCACGCGCACCTGGGTGTCGTCGCTCTCGAGGTTGCGCCGGTTGCCACCCATATGGGCGATGGCGATGGTGATCGGCACCATGACCGTGCTGTTGAGCAGGTCCAGGTTGCCCAATGCCTTGTAGAAGCCCAGCGTCTCGGCGCGGATCTCCTTGATGCGGCGGAAGTAGGGTTTGCCCTCGGGCCGGCCGATGGCGACGATGTCGCCGGCGACCAATCCCTCCGGCACCGCCGTCAGCCGCAGGCCGGTGCCAACCTCGGCGCCGGTGGTGCGTGGCGCCAGCGCGCTGAGTTTGTCCTTGGGCAGGATGTGAAAGCGGGTATAGCCCCGCAGGAAGCCGTCGTTGGCGGCGACCGGCGGGCTCAGGTCGAGCGTGGTGTCGGTCTCGGTATGGCTGACGCCGACGATGCGGTAGGCCTGCAGCCGGTGCGGGGCGTTGCCGCGCTCGTCCTCCAGCACCAGCGGCTCGCCGCTCTTGACCTTGTCGAACTTACCGGCCAGCGTGAAGCGGGTACCGCTCAGGGCGCGTGGATTGCGGTCATGGCCCAGCGGGCGCAGTGCGTTGAGGCTGGCGTCGCCGTCGAGGTCTTCGAGCGTCTCGAAGATCAACGGCTTGCCACCGTTGCTGGGGGCGTAGCGAACCTGGAAGCCCGCCGCCACCTTGCCGCTCAGGCCGGGCTTGTAGAGTAGCGCCAGCGAGGTGAAAGCCGATGCCGGCGGGTGCGGGGCGTAGTCCAGCATGGCAGTGAGCCGGCGCAGGCTCTCCCATTGCGTGGCGGTGCCTATCCAGCCCTCGTTGGCGGTGGCGTCCAGCGATCCGGCCAGCACATGGCCGGCGCGGGCGTAGGCGCGCGTCAGTTGCCACAACATGTCGTCCGGATTGCGGGCGTAGACCGCCTCCATCTGCTCGCGGGCACTCAGGTCCACGGTGCCATTGCCCAGTTCGGGCTCGGTCGCGCGCCATTGCGGGAAGGTGGTGTGCAGGCGGTCGCGCAGGCGGTCGAGGAACAGGGCGGCGTTGCCGTCCACATAGCTCACGCGGGCGAGGCCGGCACGGTTCCAGCGGGTCAGGTCACGGGGATGTTTTTGCGCCATGGTGCTCAACCTTTCTGGCCGCCATGCAGGCTGAGGCGGAAATAGCCGCGGGCAAGCTGGCCCGGCAGGTTGTCGCAGACGGCGATCTCCAGGCCATCGAGTTCGATCTGGCCCAGGCTTGCCATGTCGGGGAAGCGATCCCCCAGGCGCTTGAAGCGGTTGATGCAGACATTGTTGACGCCATCGAGCGCCATCAGGACCTGCACGATGTCGCTGGCCCACAGGTCTTCGCCAAAACGCAGGCGGCCGGGGGCGAAGAAGCCGCCAGGTCCTGTTCCCAGTGCTTGCTCGACCGCATTGCGGACCTCGGACTGGAAGTGGTTGCCGGCGACCTGGATGGACAGGGCGAGGATGACCCCGACCTCGACTGCGCGGTACAGCTCCACGGCCTGGCCGGCCATGCGGTAGTGCTCGATATAGGGTTGCAGGATGCTGCGCAGGCTGGGGCCGGTGCTCATGCTGAGCGGCGGCAGGCCCCGCTCGCGATGGAAGCGCTCGGTCGCTTGCGCCAGCGCCACCGGCCAGACGCCGGTCTTGTCGATGTCGCGCCGCAGGACGGGCACCACAGCGATATTGATCAGGAGCCAGGAGCCGCTCCAGCTTTGCCAGGCATGCGCCCGCTCCACCAGCGGGTGCGCCTCCAGGCCGTTGGCGTAGTCTTCCAGCGTCACCATGCGGCGCTGCTGGCGTATCGCCCGCGGGCCAGCCTGGCGAGCCAGTTCCATCGCATCCGGGTGGTTCAGCCAGTGCTGCTGTAGGTCGAGGTAGGCCTGCGCACGATCCGGCTCCAATAGCTCCGGCGTGGCGCTGCCGGGCTTGTCCTCGAAGGGGGTATCACCGAGCCGCCAGGCCAGGGCGGTGGCGTCGTAGCCGATCATGTTCAGGAGTCGGCGTACAGTCTCGGGCCGGCGGGCCGTTTCGAGCGTGAACTCGCCGGCCACGCGGTCCAGCATGTCGGAGAGCTTGTCGAGCTGCGAGGCCAGCACCTCGATCAGAGCGACCTCCACGTCGGCCGGCGTCCAGCGCTGACGGGCGGGGAAACGGGCGGCCAGGGCCTCCAGCATGAACTGGCGGAAGCCGTCGTAGTCGCGCACGTCCCAGTCGAAGTCGTCCCCGACCGAGGGCAGGACCTGCGGCAGGTCGACCTGGCGACGGGCGCAATCGGGGCAACCGGCCGAGTATTCGAGATGGATCGCGGGATTGTCGGCCATTTAGCTCATGCCTCCATTGAAGCTGTGCTCCTGGCGCTGGCCGATGGCCGCCAGGGTGTAGGCGATGCGCACATGCAGCTCGCCTTCCTCGCCGCTGACGTCGATTTCGAGGCTGCGGGCATCGACCTCACCCGCCAGCGCCTCGGCCAGGGCGGCGGCGAGCCGGCGCTGGGTGACCTGCCACAAGGGGGAGGCATTGGGTTCGAACAGCAGCGTACGCAGGCCGGCGCCGAACTCAGGCCGGAATACCCGCTCGCCGGCCACGGTAAACAGGATCTGTTCGATCTGGCCGCGGATGTGTTCGCCACGATTCGCGAGGCGCGGTGTAGCGACGCCATCCTTGATCGCAAAGCGCAGCGGGAAGGCGAGGTAGGGTGGGTCGGCGAGCTGGCGTGGCATGGTCAGGCGCTCTTCACTTTGAGGGACAGGCTGCTCATTTCGCCCTGTGGTATGGGCGGCGAGGTGGGGCTGCCGGGCGCGGTGCAGGTGTGGATATGGGTAGCGAACAGCGTGAGGAAGCTCTGGCCCTTGATCAGCGGCTCACCACCCTCGCCGCCGAGCATGACCTGCTGGCCATCCACCACGATCTTGGTGCCCTTGACGGTGATGCCGGCGGCGGCCATTTCCAGCTTGTTGCCGTTGGCGTCCTCCACCGTGGTGCCGCTGCTGCTCATGGTCAGGCTGTTGCCGTTGGCGTCCTCGACGATCACCTGGTTGTTCTCGGCATCCAGCGTCACGCGCGCGCCGTTCTGGTCGGTGATCGCGAGCGTGCCCTTGGGGTCGATATCGAGGTTGGCACCGCCTGAGTGCAAGAGCTGGATATGCTCGTCGCCTTCCTTGTCTTCCAGCAGGAACACATGGCCGGCGGTGGTCTTCCACAAGCGGGTGGTGGTCTGGTCGGCCAGCTCGGCCGGCACATCGCTGGCCTGTTGCCAGAAGGTGCCGGTCCAGATCGGGGTGCTGAGGTTGCCGCCCTCGAACTCCACCCACAGTTGAGCGCCCACGTCCGGTAGGCAGATGAAGCCCTGGTCGGCAATCCCGCCGCAGGGCAGGCAGGGCAGGGCCCAGTCGGTGCTCTGGTCGCCCAGCAGCGCCGGGACCATGACCTTGAGCCGGCCGAGCTTTTGCGGGTCGTTGTTGTCGACCACGAAGCCGCGGTACTTGCCGTAGGCCTTCTGCTCCCGCAGGGTATTGACGAGGGTGCGTTCCAGCTCGCTCACAGGCTGAGCCCTCCGAGTACCGCAAAGCCAGCCCCCATGACCGCCGCCAGCGGCCCGGGACCGGGCAAGCTGGCGAGGTTGTCGCCCCAGGCATTGCGCAGCAGCTTGAAGCGCTGGCGGTAGCCCTGGGCATTGAAATTGTGGGTGACGGTATCGACGTAGTAGATGCCGGACTGCAGGTTGCCGATGCCGTCGATGCCCACCGGCAGGCCGGGCCGCAGCACATGGCCGTAGAGCGTGCCGTCCAGCTCGCCCTCGGCCTGGACCTTGTGCAGGTCGGCATCGTTGGCCTTGGCCAGCGCCTTGGCGCGCAGGCGTTCTTCGTTGTCGCTGGCACCGCCACCGGCCTGGCCGCTGAGGTTCCAGACGCAGGGGTTGAGCCCGGCCGCCGGGTTGCCGGCGCGCTCCGTCCCCATGACCGGTAGATCGGGCTGCACCACCACCTGCCGGGCGCTGGCATCCCCCTCGCCGGGCAGGTCGAAGGAGACGGCATCGGGTTGGTGGGCGTCGCCGGTGACATTGAGCGAGATGCAATTGCCGTCGCGGCCAGCGTAGACCAGGATGGTCGGTTGCGGCAGGGGCTGCTGGGTACGGACCGGCCCGAAGTAGACCTGTCCGCCACGGAAGATCAGCTCGTAGCCGTTGTCCTCGGCCCGTGCCTGCAGGAACTGTATGTCCTTGCCGTCCTGGTTCTCGCCGATGATGCCGCTGCGGCCGCTGGCGTTCTGCGGGTCGGGCGAGAGGCCGGGGTAGCGACCAATGATCTCCATCAGGATCAGGCTGTCGCTGCTGGGCTGCTCGGTGCTGCCCCAGGACTGCCGGCGGTGCTCGCGATCCAGTTGCAGCGATTCGTCCTGGCATTCCACCGTCACCTTGGCGCCGCCGGCATCGGGCGGGTATTCGGTTTTCACCTCGCGGATGAAACCGCGCAGGATTTCCTCGCTGGTGGTGCCGAACACGGCCGAGATGGTGACGCGGTTCCATTCGCGGAACAGGTGCTGGCCATCCAGACCGATCGCATCCTGCACCAGCCACTGGCCCAGTTCGTCGCGGCGGCTTTCGAACACCAGGCTGGCGGTATCCGGCGCGTTGCGGCCGGTTTCCACGGTGGCCTCGGTCAGCAGCGGGTAGAGGCTGTCGATGGGGAAGCCATTGACGGTGATCACGCATTCGGCCGGCGCGCGCGTGGCCAGGGCATCGAGGCTGAGGCTGAAGTTCATGTGCCGCCCTCCGAGCTACGGGGTATCAGCAGCACCTCGCCCAGCTCGGTTGCGTTGCCTTGCTGCGGCTGGGGCGTATCGCTACGCCGGGGGAGCGGCGGCAGGCCGATCAGTTCGAGCTGGGCGGCGCAGAGGACGTCCGGGTTGGCATCGATGATGCGCCACCACAGTCGGGCGTCGTTGTAGTAGTGCACGCCCAGTGCGTCGAGCCGCTGCTCGGGCTGCAGGCCATGCTCCAGCAAGGGCGTGGCCGGGCCGATGACGCGGGCGCGCACGCCCTTGAAGACCGGCTTGCCGTCTTCGCCCACTTGGTAGCGGCGGGCACTGAAATAGCGGGAGCGACGATCGAACATCAGAGCAGCCCTCCCACGGCGGCGGCTGCGCTGCGACCGGTATTGATGGCGGCAAAGCCGACCTGCTTGATCTTTTCCATCAGGTAGAAGGGGTTGTTGCCCTCGATCACCTGCAGGCTCAGCTTCACGGTGGCGCGGTAGGGCACCAGGCTGGGCAGGTGGGCCGATTCGGTCACGTCCACGCCCTTGAGGAAGACCGGCAGCACATGCAGGCCCCACACGAAGAGCAGCACCGAGGCCGATTCATTGCGCTGGAAGGCACGTGGGCTGCCAAGTCCCAGCCCGGCCAGCATCTGCACCCCACCGGGACCCTGGGTCTTGGGTTCCACCATGGTGCGCAGGGTGGCGAGTTCCGGTTCCACGCCCAGCGTACGGGCCAGACCGTCGCCGTCGTTCATGCGGTCGGTCGCGTCTAGCAGGATTTCCACGTCGAAGCTCTCCGGCTCCACCGTCACCCCTTGCGAGACACGCGGGGTCTCGGTCGGCAGGAAGAAATCGAAGCCGCCACGGGTGGCTTGCGTGCTGCCCAGGGTGATGGTCACCGAGCGGTTGCGCGCCAGCTGCTGCGGGTTGAAATCAAACGCCAGCACCAGCGGTGGCACGGCCAGCGCGTATTCGATCAGAAAGCCTTTGACCGGCTTGAGCATCATTGGCCTCCCTGTTGCTGCCGGCTGATGGCGCCGTGCAGGGCGCTGGCGATATGGCTGGCCACGCGATGGTCAGACCAGGCCGCCTGCACCGTGAGCGGCGGTACCCTGAGGCTGGCCAGCTCGCCGCCGACATGGGCCGGCAGGTGGGCGGCCAGGGCCTCACCGGTCAGGCGGGCAATATGCTGGGCACGGTTGCCGCCGAACTCGGGCGGCAGTGTCAGTACCAGGCGCTGGATATCAAGCTGCATCATGGAACTCCTGCGGCAGAAAGCCGGCCAGCGCCCCAAGCGCGGCCGGCGTGCATTCATGGCCGTCCTTGGCCAACTCGCGCCAGATGCCGAGCGCGATATGGGGCAGAGCGATGGCGGTATCGTCGCCGGCCGCAAGGTAGGCGGCGTGGAGGGCGGCATTGCGTATCTGCCCGCCGGACAGCGCCACGGCACCGGCGACCAGATCCAGCGGCAGGTCCGCCACCAGCGGGGCGCGTTGCGGCAGCAGGCGGGTCCAGAGCGTGAGCCGGGCGGCGTCGTCCGGACGGGGGAAATCCACCACCATCTGCAGGCGACGGGTGAACGCGGTGTCCATCTGCCGGCGCAGGTTGCTGGTGAGGATGCAGGGCCCGCGATGGCTTTCGATGCGCGACAGCAGGTGGCTGACTTCCATATTGGCGTAGCGGTCGCGGGCTTCCTTCACCTCGCCACGCTTGGCGAACAGAGCATCGGCTTCATCGAACTGCAGCACCATGGGCCGGCCGTGGGCGGCATCGAACAGGCGGTTGAGGTTTTCTTCGGTTTCACCCACGTATTTGCTGACCACCCGGCCGAGGTCCACCCGGAACAGCGGCCAGCCCAGGCGGTTGGCCAGCACGCTGGCCGCCAGCGTCTTGCCGGTGCCGGAGGGGCCGGCGAACAGGGCGACCGGCCCGCCGACGGCCGCGCCGCCCCAGTCGTCCTCCACCCGCTCGCGGTGGGCGATCCACAGCAGGAACTCGCGCAGCATGGTCAGCCGGTCGGGTGGCAGCACCAGGTCTTCCCATTCGGCCGTGGTGGGTACGGGTTCGGCGCCGGGCGGTGCCGGCAGCTCCCAGGGTCGGCCGGCGAGCCGGGCAACCAGGCCGGTCTCGGCCTCCAGCGGTTGCCAGGCGTCACTGCGTCCGCCGATGATCAAACGTAGCTGGCGCAGCGGCGCAAGTGGGGCCAGGGCGGTGCGCAGCGCCTCGCCCTGCTGGGCGTCGAGCGCCAGCAGCTCATGGATCAGGGCACGGCTGGGGCTGGTCTGGCCGGCGTTCTGAAGGCTCTGGTAGATCCAGCCCAGGCGCGGCTCCAGCTCGGGGCCGACCACGGCTGCCAGGATGTCCCACTCCAGCGGGCTGAGGGCGGTACCCAGCAAGCGCTCCCAGATGCCGTCGGGCGCGCGCAGGACGTCCACCTGTTGCTGCAGGGCGCGAAGGCGGTTGATCTCGGCCTCGGGGATGTCGCGGCCCTGCCGGCTCATGGACAGGCAATAGGCCAGGACCTGCAAGCGCTCCCATTCCGGGGAGAGGGCGTCAAGGCTGGCGGTGTTGAGCGACGGTGCGTTCATCATGCCCCCTCGTGCAGTGTGACCAGCACCGGGTTGCTGCGTACCGTCAGCACCACGCCATCGGCGGCGCGGGTGTAGCTGCGCTCGGCATACAGCACCGCCTGGCCTGCCTGGTAGGGATGACCGGGCAGCGTGATATTGGGCAAGGCAGGGTTGGGTGTATGGTCAGGATCGATAAAGCGGTGCTGCAGCGCAAAGGCCGGTGCCGGCGCTTGCGCCACCCAGCCGTTGGCGCTATCCCATATTTCCCAGCGTAGTTGCACGCTGGCGCCAGGATCGCCCGCCACCCAGACCTTGGCGACGAAGGGGTTGACCGGGAAATCGTCGGTATTGAGCGTCAGTGCCTGCAGGCATTGGCCGGCGACGACCAGGCACAGCGATGGTGCCCAGGCCTCCTGGCTGATGGCCGGATAGGCGGGCCGCACGAGTGGTGTGCTGATCAGGAGGCCGGCACGGAAGTCCGCCGGTTGCTCGTGTACCGCGCGGACATCGAGCCCCAGGCTGCCGACGCGCGGGGCCTCGATGGCGGCCACGCGGGGCAATACCGGCGCGAGGCTGACCTCGATCAGGGCCGAAGGCCGGTAGACGGTATCGCCCTGGGTGGACCAGAGCTGATTGATCTGCTCCAGGCCCAGGTTGAGGTAGATGGTCTGGATCAGATAGGACTGGCCCTCGACCGTCAGCTCGATGACCGGATGCTCATGGAAATGCCGCAAGGCTTCGCCCAGGATGCGCAGGTCATTCTCGCCGCTGGAGACCTTGTCGTCCTCGACGATGGAAAACGGCGTGACCAGGCAGTGCATGCGCAAGAGCCAGGGCTCGCCAGGCAAGACGGCACCGTCGAAGCCCGAGGTCTCGAAACGGAAGAAGAACAGGTTGAGGCTCTGTTTCTCGGCGCCGTCATCCGGTGCCACCGTACCGGGTGAGCCAATGGTGACGCGGATCTCGGAGAAGCCGACCACCTTGATGCCATCCGCCAGTTGCTGGGCATAGTCGCGGCAGGTCTGGGCGAGTGAGGGGATCGCCAGCGACATCAGAGCCTCCGCAGGTAGTGCTTGCTGAGGAAGGCGGCATCGCTCTGGCTGCTGACGTTACGGGCGGGGGCGGCGGGTGGCGCCAGCACCAGCACGTCGATACGGCCGATGGTCAGCCGTGGCGTGTTGTCCGTCACGGTATGGCTGACTGCGGGACTAGCGGTCCCTGCCGTTGTGTGTACGGCTATGCCGGGTTGGGCGTGCAGCGTCTGGCCGTTGCCGGGCCGGGCGTCGCGTCGCGTCGCCTGGGCCGCGAGCTGCGGTGCTGCTGCGGCAGCAGGCGCTGAAGCGGACTGCACGCTGATAGGGATGTCGTCAGCCCGCCGTGGCGTGGCTGCCACGGGGCTGGCGACGGCCATCGCCTCGTCGGAAGCGGGGGATGGCAGGGGCGATGCCGGCGTGGCTGTTGCTGCCGGCAAGGCGTTGAAAAGGTCTCCAGAGAGGGCACCCCGGCCCGTTTCCTGTCTCCTTTCGTCAATGTCGTCATTACGTTGAGAAGGCACCCACGTACGTTCATCCAAAATTGCCGGAATTGGGCCCGGTTTGCTGTGCACGCCAGTCGAAATCGCCGTACTACTCAGGGGAGACATCGGATCCGGAGGAACACTGCTTGCGAACTTATTCAAGCTGTCTGCTCGTCGTCTGATTGCTTCACTTTCACTTGTTGCCAAGCCGTCCTGAAAACCCGCTAGCGGGAGCAAAGCGTCATGAATCACAGCCGCCAATGCCTGATTGCCTGCTTTTGGGCTGGTATCGGGCAAATGGTAAGGGCCCGTTGGTGCTACCGGCGGGGTTGAACCGCCGTCCTTCTGGAGTCGGAAAACCGTGAGTGCACCGTCGCTGCCGGCGTCGCTGTACTCCGGTTGGTAATCGTCACCGTCGGCACTGCGGCGCAGCACCATGGCTGTCGGCAGGGGCCGCAGGGCGTCGGTCAGGGTGTCGTTGAGGATGCCCATGTCGTCTCTCTCACTGGCTCATGCCGCGGGATTGATCGATCAGCATCAAGTAGCGCTGCCGGCGGGCCTTGGGCAGGGCCAGGATGTCGGCCTCGCTCCAGTGGTAGTGCAAGGCCAGCCGGTGTACCTCCGCCAGCAGTGGTGTGGCGTCGCGCGCCAGCACGATATAGGGGTCGATGCCTACCTGGTTGGCGGCACCGCACTCCGGGCAACTGGCACCAACCTCGCAGACCACGGCAGGGGCGATGTCTTCCAGCGCGGCTTCGATCCGCTCGCGCTCGGCGGTACTGAGTTCGCTGGCGAGGTGTGCAGCGTTGGCATGATCGAGCAGCGCAGCCAGCAGGTAGTGCGGCTGTTGTTCGTCTGGCCGGGCGAGCAGGGCGAGCTGGTCGGCCCCGGTCGGCACGCGCACGCGCAGGGCCTGGCCGTGGACCTCGACCGTGGCCTGCGGGAAGCCGGTACCGGCCGGTTTGACTGGTAGCTCGGCATAGCTGAGCTGGAAGTCGAACCGTGCCTTGCACTGGCTGCATTGGGCGGCGAACCAGCCGCCGTCATCCCCGAGGTGCTGGGCCAGCGCCCGCATGAGGTATTGCCGGTCGGCAACGCATAGTGCGTTGATGGCCTGCAGGGAGGGGATTTCATCCCCGAGGTGCTGCAAGGCGGCGGCGAGGACGAGCGAGACCGCGCGCGGGGTGGACGTTGCCGCCTCATCCCCGTTGTGGGCAATCTCGCCGATGGCTAGCTCCAGCCGGCCGTCAGCCGGCCGGAAGGCGTAGTCGCGGGCCAGGCCGTGCCCGGTGGGCAAGCCCCCAGGCAGGGTTCCCATTGCGTGGCCGCTCATGGCCGCATCCCCTTGCGCATCATCGTCGCGTCCGCTCAGGTCTCGGCCGGCTCGGCCACGCTGCTATCGCGTTGCCAACCCTCGTGCTGCAGCACCACGCTCTGGATGCCGACGGCGTTCATGGTGCCGGAGTCGAGATCCGGTACCGCCTGGAACTCGGACACCCAGGCACGGAACACCTTGTAGGACAGCGCAACCTGGCCCTGCATATTGAGCACGTTGATGACGATATCCTTGCGGAAGTTCTTCAAGGACATGGCCGCATCACCCTCCACGTTGTTCACCAGGTTGGCCCAGATCTCGAAGCCGGGGTCGTGGGAGAGACCTTGCTCCAGGGTGATGGGCTCGTAGCTGGTGCCACCGGGCAGGATACGCTCGGTGGACGGGTCACCCGCCGTACGCCATTTGATGGGCTCGGTCTTGCGCTTGAGGGCGCTCATCTTCTTTAGGCCGGCGACGGGCTTGCCGTCGATCAGTACCTGGAATTTGAAGGTACGGTAGGGGTCGAAACGGTGGGTGTTCACCGGAAACATCGGGGCAGCCATGGGATTCTCCTGCGCCTATTGCTGGGCGACTTTCTGTTGAATACGCACGATGACGAATTCCGCCGGTTTGACCGGGGCAAACCCGATCAGCACGATGACCTGACCTCGGTCGATATCGTCCTGGATCATGGTCTGGCCCAAGCCGCAGCGGACAAAGAAGGCGTCCGAGGCTTTCTCGCCCTGGAAGGCGCCGACACGGAACAGGCCGTTCATGAAGGATTCGATATTGGTGCGCAGCGAGGACCACAACCGGTGATCATTGGGCTCGAACACTGCCCACTGGATGCCGTTGTAGACACTCTCCTCGATGAACAGCGCGGTACGCCGAACCGGCACATAGCGCCATTCCGGGTTGGCCCGGGTGGAGCGGGTGCGCGTCCCCCAGACCACCGGCCCGAAGCCCGGCATGCGCCTCAGGGCATTGACGCCAGCCGGGTTGAGGAAGTCCTGTTCCGGGTCTTCCACCACGAACTGCAGGGACGACACACCCAACACCGGGAACTCGATACCGGCCGGGGCTTTCCAGACGCCGCGGCGACCGTCGGTCTTGGCCCACAGGCCGGCTGCGGTGGCGGCCGGTGAGACCAGCACCGTGCGGTCGGCCGCCGGGTTGGAATCCGGGTTGTAGAAAGGATTGTTGATCCAGGTCCAGGGATAGTAGGTCGCCGCGTAGGTCGAGGTTGGCAGACCCAGGTCGTTGACTTCGTTCTCGTCGCTGAGCTCAATGCCAGGGGCGATATCAATGATGACCATGCGGTTGCGGATCGTCTCGCAGTGAGCGATGGCGGCATCGATGATATCGGTCATGTCCTCGTTCGGTCCGGTGTTGGGGTCATCCCCCTTGAACACGCCGGGCAGTAGCAGGATGTTGACGTCGCGTACCTTCAGCAGGGCATCGAACACCGCCTTGTAATCGGCTACCACCGGGGCGTCGCCATCGGCACCGCCGGCGAGCTTGGCGGTCAGCGTTTCCTTGGCGACATGCGCCGCCTTGAGCGTGGCGGTCGCCGTTCCGGCCGGGGAGGCCAGTGTGATCAGCTTGGAACTGACGTTGATCACCCGGATCAGCCCGTTGGGCTTGGCGTCGTCGGCGTTGACCTCGCCCAGGTTCTCGGCCGGCTCGAAGTACTCGGTGTTGTTGGGTGCCTTTTTCATGCGGCCGACTTCTGCGAGGAAGTTGTCCGAACCATTGGGGCCACGTGGTGTCAGGCGCAGGATCAGGTCCCTGGCCCATACGCCGGGACTGATGGCGTTGACGGTCAGTATCTCGGTGGTCGCCGCATCCTTGAGCTTGACGGTGGCGATGCCGGTCGTGCCGCTCTTGGCGATGCGGGTCACATAGGCCTTGGTGCCGCCATTGAGGAAGAAGGCGCTGACGGACAGCCCCAGGTCGTCGCCGCGCTTGGAGCCAACGACCTCCCGCAGGTCACCGAAGGTACGGACGTAGTCGTCCCAGTTCGATAGCAGTACCGGCTTGCCCAGTGGGCCGCGGGTGGCATAGCCGATGAAACAGGCGGTGGAAGTGCCTACGCCTTCAATCGGTCGCGCGCCGCTGGGCAGCTCTTCGATATAGACGCCGGGGTGGAGATAACTGGCCATGTCGGTCCTCTCTTCGCAGCATGTCGGTTGAACGTGGAAAAGCGTTCCCCGGGTAGCGGCATCTGCTGCGCGATACCAGCTCCGGAGTGGCTACGGCGGGGTTCGGAAGGCTAGGGTGTCGGGTCGCGGCCGATCAGTATCTGGATACGGGCGTTCTTGCCTGGCGTGCCAGCGGCAAAGCTGTTGCTGAGCTTGAGCGAGTTGGGTGCCACCGCGAACAGCGTGGCCACGCCACTGCCGTAGATCTGCGGCCCCAAGAGGCTGATGGCCGGGGAGTCGGCCGCACCGGCGTTGGTCTTGAACTGGATCTCCGGCCCGTAAAGGCTGGACTGGATGACCAGCAGCTGGATACGGCTGGCCACGGTGGGTTGCAGCTCCACCAATTGGCTGGCGGTGCCGGCAGGGAGCACGATGTCGAGGACGTCGTAAGCACCGATCTCATCGGTCTGTGCGATGGTCCAGGTCGGGCCGTCAGCGATGGCAACCCTGATATTGAGCGTAACAGTGGACATGCCAGGTCTCCTTCCGAAGACGTGTGCCTAGGATTTAACGAAGTTCAGACAGCGGTATTCAGTGCGTGCTGAGCACAGCGCGCAGGGGCCTAGTGAGGACTGGGCCGAGATGGCGGTCTGGAGCGGGACGGCGGATGGATAGGGCAGCTAGGAGGTGCCAGAACCAGCTGTGGGTTCGGCGAAGAATGCATCAAACAGACGTAAAGCAACCGCAGGCCAGGGAGCCTAGACATGATTCCTCCTCAAACCCTGTATTTGTCTTTCTATTTTGTGCGGTAGGTATACATGCTGCACTGCGACTTTTTCAAGTTGGGCCAGTAATTTGGCGACCAACGGTTTTGAGCGCGATTTTCCTTGGGACAAATGCCCGAATAGGTCGTCAGATCAGGCATCCACAGTGAAAAAGAGGGGGCGCGTTTCAGGCAGGTTACAGTGAGGTTGAACTTGCCTGAATCACGGAAAAGCCCCGGCCTGTCTGACTCTTGCGAACAGAATGACCGTCTGTCGGCAGAACGGGCCGTTTGCTGGGATATCCGCCTTTTTCATCCATATGAATGATAGTCAGCGCCTGCTGTCCGGGCTGACACTGGCGCCATATTCAGGGAGCCGTGATCATGCAGACCTTTGCACGCAAGCCCAAGACATCAAAGCGGACAGGCCGTGGCCGCGGGGTGCCGGCACTTGCTGGACGGCTGAACCCCGGCAGGCAAGCAGGGAGCGGCAACAAGCAGGGATTACAATCGCCGGTCAGCAGCATGGTCGAGATGGGCGGCGCGAGTCTGGCGAACCGGGTGAAGTCACGGTTCGCGTTGGACTTTGCTACGCCAGAACCGGCGGATCGCCCGGTCGGCGTGCAGTTTGTCCCTGCGAACTGGGCGGGCAAGGCGCGTATCCACACCGATGCTTCTGCCGCCGTCGCAGCGCAAACCCGCCATGCCGATGCCTATACCCAGGGCGGTGATATCTATTTCGATGCCGGCCGCTACAGGCCGGACCTGCCAAGCGGCCGCCGCTTGCTGCTGCACGAGCTCGCCCACGTGGCGCAGCAGCGCAATCCCGGGCGTCCTGCCTCCACCGAGGCACTCGAAGCCGAGGCCGACCAAGTAACGACGCATGCCCTTGCAGGACGAAGCAGCCGGGTGCGCCTGAGTGCAGCGCCTGATCAAGCGCTGCACCAGCAGACCAACTGGACGACCGGTGATGTGTTCGCCGATACGGAGGCGGCCAAGCAGATCAAGAACCAGGGTGGGCTGTTCTCTGGTAACGACCAAGCACACGTCAACGTCAGCGCGAGAGGGAAGCTGGCCTACGATGCCGGCCACACGACACCGGAGGATGGATTTCGCTGGAGCAAGCTGAAGAACATTGTTGATAGCGGGCATGTGAAGATATTCGCCGTGCCCGACAGCCATAAGTTCAAGGTCAAGGAATCGGCCAAGGGCCTTGCTGACCGCAGCATTGCCGACATCCGCGGCATTGTGCTGGACCCGACCGTGATGGGTGTCACCTTGTCATCAGGTGGCATGAGCCCGGACGGCACTTACACCATGATCTACTACGACAAGGATGCGGGCATCGGTGCGCTGACCCATGAGCTATTCGGGCATGAGTGGCTGGCGCAGATGGGCTTGCCATCGGGACATCCACCCAGCGGCTCGGCGGAGGAGAAGGCGACCGGGACGCTGATCCCCTCCCATCAGGTGACAGACCCGTTCGGGAATATCTATTCCGGTACCGTGCGCAACTACATCGCCAAGTACATTGAGGCCCTGGGTACCAACGTCAAGGTCAATAGCGCCGGCGGCGGCCAGAAAAGTGTGCCGAAGTCGCCAACGCAGGGGGTGGGCCGGGAAGCGGTCGTCAAGGCCTTGAATGATCTCTACACCCTGGCCGCAACAGACTTGCGTAAGAACCAGTACGACGCGCCGATAGCGCAGGCTTGGCGTAGCCTCTGCAATAACTACGACCTGATGCAACAGAATGCGGAGGCGATCCGTAACACCAATTCCGATCTGACCTACACCAAGGAGATCATGGTTATCCTCTGCGTGCTGCTGTTCAATAGCTGGAAAGCAGATCAGCAGGCCGGGTTTCGTATCCTGCTGGCGGATTACACATTGGGCCGCGCCGGGTTCACCACCAATGAGTTATCCACCCAGGTTGAGGCGGCGGTCGGTGCAGCGCCTGGCCTTTTCAGCCCAGGTTCTGCCACATCGCCCTAGGGCACCAGCAGACATGGGCGTAGCCTGATATGACCCGCTGGCCATGCTGTCGGGCTAGTACTCGGATTTTTATTGATGTAAAGCCGACTTGAAGTTCTAGGATGCCATCATCGTGTGCATGGGCACACTCCTTGGAGCATCCAGTATGTCTCAGCAGCCTGTCGTCCCCAGCACGTCCTTGTTTCGCGTCGACAAGTTCTCGGTTCCGGCGGCGGCCTCAGCCGCTTTTGCCGAACGCTTGCGGCATATCCAGGCACTACTGAGTTCCATGCCGGGCTGCCGTCAGAATCGGGTGTTGACCCAGGTGAGCGGCCCGAGCGAATTCAATATGGTGACTATCGTGGAATGGGAAAGCGCCGACGCGATGGCGGTGGCCCAGGCGGCCACGCAGAAACACTACGCGGAGCAGGGTTTTGATCCCAAGGCCTTCATGCAGCAGCATGGCATCCGGCCGGATATGGGGCTGTACGGCGCGTGATGGGCCTGGCGCCTGGGTTGCAGGATGTCCAGGTAATTTGGACAGTGCGGATCAGGCAGATTTCGCTTGATCAAGTGTCTGCCGTGAGCGACGCTAGATGATCGACCACTCTGTGCCCAGGCAAACCATGCCGTCACGTATTGGCCAGGACCGTTTCGTGCTACAGCGCGATCACAAGGGCCTGGTTGCCATCCTGCCTACCCGCAAGCACTGGCTCAGCATTTTCTTCCTCTGCCTGTGGCTGGTCTTCTGGTTGACTGCCGAAGTCGCAGTCATCAAGGAACTGGTCGGCCACACCAGCCGGCGTTCTCCCGGCTTCATGATCTTCTGGCTGGTCTTCTGGACCCTGGGCGGGATCTGGGCGTCGCTATTCCTGCTTTGGCAACTGGTGGGGACCGAGGTTTTGCGTATTACCTCTACCACCTTGTCCCAGCGCATCCAGGTATTCCGTCTCGGCATCACGCGGCAGTATCCGCTGGATGCCATCACCGGCCTGCGTGTCGTCCATCATGACCCCTCGGGCTACCGCCGACGTCGGACCTTTATTCCACCCTTGCTGGGCAAGGGCAATGGGGCCATTGCGTTCGAGTACGACAGGAAGGCCGTCTATCTGGGAGCATCGCTGGATGAGACCGAGGCGGCCAAGCTGGTCACGGCGTTGACCTGGTATTTGCCGGGGCGCTTGTGAGATAAGCTGGCGGTATTTATGTAGCGGCTGTTGCCGCATTATCCGCACTGTGTGCGGTTTGAATGCGGGAGTGCGTCCCGCGGCCGCCTTACTTTCTTTTGCATCGCCAAAAGAAGAGTAAGCAAAGCAAAGGCGACCCCGACAGCACCGCCCGCTACGCGGGTTCCTTGCGCTTCTCACCCGTCTCGGCCGGAGAGCGAAACTCGCCGGCAAGCCGGCTCAGACAACGCTCCCCGGACGGCCCCGAGACGGGTTGCGATGCTCAGCGGCGCTCACGGGGGCCGTGCGCTCCGTGGTGAGCTACTGCGTGGCTCGTCCGTGAGCTTTGGTCAATCTCAGGAATAACGTATGCCCCTCTCGCTTCATGCCGCCTCCGTTCCCGTTTTCCGTCGCTATCTAGAGCAACTGTCCTCGCTGGTACAGATTGGGGAAGCCCACTGCCATCGCTGCGAACAAGATCCGTCCGACTTGCTGCAGGCACGTCTGGCAGATGACATGCTGCCTTTTTACAAGCAGGTGGAGGTGGCGGTGAATTTCAGCTTTAGAACCTGCTATCCGCTGGCAGGCCTGCCCATCCCGGACTATGTGGGCTACGAACTGAGTTTTGAAGGTTTGCAGTCGTATATCTCACGTGGTCTGGCGTTGCTGGCTGCGCTTGACCCGGCAGACTTCGATCCCGCGACCGAGCGGGTGATCCACGCCGAAGCCGGGCAGGGCCGGTTTGATATTGTGGCCAGCGAGTACCTGCTGCAGTACGGCCTGCCCAATCACCTATTCCACTTCAGCATGGCTTACGCCATCCTGCGTCACCTAGGGGCGCCGGTGGGGAAGCGGGATTTTGATGGGTTTCATGTTTATCCGCGCTGAGCACCGATATTGAATCGAGGAGACAACCATGCAGATCAAACTCGCCAGCGTAACGGTCGATGACCAGGACAAGGCGCTGGATTTCTATACCCGGGTGCTCGGCTTTGAAAAGCTGCACGATATCCCCATGGGGCCGTTCCGCTGGCTGACGGTGACGTCCCCGGAGGGCGCGGTGGGTGCGGAACTGGTGCTGGAGCCGATGGGGTTCCCGCCTGCGCAGGTCTACCAGAAGGCGCTGTTCGATGCCGGCATCCCGTCGACGGCCTTCATCACCCATGATGTGATGGCAGAGTATGCGCGCCTGAAGGCGTTGGGTGTGGTGTTCCGGGGGGAGCCCAAGAGCATGGGACCGATCACGGCGGTGATCTTTGAGGATGGCTGCGGCAATCTGATCAACCTGGTGCAGCCGGCGGTCCAGTGAGGTACCGGGCCAGTCACTGAGCCTTTCCAAATGAAAAAGCCGGGCCTACCCATGGGTAGCCCGGCTTATTCTTTACCGCTAAACCAGCCTGCCGTCGCTTCCTTGCGGCCTGCGACGGCGAGGGCTTACTTGGCGGCGACTGGTGTGCCGCTGGCGCGGGACGGTGCTGCCTTCACGTACTTGTCGAACCAGCGCAGCATTTCATAGATCTGCTGTTCGTTCGATTCCTTGGCGGTATACCAGTGCGGCTCATGCGGCAGCATCACCAGGCGGGTGGTGCCGCCGTTGCCGCGGATTGCCTCGTACAGCTTGGTGGCTTGCAGCGGGGTGGTGCCAGGGTTGGCATCGTCGGCGCCGTGCATGATCAGGAGCGGGGTCTTGATCTTGTCGGCGTAGAAGAAGGTCGAGACCTTCTGGTAGACATCGGCGGCTTCCCAGACCGAACGACGCTCGCTCTGGAAGCCGAACGGGGTGAGGGTCTTGTTGTAGGAACCGCTGGTGGCGACGCCGGCACGGAACAGGTCCGAATGGGCGACCAGGTTGGCGGTCATCAGGGCGCCATGGCTATGACCGGTCACACCCACGCGCTCGGGGTCTGCCACGCCCAGGCGAACGGCTTCGTCCACTGCGGCCTTGGCATCGGCAACCAGTTGCTCCATGTAGGTGTCGTAGGCTTTCTTCGGGTCACCCACCACCGGGAAGGAGGCGTTGTCGATGATGGCGTAGCCTGCCATCAGCAACAGGCGGTAGCCCTTCAGACGGGTGAAGGTGGCTTGCGAGCCGGATACCTGGCCGGCCTTGGACGCATCGGCATAGTCGAGCGGATAGGCGTACAGAATGGTCGGTACGCGGGTGCCTTCCTTGTAGCCGGGCGGGGTGTACAGCGTGAACGACAGGTCAACGCCATCGGCGCGCTTGTACTTCACCAGCCGCTTCTTGATATCGCGTACGGCGGGCGTCGGGTCGGCAATGTGCGTCACGGCGGTGCTGGTGCTGGCATAGACCGCTTCGCCGGCGGGTGCGTCGATCGTTGCGCCCAGTGTGCGGATGTAGGCGTTCGGTGCATCGGTCGGCGACTGGTGCCAGGTCAGGAAGCGCTTCGAATCTGGGCCGGTGAAAGCCAGGAAGCGCTCCAGCACGGTCTTGTCGCTACGGAACAGGCGCTCGGTCTTCTGGGTCTTGAGGTCGTACCGGTCGAGGAAAGGACGGTCGCCATCGGGCGAGGCGCCGTTGCCGGACAGGAAGATGCTGTCACCTTCCTGGCGCAGGACCACGGTGCCGTTCGGCAGCCGGCGCAGCACTGGGTTACCCGGGTTGCCGTATTTTTCTTCGGTCGAGAGATCCCACAGGAGGCGAGGCTGCTGCTTGCTGTCGTCGAGGTTGACGACAAAGCTGCGACGCCAGTGGCGGTTGTGATCGTACTCGTTCAGGAGGGCAATGTTGGCTTGCTCACCCCAGATGATGCCGGCGTAGCGTTGCTCGGTGCGGGCAACCTCGACCGCTGCGGCCTTGAACGGCGCCTTCTGCAGCATGATCTTGTCGCGGGCCGGAACCTTCACGTTCCAGTCACCGCCGTCCAGTGCCTCGGCCCAGACCAGGGTGGCCGGGTCGGTGGGGCGCCAGAGGAAGTCACGCGGACCCAGCGGTTCGCCATGGATAGGCACCCGGTCAGCCAGCGGTAGCGAGGCGATATGCTGGTTCACGGCAGCCGAACGCTTCGAGATATCCCAGACGTCCACTTCACGCGGGAAGCGATCATGCGTGGTGACATAGGAGTAAGGCTTGTGGATGGTGGCGACCAGCAGGTGCTTGCCACCGGGTGCCGGATCGAGCTGGGCGTAGCGGTCCGGCTTGCCGATCGGCGTGATCTTGCCAGTGTCGGCATCGATCAGGGCGATCTGCGCGGTACCGTAGTAGTCGAACAGGTTCTCGTCGTGCGCGTTGTTCAGGGTGTCACGCGTTTCGTAGGTGCTGCTCTGGCCTTTTTCGCCGTCGGCTTCCTGAATGCTCGGGCCGGCTGGCATGGTGGGCGCGACCGGCGGTGGGCCCATGCGCTGCGGCACCAGTTTGACCAGCAGGGTCTTCTGGTCCGGCATCCATTGCAGTTCGTCGCCGAGCATCTGGTTCAAGTGCACACCGTTGATACGGCGGATGGCGCCGGTTTTGCCGTCACCTACCCACAATTCGACCGTGTCGGCCGTGACGTTCTCGAACACAAAGCGCTTGCCATCGGCACTCCAGGCCGGCCCGGTGGCGCAGCCTTCGGGCAGCTTGATCTGGCGCTGGCTGCCATCGGCAACCGTGACCAGATCCGCCGTGGCCGCGCAGGGGTTGATGCCGTAACCGCCGGGGGTGTCATGGCGACTATGGTTTTTGGGTTCGATACGCACGCCACCCAGGCGCAGGAAAGGCGTGGCAACGCGGGCGATGGAGGGGTATTCCTGCAGGGATACCAGCAGCATCTGCTCGCGGGTGGGGCTGATATAGGCCGCGGGTGGCGACGGTGCGCGCATCACGTCCAGAATGTTCTTGGGTGGCTGGCTGTAGCCGGATGCCACGGGCGTAGCGGCCGGTGCGGCGCTCAGCGCCGGTACGAAGCACGCTGCCAGGGCAGTAAGCCCGAAACGGGCCAAAGTGTGTTGAGCGGACAAGCAATACCCTCCTGTATATTCATCCGGGCTTGAGCTTTGTTGCTCAAGCCTGGGATGGGAATGGCTGATTCAGCAGCTTGTGGCTGCTACATGCTGTTGGGGTGTGGACAAGACGAAAGCAAACCCTGGACACGCTGGCTGCCGGGCGGCAGCCCCTGTCCGTCGCCGTGCGGCGATGGAACGGGAGGGCAGAGAATAGCAGATGGGTTGCCTGGTGTTGGCGCTGTTGGCGATAAGCCACACCTGCTTGTTATGGGTGCGATGGTGGCGTGGTATTCTGGGTAATCCCGCTTTATAAGCAACGAGTTAGCATATATTTTATACGCGCTGGATTAGGCAAGTCATTGCTGATGCATCGCTCGCAAGGCCAGGTAAATGACACCTCAGGAAAAGAAACGGTTGAGCTACGCCAAGGATCGAAGGAATACCTACGGAGAGAACAGCAAGTCCTCCCGCAAGAACATCCCCCTGTCCAAGGCGCTGAGTCTCCGTGCCGAGCGGCATGCGCAAGCAACCCTGCTGGTTGAGGTGCTTCGCTTGGCGAATAGCGCCGATGCCGATCTGATTGAAAATCAGCTTCGGGCCACCCCACCCCGCGCTTGGCGGAAATGGCCAGACCAGCCGCTGGGTGAAGTGCTTCAGCGCAAGGTACGTAGCGGCGTGCGCTAGTACGGGCCAGCCCAAAGGATGACCCACTCTCCCATGTGGTTGACCTCAAATCCAACCCAACACCCCACCAAACACCCCCAGCCCGGTCAACACGGTGGTTGCCAAGCCACCCACGACGGTGAGCTGCCGTCGGGTCGACGGCATGTCATGCACCCAGTAGGCCACGGCAAAGAAGGGCAGATAGCCGATCAGCCAGATCAGTAGCGGTGCGCCGACGTTCCACCATGGCCATTCCCAGGTCAGCGCGCCGATATGGTTGAGCCAGAGCTCCACCAGTACGCACAGCACCGAGCTGACGCCGGCGATCAGCCAGCGGTTGTTGATGCCGAGGATTTTCAGTTGCCGGTCCGCCGGCAGGGCGCGTACCGCGAACAGGCCCATGATGGCGAACATGAAGCTGATTTCGATATTGAGGCCGATCAGGATTACATAGGCCGACCCGCCCGGCGTGCCCCAGGCGGGAGCGTAGCCGGTGAAGTGGAACAACAGGCCGTTGCCGATCTCGTTGACCCAGTCCATCAGCCAGAAGGCGATACCGCCCAGCACCACGCTCCAACGCCTGGCGGCGGCCTGCTCGCCATAGGCGTGGATGACCAACAGCAGGATGGGAATGACGTGCCACTGGAAGTGGCTGGGGTCACGCAGCAGGGCGTGCGCCTGCGCGGCGGAGGGGGCGATCATGGCAAGTCTCCGTTGTGGTTGTCTTGCGCATGTTAGAGCGCACGCCCACCTACAGGCTTGACATGGCGGGCCAGTGTTTTGACACTTCAGGCCATCATGCAGACCGCCATTGACATAGCCAACCCAGACCTGCCGGTAGACGGCAGCGTACCCACTGGCTATGTGCGGCTGCTGTTCGATTACCTGCACCAGCAGGGGCAGGATGCCGGCGCGGTGCTGGGCGAGCCTGGCCCCGACCCAGAGCGTGAACCTGCCTATGCGGCGAGCCGCTGGCGCCAGTTGTTAAGGCGGGCCGCGAACCGGTTGGGGGACCCGGCGCTGGGTTTGCAGATCGGTGCCACTATCACACCGGCGCACTTGGGGCCGCTGGGTTATGTGTTCCTGGTCTCCAGCTCGGTCACGACGGCCATGGCGCGCTATATGCGCTACCAGCGGCTGGTGCACGACGTGAGCCCTGTCCGGCACTATCTCGACGGCGGTTTACTGGTGCTGGAGTGGGGAGAGGATGCGCGGGCCATTGGCCTGCTGGCCAACCAGTGCGGGTTGGCGGCCCTGTTGCACTTTGCCCGGCAGATCACGGGCATCCAGGTCGTGCCGGAGGCAGTGCACTTTGTAGAGCCGGCGCCCCAGGATGTCGCACCCTATGTCCGCTTCTTTGGCTGCCCGGTGCTGTTTGGCCAGTCCGCGACGCGTATCCAGTTCCTCGCGTCCTTCCTCGAGCTGCCCTTGCGCCAGCCCGACCCGGCCTTGGCCGCCCTGCTGGAGCAGCAGGTGGCGCGCTTGCTGGCCGCCATGCCGGACAAGGATTATTTCCTGCAGGATCTGCGCCGCCTGCTCTCCCAACTGTTGCTACAGGGGGAGCCGGCGCTGGAGCACTGTGCCGATGGCCTGCATCTCTCGGGCCGTACCCTGCGTCGCCGGCTGCAGGAGCGGGGCTGGTGCTATCGGGACCTGCTGGAAGACACCCGCTACTGCCTGGCGCGGGACTATCTGCGTGACCCGCGGTTGACCCTGCCCGAGATTGCCCTGCTGCTGGGCTACTCCGAGCAGAGCGCCTTCAGCCGGGCGTTCCGGCGCTGGAGCGGAACGACGCCGCAGCGTTGGCGATGGTCTGCGCGGGCATCAACTACAACCCTTGGGTTGTAAGTGGGTTTTACAATCTATGACTTGTAAAGCTTGCGGGCACGGACGCGATTCAAGACCTAGCCGAAAATCGCGCAAGCACGACCTAACACGCGTGATCAGATGCCGCCAGACGGGTTTGGGGCACAATCATGCAGGTACACCGCCCAAGTACCTGCTTTGCTGTGGTCGGTGATATTGCTTTGTATTCTGCCGCGCCCAGCGAGCGTGAGACCCCTTGTCATCGCGGATTGCTGACGGCGGCATTGGGCCAAGCGCAGGCGCAGGAGTTGTCAACGGCCAAGGGCTGGTCGAGCGCGGATATCAGTGCGGCAAACCGGGGCTGTACGCTCGCGGTCGTGGGCCCGCAGCGTAAGGCATTTCTGGAGAAAGGTGCCGAGCAAGGCAATGCCGGAGCCGCCAAGGAGTGGGAGGTCGTTGAACCCATTCTGAACAAAGAGTTTGGCAAGACCTGTAGCTGCGTGATCAATGATGTTGCCGCCAAAATCAGCCGTGATCAGTTCTTCAAGGACGGGCAGGCCGCGATGGCCAAGGCATTGAGAGATATCGTCAAACCTCAGGCTAAATGCTCGCGCGATATGGAAGCCATGTAGAAAGCGGTGCTGCAGAAACGGCTTGAAATGAGAAGCGCCAGGGAATCGCTTTCGTTCAGATTGCTTGATCCTGGTGGAAAGCAGCAACTGGCTGAGTAAGTTTATCAGCGGACCAGGCAGGACGGCTCGTAGAGGGGGATAAGTCACGAATGAAAACAAAACCAAAATCGCCGCGCTACCAGATGGAGAACACGCTGGAAGGACTGCGCGTCACTATTCCGGCCGAGCGGCACAGCTTTATCATGCTGTTTCTGATGGTCTGGGTATGCGGCTGGTTGGTGGGCGAAGTGCTCGTGATTGGTCAACTGTTCAACCCGAAAGCCGACTCATCCTATTTGTTCCGTCTGTGCTGGTTTGTGGGCTGGACGCTAGGCGGGGTCATGGCGATCTGCTCATTGATCTGGCAATGCGCAGGCAGGGAAATCGTTACCTTGAACGCGGCTGTCTTGCTGCATCGCGTTGAAGCATTTGGCGTCGGTCAAGATCGTGCCTACCCGGTAGTAGCGGTGAAGGATCTTCGAGTTTTCGAGCGGCCGCTCTCAGATGAAGGTCACCAGTCCTTGTTTCCCCCGATTCTGGGTTTTAGTAGCGGGCCTATCGCCTTCGACTATGCGGGCAAGACCATCTGGCTTGCTTCCTCCTTGGAAGTTGGGGACGCCAAGGTACTGGTAAGTGCCCTGGCGGCGAAGCTACCTCAGAGGGTGTTTCAATCCTGACCACCCCGCGCTGCGGAGTCTGGCAAGCGTGTGCCTTCGCTGGGGCGTAATTTGCCCCCGACCGCAGCGCCAACTATTTCATGGCGGGTGCAAGCTGAATCAAGATCGCATGGGCCGCTTTTATACGCGCCGGAATCGGGTAGTTCTTGTTGGCCAGCATCACAATCCCGATCTTCTCGGCCGGTATAAACGCTGCGTAGGCACCAAAGCCGCCGGTGGAGCCCGTCTTGTTGAAGAGCGTGGGACCTTTGGGAAGCGTCGGATTGGCAAGCTGGTGCGCAGGGTTGGGGTCCCAGATCATGGCTTCTGAATTACCAGCCTGCAGTTGCTTGAGCGAAACCGGGTAGGGGTACTGTTCCCAACCCAGGCCCTGCACCATGGGGCCGACCTGGAAGTAGCCCACGTGAGTGCCTTTCACGGCCTGCTGCATGGTCTCCGGCAGGGTGCTCGGGTCGATGTTGGCCTGCAGATAGCGGATCATGTCGGCCGAGGTGGATTTGATACCGTAGGTCTCGGCGGCGAACCCGCCCGGGTTGGCCCGCACGGCCTGGTTGGCCTTGTTATAACCCCAGGCATAGCTTGGCATTGCCTGCTCGGGCACTCGCACATGGGTGTGTGCCAGGCCCAAGGGGGAGAGCAGCTGCGTTGCCATGGCATCGGCAAAATCCTGCTTCAGTGCCAGTGCGGTGACATGGCCGAACAGGCCCAGGCTGGGGTTGGAGTAGCGGCGTTGCTTGCCGGGCGCGGCGGTCGGTTTCCACTGTTGGTAGTAGCTGGTCAGGTCGCCGCTGTTTTCGACCGTTTCCGGGAACTGCAGCGGCAGGCCGCCCGCGGTGTAGGTCCCCAGGTTGAGCACGCTGGCCTTGTCGATGGCGCTGCCTTTGAGTTCCGGCATGTAGCGGGAAGGATGGTCGCCCAGCGATAGCTTACCCTGGCTCAGGGCGTGGCTGGCCAGGGTGGCGGTGAAGGTCTTGCTGACGGAACCCAGCTCGAACAAGGTCGCCTCGGTCACCGGCGTCTGGGCCTCCCGGGAGGCGACGCCGTAGTTGAAATAGCGCACCTGGCCCTTGATGGTCACGGCGACGGCCATGCCGGGTACGTCGTACTCGGTCATGAGCGGGCGTATGGCGGCATCGACGGCGGTGCGCAGGGTATCGGTGCCTTCTGCGGCCTGGGCTGGCAGAAAGCTGGCAGCGATGAAGGCCAAGGTGCTGCGGCGGGCAAAGGTGATGGGGGTAAACAAGTGGGTCTTCCTCGGTGTCGTTGGTTTGCCGGGCTCTAGGGTCGGCTAAAGGGCGCTGCGGTTCAGGTGAGCGTCTCGGCCACGATCCGCGCTGCCATCGCCAATACCTCGTTGCGATAGGGCGCGTCCGGGGTCGGATGCGTGAAGTAGATCGCCAGCACGATGGGAGGGCGATCCTTGGGCCAGACCACACCCACGTCGTTGGCGGTGCCATAGGCGCCGCTGCCGGTCTTGTCTGCCACCTGCCAGACCTTGGGTACGCCGGCCCGTATGCGGGTTGCGCCGGTGGTGTTGCCCAGCATCCAGTCACTGAGCTGCACTTGCTGCACCTTGCCCAGTGCATCGCCCAGCAACAGCCGCTGCAGGTCCCTGGCCATGGCGGCCGGGCTGGTGGTGTCGCGCGGATCGCCCGGCAGGGCGGTATTGAGTTCGGTCTCCCAGCGGTCCAGCCGGAAGGTCTCGTCGCCAATCGAACGGGCGTAGGCCGTCACTGCGGCTGTCCCGCCCACCAGCTTGATCAGCAGGTTGCCGGCGGTATTGTCGCTGTACTGCAGGGTGGCGGCGCAGAGTTCGGCCACGGTCATACCTGTGCCCACATGCTGCTCGGTAATGGGCGAGTAGCTGACCAGTACGTCCTTAGCGTAGGTGATCCTTTGCTGCAGCAGGCCGGGCTCGGTCTCGCTGCGTTTGAGTACGGCGGATGCCACGATGACCTTGAAGGTACTGCAGAACGGAAAGCGCTCATCGGCACGGTGGCTGCTCTGCGCACCGTTGGCCGTGTTGATTGCGGCAACGCCCAGCCTGCCGCCGCTGGCGGCTTCCAGGGCGGCCAGCCGGCTCTGGGTGGTGTAGCCGGCCAGGCTGTCGGGGAGGGAGGTGCAGGCGGCTAGCGGCAGGGCGGCGGAGGCAAGCAACAGATTGCGGCGGCTGGGGGAGTGGGGCACGGGTTTCTCCGGTGTTCGGGTTGGCTGGACGCGGGCTTAGGCGAAGGTTTCCGCGACAATCCTCGCGGCCATGGCCAATACCTCGTTGTGATGGGGGGCGTCCTGGTCCGGGTGAGTGAAGTAGATCGCCAGCACGATCGGCGGCTTGTCCTTGGGCCAGAGCACGCCGACGTCGTTCGCACTACCGTAGTCACCGCTGCCGGTCTTGTCCGCTACCTGCCAGTCCTTGGGCACACCGGCCCGTATGCGTGTCGTACCGGTGGTGCTGCCCAGCATCCATGTCACCAGCTGCTGGCGTTGCGCGTTGCCGAGCGCCTGGCCCAGGGCAAGTGCCTGCAGGCTTTTCATCATGGCTGTCGGGGTCGTCGTATCGCGTGGGTCGCCCGGCAGGGCGGTCTTGAGTTCGGTCAACCGGCGGTCGAGGCGAAAGACTTCGTCGCCGATGGACCGGGCATGGGCCGTAACCGCCGCCGTGCCGCCCAATTGTTCGATCAGCAGGTTGCCGGCGGTGTTGTCACTGTACTGCAGGGTGGCAGCGCAGAGTTCGGCCACGGTCATGCCGGTGGCTACGTGCTGCTCGGCAATGGACGAGTTGTTGACCAGCGCGGCCTTGGTGTAACGGACCTTTTGCTGCAGCAGGCCGGGCTCGGTCTCGCTGCGCTTGAGGATGGCGGATGCCAGGAGAACCTTGAACGTGCTGCAAAACGCAAAGCGTTCATCGGCACGGTGGCTCAGTTGCGCGCCGTTGGCGGTGTTCAACGCGGCGACCCCGAGCCGGCCGCCGGAGGCCGCCTCGAGCGCAGCCAGGCGGCTGGTGCTGCTGGCTTGGTTGGGCTGTGCCGGTTGCGAGGCCCAGGAGGTACTGGCGGCCAGGGGCAGGGCGGCGGAGGCAAGCAGCAGGTTGCGGCGGCAGGGGGAGTGGCGCATGGGGTTTCTCCGGTGATTGACAGGGGCATCGGCCTGTTCAAGGCCGGCCGATTGCAATGACGGGAGAGTCTGCCGCAGGCCTACTCAGGCGGGGAGGGCATGTGGTGTAACGTGTGGAACATCCTGCTGCGCCATCGCCGGTTGCACGCATTGGCTTAGCCGAAGGCGTGACCGACGAGGGTCTGTTCCATGCAGGTTCTGGCATGGTTCAAGTGACCTGCTCCGCCGGTACTGCAGGGGTGCAGGCCCCCAAGGCGGTTCAGGCAGCAGGGCGTTCCGGGACAACGGTCACGGCGGTGCCGTAGCAGAGGACTTCGGTCAGGCCGGCCATCAGCTCGGTGGCGTCGTAGCGCATGGCAATGATGGCGTTGGCCCCATGCTCCTGGGCATGCCGGCACATCAAGGCATAGGTCTCCGCGCGGGCCTGCTCGCAAAGCGAGGTATAGATGGTGATATTGCCGCCGAACAGCGACTGCAGGCCACCGAAGAAATTACCGACGATGGAACGCGAGCGGACGGTAATCCCCCGCACCACGCCATGATTTTTGACCACGACATAGCCCGGAAGGGTAAGGGCGGTAGTGACCATTGCGTCTTGCATGGTGGGTCCTTTCCATGAAGTGACGAGAATTGGACGGTGTGGTCAGGAGGCTGTGAATGGTTAGTTCAGATTCCATCGCTACGGGGTGTAGGACCTTCTCCGCAGGAGCCTCACTGTGGGTGGAGACTCCAATACACTTGGGTTGTTGGCGTGCATGAGAAGCCCTCCAGATTAGATTGCTCTGCCAAGCGGGCGATCACTGCTGAGGAGGCACAGAAGAAGGAGAAATGGCTATCCCAATGGGTGGTCCAGAGTATGCGTTTGTCTGGTGTAAACACATTGCAAGGGCCGGAGGTTAGCTCGGTATCGTCGGCTTTCAGGTCTTCGATCCAGTGAAGCTTTCTTTCTGTACAAAGCTCATCGCCTACCCATACCCATTCGTATCCCTGCTGTTGAATAAAAGCCAAGACCTTGTCCTGGAGTGACCAGGAGAACGCGCCTTCGTTGGGTGGCGCAATGGATTGGTGTTCGAAAAGGTCGCTAATTGCCTTGACGTACCTTGCATTGGCTTGGGTGGTCCTAATTGCACCGATCTTAGCTCGCAGGCCAAGATCAACTTCTGCCAGCGTATCTAACCCGGTCATTGAGCGCACCTGCTCCCATCGTACGGGCTCGCAGCCCGCTTTTAATTCCGTATTGCTCAAGCAGACGTCTGAAAGGAAGCGTTCTTTTTCCATCTCTACCAGGCGGATGAATGGGCTAAGCATCACATATACCGATTCAAACGTTCCCGCGTAGTACTCCAGAACCAAGCCATTAACTGGGCATGTGGCATAGGCGTCAACTGGGGGGAGAGTACGAGTGGTCATCAAGTATCGCTTTTTTGTCGTGCGTATTAGCAGAATCGTAAACCGCACGATGGAGTTATCTATCGTATGGGGCGCTGTGTAGCTGATCGTGCATCGTCAAGATCGATTGTCCAGTTGGCATAGCGTCTGACGTGGTCTTTGCGGCTGGAAAGGCATTTGCGACACACTGCCAGTGTGGTTTCGCGATCAATATGGAGCGCAAGGCGCAGCTGGTCTTTGAACTGCTCCGCGAAGTTGCCACTTTCCAATCTATCCGCAATGCATGTGACGACCTGTGTACGGTGGGTACGCCCGAGCGAGCAATGCTTCAGACGTCGGGCCATCATGGATCGCGCCCGACCATGCCAAGTGCGTCTTGTCTCGGCCAGAAAGAATTGAATGCATTGTTCAATGCCCCAAGGTTCCGGCTTCAGCAAGCAATCGGCCAGGGCATGCAACGCTGGCTTGGAGTAGGTAGCGATTTCCGCATGCGGTGTGGGTATGGCGGTGCGGTGTATTTCGCGCATGGATATTTGATCAAACCATCAGACGAATTACTGATCAGGATTCATTACGCTGGCCTTGCTTGCTCAAGCATAAGGCGTCCCCGCCATCGCCGCATTCAACCCCTTGCTGCCCTTATCCACCAGTGCGAGAAAGACCGCTTTCGCCGCTTCGACATCCTGCCCCTGCCTGAAGGTTTTGTGTGCCTGGGTGAGGGCCACCGCCCAGGTGGCGACGAGCAGGCGGGCGGCCAGGTGGGCATCGGGGTCGGCCGGTTCCCGTCCTGCGCCTTCGGCCAGTGCCGCCGCGACCACCTGCACGATCTCGTCACCGATCGCCCTGGCCCGCGCCTTGAGGGTCTCGCTGCTTTCTATGGTCTCGATAAAGCGTTGGCCGCCGGGGGTGAAGCTGACATAGGGGCCCCGCTCTGCCACCAGCCGCTGCGCGAGCAGGCGCAAGGCTTCGATCGGGGTGACGCCGGGTGCGCGCTGCCGTAGCACTTCGCGTAGCAGCTCGCGGCCGGCTTCGTCGCGATCAAAAAACATATCTTCCTTGCGCGGGAAGTGATTGAACACCGTCATCCGTCCGACATCGGCAGCGGCTGCGATTTCGTCGACCGTGACCTGATCGAAGCCGCGCTCAAGGAAAAGGCGCGTGGCGGCGTCGGAAATGGTCTGACGGGTTGCGAGGCGCTTGCGGGATTGACGGTCAGACGGCATTGACAGGGAGTCCTTGATCACTTAATTTGTGTACTGAGTACATATTTTGATTAAGTATATGAAAACACAAGTTGATCGTGTGAGCGAGAGGCCGTGCTTGTCATGAACCGGCCGCTCATCGCTATCTTCACCGCCATTGTCCTTGACGCTGCGGGTATCGGTCTCATCTTTCCGATTCTGCCTACGCTGCTGCAGGATGTAACCCACGCTGGCAATGTGGCGCCCTATATCGGCATCATGACCGCGCTGTACGCGATCATGCAGTTCATTTTCGCACCGGTGCTCGGTTCGCTGAGCGACCGTATCGGCCGGCGGCCGGTGCTGCTGGTCTCGCTCGCCGGCGCAGCCATCAACTATCTGATCCTGGCCTTTGCGCCCAGTCTCTGGATGTTGCTGCTCGGTCGCGCCATTGCGGGCCTGACCAGTGCCAATATCTCGGTAGCGACCGCCTATATCACCGACATCACGCCCGAAGATCAACGTGCCCGCCGTTTTGGCCTGTTTAATGCCATGTTCGGTATTGGCTTCATCATCGGCCCCGTGCTCGGCGGCGCGTTGGGTGACTACTGGCTGCGGCTGCCCTTCATTGCGGCAGCGGTGCTGAATGGTGTGAATCTCCTGCTGGCGTTCTTCATGCTGCCCGAGTCGCGCACGCCGACGCGGGAGAAGATCGACCTGGCCGCGCTGAACCCGCTGCGGCCGCTGCGCTGGGTGTTCTCGATGAAGCGCCTGCTGCCCGTTACCCTCATCTTCTTCATCTTCAGCGCCACCGGCGAGGTCTACGGTACGTGCTGGGCGCTGTGGGGGAGCGATACCTTCCAGTGGAACGGGCTCTGGATCGGGCTTTCTCTCGGTACCTTCGGTGTCTGCCAGACCCTGGCCCAGGCCTTCCTGCCTGGCCCGGCAGTGAAACTGCTGGGTGAGCGGGCGACCATCCTGGTGGGCATTACCGGCGCCTGCCTTGCTCTGCTGGTCATGGCCTTCGCAACCCAGGGCTGGATGATCTTCGCGATCATGCCGATCTTCGCCCTTGGCGGCATTGGCGCGCCGGCCTTGCAGTCGTTGGCAACCCGGCAGGTTGACGAGCGCGAGCAGGGCCAGTTCCAGGGCGTGCTGGCCTCGGCCGTTAGCCTCGCTTCCATCGTCTGTCCGCTGGTGTTCTCAAGCCTGTACTTCGTGTTCCAGTCGCAATGGCCGGGAGCGATCTGGCTGACCGTCGTCCTGATCTATGCACTCATGGTGCCGCTGGTGCTGGGCTTGCGGCTGGAGCGGCCTGCCACGGCGCCAGCGATGTAGTGCAGACAGCAGACGGAGGCCTTTAAATCCCGTCGTAGGGGCGGCCATGTGCATCTATCTGCGCCTACTTGGTGGCAGCTTTGGTACGCGAGGTACATGGCCAGTTGTCCCTCATCGCTCTGCAAAAAGAGCGGGCACCTTGATTGGCATCAAATGCAGGTAGCAGTACCCGAAAAAACGTCTCGACTACGTCATGTCCTTCCAGCATTGGCCATCCCTACGTACGATGTTGGCCATCATCACCGAAAACCGCAGCAAGGAACCACCCATGAACCTCGTCATTCGACCGGCACGCCCCAGCGATGCGGCAGTGATCCTGCACTTTATCCGCGAGCTGGCTATCTATGAAAAGGCCGAGCACGAAGTCGTTTCGACCGTGGAGTCGATCACGCAGCAGTTGTTTGGTGATGCGCCGCATGTCCACGCACGGATCTGCGAAGTGGACGGCCAGGCCGCCGGGTTCTCGATCTACTTCTTTTCGTTCTCCACCTGGCAGGGAAAGAAGGGCCTCTACCTGGAAGACCTCTATGTCTCGCCGGATTTTCGAGGGTCTGGCGCGGGCAAGCGCATGCTGCAGGATCTGGCGCAGATTGCGGTGGAGGCAGATTGCGGCCGCTTTGAGTGGAGTGTGCTGGACTGGAATGAACCGGCGATCCGCTTCTACGAATCGCTCGGTGCCAGCGCGCAGAGCGAATGGGTACGCTATCGACTTACCGGAGATGCGCTGCGCAAGGTCGCCTCTGGTGAGGCCGCTGCCGTAGCCTGAGACCAGGTGGTTTGGGTTGAGGGAAGCGAACCCAACGCGCGTCGTTAACGTCTGTGCCTGGATCAGAAGCTCGCTTTCTGGTGCACATCCGGCATACCTGAAGTATGGTTCAATTCGTCCTGAACCCTTGTTGCCCGATTGGAATGACAGTGCGCTTCAGGCCTTACACTTTGACGATCATCGCCGCGAATGATGGCCGATTTGTCGACTTCGCGCCCTATGTGGCCTCCATCAGCGACGATGGCGTCGTTGCCTTCCAGGCGACCTTGCCGGACGGGCACAGCGGGGTATTTACCAGCGATGGCAGGGCGATCACCGATGTTGCCGTAACGACGACGGCCAACTGCCCGGTATTGCGATTCTCCAGCCACCCGGATATCAACCGGGCTGGCACCCTGACCATCTATGGTGTGTTGAGGAATGACGAGGACGCCTTGCTGCTGTACGCCAACGGCCAGCTGAGCGTGACCGGCGTACGCGAGCAGTTCGCCGGCATTGGCCCCTTGGGCCCGACCATGAACGAGCAGGATGACGTGGCGTTCCGCGGCACCTTGCAGGATGGCCGGGCGGGTATTCATCTCCGACACGGGACCGAGTCCATCACGGTTGCGGCAGTGGGTGAGTCCTATCGTGGTTTTGAAGGCTTGCCGGTGGTCAATAACCACGGCCAGGTCGTGTTCCGGGCGGACATGCAGGATGGCCGACAGGGTGTCTTCTTGTACGAGGAAGGGCGGTGTACGACCGTGGTGATGACGGGTGACGCCTTTGCCGAGATCGCACGCTTTCCTATCGTGAACGACCAGGGCACCGTCGCGTTCGTCGCCACGCGTAGCTCCGGTGAGCCCGGGATATTTACCTCGACCGCAGGCAGCACGACTTGCCTGCTGGATGCCGCAGCCGGGTTCGAAAGCTACCGTGGGGTGCTGATCAACAACGCGGGGCTCGTTGCTTTCTACGGGACCCCCATCGGCGGGGCGCTTGGTATCTATGCTGGGCCGGACCCACTCAGACATCGGCTTATCGGTCTTGGCGACACCTTATTTGATGGCACGGTCGTTGATTTTGCCCTGAACCCCGTCTCCGTCAATGAACGTGGACAACTGGCCATCCGTGTCGCGCTCAGCGATGGGCGCCAGTACATCTTGCGGGGTGATCCGGCTAGCTGAAAACATGCGGTGATAGAAATGCAAAGACGGGAATCAATCATGATTGATCCCCGTCTTTTTCATTCTGATCAACTGCGATTTAAATGCACTTCAAATCGTCAACCACCACCTTGCTGATCAACTCTTTTCTATCCTTGGCGATTTGCTTGAATGAAGCCTTGAATTTAGCCCGCTCTTTCGCCTGGTAGGCCTTGGACATGGCCGTGCTGTTACCCAGGGAGGAGCCATCGGCGCTGTAGAACCGCACACCCATGGTCAGGAACATCTTGCAGGATTTGCCGTAGGTCACGTAGCCATTCAGGTCGAACCGATCGTCAAGACTGGCTTCCAGCTTTACTTCCTCAAGGGTGGCGACACTCGATACGGCGGGGCTGACTTCGACCTTCATTTCCTGGAAACCATTTCGCACCGAGGTACGAAGGTTATTGATGCCATCCCGAACGGGGTTGGCGCAACCGAATAAAAGGATCACGGGGAGTACTGCTGCTAGCTTCTTCATCTATTGTCCGTTCTTTTAATCTAAATAAGAAAAGTCCCATATGATTTATGGGTATTCCTCCACTTTGCGATGAAAACACTAACATGCGGTCATGAAAAGGCAGCGGTAAAAATAAGGTATTTTTGCCTGCAGATTGAGAGAGCGTTTTTTTATGTTTTCTGAAACAAATACGCCATGTAGGGAAGAGCGAACGAAATCGACGATGGAACGTGGCTATCGTTTCTGCCGGGGCCTCCGAAGGGAAGGGGCCGCAAAGGGGTAGCAAGCTACTTGGCTCCAGGGGTGCGGGTAGGCTGGGAGCACCCGCAAGGGGTAGGCCGGGATGGTAAGGCGCCGGCGGCGTCAACAATCCCGCTCAGCGTAGCGAAGCCCAACAGGTGTCTCGATCAACCTTGGGCGTTGGGCTTCGCTGTACTCAACCCAACCTACGCCCGTTCATGCTATCGCGGCTGATCTCTACAAATCATTCTGCACCTGCACCGCCCGCCCCAGTACTCGCAGCACGTCGCCATGCTCCGGCGTGACCGTCCAGTCCGGGTAGCGGGTCTTATCGGGGTTGTCGCTGGTGACGCGGACGGCACCGTCGGGTTCCATCATCAGGCGCTTGATGTAGAACTCGCCCTGGTAGTCGATCGCGTAGATCTTGCCGTTGCGGATGCGGGTGTCGTTGGTGTTGAGCGTGACGGAGGCGCTGTCGGTGATGGCGGGGGACATGCTTTCGCCCTCGGCCTGGACCGAGACGAGCTTGGCTGGGTCGAAGCCCATGCGCTCGCACCAGGCGCGGCGGTAGCGGTTGGGGGAGCCTTTGGCGTCGATCTCCCATTGCAGGCGGCCGGAGCCGGCACTGAGTTTCAATGTCAAACGTTGTACCTGTATCTCATCGCTGGTCAGCGGGTCGTTGTCGTCGAACGCCTTGATGGGCCGGGGCTCGCTGCGGATGTTGCCGAAGTCGCGCGGGCCGAGGGGTTCGCCCATGGCGTCCGGGCCGGTCGTGGGGGCGGGGTCAAGGCGGCTGAGCTTGCCCAGTAGCTTGGCCGCCTGGGCCGCACTATCGGGATTCTCGTCTCCGGCGGGATCGGCATCGGGCCCGCTACCAAACAATAGCCACTCCGGCGTGCGGCCCAGTGCCTGGGCAATCTGCACGAACTCCTGCAGGGCTTCTTCGTCCAGCATCACGTAATCGAGCAACCAGCGCGGGTTGAAGCGATCAAGCGGCGGCTCCTGCTGTGGCAGGCGCAGGCCCAGCGCATCGAGCCGGCGCTGGATACGCGGCGCCAGATCCTTGGCGACCACCTCGCTGAAGTGCGGGGTATCCATCCAGCCGCGGTGTTTACCAAAAGCCTGTTCCAGCCGACGGGCGAGTGAATCGCCAATCTCCTTGTTGGTCTTCGGGCTGATGATCTGACTGATATAGGCCGGCGCGGTCTCGGCACGGCGGGCGAGGGCGGCTTGGCCCCCGGCTTCGCTGATGAGCTGGCGCAGGTTGTGGCGGCGTATCTGTTTGGAGTCCATGCCGCGCATTTAAGCAAAGTTTAGCTAATAGCGAAAGCATTTTTTTGCATCAAATGTGCAGAAAGCTATTGTTTATCGTTTACCAAGTAGCTAAACTTTGTCGCATGAAGCTAAAGGATTACTTCAAGCTAAAGCCTGGAAATCGACTCAAGCTGGCCAGGGCAGCCGGCACGGAAGCGGCCTACCTCTCCCAGATAGCAGGGGGCCACAAGATACCTTCACTACTGATGGCGCGTGCCATACGTGATGCAACCGAGGGACAGGTCAGCTACGACGACCTGCTGCCGGAAGCGGAGGCGATATGAGCAGCGTGCCACGCAACCGCCCCGCCCGTTCCCGGGCGGGGCGGCAGGACAGGACCTTTTCTACCGTCCTGGCTACGCCATCCCAAGGGCGTTGTGCTTTCAGGAATTCCCCAGCGGCTCCGTCAGGGCCTGCCAGGTCTCTTCATACGTTGTCAGCGCCTGTTCCCGCATGGCGGCGCCCAACAGGAAGGCCGTGGTGTGCTCGTGCTCATGCTGCATGGCCTGTGCGAGCCGTGCCTTGTTGGGGTGGGTCGAGATCAGGGCGCGCAGGGCGTCCTGCAAGGCGGCATAAGCGCCAAAGTTGGCCGCGTTTGGGTCTGTCTGGTCTGGGCTGCTCATGGCGCTTCCTGAGGTGGCTGTGGGTCGTCGTACCAATTTAACACGGTCGTTGTGCAGTTCTTCCCAAGGGCATTTCCAGAAGCCACATTTTCGTCGCGATGCGGCGTTACTCGTGAAGCAGTGGCTTCTGGAAGCACCCTCAAAGCAGTTTTCAACACATAAGGAATATCGATATGGAACACATCAAGCTCGAATCTGCCGCCCTCGAACACACCACCACCGCCGTGGCGACGGATGCCTCGCCCGACACGGTTAGCAGCCAGCGTTTTGGTTGTGCGATGTATGCCCTTGCCCGGCCGGTTGCTCGTCGGCAGCAGCGGGTATTGCCCACCTGGCGGGCCCTCGGCCGGGAGTTGTGGCTGTGCCCGCAGATTCTCGCCAGCCGGCTCTACTACTGGGCGCAGCATCGCAACGATTGATGCGCTGACCGGACCATCTCATTGCCCCGATGTGCCCTGCTGAGCAAGCAGTAAGGCAGGTTTGAATGCAGGCCCGGCTCCGGGCCTTACTGACAGGAACGAATCCATGATGATGCTGACCCACGCGGCCGGCAGGGCCCCGCTACGCTTGCGTTTAGCCGGGGACATGCAATGAAGCTGATCTGGTATCCCTTTTTCGTGGCGGACTATGCCCGCGATACGGCCCAGCTCTCCATGCTGGAAGACGGCGCTTTCCGTCGCCTGCTGGACCACTACTACCTGACGGGCAGCCCCTTGCCGGTCGAGCCGGTGCAATTGCATCGTATCTGCAGGGCGGTGCTGGCCGATGAGCAGGCGGCGGTGAATACCGTCGTGGCGCAGTTCTTCACCCTGACCGAACGTGGCCTGGTGCATGAGCGAGTCGAGGCAGAGCTGCGCAAGAACAGCGAGATCAGCAAGAAGCGCAGCACGGCGGCGCATAAGCGGCATGGCAAGGTGGTCGCTGCCGATCCTGCATTGCCGGAAGTAACTTCAAGTGCACTGCAAGTGCAGTTACCTGTGCACACACAATCACAGTCACAAACAACTAACTCCTCTCTCGTCGTACGTGCGGGCAGCGCGGCGGCAGGCACACCCTTGCCGGCCGACTTTGCCGTCACCCCTGCCCATCAGGTACTGGCCAACAACCTGGGGCTGGATCTGGCCGCGCAACTGGACTTGTTCCGTGACTACTACACCGCCAGTGACGAGCGGCTGGTGGACTGGCACGCCAAGTTCTCCGGCTGGCTGCGCCGTGCACCCGGTTTTGGTGGCTCTGCCTATGCCGGCAAGCCGGCACGGCGCGGTAGCAACCCGCGCCATGTGCTGGCGCCGACGGACTACGCCCAGGATGCCAGCCAGTACGGCAGTACCCCACTGACCCTGGCGCAGATCAACGAGCTGGAGGCCGAGCATGCGTGCGCTCTCTAAGTTGCTGAGCCAGATCGGCACCCTGGCCTTGCAGCAAGGGGAGTGTGGTGAACACGGTGTGTTCGAGGCCTATACCCTGCCTGAACAGCCCGCGCGCTGCCCCCATTGCCATATGCGGCAAAGCCGGGCGCAGGATGCGCTGCAGGCCCAGGCGCGCCGTATGGCTTGCCTGATGGATGTCTCCCATATCCCGGCTCGCTATGTGGGTGCCGGCTTCAAGACCTTTTTGCCGCATACGCCGGCCCAGCGTGAAGTGGTCGCCCGCTTTCGCCGCTATCTGGCGGGCTTTGGCCGCGCGGTGGAGCAGGGCGCCGGCCTGATCGTCACCGGTGGCTTGGGGACGGGCAAGACGCACCTGGTCTGTGCCCTGGCCAACAACATCATCCACCAGTACGGCCGCTCGGTGCGCTATTGCACCAGCCAGGACATGTTGGCCGAGATCAAGGCTGCCTATGGGGCCGAGAACAAGAGCGAGGCGTCGGAGATCGAGCGCTTTGCCAGCTACGACCTGCTGATCCTCGACGAAGCCGATGTGCATCGCTCGACCGAGACCGATCTGCTGCTGATCTTTGCCGTGGTCAACCGCCGCTACAACGCGCTCAAGCCCACGGTGCTGGTCTCCAACCAGTCTGTTGCCAAGCTCAAGGACTACATCGGCCCCCGTGCGGTGGACCGGGTGCTGGAACACGGCGAGGTGATCGCCTGCGACTGGGCCAGCTATCGCACCCGCGCGGCCGCCTGATCCCGTCTACGTCACCGTCGCCAACTCATTCGATATCCATGCCGCGCAGTACCGGGCGCGACCACTCAAGGAGCATCTGCATGCAATTCAAATCCGCCGAACATCTGCTGGCCTGGACCTTCGAGACCCTGGCCACGCCCATCATCCGCATCTCCCGTTATGAGCAGAGCGTTGCATCCTCCGGCAGCCGGCCGCAGGACTACCTCTCCAAGCACGACAAACATGCGCAGGCCGCCCGCGTGCAGGCCTATCTTTCCACCCTGCCTGTCGGCCAGAAGTGCGTGCTGTTCGGCCTTTATGAACCTGCGATGCGCGACAGCGCGGTGCTTGCCCTGGCCAGCCAAGTGGAGACACGTTTTGGCCTGCAGGCGTCCGGCTACGCCGTGCGTATGTGGCTCACCCCGCAACGCAGCCAGGGCCGTACCGTGGGCAGCGAGCGCGAACTAGCCCGCCTGGCCGATACCTCGCCCTCCACGGCACGACGCTACAAGAACGCGGTGTGGGATGAACTCGACAAGCTGCGGCTGCAGGGGCTGGCGGCGGTGGAAAAGCGCTTTGTAGAGCTGTTGGCGCGGGATGAGGTGAGTGAGATCAAGGAGGAAATGGCGCTGGCGTAAGCTGGCCGGGTAAGGGCGTACGGCGCAATGCCCTGCGGGGATTGCGCCTTAGCCTGGTAGAGAGCAGGTCGCCTCAGTATTGGATCGTAAACATCCGCACCAAGGGCGTGGCGGTGTTGGGCCCGAACCAGCGGTTGTAGATTCGCGCCGCTTCACCGGATTTTTCCAGCTGCCCCAGGGTAGCGTTCACCTTGCTCAGGAGGGCCTTCTCTCCCTTGTTCACCCCGATCCCGTATACGGTGGTGGCCAGTACGATGTCGGTGATTTCGTATTTGGCCGGGTTGGGCAGTTTCTTCTGTATACCCAGCAACAGCACTTCGCCGGTGCTGATCGCATCCAGTTTGTCTTGTGCCAGGTAAGTCGCGGCTTCCTGAAGACTATCGAAGGGGACGATGTTGGCCGCATGGAGCTGCTTGCGTACTTCAGTCTCCGAACTGGTCCCCCGTGAGACACCAATGGTGGCGTTTTTCAGGCTGGCTAGCTGCTTGTAGCGGCCCTTTTTGGCCAGGACTTTCTGGCTGGTCACAAAGTAGCCGGTACTGAAATCCATGTCCCGTTCTGCCTCCGGTGTCTTACCCATGTTGGCGATCAACATATCCACCTTGTGGAGCTTGAGTTGCTTGACGCGTTCAAAAGGCTCCACGCTGACGACCTCGACCTTCACCCCCAGCTCCTTGGCAATGGCGAGCGCAAAATCCACGTCATAGCCCGAGATGGAGCCATTAGCATTCCTTACCCCGAATGGGACGACGCCCACATTCACGCCGACTGTCATCTTTCCTCGCTTGAGGATATCGGCAAGACCGTCTGCCAGCGCAAACGACGGGAGCAGCAATAGTGCGAGCACTAGGGGTAGTTTTTTCACGAACGTACTCCAGTCAATAAAGAAGGGCCGGGTGGTCAAAACCGTTATTGACGGTTGGCCGCTGCATTCAGGTTAGTAGACCCGACACCGCTGCACAAAGGTACGCTGCTAAACGTGAATATCGTGGTGGAGCTTGGGGTTGGGTCTTGTATTTTGCGTGGTATCGGCATGCAAAATACAAGACGGTATGCGGGCTCAGATCTTGTTTTCGGCCAATGCTTCTCTGGCGCGATGCCCAGCGGGGATTACGCCCTGGCTTGCTTTTGGGTTGGCCATCACCTTGACCGAAAGGTTAGACCGCGCGCTTTGGTTTGGCGACGAATCCGCGCTCCACATCCCCGTTGAATCCAACTGACTCATAGAGCCTGTGTGCTTCAGCGCGTTGTGCGCCAGACAGGAGCATGACTTTGTAGCAGCCCAGCGACCAGGCTAGCGCGAGGGCGTGTTCCAGCACAACGCGTGCATGGCCTTTGCCGCGATGGGCTGATAGCGTGACTACGTGTTCGATGACGCCATAGGGACGTGCGCCGCTCGCGAGATTGGGAATGACGGCCAGCGTACAGGTGGCGACCAGCACTGCATCTACCTCGCAGACAAGCACATGCACATAGCCTTGGTTGAGCAGATTTGAGAAGCTCGCTGCTGCAATGGCGGGAGCAAGTTCGGGATCATGTGGCCTCAGCTCCCGATAGAGCGCGAGGATGCCTTCAAGGTCTTTGGTCTCAGCTTTGCGGACGCTCATTGTCATCTCTCAAGCCCTTTGTCGCGATCCTGTCCGTAAACACCTCCCAATACAAGGCTGTGCGAGGCATACGGCGCAATGTCCTGCGGGGATTGCGCCCTACGGGCTTATTAAAGGGCAGCTTTGGACTGTAACGTCGACCGAAAGGTTAGGCAGCGTTGCCACGAATTGCTTCCCTAATGTGTGCATTCGTATTCACAAGGCGCTGTAGTAATAGCAGCGACTTAGAAATGAGTTCCTCACTACGGTCTGGATCGATCCAATGGCCGTTGAACTTACCGCCGTGATAGAGATTGTTTCGTACACGACGAATGTGAGCGAATAAGGTCTGCGCGGAACGTTCGGTATCAGCGACAACACTCCACTCAACAGCGCCATCCAGCCAGACTTGGCGTTTTGGAGGGCGTTCAAAGATATAGGTCCTGGCTTCTATAACGCCTTGGTTCTGATCGGAAAGAAGGACCGTCCCAACTTCGTTTGCAAATCTATCCCAATCAGCTTCTGCTGCGCTCGTCTTCTGAGCGGCCCGCCCGTAGCCCATGGCTTTCAACGCGTATTCGTATTGGGCGAAGAGCTTGAAGAACTGAAACGCTAGCTCGTCTAAGTGGGCTGACATAACTGAAGTTGCCTAACAGTGTTTATACGGACAGCCCGTAGGGCGCAATCCCCGCAGGGCATTGCGCCGTATTGTTGCGTATCGGCGCGAAAAATACCAAGCGGCACAGGCTCCACCTTGGTGATGATTAACGCTGCTCCGCCGCAATCAATCCCTTGCCCGGCCGGCGCTTGGATTGCACGCCCGAGTGCCAGCACTTGGGGCAGACGGCCAGGTAGCGGTCGTTGCCGCCGATCTCGATCTGCTTGCCCTCGGTGACCCGCTTGCCGTTTTCGTCGATGCGCATATTGTGCCGGGCCTTGCCGCCGCAGCCGCAGATGGTGGGGAGCTCCTCGATCTCGTCGGCCAGGGCGAGGAGATAGGTCGAGCCGGGGAAGGGCTCGCCCAGGAAGTCGGTCCGCAGGCCATAGCAGATGATGGGGATGCCGTACACATGGACCAGGGTGTGCAGTTGCAGCACCTGTTCGCGGGTCAGGAACTGCGCCTCATCGATGAAAATACAGGCGACATCCGGCGCCAGCCGGACGATCAGGTCCAGGTCGAAGCGGGTGCTGGTATTGAAGGTGTTGGCCTCGCGCTGGATGCCCAGCCGGGTGGTGATCACGCCGCTGCCATCGCGCGTATCGATCTCTGCGGTGAACAGCAGCGGCACCATGCCCCGCTCGACATAGTTGTGCGCCGCCAGCAGCAGTATGCCGCTCTTGCCGGCGTTCATGGCGGCATAGCGGAAGTAGAGGTTGGCCATGGGGGCTCCGGAATTCAGGGTCAGTGCTTGTATTTTGCCTTGCGGCGGGATGCAAAGTACAAGACTTGGCTCGATATCCCCAACGATTCTTTGGGACAAAACGCCGCGGAGACCGTCTGGCTGGCGGGTCACGCTGCTTTGTAACCGGTGTGGCGGTTTACCCAGCCAGTGCCCGGCTTGGCGAGTGCTTATGCGTCCCTGGGGGAAGGCGCTGCGTTAAGCGGGATTGTTGGCGCGGTCGTGCGGCTCATCCTCCCGCGCTACTCGTCATCCAACCCTTTGCCATCAAGAATCAGCGGTATGGCCTTCTCGACCCGTGAGGCTCGCGTCTTGGATTGCTTGGCCGTAGAGAAGTGGAGCAGGTAGGCACGCTGCCGGCCAGGGGTCAGTGCCTCGAACGCGGTTTTCAAGGCGGGCGTGCTGTCCAGCTTGATCTGGAATTCTTCAGGAATCGCGAACTCTGCGGTCTGCTTGAATGGCACCTTCAGGCCGGCCTTTTCTACCGCAATGGCTTCTTGCACATAAGAGCGCAAGGTTGCTTCCTGTTGGGTGACTTCCTGCAGGCTGGTGAACCGTATCTGGCGTGCTGCTTGCACGTTCTCGGTCTGGATGACGAGCACGCCCTTCGGGTCCTTCAATAGCGCGCCCTTGAAGAACAGTACCGCGCAGTAATCCTTGAAGCCATGTATCAAGACGATATTGCTGCCCTCGGCAACGTAGCAGGGCACGCCCCACTTCAGTTCTTCGGTCAGCTTGCAATCCAGCAGGATCGCTCTCAGCGTCTCGAACTCCTCGCGCCACTGCTTGGTCTTGCTCAGGAATGCATCAACCTTGGGGTTCATCTTCTTGTTCCTCCGGGAAAAAATCGTAGCGGCCGATGGGGTCATTTTTGTTTGCCCTGCCTCGGTACGGGTCAGGCAGGTGGCTGGACTCCGGCATCACTATAGATCGGGTTGTACTTGTTCCCGCACCGTTGCTACCTAGGGTGGGGCATGGCGCCCACTGTGCGACAGCCGCTCTGCGAGGCGGCACCTTATGCGCTACCTTGTTTTTGCCAACAAGGCATCGTAACGCCGCTTTTCCTCCGGCGTCAGCAGGGCTTCGAAGTCGCGTTGTGCTTGCAAGGCGGCTGGGTCTTGCGCATTGAACTGGTCCACCGCCTGGATGACGGCCAGGCCCAGATCGGTCTTGTTGCAGGAGACGTGCAGCGGCAATAGCTTGGTGGCCCCCGTGATCGGGAAGTAGTCCAGGGCGGGCAGCTCCGGGTTGTTGCGGCGCAAGTATTCGGCCTCGACGGTATAGACCAGGGTCAGGTCGAAGCGGTCGCGTACCATGATATGCAGCAGGTCCCGAATCGATGCGGTACCGGTCTCCCGAAAATCTCTGAATATCTGTGGGCGACTGGTCCGTAGTGTTTCAAGCTGCTGGTCGATGGCCTCGCCAAAACGGCGGGCCGGGTAGATGCCCAGTGTGTATTGGCCACGGTTCAGTACCTCGACCAGCGGGATTTCATCTCCGTCCAGCTCCTTTTTCAAGGAGTTGCCGATCTTGCGTGTTGCCACCAGGCGAGGGGGCAGCAGGAACATGAAGGGGCGTTGGGCAAACACGGCGTAGCGTGTACGTTCCGGGGTGCTGAGCCGGCTGACGGTGCAGGACGGCTGCGCTGTTTTCATCAAGGCGTCGCGGCGTTGAAAGCCCACTACATCGATACTGTGCTGAAACTGTGGCAAGCGCTGGATCACGGTTTGCATATAGCGATCCATCAATCCACGGTCGCTATCCGGGCCGCTGTGTATCTCGTAAGGGGGGAAGTCGATGGCCAGCCAATGTATGGGTGACGCCGGTTCAGCCCGGGCCGGTGAGGCGAGCAAGGCGATGGGCAGCCAGAGCAAGGTGTAGGCGATACAGCGTATCCACGTCACGTCGTGTCTCGGGGCGATGTAGGGGCAGGCGGCACTGGTACTGCCTTGGCGCGCGGCTTACCCGTCGCATGCTGCTCCAGGAGAGGCAGGAGCGGGGTGCCTGCCGCTGAAATATAGGGTCATCGATGCCGTTTTTGCCAATCCGTTTGCGCTTGGCGGCGTTAGCTGTTGCAGGGCTGACCTACGATCTGCGGCTGCGCTGTGCCCTTGCGGGGTGAGCGCTATACCGGTTTCACGCCGGTGATGCCGCTAGTTGGCGCCTGCCAATTCTTGATACTTCTGATTCCACCATACCACTAACAGTCGATGCTGCTCATGCGTGACCCAAGTCAGGTTTGCCGGGTCGTTGGGGTCGCCGCCAAAGGCCAGTGGGGTGACATACCACTTAACCCTATCGGTGAACCTGCCGTCCCACTCCAGTTGTGCAAATTGCGGCAGCGTAAAAGGCTTGGTGTGATTCGCCAGCAAGGGTACCGATGGGACGGTGAACAAGTGCCCGGTGCTGTCCCGCACCAAGAGATCATCCCAACCACGAAGGCCTATAACCATGGCGTCTGGCATCGTGCCACCTAATGGGTACTGCGCCGTGGCTAGGCTTGCTTCTTCTTCATCAAACAGGACGAGATACTCGTCGCTGAGCCAGCCTTCTCTCAATCTTTTTCCTTGGTAGTTGGTTGCTCGGACTACGCCAATACGGAGCCATGCTCTTCTGAGATTGGGCCTGACGCGCTACGACCCGCAGATCACCGGCAGTAAGCTCCCGCGCAGGCATGATGGCATGCTGAGCCAGCACCTTGACATGGTCTGGGAGACCGCGAGCGTGAACGGGTATGGCAGCGTTGGCATCCGGATTTGGCCGATAGCTGCGGGGAAGTATTTACAGCAGCCTCCAAGACATTTGATAGGCGGGACCGGATGTCGCGTATCTTTGTTGGCCTTCGATGTAAATCACTTGTGCTCTCGCTCGCTTAGCGCCTTGAGGTGGTGCTGCGCGACAGGCTGCTAAAAGTAAGTCGATTTCGTCCCATCGTTTGTTGACGCCAAGATGTCCCGGATGGGTCTTACTGCTGACTAGTCCGGCTTCGTATTGCTCGTTCCAGGTAACGAATATTTCCCACTGTTCTTGCTCAAGAGCAAGCTCCGAATCCTCGATGGGCCACACTAGAAATGTTCCCATGTACTCATCTTCTTGTTCGTCGTACTGGGACCAAAACCTATGGGGTTTGCCATTAAGGTCTGTCACACCAACACGCGGGCCGTCGTACCACTCGTTTTCGACATAGACCCGCTGTGGGGCACTGTACTCAAGAATCAGCGATGTCATTATGGTCTTCATGTGCCGTTGATAAAAAATGTGAGTGACCGGTTTGCAGCGACGACATCGAGCGGCCGCTACTGGCCGAAGCCTGTCCCAACCTGCCAAGTGCCCCAAGGGCTGCTTAGTAAGCAATACCTGACCCCAAGCGTACTGTAACCAGGCATCCGGTTATATCCTCCATATGGGGACGGCTGCCGACCCAAAGCGACGATACCTACATGGAGAAGTGGACACTAACGTTTGCGTCGCTCCATGGCGGCAATAAGCTGATACAAGCGCCGCTTATTGTATTGCTGGAGCAAGCACGGATAGAGGTTGCCGATAGTATTGAAAAAAACAAAGCTGAGACCTGTCTTCGGTCCGTATGCGCCCCAGGCGTAGATCGTCAGTACCATCATCACAGCAAAGCCCACCCAATGGGACACTTCCGCGGTCGCAATGTGCTTTCGAATCTCCTTCAGCAATTGCAGGTCACGATGCTTCGGCAGCTTGATGTTGGTATTGAAAATCCGTAGCGGCGTCGCTAGCAGAATCTTCCGAAACCACTCGACCCCAAGACTTTCATACGTCTTTGAATCCGCAAACAAGTAGCGCGCGCTCATCCATCCGTAAAACGGCATCCGGCGCAGCACAAGATCCGCGAGGGCGCCGATGATGAACGACAGAAACATGACGGCGATTGCGTTGTTGAGAAGTGTCATTCTTTATTCCTCAAGTATTCCCGAATGTCTGGGTTACGGAGGTCGCGCATTGGTTTCTATGCATAACGTTGGAGGTAACGGCAGTCGGAACTACGAAGCAGCGGAGGGGACGCAAAGCGAAAATTAGGGTCAGGCCTTTAATTTTGAATATGTATGCATCGCAAAATACAAAACCTGACCCTGAATTTTGCGGTCTCACCCCGGCTGCCCGGCTCGGGGGAGCCGGTGCCAGGTCTTGCAATCACACATAGCTTTGTTGGATTGCAAGACCTGCCCCCGAGTTGCGCTCAAGCGGACGGCAGCTAGGTCGCTCTGTAGCGAAAGCGAAAGGGAGACGGAACGTATATGTCATCAATAGTTTGGCCAATGAGTTCCGATTCAATACTCTGAATCGGCAGTATGGCAAAGAAGCGCTCACCTACAGCGAGGCGGCGAAGACTATGATCGGATACGATCGATAGAAATCCACGAGACCACTCTTCATTCTCTGACCATGCGTGCTCGAAGTGTTGGAGGGCGAGTACAACATTCGGTGCTTCGATTTCGAAGCCATCTCGTAGTGCTGCCAAATTCCTTGACTGGGGGTCGAGTGAGTAACCGAACTGCTCTTGCCAACAAAAGTACTCACCAAGCCGGGCAATAACTGGGGAGATACCGTTCAGGAAGTTGAAGCTGAGTAAGGAGTAGCCATTGTTTTTGAGCCACTCCTCACAAGAATCCATCGTAGCCGCTTCAACCGTGGCAATACCACGGCCTACAACAATCCCCCAAATGTCCGGATTGTCCCAAATAATATTCGAGAACGCTGTCATTTCAGGTACGACCAAACTTGTCTTATAAGAATTGAAATTCGGCTCAACCAACCTGCTCATGGCTGAACGTGCGAATGTCTGTTCTATGGCGGGCAGTCAATCGGCCGCTCAGGACCGAACGGCGACACCACGCAACACTCGCCTCAACAGCAGAATACCAACCCTAAGCGCTCACCAACAGCACGGCTTGTTGAATCGGTAAACAAGCACCGGCATCGCCGGTCAGTGATCCCGGAGTCTGTGCGGTGCTACGCCCTTCGTATCAAACCGCCACCTCTTCCTGCGCCGATTCCGCATCCTCGCTATACCACTTCCTCCCCAGCGCATTCATGCCGTTGAGCACGTCCTGCAGCTCCAGGCCGCGCTCGGTCAGGGTGTAGCTGACTTCCGGCGGGATGGTGGGCTTGTAGTCGCGTTTGACCAGGCCTTCTTCTTCCAGCATGCGTAGGCGTTCGGTCAGGACCTTGGCGGAGATGCCGGGGACGGCGCGGTTCAGGGCGCCGAAGCGTTGGCTGCCGTGGGTCTGCAGCACCCAGAGGATGTAGGTGGTCCAGTTGCCCATCAGCACGCGCATGATGCGCAGCACCGGGCATTTGACCTCGTCGTTCATGGGCATGAGCTGGCTCCGTCACTAACTTACAAAAAGGTAACTACTTACGAAAGTATACCACTGTGGATATAGTGAGCACACTTATCAAACACAGGAAGTCCTGACATGAATGAAATCGCCATCGTCTATCACAGTGGCTACGGCCATACCGCCGTCGTTGCCGAGGCTGTTGCCCGCGGTGTGAACAAGGTCCCGGGTAGCAAGGTCACGCTGATTCCGGTCGAGCAGATCGACCAGCATTGGGATTATCTGAACGATACTGCCCAGGCGATCATCTTTGGGGCGCCGACCTATATGGGCAGTGCGTCGGCCCAGTTCAAGACCTTCATGGATGCTTCCTCCAAGCACTGGGGCAAGTGGCGCGACAAGCTGGCTGCGGGCTTTACCAATTCCGCCTCGCAAAGCGGTGACAAGCTGGCCACCCTGACCCAGCTGACCATCTTTGCCATGCAACATCATATGGTCTGGGTGGGCCTGGGCCTGATGCCGGGCAACAACAACAGCAAGGGCTCGCCGGAAGACCTGAACCATCTGGGTTCTTTCCTGGGTGCCATGGCGCAATCCAATGCCGATCAGGGTGCGGATGTCGCACCGGCTGCCAATAGCCAGCGTACGGCCGAGGCGCTGGGCGAGCGGGTGGCGACGGCAGCGGCACGCTGGAACAAGTAAGTTTTTTTCGTAATACCCCCACAAAGACAAAAAACCGGCGCGTAGCCGGTTTTTTGTTTGCGGTATCCCCGCAGGGATGGGGATGCGACGCTTACTTCGGCGCCTTGGTGGTGCGCAGGTAAGGCAGCTTGATGTCGATGCTGCCGTACTTCTCACGGGCCTGGTCGTCGTTGAGGGCCAGGGCGACGATGACGTCCTCGCCGGTGGTCCAGTTGGCGGGCGTGGCGAGCGGTACGTTGTAGGTCAGTTGCAGGGCATCCAGGGCGCGCAGGACTTCGGCGAAGTTACGGCCGACCGACATCGGGTAGGTCATGGACAGTTTGAGCTTCTTGTCCGGGCCGATGATGAAGACCGAGCGAACGGTAGCGGTATCGGCAGCGGTACGGCCGTCCGGCAGATAGGCCTCGGCCGGCAGCATGTCGAAGGCCTTGGAGACGGCCAGGCCTTCGTCGGCAATGATGGGGAAGCCGGCCTTGGCGCCTGCGACCTTTTCAATATCACCCTTCCACTTCTGGTGGGCTTCCACGCCATCTACCGACACGCCGATCACCTTGGTGCCACGCTTGGCCCACTCATCTGCCAGTTGGGCGACGGCACCGAACTCGGTGGTGCAGACGGGGGTGAAATCCTTGGGGTGCGAGAACAGGATGGCCCAGCCCGAACCGATCCAGTCATGGAACTGGATGCTGCCCTGGTCGGTATCGGCGGTGAAGTTGGGGACAAGGTCGTTAATACGCAAAGCCATGTTCGTTTCTCCTGGTGATCGTGTTTTGGATCGTTGTCGGCATCGTTGGGCGTGGAGTGATCCCATGCTCAGACGGCGCATCGGCTGAAAAGTTGTCCCGCTAGGGCAAATGGTCAGACGCTACCGGGACTGGCCGGGCAAGGCGCTTAGCTGATTACGGGTATTTTGATCCAACCCGGGGCTGGTCGCCTAGCGTACTGCTCATGTCGGTCCCGTGCGGGCAGCGCTGTTTGGCAGCGTAGGGAGTATAGGCGGCCGCCAGGAAATGTCGCGTGCTTGCTGGTCGCACCGATATCTGCCTGGCGCTGGGGGTAAAGTACAACGTCTGCGCATCGGGTGAAGAGGATGTTTGATCACCCTAAAACCGATGACGTAAGATGGTTCGTATTGTCAGCGCCATGCTGCTTGCGCGGGCGATGGCGTCGTCCCCTCAACATGAGAAAGCGCTGCCGGCATTCTCCGTGCCGGTCGGTGACCCTGGCTACCCATGACTTCCCCCGTCCTCAAGCATTTTCTCGACGAAGCTGCCGCACGAAGCTGCAAGCAGTCCGATCCTGCCGATTGCGTCATTGTCCTGGCGCCACTGATGCTGGATCTGGTCGACCAGGCAAGTGCCTTTCTGGAGCCGCAGCACTATCGCAGCAACGAGGCGACCTACTCGCGGAACCTGATCTACAGCGCGCCGGATGGCAGCCTCTCGCTGTACGCCATTGTCTGGCTGCCGGATCAATGGACGCCGGTGCACGATCACGGCAGTTGGGGCGTGGTCGGCGTGGTCGAAGGCGTGCTGGAGGAGCGCAGCTACGTGCGCTTGTCGCCGGACCGTGGCGCAGATGAAGACATCAACCTGGTCCGCGGTGGCACGATCCTGTTGCGGCATGGCGCGGTGACGAGCTTTGTTCCGAACCCCGACCATATCCATATCACCGGCGTTCCCCGGGAGCGGCCGCGTGCTGTCAGCCTGCATCTCTATGGCCGGACGATGAACGACTTCAATATCTACGACGTGGAAGCCCGTACCCGTCGTCGTATCAGCGTGGCGCATAACGAGAGTTGAGCCGGCGAGCCCGGACCGTGCGGTGGTGGAAGGCGCCTGGCGTCTCCATCCTAAGCGGGGGCGGGGTCATCCCATGACGTTCATCTGCGCGAATGATGCCTTGCTTGCTGCCAACCTGATACGAAGGTAACCTGTGTAGGTAACCTTCGTATTGGGTGGTGATGAGCGTGAACGAATCTACCAATGAGGCAACCCAGGCGCTGGCGGCGGAATTGCGGCTGGCGATGACGGCGCTGGTTCGTCGGCTGCGGGAGAAGGCTCACCTGGCGGATGACCTGACCTGGGCGCAGTCCCGGGTGCTGTTCCGGCTGGAGGCCGATGGCCCGGCCACGGTCACCCAGTTGGCCAAGGCCGAGGGCATGCGTTCGCAATCGATGGGGGAGGTGGTCACCGCGCTCCGGGCAAGCGGCCTGGTCGGCGGCATGCCCGATCCGAACGACGGGCGGCAGACGGTGCTATCGCTCACCGAGCTTTGCCGCGAGAAGATGGCCGCCACCCGCGCGGCCCGACAGGATCTGCTGTACCAGGCCATCCAGGCCAGGCTCAGCCCGGCGGAGCAGACGGAACTGGCCTCGGCCATCGGGCTGCTCAAGCGCCTGGTCGACCTCTAGGCCCGCCATCATGACCAGCCAGCGCCTTTCAGCATTGACGACAACCGCGACGGAGCCGACCGCATGAATCCCATGTTCCGCTCGCTGGCAGGTTTCAACTACCGGACCTGGGCCACTGGCGCGCTCGTCTCCAACGTGGGGACCTGGATGCAGCGCACGGCGCAGGACTGGCTGGTACTGGCCCAGCTCACACCGCGCAATGCCACGGCCGTCGGCATTGTCATGTCGCTGCAGTTCGGCCCGCAGCTGTTCCTGCTGCCGCTGACCGGCTACGTGGCGGACCGGTTCGACCGGCGCAAGCTGCTGTACTTCACCCAGGCGGCCATGGGGCTGCTGGCCTTGGGGTTGGGCCTGCTGACTGTGACCGGCCTGGTGCAACTCTGGCACGTGTATGTGTTCGCGCTGTTGCTAGGCTGCGTGACCGCCTTCGACGCTCCGGCCCGGCAGACCTTCGTCTCCGAACTGGTGGGGGAGGAGGATCTGCCCAACGCCGTGGCGCTCAATTCCACCTCTTTCCACGCCGCCCGCATGATCGGCCCGGCCACGGCCGGCTTGTTGATCGCCTCGATCGGGACGGGCTGGGTGTTCCTGGTCAATGCGCTGACCTTTGCCGCCGTGCTGTGGTCGCTGAGCCTCTTGCGGCTGCATGAGCTGCACCCGCGCCACGAGAGTGGCAAGAAGGGGAGCGCCGGCATTGTCGAGGGCTTTGTCTACGTCTGGCGCCGGCCTGATCTGAAGGCCGCGCTGATCATGCTGTTCATTGTCAGCACCTTCGGGCTGAACTTCCCCATCTATATCTCGACCATGTCGGTCACGGCCTTCCACGCCGGGGCGGGGGAGTACGGCGTGCTGTCGTCCGTCATGGCTATCGGTTCTGTCAGCGGCGCGCTACTGGCGGCCAAGCGGGGTAAGCCCACGATGGCGATCCTCCTCGGTGGGGCGGGATTGTTCGGCCTGGGCTGCATGTTCGCCGCAGTGATGCCCAATACCTGGCTGTTCGCGCTCACCCTGGTGCCTATCGGCCTGTTTGCGCAGACTTTCATGGTTTCTTCCAACAGCCTGGTGCAGATCAGTACCGATCCCGCCATGCGCGGCCGGGTAGTGGCCATCATGATGGCGGTGGCTCTGGGCGGAACCCCGCTTGGCGCCCCGGCGGTCGGCTGGGTGGCGGATCACCTTGGCCCACGGTGGGCGATGGGGGTCGGGACGCTGGCGGGCCTCACTGCCGCGGCCGTGGGTCTGGCCTATCTCAGAAAGCATCGCCGCCTGCGGTTGAGCATGAGGGGTTGGCGGGTGCAGGTGCATCTGGATCCCCTCGCGAGCTGAGCAAGCGGTGTTGCAAGCACCGGTTCGGTAGCCACTCGGGATGCGCCGCTGGTCGCGGCACCGGCCGGCGTGGGCTATGAAACAGGTATCCCCTTAGCCGGGCTGGTTCGGGAGCGTGCCAGCGGCCTGTGGGGTGGGATGCCCCGAGATGCCTTACGAGATCGTCCACGCGATAGGTTCCACCGCCTATTTTGTCTTCGCCGTCCTGTTTCTCTGGATGAGCCGGATACCCAGGACCAACCCGGGCGCCGGTTGGTGGGCCTTGGCCATGCTGTTCGCACTCTTGTCCCGGCTGGTTTTTTTGGTCCTGCTGCCACAGCACGGCACACCGCTGATCATCACCACCTACGCCGCCCTGAATGTGCTTGAGAAGCTATGCCTCGTGAGCGGGCTGGTGCGTTTTTTCAGTCTGCCGGTGGGGCTGAAGCGCTTCTGGGTGGCGACGCTGGCGGTCGAGGCCTGGCTGCTGATCGCCTGGCTGGCCGAGTTGGCACCATGGCTGCGCGGCTTGGGCCTTGCGCTGTTCAACGCCGGCATGCTGGCCTATGTGGTGAGCGTGGTGCTCAGCCAGCGTCATGCCCTGCCATCATCCCGATTGATGCTGGTCACCGCCGCGGCCAGCGGATTACTGATGGTGCACTGGTTGTCGGCCTTTATCATCATCGAGAAGGTGCCAAGCTGGTTGGTCAACGGCTTTTTGCTGGGTACGGTGCTGGCGCTGGTACAGTATTTCTCGCTGCTGGCTGCGGTCTTGCTGAGCTTTCAGCATCGGCTGCTGGCGGCGGAAGCTAAGGCGCTGGACATGGCTTTCCAGGACCCGCTGACCGGGCTGAACAACCAGCGCTACATGAGCGCCTTGTTCGAGAAAGCGCTGATCCTGGCCACCCGGCCGCACCAGTTGCTGGCGGTCTTCTATATCGATCTTGACAACTTCAAGCCGATCAACGATCAGGCAGGCCATGGTGTGGGCGATGAAGTCTTGCGGATCGTGGCGGACCGTCTGCGCAAAACCACGCGCAGCACGGATATCTGCGCCCGCGTAGGGGGCGATGAGTTCGTGGTGATCTGCACCCAGCTGGATCACCAGGAACAGGCCAGCGATATCGCCGGCAAGCTGCTGCATGAGCTGACCCGCGCCATCCCGGTGGCGGGCAGGGACTATGTGCTGGGTGCCAGCATCGGGATCAGCCTCTGCCCCTTGCATGGCGATTCACTCCCCACCTTGCTGGAATACGCCGACCGCGCGATGTACCAGATCAAGCGTAACGGCAAGAATGGCTACCAGGTCTACGGTGCCGATGCCGTTATCGAGCCCGCCCAGGTGCAAGCGGTGGACTAGCGAGGAGTGCAGCGGCAACCTGATTGTGGCGCCGCCTGGCTCCCGTGCCTGGTGGCATCGATTACGCCTGCTTGATCAGGTTCTGCAATATCAATGGGCCACCCAGCTCCAGCATGCTGGCGGCTTCCGTACTACTCCCCAGCGTGATCGGTGCAAAGCCCAGCTGGTCCACCAGCTCGCGGACCGTGGCGCTGGCTGCTTCATGCCGGCTCCATACAAACATCACACGGCGACCACCATCCTGGACGGGGTCTTTGGCCAGCAAGCCGGCAGGTAGCTGGTTGAATGTCTTGACCACGCGTGCGGCGTTCAAGCTGGCGGCCACCACATCGCTGGAGGCCTCGCCACCCAGCTCCTCGGGCGAGACACCATAGGTGTTCATCGCGTCGATCACGATACGGTTGTTCCAGTGAGGAACGGCGCGTGCGAGCTCTGCGTGGGCCCGGAATGGTATGGCAAGGATCACGATATCGGCCTTCAGGGCCTCCTGCAGGGGCTGGGGCGTAACGGTACTGCCCAGTGTCGCGGCCAGCCCGGTGAGGCTCTCGGGACCCCGACTATTGGCAATGGCGACGGGGATGCCTTTGCGTGCGAATTGCTGTGCCAGTGCGGTGCCGAGCTTGCCTGCGCCAATGATGGAATAGGTCATGGTGTGTCTCGCTGTAAAAGATGGGGGTGGTCAGGCGGTCAGTTCGGCAACGCGCTGCAGCGCCTGTGTGATGGCGGCGTCCTTTACCTCGGGGCCGAACGCAACCCCCTCTGCCCGAACGACGGTCGTATCGGTCACCCCCAGAAATGCCAACAGGCTGGTCAGGTAGCGCTCGTGATGTTCCAGCGCCGCCGCCGGGCTGCCGGGCGAATAAACACCCCCTCGCGACGATGCAATGAAGGCTTGCTTGTTTTTCAACAGGCCTTCGGGACCTTGGGCGGTGTAGTGGAAGGTCTTGCCTGCGATTGAGATTCTGTCGATCCAGGCCTTGAGCGGCGTTGGGATGGACAGGTTGTACATGGGCGTACCGATCACCAGGATGTCAGCGGCAAACAATTCTTCCAGGTAGGCCGCGCCTTTGGCCAGATCAGCCGCCAGTACCGCATTGTCATGACTTGCGCCTTGCAGCGCGGCGAGATGGGGACCGGAGAGATGCAAGGCCGGATCGGCGGCGAGGTCGCGATAAGTGACCTGGATGCCGGGATGCAAGGCAACCTGCCGAGCAACGATGGCGGAAGACAACTGACGGCTGACCGATGCGGTACCGAGGATGCTGGAATCAAGATGAAGAAGATGCACGACGAGGGCCTTGGAGAGGAGCTGAATGTGCCGGGCATGGTGCACTGACAAATGTACTCAGAAAAGACGGTATATTGAGATGTATTCCATCTGTTTTTGAGATGCATGGAGGCCGTATGCTGGATGGTGTTTCACTGGATCAACTCCGGACCTTTATTGCGGCGGCGGACGAGGGGAGTTTTTCCGCTGCGGGGCGCAAGCTCAACCGCGTGCAATCGGCGGTCAGTGGCTGGGTCGGTAGTCTGGAGGCGCAGATCGGCGTCACCCTGTTCGACCGCACTGGTCGCTACCCGCAGCTCACGCCGGAAGGCGCACTGCTGCTGGCCGACGCCCGCAATATCGTTGCGGGGGTCGATACGCTCAAGGCGCGGGCCAAGCTGATGGCATCCGGGCTGGAGCCGGAGTTATCAGTCGTGGTGGACGTTTTCTTTCCTACCGCAGTCATCAGCGACGTGGCGGTGGCCTTTGGCCAGCGCTTCCCGCTCACCCCCTTGCGGCTCTTTGTCGAGGGGCTGGGTGCGGCCTACGAGCCGGTGCTGGACCAGCGCTGCAGTCTGGGCATCCTGAGCAGCCTGCCTGTGGCGTTCCCGTCTTTGATGAGCGAGCGGCTGGGGTCGGTCTCCCTTGTCATGGTCGCAGCTCACGATCACCCTCTCGCTGCGATCAAGGGTCGTATCCCCCAGCGCGAGTTGGCGAAGCATGTGCAGCTGGTACTCACTGACCGTTCGGCCTTGATGGCCGGCAAGGACTACGGTGTGATGTCCCCGCTGACCTGGCGACTGGCCGACCTGTCGACCAAGCATGCATTTCTCAAGGACTGCGTGGGCTGGGGCGGGATGCCACGGCATATGGTGGAACGGGATATCGCCAGTGGTGCGCTGGTGACACTGGATATCGATGGATTGCCGCAGGACGGCACGATGCTGACCATGTCGGCAGTCTATCCCGCAGCATCGCCGCCGGGACCTGCGGGGCAGTGGCTGATCGACACGGTGAAATCCTGCTTTGCCGCACGCACGGTCATCGGTTCGGGCTTGGGCACGTAGGCGGTCCAGGGCATTGCCCGGATGACAAAGCAAAGCGCCCCGGGGATCGTCGGATCTCCGGGGCGCTGCGCATGGCGGGTACTCAGGGGTAGCCAGTCACTGGCGTTTGGCTACCCGTGTGGCAATTAGCCGGCAGTCTTGTTGGTGTGCTTGGCAGCAACCTTGGCGTGGTGCTTCTTGGCAGCCTTCTTGCCGGCGTGTGCGGCCTTGGTCGGCTTGGCGCTGGCGGTCTTGGTCACGGCCGGCTTGGCGGCAGGGGCATCGGCAGCATTGGCGGCGAAGCCGGTCAGGGCGATGGCGGCGGTAATCACGGTGGCGAGCAGCTTGGTCATGGTCATTCCTCAGGCAGTTGAGCTATCCGGTCCCGGTCGTTGCGTACCGCAGCGGCCGTCCTTGGTGTACACAATAGGCCGCCAGGCTTAACGAATTCTTATGGTCGACTTTGGTGATTTTCCCGCGGAACATCAGGTTCTGTTTAAGTCTTGCTTAACCTTGCGGTGGGGCGGTTCGCCGCACGATGAGGCCCCGTTTCCCTCACTCAACAGGCCACATTCCAGGGCATGTAGTCCTGCCCCAGGCTGCGGAACTCCACATGGGCGCGGTACAGCGGGTAGGTAGGCGGCTTGCCCTGGAAGGCCGTGGTACGGAAGACGGCGACGATATCCAGCCGGCCTTCCTGCGGGCGCGGGTAGACGCGGTCGATCAGGAGCGGATCGCGGGTCAGGCCCATGCCTTGCCGGCAGCTATGGCCACCAATCAGGCGGCGTGCGCCGTCGGTCATCGTGGTGCGGTGGCGGAATACGTACCGCACCATCCAGCGGGCGGCATTGTTATCGAAGGTGATGGCGGACTCGCTGGCCGGGCAGGCGGCGTTGACCGGTAGCCAGGCACGGTAGTCCGGCTGGGTGATCTCATGGCCGCCAGCGGGCTTGAGGGTGATGCGATAGCCGTCGGCCCGGCAGAGGCCGGAGACCAGGCTGGGGGCAGCGTACAGACTGGCCACCGTGGGCAGGGTAGCGTTCCCCTTCTCCGTAGCAGGGAAGGTCTGGATATGGATGGTACTGCGGTCGATCGCGACCGATCCCGCCAGAGAGCGGATGGCCTGCTCAATGGCAATGCGCTCTGATTTGTTGGGCTGGCGATTGGGTAGCTGGGCTTCACTGGCCGGCACGTGCGCGGAGAGCACAAGCAGCAGGGTGAGCGAGACGCGGTGCACGGGCGAGAGACTGGGCATGGGTCGGTAGGGTGATCCGCTAGGCCGTTGCTAAGCAGGGCGGGATGTCGTCCTGCGATGTTGGGTACCACTGGTCGGGAATGTAGCAGCAGCCCAGGCAGCGGCGGAAGCGTTTTGCACCAGGCAAGGCCATGCGCGTGGCGGTTTCTGACAGTTTTGGGGAGCATGCCCGTTCAGCGCCAACTTGCTGTACATCCCCCATATGGAGGAAGCCATACCGTTTCAGGGCGAGTAGGGTGGCTCCAGCAGAAAAGACGGCATTGCGATGGATCCAGGGTGTGGTTCGCCGGGGCATCGTCCACATGACCGCCAGTCTGCACAGGGGTCTTCTGTAAGCAAACTTCCACTTGAAGCCGGAGAGAGGAAGCTTGCTGGTATGCGAGTCAGTCCTGCGCTACCGAGCCAAGATGCCTGCCCGCCTACCCAAAGAACACCGGCCGTTCCTCAGGATCGGCAATGGTTGTGCGCTTGTCCGTCGCCCCTGAGGGCGGTTGGTGATTGCCATCGTTTGGCATTCATGTTGTACCAACCAGTACGGAGGAAGATATGGCGGAATCCCGCTTGATACTGTTAAAGATCATTGCGCGCTTGCACCCTCAGGTATGGGAGGTGGTAGGTGGGGGGCCTCTTGGGCCGCATTCCCACGCGCTGTCTCATTTGGCGAAGGCCGGTCCCTCGCCCGAACCCTGGCGTGCGGGGCCGCACCCGGAACCCTGGCGCCTGGCCCATGAACATAACTGGTTGCTGCAGGGCCAGTTGGCGGCGATCGATCTGACTCGCCGCATTACCGATGCCGCCTCGTTGACCCAAGTCCAGGGTGGCGATGGTGCCGGGTTCATTCGGGCAGTGCTCGACGACGGCTGGGGTATTGAAGGCCGACCGCTCGAGCTGCATTTCCCACGCAAATGGTGGCATGGCTGGGTAGAGCCACCACCGCGGCCGGACGAGCTTGATCTACTGTCTGTCTTTGGGGCTGCTGGCGTGTCGTTCGCGACGCTGAGCGAGCAGATCAAGGACGAAGCCTTGAGCAAGGCGGTGGCCGGTGCAGGGTTACGGCTGCTGGATATGGCGGTAGAAGCCGGTGGTGCGCTCAACAAGCATCGTGCTTGAGGCGCTCAGTTTGCCTGCCGCAATGGCGGTTCATGGTAATCCGTAATGACAAGGCCGCCGCGCAATACGGCGGCCGTGTTTTGTCGACGACCTCTTGTCTAGACCTATGGCGAACTGATACACAAATACGGCGTCATGCCCTGTGGGGATTGCGCCCTGCGAAATGGCAGGGCCGCGACTTTACACAGGCAGATCGCTATGCGGATGGTGTTTCAATCCGCCGCAGACGCCACATCCCGAACGGGTTGGTGAACAACGAGTCTTCCTCGTACAGCTCGCACGGCTCGGCGCTGATCCGGTAGCGTGGCGAGGTCGCGTCCGCCGCGAAGGTCTGTCCGCTGCGGATGGTGGGGGCCTCGCTGACCAGATACCAGCAGAAGGTGGAGACGAGCTTGCCCGGGTCGTCTGCGTCATCTGCATCCACGATGGCATCCGGCAGGCCGAGGTTATGCATGCCGCAGGAGTAGACCGCGTCGCTGACCACATTGAGCACATACGCGCGGTAGGCGCTGAACAGGTATTGCTGTTCACTCATGGTCAGCCAGGCGCTGGGGCTGTGGGCGATGCCGCTGCTTTCCACCTTGACGCCATAGCCACCCGCTTTGATCAGCGCACTGGCGGCATTCATGATGGAATCGGCCGCTTCCCGGCTACCGCCTTCGCCCACCAGATAGAGCACCATACGGTGGTCCGCGATGCGGGCCATGTCGTCCGTATTGGCCCAATGGGGGCCGGCAGCGGCGAAGGCGCGTGCCATGCGCGGGTCGGGCTCGTGTACCTCCAGCTCGAAGAAACTTTTGTCGGCCGTGTTCATCAGCAGCATGCCGACAAACAGGTAGCCCTCGCTATGCTCGACCAGGCTGGTAATCAGCGTATTGCGGTCCTGCCAGGGCCCCGGTATGCAAAGAACGGTCTGGACGCTGATGGCTTCCTCGCCCTCGGTACTGTCTGGTGTCATCGTGCTCATGCGGATTGATCCTGCTGCGCTTGCGTTGACTCCTCCGCGACCGCAATCAAGCGCCAGACGCCGTAGGGGTTGTGGCTGGCATGGTCGTCCGGGATATGGGTACAGGGTTCGCTATAGGCACGGAACGGCCGGCCGCGTTGACCCACGCTGTAGTCCGCCGCTTCCTTGACTTTCAGCTCGCCTGTGATCTGCAGGCGGTTGAAGGTAGTGATGACGTCCATGACCTCATCCAGATGCAACGAGGGGGCATCGATGAGGGTGTCCCGAAGGCCGAAGTGATGCATGCCCACGGACTGGATTTCATCGGCGTTGCGGTAGGTCACCAGCGCGCGGAAGGCACGTGTCTCCGGTAGGCCTTGGGCAAACTGGCGCCAGACCGGGGCGGTGTGAGCGAGCTGGTTGAGCTCCAGCAGCACGCCCATGCCCCCGGCGGCGATCACGGCATCGGCCGCTGCGATCAGGGTGTCGGCGTCTTCCTGGGATTGGCAGCGCAAGCTCAGTTTCAGCACAAAGGTATGTGACGCGAACTGATCCAGACCCGGGGTGCCGTAGCGGGTATCGCATAGCTGGGTAAAGATATCGGCCAGATCGGTGACCGCGCGCACCAGCGTCATGTCGAGTTCTTCGCCGGTGGCGTTGACGATCATGCTGTCACGGGTGAACGAGTATTCGTCCGGGGCTGCGGCGAGGATGGCATCCAGGATGGCCATGGGATCGGCCCAGGCGCCGGGGATCAGCAAGGTGGCCACAGCGCCTTCGCTCGCGGGCTGTGCGATCTGATCGGCCGGGGCGTTTGAGGCGGGCTGATCATCCCACTGCTGCTTCACAGGGGTCAGCCGCCAGACGCCAAAGGGGTTGAAGGAGGGATCATCCCGTTCATACAGCCGGCAGGGCTCGGCAGACAGGCGATACACGCCAAGGTTACCGGTGTCTATCGTGTCGCCATTCGTAAACGGTTGCCGGCTGCGGAGCACCGTCTGGCCCGCTGCGTGTAACAAACTTGCCGGTTGTTCGCTTACACCGCGGGTAAACACGATGTCCGGCAGTCCAAAGAAGTGCATGCCGGCGGTGTGGGTATCCTGATGGTCGACGGCGGAGACAAAGGCATAGAAGGTGCCGAATCCCGGTGGTGGGGCCGCGGCGCAGTCGAGCCAGTAGTCGGGACCGTGGCCGACAGCGGTGTTTTCTACCAGGACACCCAGGCCACCCGCCTTGAGGATGACCGTGGCGGCCTCCTGCAGTGCGTGTACGTCGATTTCGTCACCGCAGCGGCTGATCAAGGTGATCACGCTGCGATGCTGGCCCAGCCGCGCCAATTCGGTCTTTGAGACACTGCTGGATCGCGCGAAACGCCGGGCTAGTTCCGGATCGTGCTGGCCCAGGGAGAGCTGGAAGATGACCTTGCGCCGCCGATCGATCAGTGCGGTGTCGTGCAGTTCATAGCGATCGGCGAAATGCGGCTGCAACTGGCTGGTGAGTTCTTTCCAGCCTGCCCAGGTGCCGGGGATGGTCAGGTAGATGTCGAGATTATCGAGGTCGTCCTCCTGCACGTCCTGATTCGGCTGCGCCTTGTCGGCGTCGATTTCTATGTCGAAGTGAGTCTGGAGCAGTTCACTGACCTGATCGTATAGCGTGTCGATCGCAGCCTGATGTTTGCTGCCATTGAACAGGCGTGCGTACCAGGGGGCTGCCGTGCTAATCAAGCAGCCCCAGATCAGGTCGTCGTGCGCCTTGCTGCCATCGGCATTGCCGTAGCCGGCTGGGTCCTGCTTGGCAACGCAGCGTAAGCGTAAAGCGGTAGCTGGCCCGGTAAGGACGGCGGTCCAGCCCCAGTCGTCCTGATACACCAGTCCTTCACCACGATAGGCTACCGTGTAGCCCAGCGGTTTGAGATGGTTGAGCAGCCAGTAGATCAGCGGTTTGCCATAGCGGAACCCCCGATCGTCATCGGGCTGGATATCGTAGAACGGATCGTTTCGGAAAAGGAGTCGCTTTTCAAGCATGGGAAGGTCACACGGGCAAGGGGCTGGGAAGATGTCGTGCCAAGCTACGGGCTTTGTCTGGCGCGGCTTTGGGCTAGCCGAGTGTCGCAGGCCGGCGCGGGCCTGAGAATCCTCAAAATGGGGGAAAGGCGCGGAAAAATCGCCTTTTTTTGCGCCCTTGCCATGCTGGCCGGGGCCTATGGCGCAAACGCGGCTTGGCGCTGGCGCAATTTGCTGCCGATACTGGTGCAGGCGTAGCCGGGTGGCTACGACAGACTATCGGCCGAGGAATCCTTGTGCGCATCTTGCCGTTCCAGTTCAGCACCGAGAGTGCCACGCTCTGCGTCTACGACCTGGGCGCGCTCAAGCACAGGCTGGATTCGGAAGAAGACTGGTGGAGCTGGCCGGTGGCCACCCAGTTGCAGGAAGCCAATGCGGGCCATGTGCTGTTTGTCGATGTTGGCGCGGATGGCGCGCACGACGGGCATATCCAGTTCGAGCCGCTGGCGCACTTCGCCCTCGAAGGCTGGCTCAACTGCCCGACGGGCCGGTTGTTTGTCGGCTCGGCCGATGAAGTGACCGCCGAGGGCAAGGAGCCCGAGTGTGCGTTTGGCGGCCTGTTCGTGTCGGTCCCCGTCGGGGCGGTCCACCTGCAACTGGCGCGCTCCATGACCGGCACCCTGCAACTGGCGTTGCTGACCAACCAGAAGTTCACCAGCAACCGCTATACGCGGCCGTTACGGCTGGCGTAACCGCGCAGCACGCCCGTTGCAGGGGATGCCCAACAGCAAACCCTGTGGTCAGTGTGCATCGCCTTCGATGGGCGTCAGCACCGGGGCTTTCTGCTTCTTCAGCAAGACCACCACAAAACGGGCCGGCTCCGTGGCGCTGGCATTGCGGCCGACGACGTGGATGTCCTTCGGGCCTTCGTAGAAGACATCGCCCGCCTTGAGCGTGACGGCTGGTTTGCCCTTGAGCTGCATCTCTATCGTACCCTCCAGGACGTACACGAAGGCATGGGCGTCGTGACGATGCACCATGTCCTTGGCGCCAGGTTCGTAGCTGACTTCCAGCATCAGGCCTTCCTTGCCCGGATAGTCGGACAGCTTCTGGCTGAGCAGGGGCTTGACCTCGGCCGCGTAGGCCGGGAACGGCACGAGCATCGCGGCGAGGGCAAGGCTCAGGGTTGGGGTGAGTCGCTTCATGATGTTCTCTCTGAATGGATAGGCAGGGCGCGCGCGGTGCGGCTCCCCGCCGTGCGGCCACGGGAGAGCCGCAGCCGGGCTGCGACGGGTTGACACCCCTCAGGCGAGCTGGGCCTTGGTCAGACCAAATGCCTGATCCAGCGAACCGGGTACCGAGCGGAAGGCGATATTCACGCGGTTCCAGGCGTTGATGGTCATGACGGCGTAGGTCAGCTCGGTGAGCGCCTTCTCATCGAACTGCTCGCGGGCGTTGGCATAGGCACTGTCGGATACACCGTCGGCAGCCAGTTGGGTCAGCGCTTCCGTCCAGGCCAGGGCGGCCCGTTCGCGGTCATTGAACAGCGTCGATTCTTTCCAGATCGTCAGGTGATGGATGCGCAGCGGACGCTCACCGTGGATGGTGGCCTGCTTGATGTGCATGTCCACGCAGAAGCCACAGCCGTTGATCTGCGAGGCGCGGATGGCGATCAGGTCCTGGATGGTGGATTCGATCGAGCTGTCGTGTACTTTCATGGAGAAATCAACGAGCTGCTTGAAGAGCAGGGGGGCTTGCTTGCTGTAGTCGAGACGCTGGGTCATGATGGCTCCTGGGTGTCAGATGGATGAGTGAGTTGGCTTGGGCACGATGGCATTTCGCCCTTCTCACCTCATAAGACGTGGGGACTTTCCGTCCTGTGACACTTCAGGAGAAATTTCTGCATCCGGCGCTGCCGGGTAACAAGAAATTCATTGGCAATCCTTGGCCGACATCGCGACGACTGCCTAGTATTGCTAGATATCCAAGGAGGACGCCCGGCCCTTTCCCGCAAGGGATGCCCGCCGCGCGATTTGATATCCATGCCTAAACCCTTTCCCGCAGGTGCTGTGATCTACGCCAAGGACCTGGCATCGGTCCGGGACTTCTATGTCGCCGTGACCGATCTCAAGCTGGTTCGTCTGGAACCGGATTACGCCTTGCTCGAGAACGCCACCTACCAGCTCGTCATCCACGCCATCCCGCCTGTTTACGCAGCGGACATCACGATAGACAACCCGCCCAAGCGACGGGAGGACACGGCGATCAAGCTGATCTTCCTGGTCAACAGCATTGCGGCGGCCCGCCGCCTGGCATTGCAGCACGGCGGCATCGTGGACCCGAAGCAGCAGGAGTGGCAGTTCCAGCGCTATCTGGTGTGCGATGGTCATGACCCGGAAGGCAATGTCATCCAGCTCCGTGAATGGCTGACCGCCATGGTGGAGTAGGGCGCTTGGCGGCAGCGGGCTTCCTGTCGCGCGGGTTACGCGTCCTGTCCCGCACTGGTGGCTATCTGGCCTGGGTCGCCTGCGCCTTGCTGCTGGCCGGCTCCTGGTACAACTTCCATGTTTATTGCGAGAGCTTTGGCTGCATGGGCCTGGGCTTGCTCTGGTTTGCCTGGGTCGTCGCCTTGGCGCTGGCCCTGCTGTTGGCCACGCTGGTGCTGGCACTACAACGCCGCCATCAAGTGACAACACGGCTGACCTTGTCAGCGATGGTGGCGATGGCGCTGCTGGGGGCAGGGCACGTTGGCTACTGGGTAGTGCATCGCGTGGGGTGATGGGGACACGATGCGTTAGGTGTGTGGCAACGCACAGACGGTGAGCGACACCATAAGGCAGGGTGATGGGGTCGTACCCGTCCTGACTCCCGTAGTCTGCGGACAGCAGGCGTTCCCTCTGAGGCCATCATGAAAAAATCGCACTCGAAACACGCGTCGACCAGCAATGCCAAATCGAACGTACCGTCCGCGCCGCCGGTAGGCGTCAAGCACACCTCGGCCCTACCGCCCTTTGGTGTTAAGCCGACGAACAAGCCTGCGGGTAAGTAAGCCACTTCGCCAGGCTTGCCTGGCGGGTGGGTTGAGTGCTCCGTGAGGCTGGATGGTGCTGGGGTGGTGATGCTTAAGCCTCGACCTCCAGCAAGCGTGCCTTCAACCGCGGTGTGGCGAAATCAAGAAAAGCGCGTAACTTCAGCGGCAGGACACCCTGTCCAGCGTGGACAAGACTGACAGGCAGCGGTGGCGACTCAAATGCTTCGAGCATGATCTTGAGGTTGCCGGCGCGCTTGGCGTTCGCCATCTGATAGGACAATACACGTGTGAGACCAACGCCTGCGACCGCCGCATCGACTGCAGCTTCGGCGGTGCTGACGGCAAGCCGGGAGCGGATGGGCACGGTGAATTCCGACTTGCCGGACATGAAAGTCCAAACCTGCCTGGATGTCACCTGCTCATGGGTAATGCAGGCATGCCTTGCGAGTTCGGCGGGGTGCTTGGGCATGCCGCGCTCAGCCAGGTACGCTGGGCTGGCGCACACCACCCGGCGCACGGTACCTATCCGTGCCGCGATGAAGCTGCTGTCAGGCAGCTCTGCAATGCGCACGGCGACATCAATGTGATCTTCAAGCAGATGCACGACCTGGTCGGTCAGGACCATTCGCACATCGATGTCGGGATAGGTCTTGAGAAAATCCGCGACTACCGGCAAGACGTGCAGGCGGCCGAAGACGATCGGTGCAGTGAGGACCAGTTCGCCTTTGGGTGCCGCATATTCCCCGGATGCCGCGCGTTCCGCTTCGCCCACTTCTTCGAGAATCCGCCGGCACGCGGCGACATAGGATAGGCCGGTTTCGGTCAGCACTAACTGCCGCGTTGATCGGTGCAAGAGGCGGGTTTGCAGATGCGCTTCCAGCTCGCCAACCTTGCGGCTCACCGTTGCAAGCGGCATCTTGAGTTGGCGTGCCGCAGCAGAAAAACTACCGGCATCGACTACCGCCAACAAGATCGACATCGACGCTAAACGATCAGCCATATTCTCATTTTCTGGGAAGATGATTGCCAATCATGCGGGATTATCCTTTTTGATGGAAGGCGATAGCATCGCCAGCGTGTGCCCATAACGTGGAAAGTGTGCGATGACGACGCTGGCAAGCCCCGATCCGGAATCCCGACGTAGTTTGACTTCAATCAGGAATTTGCCCGTCAATCTGTTCGCGTCGGTCATGGGCATCGCCGGGCTTTGCCTTGCGTGGCGGCAAGCCAGTCACGAGTTTGGGGTGAGTCCGCTGATTTCCGAAGCGGCGGGTCTCCTCGCCGTGGTCGTCTTCCTGGTGCTGGGCGTTGGGTATCTGGTCAAAGCGCTCAAGCATCCGGATGCGGTGATGGGTGAGTACCGACATCCCGTTGCCGGTAATTTCTTTGGCACGATCACGATCGCCATTCTGCTGCTGTCCTCGGTCGTCGCTGAACGGAGCCGGACTGTGGCAGAGGTCATGTGGACATTGGGTGCCGTGACGACGATCGCACTCTGTTTCGCGATCGCGAGCCGGCTGCTGCAAGGAAAGATCGATGCGGCTCACGCCGTGCCCGCCTGGTTCATTCCGGGCGTGGCCACCTTGGATATTGTCGTTGCCGGTGGAACCATGCCGATGCCCTGGGCGCATGAAGTAAACCTGTTCGCGATGGCCGTGGGCACGATGATCGCGCTCTTGTTCTTTACCATGATCATGTCGCGCATGATCCATCATGAGCCTTTGCCTGCCGGCATGGTCCCGTCACTGTTGATCCTGATGGCACCGTTCGAGGTGGGGTTTCTGGCATATACCAACATGACACAGCACGTCGATACCTTTGCTGGCTTGCTGTTTTACTTTGGTCTTTTCCTGTTTCTCGCGCTGGCGCCCAAGGTGTTTCGCAGCGGCGTACCTTTCGCCAGCGGCTGGTGGGCAATCAGCTTTCCGATGGCAGCGCTGACAAGTGCGGCGTTGAAATACGCCATGTTTGTTCAGGTCTGGCCGGTGCAGTTGATGGCCCTCGGGTTGCTCACCCTATTGAGCGTGACGATCGTGGTGCTCTTTGTCAGAACGCTGCAGATACTCCTCAACGGTAGGCTGCTCGCTGGTTGAAGTGGCAGCTAGTTCGCCAAGTGGGATTTGGCGGGGCTCCCCGTAAGTGTGGGCTTAATGAGGTGGTCAATATGGCCCAGGCGCTGGTGCCGCGCGTAAGTTCTGGCTCGGATGACGATACGATGACTCAAGCACTGCCGGACGTGATGTCGGCCGGGCTGAGCGTCGTTTTCTGTGGGATCAATCCCGGCCTGAGGGCGGCTGCAAGCGGCCGCCATTTTGCAGGGAGCGGTAACCGCTTCTGGCGGGTATTGCATCTGGCCGGCTTCACGTCCGAGCAATTGCAACCCGGGAACGATACGGAATTGCTGGCCTACCGCTGTGGCTTGACCACTGCCGTTGCGCGGCCGACATCACGGGCTGATCAGCTATCTCGGGGTGAATTCCTTGAGGCAGCAACGGCGCTATGTGAGAAGGTCGAACGGTATCGACCTGCTTGTATCGCCTTCCTCGGGAAGGCCGCCTATGCCGCTATTTCGGGTCAGCCGGCCGTCTTGTGGGGGCGCCAAGCCGCGACGTTGGGCGGCGCGACAGTGTGGGTGTTGCCCAACCCGAGTGGCTTGAACCGTTCATTCAGCTTGCATGACCTTACCGAGGCTTATCGAGCGCTGTTCCTGGCGATGGATTGGCGGTCGTAGCGCGGGGTCTTTGCCTCTATTTCGGATAGCTCGCAATGCAAAATGCAGGACCCGGCCCTCGCTTGTTAGAACAGTGCCTGCTAGTGGTTTAAGTTTTGCATCTGACTGTCCAAAGCCAGCTCATCGTGAATCTTCAAAACTGGCAAGAGGGGAATACCGCTTGTTGTCGCTTAAGTGTCCTTTCCATCAAGGAAAACATACAGCTGGGCGATCTTCCCATCTCGAATAATCGCCAAGTCGACACCGGTGTATCGGGGTGGCTCACCGGCAGGACCCGAGCCAAAATGCAGCCGTACGCCGTCTGCGACTACTTGAGGAACGCTATGCGGCGTGTAGATAAAGCTCGGGTGGGTTGCCCTGATTTCACCTGCAATGTGATCTAGCGCTTGGTGCCCAACAAAGCGACCTGCCGGTAAGGAGACCACGCAATCTTCGGTGTATAGCTCACCGATTGCAGTGCGACGCCGCTCCGGGTCCCCCTCACCAAATACCTCCTGCAAATTACGCAGCAGCAACGTTTCTATCTCGTACGACATATCCGACTCCTTGTGCTTAAAGCTGCAGAATTGCAAGCCGGAAGCATGGTAGTGGCGTCATGCCATATCTGCCAGTACGCACCTTTTTGTAAGTGTAAGCAGGGAGATTGCTTGATGAGTACCCCCCCATTCAGTTGCGGCCTGGAAGCCGTGGTCCATCTCATAGGCGGTAAGAGGAAGCTGCTGATCCTCTTCCATCTGAGCAGCAAGCGGTGCCGGTTCAGCGAGTTGAGGCGTCTACTGGGTGATGTCAGTGAGAAGGTACTGAGCCAGCAACTGAAGGAAATGACGCGAGACGGTCTAGTCCGGCGAATTGACTTCCAAACCGTACCCCCCCCATGTGGAGTACGAACTGGAAAACTTCGGGATCGAAATGGGCCAAGCCCTACGACCGGTTTGTGATTGGGGCACCCAAAACATGGACGTGATCGCATCTATCGCTAGTGTGCGAGCCAAGCTGGGGTCTGAGGCACCAGGTATGGCGCACCGCGAACCGCTAGAAACCTGAGTAGGCAGGAGGAAGTCGCCGCAAGCGCCAAGACAACCCTATGCACTAACTTTTTGGTGCGTACTATTCAATTTGTCATTGCTGCTCGACAATGCCTGCTTTCTAGTGACAGGACGATGTGATGATGAACGGACAAGCCAACTACGAGTTCGCCCAGGATTTTCTGCAAAAGCTGGGTCAAGGCGACGCGCACTCGCTCTCGATGCTTTTCGCACAGGATGCAAAGTGGGAAGTGGCGGGTGACGTCGGCGCACTACCTTGGCTAGGAAAGAAACAGGGACCGGGCGCGATTGTCGATTTTGTGCGAGATATCTCAGTACTGATCACAAGCGTGCGTCTTGATGTTCACGATATCGTGTCGAATGAGCATCGTGCACTGATCCTGGGAGAGCTTGCCTCCATCGTTAACGCTACGGGTAAGTTGATCGAAACCACGTTCGTCCTTGTCTTGGATATCAACGATGGATTGATCCGTCACTTCCGAATGCTGGAAGACAGCTTTGCCGTTTCGCAAGCGGCGAGAGGGCGCGAAGCCTAAGTCGTCACTCCATTGCCGGACGGCAAGATTCCTTTCAATGAGTGGGTGTGTAAGCACTCGCCAGCCCCTTACGAGCGGCCACGCTATGCATCTAGACCAACCAAATGAACAATGGACGATCGTTGAATATCTCCCGGAACATGAAGCCGGAGTTATCGACTTGATTCTGACTATCCAGAATGTGGAGGCCAATCTGGATATCTCGATAGACCAACAGCCCGACCTGCTGGATATTGCAGCGAACTACACCGGCTCTGGGGGCGGCTTCTGGGTCGCCCTGAGTGAGGGAGGGGGCGTTATCGGCTCGATCGGGCTGCAATACGGAACCGAGACCGTCGGGATTCTGAAGAAGTTCTTTGTCGAAAAAGCCTATCGCGGCGCGGACATTGGCGTTGCTTCAGCACTGTTCGATAGATTGATCGAATTCGCCAACGCGCGGGATATCCAGACAGTCATCCTGGATACCCCGGCCCTCGCAAGTCGATCCCATACGTTTTACCGTAAGAAGGGTTTCCGACAGATAGAGAAAAGCGCGGTACCGATACACTATGACTACCCAGATCGTGGTTCTCTGTTGTTTCGCCTTGACCTCTAGCTCCCTCCCATCTAGCGAAGGCTCTAGACCTATCTGCAGCGCTGCTAGGCACGCATTGCAGGCGCTATGGATCATTGCCCACCATGCTGGCCCCACTTGGGATACGCTTGCTCCATAAAAAACCGACATCCATGTTGTTCAAATCAATGCGAGATGTGTGGCATGACCGAAATCTTTGAGGGCCAGTGTCAGTGCGGTGAAGTGCAATACCGCGTTACGGGCGCCGCCGCTACGCTGTTCGCGTGTCACTGCACTGAGTGCCAACGTCAATCAGCGAGCGCCTTTGGCATGGCGCTGTGGGTACGCAATGCCAAGGTTGAGCTCGTCAGCGGTGTGCTTCATGAGTGGGTACGTCATACGCCCGCCGGCAAAGAGATGGCGTGCAGTTTCTGCCCGACGTGTGGGACACGCGTGTTCCACAAGATGCGTGGGCAAACCGAGCTGCTGAGTATCAAGCCGGGTACGCTGAACGACACAAAGGCGTTGGTGCCAGTAGGCCATATCTGGACCGCCAGTAAACAGCCCTGGGTTCATATCCCAACTTCAGTACTTCAGTACGACGGCAATCCGTCTGGCTATGAAGCGCTGTTTTCTGCTTGGCGGGCTGCGCATCCGTAGCGATATTCAGAAAGCGGTTGGTAATCGCTTATTTTCGGTTTGTGTCAGGAGGAAGCGTTGCGGCCTGGCTTTGGATTTTGTATGTCCGACCTCCCCCGGGATAGGACACATCCGTATTGGAGATGGCTGGGTAGAGGTATGGCAGGAGGGGCAATCAACCCGGTATCCGATTAGCAGCGTCAAAGTCATTCACACCATTCCGGAGCGCGATTGGAACCCGTACCTGCTGAAGAGGAATTTTCAGCCCCATCCTCCCTCAATTGGCTGACCAATATCTTCTTCTACCTGGAAGCATTTTCAGCGATAGCAGGCTATATGTGCCTAGTCATTACTATAAGTGGGCAGCTAATTGGCTGAGAAAGTTCGATACCTTTGGCAGTCGAAGGTGGACTATTGGCCGACGAGTCAACTCCGTCACATATAGCAATAGTAGTCAATGACCTCCGGAATCGACGATCAAGTGCACCGGAATCCGGAGAAAAAGCCGCCACGGCGGTGATTCAGGCGCAATTTGTAGATTGAAAGATTGCCGCGTCAACCAGGCTTAATGCAGGTCATATTTTCTCCGGATTTGCTGTAACTCGCCGGTTTTCTCTAGGGTAGTCAGCGCAGCATTCAAGCGTGCCCGTTTCTCGGGTGCGAGGTGTACTGAGGTCGCTACCAACTGCAGGTCGATCTTGAAGATCACGGGCAGAATTCGGATCTTGTCTTCCAACATGCCATCGTGGATATACCGCTTGAGCGTGACATCTGAGTGGTAAAAGAAACGCCCACGTCCAGCGAGAAGTTTCCTCAGGTTGTCGCGGTTGCTGGGGGCTCCGGCATCCACGATCAAGCCGTCCTGCGCGCGCAGGAAATCCACAAAAGCGGTGCCCATCGTGGCGAGGACGATGCCCGCTCTGCCTAGACGCCGGATATCCTCCAGGTTGCTTACATCCATCGCATCGTTCCGTAGCACGGCGACCTGATGTTTGATGGAATAGAGGGCGGGGGAACTGACAAAGTGCATATTGCGCTCACGCTCCGGGGTTTTGAGCAGCCCAAAAAACACATCCAGTTTTCCGTCTGACAGCTCCTTGTCTATCCTCCCTACCGGCTTTTCCTGGTCCAGGCCCTGGAACTTCAGGTCTGGGTCGATGCGCTCAAGCGCACGGATGATCTCGAAGCAAATGCCAGGGGCCTGTGGATTGGCAATGTCGAACTTCACGGTATTGTTTGACTGTCGCGCGGTGTGAAGTACCAGTGGCGTTGCAGCACTCTGAATATTTGTTAGCAGGGTCAGCAGAATCGGTAAGTAGGCGGCGTACTGCATGGTGAGCTTGGTGCTTGTCATGGAGTGTCCTGCTCGCCGCTTGGGGGCAAGCCTTGGTTACAGCGTAAGCCCGGCATATCACATGCCGCAGGATGCTTGTTCAGGTCTTCAGTTCAAGTACTGCACCTTGTGCCAGGCTTGACAGTGCGTCGAGATCCTCTGTGGCGAAGGTATAAAGCCGCTTTCTCCCGAGCGTGCCTGCCCGATGCGCGACCAGGAATCGGGGGTTGAGTTTGATGTCTCCCAGTTGGGCGTGTTCCGACAAGCTGAAATCACCTTCATCGACGGTGCAGGCGATCAACATGGCGTGCTTTTCGTTCCGGATGATCTGCTCTATCTGAAATTGCATGATGTCTCTCTCTTACTCTCCGTAACGGATGTTTCCCGGCTTTCGCCTCGCTAAGGCTTGTCAGCGAACCCAGATCGTCACCTAAGTGCTGGAACGCCTGCTCATGTCGGTGACTGGCTCTGCGTTACCCAGCTTTTGCCGTTGTGACCAATATCCGGCAATTCGTGTGAAGCCGTAACTCGGACCTCTCCCAGGGGGACCTAGGAAGCTCCCTTGCCTCGTCCGTGAAGCGGGCGCCAATCCTGTGGTGGATAGAGCTAAAGGTGCGATGTAGATGGCACGTAGAATGGCCGCTCGTCCAGAGATGGGGGGCGCTACTGTGGACTATCCATTTCTAACGCTGTGCATACCTTCTCTTGTGCAAACTGTCGCAATCCACAAGCCTTGTTGCGTAGGCTTGCTAGGATTTCGCTGGTAAAACCACGCTTCCCCACAGGAGACAAGCATGCGTCAACCACGATCGCCGCTCCGCCGCCCGCTACGTGCTGCATGTCTTTCGCTCATGTGTCTGTATGTTGGGACCTACGCCGAGGATCTATCGCCCAAGGCTGCCAAACAGGCCGATTGCCATGTGGGTATCTACCGCCTGCGCGACCAGCGCGTGGTGGATATCGGGCTATCTGGCGGTGGCAAGCTGCGCTGGCGGCAAGAGGATGGCACCAGCGGTGCGTTGACCGAGGGCACGGGCGGCAACTGGAACAGCACGTTGGGCTGGACTGGCCGGCCGGATGGCAAGGTGATTTGGCTGTCTGAATGTGCAAAGGGCGAGATCCGGTTTGATGGCATCGTCGGCAAGCGCATTGCCTTCGATGTGACCGAGACGACATTCGAGAGCCAGGGCACCCGGCTCGCTGGCCGGCTGGTCATGCCCAAAGGACATGGCAAGGTGCCGGTGGTGGTGCTGGTGCATGGTGCGGAGTTCGATGCCGCACGTGACGTCTACGCCCTGCAGCGCATGTTCCCGGCTGCCGGCATTGGCGCTTTCGTCTACGACAAGCGCGGCACGGGTGCATCCGGTGGCACGTATTCGCAGAACTTCGACCTGCTCGCCAGTGATGTGGTCAAGGCCACGGAGGTGGCGCGTCGCCTCGCTGGCAAGCGCGCCGGCCGGGTGGGTTACCAGGCGGGCAGCCAGGGCGGTTGGGTGGCGCCCATTGCTGCCACACGCACCCCGGTGGATTTCGTGATCGTCGGCTTTGGCCTGGCGGTATCGGTGCTGGACGAAGACCGCCAGGCGGCCGAACTCAATATGACCATGAACGGCTTTGGCCCGGCCGAGGTCGCCAAGGCGCATGAACTGACCGATGCGACAGCGGTGATTGTGGCCAGCGGCTTCAAGGAAGGCCTGGCTGAGTTCGACACCTTGCGCGAGCGGTATCGGGACGAGCCCTGGTTCAAGTATCTCAAGGGGAATTTCAGCTTCCTGCTGCTGGGCATGCCCACTGCCGACATTCCCATCAAGGGCCAGGCCTACAACTGGGGCACTCCCTGGCACTACGACCCGATGCCTACGCTACGCAGCGTGACGGCCCCGCAGCTCTGGATACTGGGCGGCGAGGATATCGACGCCCCCTATGCCGAGACCCTGCGCCGGCTCAAGACCCTGGCCGCCGAAGGCAAACCGATCAGCACCGCGCTTTACCCGACAGCCGAGCATGGCATCTATGAATTCGAGACCGGCAAGGATGGAGAGCGGCTATCGACGCGCAACTCGGCCGGGTATTTCCGGCTGATGCGGGATTACATACTTAAAGGGAGGTTGAGTGATAAGTACGGGGCGGCTGAACTGACTGTGCCGAGATGAGTGCTGGTGGATTACGCCTTCGGCTTATCCACCCTACACTGGTTGCTTGTGATCGGCTGCGGCGTGGCAGCCGCCATAAAGAATAGCCGTCCCAATCACTTAGCTGAGCCCGGCTTCGGTCTTGACTCCAGATAATGCTCCAGCCAGTCATGCTGGCCATACTTGCGCATGATCTGCTCCAGCGCGCCGGTGCGGTGCAGTTTGAGCAGGCCTTCGTCGAATTTCCTGGCGATCTCCGGGGCTTCCTTGAGGGCGGGGGAGAGGGCGAAGTAGACGTGGCTTTCGCTCACGCATCCGGCTTCGCGCAGCTTGATCGATGGCTGTCGGGCGAGCAGGTATTGCACCAGGTTGGTGTCTTCGATAAAGGCATCGAGCCGGCCCAGCATGACCTTGCGGGCGATCTTCTCGGTCAGGCCTTCGCCGCCGTGGACTTCAAAGCCGGCAGGGTTTTTCTTGATATAGCCGTCGATCTCCGCGCCGTAGGAATAGCCCTTGATGACGCCGACCTTGCGACTGTCCAGCGAGCCGGTACCGCTGTATTGCCATGTCTGGCCGGGCGTGGTGTAGACACAGTATTTGTCGATCGCGATGGGCAGGGTGGGGAAGACGAATCCGGGTGCTTCTTCGCGGAAGGCGGAGGAGATGGCATGGAGGTGGCCCAGCTTGACCTCGTTCAAGGCCCGGGCGTAGTTCATGTTGATGTATTCGATCTGATCGCCCTGCGGGGTGAAGATCGCTCGCAGTATGTCGATGGTAAAACCTTCCTCGGCCGCGTTGGCGGTACAGCTGAACGGGCACCAGTAGCTCGGCGACGCCACCTTGATGGTCTGGGCCCAGGCGGGCGCGGCCAGGATGAGCAGGCAGAACGAGAGGCTTAGCGCCTGGGGCTGGGTGACGGTCATGGGATCGACTGCTGCAGGGTCATCGTTTTGGGCCGGGTTGTCTGGCTGCCGCGTAGCGGCGGCGCGTCAATCGACTATAGGGCGAGCGAGGGTGGTTTTCCAGCATGCCCTTGCCACGGTTATCATCTTGCCTACCCTGGCGATGATGCTGGGATACGACAAGGCTGGAGCACGACGAATGGATGGACCGCTGCGCCGAACCGAACTGGGCAACCGTACCTTGCAGGAGCGCGAGGCGGGCAAGCGTTTACCGGCGCGGCTGCGCAGCCTGCTGTTGCAGGTGGATGGCGAGCGTACCGGTCTGGCGCTGAAGGCGCTGGCGGCGAGCCTGGGGATGCCGGACGACAGTCTGGCGGAACTGGTGTCGCGGCAGTTGATCGAGCCTGCGTCCGGGGAATCCGGCGTTACGGTGGCTCCCGTAGACCATGAACAGCCCGATGCCGTTGTCGCTGCTGAGATAACCGACAACCCGCCGATCGAGACGCCTGCCGCACCGATGAGCGAGCGGGAGGCCTTGATGGCGGCCTTGTCCGTGTCGATCAGCGAGACGCGCCTGCTGGTGCCGGCGCCGGTGCTTGCATCGCCCGCCGCAACGGATAACCCGGCGGAAGCCGACCTGCCGCCAAGAATCCGGAATGCACGTGACAAGATGCTGGGGGTAGCGGCGATGATCGCCGGTCTGCCGGGCCTGGATATGCGGCAGCAGATCCGTGAATGCCGGGATGTCGAGACCCTGCATGCGGCCTATGCCAAATTACGGCTGGTCATGCGGCATGGTTACCGGGGAGATGACGTGGACCGGATACTGGACCCGATCAAGCGGATGTTGCCGCAGCTGCCGGCATCTGAAACCTAGCGCGGGCTCCATATCATCTCCACGGTAAGGCGGGTACGTGAATGACAACAGCCCACGGTGGTCGCGGGCTGTTAGTCGGCTGCCAGGTTGCGGTAGCGCGGGACTAGGCTTCCGGTCGTTCTTCGGCCCAATGCGCTTCTGCCGCTGCAGGCCCTTCTTCCACCGTTTGCGTCGCTTCTGCCCCTTGTGTCTCTTCTGCTGCTTGCATTGCTTCAGCCTGCTCGGCTTCTGGCTGCGATGTTTCCTGCTGTGCCTCGCGCGTGGCCTCGGTCTGGCTGGCTGCGGCGAGGTTTTTCTTGCGCAGGGCCCGTACCCGTTCCAGGAACTTGGTGAAGGTGGCGCGTTCCTCCGGGAAGTGGATCAACCCCTCCTGGAAAGCAGCCTCGGCTGCGGCGAGCTGCTCTAGTTGCATCAGGCATTCGCCCTTGCTGAGGAAGGCCACCATGCCGTGGGGGTTCACCTTCAGGGAAAGCTCGAAGTCGGCAATGGCTTCCTTGTAGCGACCGAGCTGCATCTGGGCCAGGCCGCGGTTGTCGATTGCCTCGTAGAACAATGGGAACAGCTCGATCGCCTTGCCGTACTCGACGATGGCGGCCTTGAACTTCGCGTCTTCCTCGCGCAGCTTGTTGGCGCGGCGGAAGTGCTCGTTGGCCTCGTGGACAATGTCCTTGGCGCTCTGGCCGGTCAGGCTGACATAGCGCGGAAAATCGGTGTGCTTGAAGTACTCGACCAAGGGGACCAGCTCGTCGGTGGTCGGCGTCTTGCTACCGATGGATTCCCAGCCCTCGTTGAAACTGCTGGCCAGTATGGGTGCATGCGGCAGCAGCACGCTCGCCTGTTGCAAGGCGTCTGGCGTGGGCTTCTCGTCCGTGGTGGTGTAGGTCAAGCAGTGGGCGGTGGCGCTGCCATCGGGCAGTTTGTCGACCGCAAGTATCTTGACCGTCGTCCAGCCTTCTTCACTGTGCTGGGTGATCAGATCACCGGCCTTGAGCGGAAGATCCTGGCCTTCCCGGGCCTGGTTGCCCGTCAGCGTGAGGGCCGACAGCGTATTGGAGACATACTGGCCGGCGGCGCTGAAGACAGAAGCGATACGATTGGTCATAGGGCCTGTATTCAAAGTGAGCGGGATAGCTTGCTTTATACGTCACTTTTTATGAATACGGCATGAATTAATGCTGATCGCATAATTCAGTGTGCGCTAATGTTGTATCCCGTTCGCAGCAGGCCTTATACAGACTCGATTTGCTGGCCGGTCAGCGCCATTTGCTGCTTGCGTGACAAGCCATGCAAGGCCTTGCGATAGGACCATGTCACCAGCTCCTGCAGGTAGTCCTCGGGAAAGCTGCCGACCTTGACGATGGTCACCCAATGGAACCGCCCCATATAGCGTGCAGGCTTGACGCCGGGGATATCCGTCAGCTCCAGGAACCGCTCCGGCGTGGCGCGGAAGCTGAAGCGCCAGCGCTCCGGATCAGACAATTTGAAGTAGGCGAACTGCTTGTCGCCTATCGAATACACCAGCACATTGCCGGGCGGGCCATAGGTCTTGCTGGTCGCGCCGGGAAACTGGCCGCAGAAGTGCTGCAGTGCTTCGGTATCCATGGGCTTCCCTCGGCGGTTGTCGAAGCCCGGCAATGTACACCGATCCCTGTCTGGAAAAATATTGCAACCAAATGGTTGCATTTTGAATGGGGTGGTTCCAGAATGAAAAAACGCAACCAAATGGTTGCTTTTAAAGGAGCCGGATCATGAGCCATTATCAGCAGCAACTGATCATCGAAGCAAGCCCCGCCGCCGTCTATGCCGCCCTGACCACGCCCGAAGGCCTGCGCGGCTGGTGGACGGAGGATTGCGACGTCGCCACCCAGGCCGGCGGCATGCTGAAGTTCCGTTTTGGACCCAACCAGAAGGCCATGCGCATCGAAAAGCTGGAGCCGGGCCGGCTGGTGCACTGGCGTTGCACCGAAGCGCACCTCGCCCGCGACGAGTTCTCGCACAAGGATGAATGGGTGGGGACCGAGCTGAGCTTTCAGTTGGCTCCGGCAGGAGAGGGCCGTACCCGGCTGGATTTTGCGCACCTCGGCCTGGTCCCGACGCTGGAGTGCTACGAGCTATGTCATCGCGGCTGGCAGCATTTCATGGGCAGCCTGCAACAGTATCTGCAGAAAGGTCGCGGCACGCCGTATGAGCTGGCGCCGGACGGTGCAAAATGCGTGCACTGACGCGCTGAACAAAACCTTCTGGCGTTGCGGTGCCTTGGCGGTATGGTCCGCGCTTGCACGCCACGCCAGAACCGCTACGCTGAATTTTTCTGGTGGTTTTGAAGATCAAGGAAAGCAATATGGAACAGGGATCGGCTACGGATCGCATCGAGCGCAAGATCGTCATCCAGGCGCCGCGCGAGCGGGTGTGGCGGGCGCTCGCCAGTGCTGAGGAGTTCGGCAACTGGTTCGGCGCCAGCATCCAGGACCAGACCTTTGCGCCCGGCAAGCGGGTACGGGGCCAGGTGACGGTGTGCGGGCATGAACATGTCTATTTCGATGTAGTGGTCGAACGCATGGAGCCGCCAACGCTGTTCTCCTACCGCTGGCATCCGTCACCCATCGACCCGGCCGTGGACTACGAGCTGGAAGAGCCGACGCTGGTGACCTTCACCCTGCAGGAGATGGCCGACAAGACGACACTCCTGACGGTGGTGGAAACCGGCTTCGACAAGCTGCCACCACACCGCCGGCTGGAAGCCTTCCGCATGAACAACAACGGCTGGGACGCCAAGGTGAAGTGCATTGCCAACCATGTCATCCAGTAAACAAACAGGCCAGGGGGCCGGTGTCTCCGCCATCGTGCAGGCGAGCGGCACGCTGGCCCATATCTTCGCCGCCCTGGGCGACCCGACGCGTCTGAAGCTCGTTGCCGTGCTCTGTGCCGGCGGTGCGTTTTCCATTGCCCAGCTCACCGCCAGTACCGAGATCAGTCGGCAGGGGGTGACCAAGCATTTGCAGGTACTGGCGGATGCCGGCGTGGTGCGCGACATCAAGCTTGGCAGGGAGCGGCTGTGGCAGTTGGAGCCGGGACAGATCGAGGAAGCCCGCCGCACGCTGGAGATCATCGGCCAGCAGTGGGAGGTTGCGCTGGGCAAGCTTAAGGCGTTTGTGGAAGGCGCCTGAACGGTTCCGTTACGTGTCTTTTCAGATCAACCTATAAGGAGGATGGACATGAAATACCTGGGAAGCTGCCATTGCGGCAGGATCAAGTTCGAGGTCGAAGGCGAGATCGAATCGGCCACCTCATGCAACTGTTCGATGTGCCAGCGCAAGGGCACGCTGATGTGGTTCGTGCCGCGTAGCGCGCTACGCCTGCTGACACCGGAAGAAAATCTGAGCACCTACCTCTTCAACAAGCACAAGATCCAGCATCGTTTCTGCGCCAACTGCGGCATCCACCCCTATGGCGAGGCCGCCGCCCCGAATGGCGAGGAGATGGCGGCCGTCAATCTCCGCTGCATCGAGGACATCGACCCGACGGCCTTCCCGGTCCATCACTACGATGGCAGGGCGCTCTGATCGTCAGGGAAATACGGCGCAATGCCCTGCGGGGATTGCGCCCTATGAGGTCGTTGTGCGAGCCGGAAAATGAAAGACATGATGAAGCCGTTGAAAGACATCCGCTATTTCGAGTGTACCGAGGTCCCGGGGCCGGGGAGGGAGATGCCCGGGTCGTCGGGTGCCTTGATCGCCATTCCCAAGACGGCCGCTATTCTCGGACAACGGATTGCCTGCCTGCTGGAGGCGGAAGGTTTCTCCGTGGGGGCATACGACCATGTCTATATCGCCTTCACCCCCAGCCTGCCGGTGGGCGAGGTGGTGCCGACTGATTTCGGTTATGAGCGCTGGCAGCGCTATACGGCCTATGGTCTGCCTGCGGATTTCAACGCACTGTCGGACGAGGCCAAGTACCAGCGCATACAGGATGCTACCTTCGAGGTGCTCGCTGCGCTGCGACCGGAGGACCAGCCCATCCTGGCAGGCGTGAGAGCACGTCTCGAAGCCGACGGTGAGCGGACGCGCATACTCCGCGCCAGCAAGGACACCAAGGCTTACCGATTCGAAGTCTGGTTCGATATCCCGCGGTGGCGATCGACCGCGCATCTCTATGTGCTGGCACGGGACAAGGCCAGCGGCACGGTGCTGGCAGCGCCGCCTTTTCCGCTCAAGGATTACGAGGATGTATTCCCGCTGGTGGCGGGCATCACCTTCGTCAAGGAGGTGCTGACCCTCAAACCACGCCCCTCCTTCAATGCCGGCCTGTCTACCCGGCATTACGCGACGCCCATCCAGTTCCCGCTGTCGGCATTCGTTCCCCTGGCTTGAGATCAAGCCAGGTCTTCCCATTTGGCGTTGAGGGCGGGACGGCGGGATGGTGTATCCACCCACGCCCTTGACGGAGACGGCCGGCCTGTCCCCCGTAGGGGACAAGAAGCCTTACAGTGCTGGCCTATCCTTGTTCACCCAGGCCTGTACCGATGGCCGTTGCCATTGCCGCTTCGCGTAGTCGGCCAGCTTGGCCGGTACGGCGTCGCCGTTCAGTACCAGCCGGTTGAGCATGAGCGCGAGGTCGACGTCGGCAATGCACCAGTCGTCGCACAGGTAGTCCGCACCGTCCTTCAGGAGCGCATCGGCCGCTGCAAACAGCTTGGCGGCGGACACTTGTGCGTCGGCCGAGAGCGGGGTGCTGCTGGGGCGGTAGAACACCACTTCGGTTGAGCGCTCGTTACGGATCGGCATCAGGTCGCTACGTATCCAGGCCTGCACCTGCCGGGCGCGGGCGCGTTGCCGCGGGTCCGCCGGGTAGAGCGATGCGCCGGGGAAAACCTCACTGATGTATTCGGTAATGGCGGAGGATTCCGACAGGGCAAAGCCATCGTGCACCAGTGTCGGCACGCGCTGGGTCAACGAGGTCGCGGCGTAGGCCGGGTCGCGATACTGCGCAGTGGCAAGGTCCAGGGTCTTCAGCTCGAACGACAGTCCCTTCTCCTGCAGGGCGACAAAGGCCGACATGGCGTAGGGGCTGATGTAACGGTTATCGGTGTAGAGCGTCAGGGTGGGAGTTGTCACAATGAGGTCCTGTTGGAGAGAGGTCGGCCCTGATTGTGCACTGCCGGCGATGATCCGCAAATCGTCTTCTATGGCGATCGCGAAAGCGAGCGCCCACGCGCCCGTCAGCGCGGCCAGGCCGGCGTGACGACGCGTTCCGTCTCGCTCACATAGGGGCTATCGAGCTCGCGGGAGAACAGTTTTTCCAGCTTGAACCGGAGCTGGGCAAGGTTGATCACTTCCTGCGCGGCCAGTTCCGTGATCGCGTCCCGCTCCTGCCCTGGGTGCTGGCCGAAGTAACGCTGGCAGGCCTCAAGCAGGCGTGCCGATTGAATGGGGAAGGAGGTCGCGAGGGCCAGCGCTGCCAGCCGGAACACCTGCGCCTCCCTGGCGTTTTCAGGCGTGAAGTCGTGCGCAAGCCCTGCCCTGGCACAGCGGTCCAGAAGCCGGTCATCCAGCGCCAACGAATGAAATTGCGATGCCATGGAACGTACCTCGGCACGTCAGGTAAAGAAGCGCGGGACGGCGCGCTTCGCCCGTTTTTCACTCTAATGCAGGCCACTAAGGCCTATCCAGGCTTAGCGCGCGGCACCCAGCGTCAGCGTACAGATCCAGTCCTTGATCAGCGCGATATGCTGCTGTTCCTGTTTGAGCGCCTCTTGGAAATCTTCCGCCATGAAGGTCAGCCCGACCTGTTCGGTCAGCTTGACCAGCAGCTCCCAGCCCGCGCTATCGGCCAGTTCGGTCGATAGCAGCGCGCTCAGGCGGGATTCAAATCCCGCGTGCGGCACCGTCATCATCTGCGCGGCGGTACTGAATGAGATCGTGCTGAGATCATCTGCCGACGCATGAGGCGGGGTAGGGCTGCCCAGGTAATCCAGCGCCTGTTCCAGCAAGATGGCGTGCATAGCTTTTTCCTGCTGGATGCGGCGCAGGCTATCGGGCGGGGTTTCCGCCTTGGCGCCGCTGCAGAGGCTGCCGGCACGGCGCAACATGTCGAGGCACGCTTCGTCCATGCCGGAGCCGTATCTTGAGACCAGCAGGTCGTACAGGTGCGAGCCGGCCGCCACTGCCGCCAGCCGCTCTGCAAGCTTTTCGATCAGCACCGGTGGTACATCCAGCACATGGGTCAGCACGGGTATGGCATCGGCGATCTCTGCCAACCCCCGTCCACCGACCAGGAAGTCCGCCGCCTGGGCCTCGTCCCTTTGTGGATGGATAGGCCGGTCACTCAGGGGTGGGAGCCCATGGGGCTGAAGCGGAATCGCCGGGATGTCGTTCTGCGGGACTTTTGCGATTTGAGTTTGCATGGCGGGCTTTCTGGTAGATCCGGCTGGCCGCGCGGGGCTTGCGCGGGTGCCGGGATGCCTCCATTCAGCAAACTCCGGGCCAGCTCTTGGCAGATCCAGGCGTAGCAGCCCGTAACCCGCCTGGAGTGGGCGAGGCAAGGCGCTGCGCGTGTAAGAAAGGGATACCGGTTTTTCCTTCTTACCAAACGCCGGAGGTGAGGTGCCACCACCAAGGACGGGGTGCCTTAGGGCAGGCCGCTTGCGGATAGGGAACGGGGTTTGCTCGGAGGTGGATATCGTCCCTTCACGCTCACCGCATCTGCGATGTCAGGCTGTGTCTGGGGCCTCCCTGCTGCGGAGTACCCGAAATGCCAACCCATCAATACGAAGGCTTCCATCCCGAATTACTGGCCGAGTTCCTGTGCCAGCGGCTGGCGTTCGAACATACCTGCATCGAACTGCACGATGCGTTTGTCGCAAAGTATTTGTTTTGTGTTCCGCTTTCCCTCGCCATGCTGGCAACCACCCCTGCCACCTGGGCGGTGGAGCGCGGGGTGATGCCGCTGTGCATCCTGCGGGAACTACGCGGCGGCAAGCAGGCCTTTCTTGATCTGATCTCGGAGACGCTCTCTACCCTTGAGATTGCGCCCGGCTCCCCCTTGCACCATGCCGACGATGCGATTGCCACGGCGGCCGATGCCCTTGCCCTGGTACGGGACGACCGCACCGAGCTGACATCCAGCCTGTCGGTACTGGTCGTGGCCGAGAGCATGGAGAGCGTCAGCCTGCAATTGCTGGTCGATCTGCTCAAGCAACTACGTGAGTACCGTTTGGCCCATCGCTTCCAAGGCGCCATCTACATGAAGCAGGTCCACCTCACGCTGATGATCCGCTGGCTCGACATCATGTCGATGTCCGCCAGTGTGGGGCGCTGATCCGCTAGCCGTACCCTCTCCCCGGCCGATCAAAAAATTGCCCCGCATGTGCGGGGCAAATATTGCGCGACAGGTGCGCAGGAAGTGCAAGCAGAAGCTTGCGGGGGAGACACGGGTGGGTGTTCAGTCAGTGCGTAAAGCATGCCGCATCGGCGATATAGCCCTGGTAGCCATCCAGGACGCCCACCTCCGGTAACTCCTCCGCATCCGGCGCGCGGCGCGCAGCCTGATAGATATAGCGAGTGATAGGCGCGCGACCGGCAGATTGCCGGTGCTTTGGCGTGGGCGCATCCAAGGTCTTGCAGGTGGTGGCGTGGGTGCTCATGCATACCTCCTGAAACGGATGTTATCGGGGGTGATAATGCGGGTTCAGCAAGCCGCATACCAGACGGCGCTATCTGCCTGTCCGCCCCCACCTTCAGGCCGGGCAAGGCCAGGGATGCGGCACTGATGTGCCGGTCATTGCAGAAATTACACGACGCTGTGCGGGCTTTGCATGGCTGCATCTTTCCATCGGCCCGCGGCAAGGATCACTGACGGATTAAACGTGCAAAGAAAAGCCCCCGTGGACGGGGGCGGAGGCCATGGAACAGGAGTGGGAGGAACCCAGACCATGGGCCGGTTTGCCTGGAGTGTTCAGCGCGCCGACGCGATGATCGTTTGCAAGATTGATGCCTGGCCGATTGCAACGAGCATGGTTCCCCCGCGAGCGGGCGTGCGGTATCCGCTGCCTTCGGGCACGGGGAACGGCGCTTGCTGTGTCAGGACGAGTCAATACGCTGATACGAAAAAGCGAGGGAACCATGCAAAATCTGGCAGGCAAACAACAGGATGGCTACAGTGCTTCCGCCCGGTATCTGGAGGACATCAGCCATGGCTGGCTGAACGAGGTATGGGCTTGGAGCAATGGCTCGGCCCTGGCTGAATACGAAGGTTCGCGCATGGTGGTCGGGCATGGCGGTTCGGCTTCCTGGCCGGTCATGCAGCAGCCGGCAGATCAGTCGTTCGATGCTGCAGGACAGGATGAATCGGCCCGCGGTGGGGACGCAAGCGGTCAGCCATGATGGCTCTGCACTGGTTGGTTCCGTGGCCTCACGCTGGGCGGGGTACACGTGTCATACCGCAGGGTAGGCCGACGTCTGCCCTGCGGCGCACACCACCTACTTCCGCTGGCTCCGGTCCTTGATGCGTTCGGCTGCTTCGCCGTCGCCGCCCATGGTGCTGCTGCCTTTCATGCGGCCGGCTTCCCGGTCACGCTCGGATTGATCCCCGCCACGGCTGGCCGTCGTACTACTACCACTACTACCCTTGCCAGCCTGGCTGCGTTTACCGCCGCCGGGTTGTGCGCTGCCGGTGATGGCGGCCCGGTGCATGCCCGCGGTGGCACGCTCCTGGCGTGCGGCTTCCCGGGCCAGCTCCGTGTCGAACTCCTGTACCAGGTCGCACGGAGGATGCGGTTGGTCATCCGGGGCGGCCTGGCTGTTCTGGCGAGCTGGGCCATGGCTATCGAAGCTGGCGTGGCCGTTATGCAGCTTGGTGCGGGATGGGTCGTTTGCCATGATCTTGTCCTTGTGATGGGCGCGCTGTGATCCTTCGTACCCAGGCAGGGATCAGCGGCGGCGAAGGGAGCCTGGGTGTATGGGAGATGGGCAAAGCCCGTGCCCTACGCGCAGCGCGGTGGATCAATGCGAAAACTACAGCGGGCGAGTGCCGGAATTGAGATGCTGATCGAAGGGGTCGGAGATGCCGGTGATGGCGTTGCTGGCCCCGGCCATTTCGCCGGCATTGGCCATGTCGGCCAGGAAGCTGCCATCCTGATCCAGGATGACCATCCCGAAGGCCTGGACATAGAAGTTGGCCAGGGTGGCGGGGTTCTGGCAAAAGAGGATCGCCCGGCGGTGTGATTTGGCGGCGCTGGCCTGTGTGGTGAAAAGGGGCGAAGGCAGGGCAAGGCGTGAGCGCGACGGTCGTAGCGTTGGTGTCACGCCACCTTAGCCAGGTTTGTAGGCCATTACGGTAACAATCTCGGGAACATCAGTTCTGGCTGGCAAGTGCCCTGGCCATCTCCAGGTGATGCCTCAATGGCGGCAGTGACTTCTGCGCCAGGGCCTGCAGTTTTTTATCTTGGTCGTTACCGGCCTGCCGCTCGAACAAGGCCACGGTTTCTTCATGTCCCTTCAATGCGGCCTCAGCATAGGCCTGATCAAAGTCAGCGCCGTGCAAGCCTTCCAGCTTGTCGATCACGCTGGCCTCCGGCTGCCTGGCGCGCGGCGTGATGCCACTGGCCTTGGCGGCGGCCCGCACGGCACGGTTCAGCCTCGCATGGTCGCCGATCATCTGCTGCGCATAAGCCTTGATCCTGGCGTTGGTGGACTTTATGGCAACCAGCTCGCTGGCAGCGATTTCCGTGAGGCAGGACTGGATAGCCTGATCCACGAAGCTCTGGTCTTCCAGCCTTGCCGGGACCGTCTCGGTCCTCACGGTTGCCGCGTCGGGCGAGGTGGCGGGTTGCTTCTCGTTCGCCGCACCCGACATGGACAACAGGAACAAGGCAAGGAGTGTGAGCTTCATTCAGGGGGCTCCGGTCAGCGGCGGGAAGCGGCAGGTGCGTGCGGGTTGCGCGCATGAAAAACGCGAGGTCGGACCTCGCGTTGATGACGCTACTGCTTAGCGACTATTTCTTGTTGTCGCTTGGGCTGCGCTTGCCTTCACCGCGGGTTTCCTTATCCCCCTGCGTCTTGCCTGAGCCGGTGGTGGCGTTGCGTTTGGTATCAGCCGGTTTGCTCTGACTGCTTTGACCACTCTTGCCTTGGTTGTTCGAAGCCATTTCAATGTCCTTTCTACTATCTGGAAAAAGGTCCACATACGGAAAATGGACCCACTATCGCGGCAAGACAGAATGGCAAATGACGTGCCCGGGGCGGAAGGGAGGCAGGGAGTAGGGGGGCCGAAAACAGGCGTTGCGAGCTCCGCCTTCGGCCACCCAACCTGAAGGGGAAGCAACAGGTCGGGCCTAGCCCCTGCCGTGCAGGCACGGCGACTTGATCGTAGCTCATTTCATGCCAGATGGATAAATACAATCATGGCCCGCTTATCGGGGCTGGCGAATGCAGCAAATGCCCAGCGCGATGTAGGTTTTACCTGGCGTGCGGCTTACTTGCTGGCCCGTGAGATCGCCATATTGATCGCGCCCTGGATCTCGCTCATTTCGACCGGCTTGATCAGATGCATATCAAACCCGGCCGCGAGCGAATGCTCGATGTCGGTGAGCTGTCCGAATCCCGTCATGGCCACCATGACCGGCCTGGGTTGCCGTTGCGACAGTCGCAATTGGCGCAATACCTCAAAGCCATTCATCTCCGGCATCGCAATATCCAGCAGGACCAGGTGGGGCGCGAAGTCATGGGCGACATCCAGCCCGGGTGCGCCCGCGTAGGCTGTCCGTACCATGTGGCCCGCGTACTGCAGGAGGATAGCAAGGCTATCGGTGGAGTCCCGATTGTCGTCGATGATCAGTATCCGGATCTGCGGGCTGGCGTAGCCGGTGTTGCTGTCGCCCGGGGCCTCGGTCGTCGCGGCAGCCGGAGGGAGGGGGAGATGCAGCGAGAACATGCTGCCTTTCCCCAGGCCAGGGCTGCTGGCGGCGATACGGCCGCCGTGGAGCATGGCAAGCGAGCGGCACAGGCTCAGGCCCAGCCCCAGGCCGGCCTCGTGGGATTTGCCGCCGTGATCCTCCTGGACGAAGAGATCGAAGATCGATTCGAGCATCGATTCGGAAATCCCGCAGCCCTGATCCTCGACGCTGACCAGTACCGCCTTGCTATCCAGTGCGATCCGTACCGTGATGACGGAACCGCTGGGAGAAAACTTCGAGGCGTTGTTCAGCAGGTTCTGCACGACCTGCACCAGGCGTATCTTGTCGGCCTGCAGGATGATGGGTGCCCGCGGGGCCTCGACACGGACCTGCTGTTGCCGACTCTCGGTCAGGGGCCGGGCGGCCTCGATGCTCATGGCGATGATATCGGCCAGCTCGACCTGTTCGAGCTGCAGCAGCAACTTGCCGGTGGTGATCCGGCCGATATCGAGCAGATCATCCACCAGGCGGGTCAGGTGGGTGAGCTGGCGGTCTATCAGGTCCCGCGCCTGTGCAATCTCGGGGCTGATGGTGCGCGTCAGTTGCATCAGGCTGACGGCATTGCGGATAGGCGCCAGCGGGTTGCGCAATTCGTGGGCGAGCGTGGCCAGGAACTGGCTGATCAGGCGGCTGGAATTTTCCAGTTCCTCCAGGCGCTTGCGATCGCTCATATCGCGGGTGACCTTCGCGAACCCGGTCAGATTGCCGGCCTCGTCCCGCAGGGCCGTGATCACGACATTGGCCCAGAAGGTCGAACCATCCTTGCGGATGCGCCAGCCTTCGTCCTCCACCCGGCCGGAGCGGATGGCCTCTGCCAGCTCCCGCGTGGGCTTGTCTGCCGCATTGTCCTCGGCATTGTAGAAGCTCGAGAAATGCCGGCCGATGATCTCTTCGGGCTGATAACCCTTGATACGAATGGCGCCTGCGTTCCAACTGGTGATATAGCCTTCCGGATCAAGCATGAAGATGGCGTAGTCCTTGACGCTCTCCACCAGCCGGCGGAAACGTTCCTCGCTCTGATGTAGCTTCGCTTCTTCCTGATGCTTGGGCGAGAGATCGTAGAGCCGGAACACAAAACCCTGCGGCGCGCCGGCTGGTGCATGCAGGGCGTTGACGTTGATCCGCGCCAGGAAGGTGGAGCCGTCCTTACGCAGGCGGCGGCCTTCGTCGTCGGCGCGCCCAGCTTCGGTAACCTGGGCGAGCGTGCGGGCCGGCAGCTCCTGCTGGATGGCTGCCGCCGTGTAGAGCACCGAATGCTGCCGGCCGATGATGTCATCCTCCTGGTAGCCGAAGATGGCCTCGGCGCCTGCGTTCCAGCTACGAATCCGCCCGTCCGGGTCGACAATATAGATCGCATGGTCGAGCATGGATTCGACCACCAGGCGATAAAATTCCTCGTCGTTGTTGAGCGGCGGGACCGCTTGTTCGGGTATCGGCATGGTGCGGTGCTATTTCGTGGTTGGCAGTTTGCGGGTCTGGCTACAAGCACAGGTCCAGCCGAGGGACCCTAAAGCAAGGCAGATGCCAGCTAGGGCTATAGCCTCGCCAGCGGTTACGCCGGCTGTTAATTCACGGATGCCGCCGTGCTCCGCTGGTTGCTACCCGTTATCCTGGGGATGCCGGTAGGCCCGGCTTCGCGTACATTGCCTGCCTCGCAGGGTGGGACCACCGGCCTGCCCGATCTACCGTGCAATACAAGCAAGGAACACCATGCGTTACCTGTTTTTGGGCCTGATGGCGCTCCTCCTGGGGGCGTGCAGCCTGGCCCCGACGACGAGCAAGGTCGTCCGCTTCGATCATCCGCCCAGTGAGGCGGACCTGGGCATCCTGCAGACGCGTGTCCTGCAGGCGACGGGCGAGAAAGCCCGCTGGCTGCCGCTGGAGCCGGGCGCCTACCGTCTGAGCAGCTATGCCTTGCCGCCGGACGAAAGTCTCAACTATCTGTTCAACCACCAAGGTGTGTTCCGCGCGCTGGCGCCGGACGGCCAGGTGCTGCTGACGGCAGGGCAGGTGGCCGAGATGCTGGCCAAGGCCACCGAGGACGGCCGTACCGTCTTTCATTTCGCGCTGACGCACGAGGGGGTCGATCATCTGGCGGCTTTCGCCCAGGCCAACCCGGACAAGACCCTGCGCTTTGTGCTGGATGACGAGCTATTGGCCGAGGTACCGATAGGCGGCCTGGTGCAGGCCGGCAAGATCCAGCTCACGCTTGCACGGCCGCCGGCCCAGGCTGGCTTGACGGCCGTGGTGCTGCGTACCGGCAGCCTGTCGGCGCCGATCAAACTACGCTCCATTGCACCGGGTGAAGCTGCAAACGCCTAGAGATATTGGAACCGCCGACCTGGCATGTGCATCGTGGCGCCAGACCGCACTGACGGTGGCCTGGCCCGGTGCGGTTCTACATCGCGGGAATGGTAGTTGCCCACCATCGGGGTAGCGGCGTTACCCGGACGCCGTACCCGATGGAGGACGCAAGATGCCCACCACGCGAGCCCACAAGGCGACTGCCGCCAATAGAGCCACCACCCGCAAGCAGACCGAGCCCGATGCCATCGAGCTGCTGAAGGCCGACCACAAGCAGGTCAAGAAGCTGTTCAAGGACTACGACAAGCTGATCGATAAGGGGGATGCCCGGCAGCGTGCGGCGCTGGTCCGGCAGATCTGCCAGGAACTGATCGTCCACACCGAGGTGGAGGAAAGCATCTTCTATCCGGCCCTGCGGCAGGAGGACGACACCGACCGGCTGCTCGACGAAGCGTTGGTCGAACATGCAGGGGCCAAGGCATTGATCGCCCAGCTCGGCGACATGAAGCCCAGCGACCCGCTCTATGACGCGAAGGTGATCGTACTGGGCGAGTACATCAACCATCACGTCAAGGAAGAAGAAACCGAGATGTTCCCGCTGGCGGCCAAGAAGAAACTCGACCTCGCAGAACTGGGCGAGGCCATGAGCCGCAAGAAGGAACAACTGACCAAGGGCGCCAGCAGGCTGTCCTGATTCTCTCCCTGCTTACCCCGGCCCACCGGCGATGCCTGCCCGGTGGGGCAGGGTAGCTCCGCCGCCCGGCTTTCCGGCGGTGTACTTCATCCTGTTGCTTGCCATGCGCCGGTTTTCCTGCGACAACGCCGCCTGTTTGCACGACGCGCACAAGAGCACACCATGAGCACCGAATTACAGATCGAAGATATCCAGGTCGGCGAGGGCAAGGCCGTGGTCAAGGGCGCCTTGATCACCACCCAGTACAACGGCTATCTGGAGGACGGCACCAAGTTCGACTCCTCCTACGACAAGGGCAAGCCCTTCCAGTGCGTGATCGGCTCCGGCCGGGTCATCAAGGGTTGGGATATCGGCCTGATGGGCATGAAGGTCGGCGGCAAACGCAAGCTGTTCGTGCCGGCGCACCTGGGCTATGGCGAGCGGCAGATCGGCGCGCAGATCAAGCCCAATTCCAACCTGATCTTCGAGATCGAACTATTGGAAGTACTGACGCGGGACGACTGAAGACGGCGATCGGTATCGGGGTTGGGACGCCCTCAAGTGCGCAAACCACCCACGATGCCAATGCGGGACGAGGGCAGGGCGTGTAGGGCTGGCAGTGGCTTTCCCATTGGGATTGCGCCGGATTGATCACCACCTTGCTCGTATTTTAGTCTTTTCTTATCAAGCGCTTGAATGGCACTCGTGGTAAGTTACGGCCCCTTTTGTCCCGGCAGGCCCAGACCTGCCGGCTTCTGCACAGATACGCCGTTATGTCCGCCGATACGTTGACCTTCATCTTCTCGCTGCCCCAGGGCAATGCCTACCTGCCCATACGCAATGGCGAGCATCTGCACAAAGCGCATATGCAGGCCTGCGAGGCCAGCGCGCTGGCGTCCGAGCAGGGCGACTATCGCCTGCAGCGCCCCGCGCGGGAAGTGATGGGGTCCACCCGCAACGATTACGCCAACGATTGCATCCGCCGCATGGCCGATCTCTGCTCGCTGCCGGCGCTCGCCTTTCTGGGCGGGGAAGTGTTCGATCGGGTTGTCCATCGCGAGGAACCTGACGGTACCGGCGGTACCTGCCGTGGCGGCGATGAGCGCATCACCACCCTCGACAAGACCAGCCTGACCGTTGCCATGCATGCGCTGCGCTCGCTGCTGAGCTGGACGGCAGCCCAGCCCGAACGGCTGGTCACGGTGATGGCCGGCTGGCGGCTGCAGGATATACAGGAAGCCGTCTACAGCGACGTCGTCTCCACCTGCCCCGCGCTGGACCACGGGCGCATACGCTACGCCGGCGATGGCGACAGCCCGGGCTATGTCTTCGCCTACCTGCGCTCCGTGCTGTGCATACTGGAAGACGCCCACAAGGCAGGTGACGTGGTGGTCTTCTCCTACGCGACGCCCTAGCGCGCTGGCCGGGCATCCTGGTGGAACCAGAGTTCGCTTCGCGTGAGCGGCGTATCCGCCGGCAATAGCGGGTTCTGCAGCTCGATCACCCGGCGCTTGTTCAGGTTCAGCTGCGCGATTGTCCCGTCGTGATAACGCTGGAACAGGGCCTCGAAACTGCCATTCCGGATTGCGGCTTCCAGCCCCTGCTCAATGGCCGTGGCAAGACCCTGATTGTGCTTGTTCACAAAGAAATAGCGCGCAGCGGGGTAGTGCAGCAGCAGGGTCGGTTCGATGGCCAGCCCTTCCGATTGCGAGCTGGCGGCCTCTTCCAGTACCTCAATGACCGAGCGGGGGAAGTAGTCGATCTTGCCGCTGGCCAGCTGCTTGAACAGCCCGTCGTAGCTGGAACTGCCCGTCACCCGATAGCCGTTGAATTGCAGGATTTTCAGATCCGGCCAGTCATAGCCCTGGCCGGCGTTCAAGGTCTTGAGCTGCGATGCTCCACGCACACTGGCGAACCGCGCCAGATCATCCTGCCTCACCAGCGCGACCCGCCAACCCAGCAAGCCCTTGTCGATAGGAATACGGATGGCCAGCAACTGCTGCTCCCGCTCGCGCGAGGTCATGGACCACAACACATGCACCCGCCCGGTGCCGGCCGCGACCTCGGCAATGGACCGGCTCTGGAACATCGTCAGTTCGGAAGGCTGCAGGGTATAGCCCGACCGGCTCTGCGCCAGGGCTAACTTGAGCAGTTCGATAGGAAAGTCGGAGCGCCTATCATCTGCCGTCTCGGGGCGTGGGTAGATGACGGTCTGTGCAGGGCACAGGGTGGCCGCGAACGTCGCCGCTGCCGCCAACGCCAGCGTGATCAGGTAGGGCCGAATGTGCCTGTGCTTGACGCGCACATGAGTCTCCCGCCATGTCGTCGTGCTGGCGTACCGCCCGGTTTCCCCCAGGCTGGCCGCTTAAGCATCCGGACACTGTCGATCCCACTATAGGCAAGGTCGTCGGCTTTTCACGGATATGTCGGCTTGCCTGGGGCCGAGCGGATAGGCGGTAGCAGCCCGTAGCGGCACGAGCCCTGGACGTAATCAGGCCTGGCTGGCCGGCATGGCGGCCAGATCATCCCAGCCCGGCACCCCGCTGAAGCGCGCCACCAGAAAATCCAGCAGGGTCCGCAGGGTGGCCGGCACATGGCGGCGGGACTGATACACCCCCCAGATGATCAGCTCCGGTGGTTGCCAGCCCGGCAGCAGGGCCACCAGTTGCCCGCTGCGTATCAGCGGGCCGACGAGATAGGTCGGCTGCAGCGCAATGCCGGTGCCGGCCAATGCGGCCTGCGTCAGCACGGCGGCGTCGTTGGCGCTCAGGTTGCCGCCGACCGGCACGCTGCTCTCGTCGCCATCCCGCACAAAGCGCCACTCGCCTTTGCCAAAGTTCGAATACGTCAGGCAGTTGTGCCCGGCCAGGTCGGCCGGCTGCTGCGGCCTGCCGCGCTGCGCCAGATAGGCCGGGGCGGCACAGACGACGGAGCGGCAGGGGGCAATACGGCGGGCGACCAGGTTCGGGTCCAGCTCGCCGGCAATGCGGATGGCCAGGTCGATCCGGTCCTCGACCAGGTTGACCGTGCGGTCCCCCACCATCATGTCCACGGTCACTGCCGGGTAGCGGGCGAGGTAATCGCTCACTGCCGCAGCAAGGTGGGCTACGCCGAACGACATGCTGGTGGTGATGCGCAACTGCCCACGCGGCACGTTATCGCGCTGGCCGGAGGCCTGCTGCATATCGGCCGAGAGTTCCAGCATCTGCTGGCAGCGGCCCAGACAGGCCTCGCCCGCCTCGGTCAGCGAAACGCGGCGGGTGGAGCGCTGCAACAGGCGCGTGCCCAGCCATTGTTCCATCTCGGTCACATAGCGGGTCACCATGGCGCGAGACATGTCCAGCGTATCCGCCGCCGCGGTAAAGCTGCCCCGGCGGGCGACTTCCGAGAACACCTGCATGGCGATCAAACGGTCCATATGTGCAATATAAGAAACAATATTGCGCAGTTTGCGCGGTTTATTGGATCGAAACAAGCAACTAAAGTGCGTCCCATCACAACGAAACGGGACCACCAGCATGAAAACTCTCCGCACCCTCGCCCTCACCGCCACCCTTGCCGCCGCAGCCATCGGCAGCGCCTTAGCTGCCGCCACGACCGACGCACCCCTCCAGCTCAAGGTCTACAACGCCGACGGCAACAGCTTTCACGTCAACTCGGTACTGCTGACCGGCAAGCAGGACGCCGTACTGATCGACGCCCAGTTCACCCGCGCCGACGCCCACCGCCTGGTGGCAGAGATCCTGGCCAGCGGCAAGACGCTCAAGACCATCTATGTCAGCCACGGCGACCCGGACTACTACTTTGGCCTGGAAGTGATCAAGGCCGAGTTCCCGGATGCCAAGGTCTACGCCAGCGCCCCGACGGTGGCCTGGATCAAGAACACGGTCGAGAAAAAGCTGGCCTACTGGGGCCCCAAGATGGGCGCCAACGCCCCGCGCAAACCCATCATCCCGGCCGTGCTGCCGGCTGGCGGCCTGAGCCTGGAAGGCCAGAAGCTGGAAGTCGTGGGCCTGGACGGCGATACCCCCGAGCGTAGCTTTGTGTGGGTGCCCTCGATCAAGGCAGTGGTCGGCGGCGTGAACGTCTACGGCGGCCTGCACCTGTGGACGGCCGACGCTGCCACCCAGGAAAAGCGCGCCGCCTGGCAAGCCATCCTGAAGCGCATCGATGCCCTGCACCCGACCACCGTCGTGCCAGGCCATGCGGTATCGCTCAAGGAAGGCGGGATGGACGCCGTCAATTTCAGCACGGGTTACCTGCAGCGCTTTGAGCAGGAGGCCGCACAGGCACCGAACGCCACCGTGCTGATCGAGAAGATGAAGGTCGCCTATCCGGATGCCGGCCTGGGCATCGCGCTGGATATCGGCGCCAAGGTCAGCAAGGGCGAGATGAAGTGGTGAGGTGGGTTTAGCTAAAGTGGGCTTGAAGTCGACGATTTGAAAAGACAAGGCGCGGGGTGATGATCACTCCGCGCCTTTGTCTTTGGTGGGCAAGCTCTCATACGATGACGCTTATGAAATAAAACATTAGCTTTCCTCAATATGGAGGATGCGGCGCACTGCATATGCATGCCATCATCCGCCGCCATTGTGATCCAGGTGCAGCTTGGTACCAGTGCGCGTGCCGATCGCCGCTTCATGCTTTGCCATGCCGTTTTCTATCCAATGCCCCTATCTACTTGCTGGACTATTGAATGAAATATCTTCTGGCTCTTGTGCTCTTCCTCATGACCTCGCTGGTAATGGCAGCAGGGGGAGAAGATCCGAATTACATCTATACCTATACACCCAACTGGTGGGTGGATTCTGGTGCGGGCTCGCCCTGTCAGGGGCCATCACCCGACGCAGCTATCGCTTCCGCAAGCTGTCAGGAAATGATTCAGCGTAATGTTGCTCTCGGCAACATACCGCCCCTAGGGCGGTGCCACAAGGTGATTTATAGCGAGGATGGCTGGAGTTATTACCGCATCTATTACTTTGATCCCGACCGTTGCACAGGAGGCGGGAACACCTATTTCCTCCTGTTTGGCGGCTGCGCCACGGGCTGGGAATGGGGCATGAACTACAGCAAGAGCCCGGCCCAGGCATTTTGTCGCAAGAAGTTGCCAACCTGCCCCGAAGGCCAGTTCATGGGTCCTTCCTCTGGCACCTGCCGCCTCATCTGCCCCGACGGCCAATACCTCGTCAGTGGCAGCGGCTCGCCCGGCGCCTGCAAGCCGAAGCCACCCGGCAAGCTGCCCGACGATGCCGATCCCGACATGGGTAAACCCGATACCTGCTCCGGCAACCCCATCAACACCGCCACCGGCAACAAGTACCAGCAGGAAGTCGACAGCCCGGCAGGCACCGGTGTGCCCCTCGTCCGCAGCTACAACAGTAGCGATCGCGCTTCCTGGCCAGGTCTGGGCACCGGTTGGCGCCATAACTGGAATGCGCGCGTTGTCCCCGTTTACGCCACCGCCACCCAGCTATTGCCACCCAAGCCGGCCGACGTTGACCCCGACTTCCCGGAGTGGCCCACCTTCTCGACGGACCCCAAGCTCACGCTGGTCTACTATCGGATCGACCGTTCGGACGGCGCCTCGGTCAGCACCGACGCCAATGGCGTCCTCATCGACCCCAGCAATGCCTTGCGCCTCAGCGTCAGCAAGCTGGCCGATGGTTTCCTGGTCTCCGATGGACGCAGCACCGAACGCTACGATGCCAGCGGCAACCTCATCTCGTTGCAGCAGGCCGGCGGCCGCCGCTACACCCTCAGCTACAACGGCAGCCGGCTCAGCACCGTCACCGACATCGATAGCGGCCGCAGCCTGCAGTTCAGCTACGACAGCACCGGCAACCGTCTTGTCCGTGTCGACAGCGGCAGCCAACTGCTTGCCAGCTTCGGCTACGACGCCAACGGCCTGCTCAGCCAGGTTACCCATGCCGACGCCACCACCCGCCAGTACGTCTACGACGACGCCAACGCCCCCGGCAAGCTCAGCGGCATCATTGACGAAGCCAGCAACCGCTATGCCACCTGGGCCTACGATGCGACCGGGCGTGCCGTCAGTTCCGAACACGCCGGCGGCGTCGAACGCTACAGCCTCACCTTCGGCACCGATGGCAGCGGCCTGAGTAGCTGGACCGACGAAACCGGCCCGCTCGGCGCTACCCGCCGCTTCAGCTTCCAACTGCTCGGCAAGCGCAGCCTCTACACCGGTACCAACCAGCCCGCCACCAGCGGCTGCCAGGCCGGCATCAGCCAGTTCGGCTACGATACCGACGGCAACCTCACCAGCCAGCAGGACCTCGTCGGCAACACCACCACCTACACCTACGACCCGGCCCGCAAGCTCGAAACCAGCCGCACCGAAGCCGCCGGCACCACCTTGGCCCGTACCATCAGTACCGACTGGCACCCCACGTTTGCGCTGCCCACCCGCATCACCGAGCCGGGCCGCCGTACCGACCTGAGTTACGATGCCGCCGGCAACCTGCTGACCCAGACCATCACCGACCTGGGCAACCAGCAAAGCCGGACATGGACCTACAGCTACGACAGCGCCAACCGCCTCTTGAGTAGCAAGACCCCGGCCAACCTCAGCACCAGCTACACCTACGATGCCCAGGGCAACCTCGCCACCGTCACCGATGCGGCCGGTCTCGTCACCCGCTACACCCAGTACGACGCCAACGGCCTGCCGCTGACCCTGGTTCGTCCTGCCGGCGCGTATTCCTCGGTCACGATCAAGCTGCAATACGACGCCATGGGTCGCCTCACCCAACGGACCGAAGGCAATGACGTCACCGTCTACGCCTACACCTCCACCGGCCTGCTACGGGATGTCAGCCTGCCGGATGGCAAGCAGCTCCACTACGACTACGATGCCGCCCGCCGGCTGACTGCCGTCACCGACAGCCTGGGCAACCGCATCGCCTACACCCTCGACGCCATGGGCAATCGCACCCATGAAGCCATCAGCGACAGCAGCGCCAGCCTGCAAGCCATGGTCGCCCGCATCGACACCGACCGCAGCCCGCTGCTGTCCCCCACTACCCAGAAAGCGCGCTGACACCATGACCCGCTTCCGCACCCTCATCCTGGCTGCCGCCGTGGCCGGCGCCCCCCCGCTGTCCGCCGCCGTTGTCCAATCCATCGACCGCCAATACGACAACCTGGGCCACCTGCTCAAGGAAACCTATCCCAACGGCGGCTGGCAACAGTACAGCTACGACGCCATGGGCCGCCGGCTGACGCGCACCGACCACCTCGGTCGTGTCACCCAATACAGCTACGACGCCCTCAACCGGCTTAGTACCGCTACCGACGCGAGCCAGGGCATCACCCGCTACAGCTACGACGGCCGAGACAACCTGGTCCAGGTCACCGACCCGCGCGGCCTCGTCACCCAATACCAGTACAGCGGCTTTGACGACCTGATCACCCAGACCAGCCCAGACACCGGCAACAGCAGCGCCAGCTTCAACGCCGGAGGCCAACTGGTCAGCCAGACCGACGCCAAGGGTCAACTGACCCAGTACGGCTATGACACGGCTGGTCGTATCAAGACCGTCACCTATGCCAATCAAAGCACCAGCACCTATCGCTACACCGGCCCCAAGCTCGTCGGCATCGACGACAGCAGCGGTGCGCTGAGCCTGAACTATGACGACTATGGCCGGATCAGCATCCAGAACCGCAAGGTCGGTGCGTTCAACTACACCATCAGCTACACGCGCGATGCCAAGGGCCGCATCAGCAACCTGCGCTACCCCAGCGGCCGTGCGGTTCGCTACAGCTACAACAGCGCCGGCCAGGTCAACCAGATCGACAGCCAGCTCGGCACCGGCCCCATCCTCACCCTGATCAGCAACATCGCCTACCGCCCCTACGGCCCCGCCCAAAGCTGGACCTACGGCAATGGCCTGCAACGCACCAGCAGCTACGACCAGGACGGCAACCTCACCGGCCTCAGCCTGGGTGACAGCACCGTCACCCTCAGCTACGACAAGGCCGGCCGACTGACCGGCCAAACCATCAGCGGTGGCTGGTGGCAACGGCTGCTGCAAAGCCTCGGCATCAACGCCGGCCAACAGGACCAGTACGAGTACGACAGCCTGGACCGCCTCAGCAACTGGCAGGACGGCACCACCAGCCAGCAGTACGACTACGATGCCAATGGCAACCGCCTGCTGCTCAAGCGCAACGGCACCGCCTACCCGCAGTTCGTCCAGACCGCCAACAACCAGCTCGTCTCACACGCCGGCCCCAGCCCCGAGACCTACAGCTACGATGCCAACGGCAGCCGCACCGCCGACAACCGCGGCACCTACCTGTACGACGCCCGTGGCCGGCTGATCCAGGCCGGTGGCGCCAGCTACACCCTCAACACCCAGGGCCAGCGCACTGGCAAGACCTACCAGGGCCAGACCACGCTGTACCACTACGATGCCGCCGGCCATCTGGTCGCCGAGACCGACAACGAAGGGCACACCCGCAAGGAATACATCTACCTGGCCGACACCCCGGTCGCGGTGATCGACGCCGACCAGAGCGTGCGCTACATCCACAGCGACCACCTGGGCACGCCCCGGCTGCTGACGAACGCCAGCCAGAAGGCCGTCTGGGCCTGGCAGGGTGAACCGTTTGGGGCGGACCAAGCCAACGAAGACCCGGAGAGCACCGGCACCAAGTACAGCTTCAACCTGCGCTTCCCGGGGCAGTACTACGACGTAGAGACGGGGAACCACTACAACCTGAACCGGGACTATGATCCGAAGGTAGGGCGGTATGTGCAGAGTGACCCGATTGGGTTGGCGGGGGGGATTAATACGTATGGGTATGTTGAAGGTAATCCGCTGAGCTACGCAGATCCGTCAGGCCTGTCTCGATATATTGCGATACCAGTAGGGAATCCTCAGTACAAATCCGCAAGTAAAGTACCCGATCTAAATTGGGCCCTGACTATTGTTAGTCATGGAAACAATAACACCATGTCGTCTCATGATGCAGAATGGTGGTCCAATTTCATTCAGAATGACTTGCAGAAAGAAGAGTTATGGAGACCAGGCATGCCTGTGGTTTTACATGCTTGTAATACAGGTAACGCCAGTTGGGCAAGTAAGCGACCATTGATTGCGGCGGAGCTTTCTCGGCGCTTGGGCGTGCAGGTGGTTGCTCCGGAGGGATATATTTTTAACTATTTGTGGCCATTTGATGGGGTTGAGATGAAATCCCCTTATGATAGTGGGCTATTCGGTCTTCCGGGAGAGCCGGGGTCTTGGTGGCTATTTAATCCAGATGGTACTAAGGAAAATTTAGGAAGGAAATTTCCATGATAAGAATCCGAACAAAATGGAATTTTGTTGCTATCGCAATAATTATTGCAGTGGTTGTAATTTCCTTTTTCCTTGTTAAAGATTTTGCCTTTGGCACATGCTGTGACGAAAGGTTGAATGATGCTGGTTTGTCTTCCTTGATTGGCAAGGCGAAAGCTGGTGATAGTGAGGCGTCATTTGCTCTGTTCTCACATTTTGATTCTATGGGGGATAACTTGTCAGCGCTGCACTGGCTGAGAATTTCCGCCAGTCAAGGGAGAGAAAGTGCAAATAGTAGGTTGGTGGCGTTGCTGCTGGCTAGCTCGATCCCGTCAGAAAGAAAGGAGGGCGCGGAGTTGATATTAAGTCAGGCTAAAGCTGGTTCGGCTATTTTTGAATATCAGCTAGGCAATGAGATTTACGCAGGTAAAATTTTTGAGAAGAATCAAGAATTGGCCTCTGACTGGTGGGCGCGGGCGGCAAATCAAGGTTACAAAGATGCGATGATTAGATATGCAAGGCATATTGCAGAGACAGCCGAGACAAGCAATGAAGTCGCAAGTGCGATGGCTTGGGGGAGGGTTGTGAAATTATGTGCGAGTAAATGGGGTGAGGATAAGGTTGTCGATATATTGAAAGTAATTGATCAGAAAAATTCTTCTTTTGCTTCAAAGGATGAACTGGAGGGTTTGGCTGATTCGCGGTTTGCAGAGCTTTGGAATAAGTTGAAAAATAGTACCGCTGAGAAGAATATGAAGGATCAGCGTTTCTGTGCATACGATCAAAGGTGAAGAGGAGTGCACCGATATAGAAAATAGGGGGGCAGGCCACGATTCCGTAGAAATAATAAAAATAGTGGACAGACCACGATTTCCGTAGAAATAATCGTGGTCTGCCCCCTATTTCCTCTTGCCGCTCATAACGCGCTCTGTGGTGGATGATATGGTAACTAACGAAATAGAAAACTTAATCAAAGATGAGCTTAGTAAAAATTGGGGTCAGGTCTTGCAATCCAACAAATTCATGTGTGATTGCAAGACCTGACCCCAAATTTCGAGGGCCAGACCACGCTGTACCACTACGATGCCGCCGGCCATCTGGTCGCCGAGACCGACAACGAAGGGCACACCCGCAAGGAATACATCTACCTGGCCGACACCCCGGTCGCGGTGATCGACGCCGACCAGAGCGTGCGCTACATCCACAGCGACCACCTGGGCACGCCCCGGCTGCTGACGAACGCCAGCCAGAAAGCCGTCTGGGCTTGGCAGGGCGAACCGTTTGGGGCGGATCAAGCCAACGAAGACCCGGAGAGCACCGGCACCAAGTACAGCTTCAACCTGCGCTTCCCGGGGCAGTACTACGACGTAGAGACGGGGAACCATTACAACCTGAACCGGGACTATGATCCGAAGGTAGGGCGGTATGTGCAGAGTGACCCGATTGGGTTGGCGGGGGGGATTAATACGTATGCGTATGCATTGGGCAATCCTCTTACGTACATTGACCCGTTGGGATTGGCGAGTACGCTCGACGACTGTGCCGGTAAGAACGCTGCCGCTTGTGCTGAGGCGGGCATTGCGCCACAGGCTCCTGCTGCTAGCTCGTTAAAAGAGATCGCGTCTACGTCTGAAGTGATTGCAAAGGGAAGCCGGATTCGTAAGGTTGAGCAGCTTTGCGAGAAATTCGGTGGGAAGGCTAAGGATTGGGTTAAGAAAAAGGGTTGGGATAGCTATGGCAATGAATGGCATTGGTATGAGAACCAAGGTCGGAAAGTTGGCTGGAAATTGGCTGGCGAACTTGATCCCTTCTTCTAATAATGAAGGTTTAAATGAAGGTTAAAGCAAAGCTAACAGTGCATGAACACTTGCTGGATGAGAGTGATCACAGATGCCTCTCGCCTGAACAGATCTATCCCGTCGTTGGTATAGATAGCACTTCATTCCGCGTCATAAATGATGCAGGGGAGCCAGTTCTATATGCGAAAGAACTCTTCGATATTGTTGATCCGATAGTCCCGAATGATTGGGTCGAGGAACGGGATGGGGATGAGTACTACATTGATCCCCCAGAGTTCTGCGAGCCAGGATTCTATGAGGATTACTTTGACAATGTTGAATATGCATTGGAGAAGTTCAATGCATACAGACGACTCCATGGCCTTCCCGAGAGAAAGGATAGAAATAGATCTACGCATTGAATTTGAGGTCAGATACAAAAATTGGGGTCAGGTCTTGCAATCCAACAAATTCATGTGTGATTGCAAGACCTGACCCCAAATTCCGAAAAAAGTAAGCTGTGCGCGGGGGCGGCTACACGGGTCACAACGAGGGCAACCTGTATCGCGGCCGTTAAAATTGCGTATGCTATTTGTCGCAGAGCAAACGCCCCAAGATCTATCAGCGGTGGCCATGTAGACTCATGGCTTGATGGGCTGGGGTCATTTCTGCATGACCTACTAGGTGGCACATAGCAGGCTTTGTGGGTTGGGAGGTGGCCATTCCTGGTCACCTCTTCTCGGTTTACCAGCTTGGTAATTAAAGATTGGTGTGGGATGAGATACTTTCACTACTCTGATATTGACCCGAAAGAACTCGAATCTGAGTTTCACAGGGCAGGCGTTGTAAGAGTAATTCTAGGCAAGAAAGATGGTGACAAACTTATCGAAATGATGAAGGACCGGATCGATATTATTTCCGGCGAAGGATTCGATCGGTCCTTGATCGTTGAGATTTTGTTTATTTTTATTGATGCACTTAAGAGCCTTTTCCGACATAGGCTTGGAGATGTGCTTGCATTTTGGGGGACGGAAAAGATTGTTAAAATAGAGGTGATTGATAACAATCAGTATTGTTTCGAATTCAAGAAGAGGATTTAGGGGAGACCGCGAGGTCTCCCCTTGTGCCATCTATGGAGAGCGACGTTCGCGTAAGTATGGCGTAGATGGTAAGCCCGGGATCGATATCGACAAACCACATCAAGGTTACGATAAGCCTCATGTGCATGAGTGGCCTAATGGGCAACGTGAGCATCCTGGGCGGGATGTTTCGCCTGTCGATTTCCCGCGTCCCCCCAGTCCTTGAGAGAGCATGAGCATGAAAAATTGGAATTACTTGGTCGAAGCGGATCTAACCATGCTGTAGGTTTCGGCTGAAAACCGTACGGTGACGTTGTCGATCTCCGATAAACAGGGTGGACGTTGGGCAGTAAATGCCGAGGGAGTGGATGATTTTTTGGTGACCGACGTGCGTCTATCAAACATCATTGACCACGTCACTTATGTTGCGAACCCCTCTGAAGTTACTGATGAAATTAAGGAGAAAATTTACTACTTGATGAGAGCGGAAGAGGCAAACGCTGACAGCCTTAATTGGCAACCGCTAGAAGACAAAGTGGACGCTCTACGTTCAGGTAGGCTTTGTTTCTTTCATCTAGAGCCAGTCTATGGAGCACAGATACTCATGCTGGCCGAAGTAGTAGCGCTCACGTCCACGTCTACTAGCCCTTCTTGAGGGAAAGATAGGGGATAGACCATGATTTTCGTAGGAATTATCGTTGTCTGTCCTTGCCCAGCTTTCTAGATTGGCAAAAAGAGCGTATAGAAGATCGCGGTGAAGATATAGAGGCTTACGAATACTTTATCACTATGGTGCATAACACCCTAGAAGAAGTGTTGGGTGTTCCATAAGGCTATTGAAAAGTGGGTGCAGGCCGCGATTTTCATGGGAATAATCGTGGTGTCTCCTCTATTTACTTGGAAATTGGCTTGATGAAACATGTGACCCAAGTTAGTAACATCCGACAGAAATTGTGCACTCATGAGGAGTTGCTTCGGGAAGCAGAGCAGAACTACGAGTGTGACAATATGGAGGTCGCTATTTCGCAGTTCCTAGCACTCGCCGAAAACGACTGTGAAGAGGCCTTTCTTTACTTATCGCTTATCTACCGTGACGGTGATGGAGTAGGAAGAGATGAACTAACGGCAGCCAGATATAAGAGAAAATACGTTCAAAGCATTAAGGCGAAGGCGGAAAGTGGGATTTCTGCCTATCAGCTTAAACTGGCATATATTTTCCAGTTTGGCGATGGCGTTGCTATTGACGACGCCCGTGCGTTCCAACTTTTCTCTGAGCTGGCAAGAGAGGGGCTAGGTGAGGCGCAGTTTCATCTGTCTCGCATTTACGCACATGGCTGGTGTGGGCAGCATGTTGATCCTGAGTTGGAATTACTTTGGCTAAATGAAGCTGTTAAGTCGGAATGGCCAATGGCCCTTTACTATTCAGCTCTGTTTTTGGTGGAAGATTCTGCCTCTGCTGAATCACTATCACACGCAGTAGCACTGATGAAAAGGTCAGCAGAGCTTGGATGCTGGCAAGCGAAGGAGTATTTGGAGAGAGGCTGAGTATTTTTCTGAAAATTGGGGTCAGGTCTTGCAATCCAACAAATTCATGTGTGATTGCAAGACTTGACCCCAATTTCTGGCATGAAGCTAATGAAGGAGTACGCTGAATGCAAGAGAAGCTGCCAAAAATGACTAGTCAATCTGTGCGAGAGAAAATTCCCGATAGGAACGACTGGGGTGATATTTCAGACGATTTTGATACCAAAGACGCATTCGATGTTTTCTTTGGAAAGTCTAATCAAGACGCTCGTCACTATTTTCTTGAGGATGTTCAAGCTCGGACGCAGGAACTTAGATCAATGCCTCGCACCCCCTTTATGTATTATTTGTTAGGGTTTTGTGATGTGGTTTTGTCTGGAGACTTTGGGGCTGAGCATCCATTTGATATCGCGAATTGCTATATGAGCATAGTGATGGATCGTGCTGTTAATAATGCTGCATCGATTTCCTCGATTTTTAATGAGATTGACCCCGTCCTGACTTATCTTGCAGAGAATCAGGAAAGCTTGGGGGCTGATGTAGATATATTCGGTGATTTCAGAGGGAAATCTGACTTAATAAGAAAGTTAGTGCGAGAATCTACATAGCAGAAAAATAGGGGACAGACCACGATTTCCGTAGAAATAATCGTGGTCTTCCCCCTATTTCCTCGCTATTTCTTCTTGCCGCTCATAACGCGCTCTGTGGTGGGTGATGTGGTAACTAACGAAATAGAAAACTTAATCAAAGATGAGCTTAGTGAAGAGCACTATCATCTCTCCATATCTTCAAGGAAAGAGCGTGATGGGTTTTGGATTGTGCGTGGAACCGTCTCTCGACGTGATTCAGATGAGGAAGTAGGAGGCAAGCAGGTCTCAGGAGTAAGTGAGGAGCTTGCCCTGTCTGCACTTGTTGGACCGTTGCGTGAATATATAGAGTCACTCCCGGTTCCGCCCTATGAGTGGGGAAGGACAGAATTGCGAAAATTGCTGGTGGATTATAGAAAATTCAACAATGAATTAACTTTTATCCTTGCAAACTTACAGAAATCGCTCGCTGCTGGAGTTCTGTCTGAGCAAGACTTGCATGCCGCTTACTGGGCAGCACGGGAATATGCTACTAAAGGTAGCGTGATGATTGGGCATCGGCTGGCCGTGTTGCCTGAGAATGATCAAATTGATCTTATGACCTCAAGTGAGGCTGTTTACCTAGACCCAACAAATCCGTGGAATTTAGATGATTTGGACGGTAGGAGTGCGTTGTTCGAATTTTTTGCCGCACCTTCGAAAGCCGTAGTCGTTGCTCATGAAACGCATTTACGACGATTAGAGGAAAGTGCTGGGTAACAAGCGACCAAGGGCACACCCGTAAGGAATACATCTACCTGGCCGACACCCCGGTCGCGGTGATCGACGCCGACCAGAGCGTGCGCTAAATCCACAGCGACCACCTGGGCACGCCCCGGCTGCTGACGAACGCCAGCCAGAAGGCCGTCTGGGCCTGGCAGGGCGAACCGTTTGGAGCGGATCAAGCCAACGAAGACCCGGAAAGCACCGGCACCAAGTACAGCTTCAACCTGCGCTTCCCGGGGCAGTACTACGACGTAGAGACGGGGAACCATTACAACCTGAACCGGGACTATGATCCGAAGGTAGGGCGGTATGTGCAGAGTGACCCGATTGGGTTGGCGGGGGGGATTAATACGTATGCGTATGTGGGCGGTAACCCACTGAGTGGGATTGATCCGCTGGGCTTGATGGATATGGGCCATCTGCCGCCACCTCCGGGTCTGCCTAAAGAGCAGAACACTTGTTCTCGTGATTGGTCCAACTACTGGAGTGATTACGCGAATTTTGTCGACACATATGCGATCAATGTTGGCCCCTATGCAGCAGCGATGGCTGGTGGGCTGATGCCGAAGAGATGGGCCCCGGCGACTGGATTTAGAGGGCCACTACTTGGATCGTCCAATCCGTTGACTAGCATTCCTCGTGGTTTGGGTGTTCCAGGCATGGGTGGTGTGATACCCCGCTTGGGGACGGCCGCAATCGGGTTGGCAACCATCGGGGCTGGTATGTATGACGCGACAATTGAACTGGAGGGCCTTCTCTATGCCATCCCAAGCCGCGATTCCAACTCAAGCTGTTCGTGCAGCAAATAGGAGGCCATCATGGAAGCTTGGTTATTAGTCCTGTTTTTGCTCTGTATCGCGGCCATCTGGCTCTTCCGGGCACATGCCAGAAAGTCCTTCTTAAAAGGACGTGAGCCGAGGCAGCTCGTGGAGATTCATGCGAAAGTGCAGGACCAAGTTTCTAAAGAGGTGTTCAACGAAGTTTGGTCGAAGGTTGGAGAGGCGTTCACCATTGATCCTCGCCTGATCGAGCCAAGCGATACGTTGAAAGCCCTAAGCAGCGTTGATAGCTGGGACTTGGGAAAAGGCGAAGACGCCTTGAGTCAGTGGATCGAGCAGGAGCGGTTTGGGAAGCCTCCGGCCCTTGCCACAGTGCTCGACTTGGCGAAGTGGGTCCAAACTAGTCGATTGAGCCGAGCGTAGAAGCTGGCACCGTCAGCATAAAGACCGTAGGGGTGATCCCTACGGCCTTTAGTCGTCTTGCCGCCCCTGGCCACCCTCACTCCGCCCCCGTGAAATTTGGGGCCAGGTCTTGCAATCCAACAAATTCATGTGTGATTGCAAGACCTGACTCCAAATTCGCAAAAAAGTGTGACAAAGAAAAGTACGAGAAATGTGTGGCTGAGAAAGTTGCTGAAGTTGGAAAGTCTCATCCGTATGGAGTCGCAACATATAACTGTGTTTCTTGGGCCCGAGAGGCAATTGTGCAATGTCAGGCTAGTGCATGTGAGTAATTTCAGGTGTATTGTATGAATCGAAAAATAGAACTGCTTTTAGTTTTAGTTTGTGGCCTGCTCGCATTTGACCTTCAACTTGCATATTTTGGTGGCTACTCTGTCTTCGTGCAGAATGGCCCAGCATTTCTAAGTGTTGCTACGTTAGGATCTGTTGTTTTTTTAATTGCTGTAAGCGCTAGTTCTCTGCGGTTTCTTGTTTCGCGGGCTTGGCGAAAATTGGGCGTGCTGGGGAGTATGGTTGCCGCATTTGTCCTGCTGGATGTTTTTCTTGCCGAGTACGTGGCTGGGGATAAAGAAGTCCTCACAAAAGACCATGTGGAACAGTCGTTAAGATCGAGCAATGATAAGATTGTGTTTTCTGATTCTCATGCTAAAGAGGCTTGGTTCGTAGGGAGTGCGCCCGTGACAAGGCACTGCCTTGTGGCATCTTCCATGTTGAAGAAAGTTTTCTTCTTTTATGTGGAGAAAGGTTCTGATTCATTTCTTGCTAGTGCTTATTTGAATGGCCCGGTCGAATTGACCCTGCTGGATAAAAAGAGAGAAAAACAATGGGCATGTCTTCCTGGTCAAGTTGAATCATGGTAAGCCGGAGTTGGTCTCAATACTGCTTGGTAAGGCCGAAAATACTCTCCCAGACCTCCGAAAGTTCACCGCAAACCTCTTGGGTGGCTATTAAGTTTCGTAACAAAATTTGAGGTCAATTCTTGGAGAGTAGAGGATAGACCACTATTTCTTAGAAATAATCGCGGTCCGTCTCCTATTTTGGAGTAAAAATTGGGGTCAGGTCTTGCAATCCAACAAATTCATGTGTGATTGCAAGACCTGACCCCGATCTCGATAAGTCTCCTGCTGACCTAACATATACACCTTAAGGCAAAATATGAATGCAAAAAGCCAGATTTCAGCAGCATTAATTTCCAGCAGAAACATTCTGCTGGAAGGACACCTTAACGATAGTGTCTTAGACTGCCTTAAGGAAGTAATTGAAAATGTGGATTCAATATCCGTTACAAGTACCAGGAGAATAATTGAATTTTGTGTTCCTGAAGTTGTAAGGCAGGTTGAAGATGCAAATCTTGTAAGCGCTGGAATGATTTTGAACCTAATTCATAATCTCCCATTGGATTCTGCAGATGAACAGAAGTGGGACTTAGATTATTTTCTATCAATGGAATTATCTTCATTTTTAGAAAATTATGATGAGATAAAGTCTGCACAAGAAGTGATTCTCCATATTTGTGGTCAACTGGCCGCTTATAAAGATCGTGGTCGACAGTAAGAATGCTGGTGAATTCCTGGTTTTAACTGCTGACGAACTCGAGTTTCATACTGGCCATTACAGTTGGGTTGGCGGTGTCAACGACCACGATTTTCATATGGAAATCGTGATCTACCCACGCTGTACCACTACGATGCCGCCGGCCATCTGGTCGCCGAGACCGACAATGAAGGGCACACCCGCAAGGAATACATCTACCTGGCCGACACCCCGGTCGCGGTGATCGATGCCGACCTGAGCGTGCGCTACATCCACAGCGACCACCTGGGCACGCCCCGGCTGCTGACGAACGCCAGCCAGAAGGCCGTCTGGGCCTGGCAGGGCGAACCGTTTGGAGCGGATCAAGCCAACGAAGACCCGGAGAGCACCGGCACCAAGTACAGCTTCAAACTGCGCTTCCCGGGGCAGTACTACGACGTAGAGACGGGGAACCACTACAACCTGAACCGGGACTATGATCCGAAGGTAGGGCGGTATGTGCAGTCGGACCCGATTGGGTTGGCGGGGGGGGTTAATACGTATGGGTATGTGGGGGGGAATCCGCTGAGTTATATCGATTCACAAGGCTTAGCAGGACGGGGGCCTAACCATAGTCAATCATTGAGAAATAACCCGGATGACTGGTTTGGAGAAAACGGGTGGGATGGCTGGCGTAGTAAGTACAATGGAGATGGTTCCCACGACAGAAAAATGGCGGAGCGTTGCAACGAACTGCGTAAATGGATGAAGGATATTTGTATTACAGATCCTGTTGTGAAAGCAAAAGCAGAGGCTGCTAAACAATGGTGCGACAACAATTTCCCGGGAGGGACGGCGACAGCACCTATAACATCAGTGCCGCCTGTGAATAATAAGAGCGACACCGCAAAAGATGTGCTGGAACTTGGCGCTGCTTATTGGATAATTAGTGAAGGGCTGCGTGTACTTTTCCCACCGAGAAATTTAATTCCAATACCATGATCGTTGTGAGATTCTTTGATGCTAAGTGAGAAACAATGAATATTGAAGAGGCGTTCAATACTGCGTATAAGCTGGCGACTACGGATGATGATCCTGTGGCCTCGATTGCTCTATGCCGCGAAATATTGGAAAGTGATCCATCGCATCAAGATGCAAGAATGTTGCTTGGGTGCTTGCTAGCGGATTCTTCTAAGACTCAAGACATAGATTCAGCTAGATATCACTTCATGTTTGCGGTGAAATCAATTGCAGCGCAACTTGCACCGGAGGCATGGCTTGAAGAGAATCCTTTGTATCAGTTGGGGTTGCTGGAATTAAAAAATTCTAAGCCCGCACTGGCTGCAGTTTTATTTGCCATAGACATAATAAAAAACAAAACCGAAGCCTCGCACACGGAACTAAAGAAGGTTTTGCATGGAGAGTCAGCGGGACAGAGCGAAGAGATGTTTAGCCTTATTGAAGACATCTTGAGGTTGCGGAGTAAGTAGGCGATGAAGTGCCGGTAGTTGCCTGGTCAATGGCGAAAATAGGGGGCAGACCACGATTTCCGTAGAAATAATCGTGGTCCGTTCCCTATTTACTCCTTTACTCTTCCTCTATTCGCCTAGAAAAACAGTTAACCTATGAAGGCAAGAGATATATTGCGCGAAGTTTCTGAGAAAAAACTAAGTGAGAGCGATGCGGAGCAAGTGCTTGAGTCCTTGTTGGATTCGCCACAAGCTGCAGAGATTGAGACTTTGCTTGGTTTTTCTAGAACGGAGTGGACTGCTTACGGGCAAGGCGCTCTTATAAGCGAGTTGGCGTCTTGGCGAAAGAATGGATGGCCCGCACTATGTTTAGTCTGTGGGGCCAAGATAGATATCGGAAAATTTGGCTGGAGAGTTATTGAGAAGGAAGAGAGAACAGGTTTAAAGCATATTAGGTGCCCCTGATTTAAGCGTTGTAGGTCTTTTGGTCTGCACTGCTGTTGCATATTAGGCCGGCTGATCCAGGCCGGTGGCGCCAGCTACACCCTCAACACCCTGGGCCAGCGCACCGGCAAGACCTACCAGGGCCAGACCACGCTGTACCACTACGATGCCGCCGGCCACCTGGTCGCCGAGACCGACAACGAGGGCCACACCCGTAAGGAATACATCTATCTGGCCGACACCCCGGTCGCGGTGATCGACGCCGACCAGAGCGTACGCTACATCCACAGCGACCACCTGGGCACGCCCCGGCTGCTGACGAACGCCAGCCAGAAGGCCGTCTGGGCCTGGCAGGGTGAACCGTTTGGGGCGGACCAAGCCAACGAAGACCCGGAGAGCACGGGCACCAAGTACAGCTTCAACCTGCGCTTCCCGGGGCAGTACTACGACGTAGAGACGGGGAACCATTACAACCTGAACCGGGACTATGATCCGAAGGTAGGGCGGTATGTGCAGAGTGACCCGATTGGGTTGGCGGGGGGGATTAATACGTATGCGTATGTGCGCGGCAATCCAGTTAGTAGAATTGATCCGAAGGGGCTATTTGATGAAGTTCATCACCTAGAAATAACCAAATCAGTTCTCAATGACGCAGGTTGGCCTTGGGACAAACGTAATGAGATGGCGCAACTCGTTGCCGACGTAGATATTTTACCTGGGTCGCAAAAACCTGATTATGAGCACTCCCCGTGGCATGCGATGTGTGCTCCAGGGCAGTCTTCGGAAGACTCCGATGCCAGGAGGGAGGCACTGACAAGTAATGCATTGCAGAGCTGCAAATTATCGGATCTTGCAATGGCAATGCATGCCGCCCAAGATAGCGCGGCGGGCGGACATAAGCAGTGTCAGGTTTGGAATGGGCGTGTTTCGTTGGCTCATTTAAAGGCGGATATTTTTCCAACTAAAGATGCAGTTAACGAAGCGTTGTCAAAGAGTGCAGCTATACTCACACAATTTGAACAAAAATGCGGGTGCGGAAAATGAAATGTTGGGCAATTAAGCTTAATGGCTTTATTGGTATTTCTATTCTCTTTTTTTCACTGTTTGGTTGCGCTAAGCAAGAGATTATTTCCGAGTATAATGGGGAGGTATCTACCTGTAAGCTTACAGTGCCACCAATGGATTCAGGTAAAAACTCAGTTCATGGGAGATTTTTGTATATTTACCCTCGAGTTGTCGCAAGTAATTACACCGGCTGTCAAACTATGTGGGATCAAGACGGTAGGAAATTGATGGTGCTAGCTATGCGCGATGGTCACCCCGAAAAGCTGAGTGTAAGTTATGGTGTTTCGCCGGAGAGTGTGGAAGAGTTCACGTGTTCTTACAGTCATGATGAGTTAATAAATAAAGATGAAAAGCGTTGTGAAGAGTTCGACAAACAACGCGAATTTGGCGGCCTTCTTTTTGAAAGCAATCAGTTGAGTTCGGCAGATCCCGCTTATGAGGTTTTGGTTAAGCTACGAGCAAAATAGCAGGGACTGCTGGGGTTGTTTTTTGTGTTTTTCGTCAATAGATTATTGGCAGACCTGATTTTTCAGGAGCTGTGGCCGGTTGATCTAGGCCGGCGGCGCCAGCTACACCCTCAAAACCCAGTGCCAGTGCTGGGCCAGCGGAGGATAGGGGGTAGGCCATGATTTCCTTAGAATATAATCGTAAAAATTGGGGTCAGGTCTTGCAATCCAACAAATTCATGTGTGATTGTAAGACCTGACCCCAAATTCGTTGAGAGGTGCTAGTGTTACAGCGCCTAATAAATCTGTTTGGTTTCTGGAGACAGGGCCAATACCAAGACCGTATGGGCATAAGAATGATGATATTCATGCTCCTATGAGCATTAGGGATCCAGGTGCTTACGTTAAATTTTATTAATAAGAAATGACAAAATATATGTCTTTGCTGCCCAGATTTTCTTCGGTTTTGTTTTGTTTCTTCCTTGCTGCCTTAATTCAAGGTTGTAGCGACTCAACGCCTCAGCCAGTTTCTGGTCCTTCCTATTGTCAGGGATTTGATGAGAAAGGAATGGAAAAAATTGCTCTTTCTGGGGAAATCTCTGCATTAAGAAAGGTTCGAGATTATAGTTTTGATTGCAAGATTGGAAAAGAAACTGAAGAAGTTTTAAAGTGGTCCTCGCTTGCTGCGAAGTATGGAAATGAAGAGGACAAGGAATTTCATCAGAAGTTGTTGCGTGTTCATCGCAAATCAGACTTGGCTAAGTAACCAAAATAGGGGACAGACCACGATTTTCTTAGAAATCTCATGGTCCGTCCCGTATTTCTCCTTTCGGTCGACCGGCCTATTTGCCCGGCGCCGGCAGGAACTTCACCAATGCCTCAAGCACCGACTGCGGTTGTTCTTCTGCTACCCAATGGCCGGAATTGGCGACCTGAACCACCGTCACATCCTCGGCCACGTGTTTAAGGTGCTCGCCGATGATCGGGCCAAAGCTCTGGTCGCCCCCCAGCCCCAATACCGGCATGGTCAGCTTTTGCTTCGCGAACTCGCGGTTTGCCTTCGCGTCTGCCGGGAAGGCGCGGTAGTACTCAAAGCCGGCGCGTAATGCACCGGGTACCGCGTATTGGCGGGCGTAGACGTCTTCGGCTTCGGTGGTAAAGGCGCTGGCATTGACCGCCTCTGAATTGTGGAACCACTTGAAGAAAGCCTGCTCATGCCCGGCGATCAGCATTTCAGGCACGTCCTGCACGGCAAAGAAGCGGAAGTGCCAGGTACGGGGCGATTGGGTGATTTGATCCCAGGGCTCGATGCCTGGCAGCGGTACATCCAGAATGGCCAGTCGGCTGACCTCCTTCGGGTACTGCGCCGCATAGGCATAGGCGACCATGCCGCCGAGGTCATGGCCCACGACATGGACAGCCGGACCCAGATCGAGCTTGGCGACCAGGGCGTGGATATCCTCCGCGACCACGGTTTTCTCATAACCGGTGGTGGGCTTGCCCGTGTCTCCCAGGCCACGGATATCCGGTGCCAGTACGGTATGGCCGCGCGCGACCAGTTGCGGCATCACATAGCGCCACATATAGGAGGTTGACGCCCAGCCATGCAGCAGCACGATGGGCGTGCCGCGCCCTTTGGCGAGCAGGTAGTGGTAACGCACGCCGTTGATCTCCAGCTTGCCGTCCTCGATCTTGCTGGTCGCTTGGCTGCTGGTGGCGGGTGGGGTGGCAGCATGGCTGCTAAAGCTGCCCACGGCCAGAATGGCAGCGAACAGGGTAGGAATGACGTTGCGATACATGGCGATCTCCAGTCTGGGTCATGAGGGGGCTGGCCGAACGTTGGCTACTTGCATCGCCGGCCTGATGGGATTCATGCTAGGCCTACGGGTCCCAGCAGACGTACCATCCCGTTGCCCACAACGTTCGATGAAATCGCACGTATTGCCCATCCCCATAAGAGGGGGGGCCGCGTTACCCCCTTTGTTTCCCACCGGCGAGGGCGTGGCGTACCAGGCATGTCGCCCCTGGTGACACTGCCGCGCTGCTGACGGCTAGTGAGAAGTACGGGGGCTCGGTGTGAGCATCAAGTCGCCTCGGGCGGGTTACACCGCCTACCAAGGGGCTGAAGGGAAAGAGAGAGATAGGCGAGAAATAGGAGATAGCCCCCCTATTTCTCTGCGCCAGATGAAGCGCACTGTCCGTGCGCTATTTATGCCTGCGTGATGGAGAGCAGCTCGGTGCCGTATGAGTTATCGACGGTGCAACGCCACACGCCGCCTACGTCGAGGCTGAATACATAGGTAGCCAGCCGCTCGGCGGCGAAGGGCGTGCCGTCTGCCTGCTTGGCGCTGAGCTGGGTGCGGGCCAATACCAGCGCGGTATTGGCGCCTTCAATGATCTGCATGTCACCTTGCTTCACAACCAGACTGTGGTTGAAGTAGCCGGCAATGGCCACGAAGGCCTGCCGGATCTGTGCCTTGCCGGTGACGTTCATACCTGGCTTGACCACCAGCGTGGCGTCGTCGGCATAAAAGTCCATCAGGCTGTCGAAGTCTTCCCGGTTGATTGCCTGGTCGGCTGCTTCGACGCGCTGTTTAACCGCGTGTGATGTCATGTCCATCTCCTGAGGTATTGCGACGGTATCCGGCAGGCTGGGGCATGAAAAAACCCGCCTGCTGGGGCGGGTTGCTCATTGCCGTTTCTTCCGACGCGCGCTAACCCACCATGGCTGTAATGGTGCGAATAATCAGCGTGATCGTTGCGCGGGAAAGTTTCATGCTGCAAGCGTATGTCGATGGTGGCATGCCTGTCAACGTGCGTGCCCTGGTGCAAATTACGCTGTAAATACAAAGGGCTGTCGTTATGGGCTCGGTACGGGATGCGGAGGTGAAGGCCTGTCAGCGCCGGATGAAGTGGTAAGCTCCCCCCCAACCCTGAACCCAACCCCGTTGATCCATGCCTAGCCCCGGTGCGCCACTCAGCCCCAAGCCCTCCTGGATCGCCCTGAATGTGGTGGTGTTGGGGGCCTGCCTGGAATTACTGCTGATTGCCATTGGGCTGGCAGAGCCGACCCGCGACAGCCTCCACCTCTGGGATTTTCTGCTGAGCGTGGTCTGGTCCTGGTGGGTGTGCGTCAACCGCCGATACTTGAAGCAAGGTTTCGCTTTTGGGTTCGATGCGCTGGTCTTTTTTGCCTGGCCGGTGCTAGTGCCTTACTACCTGATCAAAAGCCGCGCGGTCCGCAACTGGCCTACGGCAAGGCCTGTTTGGATGCTCTATGCCTTGCCTTTTGTGATTGTGCTGGGCTGGGTTGCGGTGAGCATTGTTTAGACGGGTAGCGGGTGTTTGGCACACGCATGAATACGGCGCAATGCCCTGCGGGGATTGCGCCCTACGGGGCTAAACGCCCGCGTTGTTGATCCCGCGAGGCCTGCCGGGGCTTCTCTTCCCGTACCCACATATCGAGTGCATCGAAACGCACGTCGCCTCGCTAGATCGTGCCGCGGTGTCAATCTGGCGCGACAACCCGTATCGCCCGGCTACCTATCTTCGCCCCGGTGACTTCATCGATGGCGACCGGTTGGATTTCCGTTCCGGCTTCGGCATCGAAGAACCGGGTGAGCTTGCCACCGCCGCGGTATTTCCGTCCCCAGGCACCAATCATGAACAGCGCTGGCAGAAAGTCCTTGCCGGCCTCCGTCAGCACGTATTCGTCGCGCGGTGGGCGCTCGGAGTAGCGCCGTTTATCCAGCAATCCCTCCTCCGTCAGCGTCGCCAGCCGTCGGGTCAGCATCGTGGGGGCGATGCCAAGGCTTTGCCTGAACTGATCGAAGCGGGTGAGGCCTGCGTGCGCATCCCGCAGGATCAACAGGCTCCAGGCATCGCCCAGAAAAGCCAGGCTGCGCGCGATGGGGCAAGCATTTTCCGCAATTTCTTCTTTGTTCATATCATTTTGATAGTGACTTAGTATCGATTTGGTAGTAACGTTACTTTCAAATTGATAGTAACACTCGCCACCAGGCAAGTCACCCAACAAGGAGATTGAACAGATGAGCAAGATTGGAATGGGCGTAGCCCTTGTCACCGGAGCATCTTCAGGCATAGGCCGTGCAACGACCAAGGCTTTGCAGCAGGCGGGTTACCGTGTTTTTGGTACCAGTCGCAAAGCGGCAGCCGGGGACGTGCATGGCGTCACGATGCTGAGTTGCGATGTGACGGACGAGGCGTCGGTACAGGCCATGGTGGACGAAGTCCTCAATCAGGCGGGGCGTATCGACCTGCTGGTCAATAACGCCGGCATCGGTTTGCTGGGTGGGGCGGAGGAATCCTCTACAGCGCAGGCCCAGGCGCTATTCAATGTGAATGTCTTCGGGGTCACGCGTGTGACCAACGCGGTCTTGCCGACGATGCGTAGTCAGGGCAAAGGCCGGATCATCAATGTCAGCTCAATACTGGGCTTGATACCGTCCCCCTTCAACGCGCTGTATGCCTCGACCAAGCATGCGGTCGAGGGGTATTCCGAATCGCTTGACCATGAGCTGCGTACGCAGGGTATCCGGGTCGTGCTGGTCGAGCCGGGCGTGACCCGTACTTCGTTTGAAGAAAACATCGTCAGGCCGGATCGACCGCTCTCCGTCTATGACGTGGTTCGGCCACGCATGGAAGCCTTGATGCGAAAGTGGGTCGATGCCGGGGACGCCCCGGAAGTCGTGGCGAATACCGTGGTGGTGGCAGCAACCGATGCCGTACCCAGAAGGCGCTACACCGCCGGCAAGCAGGCAGGGCAGGTCCGTGCGCTGCGCCGTTTTTTTCCTGAATCCTTCGTCGACAAGAGCCTGCGGAAGTTCAACGAACTGCCCGCCTGACAGGCGGTAAGAGGCCGCCAGTGGCCTTCCACTACCGATGAAGCCAAGGGCTTGTCCATTTCCTTTCTAGTTTGGAGAAAATCATGGTGATTCTCGCCGCTCCCGTATTTGCGCTCGTCCTCTCTCTTTTTGGCTATGGTGTAGTTCACGACCGCCATGCCGTGGATGACAAGCCACAGCACGATGTACCCCTTGCTCGCGCAGGGGGCGAACTACCGCCGCCGGTGGCAAGCTTGCGCACTGGCGTGGAACCGAAAAATATCGGCCCGCAGTTGCCGGCTCGTTCCGATGGTGAAGCCTTGGTTGCTGCTGCCCGACCCGTGAATGGCGAGCGAAAGGCGGACGCACAATGAAGGCATTCGTGGTTGAACAGTACGGAAAGAACCGACCCTTGCAGGCAAGGGAGATGCCGGAGCCGGAACTGCGGGAGGACGACGTCCTGGTTCAGGTCCACGCCACGAGCGTGAACATGCTGGATGCCAAACTCCGGGATGGTGAGTTCAAGCTGCTGCTGCCGTATCGCTTGCCGCTCATTCTGGGTAACGATGTGGCGGGTGTTGTGGTGCGGGTCGGGCCAGGTGTGCGGCGCTTCAACGTCGGCGACGAGGTCTATGCACGGCCCGGCAAGGATCGCATCGGCACGTTTGCGGAGCTGGTGTCGATCAAGGAAGCGGACCTGGCCATCAAGCCGACCTCGCTGAGCATGGAAGAGGCCGCCTCCATCCCGCTGGTGGCCTTGACTGCCTGGCAAGTGCTGATCGAAAAAGCGGACCTGAAGCCGGGCCAGAAGGTCCTCATTCATGCGGGGTCCGGTGGCGTAGGTACGCTGGCCATCCAACTGGCAAAACACCTTGGTGCCAGTGTCGCGGCAACGACGAGCACCAGGAATCTGGAATGGGTCAAGGCGCTTGGCGCGGATGTCGTCATCGACTACGCCAAGGACGATTTTTCCACCGTGCTGCGGGATTACGATGTGGTGCTCAATAGCCTGGGCGGCGACGTACTGGAGAAGTCGCTGCAGGTCCTGAAGCCCGGTGGGCATCTGATCTCGATCTCCGGCCCGCCAGACCCGGATTTTGCGAAGGAGATCGGCCTGCCCTGGATACTGGGACAGGTCATGCGCCTGCTGAGCTATCGTATCCGCAAGCAAGCCAGGTTGCGTGGCATCCGGTATTCGTTCCACTTCATGCGGGCCAGCGGAGACCAGCTGCGCGATATCGGCCGGCTGATCGACGCCGGGATCATCCGGCCCGTCGTGGACCGTGTCTTTCCGTTCGAGTCGACCAACGAAGCCATGGCTTACGTTGAAAAGGGACGCGCCAAGGGCAAGGTGGTGATCAAGCTGAAGTAAGCAAGGTGCCCCAGCGATGGGACAGGGCGCTGCCTGGGGCATGGCGCACGGCAAGGCTGGTGCGTTAGCATCCGGCCCATGCCTCTTCTCCATACCCGCCCGTTCCGACTCGCCATCATCGGCCTTGCCAGTAGCCTGCTGTTTGCCGGTTGCAGTTACAACATCGAGCACAAGGACCTGTTCCACCTCAAGGACACGCGGGTGCCGGTGGCATCGCTCAAGGTGCTGCGGCCGGGCGATGCCGAACGTATCTCGCCGCTCTCGATTGAGACGATGGGGTACACGTTCAAGGGGTATAAGTTCAAGGTCGACAAGCCCAAGCGGGTGATTCTCTACTTTGCCGGCAGTGGCTACGGTGCGCCCAGTGCGATGGGCCGCGTGGTGGCGACCCTGGCAGATGAGGCGACCGATGTCTACTTTCTGAGCTACGGCGAGAAGAACGATGCCCCGCCCACGGTTGCGGCGGTCTACGATATGGCAGAAGGCCTGGCGGGCTTTGCGGCAGGCTTGTCCAATGTGGATACGGACCATGTCTACGCGGTGGGGCACAGTTTCGGCGGCTGGGTCGCCCTGCATCTGGCGGCCCGTCATGATGTCGGTTGCGCGGTGCTGATGGGGCCCGCGACCGATGTGGTGGAGACCAGCTATTCCATCCTGCCGGGGTTTGCATCAGCCCTCGTCAAGTTCAAGACCTCCAGCGATATCGCCCTGCTCGATAGCGTGGCAATGGCCCACCAGACGCAGGTTCCCGTACTGGTGATCAGCTCCAAGGTTGACCAATATACGCCCGAGCGTTTTGCGCAGCGCATCTACGATAGCCTGGATCTGGCCAAGGGCCGCGAGATCTATATCAGCGACACGGTGGCGCACGAGTCTTATCTCCGGGATGAGGCGGTCACCAGTCATGTGCGTAGCTTTTTGAGCCGCAAGTGCGATGCGCCGCCGGTGCCGCCAACCTAAAGAACCGATACGCGTTTCAACCCCTGTTTACTATCTAACCAAGATGCTCATACCGTACCTGAAAAAGAAGTTCGTCGAGTACGCGGTCAGAAAGTGCAAAACCAAAATCTGCTGGGTAGCTAGCGCGGTGGGCGATCGGCCGTTGTTCGAGCACCGTGCTCGCGCCGTGGCGGTGGATCTCGGTTCGGACTACGTCGAGATTCTGGCGGGCTTGTTTCATTCGGAGCACTCGCCGCCGCCGGAGCTGGCCCATCAGTTTCCAGGCCTGGGGCAATGGGTGTCGGCTCGCCAGTTTGCCATCTTCGAGGTCTTTTACTTCGTTGGTGAGCCTGCGCTACCGGTACTGAGGCGGGTTGCATTTGGTGTGTACGACTGGACCCAGGGGAATGCGATCGAAATTCTCTGTCGCCTTGCAGCGGATGGTATCGACCGCGCTAATACCCTCGACGCACTCAAGCGGCAACTGCCGGATATCCAGGATGAGGCCCTCTACTATGCGATCGGCCCCTTGATCCGCCGGGCGGAACAGAACCCGAGCGTGCGGGAAATACTGGATGAGCTGCTGGTGGTGCCTGAGTTCAGGGATTCGTACGAGTATTTCCTGTCCAGCAATGCTTGAATCGTAGTCGTCGGGAAAGGGTCTGTTTCCCCCAAGCCCTGTTGCCTATGCTCTGCCAGCCCTGATCATGGTGCCCCAACTTCTGGTCGGCCTGGTCTTTGATTCGCCAATTCTTGGCGAGGCACGTTCGCACCGCATGGCGACTGGGCGATTTGGCAGGGCTCTCCGGCGTCAGCCGCCAGTACTGGCATTTCGTTGCATCAAAAGAGGTGTTCCCTGAGATCCAGAAAATGGTCCGGTTGGCTGCACAGAAAACGATCGGGCTGGCGTTGATCGCCGCATGTGACGTTGAAAATCGTCTCTGAATAGTACTGGCCCGAGTAGGTTGTATGCCGGGCATTGACCACCAGGCGGGCAAACTCGCCCTGCATCAGGCACAAGGCTTTCGGCTTCGGGTAGCGCTTGGGTTGTCCTGAGTTGGGCGTCCCTGCGATGCCTAGGCTGAATGCCCCATCGGGTGCGGCAGCGATGCGAAGTTCTTGCTCAGAATGGGGTATGAATTGCTTAGTCTCCGTGCTGATCAACTGCGGCTGAAAATCTTCCCATTCCGCTAATCGATAGCGCTGCGTAAGGTACTTGGCAGGTGACGAATCAAACGGGAATGCGCGGACTAAAGCGACACGCTCATTGGCCTGGGGCGCGCCACGGGTGGCTTTGGTCCAGAGGATCTCGATCATTTGAACGGTCAACATAGGGGCACGATCCTATGTCGGCGTTGTCATGGCCGCAATATCAGGATGCCCGATGGCCTGTTCATATAGGTGATTGGATTATGTCCTGCTGGTCGATTCCGCTGGCTGGGCTTCAATCTTGCGACCCTCCAAACCAATCAAGACTGCCAGAACGATCAACCCTGCCGCCACCGCAAACGTGATGCGCATGCCATGGGCTACGGCAGCCGGGCCTGCCGTGGTGATATCGGCCGCTTCGGACGCAAAGGCGAACACCGCGCCCATGAGCGATGCACCAGTGATCAGCCCGAGGTTGCGCGAGAGGCTGAGCATGCCGGAGATCATGCCGCGCAGATTAGGGAGGATGCCGGCCATCACGCTGGTGTTGTTGGCGGTCTGGAACAGGGCGTAGCCCATGGTGGTCAGGACGATGGGGGCGATATAGCCGGCCATGCCGACGCGGGTGGGCAGCAAGGCCAGCAGCAGACAACCGGCAACCACGCCGACTAGGCCGAGGAGCGTGAGGTGCGGCGCGCCGAAGCGGTCTACCAGTCGGCCGGCGGGTACGCCGGTCAGTGCGGCGGCGGCCGGGCCGATGGATAGGGCGATGCCGACCAGGGTGGTATCGAGACCTAGCGCACGCGCCAGATAGAACGGCCCGACCACCAGGGTTGCCATCATCACCGTGGAGACCAGGGCGCTCATGGCGAGGCCGGCGCTCAGGGTAGGGTCACGGAACAGGTCCAGGCGGATCAGCGGGGTGGCAGACCTGGATTCGGCCAGCAAAAAGGCGCCGGTGCCCAGCATGGCGGCCAGCAGCAGTGCCAGGTTCAGCGGCCCCATATGGCCTCGCCCCAAGGTCATGGCGAGGGCGTAGGCGGCAAGCGTGAGGGCCAGCAGGATCATGCCGGGGTAGTCGAATGCGGTACTGCGGCTTGGCTTGCCGGTGCGGTCCTGCGGCAGGAAGCGGTAGGCGAGCAGCAGGGCCAGGAGACCCAGCGGCAGGTTGACGAGGAAGATGGCGCGCCAGCCCAGGCCGGCGATCAGCAGGCCGCCGAGCGATGGCCCCAGCGCGGTGCCGATGGCGGAGGTGGTGCCGAGCAGGCCCATGGCGCTACCGCTTTTCTCCTTGGGTACCGTCTCGCCCACCATGGCCATGGATAGCGCCATCATGCTGGCCGCCCCCAGGCCTTGCGCGCCCCGGGCGGCGATCAGCCAGCCGAGCGACGGTGCCATGCCGCACAGGACTGATGCCACGGTGAACAGTGCGATGCCGGCCAGCAGCAGGCGCCGGCGGCCGATCAGGTCGCCCAGCCAGCCAACGCTGACGATCAGGGTGGTGATGGCCAGCAGGTAGGCGAGGACGATCCACTGCACTTGCTGGAACGATGCACCAAAGGTCTGCGCCAGTGTGGGCAGGCCGACGTTGGCGATGCTGGTGCCGAGCGAGGACAGCAGCATGGCGAGGGACAGACTAGCGAGCGCGCCGCGTACGGCGGGCGCGGGTGTGCGATCCGGGACGTTGACGGTGCTGCTGGCCGGGTGGGCGGTGTTGGCGTGCTTCAAGATGAATCCTTTGCGTCTCGCGCAACGGCGCGATCTGGCACAGAGCTTAGGCTTCTGCTTGATAAGGCGGAAGACGCAGCATTTGCACTTTATTCATGCATATGACGCCATGTATGGATGATTCTGCGCTATCGTCTGCCTATGACCCTACCTGACCTCAACCTCTTGATTACGCTGGATGTGCTGCTGGCGGAAGGCAGCGTTGCGCGGGCGGCGCAGCGGCTGCGGCTCAGCCCGTCTGCCATGAGCCGGGCGCTGGCGCGGCTACGTGAGACGACGGGTGATCCGCTGCTGGTCCGTGCCGGGCGAGGGCTGGTGCCCACGCCCAGGGCGATGGAACTGCGTGAACGGGTCAGCCTGCTGGTGCAGGAGGCGACTACCGTCTTGCGGCCGGCAGAAGCGCCCAATCTGCAGCAACTGGTACGTACCTTCACGTTGCGGACCCGCGATGGCTTTGTGGAGAACTTCGGCCCGGCGCTGATGGCACGCATCGGTGCCGATGCCCCCGGTGTGCGGCTGCGCTTCATGCAGAAGCAGAACCGGGACAGCACCTTGCTACGGGACGGGACGGTTGATCTGGAAACCGGCGTGGTGGGGGACCAGACCGGGCCGGAGCTGCGGGTGCAGGCCTTGTTCCGTGACCGGCTCGTCGGCGTGGTGCGCCTGGGTCACCCCTTGAGCAAGGGAAAGGTCACGATGGCCCGCTATGCCGCCGGCCGGCATATTGGCGTATCGCGGATCGGGCAGGACAAGGGGCAGATCGACGATGCCCTGCAAACCTTCGGCCTGGAGCGGGAGATTGCGACTGTCGTCGGCGGGTTCTCTACCGCGCTGGCGCTGGCCCGGGGATCGGACCTGATCGCCAGCGTGCCGGAGCGGCATACCGGCAACCTGCGCGCCGGCCTGTGCAGTTTTCCGCTACCGGTGGCTATACCGGAGATCACCGTCTCCCTGCTCTGGCACCCGCGCTTGCATGCCGATCCCGTACACCGCTGGCTGCGTGCCTGCGTGCGCGAGGTGTGCCTCGCGGGGCTGGATGCATCGTCCGGGGCGTTGCCGCTCGCCGATGAGGGAGCGGACTAGGGCGGGGTGGCATATTCGGGCCGCGCTGCCAGGCCACGCTTCATCGCATCGATCAACAACCTGACCTTGGGCAGGGCGTAGCGGCGTTGTGGGTAGACCGCCCAGACGCCGGCATTGGGTGGCTGCTGCTCCGGCAGCAGGGCCACCAGCTCGCCACGGCGCAGGGGATCGAGCACGTAGTAATCCGGTAGCTGGCAGATGCCAAAGCCGCGCAGGGCAGCGTCCAGCACCGCCTGGCCACTATTGCAGCGCCAGTTGCCGTTGGCTTTGAACATTGTCTCGCCATCCCCCTGCCGGAACAGCCAGGTATCGCTGGTCCCGATCAGGCAGTTGTGCTGGGCAAGGTCCGATAGCTTGCGCGGGGCGCCGTGCCGCGCCAGATAGGTCGGGGCGGCGCACAGGTACATGACACGCGGCGCCAGCCGGCTCGCGACCAGGCTGGAATCTGTCAGCCGGCCAAGGCGGATGGCCAGGTCGAAGCCTTCGTGGACGATATCGATGGTGCGGTTGGTCAGTTCGATCTCGACCCGCAGTTGGGGATGATCGGCCATGAAATCATTGACCATGGGCACGATGAATCGCTCGCCGTAGGCCACGGCGGCGGTCATGCGCAGCAGGCCGCTCGGGGCGCTCTGCAGATTGCCCAGGCTCTGGAAGGCTTCGTCGCGTTCCTCGACCAGCCGCTGGCAGCGGTTCAGCAGGGTCTGGCCAGCCTCGGTCAGCGAGACGCGGCGGGTCGTGCGGTAGAACAGCCGTGCTTCCAGCCTGGCCTCAAGCTGGGCCACCTGCCGGCTCACATAGGATGCCGATACCCGCAGCCGTTCGGCCGCGAGCGAGAAATTGCCGCATTCGGCCACGGCCACAAATTCGTCGATGCCTTCCCAGCCGCGCATGGTGTTTGTCCTGCTCGCATAATCAAGCCGCTATTATTGCTCATTGGCAATAATGATTTGCCAAAAGACGGTTTATCGACTTAATTGGCCTCAATATACTGCCGCTCTTGTCATCCTCCTTTGTGGAACGCTCCCCATGACCATCAAGTCCCGCGCCGCCGTTGCCTTCGCCGCCAATGAACCCCTGCAGATCGTCGAAGTCGACGTCGCACCGCCGAAGGCCGGTGAAGTCCTGGTCCGTATCGTGGCCTCGGGCGTGTGCCATACCGATGCCTTCACCCTGTCGGGTGATGATCCGGAAGGCATCTTCCCCAGCATCCTGGGGCATGAGGGCGGCGGCATTGTCGAGGCTGTCGGCGAGGGCGTGACCTCGCTGGAAGTCGGCGATCATGTGATCCCGCTGTACACCGCCGAATGCCGTGAGTGCCGTTTCTGCAAATCCGGCAAGACCAACCTGTGCCAGGCCGTGCGCGCCACCCAGGGCAAAGGCCTGATGCCGGACGGTACGACCCGCTTCTCCTACCAGGGCAAGCCGATCTACCATTACATGGGCTGCTCTACGTTCTCCGAATACACCGTCCTGCCGGAAATCTCGCTGGCGAAGATCCCCAAGGATGCGCCGCTGGAGAAGGTCTGCCTCTTGGGCTGTGGCGTCACCACCGGCATTGGCGCGGTGCTCAATACTGCCAAGGTGCAGGCCGGTAGTACGGTCGCCATCTTCGGCCTGGGCGGCATCGGCCTCGCCGCCATCATCGGCGCCACCATGGCCAAGGCCTCGCGCATCATCGCCGTCGACATCAATCCGGCCAAGTTCGAGATTGCCAAGCAACTGGGCGCGACAGACTTTGTGAACCCCAAAGACCACACCAAGCCGATCCAGGAAGTCATCGTCGAGATGACCGAAGGCGGCGTGGATTACTCCTTCGAGTGCGTTGGCAATGTGCAGTTGATGCGCGCCGCGCTGGAGAGCTGCCACAAGGGTTGGGGTGAATCGACCATCATCGGCGTGGCCGGTGCAGGTCAGGAGATCAGCACCCGTCCGTTCCAGCTGGTTACCGGCCGCGTGTGGCGTGGTTCCGCCTTTGGCGGCGTGAAGGGCCGGACCGAATTGCCGGGCTATGTGAAGAAGGCCCAGAGCGGCGAAATTCCGCTCGATACCTTCATCACCCACACCATGCGGCTGGAAGAGATCAACACGGCGTTCGACCTGATGCACGAAGGCAAGAGCATCCGCACCGTGATCCACTTCTGATCAAGCGGCTCCGCTTGGGGGCTGGATCAGGATCAACAAAATGGCCACCCGCTGTTGCAGCAGGGTGGCCGTTTTTTTTGCTCATGGGTAAAGATGGTGGACCGATCACAGTGCCAATACGGCGCAATGCCCGCAGGGCATTGCGCCGTATTCCTGCTACGCCAACCGGGTTGCTGCGTCGGTAGCCCTTACATATTGGTCTTGATGTGTTCGATCAACTGGTCGAGCGCGGCTGACCAGCCGTGTTCGAACCCCATCTCGATATGCTTCTGGCGGGTTTCTTCGTCTTTGTGGATGGCGACGGCGGTGTAGCGGGTGCGCTCCGGGCTCAAGGGATCGAGCAGCAGCATGGCGGACATGAACGGGTTGGGGGCAGGGCGGTAGCCCGGTAGCAGGGCGTCGGTCCAGACCAGCTTGCGCTGGGGCACGATTTCCAGGAAGCAGCCGATATTCGGGAAGATCTGCCCTTCGGGAGAGCGCATGTCGGTACGGAAGATGCCGCCCGGGCGCAGGTCGATTTCGCATTCCGACACGCCCCAGGGGCGCGGGCAGAACCATTGCTTGAGGTGCTCGGGTTCGGTCCAGGCGGCCCAGACCAGTTCGTGCGGGACGTCGATCTCGCGTTCCAGTACCAGATCCAGCTTGGGGTTGGGGGTCCAGAGGGTGCTGTTGCTCATTTTTTCGTCTCCTTCAGTTTCAACAGGTATTGGTCCAGCCTGTCCAGCCGGCGCTCCCACAGGTGCCGTTGCGTAGCGAGCCAATCCTCCGCCTGCCGGAAGTTATCCGGCGCCAGCTCGAAGGTGCGCACGCGCCCGCTCTTGCTCGATTGCACCAGGCCGCTTTCCTCCAGGATCTTCAGATGCTGGACAAAGGAGGGCAGGGCCATGTCGAAAGGCGCGTGCAGCTCGCTGACCGAGGCGGCACCGCGGCTCAGGCGTTCCAGTACCTGCCGACGTGTGCCATCGGACAGGGCCTTGAATACCAGGTCGATCGGTTCTGCGAGGTTGGACATGGTGCTGGGCTGCTTGGTTTTGTGGCTGCCAGACCAGCATAGCAAATACTTAGGAAAAAAACTAAGTATTGAAAGAAAAACTGACAAGCGCGGGTAGTCCGGTAGCGGTTCCTGACGGCGGTAGCGCTATGGTTTTGTGCCACCACCTGCTGTGCTTTTAGGCGTGATCAGGAGCGCTTGATGGTGAAAGTGAACAGCTGACACACTACCTTGTCCTCTTGTGAGTCTGGTGGTAATGGTTTGAGCTTGGCTCGTTTCAAGGCCATGCGGACGGCACTGTCGAATACCTTGGCTGGCCTTGAGAACACGATTTGAGGAGAGAGCAGATCGGTTGTTTCATTGCGCTCAAAGCGTGCCAATACAAAGCCTTCCTTCCCATCATAAAGTGCCGTTTCGGGATACTTCCCTTCGGGCAGTTCCTGGTAAATCGAATTTAGGGTGCGAGACGGTGCTGGGTTATTGAGATTCCACTCAGACTGTACTTCTACAACGACCGAGGGCTTTCCTGCTGGCAGGTCAAAAGAGATACTGTTGACCACTTTACCGGCAACCGGTTTGCAGTCCTTGATCAGAGGGTAATAGACCCACCACTTGGCGACTGCCTCGAAGGCGGCATCAAATTGCCCTGGAGGGTCCGACTTCAGGATGCTGTAACCGGTACTAAAGCCCTGCTCGTCAATCTGCATTTCAACCAGAAGTTTGCCCGTTACCTTGTTGGTCAAGGCTTCGGCCGGGTACTCCGGTGCGGTAATGAGCTGCGGCCGGCCAATGATCCCGGCATCTCCTATCAGCTCCCCCGCCATGACTGGCAAGGCCAATGTCGTTACGAGCAGGAGCAGTGTGAAGACATGAGGCATGGTCGTGACTGATAGGGAAATGGGCGGCTAGTCTCGCAGCTCATCGCTGGACTGTGAATCCTCCAAATGAAGGAAGGCAGGCGCCGGAGCCAACCTTCCTCCCTTGCCGCGGGACGGCTTACTTCAACCGCGCCAACAAGGCCTGCCCCACCTGCAGGGCCGACGCCGGGTTCTGGCCGGTGATCAGCTCGCGGTCTATCACCACGTTGGCGGTCCAGGGTTGGGTGTTGCTGCTGTATTTGCCGCCGGCAGCTTCCAGCGCGGTCTGCGGGTAGAACTTCATCGTGCCGCCCTTGAGCAGGCCCTTGGCCTGTTCTTCTTCCTGATTGCTGATTACCGTCATGCGGTAGCCGGCGTAGGTCCAGCCGCTCTGTGCTGGCTTGGCACCTTGCTCGAGCTTGGCGGTAAAGGTGGTGGCATCGGCCAGGGTAGCGATCAGCGCGATGGGGCCATGGCAGACCAAGGCGGTGGTCTTGCCCTGCTGGTGGAAGTTGTTCAGCAGGCGGCCCAGCGCAGGGCTGGTCAGCAGGTCCTGCATGGGGGCGTGGCCGCCGGGGATGTAGACGGCGTCGTAACGGCCATAGCCGATCTGTTCGACCCGGGCGAGGCTGATCACCGGCGAGCGGTCCTTGGCGGTGATCGCCAGTTGATCGAGCAAGGCACGGTGCGTGGCCAGGGCGGTGGCGTCGCCATTGAAGTACATGGGGTCGACCGAACTCTGGTCCAGTGCCGGTGCCTGGCCCTTGGGGGTAGCGAAGGTCACCTGGTGGCCGGCATCCAGCAGCAGCTTGACCGGCTGCATCAGCTCGTTCAGGTAGAAGCCGGTGGCGAAGACCTTGCCGTCCTTCAGGTCGAGATGGTCCGAATCTGACAGGACAACCAGCACATTGCCGGCGTGGGCGGCGGTGGTGAACAGGGTCAGGGTGGCGGTGGCGATCAGGGTGTGGCGCAGTGTCATGAGGGAACTCCGGTTGGTGAGGGGTTGGCCTGCCCGAAGCGCAGGCGTAGCCGCGCCCTGCCTGCCTTTGCAGGCAGGGCGTGGATGAATGGGGTGTTGCTGCCGCCGGGTAGGACGGCGCGGGGTTTAGTGGCCGGTCTTGCCCAGCAGCAGGTCACGCAGCGCGGCGCCTACCCCGGCAGCCGACTGCGGGTTCTGGCCGGTGACCAGGCGTTCATCGACCACGACCTGGCTGGTCCAGTTGGCGGCTGGCTGGTGCAGGGCACCGTGTGCGCTGAGCTGGCTGGCCAACAGGAAGGGGACGGTGCCATCCAGGGCGACGGCGCGTTCCTCGTCATCGGTAAAGGCGCTGACGCGCTTGCCGGCGACCAGATACTGGCCGTTGCTGAGGGTGACGTTCACCAGCGCAGCCGGGCCGTGGCAGACGGCGCCCACTACCCCGCCGGCCTCGTAGATGTCCCGCGCGGTGCGTTGTACGGCCGGGCTGTCGGGGAAGTCCCACATCGCACCGTGGCCGCCGGCAAAGAAGATGGCCGAATAGCGATGGGTATCGACCTTGTCGAGCTTCAGGGTGTGGCTGACCGCGTGACGAAAGGCCGGGTTGTGCCAGTAGCGTGCGTTGATCGGGTCACTCTCGTCCAGCCCGTCGACCGGTGGCTCACCACCCTGGATGGAGGCGAACTCGACCGCGATGCCGGCGTCTTCCAGCTCGGCCAGCGGGTGGGTGACTTCGCCAAGGTAGTAGCCGGTCGGCTTGCCGGAATCACCTTTGACGCCATGGCTGGTCAATACGAACAACACGGGCTTGAGGGTATGGGCTTGGGTCATGCTGGCCTCCTGAGGTAATCAATCGAGTGACGACACTGTATTGACTTCACTGGAGGAGATAAATTATCAATCTGCTAAATGATTTTTCCTTTTGAGGCATGAATGACGCGCCGATTTGATCATCTGGGTGACGTGGAAGCCTTTGTGGTCGTGGTGGAGCAGGGCTCGCTCACGGCGGCGGCTGTGGCGCTCTCGACCACGCCGTCGGTCATCAGCCGGGCCATTGCGCGGCTGGAGGCCCGGCTGGGCAGCCAGTTGCTGCGGCGGACCACCCGCAGCCAGGGCCTGACCGATGCTGGCAGCCTCTATCTGGAACAGGCGCGCATGGCGTTCTCGTTGATCGACGACGTAGAGCGCGCTATCCAGGGCCAGGACGGCGAACTGAGCGGCCATGTGCGGCTCAGCGTGCCCACCACCTATGGCCACTACCGGCTGCCACCGCTGTTGCAGCGCTTCAAACAGCAGTATCCGCAGGTACGTGTGGAGCTCAATATCACCAATCGCAATGTCGATCTGGTGGCAGAGGGCTTCGATATGGCCATCCGCCTGGGGCAGTTGCCCGATAGCGGCCTGATCGCCCGCAAGCTCGAAGACGCGCCGCTGTGCCTCGTGGCCGCTCCCGCCTATCTGGCGCAAGCCGGCACGCCGCGCAGCCTGGCTGATCTCGCCCGCCACGCTTGCCTGCCGTTCGTGATGCCCAGCACCGGTCGCATCGGCCCCTGGTGGTTCCGTCAGGGGGGCGAAGATATCGATTGGTCGGCCACGCCCGCCATTGAGGTATCGGACGATGTATTGGGCGTGGTGTCGCTGGCCGAGCAAGGCCTGGGCATCTGCCAGACCTATGACTTCATCGTGCGCGACCGGTTGGCGCGCGGCAGGTTGGTGGAGGTGCTGCCCGAGCTGCGCGGCCGTACCCGGCCGTTCTCGTTGATCTACGCCCCGCACCGGCGGCTGTCGGCGGCGTCACGGGCCTTGATCGACGTGCTGGTTGGTAGTGCAGGCTGATCCCGTGCGAATTCCGTCTTGCCTGCTACGCTGAGATGAGTCTGGCGGCAGGGAGTCGCCACGTATATCCATCTTGGGGAGGGCATCGTCATGGCATCGACAGGACAGGCTTTGGCGGCATTCGGCTGCGCCATGCTCGTGGGGGCGCTGGCCGTACAGGCCGATACGCGGCCACAACTGCAACGCAAGATGCTGCTCAGCGAGCCCTCTGCCCAGGCAGGGGTGGATGTGGTGCAGGCCGAGGTGACCATCCCTGTCGGCGGCGTGGCCGCCATGCATACCCACCCGGGGGACGAAGCCAGCTATGTGATATCCGGCACCGTGGAGCTGCGCATCGGCGACAAGCCACCCGTCACGCTCACCGCCGGCCAGGCCTTCCATATCCCTGCCAATATGCCGCATAGCGCCAGGGTGATCGGTGAGGAGCCGGTCAAGCTGGCAGGGGTCTGGTTCGTGACCCACGGCGCCTCGCTGGCAACGCTGGTGCCGGCTGTGCAATAGGCACCGTTGGGCGGTCAGCCCTGCCGCTGCCCGGCGCATGGGCTATGCCGGTAATTTGATCAGCCTTGTCGATATGGGATGGAACAGACCGATAAACGCGCCGAGGCGGTAGAAACGCCGGCGCTGGAGGAACTGATCGGGGTGCGGCGTGCGCACCTCGACGCCAACGGGATGCCGGGGTGCCAGCCGGCCCGCTGGGGGCTGGCGCTCTCTGGTGGCGGGATACGCAGTGCGACTTTCTGTTATGGGCTGATCACGGCACTCGCCAAGGCCAAGGTGTTATGGCGCTTTGACCTGATGTCGACGGTATCGGGTGGTGGTTATATCGGGGCCATGCTCGGCCGCATGGCGCTGGCGACCTCATCAGCCAAGGATCTGCAGGACAAGCTCGGCATCGAGGCCGAGGCCAGCCATCACCGCCGGTGGCTGCGCGCCAACAGCCGGTATCTGATTCCCCGTGGCAGCCAGGACTGGCTGTTCGCCATCGTCACCTTCCTGCGTAATCTCGCCGGCGTGCACATGGAGCTGGGCGTGCTGGGCATGTTGCTGGGCTGTGTGCTGGGCGGGGTAGACCTGATGGCCTGGTGGACGCTCGACCAGTGGATCAAGGACCCGCTGATGCACTCGGGTCCTACCACGCCGCTGGATATCTGGAAGCTCGTCTCGCCTTGGCCCACCTTGTGGCTGCTGTTGCCCCTCCCCATGACCTGGGCCGTGGGGGCGGCGCTGTGGTACTGGTATATGCCGGCCGGCATCCATCGCCCGGAGCAGGCGGATGAGCGCCGCCAGAATGTGACCGAACAACTGGCGGTGGCGCTCAATGTCTGCGTGGCAGTATTGATGCTGGGCGCGATCGACTGGGTGGCCTGGCGGATTGCCAACAAGCCCAGCCAACTGGTGCTGCTGGGAGCGGGCTTCACCGTCATCCTGGCTGTCCTGCGCACGCTGCTGCCGCTGGTGCAGCAGGGCGGTACCTCGATCAGTGATTTCCTGCGCCAGCGGCTGCCGCTGGTGATGGACCTGGCCGGCAAGTTCGGCATCCTGATGATCGTCACCTTCTGGACGGCGGTGGTGCACGCGGTGGCCACGCGTTATGTCTGGAATGCCGATCTGGAGCAGGTGGATTTCCTGCGGGCCACGCTCGCCTTGTTGCTGATGGCAGGGGGCGCCCTGAGCTGGCTGCTGCTCTCTGGCCGCAGCCTGGAGTTTCTCAACCGCTCCTCCCTGCACCACTTCTATCGGGCCCGGCTCTCGCACGCCTACCTGGGGGCGGCCAATCCTGCCCGTACCGGCAACTCCAAGGTCACCCATACCCATGCGGCGGACGACGTACCGCTAGGCCAGTACGACCCGCACGCCCACGGCGGGCCGGTGCATATCATCAACGTGTGCATCAACCAGACTTTCCAGCATCACGGCCTGCATAACCTGGATCGGCAAGGCGAGCTGATGTCCATCGTCGGCCCCGGACACTACCGGGTGGAGGGGCACGATTGGCGGCCTCTACGGGGGGAGGCTGCCGCCACGCTGGGAACCTGGATGGCGGTATCGGGCGCGGCAGCGGCCCCGGGGCTGGGCTGCGCGACGCGGCCGGGGCTTGCCGCCATGCTGACTACCCTGGGCGTGCGATTGGGCTACTGGTGGAATGCCGGGCGCGATGGCGAGCCCTTGCCCTGGTACGGCCGCTGGCTGCCCAAGTACAGCTATCTTTTGTCTGAGTTGCTGGCGCAGTTTGCCGGCAGCAACAGCCGCATCCAGTACCTCAGCGATGGCGGCCATTGCGAGAACACCGCCGCCTACCCGCTGCTGGTCGCGCGCTGCAAGCTGATCGTGCTGGCTGATTGTGGCGCGGACCCGGAATTCCGCTTTGGTGATCTGGAAAACCTGATCCGCCGCGCCCGGATCGACCTGAATATCGACATCCGGTTTGTCCGGCCCAATGTCAGCGGCGCGGAGCTGTTCGGCTCGCTCGACGACCTTGCCTCCTCCAACAGCCCCGCCTGCATTGCCCTGGCACGGGTGGACTATCCGGATGACCCGGAGCCCGGCGTGCTGGTGCTGGTCAAGCCCAATCTTACGACCGGCCTGCCGGAGGACCTGTACAACTACAGCCGCGATCATCCGCGTTTCCCACATGAGACGACGGCCGACCAGTTCTTCGACGAGGCGCAATGGGAGAGCTATTTCTCGCTCGGGCGACACCTGGGGACAGTGCTGGACGAGGCCAACCTGCTTGCCATGCCGGACAGGGTGATCAAGGAGTCGAAACTCGACGACCATGCCGCAACCCAGTTGGGCAGTGCGCCCAAGAGCGATTCGCCAGGCGAGGGGAGCAAGCCGGTAGGGCAGTTGCGCCGGCCCAGCCGTATCGGTGCCAAGTCCGCCGCGACGGCAGGGCTGGGGCTGGGGGTGATGTTCTCGGCGGCGTCCGGTCTGTGGGCTGCGTTCCAGAATGCCAGTGGCGAAGATGGTGCCAATAACCAGATCGACCCGCAGTTGCTGCGCCCCTTGTACAACACCTATGCGACCCTGCCGCTCGCGCCGTCCGATGACAAATCCACCGAGTCCATCGGCCGCATGGCGGCGCAACTGATGACGGTCTGGCAGACCGTGCGGACCAACCATCAGGACACGGCCTTTCAGCGCAACAAGGAGGCGCTGGACATGCTGCGCACCACCTACGGGCTTTGCCAGCCCTTGAGCGGCAAGCTGGCGGTCTGCCGTACGCTGCTTTCTACCTTTGAGTGCCCGACCGAGCCGGTGGTCTCACCGGTCAGTCAGAACTTCGGCTACTGGGCGCGCGACGAGCCCGGTGGCTCGCCCCGGCGCAAGGCCAGGGCACATAGCTATTGCGAAGCAGCCGACGGCCTGGGCGAGGAGGCGGTCGTGCCGCCACAGCTGGCTGCCGCGCAGGTTGCGCCTCCACCGCCGCCCGCGTTGCCGAGTACCGTGGGTAGCGGTGGCGGTAGCATCGTCGGCACGGTGATCAGCCGGGGCAGCGGGAGCGTTGTCTTGCCGGCGCCCGTTACCTCGGAGAGGACGGTTCCGGCTCCGCCTGCCGCTGTGGCGCGCCCGGCAGCCCCTTTGCGCGGCGCCTGCAGTGGCGTGACAGTATTCGTGCAGGTCTATGGCCCGCAGGGCAAGGAAAACGTCGCCAGCCTGCGCGCGCGCTGGCGTGCTGCGGGGGCGGATGTCCCTTCGATCGAGGATGTCGCCGACACGGCTCGACGACAGGGACGCGATACGCCGACCCCCTATAGCCAACCTACCGTCATCTACCACCTGGCCGATTCAAAATCCTGTGCCGAGACACTGGTGAGACTGGCTACGCCACCACTGCCGCCTCTGGCGGGGGACGCGGCCAACCGGCTTACATCGGCTGCCGGCACGTGGGAGATCAAGCCGCTCGATAGCCGCTTTACCGGCTCGAAGAAGACGGTCGAGGTCTGGTTGCCGCCTGCCATCGTCCAGCAGGGGTTTGATCGCTGGGCCGACTATGGCGGTTACTGCTATCAGGAGAAGATCGCCCAGCGGCCGGGTGTGGCGTCGTTCGGCGTGCATTGCCACCCAACCCGGCCGGCCTGTGAGGACGCACGCGGCCCCAACCCCAATGCGCTCCAGTCCGCCTGTACCCAGGTGGTGCTGCCCGGTAATGGCAGGACGTTGCTGCCCTTCAACGGCTGGGGCGGCTCGCGCTACAACCTGGCCAACGGGGTGTTTGCCGCACCATTCCCGGCCCTGCCCGATAGCGGCAAGCCCTAGCCGGATGGCGCCTGCCGCTGTGCGTTGGCGGCAGGGACCAGCGGCCCGGATCAATCCTGCGCACTTGACCCTGCGTCGTTATTGGTCTTTAATTTCTGTAAAGACAGAAATTAAAGAAATAGTGATTCGAACCTGCCCTTGGCGCGGCCTCGCCTGCCTGGGCCCAGCCGGATCACCCAACGGGGAAGGGCAAGGCCATGCGTACTGCAGTGACAAGAATCTGGCTGGTCAGGTGGCTGTATGCCGCCGCGATCGGGCATCTGCTGGTGGGGGTGCTCTTGCCCTGGATAGGCAACCTGCCGGTGCTCGATGGTTACCATCGTGGCATCGAAGCGGCATTCTGGGGCGATGCCGCGCCCGCCGCTGCCAGGGCGCAGCAAGTATGGTGGATAGGCCTGTTCGGGCCGACGGTCCAGGTGGTGGGGCTCTGGATGTGGCCCATGGTGGCTTTTGCCGACAAGCATCGCAGTGCCACGCTGTGGGGCTGGCTGATCGCCGGGATCGTGCTGTGGGCGCCGCAAGACATGCTGTTCTCGCTGAGGGCCCATTGCTGGCCCCATGTATGGGTCGATACGATCGCCTTGCTCGCCCTGCTGCCACCCTTGTTCTGGCTCTGGGCGCAGGATCGTCAAGCGGGAGTATTAGCGAACCAATAAGGCTTGATAGCTTTTCGGACTTTGCATGCTATTTTCCCGGCCTTCTTGCCTGCGTCAGGTCCCCGATCTACCGCATGATGCGGGCGTGAAGCCGATTTCCAATTTGATAAAAAATACGATGAAACGACTGATCAAAACCCTGCTGCTCTCGGCAGTCCTGCTGAGTGGCTGCGCAACCCGTAATGTATCGTCCTCCTACACACTCGATCCCAATGGCAGCAAGGGCATCATCGTGGCTTCCGTGACCTATCAGGGGGCTTACTCTGGATATGGCGTGTTCTACCGGAACATGAATGCGAGTGGAGGCCGGCCGGCGCTGCTGGAGGCCGGCCAAGGCATGATGCTGATTCCCATCCCGGAGAAGAGCGATTTTGGTTCGGCTGCCAAGGGAAAGCTGATCGTCGCCGAACTGATGCCTGGCGACTATGAAGTCTTTGACTGGCGTGTCAGCAGTGGACCGGCAACGGTGACACCAAGAAACAAATTCAGCGTCCGCTTCAAGGTGGAGCCGGGCAAGGCGGTGTATCTCGGCAATTTTGACTTTCTGCAGACCGCACGCCTGGGGCTGACAGTGACCGGCGCAGAGCTGAGCTTGCGCGGGGAGATGGAGCGCGATCTGGCTGTGCTGAGGGACAAGTACCCGACGCTTTCTGATATCCAGTTCTCTGCGGCGGCCTCTTCAGGTGCGTTGATTTCCAGGCTCGGCGGTGTGGACGGGGTGCACTTCGATATCCGCGTACCGCGTTGATCGATAGGCCGCCCGGCAGCTCGCTCACGAACCGGCCCGACCGCTGCTTCACACGACAACGGCGCAGTCCCCATGAGGGATTGCGCCGTTGTCGTTTCTAGGCAGGTGATCTTGCCCACCCACCTTGGCCCTGCGTGCCCGGGTCAGCCCTGGCGAGCCGGGTTGGGGGCGACATAGATGCGTACCTCGCCCGCATCGAACCCCGCCGGTGCAATGGCACCCAGCGCCACGACGCCTTCGCCATGCAGTACATCCACATGCCAGGAGAAGACCGATCCGCCTTGCCGGATGGTGATGGTCTGGTCGTTGGTCACATTGATCCAGCGTGTTTGCGGGTTGATCTCGACGGTCAGGTCGGGGCTGTGTGCCGGGTCTGCATAGGTGGCAGGGTGAGGTGCGGCCACGGCGGCAGTTGCCAGACCGGTTACAACGAGGCCGATGAGCCAGCGTGGGGACATGGTTTGCTCCTTTCAGATCAGCGTGATGGTGACGTTGATATTGCCGCGTGTGGCCTTGGAGTAAGGGCAGGTCTGGTGTGCCGCCTCGACGAGCGCCTGGGCGACTTCCTGCGGCAGGCCGGGCAGGCTGACGTTGAGCCGGGCCTGAAGGTGATAGTCGTTGCCCTTGGTGCCGAGGTCGACTTCGGCCTCGACCGCGGTATCGCCCGGCAGCTTGATCTGCATCTTGCCTGCGGCCAGCCCCATGGCGCCGATAAAGCAGGCTGACCAGCCGGCTGCAAACAGTTGCTCGGGGTTGGTGCCGGTACCGGCACTGCCGGGTGGCGAGAGCTTGATGTCCAGGCGGCTATCGTTGCTGATGGCCTTGCCATCGCGCCCGCCTTCGGTGCGGGTCTTGCCGGTATAGAGAACCTTGTCCAGTTGAGTCATTTGTCTTCCTTTCATTACGGTTGGGTCGGGTGAAGCAGCGGCTTGCCTGCCTGTTGCCAGGTGTGGCCTGTCCTGCAGGTGGTCAGCCCGGGCCGGGAGATATCGGGCGGGGAGGCATGCAGTCAGTCCGGTTCTGGAATGGCTGCATTTAAGGCCTGGAACGTATCCGGGATGTGTCCCGAAAGGCCGTCGGTGCAATGTTGTGTATCCCGGCCGGGGGCAGATACATGGCGATACAAACGTCGTTCCGGCCTTGGGTATAAACGCTCCGTCCCCAGCAGACGGGGCGATGGATGAGGGGCCGTAAACAGGTGTCAGGACGCCTTCCAGCAGGACCCGGCACTCAGGCAATACCGTCAACCCAAGACACGACGATCAACCGACCCAGAAGGATGAGGTAGCAACCATGAAGACCATGAACCGTACCCCGCGTCATTTCCTCGGCTCCGCCCTGTTGAGCCTGGCCGCTTTGCAGGTGAGCGTGAGCGCCCACGCCGGCACCCAGCGCAGCCCGATACCCACCGGCGCTGCAGTAAAGACGGTCAGCGGTGCAAGCAGCGCGTTTGCATCGATCAAGCAGATCGACGCGGGTGAACTCAATGTGGGTTATGTCGAAGATGGCCCGAAGGACGGCCCGCCCGTGATCCTGCTGCACGGCTGGCCCTACGATATCCATAGCTATGAGGATGTGGTCCCGCGCCTGACCCGCGCCGGCTACCATGTGTACGTGCCCTACCTGCGCGGCTACGGAACCACGCGCTTCCTGTCCGCAGCGACGCCGCGCAACGGCCAGCAGGCCGCGCTGGCATCGGACATCATCGCCTTCATGGATGCGCTCAAGATCGACAAGGCGGTGATCGCCGGTTATGACTGGGGTGCACGTACGGCCGACATCATCGCGGCGCTCTGGCCCGAGCGGACCAAGGCCCTGGTATCGGTCAGTGGCTACCTGATCGGCAGCCAGGAGCTGAACCGCAAGCCGCTACCGCCCAAGGCGGAGCTGCAATGGTGGTACCAGTTCTACTTTGCCACCGAACGTGGCCAGGCGGGCTACCAGAAGTACACCCATGATTTTGCACGCCAGATCTGGGAGCTGGCCTCGCCGCAATGGCACTTCGACGATGCCACCTTCCAGCGCTCCGCGACGGCCTTCGACAACCCGGACCATGTGAGCATCTCGATCCATAACTATCGCTGGCGCCTGGGTCTGGCTGAGGGTGAGGCCAAGTACCAGCCGCTGGAAAACAAGCTGGCGACCTTCCCCAGCATTGCCGTGCCGACGATCACCCTGGAGAGCGACGCGAATGGTGCGCCCCACCCGGACCCCAGCACCTATGCCAAGCGCTTTACCGGCAAGTACGAGCATCGGCAGATCAGCGGTGGCGTCGGCCACAACCTGCCGCAGGAGGCACCGCAGGCCTTCGCTCAGGCGGTGATCGACGTGGATCGGTTTTGATCTCTGTGGGGTGAAGGCTATCCCCGTTATCCCCGTACGCTGCAGGTTGCAGTCCCAGCAGAGGTCTCTCCTGGAATCGCCGTCTTTGAGGGCTTTCAGGCTTTAGCCTGTGGCATCACACCCCTGGCACTGCGTTGCGTGCCAGGGGTAAGTGTGACTAGACGGTGAAGCGCGCTACCGAGGAGCGCAGGTTGCTTGCAAGGCTCTCCAGCTGCGCCACTTCCCGATTGGCAGCGTGGACGGCGGTAGCAGAATTCTCAACCATATGCGCAATGCGCTCCACGTTGTTGGCCACACTGTTCGTGGCGGTGCTCTGTTCCGATGTCGCACTGGCTACATCGCGAATCTTGTCCAGGGTGTCGGCGGCCCCGGTACCGATCTCCCGTAGCGCATTGGCCGCTGCGGTTGCTTTTTCAACACCGAGTGACACCTGGGGGGTAATCGCCTCCATGCTGTCGACCACTGAGCCGGTATCGGCTTGTATGGCATTGATCATGGAGGTGATCTGCGAGGTGGCCTGGCCCGTACGTTCGGCCAGTTTGCGCACTTCATCCGCGACGACGGCAAACCCCCGCCCTTGCTCCCCGGCACGTGCTGCCTCGATCGCCGCGTTGAGCGCCAGTAGATTGGTCTGATCGGCGATTTCCTTGATCACGCTGGTAATACCGTTGATCTCGCGCGACCGTTCCACCAAGCCGCCGATCAAGGCGGATGCACTATGTACCTGCACCTGAATCCGTTCGATTTCATCAGCCGCCTGCGTTACCATTTTTTCACCGGCCACTGCCAATTCGTTAGAGCGTTCCGAGTTCCGTTCGGTCTCGCGGGCACTGTCTGAAATCTGATCGACACTGACAGACATCTGCTCGATGGCTGCGGCGGTAGCGGTCGTAGCGTCCGAAGATTGTCGCGCCGAGAGATTGATCTCCTTCATCTGCCCACTCAGGGTTGCCGAGGCGCTCCCGACCCCGTTGGCGCCATTCTGGATATGCAGAATCATCTCTCGCAGGCTGCACTGCATGCTGGATACGGCGCCGACCAGGCTGTTGGCGTCCCCCTTCACGTCAATGGTGTGGGTCAGGTCACCCTTGGCAATACGCAGCGCTGCTTCGGCCGCATAGTTGGGCTCGCCACCCAGAAGTCGATAGATAGAGCGGGCCATGTAAACAGCCAGGCCGATAACGATCGCAAGGACCAAGATACCGATCACCAGAAATTGCAGGGCGAGAGACCAGAAGGTGCTGTTGATGTCATCGATGAATGCGCCAAAGCCGATGGTCCAGTTCCAGTCGCGAATTTTTGCAATACCGTTGAGCTTGGGCGAATCAACCTTGCTGTCTAGCCGCTTTGCGGCGACTTCCACAACCGCGAAGTCGGTGTTGGCCAGTGCTTCCTTGTAGACCTCCACCGTCATTTTGCCGTTGGGCAACTTGGAGCCAAGATCAATCTTGCCAAGTTTGCGTGGATCGGGATGAACCAAGGTGAAGTTGTCTTCGCGCCGTACGAAGATGTAATCGTCACCATTGTGCATCCCCTTGAGCGACTGGATCGCCAGTGCCTGGGCTTGTTCAGTGCTGATTTTTCCTTCCTGGGCCATCGTCTTGTAGAAGTCAATCTGCTTGACGGCGAGCATCACGATGGTACGGATCTGATCGGTCCGTTCTTCCATCATGGTGGCGCGAAGCATGTAGAGCCCGAAGGCGGCGATGATGATCAGCCCCAGTGTTGCGCTAGAAACAATAACGGCGAGTCGCGATGAGAGCTTCATACGAAATCCTTTGTTATGAACGCAGCTATGCCGACTTTGAAGATGCTTTTCAACGAGCACTGCGTAGTGCGGGACCGGTACACAGCCACTCGTCAGCCGGTGGGGTGTTTGGTTCACCTGCTGTCATTCTCCTCGTTTCCCTGCAAATGGAAAGCTGGGAGTGCTCCCTGGTGATGCCTAGGTAAACTACGGGTGACCCTGATTGGCTGAAAAAGCGCAAGTACAAGAAAATTTTCTTACATAACAGGTTCTTATAGCATCCTGTTTGGTTTCCACCTGGCTTGGCAGATCTGTGGACACCTCATGTTCCGGTTACAAGGCACCCAAGTACCCAGGGTTACGTTAGTCGCTGATCTGCTCATTTCTTGCAGACCTGCTTGTTCGACAACGGGTGCCAGCTCTCGCGGTACTTGAACAGCATCAGTACCTGGGTACAGTTGCGGGTACGCACCTGTATCTGGCTGATGTGCAGGAAGGGCATGCTCAGGAAGTGGGCATCGAGGAAGTCTGTATCGGCGCAGGCGGTGGCGTTGTGGGCATTCCTGGGCGAGCAGGCCTCGTCCGGGTTGCTGTAGAGGTTGGCCTGGGGGATTTCATTCTTGATTTGCGCCAGGATCTGCGGGCTGACAGCCTTGCCGTCGATCAACAGATTGACGCGGGTAGCCGACTTGGGCCAGGTGTAGTCGAGCGATGCCTGCGCCGCCGCAACGGTGGCAGCTTGTACTTCGTTGCCATCAGCCGGGTAGGGCGCTCTGGCATGTAGATAAGCCAGCAGGATGACGGCGGTCAGGAACCCACCGATCAGGCCGGTGACAAGTGATGTTGCGGATTTCACGTTGGAGTTCCTGCGTTGGAGTGAGCCTGCCATGTTCGGTATGCCACGGTTCGTCGTCAAGGTTGCTGCGTCGAAGCGTGGCTGTCGAACAAACATCAAGCCTTGTTGAACAAGTCCGTATCGACGAACTCACCCTTCACCATGCTCCAGAAATCCTGCGCCAGACCTCGCTCTACGTAGGCGTAGGGCAGCCAGCCGTAGCCTGCTTCACCCCAGGCGGTGCCCCAGGAGTTGCGGATCAGCAGCGCGCCCTTGCTGGTGCCGATCTTCTTGCTGTCGTCGTAGCCGACCGCCAGCACTGCGTGACCGCCCTCCAGCGTATCGCCCTTGCCGGGGAAGGGGATGTCACCCGTGCCTGCGCCGACGGCGGGGATGCAACTGTAGACCGAGAAACCGAACATGGCGGGGAGCTGGGCGGCGAGGTTGGTCTTGATGTTGACCAGTATGTCCTTGGGCAGGGTGCCGGGCGGGTCCAGCCGGTAGTAGTCGATGGCCTGATAGTTCTGCGCGAAGGAGAAGCAGAAGCTGTTTGGATCGTCATCATAATGCTTGGGATCGTAGGGCCAGTACTTCTCTGGCGGGATGCCGAACAACACCAGGGCCTTCATCGTGTCGCGCAGGTAGGCGCCGCTATCGCCCTTGAACTGTAGCAACTGGCGGGTGACCTTGTAGAGGAACAGGCGGGAGGCATCGATATGTTTGCCGAAGGCGCGACGCTCGTAGTATTCGTACATGCCGACGCCCGCGTTGGCGGTACAGGAGCTCAGCTGGCCCTGATCTTCAACGGGTGAGCACCACTCGCGCAGATCGACCTTGGTCGGGAGTTTCGTGGTGGTGGCTTTCTTTAGCGGGACGGACTTGGCCAATACCTTGGCGACGGTGGGGGATTCCTGCGTGTGGTCGCGGAAGTCGGGTAGATCGCTATGCCAACCCAGACCTTGGCCGTGGATGGTTCTCATTGTCATGTCTCTCCTGGCTGAAAACAGAGCCCGCGTCGTGGCGGCACGGGACCGTGGATTTCGAAAGGCTCGTAAGATAAGCCCTGCTCGCAAAGTCCACATCATCCAGATAGATGAAAAACCGGTTTATCGCTGCGCGATCTACCGGTTTTTTGACAAGAGGTGCAGGTAGCGCGGGTTCAGGCTGCGCTGAGCTGCTGGTTGTTGCGGGTTGCGCGGGCCAGTTGCCAGAGGCTGACGGCGCGGGCCAGGAAAAGACCGCTGAGCAAGCCATAACCCACTGCAATGATCGCGACGCAGAACGTGTTGTGACGCAGGGCCGGTTGCATGATCAGGGTGACGGTCACCACGTACTTGCTGAGGAAGATCACCAGCATCAGGCTCAGCGGTACCCAACTGCCTGGCAGGGAGAAGCTGCGGCTTTCAGGCAGGTACTGTGCACTTTGCCAACCCAGTTGGCGATAGGCGCTGGCACAGAGCAGCACGCCAGCCAGCCACAGCGCGTAGGCTTCCGGCTGGTTGCCAAAGCTGGAGACGATGCCGTTGAAGGAGAGGCCCAGCATGATCAGCGGCAGGATGCTGGCACGCAGTTGCGACACGGTGCGTGGGCGGGTTTGCTGAAAGCCCAGGCCGCACAGCACGGCGAACAAGATAAAGACCCAGGTGGGGGTATGTTGCAGGATGGCGAGGATCATGTTGGCGTCTCCGGTTGGAATGACGCCAATCTAGGGACGGCGACGGCGACTGCGGAGCGATTGCGACGAATCGACATCGGGTTGGCGCGAGTCGACCGGAAAGCGCGTGAACAGAAACCCCGATGGCAACGCCGAGCGAAGACCGCTTAGCGGTTCGCATCCTCAAGGCGCCGTTGGAAGCCTTGCGCACCACGGCTGAAACCACAGGCTTCGTAGAAACGCTGCATGCCCTCCTGCACGGCATCGGTCATCAGCATGAGTTTGTAGCAGCGGCGGAAGTCGGCAATGCGGATTGCCTCCTCCAGCAGGGCGCGGCCTATGCCCTGGCGGCGGTGGCTGGGGTCGACCACGATGTGTTCGATGATGCCGAACGGTCGGGCGCCATGCATCAGGGTGGGGCAGATATAGAGACTGCAGCAACCAATGATCTGGCCACTCACTTCGGCCACCAGTACTTCCCCCCTGTTCTTCATGCTCTCGAACTGCAGCATGGCGCTGTGTGGCTCGACAGCAGGCTGTGGCTCGCTATCGAACTGCGTATAGAGGTATAGCAAGGCAGGGATGTCCAGCAAAAAAGCGGGACGGATGGCGTGCTTGGGCATAAGGGGCAGCCGATGGCGGCTGCCGGTACCTGAAGGTTGAGGGGCTGACTGTAAGTTTAATCGACATCTGTTGCTTTAGATTAGGACAATTGCATAGTGTCGGAAAATATACGATCAGATCGACTGGCGGGCCGTCCGGCCTGGACCGGAAATGGCAATGCAGAAAGGATGGCTTGCCATGTGAGACCACGCCATCCTGGTACAGAGGTGGGTGCAAGTGTGGCCAAGGTGGCGCCAGGGATATCCGCATCCTGAGGATGCTGGAACCCCTTGACCCTGCTCGTTTCCTATCAAGGATTGCGGATCTTGCGCTCGTTCACGATCAGCTCGTTGATGATATTGAACATGCGTTGCTCGTTACCTGCCTGGTGCGGCGATGTCATGTATTTGCCGTTGATGATGAAGGTGGGTACGCCGTCAATCGCGTAGGTCTTGGCGAGCGTCTTGGCACGGCTCAGTTGCGAGCTGATGCCGAATGACTTGTAGGTGCTCTCGAACTGCGCACGGTTGATGCCTTGTTTGGCAACCCAGTCGAACAGGGTTTTTTCATCCCGCAGCTCCAGCTTTGCAACGTGGACCGCATTGAATACCGCGCCCTGATACTTGGGCAGCAGGCCCATCATGCGCAGCGTGGCAAAGAGCTTGGCGTGGCCGTCCATATCGCTGCGACCATCCCACAATATATGCTCGCGACGGAATACCACGTCCTTAGGCAGCGTCTTCTCCCAGGCTTCCACCGTCGGTTCGATCTGGTTGCAGTGCGGACAGCCGTACCAGAAGAACTCGATCACCTCGATCTTGCCGGGTGTTTCGGTTGGCTGTGGCTTGGCCAGGAATTTGACCGGCGGCTCCTTGCTATGGTCGGCCGCGGCAAGGCCGCAGACGCTGGCAAGCGCCAGCCCCAGCATGACCAGGGCTTGGCCCAAGTGTCGCTTGGTAATCATCATGTGTTTCCTCTCTCGTTTCTGGTTTTGGGAAGGGGTGACTGCCCGGTTGATGGCTGCCGTGCAGGGATGCCCCGCGCGCCATGCAGGATAGCCTGCAGATCGGCCGGGATGGGCATGGCCGCGAAGGCACTGACATTGGCGCCACCGGTATTGCCGATCGGGAGCCGGCCGCTGAGGTGCCCCAGTGGGGTCAGCAGCAATCGCCAGAGTTGGCCGCGTATCTCACGTGCATCGCGGCGGGTGATGGCGACGCGCAGCATCCAGCCATGCACGCGCAGATGCGCTCCCAGCGCACCCTGGCCCAGGATGTGCGCACGCTCAAGCTGGGTGAACGCCGCCACCAGCTCACCCTGGTGAAAATCGAGGCGTGCTTGTTGCAATGTCTGGCAAAAGGCTGACTGGATTGCGGCGGGTAAACGCATGGGTGACGCCCGGCTGGGAACAGGCTGTCATTGCACAGCCTGAAGTGGCTACAGGGTCAAGCGCTATTCGCCAGCCTCGCCTGCCATCGCGTCCCATTGCGCCCAGCTTTGCACCCGGCCGGGGAAGGCCACGGAGTGAAAGGGCCAGTCGCGCGCCAGCCAGTCTTGCAAGGTGGTCAGGACGTCGGTGGGTAGGAGGGTATGGTGCAGTGACGATAGCCAGAAAAAGGCCTGGGCCTGGAACATTTGCTTGCGCGGGTCGTGTGCCAGCCGGGATTTGATCCGGCGGAGATAGACGCAGCCCAGATAGTCGCTACCGGTCGGGTCCAGCAGGGCGTAGGCAAAGGCGACTCGATCATGGAACTCCTGCTCATGCCGTGCGAGGTCGGCCAGGTTTTCCTCGTAGCTGATCTGCGCGTCGGGCCAGTCATTCTCAGGGCCAAAGACATGACGTATGTCATCGGCACTTGCCCGTACGGCGCGGAAGTCTTCGTCTGCATGCTGAGGGGCAAGTACGACCAACTGGAAATCCTTGAACCGCGCGATGGCGGGCGGGGTGTAGGCGTCGGGGACAAAAGACATGGCGTCGCGGGATTCTCGGTTTGAGATGCTGAAGTTACTATAGGGTTGGCATGCTCGTGCACAGGAGGCACACATGAAAATCGGCGAACTGTCCCTGGCGGCGCAATGCACGGTAGAAACCATACGCTACTACGAAAAGGAAGGCTTGCTGTCCGCGCCTGAGCGTACGGCGGGCAACTACCGCAGCTATGGCGAGCCGCATGTCGAGCGGCTGCGCTTTATCCGCAATTGTCGGGCGCTGGACATGACCCATGGCGAGATCCGCACCTTGCTGGGCCTCAAGGACCAGCCCGCTGCTGGCTGCGGTGAGGTCAATGCCTTGCTGGATGAGCATATCGGCCATGTGGATGCACGTATCCAGGAGCTGATGCAGCTGAAGGCCCAACTGAGCGAGATTCGCCACCGTTGCGATACCGAGCAGGCGGTGGGGGATTGCGGCATCCTGCAGGGCCTGGCGGCGATGGACAGCGAGGAACGAAAGCCGCGGCATACCCATTTGGGTTAGGTCTTGTTCGTCAGTCTGGTAGCCAGCTTGCCAGTCGATAGCAATGGGTCAGTGAAGTCAAGATTTCTGATTTACTGTGTATGCCTACGCACGATCTCGTCGTAGCTGCCGTCGGCCTTCATGCCCGCGAGTGCGGTATTGAACTGTTCGATGATCCGGTCTGCATCCGGGCGTTGGCGGCTGACGGCAAAATGCAGTGGCAGGGTAAAAAGTGGTGTGTGGTTGAGCACGATCTGCTTGAGCTCGGGTAGCGTAGCAAGGCGCTGTTGAAGTTGGTAGCGCGCGATCAGCTCGTCTTCCAGAACCAGATCCACGCGCTTGGCCGCGAGCTTGCGCAGGTTTTGCAGCACATTGTCGGTCGGTTCCACCTGGAACGATGTGTCGGCGATGAAGGCATCGTTGTAGTCATAGCCGCGGCCTACGCCGAGGCGAAGTCCTTTGATGTCTGCCAGCGTTTTCCCGCCGTCGTAGCTGCCGTGCCGATACAGCAGGACCATGCGGTTGGATAGATAGGGTTCACTGAACCGCAGCTTGTCTCGGCGTTCCCTGGTCGACCATATCGCCACAACGCCATCAGCGTGACCTTTGTAGGACATGGCCAGTGCGCGAGCCCAGGGGGCGATGGTGATCCGACTGTCGTAACCGGCACGCTTGAGGGCCGTCGTTACCAGCTCACTCGCAAGGCCTTGCTGGGGCAAGGTCTCACCGGTGTAGGGTTCCCAGTAGTTGGCGATCAGGTTCAGCGTATTGGGTACGCCGGAGGGATTGCCTGCCGCCAGCGTGGTGGTGAGCAGACACGACAACATGACAAACCATGGGCAACGCATTCGGTAATCCCTTGTGGTGTGTCTGCAGGTATAGCTTGGTGGTGTCACCTGAACAAGCGGGATGCCAAGAAGGTTAAAACAAAGCCCGGCAGCCATCTGGCTGCCGGGCTTTATCTTGCCTTGCCTTTGCTGGCGAATGCCAGCCTCAATCAGGCATCAATCTTCAAGGTCACACCGGCGCTGCTGTAGGTCGGCGTCACGGTAAAGCCCTCGACCACGATCTTCTCGAACTTGCCGGTCTGGTTGCCGCTGGTGACGATGTTCAGCGTATCGCCCACTTTGGGCTTGTAGCCGCCCTGGAAAGTCACATTGAGCGTACCGCCGACAATCGCGAACAGCTTGCCCACGGCCAGGGTGCCCTGGTTGTTGGCACCCAGGCGCAGGGTCAGCGTGCTGCCGGTCTGCTGGGTGTAGTTGCCGGCGATAGTCAGGCGGTCCGCCGCGTTGATCACCACGGTGCCACCACTGCGCACATACACATCACCCTTACCGAAAGCCGTGGCGCTATCGCCCTGCAGGGTGCCGCCGAACACATCCGAGCCACCGCTCCAGCTGTTGTTGCCTGCGAGGCGCAGGGTGCCGGTGCTTTGCTTGGTCAGCTTGCCGGCGCCGCTGATGTCGTTGCGCCAGGTATCCAGTGCATTGAAGCCGCCCTGGCTCGCATCCATGCTCACCGTCACGTCACCGTCGAAGCGACCGTAACCGTCGGCCGCGGCAAACAGGTTCAGGCGGCCCCAGCCTTCGGCGTCGTCCATGGCCGGGTAGCCCGATGCAATGGCGGTGGTCTTGAGCACTACGCGGCGCTGGTTGGCATCGAGGTAGGGCAGGCGGGTTTCCAGCAGCACTTCGGCGCTCTTGGGTACCGTCGCGCCCTTGGTCTTGTCGGCAATCTGGCTGAAGCCAAAGGTCATGCGGCGCTGGTAGTTGCTCTTGTTGGTGGCGTAGTCGGCAAAGCGGTCGGTCGCGACGGTGGCTGAGTGGGCAAAGTCGTTGAATGCCTGCAACGTGGTGGTCTTGCTGGCGGCCATTAGTGTCGTGTGCGCCTGCTGGTAGGCGGCAGCCTTACGATTGGCATTGCTGTCCGCTGTGACCAGGCTCGCTGCGGCGACGGAGGTGCCGAGGATACGACCGCCGATCACGTCCAGCGGCGAATGCATACCGGCCAGGATGCGGCTCTCACCCAGTTCCATGCCGCGGCTCAGGATCTCCTGATAGCGCTCGGGTACCACGTAGGCCATGGCAATGGCGTTGCGGACCGACTCTGCCGTATGGCCGCTGACAAAGCCACCGTCGGTGGTCGGTGTCGTACTCTTGGCGGGTTCCAGCGCCGGTACCACCTTCACGCTGCTGCTCCAGCGCCAGGGGCGGGCGTACTTGTAGTAGCGCTTGGCGGGTTCAGTGGAGCCGTTGGTGCCGATATTGCTGATGAAGTCGACCACGGTACCGAATTGGGTATTGGCGGTGCCACCCACGCCCACGTTGTTACCGCTGTCGTTGTACAGCACAGTGGTTGCATCGGCCGGGATGCCGTTGATCGAGGTGGTCTGCTGGGCCGCAGCGCGCCAGGCATCGGTCAGCGGGCCCAGGCTGTCGGAGACGCTATAGGCCTTGCCGCGACGGTCATCCTGGTAGGCCATCAGTTCCTGCGCGGCCGTGCGCTTGCCGGTGGCGTCAACCACGTAGGCGATATTGGCATCCAGTACCGCCTTGTTGACGGCCGTACCGTCGGTGGCGTCACCCGGAATCCCACTCCAGCTCGAGGCCACGACGGCCGGGAAGCTGCCGTTGGCCGGCGCGGCGGCGCCTGCATCCACCAGCAGCGTGCTGGGCTTCCACAGGTCCAGCATGCCGGTCAGCACGCGCACGCCGGCATTGGTTTCCTTGGTGGCGTAGCGGGCATCGCCACGCTGGTTGCTGTAGACGAAATCCACAAAGGCGGGCACGGCAGTCGCATCGGCCACCGGGGCGGTATCGACCGTGCCGAGTCCGGCCGGTGCTGCGGGGATGGCTGGCGGGGTGGCAACAGCGTCTTCGCCGCCGTTACAGGCGCTTAGCACCAGTGCGGCCAGGGCCGCCGCCAGCAGTGAATGACGGAATGGGAGAGGGTGATTCACGGGTGGCTTCCTTGGTCTCGTGGGACGGATATCGATAGATAGCCGGTGAGAATAAGAATCAACCATGACAGGATGATGAAAGCTAGCTGTAAGGTTTGGAAATTTTCGGCATGCGGAAGATGACGGCACTATCCCCGCTTTTCTCAGCATTCAGGCGGTGAAAATCAGATTTCTGCCGATAGGCATGGCGAGGCAGGGCGATCAGCATGGGCAGGTATCTTGAGGCCCATCCTGCCTATGCCTGGCACAGCGGATGGCGCTGTTCCCATACCGCTATCGGAGAAGCCAGTGATCCAGTTCCTTTACAACATCCCCAGCGCGGCGATGGCCACCATCGTGGCAGGCTCCACCTTGGCCATCGTCATGGGGGGCTATGCCATCGCAACCCGTTTCAAATTGGTCCTGCTTGATCCCGAGCAGCGCGCCATGATGATCTCCATGGTGTCCATCATCACCACCATCAATTCGCTGATCGTCGCCTTCGCTGCGATCAGCGTCTGGGATGCCTATAACGATGCCGACCGGACCGTCGCTGCGGAGGCGACCTGTGCCGGTGAACTGGCGCGGGATCTCTCAGCGTTCAACTCACCTGCAGCAGATGTTGCCGGGCGTGCACTCCGAGCTTATATGGAGCATGTGATCCACAAGGAATGGCCGGTCATGCAGCAGGAGAGCCGGCAGGATCCGGAGACCGAGAACCTGTTTGAGGCGATGTTCGATGCGGCAAACTACATCGCCCCGACCGATACTCGCCAGACCGTCCTGCTCGGCGAGATCCTGGCCCGTACCAACGAGATGGTGAAGCACCGGCAGCAACGGATACTGACGCTGGATATCTCCATGCCGGCCACGTTGTGGGCGGTCATGCTGGTGGTCAGTGCCTTGTCCTTCCTGCTGCTCTACGCGCTCCCCCCAACCGCATTCCATAAGTTGTTGATTGGGTCTTGGGGGCTGACACTGGGGCTGACCTTCTTCTTCGTGCTCGCGGTCGACCGACCCTTTGCCGGCGAAGTGAGCGTCAGCCCCGAGCCATTCCAGAAAACGATCAATGGGCTGGTGGCCAACAGAACCTGGCCGGCGCAGAGTGTGGCGCCGTGATGATAGGCTAGCGGCGCGCGCAATTTCCTGCTGGACATTGCGCCGTATCCTCTCCCCTCTGACTTCGCGCCGTCGTCCGGATCGTGTCCTGGCGCACGGCAACCTCAGCATTCCGCGCTATAGATTCCGATTTCTACCGATATGTCCCACCGACCCGCTTTGCCATCATGGCGATGTCGTTAGGGAGGGCACCCCGCAAGGTGGGGCGCATTGTGTTGTTCGCTGCCACAAAGGGCATTTCGGGGAGATAGCAATGATTCAATTCATGTACAACCTGCCGAGCGCTGGCATGGCGGCTATCGTGGTGTTGCTCACGCTGGCTGTCGTCTTGGCGGGGTATGGTGTTGCCAGCCGTTTCAAGCTTGTCCTGCTGGATCCCGAACAGCGCGCCATGATGATTACCATGGTGTCGATCATCACTACCATCAACTCATTGATCGTGGCATTCGCAGCGATCAGTGTCTGGGGAGCCTACGACGATGCAGCGCGCGATGTGGCAGCCGAGGCAACCTGCACGAGTGAGCTGGCGCGTGATCTGTCAGCGTTCAACTCGCCCAATGCCGACGCTGCCGGTCAGGCCTTGCGTGCCTATATGGAGAGTGTGATCAAAGACGAATGGCGCAGCATGCAGCAACAGCAGAAGTCGAATGCCAGGACCCAGAAGCTCTTTGAGGCCATGTTCGATGCCACCAACAAAATTATGCCTACTGACGCCAGACAGACCGTCCTGCTGGCGGAGATACTTGAGCGCAGCAACGAGATGGTCAAATTCCGGCAGCAGCGCCTGCTGACATTGGATGTTTCCATGCCGGCGACGTTGTGGGCTGTGACGCTGGGTATCAGTTGCCTGTCGTTCCTGCTGTTGTATTCATTACCCCCCTCGCGATTCCATGTCCTGATGGTGGGCTCCTGGGCTGTGACCCTCGGGTTCACCTTCTTTTTCATCTTGGCGGTAGACCGCCCGTTTGTGGGCGAAGTCAGTGTTACCGCCGAACCTTTCCAGAGAAGTATCGACGCGCTGGTGGAGAGTCGGACCTGGCCGGAGGTCGCGGTGATGCCGTGACGATTGCAGGTCAGGGGAGGAGGCAATCCCCCTATTGGCATTGGGCGATATCATTCGTCTCTGGTTCTGGTTTCGATTGCCATGGCGGCACCACGGGCGCGTTCTCGCGTTTCATCTAGGGCATCGTGCATGCACTCTTCGATGAGATGTGATGGCAGCTGTGCGATATCCAATAGCCCGCTAACCACGTCGTTTCTGCATAGGGAGCAAGGTGTATGTTCGTAGGCCCACAGCATTGCCCCTGTGAGTTCGGGAGTGCGGTTCTCCCCGAAGATATCCAGTAGTCGGAGGACCAGGCTGTGGGCTTCGTACTCGTCCGGATTGAGTCGCTGCAGTGCTGCCAGTATCAATGAGCTGTCCTGCGGCAGGTAATTCTTGACGAAGAGACGGAAGACTTCTGAGTCAGTCGCAGAGAATCCATCGGCCTGGATTTGCGCTCGCGCATAAATGCCCACTTCTGGCGCATTGCACTGCGCAAGCGCGGTGTGCGTGGCATCGCGTACGGATTGATCATGAGAGGCGGCCAGACTCCATATTTTTTGGTCCAGCCCAGGCAGCGGTACTTTTCGGAAGACTCGTAAAAGGCGTTCACAGACATCCTCGTCAGGCTCAACCAGCAAGTGGCGATAGACTTCCGCGAGCTCTTCCTCAGTAGCAGCCATGCCAAAGCGTTGGTAATAGATCCCAATCTGTTTTTTCACTTTTGCAGCGGAGAGCAGCGATTCTAACGGGAATGCTTTCCGAGTTTCTTCAAGGTACATCCGCTGCCGATCTTCCTTTGTAAGCGGCGCTGTGTCGTTGGATATCTTGTCCCGCTGCTTGAGAGACTCCAAGTAGACTGCAACGAAGATATCGAATTTTGCGAGTCTTTGCAGAGTGACCATCGTGCTTGCTACAGCCTGGGCATCGGCGAGCAGGTCCCCTGGCTCGTCTATCCATGCCTGAGGAGTTTGCTGCAGCAAGCGACCAGCGCGCATGGCGTACTCGACAGCCACGCTTTGTCCATCAAGTGAAGTCAATGCCCGCCAACCGCAAGGTGACTCAACCTGCAAGAAATCCTGATCAAGTACGTATGACCTCAATGCCTCTGCGGCTTGATCGTCTCCGTAGATGGCCATCTGCCCTGCAAGGTCACAGAGATACTCCATATCTGTCGACTCGCCGCACTCTGCCAGTTTGCCGAGAATTGCCGAAGAGATGGTCGGGTATTCGGGTGTCTGTTTGAAGAGTGCAAACATCCAATCTGCCCGTGATGGCTCGCATTGCGGGTCGTGTGCAGGGTTGTCCAAACAAGCAGCCACTACAAGGTCCACTACGTCAGCCAGGCCATGTTGCTGAACATACCGCACGGCATCGCCGCGGCCATGCGCCAATACTTTGGCGAATTCAATTCGAGATAGTTTGAAGGTCTTGATGGTGATGCCCTTGGTTAGCAGATTTACTGTGTTAAGGCGTTATATGGAGCTCAATGTCGCGGGCTTACCCGTTCGCAGCAGGCAGCCAGAACGAGGACTTCAGAAGTCATGTTGGGGTTCCTGGGAGTATATGGACCGCATTCTGCCCTATTCAACAATGCCTGCCCTTGACTGATACATCCCCTTATTTGGTTCAGACAGATGATTATCCATAATGAGTTGGCGACCCGGCCGGGTGGCACGCTCTGCCAGCCGGGCCAACACCAGACCATCAAGGAGGCATGGATATGAGCATGAACGAGAAAGCCCAGGCGGAGCATCTCTGGCTGGCGCGGATGATAGGCGACTGGGAGTACGTCTCCGAGTGCGATATGGGGCCGGATGAGCCGGCGACGGTCATGAAGGGCAAGGAGACGGTCCGCCCGTTTGGCGAGCTGTGGGTGGTGGGGGATGGGGTCTGCGAGGCAGGCGAAGGTAGCTGGCGGTCCACCATCACGCTGGGCTACAACTTGGCGGAGAAGCGCTTCGTCGGCACCTTTGTGGCGGATATGATGACCCATCTGTGGATCTATAGCGGCTCGCTCGATACCACGACCGACACCCTGACCCTGGACGCCGAAGGTCCAGATTTCACGACAGGCAAGACGGTGCGCTATCAGGATATCGTCCAGCAACTTGGAGCGGACAAGCGCACGTTGTCGTCCCGCGTACTGAAGGAAGACGGGACGTGGGTGAACATCATGAGGGCGAGCTATCAGCGCAAGGGCTGATGCTGGTTATGCTGGTCAGCGCGCCGACATGGGCGCTTGGCCGGCAAAAAAATTCAGGCGTACTGGAAACCCTGCAAGGCTGGTAGCAGCTGTGACTCGGTCAATTCATGTCGCAGACTTACCACATGCGCCAGTTCGACCATCGTGTTATTGAGGGGCGGATGAGCCTTCCAAAAACTTTCGGGGATTCCCAACACGCTAACAAGCAAGTCGCCTGGATAAAAGTTTCCTTCGGCGTAAGGATTGTCCATGAGTAGATTGAGCGCTATCGGGACCAAATAAGGAAGGCCGATTTTCTGACCAATGAGCAAGCGTACTCCTTCGGTATCCAGGGTGTTCAGTGGCACTTTGCGAAGACGTTGTGATTCCTGTACGACGTGCGACGGAAAGGGGTCATGCGGCCAGGAAATACCCTCCAGCTGCTCAATTGATAGTGAATGGTCGTGGGGTTGCATGAGGGAAGTCCTGGTGCCGTTGGGGCATTGCGCCGTATCTTTTTTAGTCAAACGTATTGTTCTTGCTTGAAAAAGTCCCTCTGAATGCGATGACTCTTTTCCAGGTAGGCATCACCGCAAGGCGTTGCATCAACGGGTCGAGATGCTCGACTTCGCCTTGGGTGATGATCGTACGGGTTGCGTTGTGAACAACGACATCCCGAGCGTAAGCCGCAATCAGAAACTCCGGTCGAACGTTGTTTGCTCCCCACTCCGGAAAGGCCGGCATGTAGTCGAATCGCAGATCGCCTGGAATCGGGATTTGCCCGCGAGAAAACCAGTCCTCGGTCGCTGCGACGACGTACCAGTCACCCAGCATCTCATGTGCGATCTCGATATCACCGAATTCCTGAATGCCTTCGATTACGGCAGACAGGATGACTGCCAACGAAACATGTCCCTGGTCGAAGAAAAACAGCGGGTTAGCTCTTGCCCATTCGATAGGGGTCTCGTGGAAACGAATATCCTGCGCGCTGCTGAGAGGCATCGTTTCTCCTGGTTAACTTGCCGAGGTCGGCTGCAAGAAGGCTTGATCATCCTTTGTAGCCATCACCATTCTGCTCTGTCATTAGCCATGCCGCCATTCGTCCGCAAGACCACTGCTCGCTATTGGCTCAACGTATCGCAGTCAGGCTGCTGGTAGGGAGGATTGCGCGCGGCGGTGTCCAGGGCCTCGCCCTGGGTTGTGGCGTTGGTAACGCCCGGACGTGGTGGTACGGGGTCGGGCAGGCTCGCGATGGCGCTCACAGCCTGCAAGGCGCGGTAGGCGGCGGCTACCTGGGCGGAGCTGGCGTTGCGTTCGGCATATAGCATGACCTTGCCGGGCCTGAGGTGCTGCAGTTGCGCGGTCAGCTCGGTTTCGGAAGGGCTGTCTACCTTGTCCGGCCGATAGCCACTGGCGGTGACGATCAGGACTGGTGGTGTCTTGTCATCGGCATGGGCTAAGCCTGGCCCGGTGACCAGGCCCAGCGCGAGCAGGCTCGCCATGCAGGGCAGGTATCGGTGGCTTGGTCGGTGCAGCTTGTGCGGCATGTTCCGGTCTGGGCGTAAGGGCTGTCGCCTATTGTTCCGCATGCCCGCCGCGTTGGCATCCTCCAGGCAGAGGATGGCTGCGCGGAAAGATGGAACAAGTTGTGTGCAATGGCCGTTGCCGGTAAGCCCCTGTAAGCCGCGTAAACAAATGTTTCCAGCTGCTGCGAGGCGGCATGCCGATGGGATACAAGGAATATACCCTGGCTGCATGGCCGGGCCCACAACAGGAGAGCGAACCATGAAACGCATGTCTGTGATGTTGACCGCACTGGCCGCCGTAACCGTACTCCCCGCGCTAGCCGACGTGGCCACCCCGGGCCTGGATGCACGGCAAGCCAGGCAGGAACAGCGGATAGAGAACGGTCAGGCCAATGGCTCCCTGACCGACAAGGAAGCCGCCCGGCTGGAGCGCAAGGGTGACAGGGTAGACCGGCGCGAGACGCGCATGGAGGCCGATGGCAAGCTGACGGCCCGCGAACGGGCCAAGCTCAACGGTGCGATGAACGCCCAGAGTGGCCGCATCTACCGGCAGAAGCACGACCGACAAGGTAACTGATCGCGGTGTTCGGGATCACAAAGGGCGGGTGCCGATGCGGCCCCCGCTTTTTTCATGGGGGCCCTCCGGCATGCCACGCGCTTACTCTGCGCGCTTGTTACCGGTGATCATGCTGGCAACCAGGTTCTCGCGATGACGCCGGCTTTCCACCAGCGCTGCGGCCACATGCAGGATTACGCAGCCTAGCAGGGCATTGGCGAGGATTTCGTGTACTTCCTCCAGCCATTCTTCGCCAAAGTAGGCGTCGGTTCCCATCAGGTAGCCGGTGGTGCCCAGGCTCAGGATCAGCAGCCACATCAGCAGCATCATGACGGCACCGGCGGGATTGTGGCCGACCACGCGCGGCTGTTCGCCGATCATCATCTGCTTGAGGTAAGGGATCAGCCGGCCTGGCGTGGGGAACCAGTCGGTGAATCGGGCGTGACGGCTGCCGACAAAGCCCCATATAACGCGAATGGCGATCAGGCTACAGGCGAGGTAGCCGAGCCAGCGGTGTGGCCGCTCGCCTTCCTCCAGAATGAACAGGTTAGCAACCACGCAAGCGGCGACCAGCCAGTGCGTCAGTCGGACAGCGATGTCCCAGACGCGTACGGTGGTCGCTGGCTGGTTTGTGGATCGATGCATGGCATCCTCCCGGATATGCGGTGAGGCAAGCCTCCCCGCCTGGTAGATCAGTCACCTTGCTTGATGATGGCGAGGGTCTTGGCGTCGAAATAGATTTCTACCTTCTTGCCCGCCTTGTCATGGCCGTAGATCTCGTAGCAGTTGCCGGATACCTTGAATTTCTTGATCTTGTAACCGTCCTTTTCCAGCTTGGCGCGGGCGTCGGATTCCTTCATCCATTCTGCCTTGGGATAGGCGGGGCACTCTGCCGAAGCGCTGGCAAGGTGAGAGGCAAAAGCGAGTGCGAGTGCAGCGGCGATGGCACGATATTGCATGGTGTTGTCCTCTGAAGTGGTTAACGGCGACATCATCAGAACACCCGGTACTTAATCGAGCGTGAAGTACACACGGGATTGCCCCCGTACTGCTCCCAGGGGGGGACTAGGAGCCTACCGAGTAGGAATGGCGACAGCAGACGCTTAGTCTGCGAGGCATCAAGGAGGAATGCGATGCCTGACCTGACTGCTCACCAAGAACGCTATCTGGATGTGGACGCTGCCCTGCGCCAACTGCGTGGCGATACCGCCACCCTGTGCCTGCTCGGTCATTTGTATGAAGGGGAGCTGCCGGGTTATCTGATCGCTATCGACCGGGCCCGCCGACCGGAGGCCGACCGTCAGGCATTGGCCAGCCTGTTGCTAAGATTGCGGGCAACATTTGGTATGTTTGAATGCGAGGCGGGCCAAGCTGCCTGTATCGATTTGCAAAGCAGCCTCAACATGCCGGAGCCTCTGCCAAACGCTGCCTTGGTGACGCTTGAATCGGTATTGATCGGTATGGCGGCAGAGTTGTCGGCCTACAGTCATCGCATGGAGGTGTGAGATGTCTCTGTCCCGATCTAACGCGTTGCGTTTGACCATTGCCCTGCCGTTCTTCCTGCTGGCCTTGCTGCTGGGCCTCTGGTGGGCGACCTTGCATGCCATTGACCAGGACCGGAAACTGGCGTTGGACGGCTACCGAACCGATAGCCAGAACCTGGTTCGCGCATTGGATGAGCATGTGGATAGCCTGACGCGTGAAGTCGACCAGACCGTGCGTTTCTTGAAGTATCGCTTCGAGCGCTCACCCGGTACGCTGGATATCATGAACCTGCTGGGCGAGGAAGTGATCATCGATCGCTATTACACCCAGTTGGGCATAGTCGACGCCGACGGTGTCCTGATCATGACCAACAAGACACCGTTCAAGCGGGTCAATGTCGGGGATCGGGAGCATTTCAAGGTGCATCAGCAAGACCCCAACCGGGGTCTGTTTATCAGCAAGCCCATCCTCGGTCGCTCGTCAGGCAAGTGGTCGCTGCAGTTTACGCGCCGCATCGATAAAGCCGATGGCAGCTTTGGCGGAATCGTGGTGGTCTCCGTAGACCCATTCTATTTCACCGATCTGTATCGGGATGTCGATACAAGTATTGGGGGCGGCATCATGCTGGTGGGGCTGGATGGCGTTGTCCGCGCCAGCCGCAATACCGATGTCGCCAAACTCGGTGACAAGGTCGATCAACTGGCCTGGTTTCAACGCGTGAAGTCGGAGCCGGTGTTCCAGATGCAGACGCAGGATGCGCACGGCTTGGACATTCTGGTGACGGCCCGACACTTGCGTAATCAGCCGGTGGCTGTTGTGCTGCAGGAGCGGCTTGCCGATGTGCTGTCGGAACATTTTCAGCGCAAGCAGGGAATGCTGCAGGCAGCGACGATCGCAACCATCCTGCTGCTGATTTCGGGTGGGTTTATCTACTGGCTGGCATTTCGCTTGCAACGCAGCCAGTCAGCGGCAGAGTCGGCCAACCGGATGAAGTCTGAATTCCTGGCCCAGATGTCGCATGAGCTCCGTACCCCTCTCAATGGCATCCTGGGTGCAGCCGAACTGATCGCCGACGGTAACGACCTGGCCGAGGACAAGCAACTGGCGGGGCTGATCCAGCGCAGCGGACAGCAACTGCGTGAGCAAGTCGATGCCATTCTGGACCTTGCCCGGCTGGAAGCTGGCAGACTGACGTTACGTAAGGAAATGCAAAGCCTGGGCACTCTGTTGGTTGAGGTCTGCGATACGCATGAACCTTTTGCGACCCAGAAAGGACTACCCATTCTGCGCCGTTGGGACGATGCAGAACTGGGTCAGGCCATGGTGGATGGCGTGCGACTGCGCGAGGTGCTGGGTAATCTGCTGCACAATGCCATCAAGTACACCCAAACCGGTGAGGTATGCGTGAATGCCGAACGAGAGGGCGAGCAGTTGCTGGTGACGGTCAGCGATACGGGCATCGGTATTGATGAGGAAGACCAGGCGATCGTGTTCGAGAAGTTCCGGCAGGTGGAGCGCTTTGCCACGCGGCACCATGGCGGATCCGGTCTGGGACTCGCGCTTGTACGAGAGCTGGTACAACTGATGCAAGGTAAGATACACCTGATATCAGCGCCGGATCGTGGCAGCCACTTCACCATCATGCTGCCGCTGGAGGACAAGGGGGCATGATGAGTGAGTCCGGACATGTTGCAGACACCATCCTGGTGGTCGATGACGAGGATACCAATCGTCGGATCGCCACCTTGTTTCTGCAACGGCAGGGTTATCAGGTCGTAGATGCCCGTGATGCTGCTTCGGCCTGGGCGGCGATGCAGTTGCATGAATACAGCTTGATCCTGCTGGATATCAGCATGCCCGGTGAGAGTGGCCTGGAATTGTGCCGACGGATACGAGCGAACTATCAGCGGCGGCAGCCAGCCGTGGTGGCCTATACGGCCCATGCCATGGCCATGGAGCAGAGCGAGATACTGGCGGCTGGTTTTGACGACATTGTCACCAAGCCTATTTCAAAGCAGGTCTTGCTGGACAAAGTGGCGCAGGCGCTTGCAACTCGCGCAGGATGATCGTCATTTGGCGCCAGTATGCCCTGGTTGAGTAGATATATTGGATGGAAGGTACTGATCCAATTGATAAAACTCAGTATTTTCAACATCCGCTTGTGCCATGATGGTCATGAGGTACCGATCGCCGAGCGTCAGGTCTGGCAGCCCGGCAGGATGCCCGTGAACCACGGAGGATGTCGCAATGCCAAGGATTCATCTCAAGGCGACCGAAGAGATCGAGGACTATGTGCTGGAGCAGCGCCGGCATGATCGTCGTACGGCGCCGGGCGAGGTTGGTGAGGATTGGCGTTGGGCCAATCAGTTACTCAACACCAGCGATAGGCGCGCAGCCCCCCGTCGTCTCTCCGACGTTAAGAAGCGTTCTTCGCACTGATCGGCTTACCTAAGGTTCAGTCGGCCCCAGGGCTGGCCGTGGCGGCATTGTGGCTAGCGGCGGTCTTCAAGAGTGCCAGGAGGTGCTTGTGGGGTACATCGGCCAGTCGTCGCAGGTATAGACAACCCTTGCCCATCTTGATCTTGCCCAGCGGGGCGAGCAGATCGGCGTGCAGGTTGAGATCACAGCCCAGATAGAGCGTGAGATCCGCCTTGCGGGACGCAAAGCCCAGTAGAAAAGTATCGCCCTCACGACCGCTGTCGTAGCGATAGTGCAAATCCCCAAAGCCCACCATCGTTCCCCACATACGTGGGGGAGCGCCCGTGGCTTCCCGCATCATGGCAATCAGCGCAATGCAGTCTGTGCGCCGGTCTTCGCTGGGCAGCGCGGCGAGATAGGCAGCGAGTTCGGCATCGGCCGACAAGGTGGCGGGATTGCTCGTCGCCATGTGCGGTGTCCTGTTGTCTTGCGGAGTTGCTTGATCAGTGTAGACGGCACGAAGTGAATCGTCTGCGGTATCAATACCGCTAGGTGGCGCGAGCGGGTATCAGCACTCCATATCGGCACGCTTTTGCTCGTATTCCTCCCGGCTGATCTGACCTCGTGCGTAGCGCTGATTGAGTATCTGCAAGGGTGATTGTTGCTGATGGGCAGTGCGATCCGGCGACTCTAGACTCATGCGTACCAACCGGACGACAGAGGTGATGCCCACGATGATCAATACCAAGACTACCAAGGTGGCAATCCAGCCCAGCCCCATCATGCCGCTGGACAGGCTGAACCAGTCCACGACCTGAGCATCGGGTGTCGGCTGCGGGATATTCATGGTTCGCACTCCCTTTCGGGGCCATCTCGGGATGGCGTATTGCGATGCTGCCATGAACCTCCGGGCGTTGATCTGCGCAAGATCAAATGACCATCATATGACCCTACATCACGCCATACTTTCGTTGTATGCGTTGCAGCTCACCACTTTTGGCAAGCGCTGCCAGGGCTGAGCTGAGTCTAGCGACCTTATCCTCACTCAGTTGCCGGCTTGTGACCAGCATTTGTGGCTCGAGTCGGAACACGGCCGGAAGGATGCGTACCTGACCGACCAGCTTCTGATCTCGGATATAGCGTTTGAGCGTGGTATCGGCCTGGTAGAAGAATCGCCCGCGGCCAGCCAGCAGTTTCTTGAAATTGTCGACATTGCTGTTGGATCCGATATCCAGGATCAGCCCACCTTGCCGCTTGAGGTAGTCGATATAGGCGGTCCCCATGGGGACCAGGATCAGCCCGTTCTGGCCAAGTGCACGGATATCCTCGAACGTCTCGACAGCGACTGAGTCGTCCGCCCGAACGGCGACTTGATGCCGGATCACATAAAGCGGCGTGTGGTCGATGTAGCGCATCTTCTGCTGCCGATCGGCCGTCCTCAGCAGTCCAAAGAACACCTCAATCTGGCCATTGGCCAACTCGCTTTCAATCCGGAGCAAAGGCTTTTCCTGATCCAGTCCGGTGAAATGCAGGTCGGTATCGACCCGTTCCATCGCCCGGAGAATCTCCACGCAGATGCCCGGCTCATCGGTACTGGCAAGGTTGAATTTCACGCTGTTGCCCGCCTGGCTGGCGGTACGCAACAACAAGGGTTCGGCCGCATGGCAGAACAGGAAAACCGGGATCAGGCTGATGATCAGGCGACGCATGACGGGAAGCGTGGCGTGCTGGGGCTTTGAAGGTTAGGCAATGCTGTCGAAATAGCCAGCGCCGCTGGTAACGTCTATTTGCAATTTCTGTCTTCTGTAATTGCATTTGCACAAATATAATAACCGGCTTACGTACGGGGAGAGCCGTGGCTCGGCGACATGGCGGCTTCCCGATGGTTGAGCTTTTTGCGAGAGGTGATATGGCAACAATCCCGACGATCAAGACGCTGGTCCCGCTGCTGTCGGGCCTTACCCTGCTGGGCTGTGCCCAAGTGCCCCAAAAGACAACGCCGCCCATTGCGCAACCGGAGCCGCCCAAGGCCCAAGCTGTCGCACCCGTTGCCGTACCTGAGCCGGTGGTGATTGCACCGGCACCCGTCGTCACGCCGCCGCCCGCTGCCAGCACCAAGGGCGTACTGCTGGGCCGCAGTTACCACCGCGCCTATATCTCGCCGCGCGTGGTGTTCAACGGCTGGGCCGTGCAGCAAAAGGTCAATCTGGGTGCTGACTCGGGGCGGGATTTTTTCTTGCTGGCCAAGGTGAACCGGCGCATTGCCGTGCTGGCTGACAAGGGCGCCAATATCGGCGGGGTGACGTACAAGTACACGGTCAGCCAGGAAGTGCCGGTGCCGGATGAGTACAAGACTGCCCCGGCGCTGGCCTGCAAACTGCCACCAGAACAGGATCGCGATGTGTTGGCGCTCATGTCGCCCGACGAGACGGCGCGCGCCGCATGGGCCTTGCAGCCTGATGATGTTGGCCACCTGCGGCAACTGGATGCCAGCGAATTGGGCAACCTGCGTTGCACCAAGCCTGCCGTAGCGCGCAAGCCTGCTGCCAAGCCGAGCAAGAAGAAGCACCACAAGCGGCGCTGAACGCTGGGATGCCTACAGCACCCTGAAGGCCAGTATGGCCACCAGAGTAGGTGGCACGGCGGCGGCGAACAGACCCAGGGGATGGATCGCTCCGTCGTGGAACTTTTCGCGCAGTATGGCAATGCCGGCCGGGTTGGGTGCATTGGCGATGATGGTCAGGCCGCCACCGGTCACCGCACCGGCGACCAGCGCGTACTTGAAGTCCGGTGTCAGCCCTTCGACCAGTGAGCCGAGGTAGGTCAGGGCGGCGTTGTCGGTCACGGCCGTCAGGGCGGTTGCGCCGAAATAGACGGCATCTGCACTCATGCTCATCAACAAGGGTTGCAGCCACCATTGCTGCTGCCCACCCAGCACTACCAGCCCGGCCAGAAAGAACGCCACCAGCAAGCCCTCGCGCAGGATCAGCCGGTCCTGGTAGCGCTCATAAGCACTGGCGACCCCGAGGAAAAACAGGAACAGGCTCATGAACACGGCCGGGTGGTGGGCAAACACTACCACCCCGAGCATGAACAAAAGGTGGGCCAGCATCAGTGATTTCGGCACTGGCGTGCCGGCACCATCGCTCATATCTGTTGCGAGCCTCGCCAGTTCCTTGCGAAACAGGAGGGCGGTGATCAGGGCATTGCAGATGACTGCTGTGGCGGCTTTCCAGCCGAAGGTGGTCAGCATGAAGCCAATATCCCAGTTCCACTTGGCCGCCACCATCAATACCGGTGGCGCAGCAAATGGCGTGAGCGTGCCACCGATGGAGACATTGACAAACAGTACGCCCAGAATGGCGTACTTGAAGCGGTTCGAAATATCCGTCCCAAGGTAACGATCACGTAGGACCAGGGCGGCGAGTGTCATGGCGGCAGGCTCGGTGATGAAAGAGCCGAGCATGGGAACCAGCGCCAGTACGACCACGAAGTGCGACATGCTGGCCGGCAAGGGTACGACACGCGCGATGGCCTTCACGCAACCTAGCGCCACTTGCAGGACGGGCCGGGTACCGGCGATCACCATGATGGCGAAGACAAACATCGGTTCGGTGAAATTACGGGTATCAATGTACTGGGTCGCCGCCTTGCTACCGTGCAGCGCAAACATCACCAGCATCAGGATCATGGCCCAGAAGCCGAATACCACCTCTACCTCGGCCAAGAGGTGCCAGATACCGGCGTGACGAGGTCGGGTATGGGCCAGATGCTCGAAGAACTTGGTCGAGAAAGTATGGATCAGCGCAATGGCGAAGAGCGCTGCTCCGATCATCTCTAGGGGGGTGGGGTTCAAGGGCTGCTCTCACGGTACGGTGATGCCGGTAACCGAGTGTAATCACCCGACTGCGTAATCACCAAGCCGTTGCACCACTAAGTAGTGCCTGGCCATACCGTTGGGAGCGAGGTGCGTTGGGGGCTATGGATATAGTTCAACCAGCTGCGCCTTGCTAAGTAGCTTCAGATCATCGAGCGTGTTGGGCAGGAAAGTATAGAGCCCGCTGCTATCGGGCTGGTCGGTGGCGGGGTGACGCTGTTTGATGAAGTAGGTCTGGATCGAGACGTCGCCCAGTCGCGCATGTTCGGTCAGGTGTATCGGGCCGTCGACCAACTGACGGGCGATCAGCATGCCACGCCGCTCGTTCTGGAGGATGTATTCGATGCGAAACGTCATCGGCGTCAGTTTTTTGGAGTAAGGCATCAGTCGTCGACCTCAAGTAGCACACCACCCTCTTCGTCCCAGTTGACTCGCGTGATGCCCGGACTCTCTTGCTCCAGCCGACGCAACGCTGCCTCCTGCTGGCTCAACCTCCCCTCGGCAACCCTTACCGTATCCGCCAGGCGCGCGTTTTCCTGCTGCAGCTCGCGCAGCCTGATGGTCTGGATCACCGCTTCCCTCAGGTCGAAGTCAACCCAGGGCTTGCCGATGAATCGCTGGATCTGTGCCGCATTGATAGCCTGGATGAGTCCTTGCAGGTCGGCATACCCGGATAGGATGATCCGGGCCGCGTCCGGCTGGTGTTCCCGCATCTGGCATAGAAATTCCACCCCCGACATTTCCGGCATGCGGTAGTCGGAAATGATCAGGTCGATGGGCACATCGAAAGCATGGTGCAGTGCCTCCGTGGGCGAATTGAAGGGATGCAAGGTCAGTGTGATAGCCTGGGTGGCAAGCTCCGGCTGTCGATTGGAGAGGGCCCGGCTCAATGCCGAGAGGATATGGGGTTCATCGTCTACCAGCATGACGTGGTACATGATCAGCTCCTTGCCTGGACGTGAAGGGTGAGGGGGCGCCCGTCGGACTGCTCGAAGTGCTGGATCTGGTTGATGATGCGAGCATCAAGCTCATGATCGCGTGCAAGCAGCAGCACGCCGTCCGGACTGGCGAGATCCCGCGTCAAGCGCATGCCGGGTAGCAACTGCCCGGGCCTGACGGCGATCTCTTCTGTTTTTGGCGCGGATTTATCCTGATGCAGCACCTTATCCAGTGCATCTGCCACCCGCGGGTCGTAGCGCTTGCCAGCGGATTTGGCAATGGCACGATTGGCGTCTTCTGCACTGAGTTTGACGGTCTGCAGGCTGCCGCTCTGCAACCCTTCATAGTCGTTGGCGACAGCCAGGATGCGTGCGCCGAGCGGAATAGCATCGCCTGCCAGATTGTCGGGGTAGCCCAGGCCGTCATAGCGCTCATGGTGGGAGCGAATCAGCAAGCCGGTTCCCGCCAGATGTTCCAGCGCCATCAAGGCGGCTTGGCCATTGGCGGCGTGGCGGACAAAGATGCTCCGCTCATCGGCACTCAGTTCGCTGAAAGCCTTATGAGCAATGGCGTCCGGAATGCCGATCTTGCCGATATCGTGCAGCAAGCCTGCCAGGAAGATGTCGTGGACTTCGGCATCGGTGCAGCCCAAGTGCCGCGCTATCTGTCTTGCCAGATCGGCAACCCGGCGCGAGTGACCCGCCTCCTTGCCTTCTCGTAACTCGATCAGGTTGGTGAACACCTTGATACTGGTCAGATAGCTTTTCTTGAGCTTGTCGTGAGCTTGTTCCAGAAACGCCATAGTCTGCTTGACCTCTGCAGTCCTGGCCTCGACACGTTGTTCCAGGCCGGCATTCAGCGCTTTCAGTTCCTCATTCTGTTGCCGGGTCAGTACCTCCAGCGCCGTTGCCTTTTGGCGCAAGGCCTGCATCTCCAGCCCGTCCCGGAGCAGGTTGAGCATGGCCACATCGTCCCATGGCTTGTTGATGTAGCGGTAGATGGCGCCCTCGTTGATGGCCTGTATGGTCGACTGCATATCGGCGTAGCCCGTGAGCAGGATACGCAAGGCGTCCGGCTGCCTTTCGCGTGCCGCTGCCAGGAACTCGGCGCCATTCATGCCGGGCATGCGCATGTCAGAGACGATCAGGGAGGGGTGCTCGGTATCGAGCAGTGTGAGCGCATCGGCGCCCGAGTTGGCCGTCACGATGCGCCAGGGTTCGTTGCGAGTCAGCCGTCTGAGCGCAGAGAGGATGTTAGGCTCGTCATCTACCAGCAGCAGAGTGGGGATACGTTCGATGCCGGCGATGGTGACACGAGGATCGAATGTGGACATGTTCATGGCGCACCTCCTCAGGCTGCAACGGCGATGTTCTGGTTGACTGGCAAGATGACTTCAAAGCGGGTGCCTTTGCCGGGCGTGCTTTCGACTCGGATGTCGCCGTGATGCTTCTTGACGATGCTGTACGAGAGCGACAGGCCCAGCCCGGTCCCCTTGCCAACGGGTTTGGTTGTGTAGAAGGGCTCGAAGATGCGACGGATGACATCGGGCGACATGCCACAGCCGGTATCACTGATCCTGATCCAGACTCTGTCGCCGTCAAGACCCGTCGCAATGGTGATGGTGCCGCGTGCTTCGATGGCATGCGCAGCGTTCACCATCAGGTTCAGAAAAACCTGATTCAGTTGAGAGGGAAGGCACTGCACGGCAGGTAGTTGACCGTACTCATGTACGACTTCAGCCTTGTATTTGATTTCGTTGCGGACAATGTTGAGCGTGCTATCCAGGCAGTGGTGCAGATCAGCAAACTCCCATTCTTCTGCGGTATCAACCCGGGAGAAGTCCTTCAGGTCCTGGACGATCTTCTTGACCCGACCTATGCCTTCGTGTGATTCGCTGAGTAATTGCTTGATGTCCTCACGCAGAAATTCGATATCAGCGCGCTGTAGCGCTTCATCCAGTGCTGGTGATATCGCTAGCGCGGGGTCTTGCCGGACATGGCTGGCGTAGGCGTCCAACAAGCCAAGCAGCTCATCCACATAGCTGCCCAGCGTTCCGATATTGGAATTCACGTAGCCGATGGGGTTATTGATCTCATGCGCTACGCCAGCGGCAAGCTGGCCGATCGAGGCCATTTTCTCGGATTGGATCAGTTGGTGTTGTACGCTTTCGAGCTCACCGTTGAGCTTCTCTAGAGCCTCGTTTTGCGCCTTGAGTTGCTGCTCCTTTTGCTTGGTCTCGTGGATATCGCGGGCAATGCTGGAGAAGTGCTTGACCCGGCCTTTGCCATCTTGCTCAGCCAGGACGACCAGCGAGACGGGAATTTCAGTACCGACTGCGTCGTACAGTGTGGATTCACCACTCCAGCTACCGCGCTCCATGGCAGCCGGTATGGCGGTTCCCATCAGATGGCGGCTGGCATGGCTTGGCAGGTAGTCCGGCGTGAGCGTCTGGCCAACATCCTCGTCTGCAGGGATGTTGTAGAAGCGGCGTGCCGCAGCATTCATGTACAAAACACGGCCGTCGTACTCGGAGATGCCGATGATGTCTGTGGTGTTCTCGACAATGGAGACAAGGCGGTCGCGCTCTGCGGTCATGGCCTCTCTGGCGCGAATGTCGGCGGCCAGTTCGGCGTTACTGGTTTCCAGCTCACGTGTCCTGGCTGCCACCGCTTGTTCAAGCGCCTCGTTCTCTGCCGCCAATTGACGCTGGGACTCACGCGAACTGGTCAGGTCATGGCTGATGTGAAAGAACTCAATGTGACCTTCCCGCCCACGCAGTGCCACGATACTGGCCTGCCAGTAGCAATAGCCACCATCCGGCCGGCGTACCTGCATTTCACCTCGCCAGGATTGGCCATCTTGCAGTTGGGCCAGTAGCGCTTCACTATCGATGACATCCTCGAACCGGGCATCGAGCGCCTCGTAACCCTGCCCGATCAATTTGCGGGCATTTTGACCAGACAGACGCGCAAACATTTCGCTGACATAGACGAAGCGTCCCTGCTTGGACAGGCGGGCCACCATGGCATGCTCATGCATGGCTTCCCGTTCCGATTCCACCTCATACAGTATTGCCTGCAGGTCGTGCAGCATCTCGTAGTAGGGGTTGATGTCGTAGGCGTACCAAACCAGGCGCTGTGTATCACCAAAGGCATAGCGGCCGCAAACGCGCCGACGGCAACTGACCTGCCGGTGTTCATCGAAGTGCTCATAGTCAAATGAGAGCGCATCCTTCTCAGAACTGAGCGTGACATAGGCTTGCCGGCACTGATGCCATAAAGCCTCGGGTACCGCTTCTCGCATGGCCATTCCCGCCAGGGATGCCTGAGACTTGCCCAGCCACGCTGCCAGCGACTGATTGGTGTTGGTGAGATAGAGTGCGCGGTCGGTTTCCCAGAACCAGTCGGTATTGGCAATGCTCATCGTTATGCTCCTACCGCTGTTGTGGGCTCGATGGCTTCTGCGTGCAGCAGAGCAAGTACCTGTTGGCGACTGGTCGTAGCCGATTCTGCCAAGGCCGCTTCAGATATCCCCAGCCTCAGCCAGGAAGCCAGGTGCAGGTCATCGGTTCGTTCGTCATCGTTATCCAGCCGATTAGCCAGCGCGATCAGCAATACAATGCCTTCCATCTGACCGTTGGGGGCATGGTGGTGGCGTATGGCCTGTTCGATCCGTTCCGGGTAATGCCAGATACGTGCGAGTTCTGCGCCAACATCGGCATGATTGAAACCGAGTAGCTGTTGTTCCAGCTCCGTGATCGGACGCTGTGTGATGTAGTGGGATTCCAGCACCGGCATGTAGTGCTCGGCGAACTCGCTGATCAGCACAAAGCGGCCAAAATCGTGTAAGAGTCCGGCGACAAAGGCGGTGTCCTGGCTTAAACCAGTCAGGTTGGCCAGGTTGCGGGCCAGGTAGGCGACCATGAGGCTGTGCTGGCGCAGCTTGTCGCGTGTTTCCGGGTCGAGCGAGAGCCGGCTTAATTGCGACATGGTGATCATCGCCGTAACAAAACTCTGGGTGTTACTGGTACCCAGTACACGCAAGGCTTGCCCTACGCCCTCCACCCGGCCGGCCACCCCGTAAAAAGGAGAGTTCGCTACCCTCATCAGGCGTGCCACGAGCGTCGGTTCATCCTCCAGCTCGTGCGCGATGGTCTCGAGGCTGATCGCTTGGCTATCGAGCATGCGCAGGATGTCCCGAAGGTGATCCGGCATCGCCAGCGTGCTGGAGATGTGACTCGCCACATCGATCAGTTGCAGTGGAAGACGCGCTGCGTAGGACATGATGGGCTCTCGATGTGGTGGGGGTAGAGGCAGGCGATGAGTCCTTCTTGGAGGGCCGGCTGCGGAGCGAGCAGACATTCCAGCCAATAGTTGCCGCTAGCGAGTGCGATCAGGCTACGACTACGGGCAGTACCGCCCAATGCTTGCTGCAGTTTGTCCTGCAGTACATCAGGCAGGCTGTCGGTCAGGGATTGGCCGGTAAGACCGCCGGTTTCCGGCAGCCAGTGGTGAACCATGCGGTTTGCAAAGATGATCAGTCCGTCGTCGCTGAGGCTGATGACCCCGATGGGTAGCATGTCGAGCAGTTCGTGAACCTGCATCAATGAACTTTGCTCGAGTCGAGCATCTCCACTGTTACGGATGACTTCCCCTTCAAGGCGCTGATTGAAGGCTTCCAGTTCGCGATTTTTGTCCTGCACTTCCTGCATTAGCAACGCGTTTTGGTGCCGTAGCTCCAACTGTTCGAAGGCATCGAGCACTTGCGCGCGCAGCAGGGCGTCGTCCCAGGGCTTGGTCAGGAACTTGTAGACAGCACCGCGATTGATGGCATCGAACACCGAGTTGAGTTCGGTGTAGCCGCTAAGGATGATACGGATGGTCTCCGGGAAGCGTTCGCGCACATGGCCGAGGAACTCGGCGCCGGTCATCTGCGGCATGCGCTGATCGGAAATCACGACGGCAACTGGATGTTCCTTCAGTAGCGCAAGACCTTGCTCGCCCGATGTGGCGGTCAGGACTCGATACCCCTCACGACGAAATATGCGCTGCAGCGCCGCCAGGATATTGGGCTCGTCATCTACCAGTATCAGCACCCTGTCCATGATCCATCTGCCATATTGAGCACGGCAATGCGCCGTTGTCGGCAATATCGCGGATTCAGGGTGACGGCGTAACTCGGACGACTCCCAGGGGGAGCCTAGGGATTTCCTTGTCTTGCGACAGACTGGCTCACCAGGGGCTTAGTCCTGCTTGCTGGTGCGCTCCGCTGCCACCAGCCATGCACGTAGCAGCTCGGCCAGCACCTCCCGCGCCTCGGGCTGTAGTGCCGAGACGATGCGATGCTCGTTCTCCAGATGGACTTCCACCGCCCGATCGATGCAGGCGAGGCCTTCCTCGGTCAACTGCACCAGAAATCCGCGCCGGTCGTCCGGATTGGGCAGGCGCCTTACCCAGCCTTTCTTCTCCACCTGGTCGATACGGTTGGTCATGGTGCCGGAGGTGATCATCATCGTGGTCATCAGCGCGGTGGGGCTCAGCGTGTAGGGGGCGCCGGAGCGGCGTAGTGTGGCGAGTACATCGAAGGACCAACTGCTGAGATTCAATCCTGTGAGCGCGCTATCGACCTCGCGCTCCAGATAGCGGCCCAGGCGTCCGATCCGGCCGATCAGGCCCATGGGGGAGGGGTCGAGATCTGGCCGCTCACGGCGCCATTGGGCGAGGATGGCATCAACCTGATCCGTGGACGGACTGGTCGGCGAAGCGGAGCGCTTGGGCATGGTGGTGCCTCGGTGAAAAATTGATATCAACTATCTTGACGTGAAGGTACTTGGCTTGCAATATATGTCTCGATATCAAGATAGTTGAGGTCGAGATGAGTACGCAAACAAGGGATGTCGCGCTGACGGCATTAGCCCCCATTTTGTGGGGTACAACCTATCTGGTTACATCGCACTTCCTGCCTGTGGGCCTGCCCATGACGTCCGCCATGCTGCGGGTATTGCCGATAGGCATCGTGTTTTTGCTGTACACCCGCCTACTGCCCAAGGGGGACTGGTGGTGGAAGGCCCTGGTACTGGGGATACTCAATATCGGCTTCTTTCAGGCCATGCTGTTCGTGGCGGCCTACCGCCTGCCGGGCGGGGTTGCCGCCACCGTGGGGGCTGTCCAGCCGCTGGTCGTACTGCTGCTGGCCATGCCACTGCTCAATGAGCACCCCAAGCCTGTCGCCATCGTTGCGGCACTGGTCGGTATGGTTGGGGTAGGCATGCTGGTACTCACACCTGCCGCCAAGCTTGATTCCGTCGGCCTGCTGGCCGCACTGGCTGGTTCATTGTCGATGGCCCTGGGTACCTTACTGACCAAGCGCTGGCGCTCACCGGTGACACCGCTGACCATGACTGCTTGGCAACTGACGGCGGGTGGCTTGGTGCTGCTGCCGGTGGCGTTGTGGCGCGAGAGCTGGCCAGCTCAACTGAGCTTGAACAATATGCTGGGCTACGCCTGGCTGGCGCTGATCGGCGCCGGTGTGGGCTACACGCTGTGGCTGCGCGGCGTGGCGCGCCTACCGGCCGGGCTGGTGACACCGTTGGGCCTGTTAAGTCCGGTCAGTGCCACGGTGCTGGGCTTTGTCTGGGCGGGAGAGCGCTTCTCGACCCTGCAGGTCGCCGGGGTGGTGCTGGTGCTAGGTGCGGTCTGGGTGAGCCAGATGGCGCGTCGGGCCTGATGGCACATGCAGGCTGTTCTGCTCGCGCGGCCCAAAAAAGCCCGTGATCACCCGCCAGATTGCGGCAATACCGAGCAGGGCAAGCGCGATGACTACCACCGTGGTGATCCAGCCCAGGCCCAGGAGGCCCATACCCAGACTGAACCACGGTACGCCGCTGGTTTCCGGGGCAACCGTCAGGATGTCCATGATGAACTCCTCGGAGGCCGATGGGGCACGGCCCCTGTCAAGGTTGGACTACGAAACGCCGGGGAAGTTTGCCGGATTACTGCGCACCATACCTACGTTGTATGCGTTGGAGCTCGCCGCTCTTGGTCAACTGGGTCAGCGCGGCCGCCACCCGATCGATCTTTTCGCTATTCAAGTGAGGGGAGTAGGCGACCAACTGGGGCTCGATGCGGAACACGGCCGGCAGGATACGGACTTTGTCCGCCAGTTTTTCGTCGCGTATGTAGCGCACCAGCGTGACATTGGACTGATAGAAGAACCGTCCCCGTCCGGCCACCAGCTTACGGAAGTTGTCGGCATTATTATTTGCGCCCGCATCGACGATCAGACCAGGCTGGGTTTTGAGGTATTCCGCATAGGCGGAACCCATGGTCGTTAGAACGATGCCGGCACTACCTAGTGCCCGTATATCGGCGAAATTATTGACGATCACGGAGTCATCCGACCGGACTGCTACCTGATGCTGTGCGTTGTAGAGCGCCGGCTGATCGAGAAAACGTACTTTTTTCAGGCGTTCCGGCGTCTTGATCAGGCTGAAAAAGATATCGAGCTGACCGTTGGCAAGCTCCAGCTCGATGCGGGGTAGTGGCCGGTCCTGATTGAGGCCGACGAAGTGCAAACCAGGGTCGATGCGCTCCAGCGCACGGATGATTTCGACACAGATGCCCGGCTCCTGAGGATGGGCGAGATCGAACTTCACGGTGTTGCCTGCCTGGCTGGCAGTCCGCAGGGTGAGCGGCTCTGCCGCAAGACAAAGCGAAACCAGCCCTGGCAGGATCACGGCCAGCATGCGCATGTCGACGTCTCTTCTCCGGGTTGTTATGGCTTGAGCGTAGGTGATGTTGGCCGGTTTGCCAGCTTGCGACCGTCCATCGAACAAAAAAGCCGTTTTGGATCAGTTGGATAGCAGGTTTCTATACTGACTCGCCACCTTGGCATGACAGGAAAGGGAAGAGAAAAATGAAACTTGCTAAGCAGTTGTCCGCCTTTGCAGGCGCATTGGCCCTCGCGATGACCACGCCCGCGGTCCTGGCGGGGGAATCGAGCTACACCGAAGGATCGGTCTGGGAGTTCTCGCAGATCAAGGTTGAGCCCGGCCAGTTCGAGAATTACATGGATTTTCTGGCTGGGCAGTGGAAGCGGCTACAGGAATTCAGCAAGAAGGAAGGCGTCCTGGTCTCCTACCACGTGCTGGCGGTCAACAATGCCCGCCAAGGGGAACCCGACCTGATCCTGGCGCTGGAGTTCAAGGACTACTACAGCATTGCTCAGCGGCGTGAGTTCCAGAAGAAGATGGAGACCTACCTGGCCGCCGACGCCCGAAAGATGGAGGGGGAATCCGGCGAGCGTAAGGTCATGCGCAAAATATTGGGTGGAATGGAGTTGCAGGAACTGAAATTGAAGTAGCGCCCAATGCTGTTGGATTCTCGCAATATTTGCTTAATGCAGGATTGCTCGACTAGCATTGTTTACAAGCTGTCTTGTACAAAATAAAGGCTGGGTAGTGCGCTCGATACGGACATTCGCATCGCCGTTCGCGCGCACCCGGCCTTTATTAACTAGGCCAGAGCTGCGTTTACGGATATTTGATCTGGGTCAATGCGCCAGATTGACTGCCGGCCTATATCAAAGATCAGCGTATCCAGTCAGGGCCGATGATGCAAAAGCAGACTCAGGGCAAGCCGTTCAACTTGAAGCGATTTTTTGTACTCGTCAACATTGCGGTCGTACTGATACTGATTGTCAATCTTGTCATGTTGGCCGTCGTATTCGTCAAATTGAAACATGATAATGATGCTGCCGACCTTTCAGGCTCGATGAGCCGCAATCTGTCCGAGTTGCGCTTTGATGTTGTGCAAGTTCAGCAGTTCCTGACCGATGTCTCTGCCACGCATGATCCCGACGGATTTAAGGACGCCTTGGCGTTTCGAGGTAAAGCCGAACAACAGTTGCAGCGGCTCCGATCACTCGACCCTGCTCAGGATGTCGAATGGCAGGCGCTGGAGGTTGAAATTCGTACGCTGTACGACACCGGTGTCCAGATGGCCAAAGCTTACATGGAAGGCGGCTTGGAGGCTGGCAATGCGGTCATGAAGCAGCCGGGTAGCGGCTTCGATAGTAGTACCGAAAAAGTGACGGAACGGCTGGATCGCTTGACCGCTGTGCATGACAAGGAGCGAGAAGTTGCTGACAAGGAGGTGGATCTGCAGCTAGTTCGCTTGAGCTGGCTGGGCGCCTTTTGCGCGATCATTCTGCTGTTAAGCCTTCCTGCCATTACGGTTTACGCCTACTTACGTATTCGGCGTCAGTTGGGTGGAGAGCCTGCAGAGGCCGTGCTGCTGACCCAGCATCTTGCGAGCGGCGATCTGACGTTGGGCCAGGGTACGGATGCGCCATTGAGATTGCCCTCGGTCGAGGATAGTCATAGCGTGATGGGGAATATGGGACAGATGGTTGGCAACCTGGCTGACAATCTGAGACTGATCCAGCAGGTCAGCCAGCAGATCGCGATCTCGTCCTACCAGATTACCGAGATCGGCCGAGAGGTGGTCGAGAGCAGCAATACCCAGAGTAAGCAATCGTCTGAGGTGGAAGCTGCCAGCAATGCGTTGACCGATGCTTCTCGCCAGGTACAGGCGCTCTCAAACGAGGTACTGGATCAGGTTGCGGCGACGAATGGTCATGCCCAACGCGGTCTCAATGCCGTGCAGGACAACCATCGCGAAATGCAATCCATCGCGGGACGCGCCAAGGAGGCCGAGGGTAAGGTTGGCGAGCTTGCCAATTCTGGCAAGCAGATTCAGGCCATCACCCGTGTGATCAGCGAGATTGCCTCGCAAACCAACCTGTTGGCGCTGAATGCAGCGATTGAAGCAGCCCGGGCAGGCGAGACAGGTAGAGGATTTGCCGTGGTAGCGGACGAGGTGCGCAAGCTCGCGCAGCGTACCGCAGATGCGACGACAGAGATCACGGGGATTGTGGAAGGGCTGTCGCGTTTGATCGCGGAGAGCCACCTCGCCATGAATGCGATCTTGCACAGTACCCAGGCGGGTATGGCACAAGCGGAGTCGACCACTATCACGATTGAGGAAATCGTGGGCAGTGCCTCCACCACGTCTTCCGTCGCGCAACAAATCTCAGCGTTGATCGTCAATCAGATCGAGAGTGTCTCCCAACAGCAAAGTCGATTGCATCGGCTCTACGAGACATTAGCCCAGAGCACCGGTCGGGTGCATACCACCAGTACCATCAGCGACGATTTGTACAAGCTGACAGGACGTTTGCGCGCTGTGTTGGAGACCTTCCGCTTTCATCAAGGCCCACCGCCCAAGCCGGCGCAGCATGAGAAGCGCACGGCACCTCGTGCTCAAAACCACGTTATCGTGAATGTGATAGCCGACGATGAAATGATGGAATGCGTGACCGTTGATCTCTCCATCACCGGGATGAAATTACGTCTACCTCGTGCCTTGGATGCCAAAGCAAAGCAATTGCTTCTGGATGTATTCACACCCTTCACTGATCTGGATGCCTACCGCAACCAGACACCGTTACGACTCCCCGCCAGGATAGCCTGGCAAGAGAAAGGAGAAGGCGGCTATTTACTGGCGGTTGAGTACACGGGGACAAGAACCAGGCAGGAGGAGCAGCGGTTGAACGAGTGTTTTGATTTCTTCAGCCACGCTCCCGAGTTTCATGCTGCGAGTACCTCCCCGGCCTGACGCGACCTGTCATGCACTCGCCTTCTCGCCGCTATAGTAGGTACGTTGGGTACATTGGAAGGTAGTTCAGATGTGCTGTTCCAGGCCGTTTACTTGGTCTGGCGCTTTATGCGTATTAATGGCAGCAGGTAACGAGAACATACTCATGTCTGCACTCCTTGATAGGCGAGCACCTTGGGGTTTCTGGCTCCTGGCTTTGCTGGTCGTCACGCTATTTACCACGCCCATGTCGTCCGTTGCTGCAACGACGATGCTGGTCCGGTTTGCGCCGGAGAAGGACTATGGGCCTTTTGTTTATCAGGACAAGGCGGGTCGAGTCAGAGGACTTTCGGTCGATATGCTGGGGATCATCGGCCGTAGTGCGGGGATGAAGATCGAGACCCTACCTGCCTGTAGCTTGTCGGAAATACTACCGATGGCTCAGCGAGGTGAGGTTGATCTTGTGTCATCACTTCGTCCCACCCCGGAACGTGGTGAGTACCTCGATTTTTCTCGTCCGTATGTCACGGTTCCCGCCGTACTACTGATGCGCAAAGACGCATCGTCGGATAGCAGCTTGCTTACTTTGGCGAAGCAGTCGGTGGCCGTGGGGAAAGGCTATGCCGTTGAGGGCTTTCTCCGGGAAAAATTTCCCGATGTCCATTGGGTGGCCGTTGCCGATGATCTTACTGCAATCAAGGCGCTGCTCAATGGGGAGGTTCGGGGAGTTGTTGCGGATATTGCCAGCATCAACTTCGTGATCGGGCAACACAAGTTCAATGGTTTGCAGGTGATCGGACCGGTCGGCTTTGAATATGCGCTTTGCTTTGGATTTCGCAAGGATCGGCCGGATATCGGGGAAGCGCTCGAGCGAGGCATACGTGATCTCAATACATCGGAGCGGGACAAGGTCATCCAGCAGTGGATGGATGTGCCATCGTTGCAGGTTGTCGATGCCACCAAGGACAAGCTGAAACGGTTTGCTGCGTTGTTGCTGTTCAGCGCCGCTTTGTTATTGCTCACACTCTATCTGCGCCACAAGCGGCGGCCATCATGATTCAGACCACCGATGACAGGACGACGCACACCGAATCGAGGTGGCGCGTGGCGGCAATGACCTTGTTGACTGCTTTGTCGCTGGCACTCGGGGGCATTTATCTTTCCCGACTGCCTGGCAGTATCGCAGCCATCTGGTATGCCAATGCGGCTGTTGCTGTGTTGCTGCAACTGCGCCCACTTCGTGAAACGGTGCTGCTATTGCCGTTAGTGGCAGCGGGTTATGTCATTGCGAGCCTGATATACGGTGATTCATTCGTCCTGGCTCTCAATTTTCTTCCCGGCAATTTGTGTGAAATTGCCTTGTCTTCCTACTTGCTGCGGCGCCACGGGTACAGTGCGGAATGCCTGTTTGATCCTGTGTTGCTGGTTCGTACACTTTTGCTGGTCGTCGTACTGCCGAGCATCGTCGGTGCAATTATTGGTGCCCCATTGCTGGCGGTCTACGGCCTGGCCTCCTTTGACAAATTGTTCGTCAGTTGGGTGTTAGGCAGCAGTATCGGCGGGCTTGCTGTCTTGCCACTGGGCTTGGTCTACCTGACACAGGGCGCCGCTGGCCTGCGTAGTGCACTGCTGAAAATTGAGCTGCTGCCTCTACTGCTGTTTGCCTTGGCCGTCTCGGTTTACGCCCCGGTATCGCTACCATTTCCCTACGTCTATATCTCCGCGGCGCTGGTATTGGTGGCGTTGGCGGGCCAGTTCTCTGCCATTGCAGTGACCTTGCCATGCACATCTTTGACCTTAGGGATATTGATCGCCTTGGGTCAATTTCAGCCCATACCGTCAATCAATGCTTGGGGCGAGGTACTTTTTTACCTGCCCTTTGCCATCGCCATGCTTCCCCCCTTACTCATTGCCGCGGCGCTACAACGCGTGCAGCAAGCGAATTTGCAATTGGCTGAACGAGAACATAACTTCCGGACGCTCTACACCAATACACCGGTGATGATGCATTCGATTGATACTGAGGGAAGATTGATCAGTGTCAGCGAAGCTTGGCTGGCACGCTTGGGATATCAGCGGGATGAAGTATTGGGACGCCAGTCCGTCGAGTTCCTGACGCCGCAGTCCTTACGCTATGCGAAAGAGGTGGTGATTCCTGCATTCCATCGAGATGGCCAGGTCAAGGATGTTGAATACCAGATGGTCACTCGGTCGGGTGAGATTTTCGATGTCCGGCTCTCTGCCATATGGGAGCGGGACAAGGCGGGAAAGCCGATCAGAACGCTGGCGGTCTTGACCGAAACCACCGAAGAAAAACGTCTGGCCAGAAGTCAGGCAGAAGATGGAGAGCGTTTGGCTGCCATCCTCGCCGGGACTGATGCCGGCACCTGGGAGTGGAATATCCAGACCGGCGAGGTGCGATTCAATGACCGCTGGTTGGATATCGTTGGCTACCTACCCGGCGTATTACCTGCTCCCAACGATATTCAATTTTGGGAATCTCTGGTACATCCAGACGACCGTGCAGGCGCCGCTGCCACGCTGGCACGACACCTTGCAGGCGACGCGCCCCAGTATCACGTTGAAGTACGTATGCGTCATAAAGCGGGATACTGGGTCCATGTCCTCAACCGTGGCAAAGTCATGCGGTGGACCGATGATGGTCTGCCGGAATGGATGTACGGCACGTTGCTCGACATCAGTGAGATGAAACGTGCGCAACAAGCGGCGGAGGAGGGGCAGTTTTTCCTAGAGAGGACGGGCCAGATTGCCGGGGTGGGTGCCTGGTCGGTTGATCTGATCGAGAACCGGGTACATTGGTCGTCTCAAACCTGCCGCATCCACGATCTTCCTGTTGGCTACCAGCCAAGTTTGCAAGAAGGCTTGCGCTTTTATGCACCAGAAGCACGCCCTGCCATAGAGCAGGCTGTCGAGATGGCGATAACGCAGCAAGCGCGTTGGGATCTTGAATTGCCCTTGATCACGGCTGCCGGTCGTGACATCTGGGTTCGCTCCGTCGGCGAAGTAGAGCTTGATGCTGCTGGCAAGCCAGTACGGCTGATGGGGGCTTTTCAGGACATCACCTCGCGCAAGGCAGCGGAAACGCAGCTCAACCACCTCAACGCGCTCTTGAACGACGTTCTGCAGTCAGCATCTGAGATCGCCATTATTGCTACTGATCTGCATGGCGTTATCCGGATATTCAATCGGGGTGCTGAGCACATGCTCGGTTACGAAGCAGCGGAATTGGTCGATCTCAGATCTTTGCTGGTGCTGCACGAACCTAAAGAGATTGAGGAGCGTGCCAAGGAACTGTCCGGAGAACTGGGAACCCCGATCACCGGATTCAGGGTACTGAGCCAGCTGCCATTGCTGGGTCAGATCGAGACCCGGGAGTGGAGCTGGCTGCGCAAGCGCGGTGCCCGTGTACCCGTTTCCCTGGTGATGAATGCCATGCGGGGACGCGACGGTGCTGTTACTGGCTATCTGGCGATCGCGACCGACATTACCTCTGAGCAGAAACATCGCCAGGCATTGACGGCCGCGAGGGACCAGTTGCTGATGGCGGCCGAAGTGGCCGAACTGGGTATCTGGACTTGGGCATTGGCGGATAATTCCCTGCAATGGAACGATCGGATGTTTGAGTTCTACGATCAACCGCTGTCGCTACGCGCGACCGGCCTTAACTATGATCATTGGCGCTCCCGGGTTCATGCTGATGATGTAGCGGCTGCAGAAGCAAGCTTGCTTGCTGCGGTGGATGGGCAGGGTAAGTACGATCCGATACTGCGTGTGGTTCGGCGAGATGGGTCTATACGTTTTATCCAGGCGGGGGCGCAGATTGAGCGCGATGAACTAGGCCTGGCCGTGCGGGTGACGGGTATCAATCGGGATATCACAAACCAGTTGCAACTCGAGAGCAACCTGCGGCTTGCCAAGGAGCAGGCGGATGCCGCCAGTGAGGCGAAATCATCGTTTCTTGCCAATATGAGTCATGAAATCCGTACGCCGATGAATGCCGTTCTAGGTATGCTGCAGCTGGTTCAACGGACGCAATTGTCTGCGCGGCAACAGGACTATATCGACAAGGCAGAGGGCGCTGCAAAATCCTTGTTGGGGATACTCAACGATATCCTCGATTTCTCAAAGGTTGATGCGGGCAAGATGTTACTGGACATCCACCCGTTTGATATTGAGCAACTGATGCGGGACCTGGCGGTTGTCTTGTCTGGTAATCAGCATGGCAAGCAAGTTGAAGTCCTGTTTGACCTCGATCCTGTCATGCCAAGACATTTGCTGGGGGATCGATTACGGCTACAACAGGTTTTGATCAATCTTGCTGCTAATGCATTAAAGTTCACTTTAAAAGGAGAGGTGGTCGTCACGATTCGCTGTATTGAAAGTATAGGCAAGCGAGTCAGGATGACGTTCTCCGTACGGGATTCGGGTATCGGTATTGCACCGGACCAACTGCAAGGCATTTTCGAAGGGTTCAAGCAGGCAGAAGCATCAACGACACGTCGGTTCGGTGGAACTGGTTTGGGTCTCGCCATCAGCAGGCGATTGGTGGAGTTGATGGGTGGCACCTTGAGTGTTCGTAGTGAACTCGGCGGGGGAAGTGAATTCTCGTTTCAACTGGATTTTGATATCGCCGAGGATAGCGCTTCGCTGTCCATGCACACACCCAATAGTCGACCTCTCAATGTTTTGGTCGTGGATGACAATGTCGCCGCACGCGAGGTCATATCACATATTGCACAGGCGGAGGGCTGGAACGTGCTGGAGGCCCAGGGCGGAGAGGCGGCCTTCTTTCAGCTGGCGGCTGCCCGACTTGCAGGCCGTCCGATCGACATTGTCCTGCTGGACTGGCAGATGCCTGGAGAGGATGGCCTGCAGATTGCCCGCGATATCCGGTCTTCCAGCTGGGAGAGCAAGCCCCCGGCTGTGATCATGATCACAGCGTATGGGCGCGATGTCCTGGCGGAGGCTCAGTTACGGGTTGACGTACCCTTTATCGAGTTCCTCACCAAGCCCATCACGCCCGTACAACTGAATGGTGCCGTTGCCCGCGCAATCTCTGGTGTGCAAATTGTCCACCAGCGGACCGAGGAACCGCGACGGCCACAACGATTGTCTGGTCTGCAGCTTTTGATTGTTGAGGATAATGCCCTTAACCGCCAAGTCGTGTCTGAACTGCTTGGCGCTGAGGGTGCTTTGATTACCTTGGCATGCGGTGGGCTGGAGGGGGTCGACATTGTATTGCGCCATCCTGATCGGTTTGATCTGATCATCATGGACGTTCAGATGCCGGATATTGATGGGCTTGAAGCGACGCGGCGGATTCGTGCGGTTCCGGCATGCAGAACGGTGCCTATCCTTGCCATGACTGCCAATGCGTCGGCTGCGGATCGTCAGGTGTGCCTCGATGCTGGCATGGATGAGCATATCGGCAAACCCATCGATCTGGAGGCGACGGTGGCGGTAATCTGCAGCTTGACAGGGCGTGAATCCCGCCCGCTTTCTCGTGTCGAGAAAGCAGCGAACCCATCGGGCCGTCGATCTCCCGACGACTGTCTGGATAGCGCACTGGCGCGCCTGGGTGGTGATACTCAATTGTATGCGTCGATACTGTCGGCACTCTCACTCGATTGCGAGCGCTTGATCGCGAGTGCGGAGGTCGGCCGGGCCAAGGCCGACTGGAAGCAGGTAGCCATGGATATGCACACCCTCAAGGGGAATGCCAGCACGGCGGGGGCTTACTCGCTGGCACGATATGCTGCCGAGATTGAACAGCAAGTACGGCAACAACCATCGGTAGCGGTGGGTGAGGATGCGCTCATGCGATTGCGTGAGTTGGCAAGGCAGAGCCATACCGCCTTGCTGAACGCATTGCAGCAACGGGATGACTATCTACCGCTGCCACAAGCAGTCGATACCGGGCGATTGACTACCGATAAGGAAGTATTGCATTCGCTGCTGACGCTGCTCGATAGTAAAAATATGCAGGCGCTTCAGGTCGCCGATGAACTGGCCCGGTCCGTTGATCAGATCGAGGACCCTGCGTTGATGGCAGTATGCGCCCGTGTCAATGCACTGGATTTCCCTGCTGCGGCGATCGCGCTTCGTGAATGGCTGGGTGCCCGCTCCCCAGAGCAATCCTGAGGAGCGTGCTGCGGGCTAGTGGCCGTGGTCAGATACATGGGGACCGTTCTATACCAGCGTGGTATGCCACACGGTCAATGTGCCTTTGCAGCCTTCTTTTCCGGCTTCTCCATCATTTGTTGCGCAGCCCTGATGCCTGCAGCCATGGCGGGGTAGGTGCCCATTGCTTGCAGTGTGTCCTGCAGCATGGTGTTCAAGGGCATGCTATTACCATTGGCACTGATGGCCTCGGTTGCGGCCTTTTGCCAATCGGCCAGGGCGACCTGGCAACCCTTGGCGAAGTCAGTCTGATGGCCCAGCATGGCCTCGGCGACTTCCTGGACTTCCGCCAGGTGCGCTTCCATGCAGCGGCGGAACGCATGCGCGGGTAGGGTCGACAGGCTTTGCCAGTCCTGCGCCTGTGTCAATTCATCGACCTCTGCCTGGGTTTCTTCCACTGTGCGGTGCATCGCCTTGACCCCGAGCGCCAACCATTGCTCGCGGTTTTCCTGGATCAGTTCGCTGGTCCGCAACCACAGAGATAGCTGTGCCTTGATCAAGGTGACGGGCATGTAGTTCATCGTGCTGTTTGTGTTGCTCATGACGTGCTCCTTCAGTTGGTTCAAAGTCAGGCCATCAGGCTGATGGTCTTGCGAAATCGTGCCAGCGAGGCGCTGAACAGCACGCAGCCGATCACGAGAATGGCGAGGCACTGCGGCCAGATCACAGATAGATCGGCACCGCGATAGAGAATCGCTTGTGCCGCAGTCACAAAATGGGTTGTAGGTGCGGCAAGCATGATGTCCTGTACCAGTTGCGGCATGCTTTCGCGCGGCGTAGTGCCGCCGGACAGCAATTGCAGCGGTAGCAGCACAAGCACCAGCAACATGCCGAACTGCGGCATGGAACGCGCTACCGTCGCAAGAAAGATGCCCATGGAAGTGGTTGCAAAGAGGTGCAGGCTGGCAACCAGCATGAACAGTGCGATCGACCCCTGGATGGGTACCCTCAGCGCCAGCTGTACCACGAAGATCAGCGCCACGAGGGCTGCCATTGCGACGACCAGCCCCATGGACCAGACCTTGGCCAGCATGATCTCGGCGGGTGTGACCGGCATGACCAGCAGGTGCTCGATGGTGCCGTGTTCACGCTCGCGTATCAGTGCCGCTCCGGTCAAGATGATGGACAGCATGGTGACGTTGTTGATGATCTCCATCAGCGAGCCGAACCAGGCGTGTTCCAGATTGGGGTTGAAGCGCATGCGCAGGCTCAGCTCCGCCGGCATGGTGGTATTGCCGCGATAGCGCTGCAGGAACTCGCTGACCTCGCCATTCACAATCTGCTGGATATAGACGTTGCCAGTGAAGGCCTGACTCATGCGGGTGGCGTCCACGTTGAGCTGGATTGCCGGCGCCTTGCCGGCCAGGACGTCGCGCTGGAAGTCGGGTGGAATATCGAGCACGAAGGTGTAGCGGCCGGCATCGAGCCCGGCATCCACTTCGCTCAACGAGATCATGTCGGGCGTCTTGAAATGGGGTGGGTAGAAACTCGATACGATGCGGGCGGAGAGGGGCGAGGCATCTTCGTCCACGATTGCGATGGGTGCGTTGTGCAGGCTCTCCGGCATGGCGGTTGCCGCGACATAGATGGCGACGGTGAAGGTGTAGACGATGAGGACCAGCATCATCGGGTCGCGGATCAGGCTCCAGAGTTCCTTGATGCCAAGCCGGTAGACATGGTGGGCGGCCGTATGCATCTCAGGCCTCCTGCTTCTTGAGCAAGCCGATGGCGCTACCCAGGATCACCGGGATGGCGACGAGCAGCGGCCAGAAGCTATCGATCAGGCTGGCGGCATCCAGCGCCTTGCTGAACACGCCGCGGCTGATGGTGAGGAAATGCGTGGCAGGATAGATATGGCCGATCAGCGCACCGGTGCCTTCCAGCGACGACACGGGGTTGAGCAAGCCGGCAAACTGCACGCAAGGAATAATGGTGCCGATCATGGTCACGAACATGGCGGCAATCTGGCTGCGTGTGAAGGTGGATGCCAAGAGGCCAAAACCCGTGGAGCAGATCACAAACAGTAGCGCTGCCAACGTGAGCGTGGCAAAGCTCCCCTTGATGGGGACGCCGAATACCGTGACGGCCAACCCGGCCAGCAGGAAGAAATTGAGCATGGCCAACACGATGTAGGGCAGTTGTTTACCGAGCAGGAATTCACTGCGGGTCACCGGGGTCACGTAGAGGTTGATGATCGATCCCAGTTCTTTTTCCCTCACCACCGAGAGGGCGGCCAACATGGCTGGGATCATCATCAGCAGCATGGGGATGACGGCGGGCACCATGGCGGGCAGGCTTTTCACATCGGGGTTGTAGCGATAACGGGTTTCGATGCTGCCGGGACTGGACAGACGTACGCCAAGCCGATGACGGGCCATGTCCACCAGCCAGAGTTGGTGCATGGCTTGCACATAGCCGCGTATGGTCTCTGCCCGGGTCGGCATGGCACCATCTACCCAGGCGCCCACTTCTGCCTGGCCGCCTCGTTCCAGCGTGCGGCCAAAACCTGCGGGTAATTCGATGGCCAGGGCCAGCTCGCCAGCGCGCATGCGACGGTCGAGATCCGCATAGTCGGCGATCGGCGCTTTTTCGATGAAGTAACGCGAACCGGAGAGGTTGAGTGCGTAGTTCTGGCTCAACGCCGTCTGGTCGCGATCCAGCACTGCGTAGGGCAGGTCCTGTACATCCAGGCTGATACCGTAGCCGATGATGAACATGAGGATGGCGGTGCCGAGCAAGGCCAGCGTAGCGCGAACCGGATCGCGCCGCAGCTCGAGGGTTTCGCGCTGGGTGTAGCTCAGGGCCCGGGCAAGGCTGAAGCCCCGCCTGCGCTTGGGTGCCGCCTGCGGTGGTGCTGTGGTGGGGGAGGCCGTCGGCATCTCGTTACTCGCACCGGTTGCCTCGACCAGATAGTCGATGAAGGCGGCTTCCAGCGTCTCGCATCCACGATGCCGGATCAGTGCGGCGGGCGTATCGCTGACCAGTACCTTGCCGGCGTGCATCAGCGATATCCGGTCGCAGCGCTCGGCTTCGTTCATGAAGTGGGTGGAGATGAAGATGGTGACCTGATCCTTGCGGGCCAGGTCGATCATCAACTGCCAGAACAGGTCTCGGGCGACTGGATCGACACCCGAGGTGGGCTCGTCGAGGATCAGCAACTCAGGCTTATGGACCATGGCGACTGCCAGGGAGAGGCGCTGGCGCATGCCAAGCGGTAAGCTCTCCGGCAGTTGGTCGATGACCTCCGACAGGCCAAAACGGGCCACCATTTCGGCGACGCGACCGGGCAGGGCATCCGGGGGGACTTCGAACAGGCGGGCATGCAGGACGAGGTTCTGCGCTACCGTCAGCTCGCCATAGAGCGAGAACGCCTGCGACATGTAGCCGACACGGCGGCGCGTCGCCATATCGGCGGAATCCACCTCGTGCCCGAACAACCAGGCATGGCCGGCCGTGGCGGGCAGCAGTCCAGTCAGCATCTTCATGGTGGTAGATTTGCCGCAGCCGTTCGACCCCAGGAATCCGAAGATCTCACCACGACGAATGCGGAAGGCCACATCGTCGACGGCCACGAAGTCGCCAAAGCGCATGGTCAGTCCTTGCGCTTCGATTGCAACCGGTGTCTGCTCGTTCTCGAGCAGCGGCGGTACGATCACGGCTTCGTGACCACGACGTTTTTCCTCTGGCAGCAGTGCAATGAAGGCGGCTTCGAGGTTCAGACTGGCAGTGCGTTCCAGCAGCGAGGCGGGCGTGCCACTAGCCAGCACGCGGCCGGCATCCATTGCGACCAACCAGTCAAAGCGTTGCGCTTCGTCCATATAGGCGGTTGCAACAATGACGCTCATGCCTGGCCGCTCGGTGCGAATACGTTCGATCAGGTCCCAGAACTGGCTACGCGATAGCGGGTCGACCCCGGTGGTGGGTTCGTCGAGGATCAACAGGTCGGGATCGTGGATCAGGGCGCAGCAAAGTCCCAGCTTCTGCTTCATGCCGCCCGACAACTTGCCAGCAGGCCGATCCAGGAATGACTGCAGCCCGGTGCTGCGGGTGAGTTCATCAATCCTGCGACGCCGCTCATCCGGCCCATGTCCAAACAGACGGGCGAAGAACTGCAGGTTTTCCTCGACCGACAGGGTAGGGTAGAGATTCTTGCCCAGACCTTGGGGCATATACGCGATACGAGGGCACACGGCATCGCGATGGCTGGCATCCGCCATGCTGCCCGCCAGCGCCGTTACCACGCCATCCTGGACCGCGCGGGCGCCCGCCACCAGGGATAGCAGACTGGATTTGCCCACCCCGTCCGGGCCGATCAGGCCCACCATGCAGCCCGCAGGCAGATCAAGGTCGATCTGGTCCAGCGCCAGCGTCTTGCCATGATGCAGACTGACGCCCTGCAATCGGGCAACCACGGTGCCCTGGTCGGCCGGTGTACTCACTGCGGTACCTTCACGGCAAGATCGGCGGGCCAACTGGCTTGCGGATCAAGCTTTATCCACGCCACGCCCGGCAAGCCGGTCTTGACCTGTTTCAGATGCTTCTGCAGCAGGGCACGATCGATTTGTGACTTGACGCGAAACATCAGTTTTTGGCGTTCGCTGGTGGTTTCCACTGTCTTGGGGGTGAACTGGGCGGTACTCGCCACAAACGAGACGCGTGCAGGGATCACATACTGCGGTGCGGCATCGAGCACGATATGGACCTCGCTGCCGATGGCGAGCTTGCCGGCGCTCGCTTCCGGTACGAAGAAGGTCATGTAGACATCCGACAGGTCCACAAGATTGAGTACCTTGCCGCCGCTGGGCAGTACTTCGCCCGCCTGGGCAACGCGGTACTGCACCCTGCCATCGCGCGGCGCGACGAGGGCGCTGTCGTCAATATCGGCCTTGATGCGCGTGACTGTGGCTTCAGCCGCCGTCACGGTTGCCTTGGCGCCCGTGACCTGGGTGCGGGCGGCGCTGATGGCGGATTCCGCCGCGGCGACCTGGGCACGCGCCGCCGTGACAGCCGCCTGCACGCTACGGACGCGCGCGCGGTCATCGTCGAGTTCCTGGCCGGATGAGGCGCCTTCCTGGGTTAATGTCTCCGAGCGCGCGAGCCTGCGCTGCGCGGCATCCAGCTCGCTTTCGCGCTGCGCGACCAGGGCCAGCGCTGCCTGCCTGTCGCTTTCACGTACGGCGACCTGGGCTTCCGCGCTCGCCACGCTGCTGATGGACTGCTGCTGGCGGGCAAGGGCCTCGGCACGCTGGGCCTCCAGGGTCTGCACCTGCATATGGGCCAGGGTCTGGCCCTTGACCACGAAGTCGCCCTCGTCGGCCAGGATATCCTGCAACCGACCGCCGAGCTTGGTGGCGACATCGATCTCCGTGGCCTCGATGCGGCCATTGCCGCTGACAAAGCCGGTGCCGGGGCCGGTCTGCCGCATGGCCTTCCAGGCATAGGCGGCACCGCCGACCAGCAGGACCAGCAGGATGAGCGGGGCTAGGCGTTTCTTGAGTTGGGGTGTCATGGTCGTCATGGCAAGGAATCAGGGTTGGGCAGAGGCGCGGGTCGATGTACTGGAACCACCCCCCAGCGCGGTGTAGAGACCGACACGGCTGGAGAGTAGCGCCCGACGTGTCTGCACCAGTTGCTGCTGGGCAGCCAGCAGGTCGCGCTGGGCATCCAGGACTTCCAGGTAAGCGGAGGCGCCGTTGTCGTAGCGCAGTTGCGACAGCCGCGCGCGTTCGGTCTGGGCGGAGAGTGCGATCTGTGCGATGGCTAGCTGCTCTGACAGCCAATGTCGCGCTGCCAGGGCGTCGGCCACATCCCGGAAGGCGGTCTGTACGGTTCGCTCGTAGTTGGCGACGGCGATGTCGCGGCGGACTTCCGTCAGGCTCAGATTGGCCTGGCGACGGCCGGCATCAAATAGGGGCAGGGTCAGGCTGGGCGAGAAGCTCCAGGCCCGGCTACCCGGCTGGAACAGGCCATCGAGTTCAGCGCTTGCGCTGCCCAATACACTGGTCAGGGCGATGCGCGGGAGGAATGCGGCGCGTGCTGCGCCGATCTGGGCGTGGGCAGCCTTGAGCTGGTGCTCGGCGGCGACGATGTCCGGTCGATTGACCAGCAGGTCCGAGGGTAGGCCGGCATGGATCTCCTCCAACATGGCTTGTTCATCCAGTCGCAATCCCTGCCTGGGTAGATCGGGCTCGGTGCCGACCAGCAGGGTCAAGGCGTTGAGTTGGGTTGCCCGGGCTTGTTCGAGCTGTGATGCCAGTGCCAGTGCCTGGGTCAGCAGGGTCTCTACCTGGGTAAGATTCAAACGGGAGGTGGCGCCGACAGCAACCCGTCGTTTAAAAATGCGCAGGGATTCAGCTCGGCTGCTCACGGTCTCGGTAGCCAGTGCCAGCCGTTCGTCCAGTTCCCTCAGGGTGAAATAGCTGTTGGCGACCTGGGCAATGAGACTCAGGGTGACGGCGCGATGCGCGGCTTCGCTGGCCAGGTAGTTTTCCAGGGCGGAGGCCTTGAGGCTGCGTACACGGCCCCAGAGATCCAGCTCCCAGCTCGCCATACCCACACCAGCTTGGTATTGGCTACCGAGTAACGGTTGGCGGGTGAGGTTGAGATCGGCCGGAGTGCGCGAACGCGCTTCGCTCGCTTGCAGGGCCAGGGTCGGAAAAGCTTCCGACTGCTGAATGCCATAGGCGGCGCGGGCTTCCTCTACCCGCAGCAGGGCGATGCGCAGATCACGATTGTGTGCCAGCGCTGAGTTGATCAGCGTCTGCAATTGCGGATCAGTAAAGTAACCTTGCCAATCGAGCGCTGCCGCCCCCACGCCAACGCGTGGACCGGGAGTAGGGTAGGCCGCCGCCACCGGCATGGCCGGTTGGGTATAGGCCGGAGCAAGGCTGCCGCAGCCTGCCAGCAGCATGAGCGAGACGATCAAGGTGAGTCTTCGCATGGCTATTTCTCCAGCACGTAGTGGCCGGGTGCGTCGTAGAGGCATGGGTAGTCTGTGGATCCGACGTTGGGTGGCTTGACCTGTTTGCCCGAGCGGGTTGCCAGCCAATCCTGCCAAGCTGGCCACCAGGAGCCCTCGTGCGCATTGGCCTGCGCCAGCCAGTCGTCTGGGGGTATCTGGTTGCCGCCTGCCAGGCGCACCTGTAGCTGGTAGTGACGTTTGGAGGCACCTGGCGGGTTGACGATACCGGCGTTATGCCCACCCGAAGTCAGGACGAAAGTCAGCTCGGCGGCGCACAGATGATGCAGCTTGTAGACCGATCGCCAAGGCGCGACATGATCCGTAGCCGTGGCTACCATGAAGATCGGCAGGTTGATATCGCTGAGCGCGATGGGCTTGCCCTGCACCGGATAGCGGCCCTCGCTCAGGTCGTCGTTGAGAAACAGCCGACGCAAGTATTGCGAATGCATGGTGGCTGGCAGGCGAGTGACATCGGCATTCCAGGCCATCAGATCGTTCATGCTGCCTCGCTCGCCCAGCAGGTACTCGTTGACGACACGTGACCACAGCAGGTCATAGGAGCGCAGCATCTGGAAGGCGCCGGCCATCTGGCCGGCCTGCAGATAGCCGGTTTGGGCCATCTGTGCCTCGAGCAGGGCGACCTGGCTCTCATCGATAAAAAGGCCCAGCTCGCCCGGCTCGCAAAAGTCGGTCTGGGCCGCAAACAGTGTCAGGGAGGCAAGCCGCTTGTCACCGTCCCTGGCCATGGCCGCAGCGGCGATGGCCAGCAAGGTACCGCCCAGGCAATAGCCAACCGCATGCACCGGGCGTTCCGGGACGATGTCATTGATCGCCGCCAGTGCGGCATAGACGCCCAGGCCGAGGTAGTCATCCATACCCAGGTCCCGATCTGCTTCGGTCGGGTTTTTCCAGGATAGACAGAACACCGTGTGGCCGTGATCCACCAGATACTTGACCAGGGAGTTGTGCGGAGACAGATCCAGGATGTAGTACTTCATGATCCAGGCCGGCGTGATCAGGATCGGTTCGGCATGGACGGTTGGGGTCGTGGGTGTGTACTGGATCAGTTCCATCAACCGATTACGCATGACCACCTTGCCAGGGGTGATGCCCAGGTTGCGGCCAACGGCATAGTCCTCGGTGCCCGCTGGCGGCGCATGGCTGGCCAGTCTCTCCAGGTCGTCCAGGCCATGCAGAAAGCCGCGGACCAGGTTCGCGCCATGTTCGTCCAGCGTACGCTTGAGCACGACCGGATTGCCGAGTAACTGGTTGCCCGGCGAGTACAGGTCAAGTAGCTGGCGGGCGATATAGGCCACTACTGTCTCGTGGTGTGCATCCACGCCCCAGACGTCGTGGGTTGCCGCAGCCCACCATTTTTCAGTCAGCAGGAAGGACTGATGCAGCAGGTTGAAGGGCCATTGGCGCCATTCCTCCGCCATAAAGCGCTTGTCCTGGGCCGGCGGTACCACGCAGCAGTGGGTGGATGCCGGACCGTTCAGCAGGCAGTCCCGTGCATAGCTCGCCAGTTGCGCCTGCTGTTGCCATGCCAGTTGCGCCAGGCCCAGGCATTTGCCGGGGGAGATGGCGAGATGGACCGCCCAATCCGTCCAGGCCAGCAGGACGGAGGCCAGCGACAGGGAGCCGGTATTACGGGCCAGTGCGGCGTGGATGGGTAGATCGATACGATCGAGCGCATTGCTGACGAGATGGCTGGGTAGTGTGGGCGAGTTCATGGGTTGCCTGTGCCGGGCAGATGCTGCGCTTGCGACCGGTCGATGGTTGATTCCTGACCGCCCTAGGCTGACAGAACCAGGAGGGCGAGGGCTGACCTAGGTCAAAGCGGGATCAGATAGTCGGGAAACGTTGATGCTCGACCGGCTGGGAATTTACGCATGCTTTGCTACGCTGAAAGCCGCGCCAGCCCCTTTCGGAGACTCTTATGTCGTTTGCCTGTCGTTGCGGTATTACTCTGCTGCTTGCCTTGCTGAGCATGTCTGCCATGGCGGACATGCTGAAGGGGCCGGGTGAGGTACGGGAATTGACCAACCAGGTCATGGCCAAGGTGGGCGGTGGCGATACGCAGGCTGGCTTTCGGTTGGCCAAGCCCTACCTGGTCATCTCTCCAACTGATTTCGAGGCGACCCTCGACCAGATACGCAAGCAGCAGACGCTGATCGACCAGCGATTCGGCAAGACCATCGGTGCCGAGTTCATCAGTGAAGAAAAGCTGGGGGAAAGCCTGATTCGCATCGTTCAGTTGCAAAGGTTGGAACGGCACGCATTGCGTTGGAGTTTCTACTTCTATCGCAACAACGAGGGCTGGATGCTGGATACCTTCAGGACCGATGAGGATATCAGGCAGTTCTTCCCTTAGATCACCGAGAGACTTGCGCTGGAGAGCGCCGGGCAGTCGCATGACCGCGTGGTGCCCCTACATTGTCGATGCCCGTAGCGCCATGCCATTCACCACCCCAATCGACCCCCTGCCGCCCTTCGACGGTGGCTGCGCCTGCGGTGCCTTGCGCTATCGTCTGCATGCCTTGTCTCTGTTCGTGCACTGCTGCCATTGCACCCGCTGCCAGCGCGAGACCGGTGGCCCGTTTGCTCATCATGCGATGATCGAATTCACGCAGATGTCCACCCTCTGCGGCGAGCCGGAGTTCGTACTGGTGCCTACCGACAGCGGTGGCCGACACTGGGTGGCGCGCTGTCCGGTCTGCCGCACGGCGCTATGGAACGAGCACGGCTCACGCAAGGCCATCATCCGCTATGTGCGCGTAGGCACATTGGACCAGCCCGCCTTGTTCCCCCCGCTGGCACACATCTACGCCCGTTCCAAACAACCCTGGGTCGTCATCCCCGCGGATACGCCAGCTTTCAAGGCCTATTACGACACGCCCAAAACCTGGCCGACGGAGAGCCTGGCACGGTATGCGGCGGCCAAGGTGGTTAAAGCGGCAGAAAAAAAAGAGGCGTAGCGCAGTGAAGGCGCGCGTGGTGCCTTTTGTCCACCCTCCATCATTTCGTCACCTTGTGCTGGCATCATCTTGGCTTCGCCCGCACCGACCCTTGCTATTGCCATGCAGACATCCGCCCCCATCGTCATCGATGAACTCGATCATCTGGTCCTGACTGTCGCCAGCATTCCGCGTACGCTGGATTTCTACCGGCGCGTGCTGGGCATGGCGGCGCAGGAATTCAAGCCGGGCCGTTATGCGCTGCACTTTGGCGAGCAGAAGATCAACCTGCATGAGATCGGCAAGATCGTGGACCCGAATGTCCGGCATGCGACGCCTGGCTCGGCCGACCTGTGTTTCCGTACCCGTACGTCCATGGATGCCGTGATACGCCATCTGATCGAATGCGGCGTGCGCATCGTGCAGGGGCCAGTCTTGGCGACCGGGGCGCGGCGCAAGTTGCAGTCGGTGTATTTCTACGACCCGGACGAGAATCTGATCGAGGTCGCGAACGAGGTGGGGTAGGGCTCGGGATTCACTCGTTCCCGCCGGTCGCGGGAGAGTACGGTGTGGTGATGGAGTCACAAACCGCAGTGCCGGTAGGACCCAGCTTGCGGCCTACCACACCTCGCCCTAGTGGTTCGCCGCATGTGGCACCCAACAATTGTGGGTTGTGGTGACTGGCTAGAGTATCCACTCCAGTAAAAGTGCGTTACTGGAGACCTCATCATGAAAAAGCCGTTCTACCGCAGCTTGTACGTGCAAGTGCTCCTCGCCATTGCCGCCGGCGTGTTGCTGGGCCACTTCGAGCCCAAGCTGGGGGTGGATCTCAAACCCCTGGGGGATGGCTTTATCAAGCTGATCAAGATGATCATCGCGCCGGTGATCTTCTGCACCGTGGTTGCCGGTATTGCCGGCATGCAGGACATGAAGAAGATCGGTCGGGTCGGTGGCAAGGCCCTGCTGTACTTCGAAGTGGTCTCCACCATCGCGCTGGCCATCGGCCTGGTGGTCGCCAATGTGCTGCAACCGGGCAAGGGCTTCAATGTCGATGTCACCAAGCTCGATACCAGCAGCATCGCCAAGTTCACCGAGAAGGCGCAGTCGCTGTCCACGGTGGATTTCCTGACCAACATCATCCCTACCACCTTTGTCGATGCCTTTGCCAAGGGTGACATCCTGCAGGTGTTGCTGATCGCGGTGATGTTCGGTTTTGCCCTCTCGGCGCTGGGTGCGCGTGGCAAGCCGGTGCTGCACGCGATCGAAAGCTTGTCTGAAGTGATCTTCGGCATGGTCAACATGATCATGAAGTTCGCGCCTATCGGCGCCTTCGGTGCCATGGCCTTCACCATCGGCAAGTACGGCATCGATTCGCTGCTGCCCATGGCCAAGCTGATGGGTAGCTTCTACCTGACCTGTGCGCTGTTTGTGCTGGTGGTGCTGGGCCTGATCGCCCGCTACACTGGTTTCTCCATCATCAAGTTCATCGTCTACATCCGTGAAGAGCTGCTGATTGTGCTGGGTACCAGCTCGTCCGAGAGTGCCTTGCCCAAGCTGATGCAGAAGCTGGAACGCATGGGTTGCGCCAAGCCGGTGGTGGGCCTGGTCGTGCCGACCGGTTACTCGTTCAATCTGGATGGCACCAATATCTACATGACCATGGCAGCGCTGTTCATTGCCCAGGCGACCAATACTGACCTCACCCTGGGGCAGGAACTGGCCATTCTGGCGGTGGCGATGCTGACCTCCAAGGGTGCCTCAGGCATCACCGGCGCCGGCTTCATCACCCTGGCTTCCACGTTGGCCGTGGTACCGACGGTACCGGTGGCTGGCATGGCGCTGATCCTGGGTATCGACCGCTTCATGAGCGAATGCCGCGCGCTGACCAATATCATCGGCAACGGCGTGGCCACCGTGGTGGTGTCGAAGTGGGAGAAGTCGCTGGATGTGGAACAGATGAATGCGGCGCTCAATGGCGAAGTACCGGTGACAGAGGTTGAGGCTGCCGAAGCTGAGGCGAACCTTGGGCTGCCGGTAAGCCAGGTGGTCAGCGCCTAATAGCGGCTAAGTACCGACGAGGCGCCAGGTGTGGCGGGCGATGACCAGGTCTTCGTCCGTCGGGATCACCCAGCTGCTTACCCGACTGCCCGGCGTACTGATACGCCGGGCATTGTCTTTATTGGCGCCCGCGTCCAGCGTCAGCCCCAACCAGGCACAGCCTTGCCCGATGCGGGCCCGAAGTTCGGGATGGTGTTCGCCGATACCGGCTGTAAAGACCAGGGTGTCGAGTCCCCCCAGGGCGGCGGCAAGCGAGCCAATCTCGCGGACGATACGATAGGCGAACAGTGCGATCGCTTGTTCCGCGGCCGGGTCACCGCTTGCCAATAGGGTGCGCATGTCACCGCTGATGCCTGAGACCCCCAGCAAACCAGACTGGCGGTACAGCAGGTCTTCCAGGCGATCCACATCCATGCCGGGCTGTCGCAGCAGGTAGACCAGCAGACCGGGGTCCAGACTACCGCAGCGGGTGGCCATGGGTAGGCCGTCGAGCGTACTGAAACCCATGGTGTTGGCAACGCTGGTGCCATCCAGTACGGCCGTGAGGCTGGCACCGGCTCCCAGGTGGGCAATGATGATCCGACCTGCCGCGGCATCGGCATCCTGCTGCGCCAATGCCGTCATGAGGTATTCGCACGACAAGCCGTGAAAACCATAACGCTGAAGGCCTTGCTCGCTGAGCGCATGCGGCAGGGCATAGCGGCGGGAAACGGCCGGGGCGCCCAGGTGAAAGGACGTGTCGAAACAGGCCACCTGCTTGAGTGCGGGCTGCCGTGTAGCGATGGCGGTCATCGGCGCGAGGTTGTGTTGCTGATGAAGGGGGGCGAGTGGGATCAGCGCCTGAAGTTGCGTCATGATGCTATCGTCGACGATGACCGGCGCGGCGTAGGTATGACCGCCATGGACGACCCGGTGGCCGACCGCACGCAAGGTGTCTTGGCCCAGATGGCCGTTGATCCAGCCGATCAGATCACCGACTACGTCTTCGTGGGTGGCCCTGGCGTTCCAGCGGGTATCGACCAAGGTCTCGCCTTCGGCCGTATGCGCCGTCAAGCGCGGTCCGGTGCCGATGGCTTCCAGGACCCCGCTGGCCGTTTCGATCAGTTGCGCATCGCTACCTTGGTGGTACAGGCCGAACTTGATGCTGGAAGAGCCGGCGTTGAAGACCGCGACGGCATCACTCACCGTAGTACGGCGGGATCGCCGACTCCATAGACCGCATCCCGTTCTTCTATGCTGAGCAGCGTTTCCAGCCCGATGGTCAGCGTCGCGGCGGCGGCTTTGAGCACGTGCGCCCAGGTGGCGCCATTGGCAAACTGCATGCCGAAGGGATCCAGCGTGCCGCCTCGGTTGCGAAAACCCAATGCTGCCGTGTGTTGCGGACCGGTATCAATCCGTCGCATGGTCCCCAGCAGCGGCTCCGGTCGCGTGTGGCCCAGTATCACGCGAGCCCGGCTATGGTGGGGGAACAGTTCAGCCACGGCCTTGTCGCTCAGCACCGTCGCCGCTTCGTGCTCATCGCGCGGTTGCCGCAGCCGACCAGGCTCATAGACATAGACAACAGCATGGGCGATATCACGGGCATCCAACCGTTGGGAGGCACGTAGTACCTCGCTCAGTTGGTAGGCGCCTACCGCGACCAGGATCAACTTCTCATCTGCCGAGCCGCTGCCGACCAGGCGCATGGCGCCTTGCGCAACCAGCTGCTGGCTATCAGTCGTATGCAGGCGCAAGGGAACGGGCCGTTTGGGTGCGACGACGCACCAGATCTCGCCACGACGTCGATAGCAGGCATCCATGGTTGCGACGGCCGTGTTCCAATCGGGCGGGAACACCACACGAGCCCGGTCGCTCATTTCCGACATCCAGACTTCTGCCAGCGTCGTATCCTGATGCGAGAGTTCGTTCTTGCCGTTCTCCCAGGCGTGCGAGGAGAGCATGACCGGCCAGGATAGCCAACCGGCAGGGCGGCCGACTTCCGTCAGTTGCCGGGCAAAGTTCACCTCCTGCCGCATGGCACCCAGCATCTTGACGGCAAAGGCCTCGTAGCTGACCACCAGGTTCAGACCCGCCTTGTTGGCAATCACGGCGCTGACTACGGCCTCTTCGTTGAGGGCGGTGATCACCTTGCCATCGATGGCCTCGGGCGAACCTGTCTCCGGGTGGGTCGCCCGGTGGTGGAATCGGTCCAGCGTGTGACCCATGCCATTGCTGCGCAGCTCGTCAGGGTTGCCAACGCGTACCCGCAGGTCAGGGTTGGCGTCTGCCACCGCCAGGAAGGCTTGATCGGCGCCTTGCATGGGGGAATGCAAGGTGCCGGTCATCTCCTGCCAGGGGAGGAGCGCTGGCGGGATATAGCGGGGCGCGCGCTGCGTGAGGGCGTGGTCACGTTCCTGTGGTCGGCCATCCTGCTCGTGCGTGCGCAAGCGGGTCACGCTGCTACGCAGTTCAACCGGGTTGACCCAGAGTCTGGCTACTGCCGCATTGAAAATCTCGCGCAGGGCCTCGTCCTTCGCCGGATTACCACCGAGTGGCAAGTTGTGCGCAAGGTTGGTACCCGCTCCAGGGAAGCCATATCCCTTGGGTGCGTGGGCAATGGTGTAGGGCAGGCGTACCGGATAGCTGTGCAGGCCAGCTTTGATCGACTCGTTCTGGCTATTGAGGGCCTGTTCCATATTGAGTATGGTCCAGGCGAAAGCGGCAGGATCGGTCCCGTCGATCTCGACCGGTTCAAAGCCGTTGAGTCTCAGGTGGTCAATGAACCAGGCCACGCCACCGTCCTGCTCCAGGGAACTGCGTTGCTCAATCCGGCGACCGTTCAGGATCATGACCGGCAGCGCCATCCCGCAATCCTCACCACGCCACCAGCGCGGCGCCCAGTCTGAGCCACGTTGTTCCTCGAAAGCACCGTCGCTCAGAAAGGCGACCAGGCTCTCTCCGGGTAACGGCGCATGCACGTACTGCAACTCGCCAAAGCCCAGATAGCCACCCTCGATCGTGCCGCCTGCGGTGTGCGCATTGACATGACTGCCCAGCGGTACGGCTGGCCGGCCCAATGAGTCGATCGCGTAGCTGTAGAAGTCCTTGCAGAGCTGGGTCAACCCTTGATCGGTGCAGCTATAACGGCTGGCTTGCTCAGGGTGCAGATTACCGATGATCACGTTGACGGCGTCAATCGCCGCGACGCAGTGACCTTGCCCCATCATCCAGGCGCGCGTGTTACCGCTGAGCGCATTGGCGAGGAGGTAGCCCACGTAGGCCGGCACCATATTTAGGGCGCCGCCGGTATGGCCTTCTGGCACCGGCTTGAAGTCGTCGACGTTCAGCGGCTCGCCATCCATGCGGATATGGCGTGCGTAGGTCATATGCGCCACCAGCCACATGGCGGCGCTGCAGACCCTGTCTGCAGCGATCAGGCAGGCCAGCATGGCGTCAGCCTTGTCGGCGCCGCCACGCTGCACGGCCTGATCCAGCAATCGCTGCACACGGCGCTGGGTGTGGGGATCGTGCTGGATCACGCCGTAACCCTGGGCCCAGTGGTCAAAAGCGGGACCAAACTGCCCAGGCTGCGGCGCCAGCGGAGGCGGGGTAACGCTATCGGACAATGGGCGTCGGTAGGGGAATCCACGATGACCATCGCGTTTGTGGCTCAGCTCATCTTGCGGAGGGATGGGGGCATGGACCGACAGGTCGGGTTTGTTCATCGCGTGTCTCTCCTACCATGGGGGTCATGGTTTGTCTTTATTGTTCGTCGTCCGCCCCCGCATGAGCTTGATATGGGTCAAGTAGCGTGCACGGATGATCGTTACAGACTAGTTCCAAATAACGACATCTGCACCGCACGACGGCGTATGGTCAATCAGGTTTGCCCAAGGGCAGTCGCAGCCTCACTACGCCATCGGCCGCGTCTTCCTGGGTACTGAAGCCCAGGTGCCTGGCCAGTTCCACCATGCCGTGGTTATCGATCAGCGTCTCGCCGACCAGGGCTCCGATACCGCGCTGGCGCCAGTAGTTGATCAGTTTCTGCAACAGTAACCGGCCTAGCCCCAGCCCTTTCATGTCAGAACGCACCACGATGGCGAATTCGGCTTCGAGATTGTCGGGGTCACTGATGGCGCGGGCGACCCCCAGCGTCAGCGGCTTACCATCCTGATCCTGGCTGGTGGCAATGAAGGCCATCTCCCGTTCGTAGTCGATCTGAGTAAAGCGGGCGAGCTGGCTATGCGCTGGCTGCGCGAGCACACCAAAGAAGCGGGCATGGATGTCGTCCGGCTTGAGCGCGGCAAAGAACACCCGGTGCTCGGGTTCATCCTCCGGCCTGATCGGGCGCAGCTGCAGGCGCCTGCCTTGCCAATCCAGCCATTGTTCCTGGTCTTGCGGGTAGGGGCGGATAGCCAGCCTGCTGGTATGGCTACCGCTGGCGGGCACCACGACAATCCGGGCGTCGAGTGCCATCACGCCGTTGGCGTCGGCCAGGAGCGGGTTGATGTCGAGTTCCGCGATTTCCGGCAGCTCGCATAGGAGTTGCGATACCGCCATCAGTACGGCTTCGATCGCTGCATGATCGGCCGGCTTCTGGTCCCGATAGCCCGCCAGCAGGCGGGCGATGCGCGTGCGCGAAATCAACTCACGCGCCAATACCCGATTGAGCGGTGGCAGGCCAATGGCCCGATCGCCGATCACCTCTACCGCCGTGCCCCCCTGGCCAAACAGGATGACCGGTCCAAAGGCCGGGTCGGTACTGGCGCCGATGATCAGTTCAAAGCCCTGGCGGCGGATCATCGGTTGCACGGTGAATCCCGTCAGCCTCGCCGTCGGCTGCAGCTTGCCGATACGAGCCAGCATCCCTTCTGCGGCAGCTTGAGCGGCTTCAGCGGTCAATAGGTCAAGGGCGACGCCACCGACATCGGATTTATGATTGATGTCCGGTGAAAGGATCTTGATCGCCACCGGCAGGCCCAGTTCCTGGCTCATGCTGGCTACTTCGGCTGGCGTGGTGGCAATCCGGGTTGGCGTGGTCGGGATGCCGTAGGCCGCCAGCAACGCCTTGGCTTCGGGCTCATTGAGCAGGGTTCGCCCTTCGGCCTGGGCCGCGGCAATCAGCTTGCGAGCGGCGCTGCGATCGGGAGTGAACTCGCCCGTGGCCGCTGGCGGCGTTTCCAGCAGCAGTTCCTGGTTGTGCCGGTAGTTCACCAACTGCAGGTAAGCCCGGGCAGCTTGCTCCGGGGTATCGTAGGTCGGTATGCCTGCTTCCCGGCACAGTTGGCGAGCGCCGGCGACGGCCTCCCCCCCCAGCCAGCAGGTGAACACGGGCTTTTTGGATGCCTTCAAGGGTTGTATCAGGGCTTCGGCGATTTCCTGGCTTGGGACGATGGCGGTGGGAGCCTGGATAAACAGGATGGCATCGCAGGCGGGCTCGTCCTGCAGTGCATCCATCGTCGCAAGGTAGCGCTCGACCGGTGCATCGCCGATGATGTCGACTGGATTGCCGTGCGACCAGGTGTCGGGCAGGGCCTGGTTAAGCCGTTGCAGGGTTGTTTCGCCGAGATTGGCGAGGATGCCGTCTCCCAGCCCTACGGCATCCGCCGCCAGCACGCCGGCACCGCCGCCGTTGGTCATGATCACCAGTTGCTCGCCCGTCAACGGCCGTGAGCGGGCGAGGGTCTCGGCGGCATCGAACAGGTCCTCGGTGGTGTACACCCGTAACATACCGGCGCGGCGAATCGCGGCGTCGTAGACGGCATCGGCCCCCGCCAGTGCACCCGTGTGGGAGGCCGCAGCCTTGGCCCCTGCGGCAGCCCGGCCGGATTTGACCACCAGGACCGGCTTGTTACGCGCGGCCGCGCGGGCAGCCGACATGAACTTGCGTGCACCGCGTATCGATTCGATATAGAGCAGGATGGCGCCGGTCTTCGGGTCACTGGCGAGATAGTCCAGTACATCCCCGAAATCCACATCGGCACTGTCCCCCAGTGAAATGAAGTGAGAGAACCCGATGCCCTGCGCGTTGGCCCAGTCCAGTACCGCCGTGGTCAACGCACCGGATTGCGAGACAAAGGCCAATTGACCTGTTTGGGCGTTGGCATGGGCGAAGCTCGCGTTGAGGCCGATGCCCGGTACCAGTAGGCCCACGCAATTGGGACCGAGGATGCGCAAGAGATACGGCTTTGCCGCATTCAGCATGGCGTCCATCGCCCGCTCTCCAGAGGGCAGCGTTGCCTGGTTGAGCCCGGCACTGAGCACAATGGCGGCTCGGCAACCCGCCTCACCCAGTTCGGTGATTAGTCCCGGCACGGTGAGCGCCGGTGTGCAGATGACTGCGAGTTCCGGTACTTTGGGCAGACTCTCGATCGTGGGGTAGGCCGGAATACCCATGAGTTCCTTGTACTTGGGATTGACCGGCATGACCTCGCCGCTGAAGCCGCCATGCAGTAGATTGCCCAGGACGGTGGCACCTACGCTGCGGGGGCGGGAGGAGGCGCCGACCAGGGCAACAGACTTGGGCTGGAACAGATGATCAAGATTGCGGACGCTCATGGGCGGCAGGCCTCGTGGGGATATTGAGTTTGATCATAGGCGCTGAAATCGGGGCTGCATTTGATCTGGCGCAGATGAGCGGTCGCATGACGGGACTAGATTCATAGCGGCGGCGTGCGTGGGTATGCGCTGGGGAGCGGACGATGGCGCGCGATGCGATGGTGGAACCCGGCTTGAGTGGCCTGACCGAGGCACAGGCGGCCGAGCGCTTGGACCGCGATGGCCCCAACGAACTTGCCGATGTTGGCAAGGGTGCCCTGTGGCGCATCGTCCGGGAGGTGGTGACCGAACCCATGTTCCTGTTATTGCTGGGCGCGGGTGGCATCTACCTGTTGCTCGGCGATGGTAGGGAGGCGGCGATGCTGCTCGGATTCGTCGTCCTGATCATTGGCATCACCATCTTGCAACAGCAGAGGACGGCGAAAGTCCTGGAGCGGCTACGAGACCTCTCCAGTCCCCGCGCCCTGGTGTTACGGGATGGTCAGGCACGCCGGGTGCCGGGCAGGGAACTGGTAGTAGGTGATGTGGTGCTGCTGGCCGAGGGTGACCGGGTGCCGGCAGACGGTGTGCTGTTGACCAGCAATGAACTGGCGATGGATGAGTCCCTGGTCAGTGGGGAGTCCAATGCAGTCCATAAGCGCATCGCTACGGCGGCTGAGTTGTCGGTACCGGTACCGACCCAGCAAGGTGAAGAGGTCAAGACACCGTGGGTACATGGTGGGTCCATGGTGGTGCAGGGTCAGGGCTGGGCCAGCGTGACTGCCACCGGTCAGGCCAGCCAGCTTGGACGTATCGGGCAGATGGTGGGCGAGATCGATCCGCCGCCCTCACCCTTGCAGCGGGAGACCCGCAGGCTGGTGCAGCGTATCGTCCTGATAGCGTTCGGCGTGTGTACCTTGGCCTTGTTGGTTGATGGCTTTAGCCGTGGAAACTGGCTGGCGGCATTGCTGGGCGCGATTACGCTGGCGATGGCGTTGTTGCCGCAAGAACTGCCGGTCATCCAGACCGTCATGCTGGCCCTTGGGGCGCGCCGCATCGCCGCTCAAGGTGTCTTGACCCGGCGGCTGGACGCAATCGAATCACTCGGTGAGACCACGGTGTTGTGTGTGGACAAAACCGGTACGCTGACGCAGAACCGCCTGTCGGTGCGAGCCTTGTCGGTAGGGGATTCGGTGTTTATGGTAGATGGCGTGGCGCCATTGCCCGAGGCTTTCCACACGCTGCTGGAGTATGTGGTACTGGCCAGCGAGATTGCCCCGCATGACCCGATAGAGCAGGCCTTCCATCTCTATGCCCAGGGAACCCTCGAGGGCACCGAGCATTTGCACGAGGATTGGTCCTTGCGGCAGGAGTATGAGCTGACACCTGCCTTGCTGGCCATGACCCATTCCTGGGCGGCACCTGACAGGGATCATTACACGCTGGCCTGCAAGGGCGCGGCCGAGGCGGTGGCGGATCTGTGTCACTTCGACACCGAACAGATGGTTGCCCTGCGAGCCCAGGTGGCCCGCCTCGCCAGTCAGGGCTTGCGCGTACTGGCGGTGGCTTCGGGTCGCCACACCGGGGATAGCTGGCCCACGCATCAGCATGCGTTCGACTTCAGCTTCCTGGGGTTGATCGGCCTGGCTGATCCGCTACGACCACAAGTGCCCCAGGCGGTGGCAGATTGCCGCAAGGCGGGTATCCGGGTGGTGATGATCACGGGCGACGACCCCGGCACTGCCGCCACCATTGCCAGGCAGGCCGGGATTGCTGCCGATGAGGTCCTGACTGGCAGCGAGCTGTTGACCCTGGATGACACTGCACTCGTCGCCCGCGTGAGTCAGGTCAGTGTATTTGCACGGATTCGGCCAGAACAGAAGCTACGGCTGGTTGAAGCATTCAAGACACGTGGTGAGGTCGTCGCCATGACCGGTGATGGCGTGAACGATGCACCTGCCTTGAAGGCGGCGCACATCGGGGTGGCCATGGGCAAGCGCGGAAGCGACGTGGCCCGCGAAGCCGCCACACTGGTGTTGCTGGAAGATGACTTCACCGCCATCGTGGAGGCGATGCGGCAGGGGCGGCGCATCTATGCCAACCTGCGGCGTGCCGTGGTCTACACCATCGCCATCCATCTGCCCATTATCGGACTGGCGATGGTGCCGCTGATGTTCGGGCTACCCATCCTGCTTGCACCTATCCATGTCATGTTTCTCGAGCTGGTGATCGATCCGGCCTGTTCCCTGGTATTTGAAGCCGAGCCCGCCAGCAAGGATCTGATGCGTCACCCACCACGACGCCGCGCCAGTGCCTTGTTCGATCGCGCCACGATGCTGCAGAGCCTGCTGCAGGGGAGTGCGCTGACGCTGGCAGCGGTGGCGGTCTACCTGCTGGCGCTGGACAGCAGCAATCCTGCCGACGCTGCACGTTCATTGGCGTTTGCCACGCTGGTGCTGGGGAATCTGGGACTATTGTTTGCGGGGCGCCCTTTGAGTCGGCCAACGCCGGTGTTGCTCTGGGTCAGCGTGGGAACCGTGCTGGCCTTGCTCGCTGCCTTGTGCGTACCGCAGCTCGCCCGGGTGTTCCACTTTGCTTCACCACCGTTGGCGCATTGGTTACTCGTCGCCGTGGCGGTACCCGTCGGGGTGATCCAGGCAGTGTGGATGGGCAAGCTGGCGACCTGGCGCAGAGGGTTCAGACCAGCAGCGCCCACAGCGCCATGATGGCTGTACTACTGGCTGCCAGCAGGGGCCATACCACCCGCATGCCAAAGGCCCTGCCGCCGATGCCAAACGCGAGGGCCAGCTTGAAAACCGTGTTGGATAGCAGCGCCAGTACGATCGCGATCAGCACCGGCTCCTCCAACAGCCGCTGTTGATTGAACAGATGCAGGCTGGACAGCGTGATGGCATCGACATCGGTCGCGCCCGATACCAGCGCGACGGCGTAAAGACCCCGATTGCCGGCCTCATGGCTGAGCCAGCTACTGGCCAGCAGGACCAGGCTGTAGAGAAACGCAAAACCCAAGGCGGTCTTGAGTTCGGTTGGATTGCCTGCGGTCCGCGGTCCGCTCGTGCCGTGCTGCTCCCGCAGACCCGGTATTGCCGCCAGCAGGCCGGCGATCAAGCCGCAGCCCAGCATGGTGGCCATTTCCCCTGCGAGTCTCGGTGCCGCAATAGCACCAATGACGGCCAGACGGACCAGCACCGTGAGATTTGCCAGTATGACTACCGTACTGCCGAACGTGGGTTGGTGAGCATCCAGCCTTGCCTGACGAGCATGGATCAAGGTGGTGGCGGTACTCGATACCAGGCCGCCGAATACCCCGGCGATCACCGTACCGGCCCGTTCACCAAACCAACGCAGCGCCAGGTAGCCCGCCAGACCAACGCCCGAGATGAGGACGACCATCAGCCAGGTCTGGTAAGGGTTGAAGGCCTGGTAGGGGCCATATTCCTGATCGGGCAGCAAAGGCAGGATCACCAGGCTCAGCACCGCGAACTGCAGCATGGAGCGCAGGTCGTCCGGACTCAGTCGCCGGGCTATACCGGCCAGCTCAGCCTTGAATTGGAGCAGTACGGTCGCCGCCACGCCGAGCATGACCGCGAGCCCGCGTTCCTCAAACCAACAGAGCGCACCCAGCAGGTAACAGAGCATGAGGGCGACTTCGGTGGTGGTGCCGGGATCGTTATTGTCGGTAGGCTTGAGCAGATAGGCGGCGATGATGGCCAGTGCGACGCACAGCAGGCCCACACCGACCAGCCAGGTTGCCTCCAGCCGTTGGGCCAGCAAGCTGCAGAGTGTGCCCAGCAGGGCGGTCAGTGCAAAGGTACGTAATCCGGCACGTGCCGCCGGGCTGCGCTCCCGCTCCAGACCCATGAGCAGGCCGAGCGCGAGGCTGGTCGCAAAGGCTGCCAGAGGGTGGAAGGCGGAAGGGTCGAACTGGCTGAACAGGCTATCCACGGTCGCGCCCCCTAATACGCTACAGCCAGGAACGGCCGGCGAGGTGACCTCATAGCCAACCCAGGATATGGGGCGCTTTGCGCGGCATGGGTTCAGATTGACTCAAAGGGGTACCGACGATGATGGGCGCAACGGCAGTGTGATCAGCGGGTATGCCGAGTTCGGCCTTCATGACCGGGCTGTTGAGGCCGGCAACGGCTGATCCGATGACACAACTTCCCAGGCCGATCGCAGCGGCGGCCAGCATCAGGTTTTCAGCCGCGAGCCAGCAGTCGGCTTCGACAAACGGCCCCTGCCGAACGCTGCAGATGACGATCAAGGTCGGCGCATTGTAGAAGATATTGAAGTCCGGCTGGCCGAACAGTTCCAGCAGATGCCGGCGTTCTGGACCGGAGGTTGGTGTCTCCGCGATCACCTGTTGTTTTGAGATCGTGGAGAGCCGCTTCAACAATGCCGGCGATTGGATGATCAGGAAGGACCAGGGCTCGCCATGGAGGGCCGTTGGTGCCAGGACGGCGGCATCCATCAGCCACTGCAGGGTGCTCTGATCGGGTGGTGTCTTGTTATAGGCGCGCACCGAGCGGCGTGACCGGATCGCATCCAGGGTGTTGAGCATGTCCGGGCTGGGTATCACGGTCACTCCAGGGGTTGGCCGGCTGGGGCTTAATGAGACATCAGTACAGGCAGGGTCATGCTGGCGAGCATGGTGCGGCTTGCGCCACCCATGGCCAGCTCACGTAGGCGGGAGTGGCCGTATAGGCCCATCACGATCAGATCCACGCCCTTGTCGGCGCTCCAGGACAGCAGTACCTCGCCGATATCACGGCTGAAAGCCGTCTCCCGCACCACATTGACCTTGATGTCATGCCGTGCCAGGAAGAGTGCGATATCGGCGCCCGGTTGCTCACCGTGTTCCTTGGGGCCGATCTCCGGGCTGATGGTCAGTACCGTGACCTTCTCAGCACGTCGCAGCAGGGGAATGGCATCGGTCAGCGCACGTGTGGCTTCCCGGCTACCGTTCCAGGCAACGACCACATGCTTGCCTACGGCCTGGAAGTCGCCCGTATAGGGGAACATGAGAACTGGCCGGCCAGAGGCCAACCCGACTGACTCCGGCAGGTTGGCCGGCAGACCATCCACCGGGTTACCTGGATCGGTTTGGCCCAGAATCACCAGGTCATGGTAGCGGGCGCAAAGATTGATGGCCTCGACGGGTCGACTGATGATCTGCTGCCACTCGCTGCGTTCCCGATAGGTGTGGGTGATCTGCTCGAACTTGGCGCGGGCGCTCTCTGCATCGCGCTCGATTTCCTCGTTGATCGAATAGAACACTTCGGCTGCGGCGGGGTAGGGGCCGACCAGCGCAATATTGGGAGAGGGCGCCACAAACAGGCCGGTCAGGTGGGCATCGTAGGCCTCGGCCAGTTGCAGGGCGAAGCGAACCCGTGCCGTGCTGCGCAGGCTGCTGTCTACATGGACCAGAATGTTGCGGTAGCTCATGATCTACTCCTCTGTTATGGGTGCTGGGTACGATATTTTCATGTTGATTCAGTTACTTGTGGCTTGATGTTAATCAAGCTGGTTGCAGGTTGGCGTGGGTTGAGTCAGCGGTAACTGACCATCTCCTCAAGCGGGCGGCGACGCTTGGGGGCAGGGATCACGGCGCGGTAACCGAAGGCGATCGGCAGGGCGATACAGAAGCGGGCGGTATCGACTTCCAGGGCGTGCTCGACGGCAGGCGCATTGAAGTCCCAGATCGGGCAGCTATCTATCTCTGCCGCTGCGGCAGCCAGCATCATATTGGCTGCGGCGACGTGACATTGGGCTGTGCTCCAGGCCGCAATGTCGCGACCTTCCACCATATGCGCATAGCGCCGCTCCAGGTTCTCCAGCAGTGCGGCACCGTCAAACCCACGTTGCAGCATCTCCTTGCAGTAATAGCTGCCTGGTCTCAGGTCAACGGTACGAGCAAGTATCACGACTACGGTACTGCAACTGGTGAGTTGGGGTTGCCCCCCACAGGCATGCTGGAGTGCGGTCTTGGTGTCGTCGTCGGTGACAACAATGAAATGCCAGGGTTCGATGCCCATGGCTGAGGGCGACAGCCGACCGGCTTCCAGTATCTGTTCCAGTTGTGGTGGTGGCAGGGTCTGGTTGGACAGGAACAGCTGACAGGAATCCCGATAGTTCAGCACTTCCAGCATGGGGTTCTGCATGTCTCTATCCTCCATCGTCATCGTTCGGGCGGGCTTGCCCATATCGCCAACACTAGGCTTCTCTGGCTCGGTGGCGTTGATGTAGATCAAGGGAGTAGAGCGACGATCCCACCGTTCGTCTCTTGATGCAGGTCAAGGCTGCGCGCTCGCGCGGGGCCGATACTGGTCCCGTCAAAAGGTGGCGTATCAAGGGGCTGCAATGAGCATACGACTGCAATTTCTCGGGGGCACCGGCACGGTGACGGGCTCCAAGTATTTGCTGGAAGCCGAAGGTATGCGGCTGCTGATCGATTGTGGCCTGTTCCAGGGTTACAAATTGCTGCGGCTACGTAATTGGTCACCGCTACCCGTAGACCCGGCCACCATTGATGCAGTCGTTCTCACGCACGCCCATCTGGACCATAGTGGCTATCTTCCGCTGCTGGTACGAGATGGTTATCGGGGCCCTGTGTATTGCACGGCGGCCACACGGGAATTATGCGAAGTCCTGTTGCCGGACAGTGGTCGCCTGCAGGAGGAGGAGGCCGAGTACGCCAACCGCAAGCACTCTTCCAAGCATTCTCCCGCCATGCCGCTGTACTCCGAGGCAGATGCGCTGGCCTGCCTAGAACAGTTCAAGGATTGTCCCTTCGATCAGGAGATCCGCCTGGGGCAGGACGTCACCATACGGCTTTGGCCTGCAGGGCATATCCTTGGCGCGGCGATAGTCGAGCTCAATATCAAGGGCCGGCGCATTGTGTTTTCCGGTGATCTGGGACGCCCGCACGACAAGGTAATGAAGGCGCCGGTCGCCATCAGCCAGGCTGATTGGTTACTGGTTGAATCCACCTACGGTGATCGGTTGCACGAGCAGGAAGACCCGCGCGTCAAGTTGGGGCAGATTATCCGCCGCACCGTGGCGCAGAGCGGCGTGGTACTGATCCCGACGTTTGCCGTCGGACGCGCGCAAAGCCTGCTGTACCTGATACACCAGTTGCAGGCCTCGGGCGAGATTCCCAAGGTGCCGGTGTTTCTCAATAGCCCGATGGCGATCGATGCAACCGAGATTTTTCTGCGCCATCAAGGTGAGCACCGACTGAACCAGGCGCAGTGCGAGGCGATGTGTCGGGGGGCTGCGATGGTGCATAGCGCAGAGGATTCGATCGCCCTCAACAAGCGGCACGGCCCCATGATTATCCTGGCCGCCAGCGGCATGGCAACGGGTGGACGGGTGTTGCATCACCTCAAGGCTTTTGCGCCGGACCCGCGCAATACCATCGTGTTCTCGGGTTTTCAGGCCGGGGGCACGCGAGGAGCCGCCATCCTGGGTGGCGCGTCGCACATCCGCATCTTTGGTGAAGAAGTTCCCATCCGCGCCAGCGTGGAAAGCCTGCCCAACTTCTCTGCCCATGCCGATGGCAGCGAGATCGTGAACTGGTTGCGCGGATTCCGTTCACCCCCGAGGCAGACCTTCATCACCCACGGTGAGCCGAATGCGGCCGATACCCTGCGCCGACGTATTGCCGACGAACTCGGCTGGAACGTTTGTGTGCCCGACTATCTGCAGTCCATCGACCTTGACGCATGATCAGCCCTCAGTCCTTGTTGCGATTCAAACCACTGGGTATCGATGCGGCCAGTGAGCATATGGTCTACATGAACCCCGGTTGCCATGTCTGTCGCTCGGAAGGTTTTGCAGCCCAGACCCGGCTGGTCGTGAGCGCCAACGGGCGTAGCCTGATTGCCACGCTCAATACCGTACGCAGTGGTTTGCTCGATATCGACCAGGCGTCGGTCAGCGTGGCGGCGCAGCGAGAACTGGGCTTGCGGGCCAATGACCTGCTGCAGTTCTCCCATGTGCCGGTACTGCAGTCCGAAAGCTTCCTGCGCGCCAAAATCTATGGTGAAAGACTGACGGCTGAGCAACTCTCCGCCATCGTCGGCGATATCGCGCAGGGTCGTTTGTCCGACCTGCACCTTGCTGCCTTTGTTGCGGCTTGCGCCGGCGAGCGACTGGATCTGGACGAGACCGTGGCGATGACGCGCGCCATGGTGGCGGCCGGCGAGCGCTTGCAATGGCACCGCTATCCGGTCGTGGACAAACACTGTGTCGGCGGGCTGCCGGGTAACCGCACCACACCGATCGTCGTCGCCATCGTGACCGCCGGCGGCCTCTTGATGCCGAAGACCTCGTCCAGGGCGATCACTTCACCTGCGGGTACGGCCGATACCATGGAAGTGCTGGCACCCGTGAATCTCGATCTGGCCGCCATCCGCCGTGTGGTGGACCGAACAGGTGGCTGCGTTGTCTGGGGGGGCGCCATGCAGTTGAGCCCGGCAGACGACATGCTGATCCGTATTGAGCGTCCCCTGGATCTGGACAGCGATGGTCAATTGGTCGCTTCCATTCTCTCCAAGAAGCTGGCCGCGGGCTCCAATCGTGTCCTGATCGATCTCCCGATCGGCCCGTCGGCCAAGGTGCGCGATGTGCAGACTGCGGCGCGGCTCGCCACCCGGTTGGTGGCGGCTGGACAGCGGCTGGATATCGACGTGCGCATCGAAACCACGGATGGCACGCAACCCGTTGGCCGCGGCGTTGGCCCCGCCCTCGAAGCGCGCGATGTATTGCAGGTGCTGACACTAGACCCCTTGGCACCCTCTGACCTTCGCCAGCGTGCGCTGGTACTGGCGGGCAGGGTGCTGGAGATGGGTGGCGTAGCCGTGGAAGGGCAGGGTCTGGCGCAAGCGACCGCGCTACTCGATAGCCGCAAGGCCTGGCATCAGTTCGAACTGATCTGTGAGGCACAAGGGGGCTTACGGCATGTTCCGGCCGCACCATTGACCGAGCCGATACTGGCCGGGCATCACGGCCGCATCGTGACAATCGATAACCGGATGCTCGCGCGGATTGCGAAGCTGGCCGGTGCGCCGCAATCCAAGGCAGCCGGGCTGGACTTGCACGTCCGCCTGGGGGATGTGGTCGAAGCGGGCCAACCGCTTTTTACCATCCACGCCGAGGCGCCCGGTGAGCTGCAATATGCACTCGCCTATGCTAACGAGCACCGTCATGTCATGGCACTGGAGGTGTGAGATGGTTACCCAGCTGAACAAGCAAATCGTGTTGCTGACCTTTCCCGGCAATGAGGTGACTGGGGCTGCGCTGGCGATGCGGTGGGGTGCACTGGTGCAGCCGGTCAAGTTGCATCGGTTTCCAGATGGGGAGACGCTGGTCACCGTTCCGACCGATCTCGACGGCCGTAGCGTGGTACTGGTCTGCAGTCTGGATCGCCCCGATGCCAAGCTCGCTCCGCTCTTGTTTGCGGCCGATGCGGCCCGCGAGCTGGGTGCCTGGCAGGTTGGCCTGGTCGCCCCCTATCTGGCCTATATGCGGCAAGACGTCCGCTTTGAGCCGGGGCAGGCTATCAGCTCGCGCACCTTTGGTCGCGTGCTGTCGCAGCAATTCGATTTCATGATGACCGTGGACCCACATCTGCATCGATATGCGGACCTCGGCGAGATCTACAACATACCTACCTACAAAGTAACCGCCGCGCCGGCGATTGCCGACTGGATCAAGGCCAAGATCGAGCGTCCCTTGCTTGTCGGGCCCGACAGCGAAAGCGAGCAATGGACGGCAGCGGTCGCAGACCGGCTGGATGCACCGTATATCGTGCTCGACAAGATCCGGCATGGTGACCGCGAAGTCGAAGTATCGGTACCGAACATCGATGCCTGGCGCGACCATACTCCGGTCCTACTTGACGACATCCTCTCCACGGCGAGGACCATGATTGCAGCGGTAGTGCGCCTGCGCCAAACCGGCCTGCCACCCCCCATCTGCATTGCTGTCCACCCGATTCTGACCGGGGATGCACTGGCCGATCTGCAGGCAGCAGGAGCCGCGAGGATCGTGAGTTGCAATACCATCAGCCACCCGACCAACGCGATCGATGTCACGCCTCTGCTGGCGGATGCGCTCTGGCCGGTTGCGCACTTGCAGGGGCAATAAGCAGGTTCCGATGGATCGTCCGGCTTGCCCGCCAGAGTCAGCCGCCAAGGAGTTTTATATGGTCAAGACCGTTGATGTCATCCAGTCCGCAGAGCAGGAGTCTGATAACGGCGCGCCGTTCCAGGGACTGATCCATTACGAACGACAGTTGCCCATACGGCAGGTGTCCTACTACCTTTGTGGCGAACTGAAGGAGCCCCAGTTCTACACTGAGCTGTTCTATACCTTGCGCACAGCGAGCGAGACCGATGTGATCTTCCTGCACCTCAATTCCAATGGTGGGGATTTCGATACAGGTTTGCAGATCATCAACAATATGATGGCCTCGGCAGCGCATGTGATCACGGTGCTGGAAGCGCGCGCCTACTCGATGGCTGCCTTTATCTTCCTGGCGGGAGATGAGTTGGTGGTACATGACAACTGCCAGTTGATGTTCCATATCTATTCCGGCAGTTTTGTCGGCAAAGGCAATGAGCAGCAGGCGCAGGTCATTGCGTTCAGCAACTGGTTCGAGAAAGTCATGAGCCGACTGTGCACGCCCTTTCTCTCGTTGGCCGAGATCGGCAAGGTGCTCAAGGGCAGTGATCTATGGATGGACTCTGACGAAATACGGCGCCGCCTTGACAAGGCGCAACGCGCGCCGAGCCATCCGACGCCCGTCGGTAAGCGTCGTTCTGCCAAGGCAGATACGAACCCATGAAGCGATAAGCAAGCGATGCATCGCGTGAGCTCGCTTTGATAATCATCAAAGGGGATGGCCCGCCTCAGGGGTATTTTTAACTTGACGCCGCGTGAACTAACCTCGGCGCCAAGTCGCCCGGTAGTCTCACCGGGTAGCGTAATTCATCCTTGCTGGAGGTGCATGATGTCCCATCTTACCGTGACTGATCCCATCACCAATCGTATGAACCGGTTGCTGCAGAATTTCTGGCACCCGGCATCCAACGAGCTGTTCCGCAACGATTTCCTGCGCAACGAGGGTGCGCTAGACATGAAGCTCGATGTATCGCAGGACGAGAGTAACTACATCATTCGCGCCGATATCCCCGGCGTGAAAAAGGAAGACATCCATATCGACGTGGACGGCAAGCTGGTGAGCATCTCGGCCGAGGTCAACAAACAAAACGAAGAAAAGAAGGGCGAGGCCGTCGTCTATACCGAGCGTTATCAAGGTAAGGTGTTTCGCAGCTTCCGTCTGGATACCGATGTCGACCAGAGCAAGGCCCTGGCCCAGTACAAGGATGGCGTGCTGGAGCTACGGTTGCCCAAGGTGACCCAGGTCAGTACCAAGCGGATCACCGTCTCCTGAGCGCGCTGGCGGAGGCTGCCAGCATGCTGGCCATGCAATCCCTGGCGGCGGGTGAGCCACTTCAAGCGACTAGCCTGCCCATTCCGGTACCCGGCATGGGCCAGTTGCTGATCAGGGTGCATGCTTGCGGCGTGTGCCGTACCGATCTGCATGTGGTGGATGGCGAGCTACCGCAGTGCCGCCACCCTGTGACGCCCGGGCATGAGGTGGTTGGCACGGTGACAGCCCTTGGGGGGGCTGTATCAGGTTTCCAACCAGGTGAGCGAGTCGGTGTTCCCTGGTTGGGCTTCAGCTGTGGCGCTTGTCCGCATTGCCGGGCCGGTCGGGAAAACCTTTGCGACAACGCCTTGTTCCACGGCTGCAGTTTGCCCGGGGGCTACGCAGAGTATGTCTTGGCAGATGCCCGTTATGTGTTCCATTTGCCTGATCAATACAGCGATGCGGAGGCGGCCCCACTGCTTTGTGCCGGACTCATCGGTTATCGAGCACTCAAGCAGGCTGGCAACGCCAGTCGCCTGGGCATTTTCGGTTTTGGTGCTGCGGCGCATATCGTGACCCAGCTTGCCCGCTATCAGGGGCGCGAGGTCTATGCCTTTACGCGCCCGGATGACACCGCTGCACAGCAGTTCGCCCTGCAAATCGGCGCCAGTTGGGCGGGATCGAGCGACGAGCGTGCGCCGGTTGAGCTCGACGCGGTGTTGATATTCGCACCCGTCGGCAGCCTTGTACCTGCCGCCTTGGCTCAGGTGCGCAAAGGTGGCAGTGTCGTCTGCGCCGGCATACATATGAGCGATATTCCCGGCTTTCCCTATTCACTGCTGTGGGGGGAGCGACGGCTGCTATCCGTCGCTAACCTGACACGTGCAGACGGGCTGGAATTTCTGGAACTTGCGCCCAAGGTGCCGGTACAGGTTCATACCGTTACCTACCCGCTGAGGGATGCCAATGTCGCGCTGGAGGATTTGCGCCATGGCCGCTTGAGTGGGGGGGCGGTCTTGCTGTGCGGGAACACCACGTCAGTACCGCCTCCCCGTGAGCCTCAATAGAAATACCGCGTGCGTTGCGCTTCTTCGCTGTTGGGATATTGCTTGTGCAAGAGCTGGAAGGCCTGCTTGGAGGTTGGCGTATCGCGCATACCGTAGCGCGAGGCATAAACCAGCTTTTCCAGGATCGCCGGTCCCTCGGCAAACTTGGGCTGCTTGCGCATCCAGGGCAGGATCTGCTGGCCCATCCAGGTGGTACTGTTGACCTTGCTCAGGGTGAGCAGGGCCGCTTGTTGCTTGGCCTGCTGCTCTGCATTATGGAAGGCCGGTGTCCCGCCCCAATGCATGCCGGACCAGGTCTCCTTCCGTACCGGACCGGTAAAGCTGGTCCGGGTGTAGTAGTCGTCGCTGGTATTGATGACCGCGATCTGCTTGAGCAGCATCAGGCGAGCGATCTCGAACCGTGCTGCCTCCGGCGAAGTGGCCTTGGCGACGGCTTCACTGGTCAGTGCTAGTGGTGCCCAGACCTTGATGGCAGCCTGCTCCAGCACCGGGTCGGGCAGGAAGCTCGCCCACAGCAGCGCCTGCGTAGCGAGCAGCCGCTGGGCCGATACCGGGAGCTTGCTATCCTGCGCCAGCTCCAGCAGTTCCTGGCCATCGAGCCGCTGGGTCAACCAGGTGAGGGTTTCGTCGTCGATGAAGTCTTCCGGTTTCTCCGGAGAGAAGCTCGCGTAGGCATCACCCATATAGTCACGACCCAGCGCCGTGCGTACCAGATGCTGGCCCACCTGTTTCAGCGATGGTGCGGCCAGCATCTCCAGTTGGTCGAATGCCTGCCGGGTGCCGAGCGATGCCGTCTTGCGCTGAGGCGCGACGGCAGCCAGCTCGCTACGTGCGGCAGGGTAATCCTGGCGGCACAGGGCCAGCCGGGTACGTTGCCAGGCAAAGTGCAGATACAGCGGGTGGTCCGGTTTGTATTCGCGGCTAGCCTTGATCAGCTCGTCGAGCTGGGCCGGGGTATAGCCACCGTTCTTGCCGTCGGCGCTTTTCGGCACCGCTGTCATCAAGGCGCTGGCCAGCCAGACCGGGCTGCGGCTTTGCTGCCAGTTGGTCAGCATGCGCTGCGGTAGTTGTTCGGTTTCGGCTTCGGACGCATATTCGCTGCCGACGCTGCGGGTGGCATACAGCCAGTCGTCCCGGTAGATGGCGCCGTCGAGTATCGCCCACATCCAACGGGTACTGGCGACCCAGCTGTCGATGTCCGCCACCGGCTCTTTCGCATCCATCTGTTGCCAAAGTCCCAGATAGACCCCTTTGGGATCGAAGCGGGTCGTAAGCGCGTCGTACAGCCCGCGTGCGGCCTCCTTCACGTCTTCATCCTTGGCGTCTGCCGCCACGGCCTTGAGACGGACCGCCATCGCATGCTTGGGCCACTCGGCCGCATCCGCGACCAGGTTCTTGTAGTCAGCCGGCTCGCGTACATTCTGCCGCCACCAGCTACGTACGATCAGATAGCCTGCCCATTCATGCCAGGCCGATGTCTTGTCCTTGGCAATGGCCTCGAAGGCCTGGCCGGCTTCTTCCAGCTTATCCTGGTAGAACAGCATGGCAGCAAGCTGATAGGCACGGTCCTGCTCCAGCCACTTGGGGGCCTTGGCCGGCAGGGGCGGCATGGGGATCAAGGGCTGGTTCTTGTCGCAGGCCGAGAAGACGCTGTCCTGGCTGCTGACCCAGAGCCTGACCCAGTCACCCTCCTTGCCGTGCGCCTGCTGGCGCTGCGCCAGGGTTTTGGCGGCCAGTTCGAAGGCGCCTGGCTGGCAGTTGTCGATATAGGCATAGCCCGATCGCTCCAGCCAGCCGGGTGAGGGCGGCTGGGTCGGGTTGGCCAGGCCAAACTGCTTGCGGGCGGTGATCCAGGCCTGAGTGCCATATTCGACGGTGCTCGCTGGCGCACTATCCACCCCCGAAGGGTTGCGTGGCTGTAGCAGGGCGGCGAGGTTGGCATCGGAGGCGGGCTTCAAGCCCTTCGCCTGGCGGTAGGCCAGCATCAGGTAGCTGCGGTCATAGCTGGGCCAGAGTACGCCCAGCTGCCCCTTCAGAAAGCCCGGCATGGCGTCCGGCTCCGGCTGCACATGAGAGGTGCCGACGCGGCGGTCATAACCGTCGCCGCCGCCCGATGCCTGAGCCGGTGCCTGGCTGAACAATGTGGCCAGCAGGAGGGCGATGGGCAGCATCCCGGTGCTGGCGCGGTGCTCCAAGAACATGATGTTTTCCTCAGGATTCGTGATGTTGTTTTCAGGGGGCGTTGCCATCGGTGACAAGGCTTCCATGCAGGTCCTGCCAGCCCGGCAGGCCTTCCAGCATGCTGGCGCGCCAGGGCTTGGGTGCAAACAGGTAAAGCCGGCGTGTCTTGAAGGCATCGAGCGGGCGCTCACCCAGCCCGGCTGCCATGCCGTGCCATTCATCGATCGACAGCCCGGCCGCGCTGCGGCAGACGGCGGGCAGCAACGTGGGCTGCAACATGCGTTGCCGCCACAGGCTGCGCTCTGCCGGCCCCATGCGGAAATACATGGGCACCACCTCATCCACCGGCAGGCTGGCAAGCCAGGCTGGGTCCCCGCACCAAGAGGCCAGCGCGGTGATGGAGAGATGTATGCCGGCCGGCAGTTTGGCACGCAGGGCCGTCAAGACGGAACGGTAGAAATCCCGCTGCCCGCTGCGGGCTTCAAAATCGATCTGGACCTGGGTCAGCGGTGCGGTGGGCGTGCCCAGGCGCTGGATGCTGGCGGCCAGGGTATCGGCCCAAAGCGTAACGGCCTCATCGCCCAGCATTGGCGGGTAGCGTCGGTCGAACGCCTCGATATGCAGTACCGGTAGCAGGGGCGTGCCGGGTGGTACGCGCAGCACGGCGTTCCGGCCGGTAACCTTGAAGGTGCTGCCCTGAGCATCGAACTGTGCAGCAAAGTAGGCCACGCCATGCCCCGGCGGCAGCCAGCGCAGGTCTTCGGGCCTGTCCCAGGCCCAGAGCCAGGTGTCGGCGCAGGCAGGGACGACGGTCAGTAGCAGGATGAGGGTGCGTAGGACAATAGTCATGCGTTACGTGGACGAACCGACGTGGAAGTTGCTCGGCCTGAAATCGATGGATGCACGATCGTGTGCGGTCCGATTGTGCCGGTTGGCATAGTAGACAAACCGGTCCGCCAGGGGCTGCGGGGGCAGTATGCCTCTGGTTGATCTGTCGGGGATAGGCTTTGAAGGTAAGGCGGGTGGTATGCGGATGTAGAAGCTGCCTGCGCCAACGTGAGGTCGGGGCGTTCCGCCGCAGTGATCAGGCCAAGGCCAGCCTGGCCTGGGAGAGCAGGCCGGCAGCCTGTTCGGACGACAGGCCGCGAGAGAAATACTGCAGGGCAGCGCGCTCGTCGGACAAGGGAAGATCGCGCCCCAGCTTGCGGCCTACCGCTGCCAGGTAACGACTCTCGCGTACGGCGGCAACGATTTCGCAGCGCGCGTCCCGCTCGAAGCCCGCTCCCTCCAGAAACAGCACGAGGACTTCCTCCCGCTGCGTCAGTTGGCAGGTCTCGGACGGCAGTGTTTGCGTGGGAAAGAATGCGGCGGACATCGCAACTCCTTGTTGGCAATGAGATGCAAGGCACAATCTTACACCACGCTGACAGGAGGGCGGTGTCCCAAACCTTGATCCAGATCAAGCTTGTGACGATAGGTCGATTCTGGCCTCGCGCGACTTCAGCACAAAAGACAAGGCCCACGCCGTTACCTTGCACAGGGGCGAGGTGACGGCGTGGGCCTGTCAGGCAGAACGGCAGGCTGTTGTAGCTCAGCCTGCGGCAGTCTTAGTAGTAGGACAGCGGCAGGACCTTGCCCGACTTGTCGCGGATGGCGGCAATCGCGGTCGAGGCCTTACCCTGGACGCTGTCTGGCAGCCGGACAAAGGCTAGCGAATTGGCCAGGCGGTCGCCCTTGAGGAAGCCCCAGACGAAGAAGTTGGCGGCAACCGTTGCCTTCTGGGCATCTTCCGCCACCGAAGGCATCATGACAAAGGTACCCATGGTAATCGGCCAGCTACCGGCGCCGGGTTTGTTGACCAGCGTGTCTTCAAAGTCGCCACGGCTGGGCCAGGCGCTGTTCATCAATGCTTCGGTGAAAGCCTGCTTGTCGGCCTTGATGAATTTGCCTGCCGCATTGGCGAGCTTTACGTCGGTCAGGTCGTTTTCAAGGACATAGGCGAAATCCACATAGGCAATGGAATAGTCGCGGCTCTTGAGCGCAGCGACGACGGCATCGCTGCCCTTGACCTGCGTGGTGGCGTCAGCCCATTTCAGGGTGAAGCCGGTGCCCAGCGAACCCTTCCATTCCTTCGATACGCTCGACAGGTAATTGGAGAAGTTATACGTCGAGCCCGAACCGTCCGAACGACCGATCACCTGGATGGTCTTGGCCGGCAGGGCAATGCCTTCGTTCCTGGCCACGATGGCGGCATCGTTCCAGCGGGTAATCTGACCCATGAAAATCTTGGCCAGCAAGTCGCCGTCCAGCTTGAGCTGGCCGGCCTTGACACCCGGCAAGTTCACGACCGGCACCACGCCGGTGATGGCGGTCGGGAAGACAACCAGGCCGGACTTGGCCAGATCGGCCGCCGAGGGGGGCACATCTGAGGCGCCGAAATCAACCTTGCGATCCTTGATGGCCTGCAGTCCCTTGGAGGACCCAATGGCATCGTAGCGAACAGTGCCGCTGGCTGCGCGCTGGTAAGCATTGGCCCAGACGGAGTAGAGCGGGGCAGCAGCAGAAGAGCCTGCACCACTGATTTCGACACCCCAGCTAAACGGTGCCAGCAAGCCACAGAGGGTGGCGATGATAACCGAACGACGCATTGCCTAATTCCTTGATACAACAGACCTTCTCTGCTTGATGAGCAGGCAGGTTTGAGACGATTTTTGGGGCGTGGATAGTCTCATAGTCAAGGTGGCGCGGCGAGGCCATTTGGCGGTTTGATGACAAATAAATGGCATTTTTGTGAATAAAAACGATCAAATGGCAATTGTGGCTACCCACAGGTGGGTGTCGCCGTAGGGATGGGGTGCTTGAATGTAGATGGCCGTCCAGGTTGCGGGGCTGAGACCAGCTTGCCCTCTCGCGACTACTTCTGAAGCCATCGTCGATTTAATGCTTGTCACGATATCGCATCAGCTACTGCCTGCCGGATGGCGACACTTGCACACTGGACATAGCGGCCCCCGAAGTCGCCATCGCACAGGACCTTTCCTCCGACGGCATCAAGGCAGCCATTGTTGGCGCCCAGCAGGGGAGGGTGATGTACCCGGAATTCATGCGTCTGTCGCAGGCGGCAGGTTGCGTGGGGTATACCGTGTGGCTAGCAGGCCGGCATGTCAGTTATTACGGCCGTAAGGGTGAGGTACATATGGAACGGTTTCCGGATTAAACGCTGTACCAAACCGCCACGCTTAAAGGCGGCATTGCTAAGCCAGCTGAAGCTCGTATCGTAAGCGTTCAATGCCCAAGGTAATTGGCCCTAGCAATATGAGTAGGCAACGCAGCAGAAAATGGCGTCGAGCCAGCGCGATAGAAATGGCAGGTAACCCCTGAACCGTACGATTTGCAATCCTGAGCTGTAGGCGACGAGCGCTGTTGAGTTGGGTGAAATGGGCGGCTGAGCCTAATAAACGCTGCAGAAACCGGGCAGAAACGTTGGCCGCTGGTCCGCTGATTGCAAGAACAGGCTGGTCGGGGCTTTGTCGGTATTGAGCCCAAAGTTCAGCCAGGGTTAACGGTGGATAGAGGCTGTCTGGCCGTAGACCTTTGCAAACCTGATCCAATGCGACTAATTCGGCCCGCATGGCTAGCTGGTCTGGCAGCTTGATATCCCACACGAGGCCTGCGCGCTCAAGCAGCATCAGCATCCACCAGCCGGGGTCCCACTCACCCGCAACCAGGCCTAACTTGGCAGAGCCAGGATAGGCATGGTGGTTGTTGTGCCAGGATTCACCCATGGTCAGCAGTGAAGTGAAACGGATATTACGACCCTGTACGGCAGCCCCTCGAACTTCATAGTGCATGCCACCATGATTGTGGGCGAAGTAACCGATCAGCCAATGACCGCACACCCCTGCTGTGACTCGTGCACAAACACCCCAGAATACAAAGCCCCAGCCGCCAAACGCATATAGCAACAAAGCTGGGGGCAGTTGCTGCAGCATCCAGGTGTGTTCAAGGAATTGATAGAACCTGTCGTTGGCGATACGTGGCTCCAGAAGCAGGCTTGGTTCATGGTCGAGTTGTAGTTCGCAATGAAGTTGCCACCAGCCGTCACGCCAGAAGGTACGGCCATGGCGTAGGTAGTCATGACAATCTGGCAGGCGCTGCGCGTAGTCGCGAAGATCATGTTGCCTCAATAGTCCGAGCGGGCCGGCAAGGCCCACCTGCACACCACAATAAACCAAGGTGTATTCCAGCCATTTCGGGCATTGGTAGCTGTCATGAATCAGCTTGCGGTGGCTTCCTAGCGAATGACCCAATAGTAGGACGGCACCGGTTGTCAGAACAAACACGCCGAAGGCGACCCAACTGAAGGTAAGAGCACCACCCATGACCGCGCCAGCTGTCATGCCCAACAGCCATAAAGACTTATGCGGGGAGTAACGGACGACGCCATTGATTACGCTGTCCAGCTCTGTCGCGGTTATACGGTGACTTTTCAGGCTATCCGGCAGGCTGCTCATGGTAGGTGCATCCTCGACTTCAGGTTGTTTTCCGACGCTTGGTGATATTGCGGGACTCGTGTTTGAGTGGTGCCGCGACGGGGCAAAGCTCGAACATGAAGCCAGTCAGGCTGTTGACCAGACTATCTTGCTGCAGGCGGTAATAGACGAATTGGCCGCGCCGCTCACTGGTAACCAAGCCGGCGTTCTCTAGCACAGAAAGGTGCCGGGAAACGGCGGGCGTGCTCATCGCAAAGCGCTCGGCCAGCTCAGAGGTGGTCAGCTCCGCAGATGACAAGTAAGCGAGAATTTGCCGGCGCGGGCTGGAGGCGAGGGCTTCGAAGGTTTTGTCGAGATGAGTAGCCATTTAACATTTAACTTATTTGTTAATTATTTTATAGCCGTAGGTGAAGCAGGCTGTCAATGCTGAATGTGTGCTGCTACGCTCTGCACATACTGTGGGATACACAGAAACGGCATGAATGGACTATCAACGTGCCTGGCTGTTTGCCTGTTGTTGAGCGGTGAAGGTGCTTGGGCTACTACGCCCGTTGTAATGACGCCAAGGCAGATCGAGAACCAGGTCGAAACGCACCGTATCGCTGGAGATAGGGCCTATCACGTCAAGGATTGGCAGGGCGCGCTTACTTCCTGCAAAAGCGGGTTGGAGGTGCTTGGCGCTAACTACTACGATCCCGCAATCCTTATCGAGGACGATACGGGTCAGAAGCTGATGGCCGGGTGGACTGAAGAGCATGAGGGACGCATATCGAATGCTGCGACACTCTATTGCCGTATGTTGAAAGTGCGGTTGCAGCTATATCAGGATAGGACCGCAAGACAAAAGGACCTGTCAGGAAAGTAAGCCTGTCAACGACACACCGCCAGACCGAGTTGTCGCAAGTGTTTACAGAACACTATGTCTTTGCCAAAACCCCCTGGGCTCACTGAACATCCAACGGCATCAATTTCCCATCCACTTTCACCCCCAGCCGTATCGGTCGCGGCGGCCCGTTTGGCGGGATGGTGGCCTCGACCCAGAGTTCTTCATTGGGGGCTCGGATCGACGGGTCAACCGCATGTTCCGGGATGAAGTAGGCCACGGGCTCGGCGAGTATCCAGCAGCGTTGTGTGCCGCAGCGGGTTTCACGGATCTGCTGGTGGCCGGCTTCGTCCGGAATGGCGACGAGGGCGTTGTTGCGGATGCCGAGCCGGATGCGCTTGTCGTCGTAGTCGTGACCGGGTTGCGACTGATTATCTTGTTCCAGTGTGAGCGACAGCCGGACATACCGGCCACGGATAGGCAGGTCCGGATCATAGGGCAGGGTCTTGATCCAGACGTGTGGATAGGTCTCGCGGTCGATCAGGAACTTGGCGCCGACACTGCCGACCAGCAAGGTCTGTATCAGGGCGATCAACAGGCCCTGTTTGAGGCGGGTCATGGTTGTGCTCCCATGCGGGCGATCAGGCGGCGCCGGAGTTTTTCCAGCAGCCAGCCGCCGATCAGGAACAACAGCCCGCCTACGACCAAGCTGGCGGATCGGTTCAACTTATCCAGAATGCTGGAGAAGTAGAAGCCGGTTGTCGTGCAGGCAAAGGCGATGATGCCCAGGTTCACGATCAGGGTACGTTGTACACGCACCCCCCAGGTGGCGATCCCGACCGACCCGAGCGCGTAGAGGCCGTAGAGGATGAATTCGTCTTCCCGGTGGTCCCACTGGAACTGGACCAATACGAGACTCCAGAGCAGCGGCAGGATCAGCAAGACCGCGCTTCGCCGCCGCAGGAAGAAGGCGACCAGGCAGGGCAGGGCCAACGCGATGATCCAGGTCAGGTACTGCCCGTTGTAAGGCGTCGCCGTTTGATCGACGTGGCGCCAGGTGATGTTGGCAAAACCAAGCAGGATGCAGGACGGGATCACGGCGATGGCACCCAGCCAACTCAAGGTACGCCGCCATGCGGGGTCACCATCCTTGATCTGGGCGGAAAGGTAAGCCAGTGCGAGCAGCACGGTGCCGATCACGGGCGCTGCGCTGTGATCGAATGAGTAGGTACGGACGAGACTCTCGGCCCATTCGCCCCATAGCCAGGTGGGGACCAGGATGGCCACCAGCAGCGTGTGTGGCCAATCCTTGAGCAAGGCCAGCGCACAGGCTGCGCCGAGGGCCCACATCAGCAAGGCGGAAGGCCAGTGCTCCGCCATGTTGAAGATCTGCCCGGACTCAACATCAAGCGCATCCCCTCCTTCCTGATCAAACGCGCCGCGCAGGCGCTGACGCGAGACGCGGAGATCGCACTACGGCCGCTGGGCATCGGCATGGCCAGCCTGCCGGTGTTGGCGGCGATCCGTAAGGGCGAGGCCGCTACCCAGGCGGAGCTTGCCCGGCTGCTGCATGTAGAGCAGCCCTCCATGGCGCAGACACTGGGGCGACTGCAGCGCGACGGCCTGATCCAGCGCCGGCCCGACCCCAACCATGGTCGTGCGCAGCTGGTGGAGCTGACGGATCGGGCGAAGCAGCGCCTGCCGCAGGCCAAGGCCGCACTCGGGGAGGGGAACGCTCGTGCCATGGCCGGTTTCAGTCCGGAGGAGGTCGAGGTCTTCGTCGACTTTCTGCTGCGTGTGAATGCCAACCTGGGCAACGATTTGTGAGGCCGCCGTGGCGGCCTCAACACCTATTTGAACCTCGAGGTCTGTTTTGACAACGTCTACTTATTCAAGCAGCGATCAGCTCAGCTGGCGCCTGCTCAGTCCCGTGCTCGCCATCGTGGCGATCGATGCACTGGCCATGGCGGTGGTGCTACCCCTGCTGCCGTTCTATTCCATCCACCTGGGCGCCAGCCCTTTCATGGTCGGCGCCTTGTTCGCCGCCTTCTCGCTGTGCCAGTTCCTGGCGGGCCCGGTGCTCGGCAGGATGTCCGACCGCTATGGTCGCAAACGGGTACTGCTGGGTAGCCAGATCGGCATGTTCATCAGCCTGGTCCTGCTGGCTCTGGCCCAGAACCTCACCATGGTGTTCGTAGCCCGTATGCTCAGTGGTCTCTCGGCCGGCAACCTCTCGGTCGCCTCGGCCTACGCGGTGGACCGCAGCACCCCGGCGACGCGCAAGCAGGCTATCGGCATCGTTTCCATGGGAGTGGGTATCGGCCTCATCATCGGGCCCACGCTCAGCACCTTTGCCAGCCACCTCTCCCATACCGCGCCCATCTGGATCGCGGCCGGCGCCGCGGTGCTCAGCATCATTGCCAACCTGGTGCTGCTCACCCATGAGCTCCCTCCGGCCAAGCCGGCAATGGCGCAGGGCGCCAAGCAGGAAAGCCTATGGACCGGACCTGCACTGGCGGCCTTCGGGCTGCTGGCCATGTTCTATCTGGTGTTTAGCCTGTTTGTGACCGGCCTTGCGCTGTTCCTTGGGGCGCGTTTCACTTGGGATGGACATGCCTTCGGCCCTGCCGAGGTGGGTGTACTCTTTGCGCTGACCGGCGCGGTGAGCGTCTTCACGCAACTGGTGGTGGTCAAGGCGGCGAGCAGGCTCATGGGCGATGGCACACTGATCGTGGCGTGCTTTCTTGCCTTGCTGGTGGCTTACGCAGGTTTGGGGCTATCGAGTGGCTACGTGCTACTGGGTACCGTGTTGGTGCTCTCGGCGCTGGCTACCTCGCTGCTGCGTCCCACGCTTGCGGCGGCGCTCTCTGCGACGGCACCGTCGCATCGGCAAGGGGAGGTGATGGGCCTTAACCAATCACTGATGGCCGTGAGCAATATCATCGCGCCGCTGCTGGGTGGCTTGCTGATCGATCACCATCTCTACGGTGGTTGGGCCTACACGGCGGCGGCTGGCGCGGGGGTGGCCGCGCTGGCGGCATTCTTCCGCTACTACCCCGTAAGGTCCCAGCCGCAATTTGCCGCGCAGCCGGATTGACCGCGATGGGGCAGGTTCTGCCCCATCTGTCGTTCAGTGTGACATCAGCACCGGTACGGTCATGCTCGACAGCATGGTCCGGCTCGCCCCACCCATCACCCATTCCCGCAGGCGGGAGTGGCCGTAGAGCCCCATCACGATCAGGTCCACGCCATGGTCGGCCGACCAGGACAATAGCGACGCGCCAATGTCGCGACTGAAGGCAACATCTTGCTCGACCTGCACCTTCACATCGTGCCGGGCCAGGTAGAGGGCGATATCGGCGCCGGGGACTTCGCCGTGGCCGTCGGGGCCGATGTCCGGGCTGACGGTCAATACCGATACCTTGGCAGCGCGGCGCAGCAGCGGCAGGGCATCGGTCAGCGCACGGGTGGCTTCGCGGCTGCCGTTCCAGGCGACCAGCACATGCTTGCGGTTGTTGGCGACTTCACCGGTATACGGCAGGACCAGGGTAGGCCGGCCGCTGCCAAGCACCACACTGGGGACGAGGTCCACCGGTAGCCCGTCCAGCGGCACGCCGGGCTCGGTCTGGCCCAGGATGATCAGGTCGTGATAGCGGGCACTCAGGCACAAGCCGTTGACCGGTACCCCAATATGTTGCTGCCAGCTGCTGCGCTCGCGGTAGGCGCGGGTGTACTGCTCGAATCGTGCCCGCGCGGCCTCGGCATCGCGCTCCAGGTCCTGGTGGATGGCGTAGTAGACCTCGGCCGCGGCCGCATCCGGCCCGACCGGGGCGATACCCGGCGCGGTGGCGACAAAGATGCCGGTGAGATGGGCATTGTAAGAATCGGCCATCTGCAGGGCGAAACGTACACGCGCTTCGGACTGCTGACCGCTATCGACGTGGACCAGGATATTGCGATAGCTCATGGTGCGCTCCTGTCGGGACGGAATACCAGCTTGTAGGCTTTGACGATCCTTGGCGCCTTGATCGGCGTCAATCAGTCGTCATCCTGCGCGTTTGCAAAATACGTACCTGTCCGCGCGGCACGCAGCCTGTATCGGGTCGTGATTTTCAGGCTGGGCAGGCCTCGGCTACCTGTGCCTGGCTGAGCTGATGAAATACAGGCAGGACTTCCTGCGCAATCTCTGCCATGACGTCCGCAACGGGCCGCTGGCTGCGGCGGAAATGCAGGCCGACATGCTGCACGCCCGCGGCCTGCATGGCATGCAGCTCTTCGATCAGACCATACCGCCCGACGGCTGCGCCAAAGCGGTGGCGCTGCGGCGGAGCATGCGGGTCGGCCAGCAGGTCGAGGTGGATAAAGCTGATGTAGGGTTTGTCACCAGCCACGCTGCGCCATAGTGCGCTACGGCGGACGTGATCTTCCGGCGTGCCGGGGTAGGCCAGCCAGCCGTCCATGTGTTCGCCCACCCATTGGGCGCTTTGCAGGGCCAGGCCGGCCACCAGCAAGGGGAGCGGACGTTCCAGTCGAGGCAGCATCTGCACGCCCGCAGGCAGTCTGGCGGCACCACCGTCGCGCAACAAGGTAATCTGCTCACGAAAGTTCGCGCCCCGGTTGGCAAAGTCCCGCTCGAACAGGGGATATTCGATCGGCCGGTCGCCGCTGGCCACGCCCAGCAGCAGGCGGCCGTTGCTCAGTTGGTCAACCGTCGCGGCAGACTTGAGCGTGAGCAGCGGCTCGCGCAGCGGCAGCACCACGGCGGCGGTGCCGAGCAATATCCGGTCGGTGATGCCGGCCAGGTAGCCCAGGTAACTGAAGGTTTCGAATACCTGTGCGGCGTCGCCGAACTGCGGGTCGTAGACCGGTACATCGCGTACCCACAAGGCACGGAAACCCAGTTGGTCAGCCAGTCGCGCGAGAGACGCATGCTGCTGCAGATCCGGCTCGCCCGGCAGGCGTGGGGAGGCCAGGCGGGCCAGTTGGCCCGTGGGCGACCAGTCATTATCCAGCGGCAGCTCGATGCCGATGCTGAGGCCCCCCTGTGTCAGTTTCTGCAAGGTAGTTTGCATGATCATCCTTGATGAGGCGCTACCCCAAGGGGGTAATCCTTGCCCCTGGGGTAACGGTCTACTTAATCCCAAGCAGGTGCCAGACCATCCGGGTCTACCAGCCGCCCTTTGCGCTCCAGCGCAGCGATCTCGTCCATGTCGGCCTCGGTCAGCTTGAGCCCTTGCGCCAGCAGGTTGCTGGCCAGGTTCTCGCGCTTGGTGGAGGACGGGATGACGGCGTAGCCCAGTTGCAGCGCCCAGGCGAGCACCACCTGCGCCGGGGTGGCGCGGTGACGTTCGGCGATGGCGATGATGACCGGGTCTGCCAGGACCTTGCCGTAGGCGAGGGTCATGTAGGAGGTGATGCGTATGCCTTGGCTACGGGCGAATTCCGCTACCTTGCGGTTCTGCAGATAGGGGTGCAGCTCGATCTGGTTGGTCGCTATCTCGCCCTGGCCCACGGCGGCGATGGCCTGCTGCATGAGATCGATATTGAAGTTGGAGACGCCGATCAGCCGGGTCAGGCCCTGCCGCTTGGCTTCGGCCAGGGCACCCATGTATTCGGCCAGGACGACTGGCTGGGCAGGGGCCGGCCAGTGGATCAAGGTCAGGTCCACTTGCTCGGTACGCATCTTGCGCAAGCTCTCCTTCAGGCTGGGAATGAGCTTGTCGGCGGCGTAGCTGTCGGTCCAGATCTTGGTGGTGATGAACAGTTCGTCACGGGCCACGCCGCTGTCGGCGATCGCCTGGCCGACTTCCGCCTCGTTGCCATAGATCTGTGCGGTATCGATCACGCGATAGCCCAGTTCCAGACCGGTGCGGACCGAGTCGATCACGACCTGATCCTTGAGCCGGAAGGTGCCAAGACCGAAGGCGGGGAGGGTATTGGTATTCATGATCATTCCTTTTTTGGGTGGGGCTGGAAGCGTGGTTCCAGCCTTGTTCTGGTTTTATCAAAGCGTGTCGCTATCAGTGGCCAACCGGTACCGGGCCATCAAAGCGGATCGGAATCCCCGCTTTACGGTCCAGCTTGCCGCTCCAGGTCGTCAGTGCCAGCGATACCAGCACGACCAGGGCACCGATCCACGGGGTATGCATCAGCCCCAGATGGGTCACGATCAGGCCACCGGCCCAGGCCGCACCGGCAATGCCGAGGTTGAAGGCCGCAATATTGAGACCGGATGCCACATCGACCGCTTGTGGCGTAAAGCGTTCGGCCTGCTTCACCACATAGACCTGCAGGCCGGGCACGTTGCCAAAGGCGACGGCACCCCACAGCAGGATGGTGACCAGGGCCAGCCATTTGCTGGCGGCGGTGAAGGTCAGGGCGAACAAGACGAGGGCCAACAGGGCGAAGATGATCTGCAAGGCGGGAATCGGGCCTTTGCGATCGGCCAGGCGGCCACCCCAGATATTGCCCACGGCGACCGATACACCGTACACCAGCATCACCCAGCCTACCGAACTGGCGCTGAAGCCGGAGATGTCCTGCAGGATGGGGGCGAGGAAGGTGAAGGGAATGAAGGTGCCGCCGTAGCCGATGGCCGTCTTGGCATAGACCAGCAGCAGGCGTGGTTCGGCCAGTACGCGCGCTTGCGTCAGCAGCGAAGCGGGCGGGGTATGGGCGAGCGTCCTGGGGATGAACATCAGACTGCCGATAAAGGCGATCGCACCCAGGCCGGCGACGGCGAGGAAGGTCTCACGCCAGCCGAAGTGCTGGCCGATGAAGGTACCCAGCGGCACGCCGGTCACCAGCGCTACCGTCAGACCGGTGAACATGATGGCAATGGCGCTGGCTGCTTTCTCCTTGGGGACCAGGCCGGTGGCGATGGTCGAGCCGATCGAGAAGAACACGCCGTGGGCCAGACCGGTCAACACCCGGGCCAGGATCAGCGATTCATAGCCTGGCGCCTGCCAGGCCAGCAGGTTGCCAGCGGTGAACAGGGCCATCAGGCTCAGTAGCAGGGTCTTGCGCGGCAGCTTGCCGGTCAGTGCGGTGAGCACCGGGGCGCCGATGGCAACGCCCAGCGCGTACAGGCTGACCAGGAGGCCAGCCGAAGGCAGGGTGATGTTGAGGTCGTTGGCGACCGTAGGCAGCAGGCCAACGATCACGAACTCTGTCGTACCGATGGCAAAGGCGCTGAGGGTCAGCGCCAGCAGGGCAATGGGCATGGCGATACTCCGGTAAGAGATGACGGAGCGGAGTATGGCGATGTCGTTGTTGCAGAAAAATACGGTTTACTGCAAAGGATTGTTGATTTTTAGTCCATAGTTCGGACGGTTGATTTGATGCAACTGCCGGCGGTATGGATTACTGATTCCACCAAGGCATGAACTACAACGCGTCGTTCCCAAGCTGCTCCAGCTTGGCAAACCACTTTTCGGTTGCGAGTGGCTTGAGGCTGGCGGCCATGCCGATCAGTGTGGTGTTCACCGGGTCAATGCCGACAAAGCCGAGGATATTGTGTTCCAGTGATTTGAGGCTATGGGCATGGTAGTACCAGCGATAGATCATTGCCGGCATGCCCATGGTGACGATGAGGCGGGCGGAACGGCCGGTGAGACCCTTGTGGGGGCGCCGGGCGCTCCCTTCATAGGTGAAGGCGAAGCCAGGACGGGCGACCTGTTCCAGAAAGCCTTTGAGCAGGGCGGGCATATCACCAAGCCATAGTGGGAACAGGAGTACCAGATGATCTGCCCATTTGATGGATTCTTGGGCGAACAGGATATCGGCGGGGGGCGAGCTGTGCTCCCATTCCTGCTGACTGCGCACCAGCCCGAAATCCAGTTCGGCGACATTGATATGCCGCAACTCATGACCACCCGTCTTCGCGCCCCTGGCATAGGCGGATGCCAACGCATGGCACAAATGCCGCTGGCTACAGTCCGGATGGCCCTGGATCAGGAGGATATGCTTGCCCATGCTGATGCCCCTGGCTTGGTATTGAGCAACTAGCCTTGCACGGTAAAAGCGAAAGCAGTTTGATCTGGCGCAATCGTACTGCTTACTTTCCGCGTAGTTCCTTGCGTATCAACAGTTTCAAGCCCGACCACACCTCGCTGACCGCGCAGACCTTGACGTCGACATAACCCAGTGGCAGGCACACGTCGCGGATGACATCCTCGGTGATATCGGTCGGGACCTTGGCGGCTTTCTTGGGCCAGGATATCCAGATGGCAGCGTCGGGCCGGATGCTATCGCGCATGTGTGCCAGCTCGAACGCCAGCTCCGCTCGCTCCGCAGTGAACAGATGGACGATGTCGGTCTGGACGGAGAGGGTATCGACAAACGTGATGTCCGGCGGCAAAGGTGCCAGCCATTCCTGGTAGTGTTCCGGCGCGTTGATGGCCAGCACCTGCGTACAGGCAACCATGCCGAGCTTCTTGGCGAGCGGGGTGCCGGAATAACCGGCGTTGGGGTTGCTCATGAAGGGTCTCCGGTTGCTGGTCGGCATTGGGCCGCATCGCTTCACCCGCAGGATACTTGCGACGCGCTATTGCCCCGCTTGCCGGCAGATCTGATCCAGGCCCGTTGGCGAGCGCTGCACGGTTAGAGTCGGGTCGCAGAGGATATTGATCCGGGTTTCTTTGCTGCGCCAACTAAAAATGCCACTCCCGTAGCGCAGGGGCTCACCCGGCGTCTGAAAACAGACCTGCGTGAGCTGGCCCTGGCTCGAAGGCGGGTTGATGCCGGAGATGAGATAGTCGGTCTCGGACCGGGCTGCGATATGGAAACGCCCTTGTACATCGGTGGTAGTAACCTGGACTGCGTTGTGGCAAGGGGCTGGCTGGTCGGCGGCGGTGCCGATCAGGACTGCAGTACCCTGGACGGGAATACCTCCTACTGAGAGGCTGCCCTGTATCTCTGGCGTCGTGTAGACCTGATGCGGAAAGGGCGCGCAACTGGCCAGCAAGATGGCGGTGATGGCGGCAAGGACGGTAGTCGACGATGGCATGGCATCAGGGCGAGACGATGGGGTATTGGTCAGCGCTCTATCCGAGCTGACATTGCGCACGATGACGCGATCGGCAGCATGCTGGATGTAGATCGAAGGTCGCAGGGAGGAAAGCACGAACGGCCGGCTCATTGTTAAAGCGGATAGGTGAGGATAGCAGCGATGAATCCCCTGGCGCTTGCCCCGCGGGCTACCAATGCCTGCGGTGAGATGAAAAGTCTGTGCTAGCCTTTAATATATTTTATGTTTCTCTACTTGATGATCCTGCCATGCGCTTGTGGGCTTTGTTCCTGCTGATATTGACAACACCCGTCCAGGCGACGGAAGTATCGATGGCATTTGGCGAGAAGATTCCGCCCTTTTGTTTTCCGCAGACCAATTCCGGCATCGAGCTCGAAGTAATCGGCGAGGCGCTGGCCTACAAGGGTCACGTGCTGGCGCCACATTACTATCCGTTTGCCCGTGTACCGGTGGCCTTCAAAGGTGGCCAGGTGGATGCGGCCATGACCGACCTGGGCGAGGACATGACACCCTTTGGCGGCTATTACGGCGACCCTGCAGTGCTGTACGACAATGTGCTGATCACGCTCAAGCGTCGCAAACTTTCCATCCACAAGCCCGAGGATCTCAAAGGCCTGACGGTGGTGTCATTCCAGGGCGCAGCCAACCGCTACCCGCAGTGGTTGAACCCGCTCAAGCCGGAGGGCCGCTATATCGAGCAGAGCGATCAGGAAGTACAGGTCAAGACCCTGATGAAGGGTCGCTACGACGTGGTACTGAGCGACCGTAATATCTTCAAGTACTTCTCGCTGCAATTGAAGCGGCAGGGCTTCGAGATCCTGCCGGTTGAAGAACATGCTTTCACCATCCTGAACCCCATGGACTACCGGCCGGTGTTCCGTAGCAAGCAGGTAAGGGATGATTTCAATGCCGGGCTCAAGCAGCTCAAGAGTAGTGGGCGCTACCAGGCGATCTACGATAAATACCTGAAAGAGTAGAGACGCTCAGGGGCTGAGCCTGCCCAGTCTGGCCGCAGCGGCGTTGGGGGTGATCTGGTAGGCCATGCCGCCCAGAAGCAAAGTGGCCGCAAGCAAGGCGAGGACGATGCGCAGATCGAATGTCCTGCCACGAGCCTGCGGTGACAAGGGCCTGGCGAGTAGCAGGCCGACCAGAAAGCCACTCAGCAGCCCGCCGATATGTGCGGCATTGTCGATGCCCGTGCTGGCAAAACCGTAGAACAGATTGAAGGCGATGAACACCAGCGTGCTGTTGCGGTGAGCGTTGACGATAGCAGGGGGCACCGCGCTGCCGGGTTTGATCATGAAGGCCAGCATGCCACCGAAGACGCCGAAGATGGCGCCGGAAGCGCCAGCGCTGTGAACCTGCGGGTTCCATAGCAAGCTGGCCGCGCTGCCGACCAGGCCGGCGATGACATACAGCACCAGGAAATGCAGGCTGCCGTACATGCGCTCCACCATGGGGCCGGTCTGATACAGCGCCAGCATGTTGAAGGCCAGATGCAGGATGCCAAAGTGGATGAAGGTCGAACTCAGCAGCCGCCACCACTCGCCGCCCGTGGTGAGGGAGCCGTAGTTGCTACCCCAGCGGACCGCCACCGCCGGATTGATCTCCACCAGCCCCGCGCCAGCCAGCAACATGCCGATGAAGACGAGTAGGTTGAGCCCGACCAGGATGGGCGTGATCGGCGCGCGGGGGCTGAGCTGGCCCAGCCTGTGCAGGAAATCGGATTGCAAGTCACGGGACATGGCGCGTCTGTTCCAGGAGTGGCCTGCCTGGGAGTGTAGGCCGAGGGTATTCAGCTTGCCGGATTCGATGCTGCCGAGCACCTGCGTTCATGTCGTCACTGGGCTAGCATGTCCTGTAGTGGTACACCCGCGTTGGCCGATGCTTGTGTGGAGGCTGCATGATTGCCCGATTCCTGATTGACCAGAGTTTCCTGCTCGAGTCCCGCCAGCGATTTGCCGTTGAAGGTAAGGTCATCGATGGTACTGCCCGGCCGGGCATGCATTTGAGAATCGCCATGAATGACCGGTTCTCGATGGATTGCCTGATCGAGGCGATTGAGCCGGCCTCGCACGGTGAGCCTGGCGCGCTCGCGCTGCTGGCGGCCTATGCCGATGATGAGGAAGGCCGGCTGCTTGGTGCCTTGAACCTCGATGGTCAGGAGGTCCTGCTATTCGCGCCGGGCGCCTGAGGGCTATCGGTCCTTGAGCTCGGCCAGCAGGTAATCGATCAGTACTCGGCACTTGGGTGTTAGCCGGGTGTTGGGGGTGTTCAGCAGCCAGGCGGTTCCCTGGTAGGCGCCCACGAACTCCCACTCCGGCAGCACGGTTACGGCACTACCTTCGGCCAGGGCGTTGGCGGCGATGAAATACGGCAGTACCGCAATGCCCAATCCACCCAGCATACCCTCCAGCCGTACCTCGCTGTGATTGCAGACATAGCGCCCGCGCACCGGTACGGTCAGGTGATCCTTGCCATGCCGGAAACTCCAGTTGGCATCGCTGGTTGTTTCGCCCAGGTAGAGGCAATCATGGGTGGCGAGCTCGGCGGGATTATGCGGTGTGCCACGTGCGGCCAGATACGCCGGAGCGGCGCAGAGCACCTGCCGTACCGGCATCAGCCGACGGGCGACCAAGGAGGGTGGTGGCTGATCCGCGACCTGTATCATCAGGTCGACCTCGTCGCCGACCGGATTGAGCATGCGGTCGTTGAGGATCAGTTGCACGTTCACATCGGGGTAACGGTCCAGAAAGGCCGGCATCAAGGGGTGGATCACCCTGCGTCCAAAGGCCTTGGGCATGCTGATACGTACCAGCCCGCGTGGTGTTTCCTGTGCGCTCTCGGCCAGGGCGACGACATCGCGGGCGGCGGCGACCATGGTGGCACTGCGCTGGTAGACATCGCTGCCGGCATCGCTCAGGCGCAACTGGCGGGTGGAGCGTTCCAGCAGGCGCAAGCCCAACTGCCCCTCCAGCCGACTGACCGTGCGGCTCACGGCGGAGGGGGTCAGCCCCAGTTGCCGCGCCGCGGCCGAGAAGCTGCCGCAATCCACCACCCGTACAAAGATGGCCATGTCGGGCAGCAGCAGGTCAAGTCGATTTATTCCCATGGCGCACAACTGATGTTCTGAATGGCTGGATTATCAGCTTTATCGTCAGGTTTGATAATGCCCCTTCGTGCTCGACCCCCTTGGGTCGCGCTTGATCGATCGTATCGAAGGGGCAAGACCATGGCAGAACTCCTGCTGTTACTGGTGGCGGTGGTGTGGGGGACCAGCTACGGCCTGGCCAAGCAGGCGCTGCTGTTCTATCCGGTGCTGGGCTTTTTGGCAGCACGTTTCTGTCTGACCTTCGTCCTGCTGCTACCGGCGGTCTGGCGGGAGCTGCGGCGCCATCCCGGCATGGCCTTGCAGACCGCCGCACCGCTGAGCCTGATGCTGCTGGGTATCTTCCTGTGCGAGACCTGGGGCGTGGCGCATACCACCGCCGCCAATGCCGCCTTCCTGATCAGCCTGTGCGTGGTGCTCACGCCCTTTGTGGAATGGTTGCTGCTGGACCAGCGCCCGGCGAAAGCTGCCTTCGTGGCGGCCGGGGTCTCCTTGTGTGGCACGCTGCTGCTGACCGGCAGCCTCACGTTGGGGCTGAATCTCGGCGATGGCCTGATGCTGGCCGCCGCCGTATTGCGGGCGATCTTTGTCTGCATGACCAAGCGGCTGACGGCCGACAAGCCTATTTCTTCGCTGGGCCTCACTGGCCTGCAGACGGGGATGGTGGGGCTGGCCTGCCTGGGCATCGCCATGCTGTTACCCACGCCGCTGCCTGCCTTGCCCAGTGCGCCAACCTTCTGGCTGATCGTGCTCTACATGGTCCTGTTCTGCACCCTGTTCGCCTTCTTTGCCCAGAACTGGGGCATACGCCACAGCGGGCCAACCCGCGCCGCGCTGCTGATGGGCAGCGAGCCACTCTGGGGCGCCGTGTTTGCCATGCTGTGGCTGGACGAAACGCTAGCGCCGCAAGCCATGCTGGGCGGCGTGCTGATCCTGGTGGCGAGCCTGTGGGCGGTGATGCCGGCGAGAGCACCCGCGCCAGCCGAACCGGTTGCGGCTGCTTGAGTGATGTATTTTCATCGCACTCCTCCATATGGAGGAGGTTAACTTTCCCGCTTCATGGCACCATCTCGCGGTGTTCGTGGTCTTAGTCCTATCAACCACAATATCCACGAACCGGGGGAGCCCATGTTTTTGTCCAAGTCCAGCCTGATCGGCACCGCCAAGGTGTTGCTGGCGCTGGCCATCATTGGTAGCACGGCTGCGGTTGCAAGCCGCCCGCTGCTGCCAGACGTACCCGTCAGTACCCTGGTGATCTATGGCGTGCTCGCGCTGATCGTGTTGACCGCCGCCTCGGCAGCGCTGCTGGTCGCTTCACTCACCTTGCGCCAATTCATCCTGCGCAAGGGTGGCATGGATACCCAATGGCTATGGTTTGATCGCGATCCCAAAGGCCTGGTCGCCTTGCGTCGCAAGGATGATGCGGATCAATAGCCGCCCGAGCAGTTGGTTTTTTCCGGTTGAACCCGTCCCGTGCCGGGCGCTAGACCCCTATTCAGTACCGATGCCTTACCCATACGCCTTCCCCATGACGATGCGACGATATCTGCTGGTTCTCTTCACAACGCTTGCGTTGGTCGCTTGTGGCCGCAAGGAAGAAGCCGGTGGCGGAGGGCCGATGGCAGACGCCGTGGCGAGCCGTGGTGGGGCGCAAAGCTACCTGGCTTACGAGCACACGCTGGAGCTGGCGTCGGAGGAGGAGAAACTGGCCTCGCTGTTCGCCCAGGCCCAGGCGCTCTGCAAGGCGGCCGCCGCCGACGGCTGCGTGATTCTGGATTCGCATATCCGCACCGGCAGCAATGCCTATGCCTCGCTCAAGTTCCGCGCCAAGCCCGGCGGCGTGCAGAATCTGATCGCGGACCTGGGCAAGCAGGGGGAGGTCACCGGCCAGAGCACGACCGCCGAGGATCTGGGTGGGCCGATCAAGGACAATGCCCGGAAGCTGGCCATGCTGCAGGAGTACCGTGCCAAGCTCGAATCGCTGCTCGCCAAATCGTCCGCCGATGTGGATGCCCTGATCAAGCTGAACAAGGAGCTCGCGCAGGTCCAGAGCGATGTGGAGGCCTTGAGCGGCGAGCAGGCGCACCTGATGCAGCGGGTTGATACCGAGATACTCAACGTCAATATCAGCACCGTCGGCCACCGTTCGTTCTGGTCCCCGATTGTGGAGGCTGGCCAGTCTTTTGGTAGCAGCCTGTCGCAGGGCATCTCGATGACCATCACCGGCATCGCCTACCTGCTGCCATGGTTTATCGCCCTGATCCTGGTCGTTTGGGCTGGTCGCAAGCTGTGGCGGCGCCGCAAGCCATGATGGCGCGGTGCCGAGTCATGAACCCAATTGAAAGCAGTCTGTTGAGATTAGCCTTGATCCCTTCTTTGCGTGGCAAGCCATCCTTGCTGGTGGGTGTCTTGATCCTTGCGATCAGCGGCTGCTCGTCCAAACAGCTCTATCTATCGGGCCAGAACTGGCAGCAGGAAGAATGCAACAAGCAGCCCGATATGCAGGCCCGGCAGCGGTGCCTTGCCAGGGCCAATACCTCGTACGAGGATTATCGGCGTGAAACAGGCGCCACCAGGGACGCCAAATAGCTGGCAATGCCAGCGGTAGAGAGGATTCAGACGCATGCAGATGGCAGACATTCCGTTCGGTACCACAGACTGGACAACCGTCGAGCGTACCGAGCACCCAGGTGACAGTGGCAAGGCCTACTGGCGTACCCAGCAGTTCGGCAATGTGCGGGTGCGCATGGTGGAGTACACGCCCGGCTATGTGGCCGACCATTGGTGCGTGAAGGGCCATATCCTGCTGTGTCTGGACGGTGAGCTGCATACCGAGCTGGAAGACGGCCGTCGCTTCACGCTCAGACCCGGCATGAGCTACCAGGTGGCGGACAAGGCCGAGCCGCACCGGTCGTCGACCGAAGTTGGAGCTAAGCTGTTTATTGTGGACTGACCCACCCAGCTGGATTTCGTCTCCATTGCCAAATAGCCGTACATGATCATGAATACACCTGTCCTTATCCGTGAAATGTGCCTGGATGATGCTGTCGCTGTGGCCGAAATCCTGCCGGAGCTGGGCTATCCGTCAACGGTCGATGAGGTCGTGCTGCGTTTCGAGCGTCTCGGTGCCGTGCCGGACAACCTGATCTTCGTGGCCGAAGTGGAAGGCTGGGTCGTCGGCCTGTGCCAAGTGCAGGGTGTGCGGCTGATCGCCAGCAATGGCTATGCGGAGATATTCGCCCTGGTCGTGGCGGGGGGCTTCCAGCGTCGTGGCATAGGCCGCCTGCTGGTGGACAAGGCCCATGAGTGGGCACTGGCCACGGGCTACCAGCGCCTGCGGCTGGGCTCGGGTGCGCACCGTGAAGAGGCGCATCGGTTCTATGAATCACTGGGCTTCAGCAAATCCCGGCCGGGCTATGTGTTCGAACGCCCCTTGCTGGGCGGCATAGAGCCGCCGACAGTCACCTGACTGCCGCGTGGCATCTTGCCCGCAGTGATAAGATAAACACGGCGTTCCGGGCTGGCGGGCCTATGCTGTGTCGGTATTCCCGGCCCTCGTCTGAGTGCCGGTGCGATGGTCCATCCCAGGAGCGATCAATATGGCAGGCAAGATTCCCGTGCGGCATGACGATGTACGCGGTGTGACCCGCCTGGGGGTGGATGCCACGCTGGGCGTCATCGACCTGGTCGAGTCCATGCACCAGACCATCGCCAGCCGCATTCCGCTGGTCGGCAGCAAGTCGACATCGGGTCGGACCCGCGGCCTGACCGGCTTTGTCTATCGCCGGGTCCGTGGCGTCACGCAGATGGTCGGGGGGGGTATCGATGCCGCCTTGTCCCGGCTGGTCCCCTTGTTTGGCAACCATGGCTTATCCCCGGCGCGCGAGGCAACGGTGGCGGCCCTCAATGGCGTGATGGGGGACTATCTGCAGGAGAGTGGCAACCCGTTAGCGTTACCGATGCGTTTTCGCTCGGCGGGCCAACCCCTGTTGCCGCAGAAACAGGCGCTGGCGGCCGCACTGCCGCAAGCGAGCGGCAAGCTGCTGGTGCTGATCCACGGCCTGTGCATGAACGATCTGCAATGGCGGCGCCACGGCCATGACCACGGTGCTGCACTGGCGGAGGATGTGGGCTGGACGCCGATCTACCTGCACTACAACAGCGGGCTGCATATCTCTGCGAATGGCCGCAGCCTGAGCGGGCAACTTCAGGCCTTGCTGGATGCCTGGCCGGTTCCGATCGAACAATTCGCCATCCTTGGTCACAGCATGGGGGGCTTGCTGGCGCGCAGTGCCTGTCACCATGCCGCGCAAGCGGGGCAGGGCTGGCTGGCTCGCCTGGACAAGCTGGTTTTTCTTGGCTCACCCCACCACGGCGCGCCACTGGAGCGCGGTGGTCATTGGGTGGATATGCTGCTGGGGGCCAATGCTTATTCAGCTCCGTTCAGCCGTCTGGGCAAGCTGCGCAGCGCGGGGATTACCGACCTGCGTCACGGCAACCTGCAGGATGCCGACTGGCAAGGCCAGGATCGCTTCGCTCACCATGATGATCGTCGCCTGCCTCTACCGCTGCCCAAGGGGGTGGCCTGCTACGCTATCGCCGCCAGTACTGCCAAGAAGCCCGGTGCGCGGGGTGAGCAACTGATCGGCGACGGCTTGGTGCCACTGGCCAGCGCTCTGGGTCAACATGCCGACCCGCGCTTCGCGCTGGATTTTCCAGCCAAGCGGCAATGGGTGGGGTACGGCATGAACCACCTGGAACTGCTGGACCATGCGGATGTGTACTCCCAACTGAAGGTGTGGCTGGGAACCGACAAAACCTGAGGGTATGTCGTTAAGTTCGTGGTACTGCAACAAGTTGCTTGTAGAGTCGTGGGCCGCGAGCGAAGACTCGTACCACAACAGGGAACAGGGACATGACTACCGCGCCGGCTGCCTGGGAGCAGCGGATTGCAGCGCTTTGGAAGACGCTGGACGAGATTGAGCCGGGCGAATTTGTCGCACGCATCGACGCACTGGTGGCCGAACTGCCGGCGGGTAGCGGCATCGGCTTGTTCGAGCAAGCCTGCGCGCAGGATTCCACCGGCCACTCTGATCGTGCCGTGCCGCTCTACCGTGCAGCCCTGGCGGCGGGGATCACCGGCATCCGCCGTCGGCGTGCCACCATCCAGCTGGCCAGCTCCCTGCGCAATCTGGGCGAGGCGGAAGAAGCCGTTGCCCTCCTGAGCGTGGAACTCCATACCGCATCGGATGAACTGGATGGCGCCGTACGAGGCTTCCTGGCTCTGGCGCTGGTCGAAGTCGGCCGCGAACGCGAAGCCGTCTCGCACAGCCTGACCGCCCTTGCTCAGTACCTGCCCCGCTACAACCGCTCGCTGGCGCGCTATGCGGAGGGCCTGCTGGCGGAAATGGAATAGCCCCCAAACTTGTGGGCTTTCCCTTGATGCACTGAGTGGGCGCTGGGCGCCCACTCGAACTCACTTCTGGCTGGCGCGTTCCGCCGCCTGCCGGGCCCGCAGGGTCGTGACATTCTCGTAGCCCACGCCCCAGTTGTCGGTATCGATCTCGTCGATCACCACAAAGGTGGCAGCCGGGTCCTTGTTCAGCACTTTCACCATCAGGTCGGTGGCGCCCTCAATGAGCTGCTGTTTCTGCTCACGGGTAACACCTTCGCGGGTGATCTCGATCTTGATATAGGGCATGGCACTATCTCCTGGTTAAAGTCAGGTTGAAGTCATTGCTACGCGATATGCGTATAGAGCTTGTTGGCGATCAGCCATCGGCCCTCCTGCCGTATCAGGGACAGGAAGTCCAGGTAGTTGAAGTCGAAGATCAGGCACCGCACCTTTGCCATGGCAGTTTCCCCTGCTACCTCGATCGACAGCACCTGCATGAACCTGGTCTGGCCCAGGCTGGCGGGACTGTCGCGGTTGGCGACAGCATCGAGATAGGCTCCGAGCGGCCGGCAGGACGTAGCGCCCCTGACCTCGCCGAACAAAGCCGCCTGCGGGTGGAAGACGCTACGCAGGGCAGCGACATCGCCTGTGTGGATACCGTCGAAATACACCTCGAGCAGATCCAGAATCTCAGCGTGAACAGACAGGCCGCCCTCCTTGCGTGTGCCGGGTCCGGAAACGGCTACCATTTGCCACTGCTCATCCCGCCATCGACCGGCAGGACCACGCCCGTCGTGAAGCTGGCATCCGCCAGATACTGGACGGCGTTGACGATCTCCTGGGTGGTGCCGATACGGCCGGCAGGCTGCAGGGTGTTGAGAAAGCCGTGCATGTCCGGCGTGTACAGCGGCGTATCGATGATGCCGGGTGCCACCGCACTGACCTGGATGTTGTAGGGCGAGAGTTCCAGCGCCAGTGCCTTTGTCGCCTGGTTGATGCCGCCCTTGATCAGGATAGGCAGCGTGGCCGGGACATTGAGCAGCGGCTGGCTGGCGATGCTGGCGGTGATGTTGATGATATGGCCTTGCCTGCGTTCGATCATGTGGCGGGCTGCTGCTTGCGATGCATAGACAAAGCCCTTCAGGTTGGTATCGACCAACGCTTCCAGCTCTTCCGGTGTGTAGCTGATGAAGGGCTTGGCGTTGAAGATGCCGGCGTTATTGATCAGTACGTCGACCTTGCCGAACTGATCGACCGCCCGGTTGATCAATCGGGTGGCGGTGGCCGGGTCGGCAATATCACCTTCGACCAGGGCGAAGTTGTCGGGATTGCCGAGGCGGGTCGCGGCAGCCACCAGCCGGTCCAGCGTGCGGGCATTGCCGACAACCTTGTCACCGCGCGACAGATAGGCCTCGGCGAGGGCAAGGCCGATACCGCTGGAGGCGCCGGTGATGACGATGGTTTGTGCTTGCTTGCTCATGATGTGTCCTTTCAGGTTCAGGAAGATCGAATGGCCCGCAGAGTCGGTACGCTGGTCTGCTGGTCGGTGAGCGCACTTTATTTGTGTTCTGATTGGTGATAAATGTGTTTGATATCACTTCAATTGATACATGGTGTAATGAATTATGAAGCGCCAGTTTGATGACCTGCTGCTGGGCAGCATTGAGCTTTTCTGCCTCGCAGCCGAGCTGGGCAGTTTCTCTGCCGCGGCGAACATGGCCAGCGTCACGCCGGCGGCGGTGAGCCGTTCCATCTCGCGGCTGGAGGACAGGCTGGGGGTCAGGCTGTTTGTGCGCACCACCCGGCAGATCCGGCTGACCGAAGGTGGCCGTGCCTATTTCGAGCAGTGCCGACAGGCGCTGACCCAACTGGTCGAGGCGGAGCGTGAGGTATCGGGCCAGCAGCAAAAGCCGGCCGGCCTGCTGCGCATCAGCGTACCGACGACCTATGGCCATTACCGCCTGCTGCCCTTGCTGCCGGCATTCCGGGCGCGGTTCCCGGACGTGAAGGTCGACGTGCATATCAGCAACCGCAATATCGACTTCGCCGAGGAAGGCTACGACCTGGCAATACGGGTCAGGGCACCGGCGGATTCGCAGATGATCGCGCGGCATCTGGAGGATGCCGAACTGGTCACGGTGGCGAGCCCGGACTATCTACGCCGGGCAGGGGAGCCAACCTCGCTCGCACACTTGCGCGAGCATGACTGCATACAGTTCGAGTTACCGAGCAGCGGCCGGATGATTCCCTGGCTATTCCGGGAGCAGGGCCAGGATATGGAGCTGCTGACCGAGGGCGGATACCGGATATCGGACGATGTGCTGGGTGGTTGCACCCTGGCGCGCAGTGGTGCCGGCCTGTTCCAGGCCTATCGCTTCGTAGTAGCGGAGGATTTGCGCCGAGGTACCCTGGTCGAGGTACTGCAGACCTGCGGCGGGCGCTCGCGTCCCTATACCTTGCTCTACCCGCACAACCGCTTTGTCCCCTTGCGGGTACGGACCTTCGTGGATTTCCTGCTGGCGCATGATTTCGGGCAGCCTGATCCGGAGGCGGGTTGATGACCGGGATCACCTGGGGAGGCGTGGTGCGCACAGGCCACTCCGGCAGGGTGGCTTGTGGGTGAAGAAGCTATTCTTCCGGCTTCTGTTCCTGGTCAGTCTCCGTACCGTAGAACAACACCCCTAGCTTGATCTTCTCGCGGCCCGATGCCACCCGGTGGCGATTGGTATCGCGTAGCGAGTAGACGCAGCCGCAATACTCCTGCTGGTAGAAATTCTCGCGCTTGCTGATCTCGATCATGCGGGCCGAACCGCCGCCCTTGCGCCAGTTGTATTCCCAGTAGTGCAGGCCGGGGTAACGCGCCGCAGCCCGTACACCACAGTCGTTGATCTGGTTCATGTTCTTCCAGCGGGATATCCCGAGCGAGCTGGTGATGACCTGAAAACCATGCTCGTGGGCATACAGCGCCGTACGCTCGAAGCGCATGTCGAAGCACATGGTGCAGCGTACGCCCCGCTCGGGTTCATTCTCCATACCCTTGGCGCGGGCAAACCAGTTGTCGAGGTCATAGTCCGCGTCCACGAACGGAATACCGAACTTCTCCGCAAAGCGGATGTTCTCGTTCTTGCGCAGCTCGTATTCCTTCACCGGGTGGATGTTCGGGTTGTAGAAGAAGATCGTGAAGTCGATGCCCGAGGCCTGCATGGCCTCCATCACTTCACCCGAGCAGGGTGCGCAGCAGGAATGCAGCAACACCTTGTTCTGGCCCTGCGGCAATGGCAGTGGGGTGCGTTCGACATCCTGCGTCATGGGCGCGGCTTCTCATCGGTGGCGGGCAGCGGTTGCCGGGCCAGGTCAATAAAGGCTTCGAGGTAATCGATGCCCAGTTCGTTCTCCCGTGCGCCAAGAAAGATCTGCTTGGCAATGCCCCGAGGCCCGAGGCGGACCGGCAGTACATCCATCTTGTCGGCGTACTCTTCCACCAGCCAGCGTGGCAGCGCGGCCACGCCACGCCCGCTGCTGACCATCTGCAGCATGATGTCGGTGGTTTCGATCACCTTGTGGCGCTTGGGGGTGATGCCCGCCGGTTGCAGGAACTGGTTGTAGATATCCAGCCGGTCGATGGCGACCGGGTAGGTGATCAGCACTTCCTCGCCCAGTTGCGCGGGCTCGACATGGCCGGCCGTTGCGAGCCTGTGATGGCGGCTGACCACCAGTACCTGTTCGTAGTCGAATACCGGCTCGAAGTGCAAGCCCGGCTTGTACAGGGGGTCCGGCGTGACCAGCAGGTCGATCTCATAGCCGAACAAGGCCCCGATGCCGCCGAACTGGAACTTCTGTTTGACGTCCACATCCACGTCCGGCCACTGCGCCAGATAGGGCGCGACGATCTTCAGCAGCCACTGGTAGCAAGGGTGGCACTCCATGCCAACCCGCAGCACACCCCGCTCACCCTCGGCGTATTGCCGCAGGCGTTCCTCTGCCAGCTCCAGTTGCGGCAGCAGCCGGTTGGCGAGCTTCAGCAGATAGCTGCCGGCTTGCGTCAGGCGCAGGCTGCGACCTTCACGCAGCCAGATATCGGTACCGACCGACTGCTCCAGCTTCTTCATCGTATGGCTCAGGGCGGACTGCGTCAGGCACAGCGTGCCTGCCGCTGCCGTCAGCGAACCCTGACGGTCGACTTCGCGAATGATCGCGAGATGGCCTCTTTCAAGCATCACGGTCCATGAATGAAATTAATTGATTGTTGAAACAATACCATTTTACTTCATGGTTTGTCGTTCCTAACATGGCCCCATTCTCATTCCACCAGGTAAGGACACACGGCATGGTCACGACACACAACCTCGGCTTTCCCCGCATCGGCGCGAAGCGCGAACTCAAGTTTGCGCTGGAGACCTACTGGAAGGGTGCCTCGTCCCGCGACGCGCTGAAAACCCTCGGTGCACAACTGCGCCAGCGTCACTGGGAGAACCAGTCCGGTCTGGATCTCGTTCCGGTGGGCGACTTTGCCTTCTACGACCAGGTTCTGGACATGAGCTTCACTTTGGGCAACCTGCCCGAGCGGGTGAAGGATTTCCACGGCGATGCGCTGGACAACTATTTCCGCGTGGCACGTGGCCGTTCCGCCCAGGGGGCCGAGGAACATGCCCATTGCTGCGGTGGCGTTGCCGCCGGTGAGATGACCAAGTGGTTCGATACCAACTACCACTACATCGTCCCCGAATTCACCGCCGCCACCGAATTCAAGCTCGATACCTCGCGCCTGCTGGCGCAACTGACCGAAGCCCGTGCGCAGGGCGTCAAGGCCAAGCCGGTCATCATCGGCCCGGTCAGCTATCTGGCACTGGGCAAGGCCAAGGATGATTCCAACAAGCTGGCCCTGCTGTCCCGCCTGCTGCCGGTGTACGCCGAGCTGCTGAATGCGCTGGCCACGCAAGGCGTGAGCTGGGTGCAGATCGACGAACCCATCCTGGTGACCGAGCTGGACGCTGATTGGCAACAGGCGCTGCGCCAGGCCTACACCACGCTCTCGACCGGCAAGCTCAAGCTGCTGTTGGCAACCTATTTTGGCCAACTGCAGGCGAACCTGTCGCTGGCATGCGAACTGCCGGTAGCCGGCCTGCATCTGGATGCGATCAACGCACAGGGTGAAGTCGAGGCGCTGATCGCCCGTCTTCCGTCCGACCGCGTGCTGTCGCTCGGCGTCATCAACGGCCGCAATATCTGGAAGAGCGACCTCAATGCCATCCTGAACTGGCTGGAGCCGGTAGCAAAGCAATTGGGCGACAAGCTGTGGATCGCACCATCCTGCTCGCTGCTGCACGTGCCGGTGGATCTGGCCAGCGAACAGAAGCTGGATGCCGACGTGAAGTCCTGGCTGGCCTTCGCCCTGCAAAAGCTCGACGAACTCAAGATCCTGGCCATTGCACTGAACCACGGCCGTGCCGCTGTATCGGCCGAGCTGGAGGCCAACCAGGCGGCCATCAACGCCCGCCGCAGCTCGCCGCGCGTCAACAACCCTGCCGTCAAGGCCGCTATCGCCAAGCTGGATGCTGCGCTGGGCCAGCGCAAGAGCGCCTACGCCCTGCGGGCCCCCAAGCAGGCTGCACGATTGCAGTTGCCGGCTTTCCCGACCACGACCATCGGTTCCTTCCCGCAAACCGCAGAAATCCGCCATGCACGCAGCCAGTACAAGGCCGGTGAGCTGGACGAAGCGGGCTACACCCAGGCCATGCATGCCGAGATCGAACGTAGCGTGCGTGAGCAGGAAGCCCTGGGGCTGGATGTGCTGGTGCATGGCGAAGCCGAACGTAACGACATGGTCGAATACTTTGGCGAGCAGCTCGATGGCTATGCCTTCAGCCAGTTCGGCTGGGTGCAGTCTTACGGCTCGCGCTGCGTGAAGCCGCCCATCCTGTTCGGCGACATCAGCCGTCCCAAGGCCATGACGGTAGCGTGGATCAAGTACGCCGCATCGCTCACCCAGAAACCCATGAAGGGTATGCTGACCGGCCCGGTCACCATCCTGAACTGGTCCTTTGTCCGTGACGACCAGCCGCGCGCCGCATCGTGCTACCAACTGGCCCTGGCGATCCGCGAGGAAGTCCTGGACCTGGAAAAGGCCGGCGTACGCGTCATCCAGATCGATGAAGCCGCACTGCGCGAAGGTCTGCCGCTGCGCAAGTCGGAATGGCAAGCCTACCTCGACTGGGCCGTGGAATCGTTCCGTATCACCGCCAACGGCGTGGAAGACGAAACCCAGATCCACACCCATATGTGCTACTCGGAGTTCAACGACATCATCGGCTCCATCGCCGATATGGATGCCGACGTGATCACTATCGAGACCTCGCGCTCGGACATGGAGTTGCTCGACGCCTTCGACCACTTCAACTATCCGAACGAGATCGGCCCCGGCGTGTACGACATCCACTCGCCCAACATCCCGACGCAGGAGCACATCGTGCACCTGATGAAAAAGGCTGCCGAGCGTATCCCGGCCGAGCGCCTGTGGGTGAACCCGGATTGTGGCCTGAAGACCCGCCAATGGTCGGAAGTCGTCCCGGCCCTGACCAATATGGTGGCCGCTGCCAAGACGCTCCGCGCTTCGGTCTGACCTTAGCCCCGGTCTTGTCCCGCAAAACATCCCGAGCCATGCTCGGGATGTTTTGTTTTATCCGGCATGCCGTGCGAAACGGGGCGACAGAAGCGGCCGGGCCAAAGCCGTATCGGAATCCGCACCCCACAGTAGCGATTGCGGATCGCACCGTGCTTTCCCCCATCTGGGTGAGGCTTTCCTGCGGCCAACATGGCACTATCCACGCCAGTTGTCCGGTAGGGCTCGCAAGAGGGCCGGCAGCCAGCAAAGCGGTGACGGCATTCCGATGGTGGTCGGCGTCCCTCACCATAAAAGCAAGCCAGGGAGAAAAACTTGAAGCAAACCTTACCCCGCCCCTCGGGCGCCTTTATCGCCGCCTCCTGGGCTGCACTGATCGTCGGTGCCGCAACCTATCTGGCCGGCCTCTGGAACGCCGCCATGCTGCTCAACGAGAAGGGCTACTACTTCACCCTGCTGATGTACGGCCTGTTCGCCGCCGTCTCGTTGCAGAAATCAGTACGCGACAAGCTCGAAGGCATCGCCGTTTCCGGTCTCTACTTCGCCCTGTGCCGGGTGTCGCTGGCCGTCTGCCTGCTCTTGCTCGGCGTCGGCCTCTGGAACGCCAGCCTCAACCTGAGCGAGAAGGGCTTCTATGCCATGTCCTTCGTGCTGAGCCTGTTTGCCGCCGTGGCGATCCAGAAGAACGTGCGTGACGTGGCGGCACTGCGCGGCCTGGGCGAGTATCCGGATACGCAGCGGGCGGGGTAGTGAGCCATTGTGCCTACTGACCTCTACTGCTGGCGTTGCGACCGGGTGATACCCATGCTGGATGAGGCCGAGTGGCCCAAGTTGGCTGCGCTGCTTAATCGAACAATCCCTGAGCTGACGGCGTATATGCAAGCTCATGGCGTTTCGCTAAGCGAAGCACAAGCATGTGGGTTTGATTCCAGAGCGCTAGTTTACTATCGGTCCATTACCGGCTTTACCGAAACCAATGTCAACGCCCTATGGCACCACAGACTTAGCCTTTACGGGCCATTGTGTAAGGCATGTGGCAAACCGTTGAGAACCCCGAGTGCCAGGCATTGTGCTGCGTGCGGTCATGGGCGCGAGAGCGAATTGATGCAGGGATAGGGGAGGGGCAGGCAGTGCGAGGCAAGCCACAATTTTCAAGTTGGTATGGTCGCGGCTTGCGAGCAGTTGTCAGTGTCGCGCTAATCAGTTTGGCCTACGCCGACTCAATATCCCCTGCTGTGGGTGCCCAATCCTTTCTGCAATACGCCAATGAGCTTGCGGATGCAGTGCCTTGTAAACCGGATGGCGTAATTGATGCAGCAATCGGCAAGCGGTTCGATGAGGCGCTGGCTGACCGCTATACCCTCGACCAATTGAAGGCGCTGGATGAGGGCAGCTTGTTGCTCCTGCACAAAGCAGCCATCAAAGCCTCGTCAGCATCGCGCGATGCAGCCCATATCAAGGCTCAGGCGCTGGTGCTCGAAGAGCTAGCCAGGCGTCAGCTTGCTGAGCCGCGGTATTACGATTGGTTGTTTCGGAGCTATGTCGATGGCCGGATGTTCAGCGAGGCACGCGCGTTGCAGCTTGCCCATCCTTCCAACGGGATGGAGCGCTTGCCCGAGGTGATAGACCCCGCCGGTTTACCCGGCAAGACGCCCAGGCTGTGGGTGGTGGATGATCAGCAACGCCGGCTCGTATTGCAGCCTTTCGTCCCTGAGACCTTGCAAGTGATAGCCGTAGTCCACCCAAACTGTCAATTCTGCGAACGTGCTTTTCAGGCGATTGATGCGGACCCGGTGTTAGCTAAAGCCTTGGGTCATCACGTTACTTGGCTTGCACCTCAGGCCGGTACGCTGGATTTCGACCTGATACAGCAATGGAACCGAGATCATCCCCGACGGCGCCTGGCGCTGGCCGTAGCCAACCAGGATTGGCCGATGGTAGATACCTGGGCTACGCCGGCCTTCTACTTCCTCAAGGCTGGAAAGGTAGTGAGCAAGGTCGGGGGATGGCCGCCAGAGGGGCGCAGGAGCGAGCTACTGTTGGCGTTGAAGGCATTGGGAATGCGGTTGTGAACTGTCCACCATCGCCGTGGGTTGGATCATTTCGTCCGGAACGCCTTGGTGGGCTATCTTGCTCAAGACCTTGGCTACGCCCGTTCGTTGGAGCAGCCCACCCAGGAGTCCTGGGTGTTTTGGCATTCCTCGGCGTTTATGGTTGCGCTGAAATCCGCTTCAGCAAGGTCTGCACCAGCTCATCCCCGACATAGGGGTTGTCAGGCAGGCTGATATCCGGGGTCAGTAATTCCGGCTTTGCGGCGCCGGAGGGGCGGATCAGCAAAAAGCGGGGTGCGCCGATCTCCAGCCCCGTATTCGGTAAAGCCTGGCTCTGGACGCCGCCGCTTTGCAAGGTGCGGGCGTAGCCTCCGGTGCCGACGACCTTGCCGAAGTCATAGTCCTGAACCACGTTGCTGAACAGGATGGCAGACGAGTAGGTGTTGTCGCCGACCAGGACATAGGTCTTGCCGTGGAAATGCAGCGGGCCCTCGGGTTCCAAGCCTTCCCATGTCTGGATCGTGCCGGCGATCACGTCGCCCACCTGTTCGGTGCCGCTTTGCCGGCCAGCCAATACCTTCTTGAAGTAACCGGAACCGCCCTTGTAGGGCTTGTCGGCGATATAGCGCAGCAGGCCTTTTTTCCACAGATCGTCATCGCCACCGCCGTTGGCACGAATGTCGATGATCAGCTTGCTCACCTTCGCATCGCGTATCGCGGTAAAGGCACGCTCAGTAAAGGCGAAGTAGCGCGCCTTGTCCTCCCAGTAAAAGCTGTTGATCGTCAGCAGGGCGGTGTTGTCTGGCAGCAGTGCAAACTGGAATTGCCGATCAAAGTCGTTATCGGTCGCGATCTGCGCGGGTGTCTGCGTGCCGGCGGCCAACTGTAGGGTCTGAGGGCGATCACCCTGGTGGAGGGTCAGCGTATAGCGCTCCGGGGCGTCGTAGCGCTTCCAGTAGAAGTATGCCCAGCGTCGTGAGGCGATGTTGGCGCGGAATGCCAGCGTGTCGCCATGGGTGCGGTCCAGGATGGCGGCCACGACATCGCCTGCCTTCCGACCATTGATCGTGTCGATACGTGCGCCGGCCAGCGGGGTCGGCTTACCGCCCAGCTCGGCCCGGATATAGACCTCGCCGGTCGGGTCGACATGGACCTCATAGGGGAACAGGCCGCCACCCGCCTTCAGGTGCGCCAGGACCTGGCCGCGCCAGTCGGGCTGGGTAATGGCCAGGTGGGCATCGGCAAAGACGGGGTTCAGCGTGGCCAGCACCCGCCAGGCTTCATCGCGGGTCATCGGCTTTTGCAACTGAACTGCAACCCGCCGGTAGGCCTGGGTCAGTGCCTCGTGCGATACCGAATGGCGTACATCCGGATGGGTACGGCTGATCATCGTCTGCATGGCCAGGAAATCCTGCTGCAACTGGCCGACGTCGTAACGTACGGCGGCAGGGAGCGCTGCGGTCTCTGCCGCTTGGGCGCCTGCGGGCCAGAGGGCGGCGAAGGCAAGTAGGGCAAGGCCCAACGTGGTCTGCATGTTTCTCTTTCTCTCGTGATCGGTCTTGTCGTAGCTCGGCACCGTCTTGATGGGAGCCGGCGGGCAGGCAGTTTGGCAGAGATTGCCGGTGCCTTGCAGGCTTGCGCATGGTTGGGCGCGATGTCTGTGGCGGGCTCGCACCGGCTGCCGTAACGAGGTCGTCATGAGGCCGCAAACCAGATGCAGCCTGGGCTGCGGTATAAGTACCTACGCTATAAACGGGCGCAAACCGCCCGTCCGGGCTACGATGCCGGGTTTGAAACATGCACCAAAACGTCCAATCATGAGACGTTGCTCATCAGCCGCAAGAACAAAGAGGAAGAAACATGCTGCGCAGCCCTGCCCAAGCGTTACCTTGTCCCATGCCTGATCAGGCGCCTGCTGGCGCCGATGCGGGCAGACCGGCAACGCGGAGAAGGGGGCTGCGCGCCCTCCTGCCCACAGTCATGCTCTCGTTGCTGGCGCTGGGCGTCCAGGCCACCAGCCTGACCCGCTTTACCCCGCAAGGGGAGGTCGCCAACGTCAGCCAGGTGTCGGTCGGCTTCGATGCCCCGGTGCAGCCCTTGGGCCAGCCGGATGCGCCAGCACCCATGACCTGGTCCTGTACCGGTGCCAAGGTGAACGGCTATGCGCGCTGGATAGACCAGCAAAGCTGGGTGCTGGATTTCAACTCCCCCCTGCCGGCCGGTGTGCGCTGCGAGTTCAAGCCGGTTGCCGGGCTGAAGGATGCGGAAGGTGCCGCCATCAAGACGGTGGCCAACTACCGCTTCAATACCGGTGCACCTGAGATCAATGCCTGGATCAATACCGGCGAGCGGGATGCCTACGCTATCGACGAAGAGCAGGCCTTCTTGCTGCAAAGCACGACCGCGCTGGATATGAGCAGTATCGAGTCCCGCGCCTGGTGCGGTGTGGAAGGGCTGGGCGAGAAGGTGCGGGCCAAGCAGGTTGCGCCCGCGCTCAAGATGGAAATCCTCAAAAAGCAGAACCAGCAGGCGGAGGTCAACAAGATCGTCGTGCTCAAGTGCGCGCAGAGCTTGCCCTCCGGCGCGGTGGTAGTGCTGCATGTGGATGCCGGTTTCAAGACGCTGACTGGCCTTGCCAGCAAGCTGCCCTTGCAGCGTGAGTTCAGGGTTCGGCAGGCGTTCTCGGTCACCGTCAATTGCGAGCGCGAGAATGCCGATGCCGATTGCGTGCCCTTCACCCCGATGCAACTGCGCTTCTCCGGCCAGATCAATCCGGAAGATCTGACCAAGATTTACCTGGTGGGCCCGGATGGCAAGAAGTGGCAGGCCAAGGCGCTGGAAAACGACTACTACGAAGGGGATGGCGAGCCGACGACCACGGCGGAGTTCGCCGGGCCGTTCCCGCCCTTGAGCAAGTTCACCCTGCAGGTACCGGCGAAGCTGCGCGATGCCGATGGCCGCACCCTGACCAACCGTGATCGCCTTGCTGCCGTCACGGTCAAGACTGGCGACTATCCGCCCTTGCTCAAGTTCGCTGCCGATTTTGGCGTGGTGGAACGCAATGCGGGCGGCCTGCTGCCGGTCACGCTGCGTAATCTCGAGCCCGCCGTGGACGGCAAGCTGGCAACCGCCGATGGCAGCAAGCCCGGCACCGCCGCCAAGGTGCGGTTGCTGCGCTTGACGACCGATGAAGAGATCATCGCCTGGTCGGCCCGTGGGCCGGTGTTCGAGAATGGCAAGGACAGCGATGGCGAGCGTGATTATCGCGAGCGTTCCATCCTGCGCAACGAGCCCAAGGCCCGTACCCTGCTGCTACCCAAGCCCAATGGCGCCAAGCCGATGGAAGTGGTCGGCATCCCGCTCGGTGAGCCAGGCTACTACGTAGTCGAAGGTGAATCGCGCCTGCTGGGTGACCGCCTGATCGGCAAGAAGGCACCAATGTTTGTGCAGACCCGCGTGGTCAACACCAACCTTTCGGTCCACCTCAAGCTCGCGCCGGAAAACCAGCTGGTCTGGGTTACCGCGCTCGATACCGGCAAGCCGGTGGCCGGTGCGCGCATCTCCGTACGGGATTGCAACGGCGTGCAGGTGGCCTTTGGCGATACCGGTGCCGACGGCGCCATGGCGATCCGCCGTGCCTTGCCTGCGCGGCCTAGCCGCTGCAGCTATGGCATCTACGGCTATTACGTGTCTGCCCGTGCCCGCATCAACGGCGTGGACGACATGGCCTATGTGCTGTCGAGCTGGCAACGCGGCATTGAGAACTGGCGCTTCCAGCTGCCGGGCGGCTATGCCCTGCCGGAAATCATGACCCATACGGTGTTCGACCGCGCCTTGTTCCGCGCTGGCGAAACCATCCACATGAAGCACTTTGCCCGCCGCCACACCACGGGCGGTTTTGGCGCGGTCGCCAATGACGACCTGCCCGGCAAGGCCGTGATCCAGTTCGATGGCGACGACCAACAGTTCGAACTCCCCCTGGTCTGGAAGAACGGCACGGCGGAATCCACCTGGAAAATCCCGCCCGAAGCCAAGCTGGGGCGCTACTGGGTGACCTTTGCCAAGACCGAACAGAAAGCCTCGAAGGTCTATGGCGAGGACGACAATTACTGGGGTGGCAGCTTTATGCGCGGCGGCAGCTTCCGCATCGGCGAGTTCCGCCTGCCAGTACTGAAGGGCGAGGTGAGCTCGGGCAAGCCGGCAGTGGCCAGCAAGGAGTTGCCGCTGGACCTCAAGCTGACCTACCTCGCTGGTGGCGGCGCCAGTGGTGAGAAGGTACGTGTACGCAGCCAGCGGCGTTGGAGCGCAATCACGGTCCAGGACCTGGACAACTACACCTTCGGCAGTGCACCGCTGGACCCGGCCCGCATCAAGGCTGGCGAGTGGTACAACAGCACCAGCGACAGCACCGCGATCTTTGACGACCAGCGCGACCTGCAGCTCGACAAGAGCGGCACGCGCCGGGTGACGGTGAAGGACATCCCGCAGTCGTCCCAGCCCGGCACCATCTACAGCGAGATGGAATTCTCCGATCCGTCGGGTGAGATCCATGCCGCCAGTACCACGACGGCCTGGTTCCCGGCCTCCGTGGTGGCCGGCGTGGCGACAGATTCCTGGCTCAAGCCGGGTAGCCCGGTCAAGGTCAAGGTGGCGGTGGTCGATACCCTGCTCAAGCCCAAGGCCGCAGCGTATTCGGTCCATGTCTGGCACCGGCAATCCTTCGTGCACCGCAAGCGTCTGGTGGGTGGCTTCTACAGCTATGACCAGAGTTATGAAGTGCAGGACATGGGAGAGGTCTGCAAGGGCAAGACCGATGGCAAGGGGCTGGCCGGTTGTGAGTTCGCTCCACCCAAGCTTGCTGCCGAGCAGCAGGCCGGGGAATTGATCATTGAAGTCAGCAGCCGCGACGAAGCCGGCCGCCTGAGCTACGCCAGTACCAGCGTCTGGGCCGGCATGGCCGACGACGGCTGGTTCGACCAGGGTGATTCCGACCGGATTGACCTGATCCCGGAAAAGAAGGCCTACGAGCCGGGCGACACCGCGATCTTCCAGGTCCGCTCCCCGTTCCGCGAGGCCACCGCCCTGGTGACGGTGGAACGCGAAGGCGTGATCGACCGCTTCGTGACCACGGTGAATGGCGCACAGCCGACCATCAGCGTGCCCATCAAGCCCAACTATGGCCCCAACGTCTATGTGTCGGCCCTGTTGATACGCGGCCGGGTAGGGGACGTACAACCCACCGCGCTGGTGGACCTGGGCAAGCCGGCCTACAAGCTGGGCATCGCTGGTATCCGCGTTGGGCAAAGTGGTTACGCGCTCGGTGTGACGGTCTCGCCGGAAAAACCGGTCTACAAGACGCGCGAGCAGGCCTCGGTCAAGGTCAAGGTCACCAAGCCTGATGGTACGCCGGCCAAGAACGGCGAGTTTGTCCTGGCGGCAGTGGACGAAGCCCTGCTGGAACTGGCCCGCAATGACTCCTGGCAGATACTGGCCCGCATGATGACCGAGCGGGGCTACGAGGTGGAAACCTCCACGGCCCAGGCCGAGGTGATCGGTAAGCGGCACTTTGGCCTCAAGGCCTTGCCGGCAGGCGGTGGCGGCGGCAAGCAGGCTACCCGCGAGCTGTTCGATACCCTGATCAAGTGGGACGCTAACGTCAAGCTTGATGAGCAGGGCGAAGCCATCGTTAAACTGCCCTTGAATGATTCGCTGACCACCATCCGCATCGTCGCAGTCGCGACGCAAGGCAACAGCCTGTTCGGCACTGGCTGGGCGCGCATCCGCACCACCAAGGATGTGCAGCTGTTCTCCGGCCTGCCACCTGTCGTGCGTGATCCGGACCTGTTCCGCGCCGGCTTTACCGTCCGCAACCTGAGCGACGCACGTGACAGCATTGTCGTCTCGCCCACCGCCAGCGTGAATGTTGGCGGCAACCGTGTCGCCATCAATGGTCTCACCCCGCAGACCGTCACCCTGGATCCGGGCGAAGGCCGTGAAGTCGCCTGGAACCTGACTGTGCCGCAGGGTGCGACGGCCATCGACTGGCAGATCGGTGCACGTGGCCAGCGTGGTAGCGAGGATGGCCTCAAGGTCAGCCAGAAGGTGCTGCCGAGCTTCCGGGTATCGGTACAGGCCAGCGTGCTGGAACAGATCAACGGCAGCTTCAACGTGCCGGTGAAACTGCCGGCCGATGCCCTGCCGGGCCGTGGTGGCGTAGAGGTTTTCCTCAAGGGCCGCCTGGGTGCCAGCAGTGATGGCGTACGCGACTATATGGAAAGCTACCCCTACATCTGCCTGGAACAGAAGGTTTCCAAGGCCATCGGCACCGCCAGCCGTGCCCGCTGGGCAGATGTCATGAGCCATCTGGAGACTTATCTCGATACCAATGGCCTGGCTGCCTACTACCCCAATCCCAGCCAGTACAACCGGCCGTCCATACCGCTCACGGCCTATCTGCTGGCCGTCGGCCATGAGGCGGGCTATGCGATTCCGGACGAGCCGCGCAATCGCATGGTGGCGGCACTGGCCGGCTTTGTGGAAGGCCGTATCCAGGAGAACCCCGAGGTGCGTTGGACCAAGGGCAATGACCTGGTGATGCGCAAGCTGCAGGCGCTGGAAGTCTTGTCCCGCTATGGCGAGGCGACCCCGGCACGGCTGGCTACCATCCAGGTCGACCCTGCCCATTGGCCCACTGGTGCGCTGGTGGATTGGCTCAACATCCTGCAACGCAGCGAGCAGCTGCCCAACCGCGACAAGCGACTGGCCGAGGCGGAACAGCTCCTGCGCACCCGCCTGGTCACCTCCGGCACCATGACCCAGTTTGCCAACGAAAGCGCCGACTACTGGTGGTGGATGATGGTGTCGCCCGATGCCACGGCCGCCCGAGCGGTCAGCGCCCTGATGGAGCGGCCGTCCTGGCAGCGTGATGTACCCAAGCTGGTGCGCGGGGTGATGTCGCGTCAGCGCGGTGGCCACTGGAACACCACGCCGTCCAACATCTGGGGTTTGTTGATGCTGGACAAGTTCGCCAAGAAGTATGAGAAGACCCCTGTCCGTGGCAGCACGGCCATGACCCTGGCGGGCAGCACCACGCCGGCCCAGTCGCTGGACTGGGACAAGGCCAGCGCCGCCGTGGCCAATAGCAAGGACGTGCTCGATCCGGGCAAGGGCTTCCGCTTCAACTGGCCTGCCGCAGGCACGGGTACGGTCAACATCACCCAGAACGGCACCGGCAAGCCCTGGGCGACCATCCGCACCCTGGCCGCGCGCAAGCTCACCGCGCCGGTCTACAGTGGCTTCAGCCTGACCAAGAAGATCACCCCGCTGGAACAAAAGGTGCCGGGCCGCTGGAGCCGTGGCGACGTGGTACAGGTGGAGCTGAACATCAACGCCCCCACCAGCTGGACGTCCGTGGTGATCAACGATCCGGTGCCGGCAGGCGCCACCATCCTCGGCTCTGGCCTGGGTGGGGATTCGCAACTGGCACAGAGCAATGAAGCCACGACCAGCAGCTGGGCGAGCTATGTGGAGCGTGCCTTCGATGCCTACCGTGCCTACTACGGCTATTTCTGGAAATCCGCCCGGGTGGTGTATTCCTTCCGCCTCAACAACGCGGGGGATTTCAAGCTGCCGCCGACCCGGGTAGAAGCCATGTACGCGCCGGAGAACTTTGGCGAAGCACCGAACGAGGATTGGCATGTCGGGCAGTAAGCAGAACAGGGCGGTGCACAGCTTGCTGTGCGCTGCCTTGCTGGCGGCAGGGATCAACCATGCTGTCGCCGCCGAGGTACCGAGCTACGCCAGCGTGAAGGCCGCCTACCGGACCAGTGACTGGCTGGTGGCTGACCGGCAGGGCACCCCCTTGCAGGCGGTGCGGCACGACTACGGCGTACGCCGGCTGGCCTGGGTCTCGCTCGACGAAGTCTCCCCCACCTTGCGGGTGGCCCTGGTCACTGCCGAGGACCAGCGATTCTGGGACCACGGCGGGGTGGACTGGGCCGCACTGGCACAGGCCGCCTGGAGCAACCAGAAGGGTGGCCAACTGCGTGGTGCTTCCACGCTGACCATGCAGCTCGCCGGTTTGCTGGACCCGGCCTTGCGGGCGGCACCTGGCTCGCGCCGCAATCTCGAGCAGAAGTGGGACCAGGCGCTGGCCGCCCGTGCCATCGAACGGCAATGGAGCAAACGGGAAATCCTGGAGGCCTACCTGAACCTGATGCCGCTGCGTGGCGAGGCCACTGGCCTCAATGCCGCCAGCCAGCTCTGGTTCGGCAAGTCGCCCGATGGACTGGACTGGACCGAGGCGACCTTGCTGGCCGCCCTGGTGCGCCAGCCCCAGAAGGTCGCCGAACGTGCCTGCGGCATTGCCCTGGCGCTGGATGAAGCCGAACTGGGCGCCGGCAACCGGCCGGATTGCCGCACCGTACGTGCCCGTGCGCTGATCACCCTGGGTGACAAGCCCACCTACAGCCAGGTCGGCAAGGTCGCCCTGGCGCCGCATATCGCCCGCAAGGCACTGGAGGGTTGGGGAACACGACCGGCCCCGGCCAAGGCGGTGGAGGGCATGCCGGTCCTGCGTACCACGCTGGATGCCCGCATCCAGCGGCTGGCGGTGGAAAGCCTGGGTGCCCACCTACGCGAACTGCGCCGGCAGAATGTCGAGGACGGTGCCGTGGTGGTGCTCGACAACGCCACCGGTGCCGTCGTCGCCTGGGTTGGCTCCAGCGGGCAGATATCCGATGCACCGCAGGTGGATGGTGTGCTCGCGCCCCGGCAGGCTGGCTCCACGCTCAAACCGTTTCTCTATGGCCTGGCGCTGGAACAGCGGCGCATTACGGCGGCCTCCCTGCTGCATGATTCACCGCTGGCGCTGACCGCCGCCAACGGCGCCTATGTGCCGCAGAACTATGACCGGCAGTTCAAGGGCTGGGTCAGCGCGCGTACCGCACTCGCGTCCAGCCTCAATGTGCCGGCGGTGCGCACGTTGCTGCTGACCGGCGTCGATCCCTTCTACCAGCGGCTTAAGGCGCTGGGTCTCGATACCCTGGACAAACCGGCCGACCATTACGGCTTTGGCCTGGCACTGGGTGGTGCTGATGTGCGCCTGCTGGACCTTGCTAACGCCTACCGCGCGCTGGCCAATGGCGGGCAGTGGACGCCGGTCGCCCCTTTGCTGCTGGCCGATCCTCGTCCCGCCGTCACACCCCGCCGTGCCTTGTCGGGCGAGGCGGCCTTCGTGATTGGTGACATATTGTCCGACCGCGGCGCCCGCGCCTCGACGTTTGATCTGGAAAACACCCTGGCGACGCGCGTCTGGTCGGCCGTCAAGACAGGCACCAGCAAGGACATGCGCGACAACTGGTGCATGGGCTTTACCCGCCGGTACACCGTGGGTGTCTGGGTGGGTAACTTCTCGGGCGAGCCGATGTGGGATGTGTCCGGCATGCACGGCGCCGCACCGATCTGGCGTGATCTGGTGCACGCCCTGCAGGAATCCGACCCCGGTTCGCCGCCCAAGGCGCCGGCCGGCCTGGTGGCCAGCAATGTGCACTTTACCGGCGTGCCGGAGGCCGACCGGCGCGAGTGGTTCCTGCGCGGTACCGAGAGCCGCGAGATCATCCGCACCGATCTGCTCACCGCCCAGGGGCGGCCGCGCATCAGCTACCCCGGCAACGGCCTGGTGATCGCGCTGGATCCTGATCTGCCGAGTGCCGTGGAGCGGGTTGTCCTGCGAGCCGAGCCTGCCGGCGACGACTATCGCTGGCAACTGGAGCGTACCCAGCCCAAGCCTTGCCGCCAATCGCTGGCCCCGGGTGAGGCCTGGGCGCCGCAGCCGGGTAGCTGGACCTTGCGTTTGCTGGGGACGGACGGTGGCGAGCTGGCCAATCCGGTGCGCTTTTCGGTGCGTGGCAGCACCAAGCGGCCATTAGTGTGCGATGGGGCGGAGACCGTCACCGCCGCCCACTGACCGCGACGGCCTAGACGAGATTCAGGTCGACCAGGCTCTGCGCCATCGCCGGGGCGGATTCCGTCACCGGTAGAAAGCTGATGCCCAGTGCCTTGCGGGTACGACTATTGTCGAACCGTACGTAATGGCTCAGTTCGGGGACGACGCTGCGGGCGGCGGGGTCGAACATGCCGATCAACCGCACCAGGAAATTGGGTAGCTCACCACGCGGCACCTTGCGCGCCTTGTCGCCGAGCCGCGCCTTGATCGGCCGCATCATGTCGCTGAACCAGGCCGTCTCCGATACTGCCAGGTAGCGCCCACCGCTGGGTTCGCGCGTCTCCAGCGCCAGCCGCTGTACCTTGGCAACATCGCGCACATCCACAACCGGGAAGGAAAGCTTGGGACAGCCCGGATACTTGCCACGCAGGAACATGCGGATGATCTCGCCGGAACTGCCCAGGTCCTGATCGAGCAACGGGCCCAGTACAAAGCCGGGGTTGACGCTGGCGTAGTGGATATCCGCCTGGGTCAGTACCAGATGATCACGCGCTGCCCGTTCCGCCAGGGTCTTGGAGCGGGCATAGGCGCCTACACCCTCACCATCGAGCACCGTCCAGTCGTCCTCGGTAAACGGTACGGTGCGGCTCTTGGGGTGGCCATATCCCACCGCCACGGTGGAGGAGGTCTGCACAAAGCGCGGTACGCCAGCGGCAATCGCCGACTTCAGCACCCGCATCGTGCCGTCGACCGCCGGCCGTATCAGCTCGTCCGGGTCCTTGGGCTCCCCGACCGGAAACGGCGACGCCACATGCAGCACGCCATACACACCCTCCATAGCGGCTTCCCAGCCGGCATCCGCCAGCAGGTCCGCCTCCACCAGCTCCAGCCCGGTGGTGTCGCAATGCCGTGCCAGTGTCGCCTTGACTTCATTGGCCTTGGCCAGGCTGCGCACCGTACCGCGTACACGGTAGCCATGCGTCAATAGCTCAATCGCGCAATGCTTGGCGATAAAGCCGGAGATGCCGGTGATGAGAATCAGTTGTGCAGCCATGGTGCGCCTTAGCGGGTGAGGTGGTCACAGCATAGACCACCGGCCGGGCGGACACCTTAATCCGAGGAACTCGATGAACCGCTGTCGCAGGAACTGCTGTCGCTACTGGAGGAGCCACTTTCGCTATTGCTGCTGCATTCGCCGGGTGCAGCGTCCCAGCTTGAGGTATCGCTCGTCATGATGGGCATGAACACCGGGTCGTAAGCCTGGCTGGACGAGCTGCTGGCGTCCGCCGCCGAGGCTCTGCGTTTTCGGAACAAGGCTTTCAGCATGTCGAACATGGTGTGCTCCCGGTTGGCCCGATGGCTTCGTTGTATCCCACACCACAGAGTGTGGCAGAACGGTAGCGGGAAGGGCACCGGGTGCGATGCACGGATGGTCAAATTCAAACCGACGCGATAGGCTGGAAATACCCCATCCGCCGCGTATTGCCATGCCCAAATTGCTGGAAGCGCAGTACCAGATTTGCGCCAAGTACCAGACCGTCACGGTCGCGCCAGAAGACATGGTCGCCGTCGCGATGTCGACACTGGGCCGCATGCCCATCCACGGTACGCGCATCGAGCTGGAGGAGGGCGAGAACATCAGCTGGTTCATCTACTGCGGCGAGTTCTCCGAAGACCCTGATTTCTACCAGCCTATACATACGACACACTTGGCGAACTACTTGCCGCTGGTGCTGAAGTACCTGCGCCTGCCACCCGGGGCGAATTTCATCATTGATGATCGCGGGTATGAGGATGTGTGGATGGTGGAGACTTCGCAGGAGTAGACCGGTACCTTGCTCGTCCCGGCCTCCCCCTTGCGGGGACATCTAGCCTACAAGTGCCCGCCATGTCACCCGCAGCATCCGTAAGGCGGCAAAAGTGTTTTGGCGGCTATCGCCGCGAGGCTTGCACTATGTGCAATTTGGAGCGGGAGTGCGTCCCGCAGCCGCCTTACTTTCTACCCAACGTACCGCGTCGCCGGAGAAAGTAAGCAAAGAAAAGGCGACCCCGACAGCGCCGCCCCTGCGGGGTCCCTTGCGCTTCTCACCCGTCTCGGCCGGAGAGCGAAACTCGCCGGCAAGCCGGCTCAGACAACGCTCCCCGGACTACCCCGAGACGGGCTGCGATGCTCAGCGGCGCTCACGGGGACCCGGGCACTCCGTAGCCTGGCGTTGCGCTGTTCTGTCACCGCTGCCTATGGTTTTGTAGGGTGGACAAGCGCAGCGCCTTCCACCAACGTAGCTCGCATGCACCCAAGACCAATGTGCAACGTATCTCACATCGACCTTAATGCAACGACCCCGGCCCATCCCGATAGATCGCCCGGTACTGCTGTAAACGGCGTGCCAAGACCTCGGCCCGTTGTGTACCTGGCAGATACTCCGCCCGCACCGGTGGCTTCTGGCAGATGGTCGCCGCGTCTCCACCGCATGCCAGCCAGCCCAGCCGCGCGGCACCCAGCGCGCCACCGGCCTCGCCACCGTGATGTGTGACGATACGGGTCTGCAGGATGTCCGCAATCAACTGTGCCCAATACGGGCTGCGTGCGCCGCCGCCCATGAGGGAGAGGGTGCTGACCTCGGTCCCTGCCTCGTGCAGGGCATCCAGGCCATCCTTGAGGCCGAAGGCGACGCCTTCCAGCACCGCGTAGCCCAGCATCGCCCTGTCGGTTGCGTGAGTAAGGCCGTGGAAGACGCCCTGGGCGTAGGGGTCGTTATGCGGTGTGCGCTCACCGGAGAGATAGGGCAGGAAGATCGGGGCGTTGTCGCAGGCGCTGGTGCTGAGGGCGACCACTTCGGGCAGCAGGGTGGCTTCGTCCGTCCCCACCAGCTTGCACAGCCAGCGCAGGCAACTGGCGGCGGAGAGGATCACGCTCATCTGGTGCCAGCGGCCGGGCAGGGCATGGCAGAAGGCATGCACGGCCGATGCAGGGTTGGGGCGGAAACGGTCGTTGACGACAAACAGCACGCCGGATGTCCCCAGCGAGATAAAGCCGTCCCCCGGTTCGGTCGCGCCGATGCCGATGGCACTGGCGGCATTGTCGCCCCCGCCGCCAGCGACGATCACGCTGCTGGCCAGGCCCCAGCGCTCTGCCAGCGCGGGCTTGAGCCGACCGGAGACTGCATCCCCCTCCACCAGCCGCGGCATATGGCTGCGGTTGAGGCCGGTTGCGGCGAGCATGACATCGGACCAATCGCGCTTGGCCACATCCAGCCACAAGGTGCCGGCTGCGTCGGACGGCTCGCTGGCTTTCTCACCCGTCAGTTGCAGGCGCAGGTAATCCTTGGGCAGCAGCACGGTGGCCGTGCGGGCGAAGATGTCCGGCTCATGCCGGGCCAGCCACAGCAGCTTGGGTGCGGTAAAGCCGGGCATGGCGAGATTGCCGGTGATCGCCAATAGCTCGGGGGTACTTTCGGTCAGCGCGATGCATTCATCGGCGCTGCGCATATCGTTCCAGAGAATGGCGGGACGCAGGACCCGATCATCGGCATCCAGCACCACGGCGCCATGCATCTGGCCGGAGAGGCCGATGGCCTGGATCGCCGCAAAGGGGCCGGGGTGCGCCAGGCGCAGTTGGTCTATCGCCTCGCAAGTGGCCTGCCACCAGGTGGCAGGGTCTTGTTCGGACCTGCGCGGCTGCGGCCGGCTGACAGTCAGCGTAACGCCTGCACTGGCAATCACGCGGTTCTGCTCGCTCAACAACACCACTTTGACCTCGGACGTACCCAGGTCGATACCTAAGAACATGCCTTGCTCCGTGTCGGGTTCGGGCCGTCGGTTAGACGGTTTGCTGCTTGGCCAGCCACTGCTCCGCGCGGCTGATCGCATCGCGCAGCAGTGCGGTGAAAGCGGGCTTGCCGGCGAGTGGTCCCCACAGGCTTGCGTCGCCCGCATAGACGGCGATCGGGTCGTCCGCCGTCAGCATGGCGCGGGTGGCGGCCGGGTCCTGGATGCCATCCTGGTAAGTGTACGGCAGGCTGCCTGCCGCCCAGCGCTGCAGGAACAAAAAGAACAGCGCCGGCAGCATGGCAGTGCTGTACGGAATACTGCCACGGGCAAAGCATTCCTGCAGCGTGGGGGCGATAAAGCCGGGCATCTTGCTATAGCCATCGGCCGCTACGCGCTGGTTGCTGTCCTGGATATTGGGGTTGCTGAACCGGTCGATCACCGTATCGCGGTACTGGGTCAGGTCCAGCGGGCTGGGGGTAAGGCAGGGGATCACGTCGTTGGTCACGTAATCGAGCGCCAGCTGCCTTATGGCCGGGTGCAGAGTGCCTTCGTGGATATACGTGAGGCCCATCAGGGTACCGGCCCAGGCAATGCAGCTATGGGTGGCGTTGAGGATGCGGATCTTCGCTTCCTCATACGGCAGCACCGATTGCACCATCTCCACGTTGACCTGCTCCAGCGCGGGCCGGCCGGCGATGAACTGATCCTCGATCACCCACTGGATAAAGCGTTCACCCATCAATGCGCAGGGGTCGTCCACGCCGGTCGCCGCCAGCACCCGGGCACGTACTTCGGGCACTGGGCGTGGGGTGATGCGGTCCACCATGCTGTTGGGGCTGCTAGTGTGGTGCTGCACCCATTCGCGTAGCTTGTCCTCACCGCGCAAGGCCAGAAATTGCAGTAGGCCGAAATGAAAGCGTTCGCCGTTATGGCGGAGGTTGTCGCAGTTCAGCAGCGTGACCGGGCCGTTATCCAGCGATTGGCGGCGCCGCAAGATGGCCGCGAGTGTGCCGTAGATGGTGCGATGGCCGCCTTCCAGATCGACCAGCAGGTCAGGATTACCGGTATCGAGCTGATGGTGTTGGTCCAGGTAGTAGCCGCTCTCGGTCACGGTAAAGGAGATGACGCCGGTCTGGCTATCTGCGCCAACTGCGACAAGGCCGGACAGCGTCGAGTCCCAGGGAATGATCCGCTCGATCGACCGGATGCTCTCGTACTGCCGGTTGCCCCGGGAATCCACCGTCTCTAGGGTATAGCGACCGTTCTGTCTGGCCAGGGCATCGAGCAGCGGCGACATGTCGTCGCGGATATTGCCCAGTGCCAGCGTCCAGCTGGTATCGCCGGATTCGCGCAGCCGGTGCAGGTAGACGGCCTGGTGGGCGCGATGGAAAGAACCGGCGCCGATATGCAGCCAGGTGTGGGCAGCGGTGGGGGTGGACATGATGGCTCCCATTTATGGTTGGTACCTGGCTCGTTGTGGGTTGAGCCGATACAACAAATTCATCTGTGCGGTGGGTGCTTCCAGCGGCCCCAATTTCGTTGTCTGCACCCGCAAGGGGTAGGCCGAAGTAGTAAGGCGCTTTCAGCACCAACGACTTCGCTCGCTAGGCGCGAGCGAAAAATGCCAACGCGCATACATGGGTATGTAAGGCGGCATTTTTCATGAGCAACGACGCATGGCGGCGAAAGTGGGGTTGCTGGGAGCACCCACTAGGCGGCTTGTTGGAGTCGCACCCTCGCCAGCGCCTGCCCCTGGGCATCGAAGAGATGACACCGCTCCGGGTCCGCTGCCAATGTCAGCGCCTCGCCATGCGCATGTTGTTCGTCCTCCGGTATCCGCACGATCAGGCCGTCCGGTGCGCCATCGCATTCGGCATACAGATAGGCGTGGTCGCCGAGTGATTCGACGGCCGTTACGCGCGCGGCAATCGGCCCGCCTGCCTGTGGCTGCAGGTGCTCCGGCCGCACACCCAGGGTCACGGTATCGCCGACCTTCAGGCTGCCCGGCAGGACCGATACCGCCTGCATGCCACCCGCCAGGGCGACATACACATACTGGTGGTCCAGCTTGGCGACGGTACCGTCGAGGAAGTTCATCTTGGGCGAGCCGATAAAGCCCGCCACAAAGCGGTTGGCCGGATGGTGGTAGAGCTGGTGCGGTGTGCCGGCCTGCTCGATACGACCGCCGGACAGCACCACGATCTTGTCGGCCAGGGTCATGGCTTCGACCTGATCGTGGGTCACGTAGATCATGGTGGTCTTGAGCGTGTTGTGCAGCTTGGCAAACTCCAGCCGCATCTTGACCCGCAGCGCGGCATCGAGGTTGGAGAGCGGTTCGTCGAACAGGAATACCGACGGCTCGCGGGTGATGGCCCGGCCGATCGCCACGCGCTGGCGCTGGCCGCCAGAGAGCTGCTTGGGCTTGCGGTCCAGCAGATGGTCGATATGCAGGATCTTGGCGGCCTTCTGCACCGCCACGTCGATCTCGGCCTTGGATTTGCCGGCGATCTTCAGGCCGAAGGCCATATTGTCGTACAGCGACATATGCGGGTAGAGCGCATAGCTCTGGAACACCATGGCAATGCCGCGCTTGCTGGCCGGTACATCGTTCATGCGCTTGCCGCCAATGGTCAGCTCACCGCCGCTAATCGCCTCCAGGCCGGCAATGCTGCGCAACAGGGTGGACTTGCCGCAGCCGGACGGGCCGACGAAGACCACGAACTCGCCGTCGGCAATTTCCAGGTTGATATCGCGCAGGATCTCGGTGGATTCGTAGCGCTTGTGCAGGTTGCGGATACTGAGGCTGGCCATGGTGTGGTCCTTGTCTCGGAATAGTAAGGGGAGTGTCTCAGCCAGCGGCCAGGGCGCTGAGCCTGGCCTGGAGCTGGGTCATCTGGTCGAATACGGCAACGGCACCGGCGGCCAGCAGTCGCTGCGCGGCATCGGCCTCATCGTGGCGGGTGCCGGTGAAGCCCAGCACCGTACAGCCGGCTGCGGTTGCCGCCGTGGCGCCGGCCACGCTGTCTTCAATCACCAGGCAGCGGGCAGGGCTGGCCCCCATGCCTTGCGCGGCGGCAAGGTAGAGGTCAGGTGCCGGCTTGGGGCGGTGGGTCGCATCGGGCGTGTGGACATGCCCCTGGAACTGTGACCACAAGCCATGCTGGCGTAAGCCGGCTTCCACCCGCTCATGGCTGCTGTTGCTGGCCAAGGCCTTGGGCAGGGTGATCTGGGCGATGGCCGCCTCTACACCCGGCACCATGGGTACGCCCAGGCTGCAGCGGGCTTCCACCTCCGCCCCCAGTGCCTGCAGGGTGGCGTGGTCGAGCCGGATATCCAGCTCGCGGGCGAGTTCCGCGCCGATATCGAAAATGGTCATTCCCAGCCGTGGCCGCAGGAAGGCGGCCAAGGCGCTGCGCTCGTGGCGGCTGCCCAGCGCATCCAGCAGCGTGGCGAGCGCAACGGCCTCGCTATCGAGCAGCACGCCGTCACAGTCAAAGATCACATGCGTGAACGGCTGGCTCATTTCACCGCCCCGAAGGTCATGCCACGCACCAATTGCTTCTGCGCCACCCAGCCCAAGGCCAGGATGGGCGCGATGGCCAGCAGGGAGGCGACCGACAACTTGGCCCAGAACAGGCCTTCCGGGTTGGAATACGAGGCGATGAAGACGGTAAGGGGCGCCGCATTGCTGCTGGAGAGATTGAGGCTCCAGAAGGCCTCGTTCCAGGAGAAGATCACCAGCAGCAGGGCGGTGGAAGCCAGGCCCGGCAGGGTGGTGGGCAGCAGCAGGTGGAACATCTCCTGCCAGGCATTGGCACCGTCGATGCGCGCGGCTTCCAGGATCTCCTTGGGTACTTCGTTGAAGTAGGTGAACGCCATCCACACGGCAATGGGCAGGTTCATCAACGTGTAGACGATGATCAGCCCGGTCACGCTATCGAGCAGGCCGGTCTGCTTGGCCATCAGGTAGATGGGGATCAGCACGCCCACGGCTGGCATCATCTTGGTGGAGAGCATCCACAACAGCAGCTTTTGCGTGCGCTTGTTGGGGAAGAACGCCATCGAGTAGGCGGCCGGCACGGCGATCAGCAGTGACAGCACCGTCGAGCCGAGCGAGACCATGACCGAATTCTTGACGAAGTCCACATACTGGCTGCGGGCGAACACCTCGCGGAAGCTATCGAGCGTGGGCTGGAACAGCAATGAGAGGCTGTAGGCATCCTGCTCGGTCTTGAACGCAGTGATGGCGATCAACAGGATGGGGAAGAACATCAGCGCCGCCACGCTCCAGGCCAGCGCGCCGACCCAGACTTGCTGCAGATGATCGCGGTTCATTGGTCGTACTCCCCACGCAGGTTCCTGGCCAGCATGCGGACCAGGAAGAACGAGACGATATTGGCCAGCACCACGGCGATCACCCCACCGGCAGAGGCAATGCCGATATCGAACTGCTGCAGGCCGATGGCGTAGACCAGATAGGTCAGGTTGGTGGTCTCGGTCCCCGGGCCGCCGGCTGTGGCGGTGAAGATCTCGGCAAACACCGCCAGCAGGAAGATGCTCTCTATCATCACCACCACCGCAATCGCACGGCGCAGGTGGGGCAGGGTGATGTAGAAGAAAATGCGGATCGGGCCGGCACCGTCGAGCTGGGCTGCCTCGCGCTGGTCCTGGTCGAGCGATTGCAGCGCGGTGAGCAGGATCAGGAAGGCAAACGGTATCCACTGCCAGGCCACGATCACGATGATGGACCACAGCGGGTATTCGGCCAGCCAGTCGATGGGCGTCGCGCCAAAGAACTGGAAGATATGCGCCCACAGGCCATAGACCGGATGCAGGATCATGTTCTTCCAGATCAGCGCGCTCACGGTGGGCATGACAAAGAACGGCGCAATCACGAGCAGCCGTGCCACGCCCCGACCGGGGAATTTCTGGTCGAACAGCACCCCCAGCAACACGCCGGCAATGACCGAGATCAGCAGCACCGAGCCGATCAGCACCACGGTGTGACCGATGGCGGGCCAGAAGGCCGGGTCTTCCAGCAGGTATTGGTAGTTCTCTATGCCCACAAAACCCGTCTGGTCCGGGTTCAGCAGGTTGTAGCGGATGACCGAGAAATAGAGCGTCATCGCCAGCGGCACGATCATCCACAGGCCCAGCAGGGCGACCGATGGGCTGAGCAGCAGCTTGGCGGTGATGGAGGGGCGATCCGGCACGGCGGGCGGACAGTCTTCCCCCGCTGTGACTTCAAGAGCCTGATTGGTCATGGTGTAGCCATCCTGTGCGCACCTGGCAGATGGCCAGGGCTAGACAGTGAGAGGTGGGGCGCCCGGATGAGCGCCCCCGGTCTTGCTTGCGATGACATGAAGCGAGCTTGAGATACGGCGCTTACTTCAGGTAGCCACCTTGCTTCATAGCCCGCTCTGCCTGCGCCTGTGATGTTTTCAAGGCGGCATCAATCGTCGTCTTGCCCGTCAGCGCACCCGCCATGGCCTGGCCAACCACAGTACCGATGGACTGGAACTCCGGAATGGTGGCGAACTGCACGCCGATATACGGCACCTTCTTTACCGTCGCATCGGTCGGGTTGGCGGTTTCGATGGACTGCAGCACAAAGCTCGCGAACGGCGCGGCCTTCTGGTACTCCGGCGAGGCGTAGGTGGACTTGCGCGTACCCGGCGGGACCGAGGCCCAGCCCTTGTCCTTGGCGACCAGCTGGATGTATTCCTTGCTGGTGGCCCAGGCGGCGAACTTCTTGGCGGCATCCTGCGACTTGGACGACTTGGGGATCGCCAGCGACCACATCCACAGCCAATGCGCGCCCTTGGGCGAGGTGGCGATCGGGGCCGGGGCAAACGCTACCTTGTCCGATACCTTGGATTCCGCGCCGTTGTAGAGCATGCCGGCCGCGACGGTCGCGTCGATCCACATACCGCATTTGCCGCTGGCAAACAGCACCAGGTTCTCATTAAAGCCGTTGCCGCTGGCGCCTGGAGGGCCGTACTTGTTCAGGATGTTCACGTACTGGGTGACGGCGGCCTTCCACTCGGGCGTATCGATGGTGGGCTTCCAGTTCTCGTCAAACCAGCGGCCGCCATTGCTGTTCACCATGGTGCCCAGCAGGGCCATGTTCTCGCCCCAGCCGGCGCGGCCGCGCAGGCAGATGCCGTACTGGCCCTTACCGGGGTCATGCAGCTTGGCGGCAAAGCCTTCCAGGTCCTTCCAGGTTGGTTCCGCCGGCATTTTCAGGCCCTTGGCCTCGAACAGGTCCTTGCGGTAGTAGGTCATCGAGCTTTCGGCATAGAAGGGCACGGCGTACAGCTTGCCGTTGTAGGACAGCCCGTCGCGTACGGTCTTGATCACGTCGTCCACATCGTAGCTCGCCGGCATGTCCAGCCCGGCTAGCCAGCCACGCTTGGCCCAGATCGGGGCCTCGTAGGCGCCGATGGTCATCAGGTCGAACTGGCCGCTATTGGTGGCGATATCGGTGGTCACGCGCTGGCGCAGCACGCTTTCTTCCAGCACCACCCACTTGAGGGTGATGTCCGGGTTGGCGCTCTCGAACTGCTTGGAGAGCTTCTGCAGTTCGATCATGTCGGGGTTGTTGATGGTGGCGATCGTCACCGTGGCGGCGCTGGCCAGGCCGCTTGCGCCCATGAGCGCGGTGGTGAGGGTGGCCAGCAGGTGCTTTCTGTTCATGTTGTCTCGTCTCCGGAAGGTGTTGTGCTGCCGCACCGAGCTGGTGCGAGCCGACCTTGCGGCCGGCCGGGTTCGCCTGCTTGTTGTAGACCCGGCCTGCCTGCACGATCTGGCCGGGAAAAGCTGCCTTCTTGTCTCGTTCGTGATCGAAAGTTCATCAAAATCGGCCAATTTCTGCATTGTTTACAGATCATTGGCTTTTGTTGATTTCGATCATATGCTCATCGAGTGAGCAAATATTTGATCCTTGAGATGATGAAGTCAAGCTTTTGCTCTAGGATTGAGCAAGTGTTTTGTTGTGCGTTGCACTAGCCTGGTGCGCAGGAAAAACGCAGGACCATGCCGCCATGCGGCTAAGATCACGCTGCTGCAGCGCAGCATGGCAAGCAGGAAAATGTTCGGGGATAAGTGGGTATGTCGCGACAACAAGAAAAACTGGACCAGGCGGCGAGGGCGGCCTGGCTGTATTACGTAGCCGGCAAGACGCAGCACGAGATTGCCGAGCACCTGGGCATCTCGCGCCAGATCGTGCAACGGCTGGTGGCCTTTGCCAGCGAACAGGGCCTGGTACGGGTGAGGATCGAGCACCCCATCTCGGATTGCCTGACCCTGGCCCAGGACGTTGCCAAGCGTTACGGCCTGAGCCACTGCCATGTGGTCCCCACCGATGGTCACGACCCGGAAGCCCTGCAGCGCATGCTGGCCGTGGCCGGTGCCGAGATCACCGAGCAATACCTGGCGTCCGAAGCCCCCCTGGTCATGAACGTCGGCTCCGGCCGTACCCTCAAGGCGGTGATCGACGAACTACCGCATATCGAACGCCCACAGCACCGCATCGTCTCCATGGTCGGCGCCATTGCTGCAGACGGTGCCTCCAACCGCTACGACGTCGCCCTGCGTGCGGCGGACAAGACCGCCAGCAAATACTTCATGCTGCCTGCCCCGCTGATCGCCGACAGCGCCGACGACCGCCGCCAATGGGCCGGTAATCGCGTCTATCGGGTGGTCAGCGAACTCTCGGCGAATGCCGACCTCACCTTGGTCGGCATCGGCTCGGTTGGCCTCGGCTGCCCGCTGCATGAGGATGGCTTCCTGAACACCGAGGAAATCCAGCAACTGGTCGCCGAAGGTGCCGCCGGCGAAATGATCGGCCACGTCCTGGACGGCCAGGGTCGTCCGCTGACATCACCCATCTGCCAACGCGTGACCAGCCTGCAACTCCCCAAGCCCGCGCAACGCACGGTCATCGCCTTTGCCGGCGGGCCGGGCAAGCACAAGGCGATACAGGCGGTGCTCAATGGAGGCTGGCTGTCAGGGCTGGTGACGGATGAGGCGACGGCGCGGGTGGTGTTGGGTTAGGTGCTCCGGGGGCGAAGGTTGCTCTCTGCATAATCACTTCTTAGATTGTGCGAGTGCCTACCATTTCAGGCTTTAGATAAGCTGATCTTTTGGGTCAAGGTCGGTTCTACTCTATTGCTACGTCATCCATTGGGAAGCATCTAGAGTTACCTGTGGCGTGGGATCAGTTGCAGCAATGGCATCAAAGTCTGCATAGCGTCCCCACCATTCATTGATATAAAGCTTTTCGGTGGTTCCAAATGTAAGGTAGTACCCAACTGGAACATGCTGATCCTGATTAGCTGGCGACATGACGGCAACCGCAAGTAAGCCGAATATGATTCGATCACTGAGCCGTACAGTTCCTTTTGTTATCTCGATTCTGGTGAGTCTTGGTGGACCATTTGCATCGCGGAACAACTCGAAACCTTCAGGTAACGCTTGCCCGTGACCGTGGCTGCATCGATGTATGCCATAGATGATATCTGCAATATCCGGCTTTCCCCCTGGCGCCTTGGGGCGTTCGACGTTTACTGGAAAGCGCGTCTCAATCAAGTTCAATCCTGGCGCTCCCATAGGGCCAAGAATTGGGTAGTGCTCTCGGAGTAGTCTGGTAAATCTGGCATTGCTTCCTTCCTTTGGGTATAGCTTTTTCGCAGTACCGTCTATCGCATTGCATGCATGCAGCATGGCAGAGTCAAGATCGCCGCCACCCCAGTCCTCAATTGACTTGCGTACCGAATTGCCAACGTTCATGTTCGATCCCTCCAGTAGCCAATAGAGTCTAGATAGGGCCTATTGTAGAGGGCTGTTAGCCATCGCAACTCATGCTATCTAGTGCGTAGGGCGCCCTACCACGGCAGCAGTTGTCTTGGCCTTTGTACCTGTAGTCGCCACGCTGGGCCGACCGTCAGACTCCATGGAACTTCCCTTGCCATTCCTCTGACTGAACTGGGGCGTCAATCGGCGCGGCTTACACTACGATTCATGGCGGAGCCTTCGCGCCATAGGGCTGCGCCCGACCATTTCCCAACGGTGCGACGCTCCCATAACGCAGGGCAGGCATTCGGCTTGCTCCACGACTTCCATCCCCCTAGGAGTGATCAACATGGCCAAGAACACGATCTGCCTGTGGTACGAACACGATGCGGAAGCGGCCGCACGCTTCTATGCCGATACTTTTCCCGATAGCAGTGTGGGCGCTGTCCACCGTGCGCCATCCGACTACCCCAACGGCAAGGTGGGGGATGCGCTGACGGTTGAATTTACCGTTGCGGGCATTTTTTCCTAGCTTGGTAAATTGTCAAAACACAGACCGTGGATCCGCTATAACGTAGTACCTACGGGCTTTTCTGACGTAAAAGGTGCTTCTTTGCCCGGGGGTGTTATGACAAGACATGCGTGACAACCTTTGGCGAGAGACTCATGGGGTTAAGCGTTCGACAATTTCATGGCCAGCTGCTTGTGTCTGGTCATGACGAGCTTGGTACGGGGTTCACTACCACTATTTCGGGATTGCTCGTTCTTGGTGAGGACTTAGAGAGATTTCTCAACCCAATCATTGAGGGCATTCGCCTCAAGCGCACATCAACGGCCAGGTCTAACCTCCGTCATTTAAGTACGCTGGGCGAAGCCATGAGTGCGCTACACGTAACTTCTTTACCCGTCAGTGAGTTTGGTTGGCAAGAACTGATCCGAAGCATTCACTATTTCATAATTACCCGGCCTGGTTCAACTGCCACGTTAAAAACTCGTATCTCTTGCGTCTGGCTGGCAATAAGAGGATTCTTGAATAATTTAGTAGAGGCGGGAGTAATTCCGGTTTCAGTATATATGCCACCTGTAAGGGAGGCTTTAGAATGCTTAGATATTTCTTCTTACCAAGAAATGTTGATTGGTCAAAAGTCATCTACCAAAGTAAAAGCAACTGAAAAAATTGAAAAGCTATTATGTTCTGTTTCATTGGCGCGAACGGATGCTGAGTACCTTGATGAAATTCGTGACACGCTTGCTGCTCGCAGACATCTCCTATTCGAAACACTGGTAGGTTATTGGCGACAGATAAAAGCCAATTTCGAGTTTGGGCGAATGCTACGTGAGTCTGTAGTCTGGTGTGACCTAAAGCCACTAGTCGAAAATTATCCCTTAGGTGGACCTAAAAATCATCCAGCTAACCCTGCAATTAGTATCAGAGGCTTGGCGAACTACTTGTCAGTAATTCAAAATGAATATGATGGCTGTCCGCCGTCGGACGATGATTTACGAAAATTCAAACGGAATTTTGAGTGCCTACCTCGTTTATCCAATATCCCCTCAATTTCTACTTGGGCTATTAATCATGACGCACCAGGTGCTCCATACGGTCGCCAAGGCTGGTCTGAAAGAAATGTATTGTGGTGGTGGCAGGGAAGAATTAGTCATTTCGATGTAAGTATAGTAAGTGCACTTTTAATAATGTTACATCCATCTTGGACACCGTCATCAATAATGTTGGCGAGGGTTGAAAATCGTAGGGGAAAGCTTTATCTCGATCTCTCCGACAAGGGGCATGTATATGAAGTAGAGAAGCCTAGAGCGAAAGAGATGAAAGCGGAAGCGCTGACTCCATTGGCCTTCGAGATCATAAATACTCTAGTCCGAGAAGGGGAAGAGCTTCGGCAAACACTCCGAGATAATGGGGACCCTAAATCCTCACTGTTGTTCTTGCCGTACGGAAAAACAAAAGTCGCAGCTCCCTTACCGTCAGGCGCCGCCGCTTTCTTGAGTGGTTCGGTAGCGGCAAGGAGTGATCTTTGCCATGTTTGGATCGGCTCGATTAATCCAGAACTGGTTTCTGGCGGCTTAGATATTGGCACAATCAGCTTTGCAAAGATTCGTAACACCGAAGGCGTCCTAGAGTGGTTTCGAACAAAGAGCTTAAAATCCGTAGCCAGAAAGTTAGGTAACTCAGAAAAGGTAGTTCTACAGCACTACATTCCCAAGCCGATTCTCGATGCTTGGAACACGCGCATGATTAGGCGATTCCAGAATCTATGGATTTCAGTGGCTGCGGCCAATGAGCAGTTCTTATTGGAAGTTACAGACTTTTCAAGCTTGATGGATCTTCATGCTTTCTTAAAAGATATTCTCCAGCTGCACGCACCCACAGATTCTCCCTTGGCAGAAATGCTTCATCAGCGGTTCGATATACAGGTAAATGTTGAGTCTAGTGAAATTAAAAAAGTGGATTGCGACAATGCATTACTTCATGTTGCCATAAGCAGGAGCACGCTTTCTGCGCTGTATTCTTATCAAGCAACAGTGCTGCATCTTGGTTTGTCGGATGCTGTTCTCGATAAGCCAGACTTATTGACGGGACTATCTCCTAGGCAATTCATAACGCTGACTGATCTCTTGCAGTCCCAGTTACCAAAAGATAAAAACCCAGAATACGTAGCTTGCCACGAGGAAGCACTCCGGGTATCAGCTGAGCTATCAAACCGAATTACCTGGCGACAATTATTTATAGTTTGACTTATGCAAAAATTTCCCATGTCATTTTCAACTTTAGAGCGGTGCCAAGCTCTGGCGCTGATCGATGAGGTTCGATCAGCCACCGTTATATATGAGGGAAATTTTACTTCGCCTTGGCTATTGTCCCCACTCCATGATCCAGTTTGGCGGATAAGCAAGGGGGAGGAGACAAGAATTGTGGATGGTAAACTCATTAATTACTATGAGCATAATTGGGCTGCCATGCTTTATGGCGGAACAAATATTATTGATTCAGATAATAGGCAATTGTTGTATGGAATACAGCGATTGGCATTTCTTGCTAGAGAGCTGCCGGGAGGGCCCAAAACCCTAACAACATTTAAAAATTTTCTATGGAGTTTAAATCTCCTTGTTCGTTGGGCTTTTCTAAATGGGGAAGTACTCAATCCCAGGCAGTACATACTAACGAAGTTAACATTGCAGAATTTTGTAGATTTCTTCTCGGGTCTTGGCAATGGAGGCACAGTATTCGCGCTTAGGTATCCGGAACGAATTTTGGGGGCGATCTTCCCAATGGCACTCGGACGAGCACCTTCGATCGAAGAGTTAGAAAACCCACTATGCCTTAATAGGGAGGACTGCGTTGAGGTTGCGAAATGGTTGGAAGAGCAAGGTGCCCTTGTTAGGGTGAAAAGATCCAGTGATGGCAATGTGTTTGTCAAGCGTGGCTTTCTAGCGAAAATGATTGGTGTGGATGCCAATACTCTACGCGGAGGGCCACGCTGGGGCGCCTTCCTCGGGCAGTTTTCGCTGTTTCATGTGCCATTTGAACAGATATTCAACAAAATTGAAGCCCGCGGTCGGCGGGAATATCCATCTCAAAAAGCCATGTCTATGGCTGATGCCAGTGTTGCTGGTGTTTCGGAAAAAACGCTGTCCAAGTATTTTGAAGATATTCGAATTATTGCTTCTTTACATAGACATCTTCCAGACGTGTGTCCCGACCCGGTTCAATTTAGACCAGCATACCTTCGTAAGGTAATTGTTGAAGTTAGCAGCGTATCAAACCATACCCCCTGGATCCCACTTCCGATTGCTATAAATTATACAACCGAGGCGCTCCGGTGGGTCCATGTTTATGGAGATGACCTAGTATCACTCTTCCTTACAACCTATGAGAATTTATACGGCCGGGGTCTTCTTGTGTCGGCTCCAATTCCGAATATGGAAAATCCGACCGCATCTGATTACATCGCTGCACACAGAGCGCTCTCCAAAGCCCGCGAGCAATACGTCTCATTGCTTTCCATTCCCGATTCCTTGATACCACTCGACCTCACTGGTTGGGGGCCCTATATTCACTTGGATGGAAAAAAGGGAGTTGTGAAGCTACAAAAGGCGCCGTCGTACAATGATGCTCTCATGGTTCTTATTGGCGCTATATCAATAGTGATCGCAATGGTAAAGCCGATGCGTGAGTCTGAGCTTCGAGCACTGAAAACTGATTGCCTTACTTTTGTGAGTGGAGATGGCTACTGGCTCTCTCAGGATTTACGAAAGAGGAATATCGGTGATATTCGCCCAATTGACGCACGTCCTATACCTACCGTTGCCGCGAAGGCCATTCAATTACTCAGACGCCTGACGGATGGGCTAAAGAGAATTACTAAAGTTACAGATCCATGGCTGCTAAATAGCCTAATGACATTTCCAAGTTTTGGACGGTACGAAGCCAAGATTGCAGAGGTTATATCCCCTGGCCAGTTTAATGCACTACTCGATGCCTTCTGTGACTATGTGGCTTTACCGCCGGACCATGCGGGACGTCGTTGGTATCTCCGTATTCATGAGATGCGGAAAAGTTTTTTGATCACTTTTTTTTGGACATTTCGATTCGCTAGTCTCGATGCGGCTAGATGGATGGCAGGCCATGCGGACGCATCGCAGGTTTATGCATACATCCAGGCCAATTTCCCTGGAGAGGAACTACCAGGTCTGGAGGCGGACTATGCTGCGCAGGTATTGAGGGACTACGAGCAGAGTGGAACCACGCAGGGGGTAAATCATGTTGCTGAACTTTACCAAGCGGTTTGCGACCATTTCTCTGTCCGTGACGTGTCTTGGATCGATGAAGTTTTGCTCAAGGAGTGGCTCGAGTTGCAATTTGAAGTTAAGGAATTTCAAATCATTCCTTATTCAATTAAAAGTCACGATGGAGGCGTTGTTACGGAAATCGCTTTTAGAGTGACATCGTTAACAGATATGGAAAAAAATCATGAATAATCGAGATAATGTTTATGCTCGCTTTTTAATTTTGAAGAAGGGGTTGCTTGGACAGGAAGCGGTTTCAACCGTACTGCTGAAAGCTTGTAAATCGCAAGGGGCTTTCGCCAAGCTAAATTGGCCAGAGAAAGGAATTGTTCCGATTGCGCTCAATACACTGAAGTCCAAAGCAGATGAGGCGGTAGAAGATGGCGGTTGGCGTAAGCTCGATGAAATGAGAAAGGCGTATCTAGTTGTGGGGCAGGGCAAGGTTTTTCGGAAATCTAATACTAGGAGCCGTATTGCCGAATGGAGATCCCAACTCAGAATCGTGGAGAGCGCTCTCGAGATGGAGCGTCGTTACCGCATACGACTGCAAGTTGCTTATGAGGCGTTGCTTGGCAGAGTGAGAGTTTTGGCGACAGATGATCCGGACTTGGCCCACTTTGTAAATCGACACGTCGAAGGCTTCTCTTTCAAGCGACTGTCAGTTGTATCTACGGTGGACACCAAGACAAATGACTAAGAAACTTTTCCATTTAATGAACAATGTAGATATTAGTCATGATGCTCTTTACAATTCGATTGGGAATGTCTATTCGGTCCGTCGAGAGTTGGTACTTGCCACTTTCGCGGTTAGCTGGCCAGATGGTACTCCGTGTAGTCTAGTTGAGATATATTTGATTTCTCGATTTCGCAGTGGTGCAACTGTTAGAGAAGATGGTGGTAGTTTGAGGGCTATCGTCTCGAAATTGACTCATCTTATTCGTTATTGCTGGGATGCTAAGAGAGATTTTTGGGAATTAGATGATGGTCATATCTACCAATTTGTGGTTAATCTCATGGAGGAGGTAAGGCCTGCGGAGCCCATGATTAGAGTGCGTGACAATAATACTGTCCGTAACATTGTCGCTGCTGCTGTTGAGTTCCTATTGTGGCTTCAGATTGAAATGCTTCCTGGTGTTAATTTGATAGGTGTTGGTTCGAGTTATAGGATCAAGCTCGTAGAACGTAGGGTTTTAAATGCTAGAAATAATAAATACAACATTTCATTGGTGTATCCTCGATTGCCACCCAGGGATACAAAAGAGCCAAAGCATCCTATAAGCAATGAGAGGAGAAATTTACTCTGGCAGGCCGTTGGAAAACTTGCCGGCACAAATTTGGTGATGCCTGGTTGGTCAAAAGGCGTTGATAATTCTAGACTGTTGCTGAGATATTTAAAAGAGCGACGGGAGTTATTGCTTGAGTTGCTTGAGGCGACTGGGGCTAGACCTGGAGAGCTGTCTAGATTGAGCGTTTCAGATAATGAGGATTGCTACAAAAATCAGGAATTAGTTCTTACAACCTTGAAACGACGTAGAGATGTAAAGCGCGTGATTAAGCTGCAATCTGGTGTTGCTATGCGCCTAACCGTTTTCATAAATAAAAATCGGGCAGATCTTCTGGGTGAAATAAAAAAAAGAACAAAAAATTTAGATTCCAAAGATTTCGTTTTTTTAAGCATTTCTGGATCGCCGATGTCAGAGAGGTCGATGGTTTCTGAATTCTGCCGAATTTCAAAACTTGCGGGTTTTTCGGAATACCAAAGTTGCATGTCTATGTTTAGGCATAGGTATATTACTAAGCAGGTGGCTATTCATCTTGGAATATATCTAGGTGAGAATAATAAAGTTAAAGAGTTGATGTCCGATGGTGATTATCGATCTATTTTGAAAAGGGTTGCTGCTACTACCGGACACGGATCCGAATTGAGTTTGTTGAATTATCTGGACTTGGCTTGGGATGAATTGGGGGCCTTAGGTCAGGTAAGCAGTGCGGTTGCAATTGATGCTTCTATTCGGAGCGCAGTTACTCAAGTTATTTCTTTAACGGAGAGTTTGAATGTGCTAGCGGACAAAAAAAGTGGCGATCATGCCATGGAAACATTGGAGGTTTTGAGAAGATTGCAGCTAGAAATTCAATCTGCGCTGAATGAATCAAGGGGCTAGAAATTTAGTCAGTCGGATATTATTCGAGATCGAAGTTATTTATTATGCGTCGATCGATAACATCGAGAATGCTATATAGGTGAAAGTCAACCTAAATTAAAAATTAGGTGCTGGTGACCGTGTTTATGCAGCTTGCTGTACATTCGTTTGTTTTGAAGAGAGATTGCTCTTACTCAAAAACTACACCCTGACGGTTATAGATGTCTGGATGCATGCACGGAGTGGCTAAATCGTTGATGTCACCACCTTGTTCCAGGTGTGCAGCAATCCAAAGTGGCTTGCGGCCACGACCGGACCATGTTGCGCTGCCATCCTTAGAGCGATATTTTCCGGCTACTGGCTGACCCGCTCTGGACCCCTTTAGGGTTGCGTCGGCACCGAGTAGATCTTTGAGATCAAATCCTCGCTCTGCTACCAGGCGCTTCAGAGCTTCAAGGGCCTGGTACTTTTCGGAAGATTGACGCTTGGGTATTTCGGATACAACCTTTTTTGACAGATCGTAGAGTTGCGGAAGAGAAAGTTGAGCCAGGTCGATTGTCATTACGTTCTCTCGGAAATTTTGGACATTTGTTTGTAGCAAGAGATCGGTTGCGTGCCTACGAGTAGCTCTCCATGTGTGACCGAACACCCACTCCCTCGCCCATGGGAACTCCAGGATGTAATCCTTGGGGCATACTAAGTCGCTGACTGACTTCCGAGTGGTCCCCTCCAATACGCAGGTTAGGCTTGATGCGGCCGAAAGAGGCGGTGTAGCGCGCCTTGTTTGGGCATAAAATCCACTCCTTATTCGCCTAAGTGAATCCATCAATAATCAGTCTAGAATTGCTGAATCGCCGAAATGCGAGGGCTCTACGGTGCTGTCTTTGTCAGGTAAGTCGCATATTGAAGTTGGAGTAGGTTATGACGTCGGGAGTGACGTGCTCCGCACAGAGGATCAAGCGGTTCGACCTGCTGAGACAGCTGGTAAGACTTCTTTTAGTTACTTGCATCCGCGGATGTTCCTGTGGATATTTAGCCTGACCTTAATCCAATTAAGCAGGAGGTTGGTCGTTTCGCTCTAGATAACAACCAGAACTCAAATACCTTGATCATCAGCAACGCTCAACGGAGAAGACCAACTCTTTAAATAGCGCCGTGTCCTGCATGGCTGGTTTCGCTGCGACCCGCTTCTGTTCTTGAATGTGAAGAAGCTACGACAGTCGTCTGGCCGCGTTCTGCACTCTGATGGGGAATGGCCGAACTTCCGATCTTTCTCAAAAGTACCAAATCTGCGTTTCGGAGCCAAGCCGTACAATTAGCGTGATCCTTGCGACGCTCCCTTACTCAACAAGGGGGCAGTGAAGTGTTGTAATTCCCACGGCGGGCAGCCCCACTTACGCCATTGATTGCTCAGCCGCTCCTGCCGATAGCTCTCGAAGTCATGTCGATAAGCGCTGAGGCCCCCTTTGCCGGAAGTGGCTTGCACACTCGGCCTAGTGGCCATGTACAACCAGGCGTCGAACTCCGCCCGAAAAGGTTGCGGTAGTTCCTGCAGATAGACATGTGGCCGTTTGCCATCGCTGTCTACATCGAAGCTATCAAAGTCGCGCAAGGGCGTCATATCGATGTTTGCGTAGTCCATATCGGCGTTCTCTTCTCTCGTTATCTAAAATACTTTAGCGTTGAATAAATATGCAGTCGCCGAAAGTCGCCTTGTTGGTCTTATTCATCTTCTAGTTACTTCACGTGATAATGCCCCGAATTTTTCCAATAATTAGCTTGATCTGCGTGGAGGAGACGACAGGTAAACGCGAGAGGCTCGGCTTTTCTACTGCCTGGTGTTGTATTGCGTCTTCCGGCAAAACGGGGTCGTGCAGTCGTGGTACTCCTCGAGCCAGGCTACGCGAGCCTCTCCTCCTGCGGATTTCCCGAATTGCCCCGCATTCTCTAGTTACCTTACGTGCCTCAAACCGAGGCCCACCAGGAGGTGCCATGAACAAGCAGCAGCTCTACGCAATTGAATTTAAGAAAAGCCGCTCTAAGTTTCATCTTTTCGCTTGGAGCCGCGCGCCCTATAGACCTTCTTACGAGCATTTAGTAGCCGTTGATCGCGCCAAATTTGCATTGGACTGATCGTTGCCTGTGGGCTCAAGCGAAAGAGCCAGTCTTCCTGCTTAAGTGCACGTAGCACCTTGATTAAGGTCGACAAGGTGGAGCCTCTACCTGCCTCCAAGCCCTTCACAGCACCTCTGCTTACCGCTGCAAGTTCTGCTAGCTGAACTTGGTCTAGCCCCACCTGAAATCGCAATCGCCGAATTTGTTCGCCGACTTCGCGCTCATAGTCACCAACCGACCTGGCGATTGCCGGTAGAGTCAGATTGTTGGCCATTGTGTAGCTTTTCCTGTTCTAGGGTCAGAAATCTGGCCTTACTGAGATTTCAGCAATGGCAGCAACGCCGTCAGCGAATCTATTTGCTGCGTAGAGCACTGTTGTTCGATTGATCGCGCAATTTGTATCGCATGAAGGCCCGCTTTACTCGGGCCAGTGACGTCAGCTTCTAGAGTGTCGCCAACAAAGAGCACTTCAGAAGCAGCGAGTTGGAGGCGCTCCAGCAGCCATTGATAGACCTTGGGCTCAGGCTTTGCTGCGCCAATCTCAAACGACCAACCGTACAAATCCAGCGCGGGCAACAATGCTCGTATCGGAATGGCATAGGGTGCCGCGAGGTTTGAGCAAAGTCCGACGATCAATCCCATATGTTTCAGTTGCTGGATGACAGGGAGCGCATCTTGATAGAGTTGGATCGAAGTTAGTTCTTCCCAGAGCGACTGTTCCCACTCCGCAAGTAGTTCGGTCGGCGGGCGCATCCCGAATAATTGGGCGGCTCCAGCGATGCCAACTGCGTGCGTAAGTAACTGGAGCGCATCATCAGGTTTCGGGCGACGCCCCTGGGCTCTCATCCATCGCATCAAGCCCAGGTAGGGGGATCTTTGTTCTGAGATTTTGGCTACGGTACCAAATACGTCAAAGATTACGGCTTTAATTGGCAAGATTATTTTATGCCCGTTCGTGATTTCGGACGGCCATGATGCTTCGGCATGAGCATGAGCATGAGCATGAGCATGAGCATGAGCATGAGCATGAGTAGATGTACTGAAACCTACACCATAAATTCTTCTGGTACCTGCCAAATCGCATAACTGGGTTGTTTCGTCAAAAGCTGCAGATAGTCTGTAATGTCGCTATCCGACGGCAGATTCGATGTTGAATAACGTGTGCCGTTATCTAGTTCATAGATTAATTCTGATGTAGTGCTGTAAAAATCATAGGCATAAATGGCCTTTAAGGGGCTGATGCTCCAGTCTTGAGTTAAGTTCAGGTTTGGCGGCGAAAGCAGTTCAATCTTATCTACTTTATATTCCCCCTCCGATTCTCCCTCTATCAAGCGACGTATTTGTGAATAGTGGTTGTACATTCGCTGAGTATATTGATGCTCTGCATCCACCAACCATGTTAGCGTCACAAGGTAGATAGGAAAGTCTGAATCAAAATTAACCCAGTTCCAGCCAGTACCGACTCCTGGCTCGAATGGCGTTGCAATACTGCATACTTCAGTTACAAACATCGGCTTCTTTCAACTTCCTAAAACATTCTTTGTTGGTTGCTTCAGCAACCCTGTTCTTAATATCGGACTGTGTCAGTGCGACTGTGTTTTCCAACGCCCGATTACAAGCAGAAAAAGGAGCTTGGAATTTCGACGGGGCGTCATCCCTCGACTAAGGCTTGCATCCTTGCCACCCACGTTTCGCCTACAGCTCGGTTTGGTAAGACGGCGCCATAACGGGGGGTTTCTGGATTGCGGACATGAAATATCAGTGCGTGCCCCGTTTCATGTTTGCTCACTCTTGCATTGTTATTGATCGGGGTTCTCGTAACGGTAGTTTCATTCTTCCAACGAATCTGGCAACCCGTTACATCAGACAGGTCATATAGATCAACGTAATCATCTTGCAGGTTGAAGAAAGCTATCTTTCTGATTCTGCTATCTACCAAGACGCCAAACAATGCGTAATCCGCCTGGAAGCCCTTCAGTGCCAGGCAAGCTCTGGCTGCTGCATCGCGCTTGGCAAGGCGCTTGTTCTGGTCCACAGAGGCGTAGAAGGCCCCGATGAAGGCGCCGACGACAAATGCTGCGCCGCCATCAAACCCTAGCATCAGGCCAACGACACCCGCTACGGATCCGAGTACCAGGCCATAAATGACAATTTGCACCATCGCCGGCCACCGGCTGGGTACCAGGAAGTTGGGCAAACCAGCGGCAGGTGATAGTTCCATCACGCGGACACCATCCGCAGTTTCATCAAGGTAGACCCGTTGTAGCGCCATGTTCTGATCTCTTTAGCCGTGGTTCGTGATGAGGCATTCACTACTCGCCAGTGGTTGAGTAGTACGAATGTCTTTGCTCGATCGGGATTCACTCCCTTTGACCTTCTTGGGCTACATACCGACGCATTTACCTAAGTACAGCTCACTGTTCTTAGGCCTTCTCTTGAGCACGACTTAGGGCTGCAACGTGCTGATGTCACACCGATTAAGCCGCATTGGGAATGCAAGGGTACGTAATGCGACTACATGATAGTCGTATTGCGACCTCGTGTGAATGCGGTATACCGGCAAAAGTTACGTCTGGCGACTACAACGGGCACGTAAAGCGTGACACGCAAGACGGAATCAGATGATCCGACCAAGGATCGATCGCACGCACTCGCGCTTAAAGTAGGTCGGGCCATCGCTGCTCGACGCACAGCGTTGGGGCCGGGATATAGCCAAGAATGGCTGGGCGAGCGGGTTGGCCTAAGTAAGCAGACGATCAGCCGCATTGAGAGCGGACGGATTCCTTCCACCATCTACCGCATCAGCCAGATCTGTGATGTGCTTGGTTGTAGCTTGGGCGAGCTCTTGGATGACGCCCGACGCGTAGAGGGGGCGGAGGCCTTGGAAGTTCTGGCTCTGTTCAGCAAGCTAGATGGCAAGCAACGAGCAGCGGCACTTCGCATTGTTCGAGAGTTCGTGCGGGCGGCTAGCGATGTTGACGATTGAAGTGACTAACACCACAAAAGTCGGCTATTGATCGATCATTGCTACTGACCAAGGCCAAGCAGGGCTTGCTTCCATCGCTTCAATACGGGCTTCTCGGGGGCCACTACATGGCCCATGATGTTCTGACTTTTAGAAGAGCTCTCGCGTCTCATCTATTCCATCCTCCTTGTCGATCAGGAAGTCTTGAGGCACCTCGGTCCTCTTCAGCATTTCAAAGAACTCGGACCAATCACCAACGTTGTTGCACCGGCCAAGTTCAAGTTGACTTGAATTTTCGGCGAGCGTGGAATCAGCCACACTTAACACAATTTGAGTGTGGCCCGTCGGTGTAGTGGGTTTGTCTGAGTGGAGATGGTGTGGTGGCTTAGGCATTGAGGCACTCTAGAGCTCCTCTACTCATTGTGCCAGCTCACCCGGACGTAGGTGTCGCTACCAAGCAGGAGCGCAGTGGTCCCGCTCTTCGTTGCTTGATGTACTTCCTTCGCAACGTGCACTGGCAGGAACCCACACATCCGGAGATCAGGCGCACCAATTTAGGTGAGAATTTAGATACATCGAACCAACAGCGTTCGCAATATTGCAATATTGCAATCTTGTACCACATGAACGATACTTTGCTTAACAAAGTGGCATTTTTGCAATCTTCATCTAGTTGATTGCTGGGAATTCAATAAATATTGCATTAGTGCAATATTGTTGGTCGGGCTAGCGAGCATGGAAAGGGAGTCAATGGAGCAGATCACTACCGCTGAGGCCATCGGGAGGATGATCCGTCTGACCCGTGACGCTCAGGGTATCACTCAAGAGGACCTTGCCCTCGATCTCGACATAGCCCCAAGTACCTTGGTACGGATAGAAGCGGGTAAGCTCGCCCAGCCCATCCATACTCTACTAAAGGCCATGGACCAGCTAGGAATCAGACTCTACCTGGAGTCCCCATCCGAACTGAGCGAGGGTAAGAGCAACGTCCGTTCCAGAGCAAGAAAGTCAGCGCTTGGGAATTCAGGGCTGCTCCTGGCAATGATCTCCGGACGGCCCAAACCCTCTTCCGCCCAGCTGAAGGCGATGCAGAATGCAGATTCGATGAGTGCTAAGGCTGCAGAGGCCAAGAAACCAAGAGCAGCAAAGAAGGAGGCTCCGCCACCTGTAGCAACTCGGCCAGCAAAGGATAGGCGATGACTGCTGAAGTTGATCATGGAGTGCCCGCCAGGGTACTGGAGGTTTCCGGCGACGAGGGATTAATTGGATATCTGATCGAGCAGAACAACCTGTGGGCTTTCCGGTACACGGAACAATGGTCCGCAAGCGGACACTACGACTTAGCGCCGACGATCCCCCGATCGGTGATTGAACACCGGGATGGTGTAAACGAACGGCCAGTCCAGTTCTTTTTCGACAATCTTTTGCCGGAAGGTGAGGCTCGCACCTACTGGGCGAATAAGGTAGATGTAGCGGACGCTAATACTTTTGGGCTGCTAGCCGCCTATGGTAAAGAGTCGATCGGTGCACTTACTCTACTCAAGCCTGGCGAACAAATTGAGGCGCCCGACGTCCGACCGCTCACCGATGAAATGCTCGCGAGGCGCATAGCTGCACTCCCATCGATGCCTGAGGATGATGCAGCGCCTAAACGAATGTCGATACCGGGGGCGCAGTTTAAGTTTGCCGCCACGATGATCGAGGGCCGCCTATATGACCCAATTGGTAGTTGGCCCTCGACACACATCCTCAAACCCAACATTAAGGGCGACTTTTACGAAAATTCTGCCATCAACGAATGGGCGGTGATGTTGATGGGACTTGGGGCTCTGCAAGGAGTTGCCATGGTCGAATTTAGGCCAGACCCTAGCCCTTACTTGTTGGTAACTCGATTTGATCGGGACTATAGACCACCTGATTTTTCGGACCGTGAGCCTTGTCTTCGTCGGCATGTCGTCGATGGCTGCCAGATGTTAGGCATCGACCGAGAATACAAATACAAGCAGGCTACCATAGAGACGCTCAAGAAGCTAATTTCGCTGTGCCCTAAGAAGTCCGAAACGAGGAATCGTCTCTTCGATTGGCTGGTTTTCAATGCCCTTGTTGGCAATGGGGACAATCACCTTAAGAACATTTCCTTCTTCCCCGCTAAAGGCGGGTACGAGTTGACCCCGTGGTATGACCTAATCTCTACCGGGGTGTATCAGATCACAAAGCCTGGCGCCAATGACATCAACGCAAGGGACTGGAGAGAGAAGGAGGAGTTGGTTTTCCCTATAGGGAAGGCGAAGTACTTTAGAGATGTGACCTTTGAGGACTTCATGCTACTCGCCGACGAAATGGGTATCCCTGCGCGATATGCAGCCAGGCGCCTTGAGATACATTTGGATATGGTTGTCAGGGTTGGAAATATAGTGCTCACATCTGTCGAAAATCAGGAAGGCCCAAAAGTGAACCGCGAGGAGCTGAAGCTGCTAAAGCGGCTTGTAAACCTCGTAGTCAAGCGGATGGTCGACCAGCTTTTGAACAGCAAGCCCACACTTGAGTAAAGAGTGTTTGTCGCTACTTGCGCAACTTGGTGCCCTAACCGCACTTGCAGCCTCATCCAAGGCTAACCCTCAATGAGTTGAGAGCGGCTCATCATATGATAGAGCGAGAATGCTTGGCACTCGCCTACCACTCGGCCTTGCGATAGTGAATTTTGGCTTTCCGTGCGATGCTTGGGTCAAAAAGGCACTGGTCCTCGAACGTCTCCAGGCCCAGCATTACTTTCATACGTGCCGCTGTCTGCGAAAGGCGCTTCTGTGTGATCAGCGTCGAGCGCAAGGCCCCATCCCGCACAATTTGATCGCGCATTGCAGCCTGTAAGCGGAAAACAAGACGGACTTTTGCCATCGCTCTTTCTCTACCAGGGAGATTTATGGCCGCGATAGAGGCTCAGATTGTTGGTGACGTCAGCGACGGTTTGGGTCTCGTACCCTGAGGCGGGTGCGTCAAATACCTCAAGTCCCCAGGTGGGTCTCCCTATTTACGCCAGCGATTGCTCAGCCGCTCCTGAAGATAGCCTTCGAAGTCATGCCGATGGGCTTCGGAGACTTGCACTAGCGGTCGTGTGGCCATGTGCAACCGTTACCAATTTGCTGGAAACGGGCCCCTGCAGATATTTATGTTAAATACGCTTCGGCAGTATGCATGGTCACGCCGTAATCGGGAAATTTTTAGAAGTACTCGTCGTCAAACTCACCTAGTTTGGAACGGACGCGCTGGGGCCCACCCTCAAGATCTATCAAGCTGTCATCTGGGATCGGTACTAGAACCCCGAGCAAATCCAACACCTGGAACGTCACTAGGTAAGTCGCAATCCTTACAGTCGGGTCTCCAAGCTCTAGTCGACCGATCGTCTGATGCGTCACGCCGACGCGCGCAGCAAGTTCGGCTTGGGATAAGCGCATCTGACGTCGGCGCTTAGTAACCGCCTTACCCCAGGCGTCAAGGCGATTGAGTACCTTAGGAGCGATCATATCTGCAGTTAGACTCCGCTTCGACATGATGATATGTGCGTATTTACATGCCTTAATGTAATCCATATCATCTGCGGCAGCAATCTGATCGGTTACCCGTTAGAACTTGCAGGTCCTGTATCGCGATCACATCACCTGAGTCAGTAGCAAGCACGTGCATTTTTATAAGGCCTTTCAGGGGTGGATCGGGCCGCGCACTGAAAGCACTGCAACCGTGTGATCGCCGAGTACAGCGTATATTGTGTTTATGGCGAACGATCATTCTCATTGGTCGCCGGTTATCAACCTAGAGACGGCTTGCTGCTAACCCTTAAGTGTCACTTCATGTGAGTAACCTGCGGCCAATTCAATCGGCTCCCGCCCGAACCACCGGTAACTCGTGTTATCTCTATCCTTAAAAACTCCCCATTTCTTTGGCTCTTTTAAAAGGAAAAAAATGACAGTCATTGCCTATCTTGAAGACTTAGGGTTGGTTTTTACCGACGTGATGCTTTCTAACGACAAGCCTGGTACGCATTTTGTACTACCAACAACAGGCAGCACTGAAAACATACCGCAAAACTTAGCGTTATCACCTACCCGGCTGGTTAGAAAATACTTTCGCCAGCGCATTAATGGCAGGGAGGGAATATTTTTTGTGGCCGGAGCTCTAAGCCATATTAAAAAACTGATTGCATGTATAAAGTACGTATGCGCTGCTCCGGGTTCGCTGCATGCCGAATACAAACGCCAGCTAAATTCGGAAGATCCCATTAGCATTCTTGCAGTCGCGTGTCTAAAAAATGAAGATGATGGTTTCTCCGATTTTGAAATAATTGGATTTATTGATTCCCGGGCTTTTGTTCGGAATTATGCAACTTATAAAGTCGGGGGGGATCTCCCATATTACGGAAAAATACATATAGCGGGTAGTGGTGGGCAGGACCTCTACAATTGGTTGGCAATTAGAGCAGAATCGTATGAAAAACTTCCCCTGATCGACGAATCCGTTCGAGACAAAGTTAATAGAACAATGAACACTGTCCCAATGATTTTACTTGAAGAGGATGGCTCCACCCGAGCAAAGACCATTATTAATGGCGTTGGTGGTTATTATGAAACTTTCGTCTTTGAGAGAAATGGCCTTGAAGGATTGGACTCTGTCTTAACCTTACAAGCTACAGTTCAAGGAAAAGGAAAAAACACCTTCATTAACATCGAGCGCCTATATTTCCACAAATATGTAGAGAACTGGTTGGTTGTTGTCTCATTGTTCGGCGTGCCTAGGGCGATTCATCTTGGCGAACAACTTACTATTTCAATGGCAGATCTTCATATCTTCAAAATCCCCCCGGTCTTTGAATCAAATAGACTCCCGAATTGGACGTCCTCCAAAATGGCGAGCATGATGGCTTCGGCAGAGCATTTTCGCCTGACTCTTCGTCGGGGTAATTCTAAATCATTGATTATTAAGAGATTTAGTGAGGGTGCGCGCCCCTGCCGTCGACTGCTTAAAACGGAAGTTAGAAAAAGCCATTTAATTGTTTGTCTGGATGAAGATTCGTTTCGGCATTATTTAAATAGGTTCCCGGCATCCTTGGCCTTGAACGAACAGCCATTGGATATCGCGGATTGACTTGGCTATTTCAATCTGACTTGCCCGGCATGGAGCAATAGAAATTATTTACGGATGGTGCTATCCTGGTTTCTCATTCAACAGAGGCGCCGGGTCATGAAGATTATTGTAAACGTGCTTTTTCTCGCTGCATCGGTATTTGCTCTTGCGGAACATTCGGCTTCGCCTGCCCAGGTGGTCGCTGACTTTCATTCGGCTATGCAAAGTGGTCGTCAGGCGGACGTAGAGGCTCTTATGAATCCGGAGGCGCTGATCTATGAATCCGGATATATTGAACGGACGCGTTCTGATTATGCAGAGCACCATCTGCCGGGTGATATTGCATATGCCAAGAAAATTAAAACCAAATTACTCAAACAGGCCGCAATAGAAGCGGAGAACTTGGCAGTGATCACCAGTGAAACAGAAACTATTGATCAATCTGCCAAGGAGCCTATTAACTACGCTGGGACCGAGACCATGGTTCTAAGGCGGGTCAATGGGGAGTGGCGCATTGCACATATTCATTGGTCTTCGCGCAAGTTAAAGAAATAACGTGGTTAGCGGCTGCTCCGCAGCCGCAGTGCATTGCCCACAACTGAAGCGGAACTTAGACTCATTGCTAATGCTGCGAGCATTGGCGAGAGTAACCAGCCAGTAAATGGGTAAAGAATACCAGCGGCAAGCGGTACGCCTAATGCGTTGTAAATCAAAGCAAACATTAGGTTCTGCCGCATATTTGTCACTGTTGTGGCGGAGATGGCGCGTGCTAAAGCGATGCCTCGCAGATCTCCCTTTACCAAGGTAAGTTGCGCACTGTTCATTGCAACATCGGTACCAGTACCCATTGCTATACCGACATCAGCTTTGGCCAAGGCTGGGGCATCATTGATTCCGTCGCCAACCATCGCTACAACTGCCCCGTCACGCTGCAAGCTCTCTACCAGCGCCAATTTCTCTGCTGGTTTGACCTCCCCGTGCACTTCGTCGATGCCGAGCTTCAAGGCAACTGCTTTGGCGGTAGTAGCGCCGTCACCCGTTGCCATGATGACGCGGATTCCTGCTTCTTTAAGGCTATACAACGCTTCTGGCGTGCTTTTTTTCACGGGGTCAGACACAGCCAAGATACCTGCTAAGCGACCATTTATTGCTAACTGCATAACGCTCGCCCCCCGCCGCCGCAATGCCTCCGACTCGTCACTGAGGGCATCTAGTTTGACATCTGACTGTGCCATGAGCGCACGATTACCCAACATCAAGACATGGCCGTTGACCGTGCCACGAACACCAATCCCACTAGTTGATTCAAAGTCATCAACCTGCAAAAGTTCGATGCCCTTTTCTCTTGTTGCCTTGACGATGGCTTCTGCAAGTGGGTGCTCGCTTCCTTGATCCAGACTCGCCGCTAGCTGCAGGATCGTTTGTTCGCTGAAGCCAGGTACAGCAATAACACGTTCGAAGGTGGGTCTTCCTTCGGTGAGGGTGCCAGTCTTATCGACAACCAAAGTATCAACTGTTCGAAGGCGTTCAATGGCCGCAGCATCTCGATACAAAATACCTTGGCTAGCAGCTCGTCCGGTGGCGACCATGATGGACATCGGGGTGGCGAGGCCTAGAGCGCAGGGGCATGCGATAATCAATACTGCGACTGCGTTTAGAATGCCATAGACCCAACTTGGTTGCGGCCCAAGGAGACCCCAAGCCAGCAACGTGATGATGGCAACGGACACAACAGCAAGGACAAACCAACCTGCTACTTTGTCTGCCATGCGCTGCATGGGCGCTTTGGATCGTTGAGCTGTCGCCACCATCTGGACGATTTGGGCGAGCATGGTCTGACCCCCCACTTGTTCTGCGCGCATGGTGAGCGCGCCGCTGCTATTCAGTGTTGCTCCGATCAGTTTGTCACCGGGTCCCTTGGCTGCAGGCAGTGGCTCACCGGTCAACATGGATTCGTCCACGGCGCTTTTCCCCTCCAGGACCACGCCATCGACAGGTACTTTTTCGCCAGGGCGCACCCTTAGCATGTCGCCGACCTGCACATCCGCCAGGGGTACATCTTCGTCAGTGCCATCGTCGTTCAGCCGCCTCGCAGTTTTTGGGGACAGGCCAAGCAGTGCCTTGATGGCAGAGGAAGTCTGTGAGCGTGCCTTGAGCTCTAACATTTGACCCAGCAAGGTCAGCGAAATGATGACGTCAGCTGCTTCAAAGTAGACGCCTACTCTGCCCATGCTCATAAACGAAGACGGGAAGAGTTGCGGTACGAGTGCAGCAGCGAGGCTGTAAAAGAAAGCTGCTGCCGTGCCCAAGCTGATTAGTGTCCACATATTAGGGCTGCGCAGGATGACCGATTGCCAGCCACGCAGAAAGAATGGCAGTCCTGCCCAGGTTACAACGGGTATAGATAGAACAAGTTCAATCCAGGTTTGGGTTTGCATAGAAACCAAACCAATTTGGTGACCAAGCATCGCAAGTGTCGTTACGACAAAGGTGAACGGCAAGGTCCACCAGAAACGCTGCGTGAAGTCCCGTAATTCCTGGTTTTCGCTCTCATCTACCGTGGGTAGGATCGACTCTAAGGCCATACCGCATTTGGGGCACAGGCCGGGGTGTTCCAGCCGGATCTCTGGATGCATCGGGCAGGTATAGGTCGCCCGCCCACTGTGCTCGGTGACCGCACTGGTAGGCTTGTGCTGCTCGTGATGAGCGTGGTGCTTCTTCTGGAGAGAGGATGCGCTGGCCTCCTTTTCCAGTGACATTCCACATTGAGGACAATTTCCTGGAGCATCGGACTGCACCGCCGGGTGCATTGGACAGGTATAGCGCGCCTCACGTGAATCGAAAGCTAGCTTGCCCAAAGATTCATTGTGGTTCTCTAAATTGTCCATTGATCTTTCCAGGTTTTCTAGTAAATAGGGATAACTAGAGTGTCGGATGAGTACTGTCGCCATTCAATTTATTGGCGAAGCAATGCGAGATTTAACGCACACTTACACATAACCGATTTATCCGGCATTGACGCTGATCAATAACCGGCTTAGAAAATTCATAAACTTGCGTGGCATAGCGATTCCGGCAAGTCCCCCATTGGAAATCTTGCCGGATCGCTCAACATTTACCGGTCACGCACGGGTGTTACGGTAATTCGCATCATTTTGTCCGTATAGCTGCCATCACGAGTGACGTATGCGGCATAGACCGTGTTGGTGGAGAAGGTATCGAACTTCCAGCCAAATTTTTGCTTTTGGCCAGGTGCAAGCACAACTGCGTGGAAGTCATCCTTCAGATTGTTCGGGTCTTCCTTATACAGCGACGCCATCTCTTTGATCGTGTGTTTGTCGCCGATTACGAAGACGGCTTCTTGGCTGGCGTCGTTGGCCAAATCAAAGCTAACCTGGTCACGAATTTCTACGCCAAAGCTGGATCGATTAACGGCGCCGCCGGAGTTCAGCGTGAACGAGACTTTGCGGTTTGCGCTGCGTACGTCCGCGGGATTACCAAAATCCACATCGGTATTCTTCAGGGCCTCTGCGCTACCTTTATGCGAGTGTTCGTACTTGTGATCCTGGGCCTGGGCGGCACCAATAGTGAGAATGCTCAGAGCAACAGCAGTAAAGATCATCGAGGACTTCATGGGAGACTCCTATTCTGGTCGGGTAAGTGACAAGCGCTTTTCCTTACGCGTTGTCTGGTTCCCATTCTGAAGAAGTGACCCCGTCAACAAGCTGACACACCCATGACAGTTTTGCACGTTTATTGTCAGGATTTTGTAATCCTGCACCAATCTTGCTCGTCTATATCCGACCAGGAACGGCGTGCCTAAGTCTACATGCCAAGCGCTTGCTCTTATTGTCTGTATGGCTCAGCACCAGACGGGTACTGCCAAGCAGCGTACATTTGCCTGCATTGGCAGCACCTTAAGTGTTGGCTGTAATCAGCGCTTTCCTCTCAGCGGCAAGAAGTTGAACTGAACAATTTTCCCAGCATAGGTGCCGTCAACACCCACAAAGGCGGCAAACATGCGGGGATTGCCAAAGGTATCAAACTTCCACGCAAAGGATTGAGTGAGGCCTGGCTTCATGACTATCCCATGGAAGTCAGTCATCGCGGACGACGGTGAGTCGCGATACAGGTCCGCATATTCTTGAACAGCCTGCGCGTCCCCGACTACAAACGCCACCGGCGCTTGACTGTCGTTCTTCAACGCAAACTGCAGGCGCTCATTCCTCCTAACTAAGACGGCCCGTTGAGTAAGGTCTCCACTACTGGTGATGGCTAACGTGACTGTCCGGTCAACATCCGTCCCGCTGCCCGGGCTTCCAAAATTGACATCCTGATTGGTCAACTCAGACTGGGTAGTGTGATGTGAATGCTTGTATCGGGTACTGTCTGCTTGCGCCGGCGTCAGGGTCAGGACAGCAATGCTGACCACTAAAGATGGGATGTTCTTTAAGTGCTTCATCGCATTTCTCCTACACAGGTGGATGCTGCCTACGTAAATGGAGCCGGTTCGTGCTCATGGGAGCGTGAGTCATTTTCAGCCGCAAAGCCTGTCAAAGTGCTGACCACCTGGTGACATTTCTGTATGTTTTATGTCAGTTTTTTGTCGGAAATCTTGCTTAGACTACTGCCCTAGGTCGGCGTAACGCCTGCTGCTACGTACAACGCCGTCTTCCTTGCAAATTTGTAATCTGCCAGTCGGCTTCCTGTTATCTTCGAAAATCTACTGTGGTGCTAGACGCCTTTGGGGTGTTTTAGGCGTTGCGCGCTAAGTAATCGTAAGTCGCGCGCGATGCCTATTCGAAGTAGACGTGACAAGGGGAAAAAAATGAAACAAGCACAATGGGTGATCGGGCTGTTATTGGGATCAACCGTTTTTGCAGATGATGGTGTTCATTTGTATGGACGGGCGATTGCTGGCTTTCAAACGTTAAATGCTCCAGCTAGGGCAGAGCGCGCATATTACCCGGGAGATACAAACTCTTCGGGCCAAAGTATGGAAATTAATGACTTGTATAGTCGCTGGGGAATCAAGGGCGAAGAAACCCTGCCAAACGGCGCAAAGGCAATCTTCCTTATTGAATCTGCCATTGCCTTGGATAATACGGATACTCGCTTCTATGTTGGCAGAAATGCATTTGCCTCACGGGAAGGATGGGTCGGTCTCCAAGGGGATTTTGGTACAATTAAACTGGGCCGTGGTAAAACGCCCTATACCCTTGCAGTAGAGTATTACGACAACTTCATCGCAACCCACACGTTCTCGTCCGCCAACTTTGGTACTGGCTATTATGGTCTAGGCTCGAATTACCGTAGCGATAATACTGTCTGGTACAGCACGCCTCTCATGTCGGGTGTGCAAGCCGATGTGACTTATTTTTCTGGCGAGAATAAATCTTCCTCGGGCTTGAACTCCAGGGGTTATTCCGCGCAAGTGCTAGGCACTTTGGGTAATTTCGATGCTCGCTTTGCATGGCAAAAAGCCCGCGACTACGAGGCGGTAAAGGGAACCGATTTGGATCAGTACGCCCTGGGTGGGTCTTACACCTTGGGGTCTATCAATCTTGGCCTGATGCATACGCAAAATAGCTTGCGTACTGGCGGATCAACTGAGAAGGTCAAAGCTAGCAGTCTGTTCGGAACCTATGCTTTTGACGACAGGGGAACCGCGCTGCGGTTCGGCTATGTTCATCAGAGAGCACCCACCCAAACGGCAGATATCTTCAACGTTGGCGGCCAATACAATCTGTCAAAGCGCACTTATGGTCTGGCTGAGGTGTACTGGAAACGGATTAAGGATGGCAACAAGCTCTCGGTTGCAACGATTGGTGTCGGTCACGACTTCTAATTTGTAATCAGGTAACGGCCACGATGACCCCATCGCTGTCTTGATGGGGTCAATCTATTTGTGACGACGTGAAAACCAGGTTGCTAGTCGGTATGCGGGAACAGAAGGCTGAAACATACAAGTTCACCACGGTTCTCTACCGACACACTCCCACCATGCAGTTTCACGATCGAGTCAACAATTGCCAGGCCCAGGCCAACGCCGTCTGTGTCTCGGCTCGTCGCATTTTCGCCCCGTGCAAATCGACGGAATAGTTGCTCAAGCTCCTCTTTGGGGATCGGTCCTCCGGCGTTACAGACGGTTATTTGGTCGGCCGCCCCTTGCTCGGCTATTTCGATTGAGATGGCGGACCCGGGCGGTGCATAGCGAACCGCGTTCGTCAGTAGGTTCGTAATGGCCCGACGGATCATCGGTAGATCCCCCTGAATCGCAGTACTGGCTGAGCCGTGGACAGCAATGCTTTGCCCCTTCTCTGATGCTGCCAATTCATAGAACTCAACTACGCTATCTACTTCTTGGCGTAGGTCGACGGGCAACTTGGCAATGGTCTGGATGCCGTGGTCAATGCGCGCCAGGAACAACATATCTGAGACCATTCGCTGCATGCGTTCCAGTTCCTGATGATTGGAGTGCAATGCCTCCTCGTATGCAGCGGCATCACGCGGACGGCTCAGTGTCACCCCTGTTTGAAGCAGAAGGTTGTTTAGTGGGGTTCTCAACTCATGTGCGATGTCGGCAGAGAACTGTTCCAGGCGACGAAAGCTGGTACTCAAGCCTGCAAGCATTTGATTCAGGCTTTCGACGACGCCCCTTACCTCACTAGGGGCATGCTCAACATTGAGCGGTGCACCCAGATGGTCGGCTGTAAGGCGTTCCGCCTGCTGCCCAAGCTGTCTTAAGGGAGCCAGACTGCGCCGAGAGACGCCATAGGCAAGCAAGGCACTCATGAGCGCACCAATTGCCCCAACCAGGATCGCGACATGCTGATGATGTCTCAGTATGTTCTGCGAGTCGGTCACTTCAACGGCGACATAAACGCTTATTGTCCTTCCCGCGCTGTTCGACCAGCTATGCTCAATGCGTCGCACCCACCATGTTTCGTCATCAGTCTGTATGGTGCTCACTCGCTCCCGAGGAAGACTTCTTGGCAGTGCTTCGATTCTTGCTTTGACTGACTGCCTGGGCGGAAGCAGCCACTGACCTTGGTCTTCAACGCCAATGCTGAGATGAGGATGCCCGACTGAAATCTCTCCGATTCCCGGCAAATGTGCAGGTAGTGAATCCGGGTCGGGTACGTTTGCTAGCTGATGTTTGACTACCTCAGTTTTTCCATTGATCTCTGCCAAATCGCGGGCGTTCAGCTGGGTCCCCAGTGCGTGGTATAGCGTGTAGCCAACGCCTGCGATAATGACGATAGAGCCGGCGGTAAACAGCACGACCAAGCGCAAAGCAAGGCTTGTATGGGCTCCCCAAATCGGCAGCCTCACTCCCGCTCCTCCATCACGTAGCCGAAGCCTCGTACGGTGTGAATTAGGTGCTTATCAAACGGCTCGTCGATTTTTGCTCTCAGACGCCTGACTGCTACTTCGACCACATTCGTATCACTGTCAAAGTTCATATCCCACACCTGTTCTGCAATCAGGGTGCGTGAGAGCACCTCTCCACGGCGGCGCATGAACAGTAGGAGCAATGCATATTCTTTCGCGGTGAGGTCGAGTCGTTTCGTGCCGCGTTCCACACGCCGTCGCAGAAGATGCACCTCAAGATCCGCCATGGTCATGATGTCGAGTTCTTGCTGCTTCCCTCTGCGGAGCAAGACCCTGACCCTGGCCAGCAGTTCGGAGAAAGCGAAGGGTTTTACCAAGTAGTCATCTGCACCGAGCTCAAGCCCTCGAACACGATCTTCTACACGGTCCCGCGCGGTCAAAAACAGCACTGGCAAATTGTCCTTGCGGCGGATGCGCTTCAGCACTTCCCAGCCGTCCATGCCTGGTAGACCCACATCCAGGATGACCGCAGCGTATTCCACCGTTTCCACTTGATGCAGAACATCAAGGCCGTTTCGAACCCAATCTATGACCAGCCCGTTCTCGCTCAGGCCGCGGACCAAGTATTCACCAGCATGAGACTCATCTTCTGCCAATAGAACTCGCATCGCATTTACCTCCACTTTCTCGCATCCTAATCGGGTAGGCGCTCAAAAACCGTAGATTACAAATTTGTAATCTCGCGGTCAGCTTCATGACGAGCTTGCGCTTATAAAGTGGCTTCGAACTCAAAAGGAGGTACTCGTTGTGAGGATCACAAGCATTCAATTTGTATTGGTGGCCACCGGTGCGCTGCTGGCTTCCGCACAGGAAAACAGCGCAGCACCGTCGCAGGCACCCACCTATCGCTCTGCTTTCGCTGGTTACAAGGCATGGGAGGCAGATTTGGCCGCTCCCCAATGGCTAGCCGCAAACAAGGAGATGCAAGAACTAGGTGGTCACGTCGGACAGATGAAAGACGAAGTACCTCCAAGCATGAAGAGTGACAAACCACAGCCAAAGGCGGCAGAGCCAGCAACCAAGGCGCCTGAAACCGGAATGAAGGCCATGGACCATGGGATGAAGCATGGCAAGGGGGACAAGCAATGACGCTAACAAGCCGCCTTTATGCACACAAAGTGCGCTACCTCACCCTTTTGGTTGGCGCAGCCTTCTTGACTGGTTGTGCCAGTGTCTCGCCTGAGGGAGCGATCGCTGATGTCCGTCAACTTGTCGGCAGCGAACGTGCCGCAGGCTTGAAGTCGGTGGTGAGTGACGAGGACGAGCGTACTCGTACCGCTGAAGCGGACCGCCTTTTGACCAAACCGCTGGGAATGAATGATGCGGTTCAGCTGGCAATGATCAACAACCGCTCTGTACAAATCAGCTTGGGAGAGCTGGGTGTATCCCAAGCGGAGCTGGCACAGGCAAGTCGAATCGAGAACCCACGTTTCACTTTCAGCAAAAAGAAAGATGGCGAGGTTTCTGAGTACGAGCGCAGCTACCAGATCGACATCCTGGGTGTCTTCCTGATCCCTTGGCGGATGCAAATCGAATCGCGTCAGATGGAGCAGCAAAAGTTGCGGGTCGCTAGCGATATTACGAGGACAGCGTTGGAGGCCCGCAAGGCCTGGGTAAATGCCGTCGCAGCCAGCCAATCAGCCAAATACATGACTGACGTGAACGAGGCTGCTGAGGCGAGCGCGACGCTGGCGAAGCGGATGGCTGCTGTCGGTAACTTCTCCAAGCTGACCTATGCACGCGAGCAGGCTTTCTACGCAGAGTCGACGGCTCAACTCGCCAGGGCTCAGCAAGCTGCCGTGGAGTCGAAAGAGACCCTGGTTCGCATTCTGGGGCTGTCAGGTAGAGATGTAGAACGTCTTGTTCTACCGGATCGCTTGCCCGAACTGCCTAAGGCGCCACGCGAATTTGATGCTGCTGCGGCCAATGCAGTGGCCAACCGATTCGATATCCAGATGGCCAAACAGGATTTTGAGGCCACGGCGAGATCGTTGGGTCTGACAAGGACCACTCGGTTCGTGAACGCGATCGAGACCTCCTACCTCAGGAACTCTGATAATCAAGGCGGTCGCCCACGCGGTTACGAGCTGTCGCTCGAACTTCCGTTATTTGATTGGGGTGGAGCAAAGGTTGCGCGCGCTGAGTCGACCTATCGGATTGCGATGAACAGGGCGGCTCAGGTTGGCATCAATGCGGAGTCAGAAGTCCGTGCTAGCTACCTCGGCTACCGCAGCGCTTACGACCTGGCTAGGCACTACCGTGACGAGATCGTTCCGCTGCGGAAGGCGATCTCTGACGAAAACCAATTGCGCTACAACGGCATGCTTATCGGTGTGTTCGAGCTCCTGGCCGACGCACGCGAGCAGGTGGCAAGCGTCAATGAATACATGGACGCACTGCGGGCCTACTGGGAGGCCGATGCCAACCTAGAAATGGCGACTACCGCTGGCAGCCCCATGGAGTCTGGCGCATCCAAATTTGAGATGGCAGCTGGCAGCAGCGGCGGTCACTAAACAACACATCAAGGATCTATCAATGAGCAACCGTAGACAGTTCCTGCAGCAAGCGGCCATAGGCGTTATGGGGGCTGCAGCCGTAACCCGTGCTGGGGCCGCATCACTTCCTGAAGCGGCCAGCCAGGAAAGTGCTGCTACCCAGCCACCACTGCTGCCGGCTAACGGAAGACCGTATAACCCGGTGGTGACCCTGAACGGTTGGACCCTGCCTTGGCGTATGAACAAAGGGTGGAAGGAGTTCCACCTGGTAGCCGAGCCGGTTGTGCGAGAAATCGCCCCTGGCATGAAGGCCAACCTGTGGGGGTACAACGGTCAGAGCCCAGGTCCAACAATCGAGTGCGTCGAAGGGGACAAGATTCGGATTTTTGTGACGAATCGCTTGCCTGAGCATACGACGGTTCACTGGCATGGGATCTTGCTGCCCAACGGTATGGATGGTGTGGGTGGCCTGAACCAGCCCCAGATCAAGCCGGGCAAGACGTTTGTCTATGAGTTCGAAATGATCAAGTCGGGCACCTTCATGTATCACCCGCATGCCGATGAGATGACTCAAATGGCGATGGGGATGATGGGGTTCCTCGTTGTTCATCCCAAGAACCCGAATTTCATGCGTGTCGACCGCGACTACGTGTTCTTGCTTAACGCGTACGACATAGACCCGGGTAGCTACACCCCCAAGGTCAACACCATGACCGACTTCAATCTGTGGACTTGGAACAGCCGTGCGTTCCCGGGCATTGATCCTCTGGTTGCCCGCACAGGTGAGCGGGTGCGAATTCGGGCCGGCAACTTAACCATGACGAACCACCCCTTGCATCTTCATGGGGTCGACTTCGAGGTCACGGGTACCGACGGTGGCTGGGTTCCCAAGTCTGCACGTTGGCCGGAGGTGACTACCGACGTCGCAGTTGGCCAGATGCGTGCCATCGAGTTCGATGCCATACGGCCAGGTGACTGGGCATTCCATTGCCACAAGTCGCATCACACGATGAATGCGATGGGCCATGAAGTGCCAACCATGATTGGTGCTGACCATCGCGGCATAGCAAACAAGATCAAGAAGTTGGTCCCTGATTACATGGTGATGGGGGAACGAGGAATGGCCGATATGGGCGAAATGGAAATGCCTATCCCGGACAACACGCTGCCGATGATGACCGGGCAAGGACAGTTTGGTCCCGTCGAAATGGGCGGCATGTTCACGGTCTTTAAGGTGCGGGATGACCTGAAAGCTGGGGACTATAAGGACCCTGGAAATTACAAATACCCGGCAGGAACCGTCGCATATGAATGGACCGGCGATCTCGCCGAGCCGACTCGGGCGAAGGCTCCGCCTGCTGATGACAATACCTTGAAAGTAGTTAAACCCAAAGGCCATGGTGGCCACGAGTAATTTAACCCTGTAGGAGTAATTGATGATGAAGAAACTGCTTTCTCTGTCCGCACTACTGGTTACGATGTTGTCGATGAACCAGGCTTGGGCTCACGGCGACGAAGAGCATGAGGAAAAGGGCAAACACGTTATTTCGACCGATCAAGAAGAGTTTGGTCGCGAGGGTGATCCCAAGAAGGTGACCCGCACGATCAAGGTTGATATGGCCGACACGATGCGTTTCACGCCGGCAGATCTGACGATCAAGCAAGGTGAAGTCGTCCGCATCGTCCTGACCAACAAGGGCAAGATCAACCATGAAATGGTGATGGGTTCGGAGAAGGGCCTTAAGGAACACTCCGAGGCCATGAAGAAATTTCCCGGCATGGAACACAGCGCCCCCTACATGGTGCACGTTGGTGTCGGCAAGTCCAAAGAAGTGGTCTGGGAGTTCAACAAGCCCGGTACTTTCCTTTTCGGTTGCCTGATGCCTGGTCACTATGAAGCAGGTATGGTTGGCCGCATCAAAGTGGCCGCAAAGTAACATCTATTAACCCAAACGGAGGTCCCCATGGTACCTACTTTGAAGCAGACATTGGCCTGCACCTTGCTGTCTCTGGCCGTTCTTGCACCATCCGTGGTGCGGGCTGAGAGCAACACTGCAGCCACCTCTACTGTCGCCGCCGACGCTGTCACCGAAGGTGAAGTGAAGAAGGTCGACAAGGAGCAGAAGAAGATCACCATCAAGCACGGTGAGATCAAGAATCTGGGCATGCCTCCCATGACCATGATCTTCAAGGTCAAAGATCCGGCGATGCTTGATGCGGTCAAGTCCGGCGACAAGGTGAATTTCGTCGTCGAGAAACTGGCCGAGGGCTTGACGGTGGTGATGTTGAAAACGGCGCAATAGGCGGCATCAATACGCTACCTCGCGTGCACAAAGTCCTGGCCTCTTTGCCAGGACTTTGTTTTTAGGCCTAAGGCCGTACCCATGTTTGCGTCCTACCAGGCCTGCCGACAACTGTGAACCTTACAAAAATGTAATCGGATAGTCAGCAATTTGTTCGGTATGCCTCACTATACTGGGTTCCGAGTTTGCGGCCAGATGTATTGAGCAGAGATCGATAAGGCAGTAAAAATCGATCGGGCTAGTGAGTTTTAATATGACTGTTAATGTCTGCGGTGAGTCAAGGTCATCGCAACAAACTTTGCTCTGTGCTTCACTTTGGCGAATTTTGTGACAACAACATACTAATGGCTCATTGCCGCGTCACTCGATATGGGGCTGAGTTATGACCAGCTTCAGTAAGCACATATTGTGGAAACTAATCCCAGCTGAGGGGCTGGGATTTTTTTATTTCCAAATCAGCTAGGGAATAAGTTCCAGCCGAATCCACCGGTGGAGGGAGGCTTGGTGAAAATCCGGCCGCCAAAAAGTCTTCTCTTCCGTTGGCTCCGCGAAGTCAACACGCCTTTTCGCGATCATCCGCATCATCAGGTCAATCGGTCTCTGCCGTCGTTACGGCCTCAGAGCATACCTCCAGCCCCCTCTTGGATCAGGGTGCGCTGGCTTCGGCATAGCGACTCTTCGTCGAAGTTCTTGCCCCCGGGTTCCCGCCGACGTACAGGACATCATCTCTTTTCTCCTGGCGGTCTCCTCTTTGCGGCGCAACAACCGGCCGCCGATTGTCAGCAAGATGACAATTTAGGTGAACGATCGTTCTCTTTGATCTGGAATCCTGGCCATGAAGACCTCTACCGAAGCTCTCTTGGACTTTGCCACGCAGCGTGGGCGAATGCTGTTCCTGCCGCCAGAGGCGGGACCTATCTACGCGCTGGATTTGAGTACCGGGACGCCGGTAGCCAAGTGGCAAAAGACGCAGGCATCACCATGGGTGCCCCCTGGCATCAGTTGCAGGAGATCGCAACCAAGTACCGGGTGCTGTCGTTCTCTTCGAACTACGCCCTTTACGGCGACATCTCGGCCCGCATGATGTCTGTGATCGGCCAGTTCTCGCCTGATCAGGAAATCTATTCGATCGACGAGTGTTTCCTGGATCTCTCAGGGTTCCAGCACTTGAACCTGGTTTCGTATGGTGGACAGATTCGGCAACGCGTCCGCCGATGGGTAGGGATATGCTTTCATGAAGGCAGGCGTTATGTTGATGGACTTGTGCCCACGCACCATGAGGCAAACCACGCTTTTTGAAGTCGAGGCAGAACTCTCCAGGAGAACCCGACTGATGGCCACCGTGGATTCAATAAATCAGGAGTTTGGCCGCGGCACGATACGCTTAGCCAGTAGCGGTACCGGCGAGGCCTGGAAGATGCGGCAAAGTAGAAAGAGTCCTTCTTGGACGACGAATTGGCGGGAATTGCCGCAAGCTAAGGTACTGTAGGTAACAGTGTCAGCTAGGCATCCTTTGATGAATGTAATGAACAACAATAGAAGGGCAAGAAAATGACCATCGATCTCTGCAAACTGTCTCTCCCTGAACTGCAGGCGCTTCAGATACAGGTGTCGAAAGAGATTCCCGCACGCCAGTCCGCCGACAAACAGAGCGCGTTGGAAGAACTGAGGCGCCTGGCGGCAGAGCGCGGCTTCGACCTGGGTGACTTGCTGGGCGGCGGTAAGGTAAAGGGGGCCATCAAGACCACCAAACCGGTTGCCGCCAAGTACCGTTCCCAGGATGGGGCCGAGACATGGTCTGGCCGAGGACGCAAACCGAGTTGGGTCAATGCTCACTTGGCGCAGGGCGGTCAGCTAAGCGATTTGGAGATTTAAGCAAAGGGCACTCTGGTGCCCTTTCCCTTTTCCGGCGTCACTTGGCTTTTATGAATCGACGCCTAGTAGAGACATGCTCTGGCCAGCAAAAACACTAGCTCCCTCCCATTGTATGTGTCCCCAATAGCCCCAATGTCTAGTAGTTGATCATCGTGAAAATAACGCGAAATCGACTTAAGGCAGGGAGGCCACTTGAATACACTTGAGAACGATATTCCGGCGCGGCAGACGCTGGGAGAGAAAAAACGCTTGCTGCGAGCACGAGGCCGGAATTATCAGGCGGCCAAGATGACGCAGGGTATTTTGGTCATTCTCTCAATTCTCTTACCCCTTGGAGGGGTTCTTGTCGGGCCACACGTACCGGAAGTACGTCCCTACATCGCCCTCTCTGGTTTGATACTGCTGCTTCTAGAAACCGCACTGCTCGACCGTATCCAAAAGGATCGACTTAAGCGTGGTGCCAAGTTGCAGGAGCAGTTTGACACCGAGGTGTTTGATCTTCCTTGGAACCGCTTCGTGACCGGCGCCTATGTCGAGCCAGAGGACGTGCGCTCCTTGTCGGCCAAGCCGCTGTCCAAGACTCGGGAAAAACACTTTGATGCCTGGTACGAACCTTGTGTCGGTCGCGCACCGATGCACTTGGCTCGTTTGGTCTGCCAGCGCACAAACATCAGCTATGACGCCCGGTTGAGGCGCAAATACGGCAGTCACCTTCTGGTTTGGACAGTTATTTTCGGGGTCATTCTGTTATTCACTGGCATGGCCTCTGGACTAATGTTCCCTGAGCTCATCATGAGCTTGTTGGTGCCCTTTATGCCATTGCTGACCTGGGCGTTGAAGGAACGTCTGCAACATGCCAACGCCGCTGCTTCGCTGACCAATCTTGGTGCCGAATGGGAAAAAATCTGGACGAGGGCGCTGAGTGGCGAAGCCCCAGATAAAGTTACGCATGACTCACGGGCGCTTCAGGATGCGATCTACCAGCACCGTGAACGCAGCGCTGCCAGCAAACTGATGATGATCGCTGTACTTCGATAGCGTTTGATCGTAAGTCGGGAGCCCTACCTGCAACTACTATCCGCCGCTCTGATCATTGGGGTGGCCGTCTGGATGATCTGGCGGACCTGGAGAGAACAGCACGGCAGGCAGGGCCATGATCATGGCCACGATGAGTCCAAACTCATCGATACCGGCCATGGTGTTGTTAAGCTCGAAGTGTTCGAAGACGGGGTACCTCCTCGTTTTCGCCTTTATCGAGAGGGCAAATCTGGCCATGCCTGGACGCAAGATCAGGTAAGGATAGAGACTGAGCGAGCGGACGGCAGCCGTCAGACGTTTTCATTCGTACAGCGAGAGGGGTTCGTTGAGTCAGTCGATGAGATCCCTGAGCCGCATGCGTTTATTGCCCGCTTGCGTTTGGGTGATGAGCACCATAGCCACGCCTATGACGTAGAGTTTTTAGAGCACAATCACTATGACGGCAAAGGCGATCAGCTGGACTTAGGGGCGCCGGGCTACCAAGACCCCCATGAATTGGCACATGCCAACGATATTCGACGTCGCTTCGCTAATAGAAAAGTAACCACCGGCCAGATCATCCTATTCGGCCTGACGGGCGGGTTAATCCCGTGCCCCGCATCGATCACAGTGCTGCTGTTGTGTCTGCAGCTGAAGAAGATCGCATTGGGCGCCACGCTAGTCTTGAGCTTCAGTATTGGCTTGGCACTAACCATGGTGGCTTCGGGTGCGCTGGCAGCACTGAGCGTAAAGCACGTATCCACGCGCTGGGGAGGATTTGGTGAGTTTGCACGTAAGGCACCCTATTTCTCAGGCGTATTGATCGTGCTCGTCGGCCTATATGTTGGCTATCAAGGTCTGCACGCTTTGATCTAAAAATCCCTGAGGTTGAATCCCTGAGGTTGCTATAGCACGCGGCGTACCTTACCAAGGCAGCCGTTGCCCGTCATAAGACCAAAATCTCCCGCTCTCCTCCGTGGGCAACTGATCCAATACCTTTAGCAAGTAAGTGGCTGCTTGTGTCGCCGAGCGCTTGCTGTACTCGGTATGAAACGGGGCAGACAAAGGGGAATCCACCGTGCCGGGGTGGAGCGATGCCACGACTGCCTGCGGGTGTGTGCGCGCCAGTTCGATCGACGCCGTTTTCACCAACATGTTTAGTGCCGCTTTGGCGGTGCGGTAGCTGTACCAACCACCCAGACGGTTGTCGGCTATGCTGCCGACCTTGGCAGACAGTACGGCAAAGAGACCGCGTTCATGCCGTGCCTGCAGCGGAGTAAAGTGCGCCATCACAGCGGCAGGACCGAATGTGTTGATGGAGAAGCTGGTCATCATATGATCGTAGTTGAGCTGGCTCAGACGTTTTTCTGGCCGTCCGCTTGGACCGTGCAGCATGCCGGTAGCCACGATCAGCAAGTGCAATGGCCCCCGGTCGCGTAAGTGCTCTGCTGCCAGCGCGATAGATGATTCCTTGGTGAAATCTATACTCGGATTACTGCGCCGGCTTAAGGCCAATACTTGCCCGCAACGCGGGTCGGACTGTAATTGGCTAACCATGGCCGCACCGATCGCGCCAGAGCCGCCTATGACAAGGGCGCGATAACCTTGGGGTAGAGATTGCATGGTCGTGCTCCTGGCGGATGCTCACAGCGTTTCAATACGGGCACGGCTTTCGGTGGCTTTGGCACGTAGGGCGACAAGTTGGGGGCCTTGCATTTTTTGCAGTTGCCGGAACACCATGCCCAGACGAATATTGCTGCCCAATAACGTCGAGTGTTGTGCAAAAAAATCCCAATACAAGGCGTTGAAGGGACAGGCTTGTTCACCCATTTTTGCTTGGGGTCGTAGCGGCATCCTCGGCAGTAGTCACTCATGCGGTGGATATAAGCGCCGCTGCTCACGTAGGGTTTCGTGGCTATGAGGCCACCATCTGCCCACTGGCTCATGCCTAACGTATTTGGCAGCTCTACCCACTCAAAGGCATCGATGTAGACGCCCAGGTATCATCGGTGCAATGCCTGCGGGTCCAATCCGACCAGAAGCGAAAAATTGCCAATCACCATGAGGCGCTGGATATGGTGCGCATGGGCTGTCTGTAGCGACCGGCCAATGGATTGCTGCATGCAGCGCATGCGGGTTTCGCCTGTCCAAAACCAGCTTGGCAATGGGTAGCTGTGATTGAGTACATTGCGCTCGTCATACTCCGGCATTTGTGATCAGTAGATGCCACGTACGTATTCGCGCCAACCCACAATCTGTCGAATGTATCCTTCCGCAGCTGCCAGCGGCACATCACCACGTTGATAGGCCGCTTCGACACGCTGCACCACTTCTAGTGGATGGAGCATCTTCACGTTCAGCGCGAATGAGAGTAATGAGTGGAACAAGCGTTGACTCTTGCCGCTCATGGCGTCTTCAAAATCGCCAAAATGTGGCAGCGCAGTTCGAATAAAGGCTTCCAGACAAATTAAAGCTTCATTGCGGTTTAACGGACATCGCTCATTTGCTGCTTGCGGATCGCCAAAACTTTTCACACCGTTGGTCTGCAGCAAATCCCAAAGAGCGCGATGGTCGTGTACGGGGCGCACATCCGTTGGCTCAGGCGGATTGCCGGGCCAGGGCTTGCGGTTGTCATGGTCGAAGTTCCGCTGGCCTCCTTCAGGTTTACCTTGTGCGTCCATTAGTAACCCGAACCGGCGGCGCATTTGGCGGTAGAAATGATCCATCAGCTACTGTTTTCGCCCGGAAAACAGGTGGGCCATTTTATCCCGGGCTGTGAGGAAGTGTTCGCTTTCAACCTCTGCCGTCGCCCATTGCTGCTGTTTTGCCCAGTTGCGCAGCTGTACGTCGAGGTGCCATTCGTCCGGCGATTGCCACTCTATGCGCTCAGCAGAATAGTGCTGCGCCAACGCCTCCAGGTTCCCAGGGATGGACTGTCGGTTGCTTGGGGCGTCCAGCGTTACGTACCTTACCCGGTGGTTGGCCGAGCGTAGATGGCTGGCGAAATCTCGCATAGCAGCAAAGATGGCGAGTATTTTCTATCCGTGATGCAGCACGTTGTCGGTTTCTTGCCTCACCTCCATTAGTAAATAAACCACTTGGGTGGTCGACAGTTCGAAACCAGTTATGTTTGGGGCTCTTCCCGCTTGACAACATTTTATGTTGAAGTTGGAAAAGGCATACCTTGCATCGGCCTCAATGGTGGCCCGATGTTCAAGCATAGCGAAGCGTTTTCCTTCCAGATCGCGACGGATGATCAGGCTGAGACTGACCGGTACTGGAATGCCATCGTCGGCAATGGCGGGCAGGAGAGCCAGTGTGGTTGGTGCAAGGACAAGTGGGGCATCAACTGGCAGATCACACCACGGGTCTTGACCGATGCGATGGCCAAGGGTGGTGCACCGGCCAAGCGTGCGTTTGAGGCGATGATGTCGATGCGGAAGATCGACGTTGCCGTTATCGAAGCGGCGGTGAGAGGCTGATTCAGCGCACGGAGTTTCTGACCGCTTACCTAAGCGATGGCCCTCGCCAAAGGGGTTTCAGTGACTTTGGCGAGTGGTATCCGCTGTCTTTTGCCATGTTCAATGCTGAGGCGTGATCGTATCGCCTTGCAGCTGCCTTTTACTATCCCAGGAGCCAGTGAGATACCTTCACATACAGGGGTATACCGAGCAGGATATTGAACGGGAAGGTAATGCCCAGCGACATTCCGAAGTAGAGCGAGGGTCTGGCTTCCGGAATGGCGAAGCGCAATGCGGCTGGGACGGCAATGTAGGATGCGCTGGCGGCGAGAACCATGAGCAAGGCGGCATTTCCCGCTTGTACGCCCATCATCAAGCAGACAAGCAGCGCAAAGCTGGCATGGGCAAGGGGGGCGAATACGGCATAGGCCAACAGCCAGGCTGAGCTACCACGCAGTTGGGGTAACTGCCTTGCAGCATTCAGGCCCATGTCGAGCAGGAAAAACGCGAGCATGCCCTTGAACAGGTCGCCCGAGAATGGCTGCATGGCGGCTTTGCCGGCGTCACCGGTCGCTAGTCCAACCAGCATTGCACCGATCAGCAGTAGTTGTGCTCCATCGGTCAAAGACTCATGTACTACCTTGCCAATAGATAGGCCGGCGGTAGCGGGCGGCGCAATTGCGCCAACGCTATTTCCTGATACAACCACGCCAGCGGTTTGCCGTAGCTGGTTGGCGAGCAGGACGGCCAGGATGATCGCTGGCGATTCCATCAAGGCCATGGCTGCTGCCATGTGCCCTCCAAAGCCGTAGCCTCGGCTCTCCAGATACTGTGTTGCGGTGATAAAGGTGACGGCGCTGACCGAGCCATAGGTTGCTGCGATCGCAGCAGCATCGAAGCCGCCCACGACGCGGCGCAGGATCGTATAGCCAAATAAGGGGACCAGTACGGCCAGGCCAACCGCAATGGTGAGGGTAATGGCTACCTCTCCGGTCAGGCCTGAATGCGCCAAGGCAAAGCCGCCTTTGAGCCCCAGTGCCATAAGGAGGTATAGGGAGAGAAAGCGGGAGATAGCCGGTGGAATTTCAAGATTGGACTTGAGCAACCCGGCGGCGATGCCGAAAACAAAAAACAGAATGGCGGGATCTAGCAGACTTTGCACGTGACCTGTCCTCAGAAGAATGGGTCGCATGGTAGAGGGGGTAGATAAATACTGTAAAATCGATAATTAGTATTGTTTGTATAGATAAAAATCTATGAATGCTACTTTTCGACAATTGCAGCTTTTTCTTGCTCTGGCCGAGCAGGGCAGCATCAGCGCTGCTGCAAGAGCGTGCCATGTCACCCAGCCGACCGTCTCGATGCAGTTGCGAGAGCTGGCAGAGAGTGTGGGCTTGCCACTCTATGAGGTGATCGGTAAGCGGGTATTCCTGACTGAGGCCGGCCGATTGCTCCAGCAGTCTGCGCAAGCCATGCAGCAGCAATGGGAAGCCTTTGGTCAGCGTATCGATGAAATTCAGGGACTAAAGCGTGGGCGCTTGCGTGTTGCCGTTGTCAGCACTGCAAAGTACTTCGTGCCCAATCTGCTGGGTGGGTACTGCCATCGGTATCCGGGTGTCGACGTGAGCCTCTCCGTGCTTAATCGAGACGGTGTACTGCAACGACTTCGCTCGAACGAGGACGACCTCTACATCATGTCCAGCCCACCCGAAGATATGGATGTCACTACAGAAGCCTTCCTGCCTAACCCCCTGGTTGTGGTGGCACCCATCCATCACCCGCTTGCTTTGCAGCAGCAAATTCCACTGACCACCTTGTTGAGTGAACGGTTCATCTTGAGAGAGCCGGGGTCAGGTACACGCCGTGCGTGTGACCGTCACTTCGCGGCACTGGATACGCAACTGGCCATCCGTATGGAGCTGGGGAGTAACGAAGCGATCAAGCATTCGGTCGCGGCCGACCTTGGCGTCTCGGTGTTATCCCGCCATACCTTGCATGCTGATCCGGCTATTGATGGCCTGGTCATATTGGATGTGGTGGGGTTCCCGATCGAGTCAAACTGGTACATCGTCCAGCCAAGGGGCAAATTGTTGCCGCCGGTGGCGTCCGCATTCCTGGCGCATCTACGTGACTATCTTGGGTCGGTACAGCCAATGTCGGTTGTGGCGGGTAGGAAAACCAGTGCGGCAAGTACAAGGACAAAGGGAGCATCTGCTGGCAGATCACCGCGGAGGTCTTGATTGATACGATATTCAAGAGTGGCGAGCCGGCCAAGCGTGCGTTCCAGACCATGATGTCGATGCGGAAGATCGATGTTGCCGCTATCGAGGCAGCAGTACGAGGGTGACCGTACGGATTGTCCGTAGGGCGCAATCCCCGTAGGGCATTGCGCCGCATGATGGTGCTGCACTCTCTGGTGAGTGAGCGAGAGTCTAAGCGGTATATTGCGTGTTTGCAGTGGATTTAACCGGATGACGCCCCTGAAGGTATGCGACTAAGGTGACCCCAGCCCTTTGAGGATGAGGTCGATCCCTGCCAGAAAATCGCCACGATCATCATGGTCGGGAAACTGTCCGGCCATGCTGTGGGTGAACGGATATTCATTCGGGTCGAGCTGGGACCAGGCCGCCGCGATCGCGGTCAGGAACTGCGATCTATCGGTATCGCGAGCCTGCGCAAGCTGCGAGTTCGCCGCGTTCTGTCCACCCACCCCAAGAATGTAATGCAGCAGGGCAGACGTGCTTGCCCACTGTGCTTCCGCCGGCACACCCAAGGCGCGTACCTGCTGGCCAATGCGCTCAAGCACCCGCACAGTCGGCAACTGCCCGGCGGAATGGATGAGGGCCGATCCTATCCAGGGGTGTGCGTCCATGGCGTCGAACATGCCCAGCGCAAAGGCTCGGAGGTTTTCTCTGGGGGATGCATCGTCTCTGGTCGCATCCAGGGTGTGGGTCACAATCGCATCGCAGGCGGCGGTGAGCAGATCGCTCTTGTTGGCGACGTGCCAATAGATGGCGCCTGCGCCGGTAGCGAGGTGTTCCGACAAGGCGCGGAACGTCAGGCCGGCTTCTCCGCTGCTGTCCAGTAGCGCGATCGATGCGTCGACAATGCGCTCCCGTGAGAGCGACTCATCCCGTCTTTGGGTGCTGGGTTCTTTCTTGACCATGCCGCATCTTGACACATATGGAACGCCGTTCCAAGATAATGGAACGTTGTTCCATTGCTGCCGGCTGCGTGATGCCCGACAGTCTCAGTCAAGAAAGAAGCAGGTATGAACACTTCCATCGCCATCATCGGCGCCGGCCTGGGCGGGCTTGTGCTGGCGCGCATCCTCCATGTGCACGGCATTGCCGCCACGGTTTACGAGGCCGATGCATCGGCCGACGCACGCAAGCAGGGTGGCATGCTCGATATCCACGAGCAGGACGGCCAGCAGGCGCTCAGGGCGGCGGGTCTCCATGCGGCATTCCAGCAGATCATCCATGCCGGTGGGCAGGCCACGCGCATGCTCGACCAGCACGGCCAGTTGCTGCTCGACGAGCCTGACGACGGCACCGGTGGCAGGCCCGAAGTGCGCCGGGGTGACCTGCGCCAGATCCTGCTTGATGCATTGCCCGAAGGTACCGTTCGCTGGGGGCACAAGCTTCAGGCGGTCACGCCGCTTGGCGAAGGGCGGCACCGCCTGGACTTTGCCGATGGCACCGCAGTGGAGGCGGGTCTTCTGGTCGGTGCGGATGGTGCCTGGTCGCGGGTGCGCCCGCTGCTCTCGGCGGCGAAGCCGGCCTATACCGGCATCCTGTTTGTCGAGACCTACCTGCTGGATAGCGATGTTCGCCATAAAGCGAGCGCGGACATGGTGGGTGGCGGTGCGCTCTATGCCACGGCGCCGGGCAAAGGCATCGTCGCGCACCGCGAGCCGGATGGCGTGCTGCACACCTATGTGGCGCTGAACAAGCCGGCCGATTGGGTGGCCGAGCTGGAGCTTGCCAACCCGGCAGCCGCCTTGGCCCGCGTGGCGGCCGAATTCACCGGCTGGGTACCCGCGCTGACCGCGCTGATTACCGATGGCGAGACCACCCCGGTACTGCGGCCCATCCATGCACTGCCGGTCGATCACCGCTGGGCGCGCGTACCAGGGGTGACGCTACTGGGCGATGCCGCACACCTGACGGCACCGTCAGGGGAGGGAGCCAACCTGGCGATGTTCGACGGTGCCGAACTCGCAGCGGCCCTTATCACCCATCCGGGCGATACCGAGGCTGCACTCCATCACTACGAACAGGCGCTCTTCTGCCGCAGCGCGGTGGCGGCAGCAGAGGCCGGTGAGCTGCTGGAACTGTGCTTTGGTGCCAACGCGCCACATGGCTTGCTCGATCTGCTGAGTGGTCATCTGGCGCGCTAGCTGGTCGCCGGCTGCGGCCTGGTCGACGTAGGGCGGTCGGGCTTATTGGGCTGGGATCGCGTAGTCCACACCCTTGCGCCAGCGGTCTTCCCAATGCTGCAGAAAGGCCTGTGCCAGATCCGGGTGTTGCCAGTGCACGATCACGTTCTCGCTATTGAGATGGGCCGCGGTCTGGGTGTAGTTGTAGCTGCCATTCTGCACGGTGCGGTCATCGACGACGATGTACTTGTCGTGGTGCATGGCATAGATCGCGACCGTCCGGGTAGGGATGCCCGCCTTCACGAGCTGGCTCAGCGCCTTGACGCTGGGCTTGCCCAGGTTGCGCTTGTAGTCCGCAATCACCCGCACATCCACCCCGCGTTGCTTGGCCTTGATCAAGGCCTGCGCCATGACGGGCGAGGTAAAGGAATACGCCGCGAGCCGGATCTTCTTGTTGGCACTATCGATCACCTTCAGCACCAGCGCCTCGCCACCGGCATCGGGTGAGAAGGCGCTCTCTATGCGAGGCGATGTCTCCGCTGTTTGAGCGTTCGCAGCATTGTCACCTTCCGGTGCTGCCTGCGTGAGTGGCGATGCCGCCAATGCTAAAGCAAGGATGAGGTTTTTCATGCGCGTGACGACTCCGTGATATCAAGGAAGGCGGGTCAAGGAGGCGCTTGGATGACTGCTTGCATCCAGAGGTGCAAACCTTACATCGCCGGCTCAAGCTCCATGCGCTGCTTCTCTTGCTCCCACCACGTTTTAATCATCCCGGGCACTGGGCGATTCTCGATCATCGAGAAAACCAATCGACAGTATTCTCGTTGCTCACTCTCCGGCAGGCCAGGGGTGCGGACGTGTCGGAGAACCAGGCCGAAATATTCTGTGACCGAAGGTTGCCATTCCTTTTGAACGATTCTTTCACAAAACTCGTCAGACAGCGCGGCATACCAGAACTCGTGGCTGTATAGGCTGAAGTTATACGGATTGACGTATTCATCGCCTCTGAGCCAGCCGATCAGGTCGAGGTAGTAGGGGATATTGAATACTTGCGGGTGAATGATCCGCCGGCCTTCAAAGCTGATGAACTGGCCTGTTGAGCTATCGACACCGAGAAACTCAAACATCCTTCTTTCCAGGCCGCCCATAAAGCCGAGTGGGTAGCCTTCCTTGCCGCAATATTTGGAGCTGCTCAATTCGTCCCGGATGACTTTGTCCGTTTCGTCCAGGCTCAGGTGGGTCTGCCAGGGATGATAGGAAAAAACCTCGTCGACGATTTTGCGCCAGGCCTCGTCACTTTGGTCCGGGCTGAACCAGAGCCGGTAGATGAGTGGAATAGGATCTGCGCCAATTCGGTCTACGTACGGGTCTTTGCCTTTCAGGAAAAAGCGCTCAAAAATCTTGAGATCTTTTTTGGTATGGCGGGATGAACTGATCAGGCGCTGCTGTATGTCTTCCCATTGCGCTGAACGCATTTGGTTTCTACTCCTAGGTTCGAATCGGTGGACTACCCCGCCGGTACTTCGACTTCACACTGTTTTTTTTATCGCTCCGCCCACGCTTGCGCAAGAGTTGGGGGAGCATGGAACGCAACCGTAGCTGCGCTTCCGCCAACAACACGGTCTCTTGTTGGTTGCTTGCCGGTGGACGCCAGCGCTCACATGCTAACCCGGAAGCACCAGCGAGCCATCGGGATAGCGCGAGCACATGAATTCGACAAAGGCCTTTACCTTGGGGCTGGCCAGTCGCCGCGAGAGATGGAGTACCCATAGCTCTACCTCCTTGCCGCCCACCGCACCCCACTGCACCAATTCACCCCGCGTGAGCTGTTGCCAGACGATGGACTGAGGCAGCAGCGCGACCCCCGCCCCGGCCATGGCGGCATCCCTGAGCATGAGCATGGAGGACAGCCGCAGGACGGGGATGGGTTCGATCGTCAGGCTGCCACCGTCAATCACCCAGGTCTCACCGTCCCGGAACGCGCTCACGATGGCGGGTACGCTTACCGGCTGCTCGCCGGATTTGGGCATGGCGATGGCCGGTGCGGCGACGACCACCAGCCTGTCCTTGGCAAAGCAGCGTCCGACCAGCGCTGTGTCCGGTCTCGGGTTGGGGCGTATGGCCACGTCGAAGTGCTCATCCACCAGGTTGACGACCCGGTCCTCGGAGACGACTTCGATCACGACGTCCGGGTACTGCACCCGGAACTCCGCGCACAGCCGCCCCATGGCAAGCTGCGAGAACAGGATAGGGGCGGCGATACGCAAGCGACCGCTGACCTTGCCTGTCCCTTCGCGAGCCGAGGCGAGGGCATCGGTCATCTCGTGCATGGGCCCCTCGGTGCGGCTCAAGAGCAGTTGGCCTGCCTCGGTCAGCTCCAGTCCTTTTCCGCCTCGTTCGATCAGCCGCACGCCAAGCTGTTCTTCCAGCTCGGCCACGCGGCGTGACAAGGTGGCTTTGGAGCGTCGGCTGGCCCGGCTGGCCCGGCCAAAGCCGCCATGCAGTGCTACCAGGTTGAAGTCTGCCAAGGCATTCAGGTCCACGGGCTTTATGTTCCATATTTGAGACGATATGTCTTGATTTTGGCATCTGTGTTTATGAGTTGCAACGGCTTATCGTTCGTCTACCCAATGCAACCCAACCCGAAAGGAACACAGCATGAAAACCATCCGCGCATTGACCCTCGATAGCTACGGCGATGTAAACGCCACCCGTATTGCCACTGTGAACGCACCTGTCGCTGGCCCTGGCCAGGTACTGGTGAGCGTGCGCGCCGCCGGCATCAACGGCCTGGACTGGAAAATCCGCGAGGGCTATGTCCGTGATGCCTTCCCCATCGCCTTGCCAACGGTCCTCGGCATTGAGCTTGCCGGCGTGGTGGAGTCCGTCGGATCTGGCGCCAACCGCTTCAAGCCCGGTGATCGCGTCATGGGCCCCTTGGGCGGCCTCGGTGCCTATGCCGATCTGGTTGCCGTCAACGAGGCGAACCTGGCACCCATACCTGCCGGGCTCGATCACTTCACCGCGGCGGCCTTGCCGGTTGCGGCACTCGCGGCTTGGCAAAGCCTGCACATGGCCGGTCCGGTCCTGCGGGGTCAGCGGGTGCTGGTGCATGGCGCGGCAGGCGGCCTCGGTGCCTTTGCGGTGCAGTTTGCCAAGCAGCAAGGGGCCTTCGTGGTTGCCACGGCCGCCGGTAAGGATATCGACGCAGTCCGCGCCCTGGGTGCCGATCAGGTCATCGACTATCAGACCCAACACTTCGAGACCGAGGTGAAGGAGATCGATCTGGTGCTCGACTACGTCGGCGGTGAGGTGCTCGACCGCAGCTGGCAGGTGCTGTCGCCAACCGGCGTTGTCGTCGGTACCTCGTCGCCAGACATCCTCGCCCGTACCCCGGCGGGCCGCCGAGGGCTGTGGTTCATGATGAAACCGGACGCCGCCTTGCTTGAGCAACTGGCCCAGCAGGTGGCGCAGGGCGAGCTACAGGCCCGCGTGGGTAGCGTCGTGCCGCTATCCGACTTGCCCGCCGCCATCGAGCGCAACCGTTCCGGCGCGGGTCGCGGCAAGGCCGTCGTCGACTTCTCTCTCTGATCCCTCTCTGACCCATTCACCATTTAATCAGGAGCATTACCATGAGCATTCTTGTTACCGGTGCCACAGGCACCATCGGGTCCCTCGTTGTCCAGGGTTTGGCCAAGCAGGGCGCCACCGTCAAAGCCCTGGTCCGCCAGGCGGGCAAGGCAAACCTGCCGGCAGGTGCCAGCGAAGTGGTAGGCGATCTCACCGACGTTGCCGCTATGCGCGTCGCGTTGGGCGGGGTCCGCACGCTCTTCCTGCTCAACGCCGTGACACCGGATGAAGTGACGCAGGCGCTCCTGGCGCTGAGCCTGGCACGTGAGGCGGGTGTCGAACGCATTGTCTACCTCTCAGTCATCCATGCGGACCAATACACCGACGTGCCCCACTTCACCGGCAAGCACACCGTGGAGCGGATGATCCAGAGTCTGGACCTGCCGGCAACCGTGCTGCGGCCTGCGTACTTCATGCAGAACGATAAAACGGTCCAGGCGGTGATCGAAGGTTATGGCGTCTACCCCATGCCCATTGGCACAGCCGGTGTGGCCATGGTGGATACGCGTGACATTGCCGATGTCGCCGTCGCCGAGTTGCTGCGTCGCGACCGGGCTCCGACGCCGCTACCCCAGTTGACCCTGGACGTGGTGGGGCCTGATTCCCTGACCGGCGCGGCGGTGGCTGCCATCTGGAGCAAGGCGCTCAAGCGGGATATTCATTACGGTGGTGATGACCTGCAGGCTTTCGAGATGCAACTGGCCCAGGCCATGCCAAGCTGGATGGCCTACGACATGCGCCTGATGATGGGGCGTATCCAGCAACTCGGTATGAAGCCGGCACCCGGCGCCGTGCAGCACCTGGAACTGCTGCTGGGCCGGCCGCTGCGACGCTATGAGGCGCTGGTCGAGGAGTTGGTGCAGCCAGTTTGACTTGAAGTGCAGTCTAGGGCGGTATCCCTTTTTGGGATAGCGCCCTACATGTTGAGCGGCAGCGGCGGGTTTGCGCGCGCAGGGGTTAAGTGAAAGTGGTGGATAACGCCTTCGGCTCATCCACCCTGCAAGCGCAAAGTTGATCGCTTGGGTAGGTTAGGTTGAGCGTAGCGAAGCCCAACGCGCCGGTGCGGTGAGCCGTCTGTTGGGCTTCACTACGCTCAACCCAACCTACAGGTGAGTTGTCCGCTATTGGCGATGCCTGAAATGGACGAGGGAATTGGTAGTTAGTACGTAGGGCGCAATCCCCGAAGGGCATTGCGCCGCATTCGTGGTTCAGCTTCGGTAAGGCTAGGTTGCGAAAGCAAAGGGTAGGGCCGAATGAGGGGCGTGCATCTGTCTATGTGCGAACAATATGGCGCAATGCCCTACGGGGATTGCGCCCTACATTTTGATGGCACTACCTTAGCTCAACCCTGATTCAAGCTGGTCAGATAAGCACAAAACATATCCGCCATTGCGTCCGAATACGCCTTGATCGCCTTCACCGTACGCGGGTTTTCCGAGAACTGCTTGCCTACGGCGCTGAGCGTGTCCTTGATCAGTTCGCCTGCCAGGGCGCGCTGGGCTTCGCTGGCGTGGGGGAGTGCCTCGGCCATGAAGTTGGCGATGATATGTTCACCCTCGCGCTTGGCCTCGATGGCCTCGGGTGCGTCGCGGTAGAGCGGTGCGGCATCGCTCAGGGCTACGCGCATTTCGGCTTCATCGCATTCGGACCGCACAAAGGCATGGACCAAGGTGCGCAGTCGCTCCTGCGGCGGTTTTTTTCCGTCCGCGAGAATGCCGCTCAGCATGTCCAGGGTCTGCTGCCACTCATCACTCTGCAGCCGGAACAGGATTGCCGCCTTGTTCGGGAAGTACTGGTAGACCGACCCGATGCTCACGCCGGCGCGCTCAGCCACCCGCGCCGTGGTGAATCGTTGGGCACCTTCCTTCGCCAAAACCTGAGTAGCTGCTTGCAGGATGGTCGCGACCAGCTCGGTCGAGCGGGCCTGCTGGGGCTGCTTGCGCGAGGAAATCTGGGCTTTTTGGCGGTCAGTCATGGGGGCGCTCGGAATGCGAATACGAAATGTGAATGATTCGTCGCATTATAGCGCTGTCATTTCAACACGGAGAATTCCATGACAACCCTGACCACCAACCATCTTTCGGCCTTGCTGGGCCGCCTGTTTCAGGAGGCTGCAGAATCCGCCCCCCGGATAGGCCGTGCGGTGGCCGACCTGTCCGACGACGAACAGAACCAGCTGATGCGTAGCAAGACCGATTACCTTGATCTGTATGGACGCCTGAAGGACATCGCACTGCCGGTCTCGGAAGAAACGGGCACCTTGCTCTACATGCTGGCACGCAGCAACCGTGCGCAGAACATTGTCGAGTTCGGCACCTCCTTCGGTATCTCGACCCTGCACCTTGCCGCCGCCCTGCGCGACAACGGCGGTGGCCGGTTGATCACCAGTGAGTTCGAGCCTTCCAAGGTAGCAAGAGCCCGCGACAACCTGGCTGCTGGCGGCCTGCTTGATCTGGTCGAACTACGCGAAGGGGATGCCCTGCAAACCCTTCGTCACGACCTGCCGGACACCATCGATCTCCTGCTGCTCGACGGTGCCAAATCACTGTACTCGGACATTCTGGACCTGCTGGAAAGCCGCTTGCGGCCCGGTGCTTTCGTGATTGCCGACAACACCGACTATTGCCCCGACTATCTGGCACGGGTGCGTTCGCCTGCTGTCGGTTATCTATCCATCCCGCTTGGCGAGGACGTGGAATTGTCCATGCGGCTGGGGTGAAGCAAACCGCACCTGCCGACCTGCAGGTGTACCAACTGATTACCTACATCGATCGCCTGGCCACTCGAACGGGGTGGCAGGCGGACGATAAGGAGAAGCGTAAATGCAAGTATTCGTAACTGGTGCAACCGGCTGGGTTGGCTCTGCCGTCGTTCAGGAACTGATCAACGCGGGCCATCAGGTAGCCGGCCTGGCGCGCACGGATGACAAGGCCGCGTCGCTCGCCGCCAAGGGCGTGCAGGTCATCCGTGCCGACCTGGATGATATGGACGTACTGCGCAATGCAGCCTCGGCGGCAGACGCGGTCATCCACACTGCGTTCAACCATGATTTTTCCCGCTTTGCGCAGAGTGCCGAGCAGGATCGGCGCACCATTGAGACGCTGGGTGAGGTGCTGGTGGGTTCGTCGCGCCCGCTGCTCGTCACTTCGGGCCTTGCCCGGCTGGCATCCGGCCGCGCCGCGACCGAGGCCGATCTGCCCAGCCCGGATTTTCTCCGCAAGTCGGAAGCCGCAGTGCAAGCAGTCGCCAAGCTCGGCGTGCGGGCTGGCGTGGTGCGGCTTGCGCCGTCGGTCCATGGTCAGGGTGACTATGGTTTTGTCCCCATGCTGATTCGTATCGCGCGTGAGAAAGGTGTATCGGCTTATATGGGCGATGGTACGCATCGCTGGGCCGGCGTCTACCGGTCAGACGCCGCACGGGTCTACCGGCTTGCGCTGGAGCAAGGCGTGACCGAACCGGTCTACCACGCGGTGGGCGAGGAGGGCGTGCCCTTCAAGGAGATCGCCGAAGTCATCGGCCGCCGTCTGGGCCTGCCGGTCGAGCAGCGCGATGCGGAGCACTTTGGCTGGTTGGCGCACTTCGCCGGTCTGGATATGTCGGCCAGCAGTGAGCACACCCGCTCGGTACTGGATTGGCAGCCCAAGGGACCGGGCCTGCTCGCCGATATCGACCAGGCCGGGTACTACCAGGCATAGCAAGGAAAGCAGTGGCAGACCGCGATCTCAAGCGAGGTTGCGGCTTGCGACCGTTTGCTTGCGTAAATAAGGCGGCCCGCTTGTGATCGTGGCATGACGAAAGACAATATAGCTGGGTGTCTTTGCCTGGAAAATCCCTTGTGTTGTAATCCCCCGGTTCTCAATCAAGGGATGTAATCGCACATGGATGACCTGAGCCAGACGCTTGCAGCGCAATTGCCGGCCGCCCAGCATGATGTTGATGTGCTCCTCGCGCTTGAAGCGCTATCCCGAGCTAACCCGGAGCTGGCCTGCCACGCCATTCTCGGGTTCATCAGTTCGGCCTCAGTGCTCCAGATACACCTGGCCAGGAAAGCGCTTGTCTCGCTTGCCGAGCAGGTGCCTGCGATCCTGGTTGCCGCCACACTGGATGATCAGCCAGCTGTTGCAGATGCCGCCAAGCATGCGCTCGTCAGCCGTCCGTCAAATGGTGCATTGCCGTTCCTCTTGCGTCTCGGTAAATCCAAGAGCGCAGAGGAGGTCGCAACCGCGGTGAGGCTGATGGGCAGGGTATCGTCACCGGATGTGCGTGCGCCGCTGTTCAAGGCACTGGGCCATCGTAGCGTGACCGTTCGGATTGACGCGGCTGATTCCATTCGCAAGCATGCAGATAGCAGCTGGCTGCCCGAATTGATGGAAGCGATTCGTACACTGCGACTGGAAGAGTTCGAGAAGAAAAAGGACTTCTCGGAGATCATCAACTCGCTTTGCAGCACTTTTGTCGCCAAGGCGAGTACGGCGAACGCCGAACTGCTGCTAACTGCCCTGCAAGACAGCGATGCCGTTGTGCGCAAAGCCTGCATCAATGCCTTGGGAGGCATGAACGAAGCAGCCGCCGTGCTGCCGCTGATTGCACTACTCGAACAGCCAAATCGTGGCGTGCGCTTCAAGACAGGCGATCCTTCGGTACTGAGTCTGCGGCTCGATATCGTCACTGCGTTGGGGCGACTGGGCGATGCCCGTGCGATTGGACCGCTGTTGCAAACCGGTGTGAAGGTCTCGGCACCCGCCCTGGCACAGTTGAATGCCCAGGAGGCGGTGCCCGCGCTGATTGCCGCCCTGGAGGAGGCTACGGTCCCGAGAGATGCCAGCGACCTTGCCGAGGTATTGCGCCAACTGGCCGGGCCCGGTGAGCAGCAATGGCCACGCGTCGCACTGCAATCGGCGTCGCTAACCGTGCGTCGGGCAGCCGCCCTGGCGCTGTATGACACTGCGCCTGCTGAGGCCGCGGAACATCTGCTGGATATTCTCCCGCAACTGGAATCAGGGGCAGCCATTGGCGTTGCGAAAGCACTGGCACAGCTCGGCCTTGCGGAAGGGCTTCAAGGTCTGGCTCGTACACTTGAGGACGATCCTCTCCATTGGAACGCCTCGGCGGTTGCTGCCGCTTGCGAAAGCCTTAGCGGGCCGGAGGTCCGGGCCTTGCTGCTGGGCCTGTTGCCGGGCATCCGGAATGAGTACGTACACGTTGTCTGTAATGCGCTGGTAGCGCAGGGGACGGAGGTGTTGCCTGCACTGATCAGCGCCGCACAGGATGCCAATAGCGACATCCAGCATCGTTATATCCTGGCACTCTCGATGTTTCACGATCCTGACTGTGCCGAGTTTCTGGCTCCCCTGTTGCTAGGTAATAAACCGCTAGGAGATGCCGCCATGCTCGCCCTTGGCCGCACACCCAGTGCTCAAGCCAGCGTGGCATTGGGCGCCGCGCTACAGCGTGCAGACACCCCGAAGGACGAGCGTTGCATTGCCGAGGTCCTGGCGCTAGTGGCCACCCGAGAGGCTATCCCGGATCTCCTGCGCACATTGGCGAGCGGCTACGCGGTGGAGGAAACGCTGGAGGCCCTGGGCCGTATTGCTGATCCTTCGGCAGTGCCTGTGCTGATCGAGCAACTGGGTAACGCCAAGCCTCAGCGGCGCAAAGCCGCGGCCGCTGCACTGGCGCAGATCGGCGACCAGGGGGCGACCCAGGCCCTGCTTGAACTCTTGCTGAAGGAGACAGATCTGGATGTCGTCCTGGTTGCGCTACCGGCTTTGCTGCAGGTGAGCCGCGCGCAAGATGCATGGGTCCGTGACGGGCTGGCTGCGCCTGGCACTCGTACCTACTGGCTGGCGAGCGCCAAGCAACTAGATGAAGCGCATCGAAACACAACGTCCGTTGAGTGACGTCGAGCCTCCGCGGTAGGACGCAATCCCCGCCGGGTATGGCGACCTATCTCTGCTCAAGTACTTGCTGTTCCAACTATCTCGCGCGGATGCGGCAGATGGTAGAGAAAGCGCTCGTTGCCGTCCGGGAACATCTGCCGTCCCACGGTAGTACCACCCAGCCGCTGCACCAGGCCGCGAGCGGGCAGGTTGTCGTCTTTCGTATAGGTCTGCACCGCATCCCAGCCGAACACATCGTAAGCATGGGCAATGGCGGCGCGTGATGCTTCCTGCGCAATGCCGGTTCCCCGTACTTCAGGTAGCAGCCACCAGGTCAGTTCGCGCGGCCATCCCTTGCCCTGCCAGAAGCCACAGGTCCCGACGATATCGCCTTCGGCACGCCGCTGTACCATCCAGATGCCAAAGCCCTGCAGATGCCAGTTACCCAGGTCCGATGCCAACCGCGCCCAGGTCTGCGCTGGCGTGAGCGGGCCGCCATAGAACTGCGATGCTTCCGGATCGGTGTAGAAGCGCTGGTAGGCGTCGTCACCTTCGCCAGCAGGCGGAAGAAGCAGCAGGCGATCAGTATGCAGGGTAGGGATATGCATGGGCGTTTGAGGTTGGCTCGATGTATCGGAGCGTAGCGCAAAGCTGCACCCTGATGGTACCCGTGTGTTCCTCACCCTACCGCAGCCAACTGGCATTTGCTCAGCGGCTTCCGCACTTCAAGTCCCCAACTCCTGCAAGATCAATGCCGCCAGATATCCACACGGCAACTGCCCCGCCTGCTCGCCACGGCCCAGCACCATCTGCAGGTCTTCCATCGCTGCGCTTCGGCAGCAGGCACGCATGCTGGCCGGCCTAGATCGTGGAGATGGTTGTGCAAGCCTTGCGCTCGACCATTCGGGTTCATTGGGAGATGTGTTCACCCCGCTCAGCGAGCACCGCTTGCGCTGCGAGCATGGCATTGATCGCCGCCGGAAAGCCGGCATAGGGGGCGGTGTGGAGGATGGTTTCTACCAATATTTCCTGGGTGCCGCCCACATTGAGCAGGCCGTGTACATGCACCTTGAGCTGCGTCGTGGCCGTACCCATGGCGGCGAGCGCTGCAACGGTCACGATTTCCCGGCTGAGCAGGTCCAGCCCGGGGCGGGTGTAGATATCGCCGAAGGCAAATTCGATCACCAGGCGCCCCAGGTCGGGGGCGATATGGCCCAGGCTTTCAATGACACGCAGTCCTGCGTCGCCATCGATCTCACCCAGGGCAGCCCATCCCTCGCGGTAGCGCTGCCCACTATCCAGAGGTGCTGCCGTCGTGGTGGTATAGGAAGCGGGCGATAGCTGCCGTTCTTCAAAGACTTCCTTCGCCGCGAAGATGCCATTGAGCCCGGCCGGTATGCCAGCGTAGACCACGATATGCATCAGGGTCTCGACCACTTCCGCCGGCGTGCAGCCTACGTTGAGTGCGCCATGAATATGGAACTTGAGCTGGGGCCGTGCATTGCCTAGTGCCGCGAGCATGGCGATGGTGGCCAGTTGCCGATGACGTGGGGCCAGGCCGGGACGTGCATAGACATCGCCATAGCCAAACTCGATAGCCAGCCGGGCGAGGTCCGGCGCAATATCGGCGAGTGCAGACAGGATGCCGGGATGTTCATTGCCTTCTACCTGCTGCAGTTGCGCCAGGCCGCGTGCGTAGCGGGTGTCATTCATGGTGTGGCTCCTTGGTCGGGCGCGTGTACTCGGGGTGAGCACAGCGGTGTTCGTCCGATGCAATCTACGGCGGCACAAGCGTTTGCTACCAATGCCATTTTGCTGATACCTTTTTTGTATGAACCGCCCCCTCAAGCACAAGCAACTGGCGTGTTTTATCGCCGTGGCAGAAGAACTGAACTTCCGGCTCGCGGCGGAACGGCTGCACATGACGCAGCCACCCCTGAGCCGCCAGATCCAGCAATTGGAAGCGGTGCTGGGCGTGGCCCTGTTCGAGCGTAGCCGGCAAGGTGTACGCATTACCGAGGCCGGTGAGCGGTTTCTGCCGGATGCCCGCGCGCTGCTTGAGCAAGCGGACGCCATGCTGGAAAAAGCGCGCGACTATGCGACGGCACCTGGGCAGGCATTGAATATCGGCATCACCACGGTAGTAGATGCCCAGGCGCTACCGGACCTGGCATCCCTGTTCCAGTCGCAGCACCCAGGCATCAAGCTGAACGTCGTACCACAACGCTCGCTAGGCCTGATCAAGGCATTGAAGCGGGGGGAGTTGGATGTCGCCCTGATCGGTCTGCCCTCATTGACCGAAGACCTGCAGGTCGAGCGACTGTTTGACGACCCACTGGTCGTGGCAGTGCCTGCCAGACATCCACTGGCCCGTAAACGGCAGCTTGCGTTAGCAGACCTGCAGGCCGAGACCGTGTTCTGGTTCAGGCGGGCACTCAATCCCGCCTATTACGACCATTGCATGGGCCGCTTCAAGGCGTTCAACTTCTCGCCAGATTTCATCCCGGAGCCAGCCGATCACCATGTGCTGCTCGGCATGATCGCAAACGGCCAGGGTATCGCGCTCATCCCCGGCTCGCTCAAGGCCATCAAGCGCCAGGGTGTGGTCTACAAGCGGCTGCTGGAGGGGGAGCGGCTATCGATCGGTATTGGGGTGGCACTGCGACCGGATGAGGCGTCGGCGCTAGTTCGCGCGTTTGTGGAGAGCGTGCGAGGGTATTACGCACGCCGAAGCGAAGGCACACGCTTACCGTAGTATCGCTATCAGTCAAATTGGCATCAGCTTGCATGCATACCGGTTACGCCAAACGGTGGAAATTGAGCGCTACTACTGAGCCAGGCGCGGGCAGCTCGCAGCCCTGTAATCCGGCACCCACGCAGCATGACGCAAAGAGCAACGACCCGGTCACTGCAAGGGTGACCGGGTTGGCAAACTATCAGGCTATCAAGCTACGGGGATCGGGTTGTCGATCAGTGAGAGATTGAATTGCTCAATCAGTGTGTATTCACCACTGCCGGGGTTGTTCCTCAGGTCGCTGATGCGGTCGACGAAAGCTTCCGGGTTGTTGGTCGCGAGCTTGTCCATGGTCTCGTCAATGAAATCATTGAGTGGCATGGCGCGTGGGTCACCGCTCTTGTAGATCAGGTCGGTATCGACCCAGGGCGGGGCGATTTCCAGGACCTGGACCGTGCTATCGCGCAGGGCAAAGCGCTGCGACAGGGTGTAGGAGTGGATCGCTGCCTTCGTGGCTGAATACAGCGCGGTATTGGCCAATGGCAGGAAAGCCAGGACTGAGCTGTTATTGATCAGGTAGGCCTCCGGCTGCAATTTGAGGTGCTCCACAAAGGCGGCACTGACTCGCACTGGACCGAGTACATTGGTTTCCAGCAACTGCACGGCTTGCGCATCGTCGTGATTGCCGGTTCCTATTTCGTCGAACGGCATGATGCCGGCGTTGTTGATCACCACGTTAAGTGCCGGGTAACGGCTGGTCAGCTGTTCGGCGACGGCCTTGATCTGCGCCGCGTCGCTCACGTCCAGCTCAATCGAATCCATGCCCGGATTGGCGCGTGTCACCTCGTCCAGCAGCGCCTTGCGCCTGCCGGCGATGATCACTTTGTTGCCGCGTTGATGGAAGGCTTCAGCCAGACCACGACCAATGCCCGATGTGCCGCCAGTGATGAAAATAGTATTGCCGCTGAGTTTCATGATGAGGATGCCTCGTGGTGTTGGTCGGCGGATCAGGCTGCGAGATAGCGCGGTGCTGGCGTATTACTGGAGAGCTGGGTAGAGAGGGCGCGGCGTGCGGCCTCGTAGGCGTCCCAGTCTTCGAGCTTGTGCAGGGAGGGGATGGTGATCAGCTCACCACGGTCAAAGCCCACGAGGGCGGCGTCTACCATGTTCTCTGCCGTCATCACGATGGCTTGGTCCAGGTGTTCCACCGGCAGGCCGCCTGTGGCCCAGAAGTCGGTCGCGGTGGCGCCGGGCAGTACGGCCTGTACACGTATGCCTTTGCCGGCCAACTCATGGTGCAGGGAGAGGCTGAAGGCATGGACGTAGGCCTTGCTGCCCCCGTACACGCCGTTGAGGATCTCCGGCGCGATGCTCACGATGGACGAGATATTGATGACCGCCCCCTTGCCGCGTGCCACAAAGCCGGGGATGGCCGCGTAGGTCAGGCGGGTCAGCGCGGTGACGTTCAGGTCGATCATGGCGTGCATCTTGTCGATATCGCTATCGAGCAGCGGGGTGTGGGTGCCGATGCCGGCGTTGTTCACCAGCAGGGTGATGCTGGCGTCTTCCCTTAGTTTGGCTTCTACCGTGGCGAGGTCGGCCTTGTCGTTGAGATCCGCATCCAGGACTTCCACGCTCCGCTGGGTGGCACTGGTGATGCGCTGTGCCAGCTCGGTGAGACGAGCCCGGTTGCGGGCCACCAGGATCAGGTCATAGCCGCGGCGAGCAAGTCGTTCGGCGTAGATGGCGCCAATGCCGCTGGATGCGCCGGTGACCAATGCAGTGCCTTGATGTGCTTGGGACATGGTGTTTCTCCTTGCTGAAAGGTTGTCGGTTGGTGCTTGACGACATCCTAAGGGTCTTGAGTTTGTCTTGAATGACGTTTATGGTCATGATTCAGGACATACGACAAGGCGCAAGGTCATGCATCACATCGGCTATCTGCTGGCAGAAAACTTCCAGGTCATGGCCCTGGCCACGCAGACCGTGTTTGAGTACGCCAACATGGTGGCGGGCGAACCCTTCTACGTTGTGGGCAACTATTCATTGAACGGTGGGGAACTCAGATCGTCACTCGGCATGCATATCGGCACGCTGCCGCTGGCAACCAGTGGGCAGGTCGATACCTGGGTAGTCACTGGTGTGAATGATCCGATTGCGGTCCCGGCGCAGCCGGGCGTGCTTGCTTTTCTGAGCAAGGAGGGGCTGCGAGCACGTCGCATCGCGGCGATCTGTACGGGCGGCTTTGTGCTGGCAGAGGCCGGCTTGCTGGCGGGGCATCGCGCCACCACGCACTGGGCGTTTGCGCAAGCGCTGAAGCGTCGGCACCCGGATATCGTGGTGGAGGAAGACCGTATCTACATTGTTGACGGGCCGATCTGGACATCGGCCGGCATGACGGCAGGCCTCGATCTGGCGCTTGCCATGGTGGAGAAAGACCTGGGTAGCGAAATTGCGCGTTCGGTCGCCCGCAAGCTGGTCATGCACCAGCACCGTGCTGGAGGGCAATCACAGCACTCGGAAATGCTGAACCTCGCACCCAAGACAGACCGTATCCAGAATGTGCTCAACTATGCCCGCCAGAACCTGGCCTCCGCGCTGACGGTGGAAGATCTGGCCGATGCCGCCAACCTGAGTCCCCGACAATTCACCCGCGTTTTTACGGCTGAGACGGGCCAGTCGCCCGCCAAGGCCATAGAAGGGCTGCGCCTGGAGGCTGCCCGTCTGATGATCGAGCAAAGCCGCCATACGCTGGAGGTCATTGCCCGGGAGACCGGCTTCCGGGATCGTCGCCATATGCGGGAGGTGTTTATCCGTGGCTTTGGCATTGCGCCGCAGGCCTTGCGTCGTAGTCCTGATTGATGACTGATGGACCGGCGTTGTCGGTCGCTAGTCGGATGATCAACCCACTTGCTTCAAGGGGCGTGGGTGGGTTGAAAGCGTTAAGGGTCCGTCCCTTTGCAACTGGTTCAGTGTCTTAGCCAAAGTAGCAAGCGGTCCCGCCACCTTCTGCGTCCCCGATCACGGTAGGCGAGCTTACCGGGAACGGTGAGAGTGACTTCGGTGCCGCGCTCCGCTAGTGGATTGATGCGCAGCCGGGCACCGATGCGGTCGGCCCGCTCGCGCATGCCGCTCAGGCCCCAGTGGCCTAGTCGCTGGCCGGCTGTCAGGATCTCGGTATCCATCCCCTTGCCGTCGTCCTGGATATGGATCGCCAGCTGTTCCGGATCAAAGACCAGAAGCAGATGGATATGACTGGCCTGTGCATGGCGGAAGGCATTGCTCAGCGCTTCGCGGGCGACGCTGTAGGCCTCGTCATGGATGGCAGGTTTGAGCGGTATGGGCTCTCCATCCGTCCGCATGGTGAAGGTCGCAGGGTGGTCTGCTGCCATGCAGGCCCCGGCCTCGGCCAAGGCTGATCGCAGATCGCCATGCAGATCGTGGGAGAGGCGCAGCTCCATGACCTGGTCGCGGCCCTCGATCAACATGGCGTCGGCCTGGGCCAGTATCTGCTCTGCCCGCGCTTGTTCGTTCTCGTCCAGTGAGAGTCGGTTCGTCATGTTCTGAAAACGCAGGATTGTCGCCTGCATGCCTTGCAGCAGCGTGTCGTGTAGTGCTCGGGCAATGCGCTCCCGCTCCGTCAGCTTGATACGGGCCTGGCTGGTGAGCTGGCGTATGCGCCATTGGTAAAGCCCGTAACCAGCCAGCAGGATCAGGCAAAGGCACAGGGCCAGGAACAGGTGCGACTGCACAAAGGTGGGCGCGATGCTGAAGTTCAGGCTGTCGCCTACGGTGTTCCAGACACCATCCTCATTGCTGGCGACTACGCGGAAGTGATAATCGCCCGGTGCCAGGTTGGTATAGAAGGCGGCACGTCGCGTTCCTGCATCCTGCCAATCCTTGTCCACGCCTTCGAGCCGGTATTTGAAACGCACACGCTCCGGCATGGTGTAGCCCAGTGCGGTGTAGTCGATACGCAGGCTGCTGCTGCCGGCAGGGAGCTCGATGGGAACCCCGGCCGGGTAGTCCTGCTGGTCTGTATGGACACCAAGCACGTAGACCGGGGGGCTGAGTGGATTGCGGTGCAACCTGCCGGGGTTCAACCAGGCAATGCCGGCGTTGCCAACCACCCACAGCTTTCCGTCGGTGTTGAGCAAGGCAGACGCCATGCGCATCAGGTTCTGTGCGCGGCCAGGATAGCCGTCGAGGGTGTTGAACAATTCATGGCGCAGCATCTGGTCCGGGTTGGCCATGGCCGCCTGCCAATCCCGGGCGGTGACATGCACCAGGCCCTTGGCGCCATTGAGCCACACGTCGCCATCGGGTGTCGTTACGGCACCTGAGACATTCACCAGCAGCTCCGGGTCATCGGTCTTCAGCGTGACAAAGCGCTCGCCCTTGAGGACCACCGAACCGTTGTCACCCGATACCAGCAGGTCTTTGCCCGAATGAATATAGGAGGCCGCGCCGGTGTTCAGGCCATCCTTGGCAGTAAACCGGCGCTGTTTGCCATGCTCATAGCGGATAAGCTCGTTGTTGCGATAGCCCAGCCAGACAACGCCGGCCTCACTACTGGCAAGAAAGACCGGTGACTTGGGTAACCCGAGCGCTTCCGCACTCTCCCAGCGGCCATCGGTATAGCGATAGAGCCCGCGGCTCATGACGATGGTCCAGAGGCTGTGACCATCTTCCACCATGGTCATCACACCCCGGGCGAAATTCGATGACTGCCCTGGGGGAACGGCGCCATCAGGCAACGGTATGCGCTCGCTAACGTCACCGCGCTGCCGCTCGATCGCAGTATCGCTGCCCATCAGTACAGAACCGTGCATTCCGGCGGCGATACGAACGTACGTCGGGTTGGGGGCGGCGATCGGAGGGTGATTCTCCTGCAGCAGCCACCGCTGTCCTTTTTTATTGAGGGACGAAGCCCAAAGGCGGCCATCGGCATCTGCAGCGAGTTCGGTCAGACCAGCCAGCTCAGGCAAAGGGTAGGTGATCAGTTTGTTATGCCGGAATCGCTCCAGCCCCGCCCAGGTCGCTACCCAGATGTTGCCTTCCCGATCCTCCAGCATCGCCACCGTATTGATGCTGCTCAACTGCCAATGCTTATCGAGGCGGTCGGTCGCGTCGGTCTCTGGCTGCAATACTTGTTGGCTATGTAGGGCTGGTCCGGCAATGCGACAGATGCCGTTTGGACAGTTCACCGACCAGTAGCTGCCCTCCCGGTCGAACAGGCCGTAACGGGAGGTGGATTGGTTGATCCAGTCCGGGCGTGCCTGTGACGACGGGACGAGCGGCGCGGGTAAGCGTTGCACTCGCCGCACATCGGTGACCCAGATGCTGCCGTCGGGCGCCGCATCAAAGCTGCCGTTGCTCAGGCTGATGCCGGTGGGCGAAAAGCGCTCTGTCGTGCGGTCAAAGCGAAAAACCGCCTGGCCGTTGGCGGTCCAGAGCTCTCCATGGTGGTCCAGAAAGATGTTCTCGATCCGTGTACCCGGCAGCCCGCTTGCGGCACCCAGTTGCTGCCATTTTCCCTGTCTCAGGCGGTGCAGGCCGTTGTTGCTGGCAACCCAGGGCGTGCCGTCCGTATCGACAGTGATCTCGTAAGGCACGCCGAGAGGGGTTTGCTGCCGCGAGTGGTGCTGTAAACGTCCCTGATGCAGGCGGCTTACGCCACCCGTGATATAGCCGATCCACAAATCACCGTCGGGCGCGGCATAGAGCGTACCAATACGCCTGCCCAGCAGTTGTTCTCCCGGGTAGGGTTTGAAGGGTTCGAAGCGAACCCCGTCAGAGCGGTAGAGGCCGTTGTCGGTTGCCAGCCATAGCCAGCCATCCCGGGTCTGTGCCATGCCGGTAATCCCGCTGGGTGCACCTTGCTTGCTGGACCAGGTCTCGTGGTGGTAGTCCTCAAGGCGCAGGGTATCGTCCAGCGCTCGCGCGGGCAGGCATGCGACGATAAGTAACAGGATCAGGCTGCCGAGGATGCGGGCAAGGCGGGTAGCGCATGCTGGAGTTGTCGGAGTTGTCTCCAGAAAATCATGGGCGTATAGGATCAAGACATTGAATCTCAGGCTGTTATCAAGCAGGTGGTCTGGCGCGCAATACGCACTGAACCCGTTTGATCTCCTCCAGCCATTTTTTATTGGGGCTCGTGCGGGCATCCTACTGTAGTCGGGTATCGGAGCGCTACGGGGTTCGGCGCTTTTATTGCTTCAGTATGACGCAGCGTCAACTTGAACCCGGATTTCATGATCCGTACAAGCCCGGGGCCCTCAAGCGATCGAGTGCATTGACGCTTGATCGGCAACTGGCCAGCCTGCGGAGCGACCGGCCAGCCTGTCTCAATAGGGGGAACTAAGCCTTACGTGCCGCTACCGCACGCTGGTTGGAGGCATAGATGTTGTCGCGCTCCGCCGCCTTGCCGGTGGCGAGATTGTCTATCCACTCCGCCGTGGCCATCACCGCGGCGTAGGCCGACTGCATGACGACGATCACCGCCTTGTGTATCTCTTCTGCCGTCGCGCTACCCGCCTTGTTCGCATAGGGCAGGGAGCCTGATGCATCGTGCAGCAGCTCCACCGCGTACCCCTCGTGCATGGCCTGGCGTATGGTCGAGTCGTTACAGTTGTGGGTCATGTAACCGACGATGGTCAGCGTGTCGATATGGTTATCCCGCAACCAGGCGCCGAAGTCGGTCCCGGCAAAGGTACTGGGCAGGGTCTTTGTGACCAGATGGGCATGTGGGCGCGATGCGATCTCCGGGTGTAGTGCAACCCCGTGGCTTCCCTTGGCAAAGATGGGTGCGGCTTCCGGCAGAACATGCTGAACCAGCACCACCGGTACTGCGTGTGCCTGGGCCGCATCCATTGCCTTGAGGATATTGGGCAGGGAGACGCTCACAGGAGGGTATTCGATCAGGAAATTGCCCGAGATGTACTCGTTCTGGACATCGATGACGATCAGGGCACGGCGGGGCTCGGCGTGGGACATAAGGCTTCCTCTCGGTTTTGCAGACGCCCGGTTGGTGGCTTTGGGGCGATGTTGATCCCCGTCAGGCCGGTAGCCAGGGAGATGAGCGAAAGCGTAGGCCAGCTGAACGTGTTGCGAATCACGTCTATCAGGTATGCGTACCTAACTCCTATGGGGTAGGCGAGCCGCGAATTGCTTTGCAGACGCCGAGGAAGGCGCGCGGAGGCAGGTAAATCAGCGTGTTGTGATCAGATAGCCTCAGGAAACATATGGATGCCAAGGCTTGCTGGGCACTCCCCCATGAGCACGCTAATATACGCGCCAAATCAAGAACCAAGGCGACAGGTATGCGTGTTTCTGGGAGGGTGACAACTTGGGCGACAAGTCTTGCATTGGCGATGGCTTGCGTGCCTGCCATGGCACAACCCTTGTTGCTCAGGACGACGGATGTCGATAACAACCTGTTCCTGTTCAATCGCGGCGATCAGCAACTGCCGGGTGTCTGTGTCGACGTCATGCAGGCGATCGAGCAGGCCGACCCAGCCATCCGTTTCACGACCGAGAGTGCACCGCTCCCACTGGTCCGCCTGCAGATCTATGTCCAGAAGGGTTCGCTCGATGTCCTGTGCGGGCTGCTGAAGACCAGCGACCGTAAAGCCAACTTTATCTTTCCCGCCACCGCCTTGTTCCAGGCCCGTCACCGCCTTGCCGTGCGGGTAGACGAAGATGCGGCGGTCCATGGTTTTGACGACCTGCGTAAGCTCGGCCCCAAGGCGCCCATCATGACCACCCAGGGCAGCGCCTTTGCCAGCTACCTGCGCGAGCAGGAGCTGCTGTGGGTAGACCCGAACAACAAGGACAGCAGCATCATGCTGCGTCGTCTGGCAGAGGGGTATGGGCGGTTCTTCTACGGTGGCGAGGCTGCCATCCGCACCTATATCCGGCGCGAAGGATTGCAGGACAAGCTCAAGCTCCTGCCGACCGTATTTCGCGAAGAACCGGTCTATTTCGTGTTCGGCAAGCATCTACCCGCACAGGATGTGAAGCGGCTGGAGGCTGTCCTGGCCCAGTTGGGCAAACAGGGCGTCCTCAAGCGTATCTACCAGCGCTATACCGACGAGGAAGGCCATTGATTCCCCGGTAGCGCATCGCTACATACCCTGTTAACCGGATTGGCTGGTTTGTTACCAAGTTAACGATTGGCTAACACTTTCTGCGTGGACAGGCGTGCTGGCGCAATCGCACACTTTCAGTACTGCGATCTGTGCGTATCTCCCGCTGTGCCCAGCCTGTCTTCCAGGCCGATACGCCGCGTGATCGCAAAAGCCGATCACCCTACGCGAGCGATTGATGCCAGCATGACGATTGCCCTGAGCTACCCGGTGGAAGCCGTCGTCATCCGTCCGTTGGTACGAGAAGATGCCGAGTCTTTCATGCTGCTGCGACTGGCCCTGGCCGCGGAATCCGAACTGGCCATGGGCTGCACGCTGGAAGAAGAAGTTGCCCGGCCGATGGAGCGCTTCTACGACAACCTCTCCGCCGGCCCGCTCGCCACCATCTTCGGCGCTTTTGTCCATGACCGGCTCGTGGGTACGGCTGCCGTGATGGTGGGCGGGGAGCTGGTTTCCTACGCGCACAAATACCTGCTCTGGGGCGTGATCGTCTCGCCTGCCTACCGCCGCCGCGCTATCGCCCGCCGCTTGATCGAGACCGCGATCGACCATGCGCGTGCACAAGGCGCGTTGCATCTCAATCTATGCGTGTTCGAGCCCAACTATCCTGCTCGCCAGCTCTACGACGCTTTAGGCTTTCAGCCCTATGGCCGGGAACCGGGCGCGCTGTGCCTGCATGGGCAGTACTACGATGCCTGCCTGATGAATCTGAGACTGGCGGCTTGACGGGGTCGATCAAGAAAGGTTGCCCTGCAGGGTGGTAAAGCTGCAGAAGTGGCGATCTGAACAACCGGCCGGCCGTAGCCGTGCCGGTTGCAATGTACCGGGCTTGTTACTGGGCTGCTGGCGCATCCGGAGCAAAGTACAGCACGATGTTATCGATCAAGACGCGACGCTGCGGTGTACCCAGGTCGACAACCGCATAGTTGAAGGACTGCGTGAAGGTTGTGCCCGTCTTCTTCACCACCGCGTTGACGGTATCCACCTTGCCTGCCACAACGGGGCAGGCCGGGTCTTCCACATTGCCGGTGCTGAGCTGGTTGGTGATTTCCGTCGCCTGATCAAGACTGCTGCCACTGTACAAGCGCGGTGCCAGTGCGGCCGCGCAGTAGCTGCTGCTGCGGTTGTAGAGCGTGGCACCGAGCGCCACCAGCGGGCGCTTGCTTTCGATGATCAGGTAGCGCTGTTCATTGCGGCTGTCGCCCTGGCGAAGCAGAAATTGGCCGAACAGAGTGTCACGGGCCGGGGCTACGCCCTGGCGCCAGGGTACAAAGGCGAAATGTGCGTTGGGGCGATAGGTGAGCGGTTCGTTGCTGAAACCGACACGCAGGGCGCCGCGTGGTAATACGGCCTGATCATTCAGCCAAGTATGGCCCGGTGCCCATTGCTCGAAATTGACGGTGGTGGTCTCCAGCGTTTGACCACTGCTGCCGGTAATCAACGACAGCAGCATCTGGGTCAGATCCCAGCGTGCTGAGGCATCCTCGTAATACAGTTGGGCATCAGCGTGGCTCAGGCAACTTGCGGACAGCAGCAGGCCGGCCAATAAGGTTTTGGCTTTTTTCATGCTTGGTTTTCCTCCAGCGGGTTGAGAATTTGTCTTGTTTTAGCTACCGTATATGACATTCAGATATCCGCCAAGTGGCTGGTTGGATTATATTTTTCGTGTTTTTGGCAATCGAATATCAGTATTTCTGCATGGTTACGACAGTCTTGAGACGACAATGAGACAGCCTGAGCCGGACGGGTCGATACCATGCCGTTGGTATTGCCAAGCCTTGCTAAGCTGGCGCCGCTCTGGGTTTGTCCAGGGCCATGTGAGATCGGCTGTGGAGCAACAAGTGGTTGAGATGGTGCTGAGAAAGTCAGGCTGGAACGCGTTTCTTGTCGGCATGGGCTGCATGCTGGCCTGCCAGGTCTACGCTGCCGCGCCGTGCGATGCACCGGCAACCCTGAACGATGGCTGGGCAATCGCGCCGGCAGGGCAGACGGGCTTCGATACTGCGGGCCTGTGCGAAGTGCTCAAGGATTTCGCCGCCAGCCCGGCCAATTTCCACAGCCTAGTCGTGGAACGGCATGGCCAACTGGTGGCCGAGGTCTATCGGACCGGTAAGGACAAATCCATCGCGGATTTCTTCACCCACACCATCACCTTCGATGCCGGTCAGCGCCACGACGTGCGCTCGATCAGTAAATCGGTCGTGAGCCTCTTGTGGGGCATTGCCCAGGCCCAGGGCAAGACACCGCCGCTCGACACGCCGGTTGTCGATCTGCTGCCAGAACTGGCGCCGCTCAAGGGCGAAGGCCGCAGCGCGGTCACGCTGGCCCACCTGCTGACCATGAGCAGTGGCCTCGAGTGGCGCGAATCCGGCAACTACGGTGCGCTCAGCAATGATGAATTCGGCCTCTATTGGCGTTCTTCCCAGGCCCATTACCTGTTCGACCGCCCCATGGCGGCCACGCCGGGCACGCGCTTCAACTACAACGGTGGCGGTACTGCCGTGCTGGCCCAGATACTCAGCGAGCGGGTCGGCATGAGCCTGCCGGAATTCGCCCGCCGCTACCTGTTCGAGCCACTGGGCATTACCGACTGGCGCTGGCTCAGCGACTATCGCGGCCGTCCGCTGGCCTTTGCCGGCCTGCGCCTCAAGCCGCGCGATATCGCCCGCCTGGGCCGTCTGGTGCTGGCACAGGGTGTCTGGCAGGGCAGGCAGGTGGTACCTGCCGCCTGGCTGGCAGAATCGACCCGTGGCCAGATCACGACGGGTGACGGCCTGCGCTATGGCTACCAATGGTGGTCTGGCACCATTGAGGTACAGGACAAGACCCGTGGCTGGATAGGCGGGATCGGCAATGGTGGCCAGCGTCTCTATATGGTGCCGGAGCTGGACATGGTCATGGTGCTGACCGCCGGCGAGTACGATCAGCCGGAGATTGGCCATCTGGGCTACCAGTTCTTCAAGCGCGTGGCCGCAACGGTCACGGAGTAGGCGTCGCCGCCGGCCCGCCGTATGATCAGGTCATCTCACTGACCCGAGTGCTTCCCATGAGCCAACGCACCAACTCCGCCAACGTCGCCGGCGTGTTCGAGCCGTTTCATATCAGCGAAGTACCCTGGCAGCATTTCTCGCGAGGGGAGCGCTTCGGCCTGAGCTTCCAGCACCTCAGTGCATTTGGCGGTGGCACGCAGATCAGCGTGGCCATGGAGATGCTGCCGCCGGGCAAGCAGGCCAACCAGAGTCACTACCACCTGCTGGAAGAAGAGCACGTACTGATACTTGAAGGGAGCTTGACCCTGCAATTGGGTGACGAGCGCCACCTGCTGACGGTAGGTCACTACGTCTGCTTCCCCGCCGGGCAGCGCGTTGGCCACGCCATGGTGAACCACACGGCCGAACCCTGTCGCTACCTGGTCCTCGGCAATCCCAACCCGCATGATGTCGCGGTCCACCCGGAGACGGGCAGGGTAAGCGTCAAGATGATGGGGGAGGGTTATGACCTGTCGGCCAAAAAGGCTTACTGGGACGGCGTGGACGACGGCTCGTAGGCGGAGGGGGCGAGGGAAGGGGCAAACCTCACCACCGCCACGCACCCCACTCCATCTTCCCGATTCTGCAGTGCCAATGTCCCGTGATGCGCCTCCACGATCTGTCGGCACAGGACCAGACCAATACCCGATCCTTCCGGCTTGGTGGTGTAGAAAGGGACAAACAGATTGGTTGGGTTGGCGATGCCGCTGCCGCTGTCCAGTACGCTGATCTGCAGCGGCTGCGCCTGCCAGCGTATGGTGACGGGCGTGCCGCCTGCTTCGACACCGTTCTTGATCAGGTTGATCAGCAGTTGTTCGATCTGGCCCCGGTCGCCGTAGAAGGGGGCGGGTATTGTCGGGCCGTCGATCTGTAGCTGGGCTTCGGGCTGCAGGGCCGGCAGGCTCTGCAGCAGCGCGCCGAGGTCGAACACCTGTTTGTGCGGCTCTGGCAGGCGCGCCAGGGCGGCGTAGCGGCGGATGAATTCACCTAGCCGCTGCGCGCGTTCTTCGATGATCTCCAGTCCGTGCTGCAGGTCCTCGCTGCAATCCTCGGGCAGCGGGTCGGCCTGGGTCAGCTTGCGCAAGGTGGCGCTGACGCTGGCAATGGGGCCGAGCGAGTTGTTTACCTCGTGGCTCAAGACCCGGATCAGTTGCCGCCAGGCCTTGAGCTCTTCGCTGCGCAGTACCTGCTTCAGATCATTCACGAACAGCAAGGTGTGTTGGCGGCCTTCCGCACGGTAGCCACGTCGCCGCAATTGCCACAGCCCGGCGCCACCGGGGAAAACCCGCTCGGTAATCGCCTGCGGGTCCGCTGCCAGCAGATCGCTCAGGCCCATGCTGGCCGCTGGCTGGCCGAGCAACTGTTCGCTGCTTTGTTGCAGCAACTGGCAGGCTGCCGGGTTGGCCAGCCGTAGCAGGCCGTCTTCGTCCACGGCAAAGATGGCAACCTCGATGCCCTCCACCACGCTATCGACCAGGCGCAGGGCTTCTTCGGATTTGAGGCGTTGCTGGTGCAGGCTGCTGGCAAGCTGGTTGATCTCGCTCGCCAGTTCTGCCAGGGCATCATCCGGGCGGTGGCGCAGGCGCATGCTGTAGTCGCCCACACGGATCGCCGCGACCAGATTGCTGATGGTACGGCGCTGGTTCAGCGTCTGGCGGTGAACCGCCGTCACGCTGGCAATGACCGCAATACCGGTCAGGCACAGCAGCAGTATCTTGGGATAGATCAGCCAACCCAGCTGCCACACCAGCACGGCCTGCACCAGCCAGGCGGGCAGGCTGCCGGCCAGCAGAATGGCCAGCAGGCGCCGGTCGTGGCCTGCCGGTGCTGGCTTAGAGCTCATACTTTTGCAGACGACGGTAGAAGGCCGATCGGCTCAGGCCCAGTGCTTCTGCCGCAGCGTTGGCATTGCCGTTGTGACGGCGCAGTGCCGTGCGGATTAGCAGCTTCTCGGCTTCGTCGAGCGAGAGGGTATCGAGGTCGATGGTCGACGCACCTGCGGCTGCTGCGCTGGTCGTGTTGTGCGCCAGGCCCAGGTCATCGGCGGCGATCTCCTTGCCCGTCGCAAGCAGCGTTGCCCGCTCCATGGTGTGGGTCAGCTCCCGCACATTGCCTGGCCAGGGGTAGTTCTGCAGGGCAATGATGGCAGCGGCCGACAATGCCTTCTGTGGCCGGTTATAGCGCGTGGCGTAGCGGGCCAGGCCCTGTTGCGCCAGCGCGAAGATATCGTCCTTCCGTTCGCGCAAGGGCGGCAGGTGGATCTCCACGCTATTGAGGCGGTACAGCAGGTCGCGCCGGAACTGGCCTTGCGCGACCATATCCAGCAGGTTCGCGTTGGTTGCGGCGATCAAGCGCACATCGCTGTGCTGCCGGTGGCTGGAGCCCAGCCGTTCGAACTGGCCGGTTTCGATCACCTGCAAGAGTTTGGCTTGCTGGTTGAGCGGGATGTTGCCCACTTCATCCAGAAACAGCGTGCCCTGGTCGGCCAGTTCGAAGCGGCCGATGCGCGCCTCGCGGGCATCGGTGAACGCACCTTTCTGGTGGCCGAACATCTCGCTCTCGAACAGGCTGTCCGGTATCGCCCCCATATTGACGGTGATCAGGCTGCCTTCGGCCCGCGATGACTGCCGGTGTATCCACTCCGCCAACTGGCTCTTGCCGGTGCCGTTCTCACCGGTGATCAGGATGTTCACATCCGTCCCGGCCACCGACTGTACCTTGCTCATTACCGCCTGCATGGCGAGCGAGCCGCAGACCCAGTCCCGGTCCGGCGCGCCGGCTTTCAGCAGCCTGTTCTCCGCCGCCAGCCGGGCGCTCTGCTGCCGGCTTTGCCGCAGGGTGAGCAGGGTACGCACGATGCTGGCCAGCCGGGCGTTGTCCCAGGGCTTTTCGATAAAATCATTGGCGCCCTGGCGCATGGCATCGACCGCGATGCTCACCGCGCTCCAGGCGGTCATGGCGACCATGGGCAGGTCAGGGTATTGCGCACGGACGGCGGCGATCAGGTCCACGCCCTCCTGGCCGGAGGTCGTGTCGCGGCTGTAGTTGAGATCCAGCAACAGCAGGGCGTAGTCGGTCTCGCGCAGGGCGCTCAGGGCTTCGTCGGGGGAGGCGACGACATCGCAGGGCCAGCCTTCGCTCTTGAAGAAGAGCCGCAGGGCAGCGCGGATGGCGACGTCGTCGTCGCAGACCAGTATCGGCGGTTGGACAGGCACGGGGGTTTTCATGGGTAGCACGGCAGCAGGATACAAAGAAAACGGCCGATGGGCACGGCAAGGTGAAATTGTCGTGCCCATCGGCCTGGTGGGGGCGTCGCTTTGTTGTTTAACGCCTACTCATAGCGCAGCGCCGCGCTCGGAATCATTCGGATCGCCCGCCGGGCGGGGATGAGCGTCGCGATCAGGATCACCGTGATGATGACCGCACTGACCAGCACCATCGCTACGGGAACAGCCAGCCCTGCCTGGTAGAGGAACTCGGACATGGCGATGGTGACGCCCCAGCCCAGCAGCAGGCCCAACGGCAGGCCGATCAGCAATTGCCGTATGCCCCGGCGTAGCAGCAGACGCAGCACCGCCGCATCACTTGCCCCTACGGCACGGCGCACCCCCACTTCATGGGTACGCAGTGCTACCCCTCGGGCGGTGATGCCATAGATGCCGCTCACGGCCAGCAAAAGGCTGATCAGGCCCAGGGCCACACACCAGGCGCCGATCAGATCCAGGCCGCCAGTATTGTCCGCGTGCAATTGGTCAAAACTGTACAGTTCGACCGCCGCCAGGTTGGCATCAGCCCGGCTCACCGCCTGCCGGATCTGATCCAGCGTGGTGGCCATGTTCCCTGATCCAACCAGGGCAATGCGCAGCGACTTGGGCACAGACTGGTACTGGGTGATAGGTACGTAGATATTGGGGTTGGCAGCATCGACATCGCCACTCGGGCTGCCCTGCATGACCGGGCGGCTTACACCGACGATGGTATACCAGGCGGCTTTCGCATCCGGTGCGTCCAGCTTGATACGCTTGCCCAGGACCGACTGGCCACGCCAGAACGCCTGCACGAATGTACTGTCGACCACCGCGACCTTCAGGCTGTCTGCCCTGTCCTGGTCATTCAGCGCTCGGCCACTCAGCATCGGCACCTCCAGCGCCGAGAAATAGCCGTTGTTTACGGCGTAGATGCCCGCGACGGGATAGCGCTTGTCCGTAATCTGCATGCCTTCCGGTTGTATTTCGGTGGCCTCCTGCGTGCCATCACCGGGTAGCGCGGTGGTCAGGGCAAAGCGGGGCTGGCCGGGCAAGCTGCGCAAGGCCGTATCCAGTCGTTGCCAGAGTTGTGCACGACTATTTTCGTCCATCTCCGCGCGGCTGATGAGTTTGGCCGTCCCCACATCCTGCGTCCGACAACCATAGTCCGCCTGCAGGGTCTGGTGCATGGCGTAGGTCAGCACCACCGCTGCAATCAGCAACATGCTGCTGACAGCAATCTGTATGACCACCAGCGCACCGCTGAAGCGACCTGCAGCCCGGCCCTGGCCATGACGCGTGCCATCGCGCAGCACCATCATCAGGTCGGTCTTGGCATTGCGCCAGGCGGGCAGGAGGCCAATGACCAGTGTGGAAACCAGCGTCAGCACCACGGCGGTGATCACCACCGGCGTCGAGATATCGAAATGGATCCAGAACGGGGCTTCGGCTGCGCTGGGCAAGGAAGTAAAGATCTGATTGGTGGCCTCCAATGCCCAGGCCGCAAAGAACAAGCCGAGTACGCAGGCGCTGCTGGACAAGATCAGGCCTTCTGCCAGCATGTGGCGCAGCAGCCGGTGGCGAGGCGCGCCCAGTGCGGAGCGGATGGCCGTCTCCTGTTGTCGCTCGCTGGCCCGCGCCAGCAGCAGATTGCCGGCGTTGATCCAGACTAGCAGCAACAAAAGACCGGCCGCGCTGCCCAGTACCGTGTACATGCCCCGCACGCCCTGCACGCTACCTTGCACAAACGGTACGACCTTGGTGCCTATCACCTTGTTGGTCTTGGGCCAACTGGTTGCCAGCCGCTGGGAGATCAGGCTGATCTCGCCTGTGGCCTGGTCCATGCTCACACCCCGCTTGAGCCAGCCAAGAACGGTGACGCGGTTATCATCACCGGGGGCGTACTTTGCCGGTGGGGTGAAGGGCAGCCACAATTGCTCGCCGACCGGAAAACGAAAGCCGCTGGGCATCACACCCACGATCGTGGTCATGATTCCGTCGATCTTGACCTGGCTACCGACGATGTTGGGCTCGTTGTTAAAGTGTCTACGCCACATGTCGGCGCCGATGACGGCGACCGGTGCCGCACCGGCTGCTTCGTCCGTGGCATCGAGCTTGCGCCCCATCAGCGGTGCGGTGCCATGCAGCCCCCAGCTACCCGCCGAAACGCGCGCTGCCGTAAAGTTCTCCGGGTAGCGTTTGCCACCGACGGCCACCTTGCGCTGCTGGACGACATTGAGTGTCTGGAAGCTGGTCTGGGTCTTGCTGATTTCCAGAAAATCGCTGTAGCGGATGCGCGATCCATTTTCCCTGCCGCTGAATGTTTCCTTGATCACCGCCAGTTGCGAGAAGTTGGGCCAAGGCAGGCTGACAAAACCGATGGTATGGATCGCTGCCGCCATATAGATGGCAAAGGCGAGACCCGATGCCAGCGTCAGCAGCGTCAACAATGAAAAACCGGGCGCCTTCAGCAAGAGGCGCATGGCATAGCGCAGATCGGTCCACATCAGCGTGCTCCCAGTGTCATCGCGCCACGTTGGATCGCCTGGGCTGTATTCGCATGGTCTTCCACCACCCGGCCGTCAAACAACGACACGGTCCGCTTGGCGAGCGACGCCGAGCGCGGATCGTGCGTCACCATGCAGAGCGTGGCGCCGTCGGCATGGATCTGCGCCAGCAGGTTCATCACCAGCTCGGCATTGCGGGAGTCGAGGTTGCCTGTTGGCTCGTCAGCGAGGATCAGCGCCGGCTTGCCCACCAAAGCACGCGCCACGGCTACCCGCTGCTGCTGGCCGCCGGAGAGCTGGGCAGGGAAGTGACGGGCGCGGTGCCCCATGTCCACCCGTGCCAGTGCTTCCTTCACCAGCTCCTGGCAATCGCGCTTGCTCAGGTCCTGGCGATACTGCAGGGGCAGGCCCACGTTCTCTTCCACATTCAGGTCGGAGATCAGGTTGAAAGCCTGGAACACGAAGCCGATCTCGCGGTTACGCAACTGCGCACGGGCCTTGTTGTCCAGCGTCTCGACCGATTTTCCGGCCAGTTCGTACTGGCCGCCACTGGCGGTATCGAGCAGGCCGAGGATACCCAGTAGTGTCGATTTGCCGCAGCCCGATGGGCCGCTGATGGAGACGAACTCGCCGCGCTGTATCTGCAGATGGACGTCATCCAACGCGCGGGTTTCGATCTCGTCGGTCAAGAACGATTTGCTGATGCCTTGCAACTTGATTACGGTCTCTGACATGGTGTCTTCCTCTGGGCTGTCGTTGTTGCGTTCGCCTGATGGGGCAGGATGCTACTCGATTGTCGGGGTCGTGCCGGTTCGGGGCTGAATGGCCGCGCGCAGCCCAGGGCCAGGAGGCCCATCATTTGATCTTCACCCGGTCATGGGTGCGCCAACTGGTGGTGTCGGACACCACGATGGTGTCACCCGCGGCCAGACCCTTGCGGATCACGATGCGGTTGACGGACGCGGTGCCGAATTCCACGCTCAGCCGCTGTGCCACGCCGTCGCTGTCCACGCGGTAGACATTGGCCGGGCTATCGGGCTGGCTGAACACCGGGCGGGTGACCTGCAGTGCGTCGGCCAGGCGGGCGACCTCCACCGTGCCATCCACGCTCAGGTCTGGTCGCGCGCCGCGCGGCAGGGCGCCCTTGAGTCGCAGGTCAACCTTGACCGTGCCATTGCTCACATTGGGTGCCACACGCATGACTTCCGCCGGGATGACCGCAGTGCGGGCATCGATCTGGCCCGGCTGGCCGATGGCCAGGTCGCGCGCCTGGGATTCCTGTATCTGCAGTTCGGCGTACAACTCACCGGGCCGGGCGAGCTTGGCGAGACTTGCCCCCATGGCCACCGCCTGGCCGGGCTGCAGGGTGAGTTCCTGTACCGTGCCGTCCATGGGCGCTCGTACGCTGAGTGCGGCCACCTGGTCCTGGGCGCGCTGCAGGGTCTTGCGCAGGCGGGCGACGATCGCTTCCTTCGCCGCCAACTGCGCGCGGATATTCGATTGCCCCTTCTTGAGCCGTTCGCGCTCCAGCGTCAGTGTCTCGTTCAACTGCTTGAGATTCAGTTCGCTGCGCTGATAGGTCAGCTTGGAGACAATGCCTTCCTTCACGAGGCCGGTCTCCGCTGCCAGCTGCAGGCGTGCGCTCTCCGCGGCGAACTCGGCCTTGGCCACGGTGGCATGCTGGTTGAGCTGCTCGCTATCGAGCTGGGTGCGCAAGGCATTCATTTCCGCCTCGGCCTGCTCCAGGCTCCAGCGGGTTTCCTCCGCCAACTGGTTGAGGGCAGGGTTGATCAGCTGCACCAGCACGGCCCCGGCCTGTACCTGGGTGCCCGGCTGCACCAGCACCCGCTCCACGCGGGCATCGCTCTGTGCGGCAATCAGCCGGATATCCAGCGCCCGCAGTACGCCGCTGCCCTGTACTGTCACCAGCAGCGGGCCGCGCTGTACCACGCCGGTGCTCACGCCCATCGCTTCCACCTTCATGCCGGCCGGCTTGGACTGCCAGGCAGCCAACACCACGCCGGTCGCGAGCAGCGCGGCAAGGCCGATCCAGACCGGGCGACGGCGCCAGAAGGCGGGTGGGGTAAGGGCGCGCTGTATGTCCATGACACTTCCGTTTTGCGATGGGATGACAAAACGGTAAGAGCAGCTTCAGTGCCAGCAGGGAAGGGTGTTGATTGTTAAGGGATTTGTTGCGGATACCAGCACATGGCGCGGCAGGGGAGTCCCAGCGTTGGGACTGACCAGTCCCAAAAGCGGGATGGCTTATTGGTGGATATCGCCTGACGGCCCATGGGCGGAGGTCGGCGATGTCATCGCCAAGTCATGATCCAATTATTCTTCTCATCTTTCCCCGACTCATAGTCAAACGTCCTACAATGTTTATTCATTAAGGTATTGACGTATAAAGATATTTTTGGGTTCTGTGTGCACTTGATGTAAGATATTATCTAGAAATTATTCTTCTAATTTTTCTAGAAAAACCATGACCAAGGCACTGCAGATTGCGGATCAGTTGACACTCGCCCTCCAGGGTGGCGCCCTGAGTGCCGAAGCCTTGGTCGGGCAACTCAACGTCAGCTATCCCACCCTGGTCAAGGCCATACAGTTGCGCGGGGAACAGATACGCGCCGTCGGGAAGACGAAGGGCAGGCGGTTCGCGCTGGTTGACCCTATCCCCGGCGTCGAGGTGGATGTGCCGGTCTTTCGGGTCGATCAACAAGGGCATCCGGTCATGATCGCCCACCTGACGCCACTGGCTGCGGCACAGTTTCTCTGGCGGCCGGCGGATGGCGCGGCAGAGACGATCAGCGATGGTCTACCGTATCAACTCTACGATTTTCGCCCACAAGGCTTTCTTGGCCGGGCATGGACCCGGGCGCATGCCGAGATCGGGCTGAATGCCGATGTATCGAGCTGGACAGATCGCGATGTCATTTTTGCTGCGGCAAAGCGTGGCGAGGATCTGCCCGGACACTACATCATTGGCAGTACGACCAGTATGCGACTGGCGCTGCTCAACCAGCGTCGGCTGCGGCATGCGATTCCCGCTGTCGCAAGGCTGGCGCGATATGGCGAGATGGCCGAGCAGGCGCTGGAATCGGACGAAGCACCGGGCTCCTCGGTGGGGGGAGAACAGCCAAAGTTCACGGCGCATGTTGACGATGGCGCGGGTTCGTACAGCGTGATCGTCAAATTCAGTGGCCGTCTTGATAATCCCGTATCCCAACGGTGGTCAGACCTGTTGCGTGCCGAGCATCACGCGCTTGAGACCTTGGGCCGGTCGGGTTTTCCGGCAGCGAAGACGTCTGTCCTGAATGACGGGAATCGTACCTACCTGGAAGTCAGGCGGTTTGACCGTGTTGGGCGGCTGGGGCGGGTGGGTCTCGTGTCGCTCAAAAGCTTTACGGAGCCTGCCGGCATGGTCCCGATGAGCTGGGAGCAGGCGGTGCCGGCCCTGATTGCGCAGAAGGTACTTCGGCCCGATACCCGGCAGGCCACCGCCTTGCTGGTCGCGTTCAGCATCCTGATCGGGAATGGCGATCGCCACCATGGCAACCTTTCCATTGTCGAAGAAGGGGCGATGCCATGGGAGCTTGCCCCCGCCTATGACATATTGCCCATGCACTACGCACCGCGTGCCAGCGGTGAGATCCGGTCGGAAGGCCTTGTCCTGCTGCCGCCGGATGCATCGGGTGTCGCGGCGCGCCGCCAGATGATGGCCCCCGCACTGGCGTTCTGGGAGGCGGTACGGGCCGATACCGAGATCACCGCACCGTTTCGCACCCTGGCCGAAATCAATCTCGATGCCGTACGTGCACACCAACGACTACTGGGTGCTGCCTAGAGATGGCACGCCGGTAGTGGTACTTGCTGCGATCGCTCATGCCCCCAGCAGATCGATCGCCGAATCGATCAGCATCATCCGCAGGGACTGACCTACATAGGTCACACGGTGCTTGATGTGATGGGTTTGCTGGTCGATGTGCTCGATGGTTACGAGGCCGGCCGCAGCGAGGTTCTGCGCCAGTGAGTTGAGCTGATCCTGGCTCAGCGTCGTGGTATAGGTAAAGCCACCCTCGCTGGAGTAGGACATCATCAGGAAGTAGTTGATCTCGTCGGCCGTCAGCTTGGCCAGTGCGCTCAGTTGCTCGGCGCTCAGACCCTGCTTGCGCAGCCCCTCGGCAAAGCGGAACTCCAGCGAGCCGGATTTCAGAAAACGCAGGCTGCGTAGCAGGGAAATGAGCGGTTCGCGGAACAGATAGAGTGCGATCAGTGCCGCAATGGGCCAGGAGGCATGGGTGATCGCGGTGTTGACCCAGGTGCTGGTGCAGTCGGCCGAGCCTAGCCAGTCAGACATGGTGTATCTCCTTGTCCCTGTACGATGGGCGATTGCCCCGCGCTAGCTGAGTGATAGCCCGCCCTATGCGGGTGGGCAATGCGTTACGAAGAACGGTAAATCGGGCTTAGCGTGCAAGTTGCGTGGTGGCGGTAAATACAAAGGCAATGCGGGGGTCCGGCTGCACCAGCTCTGTTTGCTTGCCGGTGTAGTGCAAACGGGAAAGGATGTCGCGCATCAGGTTCAGCCGCGCCAGGCGCTTGTTGTCAGCCTGGATGATGTGCCAGGGCGCTTTGGCGGTGTGGGTGTGCTGCAGCATTTCGTCACGCGCCATCGAATACGCTTTCCAGCGCTTGACGGCGACGGCATCGATCGGGCTGCGCTTCCACTGCTTGCGTGGGTCGCGTTCCCGCGCGGCAAGGCGCCGCTTTTGTTCGGGTTTGCTGATATCCAGGTAGTACTTCAGGAGCTTGATACCCGCGTTCACCAGCATGGCCTCGAAGCGGGGAACGGACTGCAGGAAGTCGCTATGTTCCCGTTTGGAGCAAAATCCCATGACCTTCTCCACGCCCGCCCGGTTGTACCAACTCCGATTGAACAAGACGAGTTCTTCGGCAGAAGGTAAATGCGCGACATAGCGCTGGAAGTACCAGTTGTGCCGCTCCCGGTTGGACGGTTTGCCCAGTGCCACCACCCGCGTATCGCGTGGGCTCAGGTACGCGATAATGCGCTTGATACTGCCATCCTTGCCGGCTGCGTCCCGCCCCTCCAGCAATACCAGCACACGCTGCCCGCGGCGGATCAGATGCCGCTGCAGTTTGACCAGTTCCACCTGCAGGATATGCAACTGCGCCTCGTAGTCTTCCCGCGATATCGACGCCGCGGTCTTGCCGTCACCAACGATCCCCGGATTGCCCGAGCCACCTTGCCCGGTGGGCGCCTTGCGTGTCGGCCCCTGTTTTTCCGGGCCGCGCTGCTTGCTCATGACCGCCACCACCCGGTGTCCTCGCGGGCGAGTTCCAGCGCGCAGCCATATTGCGCCATCGCCAGGCCCAGCCGTTCAAACAGGTCGTAGGGCGATTCCGCCGTGGCGAGGCCCGGGCAGCGCAAGGTGGCGATAGCGCTTGTAGCGGGGGGCGATATTGACGTGTCGTCGGCGACGTCATCGTCGCCACTCATGCTCCGTATGGTGATGCGGGGAGAGAACATGATGGGTCTTCCTCATCGAATGGCTGGCAGGCCTTGCCTGCCAGCGGGTCTGGCTAGCCATCTATGTATCGGATGGCACATAAGCAGACTAGGCCCATACCGGGGCGTGATCAGTTCGCTAGCGAACAGTGCTGTCCTTCTCCGGTCGCTCAAGACAAGGGCGTGGAAAGCTTGACCCATCGCGCGCAAAGCCCAGCCGGCTAAGTGTCTTGCCGCACAGACCGCCAGGGGCTTAGGGGAGAAACTCGGCGCTCTTTCAATCGAGCCGGAAAGTGCAGCATGAAAACCGACGCGCAATTGCAAGCGGATGTGATGGCGGAACTGCAGCGAGAGCCGTGGATTGCCGGCTCGCAGATCAAGGTGCTGGTCGAGTACGGCATCGTTACCTTGCGGGGCCAGTTGGCCAGCCATGCGGATAGGTGGGATGCCGAGCGGGCTGTCCAGCGGGTTGAGGGCGTGCGTTCCCTGGTGATCGAGCTGCAAGTCACCCTCGCGGCGTCGAGTGTGCAGGGCGATGGCGACATCCTGCTCGCGGCCGAGCGGACCCTCAGGCAGCTGACCTATCTACCCATGAACGGGGTCACTGTAGAAGTGCAGGGCGGCTGGATTACGCTATCTGGCGAAGTAGCCTGGGAGTATCAGCGCAAGGCCGCTGCGAAGGCGGTGCGCTATCTGCAAGGGGTGTGTGGCGTGAGCGACCATATCGCGATCAAGCCGCATTCACGCGTGAGTACGGTGGGCACCGATATCGAGGCCGCATTGCGGCGCCGGATCAAGACCGATGCCCCCAAGCTGCAGGTCGAGCTGGTCGGCACCAAGGTCACGCTTACCGGCACTGTCCGAAGCTGGTACGAAAGAGAGCTGGCTCGACACAGTGCCTGGGGTACCCCCGGCGTGCTGAGCGTGGTGGACAAGATCATCGTCATACGCTGACGGTCGCTGAGCAGATATACCTGTAAAAGCCCCCCGAAATCGGGGGCTTTTGCATACTGGCGGGCTCAGCGTTCCCATCGGAACGCTGAGCCTTAGCGCTGGTCGGTCCGCTGCTCGTCCCTTGTCCGGCGTTGCCGGACTCAGAGGCGCCCCATCAGTACCAGTACGATCAGGATGACGACGACCAGACCCAGGCCACCACTCGGGCCATAGCCCCAACTGCGACTATGCGGCCAGGTGGGAAGGGCGCCGACCAGTATCAGTATCAATACGATCAACAGTATGGTTCCCAAGCTCATGACATTCTCCTTGTAGCGGGGTGGGTTCAATTACCGATCGGTGGTTTGGTCGGCATTTCGGGTTCGTATTCGGGCGGCGGTGGCGCAGGTGGCGGTGGCGCCGCTTCCTTGCTCTCACCTGGCTTGTCTGGCACTACCTTGCTGTTGTCGCTATCGGTGCCGGGGCTGGTTTTCGATTCGGCCGGTACCGGTTGTTGAACAACGACGGTCCGTTCGCAAGCGGCCAGGATCAGTAACCCGAAAAGTGAGCCTATCAATGTGATGTGTCGCATAAGGACCTCCTGCAACAGCATGGCAAATGCCGTGCCACACCCTGAGGTTAAGCGCTGGTCAGCGATTGTTCTGTTCGATTGCGCACATAGTCATCCGGGAGGGCGGCGCGGGTACCGGGGGCTCATTGAAAAGCCCCCGGTGAAGGGGGCTTTCTCAATCAGCGGCCGGCAAAGGCAGGGCGGTTTTCCCCTGGCCGTTTATTGCATACCGGTCGACTCCCAATAGGGCGGACGATCATAGTGCCGGTAGACGTCGCGGTTCCATTTTTCATCGGCCATCGATGGCCATTTATCATCGTCGAAGCCCGGTGCCGATTCCAGACGTTCCTTGGACGCATCCAGCAGGTACTCGTTCTTGCTGACATCGTATTTGAGTGCGCTGAACGGCACGGCGAACAGCTTCTCTCCCATGCCCAGAAAACCACCGAATGAGACCACCGCGTAGGCGACCTTACCGCCGTGTGGATCAATGACGATCTCCTTGATGTCGCCCAGCTTGTCATCCTGCAGGTTGACTACGTCGGTGCCGATGACGCTCGATGCCTTGACGGGTGAGTTGGAAAATGCGGGTAACTGGTTCATTTGCTATTCCTCTGTCTTGTAGGTTGATAACGGCAAGGGTGACGGGAAGGCTCAGCATCGGGTGGCTGGTTCGGGGCAAGCCCCTTGCAACAACCGTTTGCGTCCTTCCCGCGGATACGCCAGATCGGTTAACTCAGCGGGGGCGTGCGATTGCGGCTCCCTCGGTGCTTCTTTTTCAGTGAAGCGACCTCTGAGGCGGTCTGGTAATCCGATCAGGCAGGGTGCTTCTGCAAGAAAGCCTTCACCTGTTTGTTCGCCTCATCGTGACTGAGGGCGTAACGCTCCTTCACCAAGCCGGACAGCTTTTGTTCCTGGCCTTCGGACTTGATCAACTCCGTTTCCGTCAGCTTGTTCCAGGCAACCTTGGCTGCGCTGATCTGTAGCTCCCACCTGCCGGCAATCGGCTTGGGGTCGGATTTGGCCTGGTTATTTGGGCCTTGCTGGCCGCTGGGTTTGGGTACGACCGGGGCGGCGCTCGTGGTACCGCTCTTGCTGGGTGTCGGTGCGTTGGGTTTGTTCATGGAAGACCTCTCGGTATATCCCCTGGCCCGCAGATTGCGGGGTGCGGGGAGGGTCGGACAGTCATACCTTGATCCTTACTGAACAGGCGGTCGGTACGGTAGCGAGCTTATGATCGCGAATAATCTGCTTGGCAGGCATTGCGCTCAAATGTCATCGTGATAAAGCTGTCCATCCTGAATCCTGACCTTGTCACCCACCTGCAGATTGTCGATCCGTTCATAGTCGAATCGCAGGTTGCGGCCATCCTCCGTGCGTACGCTCACGCGATAGATGGCCCGGTCGCTATCATGGCGCTTCTCCATGCTGTTACCGATCACAGCACCGCCCACCAGACCCACGCCAGTTGCCACACTACGGCCGCTACCGCTGCCAATCTGGTGTCCGATGACAGCACCTACGATGGCGCCTAGCGCTGCACCGCCACCGGTGTTGCGGCTGTCTATGGGAACGGATTCGATATTGCTCACCCGTCCATACTGGATGTGACGCTGTTCCAGACTGACATGGCTGGCATAGCGGTCTTCCCTGCGCGTATTGGCGGCGCACGAAGTCACCAGGGCGAGGGAGAGGAAGAAAAGGAGTTGAGTGAGCTTCTGGATAGTCATGGCGCGGCCTCATGGTCTGGCGGTAACACATCGCGCCGGGTCGAGGTTCATCCGCTCAGGCGCCCTGATGCGGCACCGTGCACTACGCCTAACCGGGCCGCCATGTCCTGTCAGGGACATGACCGCAGCTTGGGCTGGTGTAGGCTGGATGTCGGTACGTTTTCGAACACTGTGGCAATCGTCGTGAGTTCAGGCCGCCCATCCCACCAGACCTGGGCGACCGCCCGATTCAATGACTGGCCGTCACCCGCCAGACCACGTTACCCACGTCGTCGGCCACCAGCAGCGCCCCTTGCTTGTCGAGTGCGACGCCGACGGGTCGGCCATAGGCCTTGCCATCCGGACTGAGAAAACCGGTCAGCACATCGACTGGCGACGCGCCTGTTGGTTTGCCCTGCGCAAACGGGACAAAGACGACCTTGTAGCCGCTGTGCGGCCGCCGGTTCCAGGAGCCATGCTGCCCAACGAACATGCCCTCGGCAAAGGCGGAGGGCAAGGAATTCCCTGCAGCGGCCACCAGCCCCAACGAAGCGGTATGCGGGCCCAGTGCGTAGTCTGGCGCAATGGCACTCGCCACCAGCGCAGGTTGCTGCGGCTTGACCCTTTCATCGACATGCTGGCCGTAGTAGCTATAGGGCCAGCCGTAGAAGGCACCGTCCTTTACCGACGTCATATAGTCCGGCACCAGATCGCTGCCGATCTCATCGCGCTCGTTCACCACGGTCCACAACGCACCGCTACTGGGCTCCCAAGCCAAACCGTTCGGGTTGCGCAGGCCAGAGGCGAAGATACGATGCGCACCACTGGCAATATCCACCTCCCAGATCGCCGCGCGCCCGGCTTCCTCTGCCATGCCACGTTCCGCCACATTGCTGTTGGAGCCGACAGTGACATAGAGCTTGAGGCCATCCTGGCTGAGGATCAGGTTCTTGGTCCAGTGATGGTTGATGTTACCGGCGGGTAGCGCGACTACCACGCCGCCCACGCTGTCGATGCGTGTGTCGCCGGGCGAGTAGGGGAATCGCATAACGGCATCAGAATTAGCGATATAGAGATCATGGCCGATCAGCGCCATGCCAAACGGCGAATTCAATCCAGCCAGCAGCACCGAACGTTGATCGGCAATTCCGTCCCCATCGGTATCGCGCAGCAGCATGATGCGATTGGCGCTGGGTACCCCTGCACCCGCGCTTTTCATGAACAAGCCCATCACCCAGCCCTTGAGGCCATTGCCGTCGTCGGGTTTGGGGGGCGCGTTGGTTTCTGCTACCAGTACATCGCCATTGGGTAGCACATACAGCCAGCGTGGGTGGTCCAGACCGCTGGCGAAGAGGGTGACCTGGGTACCCACTGTCCCGTTGGGTATTGCGCCATTGGCCCAGCCTCGGGCCGGCGCAATATTGATCGTGGGGATCAGCGTTGGGTTCGGTGGTGGAAGGACAGGCTGGGGGCCTGTCCCATCGGCCAGCGGTAAGGTGGCGGTCTCTCCACAGGCCGTGAGCAGCCAGGCGGCCAGCAGCGCTACTGGCGCGGCAAGCGGGCGCGCTGCGGTGTTCACAGCCTGCCCGTCAGCATCAATACGGCCAGCACAATCACAACCAAACCCAATCCGCCACTGGGCCCGTAGCCCCAGCCACGGCTATGGGGCCAGCTTGGCAGCACGCTAACCAGTACCAGGACTAGCAATAGCAACAACAGGGTTCCCAAACTCATGATTTTCTCCTTGGCGTCCTGTCAGGGCGCCTTTAATTGGGCGTGGTCGGCTTAGGCGACATTTCCGGCTCATGCTCGGGCGGTGGCGCAGGTGGGGTGACGATCACCGTGGTGGTGTCCACTCCCGGCTTGCCTTTGTCACCCTGGTTGCCGTCGTTTCCTTGATTGCCCTGTGCGCCCTGGCTCCCCGCAACACCTTGTGCGCCGGCCGGGCCTGGGACGGCGACCGGGGTGGGTTGGGTGGTGACGATGACCGGTCGTTCGCAGCCGGTAAGCGCCAGCGTGGACAGAAAGCCGCCAAGTAGTAGGTACTGGGTCATGGTTGATTCCCTTTATGGATGAGTGATGGGGTGGGGTACCGGCAGGGTTCGTTTCGCCGAACGCACGCGGTGGGTGGAAGAGGGTAAGACAGCGCAGGTCGCGTTCCTGGTTGCCTGGCGCCGCGATAGGTAAAGCAGCAGCAAGCCACTGAGTACCGCTGCCAGGCACCACCAGCGGGAAATGAACCACGCCAGGTAGAGGCCATACGCCACGATCAGGGCGAGACAAGCCGCGACGGCGAGATCCCAGGTCGAGCGCTGGTGGGAATGGGGCTGGCCGATATAAGTCCCCAGTAGTTGGTCCCAATAGGTGGTGGTGACGCCGTAGCTGCCCGCTTTGCCGCTACGGTTGTGGTGCACCGCATGCCAATAGCGGCGCCGCACCAGCCAGGGATGGTGGGCGCGCCAGTGGTGGGTGGCGTGATGGGTGATCGCATAGAACAGATAGCCACCCAGCACCCCGAGTGTCAATGCGGCGGCGTGCCACGCCGTACCCAGCAGCAGGGTTGGGAGGAACACCAGCGTGCCGATCAGACTGGCGCTCAACACTGTCGGGGCGCAGATCAATGCATTCGGGCGCTGGTGATGGGCGGTATGCCAGCGACGAAACGGCTCCAGCCCATGCAGCACAAAGCGGTGCAAGGCGTATTCGATTGCGCTCCAGCTCAAGAGGCCCAGCAGCGTCAGCAATTGCAGCTCGGCATGCCATGCAGCCGGGCTGGCAAGCAGCAGATAGCCTGCCAGCAGTAGAACGCTCGCACCATAGGCGGCAAAGTCGGCGTGATAAGCCGCCTTGCTGTGTTCTAGCGCAAACAGGGGCATGGGAATTCTCCGTGGCAGGATCGGGTAGCGGAAGGACTGTGCGGCTGAAGCTAGGCGTGTGGCGACATGCGGTCTGTACGCCAGCGCACAGGCGGCCGAATATCGGAGAAGCGGCAGTCCTCGCGCGTGGGACGGCGCTTATGTGCGGTAGCGTACATAAGCGCTGTCGTTGTCCGCGTAAGCTGCTGAGGTCAAACGACTCCCGGCCAATGTCGCCGGGAGCTTCAATCTGACCAGGGAGGGGCGTAATGAATCTGGTATTTGACCCGAAGAAGAATCGTTTACTGGCGATGTTGCCGCCAGCGGAATGGGAGCGCTGGCGCACGCAGCTCGAACCCGTCGATCTCGCGCTCGGTGATGTGCTGTACGAATCGGGCGGCAAGATGAGCCATGTGTATTTCCCGACCAGCGCGATCGTCTCCCTGCTTTATGTCATGGAGAACGGTGCCTCGGCCGAGATCGCGGTCGTTGGCAATGAAGGGATAGTCGGTATCTCGCTGTTCATGGGCGGCGGCTCCACGCCGAGCCGAGCCGTGGTGCAAAGTGCCGGCAAAGGATTCAGGCTGGGTGCCCATGCCTTGAAGGATGAGTTCAACCGTTCCGGCCCCACCATGCATCTGTTGCTGCGCTACACCCAGGCCTTGATCACGCAGATGGCACAAACGGCCGTCTGTAACCGTCATCATTCGCTGGACCAACAGCTATGCCGTTGGCTGCTCCTGAGCCTGGACCGTCTGCAAGGCAACGAATTGCTGATGACCCAGGAATTGATCGCCAACATGCTGGGTGTTCGCCGAGAGGGAGTGACCGAAGCTGCATTGAAGTTGCAGGCGGTGGGCTTGATCCGATACTCGCGTGGGCATATCTCGATACTTGACCGTCGAGGACTGGAAAAGCGCAGCTGCGAGTGCTACGCGGTGGTCAAGAAAGAATACGACCGTCTGCTGCCAGAAATCCTGGCCTCCTAGCACGCTCATTTCAGCTTCCTCCGGGGGCATCGCCCCAGTCGTGACGCCCACCATGCCGCGCATTCCCGCCCCTTGCAGATACGGCAGCGAGGGCGACGTCGCCCTGACTATCCCATCCTATCCATGTGCGATAACGCACAGACGCTCTCCTGGCACACGTCCACCGTGCTGGCAGGCGTCTGATCATGACCCATGCCCAGCGATGGGCCTGGTATTCATGTTTGCCTCGCTCCCGTCACCTACCAAGAGGAATCACATCATGAATACCCATCAACACGGCAAACTGGCCATGACCGTTGCCGCCTTGTTCGTCGTCTCCAGCGTCTATGCCGCCACCATGAACAAGACCGACTACGGTACCGCCAAGGACCGCATCAGCGCCGATTACAAGCGCGACAAGGCCGCCTGCAGCAGCGATAGCGGCAATGCGAAGGACATTTGCAAGGAGCAAGTCAGCGGTAAGGAAAAGATTGCCAAGGCCGAGCTGGAATATCGCTATTCGAGCAAGCCCGGCGATGGCATCAAGCTCTCTGTCGCCAAGGCCGATGCGACCTTTGCGGTTGCCAAGGAAATGTGCGACGAAAAGGCTGGCAATGCCAAGGACGTCTGCCGGACTGAGGCCAAGGCAGTACACACCAAGGCACTGGCCGACAGCAAGCTGACCGAGAAAGTCGGCGCGGCAGCGAAGGAATCAATCGCTGACAAAAAGGATGCCGACTACAAGGTCGCTGCCGAGAAGTGCGACAGCATGGCAGGCGATGCCAAGAGCGCCTGCGTCAGCATGGCCAAGGCGAAATACCAGTAAGCATGTGACTGGTGCCAATGCGGATTGCATGGGCATCTTCTCCAGGCCGGCCGCCATGGGAGCTTGAAATGAACCAGATCAAAACCAGCCACCGTGCCGTGGCAAGTGCGGTGCTGCTCGGGAGCATTGCCTTATCCTGTAGCTCAGCACACGCCGCTTATGATGGCAATGCATTGCGGGACGACTACAACCCCTCCTGGTACCTGATGCCCAGCATCAATGGTATTGACCCGGATAACCGATTCGGGACCGATCGTCGTGGCGAAGGGGTGGGTATACGCCTGGGCAAGCCGGTTGCCCCGTCATGGGATATCCAGTTCGGCCCCACGTTTTCAAGGGTGCGAGATGGTGAGGGTCGCTATCGGCAGAACACCTTCGGTATTGATGCGCTCTACCTGTTTTCACGTGGGCGCTTCGGCCCCTTCATACTGGTCGGGGCTGGTGCAGAAATGGACAAGGTCAGCCAGTCCGGCGTCCAGGTCGACCGTACTTCGCCGTATGTGAATGCCGGTGTTGGCATGCAGTATGCATTTGGCCATCAATGGGGCATGCAGGCCGATGTCCGCCGTGCGCACAGCTATCTGCGTGGCGATGAATTCAACTTCAACCGTGCCAACACGACGGTGCTGACCGTGGGCCTGACCTATGCCTTCGACAAGGCCGTCCGCCGTACACCGGTGGCGCGTACCGAATATCTACCCGCACCGGCCATACCATCCCCGGTTGCCGTGGTCATACCGCCCCCTGCACCGCGCTTTGAGCGCTACACCCTGTCGTCTACCGAGTTGTTCGGGTTCGATAGCTCGGCACTGAACCTGCCGCAGGCCAAGCTCGATGAGATTGCCGATGTATTGATCCGCAACCCGCAGCTCGGGCCTATCACCATCTCCGGTTACACCGACCGCTTGGGATCGGACAACTACAACCAGAAATTGTCCCAGCAAAGGGCCGATGCGGTGAAGACCTATTTGACCAATAAAGGGGTCGATCCGGCGCGCTTGCTGACCGTGGCCATGGGCGAGCAGCATCCGGAGGTGGATTGTACCGATACCAATCGGGCCGACCTGATCCGCTGCCTGGAACCCAATCGCCGGGTTGAGAGCGAACAGATGGTGATCGAAAGGTTGGTCAGGTAGGGCGCATCGTATACAACAGAACGCCAGGCAGATTGCCTGGCGTTTTACATGGCGTGGAATGGCCCAGGATCAAAATATCAGCCCCGAGGACCGCACCCGCTTTACGCCCCGTACATTCTTGGCCAGCTCCACTGCCAATGCACGTTCTGCGCCGCTATTGAGCTTGCCAGTCAGTGTGACGATGCCACCGTGTGTGTTGACGGTGATGTTGTTCCCGGCAACCTCGTTCGAATACAAAAAGGTGGATTTGACCTTGGTGGTGATCCAGCTGTCGGTAATGCCCATGCCTGCTTCGCTCGCGGCCTGCTGAGCAGTCTCTCCCACCGTCGAGGTGGGTGGTACGATAATCAACTGGTTGTCGACATACTGCACGCCACGGGTATTCTGCGCCAACCGGCTTGCCAGCTCCTTGGCGGCGGCGCTATCGGCCTTGCCTTGCAAAGTGACTTTGCCGCGCCGGGTTTCCACTTCGGTGCTCAGGCCATTGGCGTACTTGCTCCAGAGCAGCTTGGACTTCACGGCCGCCGTAATGGTCGCATCTTCGATCGATTCACCATAGCTGCGGTTGCTGGTTGTCGTCGGTGGCCGGTAGTCCGGCTGTACCTCGATCTGATTGTCGACCTCCTTGATGCCGGCCACACCGAGGGCGATCTGCTTGGCCAGTTCCTTGGTCACGCCTTCCTCTACCTTGCCAGTCAATGTGGCCTTGCCATCCAGTACGGTTACCTTGAGTTCGTTCGCGCGCAGGTGAGGGTTGAGCGCAAAGGTCGTCCAGATCTGGGTCTCCTGCCGCGCATCGATCACATCCTGCGAGGCCAGGGGGGCGGCAAGCGGGGTAGCGCCACCAATGGTTGTGAGGACGAGCCCAAAGGCAAGCCAGGTGTTCTGTGAACGTTGTTGCATGATGATGTCTCCGGTACGGCAGACCTGGGCCGGCCTGGGATTCAGCTACCCGAACCACCAACTTGCCCCTTGGCACTGAGTTTCATTTGCGGGAGGGTAATGGTTTACTTTAGTAGCGCTGCGTAGTCAGAAATGCTCGAACCTGCTGGTTGGCGGCCTCACTGGAGATGCCGTAGCACTGCCGTACCAGGCTGGAAAGACGTTGCTCATGTCCCTCGGTTTTCAGCAGCTCGTCTTCCGACAGCTCCGTCCAGATACTGCGGGCCGCGTCAATTCGGTCCTCCCAGTCGGGCTTGATGCCGCCATCGCTCTTCACGGTACCCATGGTGCTGGGGTCGAATCGCGCGGTATTGAACGCTTGGCGCGGCCTCTCAGAGTCAGAGCCGTCGTTATCCGTATGCATGCCCAACTCGTTGGGTGCGCCCACGGGATCGGCATCCTCGTCTTCGAAGAAGGTCCCGTCTTCCTGCGCCTGTTCCGAAGAGGCCTGTTGCTCGAATACGGCGTCGGCAAGATCCTCCGGGTCGGTAGGCAGGTTGACAAGCCCCTGCTGCTGCATCTGGGGTGGGTAGGCGATCTGTTCGCTCCCCTTGATGTAGACCGGTTCCTTGGCTTTGTTCATGGTGGCCTCTCGGTGTGTCCCACGGCTCGCGGATTGCGGGGTGGTTGGCCCTTGAACTTTGCCTTGGCAGGTGCCTGGTGTCGGTGCGCTACCGATCATTAGCAGGGAGCGATGTAGTACGTCCCCGCCTGGGAATCAACAACGCGATGGCTGCGCCTGGAGTGCGAACCGCTACCCATGCCGCCTGGTCTGTGCCAGAAAGAAACGCAGCATCTCCGCGCTGGCATCCGGTCCCTTGGGGTCGGTATAGCTACCTCGTCGGTTCCCACCGGACCAGGCGTGGCCGGCGCCATGCACCAGCCAGTGCTCCATCACTGCTTGCTGGCGGGCATCGTGGTAACTGGAAACCGTATAGCGATGCCCGGCCGGGACCTGACCTCGCCGGATGTGATCGGGCCTGGAGGGCTGGGCTGCGCCACCGATGTCCGCGGAGGCTGGCCTTGCCTGCGCCACGACGCGGTCGCCGTTGGCCGGGTGGACGGTGGTATCCCGGTCACCATGAAAAACAATGGTCGGCAGTGTGTTCACTCGGGCCGGTTCGGTCTTCTGCAGGCCTGCCATCGCCGCCAGACCCTGCATCGCGGCCAGTGCGGAGGGCAGGTCCTTGGCGGCGGCATAGGGCAGGCCGGAATGCACGCCGACCGCCGCATAGATATCCGGATAGGTCGCACCCATGATCATCGCCATCGCGCCACCGGCCGACAGCCCGGCCACATAGACGCGAGCCGAGTCGATGGCATAACGTGCCAGCATGTCCTGCGTCATGCCGGCGAGGATGGCCGGCTCGCCCTGCCCGCGTTGCTGATCGCTGTCCTTGAACCAGTTCCAGCAGGCGGAGCTGTTGGCCTGGCTGGTCTGCGCCGGGTAGAGTACATAGCAGCGCTGCGCGTCGGCCAAGGCGTTCATTTGCGTGCCGACGGCAAAGTCATCCGGGTTCTGGGTGCAACCATGCAGCATCACGATCAGTGGCAGGGGCTGGTCAAGCGGACCCGACGGTATATAGAGCTTATAGTTGCGGCTACCTGCTGTGCCACTGAAGCGGCCGGCGAGAAAGCGCCCCTCGCCAGTCTTCCCTGCTGGTTCGGTCCGTGGCACGGCATCGGCCATCCTTTCTTTGTCGGGATTGCCGTGTTGTCTTGGCGCGGGCTCGACCACGGTATAGCTGCCGTCCAATGGTGGGCGACTATCCGCCTCTGTAGAGAAGGTTGCAGGCACCGATCCCTTGGCTTGCAGCTTGCGCTGTATCAGTTCGGTCGCATCCATCAGCCTGCCCGCCGTGGTGAGGCGCGTGGCTTCTCGCAGCAGACTTTCCATATTCATGGTCATGACTAGCCTTTCCGGTTGGGCGGCTGCCGGGGACCGGGATGGTCACCAGCGTTGCCCCGTTCAATGTATCCGTTCGCCCAGTGCCCTCCGGACGGCTTCCCCTGCCTGCAATACGCCCAGTACGTAGATGGAAGCGATCGTGGCCAAGGCAAGTTCGGGTGGCACGTCGTCACCTATGCTCGCCAAGCCCACCACATGTATTTGCAGTTGCTCGCCGCGCTGCCGGACTGCTTCCAGCGCCTTCCGGTCGTAGTGCTGCAGACCCAGCACCAGCGTCTTGCGGGCGATGGTCTGCCGGACGACTTCGGCATGCGTGGCCAGCAGGTTGCGGGTGGCCGTCCGCAGAAAATCCGTCCGGTTGGAATAGAACCCTTCCTGCACCAGCAGATCGATCTGCCCGAGGTCGACGACGCCCAGGTTGATCGTCATCTTCTCCGTCTCACCCGCTTTTGCTCGCAAACCAGTCTCTCCTTGGTATTGAAGTTTTACGCCTACGGATTCCATATTCCATCCAAATACCATCCATATGGATGGTGATAATAGGCCGATGCGGGACGGGGTCAAGCGAAATCCTGAGCGGTAGTGGATTGATTTCATTGCCTGTCGGCGACCCAGGAGGCGGCTGGGCGAGGATAGGCGTGCCGAATCCAGGCCAGCCGAGGGTTGTGAGGCGGCAGGAGGAAATTCATTCCTGCTTGATTAGTGCAGGAACATGGCGATCAGGACAAATACGGGAATGGGTACGCCCAGTACATAGAGAAAGACCGCACGCATGTCAGCCGCGTCGGGACGATGAAAGGAGCGATCAGTGATCACGGTGTTGTCCTCCCCAGATAGCCGCCACACAGGCGACAAATGCGCCCATCAGTACCGCGATGAATAGCCATAGCATGGAGTTGGCTGTGTTTTTCTGGTCGCGCTTCAATGCTTCCTGCAAGGTAACGGTCTGCATATTTAGTTTGGCCTGGATGGTCTCGAAGCTATCTTTCACCCGTTGTTCTGCTACCGCTTGCGGCAAGCCGGTATACGGCGCGATCACTTGGCCCACGTAGCGGATATCTCCTTCTGGCAGGCCGTGGCTATCGAGGGCGTTCAGCAGAATGCGAGTGACCTCTGCCGACAAATGGGGAGAGGGGACCTCAGCTGGATACTTCAACGGACCTTGTGGGTAAGCGCGAGTCACGGTGGTGTTTCGGCGAAATAGCAAGTCCACCTCGTAAGCCATGTCCCGGCCGGTGTCTGGCAGGGCATCGGCCGGGATATCCGGCTTGGCCTGCACTGCAGCCGGAGAGCCAGCACGCCCTGCGGGGGTAAGCAGCGATTCGATACTGGGAGTCAGCAGGACTGCCGTGATCAACGCGGCCAATGACCAGGCCAGCAGGCCATGTGCGCTGTCCCGGAAATAGATCTCATCGTCATCCTCGCCGCGCCAGCGACAACAGAGACGGGCTGTGATATAGCCGCCGCAGGCAGCCGCGAACATATGGGAGGTCATGAGCCAGAGAATGGTTGACCAGGCGATGGTGCGGGTCCCGATACTGCTGCGTACCCAGGGAGACATCGTGGAGAGATCCAGCCCCATGCCCAATAGCAGCAACATAAGCGACAGCGCTGCCGCGACCACGGCACCCGCAATGATGGCAGCCCAGGAGACCGCGCTGGTTAACGGCGCGGGGACTGAAGCGGCTTCGCGCTCGCTGGTGGTATAGGTGGTCAGTTCGGTAGCAATATTCATGGCAACCCTCAGCGGGCTGTCCACCGCTAACGTGGCAGGTCTGCACGATGGATAGCCTGCGGGCATGATCACGCAAGGTCGGATAGCATGTCTGTTCGCTAGCGATCATAGGGATGTTGTGCTACGTACAGGACGACGGTTGCTCGCCTGCATCGGCTGCCGTGTGTACTCACGCGCGATCACATGCACGGTGCCCGGTTGCCCATTTGCCTTCTTCAGGCCGCAATAGGGGACAAAAGCCCGTTTCCGGCTACCAATGACGCACCGCCCCGCTCGGTGAGCGGGGCGGTGCAGGTGATACCTGGCTTGCCCGTCCGGAGAGGGGAGCACCAGCGGGCGAATTTTCCAGGTTATTCGTTTGGCTTTCTGGCTAGCGCGAGCCGATAGCTATTAGTACTGGCCTGCCATTCATCCAGCTGCTTTTCCAGTTGTTCCATGGCCGGGGCGCGCAGGGCGGCGAAGAAGCTTTCCAGCGCGGTGAAGTATTGCACCGTGTGGTGTTCCATCATCTCGAAGTACTGCTGTATGCCCCGGCTGAGCGCGGTGCTGTAGGCGAAGGGGTTCGGCAGTTCCACTCCGCCCTGTTCATCCGTCACGCGAGCACCGTGCAAGCCATCCTTGCCTGCGGTATAGGTCACGGACGCCCTGGTCGTATCCTTGGCGCCAGCCTTGTCATCAAGTTCTGTCGTGGCCAGTTTCTGGTCGTGCTCGGCCTTGTTGTTACCGTGGGGTGTGTGCAGTTCTGTGGGTTTGTTCATGGTGACCTCGGGTTGTATCCGCCTTGCTCGCGGTATTGCGCCAGGACGGGGGGAAGGAAGGCGAACGATGCCGGGTCCGGGTTTCTGTGTCCGTGCGCAGGGACGCATAGTGGGCCCCACGTACCTGCAGCCGTCAAAAAAAGAGGCTCGCTACCTAGCAGGTAGCGAGCCCTCATGCCAACAACGTCGTACCGATAAAAGCCTATTTCACCCGCATGTCGTCCTTGACTGATTTCACGCCACCGACCTTGCGGGTGACTTCCACCGCCTTGCTGGCGGCCGCTTGAGAGCTGACAAAGCCGCTGAGCTGTACCACGCCCTTGAAGGTTTCAACATTGATCTCGGCGACCTTCAGCGAGGGTTCATTCAGGACAGCAGCCTTGACCTTGGTAGTGATCAGGCTGTCATCCACATACTCGCCCGTGCCTTCATGCCGGGGTGAGGAGGCGCAGCCGACGACGGATAGCAATGCGGTGGATAGGAAGAGGACGGAAAGCAGTTTGCCAGGGTGTTTCATGAGCTGTACTCCAGTAAGAGATGAGGCGGGATGGATGGCATGTCGCCACCAGTTTGTTCAATGGCCTCGGCACTACTCGCTGCTGCGGGCGATGCCGTGATAGATCATCAGCAGGACTGCGGCGCCGATCACGGCGACCAGCAAGCTGTAGAGATTGAAGCCGGTCACACCTGCCATGCCGAAGCTGGTGAACATCCAGCCGCCAAACACGGCACCGATGACGCCCAGTACGAAATCCAGGACCAGGCCTTGCCCTGAGTGGTTGACGAGTTTGCTGGCGATGAACCCGGCCACAAGGCCGAGGATGATCCAGGCGAGTAGGGACATGATGTACTCCTGTGGGGTGGGTGTTGGCGAGGTTTGCGCCGTACCTGCGTTAATTGATGTTCCTGGGCCAGTTCGCGAGGTTGATTTCTTCGAAGTGACGGATCTCGCGCTCGGCCTCGGCATAGGAGATGCAGTAGGCTTCCTGCAGGCGACGACCGAGTGCTGTCCGTCTGCCGGCGATACTGTCCAGGGCTTCCTCTGTGAGATGCCGCCATTGCGCTCTTACCTTGGGCTTGTAGGATTGCCAGTTGCCTTCCACCATTTCCCAGTCCATCGACCTGCTCCTGGTTGAACTTGCTTGCCATACATGGATCGGGACGGGTCGGCGCTTACGCCATGTTGTGGATATCTGCCCGATGATGGGCAGAGCCTAGGCGCAGGAAATGGCGCAGTCGGTACGCTGGAGCACATAGGGAGAAGTGCGCCGTACTCCGTGGTACGGGACCGGAAAGCTGGCGCCTTGTCAGCGAGCCTGTGCCGACCGTTCACAGGGCAACCATGCCCTCGTAGGCGGTCTCGTCCGCCTCATAGCAGCCACACGCGGCCTGCTCCAGTCCGGAGCGGTCCAGTATCGTGATGTCGCCACGGCTGTAACGGATCAGATGCTGATCCTGCAATGAACTGGCTGCGCGGGTGACGCCGACCCGTCGTACGCCCAGCATGTGCGCCAGGAACTCGTGCGTGACATGAAAATCGTCCGAGTGGGTTTTGTCCTGTGTCATCAGCAGCCAGCGCGCCAGGCGCTCCACCACTACATGAAAGCGGTTGCAGGCCACGGCCTGGGCCTGCTGTCCCATCACCACATAGAGATAGCGTCTCAAGCCACGCTGCAAGGCGGGGCTCTGTTCCAGCTCGCGGCTGAACAGGCTCCGCTCCATTCGTAGTGCGGACCCACTATTCTGGACCAGTGCATGCCATTGTGAGACGGCGACACCCAGCACCAGGGGCAGACCCAGCATGCCTTCGTTCCCGATCAGGCCCAGACCCAGGCTGGTTCTGCCTTCGGCAGGGCTGGCCAGCGAGATCACGCTGCGTGTTGGGAAATAGACCTTGCGTATCCGTTCGCCTGGCTCGGCCAGGACCTCGGCAAAGCGCAGCTCGACCGGCTCGCAGGCGGCCAGCAGGTGGTGCCTGTCCCGTCGGGGCAGGGCGGTGAGCAGACGGTTGGCGACAGGGGCGGACACGATGGGCAGCATGCAGGGTCTCCTCGATGGGTGGATGCCGGTGGTCCGGCTTGTGCGAGAGGAGCCTGAGAGCATTGAATAGGCTTGTCTGCGCGCTAGCGTACAAATGCGCTGGCTCCGCTGGCTGCCGGTGTACGCCACTCCCTGTAAAGAAAGCGCCTGTTATGTGCGCCAACGTACCGAAGCCCGGCCTTGAACGCGTCTATAACTGCTGCCATTGAGGCAATCCCGCATTCAAGTTCTATTTACCGGGGCAAGATCATGAGCAGTAATTCAACACGTTGGTTAAATGTTGTCTGTGGTGGCGCGGTGGTATTGATCGTCGGCTGCGCCAGTCAGAAAGCACCTGCAACGGCTGAGGTAGCAGTTTCCGCCGCCGCGGTGGAAAACGCTGCCGGGGCTGGGGGCACGCAGTACGCCCCGGTCGAGATGAGCCTGGCGCGCGAGAAGATGCAGCGCGCCCAGAAGGCCATGCTGGACAAGGACTACAAGCTTGCGGGGGATCTCGCCAACCAGGCGCAGGCCGATGCCAAGCTTGCGCAGAGCAAGGCGACCTCCGCCAAGGCGCAGATTGCGGCCGATGCCCTGCAGGACGATATCCGCGTACTGCGCGAAGAACTGGACCGTAGCAGCAAGTAAGGCCAGCCAGCTTTTTTCCGGCAACGCGACGCCCATGGCATGTGCCATGCGGAGAGGGGCGGGGCCGTACTTTCAAGGATCAGATCATGAAACGTTTTCCCTTCAAGCCCACTTTATTGTTGACGGCTGTGTTGCTGGCCGCCTGCGGCAGTATGCCCAGGACCACCAGTCTGCTTGATCAGACCCGGACTGACTATGTGATGGCACAGAACAACCCACAGGTTGCAACCTATGCCCAGCTGGAGCTGAAGCAGGCCGGCGACGCCCTGGCAGAGGCCAACGATGCTGCCGACAAGGATCGTGGCACGGAGCGGATAGACAAGCTGGCCTATGTGGCCAAGCAGAAGATCGCCATGACCCAGGAAGTCGCCAAGCGGCGCGCAGCGGAGGCCCTGGTAGCCAGCGCCGGCAAGGAGCGTGACCAGATGCGGCTGGATCAGCGTACCCAGGAGGCTGACCAGGCCAAGTTGAGCGCGGTGCAATCGAAGGCGAATGCGGATCAAGCCCGCGCCAGCGCCGATCAGGCCAATCTGAACGCCCAGCTCGCCATGGGTGAAACCGCCGAGGCACAGCGCAAGGCGCAGGATGCCCAGGCTCGTGGCGTCATGCTGGAGATGCAACTGGCCGAGCTGCAAGCCAGAAAGACCGAGCGTGGCATCGTGATCACGCTGGGTGACGTACTGTTCGGTACCGATGTGGCAAGCCTGAATTCAGATGGTATGCGTACCACTCAGAAACTGGCAGACCTGTTGCAGCAGAACCCCCAGCGCACCGTGCTGGTGGAGGGATATACCGACAGTACCGGTAGCGACGCCCACAATCAGGAGTTGTCGGAGCGTCGTGCGGGCTCGGTACGCAATACGCTGCAATCGATGGGGATTGCGGGAGCCCGAATCACGAGTCGAGGCTATGGCGAGTCCAACCCGGTCGCGGGTAACGACACCAGTGCCAGCCGCCAGTTGAACCGGCGGGTCGAGATCGTTCTGTCGGATGATAACGGCAAGGTCAGCCAGCGTTGAACCCGTCCAATACCAGGCATAAGGAAATCACCATGCAAGCGGTACAGAGAGAGTTGAGCGTCGGCCTGGATACCGGTGCCATTCGTGCTGCAGCCAACGACATTGGCGACGGTGCCGTGACAGTGGGCTACCGGGCCAATTGCGAAGCCGTGGTTACCATGCTCAATGCTGCATTGGCGACCGAACTGGTCTGCATACTGCGTTACAAGCGGCACTACTTTACGGTGACCGGCCTGCAGAACGGGCCGATCAAGTCGGAGTTTCTGCAGCATGCGCTGGATGAACAGGCGCATGCAGATCTGCTGGCCGAACGCATCGTGCAGCTCAATGGCCAGCCGGATTTCAATCCAGCCACCTTGATGCTGCGTAGCCACGCCGAGTACGACGATTCATCCACCATCCAGGCCATGATCAAGGCCAACCTGATCGCCGAGCGCATCGCCATCGAGGCCTATCGCCAGATGATCGAGGCCATTGGTGAGACTGACCCGACCACCCGACACATGCTGGTCGGCATCATGGCCATGGAGGAGGAGCACGCCGACGACATGCGCGACCTGCTGGCCTGATGCATTGAGAACCGTCTGCACTGATGCAGGCGACAAGACATTCGATAACCCTTCCTGAGGATAGCTACCATGACCGAAACCAACACCGTCGCACCCAATGGCGACATGAAATCCCTGGTGACTGATGCCCAGACACTGTTCCATGGTGCTACCGCACTGGCCGGCGAAAAGGCGGTTGAAGTGCGCGACAACGGCATGCACCTGCTTGACACAGCCATCAGCAGCCTGAACGAAGTGCAGCAAGGCGCTGAAACACGGGGTAAGGCCATCGCGGTATCCGCCGACAGCTACGTCAAGGAGAACCCATGGCGCATCATCGCCGCCGCTGCGGGCATCGGGCTGGTAGTCGGTGTGCTGATCGCGCGCAAATAGACGACGAGGCCGAGGTGGATATGGACAAGTCACCGGTCAGACCGGCAGCCGGCCTGAGCGCCGGTTTTGCGGCCCTGGTCAGCAATGGCCTGGGTTTGCTGCTGTCCCGGCTGGAACTGGCCGCGCTGGAATTGGCTGAGGTGCGCAACCAGTTACTGCGTCTGGTCGTCGTATTGGGCCTCGCGCTGATGGCGATCTGGTTCACCATTGCCTACGGCTCGGTCCTGCTCATGTACCTGGCCTGGGAGCGCCTGGGTTGGAAGATATTGCCCATCATCACGCTGCTTTTTGCAGGTATCGCGGTGGGCTTGCTCCACTACGCCCGCAACATGGTCAATCAGGGGTGTTTCTCCTTACCCGCCACCATGGGCGAATTACGCGCAGATCGCGATAGCCTGCTCTAGGCCACGTCGGTCTTGACCACAAGATCGGTAAACAGGAGATCCACCATGACCGACATTGCCCTGCCCACGCCCCTGATTGCTGACCGCAAGGCACAGTTGCTGCGCGAAGGTGCGACCTACCGGCAAGGTATGGTGCTGGCCAAGATCACCGTTGGTGAAAGTCTGCACAAGGCAACGTTACTGCAGCGCACCGTGGGTCAACTGGCAGCGATGGCGGTTAGCGCGCCCGTCGGCGTGGTACTGCCTCTGGCGGGGCGTTGGTTACCGCTGGCGATCAAGACGAGCCTGTTCCTGGCCCGCAAACGGTGGCTATTCCCCCTACTGGGTATAGGCGTCGTTACCGTGGCGACAGTCACCTGGCTACGGCAGCGCCCGGCATAGTTGCGATCCGGACAGGCCAAGTTCCCCTGTCGGCCCTGATACCCTGCGACCAATTGCCGCACTTGGTATGGCCGCAAGCCATGGCTGGTAGAATTTTCGAATGACCCATTCCCGGCCTCGCTATCGCCTCTGCCTCTGGATCGCCGCCTTGGCGATCCTGGCGAGCGCCGTGATGCCGGCACTGGGCCAGATGCGGACTACCGGCAAGTTCGATGCCCTGGTCTGGGCGGAGCTGTGCAGCTCGACGGGTAACAAGCGCGTTGTCGTGTCCGGTGTGCTCCCCACCACGCCCATGGACGACGGTGGGTTGCTGCATACCAAGCACTGCCCCTATTGTCTGGTGCCGGCTGCTACCACGGCCTTGCCGCCGGCCAGCCCGCTCATTCTGCCGCTGGTGCTTGGCGGTGCCGTACGCCCACCCCAGTTTTATGCCGCCCCGCGTCCGCTGTTTGCCTGGGCAGCCGCGCAGCCACGCGGTCCTCCCATCGTTTCCTGACTCACTCGACCGCCGTACGAACCTGCCCTGCCTGATCCTCGTGCATCAAGGCTGTCACCGGTTCGGTTTCGCTGCGCGGGTGATGCCCGCCAGCTTGTGATGTCTTCAGGAATTCGACATGCCGTTCCGTACCACCCCGCTCGCCGCTGCCCTGCTGGCAGCCTTCTGCTGCCACGCCCTTGCCGATGACGATGCCCCGGTCAGGGACTTCGGCTCCATCGCCGTGACCGGCCAACGCGTCAGCTCCTTGCCTACCCAGATACCCACCACCATCGAAGGGATATCCGGCAAGCAGATCGAAGCCACGATCAATGCGACCGACGCCGAAGATGCGCTCAAATACCTGCCCAGCCTGAACGTGCGCAAACGCTATATCGGCGACTACGATCACGCCGTACTGGCCAGCCGGGCCTCCGGTACCGGCAACAGTGCCCGCTCGCTGGTCTACGCCGACGGCATCCTGCTCTCCAACCTGCTGGGTAATGGCGCCACCTATACCCCGCGCTGGGGCCTGGTCTCGCCCGAGGAGATCGAACGCGTGGACGTGCTGTACGGGCCATTCTCGGCCGCCTATCCCGGCAACTCGGTCGGTGCGGTGGTGGACTACGTCACCCGCATGCCCAAGGCTTTCGAGGCCCACGTCAAAGTCGGTGGTTTTCAGCAGGGCTACAAACAGTACGGGACTGACACGCGCTATGCCGGTAGCCAGGGCAGCGCTGCCATCGGCAACCGCAATGGCGCCTGGAGCTGGTGGCTGGATGTCAGCCGGCTCGATAGCGACGGCCAGCCCATCGCCTTCGCCAACCGGCTGGTCGGCGGCACCGTGGTCACCAATGGCAAGCCGGTGACTGGCGCGATCGCTGATCGCAATCCCAAGAATCAGGACTGGTGGATACTGGGTGCCACCAATCAGGTGCATACCGTGCAGGACCATGCCAAGGCCAAGCTGGCCTACGATGTGTCGCCCGGCTTGCGCTTGAACTACACGCTGGGCTGGTGGCAGAACGATGCGGACCGCACGGTCGACAGCTACCTGCGCGACGCGGCGGGTAATCCGGTGTACGGCGGCAATGTGGTCATCGGCGGTCGCCAGTACGCGCTGACTGCGGCCGACTTCGCGCCCAGTAAGGGGAGCCTGACCCACCTGATGCAGGGCCTCTCGCTCAAGCAGAGCACGCGTGGCGTGTTCGATTGGGAGATCGCCGCCAGCCAGTACGACTACCGCAAGGACCTGGTCCGTACGCCCACCGCGCTGCAAGCCAGCGCTAACGGTAGCCTGCCCGGACAGATCACCGATATGGGGGGCACTGGCTGGACCACGCTGGCACTCAAGGGAACCTGGCGACCACATGGGACGGAGGGCGGCCATGTGCTGGACTTTGGCTACCAGGCAGATCGCTACAAGCTGCGCACGCTGGTATCGAACACCGGTGACTGGCTAATCGGCACGGCTGGCGCCCGTGCCTCCGCCTTCAACGGCAATACCACGCTCGATAGTTTCTATCTGCAGGATACCTGGCGCATGGCGCCGGATTGGCGCAGCACCTTGGGTGGTCGTTGGGAGCAATGGCACGGCTATGGCGGTGAGGTGGGTAACGCCACCAATATCGTCCCGCTGGGGGAGCGCAAGGCGCGCTATTTCTCGCCCAAGGCTGCACTGGCGTGGCAGGCGCTGCCGGACTGGACGCTCAAGGCGTCGCTTGGCCGGGCCGTGCGCATGCCTACTGTCGCCGAGCTATACCAGGGCGCGGCAGTCGGTAACGATGTACCCGCCAACGACCCCAATCTCAAGCCGGAACGGTCCTGGACCAGTGAGCTGACGGCGGAACGTACGCTGGAGAACGGCACCTTGCGCGCCACGCTGTTCCATGAGGACACGCGCGACGCACTGTATTCGCAGACCAACGTGACCAACGGCAGCAACATCACCAATATCCAGAACGTGGACCGGATACGCACCCGCGGACTGGAACTGGCTTACCAGGCTGGTGACGTCGGCCTGCATGGGCTGGATCTATCCAGCAGCCTGACCTACGCTCATTCCGAAATTGTCCGTAACGACAAGTTCCCCACCAGCGTAGGCCACTGGCAGCCACGCGTGCCGCAATGGCGCGCCAACTTTGTCGCGAGCTACCGTCTGGACGAGCAATGGACCACCACCCTGGGCCTGCGATACAGCGGCAAGCAATATGGCACGCTGGATAACACCGACCCGAATGGCGAAACCTATACCGGCGTCAGCGATTTCCTCGTTGCCGATATCCGCGCCCGCTATCGCCACGACAAGCACTGGAGCGCCTCAATCGGCGTGGATAACTTCAACAACGCCAGGTATTGGGCCTTCCATCCCTATACCCAGCGCACGGTGTTTGCCGAACTGAAGTACGATTTGTAGGAAACCGGTGCAGCCGAGGCAATACTTGGCTGCGCCTTATAAAACCAATTGGAGTCAGACAATGCACCGTATTACCAAGACCCTCATCGCCCTGGCGGGCTTGACCCTGTTTGCCAGCGCCCATGCCCATGAATTCAAGGCAGGCAATCTGGAAATCCACCACCCCTGGGCGCGCGCCACCCCCGCAGGTAGCACCGCTGGCGCGGTGTATTTCAAGATCAACAATAGCGGTGCGGAAGCCGACGCCCTGGTCAGCGCAACGGCTCCAGACGTCGCCGCCAAGGCTGAATTGCACAACCATGTGAACGACAACGGCGTCATGCGCATGCGCCCAGTCCCCAAGTTGGACATCCCCGCCAAGGGTAGCGCTCTGCTGGAACCTGGCGGCTATCATCTCATGCTGCTCAATCTGAAAAAGCCACTGACCGAAGGCGAGAAGCTGCCGCTGACCTTGCGATTCAAGAAGGCCGGTGAAGTGAAGGTCGAGATCAAGGTGGAAGCCCTGACTGCAGATGCAACGCACATGCATGAGGGGCATTAGGTCTTACACATACAGTGCCCAATATGGGCCGCCACGCACCGGATATAATCCCGAGCCCGATATGGGTCCAGGCTGACGCTGTACGTAGTGGTTCACCAAAAGGTAACTGAACGGCTGCCCTGGTCCCATGTAGGGTGGGTTCGGAGCAACGCGACAACCCACCAATCCGCCCGTCAGGGCTAAAAACAGATCGGGGCCAAAGCCTGCCAGCGAATATAGCCATACCCGCACACAGACTCTGACCCCAATCCTTCAAGCTAGCTTGATGTGATGGACAGAATCAGCCATCACCACCTTATCGCCTGAATACTTACTTACACGACAACACGGCAAGCGACTTGCTGGCACCAGCCACCAAGGGCAGCTTGTCCTTGATGCATTGCAGCGGGTCCAGCGTGTACTTGTAGGAGATACCCACGGGGAAGGTGGCCGTGGTTTTCCATTCGGTCGCATCGCGGGCAGACTTGTCGCCACTCGCTACCCAGTTGATCTTGTAGGTACTGAAATCAGCCGGCGACTTGATGTTGTTGTTACGCAGGTCCCAGTAGCCGATGGTATCGCTGTCGCGCGAGGTGACGGGGTTCTGGGCGTTCTCGAAGTAGTTGCCTTCGATCAGGGCATAGCCACCCATGCGCACGTTGATGCCGGATACCTTCACATCGCTGTACAGGTTGTTGTACATGTGGGTGTAGCCACCGCGCTGCAGCGGCAGTCGGGAACCCAGGTTCTTGTAGTAGTTGTGGTGGAAGGTGATGAAACGATCACTCGAATCACTGTCGCTCGAACCAATCAGCCCCACCTTGTGGTGATCATGCAGGTAGTTGTAGGAGTAGGTGATGTGGTGGGCACCGGCCTTGTTGTCGATCAGTCCGTCAAACTCCAGGTCACCCGCACCCGAGCATTCGGCCAGGGAGCTGTAAAGCGTGTTGTGGTCGACCCAGATATAGCCCGGTGCCTTGCCGCCCTGGCCTTCGATGCCGATGGCGTCGATCGAGCCGGGCAGGAGGCCGATGGTCATGTTGCGGATGATGACGTTGCTGACGTCGCCCTTGATCGCAATGCCGAAGTTGGCGGAAGAGCCATCTACACCTTGAATGGTGATGTCCTTCTTTTCCTTGATCGACACGATGGTGCCGGCAGGCTTCTTCCACTGGTCGCAGGTGTCCTTGATCGAGGTGAAGTCAAACTTGCCGTTGTAGTTGATGACCAGCCCACCGGTGCCCTTGTAGGCGTCGATGGCGCTTTGCATTGCTGCTGCAGTCGACACGGTGATGGGCGTCACGCTGCCGCCACCCTTGACCTGACCGGCAAATCCACCGCTCAGATCACCGGAGGGCGCTGGTGTCGGAGTGGGGGTCGGTGTTGGAGTGGGTGTCGGAGTAGGCGTGGGGGTTGGTGTCGGCGTTGGCGTAACCGGTGGCCAGGTCGCAACGACAGGGCCGATCGCGCACTTGTCCTTCAGGGTGGGGTTCGGGTCGGTACCGAAGGTGGCTGCCGAGCAAACGATATTGCCGATCACGTCCTTCTTGACCCACTTGTCCTTGAGGCCGTAGGACACCGTGTGCGCCTCGGCGCCGACCTTGCAGGTCTCGCCGTCGTCGGCGCATTTGGAGTAGCCGGACGGCCAGTCCGCCGCCATGGCGGTAGCACTCATGCCAAGCGCCAATGCGATGGCGGATGGGTAAAACTTCAGCTTCTTGGTTTTCACTCTATGCCCTTTGATTTTTTGATCGTTCTGGAACAGATATGTAGAAAGCCCACCCACCCGAGTGCCATGTAACAGTCCTTGGTGAACCGCAGGTAAGCTTTGCGTAAGCAATTATGCCATTGGTCTATGCTGAGCATGTATAAGACAATTTGAATGTTGTATATATGACATTGAGCTATCTACTGGAACGAATGTGTGCTGGTGACGGGAGCTGAGGACGGGTAACTGCCCGGGCAGGGTAATCGAGGCTTGTTGCAGGCAGGCCCAGCGATGGCAGATATCGTCTGAAATTATGCGGGGAGAGCCGGTAGGTGGGGGGCTTCTTCGCTCTCCATGATCCGCTTGAGCCCAGTGCCAAGCGCCTTGCCTGACCGCAACATGGTGAGCAGGCTTTGTACTCCACATATCCTTGCTCTGACATCGGGCTATTTTCTTAAAGAGCGTTGTGCGGGTGATAGGCGTCAGGGAGGGTGCTGGTAGCGTCGCGAGCTGATCGTCATCCGTCGAAGACATCGTAAGAACGACAAAGGGAGCCACCGGGATGGTGACTCCCTTTGAAGCCGATGATCAGCGGAGAGCGCCAGTCATCAGGCTCTCAGTCGAGGCAAATCAGGCCTTGATGAACTCCAGCAAGTCGGCGTTGACCTTGTCCTTGTGGGTATCGGTCAGGCCGTGCGGTGCGCCCGGGTAAACGATCAGCTTGGCGTGCTTCACCAGCTTGGCCGATGCACGACCGGCTGCGTCGATCGGGACGATCTGGTCGTCGTCACCGTGGATGATCAGGGTGGGGATGGTGAACTTCTTCAGGTCTTCGGTGAAGTCGGTTTCCGAGAAGGCCTTGATGCTGTCGTAGGTGTTCTTGTGGCCGCCCATCATGCCCTGCATCCACCACGAGTCGATCAGGCCCTGCGATACCTTGGCGCCTGGACGGTTGAAGCCAAAGAACGGACCGGTCGGGATGTCCTTGTACAGTTGCGAGCGGTTGGCGATCTGGCCGGCGCGGATACCGTTGAACACTTCGATCGGCAGGCCGCCAGGGTTGGCGGCGGTCTTGAGCATCAGCGGCGGAACGGCCGAGACGAGAACCGCTTTGGCAACGCGCTTGGTGCCGTGGCGACCGATATAGCGGGCGACTTCGCCGCCGCCGGTGGAGAAGCCGATCAGCACGACGTTCTTCACGTCCAGATGCGAAAGGACAGCTTCCAGGTCGTCGGAGTAGGTGTCCATCTCGTTACCGTTCCAGGGCTGGCTGGAGCGGCCGTGGCCACGGCGGTCATGGGCGATGCAGCGGTAGCCCTTATCGGCCAGGAAGATCATCTGCGATTCCCAGCTGTCCGAGTTCAGCGGCCAGCCGTGGCAGAAGACGATGGCTTGGCCGCTCTTGGGGCCCCAGTCCTTGAAATAGATCTGGGTGCCGTCCTTGGTGGTAACGTAGTTGCTCATGGCGTTGTTTCCTTTGTGGTGGTCCTTGGTAGCAGGCTTGGCGTCTGCTGCAATGGCGGCGGTCGGCAGGCTGGCTGCGGCGACCAGGCCGGCTGCGCCGGTCAGGAGATTGCGGCGCGTGGTACTGACTTCGTTTTCGGTTTTGTCGGCTGACATGGTTGTTGCTCCTTCTAGGCGTGAGTCATGAACGAATGAAAAAGTCGCAGGCGGTCGCTATGCGGTGCCGCCTGAGGGAGTGGGAGTTATTTGAATTGCCCGGAGAGCGCGAGCGAAAGGAACTGCAACGTCCTCCCATGAGCCAGGGCGGAGGCCTGCTGGTTGTACATGGGCCGCTCCCAGCAGTTGAAGCCATGCTCGACACCGGGGTAGTCATCGATCTGGGTCTGCTTGCGGCCCTCGAACGCGGCTTTGGTGGCGGCGATAGCAGCTTGCGGGATGTATTCATCGGCACCGGCGAAGTGGATCAGGATGGGGCAGGGGATCTTGGGGATCTGATCCAGCTTGCTGTCGATGCTGCCGGGGTAGTAGCAGACCGATGCATCGACGCCGGCATTGGCAGCAGTGAAGTAGGATAAGAGGCCGCCCAGGCAGTAGCCGAGTGAGGCGATCTTGCCGTTGCACTCGCTACGGGCGCGCAGCGTGGCGGTGGCCGTGGTGAGGTCCTTGACCGCCAACCCGAAGTCCATCTTGTTCATCAGGTCAAAGGCAGTCTGCCATTCTTCCTCCCGGTAGCTGAGGCTTACACCGGGCTTGATGCGCCAGAACAGATCGGGTGCAAGCACCACATAACCATCCAGCGCGTATTGGTCAGCCACGGCCTGGATGTGATGGTTTACCCCGAATATCTCCTGGATCAGGATGATGCCCGGGCCGGTTCCGGTGGGTGGCAGCGAGAGATAGCCTTTGAAGTCCGGGCCTTCCTCGGCCTTGATCTGTATCCATTGAGATGCCATGACGCCGCTCCTTTACATGGTATGGGATGGCCACGGTGGCCGGGTCACAAGCCTCGGCGGCTGTATCCCCGCGTATTTGGCCAGTGGATATAGATTAGACGTGCACAGCGGCGCATCACACCCCAGTTCGGGTCATATCCGTTCACCCTAAAGGGTTAGCGCGGCCTTGCTATCAGAGGTGGTGCGGGGGGCAGGAAATTTTTTGCAGGGCTGTTGCAATCGATAGGTGAAGCAAGGTAGTATTCGTTTTGCTACTTTCAATAAGTGCGACTAAGCCCTGCGATGCGGGGCTTTTGCTTTTGGGCTTCGCCCTGTCTATCCAGGCCCTACCGGTTTTGCCGGTGGGGCCTTGTTTTTTCCAGCCCCCGCCCGTGTCGATGCACGGCGGGGGCTTTTTGCTTTTGGGCACTTCCCGAAACCGCCCTTTTGTCGTGGTGCTAGCGTTGCTAGAGAAGTATTTCTCCTTACGTATCAAATAGATGCCGGGTAGGGGTTCTTCACTTGCGTTTTGCTTCACTTGGAAAAGCGGTTTCTGGAAGCACCCATTTCGGGGAGTGCGATTGATGGATCAACGCGCGCAGGATGTGGCCACCGAAGTGGCCAAGGCGGCGCCACCGGTCTCGGTAGGTGCCTTGACGCTGGCCGGCATACCCTTGAGCGACTGGGTACTGCTGCTGACATGTACCTATACCTTTATTCAGCTTTATATCCTTTGGCGAGACAAGCTCGGCGGTGCTGCCTGGCTGCACCGGTTGCGGACCTGGCTGGGTGGTGGGCAATGAGCCCTTTGGCCCACACGCTACGCATGCGTTTGCTGGCAGTGGGCGCATCCGGGACCGTTCTGGCAACTGCGCTGTTGATCGCCCCGCTGGAAGGCGAAGTCCGGCAGACCTATAACGTGCATCATAAATTGCCACTTGATGATGGAGGGACCAACGAATTTGAAAATCTTGTCCTGATCAGGAACCCACCTGAGCACTATGCAATTACCAATCATCAAAAAGCTGTAACGCATAATGTCGCTGTTGGGGAGACGGTTGTTGTTGATTTTCCAGTCCCCACCACATCTATTTTTCCACTGAAAGGTAATGGGAATGTCTCTAAAAACCGTGTTCAATCGAATAAAAAAGGCCATAAAGGCCGATGATGGCATCCTCGAGCCGGGTGCGACCTCGACGGAAATCGAGGCGTTCCAGAAGTCGGTGAAGGAGGAGTTCGATGCCGTCTTGCCGGAGGACTACCTGGAGTTCCTGAAGCTGGTTGACGGTGTCGAGCACAACGGCTTGATCATCTATGGTACCAAGAGCTCAGTGAGCAGTGATGAGGGCTCTGAGCTGGACCTGGTGGAGATGAACTATGTGCACCGTGAGAGCGAGCGGGAAGAGCTGGAAACCTGCATTGTTCTGGCGGAAGACAGCAGCTTGCTATTTACCTACAACGTGGGAACGGGGCAGTTTGAAACCCGCGACATGATCGGGCTGGATGTTGAAGACACTTACGCCAGCTTCGTGGAATTGCTGGAAGAGCCGTTAGAGTACACGTTGGATTAAGTGAGTATATCTATTAAATAGCTTGTTGGAATAATGTTGAGATAAGGCTGCCGGCACCTAAGTGCCGGCAGCCTTTTTCTTTGGCGTGCCGGATTCGGCAGGGTGATAGGTAGTCAAAATAGGCAAGGTCTATATGCCACACGTATTTTTCTTTAAAGACGCCGAAATTTTTTTTGGGATTGAATATGTCGAGATCATTTTATGACAGGGCTTGTTGCCGAAATGCTGGCAAGCCGGGAACGGGAAAACAACCGTTACGGTATACCCTCGGACGATATATTGGCGCAAATGTCATGGGATGCTTTGCTGGAATTAAGAAAGCAATATGACGGTGACAAGGAGGCGCAGAATCGGCTTGCACCTTTCGAGCACCGTGCTTATGCACGGGAAGCCGTCATGGCTGAGCCGATCCGGGCAGGTATTGGGCAGTCAATCATGATACCGCTCTATACCCTGGCAAAAGCCGCGGGTATTCAGTCTGGCCGCTCCGATCCATCCCTGAAAGAGATCATCCAGGGTTATGCCGGAGTAGGTGACGGATTGATATCTTTGGGACCTAAACCTTAACCGGCGATGTCGTCCCAATTGGCGGGCTTGGTAACGCGCTGGCCATCCGGGCATGTCCAGGTCCGCTGGTCAACGCTTGTGCAATGTTTGGCCTTCATCCATTTGTGCCACTTGTCATCGCTTTGGGCGGGGATGGCCACCCAGGTTACAAACAACAGCAGCAGGGCGACGGCACCAAGTCCTGCGAAGGCGTAGCCGAAGAGCTCCTTCATGCATGTACCTCCCGGATCGCCTGGTAAAGCTCGGCCAGGTTGCCGCGCCACAGCCATAGGCAACCGCAAAGCAGATACAGGCATAAGGAGGTGGGCCACTGCGCGGACCTCAGCATGGCTTCACTGTTGTCCAGGTGATAAAGCGTATAGACGCCGTCGACCGAGAACCAGCTATAGAACAAGGCCTCAGGAAGACGCAGCCAGTTGCGGGTGAGCAGGATGCGGACCGAGACCGGGGCGGTGAGATAGGTACAGGTGGCCATCAGCACACTGACGCCGACATCCCAGTCGCTGAGCTGGTAGTGGTAGGCGCCCCAGATCAGCCAGGCCAGGCCGGCGATGAGTGTGGCCAATTTCCAGGGGCGTAGGAGTTCGCGCATCAAGCTGGTGTGGTCAGGTTCAGGGAGAGAGGCTTGCCAAGTCGTTATAGCCTTCAGCTACACTTTGCCACGAGTTTTTCCGGTGCAGTGACATAGGGGTTGCCTTCTCCCTGCAAGCGCGCGATGCGCTTGTCCCGTTCACGCTCCCAGGCATCGACCGGATAGGTCTTGGACCAGGCACACATCAGTTGCTTGTCCTGCTTGCTGATCGCCAGCTGATAGCGGTCATGCATGTAGAAATAGACGCGGGCTACCCGACCGCGTACCTCCTCGCGCGGCTGGGCGCGTTTGAGCTTGAAGTCCACGACGGTCTTGCATTGGCCGTAGATGGGTTCCGGATTGCGCTCCCAGGCGCTATAGGGGAAGTTACTGCGATCGCCGTTCACTTCACCGATCGAGGGCACCAGATTGTTCAGGTCTCCCTCTGCCACCTGGTAGACCGGGTCGTTGCGCGAGCAGTTGTCGCGGCCGCCTTTTTGCCAGCATTGGCGCTGATGCCCGATCACCCAGGCTGGCACGACATGTTCCCATTCGATCCGGCTTGCGCGTTCGGCGTTCTTGCGCGGTTCGTAGCCGCAGGAGGCCAGATCGACCTTCTTGCCGCTGTAGTCGCAACCACAGTAGAACTCCTCCTGCAAGGTGCCGGTAAAGATGCCGGGTAGAACCTGCTTGGCACCGTTGAAGTCCCGGTGGCCCACTGCCCGTTTCCCCTGTACCAGCGGACGAGCACCTGCCGTGTTGTCATCAGCAGGTGAGGATGTTGACTCGCCATCGTCCTGATTGGCTTGCCCCTTGGCATTGGGTTGCTTGAGCAGCTTCTCCCCCAGTTTGGCCAATTCCTTGACGCCCTGGCTGTGGGCAAAATGTTCGAGGTCGCGGGCATCCTTGTCGGAGCAGGCAGTGAGGAAAAGGACGGATAGCAGCAGGAGGCGATACATGGGCAGCGAGAAAGGGAGAGGCAGCCCGCTTTGTACCAGTGCCGCGGCGTAAAGGGAATCCGTGATGGCTATCTCAGGCGCGAATTGCCGGCCAGAGCTGCTCGAGGCTACCCGCCGCCATCGCCGTGCGCAGCGCGGGGGCATCCGTCTTCTGGTTGCCGGTAAAGTGCCACTGTCGTGCCAGATGGATGGTTTGCGGCAACAAGGGTCGTGGCAGCAATTGGCGCAGGGCTGGCAGCAGTATCGCCAGTGCGGGTGGCGCATCGAACTGGGCGATCACATGGACGGCCTCGGGCAGGGTGTCGGTGCTCAACCAGACCAGCGTATTGCGAGCACCGAGCTGGCCGAAAGCATGCTCCACCTCGATCAGGCTCAGGCGTTCGCCACCGATTTTCACCACCTGATCGTGCCGGCCCAGAACATGGAGACCTTCTACATCCAGACGGCCCATGTCGCCGCTGCCGATCCAGGCGTCAAATGGACTAAGTTGCCCGTCTGCCTGCAGGGTTCCCAAGGCTGTCGAGCTGCCGTGGAACTGGATCTGCCCACTGGCATCGGTTGCGTCGCCCACGATCCGCAAGGTGATATCGCCTACCGGTTGTCCCACCAGGGTGATGGGTTCGCCGGATGCCTTCACTTCACGGCAGCAAAGGCGTGGCATGGCTTCGGCACAACCATAGTTGTTGTAGAAGCGGGCATTGGGAAACAGGGTGGTCAGCGCGTCGAACTGGGCCATCGGAAATGGCGCGCCTGCGAAATTCACTACCTGTACCATGGGCAATGGCGGCAGGCTATGGGCATGCTGGGTCAGCAGACGGGCTTGGTGACCGACCAGGCAAAGCTTGCTGGCTCCCCACTCCCTCAGGCGAGCGAGGCCCGGCGCCAGATCTGCAACCGGCCCCGGCAGTAGCAGCTCCCGTTGCATGAGTACGGCCCAGAACAGCTGGTTGACGCAGGCAAAGGAGTAGGCGAGCGGCAGCATGACCCCGCTTGATTTGACCGTGTCCAGCGATTGGGCCTGGTGGATCGCCCTGACGCCGGCGGTCAATCGTTCTGCACTGGTAACGATGGCCTTGGGTTCGCCGGTAGAACCGCTGGTCAGCAGGCCGAAGTAGGCCGTCGCCTCCGCCTTGGCAGGCTGGGCCGGCCACTCGATCTCCTGCCCATTGTAAAGCCCAAAGCCCGCATAGCGATTGCGCAGCACGGCCAACCTGGCCGGTGGTATCTGCGGCGGCAGCAGCAAGGGTAGGATACCCCGGTTCAGCGCATGGAGCAGGTTGGTGATGCTGGTGGCCCGGTTTTCCATCGGCCACAGGGCAATGCCACGTTCCGGTCCTTCGACGGTGGCGGTGAGTGGTAGCGTGGTCGACGCGGTGGCATCCGCTTCGCGCAGCTGCATGCCGTTTCCGGCCAATGCGGCCTGTATTGAACCTGGCAAGGTATCAGTAGCCCTGGTAGACAAAGCGTACGACCTCCCCCTGGGTCAGCAGAAGCAGGACAAGGCTGAGCACCAAAAGCAGGATACGGCCCCAGATGGGTGGTTTGCCCGGTGGCGGCGTCATCAGAACATTCCCAGGCTGACGATACGAAGATAAAGGCGCGGCGCGGAAATCCAACCTTCAGGATAGACGGTCAGGGCATAGCCCAAGCCGACATACAGCCAGGTTGCCAAGGTTGCACCGAAACGCCAACTGAGCTGGCGTCGCAGCTGCTGCAAGCCGGGACGGCGTTGCGCCCATTGCTGGTAACGGCTCAGCAGGACCAGGCCTATGCCGTGATGCAGGCCCCACAATACCCAGCCGGCGTTACCGCTGTGCCAGAGACCAATAGACAACATGGTCAGCAGCAAGGCCAAGGCGGGTTTGCGCCATCGACCCAGTGCGGGCAGGTAGACATAGTCGCGGGCAAAGCTCGACAGGCTGATATGCCAGGCGCGCCAGAACTCGGCCAGATTGGGCTTGAGCAGGGGGTAGCGGAAGTTCTCCATCAGACGGATGCCAAACAGGCGGGCAGTGCCGATGGCCATGTCCGAATAGCCGGAAAAATCCAGATAGGTCTGCAGGAAGCGCATGAGACAGCCGAGCAGCAGCAGGTACCAGGGCAGTGCCAGCGCCTGCTCCAGATTGAGCGAGGCCGGGGATAGCGCAAGGCTGCGGAACAGCATGTCGGAGAGCAGCAGCTTCTTGAAGCAACCGATCAGTATGCGTTCCATACCGCGCGAGAGATCGGACGACGACCATTGCAAGGAATCGAATTGCGGGACGAAGCTGCCAAAGCGTTCGATAGGGCCGGCGGCGTACATCGGGAAGAAGCAGATATAGGCGAGGTATTCTCGCCAGGCAGCATCGGCGAACTTTCCCCGGCTTGATTCGATGATGAAATGGATGTGCTTGAACGTGTAGTAGCTGATGCCCAGTGGTATCGCCCACGCCGCCCAACCCTGGTCGCGCAGCAGCGGTGCCAGGTATTTGAAGCCTGCCAGCGGTAGCAGTGTCAAGGCGATGGCGCCCCACATGCCGGGTCGGCTGGGCTTGCGCCGCAGGCGCACACTCCAGAGAAAGACCAGCAGCGTCAATAGCAGCATGCCCAGTACATAGGCCAGGGCGATTCTTGGAGAACTGCTGGTTGCAGCCAGCCAGAGCAGCCAGCCCAGGCTGGCCGTGCCGAGCCAGAGACTACGGGTCTGACCGCTGCTGCACCACCAGTAGATCAGTAGCGTCAACAGCAGGAAGGGCAGATAGGCCCCGGCCTGGTAGATCATGCAGGCTGCTCCGCCGCGATCTGCTGACGCAACCAGGTGGCCAGCGCCTTGGACCATCGCTCCCTGGCGGCAGGCGCCAGGTGCAGCTTGTCGGTGAAGTCATTGGCGGACAGCGCCACCTGGCCGTTGAGATCGATATAGCGATAACCCTGGGTCAGGGCGGACTGGCGCTGGATTTCGAGGTAGCGAGGCCACCAGGGGCCATACAGCACATTGACGTCGCCTCTGGCATGGGGTGTCTCCAGTACGTTCAGGCGTGCGCCTGCCTGACGGCAATGCTCGGCAAGCAGGCGTAGCAAATGTGGCAGGCGAGCGAGATTGTCACCCGCATGCTGTTGCATCTGCTGGCTGATCTGCTGCGCCTGCAGCGATTGTCGTTTGGCGTCACCTGGCGACACGCCATCGTAGTAGTAGCGCAAGGGCTTGATCGGCGGCGCACCGTACAGAACCTGCTGCAGGTGAGCGGGCAGGGCGACACGCAGCAAGCGGGTTGCCAGCTTGCGGCTGCCATCGATACGCAGCCAGGCGCGGGATGTGGCGTGCTGCCAAGTTGGTGGCTTCACCATGTCATCCGACAAGGCGTCGGCAAAGGGCAGGGGGTCGACCAGGAAGTCCCCGTCGTTCAGCCGGGCGGCAAAGTCGGCCTGGCCCAACTGTGACGGGCCGATGAATACCAGCACCCGTTGTCCTGGCCTTATCGGGGCCTGCGCCAGCAGGAACAGGCTCTCCAGTGGATTCTGCCCGCTGCTGGTCATATCCAGCACGGTAACGTGATCAAGCAGATCGCTCAGGGCAAGAGGAGGGAGTAGTGACTCCCGGGCGGCGGAGCTGCCCAGCATCAGTATCCGGGCGTCCTGGCGCTCTGCGCTGCGCGCCTTGTACAAGGCATGGGGGCTTGAATCGCGGGGGTCCAGCATATAGCGGGGCAGCGGTGTAAAGCGGCCGGGGTCGAACCACAGCCAGCCCTGTGCCAAGGGCCAGGCCAGCAGCAGGATTCCCGTAAAGCACCATGCCAGCACGATCTGCCAGTGGCGCCACGTCAGGGCGGGTTGCGCCGCTTCCTGCGGTCCCGCGCCCTTCGGCACGCCGGCTGGCTTAGCCGGTGCGGCGAGCGACATAGCCCACGATACGATCGACGGAGTCCCAGTACTCGAGCGTCAGGTCTTCGGCCGGTACCCGGATGCCGCATTGCTTTTCCACAAACATCACCAACTGGATCAGGTTCAGCGAGTCGATGATGCCGGCACTGAAGAGGGCGGTGTCGGACGATAGCTCGCCCGGTGCCAGGTAGGCCAAGGTTTCGATTTCCTGGCCGATCACCTTGCTGAGGGTAGTGTCCACGTCCCGCCTCTCCCGTCTTCCTGAAATGACATAGCCATTTACTACACCATAGCCGTGGCCTTGTATTGACAGAATATCCTTGCCAACCTTCGTTCTGTTGCAGCGAGGCCACGGTCTTACGGTCTGCTACGCTACAGCGAACGTTCGAACTGATGCAGGAGCTTGTGCAGGTCTTCGGCAACGACGGCCAATTCCTGCGCGCTGGCAGCCACCTGATCGATGCTTGCACCGTTCTGCTCGGTCAAGGCGGACATCCGTTCCATGCTGCCCGCCACCTCATGCGATGCCTGGGATTGCTGGTTCAATACCGATGCCACCTCATGCGCTGCCTGCGCCACCCCGGCTGTTGCCTGATCGATCTCACCCAGGCTATCGCGCGTTCCCGCTATGCGTGATTTGCCTTCCTCAACCGCCGTGGCGGCGTCATCCATCGACCGGAGTGCCGCCACGGTGCGGACTTGCACGTCACTGATCGTGCCCGAGATGGTGCGGGTACTCTCTGCCGTCCGCTCGGATAGCTTGCGGACCTCATCGGCCACTACGGCAAACCCTCTCCCTTGTTCTCCGGCCCGCGCGGCCTCGATGGCCGCATTCAAGGCGAGCAGATTGGTCTGCTCGGCAATGTCCTTGATGGTCTGGGTGACGGCACCGATCTGCGACACGGCCTGCTCCAGTTCCCCTATGGTATTGCGCGCGCCTTGCACCACCTCGAAAACCCGATCTGTTGCCCGTTGTGCTTCATCCATCTGCGCCACGCCCCGGCGCGTCACACTGCGCGCGGCATCCGCATGGGAAGCACCGCGATCGGTTGCGTCCGAAATCTCCCCGACGGCAACCGCCAGTTGTTCTAGGGCCGAGGCAACCGAAGCCACGCCATCCGCCTGCTGGTGCGAACGCTCAGTCAGGCCGGCAGTCTGCTTGCCCAGATCCTGCGCCTGCTTGCCAACCTGATCGGCGGCAGAGACCGCATCTGCCATGATTGCCCGCAAGTTCACGCGCATGGATTCAAGCCCAGTCAGCAGGTGATTGAATTCACGCAATCCCTGCGTGTTGACGTGTTGCTTGAAATTGCCTTCCGAGAGGTGCTGGATGGCCTCCAATGCCTGGGCGATGGGGCGTGCGGTTGCCTGCAGCGTGGCATAGTAAAGTGCGGCGGCGACCATCAGCAGCACCGGTGCGGTCAACCAGAGCGTGACGCTGAAGGCGTTCAAGGCCAGGGCCAGGATGACGGGCAGCGCCACGGCAGCAGCCAGCAGCCAGCCAAAACGCCAACGTGGTGGCGCTGGCGTAGCCGGGAAGGGCGACGTACCCGCATTGATCTGCTGGTAGAGCCGTTCGGCCTCGGCGACCTGGGCGGCGGTGGGTGCGCTCCGGACCGACATGTATCCGACCCGATGGCCATTCTCCGTAATCGGGGTGGCATAGGCCTCGACCCAGTAATGCCCACCGTCCTTGCAGCGGTTCTTGACCACAGCCTGCCAGGGGCGACCCGACTGGATGGTTTGCCACATATCGGCAAAGGCAGCCGATGGCATGCTGGGATGCCGGACAATGTTGTGCGGCTGCCCGATCAGCTCCTGTGCGGTAAAACCGCTGATCTCCACAAAAGCCGGATTGGCGTAGGTGATGTGGCTTTTCAGATCGGTCTTGGTGACAACCGGGCGCTTGGGATCAAGATGCCGCTGCGTATCGGTAATGGGCTGGTTGTTGCGCATGCTGGTTTCCTCCTGGCTGGCAATGTATTGCAGATCTGCATATCAGGTAGTTGCAGTCAAAGTGCCATGCACAGGCAGCACCAAGGTACACCGCTGCGTTGGCGGTGAAGTCTCGATGGTGCTGGTCTGGGTAGGCTTATCATGCCCCCGGATGCTTGTGCCCGGGGATCAATGCCCATCGGGTGGTGGAGCTGCCACCCGATGGGCACATAGAAGAGGTATAGCCGAGGTTGTTGGAAAGTCAGCAGTGATCAGGGAGGTTTTTGATCTGAAACAGACTTTTGCGCTGGATCTGCGTCTTGACGTGGGTGCGTTTCCTCAACGGCATATCAGTCGCCACCCGATGCCGTACGCAGCGAGCCGGAATCCCCAACCACCCAGGCAGTCAGGATATCGACCTGTGAAATGGCTGTCTGATGCATGCCGTCCATGCTGCGTTGCTCGTACCAGGAGAGGCCGCGGTCACGTGAACGATAAATGCCGTTTCCGACTATCCAGCGGTTATTGGCATCTGCAATCGACACACCTTTGAACGAACTGTAGGGGCGCAGTGGGGACGTGGACTGCCAACTGGCTTCGCCATTGGTGGTGCGAAGCAGGGTACCGGTCTCGCGCACAACCCAGATCAGGTTGCGATCCAGTGCGGTAATGCCGCTCAGGTTTGCCCGGGTTGCGACCCCTTGCTGTACCCAGCTTTGACCGCCATCGATGGTCTTGAGTAAGGTGCCATTGTCGCCAGTGATGAATGCCCTATGCCGGTCAATGGCAAGTGCACGCTTTAGATCAGCGGTTGTACCAGCCATCTGCCATAGGTAGTTAACACCACTGTCGATCATGTTGCTTGCGCCACTTGATACTCAGGTGTTGATGCTTAGACCTTTGCGGGCGGTAGCGTGGACGCTCTCTGAGGAGCGGGGGTGAGATCATGCCGGTGTAGTGTTGGTGATCCATCGCTTGATTTTGCCATCCAGCAGGTCCAGCGGCAGTGCGCCGCTGTTGAGGACCTGGTCGTGGAAGTCCGCCAGCGAGAAGCGTTCGCCCAGCTTGTTGCGGGCTTCGTCGCGCAGGGATTCGATCTTCATGCGGCCGACGGCGTAGCCCAGTGCCTGGCCGGGCCAGACCATATAGCGCTCGATCTGGGCGCGGGTGTCGTCCTCGGTGTCGCCGGTCTGGGCCATCCAGTACTCGATGGCCTGTTCGCGTGTCCAGCCCTTGGCGTGCATGCCGGTATCGACGACCAATCTCACTGCCCGCCACATGGCGGCCAGCAGGTGCCCCAGGTGGGCGTCGAGATCCTCGTACAACCCCATCTGGTAACCCAGCGTCTCGGCGTACAGGGCCCAGCCTTCCACATAGGCGTTGTAGCCTAGGTAGTAGCGCTGCAGGCGGCTGAGCGGTGCTTCCATCGTCAGCGCGATCTGGAAGTGGTGACCGGGCTGTCCTTCGTGCAGGAACAGCGACGTCATCTCTGTGGTCGGGTAGTCCTTGGCCGATTGAATCACAGCAAAGAACACGCCCGGTGTACCGGCCCCCTTGGGGCTCTGGTAGTGATCGCTGGCGGTTGCGCGGGTCAGCTCCGGTTCCGGACGGATCTCCAGTGGCGCCTTGGGCAGATGCTTGAACAAGGCCGGTAGTTGTGGCGCGATCTTGCGGTTGAGATCGGCGAAGGCCGCCAGTACGTCCTGTTCGGTCTTGAACGGTTTGATCGCCGCTTTTTGCTTATGCGCCACCACATAGGCCTGCAGGCTGCCGGTATGGCCCTCCTGCTGCTGCAGCCTGGCGATCTCACCCCGCAGCCTGGCCACCTCGCGCAGGCCGACGGCATGGATGTCTGCGGGCTTGAGCCGGGTGGTGGTCTGCAGCGCCACTTTGCTGGCGTACCAGGCCTGTCCGCCGGGGAGCGCACCGTAGCCGGTACTCTTGCGGCAGCGAGGCAGGTAATGGCGGGTGACGTAGTCGCTGAGCGCCAGCAGGGCGGGGCGGAGTTCCTGCTCGATCACCGCCCGGTACTGGGTGGTGAGCGCCGCCTTCTGGTCGGCGGGCCAGCCTGCCGGTAGGCGCAGGATCGGCTTGTAGTAGGGGTTATGGTCCAGGTCGGCCGTGGTCAGTTGCGCCAGCATGGGTTGCAGCCGCTCCATGATGATGGCGGGCTGGACGATGCCGCGTTTCACCCCTTCGCGCATATTGACGATGGCCTGCCTGCACCACGCCGGCAGTCGCTTGAGACGCGTCAGGTGACGGGTGTAGTCCTCGGCTGTCGCGAAGGGTGAGAGACCGTTGTCGGTCGCCAGCGCCAGGGTGAAGATGGGTTCATCGCCCATGTGTGCCAGCGGCAGCAGATGATCGGGAAAGCGGCTGTCCGCCAGTTCCTGCTCCAACGTGAACCGCAATTGCGCATGGCTGATCTGCTCGGCGTCGGTCAGATCCCTGGTATCGATGGTCTGCAGGGCACGATAGGTGGCTTGCCGGATGGCCTGTACCGCCCGGCGCTCGGCCGGGCCGATACTGATGACCAGGCTGGCTGCCTGATCTGGCGTGGCAATACCGAGGTAGCTGGCCCAGGTGGGGTTGGCGTCCATCATGGCGTCGAAATAGCGATCGCCAAGGTCGGCGAGCGCCTTGCCCGCTGTTGAGGACGCGGGTGCGGCATGCAGCGCTGGTGCGACGAGGGTGGCGGCGAGACCCGCCAGGAATTGGCGGCGATTCAGCGCGGCCTGCAAAAGATGGTTCATGGCGAGGGTACCCCGTTGCGTGGCTCGGTATGGCCACGGTCAGGGCGCCGAGCTTAGTCATGCCCTGTACTGCCGACAATCGTCCAAATGGGTGAAAGTGCCTATTTAAGCAAAGAGTGTTGGTTATCTGCCGCAGTAGCGAGGAGGGCGACGGCACGACGGCTGGCAAACCGGGAAGGCCGCTGCGAGCGGACGGATGATCACCTTGTCCCGGGCAAGCTGGAGTGCCATCCTGATCCGGCGGCTTGCCGCAGGATGAAACCCATTGATGCCCCCACGAGGACAGACCGGATGAAGACAAGGCACTTACTTTCCCTTTCGTTCCTGATGGCCGCCGGTGCCGCTTTCTCGGCTCCCGTCGTCTACGAGATAGACCCCGCCCATACCTACCCCAGTTTCGAGGCCGACCATATGGGGATATCGGTCTGGCGCGGCAAGTTCAACGGCAGTCGCGGCAAGGTGGTGCTGGACAAGGCGGCGGGCAGCGGGACGGTCGATATCCAGATCGATCCTGCCAGCGTGGACTTTGGTCACGAACAGATGAACAAGGTGGCAAAGGAAGCGGAGCTGCTCGACGTGGCCAAGTACCCGGAGGCCCGCTATCAGGGCAAGCTGGCGGGCTTTGCCAATGGCGCACCGACGCGTGTCGAGGGCGAGCTCACCCTGCATGGCGTCACCCGACCGGTGAACCTCACGATCCACCAATTCAAGTGCATCCCGCACCCCATGCTCAAGCGCGAGCTGTGCGGTGCCGATGCGACGGCGGTTTTCCAGCGTGACCAGTTTGGCATTGAGGCCGGCAAGCCCTATGGCTTCAAGATGGATGTGAACCTACGCATACAGGTGGAAGCGGTCGCTGCGGCAAATTGATGCGGACGAACGGCGGTGGCGCGAGGGGAACATCCGCCGCCGTCACGTTCTCTGAGCAGTTCCTTGACATCGCCCAGGGACCCGGGCGGCGATGGTCTTGTTCATAGCCATAACCATAATCCCCCCCCAGCCAAAGGAGAAAACCGTGATCCAGCCTTATTTGTTTTTCAGTGGCCGCTGTGAAGAGGCCATTGAGTTCTACCGCAAGGCCCTGAATGCCGACGTGCAGATGATGATGCGAATGGAGGAGAGCCCTGATGGCCCGCCGCCCAATATGCCGCCGGACTCGGGCAAGAAGATCATGCATGCCAGTTTGCTGGTCGGCGGCAGCGTGATCATGTTGTCGGACGGCATGTGTACCGGCGAGCCGGACTTCCAGGGCTTTTCGCTCTCCATCGCGCCTGCCGATGCTGCCGAGGCCAACCGCTACTTCAATGCCCTGACTGAGGGTGGCAAGGTCACCATGCCCTTGGGCGCAACCTTCTGGTCGCCATGCTTTGGCATGTTGACCGATCGTTTTGGTGTGTCCTGGATGGTGAATGTGCCGGGGCCGATGTAATCCGCTTTAAGCAGGTTGCGACGACCGGTTGCTGATGCTGACTCGTGGCTGCAACCGGGCGCACGCGACCCGCTGTGTCACCTGCTGGAACGGCGCACCGTTCCGCCTGGTTGCCTTGCCCTGACCGGGACTGATACACATACTGATCCATATGGTCATCGATACGGGGTGTATTGCCTCTCCGTTGGCCTTTGGAGCCACCATGCAGACCCTCCACCTTCTATCCCGACGGCGCGCTATCTGGCTGCGCCTGATCTCCCTGTTTGTCGCTAGCCTGGCTGCCGCTCAGGCCGCTGACCCGACTCCCGCTGCCAAGCCGGCCGTTCAGCGGGCCGAACTCTGGGGGACTGAGCAATTCGTCCTGCCCTCCAAGGCACTGGGGCGGGACATGCTGATCCAGGTGGCGAGGGCGGCCGCGCCGGACGCCAAACGGGTGCCGGTGGTGTACTTGCTCGACGGCAATATGGCGTTCGGCATTGCGGCCGATGCGGCCCTGATCACCTCTTTCAGCAGCGATACCGGCCCGGCCTATATCGTGGGTATCGGCTACCCGTCCCAGTTGGCCAAGGACTGGTTGATCAAGCGCAGCATGGACCTGGTGCACGTGGTCACGACGCACCCGGAGGCGGGCGGCATGCCGACCGGTGGTGGGGCGCTGTTCGAGCGCTTCCTGCGTGAGGAGCTCAAACCGGCGATCGAGGCCCGCTACCCGGTGGACCCGGCCAATGCCACGCTATTTGGCCACGCCTATGGTGGCCTGTTCGCGGCGCATATCCTGCTCAATGCACCCGCCAGTTTTCGCAACTACGTGATTGGCAGCCCCGCGCTCTGGGCCGAGCCTGCCTTGCTGGCTCAGGCGGGGCGTTTCAAGGGGAGTGGCAAGACCGCCGTGTTCCTGGCAGTGGGCGGGGCCGAGGATGCCGAGATGCTCAAGGATGCCAAGTCCCTGCTGACGGCCCTGACCCGGAAGGAGGCCGGCCTGAAAGTCGAATCCTTGATCATCAAGGGAGAAGGGCAAATGACCATGCTGCCGAGCTTCATTGGCAGGGCCTTACGCTGGGCGGTGCCGCCCGAGGCGGGCAAGGACGCACCGTGACGCTATTACGTATGGCCCAGGTGGCCGATATTCCGGCCATCTTTGATGTCCGCTACGCCGTGACTGAAAATACCCTGCAGCCCGGCCGTATTGACGACGCCGAGGTGGCGGATGCCATCACCCGCACGGGCCGTGGCTGGGTCGTGGAGGTAGACGGGCGTATCGTGGGTTTCTCGATCGGCAATGCGCAGACTGGCAGTATCTGGGCGCTGTTTGTCCATCCCGAGCATGCTGGGCGTGGTTATGGCCGCCAGTTGCATGAAGTGATGATCGAATGGTTATGGGCACAGGGGCTGGAGGCACTTTCGCTGTCGACAGGACCAGGTACGCGTGCCCAGGCCTTTTACGAACAGGCGGGTTGGCGGCAGAATGGGCTGACAGACAGCGGTGAAATACGGTTTGAACTCACCGCCCACCGCTGGTCCTGCCGGAGAAGCTCCTATGAATCTGCATGATCCCCTTGCACTGAACCCGACCACCTTGAGTGCCCTGGCTGCTTTCCCGCAGCAACTGGAGGCGCATTTCGCGGCCATTCCCGTGGCCTACCGTAACTGGGCGCCGGAGAGCTGGGAGGGGGTGCCGAGCGAGCCGTTCACGGCCATCGAGCAGGTCTGCCATGTTCGGGATATTGAGATCGAGGGCTACCATATACGTTTTGCCCGTACCCTCAACGAGGACAGGCCCTTGCTGGTCTCCATCGACAGCGTTGCCGTGACCCGGGAACGGGATTATCCGGCTGCCGACCTGGCGGCGGTCTTTAGCTCGTTCCGCCGTGCCCGTGCCGAGACGGTTACCTTGCTTGCCAGCCTGACACCGGCCCAATTGGCACGACCAGCCGCGTTCGAAGGCTACGGTGCACTGACACTGCGTAGCCTGGCGCACTATCTGTGCAGCCATGACCAGCAGCACCTGGCTGGCTTGCAATGGCTGCTGGGCAAGATCGAAGCGGCGCGAGGCGGGGTTTGAGCACGAATCGAGGTTTTCCCTTACTTTATTTGGGGGATGCGTTAGTCTGATGAATCAGGCAACCTGCGTTCCCGCCATTCCGTTTGCTCGCCATCGTCGTGTCGCAATGAAGCTGTTTTCGCTGCTATTCATGTCGCTCCCGCTCTCCCTTGCCGCCAAAGCGCCGGACGAGGTTCAGAACGGCCGCCTGCTCGAGGCGACGCAAATCCTGGCCAGCGTTACCCGGCAGCCGGTCCGGCCTTACGCCACCCATGATTTTGGCCGGGCTCGCAATCCCCAGGCACGTTCCGTCCTGCTTGCTACCGGCCAGGTGGTGCCCATGCTCAAGGCAGTTCGGGCGCGGCTGCCTGATGGTCTGATCGCCTTTGCCGGAACCAGCAACAGCCTCGCCCAGCCTTCGGTCAACGGTGTGGAACTGGTGGTGGCGGAAGGCAAGGATCAGTTTGACAGCCTGCGCATCGCCAGGACGTCCGCGCCCAACTACGACCAGAGTACCGAGGCGCTGATTGCCCAGCTACGGCATTGGCATGCGAGCTATGGCATAGATATCTGGCATGTGGAAAGCGATACGATCCAGCTCACCTTGCGCGCCTTACCCAAGGATGTGCCGGCCTTTGCCCGTGCGGTGTATGCCTTCTGCCCGGATACGGTGGACCAGGGGGTAGGGTCGGTCGATGCCTTGGCTACTTCTATCCGCCAGACGCGCGCGCTTTACCTTTGGTGGGATTGATTGTCCTGCCGCAGCAAGGGTAGCGGCTCGCCTTTGCGTTTGCAGATGATCAGCAAGGTTGCGACCAGCGCTGAGATATACGCGGTGAAAAACCTCGCATCCCTGCGAGCTCAATGCTGCACATAGGCAAATCGAACCCCCGCCAGCCCCAAGGTGAACCAGAAGGCGGTCCAGGCATGAACCGACGGCGAGATGAATGGATTCGCATCGCGACGGTGTTCCGCAATTGCCTGGGCCAATGCTGCCGACAATAGCGGGGCTACCAGCAGGTTGGCCACGCGCAGCCAGGGCTGGTGCAACAGGGTGCCAGGGAAGAAATACAGGCTGACGCCACCGGCCAAACCCCCGATGAACAGGAACACCATATAGCGCAGCCAGGAGCCTTCTTCCGGCCTGTCCTTACGGCCTTTGCTGAATTCAAACGGCAGTTCGATCAGTACCTGGGCGACGACTTCGATCAGGAACTGGGCGATCAGGATGAGGATTTCTTCCACTTGGGGTGACCGGACAGGCAGACCCACAGAGTGTGCCATGCCGGCCGGTTGCTTGCTGAGCAGGACGCTGACAATTGCGGATGACTGGCGGTATGCTCCTCCCCCATACCAAGAACGAATAGAGAGGAAACGCATGTCCCTCACACCCGTCGACGCCGACCGTGTGGTCGTCCGCCGCGCGAACCTGGACGACCTGACGGCGATCTGCATACTGGCCGATGAGATCAGCGAGCTGCACCACACCCATGCCCCGACGGTGTTTGCCGGCGGCAGCGGCCAGCAGCGCGACCGTGGGTTCTGGCAGGATGCCATCACCAACGAGACGGGCATCGTCCTGTTGGCAGAGACCGGTAGCCAGTTGCAGGGCTTTGTCACCGCCACGCTGAGCGAGAATCACGCGATTCCCTTTATCCTGCCGCGCCGGCTGTGCCGTATTGGCACCATCGTGGTGGCGCGGAGCGCGCAAAGGCAGGGCATAGGCGCGCAGTTGTTCAGCGAGGTGGAGGCCTGGTCCCGCGCCAGGGAGGCGGTCGAGATACGGTTGGAGGTATTCGACTTCAATCAGTCGGCCATCCGCTTCTACCAGGGGCAGCAGTTCGGGTTCCAGTCCCACATCATGTCCAAGCCGCTGGCCTAGTACGCGGCTGGCGGGCGGCAAAAACAAAAAAATACCGGAGGCCCATGCGGCACGAATCCCCCCTTCATACGTCGGCCCGACATGGCCTGATCGATGTGTTGCGCGGCTGGGCGGTCATCGCCGTGGTGCTGCTGCATCTGAATATCCGCGTCCCGTTCAAGGAGGCCGAGATCGCTGCCGGCCTCTCTCGCCGCGCGCTGAATTTTCTGTTCTCCAGCGGCTATCAGGGCGTGATCGTGTTCTTCGTGATCTCGGGCTTTCTAATCACCACGGTATCGCTGCAGCGCTGGGGTAGTCTGGATCGTATCTCGCGCTTTGACTTCTACCTGTTCCGCGTTGCTCGTCTTGCACCCTGCCTGTTGCTGTTCATCGTCGTGCAATCTGTCCTGCAAGGGATGGGTGTGCCGGCATTTTCGGCCGAGCAGGGCGATGGGCACCTGCTGCTGGCGATCGCCTCAGCGCTGACCTTTTGGCTCAACTGGGCCGAGGCGCTAGTGGGTTATCTGCCGGGTGCCTGGGATGTGCTGTGGTCGCTTTCGGTCGAGGAGGCCTTCTACCTGGGCTTTCCGCTCCTCTGCCTGCTGTTGCGCGGCCCCAAGCGGCTGATTGCCGGCTTGCTGGTGTTTGTGGTGCTGGGCCCATTCTCGCGCACGGTATTCAGCAGCAACGAGATCTGGATGGACCATGCCTATCTCTCGGGTATGGGCGAGATTGCCATGGGCTGCATCACGGCGGTGCTGGTCCACCGCTATGGCTATTGTGGCCGGCATGCCGGTTACCTGCTGGCAGTGGGGGCGGCCTTGATGGCCCTGGTGCTGTATTTCCGCGGCTGGGTATTCCAGCTGGGCCTGACCAAGGTGGGGCTCGACGTCACCACGCTGGCGTTGGGTACCGCGCTGGTGCTGGCGGCCTGTTATGGCCGGCCCGGCTGGAGCCGCTACGCCGCCTGGCCGGGGCCGAACCTGCTGCAATGGTTTGGCCGCCATAGCTATGAGATCTACTTGAGCCACATGTTTGTCGTCCTGCTGACTGTCCCTGTCTACCAGCAGGCCCAGTTACCCACGACCTGGCTGCTGCCGTTCTACCTTGCCAATGTGGCTGTCTGTGGCTTGCTGGGTCATGCGCTGGCGCGGTATTTCTCGACCCCGCTCAACCACTGGCTGCGGCAGTGCGTCCCGGCCTGGCGGCGGGGATGGACGCTCACTACTCAAGTGAGATAGAACCTGGACGGATTGAGTGCTACCGAGCACTTGCGATATGTTTGCAAGCCACCCCCAAGGACGCTACGCATGCTGAACAAGACCTTGCTGATGACTGCCGGCCTGCTGTTGTGCCTGGCGCTGCTGTATAGCGGGCTCGCCACGACAGATCGGGCAACCTGGCTGATGGAAGTCGCCCCGGTGCTGGTGGCGCTGCCACTGCTGGCGGCAACCCACCGCCGCTATCCGCTGACCCCCTTGCTGTATGCGCTGATCTTTATCCATGCGCTCATCCTCATCCTGGGCGGGCTCTATACCTATGCCAAGGTGCCGTTGGGCTTCTGGATGCAGGAGTACTTCGACCTGAGCCGCAACCCCTACGACAAGATCGGCCATTTTGCGCAGGGCTTTGTGCCAGCCCTGATCGCCCGCGAGATATTGCTGCACGGCGGGCATGTGGCCGGGCGGCGGATGGCGGGTTTTCTGTCGTTGTGCGTTGCCATGGCGATTAGTGCCTGGTACGAGCTGATCGAATGGGGGGCGGCGATCACGCTGGGGCAGGGTGCGGATGAATTTCTCGGCACCCAGGGCGACCCGTGGGATACCCAATCGGACATGGGCATGGCCATGCTGGGCGCGACGGTCGCGATCATCCTGTTTGCACGCTGGCAGGATAGCCAGATCGAGCGCTTGCCTTTGGCCCATCCGCCGTCGGGGAGATAGCGGACTTCCGGAGGTGTCGACGGGTGATCGCGCTGTACGCGCTGCCGGGCATTGTGCAATATGGCCTGAGGTAAACGGCCTGCGGATAGCGGCTGCCTGCAGGATGCAACCCTCACGCGGTAACGGGTCCCACCAGACTAGAAGAAAACCATGCAGATACGCTCCACCACCGAACAAGACTGGCAAGCCCTCAAGACCATACGCCTCGCCTCCTTGCAGGACGCGCCCCTCGCCTTTGGCATGAGCTACGAGGAGACGCTGCAGTTCAGCGATGCGCTCTGGCGTGAACGCGCGTCGCCACTTACCCAGCCCAACTTCTGGCTCGCCTGGGATGGTGACGAGGCCGTGGGCATTGTTGGTGGTGTCGAGACCCAAGGCGAATACCAGCTTATTTCCCTCTGGGTGGCACCTATGGCCCGCGGCAAGCGCGTGGCCGAACAACTGGTGCAAGCCGTGGCCGACAAGGCCCGTGCGTTGCGGCACCCGGAAGTGGTGTTGTCCGTTGCGCCGGAGAATGTCTCCGCGTGCAAGCTCTATACCCGCTTGGGGTTCCGTTTTCTGGACCATACCGAGGTGCTGGATAGCCACCCGGAGGTAACGGTGCAGAAGATGGTGTTGGTGCTGGTGTAACGTTGCGTTTGCTAGTTCTGGTCACGCCTCGCTAAATGGCGGTAGAGCGTGCTGCGATGGATCCCCAGTTGCTTTGCCGCACTGCTTACACACCCCTCGCAATCATTCAGTGCTGCGTCCATGGCGTCCTGGGTCAGGGTGGCCAGTGGCGCGGTCTGCGTGTCGCGGGCCTGCATCGCCGGTGGCAGGTCGCCCGCCGCTATCGTGGTACCGGGCTCGGCCAGTGCGATCAGGGTGCGCAGGGTGCTGACCAGCTCCCGTACATTACCGGGCCAACCGTAGTGCAGTAGTGCTTGCCGGGTAGTGGGTGCCAGTTGCAGGCGGGTGGCCGTGCCGCCGAGTTCGGCGAACAGGCGGTCGAGCAGGGTGGCCTTGTCTTCGCGGTGACGCAGGGGCGGGAGGATGACTTCGAACTCTCGCAGGCGAAACAGCAGATCGGCGCGGAACTGGCCGGTGGTGACGAGTTCGTTCAGGTCGCAATGGCTGGCACAGATCAGGTCGAAATCTACCTTCACCGTCTTGCCGCCGCCGAGCGGGGTGACGGTCTTGTCCTGTAGCACGCGCAGGAGGCGGGCTTGCAGACCCAGCGGCATGTCGCCGATCTCATCGAGGAACAACACGCCACCGGCCGCTTCTCGTACCCGGCCGGGCATGCCGCGTTTGCGTGCGCCGCTGAAGGCGCCTTCCTCGTAGCCGAACAGTTCGGATTCGATCAGGTTTTCCGGTAGTGCGGCGCAGTTCACCGCCACGAAGGGGCCATCCTGGCGTCGGCTGGCGCTGTGCAGGCGACGGGCGAAGACTTCCTTGCCGACGCCGGTCTCGCCGTGCAGCAGTACACCCAAGCCGGCGTTCAGGACGCGGATGGCCCTGGCCAGCAGCGGTGCCAGGGCGTCGCCCTCATTGGTCTGGCGTTGGGGTGGTGTCTGGCTGGACTGGAGGTTGCCCCAGCGGCCCACCAGCGGCAGGCCGGCGCGTTCGCTGAACGGTAGCAGGGTCTCGCCGCTGCGACGGGCGGGCAGGCTGTCGAACCAGTCTTCCAGCGCCGACCCGATCAGCCGCTCCCGGCTGATGCCCAGCAGGCGAAGGGCGTTGTCGTTGGCGCCGACGATACGGTCCTGATCGACGATCAGTACGGCCTCCCGATGGCTGCCCAGCATGGCGGCCTGGCGATGGAAGTGCAGGCGGGGCAGGGGGCCGGCGCTATCGAGCAGCAGGCGATGTTCGACCAGGGCCGCGGCAAGGCGGACCAGTGCCAGGGATTCGGCCGGGAGGCGGCCGGCCTCGCCCGATACATCGAGCACGCCAGCCAGGCTGCCATCCGGCCCGGTCAACGGGGTGGCGGCGCAACTGATGATGCGATTGTCAGCCAGATAGTGCTCGGCGCCGAACACGGCCACGGCACTACGTTCTGCCAGCGCGGTGCCGATGGCATTGGTGCCGCGGCCGGCTTCGGACCAGCTGCTGCCGGGCTTGAGTGCGAGTCGTTCGGCGCGGCTCAGAAAGGCGAGGTCGCCGGCGGCATCCAGGATCAGGCCGTCCGGGTCGGTCAGGATCACCATGCCACCCAGGCTGCGCATTTCCTCGGCCAGCGACTCCAGCGCGGGCTGGGCGGCGCGGCGTAGCTGCAGGTGTTGCTCGTGTCGTTCGCGCAACTGGTGCGGGGTGATGGCCTGTGCCATGTCGAGGTCGGGCTGCAGCACACGGCTGCGCTGCCAGGAGCGCAGGATCAGCTCGGGCACGACATCGGTCGGCAGGTCGCCCTGTTCGAAAAAGCGTTGGCGAGCCAGCGCCAGCAACTCGGTAGTGGCTTGGGGCACAACTGTCTCCTTTGTCCGCAGTGTCGCCCGCGAACCCGGCGCGACAAGGCTGTGTCGCAAACTGCGACAGCCCGGTCTGTTTATGTGGGTTCATTATGCGACTGCCAGCCGTGCCCAACGCAAGCGGAATATCGAAAGGTGGTGGATTTCCCAGCGGGATCAACGGTTTGGGTGGTCTTCGGTGGGTCGCCAGGGTGGGTGGCACGCTTGCTGCGATGGTGGGGTGGCGCATCCCCGCGCGCACCATAACCAGGAGACCATCATGCACATGGAGCCAGGCAAGTTTGGCCAGGACAATCTGTTCAAGGCGCGCTACGGCAACTACATCAACGGCCAGTGGGTGGAGCCCCTGAGCGGGCAGTATTTCGAGAACGTCACGCCCATTACCGGCAAGCCCTTCTGCGAGATTCCTCGCTCGAACGAGGCGGACATTGAACGCGCACTGGATGCGGCCCATGCCGCCAAGCGCGCCTGGGGCAAGACCTCGACCACCGAGCGCTCGGGCATCCTGCTGAAGATTGCCGATCGCATGGAGGCCAACCTGGAAAAGCTGGCCACGGCGGAGACCTGGGACAACGGCAAGCCGATCCGCGAGACGCTCGCGGCGGATATCCCCCTGGCCATTGACCACTTCCGCTACTTTGCCGGCTGTGTGCGGGCGGAGGAGGGCAGTATCGGCGAGATCGACCACACTACCTACGCCTATCACTACCGTGAGCCGCTGGGTGTGGTCGGGCAGATCATTCCCTGGAATTTCCCCATCCTGATGGCTGCCTGGAAGCTGGCGCCGGCGCTGGCCGCCGGCAATTGCGTGGTATTGAAGCCGGCCGAGCAGACGCCGGCCTCCATCCTGGTGCTGCTGGAACTGATCGGTGACCTGCTGCCGCCGGGCGTGCTCAATGTCGTCAATGGCTTTGGCCTCGAGGCGGGCAAGCCGCTGGCATCCAGCAAGCGCATCGCCAAGATCGCCTTTACCGGCGAGACCAGTACCGGTCGCCTGATCATGCAGTACGCCAGCCAGAACATCATTCCGGTCTCGCTGGAGCTGGGTGGGAAGTCACCCAATATCTTCTTTGGCGATGTCTGTGCCAAGGATGACCGCTACCTCGACAAGGCGATCGAGGGCTTCGTGATGTTTGCGCTCAACCAGGGTGAAGTCTGTACCTGTCCCTCGCGCTCGCTGGTGCATGAGTCCATCTATGACCAGTTCCTGGAAAAGGCCCTCAAGCGGGTGGCCGCGATCAAGCAGGGCAACCCGCTCGAGCGCGACACCATGATTGGCGCGCAGGCCTCGCAGGAGCAATTGGACAAGATCCTGGGCTATATGGATATCGGCAAGGCCGAAGGCGCGGAATGCCTAATTGGTGGGGGGCGGCAGATGCTGCCCGGGCCGCTGGAGGGTGGCTACTACGTGAAGCCCACGGTCTTCGCCGGTCACAACAAGATGCGTATTTTCCAGGAGGAGATTTTCGGGCCGGTGCTGTCGGTGACCAAGTTCCGCAATGAAGAGGAAGCCATCGCCATCGCCAACGATACCAACTTCGGCCTGGGGGCCGGCCTGTGGACCCGCGACATGAATACGGCTTTCCGGGTGGGGCGTGCGGTCGAAGCCGGCCGGGTCTGGACCAATTGCTACCACGCCTATCCGGCCCATGCGGCCTTCGGGGGCTACAAGCAATCGGGCATCGGGCGCGAGAATCACAAGATGATGCTGGATCACTACCAGCAGACCAAGAACCTGCTGGTCAGCTATAGCGATGATCCGCTCGGGTTCTTCTGATCGTCTCTCTGCATGAGGTTGTCTACGTCATTGCCCCGCTTCAGCGGGGCTTTTTTATGGCTGCACCGGCTATCCGCGCGGGCGAACTTCGGCCCCGGGTGGCAGTCCGTGGGAGATGCTCTCCGTCCTCCTTGCCTGCCTGTTGCTGGTCGCGCTGACCACGGTGTTCCACTACGAGATACTGCGCGCGCTGAGCGCAGGCTTGCCGCGCTTGCCCATCCCGAGCCGCAGCAAGTTGCTGGTGGTGTTCTTTGCGGCGTTTGGAGCGCATGCGCTGGAGATGGCGCTGTATGGCACCGCCCTGTTCGGGCTGGTGCACTACGCGGGGGCTGGCATGCTCAATGGCCCGGCGGGGTTCTCGCTGACCAGTTGCCTGTATTTCTCGGCAGAGACCTACACATCCCTGGGCTTTGGCGATCTCACGCCGTCTGGTCCGGTGCGGTTGCTGGCAGGCGCAGAGGCCTTGAACGGCCTGCTGCTGATCGGCTGGTCGGCGTCTTACATCTATATCGCGATGGAGCGGTTCTGGCGCATGGACGGCGCAGACAACCCTTGAGGAAGGAACGCCCTGCCAACGCAGGCTGACAGGGCGGACAGGGCTTAGTAGACGATCTTGAAGGAGCGGACCAACTGGACTGCCGAGCTTGGGCCAAAAGCGTTATTGAAGATACGCACGGCTTCACCGGTGCTCTCGGCATCGACCAGGGCGTCGTTCACGGCTTTCTGCAGGCGCTTTTCACCTTTGCGCATACCCACGGCCAGGACTTCCGAGGCGATGGGGACATCGGCTACTTCATACTCGCCACGAGCCTTGAGCTTGGCGAGGTTGCCCAGCATGGTGGCTTCGGGGCCGGATGCACCATCGCACTTGCCGCCGGTGAGGCCGGCGAGGGTGTCGTCATAGTCATCCATGTTCAGGATGGTGACCTTGGAGGAGACGCCCTGCAGCAGCTTGGCATTGGTGGTGCCCTTGGGTACGCAGATGGTCATGGTGTCGAGCTGGTTCAGGTTCTGGAACTTGCCCTTCTTGGCCAGCATCTTCTGGGTGGAGATGAAGTAGCCGACGCTGAAGTCGATTTCCTTCTCGCGCTCGCTGGTCTTGCTGAGCGAGGCGAACACGAGGTCGACACGGCCGTCCTTGATGGAGGGCAGGCGATCAGCGGGTTCGAGAGTCTTGAAGACCGGCTTGACGCCGAGTTTCTTGGCGACGTAATTGGCAAATTCGATATCGTAGCCAAACACCACGCCACGCTTTTTGTCGAAGTAGCCGAATGGTGGGGAGTTCTCGCGAACGCCGATCACGACCTCGCCTTTTGCCTTGATCTTGTCCAGGTCATCGGCCAGGGCAGGCAGGGCTGCGACGCCGAGCAGGCCAATCAGTAGTAGTCGTTGCATGGGTGGTCCTTTGTAGGATTTATAGGTTTTGGGAGGGTTTGCATTCGATCATAGTCAATCATCGCGGAAACGACGGGTTTTGGTGCCTGACCATGATTGGTATTTCATTGATTGCTTATTGGCGATGCTTATAAGCAGATTTGCTATTTTAATCAATAGCCTGTTGCAGCTTGATGGCTCGGTTCCCCGCCTGGAAATGAACGATCATTTTCTTTGCCGTGCCAGTGCTCCTCCGGTTTTTACTCGCATCTACAGGAGTGCCCAACTTGCCTGCCACCTTGCTGATTCGTCCGGTACAACTCGCCGATCATGCCGCGTGGCTGCCGCTATGGGAGGGTTACAACGCCTTCTATGGCCGCTCCGGTCCGACTGCGCTGGCGGAGGAAGTCACCCGTACCACCTGGAGGCGGTTCTTTGAGGCTACGGAGCCGGTGCATGCGCTGGTGGCGGAGCAGGATGGGATGCTGCTGGGGCTGGCGCACTACCTGTTCCATCGCAGTACCACGGCGCTGCAGATGTCCTGCTATCTGCAGGATCTCTATACGGTGGAGACCGCCCGTGGCGGTGGTATCGGCAGAGCGCTGATCGAGGCGATCTATGCCTGCGCTCGGGAGGCCGGATCACCACGCGTCTATTGGCAGACGCACGAGACCAACCAGACGGCGATGCGGCTATATGACCAGGTGGCCGAGCGATCGGGCTTTCTGGTCTATCGCAAGCTGTTCTGAATGCGTTATGGGCCTTTGCGCTTGTGCGATGACCAGTGCACATGGGCAATGCGCCATTCGCCATTCAGCCGCTTGAGCACGATGGTCTCGGTCCCCGCGTGCTGGGTCGGGGTCTTGCCCCGCGCATCGAGGGTTTCGGTCTCGGCGGTGACAAGGGCCAGGTCGCCTGTCTCCATCATGTTGCGTTTGAGTACGTGAGTTGGGCTGATTTTGGCGTAGGCTATGTCCTCGGGCAGGTGATGGCTGGCGTATTCCTTACGGGATCGCTCTACATAGCCAGATTCGTAGATCAATACATCCGGTAGTAGCAAGGCCTCGACCTCCGCCTGCTTGCCGGCGGCCATGCTGGCATGGAAGGTTTCGACGACTTCCATCGGGCTGAGCGGCGCCGCCAGGGTAAATAGCGGTATGGCGCACAGAAGCAAGCGGATCGTATTCGTCATGGTCTACGGCCTTCAATCGGTAAGTGGGTGCCAGTATCCACGCCTGGCGTGGGGTGTGGCTACCCGGGCAGCCAAAAGATATGAGCGGCGCCCGGACGATGTACCGGATGCCGCTCATGAACAGTGGGATTGTCTGTTGGCCTACAACTACTTCCAACCGGGAACCCAGTGACTGGCGTCACCCAGTTCCCGCCAGGGCAGCCTATAACTGCGGCGGGTGAGTATGGCTTCCAGATGCAGCCATATCACGGCGCCGCCCGGCACGTCTGGTTCTTCTACCTCGGTGACCAGGAAGTGCTTCTCGCGGTGCTGTGGGGTGACGGCGGTCCACTTGCTCAGCAGCAGCTTCTTGGGGTGGACCGCATTGCGTCGATCAGGCTTTCTTGACCCAGGCACTGCACCATCCTTTGCTGGCTACGAGTTTATTGCCCAAGGCCGGGCAGGGTCCCCAGGCGTCACCCGCCTTGCCCTGGAACAGCATGCAGTTACCGCAGTCCTGGTTGGCAGCGTGCTTGGGGTACTTGGCCTTGTCGACCTTGCTGGTATCCATCTTGTAACCGAGGCTGGCGGCGGTAGGGTCAGTTTCGCTGGCTTTCTCCGGGGCGGCTAGTACGCCAGGGGAGAGAGCAATGACGCCGGCAGCGGGGACGAGTTGAAACATAAAGCGACGACGTGGGTTCATGACGTGCTCCTGGTTGCGATCGGGGTTTACGAGTAAACTTTATTTGTATTGTACAAATAGTGTACAAGTATTTTGGCACTTGTTGCGATCCGATTCCTCAAACGGATTCGTACCAAGTTGCAACCGAGGTATAGATGAAGAACTCACGCAAAGTTGCCGTGATTGGCGCCGGAATGGCCGGTTTGTCTTGTGGTACCGCGCTGCAGGCCGCTGGCTGGGACGTGCTTGTGCTGGACAAGAGTCGTGCTACCGGTGGTCGGATGAGTACCCGGCGTGGCGATGATTGGCAGTGTGATCATGGCGCGCAGTATTTTACCGCCCGCGATCCGGCATTCCATGCCGAAGTGGCGCGCTGGCAAACGGCCGGTGCGGCCGGTATATGGCGGCCCCGCTTGATCGCTATCGATGCGGAGGCGCGTCGGCCCGTAGAGGGGCAGGTGACGCGGTTTGTCGGTACGCCGCGTATGACCGCCCCAGCCCGCTTGCTGGCTGCCGGGCTGGATATTGCTACTTTCCAGACGATTCAGCGCATCGCGCCGGTCGCGCGGGGGTGGCAGTTGTACAGCAAGGAGGCGGGGTTGCTGGATGAAGTCTTCGATGCCGTGCTGCTGTCAGTACCCGCGCCGCAAGCAGTTCCCCTGCTGGTTGGCATTGCCCCAGACTTGGCAGATGTCGCCGGCAAGGTCCGCATGCAACCAAGCTGGGCTATGGCCTTGCAGTTTGAGGCTCCGCTGGGCTTGAGCTTCGACGCGGCTTTCGTCAATCAGGGGCCTTTGCGTTGGCTGGCGCGGGATAGCAGCAAACCGGGAAGGGAAGGGCGCGAGACCTGGTTGCTGCATGCGACTGCCGAGTGGAGCGAAGCCCATATCGAGGAGAGCGGCGACACGGTTGCGGCTGCCCTGCTGGCGGCCTTTGTCGAGCTGGGCGGTACTGCGCCGGCAAGCTGGTCTATCCACCGCTGGCGCTACGCGGATACAGACCCACTACCGCCGATCGGGTCAATCTGGAATCCGGCCTTGGGGCTCGGCCTCTGTGGAGACTGGCTCCATGGTGGCAAGGTGGAGGGAGCATGGTTGAGTGGCCAGGCATTGGCCAGGCAGATGACGGTCCAGACCCTGTAGAAACAACAACGCCCGGTCGGACCGGGCGTTGCGTGACCGACGGTGCGGTGAGACTTAGCTGCGGATCTTGCCGCTGCTGTCCAGTACCGTCATGTCGATGAACTGCGAACCGTTGTGATTGCTGGCCGAGTAACGGACGCGGAAGCCGCCCATGTCGTAGTCGCCCATGCTTTCCAGTGCGTTGATCAGCTTGTCGCGGGTCAGGTCACGACCGGCGCGCTTGAGGCCTTCCACCAGGATACGGGCGCCGAGGTAGCCTTCCATGCTGGGGTAATCCACGCTGGCGACGTCTGTGGCTTTCAGCATCTTCTGGTATTCCATCGATACCGGCTTGACGGCGCTATAGGGCGACGGGGTGACTTGCGACACCATGACGCCGCTGCCGTCTTGCTTCAGCTCGCCAACCAGCGCTTCGGTGCCGACAAAGCTCACGTTGTAATACGGGCCCATGAAGTTGCGCGAACGGGCGGAGGCAATGAAGGCGGCGCTCGACTTGTAGGCGGCAACCATGAACACGGCGTTGGCCGGCTTCTTCATGACCAGCTCTTCCACGGCCTTGTTGACGTCCACGCTGTTGCGCTGAACGGTGGCGGTGGCGTTGATGGTGATCTTGTACTTGGCGGCCGCATCCTGCATGGCCTTGAGGCCGGAAGCACCGAAGGCATCGTTCTGGTAGAACACATTGATGCTGCTCATGCCGAGCTTGGCCATGGAGCTGGCGATTTCCTCGGCCTCGTCACGGTAGCTCGCCCGCACGTTGAACACATAGCGGTTGAACGGAGCGCGCAGGCTGTCTGCACCGGTGTACGGCGCAATGAAGGGGATGCGTGCCTGGTTGATCTGCGGCAGGGAGGCGTTCGAGGTCGGGGTACCGACGTAGCCGAACAGGGCGAACGCGTTTTCCGATTCGATCAGCTTCTTGGTGTTGGCGGCAGCACGCTCGGGCTCGTAGCCGTCGTCCAGGGTGACCAGACGGATCTTGCGACCGTTGATGCCACCCTTCTTGTTGATCTGTTCGAAGTAGGCCTTGGCACCGCGTGCCACGCCCTTGCCCAGCTCAGCTGCCGGGCCGGAGGTGGCGGCCGATTGGCCGATGATGATTTCGCTATCGGTAACGCCGGTTTCTGCTTGGGCAAACAGAGAGGTTGCGAGCAGGCTGCTCAGCATGATTGCTTTCATTTTTCTATTCCCTACGTATCAAAATTCGGCCGCATTGCGGTTTGTGGCAATGTCGGAATTCGGCGAGGCAAAGTACAAATGCCACCTGGCTGGAAGCTAGGCGGCGATCGACTGTGGTTAAATCCGAATGTGCTAATTTTCCATGATGAGGGCATAGCCGCGTAAGTGGGGTTAACCACATGCGGGCGGCTAAGTAGTTTCATCAGTGCTACAGGCGATTGAAAATACAGGGAATATTGGCAATATTGCCGTCATGTCGTTGTGCTACAGGAGCCGCCGGTTTGCGCAAATGGTCTTGTCAGCGATACCTCAAGCGGCGCGCCGCATATTGCGCAGGGACTTGATGTGGTCGTGATTGGCGATCACGCCTTCATACTGCCGTATCACCACTTCACGCACCCAGGTCGGTAGTTCCAGGCCCAGTGCCTTGCCGTACTCGGTTTCGGCTCTGTCCTCGCCTCGCTCGCATTCTTCGAGCATCGCCAGGTCGTCATCGCTGCTCAGGCCGCTGCGTACCGTGACCCAGCCACGGTGAACTGCGCCGATCAAGCTGCCGCCTTCCTCCGCCACCCCGCCATGCTGGCGCACCAGTGCCTGCAGCTCATCTGCCGCCAACTGGCATTCGCCTGCACGCTTCAGAAAGATGCTCTTGATCGCATTGGTGCCGGTGTGACGTGCGCATTCGTTGAAGCCGTACTCGCCGTCCTTGCAGACTTCGATCAGGCCATTGAGCGCATCGATGATTTGTTCGCTGTTCATTGTGTGCTCCATTCGCCAAAGAGGAGAGTAAGCGTCCTGCAGCAAACCCTATTCCTGCCGGGATGGCAGTGCTTGTAGTTTGATACGCGTTCGATTGCCCCTCGCTGCCAGATGTAACTATCGCCTTGTCCGATGTAAGTCTTGCATGGGCGATGAGCGGTGAATGGCGGCGTGATGAGGCGGGCATCCGACTTGAGGCGTCTTGCAGTGGATCTGCCGGCAGGCACAGCGTGTGCGGAGTAAGCGGTGTCATCGGTAACTTGTGATGACAGCGAATTCCGCAGAAGGAGCACGTCATGCGTATTCCCCACAGCAGTACCGTGGCCATCCTGGCACTTTCTCTCAGTGTCTTTGCCATCGACGGCACACCCGATGTGCAATCCAATGTCGCGGCGGTGGACCGGGACTTTGTCAGTGCCGCTGCCGTAGCCGGTGCGACCGAGATCGAGGCGAGCAAGCTGGCCTTGCAGCGATCGCGGGACAAGGATGTCCGGCAGTTCGCCAAGCATATGCTTGTCGAGCATCGCCGCATCCAGGCTGGCCTGGTGAAAGTGGTCAGGCAGGTCGGCATGATGATGCCGCCCACCAAGCCGGACGAGGAGGTCATGGCCGACCTCAAGCAGGCTTCAGCCGATACCTTCAACCATCAGTATCTCGATAGCGTTGCGGTTAAGGCCCATATGAAGGCGGTCGAGCTGTTCAGCCATCAGGCCGAGCGGGGGCAGACCCTGATGGTGCGTAAGTGGGCGGCCAGCACCCTGCCGGCGATCCAGCAGCATTTCGAGATGGGCAGGGCACTGGCGGCCAGCAAGCAGATTGCGCAATAAATGGGGCGCGCGCTATTTGGATTCGTAGTCACCGCGATCGGCTGCATCCAGCATGCGCTTTATCGTTCCATCCTGATGCAGCTTGGCCAGGCCGCGGTTGAACGAGGCCATGAGTGCTGTGGCTCCTGGCAGGGCCTTGCCAATGGCGAGCCGTGATTGCTTCTCGGACAGGTATTGGCGTGAATCGACCAGCCTGGCGCGCTCCACCGGGCTGAACTTGCTGGCCAGCAGGTGGTAGCCCACACCACGGTTCAGTGCCACGGCGTCGAGCCGACCGGCAAGCAGCTTGCGAAGGTTGGTTTCGTCATTGCTGGCACTCTCGGTGCTGAGGCTGCCATCTGCTACGGTTTTGTCGAAAGCGTCCCCGTAGGAATAACCCAGCGTAATGCCGATGACCTTGCCCTTCAGATCGGCCAGCGTATTGAACTCGACCGGTTTCTCCTTGCGGAAGAACAATACCTCGCGGGACAGGATGACTGGATCGCTGAACAGCAGCGTCTGGGCGCGCTCGTCGGTCATGACCCAACCGGGCGAACCATCGATCTTGCCATGTTCGGCCAGCAGCAGCGCGCGCTTCCAGGGGTAGAAGTCATACCGGACCGATAGTCCTTCGCGAGCGAAGGCCATTGTGACGATATGCGCAAAGACGCCATTCTCTTTGAGTGCGGCAGAAAAATACGGCGGCCATTCCCCGATACCCAGGACCAGGGCCTTGTCCGCGGCATAAGACGGCAATGGCGCCAGGCAAAGCAGGATAGGCAACAGGAGGAGATGAACAGTTCGCATGGGCTTGCCTGGGTCTCTACTGGGTATTGGCCCGATCTCTGCCTGGTCTGGTTGGCCGGGCAGAGAGCAGATGCATGTCAGCATAGCAGCACAAACGTGCCGAGACGCTGAGGGGCGAGACCTGCTCAGGCAGGCTGTGCGAGCAGGCGGCGGATGGTCGCCTCGGTCTCGGCATAGGCGCCTTCCCCGAAGTGGCGATAGACCACTCGCCCGCCCTTGTCGATCAGGTAGACCGCCGGCCAGAAGCGGTTGTTGTAGGCATCCCAGGTAGCGTACTCGTTGTCCTGGGCGACCGGGTAACGGATGTCGAAGCGCTTTAGCGCATCCTGCACGTTGGCGGTGGAGCGCTCGGCCGGGAATTCCGGCGTATGCACGCCAATCACCACAAGACCCTGGCTCTTGTACTTGTCATGCCATTGCTTCACATAAGGCAGGGTATGAACGCAATTGATGCAGGTGTAGGTCCAGAAGTCGACGAGTACGACCTTGCCGCGCAGTTGCTTGACGGTGAGGGGCGGCGAATTCAACCAGCTGCCGAGGCCGGTGAATTCCGGCGCGGGGGTAGGGTTGCTCAGCGGGGCGGCTTGCGCACCGATCGCAACGGTGGCCAGGGTGGCGGAGACCAGCAGGGTCTTGAGCAGAGAGATCATGGCAACATCCTTGTGAGGGTCGACGAACCGGCAGGCCGGGTATGGGGTGCATTCAAACGCGCCCATGTATCCGGCATGTGTTGCAGACGCTGCCCGGGTGCAATGTTTTGTATCCCCGTCGAGGGCAGATACATAGTGATACACAGTGGGATTCGGCCGGGGCTATAAAGCGGGCATTGCCAACTCTGGAGCCCATCATGTCCCAGCAGCTGTACACCGGTTCTTGCCACTGTGGTGCGGTACGGTTTGAAGTCAGCACCGCCATCACCCCGGCCATGCGTTGCAACTGCAGTCTTTGTCGGCGCAAGGGCGCTTTGATGTCGCCGTCGTTTCCCGCCGCGGACCTGCTTATCGTCAGTGGCGAGGATGCCCTGACCCTCTACCAGTTCAATACCCGCGTAGCCCGGCATTACTTCTGCAAGCATTGCGGTATCTATCCTTTCCACCAGACCCGTACCAACCCCTTGTTGTGGCGCGTCAATCTGGGCTGCCTGGACGAGGTGGATGTCTATGCGCTGGAGACCGGCGTGGGCGATGGTGCCAGCCTGTCGGTGGTGGAGGATGCCTGATGGCCTGGGCACCCTGGATGAGGCCCCGTACGGTACTGGGGGGAGGGCGACGTGAGCTATGATATGGCCATGGATGCCAAGGACCATGTACTGATAGTCGACGACGACCGGGAGATACGGACGTTGCTTGCCGCCTACCTGGAGAAGCACGGGATGCAGGCGTCGCCAGCCGCCAGCGGCCGCCAGATGCGGGCGGTGCTGGAGCAAGGTCCGGTGGACCTGATCATCCTTGATCGCATGCTGCCCGGTGAAGATGGCCTCGCCCTATGCCGAGAGCTGCGTGCGGGCAAATGGCGCACGATACCGGTGCTGATGCTGACCGCCCTGGGGGACGAGACCGAACGGGTGCTCGGGCTGGAGATGGGGGCGGACGACTATATGGCTAAGCCCTTCGCGATCCGCGAGCTGCTGGCCCGTATCCGTGCCGTACTGCGACGGACGCGCATGCTGCCGCCTAACCTGCAGGTCACCGAGGCGGTGCAGTTGCTGGGCTTCGGTGATTGGCAGCTCGATACCACGGCCCGGCATCTGCTCGACGCCGACGGCATGATGGTGGCGCTCAGCGGGGCCGAGTACCGCCTGTTGCGGGTCTTCCTCGATCATCCGCAACGGGTGCTGACCCGTGATCAGTTGCTGAACCTGACCCAGGGGCGCGATGCCGATCCCTTCGATCGCTCGATCGACCTGCTGGTCAGCCGGTTGCGGCAGCGTCTGCGCGACGATGCTCGTGAGCCGCGCTATATCAAGACGCTGCGCAACGAGGGTTATGTGTTCTCGTCCAAGGTGGAGATGCACGAGGCGCAGCCATGACACCAGCCACCTTGCGCTGGTGGCCGCAGACCCTGTTTGCGCGTTTGACGGTGATCCTGGTTGTAGGGCTGGTGCTGGCCCATGCGCTGTCCTTCTACCTGGTCGTGTACGAGCGTAGCCAGGCCAGTTCTACCATGATGCTCGGCTACCTTGAGCAGGACATCGCGAGCTCGGTCGCCTTGCTGGAGCGCTTGCCCAGTGCCGAGCGTGCCGACTGGTTGCCACGGCTGGCACGCAGCAACTATCACTTTCTGCTGGAGCCTGGTCAGACCGGTGCGGCACCGGATACCGCACGGACAAAGCGGGTGTCGGCATCCATCAGCCGTGCGCTGGGACAGCCGTACGCGGTCAGCAGCAATCTGCTGCCAGGGAGTGATGACCGCCTGCAGATGCATCTGCAATTGCGGGACGGCACGCCCCTGACCCTTGAGCTGCGCTTGAACCGCATGATGCTGTCGCCCTGGCTGCTGGCGGTACTGGCCGCGCAGTTGCTGCTGATCTGCGCCTGTACCTGGCTGGCGGTGCGATTGGCGACCCGCCCCCTCGCGCAACTGGCCACGGCTGCCGATACGCTGGGGCTTGATCTGAAGGCCGCGCGCCTGTCCGAGGACGGCCCGACCGAGGTGGCTCGCGCTGCAACGGCGTTCAATGCCATGCAGGATCGCATCGCCGCGTCGGTCAGCGAGCGCATGCAGATCCTGGCGGCGATCTCGCACGATCTGCAGACGCCGATCACCCGCATGCGGTTGCGGGTGGACATGATGGACCCGGATACCCAGAGCACCGCCTTGCAGCGTGACTTGAAGGAAATGGAAGGCCTGGTACGGGAGGGCTTGACCTATGCGCGCACCTTGCACGCCACGGCGGAAGTGCCACTCAGGCTGGACCCGGATGCTTTTCTCGACAGCCTGGTGCTGGACTATCTGGATGCCGGCAAGTCCGTGACCCTGCAGGGCAAGGTCGGTGGCCCGCTGGTGGGGCGGCCGCAAGCCTTGCATCGCATACTCAGCAACCTGGTCGACAACGCGCTGAAGTTCAGCGGCGCGGCAGAGCTGTTTGTGGAGGTGCAGCCTGACGGGCAGGTCTGCATCGCGGTCTGTGACCGGGGCGAGGGCATTCCGGCCGACCAGTTGGAGGCGGTGTTCCAGCCGTTCTACCGGTTGGAGGCTTCGCGTAATCGCGATAGTGGTGGGACGGGGCTGGGACTGGCCATAGCCCGTCAGCTGGCGTTGGCGATGAATGCGACGCTCACCTTGCATCACCGCGATGGCGGCGGCCTGGCGGCGCGGCTGATCCTGCCTGTACGGTCAGTGCAACAGTCCGAATAAAATCTGGTGAACGTTCGTTCTCTTTGGGCTAGACTGCCCGTATGGAAAACTTCACCATCCCCGCCAATACCGTGGTCCACAGCGCCTGGCTCGCTGTGGCAGGCAAACCGCTTCCGCAGACGCTGGGCAAGATCTGCCGGGTCGCCATTCCGGAGCATCCGGTCCAGTTGGGCCTGTTTGACCTGGGCGCTCCTGCGCCAGCGGCAACGGCGGCAGAACGTTCTGAGGTCGATCTTTCCAGCTTGCAGGACATGCTGATCGAAAACCCGGAAGCCGCATTCGTGCTGTTCGTTCGCTCCGGTTGCCTGCCGGAATTGCGGGTCAGCGACAACGATATGCTGCTGATCGACCGGGCCCTGCAGCCATTGAATGAATGCTCGGTACTGGTCAGCCTGGATGGCGTGATGATGGTCAAGAAGCTATTGATCGCCGACGATCAGGTTCACCTGCTGCCGCTGGATGACGAAGGCCCCAAGGTTGCGGTACCCGGTGGACATGAGCTGAAGATCTGGGGCGTGGTGACCAGTGTGATACGCCGACCGGTGCGTGGCTTTGATTGAGGCCAGTTGTCTGGCTGTGGCCCGGCTTGCCTTGATATTCCTGACTTAAGACTTTCTATGCGGCACGCCATTACTTTGATTGCCTGGCAGGATCTGGATGCGTACCAACGCGCCGCTGTCGCGGGCTTGCAGATCAGTACGGTGCAGATTGAGTACGCCGGTAGCGTGGAGCGGGCGATACAGGCTTGTGAATCGGATACCAAGGGCGAGGTGCTGGGCGTCGCCATTCTGTGTGACCAGCACATTGCGGGTTTTCTGACTTGCAAGCGGGGTAGTAGCGCTCCGGGTTGGGTGCCGGCCGATGCGGTGGTGATCAGCGGCTTGCGGATCGACCAAGCTTGGCAAGGTCGCGGCATGGGGGTGAAGGCGCTGCGCTTGTTGCCCGTCTGGTTGCAGCGGCAGTGGCCGGATGCAATGCAGATCGTGCTATCGGTTGATGAGGAAAACGTCGCCGGGATTCGTGCTTATGAAAAAGCAGGCTGGGTGGATACCGGCGTGCGCCTGCAGGGGCGTATTGGTTGGGTCAGGCAGATGCGCCATGTCGGCGTGCAGGCGTCTGCACCTGAAACCCGCGCCGTGATACTCCAGGACTACCAGCCGGATTGGCCGGAGCGCTTTGCGGCGTACCGTAGCCAGTTGGCCGGGATATTCGCGGGGGCTGAGGTGGCGATAGAGCACATCGGCAGTACCTCGGTTCCTGGTCTTGCCGCCAAGCCGATTATCGACATCCTGCTGGGTAGCGACGGGCTGGCGGTTTATGAATCCCGTATTCCGGGTTTGGCCAAAGCGGGCTTTGAATATGTCGACAAATATGAAGACCAGCTTCCGGAGCGACGCTACTTTGTACTCCGGAAGGGGAGTGAGCCGCTTTGCCACGTCCATGCCGTGGTGCTGGGTTCTGCTTTCTGGCGGGAACACCTGGCTTTTCGCGATGCCTTGCGCAGCAGGCCGACCGTGCAGCAGGCCTATCTGGACCTCAAACGTGATCTGGCGCAGATGCATGCGCATGATCGACAAGCCTACGCGGCGGCCAAGTCGCCCTTTATCCGCAGCGTGATTGATGCCTGCTGATCTTCGGTGGGTCTGAGGGCCGACGGGCGTGGGCGGAGTCTCAGCCCGGCCTGAGCAGTTTCCCGCCCCAGCTGGCCGGGTCGATATCGGCGATGGATTGAGAGAAGGTCCAGCAATGTCCACCCGGGTCTTCCACCGAGTATTGACGTTCTCCGTAGGGATAGTCGGCCGGCGCCGAGAGTATGCGTGCTTCGGCGCGCTGGGCTTGCGCATAGTGGCTGGCGACATCCGCTACCCGAACCATCACCGAGTGCCCCGGCCCGCCGGCGGCGCTCATCGGCCCGGCAAGGCGGACCGTCACCACGATGGCCGCGTCGCCCAGGCTGAGCTGGGCGCGATGGTCGCCTATCTGTAACCGTTCCTCGAACCCGAAGGCCTTGCTGAGCCACTGCACGGCATCGCGCACATTGGGGTAGGCGAGGACCGGGGTGATGGTGCTGGTCACCATGGACCGGTTGGGCGGAAGTGGGGAATGCGCGGACATGAGTGAGCTTTCCGGATGGGCCAGGTCTCAATCTAGAACATCGTGAACGCGGCTGCGCGCGGTGCCATGCGCCGTGGATTGCTCCAAGGAAGGCTTGCAGAACGGCTGTTGCCGGCTAGGGATGGATCTTCTCGTGATTTTCCAGCATCGCCACGAACTGCGCGATCTTCCTGGCACGCGTTTCGGCTTTCTTGACGGTCTGTATCCGGTACAGCATCGCGTAGCGGTTGGCACCATCCAGTGTCGTGAAGAACGCCTTGGCGGCGTCGTTGGCATCCAGTGCCGCCTGGAAATCGGCCGGCACGGTCGCCTTGCTGGGCGAGTCGTAGGCAGCATCCCAACGGCCATCCTGCCTGGCTCGTTCGACCTCCGCGAGGCCGGCGGGCTGCATCCGGCCATTGTCGATAAGGGCAGTCGCCTTGTCTCGGTTGATCTTGGACCAGGGGCTCCTGGGCGCACGCCGCGTGAACTTCTGCAGCCAGAATTCTGCATTGTCGGGTTTCTTGTGACCATCTATCCAGCCATGGCATAGGGCGATCTCTACGGCCTCGGCATAGGAAACTGTTGGGGTATTACAACCCTTTTTGGCCAGCCGCAGCCAGATCCCGGCGGCGTCTGCCTGATGCTCGATCAGCCAGGATTCAAAGGCCGTGGCGTCCGCGAACTGGATCACGGGCTGTTCGGCGGGGGCGGGGCGTGTGGCTGGCATGAGGGTATAGGGATGTTCCAGGCGATCGTCGGCACAGCATGCCATGTCCTTCCGGCATAGAATACGGCCCCATGCCAAACCGGCTATGACCACCTGGCCTGACCATGCCCGCTTCTCCGGTACACGATGCCGGACGTAACCGGATGGATACAGGTTGATTCCTCAACTCGGAGAGTGCCTTGTCATCTCTAAAAAACAAACTGCCGGCCATCCCTGATGGCGCTGGCGCGCTGTTCTTCATCCAGACCTTTGCTACCCTCGGCTTTGCCGTGCTGTATTCGACCCTGGTCCTGTATGTGACCCAGCATCTGGGCTTCGCTGCCAAGGATGCCACGGCCATCATGGGCGTGTTCGGCGCCTTCAACTACGGTCTGCACCTGTTTGGTGGTTATCTCGGCGGGCGCTTCCTGAGCAACCGCAATCTGTTCGTGGGTGGGATGGTGCTGCAGGTTATCGGCTGCGCCATCATTGCCGGGGGCACGGCTGCGCTCATGTACTGGGGGCTGGCCCTGTTCCTGACGGGTAGCGGCTTGAACGTGACCTGCCTGAACATGATGCTGACCCAGCGTTTCGCCCCGGAAGACACCCGTCGTGAAGGTGCCTTCCTGTGGAACTATGCGGGCATGAATATCGGCTTCTTCGTCGGCTTCACCGTCGCGGGACACTACCAGCTGACGCAGAGCTACCCCAGCCTGTTCATCTTCGCTACCCTGGGCAACATCGCCGCCATCATCCTGTCCATCCTTAACTGGAAGACACTGGCCGACCGCAATACGCCGCTGCTGGACGCCACGCCCAGCCAGTTCCGTGCCCGTTTCGCCATCGGCATGGCCATCCTGGTAGGCCTCGTGCCCATCATCTGGATCATGCTGCGCAATACCGGCTCGACCGAGACCATGCTCAAGGCTGTGGCGGCCGTGGTTGCACTGTCGTTGATCTACCTGACGATGAAGCATCGTGATCGTCGGGAAAAGAACAACATGTGGGCCTACCTGATTCTGACCTTCGGCTCGCTGGTGTTCTGGTCGCTGTACCAGATGGCACCGAACGGCCTGCAGCTGTTTGCCGTCCACAATGTGGACCGTATGGTTTGGGGCTTTGAAGTGGCACCGCAATGGATCCAGAACATCAATGCGGGCGTGATCGTCATCGGTGGTCCGTTGATGGCGTACCTGTTCAGCCGCTTGCGTAACCGCGGCTGGAATATCGACGTGCCCAAGCAGTTCGCCGTTTCGCTGATCCTCATGGGACTGGGCTTCCTGGCCTTGCCGCTGGGCATCTCGTTGGCGGACAGCAAGGGCATGGTCGCATTCGAATGGCTGTTCCTCAGCTATGTGCTGCAAAGCGTGGGTGAACTGCTGATCTCGCCGGTTGGCTACGCAATGATCGGCAAGCTGGCCCCGCGTCAGTACCAGGGCGTCATGATGGGTAGCTGGATGCTGGTGACCGGTGTGGCTTCGCTGTTTGCGGGTGATTTCTCTGGCATGATCCCCGAGCCGACGGGCACGACGGCGGTCGCCACCAACCCGGTCTATGCCAAGCTGTTTGCCGAACTGGGCTGGGGTAGCGTGATCGTCGGTGTGGTGCTGGTCGTACTGATCCCCTTCCTGCGCAAGCTGATCAAGGACAAGGACGTTGCCGTGGAAGCGCAGCTTCAGCCGGCCGTCGCTGGCGCCTGATTTCCGCAAGGTTGCCTGCCAGGCAAAGGACGGCCACCGGGGTAAGCCCAGTGGCCGTTTTTTTGTTTAATCAGGCATGGTCAGTCAGATATGGGTGGGGATGCCGACCAGTTTGTCAGGGTTGCGCACGGCGTACATCTCAGTGATGTGCTCGCCGTCGGTGACCACCGACAGGGCCATCTCGAGCTGGCCGTTCACATAGCGAAGCAGGCCGGGCTCGCCGTTGATCTGCACCATCTGGTACACCACGCCGTCCTCGTATTTCTTCCAGGCCGCCCAGAACAGGTTGGCGATCCGCTCGGCACCGCGGACGATCCCCATGAAGGAGGTGACCTTGCCACCGCCGTCGCCCACGATCGCGACGTTCTCGTCCAGCAGGGCCTTCACCGCATCGCGCTGGCCACTCTGTGCCGCCAGCATGAACTTCTCCAGGATGCGACGATGTGCATCCAGCGGCACCGTAAAGCGCGGCCGCTCCTGCTGCACCCGCTCGGTTGCCCGGTGCACCATCTGTCGGCAGGCTGCCTCGCTCTTGCCCAGTAGCGTGGCGACTTCGTCATAGTCGTGATCGAACACCTGCCGCAGCAGGTAGGCTGCCCGTTCTTCGGGTGTCAGGCGCTCCAGCACCCACATCAGTGCGACGGAGAGGTCACTGGCGAGTTCGACAGCGGTTTCCGGTGTGTGCTCGTCCATCTCCACCAAGGGCTCCGGTAGCCACCAGCCGACGTAGGATTCCCGCTCGGTCTTGGCCGCGCGCAGTCGGTCTATGGCGATGCGCGTCACGACCGTGACGAGCCAGGCTTCGGCCGATTGCAGTGCCGCCTGATCGGCGCTGTGCCAGCGCAGCCAGGCATCCTGCAGCACATCCTCGGCATCGGCCCGGGTACCCAGCATGCGGTAGGCGATGGCAAAGAGGCGGGGTCGCAGGGTGGCGAAAAGGCTGGCATCGGTGGTCATGGTTCGCTCGATGGGTGAGTAACAATACGGATAAGACGCAGCAGAGCGCCTGTTTGTGACAGACCGGCAAAGAAAAGTGTCTTGCCTTTCGAGTTCCAGGCCAGTCTGGCCCGCCGCTACTGACGCCTCACACTCGCAGATGGTTGGATATGGTAGGTCAGTGCCGCCGCAATGCAGAATCTGAGCGCATCCAAGGAGACGGTATCCTGGTCACCAAAGCGTAGGGCGCGATTGCCTTCGAAGCGGAAGTCCTTGGGGAACAGCGTTCGGAAGGTTTCGACCAGGCGGGTCTGGCAATGAAAGTAGATGGCGTACTCGCTTGGGGCCGATAGCTTCCATCCGAGGCGGATGGTGCTGCCGCTATGCGTCTCCGGGGTGAGGTAGGCCGGTTCACCCCATTTCAGCGTCTCTTCTATCCTGTCGACCTCCGTCTTTGCCTGAGCCGTATCGAATATCAGCTCGCGCAAGGTCAGCAACTGCTGCCGTATGGCAGGAGGATAGGCGGCGAAGACCTGTTCAACGGCGGCCTGATGAAAGGGCGTCATGGGTCGAGGGCCTTTGTGGGCGGCAAGACGCCATAGCCAGGCTTGCCGTAGACACCCGGCATCGTATTGATGCTGACCAGCTCCACATCGGGCGTGCGTTTCACGAATGCTTCGAGCCCACGCAGGGATTGTCTATCCGCCGTGCATCCTTCCACATAGACGAAGTGCCGCTGGACGGTGACCCAGAGCGTGGCATGGCGGAACTGCTTGCTGGCGGCAAAGCGCTGCTTCAGGTCCGCGGCGATCTCCGCATCGTAAAGGTAGGCATTGGCCCGCTTGCACTTGCCGGCGAGCCAGCAACTGGTGCCGCGCTCCGTGCGCCAATGGGCCTGTTGTTTCATCTCGGCCTCGGTCGTGTAGGGGCCTGCGGGAACGGGACATGCTGGCAGTGCGTTGCGAATCTGGAAGTAGGGATCGTTGTACCAGTTCCGCAATGTCGTCTCCGCCTGTGTTGTCAGGCCGATCAGAAGCAACAGGGCTGCGGGTCCGTTCACTTGCTTTCCCTGCGGGCAGTTCGTGCCGGTGCTTATTCCCGTTCGGCTGAGACCCGCTTTACATACACCGGAGTAGGCGTACCGGTGACCAGCGCCACCATCAGGTAGTGCTTTTCGTCCGGGCTGGCCTTGAAGCGATAGCTGCAGAAGGCGAAGGCGTCATTATGCAGACAGGTGGGGTCGATCTGCTGCAAGGTTTTGGCCGGGAAGAAGCGCTGGATATCGGTATCGACCGACTCACGCAGCGCACAGTCCTTTTCGCAGGTGATGTCTTCCCAGCTGCCATCTTCCTTCTTCTGTTCCAGCTTCCATTTGCCCTCAGCCGTCGAGACATGGAAGCGCATTGTCGTTTCGGTCTGGTCGCGCCGCATGACCACATAGGTGCCGGCGTCGGCGGTATCGAATGCCTGGGCCAGCGGAGCCAGCAGGACACAAAACGTAAGAAGGAGAGAGCGCAGCATGGTCTTGTAAGGCGAGAAGCGCAGCCGACGGTGTTCGGCTGCATAAGGATCAAGGATTACGCTTGAGACGAATTGTCTCTATGGCGAGGGCGGCTTGCTGCAACCCCTCGGCCGGGACGCGCTTGAGGTCCTGGGTTTGCAGCAGGAACAGGTTTTGTCCGGAGAGTACCGTATACAGCGTGCCGGTGACTTCCTTGCCTTGCAGTTTGCCGGTCCAGGTGCCACGGGCGGCCGGCAGGCCACTGATCTTCAGCCGCTCGGGTGGCGCCGCCATGAAGCTATCCCGATGCCGCGACATATCAGCCATGTTCTCTGCCAGGTGGCGATTGGCGACCTTGATCAGGTCTTCGTCGCCCATGGTGGCCGGCTTCTTGTCCAGTTTGGTGACGGTGACCTGCAGGACGGTCTTGGTGGGGTCGTCGGGATAGCTTTTGCTGAAGATCAGCGTGTAGCGCTGTTCGTTCTGCTTGCGTACCAGTGGGCCGCTGAAGCCGGCAGGTAGATCAATGCTGATATCGGTGTTCTCGTAGGGAGCGGACATGGCGGGGAGGGCGAGCAGGCTACACAAAAAACCGATCAAGAAACGACGTCGCAACATAGGGCGCATCCTTCAATGGAGTGGGTAAGCCAGTCCGCAGGGGCCGGCCGCTACCTGAGTAGGGGTGATCTTGCCACAGGCTGCCGCTGGCTGGTGTCATGCACTACCTCGCTTGCTTGTTCCGGAACCTATTTGCCGGGTGCGATGGTCGGGCCGTGCGCCGGCGCCAGTGGCTGAGAATACAATAGCAGCTCCATCATGCGCGGGCCTGGGCCTGTGCGACCGGACTGCCGACACTCTAGCGACCCGGTCCGGGAAAAGCATCCTCCATATGGGGGAATGGCGGACGGGAACGACCCGGGCTACCTCGGCTTACCATCCGTCCTTGCTGACAGAATGACAATACCTACGATGCGTATCGCCCTGCTTGGTAACGCCGGGTCCGGAAAATCCACCCTTGCCGGACAACTGGCCGATCGGTACCGGATTCCCGTGCTGGATCTCGATACCCTGGTCTGGGAACCCGGCCAGATCGCCGTGCCGCGTGACGCCGGGTTGGTTCGAGGGGATGTGTTGCGCTACTGCCAAGGGCATGCGGACTGGATCATCGAAGGGTGCTATGCCGATCTGGTGGCCATCGTGCTGGTCCACCAGCCGGAGCTTCTGCTGCTGGACCCCGGCGAGGCTGCCTGCCTGCAACACTGCCGGGCCAGACCCTGGGAGCCACACAAGTATGCAAGCCGCGCCGAGCAGGATGCCAAGCTGGACTTTCTACTGGCGTGGGTGCGCGACTACTATGTACGGGATGGAGATATGTCGCTGGCTGGGCATCTCGCACTCTACCGGGCGTATTCCGGCCCCAAGCGGCATATCACGATGGCTGACAACCAGAACCTGTTCGCATGACGCGCAAACTTCATCACCTCATCTGCTTGCTGCCATGCCTGTTGCTGGCCCCGGTAAGCCAGACCGGTTGTGCCAACCTGGCCATGGCCGACGCCACCGAACGGGTCAAGCTCAGCTATGTCTGCAGCGGCGAGGATCGTGACCGCTGCAACTACCTGCTGTTCAGCGAAGGCCGTCGCGTCAGCCTGATTCTCCGTCTGCGCCAGGGACAGACCCGTACACTGTCGGACCAGCCTGTCACGACCCGCTTTTGCATGTCGGCCAATGAAGAGCCCATCCCCGATCCCCGCACTTGCAGGCAGTTCTATTTCAACGGCAAGCCGGTACCAGAGCACATCACCATCTGAGGCAGCAGGACACTGTGGCTTTCTGCCGACAGCCTGGCGGGATGACATTTGAGGCTGGGCGCGGACAGCCGCTCGTTGTGATGTTGTCGGCTACTGTTGCACCTGTCCTTGCGGTATAAGGCAGGGCGGCTTGCTGCCGTACTAAAACAGATTATGAGAAAGGCATAAAATGCCTGCTGTATGGGAATAGCGGAGAAACAGATGGACCAGCATGAAAAGGCGCCGGCATGAGCGCTGTAGACGCGGACGCCGATTTTTACCTGGCCCGGGGCGATGTGACGCGCGGGCCGTTCACCCGTGCCCAGATCAGGGCTGCGGCGGCGACGGGCAAACTGCTGCCGGATGACCTGATCTGGCGAGGCAAGGACGGCCAGCGCAGTCGGGCCGAGGATATACCCGGCCTGCTGCCGACCGTCGGTACCGCGCCCCCGTCGATGATGTCGCCTACACCCGCACCGGCGCCTGTGGCTAAGCCGGCCCCTACGGAGCCGGCACCCTATCGGCCCGCCTATATGTTGCCGCCGGTCGAACCGGTGGCTGCGCCAGCTCCCCCTCCCGCGCCACGGCCGCCTGTTCCGGCGCCTGCGGTTGCTGCGTCGGGTCAACCATCCCCCCTCGACATCATGTCGCGCACCGTTGACCAAGGGCCGGCCGAAGCCGCACCCAAGCGCAAGCGCGGCTTCTTTGTGTTCCGGCATTGGCGCGGTGAGTTGAGCCTGGTCGCCTCGTTCTGGGGAATCGGCCTGTTCTGCACCTTGCTGGTCTACCCCGGCATCACCACGACGCTGCAACTGGTCGCATCTAACGAAGCGGATATGCGCACCCAGGGGGCCGCGGTGATTACCGCCTTCGTGCTGAGCTTGCTGGTGGCTATCTGGCAATGGGTCGGGGTGTGGCGTTCGGGTAGCAACTACACCCGGCAAGGCAAAGGCACGCACTGGGGACGCGTGGCCCAGGGCATGGTGGTGTTTTCGGTGCTGGCCCGGGTCGGGGTGGGGGTCACCAGCGAGGTGCCCCATCTGCAAGAGGCGGTGGACTGGATGCAGGGTATCGAGAAGGTACCGCAGCCCGAATTCAACCTGTTGCGAGGCGGCACCGAGCTGGAGTTGGCTGGTGGCATCGCCTTCGGTACGGCCAACAAGTTTCGCGCCTACCTGCAGGAGCACCCCGAGATCGCGCTGGTCCACCTTAACAGTTCCGGTGGGCGTATCAGCGAGGCTGTCAGCATCAGCCGCCTGATCCGGGAGCGGCGGATCAATACGTATACCTCCAACACCTGCGTCAGCGCTTGTGCGCTGGCCTTCCTGGGCGGGAACCAGCGCTATATCGGCGCCAAGGGACGCCTGGGCTTTCACAGTGCCTATACCAACCTGAGTAATCCGGTTGCGACCTATGCCGGCAATCTGGAGCAGCAGGAACAGATGCAGCAGGTCGGGGCGTCGGCCGAGTTCATCCGCCATGCCATCAGCACGCCGCCAGCGGAGATGTGGTACCCGACGCGCGAAGAACTGCTGAGCAGCAATGTGATCACCGAAGAAGTCAGTGGCAACCAGTTCGCCATGAGCGGCATGGGCGCCGAGGATCGCAGCGAAGCGTCCATCGAGAAGGAACTGCGTTCGGTACCGTATGCCGATGCGCTGGCTCAGTATTACCCGGAAGACTACGCGCGCTTCCGGGCGATGATGGTGGATGGCATCAAGGGCGGGAAGTCGCTGTCCGAGATCATCCAGAAAACCAGCCCGCTGCTGGCCAAGGAAATACTGCCGCGTGCGCTCAAGCAGGCATCGGATACCGCAGTGGCGAGCTTTTGGCGTGTCCATCTGGCCAAGCTGCAAGCCTTGCAGAAGGTCAGCCCGGAAGCCTGCGTGATGGCGGAATTTCCGAACGTGGAAGTCCGCCGTCCTGCCGGTAACGTGCAGTTGCCAACGCCGAGCAAGGAAGATACGGAACGGGAGCTGGCCGCCTTTGCCGATGTGATCCGTTCGAGCGCGACGGAAGCGACGGATGCCAAGCCGCCTTTTGGCACGGCGCAGCAGGACCTGACCATGGTTATCCGTGATATCTACGACGAGAACCGTGCCCGTGGCGATGCTTTGCGCAAACCCACGCTCTACGCCCGTGAACCGGTGATCCTCTGCGCCAGCGCGGTGGAGCTCTACCGGAACATCTTGGGCCTGGGCGATAAGCGTGCTGCCAACGTGATGCGGCTGATCGGCAACGACGCCAAGGGTAGCGACGGCAAGCCATTGGCCAAGTAGTGCATGTCCGGGCGCCAGGCGGCGCCCGGACATTTCCAGGGTAGATCCCGGCGGCTAGCGTCTTACAGCTGCCCGCTTTCCTTGATTTCCAGATAGCGATCCACCAGTGATGCCGCCAGCCGTTGTGGCGTGACGTCGATCAGTGTGCCGGGGCGCAGACCCAGGTGGCGGATGGCGGTCTGCCGTTCCTGCAGGTAATGCTCGGTGGCGGCCAGGCGCAAGGCGTCCGCAAAACGGCCCACCGGGGCGGCCTGTACGGCATCCAGCGCCGCTTCGCGCAGGCTGGCGCAGAGCACCATGTGCTTGCCGGAGAGCAGGCGATAGGCCTCGCGCATGGCGGTACTGTCTTCGTCACGCAGGTTGGTGATCAGCACGATGAAGGCGCGTTTGCGCAGGTGCTTGAGCAGTGTCTCGGCGGCCAGCACATAGTCGGGTGCGACTTCGGCCGGTTGCAGGTCATAGACCCCAGACAGCAGACGATCCAGCCCGACGCGCCCCTTCTGGGGGGCGAGCCAGCGGGTTTCTCCGGCAAAACTCATCACGCCGACGGCGTCCCCCTGTTTTTGAGCGACCCAGGCAAGGCTCAACATGGCGTTGAGCGCATGGTCGAAGTGCGAGGTGTCGTCGTCGCGCGCCAGCATGCGGCGACCGGCGTCGAGCAGGAACACCACCTGCTGGTCGCGCTCCTCCTGGTATTCCCGGCTGATGGGCTTGAGCTGACGGGCTGTGGCCTTCCAGTCGATGGCGCGCAGGCTGTCGCCCTGCCGGTACTCCCGCAACTGGCGGAAATCCGTTCCCTCGCCACGACGGCGCTTGCGTAGCATGCCCAGCCGCGGCACCCGTTGGTCGGTCGCGGTCAGGGTGTGGCCAAGTAGCTTGGAAAAATCGGGGAACACGCGCACCTGGCTGGGTTCACCCAGGCGCAGCGGTCGCTGCCACAGGCCCAACGGCGAATACAGGCGCAGGTGGGCGGGACCGAATGCATAGTCGCCGCGCTCGATCGGCAACAGCCGGTAGCCGATGCGGACAAACTCGCCCGGCTTGATCCGCGTGCTGGCGGGGAGCCCCACCAGTTCCCACGCGGTCGGATAGTCGTCAAAGATATCCAGCCGCAGCGGACGCCTGGCATCCAGATGCAGCGTCAGGCTGACTTCACTCCAGCACGCTACCGGCCAGACGCCCGCCAGATGCCGCTCCAGGCGCAAGCCGGGTGAGCGGCGTACCAGGACACCATCGACCAGGGTGGCAAGCAGCAGCAGGCCGCCCAGCAGCCACCAGGGTGTCAGCAGCAGGGGCAGGGCGCTGGCGACAAAGCCGAGTGCGGCCCAGATCGCCACCAGTACCAGCAGGGGACGCGCCGGGATCATGCGCGCGGGGCAGCCGTCTGTTCCAGCAGTTCGGCCAGCAACTGGTCGGCCGTAAGGCCTTCCAGCTCGCTTTCCGGTGCCAGGGCGATGCGATGTCGCAGCACGGGCAGCGCAGCGGCCTTGATGTCGTCCGGCGTCACATAGCTGCGGCCGGCCAACAAGGCCGTGGCGCGCGCCATCCGTACCAGGGCGATGCTACCGCGTGGGCCGGCGCCGATGGCGATGCCTGGCCAGTCGCGGCTGCTGCGGACCAGGCGTACCGCGTACTCCGCGACGGCGCCATCGACCGTGACCTGGGCCACCAGTTGCTGCAGGGCGACCACCGTGTCGGGCTTGATCAGGGTGGTCACGCTGCCAATGTCCAGGCTGTCGCCCAGGCGGCCTTCGGTCACCATCTGCAACAGCGCCACTTCTTCTTCGGCGCTCGGATAGTCGATCAGGACCTTGATCAGGAAGCGGTCCAGTTGGGCTTCCGGCAGTGGATAGGTGCCTTCCTGTTCCAGCGGGTTCTGGGTGGCAAGCACCATGAAGGGGGCGCTGAGCTGATGGGACTCACCCTCAATCGTTACCTGCTTTTCCTGCATGACTTCCAGCAGGGACGACTGGGTCTTGGCAGGTGCGCGGTTGATTTCATCGGCTAGCAGCAGGTTGGTGAACACCGGCCCGCGCCGGATGCTGAAGCTCTGGTTCTTGAGATCGAACACCGCATGGCCCATCACGTCGGCCGGCATGAGGTCCGGAGTGAACTGGATGCGCGAGAAATCGCCGGCGAAGGTCTTGGCCAGGGCCCGCACCAGCAGGGTCTTGCCGAGACCGGGCACGCCCTCCAGCAGCACGTGGCCGCCAGCCAGGAAGCTGGCCAGCACCTGGTCGATGATGGCTTGCTGGCCAACCACGGCACGACCGATCTCCTCGCGCAGTCGGCGGACGATTTCGATGGCCTGGTTCAGTCGCTCAGGGGCGATCATGTTATCGCTCATGGTGTTTTCTCAAGGTTTGCAGGGTGTGGATCTGAAGGGTGAAGGCAACTGGCTGGCTGGCAGCCGGCGCATGCAGCGCCTGCTCCAGTTCGGCGGCATCCAGCCGGTAGGTACTGGCCAGCGTCTGTACACGCTCGGCTGGTGTCTTGCGCAATAGCGAGGGCGAGCGGCGCAGCATGCCGGCCAGGACGCTGGCGCGCAGGGCATCGAGCAATTGCTGACGACCCTTGGGGGTGCGCCACAACCAGCGGGACGCTGCATCGATATGTTCGAGCACTGCCCGGCGGGAAGGGGCGAGGTCTGGCAGTCGAGGACCAAAGCGCGGCACGGCTGCCCAGAGCAGCAGTAACAGCACCAGTGGCAGCGCGGCAATGCCATGGCCGAATCGCGCCCACAGCAACTGGTACCAGCGGTGTGTTTCCAGCCGGTCCACGATCAGCATCGAACGCTGGTCGCTGCGTAGCTGGACCAGCCTGAGCAGCAGCTCGGCATGGTCCAGCTCCATCAGTTCCGTGTTGTCGAAGCGATCCCAGGCCAGCAGCACGACCTTGCCCTTGCCGTGTTCATACACACGAACGGCCTTGCCCGCATTGTCGGCCCAGAGTGGTTTGGGTGCGCCCGGAAAGGCGTGCATATCCGTGCCGGCATCTGCCAGCTTGAGTGGATAGGGGCTACCCGGCGGCGTGACTTCAATGTTTTCACGCGCGCGCTTGTTGTAGATCTGGGCGACCTGGAACCGCTCGAAGATCGGGTCGAAATTGAGTGGCTCCGATGGCTCGCTGCTTTTCTTGTCCTCGTCCTCTTCGCTATCGGGTACGTAGCGGCGACCTGCGGTGCTGATCAGTACTCCGCCATCGTGTACCCAGCTCAGCAGTGTTTCGCCTTGTTCCTGGGTTGTCAGGCCGTGGTAGTCGCCAAGCAGCAGCACACCGGCGTCGATCTGGTCTGCCTGTGCCAGGCTCAGGTTGTCGCGCTTTATTACCTCGATACCCTGGCTGCGCAGAAATTGCGCCGCACCCAGGTGTGAATCGGCCAGCGCTTCCTTGGATATGTCGGGTGTCGCGGTCGGGACCCGGACCATATTGACCGACCACCACCAGGCGGCAAGGGCGATCAGTCCGCAGCAGAGAAGGGTGAGGATAATGCTCACTGCCTTGCGCATCATGCCGCTCCCTTGCCGAAGGCGTGTTGCCATTGCTGGCAGGCGCCATCGAGCGTGAGGTCATTCGGCCATTGCCGGGCATAGGCGGCAGCGAGCCAGAGGCCGGTGACCTGCTGCAAGGCAACCAGCACGGTCTGGTCCAGTTGCCCGCGCTGCTCGGCCTGCTGGGCGCTACGCAGGCAGTCTCCTTCGGTCGCACCACGGTTCAGCACCAGGTCATGGCGATGTGCCAGTTGCGACAGGGTGGCACGATAGAGCAGGGCGAGTGCGGCCCGGCGCTGGCCCTGGGTCCACAAGGCGCGCACGGCAGCCGGTACGTCATCCGGCAGGCTCTCCGGCCGGATATCCAATCCTGCGATTTCGGTGGGGGCCGACGGGCGCCGTGGTGCGGGCTGCAGTATTTGCATCAGCCGGTCGCGGTAGCGGTACAGCAGCCAGGCCAGCAGCGCCACGGCGATGGCAATCAAGGCAATCTTGATACTCGTCGTGGTGGTTTCCGGCAGCTTGCCGGTCTTTTGGCCCTGGAACAGCTTCAGCAGCCATTTCAGGAAGTCGCTTTCCCCGCCGGCTTCTTCCTTGGCGGCCTCGCGTGGCTGCCATTGCATCTCGCAGTGGTAGCGGCGCAGATCGGGTTGGGCGTAGACGGTTTCGAGCTGTTGCCGCAACCGGGCCTGGTCGGCATTGTGCGGCGTGCCGCGCTTATCCCGTTGTTCGGTGACCTCCTTGGGGGGCGTGCAGTCCTCGGCCTGCGCCGGCTCGGGGTGCAGCAGGGCAAGACCGAGTGCCAGCGGCAGCAGGCAGGCCGACAGCTTGCCGCGGCCGCTGCCTGTCTTGCCGGTGGGGGCGCCGGCATGGGCCTGCCTGGGTTTGAGCTGGCGAAGGATCAATTCAATATCCCAGGCTTCCAGCTCTGCGCGGCGATTCAGGTAAAGCGTAAAGCAACAGGCAGTGTAGATCGGGCCGATGATGCCCCCCGCCAGCGCATAGGTCAGATAGCTGGCAGCCAGGATCAGGTTGGAGTGCTCCTTCTCGCCTTCGATAAGCAGCAGGAAGGGGTTGACGGCATCAGCCTCGACAAAGAACAGACCCAGCAGGGCCAGCACACCAAATTGCAGCACGACTTCAAAATGCGCGCAGACCAGGCCGAACCAGTAGGCGGTGCTGCCGGCGTTGTCACGGCCGATCACCCGCCGCCGCTCGGAGGCAAACTTGCCACGGGCGTTTTCCAGCTGCCAGATGGGCTGATACAGGCCACGGCCGGGCATGAAAGGCCGCCATAGTGTCAGCAGCCTGATCCAGCCGCCCCCGAGCTGCCGGGGCCAGGCACGCAGGGCGGAACGCCAGCTCACCTGTTCGCCGAACACCGAACGCGAGAGTACATAGATCACGACCCGTTCCAGCAGGGGGCGCAGCCACCAGCTCAGCAGTATCCAGAGGAAGCCCGCTTCGCCGCTCAGCAGGGTCAGTACGTAGCAGCAGGCAACCAGCGGCAGCCACAGGCAGAGCCAGGCTGCGTAGGTGGTGCCGGCCGAGAGGCGCAGCAGCGAGAAGCCAAGGTCGATGGCCTGCCAGCCGGAGCGCGGGTACAGGTCGAGCTGGAGCTTATCGATCCGCATGATGACCTCGTCCGGCAAAGACAAAGAAGCCGATGACGGCCGCCCAGCAGATGCCACCCACGGTGAATTTCAGCGAAGGCGGGACGCTGGCACTGGCGGACCAGAACGCTTCGAAGAAGGCGGCGAGGAAGGTCAGCAAGGCGGCGCCGACCAGCACCGGGTACATGCGCTGGCTGGCGGCCATGAGTGACTGCCGGCGGCTCAGCCGGCCCGGATGGATCAGGGCCAGGCCAAGTCGCAGCCCGGCCAGGCCGGACAGGATGAGCCCGGTTATCTCGAAGCTGCTATGCGTGACGACGAAGGACCAGAAGTTGATCCGGGTACCGTCACTCTGGCTGAGCCAGCTACCGATCACCCCGGCGTGCATGCCGTTGAACACCAGGCTGATCAGGGCGGGTATGCCCAGGAACAGCCCCCCCGCGAAGGTGCGGAAGCAGATCGAGACGTTGTTCCAGATATAAAAGCCGAACATGGCGATATCGTCCGCGCTGCCCTGTCGGCCCAGGCTGGCCTTGTTCGAGTACATCTGCTGGAACTTGTTGAGTTCGGGCGCGGTGGACCAGCTGTAGGCGGATTGCGGGTCCAGCCAGATCTGCAGGCCGACGGCGAGGCCGACGCCCCAGAATGCCAGCAGGGCCAGCAGCAACAGGCGCCATTCCTGCCTGACCCGTTGCGGCAGCTCGCGGCCCAGCCAGTGGCGCAGGGTGAGCGGGCGCTCGGCCGGTACGCCGTAGAGCTGCCGGTGTGCGGCGAGCACGAGGCTGTGCAGGTAGTCGGTCAACGAGGGCGAGTAGCCGCGCTGGCGCGCCAACGCCAGGGATTGGCAAAGCTGCCGGTATTGGGCTGGGAAGCGTGCCGGGTCGGATTCGCCCTTGGCTGCCAGTTGGGCGGTGATCTGTTCCCAGAGCGGGCCGTATTGGGTTTCGAACTGTTTCTGTTTCATGGCGGCTATCGGGTCAGGCCCGCCGCAAAGGCGCGCAGGCGAGCCAGCGAAGCTTCGCCGCGCAAGCCGGTGAGGGGTTCGGCCAGGTCTGCCAGCTCGTTCAGACGCTGTGGCGAGAGACGGTCAGCACGCTCGATCAGGTCGAGCAAGGCACGCTGCTCGCGCGGGCTCAGGGGCCAGGGTAGGGGCTGGGGGACTACGTCGCTCGCGGCGCGGCGCCGTTTGGGTTGGGCGTGGTAGATCACCAGGGTGCCGGCCACCAGATCGCCCAGGCGGCGGAACTGACGGTCACTGATCATGCAGATCAGGCCGGTCGCATACAGCGCCGGCAGGAAGTCGGCCACCATCAGGAGGTTACGCAGGACGGATTCACGCCAGCCGACCGGCAGGCCATCCGCCCGTACCACTTCGAGCCCCATCCAGCGCTTGCCGAGCGTACGGCCACGGGCATAGACCTCGCACAGCACGGGGTAACCCCAGTAGGTAATGAACAGGCCGGCCAGGAACAGGCCCTTGCCGCTGTGGTCGGCGCCGACCAGCAGGCGTATCACGATGCTCAGCAGCAGGACCGCGAGCGACCAGACAGCCAGATCAATTGCCCAGGCGATGGCGCGGCGCCCAGGACCAGCTAGCGTAAGCGAAAGGCTGATGCCTTCCGGCGTGAGAAGGGCGACGCGTCCGTCCTGCATCAGCAGAACCGAACCGAGGTGGGGCAGGCCTCGGCAAGCCAAGGCTGCCGCAAGGCCGCGGGCGCAATGCCGGCGGGGGCGGATGGGTGGGGCACGTTCTTCCTCGAAAGCTGCTTGTTAGTTTTGTGTTGCTGCGTCGCTATGCGCGCTCTCATTCTAATCGGGCTTTGCTCCGACTGCACAGCCGCGCCTGTGGGCCTTGCGTGGTTTGAATGCCGTGACTATTCACGCCGGGGATAGTCAGCCGTCTTCGCTCGCGGCATAGTCCAGTCTGCCCGACCAGTGGGCCGGGCAAGATACATGCACAGGAGAGGGGTAATACCATGTCAGAAAACCATAACCCTTACGCTGCCAGCGAAGGCGTCGCGCTGGATGTCTCGGATAGCGCAGGAGAGCTCGCCAGCCGTGGCGCACGTCTCGGCGCGGCGATCATCGACGGCATCATCCTCAGCGTGCTGATCTGGCCGGTGTTGTTCTTCATCTTCAACTTGACCCCAACCATCATGGCTACCCTTGGTTTTGGCGCCAAGCTGCTGATTTCCTTGGGCGGGGCCGCGCTCTACATCGCGGTGAACGGGTATTTTCTGCAGCAGGGTGGCCAGACCGTCGGCAAGAAGCTGGTTGGTATCCGTGTCGTACGCAGTGATGGCAGCAAGGCCGACCTGGTCCATTTGATCGTCCGCCGCTTCCTGCCGCCACACCTTGCCAACCTGATCCCGATCGTGGGTTCCTTCGCCGCGCTGATCGACGTCCTGTTCATCTTCCGGCAGAACCGGCTGTGCCTGCATGACCAGATCGCCGACACCAAGGTTGTAAACGCCTGATATAGCAATGCCCGCTCTGTTGCTACCCCTGCGCGACCTGCGGGCGGATGCCAAGGGTCGTGCCGGTGCAGGGGCGGTGACTATGCACGCCAGGGATAGCCAGCCGTTGCTGCTCGCGGCATAGTCGAGCCTGCCCGGCTAGTGAGCCGGGCAAAAATACATGTACAGGAGAGAGGTAAGACCATGACGGAAAACCAGAACCCTTATGCCGCCAGTAAAGGTATCGCGCTGGATGTATCGGATAATGCCGGTGAGCTTGCCGGCCGAGGCGCGCGCCTCGGGGCCGCGATGATCGACGGTATCATCCTGCTGGTCCTTATCTGGACCTTCGTTTTCGTCGTTCTTGGTATCTCGCCAACCAATACCGAGGGCATCACGTTTGGCATCACGCTGATCATTACCGCGGTCAATTTCGGTGCATTCTTTTTGGTGAACGGCTATCTGCTGAGCCAGAGTGGCCAGACCGTGGGCAAGAAACTCGTCGGCCTGCGTATAGTCCGTACCGATGGCAGCGCCCCGGAATTCCTGCATCTGGTGGTTCGACGCTATTTGCCGTTCTATCTCGTCGGCCTGATTCCGTTTGTGGGCAGTCTGGCCGGACTGGTGAACGTCTTGTTCGTTTTCCGCGAGAATCGTCGTTGCGTGCATGACCTGATCGCCGACACCAAGGTCGTCATCGCCTGATCTGGCTCATCTCGCTCTGTCGCTACCGGCATGGCTTGCGACAGAGCCATCCCTTTCCCACGCTGGCACGCCATGGAAACCGATACCGACACAGCCTTCAACCCCTACTCGGCCAGCCTTGCCGCTGCGCCGGCCGAGCAGGCCGCGGGCAATGAGTTGGCAAACCGCTGGGTAAGGCTCGGCGCCGCCGTAATCGATGGCGTTATCCTGATGGCGGCCTCCTGGCTGGTGCTGGGGGGCGCGATGTTTGTCCTGATCGCGTACTTCTCTGCGCTACAAGACTATGTCGTACTGTTGGGCATACTGATCCTGCTGACTGGCTGGGGCATGTATCTGGCGATCAACGGCTACCTCCTGCACACACGGGGGCAGACCGTAGGCAAGCGTTTGGTGGGCATACGGGTGGTCAGGAGCAATGGCGAGAGGGCCTCGCTGGCCAACCTGATATTGCGCCGCTACCTGCCGTTCTATCTGCTGGGTCTGCTTCCTTTTCTCGGGATGCTGATCATCCTGGTCGATGTGCTATTCATCTTCGGCAAGGATCAACGCTGTCTGCACGACATGCTGGCCGATACCAAGGTGGTCATGGTCTGACCACTGCCGGAAAGGCGCCGTGTTCGGCGTCTTCTTTCAGCACAACGCCAGCCCTCGGGCTGGCGTTGTGCTTTTGCGTGTGGCCTGCGCGACGCGTGTGGCCGCGCGGGTTTTCAGTCCTGGACCTAGCGCGGTGGTGTATCCGCTTGGGGTGTCGTGGGCGTGCGGCGGCGGTACAGGAAGAAGACGAAGGGCAGGCTGTAGAACACCAGCCAATGGCCGGAGGCACTGCGAATCTCGTTGGCCCGGTAGTGGCGATACTCGGTGGCGGTCATTTCCTTCTCCTCGCCATGGTTGCCCTGCAGCGTGTAGCCGCCACTCGACACGATGAGGGTTCCGTTGGGCGAGCGGGCCTCGCAGATCAGGAAGTTGATGAAGGCGTAGGCCACGATGCAGGCCATGCCCAGCCGTGCTCGCAGGGGGCAGTGTGCCAGCGGGTGGGCGGCCAGGGTGTTGGTGCCGGCGGAGGCCGTCGTCGCCTCGATCAGCGGGACGAATACCGCGAAGATCCCGAATTTCAGTAGCCAGACAAAAGGCAGCTGTGCCGAGATATCGATTCCGCACAGTGCGAGGATATGAACCAGCAGCGCCAGCAGGAAAGCACCCAGCGCGCAGCCTGCGATCAGGCGGTCCATGGCAAACTCCCACTCAGCCAGCAGGGGCGTACCCGGCGAGCCTCGGATAATGCTATTAGCCCTGTTTGCTTTAACCGTAGTCTGTCATGGCACAAAGTGCGAGCGGCTTGATACTTGGGTCAGCTTTTTCAGTCGATCATTTCGACTTACGCCTGCGGGGAGTACCTGTGGATTTGCGGAAAAACCGAGTTGATCCGAATGATGCAAATGCGACCCGCGGTGGCGGCTGATGCAACGGCCATCAGCCAACTGATACGCAGCTTGTCTCCTCTGCTGACGCTGACACCGGATGGTGCCGGGGCCGAGGGATTCTTTGCCACCATCAGCACCGAAGCCATCGCGGGCTATATCGCTGCGCCGAACTTCAGCTACTGGCTGGCGGAAGAGGCGGGCGTGCTGGCCGGCGTCGTTGCCATACGGGACCAGCGTCATCTGTATCACCTGTTTGTCGCGCCGGCCTTCCAGGGCAAGGGACTAGGCCGGCAGATGTGGGAAGCAGCAAGCCATGCGGCCTTGCTGGCTGGCAATCCGGGTGGATTTACGGTCAACGCCAGTCTCAATGCCGTCCCGGTCTACGAACGATTCGGCTTTCGGGTCAACGGCCCCAAGGTTGAAACGCATGGGGTCGCCTTTGTACCCATGCTCCGGATGTTGGAGATAGCCGGATTGGACTAGCCTGCCGACTGGATAATGTCAGCGAGAGTTACGCGGCCTGTTTGTACGGGCGCTAGGCCGCGCCATCGTCTGCAAGCATTTGCGCCAGCCGCCGCGGATAATGATTGAGAAAATCGCGAGTGATGGCGAAGTGCTCGGTGTCTTCGTACTGTACTTCGGATATCCCGTACCCGTGGAACTGCAGGATTTTGGCATTCGGGTAGGCCAGCAGGATGGGAGAGTGGGTCGCGATGATAAATTGCGATTCGTCCTGCACCAGCGCGTGTATCGCCCCTAATGCCGCGAGCTGCCGGCTGGGAGAGAGCGCGGCCTCGGGCTCGTCCAGCAGGTAGAGGCCCTTGCCACGGAACTTGGTCGTCAGGGTCACCAATCTGATCGGTGTCGGTGGTGACGTTGAAGAAGCTTTCCGCGCGCAGTAAGTAGCCATCCGGCGTCTTGCGAAAACTGCGTGCAAGGCACAGGTCCTGATGCAAGGCGGAGACGGTGTCGGCCGTGTTCAGCCGGACGTTGCGCGTGCCGCCCTCCTGGCTGTAACCCAATGCCATGGTTATGGCTTCCAGCACGGTAGATTTGCCCATACTGTTTTCACCGACCAGAAAAGTCACGTCCGGATGAAAACTGAGCTGCCCCAGCTTCCGTACTGCCGGAATGTTGCAGTGATAGCGGTAGAGGTCGATCGCCAAATGTAGCCGGATTGAGACACCATGTAAATAGTGACAGGATGTAATTGCCATCGTTGGCGGATTCGAGAGGTACCTTATCTAATGACTCGGTTATTTTTTACTGTTTGTTTTGAAAATTTTTCAAACTTAGGAATGCTTTCTCGAACTCGAACTGGTCAATCTGACTGGCCATCGTCGACCAAATTGCGCCTAATGTAGCTCGTAAGCCAGAATCATATTGCCTCGCTAAAGCAATGCAGGCAGTGTCATTTTTAGCTAAGAGACGCTCTAGCTCCGCTAATTGACGATTTGTTTCGGATGGAGTTAACGTAGCCAGTTGCTCTTCGGGTAACGATACTGTCAAGTTGTCCATGAGCACACTCAGGGATAAGAGCTGACTGTTTATAGACTCGATGTCTGATTCCATCTCACCACAGAGTGAGGGGTGGAGGATTTGTTGATGCAGGTAGTTTTCCACATTGTGCGCATGTACAGACAATCCCACTACTCCAAGCGCGGCAGCCGAGCCTCGCAATTGGTGTGCAAGATGTCTGGCGGATTCGAAATTCTTTTGCGTAATATGCATAGTAAGCAGCTGCGTATCACCGAGATGAGTTTTTACAAAACGTTTGAGCATCGTCAAGTACTGATTTACATCGCCGTGCATAGCCTTCAGGCTTTTGTCGACTTCCACACCCCGGGAGACAAGTTGATCCAGTAGCAAGGCATACTTTTCTTTACCTTCCCTTAATGATTTTTGGTTTTGACCCCATGCACCATTCACTAAATCGTACACCGAACTTGAGGGTGCCTGGTTTTGCAGCCATACGAGCAGTACTCGATAGAGTTCGTTAATATCCACGGGCTTAGTAACGAAATCGTTCATACCTGCGGCAATGCAGGCCGATTTATCCTGATCGAAAGCGAGTGCAGTCATCGCGATGATCGGGATCGTTTGCCAGCCCGGTAACTGGCGAATTATCCGCGCAGCATTCGTACCGTCCATGTTTGGCATCTGGACGTCCATGAGTACCAATTCAAAATGTCCTTGCTCTGCTGCGACCACAGCTTCAAGACCGTCTTTGGCAACGTCGACAGAAAAATCAATAGCATGAAGCATATGGAGTGCGACTTCTCGGTTAACCGGGCTATCGTCCACCAGCAACACCCTTGTGCCTGCATGGTATTCACGTAGCACGGTCTCAGCTTTACTGGGCGTAAAAATAGCGGTTGAAGCGATTGGCTCGCCTCGTTTCATGCGCACGGTAAACCAGAAGACACTTCCCTTTGGCTTATTGCTGTATGCCCCGGTAGCTCCCCCCATCATGTTCACCAGTCGCCGCGTGATTGCTAGCCCGAGTCCGGTTCCTCCGTACTTTCGGGTCGTTGAGTCATCTGCCTGTTCAAAGGCTTCAAATAGGCGTGTTATGTCTATATTGTCTATGCCTACCCCAGTGTCCTCCACCTCGACGCGGAGCTCTACATGATCATCGCTTGATTCAAACTGTGAGACGCGAATAGTGACGGCTCCCGTCTCGGTATACTTCACTGCATTGCCTGCGTAATTGAGCAATGCTTGCTTCAGGCGTGTAGGGTCTCCACATAGCCAAATAGGTATTCCGGCACAATCGATACTTAGTCTCAGTCCTTTTGCCTCCGCTGCATCACCGATGATCGAATGGACGTTCTCGAGTAGTCCGCCAAGTTCAAAATTTGTGTATTCCAGCTGTAACCGCCCGGCCTCGATTTTGGACAAGTCGAGTATGTCGTTAATTAGTGTCATAAGGTGTCGACCGGCGGTGTCAATCTTGTCGAGCTGCTCTGCCTGTAGAAGGGTGGGCTGATTTCGTCGCAGTATGTGGGTCAAGCCTAGTATTGCGTTCATCGGTGTGCGTATTTCGTGGCTCATGTTGGCAAGAAAAGCACTTTTTGCATGATTGGCAGCTTCCGCTTGTTGCCTTGCCGTTGCCAGTTGTGAAGTACGTTGTACAACTAGTTCTTCTAGATGATGACGATGCTGGTCCAACTCCTCTCTAATGCGTTTACGATCAGTGATATCTTCCTGGACCGCGACATAATGGCTGATCTGGCCGTCGGGCTGGCGTAACGGAGTGATGATCGCAAAGTCGGTGTATTCGCTCCCGTCCTTGCGCTTGTTCTGTATTTCACCCCGCCAAATTTCACCTTTACTGAGCGTATCCCATATAGCAGCAAATCGTTCAGGAGGGTTTCCACCGTAGTTCAGCAGTCCAGGAGTCTTGCCTATGACTTCTCCTCGGTCGTAGCCTGTATTACGGATAAATGCTTCATTCACATACTCCACGTGGGCATCCACGTCGGTGATCAATATACTTACCGGGCTTTGTTCCAGCGCAAGTGAGAGCTTTTGCAGTTCACTCTCTGCGTTCTTTCGGCTGGTAATGTCAATATGAACAACTACCGCACCTCGCAAATCATTCCCGAGAGGCGTCACGTTCATGCTTAACCACCTTTTCCGATCAGTGGAATCATCCGTAAATTCGGTATTAAAACTATTCTCGGCACCACTGAGAACAGCGTTTATTCCGTGACGAACCTTAAGTGATAGCTCCAATCCGAGATCTACCTTTGGGAGGTAAGCCTCCAGATAACTACTACCGACATCGACTCCGAAATGATTATTCGTTGGGGCGCTTCTCGCAGTAAAACGACGCCACGGTTCATTAACGGCAATTATGATGCCGGATTGGTCCAGTACGGCTATTTCAGCACTGACGGAGTCTAGTACTGCGCGCGTAAAAATTTCGCGTTCGCGTAGTGCATGACTCATCTGTTCTCGTTCAGTAATGTCACGTGAGACACCAAACAAGCCAATGATTTGCCCGAATTCGTTACGAAGTGGCCCTTTGGTAGCCAAGTAGATACGATCTCCATCGACCGTGGAGACACGTTCCTCATAGGTATGGACGCGATCTTCTGTAACAACGCGCAGATCATTGTCACGAACAATTTGCGCTTGTGCAGGTGGAAACAAGGCATTGTCGTCACTGCCTAGCGCGTCTTCCGCCTTTTTGCCAAAGACGCGTGCAGTCTCTCGATTGAAGACGATATAACGACCAGCCAGATCTTTGGCGAAGATCGCATCAGTGGAGTGATCTACGATCGACGCGAGCAATTGCAATGCCTGAGCTTTTTCGGTCTGTGCCTTCAATTCACGTTGCGTCAGTGCGATCGTCTGTGTCAGGCTGCGTCTTACTAAGCCGAAGAGCATGAAGGAAGTGATTAGTACAAAGAACCATCCTTTGAGTGTACTAATCCAGTGAATGCTCTCCGGGTCACGCCAAACGCTAGCGACGAGCGCATCTGAGAACAATATCCACAGGCTGGCAAATGCGGCGTAGATTAAGGCTAGTCGCCGTGCTGCTATGCCCGTTTGATGCTGCTCCTGCATGATTCGGCTGCCTGGATGGATGGAGTGCATTGATACTCCTGCTCAAAGGGTGAGAACTGTTGTGTCCCGATGATGCTCCGCTATGCTGGTAAATTCTTCGAATCCGGACAGAAAGGCATCCACGATGTCTGGATCGAAATGTTTCCCTCGACCGGCTGAAATGATCTCCCGGGCTTCCGCATAAGACATAGGAGGCTTGTAGACTCGCTCTGAAATGAGCGCATCAAACACGTCTGCGAGCGCCATAAGTCGCGCAGAAAGGGGAATGGCATCTTGGGCCAGTCCGTCAGGATAGCCGCTGCCGTCCCAACGCTCGTGATGCCAGTGGGCGATTTCTTTCGCAACTGATAGAAAGGGGAGAGGCCTTTCTATATCTTGCTCTGCTTGCTCTATCGCGTCGCTACCCAGTTTGGCGTGCGTTTTCATTATTGCCCACTCCTCTCGCGTCAGTTTGCCTGGCTTGAGAAGGACATGGTCGGGGATACCGACTTTGCCGATATCGTGCAGAGGCGCAGAGAGTGCCAACAACTCGATGTAACGAGCGGTCAGCTTTTGCGCGAATCGTGGATGATCACACAGTCTGTTGGCTAGGCACTGTACGTATCCCTGAGTGCGTAGTATGTGATTACCGGTTTCGGGGTCTCGCGTCTCTGCAAGATGTGCAAGAGCACGAATTGAGACACGCTGAGTGAGATCATTTTCTCGCATGCGCCTGGACACCTCTCGTTCCAATGCATTTTTCTGATCCCGCATCCAGTCTCGAGCAAGCTTGGCTTGCAGTTGGGTGCTGACCCTGGCAAGCACAATGGCCCCTCTTATGGGCTTGGTGATGTAATCGGCGCCGCCTAATGCAAGACCGCGCTCTTCACTTCCCTCATCTGCAAGGGCAGTGAGGAAAATCACTGGGATTTCTTTTGTCTCTGGATTTGCCTGTAGTTGCCTCAGCACTTCATAGCCATCCATGCCAGGCATCATGATATCCAGCAGAATCAAATCTGGTTTTGGTTTGCTGGCGGCAATTCTAAGTCCGCTTTCTCCCGACAAGGCGGCCAATACTCGATGTTTTGGTGAAAGTAGCTCTGTCAAGACCGTCAGGTTTTCGATCGAATCATCAACGACCAGCAAGGTTGATCCACTGTCTGTGCTCATACAAGTCCCCGTACTATTTCCATTGCTTCCTCGCAGTCGTTAGGACGAACGGTTAGGCTTAGATGGGAATATTAGGCTACCAACGCAGCGCTGGATGATCGATTAGATCAAAGGGCTGCTAGAGACTGTTCGCGCATGTCGACGTCAGGGGCGAGGCACTGACCCTTTGTTTCTCGCGGTTTGACCGGGAGAATCGCTACACGATTTCAGTGACGTTCCTGAATCAGCTCGAAGCTCTCGCAGACTACCGGCATCTGCTCGTCGGGCTCTCGCCCCAGGCGCTGACACTCCCTGCCGAGAAAGGCCCAGTGTTCCGTACGCCAGTAGGCGAGTGAGCCGTTGCCTTCCCTCTACGCGCTGCGAATTCGGCGGTGACTCTGACAAAGGGGGCAACGGTTACCTCAGTCACGCGAGTGATCAAGCGAGGCTGCTGCCGAAAATCCAGCACGATGGCGATATCGCCCGGCCTGAGCAGGGCTTCGCCCTCGGCCTCGTAGGTCCACAGCAGGGCGGCGCCGCCGCGTTTCTGCCGCTGATGATCAAGGCCAGCAATTATTCGGACATGGCCGCCGAATCACCAAAGGCATCCAGTCGGATTACCCCCTCGGGCAGGGCGATCTGCCGCTGCTGCTAGTCGGCGATGACACTGTGCAAGGTGGGGGGGCGTGCTCATGCGGATGGATTCCTATTGCAGGGTAATCGCCAGGTCACGGCCGTTGACGGCCACATTGCCGGAATAGTCCCTGGCGGTGATCCGTACGGTGTAATCCCCCGCAGGGAGGCCCTGTGTCTGCCAGTAGCCGGTTGCCAGCTTGCCATCCCGTACCGTATTGGTTGCGACGTAGCGGAAATGGGTTTCCTTGCTGCCGTGCACGGTAATGCCGCTGTCGGCCGCGTAGGCGATCTTTACGGCTTCATCATCGGCCGGCATGCGATTGAATTCGATCTGCGTTTGCGGCTGCTCATAGCCAGGCACCGGCGCGCCATTAGCAGCCAGTATCTGGTAGCCCAGGGAGTACAGGCCCAGTCGTCGACGAGCCAGGTTGTCATCGACCTGGTCCCAGGCATCGACCACGATCTGTACGCCTTGTGCATCGCGCGGAACCAGCAGGCGGCCGGCCAGCTTCTGGGTCAGCCGTTGTTCCTGCGCAGTGAAGATCTGGACCGCATCGATATGCGGGGGCTGGTGATCGGCATAACCCTTGAAGCCCAGCGAGATTGCATTGCGCTCGTAGCCGCTGGCGCCCACGCTCAGATGCACGTGAGCCATGCTGTTGGTGGTGCCCAGCACATCACCGGCCTTGAAGCGGGTGCCACGCAATACGCGTATGCGCTCGGGCTTGCCGGCATCGTCGTGCAGCAACTGGAAGCGCGCGGGGTCGATCAGCTTGCCCTGTGCGGTGCGGCCGACGCGCATGTGAATGTAGCTCAGGCTATCGAGCCCCAGACCTTCACCCTGATCGCCGTAGCCCCAGGTCGGATTGGGACTGCTGACCTTGCCATCAGCAATGGCCAGGACTTCGGCGCCCACATCGTTGCGGATATCCAGCCCGCTGTGCAGGTGGTCTCGGCTCTTGCCCTGGTAGTTGCCACGTACTTCGCCCAGCGTACCGACGACCTCATGCCAGCCATCCTGCGGCTTGACCGGCCAACGCCCTTCAGTCTTCGGTAGCGGGGTGTTGCCGGAGGGGCCGACGATGCTGGCCACTGCGGCGCTCAGGCCCTGGGCCAAGGGGGCGATGCGATGGATGCGATAGCTGGTGGCATCGCTCACCAGTAGCTCGCCCTGCTTGTCGACGGCCAGGCCGGCCGGGCGTGCCAGATGATCCTGCAGGGTGTTCCCGGTCAGCACGTGCATCTGTCCGGTGGGCGAAAACTGCAACACGCTGCCGTGGGCCATCTCACCCACGTACAGGTAGTCGTCATGCGTGACCGCGATGCTGATCGGCCGGCGCAGTTGGGCATCGTAGTCTTTAGGCTCGCTGCGTAGCAGGGTGCTGACCGTCCCGTCCGGCGCAAGCTTGCGGATGGCGTTGTTGCGGGTATCGGCTACCCAGATATTGCCGGCACGGTCGAGTGCGAGAGCCGATGGTGTATCGAAGCGGGCGAGAGTGCCCGGGCCGTCGGCGTAGCCAGGCAATTGGCCACCGGCCAGGGTCGCGACCTGGCCGTCCGGCGTGATCATCCGGATACGGTCGTTGTAGGTATCGGCCACGTAGACCTTGCCGGTCTTGTCCACCGCCACGCCGATCGGGCCATTGAATTGCGCCTGTGCAGCCGGGCCATCCTGAAAACCCGCAATACCCGTCCCCGCCAGGGTGCTGACCAGGCCATCGGGCGTGACCTTGCGGATGGCGTGGTTGCCGGTATCGGCCACATAGAGGTTGCCGGCGACATCGATCGCCAGGCCCGACGGCGTATTGAACGCAGCGGCGCGGCCTGCACCATTCACGAAGCCTTCGTGGCTACCGGCCAATGTGCTGGTGACGCCATCGCGGCCTATCTTGCGTATCAGGTTGTTGTTGCCGGCATCCGCCACATAGAGGTTGCCGCTGGCGTCGACCGCCACGCCGTAGGGGTCGGCGAAGCGCGCCTGCCCAGGTTGGCCATCCTGCATGCCATCGACACCGTCGCCGGCGACCAGGCTCAGTTGGGCTGTCCAGCCAAACGGTGTTGCCGTGTCACGCTTGATCAGGCCGCGGACCAGGTTGCCTGCGGGCGGTTGGAGCAGGAAATAGCTGGCAGCGGCGGCGACGCCGGCGATGATGAGGAGCAAGATCAGGATGCGGCGTATCACGGGAGGAGGGGCTTGTGTCTGAAGGAGGTTGGCATGGTAAAGGCTGGCTCGTGTTCCAGGCGAACCAAATTCAGCGCCATGATCAACCCTGGAGATGACTTGCCCGCGGGGTAGTTGCCCGGATGTTTGCTGGCATCGAAAATGGCAGGGTCTAGCGCGCCACCTGCCACCGGCCACCCACGATATCCAGTGTCACCACCGCCTTGCCCAGGCTCTGCAACCCCAGCACGCCGATCAGTTTTACCGGCGGCTGAAAGGCGAGGTCCGGGATATAGGTGATGCGTAATTTGCCCAGCGGCATCGTGCCGGCCTGCCAGGGGGAGTCGATCTCGGCGGCGGAGGCATCGAGCTGCTTGCCCCAGCTGGGGACCGTGAAGTGCCGGACCTTCGCACGCCGGCGACCGGTGTGGCTGGCCAGTGCCTGTTGCCAGTCTGCCTTGTTGAGCAGGCTGAGGCCGATGGCGGCGCTGCCGGTATCGAACAGCGCCAGGCCAAGCAGCTTGTCGCCCTGTCGGATCTCGACCAGGGGAAAGCCACCCCAGCCGCCTGCACTGGCATAGGTCAGGGGTTGGGTATCGGCGACCTTGCCCAGTTGCGATCCCGCCTCATAGCCCAGCCTGTCCTGCGCCATGTCTACTGTCAGGGTGCCGAGCCCGAAGAAGCCGGTGCCGATATTGCCCATCTTGCCGCCGGTGCTGCAGCCTTCCGGTCCGCGCAGGCGGGCCAGGGTAGCAGGCGAGACCGCGATGCCCCAGCTTGCACCGGCGACCGCCACGTTGATCTGCTCGGTCTGTGCTTCGCCCTGATCCGGGTGCTGCCAATCCACGGCGCCGTTCATGCCAGTATCGAGCTGCATCTGGCAGCGCATCTCACCGACTTCCGCTTCCACGGACATCATCAGCCTTTGTGTACGCCAGACCGACAGATCACCGTGGGTCCAGTACAGCCGAGTCCAGTTGGGCGCGGCAGACACCGGAACGGCCAACAGGCCACAGAACAGGCAGAGCAGGGGTCGAAGCATGGCGCGGAGGTGCAGGGTCTTGAAAGGGGCGGCAGTGTGGCAGAAGGGCTGTGGTCGTGCACCTGCAGCGTGGTGGAAGGGAAAAGGCTGCTATGTGAGGCCCGGTGGCGCCATTCCCTTGCAGAGCCGATACCTGATCACTCCCGTCATCGGCTGTTCTGCTTGCCGGTGACGGCTGTCGGGCGCTGGTGTAGCGTACCGCCATGCATATCCTTTTTGTCCATGGCATGGGGCGATCGCCCCTTTCGGCCTGGCCCAATCTGCGGCATTTGCGTCGGCACGGCCACCTTACCCACACCTTTGGCTATGTGGCCGCGTTGCAGTCCTTCCCCAGTATTTGTCGGCGGTTGCGACAGCGCATCATGGTGTTGGCCGCACAAGGTGAATACGCGGTGATGGGCCACTCGCTGGGCGGCGTGCTGTTGCGTGCCGTACTGGCGGACCTGCCGGCCGGTACCCGCTTGCCATCGCGACTTTTTCTGCTGGCCTCGCCAGTGACAACATCCTGCCTCGCCATGCGCATGCGGCAGCGCTGGCTGTTCCGTCTGGGTTCGGGCGATTGCGGCCAGATGCTGGCCGACGCCGCCCGCATGGCCGCGATACCGCCGAGCGTGGTTCCCTGCACGGCGATCATCGGGATCGGCGGGCCGCAAGGGCGGTTCAGTGTCTTTCCGGGCGAACCGAACGATGGCGTAGTGTCTGAGCGGGAGGTCAGTGCGGCCTGGCAAGAGGAGCAGATCATGCTGCCGCTCATGCACACCTTGATGCCGGCAAGGCGCGTCGTGGCTGAATTGGTGTTGGCGCGCCTGCCGCTGTCAAGTTGATGTTTACCCCGCCGGGCTGCCCGCTTTTTGAGCAGGCTAAGAGAGTTCCAGACAAATCCGGGACTAAGCGCAGCCATACACAGCTATTCACATAGTTATTCACAGAAGCTGTGGGTAGCTGCCGTTGCTAAGTCCTTGTTTGGAGCAAATGCACCAGCTTTCGGGGGGCAATCGCACGGTCCTGGCGCTTTCCGGAAAGCGACCGCTTGGGCTGGTTCGTTCTGTCTGCCTGCCGCTTGCCGGGATCAGGAATTGGCGACCAGCATGCGGCCCTGAGCGGCGCAATGTGGCACGGCGGCCGCTTGCGACAGACTGGCTTGCTGCATGGCGATGGCCGCAACCGTGGCGCCGAGTCCAGTAGTCAGGAGGGCGAGGGTCAGGGGGAGAGTGCGCATGGCGAGAGTCCTTATGGCGATGCGGGTGCATGTCCTGCCTTGATTCACAGGTATCGATGCCCCGCTTATTGCTGTGTAGATAAGGGCGTCAGGCGGTTTTCTCAAGCAGGGTTGATGCGCCTGGTGCATGGAAATTGCGAATGCCGGACAGGGCTAGGGGCGGCGGAAAGCAGGCGTCGAATTGCTGTCGGCTTTTTTTACAGCATATACCTCATATGGATGATGTTTTACTTTTAAGTGTTTGTATATAAATGATAATTAACTTCTGGCATTGTGCTTGCTTTATGGGTGTCGTGCAGTAGGACTAAAGCCAACAACCAGGGATACACAGTCATGAAAAAATATCTAGCCTCCGCCGCGCTCGTCGTTGCTTGCTTTGCACCGGCAATCGCCGCACCTGCCACTTACAATAATGCCCTCAACGCCGGCAAGACCGCGTTTGACGCTACTGTGACTGGTACTGGTGCAACGGTTTCGACCGTGCAACTGAACGTAGGCCAATCTGCCTACAACTACATCGACAAGGATGGCAACAACGCCACCGTGACCGTCACCCGTAGCAATGGCGACCCCATCGCTTGGGATAGCGGCTACACCTCGGGTACCACCAGCCTGACCGGTGCCGTTGTGAACATCAACCCGTCTGCTTCGGGTTCTGATCCGGTCCCCGGCTATGGTTCGGGTCTGACCTTCACCTTCAGCTCGGGCGTGAATGCCTTCGGCTTCGAAATCGGTGACTGGGCAACTTGCTGCCAGAACAATACCCGTCCGGCCAACATCGTATCGACCTACGGCGTACCTGCTGGTGGTACCGGCCTGTGGATCGGCTTCGACGGCGGTGCACTGCGCCTGATCGCCAACTCCACCGATCCTAATGGTCTGGACAACCCGGGCTGGGCCCAAACCCAGAGCTTCACCAACTTCATCGGTTCGATTGATGACACCGGCTTCTTCACCAGCGTGACCTTCTTCGGTGACGGCTTCGGTGAGTTCCTGGTTGCTGGTGGCACCCTGCGCTTCGCCTCCGTACCGCGTGGTTCGGTCTCGGTACCGGAACCTGCTTCGGTTGCACTGATCGGCCTGGGCCTGGTGGCACTGGTTGCTCGTCGCCGCCGCGCAGTCTAAGCGGTCTAGCGATAGTCAGACGCTACGTAATAGTCAGTATCGGAACGGCGGCCTCAGGGCCGCCGTTTTGCTTTTCAAGTCATTGATATTCAATAAGTAAATGCCTTTCCCTCCTCCGTATGGAGGATGCGCGAAAAGGCCCGTTCCGGCATGCTGTGAAGGTTGCCGTATTACCCGTCTTGAGCCGGGTCCTGGCTCTATCTCGCAAGGAGTACACAATGCAAGGTATCGCCTGCGTTATCGCCATCTCGCTCACTGTCGTGCCCTGCCTGGCTCAGGCGGACCGCTTGATCACCATGCATCTGGTCGATGAAAAAGGCCTGGGCGCTGAGGTCGGACAGGTCAGTATCGTCGAGTCGCCCTACGGTCTTGTCTTCACCCCCTCACTCAAGGGCCTGCCGCCTGGCTTGCATGGCTTCCACCTGCACCAGAACCCGAGCTGCCTGCCGGCCGACAAGGATGGCAAGCCGGTTGCTGCGCTGGCAGCCGGTGGCCACTATGACCCCACGCAATCCAACCGGCACGGTACCCCCTGGGGGGATGGTCATCTGGGTGATCTGCCGCCGCTGTATGTGGATGCCACCGGTGGTGCCAGCCAAGCGGTACTGGCACCACGGCTGAAGCTTGCAGACCTCAAGGGGCGGGCGCTCATGATCCATGCCGGCGGCGATAACCACGCCGATCACCCTGCGCCCTTGGGTGGTGGTGGGGCGCGGCTGGTATGCGGGGTCTGGCCAGCCTGAGGCAGTTCCAGCGCTGCAGGCCGGCGTGTCTGCCGAATATCATCCGGCCCGGACTGTATGTCCGGATCGTCATCCTGAATCACCGTTCAAGCCAGCCAAGCGCAAGCCAGATCGGAACCGCCATGCCTACACGTCGTACTTTTGTTTTGCAGCAATTGCCTGCGCTTGCGCTGGTCTGCCTTGTCCCCGCTGTGCTGGCGGCAGAAGAGACCGGCCTGAGCGAGGCCGATCCCGCCGCCAAGGCACTCAACTACCGTGCAGATGCCAGCAAGCTCAAGCCGGGTGAATTGCCCGGTTACCAGGAAGGCCAGACCTGCGGTAACTGTCTGTATTTCAAGCCCAAGGTGGGCAGCAAGCTCGGGCCTTGCTCGGCATTGGCTGAGAAGCTAGTGCATGAAGCCGGTTGGTGTGCTGCCTACGCCATGGCGATCTAAGCAGGGCTCAAGCCTGCGACTGCTTGGTTGTGCTGGCCAAAATATATCCTGCTTTTCTCTCAAGTTTTGTTTTCCCGGGGCCGAAATCGGAGTGTGCGCTTACATTTGCTTACACTTTGATGGCGGCTGCACGCCGGCAGGGACGCCCTGCCACCGTACCTAAAAACATAATCAAGGGTATTCCGGGATGCTGTTCCGAGCCGTCGTCCGTCTAAGGGACGAGGTTTGTCGTCTGCTGCCATGTGGCGGATGAGGTTTGCCCGGCGTTGCCCATAGGAAGAGGAAACCATGGTCATCTCCGTGCAAGCGAACTCCTTGTTCCTGCAATTACCCGTCATGCGCCCGCCTGTCGTGGGGGATACAGGCAAGCAGACCCCGGCGGCCGATAAAACCGGCGCCGTCACTACCGATGCCAAGGGCACGGTGCATGTCGATCTCAAGCAGGTCGTCCAGACCGCCGCGCAGCGTAGCGAGACCTTCAACCGTTTTGTCCGGCAGCCCGGCATCCAGGGCGACCTGGCGCTCTCCTCGCTGGCAGACCATCTTGATCAGCTCCAGAACAGCATTGCCGAGGATAGGCCGGATATCGACCCCAATGCCTGGGACTTCACCATGCAGAACGGCCGGCTGACTGTCATCAGCACCAGGTTGAGCGCCCAGGACAAGGATTGGCTTGAGTCGCGGCTCAATATGGACCAGCAACTGGTGGAGTCCGCCCGGACATACAACCAGGCGGCGATCTCCTACTACCAGGCGACGGATGAGAACCCCAACCTGCGCTCGAGCAAGACCGAGGATGAAAAGGGCCGCCGTGATCCGGCGACGGGCCAGTTTGTGGAGGACGAGCCCACGACCGCGTTTGCCGACGCCAAGGAACAGATCAGCGGCGGGGCCATTCCTTTCAAGGCTCTGCTGCGGGTGGCAGCAGCCCGCACCGAGCAGGGACTGGAGGGCATAGGCGGCATGCTGCTGAGCCGGGAGGATGGTGAGCAGGAATCCAGTATGCGTACTGCGGACGGAAATCCCCCGCGCTTCCTGCGCGGTATGGCCATAGGCAGCGCCATCGTCTTCCTGGTGCGTGACCATATCGATACCTACGCCTGACCGACACGGGCCTTGCCACCCGATACCAGAAGAAAAGAGGACAGGATGTCCATTACACCCATCAACACCACGATACCCGGCTTACTGCCCAATACCACCCGGGTGGGGCTGAACCCCGCCGTAGCGGCAACGGAGAACAAGGATGAGCCATCTCCCTGGCTGACTGCCGCGGATGAGGTCACGCTCGCGCCTCAGCCCGATCCGGAGGCGGTTGCCAAGCTGGAGCGGCAATGGGCGATGGATGCGGCCAACACCTACAAGCCCAGGGAGCGGGCTGGCGACGCGCTGGACCACATGCTGGTGGAGGTGAATCGTGTCCAGAAGGATCTGGGGGCGTTGAGGCCGGATATCGATGCTGCCAGTTGGGATTTCAGCATGAAGAACGGCAAGCTCGTGGTGCAAAGCACCTTGCTGCGCAAGCAGGATGTGGATTGGCTATCCAGCCAGCTGAATGCCGATTCGATCATGGTGGCGGCCGCCAGGCAGTTCAATGCGGCCGCCGCAACCTACTACCAGAAGACCGAGGATCACCCTGAGCTGACCGGCATCGCGGCGGGCACGCGGACCATGTCGGCGTATGAAACGGGGGCGGAACAGGTCAATGGCGGCGCGGTCCCGTTCAAGAAGCTGATGCACAAATGGCTGGATGCCGTGCGGGTCGGCACCAACTATGGCCGGGGCATGGTCTGCAACAAGAAGCAGATCACGTTTCTCGATTCCATGGGGGCGGTCAACATGGAAGGGGAGAAGCTGGCCTACAAGAAGCGTCCGGCGATGGACTATGCGAACCGGTTTACCGGCGAGCTCTTGCTGAGCCTGGGGCGTGCCTTCATGCGCACCTGAGCGGTCTCTGCCCTGGTGATTGACATTGCCGGGGTGGCCCCGCCGTGATGTCCATCCCACCGGAAAGGAATCGAGATGGCCCTGAACGCGATCAACTCTGTCCCGGGTGTGCCCGCACCGATCACGACACCTTTACGGATCGGCGATACCTTGACGACCCTACGCGACGAAACCCAGCCGACGGAAGCACCGATGCTGGATGCACCACAGCCCCGCATCGTCGACCCGATGGAGCGCCAGGCCAAGGCCTTGCTGGAAAAGACGCGCTATGTGAAGCACGCCGCCATTCCCCGCAAGCAGGTAGACCGGGCCATCGAGACGCTGTTCGATGATTTCCAGGGCATCCAGCAGCAGATCGCGGCCATACGGCCCGATATTGATGCGGCTAGCTGGGACTTCAGCTACCGGGATGGGCGGCTGGTGGTGCAGGGCGCAACGCTACGCAAACAGGACAAGGCGTGGATAGAGCAGCAGCTGAATGACAATACTTCGCTGGTAGAGGCCGCCCGTAATTTCAACGAGATGGCGACGCTCTATTTTCAGGAAACACCCGACAACAAGCTGCTGCGTGGTGAGACATCCAATGACGTCACGATCCGACGCTCATTGGGCTGTTTTCATTTTGAGACCACGATCCCTGGCCCCAAGCCGGCGGCGTTTGCTGGGGTGACGCGGCAGATCGAGGATGGCGCCATACCCTTCAAGGCGCTGATCCATCGCGGCCTCGACAAGGTACGCAGACGGAGCGAGGGTGGGATCGGTATTCCCCTGACGGCCGAGCAGGTCGACTTTCTGCAATCCGGGGTGCACACCCGGCTGGAGAAGCAGCGTCGCCATCCTGAGTTGTAGCGGCCTGGTATCCCGGTCTTTGATGGCGGCCTGTCGATGGATATTGCCAAGGAATTCCTGTATCCCACCGGTCTTTCCGAGCAGGTCTGATCGTCGCCATTCGCCCTGGCATTGGCACCGTTCATACACCCCCAGCGCAGTTCGTCGCGTCGGTTTTGCTTACCGTTCCATCCTCTGGCATAAGCCACGCTTCGCCGCCGGTGATCCTGGCGACTTCAGACAGAGGATGATTCATGCAATTCAAGCATCTGGCCCTGGCCATTGCCCTGGCTTTGCCGTTTCCGGCGCTGGCCATTACCTCCGGCATCGACAAGAGTCATTTTGACCCGAGCGTGCGTTTTCAGGACAACCTTTACCTGGCGGTGAACGGTGCCTGGGTGAAGACGGCCGAGATTCCGGCTGATCGCACCTGGTCAGGCGCTTTCTCCGACCTGCGCGATTTGTCCGAAGCCCGCGTGCGCGAGATCATCGAGCAGGCTGCCGGCAAGGCGGCGACCGATCCGGAAGCGCGCCGCATTGCGGATTTTTACCAGAGCTTCATGGACGAAGCTGCCGTCGAGCAGGCCGGCCTTGCTCCGCTGCAGGCCAAGCTTGATCAGCTGGCCAAGATCGCCGATGCTGCGGCCCTGACCGTCGAGCTCGGCAAGCTGCAACGCCTGGGCGTGAGTCTGCCGTTCAATATTGCGGTCAGCGTCGACGCCAAGGATTCGAGCCGCTATCTGCTGGATGTTGGTCAGAATGGCCTGGGCCTGCCCAACCGTGACTACTACCTGCAAAAGGATGCGCGTATGGTCAAGGCCCGCGCAGCCTATGTGGACTATCTGGTCACCCTCTACAAGCTTGCCGGCAACGATGCCGCCGCCGCCAAGAAGAAGGCCGCCGCCGTGATGGCGCTGGAAACCAAGCTGGCCAAGGTGCAGTGGAGCGCGGTACAGAACCGTGACCCCGAAAAGACCTACAACAAGCTCGATATCGCCGGCCTCAACAAGACGGCTGACAAGTTCGACTGGCAGGCCTTCCTGACAGCGACCGAGTCGGGTGCGACCGAGGTCAACCTCAACCAGCCCAGCTACGCCACCGGCGCCGCCAAGCTGATCGCTGCCGAGCCGGTAGCCGTCTGGCGTGATTACCTTGCCGCCCGTACGCTCGACCGCTATGCCCCGGTGTTGCCCAAGGCTTTTGTCGAGGCACACTTCCGTTTCCATGAGCAGGCCATCAGCGGTGCCAAGGAAATCAAGCCCCGCTGGAAGCGCGGCGTGGCGTTGATCGAGAGCAACCTCGGTGAAGATGTGGGCAAGCAGTACGTCGCCCGTTATTTCCCGGCCGAAGCCAAGGCCAAGATGGATACGCTGGTTGGCAACCTGATCAAGGCCTACGCGCAGAGCATCGACAAGCTGGCCTGGATGAGCCCGGCCACCAAGACCCAGGCGCAAGACAAGCTCGCCAAGTACGCCGTGAAGATCGGCTACCCGACCCAGTGGCGCGACTACAGTGGCCTGGAAGTGAAGGCGGGGGATCTGATCGGTAACTTCGGTCGTGGCGCCGAGTTCGCGTATCGTTTCGACATTGGTCACCTTGGCAAGCCGGTGGATCGCAGCGAGTGGGGCATGACGCCACAAACAGTGAATGCCTACTACAACCCGAGCATGAACGAGATCGTGTTCCCGGCCGCGATCCTGCAGCCCCCGTTCTTTGATGCTAACGCCGACGACGCAGTCAACTACGGCGGCATTGGCGCCGTGATTGGCCACGAAATCAGCCATGGCTTTGATGACCAAGGCAGCCGCTTCGACGGCAATGGCAATATGCGCGAATGGTGGCAAGACCCGGATCGCAAGGCCTTCAGCGGCCTGACGGCCCGCCTGGTCAGCCAGTACAACGGCTACTCGCCGATCCAGGGGCGCTTTGTGAACGGCCAGCTCACGCTGGGCGAGAACATTGCTGACCTGTCCGGTCTGCAGATTGCCTACAAGGCCTATCATTTGTCGCTGGAGGGCAAGGATGCCCCGACGCTGGATGGCTTCAGCGGTGATCAGCGCTTCTTCATCGGCTTTGCGCAGGTCTGGCGCGAGAAGGTTCGCGAGCAGGCTCGCCTGCAGTGGCTGGTGGTGGATCCGCACTCGCCGTCCAATTTCCGTGCCGTCGGCGCGGCGGTGAACAGCGATGCCTTCCATGCTGCCTTCGGCACCAAGCAGGGCGACGGCATGTTCAAGCCGGAATCGGAACGGATTCGTATCTGGTAAGGCGGCTGCCTGCTGCAAGGCAGGCTGGTAGGAAGAACGGCGTACTCCTTCGGGGGGCGCCGTTTTCTTTGTGCTGCGATTTTGCCATATAGGCCGGTCACTACCTTGGCTTTGGCCGCCCATGTCCACATGCTGGTCTGACGTCCGGAGGGTAAGCCGTTGTCACCCTTATGGGGGGAGGCGGTCGAGAGAAAATTGGCTACTGTGGATCGCGTAGCCGGAGCGGGTGGACAGCGGTGGGTACGTCGGTCTTCCACTCGGGTAGCGGGTGAGGTTGCCAGGCCTTCAAGGCGGTAAGGCCGCGCTGATGTAGGGAACATGTTCGATCGTTTCGAACGTGTACGCCGCACTCGTGGCACGGCAAACCTGATGCCGTCCCTCACTATGCCCTTGCTTTGAACCGATACACCCGCTTAATGCGGGCTGCCAAGGAGAATGATCATGCCGCTTGCCCTGCTTGCACTTGCCGTGGCGACGTTTGCCATTGGTACTACTGAATTTGTCATCGTGGGTTTGATCCCCGAGATAGGCCGTAGCCTTTCCGTCAGTGTCCCGACTGCCGGCCTGCTGGTCAGCCTGTATGCGCTGGCCATCACCGTCGGCACCCCCATCTTCAGCGCGCTGACTGCCAAGCTGCCACGCCGTGGTTTGATCCTGGGGCTGATGGCGGTGTTCACGCTCAGCAATCTGGCTGCAGCGCTGTCGCCCAATTATCTGAGCCTGCTGGCCTCTCGCCTGATCATGGGTGTTTCGCACGGCGTGTTCTTCGGCATTGCGGCTACCGTGGCAACCCAGCTGGTACCCAAGGCGCGTGCCGGCGGTGCCGTGGCTGTGGTCATGGGTGGCTTGACGCTGGCCATGGTGGTGGGTGTGCCGTTTGGTAGCTGGATCGGTCAACTTTATAGCTGGCGCATTCCTTTCCTCGCCGTTACGGCAATGGGTACGGTCGCGCTGCTGGCCTTGCTGTGGCAGTTGCCCAAGCAGATTGAGCACACCGCGCCTGCGAGCTTTCTGTCGCAGTTGGGCTTGCTGGGCAACCGTCGGCTGGTAGGCATGTATCTGGTGACCGCCCTGGGCTTTGGTAGCACCTTTGTGGTGTTTACCTTCCTTGCGCCGCTGCTCACGGACGTTACCGGCCTGAGCGAAGCGGGGGTGAGTACGGCCTTGATGCTGTTTGGCCTGGCGACGGTGGCTGGTAATCTGGCTGGTGGCCGCCTGGCCGACCGCTCGGGTGCCCGCAATGCGATGGTGATCATCCTGTTGGGGTTAATCGTTACCCTGGCGACCATCCCGCTCACGGTGCATGCACAGTATGCAATGCTGGCCAATGTGCTGGTCTGGGGCGCCTTTGCCTTTGCGATTCCGCCGGTCATGCTGTCGGCTGTCGTGGGGGTGGCGCAGGATGAAGCGCCCGAGGCGGTAGGCACGGCGTCGGGGCTGGCAATTGCCGCTTTCAACCTGGGTATTTCTGGTGGCTCCTTCCTGGGTGGGCGATTGCTGGCCAGCTTCGGGATACTGAGCACGCCTTACGCTGCTATTGTGATGGCGCTGTTTGCCCTCATATTGGTGGGCAGCCTCATGCAGGTGCGCCATGCCGTACCGCAGCCTGCATAAACCTATCTGCGCCGCCCGGTTCCTGGCGCAAACCGGGAGTTTTGTATGACCAGCCCAACCCAAACAGCCAACGCCACGCAAGCTCATATCGGCGGTGCTGCCTGGGTCACGCCTTTGCTTGCCGCCGCCTGCGGCATGATCGTCGCAAATCTGTACTACGCCCAGCCGCTGGTGGGGCCGATCAGCCATGCGCTCGGGCTGAGCCCGGCTGCTGCCGGCATCATTGTCACGCTGATCCAGGTCGGCTACGGCACCGGCCTGTTATTGCTGGTGCCGCTGGCCGATATCGTCGAGAACCGCCGCCTGGTGGTGATGCTGCTGGCGGGCAATACCCTGGCGCTGACTGCAGCGGCCATGGCCACGCATGCCGGTGTTTTTCTGCTGGCTGCGGTCTGCCTTGGGCTAGGGTCAGTGGCGACCCAGGTGCTGGTTCCCTATGCTGCGCATCTTGCCCCCGAGCATGCACGTGGCCGGGTGGTGGGTAATGTCACCAGCGGCCTGCTGCTCGGCATCATGCTGGCGCGACCGGTGGCCAGCCTCGTGGCGGATATCGGTGGCTGGCATGCGATCTTTGCGATCTCTGCCGGCTTGATGGCGATACTGGCCGTGGTGCTGTTCCGGCTGCTGCCCCCAAGGCAGCCGCAGCCCGGCGTGCACTACGGGCAGGTGCTGGCATCGATGTGGACGCTATTGATCGAACAGCCGGTATTGCGGCGTCGTGCTGTGTACCAGGCGGCGCTGTTCGGGGTATTCAGCCTGTTCTGGACGGCTACGCCGCTGTTCCTGGCGGGGCCTGCTTTCCAGATGAGCCAGAAGGGTATTGCCCTGTTTGCGCTGGCGGGTGTGGCGGGTGCGCTTGCCGCGCCCATTGCCGGCCGCCTGGCGGACCGGGGGCATAGTCAGTTCGTGACCCGCATCGCGCTTGCCCTGGCCGCGGCGTCCTTCCTCCTGAGCCGCGTAGGTGCCGAGGGTTCGCTGCTCTCGCTGGCCGCATTGACCGCGTCGGCCATCCTGCTCGACATGGGGGTATCGGCCAATCTGGTGATCGGCCAGCGTGCCATCTTCGCCATCAGCCCGGCACACCGTGGCCGGCTCAACGGCCTGTACATGTCCATCTTCTTTGCCGGTGGTGCTACCGGTTCCGCGCTGGCGGCCTGGTCCTATACCCATGGCGGCTGGCCATTGGCGGCATGGATAGGCTTTGCCTTGCCGGCTGCAGCCCTGGCCTATGCCTTTACGGAGGCCAGGCACTGAGTTTCACCCTGTCCGTGGTTCATGCTGCCAGGCGCTGGTTCAGCGTGTAGTGGCCCGTCAGCGTCGCCTGGTCCAGGACATGGCCTTCCAGCGCTTGCCATACTGCGGGGCCGTTCAGCTTGTCATCCACGGCCAGGCTCGGTACGTCGAGCGCGTAGATCGTAAACACATAGCGGTGGACGATGCTGTCGTTCCAGGGCGGGCAGGGGCCGTCGTAGCCGTAGTAGTCGCCTGCCATGTCTTTGTCTCCGGCAAACCAGCCGGTGTAGTCGTTCTTGCCCTGGCGCAGCACACCGCTTTCATCGCCCGCAACTTCTGGTCCCGGTTTGCCGCGTGCAGTGACGCCGTTGCTGTAGCTGCCGGCAGCAATTTCCCGGAGGTCGGCTGGCAGATTGATCAGGGTCCAGTGGAAGAAGTCCACCCGCGGCAGGGTTTCCGGTACCTCCCGTCCTTCCTGGTTGACGTCGTCACCCTGGCTCGGCACGTCCACGTCGTGACAGATGATCGCAAAGGACTGTGTGCCTGTCGGCACATCGTGCCAGGCGAGGTGCGGATTGCGGTTGGTGGATAGTTTGACGTGGCTCGCCGGATCAATCACGGCGAACGCGAACTCGCCGGGGATGCGGCTGCCGTCGGCAAAGCTCTGGCTGGTCAGCTTCATGGGAATGCTCCTTGTCAGTGCGACTGACTATGATCAGTTGGATCTGATTCCGGTCGACGCAGAAAGTGCCAGCTACGCCAGGCTAGTGTGCGGTCACGAACCGCGCCAGATTTTCCGCCGGCATCTGTACCAGCGTCTGTTTCAAGTACTGGCTCTCTGCCTGCGGGCTGCGGCCAAACAGTCGCTTGAACTCGCGGCTGAACTGGGACGGGCTCTCATAGCCGACACGGCCGCTGGCGGTAGCGGCGCTGAGGCCATCCTGGATCATCAGCAGCCTTGCCTTGTGCAGCCGGGTGGTCTTGAGATACTGGATGGGCGAGGTGAGGGTTACCGCCTTGAAGTGGGCATGAAAGGCTGCCACGCTCATGCCGGCATCGTGCGCCAGGGTCTCGACGTCCAGGTCGCCATTGTATTCGGCATGGATACGACGCAGCGCCTTGCCGATCTTGCCGAATTGCGCCTTTTGGACCAAGGCTGCACGTATGGCGCCGCCTTGTTCGCTACCGAGTGCGCGGTAATAGATCTCGCGCAGGAGGCCGGGACCCAGTATCTGCGCATCTAGCGGCGAGGTGAGTGCTTCCAGCAAGCGCAGTACGGCGTCGCCCAGTTTGTCATCCAGCGGGGTGGAGCAGATGCCCTGCGGTGCTGTGCCCAGGCCGCGCCCACCCTCGTCCAGTTCCATGACCAGCTCGGCGGCCAGTTGCAGGTTCAGACGGATGGCTATGGCCAGCATGGGTTCGTCGGGGCTGGCGATGGTTTCGCACTCGAACGGCAGCGGGACGGACAGGACCAGGAACTGCTGGGCGTTGTAGGGGTAGACCTTGTCGCCCAGGTAGCCGATCTTGCGACCCTGGCACACCACCACGATGCTGGGCTCGTAGAGTACCGGTATGCGTGGGATGGCCCGGTTGGAGCGCAGCAGCTTGATCTCCTCCATGGCGCAGAGGGTAAAGCCTTCGTGCGGCGCGAGCTGACCGATCAGTTCGATCATGCGTGCCTGGCGCAGCAGGGCAGAAGCCGGGGGCGGGTTCATCGAGCGGGCCTATGGCGAAGAGGAGCAGGCTATCATTTGGCCCGATATTCTCCCGCGCCGCCAGATGCCAATAGGATCAGGCAAGAAATCAAGTGTATCCGGCATGCCCGCCCTTGGCGGTCTGAGTGAGATCAGGCCGGGCGACGTATCAGCAGCACGGGGACCGGGCTGGTACGCAAGACCGTTTCGGCCTCGCTGCCCATCAGCAGGTGGCTCAGTCCCTGGCGACCATGGGTGCCCATGACGATCAGGTCGGCCGGCCAGCTGGCCACTTCCTGCAGGATGCTGTTGGCGACTGTGATGTTGACGGCCTCGGCCAGCCGGACATGGGCCTTGGCTTCCATGCGGGTGGCTTGCTCGACGGCGCTGGCCAGGATGGCTTCACCGCCTTCGCGCAGTGTCTGCATCACGTCGGCGACATTGCCAAAGCCGGAGAAGTCGGCCTGGAACACTCGGTTGTCGATGACGTAGAGGATGCGGATTTCGGCATTCAGCGCCCGGGCGAGCTTGCAGGCTTCGGCCAGGCCCTGGCTGGCCGTCGCGCTGCCATCGGTCGGAACGAGGATACGTTGATACATGGTGTCTCCTTGGTGGGCTTAGCGCGGGTGCCTTACCAGCAAGACAGGTACCTTAGCCTGGTGCAGCACGGTTTCAGCGTCACTGCCCATGGTCAGGTGCGCTAGCCCGCGGCGACCATGCGTGCCCATGACGATCAGTGCGGCGGGCCACGCGTTGGCCTCGGACAGGATGATGTCTCCGACCGAGCTGGCCGGCGCTTCCACCGTCTTAGCCCAGGCCGTAACACCGATCTTGGCAGCGTAGGCTTTCGCATCCTCGAGAATCGCCTCGCCGGCCTCGCATAGTGCCTTGACCACATCGCTGCAGTAGGTGGCGCCGGTAAAGTCGGCATAGACGAGGCGCGTGTCCACGATATAGATGAACTGGATCTCGGCCTTGAGTTCGTGGGCGAGCTGGCAGGCTTCCACCATGCCCTGGCGTGCGGTGGCGCTGCCGTCGGTAGGAACGAGTATGCGCGGATACATCATGGTGTCTGCCCCTGTCAGTCCAGGCCACCTGTTGGCCCAGCTTGAAGGGTAGTATCGGCGTGCTGTGGTGGGCGTAGCTTGATATAACGCAAGCTGCCAGCGGATTACCGGTCCTGTGGCGTCAGGTGCATTCGCTGTACTGGCGGGCACAGCCGCGACCGGCGGACTTGGCGGCATACATGGCCATGTCGGCCCGCTGCATCAACAGGGCGGCCTCGTCGCCATCGTCGGGGTAGAAAGCAATGCCGATACTGGCGCCCACATGGATCTCGTGGCCGGCCAGCATGAAAGGCTGTGTCAGCGAGGTGATCAGTTGCTCCGCCAACGGGCGTGCCTTACTCGTGTCGCTCAGGTCGCCTGCCAGGACCAGAAACTCATCTCCGCCCAACCGGGCGACGATATCGCTGGTGCGGATCGCCGCGGTCAGCCGGTGCGCGGCGGCGACCAGCAGCAGGTCGCCGATATGATGACCGAAGGTATCATTGACAGCCTTGAAGCGGTCGAGATCCAGGAACATGAGCGCAAAGCTGGTTTTGCTGGCGGCGTGGCGAGCGATCGCCTGCGTAAGCAGTTCATCCACCTGGTTGCGGTTGGGTAGCTGGGTCAGTGCGTCGTTGAAGGCCAGGTAGCGCTGCCGGGTCTGCTCAAGCTGGCGTGGTGCCAGATCGATCTGCAGCGCCACGTAGTACTCCACCTTGCCGTTCGCATCCAGTAAGGGGGTGATGATTTCCTCGGCGGTGTAGTGGCTGCCGTCCCGGCGGCGGTTGACCACCTCACCGCGCCATGACTCGCCCGCCAGGATGGTGGACCAGAGCTTGGTATAGAACACCTTGTCCTGTTCACCGGAGTGCAGCAGCGCGGGCGTCTGCCCGATCAGCGTCTCCTGATCGTAGCCCGTCAGGTCGCAGAAGGCGGGATTCACCCAGCGGATGTGACCGGAGGGGTCCACCAGGAAGATCGCGCAGGCGAGTTTGTTGAGCATTTGCGCGAACAGGCTGTGCTGATGCCCGTTCAGGGCATCGATTGCCGATTCAGGTTTGCTGTATTGCGTTGACACCTGTGGCTCCTTCAGGCCCAGCCGGCCGCCAGTTCACGGGTCAGTTCCCCTGCCGGAACGGCTTTGCAGCCACCGGCATTCTGGCCTGCCCATAAGGGAGAAAATTCGCCACTGCCCAGGCTTTCTGCCTTGGCGCGCAGCGGTGCAATGGCGCTGGTGGCCAGCGGGAAGGCCGGCACCACGGTGTTCAATGGTCCCATTTCGCGCATCAACCGGTTGACCACACCGCGGGCCGGCCTGCCGGTGAACAGATTGGTCAAGGCGGTATGGCGGGTGGCGTCGCTTTGCAGAATAGCTCGGTGCACCGGGCTGGTGGTGGCCTCGGGGCAGAGCAGGTAGGCCGTGCCGACCTGCACGCCTGCGGCACCGAGGGCCTTCATGGCTGCCACGCCACTGGCGGTCGCTATCCCGCCTGCCGCAATGATGGGCAGCCTTACCGCCGCGGTCAGTTGCGGTACGAGCGCGAGGGTACTGATCTGGGTGCTCAGGTCATCGTTGAGGAAGATTGCGCGATGACCACCGGCTTCCAGGCCCTGCGCGATGATGGCGTCCACGCCATGCGCTTCCAGCCAGCGTGCTTCGTCCACCGTGGTCGCCGAACTGATGACCTTGGCTCCCCAGCTGCGTACTTGTGCCAGCAGCTCGGGCGAGGGCAGGCCGAAATGGAAGCTCACTACCGGTGGTTTGAATTCGCTCAGCAGGTCTGCCATCTCGGCACTGAATGACGGCCGGCCCGGGCCGGTGGCAATGCTGCGCGGGTCGATACCCAGCTCCCGGTAATAGGGGCCGAGCGCATGGCGCCATTGTTCTTCCCGTTCGACACTGGGTTCGGGCGAGACGTGACAGAAGAAATTGACGTTATAAGGCTTGCTGGTCTGCGCCTTGATAGCGCTCAGTTCGCTGCGCATGCCGTCCAAGGTAAGCATGGCGCAGGGCAATGAGCCCAGCCCGCCAGCGTTGCTGACTGCGATCGTCAGTGCACTGCCTTGTACGCCCGCCATGGGCGCCTGAATAAACGGTAGGTCGGTACCCAGCAAGGTGGTGAGCGAAGGCATGGCGGCAGGTCCGTGTTCGGGGCAGGGTTTAGTATTGTAGAGCGTGTCCTGCTGCTTGCACGCGCAAGTCCTGGTTCAGGCCGGCAGCGCGACCGGTTCATGCTCGACTTCGTCGAGCAGCCAGTCATAGAAGGCCACGACCGCGGGGCGCTGCGCGATCTTGTCCGGGCTGACCAGGTAGTAGGCAAAGTGCAGGGGGATAGCCAGTTCGAACGGCAATACAAGGCGGCCCGCTGCCACGTCCTGCATGATCAAGGGCTTGAGTGCCAGAACCACGCCCAGGCCATCCATGGCGGCCTGAAGGGCAAGCCCGCCGTCGGCAAAGCGCGGACCGCGCGTGCCGTCGATCTTGCTCTCGCCGGCTTCTCGCAGCCAGTCTTCCCAGCTTGGGCGCTCGGCGGCGTCGGGGATCGTGTCGTCGTGGATCAGTGTGTAGTGCCGCAGGTCGGCCGGGGTGCGCAGCGGCTTGGGGCCCTTGAGCAGGGCGGGCTGGCAGGCGGGTAGATAGGTCGGGGTGAAGACGTGGGCTACCCGGCAGCCTGGGTAGCGACCCAGCCCGCAGCGTATGGCCACGTCGGCCGTGCCGCCGTCCGCATTGTCCAGCCAGTCGCTGCCGTAGGCGTTGCTCTCGCCGGTATCGATCAGGTTGAGGCCGCTGGAGAGACGCAGTTCGATATCAGGGTGCCGTGCCGTGAAGCGCTGTAGCCGCGGCATCAACCAGCGGGCGGCGAAGGAGGGGGGGGCGCTGACAGTCAGGGTATGGGATTCGGGTTGCGGCTGGGTCAGCGCGACGGCTTCCTGCAAACAGTCGAAAGCCTCCTGCACCTTGGGCAGCATCTGCCGCCCCGCCTCGGTCAGGGCCAGCGAGCGCGTGAGCCGCACGAACAGTTCCAGGCCGAGCTGTTCCTCCAGCGCCTTGATCTGGTGGCTGATGGCGGCAGGGGTCACGTTCAGCTCGGAGGCCGCCTTCTTGAAGCTCAGATGGCGGGCCGCCGCCTCGAAGGCGCGGAAGGTTCCCAGGGCAGGTAATCGGTAGCTCATAAGCCCACCTATCTTATCCGAGTTTAGTTTTTCTAATGCATCGGGCTAGATATATTCGTTTGTTGCACTGCAACAATAACACTACATTACGGCCTGTGAAGTGCGCTAAAGGATTTTCTGTGTAGGCGGCTTCGCACATCGTGACTTTTAGGGGGAATTACCATGGACATGATCTCTGCCGCCCTGGCCACCGGGCTGATCCGTGCGCACTACGCCGGGGATGCTCTGGCACAACACGAAGCGCTCAAGACCGAACAGGAACTCGACCTGGAGGCTGCCGTTGCTCGTGGCCCGCAGGAAGACGCATTTGCACCGCTGAGCCGTGCCGCCCGCAAGTGGCTCAGCAAGCTGGAAGCCTTGCCTGAAGCGCTTGCCGGTACTAACAAGGCTGGAGGCCGACATGCTTAAGTTCATCAATTGGGTACATCAACTGCTCAGCGATTTCGAAACCTATGAAGAACGCCGCCGCGAGGCCTACCTCGCTGAATCGGCCGATATCTATGAACTGGAATATCGCATGCGCAAGCTCGACAAGGCATCCAGCGGTTCGCCGTTCCATGCCAGCCAGACTGCCTATCAGGATTACTGACCCCGGGCCGTACTCGCCTGCCAAAAAAAGCCGATGCTACCCGTGTCGGCTTTTTTTATGCACTCAGTATGGTGCACTGCGGCAAAATTACCAAAAACTGCCAGGTTCAAACCAGGAACGGAAATACCTTACCGACCACGCCCATGTAGATCAGGGCGGCGACGCAGATCACCATGCCTAGCCAAGCCAGCGGCCTGGCCAGCTTATCCACCTTGCCGCTGTTATAGCGGTACAGGCCAAAGCAGCCGATCCCGAACCCGATGAGGGCCAGCATCCATTGCTGATCCGCGAACGCATGCCGCGGCCCATCCAGGCTGCCGTAGGTCGAGATAACGCAGACCAGACCAATCACCACCGAGACAAGCGCCGATAGCATGGGCTTCTCCTTCGCCCGCGGGGGTAGAGCGGGTACGGTCAGTCTAGCCGCTGGCCATGCTGCTTGCTGCAGGCCCGTCGGATGGCCTAGCTACATTGGGTCTTGGCGGGTACCTTGGTGCCGTCGGGCTTGGTGTAGGCCTTGATGGTCGTGCACTTGCCACCGGGCTTGGCCGGCGTCGCATCGTCCAGCTCCTTGGCCTTGTCCGGCCACTCGCAGGGGCGGCCGTCACCGTCCCGATCCAGGTAGGTATGGCCTTGTACGTACAGGCTGCGAGCCTGCTGGATGCTGATCTTGAAGCAGCTGTACTTTGCGCTGGGGCTGGTTGCGGTTGCTTCCGGCTTGCTGGTGGCGGGGGGCGGGGCGGGTGTCGCCGGGACAGGCGCCACCGGAGCGGCAGGTGCCGGGGTACTGGGCGCGGGTGCCGGTTTGGCCGCCTCGCGAGGCGCAGGCTTCTTGGCCGGTGGTGCAGGACGCTGCGTATTGGCGCATGCGGCCAGCGCAAGGATAAGGGTACTGCCAAGCAACAACTTCATCATGATTCTGGACCTGTGACATCGGGTTCGGGGAACTGCCGGAGGCCTGCCTTTCATCGGAAAACCGATGAAGCGTGCAACCCTTTTGTTATGCGTCAGTCCCTCTTCTGCAGCCGATTGTAGGGGCTGATCCTGCCATGCCAAAGCATTGGCATGGTGGGATACCAGCTGCGGCCTGTGCACAACTCTGCCGACGATAGGTGTGGATTAATATATTCCGTTGGCTATGCTCATTGTTAGTTGGCTGTCGCGGCAGAATCAAAGCAGACATGTAAATCTACATGTCATATTAGCCGAGCATTATGCGCGGTATATATTTTTGATGGCAGGTGGTCCAGCATGCATATCGAACTCGATGACGACACGACAGATATCCGGCTTCCCGCCCAGAACCGGTCTGCCCGGTTGGAAAAGCTGGGTAGTGATGCGGATGGCAATGCAGCGCGGCTGCATCGGGCTGTACTGGATGGCGAGTACGCATTGTTGCCGGTACTGCTGAGGGTCTGCCGCGATCTCGATGCCCGAACACCCGATGGCGATACCGCCCTGCATCTGGCTGCCCGGGTCGGTTCCAAGATCAGCTATCGATTGCTGCTGCAAGCAGGGGCCAATCCCGAGCTACGCAATGCGCATGGCGAGACGCCGGACGACATCATGAACCTGGAGCATTGATCCGCTCCGCTTTACCATGTCAAACCGACACCGTCGTTATCTCACGCCCTGGTTCCAGGGCGTTTTCATTGGGTGCACCCACCCTGAAGCCTGTCTGCCTGCAGGTGCCGTTTAACCCGAAAGAGTGAGCCATATTCCACCGTATAGGTGATGTACGCTGGGCCTGGCGGTGCGAAGCTATGCCTCACGAAAGCGTACGACGCTTCGTACTGGGGCACTCGGGCCGGCTAGCCGCCGGACCAGGTAGACGCCGTGTTGCCACAGGGCATCCCCATGGAACCCGGCTAGTCTGCGTAGCCAGACAACTGCGCAGATTGGTTTGGTCAGGTGGACCACGCACCTGCTTGTCTTCTCCATTTGTCTGCACTGTTGCCGGATGGCGCGCCAAGGCCTGCAGCCATCCGGCCTTTTTTGACAGTGGTAGATGACGGGAACTCATATCGGCAAGGCGAATCGACCGACAGGTCACCATTGGCAAACATCGGCCAGGAAGCCACCATGTCCAGGACCATCATGCTTATCCACGGTAGCTGGCTCACCCCGGCTTCCTTCAATGCTTTCTGTAGCCGCTATGAAGCGAGGGGCTATCATTGCATTGCACCTGCCTGGCCGCACATGGGACGGCCACTGTCCGAGTTGCGCAATGCGCCGCACCCCCAACTGTCGCAGCTGACGCTTGGCCGCATTGTCGATCGCTACCAGCAGCTGGTACTGGCCCTGCGCGAACCACCTATCCTGATCGGGCATTCGCTTGGCGGCCTGATCGTCCAGTTGCTGCTGGATCGCGGCCTGGGGGCGGCAGGCGTGGCCATCGCCCCGGCGCCACCCAAGGGGGTGCTGTCCGGCCCGCGCGCCATGCTCAGTACTTTGCCCTTGCTGGGCCGCTGGCGCGGCTGGAGCCGGATCGCCCAACTGTCGCCGCAGGCATTTGCCCGGCGCTACGCCCACACATTATCGCCACAAGAACAGCAGCGTGCCTTCCTGCAGCACGTGGTGCCGGCTCCAGGTCGTCTGTTCTACCAGGTGGCATTGGGCTTGGGGACCGAGTTGGATTTTCGTAATCCAGACCGGGCGCCCTTGTTGATGATCGCCGGCGAACTGGATCGCATTGCCGCGCCACGCTCGGTCAGGGCAGCGTACCAACGGCACTGTCGATCGCCAGCGCTGACCGCCTACCATGCCTTCCCGGATCGTACGCATTGGCTGATTGCCGCACCGGGCTGGGCGGAGGTGGCGGACTATGCCCTGGGCTGGGCTGCTCATCACGCGCTGACCAATACCAAGCGCCATGCAATAGGGCGGGTGCCGTTCAATAGTGCGGCCTGATGTGGGCTTGGCCTGCGCAGATTGAAGTGAACTTCAGATGGTCGGAAACGGCGGCCGCAAAGGCTCATACCTCGATGATGCCGCGCTTGAGCGCGATGGTGACGGCGTGGGTGCGATCGTTGGCAACCAGCTTCGCGAGTATGCTCTTCATGTGTGCTTTAACCGTCTCTTCCGAGATATTGAGCTGGGCACCGATGCGCTTGTTGGAACTGCCGGTGGCGGCCAGGCGCAGGACTTCGACTTCCCGCTCGCTCAGGGCGTCGTCGGCCACATGCTCCGCCAGTTCGACAGCAATCTCGGCCGGAATGCGCCGGCGACCGGAATGGACCACGCGGATGGTTTCGAGCAATTCCTTGCGTAGCATGCTCTTGAGCAGGTAACCGGCAGCCCCCGCTTTGATCGCGCGCAGGGCTTGTACGTCACCCTGATAGGTCGTCAGCACGACGATGCGAGCAGAGGGGAACTCCTCGCGGATGGCGATCATCGCCTCTATGCCGTTCATTTCCGGCATCTGGATATCCATCAGGGTGACATCCGGCCGATGCTCGCGATAGCGTGCGACGGCCTCCTTGCCGTTGGTGGCTTCGGCCACCAGCTGCATATCGGGCTGTCCTTCGATCACGCCGGCAATGCCTTCTCGCAGCAGTGGATGGTCATCCACGGCCAGGATCGTGATCGGTCGGGTCGTCGTGCCCGTATCATCCATTGCAGAACCTCTTTCTATTCAGATCTTTTTATCTTGCGGCATGCCATTATCATGCAAAGTAACAACAAGCAGGCAGCGGCGCTGCACCGCGCTGCTGCCCATGTCCCTACGCTTGCTTGTCGCCGACCTGCGGGCGCCTCCCTCCTACCCATCCCGCAGCGATCGGGAAGGCGGGTGCCTTACCAGTCCTTGCTGAGGTACGCGCTGATGACGGCGTCGATGCGCTTGGTCTGGATAGGCTGACCGAGCAGACCCAGGCGCCAGCCATTGCCCAGATCATTGCTGCGGGCCAACAGGCCTGCCCTGATATTGCCACCACCATGGTTGTTGTAATTGCTGGCGTAACCTGCAAATGCCCCGAAATTATCCGTAAACATATAGGTATACGCGCCGTATACGGACCATCGGTAGTAGGAGTTACGGTAGGTTCCCAGCGTGAGGCCGTTGTCGAAACGGTAGGCGAATCCTGGGTTGACGCTGTTGTAACGCCGCTCGACCACCCGTTCGCCCTGCTGCTCCTCGTAGTGCCTTTTTCCGTGGTAGGTAAAGCCGTGTATCAGGATGCCATCGGCAAGTGTCAGCTGTGCGATCAGGACTGCCGCGCCGTAAGCCAGCCAGCGAGTTTTCATGCGTTTTCCCGTTTGTTATTCGTATGAAGTCACATTGGAACCACGCAACACTTTCCGCCGAGAACAGGTTGGTGGTTCGCTTGGGTACAGCACTGCAAAACAGGTGGGACAGCTACCCACGAAATCAACGACCACTTCTGGTAATCCGGAATGCCTGGCCTTCATGGCGGCCTTGTCTGCTCCAGATTCATGCCCAACAACGATAAGCGTTCAGATCGATTTGCCCAACCCCTGTTCGGTAGGTTGGGTGGCTACCCGATAGAGGGATAGCCAAACGGCCTGCAATCAGGCAGGCAAGCCATACTCTACCTGCTTCGCTGCGCTTTGCTCAGCCTTCGGTGCAATCATTTCCCGCAGCGCGTCCGGGTGTACCTCTCGCGCAGGGAAATAACTCCTTGGAGTGATGCTCATTGCCCCGCGCTGGGGGATTTCCTGCCGCACGGCGGGGGGTAGTCTTGGCGGCATGCAACGACTTTTCTGGATGTTTCCGACCGGTGCGCCCGGCATTGCCTTGATCCTGCTGCGTCTCTCCGCTGCGACGGCCTTGCTGGCTCATGCAGGCGGCCAGAGTACGGCCATGATGCCGCCGTGTTTGTTGCTGGGGCTGTCATTGCTGGCGGTATTCCTGTGCCTGGGCTTGCTGACGCCCATCGTGATCCTGCCTTGCGCACTGCTGGAGCTGGTCAGCCTGCTGCGGGGTCATGCGCAGGCCCGTCCGCTCGATATCCTGCTCTTGCTGAATGCGGTCGCGCTGGCGCTGCTCGGGCCTGGGGCTTATTCGGTCGACGCCCGTTTTTTTGGCCGGCGCCTGATCGTATTGCCACCGAGCCAAGCGGGTAAACCTTGATTGCCAGACCGCTTGCCGCCATGGATGCTGATGCTGTCATATACGCTGGATAGCCTGTGGAGACGATGAGCATGGCGAGGCCTCGGGCTTCGGCTTACGATTATTGATATGTATTTGCATTCAAATAGCCGCTTTCAGAAACAGGACGACGGTGCCGGTAAGCTCTGCCCGTCGCTTCGTCATGAGTGGGGCAGGGCGAGCAGGTCCAAACCCGTGCTGCTGGGGCTGCTGCTGACGGTGCTTGCCCTTGGTCTGGGTCTTGCGCATTGGCAGTATCGGCAGTCTCCCTGGTATCTGCAGGAGCGTGCCATTCTTGGCGCACTGGATGACCCCCCGACGGCGGAGTTCCGCCGTGTCCATCAATCGCCGCACGATGCCGCCATCTACTGTGGTGAGGTCAATCCTGGCGATGCCGGCGTTGGCGCCACAGGCTTTGTCCGCTATCTGGTGCGCATCGTGCCGGGTGTTCCCGCTGGCCGATTTGCCGATCCTGATTTTCTGGCCCAGATGCGCCGTAGTCATGCGCTGCGTATCGAGACACCTTTCGACGCTGAAGGCGATGTCGCGGCTTTCGAGCGCACTTGGCGGCAATCCTGCATGCTCAACGCGTCCGTGGCGTCCTGATCCTTCTCCGGACCGCTGTCCTTATGGGCCCGGCAATCGCCTGGTCCGATCACACCTCCCCCAAGGCACCGCTATCAGACCCGCGACCTGGCGGGCTGTGCCGTGCCCGTCCCGCCCCGTATGCCTTTACGCCTTTGGGTTGATCACCCTTTCGGGTAGTCGCCGGAACCGTCTATGTGGGGATTTGCGTCGAGCCCGAAGCGCCTACAGTACAGCCATGTCTCGACAGGGGGCGCGCCAGACCTTGAGTTACCGCGTTACCGGCGTGGAGCACGGGCTCCTATCAACGATCTCGGCAGTCAGTTGTCCCGCATTCGCTTTTTGCTTTCCCGTTGGGTGGCCTTGCGTCATCCCCTCTGTCTTGAATCAGGAGAACTTGTGATGCTGAAATTACTAGGTGCCTTGTTGCTGGCGTCCGCCACGCTGCTGCCGGCCTATGCCGGCGTACTGCCTTATCCGGCCGGATTCCGGGTGCAGAAGATCCAAACTGAAGGCGCCACCCTGCATGTCCGTATCGGCGGTACGGGTCCCGCCGTGGTGCTGATCCACGGCTTTGGCGACACCGGTGACATGTGGGCACCGCTCGCCGCGGTTCTGGCCAAGGACCACACCGTGATCGTGCCGGACCTGCGCGGCATGGGGCTGTCCTCGCAGCCTGAAGCCGGCTACGACAAGCGAACCCAGGCGGCCGATATCCGCGCCATCCTGACCAAGCTCAATATCGATCAGTCGGACATCGTGGGCCACGACATCGGCACCATGGTGGCCTATGCCTACGCGGCACGCTATCCGGACAAGACCACGCGTCTGGTGGTGATGGATGCACCGGTGCCGGGCGTACCGCCCTGGGATCAGATCGTCCGCCTGCCGGCGCTGTGGCATTTCAACTTCGGCGGGCCGGATGCGCTCCGCCTGGTGAAGGGACGGGAACGGATCTACCTCGACCGTTTCTGGAATGAATTTGCCGGCGATCCGAGCAAGGTTGATGAAGCGACCCGCGTCCACTACACCAAGCTTTACGCCCGGCCGGGCGCCATGAAGGCCGCTTTTGCCCAGTTCCTGTCCATCAACAAGGATGCCGAGGACAACCTCAAGACGCTGGAACCCAAGCTGGCTATGCCGGTGCTGGCCATCGGCGGGGAGAAATCCTTCGGTGCCAACGAGGCTGCCGTCATGCGCAACGCCGCCAGCAACGTCACTGAGCTGGTCGTCCCTCATGCCGGTCACTGGCTGATGGAAGAGGCACCCGAGCCCACGGTACGCGCCATCGTGCAGTTCCTCGCCCAATAGGCCTGACCGCGGCGTGACCGCAGACGCATTCATTTCCTCTGGCGGGGTTCGCCTCGCCGTTCCATCCAACTCAAGGAGATCATCATGACCAATCCGAAGCTCGAAGTCCTGACCCCGCAGAACAGCCAACTGATCATCATCGACCATCAGCCGCAGATGGCGTTCGGCGTACAGTCGATGGATCGCCAGGCGCTGAAGAACAACACCGTGGGTCTGGCCAAGGCCGCCAAGATCTTCAATATCCCGACCACTATCACCACGGTGGAGACCCATGGCTTCTCCGGCTTCACTTATCCGGAACTGCTGGATGTGTTCCCGGACGCACCCTTGCTGGAACGTACCTCGATGAACTCCTGGGATGACCAGAAGGTACGCGATGCCCTGGCTGCCAATGGTCGCAAGAAGGTGATCGTCGCCGGACTGTGGACGGAGGTGTGCAACAACTCCTTCGCCTTGTGCGCCATGCTCGAGGGCGGCTATGAAATCTACATGGTGGCCGATGCCTCGGGCGGCACTTCCAAGGAAGCCCACGACTACGCCATGCAGCGCATGATCCAGGCCGGTGTGGTGCCGGTGACCTGGCAACAGGTATTGCTGGAGTGGCAACGTGACTGGGCTCGCAAGGATAGCTACGACGCCGTGATGAAGCTGGTGAAGGAACACTCCGGCGCCTACGGCATGGGCGTGGACTACGCTTACACCATGGTGCACAAGGCGCCACAACGTACTGCCAACCAGCACGAGATCCTGCCGGCCGTGCCTGCTCGCTAAGCAGCCAGAGGGTCAGGTCACCACGACCTGACCCTTGCCTGCACAGGGCTGCCGGCGCCCGGTGCAACCGGGATATGCACCGGGTTCCAGGCAACCCCTCCGGCCTCTTTGTTCCTTGCCTTCAGGCGGAGACGACTCATGAAGCGACGTACTTTTCTCAATACCCTCAGCGGTGCGATTGTCGGTGCGGCGGCCGCGCCGGTGATCGCTGCCACGGGCAAGCACACTCAACACAAAGGCAGAGCCATGTCCGCAGATATGATCCTCATCAACGGCCATTTCCATACCGTGGACCGCAGCCTGCCGCAGGCCAGCGCGGTTGCGATCAAGGACGGCAAGTTCCTGGCCGTGGGTGAGAAGACCGAGGTGATGGCCCACCATGGTGACGCCACCCAGGTGATCGACCTCAAGGGTCGCACCGTCATCCCCGGTCTGAACGACTCCCACCTGCATCTGATCCGCGGTGGTCTGAACTACAACCTGGAACTGCGCTGGGAAGGCGTGCCTTCGCTGGCTGATGCCTTGCGCATGCTCAAGGACCAGGCCGACCGCACGCCCAGCCCGCAGTGGGTGCGCGTCGTGGGGGGCTGGACAGAGTTCCAGTTTGCCGAGAAGCGCTTGCCGACCCTGGCAGAAATCAATGCCGCAGCACCTGATACGCCGGTGTTTATCCTGCACCTCTATGACCGCGCGTTGCTCAACCGCGCTGCGCTCAAGGCCGTGGGCTACACCAAGGACACACCCAACCCGCCGGGTGGCGAGATCCAGCGCGATGCCGCCGGCAACCCGACCGGCATGCTGATCGCCAAACCCAATGCAATGATCCTGTACGCGACGCTGGCCAAGGGGCCGAAGCTGCCGCTGGACATGCAGGTCAATTCCACGCGCCAATTCATGCGTGAGCTGAACCGACTCGGGGTGACCAGCGCGATCGATGCCGGTGGTGGCTTCCAGAACTACCCCGAGGACTACCAGATCATCGAGCAACTGGCGAAGGAGCAGCAGCTCACCATCCGCATCGCCTACAACCTGTTCACCCAGCGCAAGGGCCAGGAGCTGGAGGATTTCCAGCAGTGGACCGATATGGTCAAGCCAGGACAGGGCGATGATTTCTTCCGCCACAACGGCGCCGGCGAAATGCTGGTGTTCTCGGCGGCCGACTTCGAGGATTTCCTTGAGCCCCGGCCTGACCTTGCCGCCGGCATGGAGGGCGAGCTGGAGAAGGTGGTCCGCCATCTGGTCAGCAACCGCTGGCCGTTCCGTCTGCATGCCACCTACGACGAATCCATCAGCCGCATGCTGGACGTGTTCGAGAAGGTCAACCGCGATATTCCTTTCGACGGCCTGCACTGGCTGTTCGACCATGCCGAGACGATCACCCCGCGCAATATCGATCGGGTCAAGGCCTTGGGTGGCGGCATTGCCATCCAGCATCGCATGGCGTTCCAGGGCGAGTATTTTGTCGACCGTTATGGCATGGATGCGGCCAAGCACACCCCGCCGATCAAACGCATGCTGGAAGCAGGCATCCCGGTCGGCGGCGGCACCGATGCCACGCGTGTCGCCAGCTACAACCCCTGGACCGCGCTGTACTGGCTTTCATCCGGCCGTACCGTGGGCGGGCTGCGTCTGTACGACGCCGGCAGCAAGCTCTCGCGTGAGACCGCATTGCAACTGTGGACCCAGGGCAGTGCCTGGTTCTCCAGCGAGCAGGGTAAGAAGGGCCAGATCAAGGTAGGGCAGTTGGCCGACCTGGCAGCCCTCTCGGCCAACTTCTTCAGTGTGGATGAAGAGGCGATCAAGTCCATCGAATCGGTCCTGACCATCGTGGGCGGCAAGATTGTCTACGGCGCGAACGACTTCAGCCCGTTAGCACCGCCACCGCTGCCGGTCGTGCCGGAATGGTCGCCGGTGACCAAGGTGCCGGGCCACTACCGTAAGTCCGCCACCGCCAAGCAACAGGCCCATGCCGCGATTCCGCACCAGTGCAGCGGACCGTGCGGTGTGCACGCCCATGCCCATGATGCGGCGCGCCGCTCAGACGTGCCGGTATCCGATTACAACGGCTTCTGGGGTGCGTTGGGTTGTTCCTGCTTTGCCTTCTAAGAGAGAACCATGTTGAACCTGAAAGTATTGATGGGCCTGGTGCTCTCCTTCGTGGTCGGTGTGGGCTGCCAGCTGGCCCATATCCCTGTGCCCTCGCCACCCGTGCTGAGCGGCGCGTTGCTGGTCTTCATGATGAGCCTGGGCTACTGGCTGGTGGACCGCTATCTGGCGAGGAAGCCGGCCGAGCAAAAGCGCAACTGTGGCGGCCATGACCTGGGCAAGGGAGCGCAGCCATGATCTCGCTGTTGATCGGCGCCGTGCTGGGGACGGCGGTAGGGGCCTTGTGCCGCTGGCTGGATATCCCGTCGCCGGCACCACCTTCGCCTATCGGTGCATTGCTGGTGGTCGCGATGAGCGCCGGCTTTGTGCTGGCCGGGCACATCGCCCTGTAAGCACCTGCAACACGCAGCGCGCTGGCATTGCCGCCGGCGCGCCTCTCTCTCTGCCAGGAAAGTCTACTCGTGAAAAAACTGCTCGCCACGCTCGTGCCCAAGGCCGACTTCGGCCTCTTGTTCCTGCGGCTGACGGCTGCGCTGCTATTGTTCTATGCACATGGCTTGCCCAAGCTGCAGCATTTCGACAATGAGCTGCAGCATATCGACGATCCCCTGAATGTCGGCCGTGGCCTGACCCTGGGTCTGGCCCTGTTTGCCGAGGTGCTGTGTCCGGTAGCGATTGCTCTGGGTCTGCTGACCCGGCTGGCGACCGTGCCGGTGCTGGTGCTGCTGATCGTCTCCATCCTGCTGGTGCACCCGGAGTGGAGCATTGCGGAGGGGCAGTTTGCATGGTTGCTGATCATCGTCTTTGGCAGCATCGCGCTGGCTGGTCCCGGCCGTTACTCGGTCGATGCCCGTCTTGCTGCCAGAGGGTAGGAGATGACCGTGAATCGAAACACCTTGATGGGCAGCCTGCTCGGCTTTACCGCAGGCTATGTCGATACCGTTGGCTTCGTGGCGATGTTCGGGCTGTTCACCGCCCATGTCACCGGCAACTTCGTGCTGATCGGCGCCGAGCTTGCTCAACCGGGGCGCGGCGTGCTGCTCAAGTTGCTGGCTTTTCCGGCCTTTATCGTGGCTGTCGCCATCACCCGGCTGCTGACCCTCTCGCTGGCGCGTCGCGGCAAACCGATGATGCGGCCGGTGCTGGCGCTGCAGATCGTGTTCCTGACCGGCTTCATGGTGCTGGGCCTGATGGCCTTGCCGATCAAGGATAGCGCGGCGCCACTGGTGCTCCTGGCGGGTGTGCTGGGCGCCGCCGGCATGGGGGTGCAGAACGCTGCCAGCAAGCTGGTGTTCAGCGAGCTGACCCCCACCACGGTCATGACCGGCAATGTCACGCAACTGGTGATTGATCTGGTCGACCTGGTCCGCGGCTCGGCAGATGCAGCGGTGCGCGCGCGGGCCAGCAAGTTCTTCTGGCCCATCCTGGCGTTTGGCTTGGGCGCCATCGGTGGCGCCTTCGCCTATGTCTATCTCTCGTTCTGGGCCATGTTGTTGCCACTGGGTCTCCTGCTGGTCCAGCTGATCGCCTCGTCCGGTGAAGCATGAGTCAACGCAGCCATTATCCGGGTCCGCTGCCAGGCGCGTCCCTGGTCGCCGTTTTGCTGTTCGGTATGGCGCAGGCCGATGACAGCGTGACGATCTACGGCCGTCTCAATCTCGTGGCCGAAGCGATACGCGTGCAGGGTGCGGCAGCCAGCGTCAGCCAGGGGCGGGTCAGCAACAATCGTTCGGTGATCGGCTTGCGGGGTGAGGAGGCGCTGGGGGAGGGGCTGAAACTGGTCTGGCAGATCGAGAATGCCGTTGCGCCGGATGCCGCCGACAGCGCCGGCTTTGCAACCCGCGATAGCCGCCTGGGTTTGAGCGGCAGCCTGGGGACGGCATTCGCGGGTAACTGGACACTCCCCTATACGTTGGCGACGCAAGCCTTCGATCCCTTCTATCCGACCACCGCCGGCTATATGAGCCTGATGGGTAACGGTGCAGCGCCGACCGCGAGCAACACCAGCAATACCGTCGCTTTCGACCGGCGGCAGCAAAATGTGCTGCAGTACTGGACGCCGGCCTGGCAGGGCTGGTCCGGCAAGCTGGCGCATGGCGTGGGAGAGGAAAAGCAGCACAAGCCGGGTAGCGACCCCCGGCTCTGGTCGGCCACGATCAGCTACGAGGACGGTGATCTGGCGCTGGTCCTGGCTCATGAGCGGCACATCGATTATCAATTCGCGGATAGTCACGATATGGCCAGCAAGGCAGGTGTCAGCTATCGCCTCGGGAATACGCGCATCGCGGGTGTGGTGGAACGCCTGCGTTACGAGACCGCCACGGGTTCCCTGGCGAGGAATGCCTGGTATGCCTCGGCGACCCACCAATGGGGGCCGTGGTCTCTGCGCTTTGCCTATACCCGTGCGGGTGAAGGGGAGGGGGAGGCCAAGGGGGCTGTCGGCGGTTTGCGGAGCGGGCCGGATACCGGTGGCAGGCAGATTAGTTTTGGGGCTGAGTATGGCTTGTCCCGGCGTACCTTCTTGCAGGCCTACTATAGCCAGCTGCAGAACGATGCCCGGGCAAGCTACGACATGGCCATCAACCGGCCGGGGGCGTCGCCCGGAAGCCGAACCAGCTTGCTGGCGGCAGGATTGCGACACAATTTCTGACCTCGCCAGTACCTGCTGGATTACGGATTTTGCCTGACTACACTTCATGGAGACTTGGGTTCGTCCCCCTCCGGCTGCATATAGGACCCAGCCAGGTCTTGGCCAACTCGTGGCCAAGACCTGCTGTACACCCTGAATCAATCCAACAACGATCCATCAGGAGAGCGTAATGGCTTTTTCACGACCACTGACCCGCACCCTGGCTGCCGCTGTTCTCGGCGCTTTCATGGCTGGTGCGCACGCCGCAGCCCCCCAGGTCCAGACCCAGGCGCCTGGCTACTACCGCATGGCGCTGGGTGACTTTGAAGTCACCGCCTTGTCCGATGGCACGGTAGAGCTGCCGGTAGACAAGCTGCTGACCAATACGACCACCAGCAAGATCCAGAAGGCACTGGCCTACTACTACCTCAAGACCCCGCTGATGACCTCGGTCAACGGCTACCTGATCAATACCGGCAGCAAGCTGGTACTGATCGATAGCGGTGCCGGCAGCCTGTTTGGCCCCACGCTTGGCAAGCTGGTGACCAGCCTGAAGGCGGCCGGTTATACGCCGGAACAGGTCGACGAAATCTACATTACCCACCTGCACCCGGACCATGTGGGTGGCCTTGCCGCCAATGGTCAACGTGTGTTTCCGAATGCGCTGGTCCGGGCAGAGCAGCAGGATGCCGATTTCTGGCTGAGCCAGGCCAACCTCGACAAGGCGCCCGCCGATAGCAAGGGTTTCTTCCAGGGGGCGATTGCGTCGGTCAAACCCTACCAGGACGCGGGCAAGTTCCAGCCCTTTACCGGGGATGTCGAACTGCAACCCGGCATTCATTCCCTGGTGACGCGCGCCCACACACCGGGCCACAGTACCTATGTGGTGGAGAGCAAGGGACAGAAGCTGGTGTTGTGGGGGGACTTGATCCACGTCGCCTCGGTCCAGATGGCGCAGCCCAAGGTGGCGATCCAGTTCGACAGCGACCCGAAGAACGCCGTCGTGCAGCGCAAGAAGGCGTTCGATGCGGCGGCCAAGGATGGCTACTGGGCGGCCGGTGCACACCTGGCCTTCCCAGGTATCGGCCATCTGCGTACCGAAGGTGCCGGGTACGACTGGCTGCCGGTGAACTACCAGAACGACCGCTGATCAGGCCGGCGGCTGCCAGGTCTGCCGCTTGCAGGCAGACCTGGCAGATTCATTGCCATGCTCGCTGCCGGCACCAGGCAGTCACCCAAGTCCGGGAGGGATCATGAAGCAGCTTGTCGGTGTTTACGGCGTGTTCATCCTGGGGGTGGTGCTGGGGCAACTGCACCTGGATGTCGAGCTGCTGGTACAGCCCCCGGTGCCCGCCGTTGAAGTTGCCAAATCCCGCCAACTCATGCCCGTGCCTGTTGCAGCCGCTGTCTGCGCAAGCGAACGACCAAGCTGCTGGGCGGGCCGCCGGCAGGTTTGACCGGGTCGCCCTCCTTACCCTTTAGCCCATCTTTCACCATCATGCCGACCACGCCCCTCATTGCTCGCTGGCCTAACCTCACACCGCTGAACATCGGCCTGCTGTTCCTGCGCGTGAAGGCGTCGGCGCTGCTATTGGTCGTGCATGGCTTGCCCAAGCTCACGAATTTCCATGCTGAGCTGCAGCGTATCGACGACCCACTGGGCATCGGTCGCGGCCTGACGCTCTGCCTCGCCATCCTGGCCGAGGTCGTCTGCCCCCTCCTGATCATCGCCGGGGGATTCACTCGTCTGGCCTGCCTGCCCATCATCATCCTGTTGCTGGTATCCATGCTGCTGGTTCACCCGCAGTGGTCGCTGCTCGAAGGGCAGTTCGGCTGGCTGCTGCTGATCATCTTCATCGCCCTGGCATTGACGGGCCCCGGCCTGTTGTCGCTGGATGGCCAGGTCATCCATCCCTTGCGCCGCCGTAGCAGCGACAAGACCTGAAGCACCTTCCCACCGATTCCTGCCCGGCTTGGCCGGGCAGGGCAGGGCTCATTGCCGGCTAATTGCTTACATATATGGAGGAATGAAATCCTATTTGGATGGCTAATAAAAGTAATTGCGCCCGCGTAGACTGGTTTCCATGGCAGCACGCATTACCCCGCGACGCCAACGGGTCAATCCGGGCAGCGTCACCAACCGATTTTCAATTCGAATGGAGTTTCATCATGTCGCAATCCCAAGTTCTGAATGGCCCAAGCCGTTTTGCTCCGCTGATTGGCCGTATCCTGATGGCCGCCATCTTCCTGCTCAGCGGCGTCAGCAAGATCGCCGGTCCGGCTGCCACCAAGGGCTATATCGCCTCGGCCGGCCTGCCGTTCCCTGATCTTGCTTACCTGGTTGCCGTGGTCGTGGAAATCGTCGGTGGCATCCTGCTGCTGGTCGGCTACCGTACTCGTATCGTCTCCCTGGTGCTGGCCGCCTTCACCGTGGCAGCGGCATTTGGCTTCCATAGCAACCTGGCCGACCAGAACCAGATGATCCACTTTCTCAAGAACCTGGCCATGGCCGGTGGTCTGCTGCAAGTGGTGGCTTTCGGTGCCGGCTATTTCAGCCTCGATAACCGCAAGCCAGCCTGATCCGGCAAGCCTGGTAGTAAAAGAAAAGCCCCGCCTGGCGCGGGGCTTTTGCATTGGAACGGGCCTGGTCTTCGATCAGGCCCAGTTTTCGATCATGCCATCTGGCGCTTGAATATCCAGTTGCGATTGGCGCTCTGGTCTGGCGCCTGCATCAGCTCCCAACCCTGGGCGCCGAGCTTGTTCAATTCCTTCACCACCACCTCGGAATAGGCCTGTAGCCGCTCTTTCTCCCGGCCACCAAAGCTGCGGGCGACGTTCTCGGCCTCGACGTGAAAGGTGGTACAGACCATGTACTCAAAACGTTGCATAAAACGGTGCTCCAAGGCGTTGCGCCTGATGCTGGGTGTACGACAGGATAGTCGTACACCATGGTCAATCGCGGCATCACGCTGCCAGCTTAGAGTCCATTCGAGGCCCTGGATCAGGCATGGGCTCGAGCCCATCATAGGCGCATGGCCGCTGAAGTCACGCTAATACGCGGCGGCCTGCTAGCCGGCGGGTCGTATCGCTATGTCATCCGCATGGCTGCTGCTTTGTGGTGCGAGATAGGGGCTTGTTGCCATGTGCTGGTGCGGGAGTGTCGGCGATGCTGAAGTGGAACATCCCTGCAACAGGTAGAAAGTTTTCAAATGAAAACAAGGGAGTGGGAAAAAGTTCCGTATGTCGTGCGAACAAGGCCCAAGGATTGCTTAGAGAGGCATGAGTCCGTTCCCTGCAAGTTGAAGTCGAGTCCCCATGCATCCAGCAATGCCCACCGGTTTCTATCTTAGCCGCCTGAACCAGCCCACCCAGAACCCGGCCTGCCGTACTGCGCCATCGGTGACTGAGCGCCTACCGGGTGGCGGCCTGCCGCCCAGCCCGGAACGCACACAACTCGCACGGCGGGCCGTGCTGTTCGCCCGCTGATCCTGCTCAGCTCCGCACTGTGGCCCCCAGCCAGGTTCCGAGCTTCGCTGCCATGATCGACGCATCCACTTCGTCTATCGTCCTGCCCAGGTTCAGCGTACCGCGCCGGCCGGTGATGATTGCGACCGTGTAGGTATCGGGCCAGCCATGGCGTTGCGCATGGCGCCGTATCTGCACCGCCTGTACATCGTTGAACAGGGCCAGCAGCTTGTCGATGCCCGAGATGGTCCGTTTGCGTTTGTCGATGATCAGCACACGGTTGCTGCCGCGCACGATGAGCTCATGCTCGCTCTCGCGCACGACTTCCATATCGCCTTCGTCATCGTCGAATATCGTGAATTCGGCATAGCTCTCGCTCGGCACAGAATCGACCTCCGTCGCCTTGAAGCAGAAGTAGGCGATGGCAAAAGGCAGATCAGCGCGCCGATCCAGGAGTAGAAGGCGACAATCAGCGCCATCGCCACAAAGAAGCTGGCAGCAAGGTAGTTCATGGACAGATCACTTATCAAAAGGCCATAGGCCGCGGTCAACGCCGCGCATGATAGCGTTTGTGATCGTGTCGTGCTGCCCTTGGATCAGAGGGGGTCGTCGCGCTTCGATTGCCGATAGAGGCTCAAGCTCAGGCTTGCACCGGTTGCTGCCGCCAGGGCTGCGATCAGGTAGATCGGGGCGTAGCCCGCGTGGTGTGCCACCAGGCCTGCGACAGGCCCGGTCAGACCTAAAGCGAGGTCGAGGAATAAGGAGTAGGCACCGAGCGCCGAGCCACGATTGGCAACCGGTACGCGCTTGACTGCTTCCATCCCCAACGAGGGGAAGACCAGCGAGAAGCCCAATCCGGTGATGGCCGCACCGGCCAGCGCTTGGGCGGCAGAACCTGCGGTCCAAAGCAGACCCAGACCTAGTACCTCAATGGCGAAGGACGCGATCGCCACCTTATAGCCGCCAAAGCGATTGATGCTATCGGCAAATATCACGCGGGTGAGGATAAAGCAGGCGCCCAGCAGGGTCAGGGCCAAGGCAGGGTTGGCCCAATGCTCGTTGGCAAAATACAGCGTGACGAAGGCGGTGATGGAGCCAAAGCCCATGGAGCCGAGACCAAGGCAGAGGCCGAACGGCAGTACCCGGCTCATGACCTGCGTAAACGGCAGCCGCTTGCCATGCTCGGGCGTGACCGGCAGTTTGCGCCAGACCAGCAGCAAGCTGATGGCGCTCATCGCCAGGGTCAGTACACCCAGTGAGACAAACCCTGCCTGGCCGTTCAGCAAGACGCCCAGCGGTGCGCCCAGCGCAATCGCGCCATAGCTGGTGATGCCGTTCCAGGAAATGACCTTGCCGGTGTGCGCCGCACCGACCCGGCCGATGCCCCAGGTGATCGTTCCTGTCGTCACCAGGCTCTCGCCTGCGCCCAGCAGCAGGCGGCTGGCCAGCAGGAGAACCAGGCTTGGCGCCGGCTGTGCCGGGAACAGCGCGGCAACGATGCCCAGGGCGCCGCTGGCAGCACAGAAACCCAGACCCACGGTTACCGAGCGCTTGGGGCCGTGTACATCGCACAGGCGACCGGCGTGGGGCCGGCTGAGCAGTGTGGCCAGGTACTGCACGCTGATGGCCGCACCCGCCAGTACGGTGCCGTAGCCCAGCTCGTTATGGACATAGCCCGGTACGACGGCCAGCGGCAGACCCACCGCCAGGTAGGCGATGAAGTTGAAGAAGATGATGCCGATAATCGGCCAGGTGATGGATTCCGGCCGGTTGGACTGGCTCATGGGTGGCAGCTCGCTGGTGCTTGTCGCCGGACACTATCCGGGTAACAAGACAGCCTGATGAGGGTGGGGCAGGGCATTGCGGAGTCTGTTCGGCAAGGTGGGGCTGGCAACCGTGATTGTAGGCGGTTTGGCAGGCGGATGAACTTGGGGTATCCCTTGATCCATCGGGTCATTAGCAAGTAGATCTGCCGATGGGTCCCGTGCGGTGCCGGATATCACGCCACTGCCTTGCGCGTCTTCTGCTAACTTCCTATTTCCACATCCGTGCGAGCATCCCCAGACCATGAAATCCGCATTCCTGATCATTGATGTCCAGCAAGCCCTGTGTGCCGGTCCGTACGCCATGTTCGATATCGACCAGGTTGTCGACAGGATCAATGCAGCCGCCGTCCGCGCCAGGCAGGCGGGTATTCCGCTGGTGTATATCCAGCATGAAGAAGCCGATGGCCCCGTGGCGTTTGGTTCCGAGGGCTGGCAGCTTTACTCGCGTCTCGATGTGCGGCCGGAAGACCGGATCGTCCGCAAGACCACCCCCGATTCGTTTTTCCGCACCGAACTCCATGCCTGGCTGCAATCGCAAGGCGTAGAGCACCTCGTCGCCTGCGGACTGCAGAGCGATTACTGCGTGGACTCCACCGTTCGCGGTGCCCTGGGCCATGGTTACTCGGTCACGCTGCTTTCGGATGCGCATTCCACCCTGGACAACGAAGTCCTTACCGCCGCTCAGATATCGGCACATCACAACGCCACCCTGGTGAATATCGGTGGCTATGCGGGGCAGGTCAAAGCCGTCAAGGCGGCGGAATGGCAGATCGCGTGAGGCACTACCGGCAGATGGGCAAGGACCGGGGCGCGGCAGGTACGCACTGAGCCATGGACCCACGCAGGATCGCCCCCCTGAAGCGCAATGCCCTGGCGGCGACGGTGGCCCTTGTCGCTGGCCTGGGCGCGGTTGTCTGGCTGAAATCCGCCCACCGTCCTGCCGAGGCAATCGAGGTGGCGGAATCTTTCCTGGCCCATATCGAGGCCCGGCAATTCCCGCAGGCCTACGCACTGACCCTGCAACGCGGCCCCGTGGGCGCGACGCTCCCGGCGTTTGAAGTGACTTCCCTCAGGGAGACCTGCGGCCCGGTCAGGCTTGTCAGTACTTCGCCTTACCAGTCCAAGGGCAACCGGCTGCGCAGAGGGTTGTCAGGCGCGACGGTCGAAATGCCTGAAGTGCGGGTGGAATTCGAAGGGGCTTGCCTACTGGGCGTGACCGTCAGCCATACCGAGGACTACGGGTGGCGTGTGGCCAAGTTTGCGCGGCATGCGGGGTGACAGGATCACCCCGCTTTGCGCGGTTTATATGTCAATCGTAGAACTTCTCATAAGGCACGGTCTTCACCACCGGCTTCTTGTTGCCGCCCTTGATCACCAACCGGGTCACCACCTGGCCGTTCGTGGCCTGGCAGCCAGTCTCGAAGCTGCGGGGCTCGGATATCACCCTGGCGCCCTGGCTGATCTTGCTCCAGGCGGTCATCCAGTCGCCGCAGCGGGCCTTCTTGTCATAGTTGCCCGGTTCCGGCCCGACGACCACCTGGTAGAGGCCATCGCTCAGCCTGCATTGCCGCTCGACCGTCTGCAGGTCGCCGATATGGGTATTGTCTTTTGCCGTGACCAAAGACCAGGGGTCCCAGGCGCCTTCCGAAGGATTGCCGGTGTCGGCCTTCGGTGGGTCGGGCGAGAGGTAGTAGCTCAGCACCAGTTCGTCCAGGGCGCGGTCGCACTTGTAGCCGACCAGCTTGTACGGTGTGGCGGCTTGGGCGCTGGTGCAGGCCAATAGCAGCGAAAAGGCGATCAGGAAATACAGACGCATGCTGCCCTCGTTTCGGTTCTGTCGCGCAAGGCGCCTGGCACCGCCAACACCTGCGCTTGTCCGTGGTGTTGCGGTGCAGCATATCGCTAGTTGTCGCTGTTTCAGTAACTTACGTGAACGGCAGTCGCAGAAATGTCCAAGCTTTGTTGCGCGGCTTACACAGCGCAATGGTTTGTGCAGGTCCGGTTCGATATGCCTGGACGGCATGGGGTGAGCGAGCGCTTGCCTTGTCGGGGAGGGCGGCGGGCTATGGTGCGGGTGCGGCCTTGGTAAACCCGCTAGGGCGACGTCGGGTGCAGGTCACCTGGTAGTTCTCCTTGCTGCCGGCATTGCTGATGTTCACGTCGCAATCGAAGTCTGCGCCACCATTGGCTGCCTTTGCATCGCGCATGATCTGCATTACGCGCGCCTGTGCCTTGGCGCGGGCGGCTTCCCGTTCTGCCGGGGTATGGCCTTCGACTGTCCAGGATTCGTTCACCACCTGGTTCGATTGCGGCTCGGCAGCAGATACCGGCAGGCAAAGCAGGGCGGGTAGGGCGAGCGCGATAAGACGGCGCATTGAGTCTCCTTCTGGCGGCAGCGGCGGCGGGTCGCCTTGGCCATGTCGTGTGTGTGGGGCGCCGCGCGGAGCCGGATTGTTCGTCATTCGGGCGGGCGCTGGCAACAGCGCCGCCCGCATTATTTCGTTTGTCGGCTCATGGCAGAGACGGTCGCTTCAAATTCGGCAAAGCGCGCATCCAGGCGCTTCAGTTGGGCGGCCTTGTCTGCCGCACTCAGGAATGACAGCCGGATGCTGTTGTAGACCACTTGCTTGAGCACCGGGTAGCTGGGTTTGTAGCGGCTGGCAAACATCAGGTATTCGTTGCTGATGGTGCTGCGCGCCACGCCGGCGTCATCGGTGGAGATCACCACCGGGACCCCCTGCTGCAGGTAGAGGTTCACCGGGTGAGCCTGGTTCAGGATGCCCAGTATCATGGCATTGCTGCTGAGGTTCACCTCCACCGCGATCTGCTTTTGCTTCAGTGTGCGCAGCAGTGCGTACGGCTGGTCCTCGTGGCTGATGTCCACGCCGTGGCCGATGCGCTGGGCGCCGGCTATCACGACCGCCGTGCGGATGTGATCGCGCAGTCCTTCGGGCGGCACCATGCCCAGTGCCAGTTCACCGGCATGCAGCGAGAGGCGGGTGTCTGGATACTTCTGCTTGAGATAACGCAGCATGCGCATATGCAGGCTGTAATCACGCATCGCCACCACGCCGTTTTCGGGGCCGAGGAGATTGACGCCCACAATCAATGGATTGTCCTGCGCCGCGACGAAGGCGCTGTACAGGCCGGAGAAGACCGTGGCCGGCGGGTTGCCCCGGTTGGTATAGCTTTGCAGCCGCAATACGAAATCGGCGTCGTCGATGCCCGCTACATTGGCAACCTGCTCTGCCTTGTAGGTGGCAATCTTCTTCTGGAAGCCCTCATTCTGGCTGAGATAGGCGTAATACTCGTCCAGCACCTTGCCCAGGGTGGCGTCGTCTACGTTCGGGGGCAGGGTATTGAGCTGGTCGATGACCGCGGCTTTGGCGCTCTTGTCGATCTTGGGTGCGCTGGCCAGCATGCTCTCGATGTACTGCAGGTTCTCCGCCTTGGCACGCTGCTTGAGCTGTTGCAAGCCTTGCTGGTAGGCATTGCCCACCCCGCCGAAGTATTCGAAGGTATTGAAGAATTGCAGGTCGGGTGGCGGCTGATCGTGGCTGTGGTTGTCGTAGTCCTTGGTGGACCAGCGCGTCAGCAACTGCCGATAGAAGGGTGTGTCGTTGCGCACCGCGGCGATGCTCAGGCACTCCTTGTCCTTGGGTGCGGATGCCGGGCGTGTCTCGACCAGGAAATCTGCCCGGTAGATGCAATAGCCTTGTTGTTCGGCCCAGTCGAGATAGGTCTCGGCATACACGGCGCCGACGTAGTGGTGGTGCAGGTCGCCGCCCTTGGGCAAGAGGGTCATCAGCAGGTTCAGCTCAGCCAGCTTTGCGCCGGGCCCTGCCAGCAGGCTCTGATAGTAGGCGCGGGTGGCCTGGTAGTTGTGTGTGGCCGTGCCGCGGTTGTCGGCATGTGCCGTTCCCAGCATGCCAACCAGGCATAGCGCCATGCCGAATTGTCGTGCGAGCTTGCTCATAGCTTCCCCGTTTTGTTCTGTCCCTGTCCTGGGCGCGAGAAGACGAGACTACCCGCGCCGGCTGCAAGCGCAGTGTAAGCAAGTTGTCGTGACGTGGGGATGAATAATGGGGATATCTGCTGCTGGATAGGGCCGATGCGGACTCAGGCAGGGGCAGCTTGCTGCCCGGGCTGTTGTCGCCAGCGCAGGGCGAATTGTTCGATCGCCACGCCGGCCAGCACACAGGCCAGGGGCATGATGGGTTCGCGATAGCGGAATATCACGTAGAACAGCATATGCACGGCGGTGTAGCTGGCGATGGCGATCCAGAGCAATGTGATATTGCGGCCATTCGGTACCCCCTGTTCCGCCTTGTGCCGACGCAGGCCGAGGCTGGGGAGACTGCCGATGGCTGCCAGCAGGATCAGCAGGTATTGCGCCAGCCATGCGCCGCGTACCAGCGTCTCGGCGCGCCCGCCGGGCTCGGTACCCTGGTGCCAGGGTGGGGTCCAGAAGTAGGCCGCCTTGCGTACTGCCAGGCTCAGGAAGCGGACAGGATCGGCGGCTATCCAGTCCAGCGCGTCCTGCCGCAACGTGGCCGATGCCTGGACTTCGCCCTGCTGGCGCAGTGCCGCCCAGCTTGTACCGCGCGGTGTATCGGCGATGGACACGAACATGCCGGTCGCTGCCGGATTGTTGCCCAGGTAGAGGTTGAAGCCGCCGTTGGTATTGAGCAACGGCGTACCGAGTACCTCGGCATTGCGCAGCCACCACGGCGTGATCACCAATAGCGCAGCCAGCAGCGCTGTCGCCGCGATACGCAGTGTGTGGCCCAGGCGGGCGGGGGTCAGGATGATGGCGATGCCTGCTGCGCCTGCCAGGGCGAGCCCGGCATTGCCGGTCAGGGCGATGAGGCCGAACAGCAGACCACAGAGGAACGCCCGCGGGTAGCTCGCGCGCCGCCCCAGTTGCAGGGCCAACCAGAGGCCGCCCAGCATCAGGGGCGTGAGCAGGTTTTCCTTTTGCAGGTAGACCACATGGACGGCGGCGGGCAGGTAGAGCGCCCATAGCCCGGCGGCCAGCAAGCGGCCGAGGCGATTGGCACCGGCTTCCCGTGCGATGCCGTAGCAAAGCAGGATGCTGATGCCGCCGAGTGCGACATGCGCAAGGCGGACCCAGAGCAGGTTCTCACCCAGCAGGCCAAACAGTGGCGCCAGGATGAACGCGGGATAGCCCATGTTGTACATGGCCCGGTTGCCCATATGGTCGACCAGGCCTTGGCCATGCACGAGATTGCTGGCCATGCTCTGGTAGGCGATCTCGTCGCCTTCCGGCACGTGGTCATAGGCCAGCATGGCCGCCAGGCGCAGCAGCAGGCCCGTCGCGAGGATCAGCCACAGCCAGTGCTGCTCACGCAGACGATGCAGCATGTCAGCTACGCCCCACCAGCAGGACACCCAGGCTGATCAGGAACACACCGATGGTTCGTGTTGAATTCACATTCTCTCCAGCCGCAAGGCCGATCAGAACGGTCAGCACAAAGCCCAGGCCCACCAGCGGGTAGGCTTTGCTGACATCCCATTTGGACAAGACGCCCAGCCATACGATGGCACCAATACCGTAGAGCATAAAGCCGCTCAGTACAAAGGGATTGGAGAGCACTGTCAGTGCTGTCCGCAGGGTGTAGGGTGCCGCCATCACTTCCCTGACCGCAACGCTGCTCATGCCGGCCTTGAGTGCAAACTGGGCGGCGACTGACAGCGCAATACTCATTAAGGCGACAAATACGGTGCTCACGTCAGCATCCCCAATGCAACAAAATGGGCCAGCAAGGTTGTCAGGACCAATGAGCAGACGGTGATCCGGCTGCCGCGATCCTTCATGGCAAACAGGACCGGGTCATCATGCATTTCCCCGCGGGCGGTCTTGATCCAGAGGCGGCCCAGCCAGTAGACCAGGCCGAAAGCGACCAACCATAGCAGTTGGGGGCTGGCATAGCGCGCCTGTGTTTCCGGCGCGCTGATGAACAGACCGAATACCACCACGGAGGACAGGGCGGCACCGACACCCAGCGGCCACAGTACGGTCAGGTCCGTCACCCGATAGTCACGTCCTTGCGTGGCGTGCTTGCCTCGCTGCTCCAGCAGTACCAGCTCCGAGCAGCGCTTGACCAGTGCCAGGCTCAGGAAGATGAAAGCCGAGAAGGCGAGCAGCCAGGAGCTGGTCGCGATCCCCAGCGCTACCGCTCCGGCCACGATGCGTAGGGTATAGAGCAAGGCCAGCATCAGGACATCCATCAGGACGTATTCCTTCAGCACCCAGGTATAGGTGCTGGTGAGCACCAGGTAGAGCAGCAGCATCGCCACAAAGCCTGGCGATACGGTGGTGGCGAGTACGAACGCGGTGGTCAGTGCCAGCCCGGCGACCGCGACTCCTTGAGGTATCGGAATCGCGCCGCTGGCAAATGGTCGTTGTCGCTTGCGGGGGTGGGCCCGGTCGTTTTCCAGGTCCCACAGATCGTTGGCGATATAGGTGGCTGAAGCCGCCAGCGAGAAAGCCAGGAAGGCCGTTGCCATCGCCACGAGTTTGCCGGGCTGCAGGAAGGAGAACGCGGTCAGCATGGGGACGAACAGCAGCAGGTTCTTTATCCATTGATGTACCCGTAGCGCACGCAGCCACAGGCTGGCGCCCGCCACTTCGCGGGGGAATTCCCGCTCGATATAGGTGTTGTCCTCTCTGACCGACCGCGCCACGCCACGCGAAACGCCCACCAGGATGGCGCCATGCGCCGCCTTCCAGATCGGCAGATCGGCCGCGCTGTCGCCGACATAGATGAAATCATCCCCCACCAGCTCGCGGATGGCATCGAGCTTGGCCGCGCCCTTGAGGTTGCGGTGCTCGTCGCTGCTGATGACATAGTCGAACAGGCCCAGGTGCTGGGCCGCGAGGTCGGCAATATCGTGATGTGCCGCGGTTGCCAGGACGATACGACGGCCCTTGGCTTTTTCCTCCTGCAGATATTCGATCAAGGCCGCTCGCCAGGGGAGGTCGATCACCGGCAGGTGGGTATGGGACGCAATGATCTGCTTGAAGCCGGCTCGGCCCAACATGAGCCACAGTGGCAGGCGGAACAGATCGAGCGGGTGCTGCTTGAGCAGGAGAATGACCGACTCCACCAGGGTGTCGGTCGGTGTCAAAGTACCATCCAGATCAACCACCAGGGTGGTCGGGTTTGCAGGATGGGTTACGGGGCTCGATATCATGCCCTGAGGCGGTTCCACCACCAGCGTATCGACGTCCATGCTTGCGCTCCATCAGGATTGCGGCAACCGCCGCAATCGGCACCCGAACCTCGCACCGGTTAGCGGCCGGCAAGGTTGCAGGTAGTCGAAATGACCATGGCACGAGGATCGACGTGTGTTTTGTCAGATCACCGGCACATCCGGCAGCAAGATTGCTGCCCCCTGGATACGAGCTTGAACCCGTTTTGATTTGACGCCCGGTTGGAGAGACGGGCCTGTTACGCGGAGAATATATACTCTGTTGCGTTACAGCATAGCGCGTTGCCTGCAAGCCGGCATCCTCCATATGGGGGATGGTTTTGCCTTTGGTCGAGAAAATGCGGATTCGCCTCGTCATTGCGAGGGGGGAGGGGCGTGATCGCTGCGTCATCGGCCCCCGTCTTGGCGCTGACGGCGTATCGAGGCTGCTTAAGGCGGGTCATTCGCCCCCTCATTATTTGTGCGCTGCCGCAATAAACCATCAGTGTTGATCACGTTTATTCATGGCCTGCCTGCTCATGGCATCACGGCTCTGGATGCTGGGTCGAGGGTGTTTTGTTTTTCTGGGGCCAGATCATCCCTATGTGGGCCAGCGCACAGACAGCGCCTTGACGGCGGCCGCACTGTGTTTTCTCGCATGGCCGCCGCAGTGGTGGAGCTTACCGCTACGGCCAGCGGAGTTCAGGGTGGCGTGATCGCCATCGATCCTGGAAATCCGTGCCATGTCCTGCGGTCGGCATCTTGGTGCCGGTCGTGTCATGCACTATCCAACTCGAGACCCGTGATGAAAATCAAACCCCACGACAGCACCACGATTGTGACCCGCATGGATGGACCGTCTGAGCCGTCGGTACAGATCGCCAATGGTGTAGAGAAGCTTGTGCCGCAGACCCTGCCGGATCAACCTGTCGTGGCAGAACCTGAGCTAAACGCTCCCGCTGCCGTCACGACGCCATTCAGCCCCTTGGTCGATAATGCGGCCAGCCGCGCCAAGGCAGCCAGTGCCAAGAGTTGGGGTAATCGTTACCTGAAGGGTAGCTACGGTAACGGCGTACCGCATAAGGCTCGCTGATTCAGCCCGTATCCGCCGTCCATGTTCCCGGTATGGGACCGGTCGGCGGCGAGGGTGCACCGTATGTCTGCCAACGTTCGGAAGGAATGGCCTTCAACGTACTCTCTAAGACCTTTCTTCGCTATGGGCTCGCCATGCACGGTACGCCCCATCCCCGCCAGAACCATGTACTGGCCGCTTTGACTGCAGAGGAATACGAGCGACTGCTACCCCACCTTACGCTGGTGGCCCTGACGCTGGGCGAGGCTTTGAGTGAGTCGGGTGGGCATATGCAGTATCTGTATTTTCCGCTCGATACCATCGTCTCCCTGCTGTATGTCATGGAGGATGGTGCTACCGCGGAGATTGCCGTCGTTGGCAACGAAGGGGTGCTCGGTATCTCGCTGTTCATGGGTGGGGAGACTGCCACCAGCCGGGCTGTTGTACAAAGTACCGGTCATGCCTACCGTATCGCCACCCAGCCCTTGATGCAGGAGTTCAACCGGGCTTCCACCTTGCAGCGCTTGCTGTTGCGCTACACCCAGGCCCTGATCGCCCAGATGTCGCAGACGGCAGTCTGCAATCGTCACCACTCGGTGGATCAGCAACTGTGTCGCTGGCTCTTGCTGAGCCTGGATCGCCTCCATACCGACGAACTGGACATGACTCAGGAACTGATCTCCAACATGCTGGGTGTACGCCGGGAGGGTGTGACAGAGGCCGCGGGTAAGTTGCAAGGCGCTGGCTTGATCCAGTACAGCCGTGGACACATCAAGGTGTTGGACCGGGCAGGGCTGGAGGCCAGATCCTGCGAGTGCTACCAGGTGGTCAAAACCGAATATGACCGTTTGTTGCCGGTTGTCATTCCTCAATGGGTGTGAAAGGTTCGTCGGCTATGTGCGGCAGCGCACAGACGAGGCTTGTCGGCACCAACCACCATGCATCGCGATGCCCCGTTGCCCTGCCTCGCAGGTTATCAGGGGGACCACCTACCGGAGCGGACCATGAAGCTGAATGGCATTGAATATCGCAGGATGAAGTTCCAGGCGAAGCTGCGCGAAAGCTGGGTGCGGGTCAGTCGCCGCAAGCTCGATTTCCTGGCGGCCCGCCGTGCGATGCTTGGTGCGCGGGTTCGTGGGTTGCTGATGTCCATCAGTACCGGTGCCTTTCGCGAAGTCAGGGCTTCTTATGGCCCTTCCGTGATACGTGCCAAGCCACCAGGTAGGAATAAACCCACCGGGCACCAACCCGACTGACTCATTATGACGAATTCAAGACCCTGCCTGCATGATCCCGAAGGACATGCCGGTGGGGTCTTTGACTATGGCAACCACCTCGCCGCCCGGCAGGGTCTGCGGTGGAAACAGGATGCTGCCCCCTAGTTCCACGGCCTGGGTCACGTACATCGCGCAGTCCTCTACCTCGATGAACAGCTGCACGAAACTGGGCGCCGCAGGCGGCGCGGGCCAGATGCTGCCCTGTATGCCTTGTTCGCTACCCGTGCCGATGGCATGGAAGGCTTGCGGAGCATGAGGCTCGGCCTGCCAGCCGAACAGGCTGCAATAGAACTGGCTGCTTGCCTCGGGCTGGGGGCTGATGATCTGCCAGCGCATGACGGGATTGGGCATGTCGGTCCACTCCTGTGGTCCTGGATGGGTGTAGCGTTGTTACGCGATCTTAAGCCGTGTTACCAAAAGACTTCAGCCGCACAAAAGTGTCGCTTCATGCATACAACATAATGACCAGACGGCAACTGGTGACAATCAGGATTCCGTTATGTTGTAGCATTCTCAGGCTTTGGAAATTGCTGGCTTATCCCTGCCAGCCATGAGTCAACCATCACAGGCTCTAGGTCATCATGCGGTGGCATTGGGTTCACACGATCTTGCCATCGATAATTTGTGCTTCAAGTACATGAAGGTGGAATATTCCATGGATGCGACGCTGCACATAGAAGGTACGCACGCTCATGTGAGCATCGTAGGTAATTTCGACTTCGCCCTGCACCGAACCTTCCGTGATGTTGCCTCCCAGATCACCAGTCACGCCCAGATTCGCACTGCCGAGATCGACTTCAGCCGCGTAACCCGCATCGACAGTTCCGCCCTCGGCATGATGTTGCTGCTGCGTGAACGGCTCGCTGCCCGCCGCGCCACGCTGACGCTTGTCAACATGTCGCAGCCCATCCGTTCACTGCTGGTTGCCAGCCAGTTCCACCGCCTGTTCAACATGCCGCTGCCCGAGCCCGGCCCCTGGCACGACAGCAATGCCCATACCGCGCTGGAGCGGGCAATCCATGAGCTGGAACAGGCTCGCTCGAAGGGTCTTTCCCGTGCAGCGGCGGAGCTGGTGATCGAGAATATCGCCTGCTCGTTCGGCCCTGGCGGCAGCTCCCCGGCGGCCAAGGATGCGATCCACGCCTTGCTCAACGCCACGCACGCCCGCTTCCCTGCGGATCACACTACCGATAGCTGTACAGCCTGATACCGGTACAGGCGTGACACCCGCCTCTGGCTTCCAAGCACTGCCACTCGCAGTTATGCTGCCGGTCCGAGATTCAAGTCCAGGGCCGGTTTGACGATGCAATCCCTCCGTAATGCCTACATAGACAGCCTGCGTGGCGTTGCCATCCTGCTGGTGCTGTTACTGCACTTCACCCTGGCTTTCGGCCTCAAGAACAGTCCGCTTGGCGATGTCATTCCGGCCGAGTGGTTATCGGCCGTGCTGCTGAACGGCAACTATGGCGTGACCATCTTTTTCGTCATCTCCGGCTTCCTGATCACGGGCAATGCCCTGGGCCGGTTCGGTCATCTGTCCCGTATCGACCTGCGTACCTTTTATAGCCAGCGCTTTGCGCGCCTCCTGCCGTGCCTGCTGCTTGCGCTCGCCATCATCGTGCCGCTGGGTTGCCTGGAAGTGCCGTTCTTCGACAATGCGGACGATGGCAAGCAACTGCCGATCAGCTATTTCCTGGTGGCGGTGGGGTCGATCCTGACCTTCTGGCACAACGTGCTCATGCAATCGGCCGGCTACTTCAACTACTGCCTGAACGTGTACTGGTCGCTATCGGTAGAGATGCTGTTCTACCTGGTCTTCCCGCTGGCCTGCCTGCTGCTGCGCCGGCACGCGCTGTTGGCCTTGCTGGGTCTGGGATTGATTGCGTATGCGCCGTATTACCGCGCCCAGCATGTGGATAACGAGATCTTCTTCATGTATGGCTACCAGGCTTGCTTTGACGCGATCGCACTGGGCTGCCTGAGCGCTATTCTGCTGCAACGCTGGCAGCCTGGTGCCCGGCTTGCCGCCGTCGTCCGTCCGCTGGCGGCACTGGCACTGGCGGTATGCTACCTGCGCGGCATCCATGGCAACGAAGTCTGGGGATTTACGCTGATCGGACTATGCACGGCCGCACTGCTGATCACCACACCCGCGCAGGCGGCGGGCCGCTGGTTGCAGCTGGCCCCCATGCGGGGTCTGCGCTGGTTGGGCGAGCATAGCTATGAGCTCTATCTCTTCCATGTGATCGTCCTGGCCGTCATGCGCAATATCACCGACAGGGCCCACCTCAGCTACACCGCGCGGCTGCCCTGGTTGCTGCTGTTCCTTGTGGCCGCCGTCGCGGTGGCGGGTCTGGTTGCCCGTTACATGGGCAACCCGGCCAACCGCTTCCTGCTACAGCGCCTGGGCGTTGCGCGGGGTGCGCCGCTGGGTCAGCGTTTGCCCGCTGGCGCCTGATCCGCCGCTGCCCCGTTGAGGGCAAACTGGGCTGGCGCGGGTGGCATTAGCAAGCCGGCCAGCAGGGCCTGGTGGAAGGCTGCCGGATCTTGCATCTGCGGTGCGTGGCCCAGTTCGGGGAACTCCACCAGCGTGGCATTCGGGATCGCACCGGCGGCAAAGCGCCCCAGTGCCTTGTAGTTGCCAAGTCTGGCCCGAAGTTCGGCTGGCGCCAGATCCTTGCCGATTGCCGTCGTGTCCTTGTGGCCGATCATCAATAGCGTCGGCACCTTGATGGCGCCAAGTTCGTACACCACCGGCTGGGTGTAGATCATGTCGTAGAGCAGGGCCGAGTTCCAGGCAACCTGTGCCTTGCCCGGCCCGCGATACATGCCGGCCAGCATCTGTACCCAGCGTTCGTATTCCGGCGTCCATTTGCCGGCGTAGTAGGTCGCCTGCTCATAGCTGCGGATGCGCTCGGCGCTGGTCTTGCTCTCGCGCTCGTACCAGTCGTCCACACTCAGCGGCGGCACGCCCTTGGCCTTCCAGTCCTCCAGCCCGATGGGCGCGACCAGGACCAACTGTTCGGTATCCTGCGGATACATCAGTGCATAGCGCATGCCCAGCATGCCGCCGGTCGAATGGCCGATGACAGTGGCTTTCCGTATATCCAGCGACGCCAGTAAAGCATGCGTATTGCGCGCCAATTGCTGGAAGCTGTACTGATAGTGTGTCGGCTTGCTGGATTTGCAGAACCCGATCTGGTCCGGCGCAATCACGCGGTAGCCGGCTTCACTCAGGGCCTTGATCGTTCCCTCCCAGGTGGCGGCACAGAAGTTCTTGCCGTGCAGCAGTACGGCTGTGCGGCCATTGGGCTTGGTGGGCGTAACGTCCATATAGGCCATCTGCAGTGCCTCCCCTTGCGAGTTGAAGGCATACCGCTTAATGGGTGAGGGATAGTCGAAGCCTTCCAGCTCCGCGCCATATGCAGGTTCGTCGGTGCTGCTCGCCAGGCTGGCGGGTGGTGCCAGCAAGGTGGTGCCGGCCAGGGCCAGGGCGGAAAACTGTTTGAGCGTGATCATGACGGGGTTGATCCAGGAATAGGGCGGGCAAATGCGCTTGGAGCGGGTAGGGCGGGCTTTGGTTGCAGTGCGTTGAGGTGTCGGTCTTGCATGGTCATTCGCTTTTCCTCCTGAGCAGCTATGATCAAATCACCTCAATCGGTAGCATCAGGCATGAAGGACATCCCCCCAAAGCACCGCTCAGGAATCGGGTTGCTTACCCGCAGCCTGCCCGGCTTGATCTTGCTGCTCGCCGTGTGCCGCGTGATGGCAAGCGAGCCGCTGGTGCTGCATACCGCCGGTCAGATCAGCACTGCACCCAAGTATGTGCTGCAGGACGGCAAGGTCAAGGGCATCTGCCCATCCTTGCTGGCCGCGATACAGGGGCGGGACGGCAAACTGGATATCCGCGGCGCGGATACGCTGTTGTCCACGCCGCTGATCGAGAAGGGGCTTGAGAGTGGCCGGCTGGACCTGTTTTGCGGTCTGCTCAAGAACCAGTTACGGGAAGCACAGATGCGGTTCCTCAACCCGCCGCTCTATACCATCCAGTTCCGGGTCGTGGTACGTCGCGAAGGCATTGTGCCCGTAAAGGACATGGATGATCTACGCCGGAAAAGCCTGCTGATGCCGGTCATTGCGACCGCAGGCCTGGCCAGTACCCGCGCCCTGCTGGAGCAGGGCGTTCGGGTGGATGCCAGCAGCAGCGACAACCTCAGCAGCTTGCGTCGTTTGCAGGCTGGTCGTGGCATGTACTATTTCAGCAGCGATGAGATCCTGCTGGCGCTGATGGAAAGTGAACATGCCAACGGCTGGGCGACGATGTTGCCCGCGGTGTTCGGCGAGGAACCGATGTATCTGGTGGTCAGCCGCCAGCTTCCCGCCCCCACGCTCAAACGTATCCAGAGCGCGCTGGAGCAACTGGCCGCCGCGGGTGAACTCAAGCAGATCGTGGCCGACGGCAAGAAACAATTCGGCGCCCAGTAGTCTCCCGAGCACATCCCCCTCGTATTGCGTTGCGTGGTGCGCCTTATCAGGCCGCTACCATGTCCGGTATGCCTGAGATCGTCTCTACCAGGTGGTCGAACACCAGCCGGGTCCGTGCCGGCACCGGGCTGCGCTGTGGCCGGTACACATAGAGCCCCCAGGGGGCGGGGGCGTACTCGTCCAGCACGGTGAGCAAGCGGCCGTTCTGCAGATAGGGCAGCAGCGTGGGCGTTGCCACCTGCCCAAAAGCCAGCCCGCCCAGTACCGCCCCCATTTCTGCCTCGGAATCGTCAGTCATGAAGGTGGCTTCGCGTGGCGACCACTGCTGTTCATTGCGGAAATACCAATGCCAGGGGCGCCCGCTCTTGCGGTCCGCCAGGCCGGTCACGGGCAGGTGTTCGAGGTCCTGTATCCGTTTGGGCCTGCCCACGCGTGCGATCAGTTCTGGTGTGGCGACGACCAGCAGGCGGATCTGCCCTGCGCGGCGAGCCACGAAGCGGCTGTCCCGGAAAAAGCCGATCCGTACACCTACGTCGATCTGTTCGTCGACCACGTCCACCACCTGATCACTGAGGCGCAGGTCCAGCCTCAGGCCGGGGTGGGCCACGCCCAGTGCGGCCAGGGCCGGCATCAGGTGGCTGCGGCCGATGGCGCTGGGCGCGGTAATGCGCACGGTGCCAGCCAGCTCGGTGTCCGCAGCCTTGCGTGGCTGCAGGAACAAGGCATCCATGTCCCTGACCGCCATCCTGCTGCGCTCGGCCAACTGTTCACCAAACTCGGTAATGTGATTGCGGCGGGTATTGCGGTGAAATAATAGCTCGCCGGTCAGTTCTTCCAGTTCCCGCACGGCGCGCGTGACCGCCTGGGGTGAGATGCCCAGCCTGGCGGCCGCCTCCTTGAAGCTGGCAGCTTCTGCCGCAGCGCAATAGATGCGCAGCATTTCCAGTCGATTCAGCATGGGCGCTCCGCCAAAGTGGGTTTTTATGATTCCATAAAATGGAATACTGAAATCATATCATTTCCATTTTCTGTGTAAGTCCATATGGCGATACTGGCCTCCATCACAGGTGACCACCTGTCAGATCAACCAGTCAAAAAGGGTTTCGCCATGAGCAATAACATCGCAAACAAAGTTGTCGTCATCACCGGTGCCAGCAGCGGCCTGGGTGAATCCACCGCCCGCCATCTGGTCAGCCTGGGCGCCAAGGTGGTGCTGGGTGCACGTCGCAAGGACAAGCTCGAAGCGCTGGTGGGCGAGCTGCGCAATGCCGGTGGTGAAGCCGAGTTCGTCGTGACCGACGTTACCCGCAAGGCCGATGTAGAGGCCTTGGTGCAGAAGGCGGTCAGCCGTTATGGTCGGGTAGATGTAATCGTGAACAACGCGGGTCTGATGGCGATCGCACCGATCAGCGAGGGCCGTACCGAGGAATGGGACGCCATGATCGACATCAACATCAAGGGCGTGCTGTATGGCATTGCTGCTGCCATGCCAGTGTTCCAGAAGCAGGCCAGCGGCCACTTCATCAATATCGCCTCGGTGGCCGGTATCAAGGTGTTCAGCCCGGGCGGTTCGGTCTATAGCGGCACCAAGTTCGCCGTTCGTGCCATCAGCGAGGGGCTGCGTCATGAGGTGGGTGGTGCCATTCGCACCACCACTATCCTGCCCGGTGCCGTGGATTCTGAGCTGAAGTTCGGCAGCGGTCATGCCGAGAGCGCGGCCTTCGTACAAGGCTTCTATGAACAGAACGCCATCCCGGCGGATTCGGTTGCGCGGGCGATTGCCTATGCCATCGAGCAGCCGGCCGATGTGGACATCAACGAGATCGTACTGCGCCCTACGGTGCAGGAATTCTGATCGCTGATTGGTACCACGGGTACTGAAATGCAAACAGGCTGGCTTATGCCGGCCTGTTTGTCTTGCTACCTGTCAGGCGGCAAATGGGTCGCGCAGGACGATGGTGTCGCTGCGTTCCGGGCCGGTCGTCACGACGGCAACCGGCACACCGGCCAGGGATTCGATGCGCAGGATCAGTGCGGCGGCCTCCGCCGGCAAGGCGGCCAGCGTGCGTATGCCGCGTGTGCTGCCCTGCCAGCCGGGCAATACTTCGAATACCGGCTCCAGCAATGCCTGCTGCGCAGGGCTGGTCGGCAGGTAGTCTATTCGCTCGCCATTGAGCAGGTAGCCGGTACAGAGGCGGATCTCAGCCTGGCCATCAAGGACATCCAACTTGGTCAACGCCAGGGTATTGATACCTGCCACCGTAATGCTCTGTTTCAGTTGCACCAGGTCCAGCCAGCCGCAGCGGCGAGGGCGGCCAGTGTTGACGCCATACTCGCCACCGCGTTCGCGCAACTGTTCGCCGGCAGTGCCGTCGAGTTCAGACGGGAAGGGGCCTTCACCGACGCGAGTCGCATACACCTTGCTGACACCGAGCACCGTCCCCAGCAGGGCCGGTGACACGCCCGTGCCGCTGGCGGCATTGGCGGCGATGGTGTTGGAAGAGGTGACATAGGGGTAGGTCCCCCAGTCGATATCCAGCATCACCGCTTGTGCGCCTTCGAACAGGATGCGTTCGCCCTGCGTACGGGCGGCCTCCAGCCGGCGCCAGACCGGGCCGGCGTAGGCGAGCACCTGCGGAGCCAGCGCCAGCAGCTTGGCGAGTTCGGTCGCGGTATCGAAGGTCGGCTCGCCTATCGCTTGCAGCCAGACATTGTGATGGGCCAGCAGGTCGGCCAACTTGCGCTCGAGGCTGGCAGGATCGGCCAGGTCGCAGATGCGCAGGGCGCGGCGCCCCACCTTGTCTTCGTAGGCCGGGCCGATGCCGCGCAGCGTGGTACCGATAGGTGCGCCACGGCGCGCCTCCTGGGCACGATCGAGTGCACGATGAACTGGCAGCACCAGGATGGCGGTCTCGGCAATCATCAGCGAGGTAGGGGAGATGGTCACGCCCTGTGCCTGCAAGCGGGCGATCTCGGCCAGCAGGTGCTCGGGGTCTACCGCCACGCCGTTGCCGATCACGCCGAACTTGCCGCGTACGAGGCCCGATGGCAGCAGGGCGAGCTTGTAGACCTGCTCGTCCACCACCAGGGTGTGGCCGGCATTGTGACCACCGTTGTAGCGGGCGACGATATCAGCGCGCTCGCTGAGCCAATCCACCAGCCGGCCCTTACCCTCGTCACCCCACTGCGCACCCACCACCACGATATTGCCCATAACTGCCTCTCGAATGAGTTTTCCTGAAGAATCCCGGTTCGAAGGCAGCACTGTCCCTGGGGGTATATCGCCTTCAGCCGGAATTTAGGCTAAGGCTTCGGGGCTGACAAACCATTTAAACTGGTATTGAATATCAGGAAAACTCACACGAAATTGTTATCGAAAGGCTGGGTCTGTGCGCCGACGACTTCCCCCGTTGAACTCCCTGCGCGCCTTCGAGGCGGCTGCCCGCCATGGCAGCTTCAGCTATGCGGCAGATGAACTGGCGGTGACGCACGGTGCGATCAGTCGTCATGTGCAGCAGTTGGAAGGTTGGTTGGGGCAGGCATTGTTCGAGCGCCATAATCGCAAGGTCGTGCTGACCGAGGCTGGTCGTAACTACGTGGGGGAGATCACTGCTGCGCTGGATCGTATCGCCCTGGCGACGGCTCAGCAGCTTGAGCGTGGGCAGCAGCGCGTGCTGCGGGTCAATGCTCCAGCTACCTTCACCCTGCGCTGGTTGCTGCCACGGCTGTCGGCGTTCCAGTTACGGCACCCGAGTATCGAGGTCCGCCTCAATGCCTCCAACGATGCCGTGGCCGATCTGGTCACGCCGCACGATGTCGTGATACGGGGTGGCCCGCAGCAGATTGCCGGCTACGTGGCGCAGGAATTCCTGTGTGAGCAGCGCCTGCCAGTCTGCTCACCGGCCTTGCTCGACAAGCACCCACTGCGTAAACCCGGAGACCTTGAGCAACACACCCTGTTGCATGCCGCGACCTATCCCACCATGTGGTCGGAATGGCTGACCGCGGCCGGCGTGCCGGATCTGCAACCACGACAGTCGCTGACGCTGGAGCACTTCTACCTGACCTTGCAGGCCGCGCTCGATGGTCTGGGGGTGGCGATGGGGCCGGCGGCCCTGGTCGCGCAGGATGTCGCTGACGGCCGTCTGGTGCATCCCTTCCGGCAGGCTGCGCTGACACCCTGGCGCTATTACACCTACGTCCCGGAGAATCGCGCCGAGGATGGCGCGGTCGTGGCTTTTTGCGACTGGCTGCTGGCGACCGGCGCGGAGGCTGAGGTGTCCCTGGACAAAGCCGTGTAGTGCGCTGGCAATGGGTTAGCTTCCCTGTGCGGTGGCGCATCACCTAAGATAGGCCATCGGCCCTTACTGCAAAGACCCCGCATGCCATCCAGCCCGGCCCAACCTTCCCGCCGCCATCCCTACCTGGTACGGGTTGCCATCGGCCGGCCTCGGCTGTTCACCTCGCTGGGCTTCAGCGTCGTGCTGGGCATCCTGTTACCGCACCTGTTTGCCTCGCATGGCATCACCCAGCTCATCATCAGCTGGAATGCGGGTGCCTGGTTGTACCTGCTGCTGGCTACGCACATGATGTTCTCCTCCAGCCATGACAGCATGCGCAAGCGTGCGCAGGTGGAAGATGAGGGCAGTGCCATGGTGCTTACCCTGGTAGTGCTGGCCGCCGTCGTATCGCTCGGCGCCATCGTCGCGGAGCTCGGGGCCGCGCACGATCTGTCGGGCGTGGATCGCTATATCCACATGGGCCTCGCCATCCTTACCATCCTGTCGACCTGGTTCTTTACCCAGGTCATGTTCGCGCTGCACTACGCCCATGACTACTACGTCAATATCGTCGGGGGCAAACCCGGCGGGCTTGATTTTCCTGGCACCCAGCAGCCGGGTTATAGCGACTTCCTGTATTTCTCCTTCATCATCGGCACCTCCGCCCAGACGGCCGATGTCAGCATCACCAGCACATCCTTGCGCCGGACCAACCTGGTCCATTGCGTATTGGCATTTTTCTTCAATACCACGCTGGTGGCGTTGACCATCAATATTGCGTCGGGGTTAATCTGAACTTGAAGTTGATGCTGGAAAGCACATTGAAGATGCGGTCCAAACTGGAGACGATACGATGAAGCTACCTATCCTGATGTTTACCTTTCTGGCCTCGTTGGCCGCGGGTTTCGTACAGGCGGCAGATGCCAATGCCTGGGTGCAGGGAACCTGGCAGTTGGCGGAGGACAAGAAGAATCCCGGCGCTACGGATGACTTCATGGATTTCGCTGCTGACGGAACGGTCAAGCTGCGGGACAGCAAGGCGGTGTATGCCATTTGTACCTATGCGCCATCGGCGCAGGCGGTATTGCTGACCTGTATCGTGCGCGGCAAGGAGAAGCCGCTGCTGTTGAAGGCCTCGGCGGACAAGAAGGCCTTGATTAATCCGCAAGGGGATGTCTACCGGAAGGCGCGCTGATACTCAGGTAGCGCTTACATGGGGATCGGCACCTGCAGGCCTACCTTCACGGACTCCATCACCACGGTAGTGTGGAATTTCTGGATGTTGGGGTTCTCGAAGAACAGCCGGTGCGTCAGTCGCTCGTAATCGGCCATGTCCTCGGCAGTGACGATCACCACGAAATCATGCTCGCCGGTCACGTAGTAGCACTGCTGTACCTCGGGCATGGCCCGCATCTGCTGTTTGAAATCCGCCACGATATCGGCGCGGCCTCGTGTCAGTGTGACCTGGATGACCAGGCTGAGTTTGCGGCCCAGCGCCGCCGGCGCCACGATGGCCTGTTCCGCCTGGATGATGCCGGTCTCGCGCAGCCGCTTGATGCGGCGTTGTACGGCAGTGGCCGACAAGGCGACCACGGTGGCAATCTGCTCGGTACTCTGACGGCAATCGCGCTGCAGCTCGCGCAGGATGGCCCGGTCGTAAGGATCTATTGCATTCATGGCGGTAGTTTATCTGCGTTTTCGTCGTGATCTCGCAGAAAGGCGGCGCCGGTTGTGCCCATGATGCAGAAAACAGCATCGCATCCCCCTCTATCATTTCCTGCCCTGTGTCGAACTATCGCTTGCTTGCAACCCTGTTGGGCACAGTCGGGTCTCGCTGTTGTTCTCCAATGTTCTGATGAGGTATGCATGCTCGACTTTGGTATCGTCGTGGGCTCTTCCGGCCCTGGCAGGGAGGTGTCAGACCTGGCGCCACTATGGGAGGGACACCTCGATCCTGCCCTGTATTCCCGCTTTCGCTTTACCCACTACGATAGTCAGGACGAACTCGAACAGGCTTTCCTGACGGGTGAGGTACAGGCGATGATCGCTGATAGGAATCGCCATTTTCCTGCGCCGGCCGGTACGCGGGCCAAGGCCTTGAAGGAGCGTTGGACCGGCATGCTGGTGCTCAACGGCGCCAGCCCCCTGTTTGCCGATCCGGCGTTGCGACGCGAGTTTGGCCTGATGGTGCAGACCTTGGCGCAATCGTTGTTCCCGCGCCGCTTTGCCTCCTGGACCTGCGCGCGTACCTACTACACGCCGTGCTTTCTACCTGATGGCCTGCTACCCGCCAGCTACTACCGCCGCAACGACATGAGCGTGCTGCCTGCCCGTTTTGCCGCCCGCTGGCGCGAGCAGTTCGCCGCGCATCCGCTGCGGTTGCTCCATACCCCGGCGCGGGGTGCCTTGACCCTGTTGCTGGACCATCTGATCCAGGCGCTGCAACAGGAAGACCTCGCACTGGAGATCATCCCGACCACCGGCGCTGCCGATGTCTACGCGCGGGTCGCGACGGGTGAGTTCGATGTGGTTCCGCGTGGCTGGGCTGAACATGACGATCTGCCAGACGGCTATCTCGGCGCCTTCGAGAAACAGGCACCCGGCGCCGTGGCCAACCAGCCCTATCAGGCGTTCCAGCAGACCATAGACCGTATCAACGATCGCCGCGATGCCTTGCATGGCGCGCGCTATGCCGCTGCACTGCGTGAGCTTGAGGACACCTGGCTGTTCGTCCCGTTCTGTCAGGATCGGACCCGATTGATCCTGCGCAGCGAGCCGTAGGCGCGGGACTCAAAACCCGGCTGGCCTAGTGGCATCCGGCAGGCGGTAATCGCAGACGCCGTCTGGAAATATCGTGCGCAGGCGCTGCAGATGGGGCCGCATGTCGACGGGGTAGTACAGTCCTTGCGTCATGGCGGTCGCTACCGGCTGCAATTGGCATTTGAACACGTCGCCGGTGATGGGGCCGCCGGCAACCCGGCGACTATCGCTATGGATGGGATAGCGCTGCATGCAGCGTCCCTGCGGATGACCGTTCCAGTCGCCATCCCAGACGGTGTCACCGGTTGCGATCAGTTGTCCGTCTGCATCGAAGCAGCGGTCTTCCGCCTGGGCGGGGCGGTTATCGCCCACGCTGCGCTCGGGATGGGCGCGCATGGCGGCCAGCCAGCGATCCATGGCTGCGAAGGCAAGCGGCGTCGGGTCATCCGGCTTGTGCCCCATCCAGATCACCTGATTGCGGGTATCGCCACCCGCTGCCGCTATTCTCGCCCTGCTGGAGAAGGAGGCCGAGGCGTGGTGCATGTCCAGCTCCCTGTCCAGGTAATGGCGCAGGTCGATGACTGGCATCGTCAGTTTGCCGGTGAATACCATGCCGGCTTGATAGGCGGCTGCCATGGCCGCCGTGTCGCCCGCATAGCGCGGTGCCGGTACGGTATCGGACCCCTGCACGATGTTCTGCGCGCTCCAGGGCGAGAAATCCCGCAAGGCGCTATCGCCATTGCCGGACAGATGCCAGAACTGCTCCTGGCGCATCGCGGCCGGCTTGGCCCAGCTGCCGACACGTGCGTTCAGATCGAGAAACTGCGCGATGCTGATCCGCCCTTGCCTGAGCGCCTGCAAGCCATACTGCACCCCGACATTGTCCCACGGGACCCGGGCGAAACCTTGCGCATCGGTGCCGTAGACCACGTTTACGTCGTCGTAATGACTCCAGTGGACCCGCTCCGTGACGGCAGGGGAGAGCTTGGCGGCGAAAGACACAAAGCGCGGGTTGAGCACCTGCGGCGTGAGGCCTCGCCAACTGGCCGTACATTCTGTCTGGCCGTTCGCCAGCTGAGGCCATTCGATACGGGCGGCGTTGGCCAGTCGCCGTACCATGCGGTAGCGGTCGCTCGCCTGGTTGTTGGCACTATGCCCCTCGATAAGGGCCCGGTTCTCCGCGTCTCGCCACAGCGTGTCCTGTTGTGCGGTCACGTCAAAGTAGTACTCAAGCAGCTCGCAATCGAAGATCGGTATGGTCTGGGTCACCATGTCCGGGTAAGCGTACTGGGCGATGCCGGCGTCGAGCAGGCCTGGATGGTTCTGCCCCAGCAGGTACTGCTGCAGCCCACCCCCCGAACCACCAACCCCCACGGTGTAAAGCGGCACGCCATAGCGCGCAACGAATTGCCGCTTTACCCGCAAGGCGGTGTCCTCGGCGAGCCAGATGTTGTAATGGTTGGTCGTGGCATTGCCGGTGGAGTAGGCCACCGCATAACCCAGCGCCAGCTCCTTGGCTCTTTCCTTCAGCAAGCGGCCCGGGCTGACTTCACCCTGCTTGTGGCCGATGCCCACACCGCCCTGGAACTGGTAGATCAACCGCCGGTTCCACCGGTCAGGGGTCGGTTCGGCGATAGTCTCCTGCTCGCCGCGTAGCGCAGCCAGGATGTAGATGAAGCGGTTAATGGTCCCCATCTCGACCCGCACAATGAAGGGCAGGGTGCGCCCTTTGATGACGATACTATCTACATCGTCGGCATCGCGATACCAGGGAACGAACTCGTCCTCATCCACCGGCTTGTAGAAATAGCTCACGCGGGTCCTGGCCAGGCAATCCTTGCTGTAGCCACGCAATACCCTCTCGCCATCCTGGAGGGCATAGACGGCCGTGCCGATGCCCTCCTGATTATCGACCTCGGGCGGCCCTAGCTGGGATTTCTCCGTACCGCAGATGAAGGGATACTGCCTTGGTCCGGCGAACAGCGGCTCGGCGGGGCCGATTTCGCCAATGGCAATGGGAAAGTGCGCGGTGTCGTCGGGCCGGCTGAGGGTGGACGGATGCGGGCCGTCATAAGGCGGCATATCGGACCAGGGTTCGCCATCTGCGGGAACACCGACGACGGGGCCGGGCGCCAGCAAGCGTGCTTGTGCCTGTTCTGGCACGTTGTCTGGCCCTGGGCTGGCTCCGCCTAGAAGTGCCAGCGCGGCTGCACCCAAAACCCATACCTGACGCCTGCCCATATTGGCCTCCAAGGCCTGGGAGCCGACCACCGATTGTGGTTGCTTCAAGTATAGGAAGTCTGGTTTCGGGTGGTGCTCAGTTGGGAGTTTTCACGGCTGGAAACCGGTGCATTAGAGGTTTAACCCGACACACGGTGGAAGTACTCCACTTTATCCCCATCAAGTAGACCGCCATCGCTTGAAGCTGGAGGCGATAGCACGCCTCGACTCCTACATGGAGGGATGTATCAGTCGCGATTGCTCCAGGTCAATATCGCCGGGGTGAGGGAAGGGGAGGTTGTGCATTCTTGAAAGTCTACCGGTATCAGGACATGGACCCAAGCCTCAAGCGATTCATCCGCCCTGTCACTGTTCACACGTATTCCCTTGGTAAAACCGCTGTCGTCCAATACGCCCTGCATTTCTTCCAACAGGTCCTTGCTTAGGGTTCTATGGCCACCTCCCTCAGCAAAGAGACTCATCAGTCTTGCTTCAAGCGATGTTGACGGAGCTGATAAGGCGTTGTCGTTACTGATGGGAATGAGATACCCCTCCTGTTGGGGTTGCAGGCATCCAGTCCCACCTGCTTGCTGCTGGTAAATGATCCCAGTTGGTGCGGGCACGATCAGAGCGCATTGAGTCAGGTCATACAGATGAATAACAGGCATGGCTAAGTGAGACATATTAATGGTCGTGACCCTATATCTCACATCGCCTTGGTCCCCACCAGCACGGGTTGGTAGAAGGCGTCGTCCAGCCGCCTTACTTCCAGAAAACCCGCCTCCTGCATCAGCTCACACAAACGCTGGGTTGATACCGCGTAGTAGCGCGAGCGCATGGCGTGGGTCCGGACTTCGCGGGTCGCCATGTCCTCCTCGACCACGAAGAACGTCAGCGTGTAATGCTCGCCTTCAAAGTCCCAGACCTGCGACAGCAGGTAGCGCTTGTTGCCTTCCATGCGTACGCCGTAGGGCTTGTGCAGGTTGCGGCCGCGCTCCTCCTGCGCATAGTCCCGTACCGTGATCAGGCAGCCACCGCCGTCGGCCAGGCAGTCATGCATATTGCGCAGGGCGTGCAGCAGGTCGCGGTCGTTCAGCAGATGCGGCAGGGAATTGTCGGCACTGATGACCACATCAAAACCGGAGCCGTGATGGGCGTGCGCCTCACGCACATTGCAGACGGAGAAGGGGATATCGACACCCCAGTTGACGGATTCCAGGCAGGCCCGCTCGACCGCCTTGCCGGACAAGTCTGAGCCGATGACCGAATAGCCTTTTTCCGCCAGTGCGATCGCCTGCGTGCCGATGCCGCAGGAGACATCCAGTACGCAGGCACTGCCTGGCCAGGTGGATTCGATGACCGCTGACAATTGTTCGCCCTGGCGGCGCACGCTGGCGGGCCAGTCCTGATAGATCAGATGGTAGTAGGGGGCGAGGTTGTCGTAGAAATCTGCCATGCCGTGCCTCGGGTAGCAATCATCGGTAGACCGAGTCTCGCAGACCATGACGCGGACCGTCATCCTCCAGATGAGGGACAAGGGGCCGCTTTATGACCCGTCTCTCGACGAATGGTTGGCCATATTGGCATGCGGCAATCCCCGCTTGACCGGTGGGACCGCCGCAAAGATCATCCCGTCCCCGACTTGGTACGGTGTTGCTCAGCCTGCTTTAAGCTGAGCCCGCCACAATCCCGCCCCATGCAGAACGACCCAACAAAGAACGGCAACCCGCCGCCCCGCTACCAGTCCGCCGACGATGACGACTATCCCCGATTTGGCCGGTTGCTGTTCATCCTGCTGCTGGTGATGCTGGCCGTTGGCGTCTGCACCTGGGCGGCCATGCGCTACCTCGGCTGACCTTCATCCTTCCCAATCACTGATAACAAACGAGACCACAACGATGGCCGACGACAAGAAAGAACCCTGGCTCAACCACCTGGCCCTGATGACCGTCATCCTGGCAGTCTGCGCGACATTGTCGACCTTCAAGGGCGGTGGTTATTCCACCCGCAGCGTCATTACCCAGTCGCAGGCATCCGACCAGTGGGCCTACTACCAGGCCAAGAGCACCAAGCAGAACCTGTACGAAGTGGAGCTCAGCCAGTTGCAGCTGCAAAGCCTGAGCCTGCCGAACGATCCAGAGATCAAGGCGGCCTACGCCAAAAAGGTGGCCGACTACCAGGCCAAGGTGGCCCGTTACGAGAGCGAGCGCAAGACGATCGAAGCCGAGGCCCGCAAGCTGGAGGAGCAGCGTGACGATGCCCAGAAGCATGGCAAGCCATTCGGCATGGCGGTGATCTTCCTGCAGGTCGCCATCCTGCTCAACTCCATCGCCGGCCTGATGAAGGTCCAGCGTATCTGGCATCTCTCCATCCCGGTCGGCCTGGCGGGGGTGGCGTTCTTCGCCAACGGTTTCTTCCTGTTCTTCTGATCTCCGCGCCGGGGCGCCACGGCGAGGTATCGCTGTGGTTGCCCACAGTGCCTTGGGACGTGATATGCGATCTAGAATGGTCTGGCGGGTGATCGTCCAGATAGCCAGAGACCGGCCAACCTGCAGCAGGCTCAATCCCCAGGAGTCGCCATGCCCTATCTGCAACTGGATGTGAACGGCCATTACCCGATTGGTGTGAAGCAGCGCCTGGCTGGGCAGATGGCGGAGACCTACGCTGCGATGATGAGCGTGGATATCCGCCGCATCAGCATCGCTATCCGCGAGCTGGGGGAGGGCAGCGTCTGGCGTGTGATCGATGGCGAACCCCAGGCGGTCTCTGTCCTGATGTGCGATATCCGTCGTGGCCGCAGTCCGGAATTGCGCATGGAAGTCGCCAAGGCCTTGTGTGGTCTTTGTGTGCAGATACTAGGCCTGAACGAGGATCGCCTGAACGTTGAGTTCACCCAGCATGCCGGCGACGAGATGTACCATCCGGCCTTGGGCGGTTACAGTCCCGAGTGGAGTGAAAACGAGGCCTGATCGTGGGCCGCCCCTTGTACCTTGCCAGGTGGACCAATGAATGGATGAACTGCGTGCCATTTCGATCTTTGTGAAGGCTACCGAACTGGGCAGTTTCAACAAGGTGGCAGAGGTTCAGAACACCACGCCGCAGGCCGTCAGCAAGACCATACGCCAGTTGGAGCAGCATCTGGGCTTGCGGCTGTTCCATCGCACCACGCGCAAGAGTTCGCTGACCGACGAGGGGCTGAGCTTTCTGGAGGCAGTCAGGCCCAGTCTGGAAGGGCTGGTGACCGCAGTCACGCGGGCACGCAGTGCGGTGCAGGATGAAATGGGGCTGGTACGTGTCACCGCCGGTGGTGCAGTGGGGCGCAAGGTGCTGGTGCCCATGCTGGCCGAGTTCCAGGAAAACTATCCCCAGATCCAGCTCGATCTGCTGCTGGAAGACCGTTTCAGCGATATGGTCGGCGAGCGTCTGGATGTCGGGTTTCGTGCCGGCAATGTACCGGATGCGCAAGTCGTGAGCCGGCATCTCTTCCCTATACAGCAGATCGTCTGCGCCGCTCCCGCCTACCTGCAGCGCCACGGTGTGCCGCGGAATATGCAGGAACTGCAGGCTCATCGTTGCACGGGCTACCGCCAGCCGGGTACGGGGCGTCCCATGCCCTGGGAGTTCCAGATCGATGGCAGTACGGTCTACCAGTCCATCCCCGCCGTACTCTGCAGCAACGACCCCGAGGCGGAGATGCACCTGGTGCTGGCCGGTATGGGTATCGGACAGATCGACAGCATCAACGCGGCGGCTGCCATACGGGATGGCCGCCTTGTGCCGCTGCTGGTCGATAGCATCAGCAGCCGGATGGGGCTGTATGTCTACTATCCACAGCGCGCGGACATGCCGGGTCGTGTTCGCCGATTTATCGATTTCTCCGTCGAGCGCCTGCGCAACAGCCCGCTTTTCTCGCTGACGGAGGCCGAGCTGCGAACCAAATCCCCTTGATGGATTGGCAACTTTTCGTTGCTACTGATACGGTTGATTATGGCTTTTTCCGTTGATGACGGATCCATATAGTTTGCTTGTCGCCACTTCTGGCCAACCCAAGACAAGGAAACGCATCATGAACAAGCCACTTTCTAACCAACTCTCCGGCCGTGTTGCGGTCATTACCGGCGCGTCCAGCGGTATCGGCCATGCCACCGCCAAGTTGCTCGCCGCCCAAGGTGCAAAGGTTGCTGTGCTGGCCCGCCGCAAGGGCGCGCTGGATCAACTGGTTGCCGAGATCGAAAGCGCCGGGGGTGCCGCGCTCGCCCTGGCTGCCGACGTGACCGACCAGGCTTCGATCGACGCCGCGGCAGCCGCCGTGCTGGCGGCCTACGGCCCCGCCAACCTGCTCTTCAATAATGCCGGCCTGATGCTGCCCGCCGCCGTTGACGAGGACAAGCTCAAGGGCTGGGAGCCGCAGATCGATGTGAATGTGACAGGCGCCATGCGCGTCATCGATGCCTTCGTGCCGCAACTGAACCAGTCGGCAGCGGCAGGCGGGGTCGTGGATCTGATCAATACCTCCTCCATCGCTGCGCAGAACATCTATCCCTACTTTGCCGCCTACAGCGCGACCAAGGCCTATGTCAGCCATCTGACCCGCCACATGCGTGTCGAGCTGGGCCCCAAGAACATCCGGGTGTCGATGATCGAGCCGGGTATCGTGGCGACGGAACTGCAAAGCCATTGGACGCTCCAGGGCGCCAAGGACTGGATAGCCGAAGCGGCAAAGAACATCGACTTCCTGCAGCCCGGTGATGTCGCCGAGGTGGTGGGCTTTCTGGCCAGCCAGCCCAAGCATGTCAACCTGCAGCAAGTGGTGATCATGCCAACCAAGCAGGGCATCTGACCTGCATACAGGCCCCGGTGTGGTATCGGGGCCTGTTTTTTGCCTGCGGGGGTAGATGGGCCGAGGCCCCTGGCCAGAGTTTCGTCGGCCTCCCCTGCATTTCGCACCGCGTTTCCTGCAATCAGTCTCAAGCCACTCTCATTGCCGGGGCGGGTATTGCATGATGACCTCACTGCAAGCGACAACGGATGTCGCAACCAACTGAAATCAGAGAGGAAATATCATGACCCGCATCAATGAACTGTTCGAAGCCACCCTGGTTGTCGGTCTGGCCGCCTTCTTCGCTGTTGCCCTGATTGGCGAGGTCCAGCCCAAGGCCGAGACTACCCAGGTAGCCGCTCAACTGGCCCAGGTCGATGGTGCCCGCCATGGCTAAATCCGGCAGCAGTACAACAGAATGCGACACGGCGCCCGAGGGCGCCGTGTTTGATTTGGTGCGTACGTGTTGCCAGCCTTCGGTAGGCCGACAGAGCGGGGACTCAGTGCCGCTGTTTGCGTGCCCGCTTGACCTCGTACATCTGCGCATCCGCCAGGCGGACCGCTTCATCGGCATTGCTACCTTCCGGGTCGACCGCAACGGCACCCACGCTGGCCCCGGTATAGTCGAGTACCTGCTCGCCAAGCGAGAATCGTCCCACGGTCGCGGCTGCAATACGCTCCTGTAATATCTGGGCCGCACCCAGTGCCTCGTCATTGCTGGGACCCGGAGCGATCAGGATGAATTCGTCGCCACCCATTCGGCCCAGCATGTCGGATGACCGCAAAGTACTGGACAGCCGACGCGACATTTCCTGCAGGAAACGATCACCGATCTGATGGCCGAGCGTGTCATTGATGCGTTTGAATCCATCCAGGTCGATGACCGCCACCAGCACGCTGGCGTGTTCGCGTCTGGCCTGGGCCAGCATGCGCTGCAGCTCGCCAAACAGGGCGCGACGGTTGGGCAGGCCGGTCAGCGCATCGGTCATCGCGTAAGTTAATAACTGTGCATTGCTGGCCTGCAATTGCTCGACCAGTTTTTCGCGCTCGATAAAGGTGCCGACCAGACTGGAAAAGAGACGGAGTATTGCCTCCGCGCCGGGCGCAAGACCATGTTGTTCGGAGCTTGCCGCGCACAGGGTGCCGAGCAGATTGCCTTCGCCACCCCGTACCGGTGTGCTGACGTAAGTCTGGATGCCCAACAGCCGGGCGGCATCCGAGTCTCCCCAGCAGGAAGCTACATCGTCGGTGAACATCCTGCCTTCATCGAGTGCGCGCTTGCACAGTGTGTCGCCCCACGGCACCGACAAGCCCTCTGGAATGGTCATGCTGCCTGTGTTGCGGGCATAGCGCACATGCTGGACGTCATGCTCAAGGTCGATGACGGTGAGGTAGGTCGATTCCAGGCCGGTGATCCGACCCAGCATTTCCAGTAAGGGGCGGGTCAGTTGTTCCAGGGAATGGGCAGCCGGAACGGCGGAGGAAAGCTGGGCGAGAATAGGGTCCACGGGTGTACCTGAAGGCTAAGGCAGTCGCTGACGACGTTGCAGTGTCGTTAGATGCTTATATTGGCCTAACCGTTCCCTGCTGGGAAGTCACGCATGCGAAAAGCATAAGTCGCCGTAGCACATGCCCTTGCATTTCGTCACCGCTCGCTGCATTTCATGCCTTCCTGCCTGCAAGCCGTCTCAAGTCGCTCTCCTTGTATGAGCGGGTATTGCATGATGACCTCACTGCAAGCGACAAAGAATGTCGCAACTAACTGAAATCAGAGAGGAAATAATCATGACCCGCATCAATGAACTGTTCGAAGCCACCCTGGTTGTTGGTCTGGCCGCTTTTTTCGCCGTTGCCCTGATCGGCGAAGTCCAGCCCAAGGCCGGGACCGCCCAGGTTGCCGCCCAACTGGCTCAAGCTGATGGTGCTCACCATGGCTAAGCGATCAGCGGTAGTGGAAGAAAGCGACACGGCGCCTGAGGGCGCCGTGTTTTGTTATGAGTGCCTGGATGCGTAAGGACGTATCCGTGTTTGATCAGGACGGATCTTTATCAAACGCGATGTTGCCAGGCGGTAACTGGACCCAGGGATGCCGGCGGCAGTCGTAGACCGAAACTTGGGGTGGGGGGAACGCAGGGTCGGCGAAGGCGCCGACCGCGACAGCCACGGAGTCGGCTTCATGGCCCTCTTCCGTATGAAACACCGTGGTGCCACAGATGGGACAGAACCGGAATCTGAAGCGGGAACCCTGGTCGCCGGTGCGGACATATTCGGTTACCGTGCCACTTACCTGATACGGCGGGGAGAAGCTGGCGAGGGTGGCGAAAACACTGCCCGTTCTTTGCTGGCAGGCCAGGCAGTTGCAGATACCGACGCAACGTGGCTCGCCCTGGACTTCAATGCGCAATTGCCCGCAGCTGCAGGCGGCTATTCTGGATGTCATCAGGCAGTGCCTCCATCAACGGGAAGGGGCAGGGCCGGCGATCGCTGGAACTAGGGCAGCAGGCTGAACAGTGCACCTTCCAGGTCATCCGCCAGTTCGATGGCGGTCATGGGATGGTGCAGCAGGTGCATGCCATAGCGGAAATCGATCAGGTCGGCCATCAACAGCGCCTCGAACAGCGCCTTGCTGGCACGGATCACGCTGGGTGGTTGGGGGTGGTATTGCGCGATGGCGAGTTGAAGGTCGGGAATCATCGGGGAAGTGTTCGTTAGTTGCACAAGCGTACTATATATTACATCAAGGCTGCCGGTGCATGTCCACTTTAAGACAACCTTGCCGTTTAGCAAGCCGGGGATATTGCCGGACGGCCTGTAGAAAACGGGTTGACGATGTAGCAACTGGTACGGAAGAGCGGCTTGCTGCAATGAATAGCAGGCTGCTCGGCATCTCGGTCATCTCTGACTGGGGGCGAGCAAAAAAGTGTTTGTGATTAATCACATTGGGGGCTTTCCCCCCGCAGCGCTGATTCGCTGCGGGCGGCTGTTCCCTCTGCTTGGTGATCAGACCGTGATGACCGGAAAGTCGATTTCGGTCTCGGCCACGTGGTTCAGGTAGTTGGTCAGCGTATTGAGCGCGACGGCACCGATCACTTCCACGATCTGCGCGTCACTCAGGCCATTGCTACGTGCCTGGGCCAGTTCGCTATCGCTGATCCGTCCATGACTGCCGACGATCTGCTTGGCCAGTAGCGCTACCGGATTGTCCTCACCCTCCCTCGCCGCCTGGATCTGCGCGGCACTGAGCCCGGCAGCCTTGCCAGCCAACGTGTGGGCAGATAGGCAATATGAACATTCGTTGCTCTGGCCGGTGGCGAGCGCGATGCTTTCACGTTCCGCGGCGCTCAGGCTGCCGGCCGACAGGGCTGCGGAGAGCTGCAGGTAGCCGTTGAGAACGGCTGGGGCATTGGCCAGTGTGCGCATGGCGTTTGGCACCTTGCCCATCTTGGCTTTGACGGCGGCAAGGAGTGGCTGGGCGGCGGCGGGTGCTTGTTCGTTGGTGAGGGCAGGGATGCGGGGCATGATGAGGACTCCGGTAGTGGGTTCGGTGCTTCGGTGCACGGAAGCCATACTAAGGAGTGGAGCGAGTTGATTGGCTGCAAATCGTCTCTTGTTTGCAACTGAACGTCTCGCCTGGTCTTACCCGCTTGTGCGTGCTCGTGTGGTTCGGCGGACACCTTGTCGCAATTGCATCCAGATGACGTGCAAGCCCCGCAGGGTGCGGAAAAGGGGCGAGGGAGGGGTGACGATGGTCAAGCGGACCGGGAAGACCGCGTAGACCACGACCCAGCCACTGCGGCTCAGCCTGTGCGTGCCGCCATTGAGCAGGCGCTGCGGTTCCTCGATACATCGTTCTGCCAGCCATTCCGGTGGTTCGGTGACATAGGCGCGGCCTCCGTCGATATGCAGGCTGCTGCCGCTGCGTCCCCAGATATGCAGGCTTTGACCAGCGGCTACGGCATGCCGGGAGGTAAAGGCTGTGTCGGTGTTCATGCTGTGCTCCTCAAGCCCGTCGTGGGCCATGGCAGGTAGCACAGAGCTTAGGATTCATGTGCACCTGCGGGTAGTCACAGCGACGCCCAAGCAGGAACAGAACAGTGAAGGTATTTTCCGGTTGTTACGGAACAGTTGCGCTCTATCTGTATCTGTTGCGGTTCCTTTTCCGCGCGCAATATCGCGCCATGGAAACCCAGACCCTCTACCGCAAACTGGCCAGCCATTATCTGCATGCGATCGAGGCCGGTACGCTCACGCCCGGTGCACGCATGCCTTCGGTGCGGGTCCTGATGGCGCGCCATGCCGTCAGCCTTTCCACCGCCTTGCAGCTGTGCCGCTATCTGGAAAGTCAGGGCGTGCTGGAAGCGCGACCGCGCTCCGGTTATTTTGTCCTGCCCAAGCGTGCGCCGGCCCTGGCCCTGGCGAATGAGCCGGCCAGTACCTTGCCGGACCCGGCCCGCTATGTCGGGGTCAACCAGAAGGTCTCGAGCTTTCTGGAATTGGGCCAGCAGGCCAAGATCAGCGTCAACCTGTGTGGTGCCTGGGCGGCACCGGAACTGTATCCGAACGAGGCGCTACGGGTGGCGATCAACCGCACCTTGCGCGAGCGACCACTACTGTTGGGGGAGCCGGCACCGCACAACGGCGATCTGCATTTTCGCAGCGTGCTGGCCCGCAACGCGCTGGCATCGGGCATGACCTTGTCGGCCGATGCCATCATCGTCACCCATGGCTGCATCGAGGCACTCAATCTTGCCTTGCGCGCCACGACCCAGCCGGGCGACGTGGTGGCAGTCGAATCGCCGACCTTCTTCGGGCTATTGCAGATACTGGAAAGCCTGGGGCTACAGGCGCTGGAGATTCCGACCAGCCCGCATACCGGCATCTCGCTCGATGCTCTGGATCTGGCGGCACAGGCCTACCCGAATATCAAGGCCGTGGTAGTGGTACCCAATCTGCAAAACCCGCTGGGCAGCGTGATGCCGGACGCCAACAAGGAGCGGCTGGTGGCCTGGTGCGAGGCACAGCAGATTGCCTTGATCGAGGACGACACCTACGCCGCCCTGAGTGATGCCGAGGCGCCGCTGACCGCACTGAAAGCGTGGGACCGCACTGGTAACGTGATCCACTGCGCTTCGCTGCACAAGACCCTCTCGCCCGGCCTGCGTCTGGGCTGGCTTTCGCCGGGGCGGTGGCAGGCGAGGGTGGAGATGCTCAAGTACGCCCAGTCGCGTCCGAGCCCCGCTTTACCACAGGTCGCGGTGGCGGATTTCCTTGCCTCACCAGCCTATGGCCGCCATCTACGCAGGCTAAGGGGCCAGTTGCGGGAGCAACGCCGGCTGGTCGCGACCGCCGTCGCGCGGCATTTTCCTGCCGGCACCCGGCTGAGCTTGCCGAATGGCGGCCTGGCGCTCTGGGTCGAAATGCCGGGTAATCGCTCCTCATCCGCCTTGTTCCATGCGGCGCTCCGGCAAGGTATCCGCCTGGCGCCGGGTGCGCAGTTCTCCAATTCCGGGCGCTTCGAGCACTTTGTGCGGATCAGCTGCGGTGCGCCTTATACCGCCGAGCTGGACCAAGCCTTGCAGACGGTAGGGCAACTGGTGCGGGACCTGCCGAGCAGTTAGAGACTGTCTGGCAAGGGGGCCAGAAGCTACACTGTGCAGCAAATCCCGTCTGTGCCGCTCATGAGTCAACCACCTTCCAGCCACACCCGGTCGCGCGCGCCCAATTGCATGCAGTGCGTGCACCACTATGTCACCTGGGACACCCGTTTCCCCTACGGTTGCCGGGCGCTGGGTTTCAAGAGCCTGCGGCAGCCCAGTTTGGAGGTCTTTGCCTCGTCCGGGCAGCACTGCCTGCAGTTCCAGCCGCGCCCCAAAGTGCAGGGTTAGCCGCGGCCACGACCTCGGCCCAAAGCCAGGCGTCGCCTTGGCTGGCGGTAGCGGGATGCTGTATGCATTTGGCTTATTTAATCTTTTAATAATCGGGTCATTAAATAACTAACCCGGTCAGTTATTTTTAACTGACCGGGTTAGTTATTTTTACGCCGGTATTAAGTGCGGGGGAAAACCCCAATAAGACACACAATTTAACAAGTTATACAGCGTCATCTGCCTATCAACTGCTTGACTGCTGCTGACTTTCTATTCAGTATCCGCGGCTTCTGGGGTAAAGACTCTATTTCATTGAATGCATGGAGTATTTATTCCAAATCCTAGGGGTTTGGAATAAATGTCTATTTATCTCAGGCATTTACGCAATTCATATAAAGCGAGACACCGCGTGAAGTACAAATACCTCCCCCTACTGGTTAGTGCCGCCCTGGGCCTGATGGCCGTTCAAACTCAAGCTGCAGGTTATCGATTCGGTTCGCAAAGCGTCGCCGGTCAAGGCAATGCCGATGCAAACGGTGCCCAGGCCGATGATGCCTCCGCCGTGTTTTATAACCCGGCCGGTCTGTCGCGCCTCAAGGGTACCCAGTTCTCCGCTGGCGCCACCCTGGTACTGCCGGAGTCGAGCTACACCGATAACGGCTCCAAGCGTTTCACCGGTACCCAGACCGGTGGCGGTGCACCAAAAGAGGATTACGTCCCGCATGACGTGACCGCGCCGTCGATGTACTTCAGCACCCCGATCAACGACCAGCTCACCTTTGGTGTCGGCATGTTCGTGCCCTATGGCACCAAGCTGAACTACGGCAATAACTGGGCCGGCCGCTATGCCTTGAGCGACATCAAGCTCGAGTCGGTCGATATCAATCCGTCGATGGCCTTCAAGCTCGATGAGCATCACTCCTTCGGTTTCGGTGTCACCGCCGAGTTCATGAAGGCCTCGCTCGGTCAGGCCGTGGATGTGCCCGGCTCGGTCATGGCGCTGAACGGCACCCCGACCAGCGCCGCGCTGATCAAGCAAATTGTCGCCCTCGGAGGTAATCCGGCTGCGCTGGCCAATGTCCATGACGGTCATGGCGAGAACAACGGCAAGGATTGGGGCTACGGCTTCAACCTGGGCTATATGTACCAGCTGGACAAGGACACCCGTTTTGGCCTGGCCTACCGCTCGGCGATCTCGCACAAGCTCAAGGGCGATACCGTGTGGGACTTCTCCAGCGTGACCTCCGACCAAGTCGTCAACAAGGTGCTGGCCGCCGCATCGCACAAGGTCAACTCGGGCGCGCAGGTGGACCTCAAGACGCCGGAAACTCTGTCTGCCAACGCCTACCATCAGATCAATGATCAGTGGGCTGCCATGGCCGACATCACCTGGACCCGTAACTCGCGCCTGCAGGACCTGCACATCCAGTTCCCAGGCACGACCGAGGGCGACGAAGTGATCCGCCAGCAATGGAAGAACACCTACCGTGTCTCGCTGGGCGCCAACTATCGCTTCAGCGACAGCCTGCTGCTGCGTAGCGGTCTCTCCTTCGACCAGTCGCCAGTGCGTGGCCCTGAGCTGACCCATCCCGCGCTGCCGGATAGCGATCGCGTGTGGTACTCCATCGGTGCCAACTACAAGATCAATGCCCAGTCGTCGGTGGATGTGGCCTATAGCTATGTCGACTTCAAGGACGCCAACATCAGCTACACCAACCAGTGCAACCCGCTGGCTACGACGTGTACCGGTAACGGTGAAACCACCAATGGTACTTACAAGACGCACATCCAGTTCCTGGGTGTGTCTTATAACTACCTGTTTTGAGGATGAGATTCGGCCTTCGGTGAAGGTCTGATGCAGCAACTGAGCGCCCGGCATAGCCGGGCGTTTTGCTTTCAGCGATGTTCGAACGGACTTTCGCTTTTATATCACCTACTCCCTCCGCCCTCGCCGCCGCGAGGGAGCCTCGCTGACGCTCGTTGGGGATGAGGCTCGGCCTTCGGTGAAGGTCTGATGCAGTAATTGAGCGCCCGGCATTCCCCGCAAGGGGGAGGCCGAAGTAGTAAGCCACCTGACGGTGGCAACGACTTCGCTCAGCCGGGCGTTTGTGTTTCAGCGATGCTCTGGCGGACTTTTGCTTTTATATCGTCCTATCCCCCCGCCCTTGCCGCCGCAGGGAGCCTCGCTGACGCTCGTTGGGGATGAGGCTCGGCTTTCAGTAAAGGTCTGCTGCAGCAACTGAGTGTCCGGCATTCCCCGCAAAGGGGAGACCGAAGTCGTAAGCCACCTGATGGTGGCAACGACTTCGCTCCGCCGGGCGTTTTGCTTTCAGCGATGTTCGAGCGGACTTTTGCTTCTAAATCTCCCACACTTCCCGCCCAGCGCTGCACGCACAGGTGCTAGTGAGAGGCCCGCGGGTTCGATTCCCGGCGGGGGGGGGCCGTGCCCGTTTGCTTTTTCAGCCTTGCGCCATTGCCTTGCCTGCGTCGTGCGGCAGTTTGCGGGTGAGGGGGATGGAGGCGATGGAGAAGAGGCCGATGAGGATGAAGACGGGCCAGAAGTCCGAGGCGGTCAGGTGGGGGTGGCCTTGGACGTGGCTGGAGAATTGCAGCGCCATGCCAGCGACGATCACGCCCATGCCCAATGACAGTTGCTGGACCACGCTGGCGAGGCTGGTGGCGCGGCCGGCGTCTTCGTGGCTGATGTCGGCGTAGACGATGGAGTTGAGTGCGGTGAACTGCAGGGAGGGGAAGAAGCCGCCCAGTGCGACGATTGCGACCATCAGCCAGATGGACATGCCGGTGGTGAACAGGCCGTAGGCCATCAGGGCGAGGCCGGCGAACAGGGCGTTGATGATCAGGACCCGGCGGAAGCCCCAGCGCTTGAGCGCGCGCGGGGCGATGGTCTTCATGAAGATGGCGCCGAAAGCGGAGGCGCAGGTGATCGCCCCGGAATGGAAGGGGCTCATGCCCAGGCCCTCCTGCAAGGCCAGCGGCAGGATAAAGGGCGTGGCGCCGAGCCCGATTCGGAACAGGGCGCCGCCGACCACGCTGGCGTGGAAGGTGGGGATACGCAGGAAGCGCAGGTCCAGCAGTGGCTTCTCGCTACCGCGGGCGTAGCTGAAGTAGACCAGTAGCAAGGCAATGCCGCCCAGGCCCATGCCGGCGGCGACCCAGTGCGAGACCAGCGGGCTGCCCAGCATGGCAAAGCCCAGCATGGCGAGCGAGCTGCCAGTCGCGGACAGGATGAAGCCCGGCAGATCCAGCGGGCTGGCGGTGGCTTCGCGCTCGTTGCCGATGTACTTGCGGGCGAGATAGAAGCCCAGCAAGCTGATCGGGATGTTGACCTGGAAGATCCAGCGCCAATGGAAGTAGGTGGTGATAAAGCCGCCAAGCGGCGGGCCGATGATGGGGCCGAGCAGGGCGGGCAGGGTGAGGTAGCCGACCGCCTTCACCAACTCCTCTCGCGGGACGGCGCGGAAAATGATGATGCGCCCCACCGGTACCATCATGGCGCCGCCTATGCCTTGCAGGAAGCGCGCCGCGACGAAGGCGGTGAGCGAGGTTGCGGCCGCACAGAGTAGGGAGCCGGCGATGAACACGCCGATGGCGCTGCAAAATACGCTGCGTGAACCAAAGCGGTCCGCCATCCAGCCGCAGATGGGGATGAAAACACCGAGGCCGACCACATAGGCGGTCAGCGCCAGCTTCAGGGTAATGGGGCTTTGCCCCAGATCACGCGCCATGACGGGCAGCGAGGTGGCAATCACGGTGGCGTCCATGTTCTCCATGAACAGGGCACAGGCCACGATAAGCGGGATGATCAGGGTACGAGGCATGGGTACATCGTGGTAGCGGTACGACAACTGCGAGCAGGAGGGACGGTAGCAAGACCTGAGACTGGCATGATAGACCAGCCGGCACTGCCACCAAACGACTGTCAGGCATATATTCTGGGCAGTGATGGTGGTCGCCGACTTGTGCGCGCGGCCCGGCTGGTCGATAACTCAGCAGGAAGGGTGCACCGATAACGCGCCCTCAACAGGGAGGCTTCATGCAAGCTGGATTGCCGGATGCAGCACCGTTGGACCTGGATCGTTACCCCTCCTTACCCGCCATGCTTGCTGAGAGCTTCCAGCAGCATGCGCTGGAACCGGCATTCAGTTGCATGGGGGCGGAGCTGACCTATGCCGATGTCGATGCCCTGTCTCGTGACTTTGCTGCCTGGTTGCAGGCGCAAGGGGTGGTGCGTGGAACACGCATCGCCGTGATGCTGCCCAACCTGCTGGCATTCCCTGTGGTGTTGGCCGGCATCCTGCGGGCCGGTTGCGTGCAGGTCAGCATCAATCCACTCTACACGCCGCGAGAACTTGCCTATCAGTTGACCGATAGCGGTGCCGAGATGATCGTGGTGCTGGAGAAGTTCGCTACGACGGTCGAGCAGGTGCTGGCGGAAACCGCCATTCGCCAGGTCGTGGTGGTCAGCCTGGGCGATCTGCTGGGCCTGCGTGGCGCGGTGGTCAATTTCGTCGCCCGCAAGGTCAAGAAGCTCATCCCGCCCTATGCACTGCCTCAGGCCAAATGGTTTGCCCAGGTGCTTGCCGAGGGGAGGGCGCTGCATTTCCAGCCAGTCGGCATCGGCCCGGATGACGTCGCCCTGCTGCAGTACAGCGGCGGGACGACCGGCGTGCCCAAGGGGGCGGTGCTGCTGCATCGCAACCTGGTTGCCAATACCTTGCAGGTCGCCACCCGGATTGCGCCGATCTGGGCGCGTATTCCGGCTAGCGAACAACCTGTCGTCATCACCGCCTTACCGCTGTACCACATCACGGCGCTGGTCAGTTGTCTCGTCAATCTCCGCAACGGGGACCTGGGCGTACTGATACCCAACCCGCGCGAGGTGGCTGCGCTGGTACGCCTGCTTGGCAAAACCCGCTTTCATGTACTGCCCGGCATCAATACCTTGTTCAACGCACTGCTGAACCAGCCGGGCTTCGATCAGCTGGATTTCTCCCACCTGCAGCTTTGCCCCAGTGGCGGCATGGCGGTCCAGGATGCCGTCGCGACCCGCTGGTTGGCCACCACGGGTTGCGCGGTGACCGAGGGCTATGGCATGTCCGAGGTCTGTATCGTCAGCCTCAACAACCCGCTCAACCAGACGCACACGCTGACCGCCGGCCCTGCTTTGCCGATGACGGATATCGCCATTCGCGACGATGAGGGCAACGATCTGCCCGCTGGGGCGCTGGGCGAGGTATGCCTGCGTGGCCCGCAGGTTTGCGACGGTTACTGGAAAAAGCCGGAAGAGAGCCGACTGGCCGTCTTCGCCGATGGTTTTTTTCGCTCGGGTGATATCGGCCGAATGACACCGGAGGGCTGCTTGCAGATTGTCGACCGCAAGAAGGACATGATCCTGGTGTCGGGCTTCAATGTATTCCCGAACGAGATAGAGGCTGTGGTTAGTGCGCATCCCGGCGTGTTGGAGTGCGCCGTGGTCGGCGTGCCCGATGCGCATTCCGGCGAGGCGGTTCGCCTGCATGTGGTTCGCAAGGATGCGGCGCTGAGCGAAGCCATGCTGCGAGAGCATTGCCGCACGCAACTGACAGGCTACAAGCAACCCAAGTACATCGTGTTCGAGGAAGCCCTGCCCAAGAGCAATGTGGGCAAGATACTGCGCCGGGAGCTACGTGAACGCCTGCCGGTGTGAGGCCAAGCTGCTGCCCGCTAGCCTTCGATCAGAAAGGGATGGCTGGTGCTCAGTTCGTCACCGGCCAGCAGGATGCGGACCGCGGTGCCCTTGACGAATGCCTCGTAGCCGAGCGAGCGGTTGTGCTCGATCAGGTCGGCATCGATCATGGCTTCGAACAGTTTGGCGGATACCTGGACCGACTTGGCGCCAGGATGGGTGGCGAGGGCTTGTTTCAGTGCATTGATCATGAATGACGGAGCAGCAACCGGGGAGTGGAACGCCCGGCGCAGGACGGCAGGCAAAGTGGGCGCCATGATATGACAGCCCTGTTTCGTCCCGCATCGCCCATATGGGGGATGGCGATCTCAATCGGTTCGCCGTATTGCATAGCTTTGTTGCGCAAACGCTTTGGAGGCTAGCTACCCAGCGAATGCGCGCCGGCCTGCTTGTGTTTCTGTACGGCAGCCTCGGTCGGGCGTCGGCCATAGGTCAGTACCCGCCATACATACTCCAGCGGCCCGTAGGGATAGCGCTTCAGCCACCAAAGGCTCAAGGGTATCTGTACCCCGAAGAACAGCGCGATGGCGAGCAGGGTTTCCAATAGTGGATCAGCCTGCCCCCAGTAGCCCAGACCCCAGCCATAGAAGATGAAGGTTCCCATCAGCGTCTGCAGCAGGTAGTTGCTCAGCGGCATGCGGCCGGCGATGGCCAGCGGAGCCAGCCTGGCCTGCCAGCTTGGCAGTTGCAGCAACCTGATCAGGCTCAGTACGTAGAACAGCATCAGGCCCAGGCGACTCCAGCCATAGAACAGGCTGGCTGCCAGCTTGGGAATGGACGACAACACGCCGTCGGCCCATTGCATGCTGACACCCATGATCAGCGAACACGCCAGTCCGATGCCCAGAGCCAGCCATTGCAGCCGTTTGATCTGGGGCATCAGCTCGGGAATGCGTTGCAGCCAGCCTCTCCGGCCGGCCAGATAACCCAGCAGCATGGTGCTGAACAGCTGCACGCTGTAGTTCGACAGGCCACGCAGGCTGTACTGGTTGCCATGGTTATAGGCAAACATTCGCAGTGTCTCTTCGGTCGCCGCGACAAAACCGCCGTGGCCCAGATTCTGGTTGTTGCTGTTTACCCAGGCGCGGGACTCGCCCTCCAGGAAGTTCGCTACCTCGGGGGTAATGAGCCGGAAGCGCAGCAAGCCGTAGGCGATGGGGAACAACAGGCAGGCGACGATCAGGCCGATCAGCACCTTGTCCGGTGCGCGCTGCAGCAGTAGCAGCAACAGACCGAGCAAGGCATAGATGTGCAGTACGTCGCCGTTCCAGAGCAGGGCGCCGTGCACGAGGCCGATCACGAACAGCACGATCAAGCGGCGCAGATAGATTCCGTTGGCCTGGCCCGGGTCGCCCGATTGCAGCCTGCCAAGCTGCAGGGCAAACCCCAGCCCGAACAGCATGCTGAACATGCTGTTGAATTTGCCGGCAAACAGCATCTCCCGCAGCGTATCGACAATCCGGCTGGGCAGGGCATAAGCGATATGCGTGCCATTGGCCTGGGCGTACATCGAGTGCGTGAAATCCGGCATGTTCATGATGAAGATGCCCAGCAGAGCGACGCCCCGTATCACATCCAGTGTGTACAGGCGTTCCTCAGCGCGTACAGGCTGGCTGCGCGTTGACATGCATATACCCCATGATGACCTTGCTGACCGGCAGCGCTAGTTACCGCCGGATGATCGTGGCCGCTCGGTGCGGCCTTTCTGTTTTGCCGTGGTGCGGGAATTGCCAGGGTGACGCTTTGCTACGTAGCGGGTTACTTGCCCACTACAGACTGATTGCAGCTTAGCCATTCTTTATGCTGTCGGCATCGCCCATATGGAGGATGCCATACTCAATTGAATATCAATTGTCCATAGTAAAAAACTTAGGTCTGCCAAGTCGCTTGCGTGGTGATCCTGCGACAGTGGGGTCGCGTTCCCACCTGGTCACCAATCAACGTCAGGGCATTTTCCATGGGTCATCTAGACGTCACGATGCCGTAATGAAAGCGCCCTAGAGTGCGCAGGCCGGTCGCTCAGTGACCCGCCTATCCCACCTACGAGGAGTTTTCATGCAAGTCCGCACCTTCCTGAAGCCGCTTGCCGCGCTCGTCGCCCTGCTGGCTGGTGTCGCCCACGCCGAAACGACCCTGACCGTCTACACCGCGCTGGAAGCAGACCAGCTCAAGGCCTACCAGACCCAGTTCGAGAGCGAATACCCCGATGTGAAGCTGAAGTGGGTGCGTGACTCCACCGGCATCATCACCGCCAAGCTGCTGGCCGAGAAAGCCGCGCCGCAAGCCGACGTCGTGATGGGCGTGGCCGCGAGCTCGCTACTGGTGCTGGAGAAGGAAGGCATGTTGCAGGGCTATGCGCCCAGGGGTGTGGAAAAGCTCAGCAAGGGCTATGTGGATGCTGCCAATCCGCCGGCCTGGGTCGGCATGGATGTCTGGGGAGCGACGCTGTGCTTCAACACCGTGGAAGCCGCCAAGCAGGGCATCAAGAAGCCCGAGAGCTGGCGTGATCTGCTCAAGCCTGAGTACAAGGGCAAGATCGTGATGCCGAATCCGGCCTCCAGCGGTACCGGTTACTTCGACGTGACCGCCTGGATCACGCTGTTCGGCGAGAAGGAAGGCTGGGCCTACATGGACAAGCTCCATGACAACATTGCCCAGTACACCCACTCGGGTTCCAAGCCCTGCAAGCAGGCTGCCGCCGGCGAGTTCCCCATCGGCATCGCCTTCGAATACCGTGGCGCCAAGCTCAAGGAAAGCGGCGCTCCGATCGACCTGATCTTCCCCAAGGAAGGCCTGGGTTGGGATGTGGAAGCCACGGCCATCATGAAGGGCACCAAGAACCTGGAAGCTGCCCGCAAGCTGGCGGACTGGTCTGCCTCCAAGCCGGCCAACGAGCTGTACGAGAAGAACTTCGCCATCGTCGCCTACCCGGGCGTCGCCAAGCCGAACAACTTCATTCCGGCCAACTATGAGCAACTGCTGGTCAAGCAGGACCTGAAGTGGTCGGCCGCCAACCGCGACCGCATCCTGGCTGAGTGGACCCGCCGCTACGACGGCAAGTCCGAGCCCCGCAAGTAAGTCGTGCACGGCCCGGCCAGCGTGCCGGGCCATTCTTCCGCTCATCCGGGGCCTGTACTTCATGTCACTGACGCTGTCCGATATCCCGTATCTGTTCAACGCCGGCGGTAGCCGCCTGTACGGTGGCGAGGCCATCAGCCAGCGCGAGCACGCTTTGCAGGCTGCCTGGCTGTCGGAACAGGCCGGTGAGGACGATGCCCTGGTGATCGCCTGCCTGCTGCACGATCTCGGTCATCTGCTGTTCGAGCAGGCTGACGATGATCTGGACAAGGGCATCGACGACCTGCACCAGTTCAAGGTGCTGCCCTTCCTGCGGCATCTGTTGCCGGACGCGGTGGTGACCCCCATCGGTCTGCATGTGGATGCCAAGCGCTACCTTTGCCATGCCGAACCCGGGTACTTCGCTGCCTTGTCCTCCGCCTCCCGTACCAGTCTTGCACTGCAAGGCGGCGTGATGGATGACGTTACCGCGATCGCCTTTGCCCATCAGCCGCATGCACAGCGTGCCATCAAGCTCCGTCGCTACGACGACGCGGCCAAGGTGGTGGGCATGCGCACGCCCGATCTTGATCATTTCCTGCCGCGCCTCACCGCGCTGGCCAAGTGAGCCACCATGAAACGCCAGGACCTGCCTAATATCGCCAGCACGGGTAACCAGGATGCCGGCTGGCTGCGCTTTGCCGGCATCCGTAAGCAGTTCGGCAGCTTCAGCGCGCTCGATGGCATTGACCTCAGCATCCGCAAAGGGGAGTTCCTGTGCCTGCTTGGGCCATCCGGCTGTGGCAAGACCACCTTGCTGCGCATACTCGCCGGCCTGGAGCAGCAGGATGCCGGCAGTCTGCACATGGGCGGGCGCGATATCGGCCGTCTGCCACCCGCGCAGCGCGACTACGGCATCGTGTTCCAGTCCTACGCCCTGTTCCCCAACCTGACGGTCAGCGCCAATATCGGCTATGGCCTGCGTACCGGCAGGGCGGAGAAGGCCCGCCGGGTCGAGGAACTGCTCGATCTGGTCGGCCTGCCGGGCTCCGGCCACAAGTACCCGGCCCAGCTCTCGGGTGGCCAGCAACAGCGCGTTGCCCTGGCACGTGCGCTGGCCACCTCGCCCAGCCTGTTGCTGCTGGATGAACCCCTGTCCGCGCTGGATGCGCAGGTAAGGGAACATCTGCGGCGTGAGCTGCGTACCTTGCAGCAGAAACTGGGCGTGACCACCATCATGGTGACCCACGACCAGGAGGAAGCCCTGGCGTTGGCCGATACGATCGCGGTGATGCGGCATGGCCGCATCGAGCAGGTTGGAACGCCGGAACGGGTCTACCGTGCGCCCGAGAGCCGCTTTGTCGCGGAGTTCGTGGGGCGTGCCAACTGGCTGCCTGTCAGCGTGGACGGGCAGGGCGCGTTCAGGCTGGCGGGTGTCGCGCTGGCCTGTGGCAAGGAGAGCGAAGCCGATCTTTCTGCGGGCGCCACCCTGTTCTGCCGGCCGGAAGACGTACGCGTCGAACCGCACTGGCAGCCCGGTGGCAATACGCTGATGGCGCTGGTGGAACGGGTGGATTTTCACGGTGGGCTACGCCGCGCGGCGCTGTCGCTCTGTGCTGCGCACGATGTCACGCTGTTGGCTGACGTCAGCCCCAATGACGCCGGCTACCATACCCTGGTGCCAGGCCAGCGCGTGCCGGTCACGCTGCCTGCGGATCGTCTGCGGCTCTTTGCCGGAGTATCCGCGTGAGCGCCCTGGCACTGCGCCTGTTTGGCCAGAGTCGATCCGCCTCGCTACGCAGCGGGGATGAACGATGGGCCGGTGCGCTCGTCTGGCTCATGGCTGCGGTGCTGCTACTGTTTTTGGGCTGGCCGCTGCTTAGCATCCTGTTCAAGGCCTTGCAGGCGCGCGACGGCAGCTTTGTCGGCCTCGCCAATCTGTGGGAACTGGCGGCCGAGCCCCGTTTGCGTACGGCAGTCTGGAACAGTGTCTATCTCGCTGTCCTGACCCTGACACTTGTGTTGCCGCTCGCGCTGGCCTTTGCCTTTGCGCTGACGCGTAGCCGGATGTGGGGCCGGCCGGTGTTCCGCCTGATCGCGCTGGTGCCCTTGCTGGCGCCGTCGCTGATGCCGGCCATCTCGCTGGTCTATCTGTTCGGCAACCAGGGCCTGCTCAAGAGCTGGCTGGGGGACGCCTCCATCTACGGCCCGCTGGGCATTGTGCTGGGGGAGGCCTTCTATACCTTCCCGCATGCATTGCTGATCCTGGCGACGGCCTTGTCGGTGGCTGATGCGCGTCTCTATGAAGCCGCCGAGACACTGGGCGCCAGCAAGTTGCGACGCTTCCTGACCGTGACCCTGCCCAATGCGCGCTATGGGCTCATCTCCGCGGCCATGGTGGTATTCACCCTGGTGGTGACGGATTTCGGCGTGCCCAAGGTCATCGGCGGCCAGACCAATGTGCTGGCGCTGGAGGCCTACAAGCAGGTCATCGGGCAGCAGAATTTTGGCAAGGGGGCGGTGGTGGGCTTGCTCCTGCTGCTGCCTGCGGTGCTCAGCTTTGTAGTGGAGCGCTGGCTCGCGCGCGGTCATGGTGCCGCCATGAGTGGCCGCTCGGTCGCCTACCGGCCGCGCCGCAATCGGCTGCGTGACGGTGCCCTGTGGCTGCTCTGCACGGGGGTATCGGGCTTTCTGCTGGCCTTGCTGGGTGTCGCGGTCGCTGCGGCGCTGATGAAGCTCTGGCCTTACAACCTCAACTTTACGCTGGCCCATTTCGACTTCGACCAGGTCGATGGCGGTGGTTGGCTGGCCTTCTACAACAGCCTCAAGCTCGCAGCGCTGACAGCGGGCTTTGGTGTCGTGGTCGTATTCGGCACTGCCTACCTGATCGACAAGACGCCTGCGCCGCGGCTGCCTTCGGCCCTGATCCGCAGCCTGGTGCTGTTGCCCATGGCAGTACCGGGGCTGGTGCTGGGGCTGGGCTATATCTTTTGCTTCAATAATCCCGCCAATCCTTTGCATGGCCTCTACGGTGGCATGGCGATCCTGGTGGCGGCCACCATCACCCACTTCTACACCACCGCACATCTGACGTTGGCGACCTCACTACGACAGATCGACCCGGAGATCGAAGCCGTGGCTCGCAGCCTCAAGCGGCCATGGTGGACCAGTTGCCTGCGGGTCACGCTGCCCATCAGCCTGCCTGCGCTGCTGGATGTCGGCCGCTACCTGTTCGTCTCCAGCATGACCACGGTGAGCTGCGTGATCTTTCTCTACACCCCGGACACGGTACTGGCCTCCGTCGCCGTACTGAACATGGACGACGCGGGCGACACCGCTGCCGCGGCCGCCATGGCCACCCTTATCGTTGCCAGCTCCTTCCTGGCCACCTTGCTGATGAATGCGCTGGGCTGGTGGCTGAACCGCCGGGCCCAGGCCTGGCGTGCTGCCTGAGCGGCCGACAACCGATCAATTCGAACAAACTGGACTTCCCATGCGTGATCCCATTCTGCTCACCCCCGGCCCCCTGACCACCACCCTCGCGACCAAGACCGCCATGCTGAATGACTGGGGTTCCTGGGACAGCAGCTTCAACGCGCTGACTGCCGACATCTGCAAGCGGCTGGTCGCACTGGTCGATGGTGGCGAAGACTTTGTCTGTGTGCCCTTGCAAGGTTCCGGCACCTTTGCCGTGGAAGCCGCCATCGGTACCTTGCTGCCGCGTGATGGCAAATTGCTGGTGCTGGTCAATGGCGCCTACGGCAAGCGCATGGCCAAACTGACCGAGGTCATGGGTCGTGCGGTATCGGTGCTGGACTTTGGCGAGACCGCACCGGTCGATCCCGCCCAGGTGGCGGCCCGCCTGGCGGCAGATCCCGCCATCAGTCATGTGGGTGTCATCTACTGCGAGACCAGTACCGGCATCCTCAACCCGCTGGCCGAGATCGCCGATGTCGTCGTGCGCGCCGGCAAGCGGCTGATCATCGACGCGATGAGCGCCCTGGGTGCGTTGCCCCTGTCGGCCGCCGATATCCGCTTCGACGCCGTTATCGCCAGCAGCAACAAATGCCTCGAGGGCGTACCCGGCATGGGCTTCGTGCTGGCGCGCCAGAGCAGCCTGGCGCAGTCCCAGGGCAATGCCCACTCGCTGTCGCTGGACCTGCATGACCAGTGGCGCTACCTGCAACAGACAGGCCAATGGCGCTACACCCCACCGACCCATGTGGTGGCCGCCTTCGCCGCCGCGCTGGAACAGTTCGATGCCGAAGGTGGTCGCCCGGCCCGTTACGCCCGCTATAGCGGCAACTGTACCGCCTTGATCGACGGCCTGCGCAGCCTGGGCCTGGAGCCTTTCCTGCCTGCCAGCATCCAGGCGCCCATCATCATAACCGTCCATGCGCCCAAGCACGCCAACTGGCAGTTCGGCGAGTTCTACCAGCGCGTGAAGGCTCGCGGCATTGTCCTGTACCCCGGCAAGCTGACCGAGGTCGAGACTTTCCGCGTCGGCTGCATCGGGGCCATTGGCAAGGCCGAGATGCAGATGGCCATCGATGCCATCGCTCGCGCCCTCACCGAAATGCGTATTCGCTAATTCGCCAGACTCTCAGGAACCCCATCATGTCGCAAACGTTGTACCGTCACACCCGCCACTATCAGGGTCCCGTGCAGGCCATCATCTTCGATTGGGCCGGCACCCTGGTCGACTTCGGCTCCTTTGCGCCGACTCAGGTCCTGATTGATGCCTTTGCCGGTTTCGGCATCGAGATTTCGCTGGCTGAAGCGCGGCTGCCCATGGGCCTGGCCAAGTGGGACCATATCCATGCCCTCGGCCAGCAGCCGGGGGTGGATGCCCGCTGGCAGGCGAAGTTTGGCCGCAGCATGAGTACCGACGATGTCGACGCACTGTACGCCGCTTTCATGCCCTTGCAGATCGAGCGTGTCGCCCACTATTCGGACGCGATCCCCGGTGCGGTGGCGGTGCTCACTGCGTTGCGTGAGCGCAAGATCAAGCTGGGTTCCTGCTCGGGTTATCCGCGCGTGGTCATGGACAGGCTGCTGCCCCATGCCGCGAGCCAGGGCTTGCATCTCGACCATGCGGTTGCGACCGATGATCTCAAGCCGGGTGGCCGTCCCGGCCCCTGGATGGCGCTGGCCAATGTGATCGAATTGGGGGTGGGGGAACTCGCCGCCTGCATCAAGGTGGACGATACCGTGCCGGGCATCGAGGAAGGCTTGGCCGCCGGCATGTGGACGGTGGGTCTCTCCTTGTCTGGTAACGAAGTAGGCCTGAGCCAGAGCGAGTTGGCCGCCTTGAGCCCGGCTGCCTTGCAACAACGTCGCCAGAAGGCGGGTAACAAGCTGGCCCAGGCCGGTGCCCACTACGTCATCGACAGCGTGGCGGATCTGCCAGCGGTTGTGGCGGCGGTTGAAGCCCGCCTCTTGCGAGGCGAGCGCCCATGAACAAGCCCCGGCTGGCCATCGTCGGCGCGGGGATTGTCGGTCTCGCCCATGCACTTGCTGCCGCAAAGCGCGGCTACGCCGTAACGGTGTTCGAGCGGGATGCCGAGGCCATCGGCGCGTCGGTACGCAATTTCGGGCTGGGCCTGTCGCTGGGCCAGCCTGAGGGAGAAATGCTGACACTGGCACAGCGTACCCGCGAACTATGGCTGGATCTGCTACCGGCCACCGACAGTTGGTACAAGGCGCAAGGCAGCCTCACCGTTGCCCGTAATGCGGCGGAAATGGCGGTGCTGGAAGCATTCCAGTCCGAGCACGGTGCGGCTTACGCTACCCGCTTGCTAAGCGCAGCCCGGGTGGCGGAACACCATGCTATCGGCCTCGGCGGGCTTTATAGTCCCAGCGAAATCGCGCTTGAGGCTCGACGGGTGATTCCAGCCCTGGCCAAGTGGCTGGCCAAGGCCTACGACGTGGTTTTTCACTATGGCACGCAGGTCAATGCGATCGAGCTGCCGCAGATCCATACCAGCCGAGGGGTCTATCCGGCGGAGCGGGCCATTGTCTGCTCCGGGCATGATTTCCAGACGCTTTATCCCGAGGCCTACGCTCCGCTCGGGCTGCGGCGTTGTGCCTTGCAGATGCTGCGGGTCGCCAATCCCGGCATTCACCTTGGGCCGGCCCTGATGACCGGGCTCTCCACCTTGCACTATGCCTCTTTTACCCAAAGCCCGGCGCTGACGGCGCCGCTGACGGCACTGCGCGAGCAGGTACTGCGCAACCGTCCTGCGGTGCTGGAACACGGTGTGCACCTGATCGTCCAGCAAGTGGGGGAGAGTGGCGAACTGATCATCGGGGATTCGCACCACTATGGCGAGACGGTTTCTCCCTTCAAGCCGGCCGAGATCGAAGATCTGCTACTGGGGTTGGCGGAAGGTCTGCTCAATCGTCCCTTGCAGGTGCTGGAGCGCTGGCAGGGCGTCTATGCCAGCGGTCCCCGTGCGTACGAAGTCCAGCAGGCCGCCGAAGGCGTGCAGGCGGTGACGATCACCGCCGGCGTGGGGATGAGTATTGCGCTGGGCCTCGCCGAGCGGGTGATGGGCCATTAAGATGATGCCGACCATGACCACCCAACCCATCGTACGCCGCGCTGGCACCACCGTCTGGCGCCAGATCGAAGAAGCCCTTGCGGCCGATATCCTGGCCGGCAGGCTCAAGGGCCGCCTGCCCAACGAGACCGAGCTGGCGGAGGGCTTTGGGGTCAACCGGCATACGGTACGGCAGGCCGCAAAGGCCTTGGCCGAACGGGGCCTGGTGGAGGTGGTGCACGGCCGGGGTACGTTTGTGCGGGAAGAGGTGATCGACTACGACCTGGGTCGTCGCAGCCGCTTTGCCCACAGCGTGGCCAAGGCTCGACGTGTGGGCAAGAGCCTGGTGCTACGCGCGGCTGAGGTCGCCCCCAAGGCCGAAGTCGCCAAGCTGCTTGATCTGGCATCCGGGAGCACGGTCCTGCAGGTCGATTCGCACGATGTGCTCGATGGCAAGATCATCGGCGTCTGTACCCAGTATTTCCCCTTGCCGCGCTTTCAGGGGTTCGATGCCATTTACGCCGAGACGGGAAAGACTCATGCGGCGCTGGCACATTACCAGGTACATGAGTTCTCGCGCCGCCTGAGCCGTATCACGGCCCGGCTGCCGAGCAAGGAAGTTGCCCTGCAGCTCGGCCAGCCTGCTGCCATGCCCATCCTGTATGTCGAGACCGTCTACGTCGATGGCGATGACCAGCCTATCGAGTACGGCATCTCGCGTTTCAGCAGCACTGCGGTTCAACTGGTGATTGAGCCTTAGCGCGGACTCAGTACATGCCGCGCCGGGCGCCGGACAGGATGCGCGCCCAGTATTGGTTGCGCAGCTGGGTGTTCTCGACAGGTTGCAACCAGTAGAGCTTGTCCTGTTTGCGCAGGTTGGCCGGCGCTTCCAGCGTATTGGGCAGGTTCTGGCGACGTGCCAGAACCTGGCCAACTTCTGGTGTCAGCATGTAGTTGATCCAGGAGCGGGCAAGGGCGGCGCTGCCGGCGTGCTTCATCACCACCCAGCAATCGAGCCAGGCCAGGGCGCCTTCCTTGGGAATCACATAGCCGACGTCGAAGCCGGCTTTCTGCAACAGGCTGACCTGCTGGCTGCCGTAATTGCCAAACATCAGCGCGATTTCGTGTTCCTGGAAGAGGGCGACTGCTTGCTCCGGCGTACCGTAGAAGTAGGGGCGGTTGCTACGCAGGGCCACCAGCCGGCCCACGGCTTCCTTGAACTGTTCGTTGTCGAGATTGAACGGGTCCGTTGCACCCATTGCCAGGGCGGTGATGCTGAAGTTATGGCTGCTGCCCTCATACAGTGCGATCTTGCCGCGTTGCTTGCGTTCCCAAAGGGCGGTGATGGAGGTCGGTGGGGTCGGGATCAGCCGCTTGTTGTAGATCAGTCCCATGGCCGAATAGGTGTAGGGCACGGCGTAGCGCTTGCCGTTCCGCATGATGCCGGCCGCATTCTGAAAGCGCGCGTGCTGTAGCTTCAGATTGGGAATGTCGGCCGAGGAGATCGCCTGCACCAACTTGTTGTCGATCAGTCGCTGCAGTTCCGCCGTATTGATCGCAAGTACGTCGAAGTCCCGTCCTTCGTTGGCACTGAGCATCTCCCACATTGCGTCGTCCGTGTCGACGATGGTCACCGTGACCTTGGCACCGGTCTTCTGCTCGAAGGAGGCAACGATGTCACTGTCGGCGTAACCCGGCCAGGCCAGCACACGTAGTGTCTCCGCACCCAGAACCCAGGTGGCGCAGCAGCAGAGCAGCAGGGTTTGGACTACTCGGTTGATTAGCATGCACTCAGTTTAGGGGATACGCCGGTTGCTTTATAGATTGTATATTTTCCTAGAGCGGCGCTTGTGCATTTGACCCATATCAGCCTTAACCGCTGGACCATCTCTCTTGTCCGCTCGTCCCGATGGCATGCCCCACCACGCCGATTGCTCAACTGATCACCTTGACGATCGCGATGTGATAACCCTGATCGCCAATATCCGCGATCGCCTGGCTGACATCCACGCCCATCACCCCGGTGTCTTCTTCCAGGACGGTATTACGCACCTCCGGTCTATCCCCTGCCAGCGCTCGTACGCTTTCGGGCAGGGACGAAAACTCCACGTCCTTGGGCAGGAATATTTTGTGACTACTGCCCTGGTATACCTTGACCAGCATGGTGTGACCTTTCTCTTTTGCCACCTCAAGAGTGGCGGTCGATGGTTCTTTATAGCTCCGGCATGGTTATAGCAGGAAGCCTTGCCAGGGGCGCCGGCAAACTGTTGCGGAAGTCACAGCCAGTCTTGCAATGTGCGTCAACACACAGACGAAATGATATTGCAGCAGTAGGTTAACAGACGCAGATAGCGCATACGCCCAGCTTAAGCAAGCAATGGCGGTATGTCATGTATTGCAATATTGATCCCATGGGCAATCAGGGGGGGGGGGGCGATTGATGGAGTCCTGCGAAGAAGTCCTGCTACGTTTGCGCAGGCGGCTTGTCCGCCTGGCCTTCATGGTCAGGAATGCTCGCTACGAGGCTGGCCACGATGTGCTTACTGACCTTCCCAATCGGCGTCTCTTGTTTGACCGCATGCAGCAGGCCATGTCCATCAGCTCTCGCCAGCACCGGCAGTTGGCCGTGCTGGTACTCGATATCGATAATTTCAAGATGGTCAACGATACGCTCGGCCATTCCGCAGGAGATCAGCTTCTACAGCAGGTTGCGTTCCGGTTGATGGGATGCATCCGGGATAGCGACACTGCTTGTCGCTATGGCGGCGATGAGTTCGTGGTGCTCTTGCCGGAAGTGGTGGGGCCGGTTTCGGTCGATGTGGTGATCGGCCGTATCCGGGCGCAGCTTTCTGCGCCCTATGATCTACCAAGTGGGCGCTTGCATGTGAGTACCAGTATGGGCGATGCCATGTATAGCGGTGAGCAGCAATCGCCATCCCAATTGCTGGAAGCTGCCGATCACAAACTCTACAACAACAAGGCGCGTTATCGACTGGTGACGCATTGAGCGTGCGATGTCTAACGGGAGGTTGGCATGAAAACCCTTTTGCCGGATGACAAGACCTTGACGCCGCCCGTTGCAGGCGCCCGCTCGTTGCAGGGTCAGGAGTCGGCACGCCTTGATCAGGCGGCCGCGATGATCCAGAACCTGTTCAATCCACGCAGGCAGGTTGCGAAAGTGACCCGGCTGGTGCTGGTACCTTTTGTATTGCCCTGGCCGACAGGCCCGTTGCCTGCCGGAAAATACCGCCGGCTGATGACCGGCCGGCCCAGGGCAGGTAGTACCCGTGACACCTTAGGGCGGTTACAGGCTCAATACTGGCGAAGAATATGTCTCACCCGGCTCGACCGCTTGCTTTATCCGGAGCTGGCCGTGCCGTCGCCAGGTTCGCCTTCCGGCGAATCGTTGCACCCCATCGCGGCCTTGCTGCAAGCACCAAGGGTGCGTTGAATCGAACAGGCAGCGAGCTGCCCGGAGTAAGTCACCATGCCCAGAAACAAGCGTATCAACGTCTTATCAGCCGCAGAGTCCTCCCGCCAGTTGATGCGAGCCCCGGCCAGTACCAATCTGCAGTATCTCAATGAAATGCGTCGTCGTCGGGATGTACGTCGCAAGGTTGAAGATCTGCTGGAGGATGCGCTTGAGGCCAAGGAATCCTGGTAGTTCGTATGTACTCGCTATCGGCCTGATCTCTGGTGGGAGGCCGACCATCCTGCGGGCGCAGGAAGCCCGCGTCTGTGCGCTATCGAGCTCTGTCAGTCGCGGTTCCAAGTACTATCAGCTTAGAATGTATGACCTTGGCATTCCTTGGCGTGCCCGCCAGATTGCTCTGCTTTGATTGCTACCCCTATCTGCTTGTGAATGCAGTGATGGAGGTCGAAGTTTCTGAAAGTCCCCTTCTATACTGGGAACAATGCATTTCGTAGAACCCACAGAAGCCGTGTCCACATCGGCCGCTACGCTCATGGAATCCGCACCGCTGCTTGCCGAGATCAGAGCCCATTTCGAGGAAGCCTTCAACGGCAGCCAGGAAGCGCTTTTCCAGCGCGCCGGCACCCAATTGCTCGCCTTGGCCGACAAGGCATCCTCGACGGTGCAGATGGGGCAACTTTTTGATGCCCGTACCGCGCTGTTGACGGGGGGCCAGGAGCTGAAGGCGGAAGTCGCACGGCAATTGTCCCGCCTGCTGGATCGCAGCCTGCAGACGGCCTACAACCGGGAGCGTCCCTCCGGTGGGCTTAGCCTGCCACCCTTGAATCTCAGTCTGCTCGATACATCGGTCATCGAAGCCAAGCTTGCGCTTGAAGGTCTTACAACCCAGTTGCGTAACGCTGCCGAGGAAGACCTGCGCGATTTCAATCTGCGCATTGCCTTCCTGTACCAGCAATCCGTGGTAACCGAACGGGAGAATCCGTTCCGTCCCTATGTGCTGGCCTGCAGCTATATCTCGGCGGTAGCTGCCCGTGGGCTGACCCAGGAGTTGTGTGTCGTCCTGGCGCGTGAACTGGTCAAGGCTCTGTGCGCGGACGTGCCCGCCATTTACCAGGGGCTCAACGGCCTGCTGGCAGATCGGCAGATATCCGCAGAGTTGCCCAAGCTGCGCCGGCCGGTCGCCGGCGAGCCGGCCCTGTCGCCGGCGATACCTGCGGTGATTGCTGAACAGGCCCGGGCCAGGCTGGCGATGGGCGAGGCGCGAGTGCCGCGCAATGACCTGCTGATGCGCTGGGTGAAGATGAAGACCCGGCCCGAGGCCTATGCCAGGGACCGTAGCGATGCTGCGAGTGGTCAGGAAATCGATCGGGACCATGGCGCGGCGACCTGGCTGAACGAGGTACCCAATGCGGGTGTCCTGCTGCGTGATCTGTTTGGCCAGGCCCGGCCTGGCCAGGAGGGGGGGGCGCATGAGTTCCTGTCCACCTACAGTGGCAGTACGATCCTGGCCGACGCGATTGGCCAACTGGAGCATGAGTCTGCCTCGCACGGTGTGGAGCGTGAAGGCTGGGACGGCTCCTTGCGTAACCATGTCTACGAGAACCGCGCCCGTCTTTGCAGCATGACCAGTTCGCCGGCCGAGCAGATGACGGTGGATGTTGTCGCCATGCTCTATGAGTTCATCCTGCGTGATGGGCAGATACCCACCGGCGTGCGGGCCGACCTAGGCCGTACCCAGTTTCTTTTGCTCAAGCACGGTTTGTCCGACCCTGGTCTGTTTTCCCAGCCGGATCATCCTGCCCGCAAATTGCTGAACCGTATCGGGTCCGTCTCGCTGGGTTTCTCACCGGCAGATCCGGTCACGCTGGCAATACGTGCCGAGATCGGCAGTGCGATTGATCAACTAACCCAGGCGCCAGCTGGCAATGCCGCGATTTTTGGTGAGCTGCTTGAGCGTTTTGAAGGCTTTGTCGACAACACCTTGAAAGGTGGCGACGAAACGGTGGGCAAGGCCGTGGCCGTGCTGGAGCATGCCGAGCGACGTGCGCACGATTACGCCCTGGCCAGCGTCGAAATTGCCGAGCTGATCGCTCCCTATCAGGTCGATGCCTATCTGGTGAGTTTCCTGGTTGATGCCTGGGCGCTAGTTGTCGAACGCGTGGATCGGGAGGACCCAGCCAGGGCGACCGAATACCGCCGCGCCGTGCCCAGGCTGATCTGGAGTGCGCAGGCCAAGAGCAGCAATGAGGATCGCGTGCAGATGCTCAAGCTGCTGCCTGATCTGGTCAGCATACTGCATGGCGGTCTGGCCATTACGCGCTGGACGGAGCCGCAGCGGCAGGACTTTCTTGACTGGCTCGTCAATGCCCATGTGCTGGCCATACGCGATACGCCCGGCGTCAACGTTCCCAGCCTGCTGGAGCTTGAAAACCGCTTTGCCGAATTCATCGCCGGTACGCATGCCGAAGGGGCGGCCCTGCCGGTGCGGCAGGGCTTCGATAGCCAGTTTGTCTCCGAAGTCGCGCATGAACTCGATACCGTACTTGAACTGCTTGACCAGCAGTTGGATCGCAGCGTCGACGATCTGGATCAGACCATCTTGCCGGAACGCCTGGATGATCAGTATCGGGCCAGTGTTCTCACGCGTTTGCGCACCGGCATCATGATCGAATTCTCCCTGGCGGACTTGCCGCGCCGGGCGCGCTTGAACTGGGTCAGCCCCAAGGTATCGAGCATTCTGCTGACGGTCGAGGAAATGCCGGCTCCCGCCGCCATCAGCGTCGGCCTGTTCCGCCGCCTGCTGGCGAGCGGGCATATCCGCTTCATGGAGAGCGAGCCGATGTTCGAGCGTGCCGTGGCCCTGTTGCTACGCACTGCCGATGAAATGGAAGGCTGGCTGGGCGCCCAGTCCAATAGCTGAGACCGCGCTACAGCTTGAGCTTCTGCCCGTAGCCCGTCAGCTCCAGATAACCCAAACCCGCCGGCTTGCCGTCACGCAAGGCGCGGACAGCTCCTTCCCAGTAGATCGTACCCGTGCTCTGCCGGCTGTCCAGTTCCTGATCCGGCAACAAGGGCTGGAGTTGCCAGTGTTCCTTCACCGGGCCTTGCAAGGTCAAGGTCATGCCGACCGGATAGCGGATATGGGTTCGCGGTGAGGTCCAGTACTGCTCGGCCTTGAACGTCACGTCCTGATGGCCCAGCGTGATCAGGCCGCCCTTGGCGTCGCGTCGGCTACCGCCGGTCCAGTACGTATTGCCGGCGGCATCCCGCAGCCGGAACGCCATCAAGGCGCCGCCGTCATCGAGATTGACCCCGGCCCAATCCCAGCCGACCGAGTTGGCGTCGAGCACCTGATTCGACCATTCGTGATCCAGCCAGGCCACGCCTGTCACCGCTTGGGATTTACCTTCCCGTAGCAGGCCGCCGCTGACTTGCAGCTGGGGCTCGCTGTAATAGTAGCTGGCCTGGGCGGCATCGGGACCTTTACGGCTGTAACCCGCCTCTCCCTGTAAGATCAGGGACTGCTTGGGTGTCAGCGTCAGACGGTACTGGAATTCCCTGGCTGGTATGAGCGCCTCGTAGCGGCCATCGGCCAGCCGTTTGAGCGACCAGCCGTCGATCTGGACGGCGGTATCGCCGATCTTCGCTTCCGCGAGGCCTAGGCCCGCGCGGGCGATCTTCTGGTCATGCAGCAGGCGGCCCTGGGCGGGTGTGCTCAGCGCGGCGTGGGCGAACAGCAGTTGCGTCGGCGCAAAGCGGCTGGGGTTGTCGGCGGCGAGACCGGTCGCGCTACGGAAGAAGGTCAACTGGAAGCCGGCCTGCTTGCCATCCGGCAGCCGCAACCAGCCGGTCACATACCACCATTCGGTACGGAAAGCGGGATGCGCGCCGTAATCCTGGGGGAAGCGCAATGTCACGCCTGGTCTTACCTCAGCGCGATCGGCCGGCCAGGCGAAGAGACTGCCGAATAGCAGCAAAAGGGTAGCCAGGCTACGGGTGAGCTTCATCACCAATCCTCCTTGACTGCGCGTACCGCGCCGACCTTCAGCGCACGCCTGCCGGCCAGGACGGCCGTCAGGGCCGAGAGCGCAATCAGGGCGGTGGAGACGGCCAGCAGCATGCCTGCAGGCAGGCTGGTCTGCATGGTCCAGTGAAATGATTGCGGGTTCACGACATCGATCAGGATGCGGCTGATCAACCAGCCCACGCCCAATCCGGCCAGCACACCCAGGCTCGCGAGCAGGGCGCCTTCCACGGCCAGCAAACGGTCTATGTCCCGTTGCCGGTAGCCGATATGCCGCAGCATGCCGAACTCCCGCAAACGGGCCAGCGCCTGGCCGCCAAAACTGACGCCAATACCCATGAGGCCCACCAGGATGGCGACCGCTTCGAGCAGGTAGGTAATGGCAAAGCTGCGATCGAATATCTGCAGGCTCATCTTGCGGATATCGCCGGGTGCGGCAAACTCCAGCCGCTCGCCATGGGGCAGCCGCTGGCGCAAGGCGGCCTGCACCGTGTCCATATTGCCATCCAGCCATAGGGCCGCGTTGTTGACTTGCGGGTCGCCGGTGACTTGCTGGTAGTCCGCCAGTGTCATGACCACCGAACCATGCTGGGTCGCGTAATCGCGCCAGATGCCTGCCACCCAGGTGGATACTTGTTTGCCCCGTATTGGCAACATCAAGGTATTGCCGGGCTTCACGCCATAAATATCGACGACCGCTTCGCTGATCCAGACAGGTATCGCCCCTGGCGGTGGTGTCAGCGATAGCCCCAGCAAGGGCAGCTTGCCGGCCGCTTCGCTACGGGTCATCTCGCGTGCCTGCAGTAGCACGCCGGGCCGTGCCGGATTGAGGCTGATGACCTGCAGGCGCTGGAAGGCACTGCGGCTTATGCCGGGCGTGTTGCGAATCAGCGATTGCTCTGCCGGGGAGAGAAAGACGGTATCGCCACTGGCGGCGGGGCGCAGGTACAGGTCCGCCGGCAGTACCTGACCCAGCCAGTCGGTCACCGAATCCCGAAAGCTCGCCACCATGATGGCCATGGCGACCATGAGGCTGAAGCTCGCCAGGATGCCGGCGAGGCCGATACCGGCGTAGCCCGGTGCTTCCTTGAGCTGGGTCAGCGCCAGCCCCGCGACGGGGCTCTGCCGCCAGCGGTCGGGCAGGGCGCTGAGCACGGCGCCGGTAAACCAGGGCATTAGCCAGATGGCGCCGATCAGCAGGCAGGCGATGGCCAGGTAGCCGGGGATGGGTAGCTCGCCGATGGGTCCTGCCAGGAGCAGCAAGCCGGCAGCCAGGCAAAGGCTGAGCCCGGGCCAGGGTGAGCGGCCACGAGCCAGGGCGGTTTCTTCATCGCCGGCCTTGAGTGCCCTCGCTGGTGCCGCTCTGGCAGCTTCGATCGCCGGCAACAGGCTGCCTGCCCAGGTGGCGGCCACGCCAAGCACAAAGAAACCTGCCATGGCCCAGCCCGATACATGCAGGCTGGGGGTGACGCCATCGAATACCCCGCTGCCCAGGTCCGCCCCCATGAGCTTGAGTGCTGCCGCTGCGACGCCCAGGCCGGCAAGTATGCCCAGTGCGGCACCCAGCACACCGAGCACGGAGGCTTCCAGCAGGATCACCGCCACCAGTTCCCGCCGCCGGAGACCCAGCACCCGCAGCAGCGCCAGTTGGCTGCGGCGCCGCAGCAGGGACAGTACCTGCGTGGAGAACACCAGGAAGCTGCCGGTGAACAAGGCCACCAGACCCAGTACCGCCAGGTTGACGCGGTAGGCACGGGAGATCGTGGTACTGCGTTGGCCCGTGGTGGCCGGCGTATCGAAGCGGGCCCCCGCCGGTATCTGCGCTAGCCAGCGCTGCTGGAATGCTGCCATGTCGCTACCTGCGCGCAGCTTGAGATCCACCCGGTTCAATTCACCCAGTCGTCCCAGGCGCCATTGCGCGGCAGCGATGTCGACCACGCCCAGCCGTTGCCCGGCCCCGGCGGCAGGCACACTGCCCGCCACGGTAAAGCGGATGTCCTGCATGCCAACCTGCACGGTCAATGCGTCGCCCGCCTTGAGTTTGAGCCAGGCCATGGCGGCTGGGGACAGGAACACGGTATCGGGTTGCAGAAAGGCCAGGCCGACAGGCCCCGCAGCCAGATAGGCTGCATCGGGCTGGCCGAGCAGGCGTGGCACCACGGCACCCACACGCAGGGCATCGAGGCCTAGCAGCAACAAGGCCTCGGACTGCCCTGGCAGTCGCGCCCTGACTTCGAGCGCCGGGCTGGCGGCTGCGACATCCGGATCGCGGGCCAGCTCGGCATAGAGTGCGTCGTTGAGACTGCCCTTGAGGCTAAGGTCTGCGTCGCCGCTCAATGAGGTGGAGGCACGGATGAATTCGTTGACAGCGGAATCGTTGATCAGGTGGATGGCGTAGCCTAGTGCGACGCCGACCAGGATGGCCAACAGGCAAGCCAGGCTGCGACCGGGCTGGACGACCAGGCCTGACCAGGCCAGTCCGGGGATCAAGCGCCAGTCCATGGCTCGTCGCGGGCTCATGCCTGCACCGGCACCAGGCCGTCCGTGGTCAGGCGCAATATACGGTCGGCACTGGCAGCCGCGACCAGGGAATGGGTGACCAGGATACCGGCGGCGCCGGTCGCCCGGAGTTGCTGGCGCAGCAGGTCAAGTATGGTGGTCGCGGTGTTCGGGTCCAGATTGCCGGTCGGCTCATCTGCCAGCAGCAGGGCGGGGCGGTGGACCAGGGCACGGGCGATGGAGACACGCTGCATCTCCCCGCCAGAAAGCTCTCGCGGCTTGCGCTGCGCCTTGTCGGCCAGACCTACCGCTTCCAGCATTGGCATGACGGCGGCTTCATTCAGGCCGTTCAAGGCCAGGGGCAGCCGCACGTTCTGATAGACCGTCAACTGCGGCAAGACATGGAAGGCCTGGAACACAAAGCCGATATGCCGCCGCCGCAATAATGTGGCCTCGTCATCACTGAGTTGCGACAGGCGCTGACCACCGATGCGGACTTCGCCGCTGTCCGGCTGATCCAGCCCGGCTAGCAGGTTGAGCAGGGTGGATTTGCCGACGCCCGACTCGCCGATCACTGCGACGTATTCTCCCTCGGCCAATTGCAGATCCAGTCCCCGCAATACTTGCTGGCGTTGCGCACCGGGGTAGGTCTTGGTGACCGATTGCAGGGAGAGTACGGCTTGGGACATGAAGACTCACGCGATGGTGTTCAAGGTGGGCGCAGCCTAGGGGGCGGGTAGGGGGCTGTCAAATGGGCCAGGATGAATTGCGGCTTGCGCTGGACGAACTACGATCAGGAAGGTTCACGTCACTGCAACGCGCATGCTGCAGAATGAATACCCGCTTCTTGCCTGGACGTTCGCCATGCCATTGCGCCCCTTCATTGCCACCCTGCTGCTTGCCGCAGCTGCTCAGGCAGAAACGTTCAGCTTTGGCCTGTGGGGCGACATGCCCTACGCCAAGTCGGGTGACGAGCCCAGGATGCAAGCCCTGGTCGATAGCATGAACCGCAGCGATATTGCCTTCTCGATCTACGACGGCGATATTAAGGATGGCAGTTCGCTCTGCACCGACGAGATGTTCGACAAGGCGTTGAACCTGTTCAACCAGTTCAGGAAGCCGGTCATCTATGTACCGGGTGACAATGAGTGGACCGATTGTCACCGCAGCAACAACGGTGGTTACGACAACCTGGAGCGACTCGCCCGCCTGCGCAAACTGATGTACCCGACGCTCACCAGCCTGGGCAGGACCACGCTCGCATTGGAGCACCAGGGCAAGTTGGGTGAACCCTATGTGGAGAATGTCCGCTTCATCCACAAGGGCGTGCTGTTCGTCGGGCTCAATATCCCTGGCAGTAACAACAACCTGGTCCCGGACAGCAAGGAATGCAGCCACAAGAGCGCCCGCACGCCCAACCAGTGCGAGGCGGACAACGCCGAATACCGCGAGCGCGATGCGGCCAATGCCAGCTGGCTGCAATCGGCTTTCCAGCTCGCCCGGGACCGCAAGCTCAAGGGCCTGGTTGTCGTGATGCAGGCAGATCCGGGTTTTGACCTGCCGGAGACCGAGGACGTGGACGAAAGCCAGCTGCCCCAATACCAGGGCTACAAGGCTTTCATCAGCCAGTTGGTGGCGCAGACCGAGCAGTATGCCGGGCAGGTGCTGCTGGTCCACGGCGATACCCACTATTTCAAGGTCGACAAACCGCTGTACTCACCGCAAAAGACCTTGCCGAATTTCACCCGCGTCGAGACGTTTGGCAGCCCGCTGATTCATTGGGTCAAGGTGAAGGTTGATACGCGCGACGAGGCGGTGTTTACAATACGGCCGGGCATGGTGCAACACTAGGGCGGTGTTGCTTCGGACTTGGCCCGTGCATATTCCTTGCGCTTCATGGCCAGGTATTCCTCCTGCTCCATCTCGTGTAACTGGCGCGGGAACTGCTCGACCGCTTTGAACCAGGCCCGCAGGTTCTGCTCCATCCTCTGCGCTGGTGGCGCCGCCAGCGCGGCCAGTGAGGTCTCAATCGCCAGGAAGTAGCGCATGGTGTTGCGCTCCACCAGACCCCGTGCACCGTTGACCAGTACCGGCTGGCCATCTTCCTGCTTGCCCGTGGTGCTGAAGCCCACCTTGCCGCGCCCGATGGTATTGAGATAGGTCGTCATGGCGAACTTGCCGACCAAGCCATAACCGTAGGAATACGAGAGGTGGATGAAGCTCTGATAGTCATCGAGCGGAATGGCCTCGAACAGAATCTGATAATCGCGGGTACTGAATGGCCCACTGTCCGCATTGAGGTGCAACTGCAGGTATTCAGGCGTGCTGCTCTCGACATGCCAGGCGAAATCCAGCCGGTAGGCGTCTTCCAGCGGCTGGTCATACTTCTTGCCAACACCTAGTTGCAATCGATTGGGCTGCTGTTCGGTCGAGGCGCGGCAGTATTTGGTGTTGAGGTGCAGCAGGAGTACCTCACACCAGTACGCCGGCTTGGTCAGCGCGCCTTGCAGTGTGCCAAAGGGGTGGCGTACCAGCGCATAGACTTCGCCATCCACCTGGCGATCAGCCTCGTGGGACTCCATATAGACCGGTCTATGAAAGACATTGTCGACCAGTTGAGTGCGCAACGCAGCGTAGCGGGCGCGTAGCTGGGCAGCCGAGTGTGGCTCGTTATTGTCTGCCAGCGCAGTTCCGCTCATACCCAAGAGCGTGAGCAGTATTGCGAATAGTGCGATACCTCTGCGTAACATCCCGCTACCTCCTGATTGCTTCCGGCATTGCCGTTTTCTGTTTATACCGGGCCTTGGTGGCGGCCAGGATGCGCATGATGCCCGTGTAAACAGGCATTACAAAACGCTCATATCCTGACAGACCGATCCTGATTGCCGCCGTTAGGCACCGTTCCTGGTAATTTACGGCCTGGCGCGCTAACACTTGCTTATCAGCACTTAGCGTGCCCACACTCTGACAAACAAAACCAGAACAACAGTGATCCGTCGCATGAATCCATCCATTTCAGGCAGATATGCCGCTGCACGGTACTGCTGTCCACGTTGTCACGGCGTCGTGGATCGCATCCGCCGTCGTTTTGTTGACCGGCTACTCAGTAATTTTGTCGCGGTGCATCGCTATCGTTGCCATTCGCTGGTGTGCGGCTGGGAGGGCAATCTCCGCGCCAAACCGTCGTTTTCCTCTCCATCCGCGGGCGAGGGCGGTCAGGAAGGCGCCGGCAGATCCGACGCCCGGCATTAGGTACGACGCTTTCCTGAGACAACCGGTATTGCAACACGGCAGCTATGAGTCATGTGCCCGGCGCATCCCGAACTTGGCCCCGCCAGGCAAAACACGCCCGGATCCATCCTGCCTGAATCGGCGCCTCTTTCACTTGCCCGGGTGCCGGCAAGGCCACCCTACAGATCTGTGCGCTAGCGCACCGATGAGATCACGGATCCAGTGGATAGTGTGGCTTGGTATGTCGCGCGGCCATTCAGCGTCAATGCCGATTCCACCGATTTGGTTATCACTGGCGTTTCCTGAAAGGGACCATCCATGGGTTGCTTCAATCGCAATATCCTGCCCACTTTCAGGCTTCAGCCCCGCGCATGAGTACCCATAATGGGGGTGGGTATGTCCGGTACCAGCACCGCTGCCCTGATTGCGGTGGGCCTGTTGATCGTATCCATCGGCGTTTTGTCGACATGCTGATCAGCAATTTTGTACTGGTACACCGCTACCGTTGCCTCTCCGGCTGGTGTGATTGGGAGGGTAATCGGCGTGTAAGGCGCCATGCCCTGCTGACCAGCGGCAATGATGATCGTGAGGGCCCACGTAATTCTTGGCTTTAACCACCGCAAGCTAGTAAGCAAAGGCTACAGCATGTCAGCTACACGAGATTTACATCTCTTTCTGCTACCTGGTTTGTTGAACGATGCCCGTCTATGGCAGCATCAGGTTGCCGGGCTGGCAGATATCGCACACGTATCGGTTGCCGATCTGACCGGCGCGGATACGATCTCGGCACTGGCGAGCGCCGCGCTGAGCCAGGCACCATCTCGTCGGTTCGCCCTGGGTGGCCTGTCGATGGGCGGCTATGTAGCGCTGGAGATGATGCGTCAGGCACCTGAGCGCGTGCTGGCGCTGGCCTTGCTCGATACGACGGCTCGCCCGGATACCCCCGAGGCGACCGATAGCCGGCGCAAGCTCATGCAATTGGCCAGCAGGGATTTTCCTGCGGTGACGGAGAGTTTGCTGCCAAAGTTGCTGCACCCCTCGCAACTGAACGACGCAGGGCTGGTCAAGCTGATTGGCGCCATGGCCCAAGGGGTCGGTATCGATGCTTTTCTACGTCAGCAGCGGGCCATCATGGGCCGGATCGATAGCCGACCCTTCCTGCGCGATATACATTGCCCAACGCTGGTGCTCTGCGGTCGTGATGATGTAATCACGCCAGTCGCATGGCACGAAGAAATAGCAGACGGCATTGATGGTGCCTACCTGTCGCTGATCGAGGACTGTGGCCATCTGTCCGCGCTGGGACAACCGCAGCGGGTTACGGAGGTCCTCAGACAGTGGCTGACCACACTTTCTGTGCCGACTCACTTGCGACAGTCAGAGGTCACTTCCCGCTAGTATCTTGCCAAGGGCGTCGCGTAGCATAGCCTAGCCTAGGTGAAAGCGCCCCACGATCACGGAAAGCTGACCCGACAACTGATTCAGATCCTGCGCCAGCAAGGCGGTCTGCTGAACGGATCGACTGTTTTCTTCGGTCATCTGGGCAATGCGCTCTATCTGTTGCGCGACCAGCTCACTGGCCTGTTTCTGCTCCCCCATGGCCAACGCGATGTCTCGTGCCGCCCCCATGGCACCCGCTGTGCCTGCATGGATTTGCCCCAATGCGTCCGCGGCTTCGCGGACCAGTGCGACACCTTGCTCGGTACGACGATTTGATATGCGCATCGCGTTGCTGGCAGCCTCGGTGTCCGAGCGGATCGAACTGACCAGTTTGCTGATGTCCAGCGTTGCGTGGTTGGTTCGTTCCGCCAATTTGCGTACTTCGTCGGCCACGACAGCAAACCCCCGGCCCTGCTCACCGGCTCGCGCCGCCTCGATGGCGGCATTGAGCGCCAGCAAGTTAGTCTGGTCAGCGATATCGTGAATGGTGCCGACGATGCTCTGGATAGTGCCGGATCGCTCCGACAGCTGATTGATCGTGCCAACCGCCTCGTTCACCGCACCATCCACCTGAGTCATCTGCTCAGCCGCAGCGTGAGCGATCTCCTGGCCTCGCGCCGATTTGACCTGTGCATCCTGGGCCTTGGCTTCACTCTCCTGGCTGGATGCCGCCATGGTGGCAATGCTCACCGTCACTTGTTCTACAGAGGCTGCGATGCCGTTGACGGAATCGGCCTGGTGCTGGGTCGCTGTCGACACCTGTTCTGCTGTGTCTGCGAGGGCATTTGACGCACTCGCGACGGCCGTTGCGCATTGATCAACTTCTTTGACGGTCTGGTTGATCGTATCGACCAGGGCATTGAAAGACCGGCCGATCCGCGCGATTTCATCGGAGCCGGCTATTTGGGCGTGCAGAGTCAGGTCCAGCGAGTCACGCAGTTGCCCCATCAGGCGGTCAATTTGCGCAACCGGGCGTGCGATGGCCAGACCGATCCGCCAAGCCAGCAAGGCGGTGATGGCCAGTATCAGCAGAGAAGCTAGCAGGCTGCCCCACCAGACCAGGCGCGCATTGCGCAGATCATCCTCTGCATGTGCGCTTATCAAGGCGAGTTGGCCATCGCGCACACTGCGTAGACCCTCTAGACGCGCGCTCGCCGTCGTGAACCAATGCTTGGCGTCCACCCCGAAATCCGCCGTAGCCGCTTTCTCTACCGCCAACTGCCGCAAACGGACGGTTTCCACCGAGGCTGGGCTTTGATTTTTTTGCCGATAGTCTTCCTGGGTAGCCCCGTCTGCCAATGCAAGGAACTGCTGTTCACAACTTGCCTGCAGGGCGGTAGCGGCCGTTAGCCGTACTTGTGCCGCGGGCGCAAATTGGCCGGCCGTGAACACTGCGTTCAGGATGCCGCGCTCGCGTGCAGCGTGTTCGGTGAGGCAGAGCAGGGAGGTCAGCGACATGGCTTGGCGCAGGATGTCTGGCTGGCTCGTATTACGAACGACCGTAGTCGCGATACCGCTGACCCTGCTCACCCAATTGCTGTATTCATCGAAGGCCTTGGCTGGGGGAGTGCCCTTGACATCCACGGATCGTCGCAAAGTATTCAGGTTCGCCCAATCTGACGACAAGCGGGTCAGCTCATCATTGATTGTTTTTGGCAATGCCTCGCTGGAGAGAAACGTAAGCAATGCCTGGTAGGTCTCGTCTGACTTGGTGCGAGCTGCTGCGAGGGGCGAGGCATCGCCTCCCGCGAGCACGCCCGCTGTATTACCTCGTTCAGCCTGCAGCGAAGCGGCGAGATTGCCCGCATGCCCCAACAATATCGTCAATGTTTTGGTATCCAGCATGGCTTGCGCATGCTGCATGCCGTTTCGGACGATCAGCCCCGCGGCACATATGAGTGCCAGCAGTGGGACGGCCACCAGAATGGCCAGTTTGGCGCGCACGCTGATTGATGACAATGCAAACATAAGATGCTCCTCCCGCCAGGAACCACTGGAACGCCCGTCGACATGCAGTCTTCACTTGCATCGTCCGGGCCGCCGCCGTTCAGTACGCCGTCTGTGCGTCGTTTCTCGAACCTCTTTACTATGGACTATCGTGTCATCTGTTGCGATCAGGCCGATCAACGTAGGCGCAGAGGGCTGTATCGCTGGCGTAAGCTGATTTCGGGAGTCGTAATGGGGGTAATCCTAGTCCGGCCAACGGGTCTGTATCGATACCTGACGTTCTTGTTGTTCCTGGCCGTCACGGCCTGTAGCCAGACCTGGAACCGCCAACACCGGATCGACGGTGCCTGGTTTCGCGATAACCTGCAGCAAGCCCATCTGGTGCACTGGCTGGCGGCAGCGGATACCACCTCCGGCTTTTACAACAGTGCCCGTGATCGGCACTGGCAGGCCTTGCCTGCCCAGCCGGGCGATCTGGTCGCCCAGGCCAGGCTAATCTATGTGCTGGCCGCCGGCTACGACCAGACCCAGGATGCGGCCTATCTGCGGCGCCTCAAGCTGGGCGCGGATTTCCTGCTGTCGGCCTATCAGGACAAGACCTACGGTGGGTTTTACGATGCTGTCTCGCCACAAGGCCTGCCCACCAACGATGCCAAGCGGCTCTACAGTCAGGCGTTCGCCATCCTGGCGCTATCGCATGCGTATCGGGTGAGCCGTGATCAGCGCTATGCCACCGCGGCGCTGGCGGCGTGGCGCGTAGTAGATGAACGTTTCCGTGACGCCGACGGAGGCTACCGTACTGCCATGGATCGGGGCTATACCGGTGGCGGTGGCAATGGTCAGAACGGCATCATGCACCTGTTCGAGGCCCTGATAGCCCTGCATGAGGCTACCAAGTCGGACGAGGCGCAGCGCGGCGCCAAACAGGTAGGCAATTTCGTGGTCTACAAGCTCATGCAGGGAGAGGGCGATGGCAGTGCCCATATTCCGGAGTTCTTTGCCCCGGGTTGGCTGATGCTGACGCCGGAGCAGGGCGGTTACACGGATATCGGCCACCAGTTCGAATGGGCCTGGCTGCTCAGCGCCGCGGCAGCGCAGGGGATCAATCCGGTCTACGCCGGTGTGGCGGACCGGTTGCTGGCATTTGCCGTACGGCGCGGTATCGATCCCTCGGACGGCAGCATCTACAGCACGGTGACCAGCAAGGGCCTGCTCGATGGCAGCAAGGGTTACTGGCAGCAGGCGGAGGCGCTGCGCGCGATGATGCGCTTTGCGGTCTGGCACGAACGGGACGATCTCTGGGGGCGGATCAGTCAATTGACGGAGTATATCCGCAGCGAGTTCGTGGATGCCGACAATGGCGGCTGGTACGCACATCCTGCCTCACAGTGCCGCAAGACCCCGGCTTGCCTAACCCAGCAGCCGGATGGCTACCATATGGTTGCACTGCACCGTGAGGCGATCCGCCTGACCGAATCCAACTAGTCGGTCACGACCACCTGGTCACGGCCATTGGCCTTGGCCTGGTAGAGGGCGGTATCGGCCTTCCTCAGTAACTCATTGGCGTCCGGTGCGCCGGCATAGCCGGTGGAGATGCCAAAGCTGGCGGTGACGCGGGTATTGTAGTCGTTGTCCTCGAAATGCGTCGCTGCGATGGTGCCACGCAGCGCCTCCGCCAGACGAGCAGCGCCCGCAGAATCCGTATTAGGCAGTATCAGGCAGAACTCCTCGCCGCCATACCGGCCGGCAATATCCGTCATCCGTATCTGCTCACGCAGTATCTTGCCCACGCCACGTATCACCGCATCACCCATGGCGTGGCCCAGCGTGTCATTCACCCGCTTGAAGTGGTCCAGATCGACCATGACCACCGACAGGGGGGAGTTGAAGCGGCCGCTGCGTTGCTGTTCCTGATCCAGCAGTTCCAGCAAGGTCCGGCGGTTGAGTAGGCCCGACAAGGCGTCTTCCCTTGCCAGCCGTTGGCTGACCAGCAGGGCGGCTTCCAGCTCCTTGTCGCGCTTGCGCAACTCCATCAGCGATACCACCTGGTGCGCCAGCCGGATCAACAACGCTTGCTGCCGTTCGGACAGGCCGCGTGGCTTGGTATCGAGCACGCACAGGGTGCCGACCCGGAATCCATCGTTGCTGATCAGGTTGGCACCGCTATACATGCGAAATTCCGGCGAGCCCACGGTCGCAGAGATGGATGCGGTCCTTGCGTCCTGGCTCAGGTCGGGCACATGCAGTATCTGATCCTCCAGTACCGCCCAGGAGCAATAGCTGTCGTCCCTTGGGGATTGCGTCATGTCCAGGCCGTGGGCGGCCTTGTACCAGACCCGTTCCTCATCCACGAGCGAGATAAAGGCAAAGGGCGCACCACAGAGTTCGGCAGCCAGCTCGGCCAGCAGATCGAACTCGGCTTCCTCGGCAGTATCCAGCAGCGGATAGCTGTGCAGGGCATCGAGCCGCTGCAGCTCATTGGCGGGCCGGGGAATGGGAAAGGGCATCTTGGCTTCCATACCGATTGCTCTCAAGTTGGGCCAGCTTCCAGTCTAGAAGACAGCACCGCACCTTGCTGGCCCTGCGCGCATTGCCGTTTGTGCTTTTTCGGTTAAATGTCACCTGACTTGCTATACCGACAGAACGGTCGGCTTTTGCTGTGGGTTGACTCCATTAAATTAAGAAAATCAATAAGTTGTTATTTGTATCCCTTGTGGAGGAACGGAACATGAACAAGCTTACTATCGTCAAGAAGCTTTACCTCGGCTTTGGCCTGATCGTGGCCGTCATGCTGGGACTCACGGTGCTGACAGGCGCCAATCTGGGGCGGCTCAATGCATCGAGCGAGCAGCGCCTGCATAGTCTCAGGCTGGTTGCGCAGGGCAATGCGGTCTATGCCGATCTGGCCCAGGCAGCAGCCTCGCTGCGCAATTACGGCTTTACGGGTGACAAGAAGATGCTGGACAACTACCAGCACTCGATCGACAGCCTGATCAAGGAATCCCTACCCAAGGTGCAGGCGGAAGCGGCGGCCGACAGCGCGCAGGCGGCCCGCATGCAGAAGCTGGAAGGCATGGTGAAGGCTTGGCTCAGCGATTTTGCCAGTCCCTTCATCGCCAAGCGGGCCGATATCAATGCCAAGACAGCGGAACTGGCCGCGTTGACGGAACTCTCCATTTCCCTGGGCGAGAAAGCCAAGATCAGTCCCATGGCCGCGGTGATCAAGGAGTTGACGGCGGAGGCCAATGAGCTCAATCGCGTCAGCAAGCAGCAGAACGAGTCCATCCGGCAGCAGACCATACTCTATCTCTGGCTTGGTACAGCCATTGGCGCCGTGATCGCCTTCGTGGTGTCGGTCGTTGTCGGCCGCAATATTGCCCATCGCCTTGCCCGCGCCGTGCGTACTGCCGATGCGGTGGCGAGCGGCGACCTGAGCCAGCGGATAGAAAGCCAGGACGGTGACGAAGTCAGCGTGCTATTGCGGTCCCTGTCCAGCATGCAGAGCAGATTGGTCGAGATTATTGCCAGCATCCAGCACAATGCTGGCGATGTGACCGAATCGGCCGATCAGATCGCGGCCAGCGCCCACCAGCTTTCGGTTGCGTCGCACGAGCAGAGCAATGCCTCGTCGGCCATGGCGGCGGCCGTGGAAGAGCTGACGGTCAGCATCAGCCATGTCTCCAACAACGCCAACGATGCCCACGGGCTGTCGCGTACCTCGGGCGAGCTGTCCGAACAAGGAGGGGCGGTCATCCTCAGCACCGTCTCGGAAATCCAGGAGATCGCCCAGAGTGTGAAGCTCGCTGCCACACGCATGACGGAGCTGGGTAATCATGCCCAGCAGATATCGTCCATCGTGGATGTGATCAAGGATATCGCCGAACAGACCAACCTGCTGGCGCTCAACGCCGCGATCGAAGCGGCCCGCGCGGGCGAGCAGGGCCGTGGTTTTGCAGTGGTGGCGGACGAAGTGCGCAAATTGGCAGAACGCACCAGCGAGTCGACGCGTGAGATCACCGCTATGATCGGCCAGATACAGACTGGAAGTCGCGAGACATTGGCGGTCATGAACCAGAGTGTCAGTAAGGTCGAGCGTGGGGTGGATACCGCGCACCAGGCGGGAGAGGCCATCGCGCAGATTCATGGCTCGGCCGAACGGGTTGTCGATGTCGTGACCGATATCTCCAGTGCCTTGCGTGAGCAATCTACCGTCAGCAACCAGGTTGCTTGCAATGTCGAGAAGATCGCCCAGATGTCCGAAGAGAATGACCGCGCCGTTACCGAGACATCTGAAGCGGCGCTCAGACTGAAAAACCTGGCGGAATCGCTCAAGCATTCTGTTGCGTTCTTCCGGGTCGCCTGATCTACTGAAATCCTGATTGCGGGCTCCCCTGGCGGGAGCCCGCCGCATTTCACGCCCGCTTTTCCTCCGTTTGTAATTTTCCAACATCCTCCATATGGAGGATGGTCCGTATCTTGTCTTTCAAGGTAAGTTGCGCGCCGTACTCGTTGTAAGTGCCTTGCAGGCATAGGGACGATTGTGGGTCTGGCGCTCAGCTTGCATCGCACTGCACCGGCGTTGATGCGGACAGGGAGGGGCTGGAACGGTAAGGCCCATATTGGCAAATACGACCTGCCGGCAGAGTGAATCGCGCGGGTTGGCTCAACAATAATCAAACATTAAACATGAAAAAGACAATCATTCAGGGGGCGCTTGCGCTGACGGTGCTATTGAGCCCGATGGTCTGGGCGCAGGCCGATTTGCCCCGCGTTGAAAGCTTCTTCCAGAATCCAAGCCTTCAGTCCGTCGTACTCTCACCCAGTGGCAAGTACATTGCCATGCTGACGCTAGGTGCCGAAGGCCGACAGATGCTGGCTGTGGCACCGACGGAAGATGTAAGCCAGGCAATACCGGTGTCTGGTTCCCGGAGTATCGACGTCGTCAGAGTGGAGTGGATCAACGACAATCGATTGTTTCTACAGATTGCCGACCTTCAGCATGAGGGAGCGAGTGCCGATTGGAACAGTTATGCCGTCAACAGGGATGGCTCTCAGTTCACTCAACTGACCTCGGGTAATTGGGAGTTCAATCAGGAAAATACCGGTTCGAACATCAAGAAACGAACCCTGCCCGCCGACTATCGCTTCTACAGTACGCTCAGCGACGGGTCGGATGATGTGATTGTCTCCAAGTACACCTATAACAACGTCGATTATCGCGCCGAGAGCCAGCGACTGTATCGACTCAATACGATTACTCGTAATCTGAAAGACATGCTCGACGGTACACAGCCGGCGAAAGTGCTGGGATGGGTACTGGACCGGCAAGACCAACCGCGCCTCGCTATCTCCTATGACAAGGGGCGTCGTCGGGTTCATATGCGAGACCGGCAGACCAATGGTTGGACAGAATTGGGTAATTTCGATGCTGCCGCTGGGGAAGGCTGGTCACCACAGTTTTTTGACTTCAACGACAACTTCTATGTCAGGGTCAGCCACGGCGGTGGGACCTCTTCGCTCTATCGCTACGATCTCGAGAAGAAACATCTGGCTGATGAGCCGACGATCAGCGTGGAAGGTTTTGATTTCTCTGGTGAGCCTGAGGTGGATACTAAGGCAAAGAAACTGCTTGGTATTCATTTCAAGTCAGATGCACTGGGTACGGCCTGGATAGACCCTCAATTTGCTGAAATACAGAAGATGCTGGATGCCGCGCTACCAGGCGCTGTAAATACCATCACTTGCGGTTTTTGTACCTCGTCGCCCACCTTGCTCGTCAAATCCGAGTCGGATCGACAACCTTCACAATACTTCCTCTACAAGATTGCCGAAAAGCGGCTGCTTCAGTTGGGCTCCAGTCATCCCGATATTCGTCCCGAGCAGATGGGAGCGCGGGACTTTGTGCATTACACCGCTCGCGATGGCCTCAAGATACCTGCGTATATTACGACGCCCCCCGGTAAATCGAGCGGTCCATGGCCGACTGTGGTGCTGGTGCACGGCGGGCCTTATGTGCGTGGCAGTTCATGGGAGTGGGATGACGAAGCCCAATTCCTCGCTTCTCGCGGGTATCTGGTTATCCAGCCTGAGTTCCGTGGTAGTACCGGATTCGGTTTCAAGCATTTCCATGCGGGCTGGAAACAATGGGGCATGGCCATGCAGGACGACCTTGCCGACGCCGCAAAATGGGCCATCGCCAAAGGTATGGCGGATCCCAAGCGTATCGCCATTGCGGGTGCCAGCTATGGTGGCTATGCGGCTTTGATGGGCTTGGCAAAGAACCCAGAGCTGTTCCGTGCAGGTTTCGAGTGGGTTGGTGTAACCGATATCAACCTGATGTTTTCGGTCGACAATACCCAGATGTCTGATGCATCGCTGGAATGGTTGCGTTATGGTGCAAAGACCTTGATCGGTGACCCGGTGAAAGACGCCGAACTCTTTAAAGCCAACTCACCTCTCGAGATGGCTGACCGCATCACCCAGCCGCTGTTGATGGCGTACGGTGGCAAGGATATGCGCGTACCTATCATCCATGGCACGACGTTCCGGAACGCGGTGAGCAAAACCAACAAACAGGTAGAGTGGATCACCTATGGCGAAGAAGGCCATGGCTGGAAACTTGAGAAAAACCGCGTCGATTTCTGGAAACGTGTCGAAGTGTTCTTGGAAAAGAACCTGAAGTCACCGGGCTGAGCTGCATTTGGTACTGTGCTATCGAGCCGCAGCACACCTGTGTTGTTCCAAAGTATTGCAAGATATACATAAATAAAAAATCAGGGAAAGTATGTTCAGATTGAATGGTTTTTTCTCGCTCTGCCTAATAGGCGTATTGCTGGGTGTTTCTTCAACGGTATTTGCTGCAGCGGAAAAGCCGGCCATTGAAAGCTTCTTCAAGAACCCCATGGTGAAGGGGGCAGCACTCTCCCCCAGTGGCAATCAGCTTGCGACCATCATGCGTGCGCCTAATGGTCGTTACGTGTTGGCGGTTGCGCCGACCAATGCCTTGCAGCAGATGAAGGTTGCGGCCAATTTCGCCGACGCGGATATCATCGGTTTCAACTGGATCAACGAGAGTCGTCTTTACTTGATGGTCGGAGATGACAAGGCGATTGGTTCACGCTTCTCTGGTAGCGAATATGCAGTCAATGTTGATGGCAGCGTATTGTTGCAATTGACGACCGGTGACTGGGAACACACGCAAGAGAACACCGGCACCAGCATCAAGAACAAGATACTTCCCTGGGACTACAGCGTAGTCAGCTTTCCCCAGGACGGTTCCGATGATGTGATCGTGAACCATGAAACCTACAACAAGACTGATTTCTCCGTCACAAGCTCACGGCTGTTTCGATTGAACACCAAGACCCGTCAGCTCCGGGATACGCTCAGTGGCGCGCAGCCAGAGAAAATTACGGGCTGGTTGCTCGATACCAAAAATGAACCCCGTATTGGCGTCACCTATGACAAGGGGCGCGTGATCTATCACTTGCGTGAATTTGAAACGGGGCAGTGGTCCGAAATCGGCAATTTCGCCTACAACGGATCAGAAGGTTTCCGTCCACGGTTCTTTGATGCCGACAACACGCTCTACGTGAGCGCCGAGATCAACGGTGGCGGCGAAGCACTATTCAGGTACAACCTCAAAACGAAGAAGCGGGACGATACGCCGTTTGTCAGCGTCGTCGGATTCGATTTCAACGGCTCCCCAGTGCGGGATTCAAGCACTGGCAAGATGCTGGGGTTGCATTACGTCAATGATGCCCGCGGTACCGTCTGGTTGGACCCGCGCTTCAAGGAATACCAGAAGCGGATCGATGGGGCGCTGCAGGGCACGATCAATACCATCACGTGCGGTAATTGTTCAACGTCGCCTGTACTGCTGGTGCGCTCGTCGTCTGATCAGCAACCAACCAAATACGCACTTTACGATGTCGCGACCGACAAGCTGCTTACGTTTGCCAAGAGCCGGCCTGAGATTATTGCCAGCCAGATGGGCGAGCGGGATTTTGTGCATTTCCCGGCGCGTGATGGCATGAGCATTCCCGCCTATATCACGACGCCGCCCGGCGGCCTGAAGGGACCTTTCCCAACAGTGGTGTTGGTCCATGGTGGTCCGTTTGTACGTGGTGCCTCCTGGGAGTGGGAGCAGCAAGCCCAGTTTCTCGCCAGCCGTGGTTACCTGGTGATTCAGCCTGAATTTCGCGGCAGCACAGGCTTCGGTTTTGGTCACTTCAAGGCCGGCTGGAAGCAGTGGGGGCTGACCATGCAGGATGATCTGGCCGACGCAGCGAAGTGGGCTATCTCCAAAGGTATGGCGGATCCCAAGCGGATCGCCATCGCGGGTGGCAGTTACGGGGGGTATGCCGCCTTGATGGGGTTGGTCAAGGAGCCAGAGCTGTTCCGCTGTGGCATATCGTGGGCAGGCGTGACGGATCTCGGTTTGTTATTCAGCCTTGCAACGAGCGATGCGACCAAGGAATCACTGCAATATGGCGCCAGGGAACTGATTGGCGACCCGCAGGTGGATGCTGAAAAGTTCAAGGCCAGCTCACCGCTGGTGAATGCCGCCCGGATTACGCAACCAGTTCTACTGGCCTATGGTGGTGCGGACCGCCGAGTGCCAATAGCGCACGGTACGGACTTCCGTAGTGCAGTCAGCAAGACCAATAAGCAGGTGGAATGGCTGGTCTACCCGGAGGAGGGGCATGGCTGGGCGCTGGAGAAAAATCGTTATGATTTCTGGCAGCGGGTTGAAGCCTTCCTGGACAAGAACCTGAAGTCACCGAATTGATCAGCGAGAAAAAAGGACAGGGCGACCTGTCCTTTTTTTTGCCATTTTCATGATTTTCAAACAGGACAGTAAAATCATTCAATATCCAGCCTAATTATCAATTCTTCTTGGCCTGTCCAGAATGCGTTCCGTGTCTCCACACCACGCAAGCTAACAGGACAAGACCATGCGATTTCCTCTCCAAGCGGCCCTGGCCGCTGCGCTAGTACCAGCAGCCGTGTACGTGACGGCAGCAGCACCCGCTACCGATATCGACAACCTGCCAGCCGCCAGGCATCTCGCCTTTGATGGCAGTGAAGCCCAAGCCAAGCCGCTGGTACTGGCCGCATTGCGCTATGCCGCCTTTTGGCATACGGGCGATGAGCGCTACGCCAGGCTTGCCCTCGCGCCGGACTTTACCGACCGGACCTTGCCCAAAGGTCGCCCGCAGGGATTGGAAGGCCCTCTGCAGGCTTCCAAGGGTTTCCGCAAGGCCGTTCCAGACCTGACTGCCGAGGTCGACGATCTGGTCGTCGCCGGTGACCGTGTCGCTGTCCATCTGCACTTTCGCGGTCACTTCAGTGGCCAATTCGGTGAGGTACAGGGCAAGGGACAGGTAGTCGACTTCCAGGCTTTTGACCTCTATCGGATCAAGGATGGCCAGATCGCGGACAACTGGCATCTGGAAGACAACCTCACGCTCATGCAGCAACTCGGCCTTGTGCAACCCTGACCGTCAACCTGGCAAAGGAGTAATCCCATGTCTCTTCAGCATGCATTGCAATCAAAGCGCGTCGTTGTGATCGGCGGTACTTCCGGCATTGGTCGGGCTGTGGCCCTGGCGGCCCGCGAACAGGGCGCGGAAGTCATCGTGCTCGGCCGTTCTGCCCAAGCGGGGAAGGGTCTACTCGGCGTTGTCGCAGACATCGCCGATCCGGCAAGGCTCAAGGCCGCTTTTGCGGAAATAGGGCAGGTCGACCATCTGGTGATCACGGCGGGGGCGCGAGTGGGTTCGCCCAAGTTGCCTGAGCTGACGACCATGGAGTTGACGCTGGCTTACGAGGTCAAGCTTTTCGGTGCGCTGTACGCCATCCAGGCAGCCTTGCCCTATCTGGCCCCCCAGGCCTCCATCACGCTGACTTCCGGCCTCCTGTCGCGCAAGTTCGGCGCGGGTGGCCTGCTCAAGAGTCCGCTGAATGCCGCGGTGGAAGCTACCGGTAAGAGCCTCGCCAAAGAGCTGGCACCGCGTCGCGTCAATGTCGTCAGCCCTGGCGTGGTCGATACCGAACTCTGGGGTGAAGTCGGGGCAGAAAATCGCACCGCTGCCATGGCGCGTATCGGTGCGGGCCTGCCCGTGGGTCGGGTAGGACAACCGGAGGACGTCGCCCAGGTTTATCTCCTCGCCATGCAGAACGGCTTCATGACTGGCGCCGTGCTGGATGTGGAGGGCGGGGGGCTGCTGTGAGCTGGACGTTCGATCACCTCAATCTCCAGGTGAGCGGGGAGGCGACGCTGAGCCGCTTCTTCACCGGGGTGATGGGATGGCAGCCAGGCTATCGGCCCGCCTTTCCCTTCCCCGGCACCTGGCTCTATCAGGACGAGCAGGCGGTTCTGCACCTCTTGCCTGGGCCTGGTGACCAACCCGACGTGCAGCTTGCCCACATTGCCTTTCGGACCGAGCAGGGGGCGGCGCAGGTACTGGGGAGTGTCCGGGCCAGTGGTTTGCCATTCCAGGTCCGCGCTCATCCCGAAAAGCCGGTCGCCCAGATCTTTGTCGGCCTGCCTGGTGGTCTGGTCTTTGAGCTGGAGGCCCCGCTGGATGGCGAGCTTCCAGCGCTGCAAGCCTTTGACGCTGACCCTCGTCTGATGTTGGGTACCCGTGGCAAGCCTTAGGCATGTGGACCTGACCGTTGCCTGGCCGAATCTTTCTTCAATCGCTGTAGATGCATTACCTCAAACTGGAGTCTCCAATGAGCAAGCCATCACTGCTGTTTACCCCTACCACGCTGGCCGGCCAAACGGTGCCACATCGCGTGGTCATGGCCCCCATGACGCGGGCACGTAGCACCCAGCCGGGCGACGTACCGAATGCGATGAACGCACGCCACTACGCGCAGCGTGCCTCCGCTGCCCTGATCGTGACCGAGGCCACGCAGATATCGCCGCAAGGCAAGGGTTACTCCTTCACACCGGGCATCTATAGCGCGGAACAGATCGCGGGATGGCGGCTGGTGACGGATGCCGTCCATGCAGCTGGGGGGCGCATCTTTCTGCAGCTCTGGCATGTGGGTCGCATGTCCCATCCGGATTTTCACAACGGTGCGCTGCCGGTTGCGCCGTCGGCTGTCCCTTTCGAAGGACAGATCTGGAAGGTCGACCCGGCTACCGGCAAGGGTGAGATGGTGGATTGCCCCACACCCAGGGCGTTGAGCCGCGACGAGATCCACGCCATCGTTGCCGATTTCCGCCAAGGGGCCCGCAATGCGATCGCAGCAGGCTTCGACGGGGTAGAGATCCATGGCGCCAACGGCTACATCGTCGACCAATTCCTGCGCACCACCTCCAATATCCGGACCGATGAGTACGGCGGCTCGCGCGAGAACCGTTTGCGCTTCCTGAAGGAAGTGGTGGGAGCCGTTGCTGCCGAAGTTGGTGCCGAACGGACCGCGATCCGTCTTGCGCCTTTTCTCACCGCCCGAGGCATGGCCTGTCCGGATATCCTGCCAACCATCCTGGAAGCGACCGAATTCCTGCAGGCGACCGGCATCGCCTACCTGCATCTGGTCGAAGCCGACTGGGAGGATGCACCGCAATTTACCGAAGCCTTCCGCAAGGATATCCGTGCGCGCTTCAGCCGGCCGATCATCGTTGCCGGCAAGTACGATCAGCCGCGGGCGGATTGGGTGCTGGACAAGGGGTACGCCGATCTGGTCGCCTTTGGCCGGCAGTTCGTGGCGAACCCTGATCTTCCCCGCCGGCTGGCGGAAGACCTGCCGCTGGCCGAGTTCGATGGTAGTACGCTGTTCGGCGGTGACGAGCGCGGTTACATCGACTATCCGGCCTGGCAGGGTAGCTAAGCCCTGGTCAGGGTGGCGGTCAGCTCGCTAAAGCGTGTTTGCAGAAACTCGATCAGCAGCCGCACCCGCGGCGGCTGGAAGCGACTGCGATGGTAGAGGGCGTTGAGCGGTGTGCTCTCGGTGAAGTAGTCATCGAGTACGGTTTCCAGCCGCCCTTCGCCCAGGTCGTCCGCGACGTCGAGCAGGGATTTATAGGCATAGCCATAGCCCTGTATGGCCCACTTGCGGATGATCTCTCCGTCGTTGCTCTCCTGGTAGCGACTGAGCCGCACACTTCTGGCGGTGCCGTCCTGGCGGTACCGCCATTCGTTCATCGGCCCGGCAGCGGTGATCAGCGCAACGCAAGGAAGTTGCGCCAGATCCGCCGGGGTGGCGGGCCGGCCCACCTGATCGGCCAGCTGTGGTGCCACGCACACCACACGCCGGTTCGGCGCCAGCAGGCGGGCCACCATGCTGCTGTCCGGCGGCTGGCCATAACGGATGGCGAGATCGACATCGTCGTTCACCAGGTTGGCGGTACTGTCGCTCAGATGCAGCGCGAAACGTACCTCCGGGTAGTGCTGCCGAAACTCGTCGAGATAACGCATCAGCAAGTTGCGGCCGAGATCGGACGGCGCGGAGATGCGGACCGTGCCATGCACCCGCTGCTGGCCGGCCTGCAGGGCCTGTTCGGCTTCGGCCAGCAATTCCAGCGCCTGCTGGCTGTATTCACGGTAGAGCTGGCCTTCCTCGGTCAAGCGTAGCTTTCGGGTCGTACGTTCGAACAAGCGTACCCCCAGCGCGGCCTCCAGCCGTTGTATGCAGGCGCTGGCCGCCGCAGGGGAGAGGCCCTGCTTGCGTCCCGCCGCGGAAAAGCTCCCCAGCGCAGCCGCATCCGCAAACAGCCGCATATCCCCCAGCCTATCCATCGCCATGGCATCTCCGATTCATTCTATTGATGATCTGAATAATACCGGGATAGAAAGAACCATTCTCTTGCTTGATGAGAGTGTATGTGGGATCAAGGCTAGCAAATTCACCACACTGCCGGTCGTCAGGCGAGCAGCGCCGCATGTCATCGCCCATACTCATGGTCACGCCAACCGGTCTATTGCCATGCAGCCCGCCCGTGCCATCCCTAACCCGCTGCTGATCGCCTTCTTCCTGTCCCTGGGGCCTGCGTTATCGCTGGGCCTTGCACGCTTTGCCTACGCCTTGTTGCTGCCGGCCATGCGTGCCGATCTCCAACTGAGCTTTGCCAGCGCGGGCGCGCTCAATACCGCCAATGCCGCCGGATACCTGATCGGTGCCGTCGCCAGTGTTGGCTGGGCATCCCGGCTTGGCGCCCGTTCGGTATTCCTGTGGGGTTGCGCGCTGACCGTCGCCAGTCTGGCGCTCTGCGGCCTGACCCGTAGTTATCCGCTTCTGCTGGTGCTGCGACTCGCAGCCGGTGTGAGCAGTGCCATGGTGTTCAGCATTGGTGGTCTGCTTGCCAGCAAGCTCGCCAGCCAGCATGCCGAGCGGGCGGGGCTGGTGCTTGGCTATTACTACAGCGGTACCGGTCTGGGCATCGTCCTGTCGGCCTGGCTTATGCCTGCCCTGCTGGACGGTGGCAGCAGCCATTGGCAAGGCGCCTGGCTTGCCTTGGCGGTGCTCGGCATGCTCGCAACGCTTCTAGTCTGGCGGCCGAGCGCTTGCGTCGTAACACAGACCAGCGCGGCGCAGGCCAGGCATCCCTGGCCCATCAAGGCCTTCCTGCCCGCCCTGTCGGGTTATTTCTGTTTCGGGGTGGGCTATATCGGCTACATGACCTTCAACATCGCCTTGCTTAAGCAGCACGGGGCGAGCGGCCCACAGATCACGCTGTTCTTTAGTCTGCTGGGTCTCGCGGTCTGTCTCTCATCCTGGTTATGGGCTGGCCTTCTGGATCGTTATCGGGATGGCAAGCCACTCGCCGTCCTCAACTTGCTGGTCGGCATCGCGACCGTGCTACCCACCCTGTCCGACGGCTTCGTACTCGCCTTGGTCTCCGGCACCCTGTTTGGCGCCTGCTTCCTCTCGGTCGTCGCCTCCACCACGGCACTGGTGCGCCACAATCTGCCGCACGATCACTGGCCAGCCGGTATCGCACTGTTTACCTCGACCTTCGCACTGGGACAGATCGTTGGGCCTACAGCCGTGGGTTGGTTATCCGATGGTGCCGGCCTTGGTAAGGGGCTGCTATGTTCGGGCGTTGTGCTGATGCTAGGGGCGGCACTGGCCTGGCGGCAGCGCCCACTCGTTGCGGCAGGCTGAACAGTGCGGCTCAGAGCACGCCCAAGGTAAATGCTTTCAGCGTGGCCGCTGCACGGGTCGAGCAGTCCAGTTTGCGGAAGATGCTTTCCACATGGGTGCGTACGGTGCTGGGGCTGATGGCGAGGATACGTGCGACTTCCTTGTTGCTTTCCCCGAGGCTGATGCGGCGTAGCACATCGGTTTCCCGTTCCGACAGGATGCTGCCGGCCTTGCTGGGGGCGCGTAGCGGTTGCCCCTGGGCAATGGCGATCACCACATCGGCAATCGCCGGGTCCAGTTTGCCTTTGAGTGCTTCCTGTTGAAGCAGGGTAGCGGCTTGATCGGCCGGGTAGGCTTCTCGCCAGGGGCGTTTCGCACAGAGCGCGGCCCAGGCCGCGGTGACCGCCAGTACGCGCCGTTCGGCCGGGATAGCGGCAGCATCCAGGCTGCGGAAATAGCCGGACCCGTCCAGCCGCTCATACGCATGCGAAGCAATCTCGGCTTCGCTCGAGAGGCTGGGCGTATGTTGGGCGGCACGCTTGGTCCAGTAGGGCATCAATCGCACCTTTTCCCAGTCTGCGGACGACAATGGGCCTGGTGTATTCCAGAGCGCGTTGGGCAGGGCGGCACGGCCTATGCCGTGGATCAGCCCGGCGCGGTAGAGCCGTTGCTGTGCTTCGCCATCCAGGCCCAGCTGCGCAGCCGTTGCCTGGGCCAGTCCTGCTACCTGACGTGAATAGCCGGCCATCCAGGGCAGCTTGAGGTCGATCACGTCGGCAATCAGCTCCAGCGCCACCTGCCGCTGCAATCTTTCGTTATCCGGTGGCTGAATGTTCTGCTGGGCATCGAGTTCCGCCAAGGTGGCCAACCAGCTGGCTGCCTGCTCATGGCAAAGCGTGGTCAGTGTGGCGGGGTAGATCTTGTCGGCCCGGCTGGCGATCAGCTGCTGGGCCTTCTCCAGGCCATGGGCGCGGCTCAGTATCTCCAGGTCGCTTGCCAGGGCGGCGATATAGACCGTGGCGGGTACCTCGGCATCGCGCAGCCCGCCGGGCTGCCCACTGCCGTCGTAGTGCTCGAAGATATGCCGCAGCGCGTCTTCCACCGGTGCGCCCAGGCCGAGGGTCCGGGCGATGTCGCCCGCTACCTCGCAGTGAATCTGCGCCATTTCCGGCATCTGCAGCTTCGCCTCAGGGCTCAGCGCCGGCAGGGTCAGCGCCATCAGCGCCTCGCGACCACCTACATCATCACCCAGGATGGCCCCGATGCCAGCCGCGTTGGCGGTACAGCCTGACCAGCGCAACAGGGAGACATAGTGGGCGGCCATGGCCGCTGCGGTATCTCCTCCGCTTGCGCGAGCGAGCTGCGCCGCGAGCCAGCCGGTGCGTAGCGACTGATCGGTGGCCCGGCCCATGCTGAGGTCACCAATGAAGGCCAGCGCCAGGATGGCGTCGTGAACCGGAACGGTAGAAGCAGTTTGCATCGTCGACATGGGCAGCGTTGTGGAGGTGAGGATCGGAGAGGGTGACAGATCGGCATGACCGATAGGGATGAGCGAGCATCGGTCATCCGACCGATATTCGCAAGCAGACCGCTTGACCATACTCCGTCCTGCCAAGTTTCACCGCACCCAACCCTAACGGAGATTCCATCATGCGTACCCGCACCCTGCTTTCCGCCGCCATCGGCGCCTTTGGTCTTGTTGCCGGCTTTGCCCACGCTGCCGAGGCCCCCAAGAGCAATACCCCTTCGGTCGTGATCGTTCACGGCGCTTTTGCCGATGGTTCCGACTGGGCCAAGGTCATCCCTTTCCTGCAAGCCAAGGGTGTGAAAGTGACCGCCGTGCAGAACAGCCTGGATTCGCTCGCTAGCGACGTTGTCACTACCAAGCGCGTTATCGCCAGCCAGAGCGGCCGCGTTGTGCTGGTCGGCCATTCCTGGGGTGGCACGGTGATTACCGAAGCCGGTACCGACGACAAGGTCGCGGCCCTGGTCTATGTCGCAGCCTTCGCCCCGAGCGTGGGCGAGGCAACTGGCGAGCTGGGCAAGGAATATCCGAAACCGGAAGGCCTCAACCACCTGGTGCCGGATCAGGCGGGCTACCTGTCGCTGAGCGAAGAGGGCATGAGCAAGTACTTCGCCCAGGATCTGCCGAAGTCCCAGACCGCCATCATGACCGCTACCCAGGGCCCGATCCAGGCCAAGGCGTTTGGCGACAAGGTCACGACTACCGCCTGGAGCAGCAAGCCGTCCTGGTACATCGTGGCCGACAAGGACCAGATGATCCAGCCAGCCCTGCAGCGTGATTTCGCCAAGAAGATCAACGCCAAGACCTCCAGCCTGCCGACCAGCCACGTGCCGCAGCAATCACGTCCGGCCGACGTGGCCAAGGTGATCCTGGATGCAGTTCAAGCCAGCACCAAGTAAGCACTGGTAGAACCCGGCGCGTTCGTGAATGCGCCGGGGTAGTCGACAGTTACGGCGCCATGCCAGACGGGATGGCGCCGTAACTGTTTCTGAGGTTGATCCATTCCGGATGCCTGCGGCTTGGGTTGCGCGTAGCGAAGCCCAGGACCGGTCGTACTTTGGGCGGTTTCCGCATGAACGGATCTACGCGAGCTGGCTGTCGACCACCTAGTTTCCCGTGGTCACCAGATGACGTAGCGCACTGATGGTCCCGGCTTTGATCTTCTGGATCTTCGACAGATCGTCCACGCTCTGGAATGGCCCGTTGTCGTTGCGATACTGGACGATGGCTGCCGCCCGCACGTGGCCGATCATTGGCAGCTTGATCAGTTCGTCCACGGTCGCGGTATTGAGATTCAGCAGCGCCGGTCCGTGCACTTCATCGAATGGCCGCCAGCGGCCGTCGGTATCGGCCTCGAGTATCACCGTACCGTCCCAGCCTGTGCCATAGATCGCGCGGGTCAGCTTGAAAGGGACGAAGGTCTTGACCTTGCTGGCCACGCTGACATTGGTTTCCGGCCGGCTGGCGGCTACCAGTCTTTGCAGGCGTTCGACCGCATCCTTGCGTGGGTGACCATAGGCCCAAGCGGTCCAGGGCCTTTGCCGCTCCGGCGACCCCATCTCGATTACCGCATAGTCTGGTGTCGTCGCGCGCAGCCAGGCATCGGTCGTGCCATTGTGCGAGCCGTGGTGGTTGACGGTCATTACGTCCACATCGAGCAGCTTGCTGCCCTGATAGTGGGCGATCATGCTCGGCATGGCGGTGTCTTCCAGATCACCTGCGATCAACAGGGAGGCCTTGCCGAAGTCGACCCGTATCGCCACCGAGTGATTGTTGCCGTTACCGAGCTGCTTGGTGGTCCAATCCAGGCTATGGTCGACCTGGCCCCAGAGCGCGGTGATCCTGGGGTCGATGTCGGTACAGCTTATCGGGTCTATCACTGCGTTGGTGAGGCCGGTGTCCTTGGGTATATCCCGCTGCCAGATGGCCTGGTAGCCGATATCGTCATCCGGCGTGGGTGTTTCTTCCGCCTCGGCCACCTTGCGCTGCAATGCGATCTGCCCCAGTCGGCCGGAGCCGGTCTCCAGCCCGTTGGTCAGCGCATTCAACACCTTGTATTTGCTGATGACCGCCTGCACGCCCTGAGTGTGGTCGCTATGTGGGTGGGTCAGGACCAGGGAGTGCAAGGTATTGTGCAGGTCGGGTCGCAAGGCGAAGAAGGTATCCAGGTAGTGCATGAGTTCGTCGGTGCCGTTGAACTCCGGGTTCCGCTCGCCGCCGGTATCGATCAGCATCGCTGCGCAAGGGAACTCCACCAGCGTTGCTGCGCCTTGTCCCACATCAATAAAGTGCACCCGCATGGTCTGCCCGGCGGACTGTGCCGACAAGCCCACCATAGCGAGCACGGCAAGGCAGAGTGCTCTGACCGTGCGTGTCATGTTCATGATTTCCCCTCGTAAACGTAGTAGCAGATGCCAGACAACGGGCCTTACCTTATCGCGGGCATGGGTCCCGCTGCACTGTAGTTGCTCAGTGTCGATTTGCCATCATTCGTTTGGGGGAAGATGGACGAGGATTGGGTCGTGATTGAGGGGCATCACCGCCTAGGCGACGCCAGCCTTGATCTCTGACTGCACCCAGTCGGCAAACGCCCTGATCTTGGCAAGCTCCGCCTGCTCCTTACGGCATAGCAGCCAATGCGAGCGTGCGTCGGGTACGGCCAGGCTGCCCATGCGCACCAGCCGGCCGGCGGCCAGATCGTCTGCCACCAGGATCTGCGGTGCCAGGGCGATCCCGCGTCCGGCGATGGCGGCCTCGATGGCCAGGTGAGACACGCTGTAGAGCGGACCGTCGTCTGCCGCGGCCAGCAATACCGGATTGTCGAGCCCGGTTGCGGCGAGCCATTGGGTCCATACATTACTGGGACGTGCGCGTGACGGCGGCTCGGCAGAGGGGGCAAGCGCAACGCGCAGCAGGGTGACAGGGGTCTTGGTGCCCAGTAAAGATAGTTCTGCCGGCAAGCCGGCTTGCAATGACGGGCTGCAGACAGGTACCAGCAGGTCATCTGTCCACAGTTGCTCGGCATGGAGTTCGGTAAAGGGGCCTAGCCCGTAGCGCAGGGCGATGTCGACGCCAGTATCGTTGACGAGATCGACCACCACGTCGGACGACGCGAGGTGCAGGTCGATGTCGGGGTACGCGTCGTGGAAGCGATGCAGCCGGGGGGCCAGCCAGCGGGAAGCCAGCGTGGGCACGGCACTGATGACCAGGGTGTTGCGCTGGCGTCTCGCCCTAGGTGCTGCAGCGGTCAGCGCGGTGTCGATCTGCGCGAAAGCCGCGGAGACAGCCTGTGCCAATTCGCAACCGCTGGCGGTCAACCGCACGGCACGATTGAGTCGCTGGAACAGGACGGTACCCAGATACCCCTCCAGTGCCTGGATCTGGTGGCTGATCGCCGCCGGGGTGACGAACAATTCGGCGGCCGCCGCCTTGAAGCTACCGAGCCTTGCGGCAGCTTCGAAAGCGCGCAGGGCACCGAGCGGGACATTGTTGATGGAAACGGTGCTGGGCATGGTGTCAGTTTAGCCAGGCTAATCTGAATCGCACAACTTCTCGTTTGTCGGGGTAGGGCGGTTTTCTTAAGCTGCGCTCACCCTTCAGCCACGAACAGGACCTCACCATGACCAGCCATGAATCGTTTCTTTTCCTTCTCAGTAGCGCCCGCCGTGATGGCAACACCGAGCAACTGGCGCGTCACGCGGCTGCCAGCCTGCCGGCGACGGTAAAGCAAAGCTGGCTCTATCTGCCGGATCACCAATTGGCGCCGTTCAGCGATATTCGCCATGCCGAGGGGCAAAGTTACGGTGCCCCAACGGGCAATGAAGCTCTGCTGATGGCAGAGACCCTGGCGGCCTCCCACCTGGTGTTCGTGGTGCCACTATACTGGTACAGCCTACCGGCTGATGCCAAGCGCTATCTCGACTACTGGAGCGCCTGGATGCGTGTACCGGATGTGGACTTCAAGGCTCGCATGGCCGGCAAGCTTCTGTCGGTGATCACTGCGGTAAGCGACGAGGACCTGGCCGTTGCGGAACCTTTGCTGCAGTCGCTGCGCCTTACCGCAGACTATATGAGCATGCAGTTTTACCAAGCGGTGGTGGGCTACGGCAACCGACCGGAGGATGTGCTGTCAGATAGCAGGGCGCTCCAGGAAGCCGCCGCGCTTTTTGAAGTCACTGCCCTGGCCTGATGCTTTGTGGTAGCAATGGCATTGGCGCACCACCGGTAAAATCAAGCCAGCTTGAAGAACTGTACCGACTGCTTTAGTGCCATTGCCAGTTGCCCAAGCTGACGGGCCGAGTGGTTGGACGCCTCCGCGGCCAGACTGTTTTCGACGGTCATCTGGGCAATGCGTTGAACGCTGCTGGAGGCATCGCTGCTTGCGACCGATTGTTCGCTCAGGGAAGACGATATATCCGTTACCGCCTCCTGGACCTTGTCGCTACCCGCACGTATGGCAACGATGGTCGCACTCGCGGCATTGGCCTTGGCCACGCCCTGTTCCACCTTGCGCACGCTCTCGCGCATACGGCCCTGCACATGGTGTGAGCCGGCCAATATCTGTTCGATAAGTCGGGATATCTGCTGGGTGGAATGGGTGGTCTTATCGGCCAGCCTGCGCACTTCGTCTGCCACCACCACAAAGCCACGTCCGTTTTCTCCCGCGCGCGCGGCTTCGATGGTTGCATTGAGTGCGAGTAGATTGGTCTGATCGGCAATCTCCTTGATCACACTGATCATGTTGGCGATTTCGACAGTCTGTCGCCCAAGCTGTTCCATATCGTCCGAGGCGGTCAGTACCGAGTCGGCTATCTCACCGATATTGCCCATGGCCTCGCGTATCACCTCTGCTCCCTCGCTCGACAGATGGCCTGCCTCTCGGGAAAGCGCGTGGGCGGTGCCAGCACTGTTAGCGATGTCGCCGATGCTGGTCGTCAGTTGTTTGACTGCCGTCGCCATGGCTTGCGCCGAGCTGCTTTGATCACGGGCACCGGCATAGATCTGGTCGGCATTCACGACGATCTGCCTGGCAGAGTCGCCCACTTCGTCAGCGCTTTCCAGAATTTCCCGTACGGTGGTCAACAGTTTCTCCTGCATACGGCAGATCGCATGCAACAAGACACTGATCTCGTCATTGCCATCGACAGGAATACGCTTGCTCAAATCCCCCTGAGAGACGGCATCCGCCGCGATGATGGCCTGTTCCAGTCGTTGGGCGATAGTGCGTGCAATAGTGAGGGAGGTCACAAGTGCGATCAGCGTCCCCAAGACGGCACCGATGACCAGTATGCGCAAGGTAACGCTCCGCAGGGCCTCGTCCTGCACCTTCAATGCCTGATTGGCAGCGGTGACCTCACGGACGATCAGATCAAGCTGGGTACTCAAGGGCTGGATGGTGGCGTCTTGCACATGATCCATTGTCCATTGTGATAGTGCGCTGCGATCTTGCCGGCCAGCATCCACGGCCTGCCGCAATTGCGTCAGCGGTTCGGCATAGTGCTTTACCCATTGATCGATGAGCCGTTGTGCCTCTGCCAGCGGCTGGCGGATCGCAGCATTGCCGTTGTTCCCCAAATGTGTCTGTTGGAGTAAGGCTTGTTCTTCCTGGCTGGCCTGCTGGTAACGCTGCAGGGACGTGATGTCTCCGGTTAGAGCGTACTGCCGGATATGCGCAGCCATCAATGCCAAACCTGCGTACAACTTGTCGGCATGGTCCAGTGTGCGCAGGTTCTGCAGCCGAGTCTCCGTCGTATGGTTGAACTTTTCCAGGCTGGTGCCGGTGGACACTGCCAGGGCGATCATCAGGGCAATGATGATGCCAAAGCCGAGAAGCAGTTTGTGTGTGATGCTGAGCTTATTCATTGTGTTGGCTCCTGATCAGGGCGTATCGGCCAGCAACTCGGGATGGCCGGCTTGCTGCAGATTGAATGCCCTGTCGGAGCGAAACACAAATTCATTGACCTTATTGATTGATGCGCAATGGTTATAAATGGTGGCGCGTGCCGGGCCTTGCTCCGCTGCACCTGCTCGGTAGCAAGCGGTCGCTATTTAATTACAAATGATAATGAGTTGATAAGGTCGATGAATTTGTCTTCTGAATTGGGTTGGGATTGAATACCGCCCAGGACATAGCCAGCAAACCCTGCTGGCGTATCCAGGCTGGCTGACCTGCGGATAGAGGGGACGGCCTACGGTATGGAAAGGGATCCCGCTCATGAAATTGTCTCGAAGACTTTCTCTGCTGGTCGGTAGCGCCGCACTGGGCGTCATGGTGGTGGCCGCCCTTGCTTTGCAGGCTTTGCACGAAGAGATGATCAAGGACCGGCAGCATGAAATCGCCACGGTGCTGAGCCTTGCGCGCAAGGAAGTGGATCAATACCGGCAGCAGGAGCTGTCGGGCAGCCTTAGCCGGGAGTTGGCGCAAAACAAGGCTTTGGCGGGCCTTTCTGCTATCCAGAATGATAAGAACTACCTGTGGGTGCGACAGAAGGATGGCCTGACGTTGTTGCACCCCGATGCCGACCTGCTCGGGAAGCGTGATACATCGTTGCATCAGCCCCAAGGGCGGCCACGCATGGCGGCCTATGCTCAGGCGCTCGAGAAGCAGCAATCAGGCTTTTTTGTCGACGAGGTTGAAAAGCCCGACACGGATGTTCCGACCCGCAAGATCAACGGGGTCACCTTGGTCAAAGGGTGGAATTGGTTGGTGGGCTATGGCATGTTCGTGGATGACATCAATCGTGCCTACTGGCACCTTGCGCTCAACTTCATCCTGATCGGTTTGATGGTCCTACTGGTGGTGACCGTACTGGCTTTCACTATCTCCCGCAGTATCTATCGCCGTCTGGGTGGGGAGCCGGACTACGCGACCGAGATTACGCGTGCCATCGCTGCTGGCGATCTCAGCCAGCAGGTACAGGGTGTGATGGACTCCGACAGTCTGCTTGGTGCCGTGGCCAATCTGCAGCAAATCATCAAGGGCATCCACGAAACCGCCGGCAGCCCGGACAAGTCGGCGGCTGAACTTGATCTCAAGCTCCGGGAATCCTTGCTGCGAGCGCTTACCGATGCCATTCCCACCAAGATGGCCTTTGTCGGACTGGATCAGCGACTGCGTCATTGCAATCGTGCCTGTCTTGAGTTCTTTGGGCTCGCTGCAGCCGCGGTGGAGGGCAAACATTTGTCGGTACTGATGGGCGAGGCACTCTACACCGCCTCGCGGGCGCAGATCGACAAGGCCTTGCAGGGGGAGACTGCGTTGTTTGAGCTGCCTCTACCTGGTCGGCAGGCCGGGAGTCATGCCGAGATTCATCTTATCCCGCAATGCCAGACGGACGGCACGATCTATGGCTTTCACATCATCGTCTGGGATGTCACCCAGTCTCGCCAACGAGAAATAAGGCTCAAACATGCCGCCTCGATAGATGGGCTGACGGGCCTCTACAACCGCTCTGCCATGCTGGAGATCATGTGCCGACATATCCGGCTACATGCAATGTCATCGCAAGGGCTTGCGGTGCTTTACCTGGATGTGGATCGCTTCAAGCAAGTCAACGACACCCTGGGGCACGCCGCGGGCGATGCACTGCTGGTGTTGTTTGCCCAACGTCTCCAACAGAGTGTCCGCGCCAGCGACTATGTCGCCCGGCTGGGGGGCGATGAATTTGCGATCTTGCTGACCCAAGTGGAGTCACGCGATGTGGCGATCACCATTGCCCAGAAGGTATTGGAGAACGTGCGCCAGCCCGTACTGCTGGCCGGCGTTGCACGCAGCATCTCGACCAGCATCGGCATCACCTTTTCGGCGGATGTGCATGCCACTGCCGACGGCCTGTTGGCCGCTGCAGACCGGGCGCTCTACCAAGCCAAATCCAAGGGCCGCAATACCTATCAATTCACACCATTTGGTCAGGCCATACGCTGGCTGGCTAGTTGAATCCGGACAGGAGAAATACCCATGAATACGGTACTGTCATTGCCATTGCCCAAGACGCCACAACTCAAGCTGCCAACAATGGGCAAGCATGTCCGCCTAGGCGTGATTCTGCTGTTTGGCTTGATCATTGTCGCTGGTGCCTGGTTGTCCATCCGCATCGCGCAGGTGGAAGCACGCGTCAGCATTAGCGCCAAGCCACTGGTCACATCGGCTATTCCCAAAGAAGATGAGATCGCGCATCTGCAAGGCGTCCTGTTTCTCTACCAGGCCGCCATCAGCCAATATCAGGGCGGTGTGATCGGTCGCGATGAGTTCGTGTCGTCCACGGGCTCTTTGATAGCCCGGATTGACCGGCGCTTTCGAAATCTGCAGGGGAGTGGTATCAGTCCGGCAGAGATGCAAAGCCTCAATCGGAGCTATGCCGAATTTACCGCTGCCGGACGGCAACTGGTGGCACTGCTGTCGCGCTCCGGCAATAGCCGGGCCAGCGCCAGCAAGTTATTTGAAGATTTGACCCGTTCTTCGGTCGAGATGCGCGGCGTATTGCGGAGAATACTGGAAGAAAGTCATCAGTCCATCCAGATGAGTAGTGCGGACATTGCTGGTGACATCAGCGAGATCCGCATGCTGGTCCATATCTTTGTCTCGCTGATTGCGGCCATCGTCGTGTTTGCCGGCTACCATCTTTACGCTCGCATGAAGTCGGACAAACAACTGCACTATCGGGCCTGGCATGACGTGATGACCGGCCTGAAGAACCGGCATGCCTTCGAGCAGGCCCTGCATGAACTGCAAGGCAAGCGCATTCTGGTCACACTGATCTCGCTTGATCGGTTCGAGCGCATTACCAATAGCCTGGGCTACGGTGCCGGAGATCTGCTGCTCAAGGCCATCGGCGCCGAACTGAGCAAAGTGGCAGTACGTCGTAATGCGCAGGTGTTCCGCCTCGATGGTGCCAACTTCGCCGCAGTCTACGACCTTGGTCTGACCGTGCTGGATCTGCCCGGTCTGTTTGCCTGCCTGCAGGAATCATTGCAGCACGCATTTGCTATCGGCAAGTATGAGGTATTTGCCCGCTTCCATATTGGTGCGGATGAAAGCCACCGCCATAGTACGGACGTGTTCGAGGTGCTACGCAATGCGGAAACGGCGCTGCTGGCTGCACGCCGCACGGCGAGTGACACGCCGGTGAGCTACTCGCTGGACCTGGACAGCCAGGCGCTGGAACGGCTGACCCTGGAAGCTGACCTGGCCCATGCGCTGGATCGCCAGGAACTGGTGCCGTACTTCCAGCCCCAATTGGACCTGCATAGTGGGAAATTACTGGGCTTCGAAACCTTGATCCGCTGGCAGCACGCCGGTCGTTTCATCTCGCCGGCATCGTTCATTCCGCTGGCGGAGGAGTCCGGCCTAATCATACCGATCGGAGCCTGGATACTTGATGCTGCCTGCCGGCAGGCCAGGGACTGGAACGCCAACCGCGAGGAACCCCTTACCGTGGCGGTCAATATCTCGGTCAAGCAGTTCCAGTATCCCGGCTTTCTGGCCTTGCTCAATCGCGTCGTGGCGGAAACGAAGGTAGATCCGGCATGGATTGAACTTGAGATTACCGAGGGGGTGGCGTTGCAGGACGTTGAACACACGCTGCAGCAGCTCGATAGCATCCATCAATTGGGTTTCAAGCTGTCGATCGATGACTTCGGCACGGGCTATTCCAACCTGTCCTACCTCAGCCGCTTTCCGCTGGACAGGTTGAAGATTGACCAGTCCTTTGTTCGCAACCTGCAAGCCGAATCCAAGGAGGCTGGCATCGTACGGGCGGTGATCGAGCTGGGCCACTCTCTTGGTCTCAATGTCATTGCCGAAGGTGTAGAGACCCGCGAGCACGTGCAACTGCTGCAAGGCTGGGGGTGCGATGAGTTACAGGGCTACTTCTACGGTCGCCCCTTGCCCCAAGCGGAGGCATCGGCATTCATCGCCAATGCGGCGGCAAGGGAAGAGTGCCCGTCTCCTTCGGTAGCGCAGCAGGTGTTGGCGTCTTCGGTGGAAGGCTAGGCCGGCGGTGACGACGATGATAACGGGCAAATACCTCTGGTTGTTCATCTGCATGCTGGCGGCGCTGGCCGGGCGAGCGGAGCCGCTGCGGTTCGTGACTGCGATCCCTGCAGATCGACCGGTCTGGGGGGCGGTGGATCAGGCATTGCAGCGTATCTTCCACCGTGGTGGGCTGGAGTACACGGTCGAGCATTACCCGGCCGAGCGGGCGATGCAACTGCTGCTCAAACATCGCGTCGATGGTGATGTTGCGCGTACTGGGGCCTTTGGCGTGCTCGCCCCACAGCTACTGCGCGTCACCCCACCTTTTTACAGTTCCTATCTGCTCTCGCTGAGCCACGATGCGCGGATCAGGCCACGGTCCGCCAGTGATTTGCAGCATTTGCGGGTGGCGTATATCCGCGGGTTCAAGTTTGCGGAACAGGTTGCCGCGGCTGGACGATCGCGGCAGGCGGTGGATTCAATCGAGTCCTGTCTAAGGCTGGTACGCGCCGGTCGGGATGATGTCTGTATTGCCAATCGCTACCTGGTCGCCAAGGCTTTGATGCAACTGGGGAATGACGATGTCTTCTATCTGGATCGCGTCGCCCGTGTGGATACCTATCTCTATCTGGATAGACGGCACTGGGCCAAGGCGGGGGAACTGCATCGGCTGCTCGCCGCCATGCAACGCTCCGGGGAACTCAGGCAACTCAATCAGGCCATCAACCGCGCCGTTGATCAGGAGTTGGGCCATTACGCCGAGTCTGGCCGCAACCCGCCTAGCCGGCAGGTAACGGTGCTGCCTCGGGCATGAAAGGACACGACCAGTCTCTTCTCCTGGCTGTCGGAAAATTTTACGTTTTCTCGACCATCACTTGAACAACCCCTCGCATTCCCTTGATATTGCTGGCTTTGTAACTTTGGCACAGCAACTGCTTGATAGATGAAAACCGCTTCAAACAGAGCGCCACCGCTAATGGCGCGGTACGTGAAGTAGACCAGTACCCAGTGCGACGGGAAAGCAGCGGATCACACGGGTACCTCTCGGGGAGTCGTCAGCATGCGTGCCTACATAGTTATCGCCCCGGCGGCGGCCTTGTGCCTGCCCGCCGTATTTGCCGTCGGTCCTGATGGCGTACCGTCCATACCGGTTGTCCGTCCATTGGGCGGCAAGGCGCTGGCCGGCGGTTTCACAGCAGGGGCGCTGTACTATGCTTGTCAGCATGGTGCGCAGTGAACCGGGTAAGGAGAATGTCGAGCCCGGTCAAGCAATCAGGGCGTCTGGATCCGCGAGGCAAAGACCACACGCGGGCCGTGGCGGCCATGAGGCAGGAGGAATGGAACCGGTCCGCGGCGCCGAGGCGCAAGGGGCGGGTTTCCCAAGGGGTTGCGATGGCCAGTAGGTACTGGGGCAAGATTCGCAAGGTCATACACCAGACGGCACGCCGGCTGTTCAATTTCCTGCCGCGCAGCCAGAAGTTTGCGGTCTACCGCTCCTTTGTCGTGTGTGACCCGGCGCCATCCGAGCGCCTTCAGCTCAAGATCGCGGAGACGCAGGAAGAACTGGAAGCCTGCTTCGCCCTGCTGCATGACGCGTACGTCGGCAGCGGCTTCATGAAACCCGATCCGAGCGGGATGCGGGTCACCATCTATCACGCGCTGCCCACCACCACCACGCTCTGTGCCAAGTGGGACGGCAAGGTGGTCGGCACGCTGTCGCTGATACGCGATAGCGCGCTGGGCTTTCCTCTGCAGAGCATCTTCGACCTGACCGATGTGATCCGGCAGGAAGGGGCTATCGCCGAGGTCTCCGCCCTGGCCATCCATCGGGATTTTCGCAAGACCGGCGGCAGCATCCTGTTCCCGCTGATGAAGTTCATGTACGAGTACTGCACCGCATTCTTCGATACCCGACATTTGGTGATCGCCGTCAATCCCAGCCATATCGAGATGTACGAATCGTTACTGTTCTTCCGTCGGCTCACAGCCAATCCGGTGGCTAACTACGATTTCGTCAACGGCGCGCCGGCCATTGGTGCGACGCTGGACTTGCGCTCGGCGCCGGTCATCTTTCGGGATGCCTATAGCAAGAAGCCGCCAAGCCGCAACCTGTTTGCCTACTTCACCAAGGTGCGGCTCAAGAATATCCAGCTACCGCACCGTCGCTTTCATATCACCAACGATCCGGTGCTCACGCCCGAGATCATCAATACCTTGTTCAACGTCAAGACCAAGGTATTCGCCTCCCTGACTGAGCGGCAGAAAGCCATACTGCATGCCATCTACAACCTGAAGCAGTACAAGGAAGTGTTGCCGGTCATCAGCGAGGACAGCGATCACATCGCCCTGCGGCAACATGATCGTTTTTCCATCCGCTGCCCGGGCAAGCTGGCCTATCGTGACGAACGTGACGTCAAGCATGTGATCGAGCTGGAAGTCGCCCAGGTATCGGCTCAGGGTTTCCAGGCCAAGACCAAGGACAAGGTGCCTTTGAATGTCTGGATGACGGCGGCGATCAACCTCGGCATCAACGAGGTATCGCGGATCAAGGTCATGGCGCTGCACGATCTGGGCAAGACGGGTTACGGTTTCAAGATCGACCAGCCTGATCGTACCTGGCGGGTGTTCGTGGCCGCGCTTTATCACGGCAGCACCCATGGCGATATGGACGAGGCGAGCCGCTTCCTGCTCTGACGTTTCTCAAGACAGGCACCGGGAGACATGTATGAAACGTCGTACCTTCTTGTCCTTCGGGGTGGGCTGTTTGGCGCTGCCAGCATGGGCATTGTATGACCCCCAGCCGGATGAGGTCTTGCTGGCGACGCAAGGAGAGTGGCGAGGGGAGTTGAGCTATCGGGATTACAGCGCTCCGGACAGGATGGTCACGCTACCGACGCGCCTGTTCCTGAGCTTGCTGGGTCCCAGTTCGCTTGCCCTTAATTTCATCTACGACGATGGTCCGGGCAAGATCGTTTATTCCTACGAGCAGATGCGCTTTGATTTTGCGCGCAATGAGCTGCGCTGGCTGACAGGCGCAGACAAGCCGATGGCCTCCCTGTTGCGTATCGTGCTCGATACCCGCTCGTCTGATGGGCGGCGCCTAGTGCTGGAGCGCAAGGAAAAAGATCATCTGGCACGCTTTACGCTGGATCTGGGTGCACGTGCCCTCGCCTTGCAGAAAGAAGAAATCCGCGGCGCGCAGCCAGCACTACTGCGTAATCGTTATACCTTCAATCGGCCCTGAATGCGGACGCTTGTGCCGCTGTTTCATACGTCGTTATCTTGGCCATGTAGCGTCGCGACGATGGTGGCGGCGAGCGGTAAAAGGCTGGCAAAGTCGGACGCGTAGTCTGGCTTGGCAATGGTCGCGAGTATCCCCGCCTTATCAAGCTTGGCATGGACACGCGGGTTGGCCTCGCACAGCATCACCCGTATCCCGCGCCGGGCGAGTTTGCCGATGACTTCCTCCAGGGTCTGCATGCCGGTGATATCCATGAAGGGTACCCGCCGCAAGCGCAAGATCAGGATGGTCGGATCGGTATGGGTCTGCAGTAGGGCGCGTTCGAAATTCTCGACCGCACCGAAGAAGAATGGGCCGTTGATCTCATAGACCAATACCCCTTTGGGTAGCGCGGTGAGGCCCTGAGCGGTCAATTCGGTCTTGAGTGCAGGGTCGTCAAGCTGCTGTACCTCCACGGTCTCCGCCATGCGGCGCAGAAAGTGCAGGATGGCGAGGATGACGCCGATATTGACCGCCACGACCAGATCTACCAGCACCGTCATGCAGAAGGTGATCAGCAGGATGACCACGTCGGCCCGCGGTGCGCGCTTGACGATATGGGCGAAGTGCTTGAGCTCGCTCATGTTGTAGGCAACGACAAACAGGATGGCTGCCAGCGCGCAGAGCGGAATATGCGATGCCAGGGGCGCCAGGACCAGTAAGACCAGGATGAGGGTCAGGGCATGGGTCATGCCGGCGAGCGGACTGGTGCCGCCATTTCGGATATTGGTAGCGGTGCGGGCAATGGCGCCGGTTGCCGCAAAGCCGCCGAATAGCGGCACAGCCATATTGGCAATACCCTGGCCGATCAACTCCTGGTTGGCGTCATGCCGGGTGCCTGCCATGCCGTCGGCCACAACGGCGGACAGTAGCGATTCAATCGCGCCCAGCATCGCAATCGTGAATGCGGGGCCGATCAGTTCGATCACCCTCGCTGCCGTTACGGTTGGCAGGGCAAAGCTGGGCAGACCCTGCGGAATGCCGCCAAACGCGCTGCCGATGGTGGCAATGCCCTCGAAGTGGAAGACTGCCTGCAAGCCAGTAGCAAACACCATGGCAATCAGTGGCCCGGGAATCCGTCGCAGTCCTTTGACTTTCTGACCATAGAGGACCAGCAGCACGCTTAGTGCTGCAAGAATGGTGGTAGGCAGGTGTAGCAGGGGAAGGGCGGCGATGAGGTGCAGCACCTTCTCGTGAAAATGTGTGCCGCTGATAGCAGGCAAGCCAAAAAAGTCCCGCCATTGACCGACCCAGATGATAACGCCGATGCCGGTTGTAAACCCGACGATCACCGGCGAGGGAATGAACTTGATCACGGCACCCATCCTGGCGATACCCATGGCCAACAACATGATCCCCGCCATCAGGGTGGCGATCTGCAAGCCGTCGATACCGTGTTTGGCGGTGATGCCAGACAGAATGACGATAAAGGCACCGGTCGGGCCGGCGATCTGCAAACGGCTACCACCAAGCGTTGAGACCAGGAAGCCGCCGATGATGGCGGTGTACAGACCCTGTTCAGGTCGCGCACCGGAGGCGATGGCGAAGGCCATGGCCAGCGGCAAGGCGACGATGCCGACGATCAGGCCTGCCACCAGGTTGGGCAGCCATTTATCCCGTGCGAACAAGCCTGCCCTATGAGCTTCGACCAGTGCAATCACCGTGATTTCATCCTGTCTTATCGATGCACCCTGCCATCAGGGGGGGCGAAAAGTCACATTTTATTATCATGCTATGATAATCAAATATGAAGACCATTCCCGAAAGCCGTACCGCCCGCTTGACCGTACTGGTCGATCCCGCCAAGAAGGCGGCCTTTGAGCGCCTGTGTGAATCGCAGGACCTCACCCCCTCGCAGGTCGTGCGGGGGCTGATCCGTGGCTATCTGGAGCAGCACCTGGGCCAGGATTGGCAAAAGCAGGTCTATCCGGCGGACAAGGAGTCAGCATGAGCCCCTCATCCTTGCGGGTTCTTAACCTGGATCAAGATTGGTATGAAGCTTGCGCGATAGGTTTCTTGTCGTGAGCAAGGCCCGACGGCTGGATACGCTGGATGAACTGCTGGACCCGACCCTCATGCAGGGCAAACCCTTTGTCTACACCCACGAGGGCAAGCGTTTCCTGCATTTTGATATTGGGACCGTGCAGAGCCAGATGAGCGAAGACGCACCGCATACGCTGGAACTGGGCTACACCCGCAGCATGATGGCCTTTCTGCTGTTCCAACCCGCACCTGCTCATATCGGCATGATAGGCCTGGGTGGAGGATCACTCCCCAAGTACTGCCGCCATACCATGCCGCAATGCCGTATCACGGTGGTGGAAATCAATCCGGACGTCATCGCCCTGCGCGATGATTTCCTGATACCGCCCGACGATGATCGCCTGCAGATACTGTGCGAGGACGGCGCGCATTGGGTCGGCCGACAGATAGGCGAGCTGGATGTACTGCTGGTGGACGGGTTTGATACCGGCGGGCAGGTAGCGCAGCTCTGTACGCAGCACTTCTACGACGAGTGCCATGCCGCGCTGACCGATGACGGCGTGATGGTGGTCAATCTCTCCGCCACGGATTATTTTTCCGGGACCTACCTTGCGCGTATGCGCCAAAGCTTTGGCCGGAACGTCGCCGTTGTCACTGCCGACGGGAGTAATAACCGGATCGCCATTGCCATCAAGGGTCGTGCTAAGTCGGATGGGCAGATACGTCGTAGCCTTCCCGGATTGCTTGCCGTGCACGGTTTGCCCCTTGCAACGATTGCCGAGGATCTGCTTGCCTACCGCAATACGCCGGATGGGGCAGGAATCTGACGGCGTAGACTTGTAGACCATCAGACGGGCAAGGATGCCACTAACCTATCTCCGCAACCTCAGCGGGCATCAACGCGATCAGCGTAGCGACCGGCATCTGGGCATCGTACTGGCCTTTGTTGCCGGTGCCATCAACGCCGGTGGGTTCCTGGCCGTCGGGCAGTACACCTCGCATATGAGCGGCATTGTCTCTGGCATGGCCGATTCGCTTGCGCTGGGGCAATGGTGGGCGGTATGGCCGGCGCTGGCTGCGGTGTTGTCCTTTCTGCTGGGTGCCGCGACGACGGCGATACTGATCAACTGGGCTGCTCGCCGACAATTGCGCAGTCGTTATGCGCTGAATCTTTTACTGGAAGCGTTACTGCTACTGGTGTTTGGCCTGGCCGGTACTCACCTGGCAGAGATCGGTGAGTTGCTGGTACCCGCTACCGTGCTGCTGCTCTGCTACATCATGGGTCTGCAGAACGCCATGATCACCAAGGTATCGGGCGCCGTCATACGGACCACGCATGTGACGGGGCTGACTACGGATATCGGTATTGAACTGGGTAAGTTGTGCTACTTGAACCGAGGGGATCCCTCACTGCCCGCTGTCCGTGCCAATCGCGTCAAGCTAATGCTCCACACCGCCTTGCTGATGAGTTTTCTTGTTGGCGGTATTGTCGGGGCTCTGGGATTCAAGCATCTGGGTTTTATTGCTACCTTGCCACTCGCTGCCGGATTGGCGGTGATGGCTTGGTTGCCGATACTCGACGATCTGCGCCTTGAGGCGCATGCTAATTGAACGCCGCTAGGCGAGAGGAGTCCTTATGTCCGAACCTGTCAGCAAACCACCGGGCTTGTTTGCCGGTGTCAAAACCGTCCTGTTTGCCTTCACCGGTATACGTCGTGCAGCGGATCATGAGTCCGCCGTGCAAGGACTTACGTTCAAACACTTCATTGTCGCCGGTGTACTGTGCGCGCTGCTGCTGATCGTGTGCCTGGTGAGTCTGGTGCGGCTGATCGCGAGCTGAGCATGACTGACCACCGGCAGACCATACGCTTTCTGCGCAACCACATACCGAGCTTCGAGTGTGTGCCCGGTTGCCATGATTGCTGTGGTCCGGTCACGACCTCCAGTGAGGAAATGTCGCGCCTGCCGCGCAAGACGGCGGCGGAGCAAGAGGCGGCGCTGCGCAATCTTTCCTGCCCCCATCTGGGGGAGTGCGGTTGCCAAGTCTATGCCGAGCGCCCCCTGATCTGCCGGCTGTTCGGCACCACGCCGCGACTGGCCTGCCCACATGGGCGAGGCCCGGCGCAGGCGGTGGATACGGAGATCGAACAGGCGGTGTACCACTTCTTCCGGCAGACCCGGCAGGTACTGGTCTAGGCGGCGCGATCTGCTCGCTTGAGAATGAAAAGGAGCCGCTGACCGCGGCTCCTTTTCATTTCTGGTGGCGTGCAGATTTACTGCCGGGGGACGATCATGATCTTGCCATCACGTTGCCCCACTGCGGCTGCGGCGACGGCTTCCTTGATCTCGGAAACATCGTAGCTGGCCTGGATGGGCGCACTGAGCTTGCCGGTGGCGATCAGGCCGGCCAGCTCCGTCAGCAGGGCGATTTGTTGCGCGGGCGGCGTGGTACGGAACCAGCGGGCAAGCCAAAAACCCTTCAGTGATACGTCACGAAACACCAGCTCGCGCGGGGAAACCTGGCACGCTTCACCACTCAGCGCGCCGTAGTTCACTACGGTTGCACCCTCGGCGAGGCACGCTGCCAGCCGCATGGTCGCCGCACCGCCTACTGCGTCGATCCCCAACTTGATCGCTGCGCCGCCGGTGGCCGCCTTGACCCGCTCGGCCAGGTCGTCACCATCCACCAGTACCACGTCGCCTCCCTGGGCCAGGACGCCCGCCACGGCCGATTCGCGCCGTACGATGTTGACAGTCTTGTAGCCACGTAGCTTCGCCAGTTGTACCAGGTAGCCGCCGACGCCTGAGTTGGCGCTGCTCTGTATCACCCAGTCACCGGCTTGCAGGGTCACGAAGTCGCTGAGCAGTAGGGCAGCGGTTGGCGGGTTGACGGTCAGCATGGCCAGTTGCTTCGGGTCTGCCTCGTTGGGCAATGGCAGCAGCCGGGCGGCCGGCGCCACGATATGGCTGGCCCAGGTGCCACTACCGGCCGGCAGCAGCACGGTCTGCCCGATGGCGGGGCCCTGCGTGTCCGGGCCCAGCTCCACGACCCGACCCACACCTTCGCTACCGCCCACGGCTGGCAACGGTGGCAGCATGCCGTACTGACCCGTCAGCGTCAGGACGTCTGACGGATTGATCGGCGCAGCCAGCACGGAAACCAGTGCCTCTCCCTGAACCAGGGCAGGGCGCTCGAAGGCGACAGGTGCGATCGATGCTTGCGGGATGGGGCCGCGTTCAGTGTATTGGGCTTTGAGCAGCGTCATGGGTATGTCCTTTGAGGTTGGGGCGCTGGGTGTGTGTCACCGATGACTGCATGGTAGGGCAGACGAAATGTTTGGAGAATCCGTCTGAATTGCTAAATTCTTTTGTCTTTATGGCAATAATGGCGCTATCAAGCTGATAAACGAGACTCCCGTCCATGGACAAGTTGCGTGCCCTGCATTACCTCCTCAAGGTAGCCGATACCCTGAGCTTTTCCCGCGCTGCCAAGGCCTTCGGCGTACCGGCGTCATCGATCTCGCGCCGGATTGCCGATCTGGAATCCGAGCTGGGTGTGGAATTGCTGCATCGGACCACCCGTACCGTGCGGCTGACCGAGATTGGCGCGCTGTATCTTGAGCAGGTCCGCGCCGGGCTGCTACAGCTCAAGGATGCCGACGAACTGGTCGATCAGCGCAGCCATACGCCGAGCGGTACCCTGCGCATCAGCGCCATGGCAAGCTATGGCCAGTCCCTGCTGATGCCGGCCCTGGAAGTATTCAGCAATCAATACCCCGATATCGTGCTCGACGTGCACTTCAGTGACACGCTGGTCGATCTGGGGCGGGACCAGTTTGATATTGCCATCCGTGCCGGCCGTCAGCCGCAGCAGCGCGTGGTGGCCCGCAAGCTGGACCCCAACCGCTTCATCCTGGTGGCGAGCCCCATCTATCTGGCCCAAGCTGGCACGCCGCGTACGCTGGATGAGTTGCAGCATCACAAGACCCTGATGTATCGCGGCCCCAATGCGCTGATCAAATGGCATGGGCTGGATGGGGATGGCTGGCGCGAACTGAACAACCCGCCGGCCTTCATCTGCAACGACGGTGTGAGCCTGGTGAGCATGACCCGCCAGCACAAAGGCATCGCCCTGCTACCGGAGTGGGGTGTCGTACCCTACCTGCAAAGTGGGGAACTGGTCAGGCTGGACCTGGCCCAGCCTGTATCGGTCAGCCGTGGTGCCGAGAGCGGTATCTACCTGCTCTACCTGCAAACCCGATACCAGATACCCAAAGTCAGAATCGCAGTGGAATTCCTGCTGGCCCGTCTGCATGAACCGGTTGATTAGCCTTCCCTGCTACTCGTACCTTGCCACGCCGAATCTGCAACAATAGCGACCCATCGCCGGATTGATCGCCTATCGCCATGAAGTTGCCCCGTCTTTCCAGCCTGCTCCTCCTCGTTACCGCCAGTCTGGCCCAGGCTGACGAGCCAGTGCTCGAACTGAGTGGTCAAGTCGGCAAGGCGCAGATCGTGATGGAACTGACCGTCCAGCAGGACGGCGCCGTCGATGGTCGCTACTTCTATCGGCAGCATCACGTGGATATTCCCTTGGCGGGCCAGCGGCGCGAGGACGGCAGCATCCTGCTGTGCGAGGGTGAGCTGAACGATGCTGCGCTCGGCGAGCACGGTTGTGACGGGTTCGAGATCAAGCCCGCGGGCCAGGGGCAGTGGCAAGGTAACTGGCACGGACCCAAGCTGGCCAAACCCTTGCCGGTGCAACTGCTGCCGCTGGATATTTCCCTGCTCGACGGCAAGCGTCCGGCACCGGTCCGTACTGCATCGGGTAGCAGTGGTCGTTATGAGCTGGCACGGCGGGCGGACATGAGCTTCAAGCGCGGTCGTACCGAACGGATACAAGGCCACGCCCTGCAATGGTGGGACGAGCCGGTGTCCGGCGTCAGCCTGTTCCGCGTACTGGATGGTTATCCGGCTGATGCCCTGACGCGTATCAACCAGGTGCTGACCGAACGCCATTGGCAGGAGGTCGGCGCTGCGCTTAGTTGCCTGGTTCGCCAGGGGCAGCGTGGCGACTACGAGGTACAGGCCAAGCCCAGGCTGCTCTCACCCAAGCTCTTCAGCGCCAGCGTGATGGTGAGCTACGACTGTGGCGGCGCACACCCGGACTTTGGCGATGCGCCGATCAACCTGGATGTCGAGAGCGGACGGAGTTTGCTGCTGGAAGATCTGCTCTGGCTGGGTCGTGGCAAGCCCTATCTGGCTCGCAATGCCAACGGGGATCGCTCGAACTTCGACTACGAGGACAACCTGCTGGCACCCTGGATCAGCAAGACCATGGCGCAGCGCTACCCCAGGCAGGTCAAGCCCCAGCGCGGTGACGAATGCGATTATCGCGACAAGGCGGTATGGCGCTTTCCCAGCTGGTATCTCACCCCCAAGGGTCTGTACCTTGGACCCTCGTTCCCGCGTGCCCTGCGGGCTTGCGAGTATCCGGACTGGGCCGTACTACCGTGGTCGGTGCTACGCCAGCATCCGGGGGCCGGTTTCAGTCGCCTGCCTTGACATGTACGGGTGCCGGCCCGGCCTGCTGTGCCCGTAACCAATCACGCGGGCTGCTGCCGGTCTGGCGGCGAAAGACCCGTGCCAGGGCTGACGCACTGTCATAGCCTACAGCCCCGGCCACCAGTGAGATCGGCTGTCCCTCACGCAGCAACTGCTGGGCGAGGCTGATACGCCATCCCAGCAGATAGTCGCCCGGCGTCTGGCCGATGGTGGCGTGAAAGTGGGCGGAAAAGCGCGCGCGCGACATGCCGGCAGTCTGCGCCAGCGTCTCGAGTCGCCAGCCGTGTTCGGGGCGAGCGTGCAGGGCGTGCAGGGCACGTGCCAGGCGAGGATCGGCAAGGCCGGCCAGCATGCCACGCTGGATGCTGCGGCTATCGAGTAGATGCCGTAGCAATTCGATGACCAGCAGCTCGAATAGGCGGTTCATGACCGCTACCCGGCCACAGCGCTCACCAAAGGCTTCGGTGAACAACCAGTCCAGGACCGGGGCCAGCATGGGCACCGCATCCAGCGGCAGGAGCAGGTAGTCGGGCAGGGCTGTCGCCAGCGGATTGCCGCTACCACCGTCGAAGGTGAGCGATGCGCACACCAGTTCGGTCTGGTCCGTCTCGGTCGCCAGCAGGCGATGCCGGTAGGGACGGGGGCAGAAGAACAGCGAGGGCCGCTCCAGTTTCACCTCTCGGCCATCACCCAGCAGCATCAGCATCTGGCCTGCGCGTAGCAGATGCAGGTGGCCAGAAGTCTGCTTGCCATCGAAGGCGGTGATGCCGCAGAAACTGCCGCTGTGAAATACCCCGGCATGCACGCTGAACCGTGCCAGCAGATCAGATAGTCTATCCACCGTGATGTGCCGCTTTGGTCAATTTCCCAACCCTTGGGCGACGACACCCTGCAGCGCCCAGGTCGGGTAGCGTTTGCGGTAGAGACGCCAGAACTCACCGTCGCGTATACCCGCCTTGAGCGCGCTGGCCAACCACCAGCGATCCGTATCGGAAAGTCGGCTGTTCGAGAGATAGAAGCCGGATACCACGGCGGGTATGGTTTCGATGGGCTGAAGTTGTAGCTTGTCACCCAAACCCTGCTGAGGTGCCACATCCGCCATCACTACGCCGAGTGTGATGGTGCCATCTGCCCGACCTACTGCCAGTTTCTTGGCCACGGTTTCTGGGCTGTCCACTTCCTCCAGCCGGCCTTGGCTGCGTAGGGTCTGGAGTAGTTGCTGGTAGGCCGGGCCGTAGTCATGGCCACGTACGACGTTGATCATCAGCTTACCCTGTGCCAGCAGCGGCAGTGCCATGCTGGCTGGCACGCGGTTCGATAGCGTAATCAGCACGATGGGGGCGCGCAGTGTTGGCAGGAATTGTCCGAGCTGGTCCCGTTCGCTGGTGCGGATGGCGGAGGCGACGACATCGACCTTGCCTTGCCGCATTTCCGGGAAGGAGCGCACCCGAGGCATGATCAGGTAGTCGAAACGGCAACCGCTTTCGGCGCTGACACGGTCGAGGAAGTCGGCAATGACGCCGCTCACGCGGTGACTGCTGTCGATCAGCATGCTAAAGCCGATGGGGCTCGCCGCGACTTGAATGGGTCGCGAGCAAGACGCGGTCTGTCCTGAGACTGTTACTGGCAGCAGTAGTGTACCCAGCAGCAAGGCTGCTATCGGGCGGCGATTGAGACGCCGACGTGCGCGGGCAATCCAGAATGAAGGAAGCATAAGAATGCTATTCTAGAGCGTGCAATCGGATCTACAGAAATAAGTCGATGATCTGCCTGCCAGATAGCGGCCGTACGGCTGGCTCAGCGGGGGAGTTGAGCTTGCAGTTGCGCCATCGCCGCGTCGAAGTCCGCAATCTCACCACTCATGCGGGCGGTCAGCAAGGCACCCTGGCAGACCGTGAAGATATAGGCAGCAAGCACGGCCGTCGTGTTGCCGTGCTTGGGGTCCAGGCCGGTCAGCACCGCCTGGAGCCAGTCGACTTGTACCTGCCGCAAGCTGCAAGCTGCCTGTCGGAGGTCATCGTTGATGCAATCCCAGCCCGCTGCCAGCGCTCCGGCCGGGCACACGCGCGAACCCGCGTGGAGGGCGTTGCGGTAGACCAGGAAATAGGCTTGCAGTTTGTCCCGAGGTAACACCGGCGTGGTATCGAACCACGCAAGGAACTGTGCTGTCGATTGCTGCAGGACCTCGATGCCCAGACTCTCCTTGGTGGGAAAGTGATGGTACAGGCTGGCCTTGCGGATACCGACCCGATCCGCCACATCCTGAAAGCTGAAGCCCAGGTAGGAACGGGTCTGTATCAGCTCCCGCGCGACGCCGACTATCTGCTCGCGGGTGGTGTTGGTGGCGGTCTTCATGGGCTTATTTTAGCGCCAGCAAGAACTTGCGGTAGGCCGCCCAGGTTGGGTCAGTCTTGGCCTGGTGTTCGACCCGATATCCGGGGTGCGCGGTGCGCAGCTCGGCCACCACGTCCGCCAGGGTGGTTTCGTCACGCGAATAGAAATAGAACTCGGCAATACCGTAGGACAGCACGCGCACCCCGTACACGGCCCAACCATTGGCATGCCGCTCTGCTGTCTCGATCAAGGCCCGCTCGAGCTCGGCGAAGTCGGCGACTTCATCGGGATGCAGCAGGGTGTCTTCGGTCGGCGTCTGTTTGAACCAGACCCCAAACCAGTTGAGGCAGGCCAGTTCTTCCAGCGGGGCGGTATCGGCAAAGCGGCTGTCGACCATGATATGGCTGGGGCCATTTTTGAGGGTAAGGCGGGACTGTAACCAGGACATTGCGAAGTGGAACCTGCGAATAGGACGAGAGAAAGGGCAAAACAAAGACGGTCGGCACCCATGCCGACCGTTCCATCAGGGGACGAGCTTAGCGATTCTTGCGGGCTACCTCAATTGCCGTTTACCTGTCGGGGCGAAGGTGGCTGCCACGGCGAACGACATGCCGAACAAATGGAGGTAGTCAGGCATCCATCATCGTAGCGCCGGATTGGCGCGCAGGCGTTCGACCGCCAGGTCGATGAAGCTTCTGACCTTCTGTACCGCATGCCGTCCTTCACGGTGTACCACGTGTACGGGAATCAGCGTGGATTCGAAATCCGCCAGTACCCGCACCAGGCTGCCATTCTGCAGCTGCTCGGCCACCTGATAGGAAAGCAGGCTGGTCAGGCCGAAGCCGGTGAGCGCGGCAGCCAGCGCGGCATCGTTGGTGGTCGTTGTCAGTCGTGGGTCGAACTTGAAATTGCGAACACTGCCTCCGATCAGGAAAGGCCACTCCGGCGTGGGAGAGACACCGCCGGCAAAGATCAGCGTATGGCGCTTGAGTTCCTCCGGCGTCTGCGGTGTGCCGTGCTCGGCCAGATAGGCGGGCGAGGCACAGATCAGTCGTCGCACGTTGCCGACCGGGATGGCCTGCAGGGAGGAGTCGGGCAGGGTGCCGATACGGACGGCGACATCAATCCCTTCCTCCACCATCTGCACGATCCGATCCAGGAACCAGCAATTGACGTTCATGCCAGGATAGAGCCGCAGGTAGTCCGTCACGATATGGGTGACATGCAGGCGCCCGAACAGGACCGGTGCCGTCAACATCAGCCGGCCTCGCGGCGTGCCGTGCTGGCCGGTGGCGGCCTCGTCGGCTTCGTCGGCGGCCGCCAGGATGCGGCGGCAGTCTTCCACATACCGCGCGCCGATCTCGGTCACCCGGACTGTCCTGGTCGTACGCGTCAGCAAGCGGGCGCCCAGCCGGGCCTCCAGTTCTGCCACGGCGCGGGTCACCGCAGGTGGTGAGGAGCCGAGCTTGCGGGCTGCTGCAGCAAAGCCGCCGCTATCCACGACGGCGACCAACACCTGCATCAGGTGCATCCGGTCCATATTGTTCCTTTGATCGGAATGATGAATTGCAGCCGACGGTGATTCTAGGGCCGAAGTGTTCTGCTCACAATGCGGACACATCGCATCGCACGGATGCCAATCCACCGCCAGGAGCACCCATCATGAGCCAAGCCGCCCGCCCACCCCTACCACCATTCACGCATGAGACCGCCGCCCAGAAAGCCCGCCTCGCTGAGGACGCCTGGAACAGCCGTGATCCGGAACGGGTTTCCCTGGCCTACACCGAAGACAGCCGCTGGCGTAACCGTGCCGAATTCCTCACCGGCCGCGCCGGGATTGTCGCGCTGCTCCAGCGCAAATGGGCTCGGGAGCTGGACTATCGCCTGATCAAGGAACTGTGGGCCCACGACGGTAACCGTATCGCCGTCCGTTTTGCCTACGAGTGGCACGACGATGCGGGCAACTGGTACCGCTCTTATGGCAACGAGAACTGGGAATTCGACGAGTACGGCCTAATGCGCGCCCGCCACGCCAGCATCAACGACCTGCCGATCAAGGAAAGCGACCGCAAGTTCTTCTGGCCGCTGGGCCGCAGGCCAGACGATCACCCTAGCCTCAGTGAACTGGGCCTCTGATTGAGTTCAGAAGCCAGGTAGCCGTCATGCGGCTAGTTATGGAACTCCCTCGCCAGATAAGGCGCTGGAGATCGCCGTGAGCTCAGCGCTTGTCCGGGGAGCATTGGATTTTGCTCTCCGGCCACCGGGCGCGCGGAAATGCGGATGGGTGGCGAATGCCGCAACGATAGCTAACGAATATCGTGGATGTAATGTTCCAGTTGCTCGATGACGAACCGCTGGTCCGCAATCTGCTCCCTGACCAACTCCGAAATCGACAACACCCCCATCACCGTATGGCTCTCCATGACCGGCAGATGCCGTACCCGGTTGCCAGCCATCAGCGCCATGCATTGTTCCAGCGTATGGCTGGGCGCCGCATAGGCCACCTTGCGAGTCATGACACCTTCCACCGGCGTTCCGGCCGAGGACTTGCCCTCCAGAACGATCTTGCGGGCATAGTCCCGCTCCGAGAAGATACCAACCAGCGCTTCTCCCTCCATGACCAGTACCGCCCCGATATCAGCATCGGCCATCAGTTGCAGCGCCTGGTACACCGTGGTGCTGGGCGTGACGGCATAGAGTGCCGGATCGGATTTTTCCTTCAGGAACTGCCGGGCGGTTTTCACGATGTGTCCTCCTGTGAGGATGGTGGGTGCCTAACCCACCGGGATGCAGGGTTCTCCGCACTTTGCATCCGTATTTCAACTTTAGACTGTCAGGTGGACGGAAGTTTTCTTCTCGACCAGCGTATGGATGGGGCTTGATGCGATGTTCAAGAAGATTGAACGGCGAGCCGTTCCCTTAATCCTTCACATACACTCAGCGCCGACTTGAAGTCGAGCCGGTTGATGCTATGCGCCAATTGTTCGCATTCCAACGGCCACTGGGCGTTAAGACTCGGCTGGATATCGGCGAAATGATTGATCGCGCTAAGGTTGGTGGTTTCGAGTTGCATGGACAGTTGCGTCAGGTGCTCACGCAAATCGTCGAACTGGAGTAAGCCACTGTCTGGTTCAAGGTATGAAGAAGTCGATGACGAGGCGACGTTCAGCATCTCAACCGTTTGCTGCAATTGAAATAGTGCTTTTTGGGTCTGGACAATTGCATCGCGATGCGAATCACAGGATTGAGCGAGCCGGATATGTTGTTCAAGCTGTTTGATCTGGCTGGAGAGATGTTCTGCGCCTATCGTCGCCGTCAGGCCCTTCAGGCTATGTAAGGTGCGACATACGTCGTCTATCTGGTTGATGGTCACATGCTGGTCTAACTGCATGGTCAGCATGTCAGCTTCTGCCAGATAGTTGCGCAGGGCATTGCGGTAGATATGTAGATGGCCGCCAAACCGATCCAAGGCCACCTTGACATTCAATCCTCCCTGGCTTGCTTGCAGCAGCACCGATTCTGCATAGCTTTCCATCGATGTTTCGGGCCTTACCGGGGCTTGCTCAGGCAGTTGGGCGTGGCGAAGGATGACTTCGACCAACTGGTTAATGTCAAAAGGTTTGCCGACGTGTTCGTTCATGCCGGCGGCCAGGCAGGCTTCCCGATCAGACGCCATGGCATTGGCCGTCATGGCGATAATGGGTAGCTTCTGCAATCCTAGTTCTTCCCGAATGAAGCGGGTCGCAGCATAGCCATCCATATCCGGCATCTGGATATCCATCAGTACGCCGTCAAACGGGAAAACGGCGTTTCGTATCGCATCGATGCCTGCTTGCCCGCCGCTGGCAACGGCAACCTGCGCGCCTTCGTTACTTAGCAGTTCCCTGGCTACTTGCTGGTTGGTGAGATTGTCCTCGACAACCAGCAAGTGCATACCCAGCAAGCGTTGCTGGCTGATGGCTTTTTTGCGTGGTGGGGGAGGCAGTTTGCCATGGCTGGCCTTGGCGTCGATGACGGCGTCAAATAGCATGGAAGCCGTGATGGGCTTAACCAGGAATCCGTCAAGCAGCGCCTGCTCCTCGGCCATTCTCTGCGCCAACATTTCCTTACCCTGCACGGTCACCATGACGATCAAGGGCGGGACGCCGTTGCGTGCCATCTGACGGATACGCAAGCTCGTCTCCCAGCCATCCATATCGGGCATCCGCCAGTCGATGAAGATGATCTCAAAAGGCTCTACGCTGGGATGATCCTGAAGCAATCGCAGTGCTTCTGCGCCGCTGTTGACCAGTGTTGGCTGCCAGCCCAGGCTCAGTACGATGCTGGCAATGACATCCCGTGCACTGGCATTGTCGTCGACGATCAGGACACGGATATCGCGTAGCGAAGCACTGTCTCTGTCGTCGGTTGGTGGGGGCTCATCGCTCAGTTGCAAGGGTAGGGTGAAGTAGAACGTGCTGCCAACGCCCAGCGTGCTATCTAGTGACAGTTGGCCGCCCATCATACTGACGAGGCGTTGGCTGATGGCCAGTCCAAGCCCGGTACCGCCAAAGCGTCGTGTGGTAGAAGCCTCTGCTTGAGAAAAGCCCTCAAAAATATGGGAACTATGTTCGGGGGCGATACCAATGCCGGTATCACGGACGCTGAAATGTAGGGTCAATACATCGTTATCTTGGCTGAGCAGGCGTATCGCGAGGACGATTTCACCACGTTCGGTGAACTTGATGGCATTGCCGCCCAGATTGATTAGTATTTGTTGCAACCTCAACGCGTCACCGCGCAGCATGCGAGGAATCCTGGCGTCAATATCAAACAGAATCTCGATGTCTTTTTTGCCGACATTGGCTGACAGGATGATGCCTATGCTACGCATCATCTTATCGACGTCAAACCCGTGCGAATCGAGCACAAGCTTGCCGGCCTCTATCTTGGAGAAATCGAGGATGTCGTCAAGGATGCCCAAGAGTGCTCGCGCCGCTGAATCAGTCTTGTCGACATAGTCGGCTTGCCGATAGGTCATTTCCGTCTGTTGCAGCAACTGCACCATGCCGAGAATGGCATTCATCGGCGTGCGTATCTCATGGCTCATATTGGCCACGAACTCGCTCTTGGATCGGCTCGCCGCCTCTGCGACAGACTTTGCCTCCTCCAAAGCGGTTTGATGGCGACGCCGTTCCGACACGTCCAGTACAAAGGCAATTGCGCCGCGCTTTCCCTCCACCAGGATGGGGCCAATGGCTACCTCCGCTGGGAATTGACTACCATCATACCGTCTCGCGGCAAAATCCCGATTGGGGCTCATGAATCTTGGCCGCGCTGAGTCGTCGGAAATGAAGTCGGTGCGCTTGGCAATGTGGTTGCGGCGTTCACCTTCAGGTATCAGCGCCTCGATCAGTTCGCCGTGCAGCGTGCCTTTGTCATACTGGAACATTTCGTGGGCCGATTCATTGGCCCTGACGATACGGCCATCCTGGTCCACGACCAGCAGTGCACCTGGTGCCAAGGTAAACATGGCATCAATCTCGTTTCTTCTTTGCTCTGAGAGGGCCACCTCCCGTGCCAGTCGGTCGTTGAGTTCCGACATGGCATTGGCCGTGCGCTTTGCCTCGCTGATGTCTTGTGTCTGAGAGACAAAATGTACCGGTTGCCCGGCATCGTTGCGAACGATGGATCGGCTGAGCAAGACCCAGACCACGTGGCCATTTTTATGGATATAGCGTTTCTCGATCTGGTAGGTATTGAGCTTGCCATCCAGTAGCTGCTGTACGCAGGCCATCTCGGTCGCCAGATCATCGGGATGTGTGAGTGCCTGAAAATGGGTATTGAGCAATTCTTCTTCGTCGTAACCGATGATTCCGCACAGTGCGCGATTGACCATAAGCCACTTGCCACTAAGGGACACGAGGCCGATTCCGTTCGCTGCGGTCTGGAAGGCGCTGCGAAACTGGTTCTCACTCAATTTCATCGCCTGTTCATGATCCCGGCTTTGCTGGGTAATGGCCCCTAGTATCAAGGGTGGAATCACCGTGAGTAGCAGGGGGATATAGATCAGCAGAATGGACCAGGCAGTGCCTTGGTTCGGTGGTACAAAGTAGCCAAACGCGATCATGGTGCCGCAGGTCAGTGCGCTGGCGAGCACGGGTAATGCGGCTCCGGCCGTTCCGTAGAGGGCAGCTGCGAGGGTGATCGAAATTGTCACGTAGATGAACGGGTAGGGTAGCCAGCGCAGGGCAATGACATCGAGCAAAACGGTGAGTAACACCAGGCCGAGTGATGCCGTGCCAAATAGGGTACGGATTGAATTCCGATCCTGGGACACCAGGAGAGCCAGCGGCAGGATGCTGCAGGTACCTATGGCCGAGCCGGCAAACCATCGCGGCCAAACCATGTCGAAGTCGGCAAATCCATGTAGCGCGATGGTGCTTGCCCCAAGGCAGGCACCCAGCGCGGCAGGAAGGACACCCCCAAGCAGCAATAGCCTCAGCATCTCCCTGGGTGAATGAGCGAACTGCTGCCATTGCCCGACACGGTTCAGCAGTGTGGCTGCAAACAAGGATTCGAGCAGGTTTGCAGGGAGGAAGGATGCAGACTGCGACAGTGCGTCGCCCATTACCAGGTTGGCTGTGAGATTGCCGGCTGCAGCTGCGGCCAGCATACCTGGCCAACGACGAAGAGGGTTAAGTAGCAGACATACCGTCAACCAGGCATTGGCAAACCAGAGTGTGGCGATGTTGTCATGCTGGCGGGCCAGATAAACACATAGCAGCGCCAGCAGGGCATAAATGCCACCGCAAAGCAGATAACGCTGTCCAGCCCTGCTGGAAAGCCAGGACCGCGCTTGTTCCTCCGATTGCATCAGGCTTCCCCTACCTCATCAACCCGTATCGGGTGGTCTGCCTGGATATTGATTTTGGCGCGCAGTCTTATCAGGAGTGGCAATTCAGCCGACGCTGGCATGACTACGAGAGGTAGCCCTCAGGCTGGTTCTACCCTCACTCCAAGGTAGACCAAGACAGCCTTGCATCAAAGCCGATTCGCCGATATTTCTTATAACGATAAGTAGTAGGCGATAGGGGTGTTGCACGACGATCATCATGTTTTTCATGGTGAAAAGCGCATTCCAGTGCTATCAAGCAGTTAGAACAAATGAAAAGCACGTAGTGCCTGCCGGCTCTCGGGTCGGGGTTACTTTGGAGCGAGGAAGCGCCTTGTTTATCAATCTCCCGGAATCTAGGCGGCCGGTGATATTGATCGTTGACGACGTGGTCGCCAACATCAAGCTCATGGGTAGCGCGCTGGAAGGCATGGGCGTACTCCTGTTCGCCACCAGCGGCGCTGATGCCTTGCAGGTCGCCCGCAAGGAACACCCCGACCTGGTGTTGCTCGATATCGAAATGCCCGGCATGGACGGTTACGAGGTCTTCCGTTCGCTCAGGGCGCTGCCTAGTACGCAGGATTGCTCCGTCATCTTTGTCACAGCGCATGAAGACGAGGCCTATGAGTCACAGTCATTGGCACTAGGTGGAAGCGACTTTCTCTCCAAGCCGATCAATCGATCAATCTGCCGCCTGCGGGTTCAGAATCAACTTACGCTCAAATCCCAGCGGGATGCGCTGGCCAAGGCCCAGCATGATCTTCGCGAACTGGTCCATTACCTTCCTGCGTTCGTCGCATTCTGGGGGGGGGACATGGAAAACCGTTTCTGCAATGACGAGGAAGGCTATTGGTTTGGCATCCCTGCCTCCCACATGGTGGGTCTGCCCTTGGCTGCGATTGTTGGCGGGCTGGCTTTTCAGCAACTACGCAGCCATGTCGAACAAGCTGTCGCTGGTGAAGAAAGCACACTCGAGCTTGAATTACCGCCGCGTAACGGACAGCCAAGCTACGCCCAGGTGTCGCTGGTGCCACATGCCATTGAAGGTACGGGCCGTGGCTTCTTGACGCTGATGACCGACATCAGTGACCGCAAGCTGGCTGAGATGGCGTTGAGCGACGAAAAGGAGCGTATGCGGGTCACGCTCAATTCGATCGGCGACGCGGTCATTGCGACGGATACCGAGGGCATCGTGACCTTTATGAACCCGATTGCAGAGCAGATGACGGGCTGGCGTGCCCGTGAAGCGGTCGGCCAGCCGATTGAACAGATCATGCGCTTACGAGATGCAACGAGCCATTCGGTACTGCGCAATCCGGTCATGTTGGCGCTCAAGGAGCAGCGCATCGTTGGTCTTGCACTGGACAGCAACCTACTGGCTCAGTCCGGTAGAGAGCATGCGGTTGAAAATTCCGCAGCGCCCATACGGAATCATCAGGGTGAGATCAGTGGCGCGATCACGGTCTTTCGTGACGCCAGTGTTTCAAGAGCGCTGGCGGTCAAGATGAGTCATCTTGCCCATCATGATCCACTAACCGATCTACCCAACCGGGTGCTGTTGCAGGACCGTATCGCCCAGTCCTTCCAGGTAGCCGACTGGGGCCATACCCATGTGGCCATGTTGTTGCTGGACCTTGATCACTTCAAGTTCATCAACGAGACCATCGGCCACGCTGCGGGTGATGAGCTATTGCAGCAGGTGGCACAACGTTTCAAAGCGGTGCTGCGTGCCAACGATACGCTGAGCCGATTGGGGGGGGACGAGTTTGCGGTACTGATGCCTGAGCTGATTGCCATCGACGATGCGGGTACTACTGCGGGCAAGTTGCTGAGCGCGATGGAGGAGCCGTTTGATGTCGATGGCAGCCGGTTCAATCTTGGTTTGAGCCTGGGCATCAGTGTTTATCCCGATGACAGCCGCGACCAGGAAACCTTGATGCGACATGCCGATGTCGCCATGTATCGCGCCAAGCAGGAGGGACGTAACCGCTATCGCTTCTTTTCGGCCGAGCTCGAAGACATGGTGCAGAGCCGGCACCTGCTGGATCAGCATCTGCGCAAGGCGCTGGAAGAGCGTCGGTTTGACGTCTTCTATCAGGGTAAGGTGCAGGCGAGCGACGGCAAACTGGTTGGCATGGAAGCTTTGGTTCGGATGTACAACGACGAGGGCAAGCTGGTGTCGCCCGCGCAGTTCATCCCGCTGGCGGAAGAGACCGGCTTGATCGTGCCGCTAGGCAAGATGGTTTTGCAGGCAGCTTGCCATCAGGCTGCAGCCTGGCATCTGTCAGGACATTCGCTCAAGACCTCGGTCAATATCGCTGCAGCGCAATTTGCCGCCGGCAATTTCCCTGATCTGGTGTCTGCGACACTGACCGACAGCGGCCTGCCGGCCCATTTACTCGAACTGGAGATTACCGAAGGCACGCTGATGCTGGATGCGGATCTGGCTCGTGAGACACTGACGGCGCTCAAGGCATTAGGTGTGTCCATCTCCATCGACGACTTTGGCACCGGGTATTCCAGTCTTGCCTATCTCAAGCGATTCCCGCTCGATACGCTCAAGATCGACCAGTCGTTTGTACGAGACATGCTGGAGGATACGAGTGACTTGACCATCATCAAAACCATCATTGCCCTTGGGCAGGCGCTCGGTATGGAGCTGGTGGCCGAGGGGGTAGAGACCCAGGCCCAGTCAGATTGCCTTCGCGAATTGGGTTGCGAGATCATGCAGGGTTATCTCTACAGCCGACCTCAACCGGCCTCCGCCTGGCAGTTACCATCACTTTAAAGGGAATTGTATAGGGCAAGCGTCAAGGCTGATGGATTTGCCGAAGATCAATATAACTGGATATCCCAGGCCTGAAGGATAGGCATGCTGGCAAGGTTCGCCAATAATGAGCAAGGCGTGGCGGGCCGGCTGTACAGAACAATCCCGCCCTTGGTAATGCAATCGACGAGCGGAGGGCAGGTTATGAGCGAGAGTGCAAACGGGCACAAGGTCGGACTGATCCCCGTCATGCTGATGGTGGCGGGCAATATCATGGGGTCGGGCGTATTCATGCTGCCGGCCAATCTCGCCGCCACGGGTGGTATTGCCATCTACGGCTGGCTGGTGACGATCGCCGGTGCGGTGGCACTCTCCCTGGTCTACGCGAAGATTTCCGCGATCGACCCGAGTCCCGGCGGTTCCTACGCCTATGCCCGGCGTGCTTTCGGTCCTTTTGCCGGTTACCAGACCAATCTCATCTACTGGCTCTCTGCCTGGATAGGCAATATCGCCATGGTCGTTGTAGGGGTGGGCTACCTTGCCTACTTCTTCCCCATCCTGCACCAACCGCTGGTGCTGACGGCAACCTGTATTGCGGTGCTGTGGTTGTTTGTCTTCCTCAATATCCTGGGGCCACGCATGATCACCAAGGTGCAATCGGTGACCACGGTGCTGGCGCTGATACCCATTCTCGGCGTGGCGATATTTGGCTGGTTCTGGTTCAAGGAGTCCACCTATATGGCCGCCTGGAACGTCAGCGGCCTGAGTGATTTCGGCGCCGTACAGAGCACGCTCAACGTGACGCTGTGGTCCTTTATCGGCGTGGAGACCGCCTCAGTCGCGGCGGCGGTGGTCGAGAACCCCAAGCGCAACGTGCCTATCGCTACCATCGGCGGCGTGCTGATCGCGGCGGTGTCCTATGTGCTGTCCACCACGGCCATCATGGGGATGATCCCCAATGCTGCCCTCAAGGTATCGGCCTCGCCGTTCGGCGATGCCGCGCGCCTCGCACTCGGGGATATCGGTGGTGCAATAGTGGTGTTCTGCGCTGCAGCGGGCTGCCTGGGTTCGCTCGGTGGCTGGACCCTGGTTGCTGGGCAGACCGCCAAGGCGGCGGCCGATGACGGGCTGTTTCCACCCATATTCGGCAAGGCCGACAAGCGGGGTACGCCGGTTGCAGGGCTGATCATCGTCGGGCTGCTGATGACAGCCTTCCAACTCACTACCATCTCCCCCAATGCCAGCAAGCAGTTCGGCATTGTGTCCTCGGTCACCGTCATCTTCACCTTGGTGCCTTATATCTACACCTGTGCGGCACTGATGCTCATGGGCCATGGTCATCTTGGTGAGCAGCGGCGCTTCTACCATTTCATCACCGTGGTCGCCTTTGCTTATTCGCTGTGGGCCATCGTCGGCTCCGATCCGACCCAGGTCACGTGGTCTTTCGCCGTGGTGCTGGCGACGGCGGTGATGTATGCGATCAACTACAACCGGACCCATCAGGCGGCTTTCCCGCTACCGGTTGCCGATACCAAGTAAGAGGATGCACCCATGCTGGAACGCAACAACAAGTCCATGAAGCGCAAGGTGCTGATCGTTGACGACGACGTCGCCACTGGCACCACCACTGATTGCCGGGCGATCCGTGATCTGTTGATCGAACTGAACGAGCGCGGCTATGACGTGATCCAGGCTGCCACCTTCGAGGACGGCTATGCCGCGGTGGTGTCCGACGCAGCTATTCACTGCGTGTTTCTCGACTGGACACTGGGCGACAACAATCGCGCCTCGCACGAACAGGCCATGGGGCTGCTGCGCGAGATCCGCCGCCGCAATGCGCGCCTGCCGGTATTTTTGATGGCCGAGCATGCCGCGCAGCATTCGCTGACGGTGGAGGCCATGGAGCTGGCCAATGAGTTTGTCTGGATGCAGGAGGACACGGCCTCGTTTGTCGGCGGTCGGGCCGAGGTGGCGATCCGTCGCTACCTCGACGAGCTGATGCCCCCGTTCACCAAGGCGATGATCGACTACGCCCGTAATACCCGCGAATACTCCTGGGCGGCCCCTGGCCACCAGGGCGGGGTCGCCTTTACCAAGACGGCAGTCGGCCGCGAGTTCTTCGATTTCTTCGGCGAAAACCTGTTCCGGGTGGATTCCGGCATCGAGCGTGCCTCGCTCGGCTCGCTGCTCGATCATAGTGGCCCGATCGGCGAGGCAGAGCGCTACGCCGCTCAGGTGTTCGGTGCGCACCAGAGCTATTCGGTGCTCAATGGCACCTCCGGGTCCAACCGCACCATCATGGCGGCTACGGTGGGGGAGGGGGAGTTTGCGTTATGTGATCGCAACTGCCACAAATCCATCGAGCAAGGCCTGGTCATGACCGGTGGTGTCCCGGTGTTTTTCACCCCCACCCGCAACCGCTACGGCATCATCGGCCCTATTCCGCCTGCCCAGTTCAGCCCCGCTGCCATTCGCGACAAGATCAGCAGCCATCCCTTGAAGTCCCTGGCCAAGCATGACAAACCGGTCTATGCGGTGGTCACCAACTGTACCTATGACGGCATGTGCATCGATGCCGAGCATGCCCAGGATCTCCTCGCGCAGAGCGTGGACATGATCCACTTCGACGAGGCCTGGTACGGCTACGCGCGCTTCAATCCGATGTACCGGAAGCGCTATGCAATGCGTGGTGATCCGGCCAGCCACCCGGCCGATGGGCCGACGGTGTTCTCGACCCAGTCCACCCACAAGCTGCTCGCCGCCTTGTCGCAGGCTTCGTATATCCATATCCGCAACGGCAAGCATCCGATCGAGCATAGCCGGTTCAATGAGTCCTACATGCTGCAGGCCTCGACTTCGCCGCTGTACGCCATCATTGCCTCGAACGAGGTCGGCGCTGCCATGATGGATGGTCCGCGCGGCGAGACCCTGACCCAGGAAGTCATCGACGAAGCCGTGGACTTCCGCCAGGCCCTGGCGCGGGCGCATCGTGACCTGGCTGCGCGTGGAGAATGGTTCTTCTCGCCCTGGAATACGCCCGAGGTGACCGACCCGGCCACCGGCAACCGCGTACCGTTTGCCGATGCCCCACGCGAGCTGCTGGCGCGCGACCCGGATTGCTGGGTGCTCAAGCCCGGCGAAGCCTGGCATGGCTTTGGCGACATCGAACCCGGCTGGTGCCTGCTGGACCCGATCAAGGCGGGCATCGTATGTCCCGGCATGGGCATGGATGGCGAGCTGGAGGCACAGGGTGTCCCGGCGGCGGTGCTGTCCGCCTTCCTTTATCGCCACGGCATCATCCCCTCGCGCACGACGGATTTCATGGTGCTGTGCCTGTTCTCCATGGGCATCACCAAGGGCAAGTGGGCGACGCTGATCAACGTGCTGCTGGAGTTCAAGCGCCAGTACGATCGCAACGTGCCGCTGAACCAGGCCTTGCCTGACCTGGTCGCGACGGCGCCAACCCAGTACGGCAAGCTGGGCCTGCGTGACCTTTCCGAGCGTATGTTCGCGGCGATGAAGCAGAACCATATGGATAAATGGCAGGCACATGCCTTCAGCAGCCTGCCCGAGCCCCGAGTGCTGCCGCGGCTGGCTTTCCAGAAACTGATGGCGGGCGATGTTGAACTGCTGCCGCTGGACCAGTTGGCCAATCGCATTTCGGCAGTGGGGGTCATTCCCTACCCGCCGGGCATTCCTATCGTCATGCCGGGCGAGAGCTTTGGCAGCCAGGCCGAACCCTGGTTGAGCTATATGCGGGCCATGCAGGAGTGGGGCAGATTGTTCCCCGGCTTCGAGAAGGAAGTTGAGGGTTCGGTGGTCAAGGATGGCGTGTATCACGTCTGGTGTCTGAAGTAGCGCTGGCAAGCGAAAACAACGCCGCGACCCATGGTTGGGATCGCGGCGTTGTGCTTTCTGCCGCGTCGATGTACGGGCTTGGAGACCCTGCGTCTGATAGATGTATCCGGTACTTCAAAGCGGTGTACCTTGGGTCAGGTATCCGTGGGTAGACCTGCATGTTGTGAACCGCCGCAAGGGTCAACCGAATCGATCGTCGGAAAGGTAAAGCGGAGTAGAAACAGGATGAAACGAAGTAGGTAAATGCATACAAAGTGCCGGTCGCGGCCTGGAGCGGGAAAAAATGAAAATCTCAAAAGCGGTGTTCCCGGTTGCCGGGTTCGGCAGTCGTTTTCTGCCTGCTACCAAGGCCAGTCCGAAGGAAATGATGCCGGTGGTGGACAAGCCGCTGATCCAGTACGCGGTCGAGGAGGCCGTTGCTGCCGGCATTACCGATATGGTCTTTATTACAGGCCGCAACAAGCGCGCGATCGAAGACCATTTCGATACGGCTTATGAAGTGGAAGCGGAGCTGACTGTCCGTGGCAAGCTTGAGTTGCTGCGAGCGGTGCAGGATGTCATACCGAAGTCGGTGAATTGCATTTACATCCGGCAGTCTGAGGCTTTGGGTTTGGGTCATGCGGTACTTTGCGCCCAGCCTGTGGTGCAAGATGACCCCTTTGCCGTCATTCTGGCGGATGACCTGATCGACGGCTCCCCGGGTGCCATCAAGCAGATGGTGGATGTGTTCAACGACTATGAGTCCTCCGTCCTTGGGGTGCAGGATGTGCCACGTGACCAGACGGACCGCTATGGCATCGTCAGTAGCAGCCCATTGGCGGCGAATGTCGAACGGGTCAACGGTATCATCGAAAAGCCCAGCCCACAGGAGGCCGTGTCCACCTTGGCTGTGGTTGGCCGTTACATCCTTACCCCCAGGATCTTTCATCATCTGGCACAAGTTCGCGCTGGCGCTGGCGGTGAAATACAACTGACCGATGGTATTGCGGCGTTGATGCAGGAAGAAAGACTGTTGGCATGTCGCGTCAGGGGCAAGCGCTATGACTGTGGCTCCAAACTCGGTTATCTGATGGCACAGGTCGCCCTTGGGCTCAAGCACGCGGACTTGCGTGATGACTTTGCCGAGTATCTGGCCAGCTTGCGCTAAGGGGGCAGAAACCACCCCCCTATGCGTCATCAGGTTAAACTTGAATCCAGGTTTAGATAAGCGATCACTACGACGTAGTGATCGACCTTGTCATCCCGCAATGCCACTACCTGATCGTCCTGCGTCGCACCGTCCACGGTCAGTCGTTGCATCCCATTTGGGTGCGTCGTGTCGGTCACGTCTTGCAGCACGGTGATGTGATACAACGTATCGCGGTAGCGATAATGCAGCTTGAATGAAGGCCAGTTTCGATTGGGGCATGGCGCAAAGGTCAGTGTCTCCCCAGTTCGCCGCAGGCCTAGCAGCGACTCCACCATCAAGCGATACATCCAGCCCGCGGAGCCCGTGTACCAGCTCCACCCCCCTCGTCCCACATGCGGTGCCAAGGCATAGACATCGGCAGCCATCACGTAGGGCTCCACCTTGTAGATAGCAGCACTCTCGGCCGTGGCCGTGCGGTTCAGCGGGTTGATGATGGCGAGCAGCTCCCAGGCCCGCTCCTGATCACCCAGCGCGGCATAGGCCATGGCTGCCCAGATCGCACCGTGGGTATATTGACCGCCGTTTTCTCGCACGCCCGGCACGTAACCTCGAATATAACCAGGATCAAGATCCGAGGTGTTGAACGGCGGTGTGAGCAACTGTACCAGGCCATCCTGCGGACGAACCAGATGCAGGTACACCGCATCCATGCCCTCCCGCGCGCGCGCTGCATCACCCGCGCCGGACATTACCGCCCAGCTTTGCGATATCGAATCAATCCGGCATTCGGTATTGCCCACTGAACCAAGCGGCCGTCCATCATCGAAGTAGGCCCGGCGATACCAGGCGCCATCCCAACCGTGCTGTTCGATGTTCTGGCCGAGCCGGATGGCTTCCGTTTCGCATAGCGCGGCAAAGTCAGGATCTCCCCGTTGTGTGGCCAAGGCGCCAAATTGGCGCAGGACGTTGTAGAGGAAGAATCCCAGCCAGATGCTTTCTCCGCGGCCGTCAATGCCGACCAGATTCATGCCATCGTTCCAGTCACCGGAGCCCATCAGCGGCAGGCCATGTTGGCCCATATTCAAACCATGCCGTATTGCCCGCACGCAATGTTCATACAGGCTGGCTATCTCGGTCGAATGGCCGGGCAGATCGTAGTAGGAGTCATCACCAGGATTGACCGGACGCCCTTCGAGAAAGCCCACGGGCTCATCGAGTACACCGGTATCGCCCGTAGTCGTCACATAGCGGCAGACGACGAGGGGTAGCCAGAGGTAGTCATCCGAGCAATGTGTACGTACACCTCGGCCTGCGGGTGGGTGCCACCAGTGCTGGACATCGCCTTCCAGGAACTGACGGCCTGCACAACGCAGCAGATGATCGCGTGCAAGGCCTGGTGCCGTATGGACGAGCGCGGCGACATCCTGCAGCTGATCCCGAAAGCCAAAAGCGCCGCCAGACTGATAGTAGCCACTGCGTGCCCATAGGCGACAAGCCAGTGTCTGATAAGGCAGCCAGCCATTGACCAGTACATCGAAAGCCGGTTCGGGCGTTTCCACCTGCACCGCACCCAGCGTCTCCCGCCAGTGCTGCCAGACTTTCTCCAGCGCAGTCCGTGCCGCAAATACGCCACGAAAGCGTTGCACCAGCGCTCCGGCATCGGCCAGATTGCTGGCCATGCCCAACCGGAAAACGATCTCGCGCGCTTGCCCCTCGGCCAGTTCGATCTGCACCTGCATGGCGCCGCATGGGTCCAGTCCTGCGCCGACTTTGCCGGACAGACGTGTCCGGCGTAGACCCGCCGGATTACGCATCGTACCGTTGCGACCCAGGAATTCCACACGATCGCCGCTGACGCTTCGGCTGGGATCGTCGACGTCAAGAAAGCCGATCCGATCCGCGAATTCTGTACTGTAAGGATTGCGCGCATAGAGCGCGCCATTCTGAATGGCCACTTCGGTGCACAGATGCATGGCCGTCCTGGCGCGAAGATCCCCCAGCAGCCATTCAACATAGGTCGTCGCGGAGAGCTTGCGTGGCCGGCCTGATTCGTTGCGCAGCTTCAATACTGAGAACTTGACCGCTGCATCCATTGCGACATACACCCACAGCTCGCTTCGTATACCGCCCACCTGCGTCTCGAAGACGCTGTAGCCGAAACCATGGCGAACCACATAGGACGTGCCGGCATGCGCCGGCAGAGGCGTCGGGCTCCATACCTGGCCGGTTTCTTCGTCCCGCAGGTAGATCGCCTCACCGCATCCATCGCTGACAGGGTCGTTGTGCCACGGTGTCAGGCGGAACTCGTGGGCATTTTCTCCCCAGGTATAGGCCGCGCCGCTTTCTGAAATGACCGTACCAAATTGCGGGTTGGCAAGCACGTTCACCCATGGCGCGGGCGTTACCTGATCAGGTGCCAGCGTCATCACGTATTCGCGCCCATCGGTTGTGAACCCACCCAAGCCGTTGCGCAGGATCAACTCGCGATGGGGGGGCGCTTCCTCATTGGCCTTCTCTACCTTGATGCTACGACTGGGAAGCAACAAAGGCGGGCGCTGTTCCGCCAGGTTGCGATGGTCCAGCTGCTCCAGCAACGTGCCGCGTGTATCAGATATCACGATACGTGCTACGGCCTGGAACAGGATTCTGTCCTCGCCAGAAATCTGTTCGGCCGGCCGCACGAATATCCCGCCCGGCCTATCGATGACATTGGCCTCAATGCCTGAGGCAATCATGCCGATGATCTGTTCCTGCAAGCGTTGCCGGTAGGCCGCGTGGTCTTCGTTCCAGATCACCAGATCAACCGCCAGCCCCTTCAGACGCCAATAGGCGTGTGCCTGGACCAGTTGCCGCACGAGTTCGATGTTGGCGGCGTCAGTGATCTGTAACAGTACGATGGGCAGATCGCCCGAGATGGCGTAGCCCCACAAGCCGGATTGGCCGCGTCGGTTCTGGATCAATATCGTCGGGTCGGCCCGTAAAGAAGCATTGGCATAGATCACCGAGCTGGCGAGACGGGCATGCAACTGGGCGTCGGTCTCGCTGGCATTGATCTGCTGCAGCACGACCTGACTATGCGTCCAGGCGAGGTCAAACACCCGGTCCGCAAGGTGCCGATCCTGGTACTTGTCGATCAGACCCATGGCCAGTTCGCGTGTCTCGGCCATGCCGGATACAACATCCAGGGTGACGGATTGGTCCGGGTCAAGTGTGACCATACAACGTATGGCTACGATCGGGTCCAGCACCGAACCCGCGCTCCCTGACAGCGACGTCTTGTCCCGCATGGCGGCCGGTGCAACCCCTGTCCGGTTCCTGCCGATAAAGCGTGATCTGTCGGTCTCGTAGGAAACGGCATCTGTGTCTACACCGTGTACCGCCATCAGGTGCAGCATCCAGGGGGCCTGTTCGCTCAGGGAGCGCGACCGACGTGTACACAGGATGGCGTGCCGCTCAGGAATGATCTCGGTCTGCACGAACAGGTTACTGAAGGCCTGGTGCAGGGCATCTGCGGCGGCGGGGGCAATCACCACTTCGGCATAGCTGGTGATGTCGATTTGCCTGCGCATGTCCGTTCGATTGGTGATCTTGGTCCTCCGCAGTTCGACATCATCCTCGGGGGAGACCACGATCTCGGTATAGGTTTCGAGCTGGGCATCGCTGCTGCCGACCGAATCGCGACGCCGGAACTCCGCACGTCGCTCGGAGAAGATTGCCTCGAACTGCTGCGGCCTGACCAGCGTGGGCTGGTGAGAGGTGGACCAGTAGCTACCACTGGTGATATCGCGGATATAGCAAAAGGTGCCCCAGTTATCGCAGGTACCGTCCTCACGCCAACGTGTTACCGCGAGGTCCTTCCAGCGGCTATAGCCGCCACCCGAATTACTGACCATGACGTGATAACGGCCGTTGGAGAGCAACTGGACTTCAGGCGCCGAGGTGTCGGGATTGTGAAACAGGCGGATAGGCGTTTCCGCCGCGACGGCAGTAAAGCGACCATCAAAACTGTGTGACCGATGTGATAACAACGCCGTCGGTCTCGGTACTTTTTCCTGAAGCAGCAGCATAACGGCCTGCAGCTCCGGATCGGCCTCGAATCGCCGTTGCATGGGCCTGTTCAGCAACTCATACGCGAGCGATAGCAAAACCATGCCCTGATGGTGTGCAAGGTAGGAGCGTACCAGGGCGCGAGATTCGCCACGCCGTTGTCGGGCGGGTGTGTAGTCGATGGCTTCAAAGCAGCCGAACTTGCCAATATAGCCCTCGGCAGATAGTCGCTGCAGGTTCAGACACGCGGCTTCCGGTGCCACCATTAGTGCCAGGGCTGACGCATAGGGGGCGATAACGAGATCTTCAGCCAGCCCACGTTTGAGGCCGAGGCCCGGGACGCCAAAGGCGCGGTACTGGTAGTTGAAGTAGCCGTCGACGGTGTTGTAGCCGGATTCCGAAATACCCCACGGCACATTGCATTGCCGACCATATTCGATCTGCCGTGTTACGGCAGCCTTGTAGGTCTGGTCGAGCAAAGTATGGTCGTAGGTTGGCATCACCAGGAGCGGCATCAGGTACTCGAACATGGAGCCGCTCCAGGACATCAGCACCGGCTCCCCCCCGGCCGAGGTAGCGAGCAGGCGCCCCAGCGCGAACCAGTTTTCCTGTGGTATCTGGCTTTGTGCGATCGCGACGAAACTGCCCAGTCTTGCTTCCGAAGCCAGTAGATCGTAATAGCTTGCATCCATCCGATGCTCGGCCACGTTGTAACCGATTGATAGCAGCTGATTGCGCTTGTCGAACAGGAACTCGTAGTCCATGCGGGCCAGTTTTGCTGCCGTCGAAGCGAGCGCTGTAAGCGTCGCCAGCCTTTCACGCGCTCGTTGACTGCCTTGTACAACGGCGCGCTGGAAATCGGCCAACCAGGCATGCAGGGTTTGCGAGGCGACCGGGGCTTGCCACTGCACCATGCGGCTATCCAGCTCGGCATCGAGCTGCGCCAGTTGATGAAGGTTGGTCATCTTGTCGCAGCCGATCAAAGTACGCAGTTCCTCCGGCGCCGACGGCAGCAGCAGCCAGGGTGCAAGAAATGTCAGGTCGTCGAGCTCCTCATGGCATTGCGTAATCAGTGTTTGCGCCCATGCGGAGGCTTCCAGCTGCTTTGCGGCATGGCTCGCCGCTGATGTACCGTTGCCCTCGGCGTGTTGAGCAATCTGTAGCGACAGATCGTTGGCGCAGCGACAAAGCTGTATCAAGGCCAGGTGGAGGTCCGCTAGCGAGTTAAAAGGCATGGCAGCTGCGGACGCCAGCCCTTGTCGGAATGCATCCAGCGCTTCCGCACTAAAGCGTTTTGCTGGTTCGGCCAGTAGCGAATACGTATCGCTGAGGCCATCAAATGTCTGCGCCGACAATATCGGTTCGCTGGTCAAGGCCAGCAAGCCTGAGCGCAATGTCAGCAGGTGGCCCGCAAGATTGCCGCTATCCACTGTGGAGATGTAAAGCGGTGGCAAGGGTTGCAGGGTTTGCGTGTCGTACCAGTTATAGAAGTGGTTGCGGTATTGCTCCATGCCGCTCATGGTCCGAAGTGTGTTGTCGGTCCGCTCAAGCAGTTTGCGACAGGTCAGGTAGCCAAAATCGTAGGCGGTCAGGTTGGCCAGTAAGGCCAGTCCGATATTGGTGGGCGAGGTCCGATGGGCCACCGCGGAGGTACGATATTCCTGGTAGTTATCTGGTGGCAGCCAATGGTCCGCTGGGCCGACGAAGGTGTCGAAGAACGCCCAGGTGCGGCGTGCCAGTACACGCAGGAATTGGCGCTGCGCTGCGGTCAGATTGGCAATGCGACGAATCAAGGGATGGCTGATCCACCAGGCCATGGCGGGCGAGGCCAGCCAGAGCAGCAATAGGGGTAATGCAAAGGGCAGGGCCATCGGATTGAAGGTGAGGACGTAGACGGCGATACCCACCGCCATAGCGGGGCCGATCGCCATCAGTCGGAAGCTCGCGGTCAGGGTATTGCGTTTGGATGAGGCGGCCTCTCGGTCTGTTTCGCTTGAAGGATTCCACTCCAGCAGGCGCCGATGTGAGAACGCAGTGCGCCAGAGCGTGCGAAGGATGGCATCCAGGCTGTAGTAGGCCTGGTAAGGGAGACAGGCGAGTTCAAACAACACTTGCAGCACATGCCGAGCGGCCGCCTGATAGATGATCGACAGCTGTTGCCTGAGCAGAACTTCATCCGGCCTGCGGAACAGATCGACCAGACCAGAAAGGAGGGTAGGCGCAAGCAGCATCCCGACCGCAACCATGGTCCAAAGGCCTGCTGACGGTAGCGTCCATCCCACGAGGAGGAACAGTAGCAGTGCAATGGGAACCAGGCTGCGGCGCAGGTTGTCGAGCAGCTTCCATTGTGACAACGCAGAAAGCGGGCTCCCCCTGCGGTTTGTGCCAGTGCCCGCAGTCGGGACCTGGCGCCAGAGCCAGCCAGCCAATTGCCAATCACCGCGTATCCAGCGATGGCGGCGGCTCACATCCGCGTGATAGCTCGCAGGGTAGTCCTCGTAGAGCGACACATCACTTAGCAGACCGGAGCGTGCATAGCAGCCCTCCAGCAGGTCATGGCTGAGCAGGCGGTTGTCGGGAAAACTACCCGACAGGGTTTGCTCCAGCGCGTCGACATCGTAAATGCCCTTGCCAATAAACGAGCCTTCGCCAAATACGTCCTGATAGACGTCGGAAACCGTACGGGTATAGGGGTCAATACCGGGCTCGCCACCGTACAGGCGCGCAAAGCGGGAGCGGTTGGTCCCTGGTAGGCTTATCGCCACACTGGGCTGCAGGATGCCGTAGCCTGCGGTGATGCAACGCCTTTGCGGATCGTAATGCGGATGATTCAAGGGGTGCGCCATGGCACCTATGAATTGCCGGGCCGCATCGCGTGGTAATTGCGTATCGGTATCCAGCGTGATGACATATTTGACGGAGGTCAGGATCGTAATGTCGCCAACCAGCAGGGAGAAATGCGCTTTGGCCTTGCCCTGTGTATCGCGCAAGAGGGCATTCAGATCCTCCAGCTTGCCGCGTTTGCGTTCTCGTCCCATCCATGTTTGTTCTTGTGGGTTCCAAAGGCGGGGCCGATGAAGCAGAAAGAAGATATCGCTACGCGGTGGTACCTGGTCTCCGCCATATTTTTCGTTCAACGCCACGATGCGCATTTGCGCGAGCTCGAGCAAGGGGGCGTCTTCGGCCAGCGTTTCTCGGGCGGCGTCGAGAAAGTCGGTCAATAGGCCAAAATGCAAATGGGTATCTCGATTGGCCAGGAATCGGACTTCCAGTGCTTCCACCAACTCCTCGACATTGGCCGCGCTGGTGAGCAGGGTCGGAACCACGACCAGCGTGCGCGCTCGCGGTGGGATTCCATGGTCGTAGTCCATCCTGGGCAGGGGCTTTGGTTCCACCAGCAAGCTGGACAGCCAGTTCACCAGGGTGATGACCAATTGGCTGCTTACCAGCAGGGTGATCAGGCCTAGCGGACCGAGCAACCAGGCAGGCGCGCCGGTGGCATACCATTGCACGACCAACGTCGCACTGAGCAGCAAGCTGATCAGCAGGATGCTCCCCAGGTAAGGTAGGAGGGGATGCCTCCCAGCCACCCTGCCGATAGACCGGACGATGCCCGGCGGTGCCTGAGCCTTGGACTCCAGTGCCGGCAAGCCTTGATCCACCAGGTAGTAGCCGACGTGCTGGCTGTACCGCGTGGTGTCGCTACCCTGGTTGGCATCGTTTCGTGCCATAGCAATCGCCAGACGCGCCAGACCTCCCTCGGAAAGCTTGCCCTGCTTGGCGATTGTTTCGATGGCATGCCGATAGCGGTCACGGGTCATGAAATCCATCGCGCCATAAATGCCCGCTGGGTCCAGAAGCAGCGCCTGTTCCACCACACTCATCGATTCGACAAAGGTTCGCCAATCGGTCGTGCCCAGGACGCGAAGGCTACCGATGCTATTGCTGACGGATACCTGATTTGCTGCCTGCTGCTGGTTCTCTGACTGCACCAGGTGTTCGATGGTCTGGCCCGATTCGGAAAGCCGCTGTTCTATCCACGTCAATGGCAGTGCCAGCGCCGGACCACGACCCTGCAGGCGGCGTGCGAGTTCGGCGACGAAGGCGCTACCCATGACCGGGTCGGAACGGGCCATGTCCGCAATGACGAGGATCAGACTCTTAGGGTCCTTCTCGGCGATTTCGGTCATTTGATCGGCCCAGCTGTCGGCAAGATTTCTCTCTGCCCGACCTGCTGCTATGCGCATGCCGACGCGACGCAGGTTCTCGATCACGGCCAGACGCAGCATGATGGGGATGGCCCAGAGCTCGCCGAGCTTGAGCTCGTTCACGCTTTGATAGGCGACCATAAAGCGGCCAAGCGTTTCCATATCGACCCGGCCGTCACCATGCGAAATGATCTCCAGGGCAATGTCGTAGACGCGTGGACGCCCCGCAGATGGTCCGTTGGCCAGGCGTGGGAGCTCCCGGCTGTAACCTTTCGGAAGATGCCGTTTCGCCGTGCGGATCTGTTCTTCGATCAGATAGAAGTTGTCCAGCAACCAGCCACCTGCAGGGGTAATCTGGCGCTTCGCCGTGACCACGCTCACCAATAGCTTGCAGACATTGATCAGCTTAGCCTCGTTGTCGGCGAGCCTGGTCAATAGCTGATCCGGTGCCCACCCTGTGGCCAGTACATGGGATACAGCGAGCGTTTTTCCGTGCTGCGCCATCTGATCGGCGCTGAAGAGCTCTGATCGGATTGGCGAGTCCTCAATACCCGTCGGGCGCTCATCGCTTTGGCTCATCCTCCGCCAACGCCAGCCGAATAAGTCAGTGAGGTAGTGGGTGGCGGTGGACAATTCAGTAGGCCCTTCTCGTCGGATAGGCCTTGAATAGGCCACGCGTCCCTCTTCACGGTCGTGTGGTGAGGGAAAAGAACAGGCGGCCACAACGATGGACCGATTTATCGGTCCAGCGATGCCTATTCGGTAGCAAGTCCTGACAAGACACTGATCCGGTAGATATCAACAGGCGCTGCCGACACGCCGCTATGCATCACGATGGCCGCTGCTATGCCACATCTTCTGACTAGCCAGACGTCATGGTCTGTTCGCTGGCGTACACAGTGGGAAGGTGGGCTGGCTCCTCCTTCCACGCCGCCGCGATCCGGTCTCATTCGAGCCCCGGTAGCATCGGCATCCGTATTTCAGCGGCCGGAAGAGCTACGCCCATGCTATGGGCGATCAAGGTCACATCCGCTTCGTTGATGGCCAGCAAGCCAAAGCGCAGGGCGTAACCCCAGTTACGCTGGCCGGCACTGAAGCTCAGTCGGTCAAGTAGTGGCGCAATGGCGATCTGGCGGCCGGATAGCCAGCCTACGTTCCTTCGGCTAGGGCAAAAGCCATTCCCCATGTCGAAGGGGTAGGGAGTGCCCGGCTGGACGATGCCAATGGCTGTCAGCGACTGCAGCTTGTCCTTGCCACCAAAGGCCGTACTGGGCGAGTAGTACACCACCCGATCCCCGGGCTGGATGCGTCGCAGGGGGGCGGCCTTGCCGTGACAGACCTGCATGAAGCCGCCAGCGAGTCCGCGGCGGACATGATCCGCCGAGGCGACGGCCAACCAGTTCCGGGTGTTCATGGCGGTTCTCCTCAGAGGCTGGGTGCAAAGACACGCAAGCGATGCTGATCGGGGTCCAGCGCGACAAAGGTATAGCCGAAGTCCATCTCTAACGGCGCCTGCAGGATGCGCAGACCGCGTCCTTGCCAGTCGGCATGGAGTCGATCCACCTCATCGCGGCCTGTGACCGGAAAGCCGATCTCGCCACCACCCCCCAAGGTTGTGGCAGCGGGCTCCACCGTATGGCGCGACCACAGGCCGAGCTTGAGTCCGTTGGCTTGGACGAACAGTGCAAAGGTGGGGGAGGTCTCGACGGGCGCGCGGCCCAGCAGATCGGCGTAGAAACCGGCGCTGGTCGATGGGTCGTTGACGTACAGCAGGAGGTAGTTGGCTTGGGTCATGGTGTGTTCCTTCGTGCGGTCCAGTGGTTGGGATGACTGGATCGTACGACCCACTACTGACAGTTTCTGTCAGTAGTGGGCGACCTGTTGACCTGCTGAATTGGAGAGCGCCAGGTCGTTAGGAACCGTCTGGGCGAGGCTCCCTAGCGCGGCTCCGGCACGCCTTCGTGCTCGCGCCAGCGCTTCAGCAAAGCTTGGCGACGTTGCGGATATCGGGTTTCTAGCGCCTGCAACGCCGTAATGCGGTCGGTCCGGAAATGGCGCAAGGCCTCGCGCGTCTCGCACCAGGCGATCACGATGCGGACCTTGTCGAAGAAGCCCAGGCCGATTGGCCAGATGGTGCGTTCACTGGTCTGGCCCTTCAGGTCCAGATACTGGATATGCAGCTTGTGCTCGGCCCGTATTGCCTGACGGATCCTACTCAACTGCTGGTCCCCGGCCGATATCGCCTCTCCCGGCCCCACCAGCAGGGTGCTGGTGTCGAGCTCATGTCGCAGCTCCGGTGGCAGCACGGCCGATATCTTGGCCAGCGCATTGCGCGCTGCCTGGCCGAGCTTGTCGTCACCGCGTCGCGCCACCCAGCGCGAACCCAGTACCAAGGCTTCGATTTCTTCTTCGGAGAACATCATCGGTGGTAGCAGGAAGCCGGGCCGGAGCACATAACCAACACCCGGCTCCCCGTCGATGCGCGCGCCTTGCGCCTGCAAGGAAGCGATGTCCCGATACAGCGTGCGCAGGCTGATGCCCAGTTCGTCAGCCAGTGCCGCACCGCTCACCGGATAGCGATGGCGGCGCAGACATTGCGTCAGTTCCAGCAGACGTTCGGCGCGAGACAAGATGGAAACTTTCCAGGAGTGGTCAGCTTGGCATACAGCAATGCTGCCACAATTTGGCAGTATCAGTCTTTACCTTCGTAGATATGCGAAATCGTCATGGTCTGGTTATGCAAGGCGCTGTAGTAGGCGTCCGCACCACCTGGACCAATCTCTCCGTAGGAGTAAAAGCCCGCAAATGTAGGGTTGCCGCCGAGTTCGTCGCGAACCGCCTCCCATTCCTCCTCGCATCGATGGCCCATGACCAGCTTGCGACCCACGCAACTGACCATCAGCACCAACTCGTCCCCTTGGCCTCTCCGTGGTGCTGATGGCAGACGACGGGCGGCAACTTGTGCGCCATCAACCAAAGCATCAGTTGTCGCGTGCATCATCTGCAGGGTGTCTCCTTCCTTGACCTCACCCGCCAGTACCAGGCTGTCATCGTCTTCGTTGATACTCAATATGGTACGGATAATCGCGGGGCGGCCCTCGTGACCCAGCACCGCCAGTGGAAAGAGCAGGGCAGAGGCAGGCAGATCCTTCGCGTAGTCACCAAGATAATGCTTGTACATGGAAAGTGCGGGCTTGCCATCCAGCGTGTGCAGGATGTTCTCGTTAGCGCTCGTGACCAAACGGACCGGCCCTAAGGGCGTCCAGCCGCCTTCGCTGGCAGATTCGAGATGAAATTGCTTACCTCGAAAGCCTACTGCAATGATGTGGTCACGAGTAATCTCGCCATTCAGCAACTGCTGTGTTTCCTTGAATGCTGCGCCATCGCCCGCCAGGCCACCAAAGAGCTTGGCAGGTACAGGCAAGGAGTCAGATAGACCCCGTATCAGCGCACTGCCATTGATGCCTAGCCCGGTTGCCAGCAACAAAATGGCGTCGGGCTCAAAGTCCATCAACTGCTTGGCAAGTTGATGGCCTGCTTCCGCCGTTTGCGACATGGCGCTCAAGGGAGCACTTACAGCCTTGATGCAGGTCGAATCGAGTTGGATCGCGGTGACGACAATGCTGCCTTCTTCCAGGCCCATGTTGCTGATTTCTCCCGCCGTGGAGCAACCTGCAATAGTGGTTCCTTTTCGCCATTCCGTTTGATTGACGCCATCCAGACTGCCATTGTGAAAAGCTGCGGAACCTGCAAATACCAGCACAAGGTGCGGCTCCATGATACGAAGTGTTTCCAGCTCGCTAGGGGTACAGGCCTGTCCTGCCTGGAATACGCATTGCTGGATTTTCATATGAGTACTTCGTCCTGATAGCGCTCATGGATTTGCATGGCCTCGTCCAGGCAATCCAGAAAAGCGTCCACACAACGCGGATCAAAGTGCTTGCCGCGCTGGTCTTTCAGAAGCTGCAACGTCGCATCCAGTGTCCAGGCACGCTTATAGGGCCGATCAGACATCAAAGCATCGAATACATCGGCGACCGCAACGATACGCCCACACTCTGGTATGGACTCACCGGCAAGCTTATTGGGGTACCCCGTTCCATCGAACTTTTCATGATGGCTCAACGCAATTTGCGCTGCGAGCTGCAGCAGGGGCGCGTCGCTGGCAGCCAGCAGCTGATGGCCAATGCTGGGGTGGGTCTGCATCAGTATCAGTTCACCTTCATTGAGCCGACCCGGTTTGAGCAATACGGCGTCGGGTATGCCTACCTTGCCGATGTCGTGCATTGGCGCGGCCGTCAGCATCAGTTCCTGCTCGCTACTGCTCCACCCCAACTCGCGAGCGATGATTGCCGCATAGTTGGCCATGCGCATCAGGTGGGCGCCAGTCTCCGGGTCGCGCAGCTCGGCGGCGCGAGATAGGCGGACGATCATTTCCTTCTCCCGCTCGCGGATACTCGCCGTGGCCTTGGCGACCTCTTCTTCCAGCCAGCTTGCACGTTGCGCCATCGCCAATTGGCTGGCACGAAGTGACAGCATATTGCGGATACGGGCAACGAACTCATGGTTATCGATGGGTTTGGTCAGGAAGTCCGTTACACCAGCTTCCAGCGCCCGATATCGGACATCGGTTTCCTGGTTGGCCGTTACCATCACGATAGGGACTTCTCGCTGGTGAGGTTGTGCCCGCAGCATCTGCGTAAAGGTCAGCCCGTCGGGCTCCGGCATCATGTAGTCCACCACGACCAGGTCGGGACTGTTGGCGATGCACCATTTCAGCCCCTCGCTGGAAGCCTGGAACAAATGCGCCTCAATATCGGGCAAGCGTTTGAGGAGATGCTGGATCAGCAGCAAATTGGTTTGCGTATCGTCAATGACGGCGACTTTCATTGCACCACCCCTGTTTCCTCGAGTGCCGCACGGACGGCGGATATGAGCTCTGTGAGTGAATCATGAAGCTGCTCAGCTTGCAGCCAAGACGATGCTGGATCGTTGTCTTGCTGAAGCTGCTTTACCAGTGCCTGTGCGCGTGGACTCCAGTCTGGCGCGAAGTGGGCCACAATGCCCGCCAGCGTACTGAGGACCCTTGCCAGTTGCGCTTTGTCGTGCGTTGTCAGTGCTTGCTGAAAAAGGGCGGACAGCTTGCCTGCTTCGCCCACAAACGCCGCACTCAATGCCTGCCACAGTGCCGGGTCATTGCCGTACACCGATCGAGATACTGCGAGTTGCTCGGTGACGGATGCTTCGGTCCGACTTGCTACGGGCAGGTATTTGTCCAGGGCATCTGCCAGGGCTTGCCATTCAATGGGCTTGCTCAGATAGTCGTTCATGCCGGCAGCAAGGCAAGCTGCTTTGTCATCCATCATCGCGCGCGCTGTCATGGCAACAATGACGGGTTGCTTGGGGATCGCCATCTGGCGGATTTCTGCGGTTGCCTCCAGGCCACTCATATCGGGCATCTGGATGTCCATCAGGATCAGGTCGTAATCAGTCATCCGCACTTGTTCCAGTGCTTCTTCGCCGGAGCATGCGATGTCGAGGTGGGTGCAGCCGAGCTTCGTCAGCAAGCGTAAGGCAAGCTGCCGGTTGACGGCATTGTCTTCCACAAGTAACAGGCGGCCTGGGCGGGTCTTTCGTGTTTCACCGGCATGCAGGCGATGAGGCGGGATGACACTCTGTACATGGCCGAATAGCACCTGCAAGGCGTCGTCCAGTTCATGCTCAGACAGGGGCTTGTTCAATGAAGTCGTGTCTGCCAGCAAATAGGGCGCTGACGTATCCTTGATCGCACCCGGTTCTCTCAGCACCACGAGGTGGTTCTGAGCGATGCCATGATGGTTCATTGACTCATGAAGTCTTTGAGCCGCATCGGTGCTGCCATCGGGCGACAGCATGATCAGGTCGATCCGCTCATTGCGCCTGCCTGCTGTTTGAATGTGGGTACAGAGATCGTCGGTAGATGATGCGACATGGCAGGTGATGCCGCGTCGCTCCAGTCTCGCCTGCAGGTTCGCCCTCAGGCCCGGGTGTGATTCTTGCAGGAGCGCGACCTTGCCTGGGTGGACTATCGGCATTGCCACGGCAGCCAGGGGTACCGTTCCATAGGGCAAGGTGATGATGAAGTTACTACCCTGCCCAAGGACACTGCTCAAGCGTATCGTCCCGCCCATCTGTTCAACGATGCGGCGGCAAATCGTGAGCCCCAGCCCCGTGCCGCCGTAGCGACGAGTGGTTGAGCTATCCGCCTGTTCAAAGGCGCCAAACACCGAGGCCAACTTGTCCTCGGCGATCCCGATGCCTGAATCCTGGACCTGCAGCATGAACGCCGCCTTGCCCCCGAGCGTAGTGCTCGTCAGGCTGACGAGTACGGTGCCTTGCTCCGTGAACTTGATGGCGTTACCGATCAGGTTGGTCATGATCTGACGGAGCCGGACCGGGTCGGTGAGCAGTTGCGACGGCAGTGTCGGGTCTATATCCGCATAGATCACCAATCCCTTCTCCTGCGCGCGGTGGGCGATGGCCTTGAGGCAGTCATGGATCAGGTCGTCCGGCTGGACGACATCGGGGTGAATATCGAGATGGCCGGCTTCAATCTTGGAGAAATCGAGGATCTCGTTGATCACCGATAGCAAGCCTTCGGCTGACGAACGCGCGATGCGCAGAAACTCACGCTGCTCGTCGTCCAGTTCCGTATCCAATGCCAATTGGATCATGCCCAGTACGCCATTCATCGGCGTGCGAATTTCATGGCTCATATTGGCCAGAAAGTCCGACTTGGAACGGTTGGCGTTCTCCGCGGCTTCCTTCGCACGCGCAAGTTCCTGTGCATGCTGGTGGCTGGCCGTAATGTCGGTATGTTGGATAATCGTGCCGCCGTCACTGGTACGATGGTGATTGATCTGTATATGTCGCTCGCCTAGCTGGCGCTGGAAGGCGAACGCGGGCAATCGAATCTGCTCAAGACGTAAGGCAAGGTAGTCAGCCTCGCTGTACTGCGCACGCAGTGTGGCGTCATGCTGGTAGAAGGCTCGGAGAATATCCTCCATCGGCGTCCCCGGGGCGAGTGGTATGCCGAGGTGCTGATACTGGCTGCGCAGCTCTTGGTTTGTGATGCGTACCCGTCCATGTTCGTCGAGCATCAGCACCCCTGCATCCAGATTGTCGATAGCATCGAACAGACGAGTATGGGATGCCTTCAGGGCTCGCTCGGCTTCTCGCGTTTCGGTTACATCGTTCAGCGTGCCTGCTGTACCCAGCACATTGCCGTCATCGTCGAGTATCAGGCGGGCAAAGACATCGATCCAGCGATAGTCGCCCGCTTTGGTCAGGTAGCGTGCCGTAATATTGCAAGAATCCGCCCGCCGCTCGACGAGGGGAATGAACTCATCAAGGTAACGCTTGCGATCCTCCGGATGGACAAACTCCAGAAAGCTTCGACCTAGCGATTCATCAACCGAAAAGCCCGTTATCGCGTGCCAGGCTGGATTAAGAAACAACCATATGCCCTGCCAATCTGTCTTGAAGACGACTTCTTTCAGGCTGTTCACAACCCGCCTGTAGCGCTGCTCGCTTTCCTGCAGCTGCTTGCGGGTGACGGCGTTCTCATTGACCAGTTGACCTATCATGTTGGCGAAAAACTGCAGGTCGTCGCTCTGGTTGGGAATGGCTAGTAAATGCTGATCTTCAGTAAGGACATTGACCGCCTGCCGCAATTTATCCATGGCTTGCCGGTGCGCTGCAGCCTCGGCGCGTAGTTCAGCATTGCTTGCCATCAATTCGGCAGAAGACAGTTCCAAGCTACGAGTGCGAAGCGAGATGTCCCGCTCGAAATGCTCATAGCTCTCTCGAACCATCTGGACGAATGATTCCAACTGCGTCGCGTCGATGCCGGTTTCTTTGTTTGCATTGGCCTTGAAAGTAGCCAACAGTTGTCGCCAATCCGGATTGGCTGTGAGTGAAAAAGCTCGCCGTAGCTGCCTGGCCAGCAATGCATCAGACATGTGCCGGACCCTCGGTCCATTTCAATGCGCAAGCCAAAAGCGCTTCCTTGGATATTGGCTTGGTCAGCAGATCATCAAAACCCGTCGATAGCAGGACGGCCTTGTCTTCATCCAGGACATGTGCGGTGTAGGCGACCAATATGGGGCGAGGATCTGAAAAGAGTTCATGAATACGCTGGCAGACGTCCAGCCCTCCCATACCTGGCATGCTTAAGTCCAGCAATACCATCGCGAAGGGTTGGTTTGCGAGCAGTTCAAGCGCTTCCCGGCCACTGGCGGCTTCACTGACCCAGTAGCCTGCACGCTGCAACAGGAGTCGTGCTACGCGCCGATTGGTGTCGTCGTCATCCACAATCAGGACACAAGGTGGAATGGCGGTCATGCATCGCCCCCCTTCGGCGTAGGCGTGCTCTGTCGATTTTGCGCCACAAATCGCCGTAGATCGCACCCCAGGCCCACCATCTCACAGACCAAGGCATGCCAGGTGTCTTCAGGCGGCATCTCACCCGCGTCCAGTGCCTGCATGATCCATCGTTCGAGCTCCTGCCCCCGGCTTGCCTCAAACATGCCGAACGTCGTTCGTAACTGGTGCAGAACGCTACGGGCGGATTTGATGTCGCTGGCCACTGCGTCCGGTGCCAGCTTGGCAATTTGCGGGCCCAACTCCTTGAGGTAAGCATCCACCAGGGCGCTCGCGATGGCGGTATCCCCATCCAGCTTCTGCATGACCGCCGCGGGATTGAAGTACTGAAATGGGTCGAAAGCCATTATTGGCGTCCCAATTTACTGGTTGAGTAGGATGGTGGCCATGCTAGGCCGTTGGCTGCCTAGACACTACTGGGTCGCTACCTAGGTAGGCCCTAGTAGCACTCCTTGCTGCTCAGCTTTACGCGTAAGGCAGGGATAGCTAGTTGGAAGGCAGAAACCACCGCCGCGATAACCGCGTCTATGCTGCCTGCTGGACTCTGCGGATCCACGCTCAGTCCTTCCAGCAGACGTAGTCGATGTTGCAGGGCAAGCAGGCCGAACTGGCCACTCAAGCCGCCTACGGTATGGGCCATTCTGGCCAGCAGTTTGCGGTCAGCGGTATGCCATGCGCCCCGGAGTTGCTCCGGGAGCGTCCCCCACTCGGCAAGAAAGCTGTCCGCCAGCTCCGCCATCAGCTCCGCATCGTCGCCCAGTCGATGCAGGGCACTCTCGTAATCGAGCACCGGGACCAGGAACGTCGTGGGGGGGGCCGAGGCGGCATTCGGTTCGACTGGCTCGGAGACTCGGTTGATCACCTCGATCAGTTGGGCGAGCGCCAGCGGTTTGACCAATATGTCATCGAAACCCGCTGCACGTAGCGCCTGGATATGGTCCTCGTCGTCCGGCACGGTGCAGGCAATCCAGCGCCCCGGCTGATTTACGCGCTGGTCCTGATGGAGCGATAGGCCACTGCCATCTGGTAATTGGAGATCAATGATCAGGTGCGTTGGTTGATACTGAGTCAGCAGTTGGCGCGCCTCTGCGAGGTTGGTTGCCAGCAAGACCTGAGCGCCAATGTCGCCGAGCCAATACTGCAACAGGGTGCGATTGACGAGCGAGTCTTCCACCACCAGCACCTGCAACGGCGTGGTTATATTGACTGACATCAGTTTTCCTCCAGAACAGCGCGCATTCCCTTGTCTTAAGGTTTATGCTGATTCTCAACAGTTATTGTCTTATTCAATAGGTAGATAAATCGCTCCATGAATTTGCCTGAACCGATTTCCGTTCTTATTGCGGATGATCACTATCTAGTCAGAATAGGTGTCAGAGCGCTGTTGGAAAAGCTGCCCCGCTATGCGGTGGTTGGGGAAGCCGCCAATGCTGCCGAAGCCATGGCGTCCACGGCAACATTGAATCCCAGCGTGGTGCTGCTGGATATCGACATGCCTGATCAGTCTGGCTTGGAGGTCGCTGCGCGACTGCAGACCCTGCCAGTCGTACCCAAGGTCATCATCCTGTCGGCGCTGGATACGGCCGACGCCGTGCTGGGGGCACTCAAAGCAGGTAGTCGTGGCTATCTGGTCAAGGACTTGTTGCTCAACGAGCTGGAGCTGGCGCTGGATTCCGTTAGCCGAGGGGATATCTATATCAGTCCTCGCGTATCCCATCATGTGATAGCCGCGACGCTTTCAAGCCAGGCTGCTCTGGTTGACAGTGACGTGTCTGTACCTGATGGAGCGGCCCCACCCATCCTGACGGAACGTCAATCCGTTGTATTGACAGCGATCGCACGTGGCTTGAGCACCAAGCAGATTGCTCGTGAAATGGATATCAGTCCCAAGACGGTCGAATTTCATCGCTCACAGATCATAGAACGGCTTGGCGTGCGGGACGTCGCCAGCCTGGTACGCCGGGCGGCCAAGCTCGGTCTCGTCAATCTGGACGAATAGCGCTTGCCATAAGAGTGTGCGATCTCACTTCATGAGCCATATGACTGTAACCGGGAAGGCTGCGGTCTTTCCAAACGAGTCGGCGCTCTACGGCTAGGCACAGTCCTAGTACCAACCTAGGGGCCGACCTAGTTGTTACGCTTTCCATGAACATCAAGAATGTCGCCATCTCGAAGCTCGGCTGCGGTCGTTGCGGCCCAGTCCTTCGGCGCTATGGAGAACGTCATCATGTTAGACCGCCTTGTTCGGCCAGCCCGTGTGCTGTCCCGTTCACTGAACTTCAGACAGAAATTCCTGTTGGTGTTTCTGGTTTCTGTGCTTCCTGGCCTGGTGCTGCTTGTTATCGGTGCGCTTAATAACTTCGCCGAAATTCGTCGTGACAAGGTGGAAATTGCGGGAGCCCGATACCTCGAGGCGGTATCGCCGGTCGCCAAGGCATTTCGTGCACACCGTGCGGCGACTACCCGCATCATGACTGGTGACTCCTCTGCAGACGAGGCCTTGCAAGCATCGGCTTCTGATGCCGATCAGGCGTTAGCCAAGCTTCTGGTGTTACCAGCCGAAATAGAGTCAGCTCCCCAGTTACGCGGAAAAGTTGAGAGCTTGCAGAGTCGGTGGCGTGAGCTGAACACAGGTTGGCGCAAGTTGGGCGCAACAGAGAGCTTCAATGCACACAGCGCTTTGATTGGTGAAATCAACGAGTATCGGCACCACGTCGCGGGCGATACGGGCTTGCTGTTGGATCCTGAAAGCTCTGCGTATTACCAGATGGTGATTTTGACCGATGATTTGCCCGCATTACGTGAAGGGCTGGGCAAGGTTAGAGGCATGCTCACCGGACTCAAAGCAGAAAGTGCCGACCTAGCGTCCCGCCTTGGCAGGGTCGATTTGCTGATCAATGATGTGGTAATGCGTTCTGCCGAACGGGTGGACAACAATCTTGAATTGCTCGGTGACCAATCACCGCAGGACTTGAAGGCCGTGGCCAGTGGTTGGACCACGGCCAAGCAGGAAATTGACAATCTTCGATCTGAGATCAATTCGCAATTGCTACAGCGGCAGGTCGCGCCTGCCGACGGCAAATACTTCTATGATCGGATCACGCTGGCTCTGGATCATCTGAGCCAATTTGATAAGTCCATGCTCAAGCGCCTGACCGAGGAAACCTTGGTTGGCCGTCTAAAGGTGGAGCAACAGGCGTTGATGTTGCGTGTGGTCGTTGGCTTGTCGGTAATGGCATTGGTTGGTTGGTTGATCATCGGGTTTGCCCGCGATATTGCCACGCGTGCCGATATCCTGAAGCAGGGTATGAAGTTGATTGCTGATGGTGACTTCACCCATAGCATTGACCTTGCCGGTCGCGACGAGCTTTGCCAGGTTGGCCATAGCGCCAATGAGCTGATGGCCAAACTCAGTATCAGCATGCGGAATATTCAACAGGGCTCTGCTGAACTGATGGATGCCGCGTCCAGTATTGCCAGTGCCAGTGGCCAGGTCGCCAATACCACGCACGAGCAAAGTAACGCTGCGGCGGCCATGGCCGCTGCGGTGGAGCAATTGACGGTGAGTATCGGCCTGATGGCTGAAAGTGCTGGCGAGGCGCATTCCTTATCTGACGATTCTGGTCGGACTTCGTCCGAGGGTGGCTTGGTCATCAACCAGACTGTTGAGAGTATCGAACTGATCGCACAAAGCGTGCGGGAAGCATCGGGCAGTGTATCCGCACTGGGGCGCGATGCGGCGGAGATTTCCGGCATCGTCATGATCATCAAGGATATTGCCGGACAGACCAATCTGCTGGCGCTGAATGCGGCCATCGAAGCAGCAAGGGCTGGCGATGAGGGACGGGGCTTTGCTGTGGTGGCGGATGAAGTACGCAAGCTGGCGGAACGCACTGCCAGCTGCACACAACAGATTGCGCAGATGATCGACCGAATACAAGCGGGTACCAATGGCGTGGTCGGCGGTATGGAAACTGGCGTTGGACACGTGGAACGCGGTGTGGAATTGGCTGGCCAGGCTGGCCTTGCCATTGAGCGGATTCGCGAAGGGTCAACGGAAGTGATCGGGGCAGTATCCGAGATCACCAATGCGCTCAAGGAACAGTCTGCCGCTGCCCACCAAGTTGCCACCAAGGTCGAGGCCATCGCCTTGATGTCGGAACAGAACAGTCAGGCTGCGGAGTCGTCGGCCGCAACGGCCGAGCAATTGCGCGCGCTGGCGCAATCACTCGAACGCCAGGTCAATATCTTTAAATTTGCCTAATTCAGCGATAGTCAGCGACTGGCTATCTTAAGACTCTGGCTGCTGGATCGGCAGACCAGGGTCCTTCTAGCTGGTGTTCAGTGCGCCTTGAGCGCTGACACAGTTGCCAAGCCCAGCATGGTCATCAGCAGCGACCCCGCTACATGTAAGCTGATGGCCGTCATGGCAGGCAATAGGCGGTCCTGCTGGATCAGGGTCACCACTTCTGCTGAGAAGGTCGAGAAGGTCGTGAGCCCACCAAGGAAGCCGGTGACGATCAGCAGTCGCCACTCGGGCGAGAGATCGGGGTGATTGGCAAAGTAGCCGACGGAAACGCCGATCAGGTAGCCGCCTATCATGTTGGCGAGCCAGGTGCCCGGCGGGATGGCCGGATAGAGATGGTTGAAGCGGGTGCCCAGCACCCACCTCAATATGGCCCCGAGCGAAGCTCCGATGCTGATGGCGAGTAGGGCGCGAATCATGGCTTGACCCTGATGTGGGGCTGCTGCCAGTCGGTACAAGGATGGGGCTGTTGTTTCGCCATGGGCCAGATGCAGGGTCGGATGGTGGTCATGCTTGTCTCAGAGAGAGGGGTCGAGCAAACCCGGACAAGCAGGGAGGGCAGTACAAACACCTACACCTCCCTGGCCTGGCCAGGAAATCGTGTAGGCATCATCAGCCCGGAAGGGCGGTTCAAGGAGGCATGCCATCTCCTGAAATCATTCTCGCACAGCAGCAGGCAAAAAGCAGCCGAGCCCCGGTCTTGCCCGGAGGCTTGTTGCGAGAGGACTCCAGGACCGGTCTCGTCAGTTAACCATGCTGCCGTGCACGTCACCTTGCTTGCGCAAGGTGTCGTGCGCTGACAAAAGCTCAGCGTGCGTAAGGCGAGATCAGGGTAATGACCTGTTGTGCAGCATCCTGTGCCGCCTGTTCGGTGCCAAACGTGCTCAGCAGCACCTGGCTCAACGTATCAGTGCGGCCATCCACCTGCCGCTTGTGCAGCACGATCGCCTGGTAAACACCGTCGTGCAGAGGCCTGGCCTGGGCCTGGTAGCTAGTCTCTATCATCTTTCAGTCTCCGAAGCAGGTGCCGGACGGCACCTGGGTATCGCGGTGGGTGCATCGAGCAGCCGGGGAGGGGATCCACGGCTCGCAGACGACAAGATGATCTTAGAAGGTGACAAACAGGTGACAAGTCACTTTGTGCCCCGTCTGGCGGGTATGGGGCATTTCCGCTTCTCGGCGGCACGAATAGTCGGCCTCCAGGCTGGGCTTGCCGGCACTTTGCCGTTTGTCGGGGGCAAGACGGTGGCGAGCCGCCCCGCTGCCTTGCATTTCATCCGGTACTTTGCCGTCTCCATCGGAAAGAAAAGCGCTTTGTCGCTCTTCGCTGTCGTGGGGGGCTGCCCTTCTTGCATGATGGCTTCACTGCAAAACGCAGCCCAATGTCAGACAGAGAGGACAGCCATCATGAAGACCCGCATCGGCAGCTTTTTCGAGAGCACCCTGGTATTCAGCCTTGCCGCCCTGTTTGGCGTGGCACTGATTAGTGAAGTGCAGGCCAGCCCCACGCAGACTGCCTGTTCGGCACCGCAGTTGGTCAAGACCAGCGGTACATCGCACCATGCGTGAGGCACATCACGGTAGCGATCAACACGGCGCCTGAAGGCGCCGTCTTTCATTGCGTCGCCAGCATTGGGAGGCGAGGAATGAATGCCATATTTATTAGCCTATCCTGATTCTAAAATAAGCCTAAGCTGCTGTTATTGAATGAATATTTTCACTCGCTGCTTGCATTTCATCGCCGCCGGCAGTCATTCGTCCAATGGTCTGTGCGTTTGATCGCAATGCGCTCCACTCCTTGCCCTGCAACACGCATGATGCGATCACTGCAAAACGCAGCAACCCTTGAGGAAGAGTGAGAAAACATCATGAAGAGCCGCATCAATGAACTGTTCGAAAGCGCCCTGATATTTGGTCTGGCCGGCTTGTTCGCCACGGCCCTGATTGCCGAACTGCGCGCCACGCCACCAGTACCCGATGCCGGCCAGCAAACCCAGCTGGCTCAGGCAGCGGGGGGGCGGAACAATGGCTGATATCTCTGCAGAGAATGATCGAAAGAAACACGGCGCCTGATGGCGCCGTGTTTCGTTTCAGGCGGCGTTGATCCATTGCTTGCCGTTGCCCTGATCGGCTTCGGAGGCTTGACCTTCCCACGGTGGTAAGCCTGAGCATGCCCCCCTACAGTCGTGTTGACTGGTAATCGTCGGGAGCGGAACCATGCAGGTATTCAAGGTAAACGGGATGGGGTGCGGCAGTTGCGTGAGCAAGATCACGCGTGCCTTGCTGCAGGATGATGGTCAGGCCCAGGTGGCTGTCGATCTGGCTACAGGGACGGTCACGGTGGAGAGCAGCCTGACGGCCGCCGAAATCCGCGAGCAGATCGAAGGGCTGGGCTTTGAGGTGGCACCGCAAGCCTGATCCGGGCCTCGTTGCTACTTAACGCTAAAATGCTTGACCTTCCTATGATGGGAAGGATCAAACTGTCCACTTCGTTGAATCAGGAATGTCGCCATGGCCACGCAGCTCGAGACCCAGCCGCTCAACCGCCTCTCCGTCGGCGTTGAGGGCATGACCTGCGCCAGTTGCGTGGGCCGGGTCGAAAAAGTCCTGAAGAAACTGCCGGGTGTCGTCAATGCCTCGGTCAACCTGGCGACTGAATCGGCAACGGTGGAGTCGGCCGACAAGCTGAGCATCAGCCAGGTACGGCAGGCGATCGAGAAGGCCGGCTATACCGTGCCGGAGGAGGAGGTCAGCCTTGATATCGAAGGCATGACCTGCGCGAGCTGCGTGGCACGGGTGGAGAAGGTGCTGGGCAAGGTCGTCGGGGTCGAACAGGTCAGCGTCAACCTCGCGACCGAGCGTGCCAGCCTGCGCGTCACACGCGGTACCGCCACGGCGGCCTTGATCACGGCGGTCGAGAAGGCCGGCTATGTCGCCCACCTGCATGGTGCCGACCAGCCTGTCGTTGCCGGTATCCGTCCTGTTCTTCCTGTCTGGTGGCCAGTTGCGCTGGCCACGCTGCTGTCCCTGCCGCTTGTCCTGCCCATGCTGCTGGCTGTGTTCGGGGTGCGCTGGATGCTACCGGGCTGGTGGCAACTGGCGTTGGCTACGCCTGTCCAGTTCTGGCTCGGTGCACGTTTTTACAAGGCAGGCTGGAAGGCTGTACTGGCGGGCAGCGGCAATATGGACCTGCTGGTTGCCGTAGGTACCAGCGCCGGTTTTGGCTTGAGTCTGTACCTGCTGCTGGTCCATGGCGCGCATGGCATGCCCCACTTGTACTTCGAGGCCTCGGCGGTGGTGATCACGCTGGTGCTGCTCGGCAAGTGGCTGGAAGCCCGCGCCAAGCGCCAGACGACCGAGGCCATCCGTGCCTTGCAGTCCCTGCGGCCGGCTACGGCACGGGTGCGGCGTGATGGCGAGGATCATGATATCCCCGTCGATGAGGTCAGGCTCGACGACGTGGTGGTTGTCCGTCCCGGCGAACGCGTGCCGGTCGATGGCGAGATCGTCGAGGGCAGCAGCCAGCTCGATGAGTCGCTGCTGACAGGCGAGAGCCTGCCGCTGGCCAAGCACCCTGGCGATACGGTCACCGGCGGCGCCATCAATGCCGAAGGCCTGCTGCTAGTACGCACCACGGCCATCGGTACCGAGACCACCTTGGCCCGCATCATCCGCCTGGTCGAAGATGCGCAGGCCGGCAAGGCGCCGATCCAGCGGCTGGTGGACCAGGTCAGTGCCGTATTCGTGCCGGTCGTCTTGCTGCTTGCACTCCTTACCCTGCTGGGCTGGTGGCTGGTGAGCGGCAATATGGAAGTCGCCATTCTCAACGCGGTGGCCGTGCTGGTGATCGCCTGCCCGTGTGCCTTGGGGTTGGCGACGCCCACCGCCATCATGGCGGGAACCGGCGTAGCTGCCCGCTACGGCATCCTGATCAAGGATGCCGAGGCGCTGGAAGTCGCGCACAAGGTGAGTGCCGTCGCCTTCGACAAGACAGGCACCCTGACCGAGGGCAAGCCGCGGCTGCTTGCCCTTCATGCTGCTGTAGGCGGCGATGATGACTTGCTCGCATTGGCGGCCAGTCTGCAGGCCGGCAGTGAGCATCCGCTGGCTCGGGCGGTGATCGAGGCTGCGCAGGCCAGCCATCTCGCCGCGATGCCGGCCAGCCAGGTACATGCGCTGGCGGGCCGAGGCCTGCAAGGCGAGATAGCCGGCGAGCGCTATCTCCTTGGCAATCTGCGCCTCATGCAGGAGCAAGGTATGGTGCCGGGCCTGCTGGAAGCCCGCGCTATCGCGCTTGAAGCCGAAGGGCGCACCGTCTCCTGGCTTGCCAATGTCGAAACGCGACAGGTCCTGGGCCTGCTGGCTTTTGGCGACCAGATCAAGCCGGCTGCGGTTGCGGCGATTACCCGGCTCAAGGCGCTGGGTATCAAGGCCTGCATGATCACGGGCGACAATCGGGGCGCTGCCGGCATGGTGGCGGCGGAGCTGGGTATCGAGCAGTTCTGGGCCAACGTCCTGCCGGCCGAGAAGGCGCTGCGTCTGTCGGAACTGAAGGCGGATGGTCATGTGGTGGCGATGGTAGGGGACGGGATCAACGATGCCCCGGCCTTGGCGGCTGCTGACGTGGGCATCGCCATGAGTACGGGGACTGACGTGGCGATGCACGCCGCCGGCATCACGCTGATGCGCGGCGACCCGGCCCTGGTTGCCGATGCCATCGCAATCTCCCGCCGGACCTATAGCAAGATCCGCCAGAACCTGTTCTGGGCTTTCATCTACAACCTGGTCGGCATCCCGCTGGCGGCCTTTGGGCTGCTCAATCCGGTGATCGCCGGTGCGGCGATGGCCTTCTCCAGTGTCAGCGTGGTGTCCAACGCCTTGTTGCTGCGCCGCTGGCGGCCGGCAGGCGAACCGTAGGCCAGGGGAGAGGACGGCGATGAATATCGGCGAATTGGCCAAGGCGAGCGGCGTGTCCGCCAAGATGGTGCGGCACTATGAAAGTATCGGCCTGCTGGCGCAAAGCCAACGTACCCATGCTGGCTATCGGCAATACCAGGAGCGGGATGTCCACCTGCTGCGCTTTATCCGGCGATCTCGTGACCTGGGCTTTGCGCTCGACCAGATCCGGGTGCTGCTCTCCCTGTGGGAAGACAAACATCGCGCCAGCGCCGATGTAAAGCAGATGGCGGAGCAGCATGTGGCGGAACTCGATACCCGTATTCAGGCGCTGACCGAGATGCGTAATACCCTCGTCAACCTGGCCCATCATTGCCACGGTGACGACCGGCCGGACTGTCCCATCCTGGATGGGCTTGCGGAAGGCAAGGGCTGCCACGTGCCCTGATATGGCGCATGTGTCATGGGTGTCGCGTTGTCCGTCGCCCGGAATCGCATTTCACGCCATGACTTTGACGATCTGTCTCAACCTCCTCTCTTGTACAGCGGGCTTATTGCATAGTGACCTCACTGCAAGCGACAACGGTGTCGCAGCCAACTGAAAGCCAAGAGGAAAACATCATGAGCCGCATCAACGAACTGTTCGAAAGCACCCTGGTCATCGGTCTGGCCGCTTTCTTCGCCATCGCCCTGATCAGCGAATCGCAACCCACCCAGACCCAGACAGTGCAGACCGCCGCCCAACTGGCCCAAGCCGATGGTGCACGCCATGGCTAAGCGATCAGATACGACGGAAGAAAGCGACACGGCGCCCGAGGGCGCCGTGTTTCATTTTGGATAGTGGTCGCGAGCGCGGTGCTCAGTCCGCCGGGCAGGCTTCGCTCTCATCCCTGGCTTGCTGCGGTGTTGGGGCATCGGGGGTCGGATAGGCGTCCTTGAAGCTGAAGGCGTAAGGGCTGGCGCCATGCCGTTTCAGGTGTTCTAGCCTTTCCTTGGCCTCCGTCGCCGTCGGGATATGGCCCGCGGGTATCCACCACAGCACGGCATAGGCTTCTGCCATGCGATCGAACCATTCGCGTCGCCGGCGCATGATCTCTACATGGGCGGATTTGAACGCATAGTTGGACAGGGCGGCGACATCGGTCCAGACCGACATGTTGACGATGATGTCTTCCTCGAAAGGGCGCAGCGCGGTGGCGTCCCCACTCTCATCCTTGAGTCGCCAGACAAAACCCGGCGACTGCTCTGCCAGCGTGTTGATACGGTCAAGGTTGGCCACGAAATCCGCCATGAAGGGCGAGTCCATGGGGGCCTTGAGCTGGGCAATGTTCAACTGGGCGAGCTGGTATTGGGACATGGGACATCCTTATCGGGAAAAAGGACCTGCACCTAGGGCATGAATATAAGGGCAGCGAGCCAGCCTGCAAGACCCTGATGATAAAGGGGTCTGCAAATCATCCTCATACGACGTCATTCATCCCTTGCATTGCGCAGTTGGTCTCAAGTCGCTCTCATTGCCGGGTCGGGTATTGCATGATGACCTCACTGCAAGCGACAACGGATGTCGCAACCCACTGAAATCAGAGAGGAAATATCATGACCCGCATCAACGAACTGTTCGAAGCCACCCTGGTTGTCGGTTTGGCCGCTTTCTTCGCCGTTGCCCTGATCGGCGAGGTCCCGCCCAAGGCAGAGACCACCCAGGTAGCCGCCCAACTGGCGCAGGCCGATGGTGCCCGCCATGGCTAAATCCGGCAGCAGTACCGAAGAATGCGACACGGCGCCCGAGGGCGCCGTGTTTCATTGCCGTGCTGCTTGTTGCCCGTTGCGATGCCGACGAGCTGCTCGGTCGGGCTCAGTGTCCGCCTAGCAAGAAGATCTCGCGAACCAGCGCCTGTACATCGCGGCGCGATTGCAGATAGGCCTGTTCGTTACGGCCGACATGAGCTCCTAGCTTGACGCAACCCTTGAAAAACTGGTCCAGCTTGGCTGGGTCGAGCAGACTGGCGGTACGTTCGGCAGTGATCTTCCAGCTCTCAATATCCCAACGTACGGTCCCACACGGTGTGTCGGTAGTGGCATTGGGCAGATAGTGCACCGGATAGGTGCCATCCCAAGAGTGGTTGGCGTTTGCATAGCGGATAGTGCGTATATTGGCGCCCGCGCTGGCGTAGCGCCGCGCCAGCTGCTCGCAAGCGGCGGCCGTCGTATAGTCGTCTGCTTCGCCTACCAGATTGATGATCGACGCCTTGCTGACCTGAGGCGACCAGTAGACCTGGTTACAGCCGGAATAGACCGGAATGTGCAGGGCAAATTTCAACTCGGACTTCAGAACGGCTTTGCGCAAGGGCTCAATCGCTGTCCGGAAGGCAACCGTCCCACCGCGTGAGAAACCCATGATGCCGATCCGCTTGGCATCGATACCGGGATGGGTCGAAAGCACTTGCAGCGCCAGCAAGCCATCCATCAGGGTGGCGGCCGGTGGCACCAGGCTCTGGTCCTCGACGGTCCGCGTCACGCCACGCGGCTCGAAACTGCTCACCACGAACGTCGCGATACCCATCTCGTTAAAGGTGGCAACCCATTGCGCCATGCTGTCTTCAATACCGGCGCTGCCATGCATGAGGACCATGGCGGGCACGGGCTGGTGGGCGTCCTTGGGCAGGCTCAGGTAGGCCCAGACCGGTTGCGGCGCCCAGTTCTCCCGCCGCTCCCGCGCCAGGTCATACATGGTCTTGGGCGTGAAGCTGGCATAGTCGATCCGGCCTTGGGTATCGGCCTGCAGCGTCTGCGCCCATAGCGACGGGAACAGCGTCAGGCCAAATACCAGCAGCACATTACGCAGCAGCGTCTGGAGCCATCGATGTAGCTTGGGATATACGGTGGGTTCGGTAGGCATGTTTTCCTCGTGGTCTCGCATTTGTGATTATGTTTTGCCCTTGGCGCACGCGCCCTTGGGCGACCCCAGCCTAGATGGCAGTTATCCGATAGGCAAACTCCATAATTGATCAACGATGGAGCAGGAAAGAGATGGCTGCCTGCCTCGTGGCAGGCCCATGCAACCGATACTGGCTGTGCTGCCCATCGGCCGCGGTGGCGATTCACCCCCCGATCCCGGCAATTGGTCTCAACCCTCTCTCTTGTGCCGCGGGCTTATTGCATAGTGACCTCACTGCAAGCGACAACGGTGTCGCAGCCAACTGAAAACCAAGAGGAAAACATCATGAGCCGCATCAACGAACTGTTCGAAGCCACCCTGGTTGTCGGTCTGGCTGCCTTCTTCGCGGTTGCGCTGATTGGTGAAACCCAAGCCGCCCGGACCCAGGCTAACCAGCAAACCACCCAACTGGCCCAAGCCGATGGTGCACGCCGTGGCTAAGCGATCAGATACGACGGAAGAAAGCGACACGGCGCCTGAGGGCGCCGTGTTTCGTTTGGGGCAGAGAGATCGAGAAAGCCGCATTTGCATGCGGCTAGTCCGATATCAAAGGCTGACTTTTCCAATCAGATACGTAGCGGGCACATAGCCCCAGTATCGGCTGTCATTGCTGTTGTCGCGGTTATCGCCCAGGACGAAGTAGTGCTGCGCGGGCACCGTGCAATCAAAACCGTCCTCTCGGTACTGGCAGGTATCCGAGTGGGGAAATTGTTCGACGACCGACAGATTCACGACCGGTGAATCCACCTGGATGTTGATCTGATAGTTATTCTTTCCAAGCGCTTCCCTCACCTTCAGCAATGCCGAGGGAGCCGGGGCTGACTGGTCCAGTCGGGTGGCAGGCTTGCCATTGATCGTCAGGATCTTGTTCTTGTAGCTCAGTTTGTCGCCAGGTAGTCCGACCACGCGTTTTACATAGTTTACGCTCGTATCTTTAGGGAAATAGAACACGACCATGTCTCCGGCGGAGACGGGTGGTTGCTGGTTTTCCAGGATGGGGAACTTGCCCAGTAGGCGGTAGTTATAAAAGCCCCATTTATTGATCGTCATGATGGTGCCCCGTTTGATGGTGGGCTCCATGGATGAAGAAGGCATGGACATCTTTTCCACGCCGAGCGTGCTGAAAGCGGTTGTACAAGCGATGGCGAGAACGCAGGCCAATGCAATGATGATGGTTCTGATAATCGTTGATCGATCCCGCATGAAACCCGTCTCTTTAAAAGTTATATGAACCCAGGTGCCTTGAGTAGCAAGTGCCTGGGGTGCTTATCCTAACTGAAGTTGGCACGAAGCCCGTCTTGCGCCACGTAGGTGTGTTTTATCGGCGCAAGGTACATTTCATGCCCCTGTTCCTGCAATTGGTCTCAACCCTCTCTTTTGTGCCGCGGGCTTATTGCATAGTGACCTCACTGCAAGCGACAACGGTGTCGCAGCCAACTGAGAACCAAGAGGAAAACATCATGAGCCGCCTCAACGAACTGTTCGAAGCCACCCTGGTTGTCGGTCTGGCTGCCTTCTTCGCTGTTGCGCTGATTGGTGAAACCCAAGCCGCCCGGACCGAGGCTACCCAGCAAACCACCCAACTGGCCCAGGCCGATGGTGCCCGCCATGGCTAAGCGATCAGATACGACGGAAGAAAGCGACACGGCGCCCGAGGGTGCCGTGTTTCGTTTTGGGTGGGACTTGCGTTCAGGCTTCCTGAGCCCTGCTTGACGAAGCGGGCTTCGGCTCCTGGAATACCGTCGGATATTGCCGCCCGTACCAGTTCTTTACCCCCTCATGGTCCAGCGACATGAAGTGCTTGAAGCCCGGCACCAGGATCAGGGCGCTGGCCGTAAAGGCCGACATGACGCCAAAACTCAGATAGACCGTCTCCAACTGCCAGTGCAGCAGGGCGATGCCGGCCAGCGCGGGTCCCAGGCTACCGGCGACCTGGCCGGCGGTAATGCTGGCGGCTGTCATGCGGGCGCGAAAGGCTTCCGGTCGCGCCAGCATGCGATGGGTCATGCCGACCAGGACCAGGGCCGAGTTGGCGGCACCGACCAGCCAGAACGCGACCACGATCAGCAGGGGCGTATCGATATAGCCGGCGATGGCCAGCGCCAATCCTTGCACGACAGCCGCACCGATACGGGTGCGATAGCGGCCATACCGTTCTATCAGCCAGTTGGACAGGCCGAATGCACCGATCAGCATGCCGAGCGATATGGCAGCTTCGCAGCAGCCCAGCCACCAGCCCGACAGGCCGAGCGACTTGATCTTCAGCGGCACCAGCATGCCCACGGCCGGGCCGGTAAACAGCCAGTTCGCAAAGTTGGCCATGGTCCAGACCCGCTCGATGGGGATGGCCCAGTTGGCGGCGACGCCCGCACGCAGTTCTCGCCACCAGCGTGCCAGGCCGCCCCCACCGCTACCTGCAACAGGCAGGCGGGGCAGGTAAAAAGCGAGCAATGTGGCAGCGGCCAGCAGGGCAACATGCAGCCACAGTGCCGCGGTGATGCTGAATGCCGCCAGCGTCAGGCCGCGGAGGGCGGGGCCGATCAGCCGGCCGAGTGACTGAGCGCTCTTCTGCAGGCTCATCGCGGTCGAGAGCTTGCTGGCGGACACCAGTTCCAGTGCGATGCTGGTGGTGGTTGGCCCGATCAGGGCGTTGGCCATGACCGCCAGTGAGCCCAGGCCGATCAGCCCGCCGATGTGATAGATGCCCAGGCTGCTCAGTATTGCCACCGCAATGCCCTCAAGCACCAGCACACCCAGGCCGAGGGCGATCAGCAGGCGTTTCTCGTAGCGATCGCCAAAGGGGGAGAGCAAGGGCGTGGCGATGACGGCGACGATGCCCATGACCACGCCATAGCGGGCCAGATCATGGGCGCCAGCAGCGTGCGCTATCCACCACGGCAGGGCGACGTAGCCCACCATGGTCGCGGTCTGCATCAGGACATCACTGATCATCAACTGGATAAAGGGCCGGCCGACCTCGGCCAGCCGGCTGCGTAAACTGAACAACATGCCTTACCTGTTCCTTGCGGTAACTGCGGGCAGCGCCCGGAGCGCGCCTGCCAAGCGGACCCGTACGATACCCGAGCGCCGGCATGCGCAGTGGGGGGGCAAGCCGGGATTTTCTGGCCGGTGTTCAGCCGCCGTTGGGTTGCGCCGCGCTAGCCTGCTTGCGCTGTCTACCGATTCGGGCGATATCGCCCATGCCGAGGATGCGCCATGCCCCACCTGTCGTCATTTATCCGCGCTGCCACCTTGCTGCCGCTCTGGCTGGCGGGTATGCACGCCTATGCCTCCAGTAGCCAGTCCTGGTCCGACCATAACCGGCAAGTCGTGGCGGGTTGCGTGAAGGCCAGTGGCTTCAAGCAGGCCAGAGTTGTCAGCCAGCCTGTCGAGTTCGATGACCGGGTAGGGTACAGCGCCTTGCTGATCGAGGGCACCTATCCTCAAGCCCACATGAAGGGTCGGCGCGGTCAGGCGCTCTGCCTGTTCGACAAGCTGAGCCACGATGTGTATGTGTCGGAACTGACACCGCACCAGGGCAAGGCACGCTAGCTGATCCTAGTGTACCGCCAGCCGCGAGGATGACAGGCTCTCGGTCAGGAATCCCAGCAATGGCTTGGTCAGGTGGGGACGAGCCCGATCCTCGCCCAGCAGGACGATCTCGGTCGTGGGCAAGGTCGGCCAGCCGTCGTGCGGGTCCAGTACCCGCAAGCCATCCTGGACGAAGGAGCGGCCCAGGAGGGTGACGCCCAGTCCGCCGGCGACGGCCGCCTGTACACCCATCAGGCTGCTGGCCGTACAGGCGATCACGCTTTGCCGTTCCACGCTGGCCAGTGCATCCAGTGCTATGCCGCGATAGCTGCAGGGGGCAGGCAGCAGCACCAGCGGTACCGGTTGGCCGGGGTCCAGGTCGGTGCCTTCGGCGGCAATCCACACCAGCGGCTCCTGCCAGATCACCCGGCCGCGTTGCTGTTCGCCATCGCGCTTGGCAATGGCGAGATCCAGCAGGTCGTCATCGAGCTTGCCCATCAGGTCACAGCTCATGCCGGTGGTCAGCTCCAGGCGAATATGCGGGTAATTGCGGGCAAAGCGCGCCAGCAGCCGGGGCAACTGGTGCGGGATGAAGTCCTCCGCCACCCCCAGCCGCAAGGTACCGGCTGCGGGTGGGTCCACAAACTGCCGGACGGTTTCGTCATTGAATTCCAGCATGCGTCGCGCAGCGACCAGCAGGCGCTCACCGTCGCCGGTCAGGCTCAGGCTACGGCCGGCGCGATCAAGCAGCCGCCGGCCTACAATCTCTTCAAGCCGCAGCATTTTCTGGCTGACGGCTGATTGGGTACGGCCAATCAAGGCGGCGCCTGCAGTCATGCTGCCGCTTTCGGCAACGGCGACAAAGGCACGCAGGAGGTCGAGTTCCAGGTCAGGAATGGGCATCTTGCTTATCCAGTAGAATTTTTGCTGATTGCTATTAAAACTATTCGTTTTTCTTTTGGATGGCAAGTCCGTATTGTGCGATCCAAGGTTGCAGCAAGGTGCTGCATATATCTCGGAGCCATACCATGAAAGCGATTGCCTACTACACCCCGCAAGCCATTACCGCAGCCGAGTCGCTGCTGGATATCGATCTGCCGGCGCCAGTCCCTGGTGCACACGACCTGTTGGTCAAGGTGGAGGCGGTCTCCATCAACCCGGTCGACTACAAGATACGCGGCGGGGTCACGCCGCCAGCCGGACAGGCCAAGGTACTGGGCTGGGACGCCGCGGGTGTGGTGCAGGCCGTGGGTTCGGCCGTGACTGAGTTCAAGGTCGGTGATGAGGTCTACTATGCCGGCGCGCTGGATCGTCCGGGCGCGAATAGTGAGCTGCATGTGGTGGATGAGCGCCTGGTGGGGCGCAAGCCTGCTTCCTTGTCGTTTGCCGAGGCAGCGGCTTTGCCGTTGACGTCCATCACCGCCTGGGAGCTGCTGTTCGAGCGGCTGGGCGTACCTTATGGCGACAAGAACCATAAAGGGAGCCTGCTGGTCATCAATGGTGCTGGCGGCGTGGGCTCCATCCTGATCCAGCTGGCCCGCCGGCTGACCGGCCTCACGGTCATCGCCACCGCCTCCCGGCCGGCGAGCGTCGAATGGGTCAAGTCCATGGGCGCCCACCACGTGATCGACCACCGCCAGTCCATGCCGGAAGCCTTGCGTGCGCTGGGCATTCCGCAGGTCGAGTACGTCGCCAGCCTGACCGCCACCGACCAGCATCTGCCGGCCATCCTTGAGCTGATTGCACCGCAAGGCCATCTGGCCCTGATCGATGATCCTGCAACGCTCGATATCGTGCCCTTCAAGCGCAAGAGTGTGACGGTTGCCTGGGAACTGATGTTCACCCGCTCGCTCTACCAGACGGCGGATCAGATCGCCCAGCATCATTTGCTCAATAGCGTGGCTGACCTGGTCGATGCCGGCGTACTGCGCACGACCCTGACCGAACTGGCCAGTCCGATCAATGCCGCCAACCTCAAGCGCCTGCATGCGCTGGCCGAGAGTGGCACGGCCATCGGCAAGCATGTGTTGTCGGGCTTCTGAGGTCTGATCCGGATCGCGCTTCGGCTGTTACAGGCTGAAGCCGACGTCCACTTTTCTGCCAACTGACCGGGAATGTCCTGTGATGACCCAAGCCCCAGATACCCACGTTCGTCTTACCGCTGTACTGCGTGCCCGCGCCGGGCAGGAATCCGCCTTGCGCGATGTGCTGCTTGCCCTGGTGCAACAGGTTGTGGAGGAGCCGGGCTGCATCCAGTACAGCCTGCATGCCAATCCCGGCCGTCCAGGGGAGTTCGTGTTCTATGAGGTCTGGGCCGATCAGGCGGCGCTGGATGTGCATGCGCAAGCCCCGGCCCTGAGAGCCGCCGGCCCCCGGTTTGCCGATCTGCTGGCGGAGCCGCCTGTCCTGACGCCGCTGGTACTGCTTCGTTGATCGGTGCCGTTGGCAGCAGCGGGCGTCGCAGCTGGATAAGCGCTCATTAATACATTTGTTTAAATGTATAGCCAGGTGTAAGGTAGTTGACGTGAACGGTGGCTCTGCCACCAGCGATCAGAGCAATTTCAAGCAGCGTCCGAGGACGCTGCTTTTTTTCGTGCCGACTCGGCCGCCAAGGCCTGTTCCAGTTGCCTGTGTGCCAGCGTGTGGTAGAGCGCGGGGCTGAACAGTTTGGCGATCAGTGATCCGATTAGGGTGACGGCCATCAGGCTCAGGACCATCTCGTGGCCATCGATCATCTCCATCACGATAATGCAGGCGGTGATGGGTGATTGCGTCACCGCGGCCAGGAAACCCGCCATGCAGAGTGCGTAGATACTGGCAGCCGCCACATCGTTGCCGATCAGGGGCAGCAGGTCATGGGCGATGCCAGCACCCACCGCAAGGCTGGGTGCAAAGATCCCGCCAGGAACGCCGCTGAAATAGGAGAGCAGGGTAGCCAGCAACTTGGCGGGCGCATAGATGACTGAGACCCCGGCTGGATCCTGCAACATGGCCTGCGTCGTGCTATAGCCCGAACCGTGTACGGCGCCATGTGTAAGCAGGCCCAGCAGCGCTACCAGCAAGCCGCACAGTCCGGCAAAGCGGATGGGATAGGTTTGTCGCCATCGCCCTAACCAGCCCAGGCTCTGGCTGCTCCATAGCAATGCTCGGCTGAACAGACCGCCAGCAATCCCGCAGATCAGGGCGCAGAAGAGGACTGGCAGGATGATGCGATGGTCAATAGCCGGCACCGTGAAGTGCCCAAAGTACAGGTAGTTGCCCTGCAGGGAGATGGACATCATGCCGGCCAGCACGATGGCCGTCAGCAGGATGCCATTGGTACCCTGCTCGTAACGGCGCGAGAGTTCCTCGATCGCGAATACGATACCCGCCAAAGGCGTATTGAAGGCGCCGGCGATACCAGCCGCACCGCCGGCGACCAGTAGATGCCGATATTCGATCACTGAACTCTGTGGCAGCAATCCTCGTACCGCATACATCAGACTGGCTCCGACCTGGACAGATGGACCTTCCCGGCCGGTCGAGAAGCCGGCACCGACCGCCATGATGCCAAGCCCGACTTTGCCCAATGCGATGCGCAGGGAGACGAAGCGCCCTGTCAGCGCCTCGTCGCCACCGGCCTGCAAGGCAGCGATGGTCTGTGGGATGCCGCTTCCTTCTGCTCCTTGAAAGCCCCATCGCAGCAGGCCTAACACCAGCATGCCGCCCAAAGGGGTCAGTAACAGGGGAGCCCAGTACCACTGGGCCTGCAAGGCATTGAAGCTATTCCCTGCCCATTCACTTAACCGTGCGAACAGCACCACCACAAGCCCCACGCCGGCTGCAGCGCTCCAGACAACCAGCCGCTCCAACCAGGAAGCGGGATCATGCAGACGATGGCGGCGTATGGCTTCGTAGATATCCTGCATGCTGGCAAGCTCGATTATTGCATTTGAACAAATGTAATAATATACGCCCATGCGATCTGCTTACCAGTAAACCGTCTTGGTACAAATGCGCCTACACTGTGGATTCTGGCAATCAGCGCGGAGCTGGCCGTGGACTGGGCACCGATCTGGCAATTGATACTGCACGCTGATCAAGGCGTGGGCGCTGCTGTTGCCCAGTACGGCACATTGGTCTATCTGCTGCTGTTTGCCATCGTCTACTGCGAGATCGGTCTGCCACCGCTGTTTTTCCTGCCGGGCGACCCACTGTTGTTCATCTGTGGGGCCTTCTGCGCGACCCATCTCATCCAGCTATGGCTGCTGTTCCCCTTGCTGCTGTTGGCAGCCTGGCTGGGTAGCATGACCAGCTACGGTCTTGGCCGATGGTTAGGCAGGAAATTGCATGAACGTAATTATCGTTGGCTGGACCCGCATGCCCTGTCCCAGGCCCAGCGTTTCTATGCCCGCTACGGTGGGCTCACCTTCCTGTTTTCGCTCTATGTGGCCGTTGTCCGCACTTTCGCGCCACTGTTGGGCGGTGCCGCCGGCATGCCTTTTAGGCACTTTGCTCTGTCCAGCCTGCTGGGATCGGCACTGTGGGTAGGGGGGCTTCTGCTCGCAGGCTTCTATCTGGGCAATATCCCCTTCGTGCACGCACATCTGCAATTGCTGGTATTGCTGGGGCTGGCACTAGGGCTGGGTGGTCTGTCCCTGAATGCGGCGTTACGGGCTCTCAAGGGCCGGCGGACGAGCGGGTTGTAATGCGACATTTTCTACGAAGGCACTGTAAGACGCCGCCGAATGGCTCGACCAAGTAGCACAACTCAGGTCAAGGGGCTTTTCATGAGCAGCATCAGTGCAGCCAGTGCTTCTTTTTCCACCCTGGCGGGCCTCGCCAGCAGCGGCGGAGGTCAACAGTCCGCCATTGAACGACGGGTGGGCATACTCCAGCAGCAATGCGCCGACGTGGCAGGGTGCACGACGACACCAACCACCGAAAAACTCAAGCAGCAGAGCGAGCTCAACCAACAGATTTCCGGTCTGCGCAGCCAGCTCTCCAGCCTGGAACAAACGAATGGTCTGACCGATGGCGTGACGGCGAGTACGCAAGGATCGGCACCGATTGGCGGCCTGCGTAATCTGGTGGATATCCGCGTCTAGCTGTCGGCCCGGATGCTGCGTACGCCCTGGCCCAGTTTGCGGCGCAGCAGTGCCCGCAGGCTGACACCGTCGGCATAGCCGACGGCGGTGGCGATCTGCTCCACGCTGTCGTTGCTGGTCTTCAGCAGGTGCACGGCCCGTTCAACCTGCAGGTCCTGGAAGTAGGCCATCGGTGTCTTGCCCAGCACCTCGTGCAGCCGTCGTGCCAGCGTCCGCTTGCTGGTCGCCAGTTCACGGGCGGCGTCCTCCAGTGAAAACCCCGCCGAGAGCCGGCTCCGTGCCCACTGCTCGAATCGTTCGACCATCGGGTCGGCGTGGGCCAGATGGTCATTGATCACATAGGACGATTGCGCGGGACGGTTGTCGACGATCAGATAGCGCGCTGTCATCGCGGCGAGCTCCGGGCTGGCTTGCCTGATCAGCCACAAGGCCATGTCGATATGGCTGAGCGCCGCCCCGGCGGTGACCAACTGGCCCGAATGCACCAGCATGCGGGATTCATTGAGCTGCACGGAAGGGTAGCGTTGCCGGAACAGCGGGGCCAGCCACCAGGTCGTGGTGGCGACCTGGCCATCGAGCAAGCCGGATTCCGCCAGGATAAAGGTCCCGATACACGCCGCGGCGGTCTTGCCACCGCGCCGCCCACGTTCGCGCAACAGGGCAGCGGCATCGCACACATCGGGCCTTATCAGCGCGGCCTGCAGGGGGCCAGGCATCTTGGTGCCGATGGCCGGCACGATCAACCAGTCTGCTTGTTTTTCTCCTGCCGGCTCGGCGGTAATGCCCCAGCCCTGCGCGCTACGCACCCGCTTGCGTACGCCAACGACCGAAACCTCGAAACGCAGCGAGGTCACTCCCAGGGCTTCTGCCAGTTCATTGGCCGTGCCAAAGGCATCGAGCACGGTGGCGAGGCCGGTATCGAATACACCGTCGAGGGCAAGCACCTGGATATGCATGGCAATTTTGATATCAAAGATGTCAATGTTGCCAATATCTGCGCAAACGGTGTCGCCGTAAAGTGCCGCCATCACCCGATCGGCGGTGAAGACCACCATCCACGATGTAGCCCAGGAGACACACCATGATCAAATTTGCCCTGTTCGCCCGCTTTGAAGCCAAGCCCGGCAAGGAAGCCGAAGTCGCCGGCTTTCTGGAGCTTGGCCTTGCGCTTGCCAATCAGGAGGCCGGCACACCCATCTGGTTTGCGCTACGCCTTGGGCCCAGCGTATTTGGCGTATTCGATGCCTTTCGCGACGAAGCCGGCCGCGAGGCGCATCTTGCCGGGCCTATCGCCCAGGCCCTGATGGCCAAGGCACCGGAACTGTTCACCGGACCACCAACGATAGATCGCATCGATGTGCTGGGGCTGAAAAACAACGGGTCAGCCTGATGTCCGCCCGGTAGCAGGGGTGGCAGGGTGGGGCTATGATGCTCGGGAATATGCGGGCTGGCGCCGGTTCAGTCGGATGCTGGCCCGATCTATCCACTCCCGGTATCCACATCATGTCCCAGCCACTTTGCCCGCCGCGCTCCATTTCCCTTGGTCTCCAGGGGCGGCGGAGACTGCGATCCTTCTGCCTGCTCGCGGCCTGCTGTTCCGCGTTGTGTTCACCACTCTGGGCGGCAGATGTTGTCACGCAGGACGACTGGTCCGTCAGTGTCGGCCCCGCGCTCTACCAGACCCCAAAGTACCCGGGTTCCCGCAGCACATCGACCATGCCCTGGGTATACCAGGACATCAGCTACCAGAAGCGCTGGTTCTCCACCGGCTTCGATGTGCTCGGCGGCTATCTGCGTAATGACGATACCTGGCAGCTCGGGCTGGATCTGCAACTGGACCCGACCGAGCGCCGCAGCAAGGACGATGCACGCCTGCTGGGGCTGGGCGACGTACATGCCACGGCCCGGGCCCGCGCTTTCGCGCAGTATTCCTGGTCCTTCCTCACCGTGCTGACGGACGTGACCCAGGATATCGGCGGTGAGCGCCAGGGGCTGCTCTCCAATACCGATGTGTATTTCAGCCTGCCGCTCGGGGACTGGCTATTCAGTGCCGGCCCGGGCCTGACCTGGGGGAATGGCCGCTATATGCGGACCTTCTTCGGTGTCGATGCTGCGCAGCATGCGCAGTCTGGCCTGCCGGTCCACGAGGTGGGGAGTGGCTTGCGGGAGTACCGGGCCAACCTGATCGTGAACTATACCTTCGACCCCGACTGGTCAGTCACCGGCAGCCTGACCCATGCCCGCCTGCGCGGTGATGCCGCGGCCAGCCCGATCACCCAGCAACGCGGCCAGACCACGGGCATGGCGACCATCAGCTATCGTTTCCCTTGATGGCGGCCAAGCTGCCATTTCAAGTTCCCTTCAGCTATCACCGGTACGGAGTCATTGCGTGAGCGAACCCTGGATCTATCGGCTGGATGCCGGTGTGCTTTGCCTGTTGCTGGGATTGGCCATGATGCTGGCTGCGGTGGCTGCTGGCCTGCTCGCGAAGTCCCGCCCACTGCTGGCGGAAAGTCGGTTGGGGCCGATCGAGGCCAGCCTGTTTGGCTTGTTGGCCCTGTTGCTGGCGTTTTCCTTCTCCGGTGCGGCATCCCGTTACGATGCTCGGGCCGGCCTGATGGTGGATGCCGCTAATGCAATGCAGGGGGCGATCCTGCGTGCCGATCTTTACCCCGAGCCGGTTCGCACGGCGATGCGGACGGATCTGCGTGAGTATCTCGAAGCGCAGATCAGCTTCTATGAAACAGAAGGGGATGACGGGAAGCGCGACGCGGCGATTGCCCGCAGCAATGCGATCCAGCAAAGACTATGGGCCAGGGTGAGTAGCCTGGCGCATGACCCTGCCTTGGGTCTGCCCTCGGTGCAGAACGTGGGGGCACTGGACAAGCTGTTCACGCTGACGGCGAGTCGCCAGATTGCCGCCCGTACCCATACCCCGGTGGCCATTTTGCTACTGCTGTTCGTTATATCGGTCGCGACGGCCTATACCAGCGCCTATGCAGCAGGTTCGACCGGAAAGTTCAGTTGGCCCGGCTATGTGGGTTACTCCCTGCTCACGGCGCTGGTCATCTATATCACGCTGGATCTGGATCAACCCGGCAGGGGGCTTATCCGGCGGGACGTACAGGAGCAGGCTTTCCTGGCACTGCGGGTCCTGCTGGCCGGTTGAGGCTGCAATGCCGCGCCTGCCGACGGCGTGCCGGGACTATCGGGGCTGAGCCGGCAAGCGACCCAGGATAAAGTCCACTTCATGGTGGTGGCCGGGGTAGCGGGCCTCTACCTGCCGGGTGAACTGATCCTGTGTGATCCGGTGACGGTAGAGGTCATGCAGCTCACCGACGAAGGTATTGGCCTGCTCTGTCGTATCGAGCGGGATGCGCTGGTAGCTGGGCTCCGCCTTGACCTCGTCCGCCAACTGGATATACCAGTCCAGGAATCCCTGATCCTCTACTGCCGCGCCGACCAGCGGGTTGCTCGCACAGGCACTCATGCCCAGGCCCAGCAGGGCCACCATGCACAATGTGATCAGCTTTTTCATTTTCCTGCTCCTTCCAACGTTGTGATTGCGAGTTGTGGTTGCCCGAATGCCTGGCTGCCCTTCAGACGGGCTCGCTCTGGCGGCAGCGGGGTCGTTGTTGCATGGCCGGTTGTTGGCAGGACCAGAGATGCCGTGTACCTGGCGTCAGTAGCTGGGGGCGGGCCATTTGCTCCAGGGCCTGCTGGCTCGGCGTGCCGGGGGCCTCGATGACGTGGCCGAGGTAGGCACCGCCCACCAGTGCCAGCGCGCCGATACCGGCAAGGCAAAGCCACAAGCGGTAGAGCACCGAGCGAAAGCCATTTTTGAGCGGGTGTTGATAGCGGGTCATGATGCGGTCTCCTTGTCCGGTCTGTTGCTAGCGAGGTTTATTCATGCGGCAGCATGGCTAGCAATTGCGGTAGCGGCGGCATGTCGGCGATGTTGTGTTGCTCGCTTCCGTCCAGCGACATCAGTGTCGCCAGCTGCGTGGCATAGGATGGTGCTGCGGTCTGAACAACAGGCTGGGCGTGATGCGCCGCGAGGGCCAAGCCGCCGCAGACGGCGATGCTGGCAAGCAGGGTGGCGATGGTCAGTTTGTGCAGGGTCTTCATGATCTTGGCTCCTGTGAAAGCAGTGCGGTGTCTTGCTGGAATGACTGCATTGTGGGCGGCGACCGCATGGGGATAAACAAAACTCAGTATTTCGCAGCTATGCTTAGTAAAACTCAATGAAAGGCGTGGCCAGTGAACCTGGATAACAAGCAGACCGAAGCCTTTCTGGCGGTGATCGATACCGGTAGCTTCGAGCAGGCGGCCAGCCGGCTCTACATCACGCCGTCGGCGGTATCGCTACGGGTCCGTGCGCTGGAGAGCCGGCTCGGCAGCCCGCTGGTCGTGCGTGCCCGGCCTTGCCACGCAACCCGCGTGGGGCAGCGGCTGATGCAGTACCTGCGCCGTGCCACCATGCTGGAGGACGATCTGCTCAGCGAGCTGGCAGGGCATTCGGATGCGCCCATGCCCGTGGTGGTCGCCGTCAATGGCGACACCCTGGCCACCTGGTTCTTCGAGGCGCTGGCGGGCGTGATGATCAAGGAACGGGTGCTGCTGGACATGATGGTGGACGACCAGGACCACACCTACTCCTTGCTGGAAAGCGGCAGGGTGGTGGGCTGTATCGGGACGGAAGCCAAGCCCATGCGCGGCTGTCTGGCGGAGAAGCTGGGCGAGATGCGCTACCGGCTGGTCGCATCGCCGACGTTTTGCGACGACTGGTTTCCCGACGGGCTTACCCGCCAGGCGGCACGACAGGCACCCGTCATGGCGTTCAGTCACAAGGACACCTTGCAGTCGCGTTTCTTGAAGCAACGCTTCGGTCTGGCGGCCGATGCCTATCCCTGCCACTACGTCGCCGTACCTGGGCCGAGGCTCGATGCCATTAGCCGGGGCATGGGCTACGGCATGGTGCCTGAGCTGCAACTGGGGGATGCGCTGAAACAAGGACGACTGCGCGACCTCGCACCGGACTTTCCTACCGACGTCGCGCTCTACTGGCACACCTGGCAGGTTCAGTCGCCCCGCATGGAATATCTCTCGACACGGATCATCGACAGCGGACGGGCCGCCCTGCAATTTGCCTGAAAGGCGGCCACCGTTACCCGTACCGGCTTGCCATGCTGCGTGGCGAGCCGCTTCACGCATGCCATTTCCACTTCCATCCGTCGCGTCGGCTTCTCCCGCCCGGAGGCCGGCACGCAGCTTGCCATGCTTCTTGGGGGACAGAACCCCCGGCCCGGCAGCGAGGCCATGGCTAAAGGTTGCTGCCGGTTTCCTCGTTAACCATGGAGAATCCCATGCAAGCTCAATCCTTGGGGCCGATGACGCAGTCGGTCGATGAACTGACCCGGGCGGATCTCAACGTCTCCGGTGTTTCCTGGGGCGCTGTGCTGGCAGGCGCGGCCGCCGCTGCGGCTTTATCGCTGATCCTGCTTATCCTCGGGTTTGGCCTGGGCTTGTCGGCCGTGTCGCCCTGGTCCTACAGCGCGACGGCAATCGGTGCCTCCACCATCGTCTGGCTGGCCTTTACCCAGCTTGCCGCCTCTGGCATCGGTGGCTACCTGGCCGGGCGTCTGCGGGTCAAATGGGCGGCCTTGCATGGCGATGAAGTTTTCTTCCGCGACACGGCACATGGCCTACTGGCATGGGCGGTCGCCTCGCTCTTTACTGCGGCCGTGCTGGCCGGCGCAGTCCGGGTATTGCTAGGTGGTGCCGTGGAAGTAGGCGTGGGCGCGATGGAGACGCAGCCCGCGCCAGCGCTGTTCAGCCATGGTGCAAGCAATACGCAGCCGGGCAATCAGTTGACCGACTATTACAGCGATATGCTGCTGCGGGCCGAGGCCGGTACACCCGATGCAAGCGCCGGCGCCTTGCGCACTGAGGTAGGCCGGATCCTGCTCAGTGCGCAGGGCACGGGCAAGCTCGCACCGGATGACCGCGACTACCTCTCGAAGCAGATCGCGCAGCGCACCGGCCTTGCGCCGGCTGAAGCGCAGCAGCGGGCCGATACCGTCTATGCGCGTTACGTCCAGGCCCGCTCCGATGCCGAAGCGACGCTCAAGCAGGCGGCTGATCGGGCACGCAAGACTGCCGCCCATTCGGCCCTCTGGATGTTTGTTGCCCTACTGACCGGCGCCTTCGTGGCGAGCCTGTCCGCCACGTTCGGCGGTCGTCTGCGCGACAAGCACCACTGACCCCCCGTTTTCGTCGGATATTGATCCGCTTTCCAGGAGATTGCCGTGCGCTCGATACTGCTCTATCTGCTAGGTGTACCCATCCCCATCATCATCCTGATCGCCTTGTTCGTGCGGTAGTCATGCCTGCGTCTGGCCTATACCGGATCGGCTTGGGGAAATCGGCGTGTTGAAGAAGCTGAGCCGCATCTGGTTATCTGGCTTGAAGCAGGCCGGCAAGGCGGGACAGCGGCAGCAGCGCGCGCTGATCAAGGAGCTATTGCAACCACTGACCCCGACGGCGGCGCGTAAGAAGGCCAGTACACCCAAGCGTCCCAAGAAGGCGGCTGCGCCACCCGGTCGGGTCCAGGCGGCCCGGCGAACAGCCCGACCCAGGCCGTCGCCCGCCGGACACTGGCGGGCTTACTGTCATACCCTGGCCGGGAGCGACCCGCGCCAACCACCCCGCCGCATGAACTACTGGGTCTATCTGCCCGCCGGGCGACCCAGCCAGGGTTTGCCCTTGCTGGTCATGCTGCACGGTTGCGACCAGACTGCCCTGGCCTTTGCGCAGGGCACCCGCATGAACCAGCTGGCGGACCAGAAGGGCTTTGCGGTGGTCTATCCGCAGCAGTCCTTGCGGGGGCATCCACAACGTTGCTGGCCATGGTACGAGCGTACGGTCCAGCAAGGTGGCGGCGAGATCGAATCCATCATCGGCATCGTAGCCAGGACATTGCGCCAGCATGCACTCGACCCTTGTCGTGTCTATGCCGCCGGCTTGTCTGCCGGTGCCGGCATGGCACATATCCTGGCGATCCGTTATCCCCACCTGATTGCCGCGGTGGGTCTGCACTCGGGCCCGGTCTTTGGCTTTGGCCATCATCCGATGGCTGCATATGGCGTAATGCAGCATGGTGCGCTGAAGGACAGCGGCAGTGCCATCCAGGCCGCTTACGGTGGTACGGGGATATTCCCGACCATGCCGGCGATCCTGTTCCAGGGCAGTGCCGACAAAGTGGTACGCCCCGTCAACCAGGCCCAGTTGATGCAGCAATTCCGCCTGCAGAACCAACTGGGGCCGGAACATGCGAGCCTGATCCAATATAAGCCGGCGGGCCGCAGCAAGCGAAACGCGGCCCATGCCTACCGGCTGCAGGACTACTACCTGGGTCGCAAGCTGCAGCTACGGGTTTGTGAGGTCGCCCAGCTCGAACATGCTTGGAGTGGCGGTGAAAGGGCAGTGCCCTATCACAGTGGCGTGGGGCCTAGCGCAAGCCAGATGATGTGGGCGTTCTTTGTCCGTCATCGACGCCCGGCCACCTAGCAGCAGGGGCGATGCAGGGTCATCGGGTTTCCGGACCCGGGTTGACGACGGGGACGGGTTTTTCCAGCAGGCCGCTCAAGGTAGGCGGAACCTTGCCATTGGGACTGAGCAGGGCGCATAGCAGCCGATGCTGGTGCCGACGTAGCAGGCAGCGGATGCCGATCAGGATGGGGACCGCCAGGAAGGCGCCGCTCACACCCCACATCCAGCCCCAGACCAGGACCGAGAAGAAGATGGCCAGTTGGCTCAACTGCAGGCGCCGGCCGATGATCCAGGGGCTGAGCCAGTTGCTTTCGAGCACGATGATGACGACGAAGCAGCTGGCCGGCGCCATCATCTCCGCGAATTCGTTGAAGGTGCTCATGCCGGTAACGGTGAGGAGCAGGGTGGTGACCAGCGGGCCGAAATAGGGGATGAAATTCAGTACCCCCGCCACCACGCCCCATAGCGCGGGGTTGGGGACGCCGATCAGGGCCATGGCGATGCCGGTGGCAACCCCTAGCCCGGTGTTGATCATGGTCATGGTGACAAAGTAATGGCTGATTTCGCGCTGGGCTTCCCGCAGGCCGATCAGTAGCGAGGCGCGTTTGCGTCGGGTAGGCAGGGCAGCGATGACATGGTTGATCAGCCAGCGTTCGGAGATCAGCAGCAGATAGCTCAGGATCAGCGTGGCGGCGGCGGTCAGGACCAATGAGCCGGCATGGCGCAGCACCACCCCGGTAAACGCCACGCCTTCGCTGGTCAGCCGGTCCTTCAGCGGGTCGGCCGGCGGCACGGTGTTCTGGCGGGCGCGTCCTATCGGTGCCTTGGGCGGTGCGATCAGGGGGACGGAAGCTCGCAGGCGATCGAATGATTCCGCCCACTGCTGCAGGTTGTTGGGGGTCGTTTCCCACCAGTCTATGGCCGGACGTGTCAGTAGCACGGCCGTGGTGCTGATGGTGCCCAGCAAGGCGGCCAGTACCAGCGCGGCACCCAGATGGCGGGCGATGCCCCTGTCGTGCAGCCATCGCACCAGGGGCGACAGCGTGAAGGCCATCACGCAGGCGACGACGATGGGAACCAGTATGGTCTTGGCTGCCTGCAGCAGAAAGATCGCTGCAATGGCGACCAGCATCTTGCCCGCCCAGTTGGGCCTGCGGCTGATCGCCCGGGCGAGACGATTTGCTGCTGTGTTCAACTCCATGCCGGTGGCTCCCCTTGTTGGTTGTCCGACGATGCGTCGCATGCGTGCTGGCGGGCGACGCGAACCGGCTGCGGACAGGTACGCCACCGGGTAAACGCAACAGCCGTGCCAAGCTTGGTGGGTCTACGTTGTAGGCACTGTGGCGGCAGGAGCGTGGCATGCGAGTATCAACAACATCTCGCGTTCTTCCCGGCTCAGGCCGGTACGCCGTGGTGGCGTGCCACGCCTGGTGAGCGCGGCGTCGCTGAGTTCGCCTTGCTCATGTGCGGCCAGCAGGGCGGGATGGACATAGCTGCGTCGGCATACGGCGGGGGTGTTGCCCAACTGCGCGGCGACCTGCTCCATGGCCCGCTTTTGCTGCTGCCTGGCCGACAGTCCGGCATCAGCCTGCCTTAGGGCATGAAAGGCCAGCAGGGTGCCATGCCAGGTCCGTAGGTCCTTGGCCGAGAAGTCCGCGCCACAGGCCTTCTGCAGGTAGGCATTGACGGCATGCGCCGTGATGTTTCGGATCTGGCCATCCTCGTCCCGGCACTGAAACATCATGCTGCCCGGCAAGGTCTTGCAGCGGGCCAACAAGCGAGCCATGGCGGCGTCCTTCACGGCGATACGATGCTGCTGGCCCGACTTGCCGCGAAAACGCAGGGCAACGGTACGCCCCTCGATAACCACGTGCCGATTACGTAAGGTGGTCAGGCCATAGGAGCGGTTGTCGCGCGCGTAGGTCTCGTTGCCGATGCGGATATGGGTGGTTTCCAGCAACTGCACGATGCCGGCCAGCACCTTGTTGCGTACCATCCCGGCTTGGCCGAGGTCCTTGCGCACCCGTGCCCTGAGCTTGGGAAGGGCACTGCCCAGCGCGATCAGCCGATCATACTTGCGTGCGCTACGCCAGGCTTGCCAGTGCGGGTGATAGAGATATTGCTTGCGCTGTCGGGCATCGCGCGCGGTGACCTGGATATGGCCGAGCGGATCAGCATTGATCCATACTTCCCGCCAGGCAGGCGGGATCGCCAAGGCCCGGATACGGGCGAGTACCTGGGGATCACGTACCGGGCGACCTTGTCGGTCGAGATAACGAAAGCCGCGCCCATGCCGATAACGCGAGATGCCTCGCTCATCATCGTGAGCGTAATGCAGGCCGGCACGGCGGGCTGCGCGACGGTTATCGCTAGGGTGAGGCAATGACGGAGGTCAGGCCAGGTGCGCCGGCACGCTGCTCTGTCTGGTGGCCGGCACAGGCCCAGGCGGGCAATAGCACCAGGGCGCTCATCATCAAGGCTTGCAGAAAATGTTTCATCAACGTTATCCATCCGGAATATCCGCGTAGGCCATTGCAGCTTTCGTGCCGGGATCAACCGCCAACCACCATGTCGGGATTCTGATCCCGGATGGGACGGGCGGCGGGCGCGGCGGTAAATCTTGCACGCGGGACACGTAAAGCTTGCATTGCGCTCAGTGCGCCACCCCCAGGATGACGTTGGCAGCCTCAACCTGTGCCGTGACGGCTTGTCCCGTCCACCATTGGCCTGCTTCCTCTACCGCTGCAACGATCAGCACGCCACTGGGGAGCTGCACCACCACCTCGCCGTGGCCAGGGCCGCCGATAGTGCTATCAACCAAACCGGGCAGGCTGCTGTAGCCCGGCATTGCCTGCGCTTCATGTCCCGCCTTCAGCTTGACCCACGGCGCCTTGATCAAGGCGACGACCGGACTGCCGACTTGCAGCTCCAACAGCTCGGTGCTTTCCCTGGTGATGATGGCGCTGACCACTTCACCACCGGCGAGGGCGAGCACGATTTCATCGTTGCTGGTGCCCGCGTGTATCTCGCGCACCAGCCCATGCAGCTGATTACGTGCGCTGGTCTTCAGCATCATCTTGCGTAGCATGTCCAGGCTCAGTGCGGCGTCATCCAGCGGCGCCAACTCCCGGAGCAGCTTGCGCTGCAACTGCTCCATGGCGCGGTAGACCGTCACGAGATTGCGCCCGGCTTGGGTCAGTTGTGCGCCACCGCCACCCTTGCCACCGACGACGGTGGTCACGAGCGGCGTGCGGCTCAAGGCATTGAGTTCATCGAGCGCAGTCCAGGCCGAGCGATAGCTCATGCCGGCCGCCTTGGCTGCCTGGCCGATGGCACCGCTCTCAGCGATGCCTTCCAGCAACAGGATCCGGTTTGACGGGACGGGTGGTCCACCATCGGTACCGGGGACGGGGATCAGTGAGTAAGCGGGCATATCAAAAGTCGATGTGATTCAAGGTGATCAACACAAGGCCGGCATTGACCGGCAGAAGCGAGCATGCCAGTCTATGTTCGTTATGCAATCTACTGCATAACGGGTCGGAGCGTGCGGATATTGGAATGGCTGCTGAGTCTATCCACTGCCGAGTCTGGTCGATTTGCCATCGCGCTGGTGAGGGAGTTGGTTGCAGTTTCATCTTTCGGACTTTTATGGCGCTTCCCTGGGAGCAGGTATGTTGATCAACAAGCGTGGCCTGGCGCTGCTGGGTATGGGACTGTTCCTGGCATTGCCAGCCCGTGCAGCCGAGGTGCAGGTGGCCGTGGCGGCGAATTTCACGCCGGCCATGCAGAAGATTGCAGCGGCCTTCGAGCAGCGCAGCGGCCACAAGGCCTTGCTGGCGTCCGGTGCGACCGGCAAGTTCTATGCGCAGATCCGTGCCGGCGCCCCCTTCGAGATCCTGCTGTCGGCCGACGACGAGACCCCAGCCAAGCTGGAACAGGAAGGGTTGGTCGTGCCCGGCAGTCGCTATACCTATGCCATTGGCCAATTGGTGCTGTGGAGCCCGAAGGCCGGCGTCGTCGACGAAAAGGGCGAGGTCCTGCGGCAGGGGGCATTCACGCACCTGGCGGTTGCCAACCCCAAGCTAGCCCCCTATGGGCTCGCTGCGCAGGAAACCCTGAAGACCCTTGGTCTCTATGACAGCTTGAGTGCCAAGTTTGTCCAGGGTGAGAACATTGCGCAGACCCTGCAGTTTGTTGCCACCGGCAATGCTGAACTTGGCTTCGTGGCCTTGTCGCAGGTATACGAAGACGGAAAGCTCAAGTCGGGTTCAGCCTGGATTGTCCCGGTCAAGTTCCATACGCCGATCCGTCAGGATGCTGCCCTGTTGGGCAAGGGCAAGGCGAACCCTGCGGCGGAGGCTTTGCTGAAGTTTCTCAAAGGCGAGGAAGCCCGTGCCATTATCACGAGCTATGGCTATAGCTTCTGACCCCCATGCTGCTCGCGCCTGACGACTGGTCTGCCATCTGGCTGACGCTTAAGCTCGCTACCGTCACCACCTTGCTACTGCTGGTGCTGGGCACCCCGCTGGCCTGGTGGTTAGCGCGTTCCCGTAGCTGGCCCAGCCAGGTGGTGGGGGCGCTGGTCACCATGCCGCTCGTGCTGCCACCCACGGTACTGGGCTTCTACATGCTGGTGGCGATGGGGCGGAACGGCCCGATCGGACACCTGACCGAGGACCTGGGCTGGGGGCTCCTGCCCTTTACCTTTGTCGGCCTCGTACTGGGCTCCATTGTCTATTCCCTACCGTTTGCCGTGCAGCCCTTGCAACAGGCATTCCGTGCCGTGGGCGAGCGTCCGCTGGAAGTCGCGGCCACGCTGCGCGCTTCGCCCATCGATACCTTCTTCAGTGTTGTCCTGCCCTTGGCACGCCCCGGCTTCATCACCGCTACCGTCATGAGCTTTGCCCATACCGTGGGCGAGTTCGGCGTGGTGCTGATGATAGGCGGCAATATCCCGGACAAGACACGCGTGATCTCGGTGCAAATCTACGACCATGTCGAAGCGCTCGAATACACGCAGGCGCACTGGCTCTCCGGCGGCATGTTGCTGTTCAGCTTCCTGGTGCTGTTCGCGCTGCACAGGCTCAATAGCCGTGAGGAGCGCGCATGAGCGTGCTGGCCAATCTGCGATTGAAGCAGGGTGATTTCCTGCTCAATGTCGCCTTGCAATTGCCGGCTGGCGGCGTATCGGTGCTGTTCGGTCCGTCGGGCTCCGGCAAGACCAGCCTGCTGCGCTGCATGGCGGGCCTGGAAAGCGGCGTATCGGGGCAGCTCCTTGTCAACGGCGAGACCTGGCAGGACACGGCCCGTGGCCTGTTCCTGCCACCGCATCGGCGCGAGATCGGCATGGTGTTCCAGGAGGCCAGCCTGTTCCCGCATCTGGATGTCCATCGCAACCTCGAGTTTGGCCTGCATCGCACGCAGTCGAACCGACGCAAGGTAGGCTGGGAACAAGCGGTAGCGCTGCTGGGCATCGAGCCCTTGCTGCAGCGCCGGCCTGAAGGTTTGTCCGGTGGCGAGCGGCAACGGGTCGCCATTGCCCGGGCCTTGCTGACCTCGCCGCGGCTGCTGCTAATGGACGAGCCGCTGTCGGCGCTGGACCAGCAACGCAAGCAGGAGATACTGCCTTACCTCGAACGCCTGCACCGGGATCTCGACATTCCCATCGTCTACGTCACCCATGCGATCGACGAAGTCAGCCGTCTCGCCGATCACCTCGTCCTGCTGGAGGCCGGTCAGGTGGTGGCGCAAGGCCCCTTGTCCGAAACCTTGTCCCGGCTGGATCTACCCGCCAGCTTCGATAGCGAGATCAGCGTGGTGCTGGAGACGCGCGTTGCTGCTATCGATCCTCGCTACCAGTTGGCCCGACTGACCTTTGCCGGTGGCGAGCTGCTGGTGCCAGTGAGCCACCATCCTGTCGGCGAGACCTGCCGGATCCGCATCAATGCCCGCGATGTCAGTCTCAGCCTCGCGCCGGAATCAGATAGCAGCATCTTGAACCGGCTACCGGCGACCATCCGTACCATTGCCCCCGCCATCCATCCCGCCCACGCACTGGTCCGGCTCGATCTTGCCGGGGTGGAGCTGGTCGCAAGGATCACCCGCCTGTCGCTCGATAGCCTCAAACTGCAGCCGGGCGTGCAGGTCTGGGCGCAGATCAAGTCGGTCGCCTTGCTGTAATGTACCGGCTTGGTTGTCGTCGTCGGCGCGGCCTGCTAGCTTTGTGCCTTCTACCCCATCCGATGCCTGATCATGAGTATCCACATCCGCAAGATCGAAGCGCGTGACGAAGCCGCCTGGCGGGTGCTGTGGGACGGTTACTGTGCCTTCTATCAGGTGGTTGTGCCGGCTGCAGTGACCGACAGCACCTGGGCACGCATCATGAACCCGGCGTCTACCGTCAACGCCATCGTGGCGGAACATGCAGGCGATGGCGTGATCGGCATGGCGACCTACGTGCTGCATGAGAACACCTGGAACGAGACACCTGGCTGCTACCTCGAAGACCTGTTTGTCGATACGGCCCACCGGGCCGACGGCGTAGGGCGAGCACTGATCGACTGGCTTGCGCAGCAAATGAAGGAACAGAACTGGTCGCGACTCTACTGGCACACGCAGGAGAACAACTACCGTGCCCGGGGTCTTTACGACAAGTACACGCAGCATAGCGGCGCGGTGCGCTACCTGATCCGCAATCCCAATCTTTGATCAGCCGGCCACCAAGGCTGGCCTGCGGAGGAACGCACCATGAGTGGTTCACAGAGCCTGGCGGGCAAGCGTGGCCTGGTAGTCGGTATCGCCAACGACCAGTCGATTGCCTACGGCTGCGCCCAGGCGTTTCGCGATGCGGGTGCCGAGATTGCCATCACTTACCTCAACGACAAGGCTTTGCCGCATGTCCGGCCCTTGGCGATCGCACTGGATGCAGCGTTGACATTGCCTTGCGACGTACGTGAGCCGGGACAGCTTGAATCGGTCTTCGCGACGATTGCCGAACATTGGGGCAAGCTCGATTTCGTACTGCACTCCATCGCCTATGCGCCGCGTGACGATCTGCACGGTCGGGTGGTCGATTGCAGTGCCGAAGGCTTTGCACTCGCCATGGATGTCTCCTGCCATTCCTTCATCCGCATGGCCAAGCTGGCAGAACCACTGATGACCAAGGGCGGTTGTCTGCAGACGGTCAGTTTCTACGGTGCGGAAAAGGCGATACGTCACTACAACCTGATGGGGCCGGTGAAGGCCGCACTGGAGGCGACGGTGCGCTACCTCGCCGTGGAGCTGGGCGGGCAGGGCATACGCGTGCATGCCATCTCGGCCGGTGCGCTGAAGACCCGTGCAGCCAGTGGCCTGGACCGGTTTGACGAGATGCTGGAAAAGGTGGCGGCAGCCACCCCTACACACCAGCTTGTGACCATCGAGCAGATTGGTGCCGTGGCGGCCTTCCTGGCCAGCGATGCCGCCCGCGGGCAAACCGGTGGGGTCAGTTATGTGGATGGTGGTTTCAACATCGTAGGGTGATTCAAGCGATGCAATCGCTTAACGCCGCTATCGAAGCTCGTTAATCACCACGCCCTAGCGAGGTCCACAGATGCTGTGCCGCATAGGCACGCCATGGTCGCCAGGACTGCGCCCGCGCAAGCAGTTGTTTTGCATTCGGCCGCTCTCCTTCGTGCTGGGCGATCGCCTGCATCAAACCCACATCACCGGACGGAAAGGCATCGGTCTCGCGCATCTGCCGGATGGCGATGTACTGAGCGGTCCAGTCGCCGATGCCGGGCAGCGCACACAGGACATTGATGGCATCTTCCAGGCTGGCTCGGGTATCGAATAGCTGGGGCTGATGTTGCAAAGCGCTGGCGATGCCGGACAGGGTCGCGGCCCTTGCCTTGGGCATGCCCAGCGTGGCGAGATCCGCTTGGGCAAGCGCGGCAGCGTCTGGGAACACATGCGTGAGTCCGGCACGGTCTGGTGACAGGTACTGCAGCGGCTCGCCGTATTGCGCCACCAGCTTGCCGGCGAGCTTGACCGCCCCGGCCACCGTGATTTGCTGGCCCAATACGGCCCGCATTGCCAACTCGAACCCATCCCAGGCGCCAGGGACGCGCAAGCCCGGCCGCGCCTGGGTCAGCTTTGCCATCAAGGGGTCAGCCGACAGGTGCTGGTTGATGATCTCCGGGTCCGCGGCGAGGTCGAAGACCTTGCGCAGGCGGGCGATGATGGCCGGCAGTGCCACCAGCCGGGGAAAGCGGATAGTGGCCCGTAGCGCGTGACCTTCTCCCTGGCCGATCGCCACCGTACCCTGTACCCCCTCTAGGCTGATCGTACGGTAGTACACGCCGGCTTCCACGCGCTCCATGCCGGCGATGGCACGGGCAGCAAAGAAATCCAGCATGGCCGGCCAGTCGTAAGGTGGGCGATAGCGCAGCAGCAGCGTTACCTCACCCTGTACGCCGGAGGATTGCTCCGCCTGGTTGCCGTGCCTCAGGGCGCTGGGCGGGCGCTGGAACAGGTCCTGGAAGACCTCATTGAAACGGCGGATGCTGCCGAAGCCGGCGGCGAACGCGACCTCGGTGATTGGCAGCCGTGTCTCGTGCAGTAGCTGCTTGGCCAGCAGCACGCGGCGCGTCTGCGCCACGGCATTGGGCGAGGCCCCGACGTGCTGGGCAAACAGGCGCCGCAATTGCCGCTCGCCCACACCCAGCCGGTCCGATAGCGCATCCACGCCAGCCTCATCCAGCGCGCCTGTCTCAATTAGCGCCAGCGCACGCGACACCGTATTGGACACGCCGGTGTTCGATACACCGCGCCAGGCGCCGGAATCCGGCGCGGCTTCTGGCCGGCAGCGCAGGCAGGGCCGAAAACCGATCTCCTGCGCAGCGGCAGCGGTGGGGACGAACAGTACATTTTCCGACTTGGCCGTGCGGGCAGGGCAGATGGGACGACAGTAGATACGGGTCGTCTTCACCGCGACAAAAAAGCGCCCGTCAAAGCGTGCATCGCGGCTGGCCAGCGCCCGGTAACAGGTGTCGTGATCGAGTTCCATGGCGGGATGTTGGTATTGCGGGGCGACGCTGTCTAGCGGAATTCGGACATGGGCATCCGGAGGCCGGAGAGTGGATGGCAAGGTCCGGATTCCGCCAGTCGACATACCGTCGACACGGCATCGTTCCCGCTCTTACCAAGACAAGCTGGAGACTGCCGTGCAGCAGCAACGCGAACTCGCCCGCCAATTCCGCCAACTCAACCAGCAAGGTAATCTGCTATTGGCCAATGCCTGGGATTGCGCCAGCGCACGTATCTTTGAAGCAGAGGGATTCGCCGCTATCGGCACGACTAGCGGTGGTATTGCCTATGCGCGCGGCTTGCAGGATGCCGAGCGCTTAGGCCGCGACGCGATGCTGCGAGAGATCGCCGCCATCGCATCGGCGGTCCGGGTACCGGTCTCGGCAGATATCGAGGCAGGCTATGGCGCGCTGCCCGCCGATGTGGCGCTGACTGTGCAGGGCGTCATCCAGGCCGGCGCCGTCGGCATCAATCTGGAAGACAATACCCACGGTACGGCGGCAACGCCCTTGTTTGGCGTGGTCGAGCAGACCACGCGCATTGCCGCAGCCCGGCAGGTGGCAGATAACCTGGACATACCGCTCTGGATCAATGCCCGGACCGATCCCTACTTGTTGCGCCTGGGCGTGGATGCCGAGTCGCGTTTTGCCATGACGGTGGGGCGCGCCAATGCCTATCTCGCCGCCGGTGCGGATATGGTGTTTGTACCGGTCTTGACCGATCTCGACATCGTCAGGCGGTTGACCGCTGCCGTGCAGGGGCCGATCAGCCTGATGGCCATGCCCGGAGCACCGAGGGCGAAGGAACTGTTCGACGCAGGGGCTCGCCGCGTCAGCCTGGGCGTGTGTCCCATGCTGGCGGTGATGGGGACGATACGCGATATCGCCATCGAGGCCCGCGAGCAGGGGGACTGGCAGACCATGGCACGTAGCTTCTATGGGTTTGCCGAGGCCGAGGCATTGTTCGCGACGCCCGATGGCAGGCTGGGCGGCCGGTAGTACACCGAAATAAGGATGGCTGGTGCATTCAGCGGCAGTTAAGTCGGGGGCGGTGAATATGGCATCAACATAGTGCTGGTGCTACCAGCCTGTTGCTACCCCAAGGAGTATCCGCCATGAAACGCTTCCCCTTGTTCGCCGCCCTGGCCCTGCTGGCCACCCCGCTGGTTCCCGCACTGGCGGCAGACGTTGGCGTCTCCATCAGTGTCGGCGACCCCCGTTTCTACGGTCAGATCGATATCGGTGACTACCCCCGTCCACGCGTGTTGTACGAGCGCCCGGTCATCATCGAACGACCGGCTATCCGTGTGGTCGAGCGCCCCTTGTATCTGCGCGTTCCACCTGGCCATGCCCGCGACTGGCGCCATAACTGTTACCGCTATGGCGCCTGCGGTCGCCAGGTCTATTTCGTGCAGGACACCTGGTATCGCGATGTCTACGTACCGCGCTATCGTGAACGCCACGGCGACCGTGGGCGCGATTGGGACGATCGCCGGGACCATCGTGATGACTGGCGCCACGACAAGCACGATAAGCATGACAAGCATGACAAGCATCACGACAATGGCCACGGTCGTGGCCATGGCCGGGATTGATCGCTCAGGCCTGGACCAGCTCGCCGCGCGCCTGGCGTAGGACCTGCCAGGCCGCGTGCAGTGCCAGGCTGGCCATGATCAGCGCAACGATCAGGTCAGGCCAGGCGCTGCCGGTACCGAACACACCCAATGCCGCGAGCAATACCGCCAGGTTGCCCAGCGCATCGTTGCGCGTACAGAGCCAGACGCTACGCATATTGCTGTCACCTTCCCGGTAAGCGTAGAGCAGGGCGGCGACCAGCAGGTTGGCAAGCAGCGCCAGCGTACCGATCAAGCCCATCGTCGGCGCGTCCGGCGCCAGGCCATTAACGGCATGCCACGCCGCACTTGCCAATACCCAGACCCCAAAGCCCGCCATCGATGCCGCCTTGAGCAGCGATGCCTTCGCCCGGGTGGCCAGGCTCATGCCCAGTACCCACAGGCTGATCCCGTAGTTGGCGGCGTCCCCGAGGAAATCGAGCGAGTCGGCCAGCAGCGATACTGATCCGGCGCTGATCCCTGCTGCAATCTCTACGACAAACATCGCCGCATTGACCGCCAGTGCAATCCACAGCACCTTGCGGTAGGCCCCCGGTTTGCCTTGCTTCGGTGAAGGTTCCTGATCGTGATGGCAGCAATGCGCGCCCATGGGTACTCCCTGCTTAGATTGCGATGCGTACATGCTGAACCCCGTAGTCACTACAGGGTCAAGCGATTCAATGGCGAGAATGATGCCGATCAGGCAAGCTCCCGCGCTGGCTTGGCAAGGCGGTGCATCGTTGTGCGCGACTTGTCCTAGGATTCCTGGCTGGTGCGCGTATGCTGAAAGCAAACATCAAACAATCTGGCAGGAGGCAACCGTAAAGTGCGGGGGTCTATCATGAACAGACGCCAATGGCTGCAGGGCGCGCTGGTATTGTCGGTATCGCTGGCGTGGGGCGCCGGAAAACGTCCGGTTATCGCTGTCCTGCTCAAATCATTACGTAATGAATTCTTCCGGGTGATGGCCGAGGGTGCAAAGGCACACCAGGCCCGTCATGCTGCGGACTACGAGCTGATCCTGCAGGGCGTGCAGGAGGAAACCGACGTCAAGGGCCAGCAGGCCATGATTGAGCAACTGCTGGCACGTCGCATCGACGCCTTGATCATTGTCCCGGCCGATTCGGTCACCATGCTGCCGATCCTGCAAAAGGCCCTGGCGGCAGGGGTGTTGGTGGTCAATATGGATAACAAGCTGGATGACAGGGCGTTGGCGACCGCGCAGGTCAATATCCCTTTTGTCGGCCCCAGCAACTTCAATGGCGCCCGGGCCGTGGGCGAATATGTCGCTCGCCTGTTGCCGCCTGCGAGCAAGGTGGGCTTGATTGAAGGGCCATCTGGTTCCATCAATGCCAAGGCGCGTAGCGATGGCTATCGTGAGGCGATGCGGCGGGCAAATATGGAGATCGCCGGTATCCGCTCCGGTTCATGGGAGATTACTGGTGGTGAGCGGGCTGCGCTGGAGCTGCTGGAGGCGGAGCCTGCCATCAAGGCGCTGCTGTGCGGCAACGACAACATGGCCATCGGTGCTGCCAAGGCGATAGAGACCAAGGGTCTGCGGGGCCAGGTGCGAATCGCCGGTTACGACCATATCCCGGCGATCCGTCCGCTGATTACCGATGGCCGGGTCGTCGCCAGTGCCGACCAGTATCCCGCCAAGCAGGCCGAATATGCGATAGACCTGGTGCTGAAGGCACTGGCCAGTGCGACGGCCCAGGCGGATTTGCCCGGCATCGTGCAGACGCCGGTGCAACTGATCAAAAGTCCGAAATGAGATTGACGTTAACGTTCCTGCCAGTCGGCCTGTCTGTCCTCGCGTTTTCGGTCTACGCGGTTGCCGCACCGCCGGTCGTGCTGGATGTGTATGGCGAAGCCTATCCTCCCTTCCTCTCAGAGCGGGATGGCGGCCTGGGCGGCCCTTATGCCGATGCCTTTGCCAGCCTGGCCAGACAGCAGGGCATCACCGTCCAGTACAAGGCCATGCCGGTCAAACGGTTGCTGCAGGTCGTGGAGCGTCAGCCCAATAGCTGTGGACTGGCGGTGAATTTTGCACCGGGCGAAGCAGAAACCTTGCGCTACGTGGGCAGGATTGCACCCATTACGCTGACGGTCTTTGCCCGCAAAGGCGGTGCGGCCCGTATCAACAATATCGAGGACCTGCGCAAGCATCGCATCGGCGCCATCGATATTGCCGAGGTCCGTGACCTGCTCGACACCGCCAATATCCGCTATGAACCGCTGGCCATGGCCAACCGCGGGGTTGCCATGCTGCAGGCCAAGCGCTTTGACCTATTGATCAGCGACGCGCGCCCGGAACTGGTGACCAGCTATGCCGATGGTGTGGAGCGGGTCTTTACTCTGGCGCAGGTGGAGCGCTGGGTGGCCTGCAATCCCGCGATCGCCCCTGGCATCGTCGCCAAGCTGCGTAAGGCCCTTGCCGAAGGCGTATTTGCGGGTTCGGTGCGGGGTGAATGGCTACGCTACGACATGGGCCCGTATTTCGACCAGGTCCGTCGAGACTGGGATGCCATCCCCAGGCAACCTGCCAAGACCAGCCGCTAAGCGGGGACGTCGGGTCAGGTTCAGGGACGGACTTCCAGGCGGGTGATGGTCATGCCCTCCTGCTGCATCTCGACCCAGAACGCTACTTTGTCGCCAGGCTTGAGCGCAGAAAGCAGGGCGCTGTCCTTTACCCGGAACACCATGGTCATCGGCGGCATGTCGAGGTGCTTGATTTCGCCATGCTTGATGGTGACCTTCTTCTGCGCGAGGTCGATCTTCCTGATCTCCCCCTCGGTCAGGGTCTCCTGGCTGGCTGCCGTTGTCGCGTGAGTTGTGGCATGGACCGTTACGGTGCTGCCGAGGCACCCGAGTACGGCCAATTGGATCAATGTCTTGTGCATGGTGCTTTCCTGAAGGATTAACGGCGAACGTGGCGTGCTGGCTTACTGGGCTGGCGCCACCTTGATACGGCCCATCATGCCAGCCTCGAAATGGCCGGGGACCAGACAGCCGAACAGGAACTCACCCGGTTTGTTGAACTCCCAGACCAGCTCGCCGCGCTTGCCTGCCGGTACATGCAGCATGAAGGGGTCACTGTGTTCCATGTTCGGGAATTTCTGCATCAGCGCTGCGTGGCTTTTGAGTTCCTTTTCGGTACCCATGACCAGCTCGTGAAGTGTCTTGCCCTTGTTCGTGATCACTAGCCGTAGCACTTCACCCTGTTTGACGATGATCTGGTCCGGCGTATAGCGCATGGCGTCGCTCATGCTGATCTGCACGGTACGCACTACCTTCTTCGGGTCGCCCTGACGGCCAAATTCCTCCTGCTCGGTAGAGATACCCGTTGGCGCCTTGCTCGTGTGTTCCATATCGCTGTGTGCCCAGGCAGGCGCGCTACCGAGTGCGAGCAAGAGGCTGGCACGTGCGATCCATTGTTTCGACATTGAATGCTCCTTCAGGCGTGTGAGCCGTGGTGGGCAGGTTTGACGACCTGCAGGGTTTGTTCGTCGGCAGCCGGGCCGTGTGCCCGTGTGGGTTCGGCCAGCTCACCGGTCCATTCGTAGGCGACCGATCCTGCGGGATAGCGGTAGTTGCCAGGATCACGGTAGTCGCCGGGTTTCAGGTCGTCCCGTACCTTGAATACGGTAAACATGCCACCCATCTCGATAGGGCCGAACTGGCCCCGGCCGGTCATCATGGGCAGGGTGTTGTCGGGGATGGGCATTTCCATCTCACCCATATCCGCCATGCCGCGCTCGCCCATGACCATATAGTCCGGTACCAGCTTGTTGATCTTGCCTACCAGGCCACGGTGATCGACGCCGATCATGGTCGGTACGTCATGGCCCATCGCATTCATCGTATGGTGCGACTTATGGCAATGGAAGGCCCAGTCGCCCGGCCGCTCGGCCTTGAACTCGATGGCACGCATCTGGCCGACGGCGACGTCGGTCGTCACCTCCGGCCAGCGGGCCGACTTGGGCACCCAGCCGCCATCGGTGCAGGTCACCTCGAAGTCCACTCCGTGGATATGGATAGGGTGGTTGGTCATGGTCAGGTTGCCCACCCGTATCCGTACCCGCTCGTTGGTCCTCGCAACCAGTGGATCTATGCCGGGAAAGGCCCGGCTGTTCCAGGTCCACAGGTTGAAATCGGTCATGGTATTGACCTTCGGCGTCGCGCTGCCGGGCTCGATATCATAGGCGTTAAGCAGGAACACATAGTCCCTGTCCACCCGCATGAAGTTCGGGTTCTTGGGGTGGACCACCAGAAAGCCCATCATGCCCATGGCCATCTGGGTCATTTCGTCGGCATGAGGGTGGTACATGAAGGTGCCGGACTTCAGCATCTCGAACTCGTAGACAAAGGTCTTGCCGGGTTTGATCTGCGGCTGGTTCAAGCCACCCACGCCGTCCATGCCGTTGGGCAGCAGTACGCCGTGCCAGTGCATGGTGGTGTGCTCGGGCAGCGTGTTGGTGACAAAGATCCGTACCCGGTCGCCTTCTACGCACTCGATGGTCGGACCAGGGCTCTGACCGTTATAGCCCCAGAGGTTGGCCTTCATGCCGGGGGCGATCTCACGCACGACCGGCTCGGCGATCAGGTGGAATTCCTTCACGCCGTTTTTCATCCGCCAGGGCAGGGTCCAGCCGTTCAGGGTGACCACCGGGTTGTAGGGGCGGCCGCTATGGGGGTGCAGGGGGCCTTGGGTAGCAGCGCTCGCTTGCAGCGGCGCCTCGGGCAGGCCGGCGGCAGAAACGCCAGGAACGGCGCTGGCGCCCAATAGGCCGGCGGCGGCTTGCAGGAATTGTCTTCGATTGCTCATACGGTCTTTCCTAGTGGCCGCCGGCTTCAGCCGCGCCCGCGTTGCTATTACTCATGCGGCTGGCAGGCGGACTGCCGGCGGTCATGGCCATTTCCAGGTTCGCATCGGCCAGCCAGAAGCCGCGCTGGGCATCAATGGCCGCCATCACGCTGCCGGCCTGCTCGCGGCTGTCGGCCATCAGCTCGAACACCGAGATCAGCATGCCGTTGTAGCGCAGTTGGGCTTCGTCCAGCATCGCCTTGCGTAGCGGGACGATCTCGTCGCGATAGTGGCGGGCCAGTTCGTACTGGCTGCGATAGGCGGCGTGACTCTCGCGCAGTTCGGATTCGGCATTGATGCCCACCTCGGCCGCCCGGTTCAGCGCCTCCCGGTACAGCGCCTCGGCCCTGGCGACCTTGGCGCCACCCCAGTCGAACAAGGGCAGCTCCAGCGATAGCTCGTAACCACGCTGCCTGGGCCCACCGTCGTTGACGCTGTTATTGAGGTATGAGGTTTCCAGCACATTGATAAAGCGGGTGGTGCGGGTCAGCCCCAACGATCTGGCCAAGCCGGCAACCTCGCGCCGGGTCATCTCCAGATCGAGCCGCTTGTCGGCAGCGTCAGGTGATATCTCGCGCAGATTACGGGCCGATTTGGGCAGATCGGGCAGCCGGTCCGGCAGCTTCAGTTCACCGGCTTTGGGGCCGTTCAGTGCCAGCAGTCGTATCAGGGCTTCCCGCGCCGCCAGTGCGGCCTGCTGGGCCTGCGCCTGTTGAGCGGTGGCCTCGGCGTAACGGAGCTGCGCCCGCTGATAGGCGAGCTGGTTGTAATTGCCAACCGCTGACATACGCCGCGCCAGTTCCGCGCTGGCTCCGGCGGATTCGACGACATCGGCCTGGTAGCGGGCGATCTGTCCGCTGGCCACGGCATCAACCCAGGCGCGTCGGGTGGCGAGCGCCAGCCGGATGATGTCGCCCGCCACGCGCAGCTTGACCTGTTCGGCACTGCGCGACTCGATCTCGCTGCGCCAGGGGATGGCGATCACGCCGAGGATATCGATGCCGTAGCTGCGCTCGTACTCGATCTCGTCGCCACGCCGCTTGCGGGCAAAGCTGAAGGTAGGGTTGCTGATACGGCTGGCCTGCGCCAGTTCCGCCTGTGCCACGCCCAACTGGGCCAGGCTGGCCTGGACCGAACGGTTGTTGATCATGGCCAGCTTCACCGCGGCGTCGGCATCCAGCGCCTGGGCCAGGAGCGCATTCACTGCTTCCTGGCGCTGGCGTTCGTCGGCCTCGCTGCTGACAACCTGCAACGCGCGACCGCCTTCGCCACCGACCCGTTGCCGCACGTCGGCTTCCATCTGGTTGCTGCTGACCGAGGCGCAGCCGCCCAGGGCCAACAGGGTCAGCAACAGCAATCCGCGTAGTGGGTAGGCAGGGCTCATGGCTGCTGGCTCCCCTCATGCTTGCCGTGGTGATGGGCATGCGGGTCAGGCTGGGGCGCGACGGACGGCTTTACGGGCTGGGTCGCCGTTGGTGCCTTGCTATGGCCCGCATGCCCTGCCAGTGCGGTCACGCGGGCGTTGGCTTCGCGCCAGTCTGCCGCTTGCGGCACAGGTTGCCAGGCCTGGTATTGGGTGAAGGCCGATGGCGCGGGCGGGGTAGGGCTGGCCGCCACTGCCATGGCGCAGGCAAGGGTGGGGATCATCCATAGAAGGTGGTGGGGTTTGGGCATGGCCGGTTTCCGGTAGCAATGCCCTGCACGATACGTGGGGCGGCCTTTCCTCAAACTGACGGGCGCATTACAAATTTGTCAGTTTTCTCCACGCCCGCCGCCGATTCGCTACGATCCGCCCTCAGGGGCATCTGCGGATGTCCAAGAGGAGGTTATACATGCATCTACTACTGGCCGAGGATGAACAGGCCGCTGGCGATTATCTGGTCAAGGGCCTGAACGAGAGCGGCTTTGTGGTGGACTGGGTACGCAATGGTACCGATGCCCTGCATCAAGCCCAGAGCATCGATTACGACGTGATCGTGCTCGATGTCGGCTTGCCTGGGCTGGATGGCTGGGAGGTACTCAAGCGCCTTCGCCAGACCCGTCTGACCCCTGTGCTGTTCCTGACTGCCCGGGACAGGGTGGAGGACCGCGTACACGGCCTGGAGCTGGGCGCCGACGACTATCTGGTCAAACCCTATGCATTCTCCGAGCTGCTGGCGCGGGTACGGGTACTGCTGCGACGTGGCAAGCAACAGGAAATGGACCTGCTGTCGCTGGCCGACCTGGAAGTCCACCTGCTGCGTCGTCGGGTGGAGCGGGCCGGGCAGCGTATCGACCTGACCGCCAAGGAGTACGCGCTGTTGCTGCTTCTGTTGCGTCGTCGCGGGGAAGTGCTGTCGCGCACGCTGATCGCCGAGCAGGTCTGGGACATGAATTTCGATAGCGATACCAACGTCGTCGAGGTCGCCATCCGCCGCTTGCGGGCCAAGATCGACGAGCCCTTTGCGATGCCCCTTATCCATACGGTGCGCGGCTTCGGCTATGTCATGGAGGAGCGGGCATGAGTGTCTGGCGATGGCCGGATCGCGCCTCGCTTGCCGCCCGTCTGGTGGCCCTGTTCACGCTGGGTACCGTGATCCTGATGAGCGGCGTCGGCTATTGGCTCTACCATGCGCTCAAGATGCAACTGGACGAGCGCAATCTGGCGGAGATGCGTGGCAAGACCGAGGTGATCCAGCATCTGTTGGCGGAAATCCCCAGCTCGGCTGATCTAGGGCCGCAACTGACGCGATTCCGCGATATTTCGGTCGGCCATCCGCATATCACTACCGGCATCGCCAGCGATGGTGACTGGCTGTTGCGGCCCAAGGGCGTGGTACGAACGGCCATCGAAGCTCAGGGCGGGCTACCGGCCGACCGCGTGACAGCGCTTACCCTGGACGGTGCCCAATGGTGGATCAGTCGCATTCCCCATCATTGGCCGCAGGCCGGCTCCCCCAGCATCGATGTCTACCTGGCGGTGGATATCAGCGAATCGCAGACCATCCTGCATGAGCATGGCATTACCGCCTTGCTGGCGGTCATGCTGGGTAGTCTCGCCAGCGGGCTATGGGCCTTCTTTGTCGCCCGCCGCGGGCTGGCCCCGCTACACGCCATCGCTGCCGAGGCCGAACGCATGACCAGCGAACGGCTGGGAACGGCCATCGACATCCTGCATGCCCCTGGCGAGATACGCGGGCTGGTGGCCAGCCTCAATCGCATGCTGGAGCGGCTGGCGGAGAGTTTCCGTAGCCTGGAACAGTTCTCGGCCGATATCGCCCATGAACTGCGTACGCCGCTCAACAACCTCATGCTGCAGACCCAGGTGACGCTGGGGCGGCCGCGGGACACCGCCGAGTATCAGGAAACGCTGCTACGCAACCTGGAGGAACTCGAGCGCTTGCAGCGCATGGTGTCCGACATGCTGTTCCTGGCCCGGGCTGATCGCGGCATGCTGAGCCTGAATCGGGAACCGGTCGATCTGAGGGCTGAATCCGACAGCCTGGCCGAGTTCTTTGAAATCGCAGCCTCGGAGCGGCAGCAGCAGATTGTGGTGCAGGGGGACGGTAGCGTGCAGGGGGACAGGTTAATGGTTCGACGGGCCATCACCAACCTGTTGTCCAATGCCGTGCGTTACGCACCGGCTGCGGCGTGTATCGCGCTACGGATTGAGGCTGGGCCTGGGGGCGTGACGCTCTCTGTCAGCAATCCCGGCGAGCCCATCGCCGCGGATACCCTGACCCGGCTATTTACCCGCTTCGCCCGCCAGGAGGCGAAGGGCAGCCGGGATACCGACGGTATCGGCCTGGGGCTGGCGATTGTCGATTCCATCATGCGCCTGCATGGCGGCCGTCTTGACGCACTTTCCCAGGACGGGCAGATTCACTTTATGCTCCACTTTACCGGGGCCGCGGCGCGACAGCCCGTCTGATTGCGCTATATGGTGTTGAGTAAATCCTGATCCGGGAATATATACTTGTCATGACAACCATCGCGGCATTTGGCCAATCCAGGGCTTTGGTCAAGCTGCTGCCTGAAGGCAGGTTATGAGCTTTCCCGAACACGATGCCGCTTCCCGCCGCACACCGCCTGTGCCAGGAAAACCCTCCGGTCGTACGTCCGATGAGCAGCAATCCTTGTTGCAGGAGCGTGCCGCACTCGTCGACAAGGTCAATGAACACCTGTTGAGCGAAATTGCGCTAAGGCATGAAACCAACACCCGGCTGGAGCGCACCGCAGAGCGCCTCAGCCAGATCATTGATATCCAGCGACAGCTAACCGAAGCCGAATTGGACCTTCCGCGATTCATGCGGCTGGTGGTTGAGCGCATGCAGGACTTGACGCCGGCCAGCGGTGCCGTGATTGAGCTCGTCGAGGATGACGAAATGGTCTACCGCGCTGCGAGCGGCAGCATTACGCCGCATATCGGCTTGCGGCTCAAGCGCAGCGGCAGCCTGTCCGGCCTCTGCGTAGCCGAAGGGCGTGTGCTGCTGTGCGAAGATACGACCACCGATCCTCGCGTGGATCATGCCGCCTGCGTACTTGTGGGCGCCGGCTCCATGGTCGTCGCTCCCTTGCAGATGCAGGGCAGGACGGTCGGCGTACTCAAGATCATGGCGCCCGAGCCCCGCGCCTTCTCCCAGACCGACGTCCAGACCCTGCAATTGATGGCAGGTCTGCTGGGCTCTGCGCTTGCGCACCGGGTGGACTTCGAGGAAAAAGAGCGGCTGTTGCTCGAGGCGGAAAAAGCACGCCAGGAAACCGAGATCGCCGCGCAGAATTTCCAGAGCGCAGCCGAGGCGAACATGGATGCCTTCTTCTTCATGGAGAGTGTTCGCGACGCAACGGGGCAGATTCGTGATTTTCGCATTACCTACCTGAATGACCAGGCCGAGAGAATGGTCAGCCAGCCCAGGCATGAAGTCATTGGCCAGTTGCTGTGCGAATGGATGCCCATCAACCGTACTGGCGGATTTTTCGAAAAATACGTCAGGGTGGTGGAGACGGGTGAGGCGCTGGAAGAGGAGTTCACTATCGATGTCGATAATCTCAAGGCGGAGTGGTTACGCCATGAGGTGATCAAGACGGGCGATGGCATCTGCGTCAGCACCCGGGATGTGACCCGGCAAAAGCGTTCGGAACTGAATCTCATATTGCGGGAAGCCATGCTGCGCACGCTGGCTGACGCGATCCCGGCGCAGATTTCCTTTGTGGGCCGGGATGAGTGCTATCGCTACTGCAATGAGGCCTACCACCATTTTTATGGCATCCCCACCGATCAGATAGTCGGCCGGCATATCAGCGAGTTTCTGGGGGATGAGGGCTACAAGGTGATCAAGCCCTATGTGGACCAGGCGCTCAGCGGGCAAAGCGTCACCTTCGAGCGGGGCATGGTGGCGCACGGTGAGCAACGCTATGTCGAGGTGCACTATATCCCGCAGCAAAATAGCGATGGTGAGGTATCCGGCTTTTACGTCATGGTCTGGGATATCACCCAGGCCCACCAGCGCGAATTGCAGCTCAAGAACCGTGCGTCGGTCGATACGCTGACCGGCCTGTTGAACCGCGCTGCCTTCATGGAGAATCTGGAGCAGGAGATCCATCATCACTTCCTGCGCCAGCAAGGTCTGGCCTTGCTGTTCCTTGATGTGGACCGGTTCAAGGAAGTAAACGACACCCTGGGCCATGCGGCCGGCGACGAACTGCTCAGAGCCTTTGCCGAACGCCTGCACGAAGCGGTACGGGTCAGCGACCATGTCGCCCGTCTTGGCGGTGACGAGTTCGTGATCCTGCTGACCGGGCTGGATTCGGTCCGTACCCCCACCCAGGTCGCCGACAAGCTCCTGCAGGCAGTCCGTACTCCGGTCGATCTGGGTCGTTGCCAACATGCAATCTCAACCAGTATCGGCATCGCCTATGCCATGAACACCGCAGTGACGCCGGAGCAACTGCTGGTCGCAGCCGACGGTGCGCTCTATCAGGCCAAAGCCGCCGGTCGCAATACCTGGCAGCTCATCACGCTGGAAGAATGACCGTGCTGCAAGAGACGTGTGTCAGCGGGTCTCCGATGCCTTCCTGACAGCGTGTCGCATCAGATAGACGACACGCTGCTGTCATCTGCCGTGGGCATAGTGCGGCCACCCCACACTACACGGCATACCACCATGAGAACCAACCTGCTCCTGGCGAGCGCCATCGGCCTCGCCCTGGCTGGCTGCAGCAATTCCGATGACGAAGTCCAGCCGCTGATCCCCGAGGGCACGACCCTCAAGGTCGCCCTGCTGGAAACGACCGATTTGCACGCCAACGTAATGAGCTACGACTACTTTGGCGTGAAGGAAGACACCAGCCTGGGCATGGAGCGTACCGCCACGCTGATCAAGAGTGCGCGGGCCGAGAATGCCAACACCGTCCTGCTGGACGATGGCGACACCATCCAGGGCACGCTGCTATCGGACTACCAGGCGCTGGCCAATCCGGTGACCTGTAGTGCCCCGCTGGCGGTCCACAAGGTCATGAATGCCTTGCAATACGACGCCGGCGGCATAGGCAACCATGAATTCAACTATGGCCTGGGCTACCTGAGCCAGGTCATGAACAAGGACTTTGGCATCGCAGGCGTGACCAAGCCTGGCAATTGCGGTGCGCCGAGTTTCCCGGTGGTGCTGAGCAATGTGAACGGCGTATCCAGTCAGGCACCGATCTTCGCCCCTTACGCCATCGTCCCCAAGACCTTCAAGGCTACCAAGCCGGATGGCAGCAGCCTGGATGTGAAGTTCAACGTCGGCGTGCTGAGCTTTGTACCGCCGCAGGTGATGGATTGGGACAAGAAGAACCTCGACGGCAAGGTGTTCGTCACCGGGGTGAAGGAAAGCGCGACCAAGTACGTGCCGGAAGCGCGCAGCAAGGGCGCCGACATCGTGGTTGCGCTCTCGCACGGCGGCCTGGATGCCAGCGAATACAGTCCCAAGATGGAGAACGGCAGTTACCATCTCACCACGGTGCCGGGCATCGACGCGCTGATGGTGGGCCACTCGCACCTGATCTTCCCCAAGGCCCGTGAGAAGAACGGCCCCGCACTGGACGCCTCCCTGCTTGCCCTGCCCAAGGACACGGTCGATAGCGACAAGGGGCTGGTCAATGGTGTACCGACCGTCATGGCGCAAAGCTGGGGACGTCGTCTCGGCATCATCCAGCTCAGCCTGGCCTGGCAAGGCGGCAAGTGGGTCGTGCAGAAGGACAAGACCAATGTCGAATCCCGCGGCTTCAAGTACACCGACGGCGTGACCAACGTCGCTGCCGATGCGAGTGTCGCACCGCTGGTCGACACTGAGCACAAGGGTACCGTGGCCTACGCCCAGCAATCGCTCGGCGTGACGACCGACTTCGAGATGTCCGCCTTCTTCGCCCTGGTCGGGGATGTGAGCGCCATCCAGATCGTCAACCAGGCGCAGATCGACTATGTGAAGGACTTTGTCGCCGCCAGCCTGCCGCAGTACGCCGGCATCCCGGTGATCTCGACCAGTGCGCCGTTCAAGGCGGGCCGCAACGGTGCCAATGACTTTACCGATGTCGCGCCGACCGCCACGACGGCCACGCCGTTCACACTGCAGGTACGCAACCCGGGTGACCTCTACCTGTACAGTAACAACAACGTCCAGGCGGTGAAGATCAAGGGTAGCGATCTCAAGAACTGGCTGGAAACATCGGCCAAGCAGTATGGCCAGATCGACCCGAGCAAGACCACCGAGCAGGATCTGGTGCCGTCCTACTCGACGATCTACAACTACGACGTGTTCTATGCGGAGGGCAATACGCTGGTCTACCAGATCGACGTGACCAAGCCGGCAGGCAGCCGTATCGTCAACCTGAGCTACAAGGGCAAGGCGATTGCCGATGGAGATGACTTCATCGTCGCCACCAACGACTACCGCGCAGGCGGCGGTGGCAGTTTCCCCGGCATTGATGGCAGCAAGACCATCATCAAGTCGCCCGACGCCAACCAGACCGTGGTCAGCAACTACCTGAAGAAGATCGGCAAGATCAGCTATGCCAGCAATGGCAATGGCCGTAGCTGGAGCTTCGTGAAGGTGGCCACCAGCGGCCCGGTGATCCTGCGCTCGCAACCCGGCAAGCTGGCTGTTGCCAAGACGCTGGGCCTGGGTCAGGTCACCGCAGAGGGTGGACTGGATGCCAGCGGTTACGCCAAGTACTCGATCGACCTGAGCAAGTAAGACCAGGTGTTGAACCCGCCCTCCCTGTCACAGGGGAGGGCGTTGCTGTTTGAGAGATGACCATGCAAGACCTGCGTTACATTACCGCCACCCTGCTGGCCATCGGCCTTGTGGCCGCCTGTGCCCGCGAGCCCGTTCAACCTCCCACTAAAGCCGAGATCGAATCCACCGGCCTGCTGGCGACCAACGGCCGACAGGCCAAGGCACAGGCCCAGTTGCTGGCATGGGCCGAACAAGGCTACGCCGTGGCGCAACGCGAACTGGCGCTGGGCTATGCACGAGACCCCAAGGGCTACGCCATGGCGCTGGTCTGGTTTGAGAAAGCCGGCCATGCGGGCGATGCCGAAGCCGCCTTCCAGTTGGGAGAGGCCTACCGGCTACCCGCACTGGGCGCCAGCCAAAGCCTGAAGACCGCCTGGGACTGGTACCGCCTCGCAGCCGAGCACAAGCACCCGCTGGCGGCCTTGTCGCTGGCCCGCATGGCGCGCAATGGCGATGGGGTGCCCAAGGATGTGCAACTGGGCGCCCGCTGGCTCAATACCGCGAGCGAGCTCGGCAACCCGCAGGCCATGTTCCTGCTCTCCAACGCTTATCTGGAAGGCGAGGGCGTACCCCGAAACCCGCTGATGGCCCGCCGCCTGCTGGAACTATCTGCCGAACGCCACTATCCGGCGGCGTTGCACGCCCTGGCCATGGCGGTGGAAGGTGGCGACATGCTGATGCTGAAAGACCAGGAACGTGCGGGCTGGCTGCGTAAGGAAGCGGCAGAGGAAGCGCGCAACCGCTGGAATACCTATTGATGCACAGGCTGGCAGCGCTGCGGTTTAGGCCACAGCCTGCGCAGGCAATGCGGGGAATCATGCCGGGAATCGCTAAACTGACGGTTCTTTCTCATAACCTTGTATCAAATTCATGCTTGCCCTACTCAAACAAGAAAAAAACCTGCTGATCGCCATCGTGATGGCACTGATCGCCTTTCCGCTGGAGCACACCGTGCTCGCGGCCGGGCAGTTGCCTTCCCTGATCGTCGCGCTGGTGCTGGTCGGCACCATCATCCTGGCCTCCCTGCGGGTGGCACACCACGCGGAAATCCTGGCCGAGAAGGTGGGTGAGCCCTACGGCACCATGATCCTCACGCTGGCCGCCGTGCTGGTGGAAGTGGTGATCCTGGCCATCATGGTCAGCCATACCAGCTCTACCACGCTGGTGCGCGACACCATCTACTCCGCCGTGATGCTGGATATCAACGGCATCCTGGGCCTTGCCGCCATCCTGGGTGGCCTGCGGCATGGCGAACAGCCTTACAACGTGGATTCGGGCAACAGCTATATCGTCATGATCATGACGGCCATGGGCGTCTCCATGATCGTGCCGGAATTCATTCCCGATACGCACTGGAAGCTCTATTCGGTCTTCACCATCGTCACCATGATCCTGCTGTACGCCATGTTCCTGCGCCTGCAGACCAAGCAGCACAGCTATTTCTTCAGCTACACCTATGCCGAAACGGGCGATGCCTCGCACCACCATGGTGGTAGCACCAAACAATCCGTCATCCTGCTGATCGTCGGCGTCACGCTGATCGGCCTCCTAGCCGAAGTCATGTCCAAGACCATGGATGCCGGCCTGGCCGGCACGGGTGTGCCGCCCATCGTGGCCGCGCTGCTGGTTGCAGCCATCTCCGCCAGCCCGGAGATATTGACCGCCGTGCGGGCGGCCCTCGCCAACCGCATGCAACCGGTCGTCAACATCGCGCTCGGGGCCTCGCTCTCCACCGTGATCCTGACTGTACCGGTGATCGAGACCCTGGCCCTGATCACCGACAAGCCGATCCAGATGGCGCTGACGCCGCTGCAGACCGCGATGACCCTGATCACGCTGATTGTAGCCGCCATCAACCTGCACGATGGCGAGACGAACGCGATCGAAGGGGTGACTCACTTCGTGCTGTTCGCTACTTTCCTGATGCTGGCGGGCATGGGCGTCTAAGCGCCGCAGCAGGTTGCCAGTTAGACAAACAGCCGCCCTTGGGCGGCTGTTTGTTTTTTTGGCCGACGGCTGCAATATCAACTCAAGCGCAACTTACCGGTCAGCAGTACTGGCCCGGTAGGTGCGCCGGTTGGCGAACCGCCGCTGGGCTCGAGACTGACGGCCAATGCGCCACTGCGCTGAAGCTCTGCCAGGCGACGGGCATCGAGCACCAGTTCGACCTCGCCTTGCTGGCTCATCACCCCTAGCGATACAGGGGCGCCACCTTCTGGTAAGGCCCAAAGCTCATGGTCCTTGCCGGCAGGTGCCTTGAAGCTGCCAACGCTCGCCAGACGAAGCCGTCCGCTGCCGTCATCGAGACGGGCCAGCAGGACAGGCTCTGCCTGGGCATTACTAAGCACGGCCACCAGCTTGCCGGGTTCGATTTGTGGTGCTGGGCGCTCGATCACCACCAGTATGGCCAGCACGATGGCGGCTACGGTGCTGAACAGGCTGCTCAGTCGCCAGAACGACAGGCTCTGCCACCGATTGGTAGAGGGTGGCGCGGTTTGCGGTAAGCGTAAAGAGGACGCAATGCCTTGCCACACCCTGGCAGGGGGACGGATGGGTGTCAGGCCCATGGATAGCGGGTCCAGGTGTTGCTGCCAAAACCTTACCTGGCGGCGGATCATGTCGTGTTCTTTCTGCAGGCGCTCAAAGCGGCGTCGGGCCAGCCCCTGCAGGGTGCCCAGTACGTATTCGGCCGCGAGACGCGTGATCAGGTCGGGTCGCAGGTAGTTCATAGTGACAGGCATCCTCTCAGTTGCATCAGCCCACGGCGTACCCAACTCTTGACGGAGCCAAGCGGCAGGCTCAAGCGCTGGGCTAGCTCGCTATGGCTCAGACCCTGGAAATAAGCCATCAGGATCAGTTCACGTGGTCTGACCTCCAGCGCCTCCAGGCAGTGCTTGAGCGACTGGGCTTCGTCCGCCTGCAAGAGTTGCTGCAGCGGACCGGCGCGCTGGTCCGGGTGTTGCTCGAAGGCTTGCTGGCCTTCATCTTCGGCGCTGTCCTCCATCGCCGGGCGTCGTAGCCAATCCAGGCAGCGGTTGCGTACGATCTGGATCAGCCAGGTATAGGGCTGGCTCTGTTCCTGGGCGTAGCTCGCTGCGGCATGCCAGATCTTCACATAGCACTCTTGCAGGATGTCCTCGGCCCAATCGGCCCGCCTTACCATGCGCAAGGCCACGGCGTAGAGCCGTGGCGAGGTTGCCTGGTAGAAGGTCTCGAACGCTTGGGCGTCCCCTAGCCCGATACGGGCGAGCAGGGCGATCAACGGGTCTGGTGCCACGGTGTGTCCTTTAGGCGTTGTACGAGCAGCATAGCCGCCTGGTGGACCGGCGCACACCGGTCCTACTTCATCATGCCAATCCCGTGCGCGATCTTGTTCCATCGTGGGTACTCTCCTTGTAAATCAGAACGGCATTAGTTTCAGATCGAGTACCCGCTCGGTCAGCCAGCCGGCGGCGATCACGGCGATCACGCAGGAGCCTGTCTGCAGTGCCAGCCGGCGATAGAGCTGTTGATCTCGCAGCCAGAATGCCAAGGGCAGAAAACCGAGCAGGATGGCCAACTGGCCCAGTTCCACACCGAGGTTGAAGCCCAGCAGTGAGACCAGCAGCGAACCCCGGCCCAGATCAAGCTCCGCCAGGGCGCTGGCAAAGCCAAAGCCGTGGATCAGACCGAAGGCGAAGGTCACCAACCAGCGGCGGCGGTGGATGATCGGGTAGAGATTGTTGAGCGCAGCCAGCAGGACCGATACCGCAATGACTGACTCCACCAACCGTGACGGCAATCGAACCACGTCAAGCGCCGCAAGGCAGAGTGTGATCGAGTGTGCGAGGGTGAACGCCGTCACCACACCGATGGCATCCTTGAGCACCGGGCGCAGCTCGCTGGCCGGCTGCCAGCCTCCCCGGGGTTGTTTGAAGACCATGACGGCAGGTAGTAGCAGCGAAATCAGGAACAGGATGTGGTCGTAGCCGATCCAGATATGCCACACGCCCTCCTTGATGAAGTCAGCAAACTGAGCGATTACGCCTTGGCGTCCTGGTACCAGTAGTACAGAGGGATGGTCGGCTGAGGCAATGGCTGTCTGGGTATGACCATTGCGGTGAAGGGTCACGATGCCCTTGTGCAGCCGGTCCAGATCGAACAGAAAGTGGTAGCCGACCTGATAGCTGGCCGCGATAGGGCAGGCGAGTTCGGCATCCAGCACCGCATAAGTGCCGTCCACATGCCGGTCTACCCGCATGCCCCGATAAACGAGCGGGCAGGCCGTCTTGTCCGCACTGATCGTGAGCCGCGAGAAGGCGTACTGTTGCAGGCGTGGTTCGGCTGCCTGCAGTTCTCTCCAGTTCACCTTGCCGTCCTGATCGGCATCGAGCCCCAGCGCGACATCCAGGTCGCGCAGGGCGATGTCCCATTGCAGTTGTGGCCGTGTAGGGGTCTCGGTCAGGGTGAGGTAGCTGTCGCTGGGTTTGTGGGCCAGGGCGAGACCGCTACTTAGCGCGAGGAGCGCCGCGATCAGGTATTTTTTCATGCCGCTTCTCCTTGTCGCACGAGCAGAAGCTGCAGCGCGACATCCTGCAAGCGGTTGGCCTTGGCCCAGGCGCTGGCCTGACGGGCGACCTCGCGGTTGCCGGCCCGCAAGGCGGATTCGAGCAGCAAGCGCAGGTCCGCCGGTTCGCGCTGTACCTGCCAGTTGGCTTGTGCCAACGCGAGTGCGCCGCTGCGATCCCGTAAGAGGCTCAGACGGAAACGGGCCTCCTCTCGCAGGTGGACGCGGTCGCCGCGTAGTCTGGCGGCCACAAAGCGGGCCTGCAGCGTAGCGATGTGACCGGATGCCTGCGGGGCGCCCAGCGCTTGTTCCGCCAAGGCGAGCCGCAGCAGGGCATTGTCATTGCGGGTTTCCTCGGCCAGCAGCGGCAGTACTTCACTGGCGCGATTCTGACTCAGCAGCCAGTCGGCATAGACCACGCGGGTCTCGGGACCGGTGCCCGGCAATTGGAGCAAGGCCTTGAACTTCATTTCTGCCTGCGCCTGGTCGCCCAGGCGCTGGGCGATGTCTGCCTGGCTGAGCCAGAGCCATTCCTGTAATGCAGGCGTCAACCTGCTCCCCTGGCCGCGGTCGAGTTTTTTCAGCAGGGCGAGCGCGGCGGGCGCATTGCCATTCAGGCTGTCGAGCTGCGCGCGGCAGACGGCGCCCAGTAGCAGCGTGTCTACGCCGAGCAGGGCATTGCAGTCCTTGCGGGCGGCGGCGTAATCGGCCCGCACCTGCTGGATTGTGGCGCGGGTGAGCAGCGCTTCGGTATTGTTAGGCTCCGCCTTCAATACCAGGGCGAGATCCGCCAGGGCTGGACCGAAGGCATGGTTGCGCTGCGCCAGGATTGCGCGCATCAGCCGCACCTGGGTCGGCATCCGTGTCTGGGTGGTCCAGCGCGAGATGGCGGCCTCGGCATAGCCCAGATAGTGGGGATCGCCACTGGCGCGGGCCAGTTGCAGGTACTGGCGGGCCAGGCTGACAGCAGCGCCCACATCCAGTGACTGGTTGCCGAGCTGGCTGCGCAGCGCAGCAGCGTCAGGTCCTGTCGCGAGACGCGTAGGCAGGACTTCCAGCACCTCGTTCGGGTCCGTGGGACGCCACGGTGCGGCACTCGTGCCCAGCGAGACCAGCATGGCCAACCAAGGTAGTTGATGTCGCCATTTCTTCAGCATGTTCCGTTCCTCCCTCGATTTCCTGCGCAATGCGACGTGCCCCTGCACGCCCAAGACCCGGCCTGATTGACAAGCCGGGTCTTGGCGCAGCTACGGTGTGACAGCCACGGGTTCACCCGTGTCGTTCTCTATGACCGCAATTTGGCCGATATCCTTCGGTTCGCTATCTTCCGGCTGACTGCTTGCCAGGCCGGCTGTCTGCGTCGTAAAGGCATCGGCCGAGGGGGGCGGGGGCGGCGCAGGGGGTGTTGGCGTATCGTCGCCACCACCACAGGCGCTCAATAGGCCGCAGAACAGGAACAACAACAGGTAGGCCCATCCATCTCGAAACGCTCTCATGGCCATCTCCTTAGTTGCTTGCGCCGGCGACCGGAGTCTTCAGGTACGGGAAACTGGCATCGAAGGCGCTGTCATCGAGATAGGCACCGTCGGTGAAGTCGATCTTGCCGCTGGGTGCCTGCTCCGGCGTGCAGCCGAGGTTGAGGGTGCAGAGCCGGCCCATCACCACGCGCAGGGCGACGTCGACCACGTCATCACCCGGACGACGGCCGTTCGGGAAACCGCTGTTGTCGCCACCAATCACGCCCAGGCGTTTCTGTGCACCCTTGGGGACGGCCGGCACGGCCGTGTTGAGTCTCAGCATTTCGGAGGCCACCACGTTCTTGGGCTGGTTAAGTCCATTCACGCCGGTGAGGAAGGCGGCGACCAGATCGTTACGCGGGAAATTGGTGGGGGCCTTGACGCCAGCCGAGCCAAACAGGATCTCCAGCAAGGCCGGCAGGGTGGGGTTGGTCACATACTCGGCAAATTGGCCGTCGTCCTTGGGCTTGCTGGCGTTGAACTTGTCCTTGTCCTTGAGGCCGATCACCACCTCGTTCACCAGCGGCATACCCAGCCGGGATACCTGCGCCCAGGCGCCGCCCTCCTTGGACGCCGTGGTATTACCGCTGGCAGGTGCCGGGTTGATCAACCGGGCCTGCCGCAGACTAGCGGTGGTCCAGCCGCCGATCACCGTGTCGCCCATCACCAGGCAGGCGGTGGGGATTTCCATCTCGATGGCGGTGACATTCTTGTACTTGAGGGTATCGAGGCCTTTGTCCTCGGCGCCAGGATCGAAGGCCGTGGCCGGTGCCTTGATGTTCACCAGGTCGAACGTCTCGCCCAGGTTCACCGCGAACGGGTCCTTGCGCTGGCCGACGAATACCTTGCCCGGGCTAGCGCAGCCAGGGATGTTCACGCTGTAGATATGCTTGGCGGCGTAGCTGGCGTAATCCGGCAGGGATTTGGTGCCGATATAGTCCACCGGCTTGTCGAAACTGGTGCCACCCCCACTGGCATTGGTCACCATGGCGCGTGTACCGGTACGACGATCTCCCTTGATCAGGGTGATGCTGTAGCTCTCCTGTACATTCAGGTTGGCGGCCTTTGGCTCGGTGATACCGCCGATATTGATCAGTGGCACAGCCACGCTCTTGCCACCTACCGGTACCGCCAGGTTCTGCAGATTGTTCTTGAAGCGGAACTGGAAAGTCAGGTCTTCCTTGGCATCGCCATTGTTGTCGATATGGATTTCATAAAGCGCGTCTGGATCGAGTGAGAAATAGTTCGGGCCGCCGTAAGCATCCTGCAAAGGCTGATAGTTGGCGATCACCGTCACATAGGCGGCACGACCGGCCTCATAGCTGTTGAACAGGTAGAAATCCGTCGCGTCTACCTTGGGCTGGCGGGCAATGAACGGGGCTTCGCGGTGGCTGGACGCCTGGACGGGCTGGGTGGTGAAAACGGCAGCCAGCGCGATGGGCAGGCAAGCCAGGGCATGATGGTACGGTTTCATCTGCTCTCTCCTTCAGGATGGAGGAGCCACCTGTGATGGCTCCAGAGGGGACGTTGTGTCGTCCTTCCGATTCCTGATACGAGCGAGTGCGGCAGATGGATGCAGCGGATGAAAAATAAATACCGTTGGCACGCCCACGACCCGGCGTGCGCAACGGACTAGGCGGCAGTTTTGCGCGAGCGGGCCATCACACCACCGCCCACAGCCGCGCAGATGGATAGCAACATGGCGATGACCACCCAGCTATTGGACATGCTGTTGTCGATCAATCCGAGCACGGACGCCAGGTTCAGCAAGGTGCTGGCCCCGGACGAGTAGGCGGCGTGCAACAGGGGGCGGTTGTTGGTTCGCATGCCTGCCACATAGCCACCCAGAGCACTGCATAACAGGCCGGTCGCGCCCGAGAGAAATATGAATACCGGTGTCGCATCGAGCTGGCGCAGCGCATCGGCCGTGTTGGTGGCGTCGTCCACCAGCGCATAGCTCGCCAGCAGAATGACCAGGATGCCCAGCAGCGTAGAGCTGGCAATATCGACGATGGCGCCGAGCATGATAGCGGGCCAATTCAGCGCCATGATGTGGATGGATTCCGTAGGGTGGTCATGGTGAGGGGGCGTTACTTAGCAGCATAGGCGAGGACGCGATTCTCGTGCTGCTCGCCCTCCATCTCGAACCAGGTCGCGCCGATGTCTGTAAAACCGAAGGCGCGATAGAAGCCGATGGCCTGTGTGTTATGTACCCACGTTGTCAGCCATAGCTTGGGGCCGAGCTCGGCCAGCGCCGTGCGCAGCAACTGGCTGCCGATGGACTGGCCCTTGAAGTGCACGTGCACATAGAGTGTTTCTACCTCCAGGCCCGCATTGGCATCTACCGGGCAGCTAGCCGCCAGGTCGACACTGATAAAGCCCAGCAGATGGTACCCACTGGTCTTTACATACAGCCGGTAGCGCGGGGAGGCGATGCGCTGGGCGAAATAGTCCGGCGTAAAGGTCGTCAACGCATAGCGGGAAATTTCGTCCCGCATGCCTTCCATTGCGTAGGTATGCAGCCAGACCTGCAGGGACAGGGCGGCAAGATTGAGGCAGTCTTTTTGTTCGGCTGGACGTATCAAGCTAGGCTCCGTTGCTGGCACCTGTCGCGCAGGCTGCGGCAAGATCATGCGATGTGTTCGCCGAAATCCATCGGCTGCCGCATCATATCGGCCTCGCATGCTACACATTCGTCTAGAGACTGTTATGACTATCGATATTCAGGCCGCCGCCCGCATCCTCGCCCAGCGTCGCCAGCAAGGCATACAGGGCGCTTGCCTGCCAGCCGATTGCCGGCCGACGGATCTTGAGACGGCCCTGGCCATCCAGGCGGCCGTTGCCGAGCAGATGGGCCAGCCCATAGCCGGCTGGAAGTGCGCGCTGCCGTCCGCAGGGAAGCTGGTAGTCGCCCCCATCTATGCAGACACCATCTACAGCACCAGCCCCTGCAAGGTGTGGGAGCGCAACGGCAAGACCCGGATCGAACCCGAGGTTGCTTTTCGCCTGGGCAAGGACCTGCCTGCCCGACCCGAGCCCTATACCCCGGCGGAAGTCGACGCCGCCATCGCCGCGAGTCACCTGGTACTGGAACTGATCGACAGCCGCTATCTGCCCGATGCCGGCAATGTCTTTCCCGACAACCTGGCCGATGGCCTGGTGAACCAGGGCCTCTACATCGGCCCGGAACTGGATACTGATCTGGCCGCTTCCGCCAGCGAGTTTGCGCTGACGCTCACATCAAAGAACCTAGCCGAACAACGCGCCGCCCGCCACCCGGACGGCCTGCCCCGCAAGCCCCTCTACTGGCTCGCCGAGTGGCTGCGTAGCCGTGGTCAGGGGTTGAAGGCTGGGCAGTGGGTGACGACGGGGTCATATGCAGGTGTGATTACGGTGCCGCTTGCAGAGCCAATGCAAGTGAGTTTTGAGGGCTTGGGTGAGTTTGTCGTGCTACTTGAGAAACGCTCAGACTGACGCTTCAAGCTAGGGAAAATCGACCAGGGCCTGCAGCGTCTCTTGGTCTGACAGTCGCAACAGCCGGTGGACCGCATGGATTTCGTTCAGAAAATAGCGCAGTTATTTGGCTCGGCAATCAATTCTCCTGAGATCGCGGACTTTCTGGCCACCTTGCCTACGCACCGTATTCAGGAACAGCGCGACGGTTGCCAATATCTTGTTTCCAAGGAAGGGGGCTTCGATCTGCTGTTTGAAGAAACCCCTGACGCACCGCGTCGCCTGCCGCAATATCGGGTTCTGGTTGCCGCCTTTTTGTATTCGGACGGAGCCGACCAGCACAAAGCATTTTTCGATCAACTGCCTCTGGATTTTTCATTTCAAGACAGCCGGCAGGATCTGCATGCAAAGCGTGCGCCGGATATGACCTGGGTGATTGGCCGTGGAAGAGTTCAGGCCAGTTACCCGGATCCAAGCAGCGACGCCTGGCAAACAACGGAATTCAATCTGCACGCTCGTTTCCGTGATGACAAGCGGGTGTATTCATTCCAGATACTGCCGCCCAGGCCGTTACCGCAGAAATGGCACCACCCACCTGGCAGGAACTGGCCTTGATGCCCGGCCAAAAACTGGCGGCTATCAAGCTCTACCAGGCCGAGAACAAAACCAACGTGGTGCAGGCCAAACAGGCGGTGGAGGACTATCTCGCCAGCCACGATCAATGATTCGGCTTTGGTAGAAAGGGCTGGGATAAGGGTTGAATCAGCCTACCGTCGTAGTAGGCGCACCTTCCGCCAGTAGGCATCCTACGATGCCGCAGTGCCCAGTGGACTCCCGGCCTTTCTGTTCGATCGCCACAAGCGTGGCGACCATGGCGTTTTACCGGACGCGTGGATCGTATCGCCAAATGGCGCCGACATTCCAACCTGACCGGTAAGTCCCGGTGTTCCTCGTAGCCGACAGCTTTACTGAAACGCCACCTCCGCAAAACTCCGCAGCTTGCGGCTGTGCAACTGACCTATCCCCTGGTCACGCAGCAGCTCCATCGCGCGGATGCCGATCCGCAGATGCTGGTCCACCCGTTCACGATAGAAGTGGTTGGCCATGCCCGGTAGCTTGATCTCGCCATGCAGCGGCTTGTCGCTCACGCATAGCAAGGTGCCGTAGGGCACGCGGAAGCGGAAGCCGTTGGCGGCGATGGTGGCGCTTTCCATGTCCAGTGCTACGGCGCGGCTTTGGCTGAAACGGCGCTGCGGGCCGTTGTCGGGCAGCAGCTCCCAGTTGCGGTTGTCGGTACTTGCCACCGTGCCGGTGCGCATGATGCGCTTGAGTTCATTGCCTTCGACCTGGGTGATGTCCGAGACAGCCTCCTGCAGGGCGAGCTGGATTTCGGCCAGCGCGGGGATCGGTACCCAGAGTGGGAGTTCTTCATCCAGCACATGGTCTTCGCGCACGTAGCCGTGGGCGAGCACATAGTCGCCGAGTTGCTGACTGGTGCGCAGGCCGGCGCAGTGGCCGAGCATGATCCAGGCGTGCGGGCGCAGTACGGCGATATGGTCGGTGATGGTCTTGGCGTTGGCGGGGCCGACGCCGATATTGACCATGCTGATACCGCAGCCATCCGCCCGCACCATGTGGTAGCCCGGCATCTGTGGCAGGCGGGGCGGGGCCTTGCCCAATTCATCACCTGCACCGGCAGGGATACCCACGCGACGGGTGATCAGGTTGCCGGGTTCGATAAAGGCGATGTATTCGCTGGCCGGGTCGTTCATGGCCTCATGGCCCAGCCGTACGAACTCGTCGATATAGAACTGGTAGTTGGTGAACAACACGAAGTTCTGGAAATGCTCGGGCGCGGTGCCGGTGTAGTGGCGCAGGCGGTGCAGCGAATAATCCACGCGCGGCGCGGTGAACAGGGATAGTGGCTGTGGCTCGCCGGGTGCGGGCTGGAAGGTGCCGTTGGCGATGCCATCGTCCATGGCGGCAAGATTGGGCAGGTCGAACACATCGCGCATCAGTTGCCGGCGCTCCTGGCTCAGGCTGCCTTCGATATGGTCATGCTCGGCAAAGGAGAAGTGCACCGGTATCGGCTGGGCGCTGGTGCCGATTTCCAGCTCGGTATTGTGGTTCTCCAGCAGCAGCTTGAATTGCTCGAGGTAGTAACTGGAGAACAGGTCGGGCCGCGTCAGCGTTGTCTCGAAACGGCCGGGGCCGGCGACAAAACCGTAGGCGAGGCCGGCATTGCCACCGGAGTTGCAGCGCGCGACGGTGTTGGTCTGCACGCGGATAAAGGGGTAGCAGGCCCTGACATGGCCGGGCAGGGTCTCGCCGGCGACAAAGCGCTGCATGGCGTCGCGCAGGTGGGCCAGGCTGTGTTCGTAGATCAGCCTTGCCTGCGCCAGTGCAGCAGCAGGGTCCTTGTAGCGGGTGGGGGCGATATAGCTGGGCAGGTGGGGCATGGTGCGTTGTTCCGTGAGCCGTTTGGCATGAGAGGGCGTGCAGATGGCCTATGGTGCGGCAAATTGGCGACGACCAAAAGGCGTGCATGACGAACAGGGCAAGCTTGCGGGGAAATTGCCGCAGCTTGCTATCGGCGAGGTGGCGATGTTCAACGCCGCTGCGCTGAGCGATAGGGGGTTGGGTGGACGGGCAGGCGCTTGGCGTTGCGCGGTGGGCCGTGATGCACAGGCTTGCTGCGTGGTGCCTTGCTGGCGCGCGGTGCGTTGAGCGTGTGCTGTATGCGGGGTTTGCTGAGATGCGGCCGGACCGATTTGCTCCTGGGGTGGCTCAGGCCGGTGCTCTTACGGGCGGCCTGCGCAGGTGCCAGCAGGGCGAGGGTGGCAAACAAGACGATCAAATACTTCACTAGCGCTCCGTAAGGGGACAGGTCGTGAATGGGAAGTGCCCGCAAGGCGGCTTCCCGTTTGGCTTTGAGCTTAACCGCTGGCCTCGGGGGCCACAATCGCCTGTTTGGGGGATAGCACGTCAGTAGTCGCGTCGATCAGCGCACGCAATCTTGCCAGGCGTCGCAAGTCGCGGTGGTAACCCATCCATACGTCACGGCCCGGCGGTGCCTCGCCCATCTCCACTCGACGGATGCCGGACGTGGCATCGCCCAAAGGCGTGGGCAATACAGCCAGGCCAACGCCTGCGGCGCAGAGCCGGGCCTGGGCTTCCCGGCTATTGCTGCCAAAGGCCAGTTGCGCGCGCGGTAGTAACCGGCGCAGCCAGACGGCATCGGGCAGCTCGGCAAAGCCGCTGTCCATGGTGACCAGTCGGCTGCCTGCGCCGTCGCCTGCCACCGGCATCGCCATGCCGTCTGCGGCGTATAGCGCATAGGGCATGTGCATGAGTTTGCGTTGCACGATGTCGGGCTCGTCAAAGGGGTGGATGCGGAATACCAGGTCGGCCTCGCGCCGGGCCAGGTTCAGCAAGCGGGCATCGGTAAGCAGTTCGATGCTGACCTTGGGATGGGCCTTGGCAAAATCGGCCAGGATGGGCGTGAGCAGGCAGATACCGAACCAGTCGGACGACGATATCCGCAACGGCCCCTCCAGCGATTGATCCTGTCCCGCCAGGGTGCGGCTGATGCCGCTTGCTTCTTCTTCCATCCGCTCGGCATAGGCCAGCACGGCATGGCCTTCGTCCGTCAGTACAAAGCCATCACGCGTGCGCTGGAACAGCGTTTGACCCAAAGCCTGCTCCAGGGCCCGTAGACGGCGGCCCATGGTGGGCTGGGTCTGACCCGCGAGCCGCGCGGCACCACCCAGGGTACCGGCCCGGGCAATGACCAGGAAAATACGCAGGTCACTCCATTCCATGGTTCATGCATTTATGTATGAGGTGTGTGCAGTATCGTTGATTTACGTGCGAATTTGCATGGAAAAGAATGACGCATCAACAACGCACCCTGAATGAGGAACTCCATCATGTCTGCTACCGCCACCATGCAAGCCCTGGTACTTGAACAGCACGCCGCCCCTTTGCAACTGCGCACCATCGCGCGCCCGACGCCCGGCAGGGGTGAAGTGCTGGTTCGTATCCACGCCAGCGGCATCAACCCGCTCGATACCAAGATCCGCGCCGGCAAGGCAGACCATGCCCAGCAGCCTTTGCAATCGGTACTGGGCATTGATCTGGCAGGCGTGGTGGATACGGTCGGTGAGGGTGTAGTTGGCTTTCAGCCTGGTGATGCGGTCTACGGCATGACCGGTGGCGTAGCCGGCTTGCAGGGCTCGCTGGCCGATTATGCGGCGGTGGACGCCCAACTGCTGGCTCATAAGCCGGCCAACTTCACCATGCGGGAAGCGGCGGCCTTGCCCCTGGTCTTCATCACGGCCTGGGAAGGCCTGGTCGATCGTGCCAACGTGCATGCCGGACAGAAGGTGCTGATACACGGCGGTACCGGCGGCATTGGCCATGTTGCGGTCCAGTTGGCCAAGGCACGAGGCGCGGAAGTCTATGCGACGGTATCGCCCGGACAGATGGAGACAGTGAGGGCACTCGGTGCAACGCCGATCGACTACACCAGCACGACGGTGGCTGACTATGTGGCGCAGCATACCGACGGTGAGGGCTTCGATATCGTGTTCGATACCGTCGGCGGCGCGACGCTGGATGACTCATTTGTCGCTGCCCGCACCTATGGCGGTCACGTATTGAGTGCGCTGGGTTGGGGCACCCACAAGTTGGCCCCACTGTCGTTCCGGGCGGCGACGTATTCGGGCGTGTTCACCCTGCGGCCCATGCTGACCGGCAAGGGCCGCGCCAACCATGGACATATCCTGCGGGAGGCAACGAAGCTGGCCGAGGCCGGTAAATTGAGACTGCTGCTGGACCCGCGCCGCTTCAGCCTGGACACGGCGATGGAAGCGCATGCGCTGATCGAGACGGGGAAGGCGCAGGGAAAACTGGTGGTGGAGATCGTGACCTGACCGCCTGCCATCAACGGGGCGCTGCATGGGGGGCGGCCCAAAAACGAAACGGGGCTGCCGAGAAGGCGCCCCGTTTGTCTATTACATTCCTCCAACCTACACCCTGGTCGTCATTATGTATTCCACAACTACCTAAATAAATTATCCCAGATAGCTTTTTGTAGTGCCCGGCGGGCCGGTTTACAGCCTCGCCGGGTTTTCCTCCTACTCTTTTCTGGGATGAACTGTAGCGGGTCTGGAAAATTCGCACATCACCCATATGGATGAGAGAACCCTAATATTTTCCATTTTTTTGCATTTATTTCGCAGATTCCGGCTGAACGGCCTGCTCTCCAGTCAAACAGGCCTGAAAAGCCCGCTCTCCGGCAGCGCTGAAATGCACGATGCGCGAACCGGTCTGGCGCTTTGCCCATCCCAGTTGCTCGATACGGGTGAGCAGGGCACTGCCGAGTGAACCGGCCAGATGGTGGCGCCGCTCTCCCCAATCCAGACAAGGCCGGCAGAAGTGTCGGCGCTGGGTTGTCAGCGCGCCGGCATCGATGCCCAGCTCACCAAACCAGCGCAGGCCGCGCTCGCTCACATTCAGCTTGTTGCCCTCATCCAGCAGCAGTCCTTGCTGCAGCATGGCTTCATACGCCATCACCCCCAGTTCGCCAGCGAGATGGTCGTAGCAGACCCGGGCCCTGCGCAGGGCCGGCTCGCGCGGGCTGGAGCGCAGGCGGACCGACCCGGTACGGAACGCGACGCCCATCAGGGCCTCCAGCAACTGGGCGATGTCCGGTCCGGCCAGCCGGAAATAGCGGTGCCGCCCTTGTTGGGCGACGACGATCATCTGCGCGTCCAGGAGCTTGGTCAGGTGGGCACTGACGGTCTGCTTGGTCACGCCGGCAATGTCGGCCAGCTCGGTAGCGGTCAGCGCGCGGTCCGCCATCAGGGCGGTGAGCATCTCGGCGCGGGCGGGATCGCCGATCAAGGCGGCGATGCGGGCGATATTGGGTCCGTCGGTCATGGTTCGATCCTAGACGAACCATTGGCCGGGGGTAAAGCGCTACTGTGTGCTCATCGCAACCAGGGAGCCACCCATGCAAGTCACCTGTTTTATCCGCTACCAGATCGACTCGTTCCAGCGCGAGGCTTTCCGCCAATACGCCGAGAACTGGGGCCGTATCATCCCGCGCTGTGGCGGTCAGTTGCTGGGCTACTTCCTGCCGCTGGAAGGCACCAACGATATTGCCTGGGCATTGATCGGCTTTGAGAGCCTGGCAGCATACGAGGCCTATCGCCAGCGCCTGCGCACGGACTCGGCCGGGCGTGAGAACTTTGCGATGGCGCAGTCGATGCGCTTCATCCTGCGAGAGGAGCGTACTTTTCTGGAGGGAGTGGTCGGCACGCTGGGTAAACCGGCGCCGGTATCGGTATCCGGAGCGACGGCATGATCGCGGTGATCTTCGAAGTCCATCCGACCGATGGTCAGTCGCAGGCCTATCTGGATGCGGCAGCGAGCTTGCGGCCGCTATTGGCCCAGATCGATGGATTCCATTCCATCGAACGTTTTCAGAGCCTGAGCGAGCCGGGCAAGCTATTGTCGCTATCGTTCTGGCGGGATGAGGCCGCGGTGGCGCAATGGCGCAATCTGGAGGCGCACCGTGTGGTGCAGGCCAGGGGGCGGGACGGGATATTCGACGACTATCGGCTACGCGTGGCTGCCGTGGTGCGTGACTACGGCATGCAAGCCAGGGAACAAGCGCCAGGCGACTCTCGTTCCTTGCACGGCTAATACTTAAGATGGCCCTGCTCGCGGATGATCGAGCCTTAGCGAGGCTCCACCCGCAAGGAAGATGCTGTGGTTGTATGCCCCTACGGGGCGACAACCACCTAGTCGCGGCGGCGCGGAGAGGGGGAATAAATCAACGAGGAGTCGTCGATATCCTGCCGCCGCTTAGCGCCCGGCTTTGCCGGGCGATGAGCTGCAGTTTTAATTTTCTGCTTAGTCCTTCATGTATTCATCGAAACCATCGGCGTAGTCCTCGAAGTTCTCTTCGAGCATGGCCTTGTACTGATCAAGGAAGTAGGCAATTGCCTTGTCCTTGCCCTTGGCCATTTCCTCACCCGAGTTCACGCCGCGGGCATGGACCCAGGTATTGAAGCGGGCGGCGGCGTACATGAAGGCGGCGGTCACATCGGCGAGGTTTTCGTCGGTGCAATTTTCGTTGGCCAGTTGCAGGAAGGCATCGGCCCGGTCGAAGAATTGCTGTTCAGTCTCTGCGCTCATGGTGTGGCCTTTGGGTGGTATTCGAATGGGGGGCTGCGGTGGCTTGGCAGGCCCGATAGCGCCGGATTAAACCGCTATTGTGGCAAAGCAGGCAAGGCCAACTCGGCCAGTGGCTGATCCAGGATCTCTGCCAGTACCTCGACCACCATGCCGTGGTCTTCCCGCTGCGGCAGGCCGGATACGGTGATGCTACCTATGCAGTCGCTGCCCACCAAGCGGATCGGGAAGCAGCCGCCGTGGGTGGCATAGTCCCGCAGGGGCAGGCCCTGCTGCTCCAGCAGGTCACCACCCTTATGCTTCAGTTGCAGGCCTACGGCATAGGAGCTACGGCGGAACCGTTGCAGCACATTGCGCTTGCGGCGTATCCAGTCCGCATGGTCAGGCGTGGTGCCGGGCATATAGCTGCTAAATACCGTCAAGCCGGAGAGCTCAATCTCGATCGCCACATTCACCGAGCGTTCCAGTGCGAGTTCCCGCAGGCGGCTGCCGACCTGCCAGGCGGTGTCGGCATCAAAACTGGGGAAACACAGTTGTCGCTCCTGGCGGGCGATCAGTTCGATATCGTCTTCTAAGGACATGGCTTGCCTACCTGAGTATGGAAACACACCGCCTGTATCGGCGGTTGCTGGCAGTGTAGGGGCATCGCCATGACATCGCCACCGACGGATGCTTAGGTTACTCGGTAGGGAGTCCCGGCAACCGCCGCCCTAATCCAGCGTCTTGCGGAACCGCTTCAATCCCACTGCCATCACCACGCAGATAAACAGCAGCAGCGGCCAGACGCTGGGCCAGAGTTCGGTCAGATGGCTGCCCTTGAGCATCACGCCGCGTATCAGCCGCAGGAAATGCGTCAACGGCAATACCTCGCCGATGGCCTGGGCCCAGGCCGGCATGCCGCGGAACGGGAACATGAAGCCCGATAGCAGCATGGAGGGCAGGAAAAAGAAGAAGGTCATCTGCATGGCCTGCGTCTGGTTGCGAGCCACGCTGGAGATCGTGATGCCGACGGTAAGGTTGGCGGCGATGAACAGCAGGATGCAACCAAGCAGTAGCAACAGGCTGCCGACAAAGGGCACGGCAAAGATGAACTTCGCAGCCAGGAGGATGACGCTGACCTGCACATAGCCGATCAGGATATACGGCGCGATCTTGCCGACCATGACCTCCAGCGGCCGGACAGGCGTGGCCAGCAGGTTTTCCATGGTGCCGCGCTCCACCTCGCGGGTGACGCCGAGCGCGGTCATCATGATCATGGTCATCGTGAGGATCACGCCCATCAGCCCCGGCACGATGTTGTACTGGGTAACCCCTTCCGGGTTGTAGCGGCGCTGGATGCGAACCTCGAACGGTGGGGCGCCGGGGGCGAGTCCCGCTAGCGGCCCGCGCAGGTCGTGGGCCAGCGCCGTCGTACTGAGTTGTTGTACGGCAGCGATGGCATTGCCCGTGGCGCTAGGGTCGGTCGCGTCGGCCTCCAGAAGGAGCGCCGGACGTTCACCGCGGATCAGCTTGCGCTCGAACCCGGCCGGAATGGTGAAGGCAAACTGCACCTCGCCGCGGGCCAGCATCTCGCTCGCTTCCGCGGCGCTGACTTCCGAGCGGGTGAGCTTGAAGTAACCGGATTGCGTCAGTGCGGCGACCAGCGAGCGGCTGGTCGTGCTGTGTTCCTCGGCCACCACCACGGTGGGCAGGGCTTTCGGGTCGCCATTGATGGCAAAGCCAAATAGCGTGAGCTGGATCAGCGGGATGCCGATCATCATGGCAAACGTCAGCCTGTCGCGGCGGAGCTGGATGAACTCCTTGAGCATGACCGCATAGAGGCGACCCAGGCTGAAACCGGCTGTCATGGTTGGGTACCTACCGGACGAAGTGTTTCGATCTGCTCGGCGATCCTGACCGCGGCCGGCACGTCGCCATGGCTTTGCAGTGCCCAGCGATGGCAGGCATCGGCAATGTCTTCGTTGCCGACCAGGCCATGCAGGGCCTTGATCCATTTGCCGGTGCTGGCTAGCGGCGCAATGCTGCGGCCGGCGCCCAATTTCTCCAGCCGGGCGGCATTGTCGAACTGGTCATGGGCGAAGGGGGTGATCAGTTGCGGCACGCCCGCCGCCAGGCTCTGCGCGAGGGTGCCGATGCCACCGTGGTGGACGAAGGCGGCCAGCTTGGGCAGCAGCAGGTCGAACGGCACATAGTTCACATGGCGGGCGAAGGCTGGCAGCTTTTCCGGCAACTGGTCGCGGTAAGGGGTGATCAGCACGGCGCGTAAACCCAGCGCATCGCAGGCGGCGAGGGCGCGTTCGAACACTGGCCGGCCGTGGGCCATGGCCGAGCCTGGCGTAATGCCTACCGGCGGTGGGCCCGATTGCAAAAAGCGCGCAAGCATGGGGTCGAGCACCGCACCGGTACTGGCATTCCAGCGAGGGAAGTCGGTAGTGATCGTATTGGCGGGCCAGTCGGGCTGCAGTGCGGCGAACCAGTCGGGGAAGGCGCAGATCACCTTCTGTGGCGAGTTGGCCCAATGGCTCATGACGCGCCGTGTGGGCGGCAGACCCAGCTCGGCGCGGAGCGCATTGAGGCCCGGCAGCACGACCGGGTCCATCCCCACGCGCTCGATAAGGCTCTGCAAGGGGCGCACCAGTCCGGTTGGCAGGCTGCGCAGCCAGCCCAGTCCGGGCCAGATGGCCGGATCGTGGGCCGAGAATAGGCAGCTGGGCGAAAGATGGACTGTTACACCGGGCAGGCCGAGCTTCTCCTGCGCCATGCGGCTGCTCCAGGCCAGCGTGCTGCCCACCAGGACGGTATCGCTGCGCGCATGGTCCAGCACTTGCTGGTAGGCCGCACGCAGGTGGACCCGCATGTGTTGCCAGACGATGGAGAAACTGCGGCGCGGATGCCAGAGGTCGGTATCGGCCACGGCGCGGTGGTAGTCTTCCAGCGTACCGACCTGGATATAGCCGAGGCCGGCCGCCTCGATACGCTGCTGAAAATAGGGGGAGGCAAGCAGCGAGACCTCATGGCCGCGTTGCCGCAATGCCTGGCCGATGGCCAGAAAAGGATAGACGTCGCCAGCGCTGCCGAAGCAGGAAATCAGGATATGCATCAGTGTGGAGAATAGTTGTCAGCGGATTGCCGCATCAGGTGAATGAATACGTCTTCCAGCGCAGGGTCGCCTTGCTGGATTGTCAGATCGGGGCGCCCCTGGTAGGGGGCGACGGTGGCCGCCAATGCGGCGGTATCGCTGCCGCTGACATGCAGTGCATTGCCAAAGCGGGTCACCATTTCCACGCCGGGGGCGGATTCCAGCGTGGTGACCAGGTCGCCAGCCGTGGGGCCGCTGATGGTCCAGGTCGTCAGTGCGGAGTCACGTACCAGTTCGGCCGGCGTGCCCATGGCCAGCAGCTTGCCGTAAGCGATATAGCCCAGCCGGTGACAGCGCTCGGCCTCGTCCATGTAGTGGGTGGAAACCAGCACGGTGATGCCCTCGTGCGCCAGCTTGTGGATCTCGTCCCAGAAGTCACGCCGTGCCTTGGGATCAACCCCGGCCGTGGGCTCGTCCAGCAGAAGCAGGCGAGGCTCGTGCAGCATGCAGGCAGCCAGCGCCATACGTTGCTTCCAGCCGCCGGAGAGGCTGCCGGCCATCTGGTGTTGACGGCCTTCCAGGCCTAGCCGTGCCAGCGCTTGGGAGACGCGCTCGGCCCGTTTGTCCATGCTGTAGACGCGAGCGACGAAATCGAGGTTCTCGCGGATGCTCAGGTCCTCGTACAGGCCGAAACGCTGGGTCATGTAGCCGACTTCGCGCTTGATCGCCGCAGCCTGCTTGACCACGTCGTAGCCCAGTGTGTGGCCCTGGCCAGCGTCGGGCGTGAGCAGGCCGCACATCATGCGGATGGAGGTCGTTTTGCCCGAACCGTTTGGGCCAAGAAAGCCGTAGATTTCTCCTCGCCTTACCTGCATGGAGAGATTGTCGACCACGGTCTTGTTACCGTAGCGCTTGGTCAGCCCACTGACATCAATGACGTGCTCGCTCATGGTGTCGCTCGGCTGATATCGATGGGCAGGCCGGGCCGCAAGCGTGCGGCGTCCTCGGGCTTGTCGAGCGTGGCTTCGGCCAGGAAAACCAGTTTGGCGCGGTTCTCCCGGCTGTAGATCACCGGTGGCGTGAATTCGGCTTCCCGCGCCACGAAGCGGACCGTCGCCGGCAGGCTAGCCTGGCAACCGTCGCAGGTGAGCCGTACCTTGCTGCCTACGGGCAGTCCGGCGATCAGCGGTTCCGGCACCCAGAAGCGGGCCTTGATCGCACCGGGTGCCAGCAGGCTGATCACGGGTGCGCCGGCCGGCACCCATTCCCCCGGGCGGTAGTAACGGTCTTCCACCCGTGCGGCAGCGGGGGCGTTGACGGATTTTTGCGTCAGCGTCCATTGGCGCTGGGCCAGTTGTGCGTTCGCAGCTGCGGAACCCGCCTGCGCGGCAAGGCGGCTATTGTCGCGGGCGGCCAGCTTGCCCGCACGCAGCTGGGCCTGCATCTCCTGTACCTGGGCGACGTCGGCATCGCGACGGGCCTTGAGTGCATCCAGGCTCGCGCCGGAGATGAAGCCCTGCTTGGCCAGCGCGCTCTGGCGCTGCAGGTCGCTCTCGGATTGCCGTTGTGCAGCCTGGGCCGCCTTGAGGCCAGCCTCGAGTACCGCCAGTTCATCAGGCCGTTTGCCGGATTCCAGATCGGCCGCCTGCGCCTCGGCTTGCGCCAGCTTGGCTTGGGCTTCGTCAACCGCTGCGCGTTCGCTGTCCTGCTCGAGCGTGAACAGTGCCTGGCCGGCTTGCACGGCATCGCCGCGGTCGACATTCAGCTGCGCCAGCCTGCCTCCTACCGGAGAGGCGACACGTATGGGCTCCGCTTCCACATAGCCGTGCAGGCTGCCGGCAGTCCGCTGCTCGCAGGCGGCCGAACCCAGACAGGCCAGCAGATACCATCCCTTACTTTGCATGATTGCTCCCTTGTGCCAGCGCCTGTAGGCCGGCCCATGAAAAAACCGCGATATGTTCGGCCAGCTCCTCGACGGCGCCCTGGCGCTGGTAGAAGTCGGGCCGCAGCAAGGTGACCAGCGGCCGCATGCCGACGTAGACCATGCTCTGGCCGACGATGCTCAGCCCGGCCCGGGCGACCTGGTCCTCGCTCACGTTCGGTCCGAGGATCTCCTTGAGCATGCCGAACAGTACGGCCGACTGGGGCTTGGTGAAGTACTCGAACATCACCTGCAAGGCCGGTGTCGGACTGGCGGCTTCCCGGACCATCAGGCTGGCAATGCGCGACGGGTTGGCCGGGTCCAGCATGCGTAGCACCAGGGCACGGACGAAGCCGGTAAAACGGGTTTGCAGCGGCATGTCGGTGGTGGCGGAGGGCAAGGGGGCATACATCATGGCGAGCCGGGCATGATGCTCGAGCACCGCCAGGTAGAGGCCTTCCTTGCCGCCGAAGTGATAGTTGATGGCGGACAGCCGTACCCCCGCGAGATCGGCAATATCCTTGACCCGTGCCGCCTTGAAGCCTTCAGCAAGGAAGACCTGGGTCGCGGCGTCGATCAGAAGCTGGCGGGTTTCATCGCCGACAACATGCTTGGCAGGGGGATTGGAGCGTTGGGTAAACATGGCATTTGGAAAAAGATTTCCAAATATTATCTAGAAAAAGATTTCCAAATAAAAGAGGCGCTGCAGCCTGGCCGACGATCGGTCGCCGTACCAGCTTGTGAGGAGTGGGTCTGAGGGGGGGGCGGCTAAGGCGCGGGGAGCGGTGGTTCCGTGTCCAGCGACTGCAGCAGGCGTTCGCACTCTTCCAGCATCTGCAGCGCGAGTGGAGAGTGATAGTTCGGGTCCAGCGCCTCGTTCATTTCATGCGCGGTATAGAGCCCGGCCTCGCGCGACAGGCTGGCGGCGATCTGCCGGGTAAAGCCATCGCTGAGCTCCGCCAGTTGTTTGCGCTCGGTCTGCGAAAGCTGGAGCTTATGGCGGGCGAGCCAATCGCCCAACTGGGCAACGCCCTGCGCCTCGTTCATCCATATGCCATGCTCGTAGAACAACACCAGCCGCTGGGCGCTCAGTGCGAACAGCAGGGCCTTGCGGGTAGAGAAGTCGAGCAAGGGAGCGGGTTTCATGATCTGGCGCGCTGGGCTGAATGGTACGAAGGGCCGCAGCCTACCATGGCTATCGCCATGGCGGTGCCCAGCAACGGATGAATGGTCCTGTACCGCAATTATCCATGATGATGGTAATGTATAATTGCTGTATCAGAGGATCAGGAGCATCGCCATGCGCGTCAGCCGGGAGCAAGCTGCAGAGAGCCGGGAGCGGATACTGGATACCGCCGCAAGAGTATTTCGCGAGAAGGGCTTTGATGGCATTGGCCTCGCAGATCTGATGAAGCAGGCGGGACTGACCCACGGCGCCTTCTACGGCCATTTTTCCTCCAAGGAAGACCTCATGGCTCAGGCCTCGGCGCGTGCCGGCACGGCAGCGGTGGCGGAGATGCGGCATATGGTGGAACGGTCACCGGATGAAAAGCCACTGACGGCTATCGCGCGGAGCTACCTGTCGGAGCGGCATCGTGCCAACCCGGGAGCAGGCTGCGTCATTGCTGCTCTGGGTGGCGATGTGGCGAGACAAGGGGAGTCCGTGCGCCAGGGCGCGCGTGCCGGGGTCGAGGCCAATATCGACTTCCTGGCCAGTGTCGCACCCGGCCGTAATGTGGCGAGCCGCCGAGAGAAGGCCATCAACCAGTACGCCACCATGGTGGGGGCCCTGGTGCTGGCACGGGTGGCGGAAGGGACCGAGCTGTCCGACGAAATCTTGCAGACGGTGATCGCTTCGCTCAGCGGCACGTCAGCAGCAAGCAAGTGAAGGGGCCGGCCAGCGCCCCCGCCCTTTAACCTGCCAGTATCTTCGCGTGGTGGGCCAGATGGTCGGCCATGAAGGTACTGATAAAGTAATAACCATGATCATAGCCAGCGTGCCGGCGCAGCGTCAGCGGCTGGTTGGCTACCTGGCAGGCGGCTTCGAACCGCTCGGGGTAGAGCTGCGTGGTCAGGAATTGGTCCGCCAGACCTTGGTCGATCAGGATGCCTTCCGGGTAAGGGGTGTTGGCCTGGGTCATCAGCACACTGGCGTCATGTGCCAGCCAGGCTGCCTTGTCGTTACCCAGATAACCGCCGAATGCCTTTTCGCCCCATGGGCACTCGCTCGGCGCGGCGATCGGTGCGAAAGCCGACAGGGAGCGGAATACACCGGGATGCCGCAAAGCCAGCGTCAAGGCGCCGTGCCCACCCATGGAGTGGCCAAAGATGCCCAGCCGTTTGCCATCGATCGGCAGCGTCGCCTGCAATAGCGGGAGTAGTTCGTCGATCAGATAGCTCTCCATCCGGTAGTGCTGGGACCACGGTGCTTCGGTGGCATCCAGGTAAAAGCCGGCGCCTGCCCCAAAATCCCAGCTGTCGGTCTCCCCGGCAACGCCCGCACCACGTGGGCTGGTGTCCGGCGCGATCAGGGCCAGGCCCAGTTCGGCCGCCAGACGCTGGGCGCCAGCCTTGATCATGAAGGTCTCTTCGGTACAGGTCAGCCCCGCAAGATAGAGCAGGGCAGGGACCGGGCCGGACTGTGCTGCGGGCGGCAGGTAGACCGAAAAACGCATCGGCAGGCCGATCACGCGCGACGCATGGCGGTAGAAATGCTGCACACCGCCAAAGCAGGCGTGCTGGTTCAGGGTTTCAAGCGTGGCGGACATCAGCGCACCGCTACCGAGTAGATGGAAACTCCGGATTTCATCAGGTCAAAGCCTTTGTCGATATACCCCGGGCGGGGCAGGTTTTCTTCATAGGCGGCCTGGCCTGCTTCGGCAAGCCAGCGCCGGTTCTTGATACTGGCTAGTGCCGGTCGATCTGGATACTGACGCGCTGCACACGTACGCCATCCTGCTGCAGCTTGTCGATCCGCTGCACCTTGCCATCAAAGGTATAGGGCTTGAAGTTGGCCGCGGTGCGGTTGCCAGGCAGGGCATAGTAGAGCGTAGCCGGCTTGCCGCTGAGTGCCTGCGCGGCCAGGTAGTTCACCACGCTGTGCTCGAGCGAGTGAAAACCGTTCTTCCACAGGTGCTGTTTGATCTGCCCGGGGTTGGCCACGCCATCCGCCGGCAGGCCACCCCAGACTTCGCCGTGCTCCTTGTCGACAAAGTGTTCCAGCCACCAGTTGCTGGCCGATTGCCAGCGCGCCGGGTCGTCGCCCTCCATCACGGCGAGCGTTGCGGCGGCCTGGTCGAGTTCGGCATAGATCCACCAGCTCTTGCCGGGTTTGGTGCTGCCGTCTTCGGCCAGTTTCTCGCCCCAACTGCTGCTTTGTGCAACCCAGGCTTGGTCCAGCGTCTTGCGCATGCCATCACGGGCAAAAGCCGCCAGTTGGGTGTCGTGGTTCTGCCGTGCGCCGAGATAGAGCATCCAGTAGGCCTTCACCGTATGGCCAAAGTCATTGTGGCGGCCATCGGCAGATTCGCTGTCCGGCAAACCCTGGGTACCCCAGAAGCGTCCGCTGGCGGGATCATGGAAGTGCTTGACCATTGCCTTGGAGAGCGCGGCGATATCCGCACGCCATTGCTGCTTGAGCGGTCCCTCGGGCAAGACCGGGGTGACCAGGATCAGGTAGGCATTGAGCTGGTCCAGGGTTGCCACCAGCTCCTCGCGCTTTGCGTCACCGGAACCGTTGTCCTTGATCACCCAGCGGATCAGGCCGGTCTTCTTGTCGAGATAGCTGGTGAGGATGTGTTGCTTGAGCTTGATCAGGTCCGACAGTACCAGCGGGTCGCGGGTCAGGTAGTAGTAAGCCGCGAGGCCCAGGCCGGCGTAGGCGAGGTCCTGCGAAGGGCGCTGGCCGACGGCCGGCAGTGGCTTGCCGTTCTCGTAATAGCTGGCGGCGCTGCCGGTCTTGCGGTCCAGTGCCCGGTTGCGCAGGTCGCTCACGCCGGCCTGTGCCAACTTCAGCAGCTTCACATCCCCGGTCAGGTGAAAGCCCATGGCATAGGCGTAGATCTGGCGTGACTGCATGCGCACGTATTCGCGATTCAGCTCCGGCTTGATCCAGGCGGGTGGATTGGCGAACTCCGGGCAAGGATTGCTGGCCACATACAGGCTGCCGTCATTGCAGCGGAAGGTGGGGAAGCGACCGACCGGTTCACCTTGGGCGGCTGGTTGGGTCCACCAGGGCAGCAGGTCCTTCTGGGCATGGTCCAGCCAGGTTTGCCCCTGGGTCACATCAGCGGCCTGCCCGAACAGGGCGGCGCCAGCCAGCAGGGTGGCGAGCAAGGTAGCGGAAAAAGTAGTCATGCACGCTCCGACAGAGAGGGAGGGCAGGAGTTTAATCGCCAGCCGCGATATATACCCACTGCGTTGCAGCACTTGTCTCGTCGATAGTCTCATTGCAGACTACTCTTCTTCCCTGACGTCGGTCACAACGATAAGCGCTGGAGCCACCATGCATCTTTCCGAAATCTACCTGCACCCCCTCAAGTCCTGCCGCGGAAACCTCGTGGAATCGGCCATCGTCGAATCCATGGGCTTGCAGCACGACCGCCGCTGGATGCTGGTGGATGACAAGGATGGCTTCCTTACCGGGCGAGCCTATCCGCGCATGGTGCTGATCGAAGTGGAGGCCGACGAGACCGGGGCGACCTTCCGGGCGCCTGGGCTTGATCCCTTGCGGGTGGAAAGCGCAGACCTGCGGGACCGGCAGGAAGTGCCGGTATGGCGCAGCCGGTTCGAGGCGCGTATCGGCCATGACGAGGCCGACTTCTGGTTTTCCGACTATCTGGGGGTGAATTGTCGCCTGGTCCATATCGGCCCGGAAACCCAGCGCCGCACCAATGCCGATCCGAGCGTGCCGGTCGGCTTTGCCGATGGTTACCCCTTGCTGCTGATCGGTTCTGCATCCTTGGCGGAACTCAACGGTCGACTGGACCAGCCCGTCAGCATCCGGCAGTTCCGGCCCAATCTGGTGATCGAAACCAGCGTGCCGTTCATTGAAGACAGCTGGACGCAGATACGGATTGGCGAGGTCACTTTCGAGAACATGAAACTGTGCTCGCGCTGCATCTTCACGACGGTCGACCCCGATACCGCAACCCTGCACGGACAGCAGCAGCCGCTGGAGACGCTCAACGGCTATCGGCGCCAGGAGGATGGCACTATGTTCGGTATCAATCTGGTGGCGCGCAGCCTGGGCCTGCTCAAGCAGGGCGACAAGCTGACGGTGCTTTGAGGATATGGCGCCGCAGGCTTTATTGATCGTCGTGCGAGCGCGGCGGATTGCGGCGCCGGTTATGCATGATCCAGCCGATGAGCAGGATAGGTATAAGTAGGCAGACGGAGCGGAAGATCAGCGCGTCGTGCTTGTCCAGGTGTCCGATCCAGGTCAGGAAGGGGCGCGCCAGCGAGCCGGCGGCCCACAGCGACAGCCCGGTCAACAGGGCTGCGATCAAAAGTGCAGCGAGTTTGGACATGTATGAAGTGTAGAACGCGAACGGGGACTAATCGCGGCTGACAACCCGGTCACGGCCCGCGCGCTTGGCCTCGTACAAGGCTTCGTCCGCGTCTTTGATCAGGGCCTCGCCGCTGCTGATACGGGGGAAGTTGGCAACACCGCTGGAGAAGGTGGTGTTGAACCAGGTCTCGTTGAACGGATGCTTGATCTGGCTGAAGTCACGACGGATACGATCCAGCACCTGGAACGCCTGCTGACCGTTGGCACCCGGCAAAGCAACCATGAACTCTTCTCCGCCATAGCGGCCGATGATGTCCGTCTTGCGCAGGCGCTGCTTCAGCAACCAGGCCAGGCTGCGGATGATCTGGTCACCGACCGGATGGCCGTAGCTATCGTTCACCTTCTTGAAATGGTCGATATCGATCATAGCGACCGCCAGCGGTTCGTCTTCTACCGCGGCGCTGTTGACCGCCGCATCCAGCCGTTGCTTGGAACTGGTGTGGTTCAGTAGGCCGGTCAGGCTGTCATGGAACATCGAACGGCGTAGTGAACGGTACCGCTCGATCTTGCTGTTGACGATGGCATTGAGAATGACCGGGTTGAATGGCTTGGTCAGGAAATGGTCGCCACCCAGGCGCAAGGCATCGATCTGCAGCGCGACATCGGTCTCGCCAGAGAGATACACAATGGGGATGGACAGGAATTCGGCATGCTGGCGGATGACCCGGGCGGCTTCCACGCCGGTACAGCCCGGCATGTACATGTCCATCAGGATCAGGTCAGGCTGGTAGCGCTTGAGGGCGGTCAACACCTCGCGCGGCTGGGCAATCGCAAAGCTCTCGATGCCACTCTCGCGCAGGGTGCGTTGGATCAGCTTGCTGGCAGTCAGGGAGTCCTCGACGACCAGCACCCGGTAGGGGGCTTCTTCCTCGCTGCCGCTAAGCTCCATGATCTTGCCCATGATGGCGGGCTGCGGCGTGCCACGGGCAAAGCAGAAGTTGCAGCCTGCGCCCAAGGCGGACTGCAGGTTGATGAAATCACCTTCGATATTGAGCCCGACGATGCGGCTGGCCGAGAAATGGCTACGCAGGATACGGATGCGCTGGCCGATTTCTTCCATCGCCAACCCCATCGTGTCGATCAGCAGGATCGCGGGTTCTTCCTGGTTACGCGGGATGTTCTGCCAGCCAAAGACCTCGACATGGATGCCGTAGTAGCCCAGTTGGGTGGTGAGATCGCGCCAGGGGACCATGCTGCTGCCAACAAACCAGACACGACGGTTGGGCGGGATGTCGACACTGACGGCTTCCCGCTCGTGGCCCGTCCGCCGGTCTTCTACCGGGCGGTTGCTGTTTTCGATAAAACTGGCAATGCGCGCGGCCAGCCCTTCGGCCCGGCTATCAAGCTCCTTGAGCGAGTCGGGCGGAACAGGGTGGCTGTTTTCGTCCCCGAACAGGGCCAGGGCCTGCTGTTCAAGGTCACGTGCTATCTGGTTGAGGCCGGACAAGCCCTTGCCATGCAGGAACTCTGCAAAGCTCGACAAGGTCACGGCGAACTCGACGAACTGCTCGAACCGGGGTGCTGCCTTGTAGGCGTGCCAAGTCGCCGTCAGCGCTTGGGATTTCTTTTCCAGTTCAGCGGGGGGGCAGGACATTCGTCGATCAACGAAAAAGGGGTGGGCGAGGCATGATTCTAATACGCCGCAGGCGGTCTGCGCCTGAAATGTCTTCTTGTTCTCATGCTATTTCGGCGTGAATTGTGGTCTACAAGGCATAAAAAGCCGGGCGGAGCCCGGCTTTCAAGTGCTGCTGCCATCGGAACCTGCTTGCAGCTGCAGGTCCCGATGATAGTTTGCTGCGATTACTTGAACTTGTAGTTCACCGAGCCGTAGAAGAAGCGGCCGCGGATATCGTGAACCTGAGCGAAGCCCAGAGTACGCGTATCGTTGTTGGCGAACGGCGGTTCGGTATCGAACAGGTTCTTCACGCCAGCCGACAGGGTCAGATCCTTGAAGCCTTTGTAGCTGCTGGCCAGATCGACAGTGGTGAACGAGGCGATCATTCTGTCGGTTGCAGTTGCTTCCTTTGATGCAGTGGCTTGCGGCTTGTCCAGCATGTGCGGCAAGTGTGTAACGACGATACGGGTATTGGTCGCACCTAGGTCCATGGAACCGTTGAAGGTGACCTTGTAGCGAGGCAGGTTCAATAGACCCAGGCGACCGTACTGGGGCGTGCCCGGCAGGTCGGAATAGTCATACTGCTCGTAGTAGGTCACGTCGGTGCCCAATGACAGGGCAGCACCACCGGCCTTGAAGCGCACGGTGTTGGTGAAGTCGAAGCCCTTGATGTTGCGGGTGCCGAGGTTGGCTTGGCCGCTCTGGATGCTGACCACGGTACCGCCAGTGTCACGCTTCACGCCCAGCAGCGGGCTGCCTGGCAGGGAAGAGAAGGTGCCGGCTGCGTACGGCGAGTTGTCGAGCACATACTGGGTCGGAACCAGGCCGATTTCGTCCGTCTTCTCAATGATGAAGTAGTCGAGACCAACGGTCAGGTTGCGGTTGGGCTCGAACACGATGCCGAAGTTCATGCTCTTCGACTGTTCCGGCTTGAGCAGCGCGTTACCGCCCGAGAAACGGTCGTACTGCAGACGCGAACACTTGGAGCGATCAATGCCGCGGACCACGCAGCCAGGGAAGTCCTGGACCGAGTCGGCGCTCTGGTTCTGGCCACCAAACAGGTCGCGCAGCGACGGCATCTTGAAGCCTTCCGAGTAGGAGCCGCGGAACAGCAGCGACTGAACTGGCTGGAAGCGCAGGGCAACCTTAGGCGTCGTCGAGTTGGTACCACCTTCGTAGCTGTCGTAGCGCAGTGCGAACTGGGCTTCCAAGTTCTTCAGGATAGGCACGGCCAGTTCGGTGTAGACAGCCTTGGAATCACGCGAACCGACTGCAGCCGATTGCGCGATGGAGCCGAAGATGTTACCGGCGATCTGATCCCCGTTCGGCTGGTCCTTCAGCTTCTCTTTGGCTGCAACGACGCCAACGGCGAAGCCCATGGGGCCGGCGGGAAGGTCGACCAGTTCACCAGACAGCTTGCCTTCCACGAATTCGTAAGTGGTTTCACCACGACGCACGGCGTGTGCGTTCAGGGAGTCCATCACGGCTTGGCTGTTGTTGGTCGCAAACGGGTTGAACGTGCCGTTAGCAATCGCGGTGAACAGCTTGTCGCTCAGGAAGTAGCCACCGTCGGTGTTGACCGACTTGTTCTTGGCTTGGCCAACAGCAACGTTGTAGTCATAGGCGCCGAGGGAGCCGTCAACACCGACCACAAAGCGGGTAGCCTTGGATTCGTTATCTGTGGTGCGTGGACCGGCTTGCAGCGGACGGCCACGCACCGAAACGGCTTGACCGTACTTGTTGCTCGGATGGTTGGCCGGCACGGTGAAGATGGCTGGTGCAGGCGCAGCGGTCAGGGAAGTGTCGTTCTCGCTGTACAGTACTTCGGCGAACAGGCGGGCGTTGTCGGCCAGCTTGAAACTGCTCGAGACGAACGCGCTCTTACGCTCCGTTGGGCTGTAGGTCGGACGGTACGGCGCGAAGTCGAATACGCAGCTGGTGCCGTTGCCCAAGGGCGACGGTGTGACCAACAATTCGGGTGATGGGCAAGGGGCGTACGGTTCCCATTGATTGGTCTTGGGGTTCAGTACGTTGCCACTAGGTGCATAGGTGGACAACTGGTTGCCGGTGGGGCCGATGAAACGGCTGTAATCGCCGGTGCGAGTACGTTCACGGTCCAGGTTCGTGATGATGCCGCGCTTGTACCAGTTGACGTTGGCCAAGACGTTAAAGCCTTGGTTGTTGTAGTCCCCATAACCGCCAGTCACGGAGGCGCTGCGCTCAGCGCCATCTCCGCGCTCGGTGATGCCATAGCCAGCGGTTGCTTCGGCGCCTTGGTAGTCCTTGCGGGTGATGAAGTTGATGACACCCCCGATAGCGTCGGCGCCATAAATAGCGGAGGCGCCGTCCTTCAGCACCTCAACGCGCTCGATCGCGCCAATGGGAATGGTATTCAGGTCGGCAAACTGGCCGTCGAAGCCATAATTGGCAATGCGGCGGCCGTTCAGCAGAACGACGGTCTGGTCGCCGGCCAGGCCACGGAAACTCGCAACAGCGGTGCCCGAGGTGTTGGGGCTGTTGGAAGTCAAATCATCGTTGAAGCTGGACATGTAGGCCAGCGAGCGCAGCAGCTCGTTGGTCGAGGTAATGCCCTTTTGCTGGATTTCTTCTTTTTTGATCACGGCGACAGGCAACGGGCCTTCGGCATTGATCCGCTTGATGTTACTGCCAGTGATCGAAATTTTTTCAACCGCTTCATCTGCGGCGTGAGCGAAGCCGATGGCGGCGAAGCCGATCAGGCTGAGGGCGTAAGCGATACGCTTGACTTGCATTGATGTGTACTCCCGAGAGGTCATTTCATGGCAAATACCGCCTTGTTGACGGTATTTCCAAGCTCGGGTGGGATCACCACCCGCACCAGATTGGTGCGTGGCACCAATCAAGCAGCGGGCGATGCTAATCAAGCAGTCACTAATTAACAAAAAAATGTAAAAGTTACGTCTAAGTGTTACAAGTTATGTTTCTATTTGGCAACACTTTGGCGTTTTGCTGCGGGTTCGCCCGTGCTTAGACGCCGCGGAGCAGGTCATTGATGCTGGTTTTTGCCCGTGTTTTTGCATCTACCTTCTTCACGATCACGGCGCAATAAAGGCTGTACTTGCCATCGGCGCTAGGCAGGTTGCCGCTTACCACGACGGAGCCAGCAGGTACACGACCGTACGTCACTTCGCCGGTTTCGCGGTCATAGATCTTGGTGCTTTGGCCGATGTAGACACCCATCGAGATGACCGAGCCTTCTTCCACGATCACGCCTTCCACGATCTCGGAACGGGCGCCGATGAAGCAGTTGTCTTCGATGATGGTGGGGCTGGCCTGTAGGGGCTCCAGTACGCCGCCGATGCCCACACCGCCGCTCAGGTGCACGTTCTTGCCGATCTGGGCGCAGGAGCCGACGGTGGCCCAGGTATCGACCATGGTGCCTTCATCGACATAGGCGCCGATGTTCACATACGAGGGCATCAGCACCACGTTCTTGCCGATAAAGCTGCCGCGGCGCGCCATGGCTGGCGGTACCACGCGGAAGCCGCCGGCGCGGAAGTCGGCTTCGCTATAGCTGGCGAACTTGCTGTCGACCTTGTCGAAGAAATTGGTTTCGCCGCCGTGCATCAGCTTGTTGTCGTTGGCGCGGAAGGACAGCAGGACGGCCTTCTTGGCCCATTCGTTCACGATCCACTGGCCGTCGTGCTTCTCGGCGACGCGCAGGGTGCCGCGATCCAGCTCCAGGATCACCTGGTCGATGGCGCCACGCAGTTCCGGCGAGATATTGCTTGGGCTGATTTCGGCGCGGTTCTCGAAAGCGGTTTCGATCACGGATTGCAATGGGTGCTGGCTCATGGTGCTTCCTTCTGGAATGTGGCGAAGTCGAAAGGTTTGGAAACGAATGTGTAAGTGTTCATGTCAGGCGGCCAGCCGGCTGGCAGGGTGGGCGATGCTGCCATCGCCGTAGCTGCGCAAAACCTGCGAAATGATCACCTGGTAGCCTTGCAGCCATTCGCCGTAACGGCGCTTGGCTTCGATGTGCCGCGGGTCTGCCATCAGCTCGCGCAAGCCGGCTTCGTCTGACCAGTAGTAGACGTTCGCAATGCGACCGGTCTTTGGGTCCTCCCAGGCGTCTTCGCCCAGGTAACCGGTACTGGCACGTGCGGCGGCGGCTATCTGGCCGTCGAGCGCGTGGAAGGCCTCGTCAAACTGCCTGGTGTCAAAGATGAAGGTGGCGGAGTACATGCTGGGGCTCCGGGCTACTGGCCGGCAAACTCGGCCAGGCGTCGCGCGCCTTCGACGCAATCGGCCAGTGGCGCCACCAGGGCAATGCGTATCCGGCCCGCGCCGGCATTGACGCCATGCGCTTCTCTTGCCAGATAGCTGCCGGGCAGGATGGTGACATGGCACTGCTCGAACACGGCCCGGGTGAATGCGGCATCGTCACCGCCAAAGCGGGCTGGTACCTTTGCCCAGAGATAGAAGGCAGCATCCGGCCACTGCGCCGCCATGGGACTGGCCAGCAAGGGCACGACGGCCTCGAACTTGGCGCGGTATTCGGCCCGATTGGCTTCAACATGGGCTTCGTCGCGCCAGGCGGCTGCGCTGGCGGCCTGCACGGTGGCTGACATGGCTGAGCCATGGTAGGTGCGGTACAGCAGGAAGCCCGCCAGGATGTCGGCGTCGCCCGCCACAAAACCGGAGCGCAGGCCGGGCGCGTTCGATCGCTTGGACAGGCTGGAAAACACCACTAGGCGACGGTAGTCCCGGCCTAGCTGCTGCGCGGCCTGCAGGCCGCCCAGCGGAGGCTGGTCGAACCAGATTTCGGAATAGCACTCGTCGCTGGCTATCACGAAGCCATATTGGTCCGACAAGGCAAACAGCTGGGACCAGTCGTCCAGCGACATCACGGCGCCGGTCGGGTTGCCGGGGGAGCAGACAAATACGATCTGGGTCCGTTGCCAGACGGCCTCGGGCACGCTTTGCCAGTCCGGCTGGAACGCGCGGTCCGCCAGGCAGTTCAGGTAATACGGCGTTGCGCCGGCCAGCAGCGTTGCACCCTCATAGATCTGGTAGAAGGGGTTGGGTGAAATGATGATCGGCTGCTTGTCGCCGCTCGCGTCCACTACTGCCTGGACAAAGCTGAACAGGGCTTCGCGGCTGCCGTTGACCGGCAGTACCTCGCGCGCCGGATCGGGCCGCGAAATGCCGTAGCGCCCGGCCAGCCAGTCTGCAATGGCGCTGCGCAGATCCGCGGAGCCCAGGGTGGCGGGGTACTGGGCCAAGCCACCGAGGTTGGCCGTTAAGGCTTCGGTAAGCAATGCTGGTGTAGGGTGCTTGGGTTCGCCGATAGACAGGTCGATATGCCGCAGTGCCGGATTGGGCTGGGCATCGGCCAGCAGGCCCTTGAGACGCTGGAACGGATAGGGCTGAAGTCGGTCTAGCAGCGGATTCACGATGGATGACCTGTTCTGGCGGCGGGCAAGTTGCGCGCGATGACTGGAAAGCCGTCGATTATAAATCAGAGCGACCGGGCTGCTGTGGCCTGTTGCAAACAAAGCCTGCGGCGGCGCAAAGCTGCCGCTACACTACGCGCCTTCCTTGCGCCCGAATGCTTTTGGAGTCTTTACGAATGATGTCGAACTCGCTTGTGTCTTTTGCCGCTGGTCGTGCGCTGGTGGCGGGTCTGCTGGCTGCGGCGATGGTGGTGCCTGCTGTGGCCGATACGGCACCGGTCGTTCCGTCTGCACCCCTGCAGGCAGATGCGCCACTGCCGGGTGATACGCCGGCGGCCGCCGTACCCATCAGCAAACCCAAGCGCGTCGTGGCGACATCCAGTCGTGCTGGCAGCAAGTCCGGCAAGGCGATTGCCGGGGGCTCCCGCAAGGGTAGCAAGGCTACGGCGACCAAGGGCGGCAGCAAGAAGGTGCTCAGCGCCAAGACCAAGGGCGGCGCCGGTAAAACAAAATCTGCGGTGCCGCTAAAGAAACGCAAAAAGTAGCCGATAGCTGCTTACAGGCTTGTGTTTTGACGGCCGCCCAACGCTGCAGAGTTGGCCCCTTGGGGGTCTGAGAGGATGAAAATGGATATTTCCAGCATGGCAAGCGCGATTTCCGACCAGGCGGCTGCCAACACGGCATCGACTGCGGCTATCCTTACGCTGCGCAAGGCGATGGATATTCAAGCCCAGAACGCGGCCACACTGCTCGAGGCGCTGCCGCAGCCCCCCAGCAACCCGGCGCACCTGGGTAACTCGGTGGATGTGCGCGCCTGATCCTTCTGGCGCGGTCCGCAGTGAAAAAACGCCGCTCCTGTAGCGGCGTTTTGCATGGTTGTCGTGACGAAACGGATGTCTTTGGCGGGCTACGCGGGGAGGGCGGTGGCGGCATGCTAGAATCGCCGCGCTTTTCCTACTCGTATCTACCCATCCGTGACCACGCTCGACGACGTATTTTCTGAAGATGGCTTGTTCAGCCAAGCCATGCCAGGCTATCGACCACGCCCGCAGCAGGTGGAGATGGCGCAGGCGGTCGAGCGTGCCATCAAGGAGAAGAAGCCGCTGATCGCTGAGGCCGGCACCGGTACCGGCAAGACCTACGCCTATCTGGTACCTGCGCTGCTATCCGGTGGCAAGGTCATCGTCTCGACGGGTACCAAGACCCTGCAGGACCAGCTGTTCCACCGTGATTTACCCAAGGTGCGAGCGGTACTCAAGGTGCCCGTGACTACGGCGCTGCTCAAGGGGCGTGCCAACTACGTCTGTACCTATCATCTGCAGCGTGCGCTGGCGGATGGGCGCTTCGCCCGCAAGGAGGACGTTACCCATCTGCAGGCTATCGCCCGTTTTGCCGCTACGACCAAGGATGGTGACAAGTCGGGCTGCAACACCGTGCCGGAATCCTCGCCGGCCTGGCAGCACGCCATTTCGACCCGTGACAATTGCCTGGGCTCGGATTGCCCGAATTTCCAGGACTGCTTTGTCATGCAGGCCCGGCGCCAGGCGCTGGATGCCGATGTCGTCGTCGTGAATCACCATCTGTTCTTTGCCGACGTGTGGCTGAAGGATGAAGGCGCGGGTGAATTGTTGCCGCGCTGCAATACGGTGATCTTTGACGAAGCGCACCAGTTGCCGGAGGTCGCCAGCCTGTTCTTTGGCGAGACGGTTGCGTCGGGCGCCCTGCTGGAGCTGGCGCGTGACAGCCGTGCCGAGGCGCTGGCTGCTGCCAAGGATTTTGTCCATCTGCCTGCCGCCGCATTGGCACTCGATAAATCCACCCGTGACCTGCGGTTGGTGTTCGGCCCCGAAAGCAACCTGCGCGCACCGCAACACCAGTTGGCTGAGAATCTGGAGCTGCATGCAGCACTGTTCGATTTGGAAGAAAAACTCACCGCACTGGTGAATCTGCTGATCGACCAGGCCGAGCGCTCGGAAGGGCTGGAGAACTGCCGCCGCCGTGCGGCTGAACAGCTTGGTGTGCTGCGCAACTGGCGCACCGCCAGTGGCGGGAGTGCCGACGCGCCGGTCACCATTCCGCCCGCTGGCAGCGAGGCTGCCAAGAAGCAGGCCAATTCGCTCGATGCGGTTTACTGGCTTGAAGTCAGCCCGCACGGCTTCCAGCTCAATATCACGCCGCTGGATATTGCCCGACTGTTTGCCAAGCAGATGAACGAAGAGCGCGCCTGGGTGTTCACCAGCGCAACGCTGGCCATGAACGGCAACTTCAAGCACTACACCCATGAAATGGGTTTGTGGGATGCCGAACAAGCGGCGTGGGAATCCCCCTTCAATTACAAGCAGCAGGCCTTGCTCTATGTACCGCAGGGCTTGCCGGACCCGAACAGCCGGGATTACACGGCGGCCGTGGTCAATGCCGCCTTGCCATTGATCAAGCTCTCGGAAGGCCATGCCTTCCTGCTGTTCACCAGCCTGCGGGCCATGCGTGAAGCCTACGATCTATTGAACGCGCAGCTACCGTCTTTCGGTTTGAAATACCCCTTGCTGCTGCAAGGCGAGGGGACCCGTACCGAATTGCTGGAGCGTTTCCGTACGCAGCCGAATGCGATCCTGGTTGCCAGCCAGACTTTCTGGGAAGGTATTGACGTCAAGGGCGAGCAGTTACGACTGGTCGTGATCGACAAGTTGCCATTTGCCTCGCCGGACGATCCGGTGCTGGCGGCTCGCATCGACAAGATCAACAAGGCCGGCCGCAACGCCTTTATTGAGTACCAGTTACCGCGGGCCGCCATTACCCTCAAGCAGGGGGCAGGACGTTTGATACGTGATGAGACGGACCAGGGTGTGCTGATGATCTGTGACCCACGGCTGGTCGATAAGCCCTACGGCAAGCAGATATGGAAAGCCTTGCCGCCGATGCTGCGAACCCGCGAGCTGAACGTGGTGGAGCGTTTCTTCGCCCGGATGAAGGGCCAGGCTTCAGCGCCTGTGCAGGAATGATGACGATGGCGATGCCGGTTCAGGGAGATCAAGTTGGCACGTAAACGCGCCCAGAAGAAAAAAGCATCCGGCTTTGGCCGCCTGCTGGCCATGCTGTTCTTGCTGACACTGCTTGCTGCCGTAGCAACGGGGGCGTATGTGTGGCGTTACGCCAATACACCCATGCCGCTTGAGCAGGCGCCGCGGGATTTCGTGCTCGAGCGTGGTACGACCATGCGCATGGCGGCCAATCAACTGGCAGCGGAAGGCCTGGTTACCGAGCCTTGGCTGCTGACCCAGCTTGCCCGCCTGACGGGCACTGCCAGCCGTATCAAGGCGGGCAGCTACGAAATTGCACAGCCTATTACCCCCTTGCAACTGCTGGCCAAGCTCAGCGATGGCGACGTGACGAGCGCTACGCTGACGATCGTGGAGGGCTGGAACTGGCGACAGGTCAAGGCGGCGCTTGCCAAGAACCCCGATCTGCGGCACGACCTCGTCAATATGGATGACGCGGCCGTACTGGCTGCGCTGGGAGCCCAGGTCAGCCATCCTGAGGGCTTGTTCTTTCCCGATACCTATCACTTTGCCAAGCAAAGCTCGGATGTACAGGTTCTCAAGCGCGCCTACGAGGCGATGCAGAAGCAACTGTCGGTGGCCTGGGAGTCGCGCACGGCCAACGTGCAGCTGAAATCGCCGTACGACGCCCTGATACTGGCTTCCATCATCGAGAAGGAAACCGGCACGGCCAAGGACCGGCCGATGATCGCGTCGGTATTCCATAACCGGATGGCCATCGGTATGCGTTTGCAAACGGACCCGACGGTCATTTATGGTTTGGGTGAGGCGTTTGACGGCAATCTCAAGCGTATCCACCTGGAAACCGATACGCCATATAACAGTTACACGCGCGGCGGCTTGCCACCTACGCCGATTGCCATGCCAGGCATGGCCGCATTGCTGGCGGCGACCAATCCGGCCCAATCCAAGGCCTTGTATTTTGTCGCCAAGGGTGATGGCAGCTCGTATTTCTCCAGCAATCTCGCCGAGCATAATCAGGCCGTGCGCCGCTATCAGTTGGGCGGGCGTTGATGCCCGAACCGTAGCCCCGTGATGCCGGCCGTACAATGTATACAATCCGATATGATCAGTTGCGACAGGTTTTTGTTCGCGCATTCTATTCATTTGGCATAATCCGCCCCCGTCACTGACCGGTACTGTCTGGAACCCGATTTCATGTCCCCTACGTCCCGTGGACGCTTTATCTCCCTCGAAGGCCTGGATGGCGCGGGGAAGAGTACGCACCTGAGCTGGCTGACCGCCAGGCTGAGCGAGAGTGGCATCGACCATGTCGTGACCCGAGAACCCGGCGGTACGCCATTGGGCGAGAAGCTGCGTGAATTGCTGCTGCATGAAGCCATGCACCTCGAGACCGAGGCGCTGCTGATGTTCGCCGTACGCCGCGAGCATCTGGCCCAGGTGATCGAGCCTGCCCTGGCGGCGGGCCGCTGGGTGGTATGTGATCGTTTCACCGATGCGACCTATGCCTATCAGGTTGGGGGGCGCGGGCTGGCGCTCGACAAGTTCGGTGCACTCGAACAATGGGTGCAGGGCAGGGGCGACAGCTTGCTGGAGCCCGATCTCACGCTGCTGTTCGATGTGCCGCTCGAAGTCAGCCGTGCACGCCTGGCCAATGGCCGGGATCTGGATCGTTTTGAGCGTGAGCAGGATGCCTTCTTCGAGCGGGTACGCTCGGCCTACCATGCGCGCGCCGCTGGCTCCCAAGGGCGGCTACGTGTACTCGATGCCAGCCAGTCGGTGGCGGAAGTACAGGCAGATCTGGTCAAGGTTCTTGCCGGTCTGGGGGTGGGCTGATGCTTTTCCCCTGGCAGCACGCAGATTATGAAGCCCTGATTGTTCAGGGTGAACGGTTGCCCCACGCCTTGTTGCTGACCGGCGAGCCGGGCATCGGCAAGCTTGCGTTTGGTCGCCACCTGGCGCAGGCCCTGCTGTGCGAGTCGCCCTCCGCCGTAAAGCCATGCGGTGCATGCGATGCCTGCCGTTGGTTCCTGGCGGGTAACCATCCGGACTTCCGGGAGCTTGCGCCGGCGGCTGAGGAAGAAGGTGACGAAGACGGCAAGGGCAAGAAGAAGGCCTCGGCCTGGATCTCGGTCGATCAGGTCCGCGAGCTGAATGACTTTGTCCATTTGAGCGCCCACCGGGCTGGTCGCCGCGTCACGCTGGTCCAGCCGGCGGAAGCGCTGAATCTCGCTTCGGCCAATGCCTTGCTGAAAACGCTGGAGGAGCCACCTGCAGGTGCGATGTTCATCCTGGTCAGCCATCAATGGCGCCGGCTGCTGCCCACCATACGTAGTCGCTGTCGACGCCTTGCCTTGCCGGTGCCTGCACGTGACGCTGCGCTCGCCTGGCTGGCAGAGCAGGGCTTGGCCGATGCCGAGGCTTATCTGGCTGAAGCGGGCGGTGCACCGCTGGCTGCCATGGAACGTGCCGATGCAAGTGTGCTGGCTGCGCGCCGGGCTTTTCTGACCGAGCTGGCCGAGCCGCGAAAACTCGATCCGCTGGCGCTGGCGGAACGGCTGGACAAGCAGAAAGTGGAGGTCACACGGGTTACCGACTGGCTATCGCGCTGGTTGCATGATCTGGCGCGCTTGGGGATGGCACAGTCTGTCCGCTATTATCCCGACGAAGCTAGTCGTCTTGCGCCATTGGCCCAATCCCTGGACCCGATCCGTTTGATGCGCTATCACGATACCGTGCTGGAGGCCAAGAAGTTCGCCAGCCACCCGCTCAATGCACGTCTCGTCTACGAGCAGCTATTGTTCGGTTACCAACAGGCCGTCAGAGCCGTGAACAGAGGGTAAAAGAAACTTATGTCCGAAGCGCCAAAACCAGCCGCCCCCGCCGCACCCCGTACTGGCGGCGTGCTGTCGCTGAGTATCAAAGAAAAGGCTGGCTTGTTCGCCGCCTATATGCCCTTTGTCAAGGGCGGTGGCATCTTCATTCCCACCGCCAAGGCATACAATATTGGCGACGAAGTCTTCATGCTATTGCAACTAATGGAAGATCCCGCCCGTATCGCGGTTTCCGGCAAGGTCGCCTGGATCACCCCGGGCGGTGCCCACGGCAACCGCACGCAGGGCGTGGGTGTGCAGTTTTCCGATAATGAAGCAGGGCAGCAGGCGCGTATCAAGATCGAGGGCTTGCTGGGCGGTGCCTTGCAGTCCAACCGCACCACGCACACTATGTAATAATGTTGTACAGAAGTACCACAAAGGCCCGGCATTGCCCGGGCTTTTTGCTGGCACCATCAGGGAGAGCTGGACACCTTGTCCTTAAAACAAAGCGTCAATGATACGCTGCGCTACTTTGGCTCGCTTCTTGCCTGTGTAGTGATAAGGATGTCCGGCCTGTAAAAACAAACAGGGTGCAGTCATGCAATACAGCAGGGGGCGGCGCTGGGCGCTGCGATTTGTACTGGGTCTTTTGTTGCTCTGCCTGATGGCAGTGCTGGCGCTATGGCTGTTCCTGCGCGGCAGCCTTGCTACGCTGGATGGCGAGGTCAAGGGGCAGGGCCTGCACGCGGTAGTGACCGTTACGCGCGATGGCTTGGGTATCCCCACAATCATGGGACAGGACCGTGATGATGTGGCCTACGCCACTGGGTATCTGCATGCACAGGATCGTTTCTTCCAGATGGATCTGATGCGCAGGGTTGCGGCCGGCGAACTGGCCGAACTGATTGGCGCGCCTGCGCTCGATGTGGATAGGGAGCATCGCTTTCATCGTTTCCGTGCCCGGGCCGAGGCCGCACTCAAGACCCTGTCGGCAGATGACCTGCGACTGCTGGATCGCTATACACGTGGGGTGAACGATGGTCTGGCGGCATTGACTGCCAGGCCGTTCGAGTACGGCCTGCTGCGCACCCAGCCCCAAGCCTGGCAATCGGCCGATACCCTGCTGGTGGTCTGGGCCATGTATTTCGAGCTGCAAGGCAACCTCGAAAAGCGCGAATTGGCCCGCGGCTGGTTACGCGAGCACAGCACCCCCGAGCAACTGGCCTATCTGCTGCCCGAAGGCTCGGTCCATGATGCGCCGCTGGATGCCCTTGGGCTTAGCGTGCCGCAGCTGCCAGCACCGGCCAGTGCGCCGGATTGGTTTGGCAAGCCGATAGAGGGCAAGCGCGCCGCACTGGATTTTCGCAGTTCCGTGGGCAGCAATAACTGGGCAGTTGCCGGTAGTCGTAGCGAGCATGGTGGCGCCATCGTGGCGGATGACATGCATCTCGGGATACGCCTGCCGCATATCTGGTACCGCGCGGTGTTGCAGTACCCCGAGGTGGCCGGCAAGACGCGCCGCATCATGGGCGTGACGCTGCCGGGTGCGCCGTTGGTGGTGGTGGGCAGCAATGGCCAGGTTGCCTGGGGCTTTACCAATAGCTATGGGGATTACCTGGACCTGATCGAGGTCGACCGCGACCCGGCCCAGCCTTTGCGCTTCCAGTTGCCGGCAGGCTGGGAAGAGGTCAAGGCCCGGCATGAGTCGCTGCTGGTCAAGGGGGCGCCTGCTGCCGAAATGACGGTGCTGGAAAGCTCGCTGGGCCCGATCCGCGAGGTCAATGGGCGCTATTATGTCGTGCACTGGGTGGCTCACGAGCCTGGGGCCGTCAACCTCAAGCTACGCGGGCTCGAGCAAGCCACGGATCTGGCGCAGGCCCAGGCGGTCGCCAAGGTGACAGGCATGCCGGCCCAGAATATGACGGCCGGGGACAGTGCGGGTCATATTGGTTGGACCATCGCCGGTCCGCTGCCGGCCCGCGACGCGACGTCTGCGGTGACCTATCCCTACCGGGCTGATGACATAGGCCTGGGCTGGCAAGGGTTGCGCCCGGCCAGCGACTACCCGCAAGTGAATGATCCGGTGGGTGGTCAGCTCTGGACCGCCAACAACCGCCAGCTGGCGGGTGCAGACTATCGCAAGCTGGGGGATGGCGGGGCCGATATGGGCGCCCGTGCCCAGCAGGTGAGAGATGACCTGAGCGCCCTGGGCCGGACCAGCGAGAAAGGTGTCTACGAGGTGGGTCTCGATGACCGCGCACTGTTCCTGTTCCAATGGCGCGAGCGGGCAATCAAGGTGCTGACCGACTCCGCCGTGGCGAGCCGACCGCAGCGGGCGGAATTCCGTCGCCTGTTGCAGGAAACCTGGACTGGCAGGGCAAGTGTTGATTCGGTGGGCTATCGCCTGACCCGAGGCTTTATGCACGCGCTTTACGATGAGCTGTTCAGTGGCGTCGACCAGCAGATGGGTGCCGTGTTCGAAGGCGCAGACTACGCCCGGGCCAATCCGCGCTGGGCCGCTGTCATCGCCCGGATGATTGATGAGCGCCCCAAAGGCTGGCTCGCGGATGGCCGTAGCTGGCAATCCTTGGAGCTGGCCGCCATAGACAGGGTGATTGCTGACCTCACCACCAATGGCCGGCAGCTGTCGGAGGCAAGTTGGGGTACCCGCAATACGGCAAAGATTGCCCACCCCTTTGTGCGCTTTATGCCGGCGCTCAAGACCTGGTTGTCGGCGCCCGAGGACGAGCTACCGGGTGACGAGAACATGCCCCGTGTTGCCGGCCCGAATTTCGGACAGTCACAACGCATGGCCGTGTCGCCAGGCAAGGAAGAGCTGGGCATATTCAATATGCCGGGCGGCCAGAGCGGGCACCCGCTCAGCCCCTATTTCCTGGCGGGGCACGAGGCCTGGGTAAAGGGGGAGGCGACCCCCTTCCTGCCGGGGCCGGCAGCACATACGCTAAGCCTGGTTCCCCAAGGGGCCTCAAGCCAGTAGGCCCCACCTCAAGGAACGCGATAAACTCGGCGGGTGTGCGGCTGTTCCAGGCTGCACACCCGCATTCACTTATCTGCTGAAACCTGATGTTCATCGACTCTCATTGCCATATCGACTTTCCTGAACTCGCCGAGCGTGCCGACGAGCTGATGGCCGCCATGCGCGACAACCGGGTGAGCCATGCCCTATGCGTATCGGTCAACCTGCCGCACTGGCCCAATGTGATCGCCATGGCGGAGCGTTATGCGCATGTCTATGCCTCGGTCGGCGTGCATCCCGACTATGAGGACGAGGTTGAGCCCACGGTGGAGCAACTGGTCGAGCTGGCTCGGCACCCCAAGGTCATCGCTATTGGCGAGACCGGGCTGGATTACTACCGCTTGCAGGGCGATCTGGAATGGCAGCGCGAGCGTTTTCGGGTCCATATCCGGGCTGCGCGGGCCACTGGCAAGCCGCTGATCATCCATACCCGCAGCGCATCGGAAGACACGCTGCGCATCATGCAGGAAGAGCGTGCCAGCGAGGCCAGCGGCGTCATGCACTGCTTTACAGAATCGCAAGCCGTGGCGGATGCCGCCATTGCTCAGAATTTCTATATCTCCTTTTCCGGCATCGTCACCTTCAAGAAGGCGGAAGAGCTGAAGGAGGTAGCACGCACCATTCCGCTCGAGCGCATGTTGATCGAGACCGACTCTCCCTATCTGGCGCCCGTGCCATTTCGCGGCAAGCAGAACCACCCGGCACTGGTGAAGCATGTTGCAGAGCACATCGCCGATCTGCGGGGGATTTCGGTCGAGGAGGTCGCGGCGGCCACCACGGCCAACTTTGCCCGCCTGTTCAAGCTGGAGGGTAGTCTGGCGTGAGCACCGATCTGCTGATTCTTGGTTGTGGTTCCAGTGCCGGCACGCCGGCCATTGGCTGCCGTTGCGCGACCTGTACGTCGTCCGACCCCAGGAACCGGCGTACTCGTGCCTCCAGCATCATCACCACCCAGGGGCTTAGCTTCCTGATCGATACCGGCCCGGACCTGCGCACCCAGGCCTTGCGCGAGGGACTGACCAAGGTCGATGCGGTGCTCTACACCCATCAGCACGCCGATCACATGAATGGTATCGATGACCTGCGTGCCTTTTGCTATGTGAACAAGGCGGCATTGCCGGTGTTTGGTAGCGACTACACGATGGCGGATATCCATGCCCGCTTTCACTACACCACGCTCCCACCCGGCCCCTGGTGGGAGCTGCCGTCCTTGCAGACCACGCCCGTGCATGGGCCTTTCTGCCACCGTGGTGTCGAGATCACGCCGATTCCACTGTTGCACGGTCGCTGGCCGGTCTACGGCTATCGCATCGGTAAGGTTGCCTACCTGACCGACGTATCGGAAATCCCTGAAGCCAGTTTCGACTATCTGCACGGGTTGGACCTGCTTCTGCTCGATTGCCTACGTGAACAGCCTCACCATACCCATTTCGGTGTAGCGCAATCCTTGGCCGCAGCCGATCGTATCGGCGCCAAGCGTACCGTGCTGATCCACATGACCCACGAGCTGGAGTATCACGCGCTCTCGGCCCGCATGCCGGACGGCATCGAGGTCGGTTACGACGGCATGCGTCTTTCGGTGTAATCGTCCATCGCCGACACCATCGGTATATGTCGGACATAAGCAACCACGCCATCCGTACTTGGGCCAGGGCATACGCCGCAGGGTAGAATGGCGCTCGTCCAATATATTCAACGGAGTGGTGTATGGCGGATGACAGGCGATGTCCACGGATCGTGATCGTCGGCGGTGGTGCCGGCGGTCTGGAGCTGGCAAGCCGGCTGGGTGACCGTTTAGGTAAGAAGGGCAGGGCGGAAGTCGTCCTGGTCGATGCCAACCGTACCCATATCTGGAAGCCCCTCCTGCATCAGTTGGCTGCCGGTAGCTACGACAGCCATGCCGAAGAGATCGAATACCTGGCGCAAGCTCGCTGGCATCACTTCCGGTTCCGCCAGGGCCGCCTTGCCGACCTGGATCGAGAAGCGCGCGAGATACTGATCGCGCCACTCCTGGATAGCGAAGGGCGGGAGATCATTGCTGCCCAGCGCCTGGCCTACGATTATCTCGTACTGGCCGTTGGCAGCCAGACCAATGACTTTGGCACGCCGGGCGTGGCAGAGCACGCGATCCGCCTTGATAGCCCCGAAGCCGCCCGGCATTTCCACGAACGCCTGATTGACGCTTGCCTGCGCGCGCACAATCTCCCCAAGGAGGCTGGCCGCGGCCGCATGACGGTGGCCATTATCGGTGCCGGTGCCACGGGTGTGGAGCTGGCCGCGGAATTACACGCGGCGGCTCAGGTGTTGGTCAGCTTCGGCCTGGATCATATCGACCCCGACAGCGACCTGAAGATTGTCCTGGTCGAGGCCAGCCAGCGCATCCTTGCCGCGCTACCGGAGCGCTTGTCGCAGGCAGCGGCAGTCGAGCTACGCAAGCTTTCCATCGAAATACACAGCAATGAACGGGTGGTCGAGGTCAGCGAGGCCGGCGTCCGCATGGCCAGTGGCACGTTCATACCCAGCACCCTCACGGTCTGGGCTGCCGGTATCAAGGCCGAGGATTTCCTCAAGGAGATAGGCGGTCTGGAGAGTAATCGCATCAACCAGCTGGTGGTCGAGCCCACGCTGCAGACTACCCGCGACGAGCGCATCTTCGCCTTCGGCGATTGTGCGGCCTGCCCCAATGGCGCTGGCGGCTGGGTGCCAGCACGCGCCCAGGCGGCACATCAGCAGGCGGATCTGCTGGCGAAGAACATCGAACGGGCGCTGGCGGGCAAGCCACTCAAGGCCTTCACCTTCCAGGACTACGGCTCGCTGGTGTCGCTCGCCAGTTATTCCTCGGTTGGGTCCTTGATGGGCAGCCTGGCCAAGGGCAGCCTGTTCGTAGAGGGTCAGCTTGCCAAGCTGATGTACTGGGGCCTGCACAAGCAGCATCAGGTTGCCTTGTCGGGTTGGACCCGGACGGTGCTGATTACCCTGTCGGAATGGCTGGATCGGGTACATCGGCCGAAAATCAAACTCCATTAGGCAGAGGCTTGGGGCGTGAAGTTTGCGCCCCCGCCCCGCCCACATTGGGGGCGACTGACCAGGTTGCCGGACCAAATTGGCGCCGAAACCAAGCAGTCAGCAGCTAAACACCTGATTTCCTTGCTCTGTGCGGATATTGCAGGCTAGAATGCCCGGCTTTCCACCCTTGCCTGACCGTTACCGCATGACGGCAGGCTGATAATCCGCAAGGAGATCACATGCGACACTACGAAATCGTGTTCATCGTGCATCCCGATCAAAGCGAGCAAGTGCCCGCCATGATCGAGCGATACAAGACGATGATTACCAACGACGGCGGCAAGATCCATCGCCTCGAAGACTGGGGCCGTCGCCAGATGGCTTACCCGATCCAGAAGATGCACAAGGCACACTACGTGCTGATGAACATCGAGATCGGTCAAGGCACCCTGGACGAACTCGAACACGCGTTCAAGTTCAACGACGCCGTGCTGCGCCACCTCACCCTCAAAACCGAGCAGGCTGTTACCGAGCCTTCGCCGATGATGAAGGAAGAGAAGTCCAAGTCGCTGTCCACGGCTCCTGAAGCCAAGGAAGCGGCAGCAGCCTGATTAGGTCCGAGGCTTGAGCGCGCGTAACCAGGTCGTGGCACACGGCCAGGTACTTGACCTCCAGCCCTTGCGTTACACCCCGGCCGGCATTCCGGCGGTCGAATTCAGGCTCATGCATGAATCGACCCAGGCGGAAGCCGGGACCGAACGGAAAGTACAGTGCGAAATGCCCTGTGTCTGCCTGGGTGACAAAGCAAAGGGTCTGGCGAGTCTGTCGGACGGTGTGGAAATCCTGGTAAAGGGTTTTCTGGCCGGACGAAGCCAACGCTACAAGCACAGCCTGGTTCTGCACATTACCGACTGGAAGCGCGCCTGAGCGCAGCTCCCGCAGTTTTCTGAATTCAAGAGGTCATCATGTCCCGTCATCTGTTCAAGCGCCGCAAGTTTTGCCGCTTCACCGCCGAAGGCATCAAGGAAGTTGATTACAAAGACGTCAACTTGCTGAAGGATTTCATCAACGAGAACGGCAAGATCATCCCGGCTCGTATCACCGGTACCAAGGCTCGTTATCAGCGTCAGCTGTCCGACGCTATCAAGCGCGCTCGTTTCCTGGCGCTGATGCCTTACACCGACAAGCACTAAGCCGGAGCCGCCAACATGCAAATCATTCTGCTCGAAAAAGTCGCTAACCTCGGCACCCTGGGCGATATCGTCAAGGTCAAGGATGGCTACGCCCGTAACTTCCTGATCCCGCAAGGCAAGGCCAAGCGCGCAACCGACGCTAACCTGAAGGCTTTCGAAGCCCGCCGCGCCGATTTGGAAAAGCAACAAGCCGAAATCCTGGTCGCTGCCCAGGCTCGCGCTGAAAAGCTGACCGACTTCGCAGTCACCATCGCCCAGAAGGCCGGTGTTGATGGTCGTCTGTTCGGCTCCGTCACCAACCACGACATCGCCGAAGCCGTTACCGCTGCTGGTGTGCCCGTGGTGAAGATGGAAGTTCGTCTGCCGGAAGGCCCGCTGAAGGCTATCGGTGAGTACGAAGTTGCTCTGGCTCTGCATCACGACGTCGTCGTGAACGTGAAGATTGTCGTCGTCGGCGCCTAAGCCCACTACGCTGCTTCATGAAGAAGGGGATCCGGCTTTGCCGGGTCCCCTTTTTGTTTTATGGTCGGCTATCGGTTAGGCCCTACATGCTCCATAATTCTGGCGGCATGGGCTGCGTGTAGCACGGATGCGCCTTTGGCGGGCGAACCGGCTCGCCTTGACCCAGTTGCTAACAGATTCATCTCAAGCGAATAAATGAGCAATCCGCTGACTAATCCTACCGATATTGCGCGCGAGACCCTCAGGCAGCTCGCGCTGCGCCGTATTGCCCCGACGCCGGAGCATTACGAAGAGCTTTATCACGAAATGTCGGACGGGAAACCCCGGCAGCGTAGCAATGGCAACGGTAACGGCAACGGCCATCCGCTAGTGACGGAGCTCACGGCGGTACTGCGCCAGTTCCCCAAGCAGACGCCGGAGCTGCAGCGTGATGCAGCCCTGATTGAAAAAGCCGCCGGCAAGGGAGAGTGGGTCAATATTCCACCTATCCTGCTTGCCGCCATCGAATCCCAGAATGGCCAGGCGGCATTGACCCGTGCCTGGTCCGAGCTGATCCGCGAGCTGATTACCCAATGGGACCTGCGCAGCCCCCATTTCAGCCACTCCCGCAAGCAAGAGTCGCTGGCCAAGGTGCTGCTCAATTTTGGCAACTACCCCAATCTCTTGAACGAAAAGCTCGCAGCGCTGGTGCGGAGCTGGTCGGATGGTTCGGGTGGCAGTGGTGATATCGATGTACTCGAGACCGCAGATGCACCGGAGGCCGCCGCTGTGGCGACGCTGGCGGATACGGCCAGCGCAGCCGATGCCAGGGTAGGCAAACTGGGTGACTGGGAGCTTTGGCGCGACCTGCTGGCCAAAACCCTGCGCATGGGCTTGGCCGAACGCCTGCCTGATCATCCGGATCTGGCCGAAGAGGCTAGTAGCCTCGCGCTGGCTGCCGAGACGGTCGCGAGCGAGCAGGGTCTCAATTTCCTGGCTCAGCGCTTGAAGAAGTTCTGGATTCAGCTCGAACTCAAGAGCGAGCGTGAGGGCCGTATTACCAATGGCCTGGTCAATCTCCTGATGCTCCTGAGCGACAACCTGGTGGCGCTGTCGGGCGAGGACAGCTGGGTGCAGGGCCAGCTGGAGGTAGTGCGCGACATCCTCTCCAAGCCGCTCAGCATGAGCCGCCTGTACGACGCCGAAGTCGGTTTCAAGGAAGTGGTCTATAAGCAGGGCATGCTGCGGCACAGCCTGGAAGAAACCCAGGAAACGCTCAAGGGCATGATCTCGCTGTTCATCGACCGCCTGGGCGGCATGGCGGATTCGACTACCGGCTACCACGACAAGATCACCGCGTATGCAGAGCGGATCGAAGGCTCGCAGAACATTGTCGACCTCAAGCACCTGCTGGACGAGTTGATGCAGGACACCCGCTCCATGCAGCTCGACATGGCGCGGTCGCGCGAGGACCTGATCACCGCACGTACTGCAGCGGAGGCTGCGGACAGCAAGGTCAAGGAGCTCGAAGCCGAATTGCGCGCCGTCAGCGAGAAGGTGCGGGAGGACCAATTGACCGGTGCCTTGAACCGCCGCGGGTTTGACGAAGCGTTTGCGACCGAGATCGCCCGTGTCTCCCGTAGCGGCAAGCCCTTGTGTCTGGCGCTGCTGGATATCGACAATTTCAAGAAGCTCAACGACCAGCGTGGCCACCAGGCAGGTGACGATGCGCTGGTGCATTTGGTGACCGTCATCAAGGATGTGCTGCGTCCCACCGACGTGGTGGCGCGTTATGGCGGCGAGGAGTTCGTGGTGTTGATGCCGGAGTCGGTGTTGAGCGAATCCGCCAATGTGATGCGGCGCGTGCAGCGCGAGCTGACCCGGCGTTTCTTCCTGCATAACAACGAGCGGGTGTTGATCACGTTTTCCGCCGGGGTCACCCGCTACATCGACGGTGAGCATCCGGAGGCGGCGACCGAGCGGGCCGACCAGGCCATGTATGAGGCGAAGAAGTCCGGCAAGAACCAGGTCATCATCGCCGAGCCCCCGCCCTGAAGGGGCACAACACAAAGGGCCGCAATGCGGCCCTTTGTTGATTGCGGTGTCATCCGTGCGCTAGATCAGTCCGCCAGCGAAATCGTGCTGGCGCCACGCCTCGAAGACTGTGATCGCTACCGCGTTGGAGAGGTTGAGGCTGCGGTTATCCGGCCGCATGGGCAGCTTGATCCGGCGGTCGGCGGCAAAGCCGTCGCGCAATTCAGCCGGTAGGCCGGCTGATTCCTTACCGAACAGAAAGGCATCGCCCGGTAGATAGTCGATCCGGTCATAACGGGTCGATCCCTTGGTGGTCATGGCAAAGATTCGGCGGCCGGCAAAGTGTGCCGCGCATTCCGTCCAGTTCTCATGCACCCGCATTGCGGCGTACTCATGGTAGTCGAGCCCAGCTCGTCGCAGTTTGGCGTCCTCGAGTGGAAAGCCCAGCGGCTTGACCAGGTGCAGCTCGCAACCGGCGTTGGCGCAAAGGCGTATCACATTGCCGGTATTGGGCGGGATTTCGGGTTCAAAGAGTATGACGGCAAACATGGTGGCAACGGCTCGACAAGCCGGTGTGACCGACAAGCCACACCGTGATTAGACAAAGCCGATAGTGTATTGCAGCCGCGGCCTGGCCGGGCGTTTCAACGGCGATTCTGTGTGGCTGGGCATGCGTTAGCGCTCTTCCTCGCCATCCGGTAGGCCGTTATGCGGGCCGAGGATCCGCGCTGGCATATCGGCCCAGAGCATGTCGCCGACCTCGGCATTGCGCTTGGGGTGCAGGGGGTAGCGGATCCGGTTGTCTGCCCGGTTGGTATCGCCCACCACGAGCAGTCGTACCGGCTCGGCGGTATTGTTGATGAAGGTATGGGCCAAACCATCGCCCGGCTTGAAACCGACGGCATCTCCGGGCTGCAGGCGGTACAGCACGCTATCCAGCCAGACATCGGGCGTACCTTCGATCACATAGGCAAATTCTTCCTCGGTACTCTCCGCATGCGGCCAAGAGGTGCGGCGACCCGGCAGCAATAGTTCATGGTGTATGCCCAGGCGTTGAAAGCCAAAGGTGCGGCCGAAGGGTGAGCCGATCGACAGCAACTCCGTGCTGCCCGGGTAATGGCGATCATCGGCGCCCTGGATTTCACTGTAGTGGCGTATGCATTCGGGACGCTTCATGGGTCTTCCTTCGTGGGATTTATCGAACTACCTGATAGACAGGGCTACGGTGTCCGCGCCAGCACCCAGCAATCCACCTGACGGGCCCCGGCTGCCTTCAACGTCTTGGCCAGCTCGTTGAGGCTGGCACCGCTGGTCATCACGTCATCGACGAGCGCAAGGTGTCGTCCAGTCACATCAGCTTGGACCTGGAATACTCCGCGTATGGCCTTGTGTCGCTCATCCAGCGGCAGACTGGCCTGTGGAGGCGTCAGCCTGGTACGTACAACCGCATCGGACAGCAGCGGCAGATCCAGAGCCCGTGATAGCTGCCGTGCCAACTCGTGTGACTGATTGAAGCCCCGCTCCCGCAAGCGGGTAGGGTGCAGCGGCATGGCGAGCAGGGCATCCGGCCGGACTGCCGCCTTTGCCTTGGCGATCAGGCCGGCAGCGAGGGGCTTGGTAAGCACCAACTGCCCGGCATACTTGTAGGCGGGGATCAGCCTGTCCACCGGCCAGGCGTAGAGCCAAGCGGCCGACGTACTGTCGAAGGATGGCGGCGACTGCATGCATGCGCCGCACAGATTGCCTTGTGGCGTGGGAATGGCGCAGCGGGGGCAGCTGGCGTGCATCGCCCAGGGCAATTCCTGCTGGCAGGGTTCGCATATCCCCGCATCGCCACTATCGGCCAGGCAAAGTACGCAGCTTTGGGGTAATAGCCATGCCAGCTTGCCTTGCGGGGTTATCTGCATCGTTTGCCTGGAGTGGGAGTGGTCGTTGCCGAGCGTATCGGCATCCGCCTTTTCTTCGGTAGTCGGCAGTGTAGATGGCTCCTTCGCACTTTGTCTGCGGCACTGCGAGCGGCTAGCCAGCCGGGTGTCTTTCCGCATCCAGTGGCAAGGCCTTCTCCATTTCGCGACGCAGCCATTTCACAAAACGGACTGTCGGCTCATGCTCCGGTGCGCCTGGTGCCAGTGCCAGGTAATAGGCGCCTCTGGCCGGGACCCAGCGCTTTACCAGGCATGCCAGTTTGTCCCGCTGCAAGGCATCCGCGACCAGCAAGCGGCGCCCAAGCGCAATGCCGTGGCCATCCTCGCAGACCTGCAGCAGCATGGCGGAGTCGGTGATGGTAATGGCCGGGGTGGCGAGGGCGCTCGTCGGGACGGCGGCGGTTTCCTCCGTGTCTGTCCAACGGTCCCATCCATCAAAATCGTCCATCAGTAGCCGGGCTGACTCACCCGGATGCTTGTGCCCATAGCCCGGCTGGGCGACAGGTGACAGCCATTCTTGCGCCAGCAGATAAGGCGTGGCGTATTCCGACTCGGGCCGGCAGTAGCGGATGGCCAGATGAAAGCCTTCCGCCACCAGATCCAGCACTCGCTTGTCAGCATGCAATAGCAGGGCGATGTCGGGATGGTCGTTGCTGAACGAAGCCACGCGCGGGAGCAACCAGCGCGTCAGGAGCGACGGTGGTGCGGTGACGTGCAAGGTGTGGGTGGCGGTTGCGCGCAGCTTTCCAACGGCGGCGGAAAGTCTCGCCAGGATTTGCTCTGCCTCGGGCCGGAAAACCAGGCCTTCCGGGGTGAGCTGCACCTGCTGCCGTCCTTTGCGTGCCAGAAGACGTACGCCCAGCACTTGCTCCAGCTTGGCCAGTTGCTGGGAGACAGCGCTATGGGTAATGCCCAGTTCATCGGCCGCTGCGGAGAAGCTCAGGTGCCTCGCTACCGCCACGAAGACGCCGAGGGATTGCGTGCTGGGAAGTCTCATGGTTCCAATTTAGTCAGTTTTGCTAACAGAACAAGTCCTTTTGCTAACCCTATTCTGAACGTTCCTCTCCTATCATCGCTTCGACCATGCCGGCGTTGCCTTGCCGGTTGAACCCATGATTACGGAGTCCCCATGCCCGCCACCATGCAAGCGATTGTCTATCGTACCAAGGGTCCTGCTGCCGCCGTGCTTGGCATTGAAACACTTGCAGTCCAGCCGCCGGGGGCGGGCGAAGTCATGGTCAGGATGGCCTACTCCGGGGTCAATCCCTCCGATACCAAAGGGCGTGCAGGTATAGCCGGTGCAATCATGGAGTACCCGCTGATCGTGCCGCATAGCGATGGTGCGGGTGTCGTGGTGGCGGTGGGCAAGGGCGTATCCGGGCAACTCGTCGGGCAGCGGGTCTGGGTGTTTCTGGCGGCCTGGCAGCGTGCAATGGGCACGGCGGCAGAGTATGTCACCTTGCCACAGCAACAGATTGCACCGCTGCCGGAGCAGGTGAGCCTGGTGGAAGGGGCTACTATCGGTATCCCGTTGATGACGGCGCAGCAGCTTGTTGCGATGGCCGGCGATCTGTCAGGCAAGCATGTCCTGGTCACCGGTGGCGCTGGCAGCGTGGCCATCTACGCAATACAACTGGCGCGCGCAGCAGGGGCCCGGGTCGCAACGACGGTCAGCAACCCTGAGAAGGCTGTGGTTGCCATGAGCGCAGGCGCGGAGCTGGCGGCCAACTATCGCGAAGCACATCTGGCGTCTTTACTGAGTTTTACGGCTGGGCAGGGTTTTGATCTCATCATCGAGGTCGATGCCGCAAGCAATGCTCGTCAATACGGTGATCTGCTGGCCTTCGGTGGTACCGTTTCCGTCTATGGCTCCAGCGAGCCGGAAATCCTGGCGCAATTTCGTCCCCTGATGGTCAGGTTCGCCAGCTTGCGTTTCTTTGTCGTCTATCTCTTGTCGCCATCGCAAAGACAAGACAGCGTGCAGCAGATCACCCACTTGCTGGCATCCCGCTCGCTGATCCATCCGGTACCGGCCATCTTCAATATGGATGAAGCGGCGTGTGCGCATGAATATGTGGAGCAAGGCAGGGGGAAGGCACTGTTGCGGGTCGCCACGCTGGAGTAGACCGTTGCCGGGCCGGCGGCAAGTGGTAAAAGGTGCGCTAGTCTGTCAGAGGATCGTGTCCGTGAGAGTCCGCCATTCGAGGGTGGCGCCTGCTGCAGGTCCGCCAGCATGTAAAACTTTCATGGCGATGCCCCCGCTTTGCCACTGACTGTCGGTTCCCGTTTGCGCAAAGCCAGCCAGCAAGCCATTTCAGACCACGGCATGAAAGCTGCTGAGACAGGTCACCGTACCTGACATCAGGAGCTGAGCCATGAATTCCTACTTGATGAAGACCATCCTGGCCGGTGTGTTTGGGCTGGGGCTTGTTGCTTGCGCATCGACGTCTGCCGAGCCGCGAGAGCAGATGGCGGCGGGCAAGGCCGCCATCGAAAGTGCCGAGAATGCCGGTGCCGGTAATTACGCGGCTTCCGAGTTGGCGCAGGCGCGTGACAAGCTGGCCAAGGCCAATAATGCGGCGCAAGCCAAGCAGTACATCGAAGCCAAACGCTGGGCCGAAGAGGCGCAGGTCGATGCGCAATACGCCCAGGCAAGGGCAACTGCCCAGAAGTCCACGACGGCCGTCGAGGAAGTGGACAAGGGCAATCAGGTGTTGCGCCAGGAGATCAACCGCGCAACGACGACCCCGCAATAAGGCAAAGAGGTGACAGCGATGAATACCCTTAACCGTTGCTTATCCCTTGATGTAATCGGCCTGGCATTTGCCGGTTGCCAGACTACACCCCCCAAGAATGCGGCACTTGAGAATGCTCGCCTGGCGTATCTGAGGGCGAGTGCCGACCCGCAGGTTGCCCAGCACGGAGCGCTGGAACTGGAGCGCGCCAAGCAATCGCTGGAAAAAGCCGATGCCCAATGGGCCAAGGACAGGAACGGCACGGAAACTCGCCACCAGGCCTATCTGGTCGAGCAGCGTGTCCGCACGGCACAGGCGGCGGCGACCGGGCGGCAGGCAGATACGGATGTGCGGCAGGCCGGTAGTGAGCGGCAGCAACTGATTGCCGATGCACGCAGCAAGGAGGCCAATCAGGCCAAGGTGCAGGCCGCCATGGCCGAAATGAAGGCCAACCAGGCCCAGCAGCAAGCCGACATTTCGCAGCAGCAGGCCATGGGCGAAGCGCAGCGTGCCAGCATGTTGCAAAGCGCACTGGAATCGCTGGCGGCACAGCATACGAACAGGGGGACTGTCGTCACGCTGGGGGATGTCCTGTTCGACGTCGGGCAGGCGACGCTGAGGCCAAGTGGCAACGCCAGCGTCAGCAAGCTGGCGACCGTGCTCCGCGACTATCCCGAGCGCCGGGTGCTGATCGAGGGGCATACCGATAGCACCGGCTCCGCCAGCTTCAATCAGTCCTTGTCCGAGCGTCGTGCGCTGTCGGTCAAGCGTGCCCTGGTGGCCCAAGGTGTTGCCGACAACCGGGTGGAGACATTTGGCTACGGCAAGGACAATCCAGTTGCCGATAACAGCTCCACCAGCGGTCGGCAGCAGAACCGCAGGGTGGAGATCATCATCTCGGATGCCAACGGTAAAGTGAGCCAGCGCTAAGCGCTGGTGACAGCGCGGCCTTCGCCTTTCACCGGGGCGAAGGCCGCGTTTATGCCAGGTACCATACCGGTGCCAAGCGTGATGGATCTGCAGTAGCATGCCGACATGGACATCCTGTCGAGTGAGATCATGAATGCTCCGGCCCAATCGGCCGGCTGGTATGTGCTTGATCTTGGCGATGGCCAGCTGGCGCAGGCACCGCTGGCTGCCCTCGAAGCCAGGTTGACCGGTCTGTATGCCGCATCACCTGACAGCCCGGCTGCCGTGTTCGTACGGCATGAGTCGGAAGGGCGGCTGCATTGTTCGGTCGTCGTCTATTTTTCGCCGGCTTCAAGCGTACTTGCGGTGGCGTTTGATGCATCGCCCTGCCAGGCTCCGTCAACCCTTGATACCCTGGAGCAACTTGGGCGCAGATAGTGCTGCCTGGGATAACCATGATCGCAGGTCTGATACTCGCTGCAGGCAAGGCCGCCCGCTTCGGCTCCGACAAGCGCCAGGCGCTCACCGCCGACGGCGAATCTCTGCTGGCGGCGGTACTGCGTCGCTACACGGCGGCCTATGATCAGCTTGCCGTGGTGGTAAAGCCGGACGATGCATTCGGGGTGGCAACCTGTGCCCAGTTTGGCGCAACCGTGGTCGAGAATGCGCTTTGCGAGCAGGGCTTGGGCACCTCGGTGGCTGCCGGTATTCGTTGGGCGCAGCAAGCCAATGCCGAGGCAGTGATGATTGGTCTTGCCGATATGCCTTTTGTGCAAAGCGCGACGCTGGTGCAGCTCGGTGAGCGATTGCTGCAAACCCGTGAGCTGGTCGTGCCTGTTCACCTGGGCGAGCCAGGCCACCCCCGGGGCATACCTTGCCAATACTTCGAGCGGCTGCAAGACCTCGATGGTGAGCGCGGTGCCGGCGCGGTGCTGGATTGGTCCACCGCCATCCGCCTACCGACGAGCGATGAAGGCACTGTGCTCGATATCGATACGCCGGCCATGCTGGCTAGGGCGTCACGCTAGTTCTCTGCCGGGCCATGCTCGGATTTCCCGTTCTCGCTGCAAGCGAACACACGTATCGGCCTGCGGCTGAAGCACAGCGCTGCCCATCTGTTGTGTTTTTTACAAAGCTTGCCGGGAGAAGGCCCGATTTTTCTGCCTTGAAATGACGTATGCATATCTTGTTGGCATAATGCCAAAGGCATAATTAATGAGCGGGTCTGACTGTGATCAGACCGGGCTTGATACAAGGAAAATATGAATACCCCTGTGGGTACGATCACATTGCTGATGTCACTGGTCTTGAGTTCCTCGCTGGCTTTGGCTGGTGCCGGGCCATCGGGCCAGGCCCAATGCGCCTACGAGGGGGAGGTCTGCGATATGGGCGTGGCACAGGGCAAGGAACGAGTGGCCCAGTCGATCTATGCGGTGAATGCCACTGGACCAGAACTGGGCACGAAGCGTATGCAGCCGCACCTTATCAAGGTTTTTGGGTGGAATGACACGACATGGTCTGGCGATGAGCGTCTGTACAACGACCTACCGGAACAGATGGTCCACCATGGTTACCCGCTACCGAGTAGTGGCGTGTTGATCGGTGCCGGGGAGCGTGTTCAGGTCCGCAACGGGCGTATCGTCATCGAGCGCATGGCAGATGCCACTACGCGCAGTATGGTTGCCATAAACCCCTGTGCGCTTGCGCTGGCAGGCGGTGCCGACGAGGGCGCGGCGGATAATTGGCCCGTTGGGCATGGGCGTCTGCTAGTGTCATTACCGAGCCGCTCCTGGATGAAGCGAGATGCCTTTCTCGACCTCTCCCGCGTTGATGTATTTCCCGCCATGGCAAACGACAAGCCCCAGGCCTGTCGCAATGGCGCATCAGATGACGTACAGTCGGGGTGGGCGAGGTCGCCATCGCCCAGCATCTGTCCGGATTGCACGAAAGCGGCGAACTGGTGGGTCTAGCCGGATTGCCGGCTTGGGATAGGTCCGTCCCGGCAACAGGCTATTGGGTGAGGAATAGCCCGGCAGCAGGTGCGCCACCAGGCTAAGCCTGCTTGCTCAGCCCAGGCGGGTTTGCCGCTTGCGCCTTACCATCAATCCGGCCAGGCCGATGCCGGTCAGCAGCAGGATGCCAGGCTCCGGTACAAAGAAGGCATTCGCGGAGTTGTTCATCAACTGGATGCTGCTACCGCTGACGGGCATGAAGTTCTGGAAGTTACCGTTCAGGTCGATCACCAGATAGAAGGGGTTGGGCGTCACAAAATAACCGCTGCCCGCCTTCGTCAACGACCAGTTCCCGAAGATCATTTCGAAGTTACCGTTGGCCAACCCCGCCACGCCTGCACCTTCTCCGGCCAGCAACACGCTGGCACTACCCAGCAGGATGTCGTCGGTGTCGGACCCTGCGCCGGAGGCGAGGTCGAGGTTGTTCACACTGCCGATGGCACTGGTTTTGACGCGGTAGTCGGTGTTCTGGTCCGGATCAACCCACAGCTCCAGATAGGCGTTCCCGCCGGTAAAGGTGAAACCATTGGGGTTGTTGAGATAGGTGCCTGCCGAGGAGAATTTCGCGTACAGCCCATAACCGAAGCTGAACTGGTTCTGGCCGAGCTGTTGCGGGGCATTCAGTTGCGTGGGAACAACGCCGCCATTTTTGAACCAGCTGCCCGCCTTGAATACAGCCTCCGTAAAGAAGTTGCTGGTACTGGTAGCAGTGAATACCTCATCGTACTGGCCGCTGAGCTGATCCACCCCTTTGGTCGAATTCATGGCACCCGGGATGCCACTTTCACTGATGACGACCGGAGAGCCGACGGGTGCTGCCAAGGTAGTCGCCGTCAGCAGTGTAAACAACAAGATTGAAGTGCCGGTATGCTTGCGCATGGTAATAACCTCCTGGATTGTTTATATGTGCGGCGGTGCCGCCTTGGCAATTCAGCAGGTTTTATGCTAATGAATAAATTCAAATAAAAACAATGACTTGAATTTAATTTAAAAAATTATTTATTTTGCTTTGTAAGCAAATTCGACAGGTAAATTATTGATTATTGACGTGTAAATTTACATGTTAATAATTGATTATTTGGTGGCTTGTTTTCTGTTGGTATCAATCTTATTAATATGTTTGGACGCCGATGTTGATATTGTCCAGAGCGCTTTTAATGAAATGAATAACACCTGCGCCATCCTTTCACGAGGTGGCCAACTTAAGCCGCGGGGGAGCTATTTGAGTTGCCGGCCGGTAACGGTGGCCTACCCGTCACCGCTTGAGTCATGTGCGTCGCCGGAGCGGGATGCGCTGGCCGACATCACGCTGCATGGCCTCGATGGTGGGCCGCATGATGTCGAAATCCTGGGGCATGCAGACCTGGCTTTCTGCCTTGTATCGCCGTAGGTGCCGCTCGATGGTCAGCGCCTGGCCTTCGCGCCGATAGCTCGTGTGGTAACTGATGAAGGCATCGGCGATATGCACATCTTCCGGGATAGCGGCGTATTCCAGATCGTCAGGCAGGATATAGGTTTCGGTTTCCTGAATGTCCTGATCGTTGCATACAAACGGTTTGCTTCGCTTCTGCTCAATACCGTAGGCGGCTACCGTGTGTGCGATCTCGTTCATCAATGAACTGCTCGCCGCCAGGGTGGGCGGGTCGATGGCTGGCAGGAAGGATGCAAGGTGCCCGACGGACTCGAAGTGATAGTCCACGGACTGCTCGCCCGCCTCCTTGGGCTCGCTGAAATCCGTGCTGGTTGGCACCTGCGGCAGCGACAGGCGGGTGACGAAATTTTCGACGGTCTTCCCAAGCCAGTACTTCGCGGCTTTGCCATAGTCATCTGCCTTTTCGCCGGCGAAATAGCCGTCGGCATTGAGGGAGAAACGAGTTCGGGCCGAGCCGTCCTGGCCGATCCGGACCTCGGACCGGTATACCTTGCGCCCGGGCTGATGAATCGGCGTGTGGCCTATCGTGCCGCTTTTGACCAACAGGGTCGGCTTATCCAGCTCGCTGGCTGCCAGATACTCGCCAACCGTAAACTTGGTCGCTGCATCCAGATAGAGATGCTGGGACGGTATATAGGTGATGACATGGTCGAAGGATTCCGGTGTTGGCACCTCTGGCAGGCTGAATATATCCGCACTCAGGTTGACCATCGCCGGCGTGCTGTCCACCCCCACCGCCGCCAGCATCGTTTCCAGCAGAACAGCGTGATCCTTGCAGTCACCCTGGCGCCGCTGCAACGTCTGCCAGGCAGGGTGGGGGAGCCACGGTTCATAGGCCTTGTAGAGCGCGCGGTACTTCACATTCGCCTGGACCCATCGATAGATCGCGAGCGTCTTTGCGCGCGAATCCTGCAGCCCTTCCACCAGGGAGGTCGCCAATGCAGATAGCGCCTTATCCGCCTGCACCATGGGCCGGTATTGCGAGTCATAGGCCCGCGCCAGGGCGGCATAGTCGTCGAAGTCTGACAGGCGGACCATCCGGGCAGAGGCCGATCTGTCGGCTTGTTCGAATTCGAGCCGATCATTGCGAGCCGCCTCGGCACGCCACTGATATCGCATCATGTCGTTGACGAGGCTGGGGCCTGGCGTCACAAAGCCGCGCGCTACTGATCGTATCGGCATGGAGGCCGGCGCATCGACGGTGATCTCCATGGCCTTGCTGGCGAACCCGATCGGTAATTCATGCGTTGCGTAGAAATGGTTGCCAAAGGCATCCGGCCTGATGGCGGCCGTGTCGAACTTCACGCGTACGCTATCCCCGATGACGAGCCAGGGCAGCGAAACCTGCAGCGCCTTGATGTCGAGCATGTCGGTTTTCAGTCCGGCCTCTGCTCCGGTAACGATACGAATATTTGCCGGCGGGACTGCATGCCATCGACCATCACGCCCTTTATGCCGCACTTCGCGTACCGTCAGTTTCTGCTGGTGACTGTTGAATCCGAAGTTCAAAACCTGATTGTCCTGGACCCCCTGGGCGCTATTGACGCGAAATTGCAAGGCGCGCGCCAGCGAGGCATGGCCATCGGGCTGCACCCGATAGTGATAGCTGTCCTGGCTGACGGTAATCGGGTCGACGGTTACGTTTGCGCGCACAAAGCAAGCCATCAGGGTGACGAGATGGTAAAGCCCGCGGGGTGCGAACTTGAATAGGGAGGAGCCGCTCACATTGTCGCTTTCATCACACGAATTGGCGTGAGGCGCAAGCCGGCTTGTATCTGGATACGCTTATGATTCTTATGGATATAGGGCATGTAAAGGCATCATTTAACGGTATGGCGTGCGTGGGCAATGCGCCCTGGCTGCCCCTGTCTTGAACGGCAAAGCGCCTTATACACGGGATACGTGCTCCCGGCGAACCGGCTGGATTTCTCGGGCAGCCACAGGGCTGGCATCAGCAAACATCAGCCCCACAGCATGAGCGCTTGCTTGGTGTGTAATTTTTGTGCAGCAGTCAAATTCCCGGCTGTGCGGATTTGACAAGATCGTGACCAGACCCAAAAATTAGGGTCTAGACCAACAAGATTGCTTCCCCCAAGCCAATGAATCAAGCTACAGCCCCGCAACACCTGGCATTCCACAAGAAGCCTGTTCCGCATGCCGAAGTTCAGAACTGGACGGTGGAAGACGTCGCCGCCCTGTTTGCGCTGCCATTCAATGACCTGCTGTTCCGTGCACAGACGGTGCACCGCGAGCATTTCGATGCCAGCAAGGTGCAATTGTCCACGCTGTTGTCGATCAAGACCGGCGGCTGCCCGGAGGATTGCGGCTATTGCCCGCAGTCTGTCCGCTACGACACGGGTGTGACCAGCCAGGATCTGCTGCCATTGGACGACGTCCTGGCCGCCGCGACGGCAGCCAAGCAAGCCGGTGCCTCGCGCTTTTGCATGGGCGCGGCCTGGCGTGGCCCCAAGCAGCGCGATCTGGAAGAAGTGAAGCAGATGATTGCGGGGGTGAAGGCGCTGGGGCTCGAAACTTGCGCCACCTTGGGCATGCTCAAGGAAGGTATGGCGGGTGAGCTCAAGGATGCCGGTCTCGACTATTACAACCACAACCTCGATACCGCTCCCGAGAAGTACGACGATATCGTTGGCACCCGTGGCTACGATGATCGACTCGATACCCTGCGCCAGGTGCGCGAATCGGGCATGAACGTCTGCTGTGGCGGCATTGTTGGCATGGGTGAGACGCGTGAAGAGCGCGCGGGGCTGCTGGCGCAACTGGCCAACCTCGACCCTCAGCCCGAGTCGGTGCCGATCAACAATCTGGTCAAGGTCGAAGGTACGCCGCTGGCGGACCAGGAGGGCATTGACTGGAGCGAGTTCGTACGCACCATCGCCGTGGCCCGTATTGTGGTACCCAAGAGCTTTGTGCGCCTCTCGGCGGGCCGCCAGCAGATGTCGGAATCCGTCCAGGCCCTGTGCTTCCTGGCCGGTGCCAACTCCATCTTCTACGGCGACAAGCTTCTGACCACCGGCAACCCCGAGGCAGATGGCGACCGCAAACTGTTCGAAAAGCTGGATCTGCAACCCCTGTAATTTGTTGCAGTCCCGCAGGACATAAGTACCTGCGGATAAGCCGATTACACAAAACGCCAAGGCTCGGTCCTTGGCGTTTTGCATTTGGCGATATACGGCCTGATATCGCTATCCCCGCTACAGCGGGACGTATCACCACCAGACCATACCGGTATGCATGCCAGGCTTGACCGGCTGGGTCCACTCCGTCACAAATGAGTTGGTGTGGTGAAAATCCTTGTAGTTTCAATGATTTGTTACGGGTCTTTTCGCTGCGCCGCACAATAAACCAGCCCTCGAAGAGGGCGATATAACGGAGTGACGACCCATGCAATCCAAACGCGACCCAGGGCGCTGGGCCCGGCTGCGCATTTTCTGCGCCTGCCTGGCTAGTAGCCTGCTCCTCGCCGCTTGCGGCGGGGGTGACGATAGCAACCCCGGCGGCGGTACCACCAACCCGCCAGCCAGCGGGGATATCGCCTACTGCGATAGCACCGACTTCCAGAAAGTCCTGTTTGCCATCCCCGCAGCCGGTGGTTCCGGCGGTGGCACGCCGGCGGCAGGCAGTGTCCGTATCCACTACAACCGGCCCGACGGCAACTACAGCGGCTGGCAGACCTACGTCTACAACGCGCCGGGCGAGGCGTTGGGAGGCTGGCCTGGCAAGAGCCCGACGGGCAACGACAGCTATGGCGCCTATTGGGATGTACCGGTGACGGCAGATGCCTTCAATTTCATCCTCCATAACGGTGACAGCAACCGTGAGCCCTCCGGCTGGAGCGGCAAGACCGGGACTGACGAACAGCAGTACTGGAAGGTGGCGGATGGCAAGGAAATCTGGAAGGTGGCCGGTGATAAGGTCAACTACACCAGCAACCCGTTGTCCGGCGCCGCCAAGGACATCGCCACGGTACGGGTGCACTACAAGCGCTTCGATGCCCAATACGGTGGCTGGGGCCTGCACCTGTGGTCCAGCAACGGCATGGATGCCAGCCGGCTGCCTGCCGGCGTGGTGATCGAGAACTGGAACAGCCCGGTGCCGTTCGCAAAGATGCCAGGCTATAGCCTTGGCAGCAGCGAGGTCGTGTTCGACATTCCCGTACTGAATCCCAAGCAGGATGCCACCCGCAAGAGCCTGGAGTTCATCATCCACGGCCTGGGAGGCGCAGGGCAGCCGGGCAATGACGACAAGGATGGCCGCAACGACAATGTCAAGGTCAACTTTGCTGCACTCAACGTCGTCAATCAGGTCGGTGAAGTGTGGCTGCTACAGCAGGATGCCACCGTCTATGCCGCCGCACCGGATACCCGTTCGGTGTCTAGTGTCGATGCCCAGGCCTACTGGCTCAGCAAGCAATTGCTGCAATGGCCCAAGGTGGATACCGGGGGTGTATTCAAGCTCTACTACAGCGCGAATGGCCAGATCAAGGTCAGCAAGGACGTCGCTGCAAGCGGTGCGGATGGTTCAATCACGCTTGAGCTTGGTGGCAGCGTGCCGTCGGATGTCGCCACGCGCTTCAAGTTCGTGGCGCCGGGTGTCGTGCTCAAGGTCAAGGATGCGGACCTCGCCAGACTGGCTGACCTGCATGTCAACCAACTGGTCCTGGTGCAGGAAAGTGCCGACGGCAAGGTACAGAATGCGACCACTGCCCAACTGGCAGGTGCGCTGGATGACCAGTTCAGTGCGGCCAGGGCCGTGGCCGATCTGGGTGCCAGCGTGGCAGGGGGAAGCAGCAACCTCAAGCTGTGGGCGCCTACCGCGCAGAAGGTCCAGGCCTGCGTATATGACACGGGCAGTGGCAAAGCCAGCAGCATCGAGGCCATGACGCGCGATGCTGCCAGCGGCGTCTGGCGCCTGGCCAAGTCGGGTGATCTGTCCGGCAAGTACTACACCTATCTGGTGGATGTATTCGTGCGTGGTGTGGGGGTCGTACGCAACCGGGTGACCGATCCGTATTCGATCAGTCTGACAACGGACTCCAAGCGCAGCTATCTGGCCAATCTCGATGCTGCCAGCCTCAAGCCCAGTGGATGGGATGCCAGCAACGGACCCAATCTGGCCGCGCAGGAGGACATGTCCATCTATGAGCTGCATGTGCGTGATTTCTCGGTCAACGACAGCACGGTCAGTCCCGCCAATCGCGGCAAGTACCTGGCGTTTACCGAGGAGGGGGCCAACGGCATGAAACACCTCAAGGCCCTTGCGGCTGCCGGCCTGACCGACATCCATCTGTTGCCGGTGTTCGACCTGGCCACGGTACCGGAGTCCGGCTGCAAGAATCCGACGATCCCCAATGCCGCAGCCGATGCCGAAGACCAGCAAGCCGCGGTGGCGGCGGTGAAGGACGAGGATTGCTTCAATTGGGGCTACGACCCTTACCACTACACGGCACCAGAGGGTAGCTATGCCTCGGATGCCGCCGATGGGGCCAAGCGCGTCGTCGAGTTCCGGCAGATGGTCATGGCGCTGCACAAGGCTGGACTACGGGTAGGGATGGACGTGGTGTACAACCACACCAGTGCCTCGGGCCAGGATGCCAAGTCGGTGCTTGATCGCATAGTGCCGGGCTACTACCAGCGGCTCAACGGCACCGGCGGAGTAGAGACCTCGACCTGCTGCGCCAATACGGCAACCGAGAACCTGATGATGGGCAAGCTGATGATCGACTCGGTCAAGACCTGGGTTACCCAGTACAAGATCGACTCATTCCGCTTCGACCTGATGGCGCATCAGCCCCGCAAGGTCATGGAAGACCTCAAGGTTGCCGTCAACGCCGCGGCTGGTCGCGATGTGTTGCTGGTGGGCGAGGGCTGGAACTTTGGCGAAGTCGCCAATGGCGCACGCTTTGAGCAGGCTTCGCAGCTGTCGCTCAATGGCTCCGGCATCGGTACCTTCAGTGATCGGGCGCGGGATGCCGTTCGCGGTGGCGGACCATTTGATGGCGGCAATGATCTGGTCCGCAACCAGGGCTACATCAGCGGCCTGTTCTACGACGACAACGGTTCCGGCGCGGGCAAGACCCGTAACGATCTGCTGGCGGCAGGGGACATGGTCAAGGTAGGTCTGGCGGGATCCCTGCGCGACTATCCACTCAACACCTATCAGGACACCGTGCGCAAGTTGTCAGAGATCGACTACGGCGGCCAGCCGGCGGGTTACGTGTCCGACCCGCAGGAAGTGGTCAACTATGTCGAAAACCACGACAACCAGACCCTGTTCGATATCAACGCTTACAAGCTGCCGCTGGCGACCAGCAAGGCGGAGCGGGCCAGGGTGCAGATGCTTGGTGCGGCGATCAACAGCTTCAGCCAGGGTGTGGCGTATTTCCATGCCGGTATCGACACCCTGCGTTCCAAGTCCATGGACCGGAACAGCTACAACTCGGGTGACTGGTTCAACCGCCTGGACTGGAGCTATGCCGACAACTACTTCGGTACAGGGGCGCCCAACAAGACGGATAACGGCGACAACTACAGCGTGCTCAAGCCTTTGCTGGCTAATACGGGCATCAAGCCTGGCGGTAGTGAGATTGCCTACGCGCGCGATGCTTTCCGTGACCTGCTCGCCATCCGCAAGAGTTCCACCCTGTTCCGGTTACGTGCTGCGAGTGACGTGAAGCAAAGGCTGGTGTTCTACAACACCGGTTCCGCCCAGGTTGCCAGCGTGATCGCCGGCCATCTGGATGGCCAGGGTTACGGTGGTGCCGGCTTTAGTGATGTGCTGTATTTCGTCAACGTCGACAAGGTCGACCAGACCATCACGATCGCCGCCGAAGCGGGCAAACCCTATGTGCTGCACCCGGTCCAGTCATCCGCCTCGGCGGCCGACCCAAGGGTGCGTGCTGCGGCTGCGACGGTTTGCGGTAGTAGCGGCAGTTTCAAGATTCCGGCCCGCTCGGCCGTGGTTTGCATCGTGCCGTGAGGGGGCTTCCAGAATCCTCGGTTTCTAAGCGACGCAAGGCGCGAGTGAAAAAATTTCACGCGGCATATGTTTGATATGTAAGGGGGAATTTTTCACGAGCAACGCCGCATCGCGACGAGAGTGGGGTTTCTGGAGGTGCCCTCGAGTCCAGGGGCGCGCCGGGCGCTCTGCGTAGTGGCATGACTTTGCGCCCCCTTTAGCGGGGCGCTTTTTTTTGGGTCGTGTCTAGTCCGACTGGCGCACGGTGGTGGATGCCACCAGCAGGATCAGGCAGCAAAACGTCAGGCCCAAGCCGCCCACCATGGCGAGGTTGTCCAGCGATAGCCCGGCCGAGAGCAATCCTGAAGAGAGCGCATAGGAGATGGGGGTGAGCCCCAGCGACGCCGTGCTGTTGAGGCTCATGACCCGGCCGATGCGATCAGGCGGCGTGTATTGCTGCAGCAGGGCCAGCATGGGGATGTTGTTGCAGGCAACGCAGAAACCGATGGCAAACTGGACCAGCGTGGCGGCGTTGGCGCCCAGTTGCGGCAGTGCCGCCAGCAACAGGCCCTCCACGGCAATCAGGCAGCAGATCAGCCGCAGGCGCCGATGCCTAGGCGGACGCATGGCCAGCAGCACGCCGCCAGCGAGCATGCCGGCGGCAAAGGCGCTCTGCAGCTGCGCCAGCATGCCGGCACTGGCGCCGGGCAGGCTGGCAGCCAGCAGCGGTGGGGCAAACCCCATTGGCCCCATGAACAGCAGGTTGGCGATCGCATAGATCGCGAGCAGAGTCAGCAGGACAGGTGTGTCGCGTACGCTGGCGAAACCTTCCTTGAGGGCTGCCCAGACCGGCAGGTGCACGCGGGCTTCTTGCTTGGGTTCCTGTATGCCGCCGCAAGCCAAGGCGCCGAGCAACATCACCGCGGCGGTGATGGCGAAGACGGTCTCGAACGGCAGGGCAGCAAGCAGGATGCCGCCGAGTACCGGGCCGAACACGAGGCCCAGTTGATTGGTGGACAGCAGCCAGGCGTTGGCACGGGTCAACAGGTTGCCGCTCAGCAGCGCCGGGAGGATGGCATCGCGTGCCGGCCAGAACAGCGCATCCAGCGCGCCGTAGACTGCCGCCATGAGGATCAGCAAGGCCAGGTTCATCTGCCCGGCGTGGATGGCCCAGGCGACGCCACCCATCAGCACGCCCCGGCAGACAAAGCTGGCAGCCATGATGCGGCCTCGCGGGAAACGATCTGCCAGCACGCCGCCCAGTGCCATGAGTGCGATGCGCGGCAAGGTGCCCGCCAGCATCACATAGCCCAGCTCAGCCTTGAGGTGCAGAACGTTGACGGCGTACCAAGTCTCGGCCAGAAGTGCGATGGCGAGTCCGAAGCTCGAAGCAACGCTGCCGAGCCACAACAGCAGAAAGGGGCGGTGACGATAGAGGGGAAGGTCGGCCATAGGCCGGCGATTGTAGTGCGGGCAAAGACCGGAAAGACGATTTGATACCGGTATGCATGTCTTGTTTCAGGCGGCCTCCAGCGTGAATATGGCCATCCGGAGCGCGACAGGCTGCAGAGCGGCAGGCGGTGTCATATAGTGCTGGAACGCAGCAGGTGCCGCGCTCAATTCAAACAAGATAGAGGAAGCAAACAAATGTCAGATACGCAAGCGATGGGAATGATGGCGGGCTTCGGCATCATCGGGCTGGTTATTTTCCTGGTCATGCTGGTCCCGGTGATTTTCTACTTCATCACCCTGCAAGGGACCATGAACAAGCTGAGTCCGGCCAACAAGCCGTTTGAAGGCGCCCTGATCTGGCTGGCCTTCATTCCGCTGATCGGTGGCATCTGGTATCTCGTCTACGTCTGCCTGCTCTCCAAGGCCATCGAGAAGGACTATGCCTCTGTGGGTCAACAGAACGACGGCGCCATGCCCTTGGCCATCGGCCTTGTGGTGTCGACCGTTGCCTGCATGATCCCTTTCATCAACCTGATCGCATGGATTGCAGTGCTGGTTGTCTGGATCATGTACTGGATCCGCATGGCTGCCTACCGCAAGGCGTTGCCGGTGACAGGTTCGACCGCCGCTGTGGTTTGATCGGCGCGTAGCAAAAAAAGCCGGCGATTGCCGGCTTTTTTATTTTCGAACGGCTTAGTCCGCCAGGCCAAGCTGGCTGAGGACAAAGGCGTAGTCGAAGGCGATTTCCTTGATCCGATCGAAGCGGCCGCTCGCACCGCCGTGACCCGCGCCCATATTGGTCACGAGCAGCAGCGGGTTGTTGTCCGTCTTCAGCGTACGCAGCTTGGCGACATACTTGGCGGGTTCCCAGTACATCACCTGGCTGTCATTCAAGGAAGTCTTCACCAGGATGGTCGGGTAGGGCTGAGCCTTGAGGTTGTCGTAGGGCGAGTAGGCCCGCATCCAGCCGTACTCGGCCTTCTTGTTGGGGTTGCCCCACTCCTCGTACTCGCCCACCGTCAGCGGCAGGCTGGCGTCCAGCATGGTGGTCAGCACGTCCACGAAGGGGACTTCCGATACGACCAGGCGGAACAGGTCCGGCCGCATATTGCTGACCGCACCCATCAGCAGGCCACCGGCGCTACCACCTTCGATCACCAATTGGTCGGCACGGGTGTAGCCGAGCTGTATCAAGCCCTCGGCACAGTCGATGAAATCCTGGAAGCTGTTGAGCTTGCTGGCCATCTTGCCGGCATCGTGCCACTTCTCGCCCAGGTCACCGCCGCCCCGAATATGCGCCACGGCATAGATCATGCCGCGGTCCAGCAGGCTCAGACGGTTGCCGGAGAAGTACACATCGTTCGGTATGCCGTAAGCGCCGTAGCCTTCCAGCCAGAGTGGCGCACCGTCCTGCTTGCGGCTGCCCTTGCGGTAGACCAGGGATACGGGCACCTGTACGCCATCTCGCGCCGTCACCCAGACCCGTTCGGTCTGGTAGCGGGTGGAGTCGAAGTCCCCCAGCACCGGCCGGCGCTTCATCACCACCTGCTTGCGCGTGGCCATGTCGTAGTCGTAGACCGTGTCCGGCGTGGTCATGGATTCATAACCGTAGCGGTACACCTGGGCATCCCACTCGGCGTTGGCTTCGGTACCGAGGCTATAGGCTGGCTCGTCGAAGGCGATCGCATGGCTCTGCTGCTTGCGCAGGTCGGTGATGACCAGTTTGTTCAGGCCGTTCTCCCGCTCGTGCACCACCATGTAGTGCTTGAACAGGTCGATGCCCTCAAGCATGACATCGGTCCGTTCCGCGAGCAGTTCCTGCCAGTTGGCCTTGGCCGGATCGGCGACCGGTACCTTGACCAATCGATAGTTCCGGCCTGTATCGTTGATGCGTATATAGAAGTCATCGTCACGATGATCGAGGCTGTACTGCACGTCCGCCTTGCGACGTGCCAGGACCTTCCAGCGACCTGTAGGCTGGTCCGCCTTGAGGTAGCGGATCTCCGAGGTGATGTGGCTGCTGATCTGCTGGACCAGGTAGCCTTCACTGCGGGTCAGGAATACATCCGTACCGAAGCGCTCGTCCTTTTCCTCGTGAATCAGCCTGTCCTCCGTCGCGCCCAGCCTATGCCGCCAGAGCTGGTTGGAGCGCTTGGTCTGCTTGTCCTCGGTGGTATAGAACAAGGTGGCATTATCGAGCGCCCAGGCGACGGAGGTGACGCGCTCCCGCTTGAATGGCAGCAGCTTGCCGGTCTCCAGGTTCTTGATCTGCAGCCGGTACTGCCGGAAGCCGGTGGAGTCGGTGGAGTAAGCCAGCAGCTTGCCGTCCGGGCTGACCTCGAATTCTCCCACCGCCATGAAGCTTTTGCCCTTGGCCAGTGCGTTGATATCGAGCAGCAATTGCTCCGGGCTCTCTGCCCAGCTGCCATCGGCGGCAATGACCTTGCGGCAGAGTAGGGGATACTGGCGGCCGATCTCGAAGCGCGAGTAATAGTAATAGCCCGCCAGGCGATAAGGCACCGAGCTGTCGTCTTCCTTGATGCGGGCCTTCATCTCCTCGAACAGCTTGTTCTCGAACGGCTTGCTCGCCTGCGTCAGCGACTCCGCATACGCGTTTTCGGCCTGCAGGTAGGCGATGGTGGCCGGGTCTTCCTTGTTGCGCAGCCAGAAGTAGTCGTCGATGCGTGTTTCTCCATGCTGGCGCAAGGACTGTGGCTGCCTGGTGGCGACAGGGGCGAGTACCGGGGACGGCTTGGTGGCTTTGGCCATGGCGTCTGCTGTGGTGGGCTAAAAACAGCAGGATAACCAAGCTGGCGCAGATGCGCTTGCTCCCATGCACATGGCGAGGCGGATGGCATCCTCTCAAGCGCGCTGCCGGGTGCACGGCACGGCGGGCAGGTTTGGCGCCGAGTCTGAAATTTTGGACAGTGCCTGGCCGCCCAATCCCGGTCGGGTGTCTGCCGTACTGGACAAGCCACTGTGCACCGCCGCCGTCCGCAGCGATCAGTTGGTCTCTTCCATCCGGCAAATAGTTGTTTTTAAAGTAAAAGCTTTAAATCGGGCGGTCATGGCATGGATGCTGCTGTGCGGTTCCGGTCCGTAGCTTGTGCCTTCAGGTGCGGGGATGCGGCGACGGTCGCCAGCTGAATGTGTGACCGATAAGACGTAATGGAGACAAGCGATATTTCAGCGGGGCCCGATGTCACGGCTTGATCTGCGGCCCGCCGGTGCCTCAAGCCATGTCCGACTATGATCCTTGGTAACGGCTGCAACGCAGCCCTGCCTTTCTATCTCTCGCTGCCCGCCCGCAGCGGATGGAGTACCCATGCAACTACTCAATGGCAAGACGGCCCTGATTACGGGATCGACCAGTGGTATAGGCCTCGGTATGGCGCTGGAGCTTGCCAGGCAGGGGGCGAATATCGTCCTCAACGGCTTTGGCGATGCCGAGCCAGCACGCCGCCAGATCAGCGAGCTGGGTGTGGTCGTGCACTACCATCCGGCGGACATGAGCAAGCCGGCCGAGATTGCCGACATGATGACCTACGCTGGCAAGGAGGCCGGTGGTGTGGACATCCTGGTCAACAATGCCGGCATCCAGCATGTGGCCAGCATCGAGGATTTCCCGCCCGAGCGCTGGGATGCTGTACTGGCCATTAACCTCAGTTCGTCCTTCCACACCATCCGGCTGGCGGTTCCCGGCATGCGGGCCCGCAACTGGGGGCGTATCATCAATATCGCCTCGGTCCATGGCCTGGTGGGATCGGTCCAGAAATCCGCCTACGTAGCGGCCAAGCATGGCCTGGTTGGCCTGACCAAGGTGGTGGCGCTCGAACTGGCGCAGACGGGTATCACCTGCAATGCAATCTGCCCGGGCTGGGTGCGTACCCCACTAGTGGAAAAGCAGATCGAGGCACGCGCTCAGGCCGGCAACCTCACACTGCAGGCGGCACAAGCCGATCTGCTGTCGGAGAAGCAGCCCTCACAGGAATTCGTCACGCCGGAACAGTTGGGTCAACTGGCGGTCTTTCTATCGAGCCCGGCCGGTTCCCAGATACGTGGGGCCGCCTGGAATGTTGATGGCGGCTGGACCGCACAGTAGCCGTGATTCAGGCCGGAAAAGTCGCCCCCGCTTGTACTTTACTTGTATAGGGAAGCGCCCCTTTGTACAGTGATGGCTGCCTGGCGGCCATCCTGACCAGACAAATGACGGCGGCAAGCAGCTGCGCACCGTATCCGTCTACCGATCTACTAACCGCAGTAGGAAACATCCATGAATAAAATCTACCCCAGCGCAGATGCAGCGCTCGCCGGACTGGTGCAGGACGGCCAGACCATCGCCGTCGGCGGGTTCGGCCTGTGTGGCATCCCTGAAGCCCTGATTGCCGCCCTGCGTGACAGCGGCAAGCGCAACCTGACGGCCATCTCCAACAACGCCGGTGTCGATGGCTTTGGCCTGGGGCAACTGCTGGAGACCCGGCAGATCCGCAAGATGGTTTCCTCCTACGTGGGTGAGAACAAGGAGTTCGAACGCCAGTACCTGGCCGGCGAGCTGGAGCTCGAGTTCACCCCGCAAGGTACGCTCGCCGAGAAGCTGCGCGCCGGTGGTAGCGGCATCCCCGCCTTCTATACCGCAACCGGCTACGGCACCCTGGTGGCCGAGGGCAAGGAAACGCGCGAGATCGACGGCAAGATGTATGTGCTGGAGCACGCACTGACGGCGGATATCTCGCTGGTCAAGGCCTGGAAGGCCGACAAGGCCGGTAACCTGATCTACCGTCGCACCGCCCGCAACTTCAATCCCAATGTCGCCATGGCCGGCAAGATCACCATTGTCGAGGTCGAAGAAATTGTCGAGACCGGCAGCTTCGATCCGGATGCCATCCACACCCCCGGCATCTTCGTGCATCGCATCGTGCTGAACGCCACGCCCGAGAAGCGCATCGAGAAACGTACCACCCGCGAAAACCCGAACGGTTAAGGAGGCCCGAAATGGCATGGAACCGCGATGAAATGGCCGCCCGCGCTGCGAAGGAATTGCAGGACGGATTTTACGTCAACCTGGGTATAGGCCTGCCTACCCTGGTTGCCAATCATGTGCCGACCGGCATGGAAGTCTGGCTGCAGTCCGAAAACGGCCTGCTGGGCATCGGCCCCTTTCCGTCCGAGGCGGAAGTCGACGCCGATGTCATCAATGCCGGCAAGCAAACCATCACCACCTTGCCCGGCTCGGCCATCTTCAGCTCAAGCGACAGCTTCGGCATGATCCGTGGCGGCAAGATCAATCTCGCCATCCTCGGCGCAATGCAGGTCAGCGAACATGGTGACCTGGCCAACTGGATGATCCCCGGCAAGATGGTCAAGGGCATGGGCGGCGCGATGGACCTGGTCGCCGGCGTGGGCCGCGTGATCGTACTGATGGAACACGTTGCCAAGAAAAAGGACGGCACCGAAGAGGCCAAGATCCTGCCCAAATGCAATCTGCCGCTGACCGGCGTGGGTGTGGTCGACATGATCATCACTGACCTGGGTGTCATGCACGTCGGCCCCAAGGGTATCTCGGTACACGAACTGGCCCCCGGCGTGACCGAGGCCGAGTTTGCCGAAAAGACCGCCGTACCGCTCGACTTCTCGCCGCTCAAGGCTACCGCCTGATCGTCTGAAGCGATCGCAAGAAAGCCGGCAATTGCCGGCTTTTTTCATGGTTTTCCGAGATGAGGGTTTACGGGGTGACTGCGTCCCTGCGCCTGTACTTGATCAAGCCGGCTGTGGCTTTTCCGCCGGCTTCAACTCACTCAATATGACCGCCACGACCACCAGTCCACCGCCGATGCCGGCCTGCATGGTCAGCGATTCGCTCAGCAGCAGCCAACCGAACAGGGCGGCGAATACCGGTTCCAGTGCGTAGATCACGGCGGCCTTGTCGGCCGAGACATTGCGTTGCGCACGTGCCTGCAGTACCAGCATGCCGGCCGTCGCGATCAGGCCGAGATAGAGCAGGGTGGGGCCGTGCTCGAGCACGCGCGCGGGCAGCGTTGCGGCTTTCGGATCGCCAATGCTGGCGATGCCTACCCAGAGTGATGCGGAGACGGCCATGAAGATGATCTGCGTGGCCGCCAGATGACGTGCCTCATGTCGGCCACTGCGCTGCGACAGGAAGATCGTATAGAGCGCATAGGCGAGAGCGCAGATCAACGTGGCACCATCCCCCTGCCAGTTGCCACCTCCCTCCCAGGACATCAAACCGATGCCCAGGCAGGCCATGGTCGATGCCAGGAGTACCGGCCAGGCAAGACGCCCGCCGAACATCAGACCCAGGAAGGGCACCATCAGCACGTTCAGGCTGGTCAGAAAGGCGCTGCGATTGGAGGAAATATGCTCCAAGCCATAAGCCTGCGCCACGTAGGAGGTGAGCGCGAAGACTCCCAGCAATGCCCCGTCCCGCCACGCCTTGGCCGGTGCCTTAATCGCGAAGGGCAGCATGCAGACCGAGGCGATCAGGAAGCGCGCAGCGGATATCTCCACGCCTGAGAGCGAGCTGGAGGCTGACTTCAGCAAGGGGAAGGTGGTACCCCAAACCAGGGTGACGAAGAGTAGCAGGATGACGCTGAGATTCATGACGACGGAGTGCTCGGTAGGGAGCCGGAATTCTACCCTCGAAAGCTGCCGGGCACGCCGGATGGCGAAAAATGCTCAATCACCTTGCAGGTCCTCGTAGGCGCTGGTGACGGCCGGGCCGATCACGTACTGGGAGAACAGGACATTGCGTACCGGACTCTCCGCGGCAAATCGCTGTTGCAGGTCGTCGAGCCTGACCACCTTGCGCACCTGCGCCAATGAGGCACCACCCTGCATGGCCTTCCGCGTGCGATCCGTTACCGCCTGCATCAGGTCCGCCACCGTTTGCACATAGCGGGCATCGTGCAGCACCGGTCCGTGCCCAGGCACAATCTGATCGGCTTTCAGCCGTTGCAGCTTGGCCAGCGTCGCAGACCAGTCCGCGACATGGGACTGGTCACCCCCCACCAGCGGGATAGGCCAGACCACCAGGTCACCTGCGCACACGATGCCTTCTTGTGGCAGGTAGACCACCAGGTCGCCTGAAGTATGGCCGCGTCCCAGATAGCGTATCTCGATACTGCGCTTGCCCCGATGCAAGATGAGGGAGTCATCCACCGTGATGCCAGGCAAGGGGGGCTGGAAATCCGGCGGTACGGTGGCGTAGCCCGCCGCCAGGGCCAGATCGCTCTGATAGCTCAGGCGTTCCTCCTCGCTGATCGGCTTGCCGCCCAGCGTCTTGCCCTGCTTGAGGGACTCGCGGAGCATGGCGGAGAACTGCGGGATGTCGTCGCGATGGAAGCGTTCTCTGGCCTTGAGGCCGGCATCCTGCAGATAGTGGCGGGCCTTGGCGTGGCCAATGAATTCCACGCCTGGGTACTGCTCCTGATAGATGGCATTGCCGACGATATGGTCGTCATGCCAGTGCGTATTCACCACGTAGCGCACAGGCTTGTCGGTAAGCGTACGCAAGGCCGCGACCACCTCGCGCGTCGCTGCCAGGTTGGATTGCGCGTCGACGACCACCACATCCTGCTCGTTGATGATGAAGACACTGTTTGATTCCACCGCAAAGCCGGGCAGCTCCTTGCGCGCGGTGGCGTATACCCCGTCTGTCAGCTTGACCAGGTCAAAATGCTCGGAAGCCATCAGCCAGAGCGGGCAGAGTGCCAGTAGCAGCAAGTGGAACAGACGGGTCATCGGCAGGATTTCCGCGGGTACCTGGGGGTCAGAGATTGGCGCCGCGTTCGCGCATGTAGAGGCGCAGGTCATCGAAACTGATGCGTCCCCGCTGCTGCACATCGATCCGCTTGAAATGCTCGGCCACAAATCCCAGGCCGGCCTGTCTGGCCTGTTCTTCCGTCAGCGTGCCGCTGTGGCTGATATCGGCCGCCTCGAACCGACGCCGTAACTTCTCCACGGCGATAGCCTGCAAAGCCGCTCCCGATGGCGGCGTGGCCTGGCTGGGCTGGCGAGCGGCCGGTGGCAGGTAGGGGTCACCAACCTGTGCCATGTTTGCCCGCGCGGCAGCAGAACCGCCGGCTTGCTCGGCGGCCTGCACCAGCCCACCGAGCAGGCATCCAATGAGGTAGTAGGACTTGTTCATGCTGACGCTCCTTGCCTAGGGGGCCGCAGCGGCGCGGTAGAAGCTTGCCAGGTCGGCCTTGCCCAGGCGTCTGCTGCCGTCATCCAGATAGGTCATATGGCCGCCCGGGTAGTTCCTGATCTGTACCCTGGCCGTAGGGCCGAGCCGGGCCAGATCGAGCTCCGTCTGGTAGAAGGGCGTGGCCAGGTCGTGATAGCCATTGAGCGACAGGATACGCAGGGCAGGGTTCTGCAGTAGTGCCGCGGCGAGGTCCGGTATGGCGTCTGGCAGCGCCTGCGCATCATGCTGCCAGTTCCAGCTGTCGATGGCATTCACAAACAGGTTGTAGGTCGAGCTATTGCTGTACTTCAGCGTGGTGGGCAGGTAACTGCGTATGGTGCTGGCGAAGGATGGCGAAATGAAGGTCGAGGACGGGTCTCCCTCGCTAGCGAGCTGGCTGCCAAGCGGGGCGGTCACACGCGCATCGTAGCGGCCGATCAGCGTGGGTGGCTGCAGGCCGTACTGGAAGCTCGTCGGGTCCAGGCTCAGATTGGTCTGCCAGAGCCCGGCAGGCGCGCCCGTCGCATTCACCAGTTGTGCCACCAGGCCATTGGGCGTGACGCGATTGACTATCCACTGGTCAACAGCCGGCGCATAGCTACCCGCACTGAAACTGCGCAGCGTGGTGGCATAGGCCGCAGGGTCACCCTGGGCCGGCTGGGTCAGGTTGAAGTAGGCACCAATCACGCCGTAGCTGGGCAGGTAGCCTGCGCAATTGACCGTGCCGGGGTTGAATACCGCGCAATTGCTGTTGTAGTTCATGATCGACGATTGCAGGATCACCCCGCTCAGGCGGGTGCCGGCGGATTCGAGCAGGTCGGCGAGCAGGGCGCTGCGCAGCGTGCCGTAGGACTCCCCGAACAGATACTTGGGCGAGGCGGTACGCTGGTTGACTGTCAGGTAGCGGGTCACGAAATCGCGGAAAACCGCGGCATCGGCATCCACACCCCAGAATTGCTGGTTGGTATTGGGCGCAATGGCCTGCGTATAGCCAGTGCCGACCGCATCGACAAACACCAGGTCGCTGACGTCCAGCAGGCTCTCGGCATTGTCGACCAGTTGGAACGGTGTGGGCACGTTGGTCGCCGGTGCACCGGTTGCCAGCCGTTTGGGGCCATAAGCACCAAGGTGTAGCCAGACCGATGCCGAACCAGGCCCGCCGTTATAGAAAAAGGTGACCGGACGTTGCCCCGGGGCCTGGCCGTCCAGCGTGTAAGCCACATAGAAGAACGAAGCTTCGGCCGCATTGGTTTGTGGATGGCTGGCGGTCAGGTGGCCGGTCGTCGCGGTGTAGGCCAGGGCCAGGCCATTCAGGCTCAGGGTGTGGTGAGTGATGGCAGCCCGTTCCTGAGCGGATGGGAGCGATGCGCCTGGTGCGCCCGAATAGCTGACTGGATCATTCAGGGCGATATCACCATTGCCCGGCGGCGGCGTCGTGGTGCCACTGTCGCCACCCCCCCCGCCACCGCAGGCAGCCAGCAACACGGCAAGGTAGGTGGCAAGCGGCGGGGCGTATCGCATGGCTGCTCCCTGGGGAGAGGGCGTATGAACCGTTCTAGGCCTTATCCCGCTCATAAGCCAGTTTGAGCCAATGCCGTACCTCGTCGTCGATTTCCGCGATGGACGTGATGGCGATGCGATGCGTGATCCTGTCCTTCTTGGCGAAACCGCCGGTATCGATCAGGCGATCGGGCACCGGCATATCGCCGAGCGCGAGGCCCAGGTCCAGGCGGGTACGGGTGCTGGGCTTGAGCTGCGCAAATACATGGCGCCGATAGAACGGTACGATGGTCTTGGCCGGGCAGGCCTTGACGTCGCTACCCAGGGCAAGGCCTGCCTCCAGCAAGGCTTCGTAGACAGGCAGCAGGCCCGCCTTGCCGTCCGCAAACATGGCTTGCACATAGCGCTCCGCATGGACCAGATAGGCCTCGGGCGAGTCCTCGTCCATGCCTTTGCCATCGGCCCGCTCCGCCAGCCAGGTGGCCGCCCGGCTGCCCAGCTTGTGGGTTTGCTGGAGCCACTCGCGTCGCGCCGTCTCGTCGCCCGGACCATCCTCGCGTATCAGGTCGAGCCATTCATCCAGGCTGTGCCCGGTTTTTTCGGACAGGGTATCGATCCATTGGCGGATCATGCCGACGCTGGGAGGGATGCCGTAGCGGGATAGGGAGTTGGCCATTGGGGCGGTATGTGATGGGTCTGCCGATACGATAGCTTGTCCAGGCTGCACCAGCTACGTCAAACAGCCTTCCGCCCCGCAACCCGTTGCAGCAGGGCTAGTTCAGACGGTGAGGCGGTGAATTCCAGCGCTTTGTCGTTCTCGCGAGTGACATTGAACCCCAGTTTGCGATGAAAGCGTAGCGATGCCGGATTGTTGCGATAGACATGCGACACCACCTTTTGCACGCCGTGCTCGACAAACAACGCCAATGAACGCTGCGCAATCTCGGCCGTAACAGCGGCGTTGCGGTGGGCGGGGTGGATATTGAGCATGAGTACGAACCACTGCTTGTCGGTTCGTACCGTGTAGTTGGCGTAGGCCACTACCTTGCCATCGCGTTCTACCAGCAGGAAATGGTCGCCAGCGGCAGCCGAAGCGCGCAGCTGCGCCAGCCGGGTGGCGTGGTCCAACAGGTCACCGGCGGCCTGGGTATGAGTGCTAAGGGTCAGGACATCCAGTGCAGCGAGCTGATCAAAGGGCAGGGTCATGGTGGGCTGGGGAAGGGCGTGTAAAGGACCGGACGGACGAGTACCAGCAGTAGGGCAGCCAGGTTGAGCGCCACGCTCAACCAGAAGCGCCACTGAAAGCTGGCCTTGCCCGTCTTGTGGTGAACCAGACGTTGCGCCAGTAAGGCGCCTGGCCAGCCTCCCAATAGCCCGACGAGCAGAAGGCTGCGCTCGGGGATGCGTGACGCTTGTCGCTGTGCCGCCTGTTTGTCCCAGGCATAGGCAACAAGCGCCAGCAAGCTTTGAGCGGTATAGAGGCCAACCAGGCTTTGCCAGGGCGGCTGGCGCCAGAGCATGTCCAGCAGTGCGCCGGCGAGCAGCAGGCCGGATAGCAAGGCGGTCATCGTGTGCTCAGTAACCTGCTGCCTGGCCGTCCTTGCGCGATTCACTCGCACCGGCCAAGGCGCCGTTTGGCAGCCGCATGATGGCCTGGTAGCCGCCATAACCGCCCAGGTCGTAGGTGATTTTGTGACGCTTCTGCAGCAACTGCTGGATGGTGGCATAGGGATAGCCGGTTTCCAGGCTCACCGTGCCGCCATCGGTCATGGTGCCGCCGGTGGGTTGCTGCGGCGTATCCCAATAGATCCGCGGCGCATCGCCGGCTTCCTGCAGGTTCATGCCGAAGTCCACCAGGTTCATCACGATCTGCGTGTGCCCCTGTGGCTGCATGTCGCCGCCCATCACGCCATAGCTCACCCAGGGCTGGCCATCCTTGGTGATAAAGCCCGGGATGATGGTCTGGAAGGGACGCTTGCCGGGGGCGTAGACATTGGCGTGACCGGGGTCAAGCGCAAACAGCTGGCCACGGTCCTGGAAGATGAAACCCAGACCCTCCGGCGCCATGCCGCTCCCCATGCCACGGTAGTTGCTCTGGATCAGCGAGACCATATTGCCTTCGGCATCGGCCGTGGTCAGGTAGATCGTATCGCTGGTTTTGAGCGCCACGTTGCCGGCCTCCACCTTCTGCAGCGCGCGCTCTTCACCGATCAGCTTGCGACGTTCCTGCGCATAGGGCTTGCTGATCAGTTGCTGGACCGGGGCTTTCACGAAATCCGGATCGGTGTAGTACTTGGCCCGGTCGGCGAAGGCGAGCTTGGTTGCTTCCACGAACCAGTGCACATGCTGCACGCTGCCGAAGCCGGCAGATTTCAGGTCATAGCCTTCCAGGATATTGAGCGCCTGTAGTGCGGCAATGCCCTGGCTGTTCGGTGGTAGCTCCCAGACATCGTAGCCACGGTAGTTGGTCGAGACCGGCTCCACCCACTCGCTCTTGTGGCTGGCGAGGTCTTCATAGCTCAGGTAACCGCCGTTGCGGGCGAAATAGGCCGCGATCTGCCGGGCGATGTCACCCTTGTAGAAGGCGTCGCGTCCGCCCTGGGCGATCTTGTCGTAGGTGTTGGCGAGGTTGGGATTGGTCCACAGCTGACCCTTGGCCGGGCCGACGCCATCCTTGGTGAACTGCTCACGGATGCCGGGGAACTTGATCAAGGACTGAACATTCCGGCGCCAGTAGTAGCTGATTACGTCCGTGACCGGAAAACCCTCGCGGGCATAGCGGGTTGCTGGGGCCAGGATGGCCGGCATGCCTAGCTTGCCGAACTTTTTGTGCAGCTCGAACCAGCCATCGACCGCACCGGGCACGCTGACCGGCAGTGGGCCGAACGGTGGCAGCTCCTTCAAGCCCTGCTTGTCGAGTTCCTGCTTGAGCTTGTCGTAGCTCAACGACTTCGGCGATCGGCCGCTGGCATTGAGGCCGTAGAGCTTCTTGGTCTTGGCATCCCAAACGATGGCGAACAGATCCCCGCCGACGCCGGCACCGGTAGGCTCCATCAGGCCCAGGGCGGCATTGGCTGCGATGGCCGCGTCGATGGCGTTGCCGCCCTGCTTCATCACATCCAGTGCAATCTGCGTGGCCAGCGGCTGGCTGGTCGCAGCGATGGCATGGGGGGCAATGACTTCAGAACGGGTGGCGAAGGGGGCGTCGCTGATACGGTCGGCCGCGTGCCCAACGGTGATCAGGCTGAGTGCGAGCAGGGTGGGGCGCAACAAGGGCTGCAACATGATGGCGGCTTCCGCAGAGGGGACCGCGCGAGTGTAGCGAGCAGCGTATCGCTTGCGCTTTATATCTTGGTGGGCTGCGCTACTTGCAACACAGCCCGGCCGTTGCCGCCGGGCTGTGCCATGCCTTAACTTACCAAGGCACGTCTACCTTGCCATCGGCCTGGGCTGGTGCGGCTTGTGACGCGACTTGTGGGGCCGGTGCCGGTGCAGCGATAGGGCCGGACGACATCTCAGTCAGTTCGTCACCCAGTGCTTCGATCACGGCGGCAACCAGGCCACGGCCTTCCTGCGCGAGCAGGGTCAGCGTGGTGTCGAACATTGCGGCGGCGTCTTCGGCATCGGCTTCCTTGATCTTGTCTTCCAGCATGTCCAGGAAGGTCAGGCGCTTGATCTGCAGCTTCTCGGTCAGTACGAAGGCGATACGCTCGTCCCAGCTCAGGGCCAGCTGGGTGACCAGCTTGCCGGTCTTCAGATGCTGCTTCACTTCATCCGAACTCAGGTCGTGGCGGCGGCAGGTGACCTGTGCGCCACCTTCGCCTGGCGCCTTAAGCACGCAATCGGCGTCGAGCGTGAAGTTGCTCGGCGCATCATGATCCAGCCAGGTGCTCATGGCGGTGACCGGGTCGAGCTGGGTTTGCGGCAGCTTGGTCGGCAGGGTGCCCAGCGTTTCGCGCAGCAACTGGATCAGCAGCTCGGCCTTGGCCGGCGTCGCGGTGTCGACCCAAATCCAGCCGTCCTGGAAATCGATCAGCGCGCGTAACACGCGCGAACGGGTAAAGGCGCGCGGCAACAGTTCCTCGGCGATCCGCTCACGGATTTCCTTGGTTTCCTTCTTGCCAACCTTGCGCAGCTCCTTGGCTTCGATATCGGCGATGCGCTCATCGGCGGCATCCTTCACCACGCTCGACGGCAGCAGCTTCTCCTCGGTCTTGAGGGCGATCAGCATGGCGCCGGAATTGGCGTAGGCAAAGATGTCCGGCGCGTGGCTGGCCGGGGAAATCCAGCCTGCAGCCAGCTTGTCGGTACTGCCCACCGGCACAAAGGCGCGCTTTTTCAGCTCGGCATCGAGTTGGTCGGCGTTGAGTTTGCTGAGATCGGTGATGCGATAGAGCTGCAGATTCTTGAACCACATGGCGGGATTTCCAACGACATAAAACGGAGGCGGATTGTAGTCGATTACGGCCCTGAATCGGAGAGGGAACTGAGTTTGTTCGGGAGCTCATTTTGATAAGCATTCTCATCCGTGCGACAATTCCTCCATCTGCAACGCTTTGTGACATCTGGAGCCTCAAGCATGACGTTTCGCCCCCTGCTGATCGCCGCCGCGCTGGCCGCTGCCGCCCCTGCCTTTGCTGAAGAAGTGACGGTCTATTCCGCCCGTATCGAGGCGCTGATCAAGCCCATGTTTGATGCGTTTACCAAGGAAACTGGCGTGCAGGTGCGCTTTGTTACCGGCCAGGAAGGCCCCTTGATGGAGCGGCTGAAAGCGGAAGGTGCCAACACCCCGGCGGATATCCTGTTGACGGTTGATGCTGGCAATCTCTGGCAAGCTGAGCAGCAAGGTCTGCTCCGCCCGGTCAAGTCCGCCGTGCTTGAAGCGAATGTCCCGGCCCACCTTCGCGACCCAGCCGGTGCCTGGTACGGCATGTCGATCCGTGCCCGGACCATCTTCTTCAACACCAAGAAGGTCAAGCCTGCTGATCTTTCCAGCTACGAAGACCTGGCCAGCCCCAAATGGAAGAATCGTCTTTGCCTGCGTTCTGCCAAGAAGGTCTACAACCAGTCCCTGGTCGGCACCATGATCGTCCGCCTGGGTGAGCAAAAGACCGAAAGCATCGTTCGCGGCTGGGTGGCCAACCTCGCGGCGGACCCGTTCTCGGATGACGAATCCATGCTCAAGGCCATTGGTGCCGGGCTGTGTGATGTCGGCATCGCCAATACTTACTACTACGGCCGCGTGATGCAGCGCGATCCCAAGCAACCCATTGGTATTTTCTGGGCCAACCAGCAGTCCAGCGGTACCCACGTCAATATCTCCGGTATGGGCGTCACCCGCTACGCCAAGAACGAGAAGGGCGCCATCCGTCTGATGGAATGGCTGTCGAGCGAAAAAGCCCAGAACCTCTATGCTGACCAGAACATGGAGTTCCCGGTCAACCCCAAGGTGAAGCCTGACCCGCGTGTTGCGGCCTGGGGGGACTTCAAGCACGACTACATCAACGTGGCCAAGGCAGGCGAGCTGCAAGCCACCGCCGTCAAGCTGATGGACCGCGCCGGTTACCGCTGATACTGCTGTTAGCATCGCAAGGCCAGCCCCCGTCATGGAGGTTGGCCTTGGCCTATTTTGAGTGCTCCCATCAAAACTGTTGCCTTGCCCCTTCTTTCTTTTGACAGCCCGCCCCGGCGCTGGCTCGATGAGCGCATCGTTGCCTGGCTGATTGCCGTCATTACCTTGCTGCCGCTTGCCGTGGTCGTGGCCAGTCTGTTGCGCCCGCAGGCCGATATCTGGTCGCACCTGAGTGAATTTGTCCTACCCCAGCTGCTCTCCAACACCTTCTGGCTGGTGCTGGGGGTGGCGATTGGCACCTTGCTGCTGGGGGTGTCACTGGCCTGGCTGACGGCGGTCTACGACTTCCCGTTCCGCAAGCATTTCGCCTGGGCGCTGGCATTGCCGCTGGCCATGCCGGCCTATGTGCTGGCCTTTGTGCAGATCGGCTTGTACGACTATGCCGGGCCGCTGCAAAGCCTGCTGCGCGAGTTCATGGACGACACCCGCTGGATACCTGGCATCCGCTCGCGCTGGGGCGTGATACTCACACTCACGCTGGGGCTCTATCCTTATGTCTACCTGTTGGCCCGCAATGCCTTCCTGACCCAGGGGCGCCGCGCGCTGGAGGCGGCCGCATCGCTGGGGCTGAGCCGCCGCCAGGGCTTCTGGCGCGTGGCGTTGCCCATGGCGCGACCCTGGGTGATCGGCGGCCTGACGCTGGCCCTGATGGAATGCCTGGCTGACTTCGGCACCGTCGCCACCTTTAACTATGACACCTTCACGACGGCCATCTACAAGGCCTGGTTTGCGCTGTTCAACCTCAACGCGGCCTCGCAGCTGGCGTCCCTGCTGGTATTCGCGGTATTGGTGCTGGTGCTGGTCGAACAGAAGGTCCGCGGCGACAAGCGCTATACGGCCGGCAGGGCAGGCGCTGCTCATCCAGACAAGCTCCGTGGCTGGCGGGCCTGGTCGGTGGTCGCCTATTGCCTGCTGGTACTGTCCATCGCCTTTCTGATTCCCATGGTGCAGTTGCTGCGCTGGGCCTGGTCGGTAGCCGGCGATCAGCTCGACCTGCGCTATTTCGGCTTTGTCGGCCGCTCGCTGTTGCTGTCTGCCGGTTCCGCCATTGGCATCGTGTTGCTTGCGCTGATACTGGCCTATGTCGTTCGTCGCCGAGCCGATCTGTCCAGCCGCCTCTCGGCCCGGCTGGCCACGCTGGGCTACGCGGTGCCGGGCACGGTGCTGGCGGTCGGCATTTTCGTGCCGGTGTCCTGGCTGGAGAACGGCCTGATCAACAGCGTCAAGGCGCTGGGTCTGGGTCAGCCCACCCAGATACTGCAGGGCACGCTGCTGGTCATGCTGCTGGCCTTTGCCGCCCGTTTCCTGGCCGTTGCTTATGAACCCACTCAAGCCGCCATGCAGCGCATCACCCAGAGCCAGGAGGAGGCAGCCGCCTCCATGGGTTTGGGGCGACGCGCCGTACTGTGGCGCATCCACTTGCCCATCCTGCGCGGCGGCCTGCTGACGGCTGCGCTGATGGTGTTCGTGGACGTAATGAAGGAAATGCCCATCACCCTCATGACCCGGCCATTTGGTTGGGACACCCTGTCGGTGCGGGTATTCGAGATGACCAGCGAAGGGCAGTGGGAAATGGCTGCCCTGCCTTCGGTCGCCATCGTGCTGGCAGGCCTGATCCCGGTGATCCTGCTGGCGCGCGAGACGGAGAAGCAATCGTGAGTGAAACCCTGCTGACCCTGGATCAGGTGGGCGTTGCCTATGGCGACAAGACCGTACTGGCCGGCCTGTCCTTCACCCTGGCAGAAGGCGAAATCGGCTGCCTGTTGGGTCCGTCCGGTTGCGGCAAGACCACCGCGCTGCGTGCCATCGCCGGCTTCGAGCCTATCCGCGCCGGCCGCATCCGTCTCAATGGCGACGTCATCGCCACTGCCGAACAACAATGGCCGCCGCAGCAACGTGGTATCGGCATGGTGTTCCAGGACTACGCACTGTTCCCGCATCTCACCGTCGCTGGCAATGTGGCCTTCGGCCTGGGCGCCCTGAAGCGCGAGGAGCAGCAGGCGCGCACCATGGAATTGCTGGAGGTGGTCGGCCTTGCCGGTCATGCCAACGACTACACCCACGCGCTGTCAGGAGGCCAGCAGCAACGCGTCGCCCTGGCCCGCGCACTCGCGCCGGCACCACGCCTGCTGCTGCTGGACGAACCGTTTTCCAATCTCGATGTGGAACTGCGCGAGCGGCTGTCGCAGGAGGTGCGCGATATCCTCAAAGCTCGCGGCACCACTGCACTGCTGGTCACCCACGATCAGCACGAGGCCTTTGCCCTCGCGGATCGTATCGGCGTCATGGAGCAGGGCCGCCTGAAGCAGTGGGACAGTGCCTACGCGCTCTATCACGAGCCGGCTGATCGCTTCGTGGCGGATTTCGTCGGCGAAGGCGCCTTTCTGCCGGGGCAGGTGATGGAAGGGGGTAAGCTGGATTTCGAACTTGGCTCCAGTCTGTTGCATGCCGGTCATGATTTCACGCTTGGTCAGAAGGTGCAGGTGCTGCTTCGCCCGGACGACGTGCTGCACGACGATGCCAGCGGCCTCAAGGCCCGCGTGGTCAAGAAGGCATTCCGCGGTGCTCAGTTCCTCTACACCTTGGCTTTGCCCTCGGGGGCGACGGTATTGAGCCTGGTGCCTAGCCATCACGATCACGCTATCGGCGAGGCGATCGGCATTCGGCTTGAGATTGATCACGTTATTGCGTTTAGTTGACTTTGTGGCGGCGCGTTGCTTAGCTGACGTAGAGCCAAGCCACTAAACGTGCATTGAAAAATTGCGGCATTGCCAATTAGATTTGTGATTCATTCCCTGCTAGATTTGGTCGAGGTTTTAGATAATTGAGTTGCCTCTTCTATCTGCGTTGGGAATTAAATTAATGTAGGAGGTGTAATGCGTCTTACGTTCAGATTGATTGTCATGTGCTGCGCTGTTTTATTGGCAGTATCTTGTGCTACGGGTGAAAAGATCTCGGGTGTCCGTGACGGGATGTCCAAGGCTCAGGTGGAGGCCATCTTAGGTAGGCCTGATGGATATAAAAAATAGAAGCGCTGGAAGGCTATCAATACACCAACCGCTTAATTAGCGGTTGGTCATGGGACAGAACTGACTACACAGTTATCTTTAAAGATGGACTGGTAGTAGAGTTTGGTCCAGGCCAAGTTAGGCAAGCAAGTAACGGCAGGGAGACTCTGGTTATTGTGCCTTTACGCTAAGAAATTAACTGTACTTCGCACTCGGGCATGTAAATAAAAAAGCCATGGCGATTGCCGTGGCTTTTTGTATGGTGCGAGCCGCTCAGGAATCCGCCGATCCCATCTGCGACTGCAGGTAGTTCTGGTAGCCCACTGTCTCGATCAGGCCGAGGTTGGTCTCCAGCCAGTCGATATGCTCTTCCTCGCTGGCGAGGATGTGCTTGAACAGGTCGCGGGTGACGTAGTCATGTACCTTCTCGCAGTGGCCGATCGCCTCCTTGAGTACCGGACAGGCTTCCAGTTCTAGCTTCAGGTCGCACTGCAGCGCTTCCTTCACATCCTCGCCGATGTAGATCTTGCCCATTTCCTGCAGATTAGGCAGGCCTTCCAGAAACAGGATGCGCTCGATCAGGGCATCGGCGTGCTTCATCTCGTCGATGGACTCGTGATACTCGTGTTCGTTGAGTTCCTTGAAGCCCCAGTTCTTGAACATGCGGGCGTGCAGGAAGTACTGGTTGATCGCGGTCAGCTCGTTCTTGAGCGCGGCGTTCAGATAGCCGATGACCTTTTTGTCGCCTTTCATGATGGCCTCCTTGCAATGCAAACGCAGAAAGCGGCACAGCCGCCTGTTCAACTATCCAGCGTAGCCAGAGAGTGACGAGGCGGCAAGTGAAAAGCCAAAAATTCGGTCAGGCGGGTACGAGCGTAATGGTGACTCCACGGCTATTGCCTGCCATTTCGCGCTTGCTGTCGAGCAGCAGGGCGCGCGCATCCGGTGCGCATTTGCCACAGCAACCGGCGACCCCCAGCTCCATGCGCAAGTCACGCATGCTGTCGCAGCCGTCATGGACGGCACGGCGGATTTGCTTGTCGGTTACGGCATTGCAGATGCAGACGTACATGGCGACCAGTTAATGAGAATTTAGATGAAATGATAGGGATTCTCATTTTGTTATGCAACTGCCGTTTGTCGTCTGGCTGGAGCTGGAATGACAAAGCCCGCCTGAGGGGCGGGCTTGTCTCTACAGCAGCTACGGGCCGGCTTGATCAGCCGGCGTGCAGCATGGCGCTCGGGCTGGTCTCCAGCCACTTTTTGATGCGCTGGGCATCACCGACGCGGGTGAGGCGGCCGGCGGAATCCAGCAGTACGATCACGACAGGCGTGTCGTTGATCGTAGCCTGCATGACCAGGCATTTGCCGGCCTCCGAGATATAGCCGGTCTTGGAGACGCCGATCTCCCAGGCCACATTCTTCACCAGCGGGTTGGTGTTGTGGAAGGTATAGCCACGACCGTTCACGTTAGAGATGAAGGCGTACTCGTCACTAGTCGAGTAAGCGCGGATCTCTGGGTAGTGGTGGGCTGCCTGTACCAGGCGGATCAGGTCGTTGGCGGTGGAGACGTTGGCGCTGGTGAGGCCGGTCGGGTCCTCAAAGCGGCTGTTCTGCATGCCCAGCGATTGCGCGGTACGGTTCATGCGGGCGACGAACGCAGCCTTGCCGCCTGGAGCGGTGCGGGCCAGTGCGTGGGCGGCACGGTTTTCCGAGGACATCAGGGCCAGATGCATGATCTCGCCACGGCTCAGGGTGGTGCCAACCAGGAGGCGGGAGCTGGAATTCTTCAGCGTATCCACATCCTCTTCGGTGATGGTGATCGGTTCTTCGAGCGGCAGGTGCATGTCCAGCGTCACGATGGCCGTCATCAGCTTGGTGATGGAAGCGATCGGGGCCTGGACCTGGCTGTTCTTCTCGTAGATGCGTTCGCCCGATACGGCGTTCACGACCAGGGCGGCACTGGAATACAGGGCCGGGGTGCCAAAGGCGCTGCTCAAGGTGGAGGGCAGGGCGGATACGCGGGTCACACGGCCACCTTGCGGCGCACGTTTGACGAGCACGACCTTGCTGGCCTTGGCCTTGCGGGACGGCTTGGCGCTGACCTTGGTTGCCTTGGCCGTACTGGCCTTGATCTTGCTCGATTTTACTTTGGTGGTAGCACTGCTGCGACTGACAGCGTGCTTCTTGGAAGTCTGGGCGGCTTCGGCCGAGAACGGGATAGCCATCAGCCCAAAGCTGAGAATGCCTGCGACTAGCGCGGAGAGGCGAGACATGGTACGGCGTCCCCGAATTACGTGAAGATGGATGAGCCGATAATACATAAGCGATGCCTGAAAATCCATGAAAATCAGGGGGTAACGCCACTTTGGTCAGGTTGTTTGTTAAAACTGCTTATTAAATAAGCACTTGCCTGTGTGGGTGGTTTGCAAATATTACCAAAATCTTGCATCCGAACGGTCGCTCTCTCGGCGCAAAATGTTGCGAATACAAGGTACTACGCGGCCCTTGTCGAGCGAGCGGCCGCACGCCTACAATGCGCTAGCATTTTATTTGCTGCGTTGCAGCAAGTGCTAACCCAAAGCCGGGCAAACAGACCTGGGAGACAACGTCTTGAGCCAGTCCAGTTCCGAACGCAACCTCGGTGGCGATGCAACGAGCTACCAGGCTTTCCTGCAGTCCTTGACGGACACCAACCGCAAGCTGTTCGACAGTTTTGTCAGTGGCATGCAGCCCCAGGATCCGGCCGCGAAGTCGGCCGCCATGGAGACTTTCATCCAGGGTCTGGTGGGCAACACCCAGCAACTGATGGGCTTGCAGAGCAGCTACTACCGCAAGCAGATGGATTTGTGGACCGGCCTGTTTGCCGCTGGTGACAAATCCGCCGCACCGGCTACCCGGGGCGACCGCCGCTTTGCCGCGCCGGAATGGGCGGAATACCCTTTCTTCGATTACCTCAAGCAGAACTACCTGCTCAGTGCCAAGTGGCTCAATGAGCTGGTGGACGGCGTGCCGATGGATGAGGCGACCCGCTACAAGCTGGGTTTCTATACCCAGCAGTTCATTGATGCGATGTCCCCCTCCAACTTTGCGCTGACCAACCCCGAGGTCATCAAGCTGGCCATCGATACCCAGGGCGAGAGTCTCGCCGAGGGCATGCGCAAGCTATCGGAAGACATGGCCAAAGGTCATATCTCCATGACCGACGAATCCAAGTTCGTGGTGGGGGAGAACCTAGCGATCACACCGGGTACCGTGGTGTTCCAGAGCCCGCTGTTCCAGTTGATCCAGTACACCCCGACCACCGCGCAGGTCTACGAGCGCCCGGTGCTGTTCGTGCCGCCGGCGGTCAACAAGTACTACCTCATGGATCTCCAGCCTGAGAACTCCATGGTCCGTCATTTCGTCGCCCAGGGCTACACGGTGTTCATGGTGTCCTGGCGCAATATCACGCCGGACATGGGCAAGCTGACCTGGGACAGCTATGTCGAGGATGGCGTGATCAAGGCCACCGAGGTCGTGCGCGAGATCAGCAAGCAGGACAAGATCAATGTCCTGGGCTTCTGCATCGGCGGCGTCATACTCAGCACCGCCTTGGCGGTGATGAAGGCCCGCAAGCTCGACTGGTTCGAGAGCGTCACCTTCATGACCTCCCTGATCGACCATACCGAGCCGGGCGACATCAAGCAGTTTGTCGACGAAGACCTGGTCAAGAGCCGTGAGGCCAAGCTGGCCGAGGGCGGTGTGATCAGCGGCAAGGAGCTAGCCCGTGCCTTCGCCATGCTGCGTGCCAACGACCTGATCTGGAACTACGTCGTCAACAACTACCTCAAAGGCAAGACGCCGCCACCGTTTGATCTCCTGTACTGGAACAACGATTCGGCCAATCTGCCCTTGCCTATGCACACGTTCTTCCTGCGCAATATGTACCTGGAGAACAACCTGGCCAAGAAGGGCAAGATGAAGGTCTGCGGCGTGCCGGTGGATGTCGGCCAGTATGACTGGCCTATCTATATCTTTGCCGCGCGCGAGGATCACATCGTGCCCTGGACCTCGGCCTACCGGGGTACCCAATTGCTGGGCAGCAAGGAATTGCGCTTCGTGCTCGGTGCCTCGGGCCATATTGCCGGTTCTATCAATCCGGTGGGACCCAACAAGCGCAATTACTGGGTGGCGAACGAGTATCCCAAGGATGCCGAAAGCTGGCTGGCCTCGGCCGAAAGCAAGCCCGGCAGCTGGTGGCAGGACTGGGATAACTGGATTGCGCCACGCTCCGGCAAACAGGTCGTCGCACCCAAGAAGCCTGGCAATACCAAGTACAAGGCCATCGAGCCGGCGCCCGGTTCCTACGTCAAGGCCAAAGTGGCCGAGGCTTGAGAGCCCGACGTCTGGTTCATTTTTAAAACTCGGCTGCCCCGAAACGTGAGGGGCGCAATAAAGCGAATCGCGCAGCCTGCCTGGTGTCTGGAAGGCGGGCCAGCGTGATCCTCATCATTCTCCCACGTAGGAGTTACACCATGTCAGAAGTCGTTATCGTCGCCGCCCTGCGTACCGCCGTCGGTTCCTTTGGCGGCAGTCTCGCCAAGGTGGCTGCGCCGGATCTTGGCGCTACCGTTATCAAGGCCCTGCTTGCCCAGACCGGCGTGAGCGGTGAGCAAGTCAGCGAAGTGATACTCGGCAATGTGCTGACTGCCGGCCTGGGTCAGAACCCTGCCCGCCAGGCCGTCATCAAGGCTGGACTGCCGGTATCGGTGCCTGCGCTCACCATCAATCAGGTATGTGGTTCGGGCCTCAAGGCTACCCACCTCGCCATCCAGTCCATTCTGTCGGGTGACAACGAGATCGTCATCGCCGGCGGCCAGGAAAACATGTCGGCTGCGCCGCATCTGCTGCCCAATAGCCGCGATGGCATCCGCATGGGGCCGGCAACGCTGGTGGACAGCATGATGTACGACGGCCTGACCGACGTGTACAACCAATACCCGATGGGCATCACCGCCGAGAACATCGCCCAGAAGTACAACATCAGCCGCCAGGAGCAGGATGAGCTGGCGCTGGCATCGCAGAACAAGGCGGAAGCCGCCCAGAAGGCCGGCAAGTTCGCCGACGAAATCACCCCGGTACTGGTGCCGCAGCGCAAGGGCGATCCGCTGAGCTTTTCCACCGACGAGTACATCAAGCACGGCACCACCATGGATGCGCTGACCAAGCTGCGCCCGGCCTTCACCAAGGAAGGTTCGGTCACGGCGGGTAATGCTTCCGGCATCAATGATGGCGCTGCCGCTGTCATGCTGATGACGGCCGACAAGGCCGCCGCCCTGGGCCTCAAGCCGCTCGCGCGCGTCGTGGGCTATGCCTCTGCCGGCGTGGATCCGACCATCATGGGCATGGGTCCGGTGCCGGCAACCCAGCGCGCGCTGGCTCGTGCCGGCTGGACGCTGGATCAGGTCGACCTGATCGAAGCCAACGAAGCTTTTGCCGCCCAGGCCTTGGGTGTGGCCCGCGAACTGAAGTGGGACTGGAACAAGGTCAACGTCAATGGTGGCGCCATTGCACTGGGCCACCCCATTGGTGCTTCCGGTGCCCGCGTGCTGGTCACCCTGCTGCACGAACTGGCCCGTCGCGATGCCAAGCGTGGCCTGGCCACGCTTTGTATTGGCGGTGGCATGGGCGTTGCGCTGTGTGTCGAGCGGGTTTGATACCTGCGCTAGCTGATATCCCGGCTAAAAGCCCCCGTCTAGCGACGGGGGCTTTTTTATTGGCCTGACTTGTCTAGACACATGCCCCGTAAAAATTCACATACCCGGTAATAAGTTGTATATTCATTTATGACGAAGTGATATTATATATAAAAATGCAACTAACTGATAAATAACAATAATAGCTAATATTGTCAGTGGATTGCCACGGCGTGTTTTGCGTTTGTTTGTGATGGCATGAAAGACTATAGCGAGCTTCAATCTATCCATTTCTTTGTAGCCATTGCCGAGGCCGGTAGCTTCTCGGGGGCGGCCAAGCTGCTGGATTTCAGTACTGCGGCCTTGTCGCAGCGGCTCAAGCAACTGGAAACCCGGCTGGGTGTTCGTCTGCTGGATCGCAATGCACGTGGTATCACCCTGACCGAGGAAGGCAACAAGCTATTGGCGCGTGGCCAATTGCTGTTGCGCGAGTTCGATAGTGTTGTCGAAGAGATGCGCGGCAGTACAGGCCGGATTGCAGGCTCTTTGCGGATTCACGGGCCATTGGGTTTTGGCCGTAGCTACCTGGCACCGTTGACTGCCGAATTCCATGCGTTGCATCCCGACCTGGATATTTCCCTGACGTTGAGCGATAGATTCTCGGCCAACCGGGGTGAGCGCTTCGACATCGTGCTGCACATTGGCGAGCTATTGGATTCAGACTGGGTGGCTTACCCTATCGCGCCCAATCGCCGCGTGTTGTGTGCCTCACCTGGCTATCTGGCTGACCAAGCCGCTATTGACCACCCTACCGCCCTGCATCAGCAGCGCTGCCTTGTGCTGCGCGAGAACGACGAGGACACCACGCTCTGGACTTTCCAGCGCAACGCAGAAAAGGTCAGTGTGCGGGTTGCCCAAGCCATGAGCGTGAATGATGGCGATGTGCTCAAGCAGTGGGCGCTTGCCGGCAAGGGGGTCATTCTGCGCTCTGAATGGCATGTGGCCGATGATCTGAAAGCAGGGCGCCTGCAGCAATTGCTACCGGATTGGCAGGTGGCCGATGCCGACGTGGTGGCACTGGTGCCGCACCGCAACGGCATGCCTTTACGGCAGCGTACTTTCCTCAATTTCCTGCAAGACAAGTTCCGCCCAATACCACCGTGGCGCCAGGGTTAGGCGCCTGGCTTTACCGACCCGGACATATCTTCCGGATTCAAGGCGTTTTGCTATCGGCGCGGGTATAGATGAATTGCCAGTCCGCCAGTCTCTCGGCCTTCTCGAACTGCTGATAGCGGGCAGGAAAATCCCGCTGCTTGTGCGGCGCGCGCGTCGAGGCGCTATATACCCCGGCAATGCCTTGCTGCTCATCACGTATCAGCTCCAGCTCGCCACCGGTTTCCGGATCGCGGTACAACTGTCGCAGGTGATGCACGGGCTGAACGAAGCGTGGGTCCAGCAGCAGGTCGGTCAACTGCTGCGGCAATCGGCCGTCGGCTCCTGGCGCTTGCACATAGCTGCTAATAGCACGGCGATAGGCATCGCCTACCTGCATTAGCTGTACTTCCCGCTGCCGCTCTGCGCGCGTGCTGGCCAGGTCTACCGCCTTACCCAGCATCACACCGACTACGACGAGTACGCCCAATAGCCACAGGTAGACCGAACCACGTTCACCAGTTGGCATAGTCGCTTCCATCGCTGGCTTTGCCGTTGGCGCCGCTGTGCACATCGCCTACCGTACCGGTCATGCCACTGGGTGGCGGGGTAGTGCGCCAGCTATCGGCCCGTTCTGTCAGCGGGTCAACCGGGATGGCATGCAGATAGCGCATGGTGACCAGCTCATCCAGCGAATTGGGAAAACGGCCGCGGTCGGCCCGGAACTGGTCGATGACCTTGCGAAAGGTATGTAGATCATCCCGCAGCACCGATTCCTTGGCCCTGTCCACGCTGCCCAGGTAGCGGGGCGCCGCAATGCTGAGCAGGGTCGCGATGATGGCCATGGCGATCATCAGTTCCAGCAAGGTAAAGCCGGTTAGCCGGCGCCGGCAGCGGGTCACCATGTGCGGTAGGCCTGGCCATCCAGGCCCTGCGCCGGGTTGAGGCTGAACACGTCATAAACATCGTCGCCGGCTCGTGGTGCATCCGCCGGTGACGCATAGCTGCGCAAGCCCCATGTCTGTTCGGCCGGTGCATGGCTATCGGGGAAAAATGGATCGCGCGGGATACGGCGCAGGAAGTACAGCCGTTGACTGTTGGCTGAGGATTGATCGGCAACCCCCTCCACCAGCACCCGCAACTGAGGCGGGTAGCCACTGTTACCCACGGATTTCTGGATACGCCCCTCGTCGCTGGCCCGCTTGTAGGCGTCGATGGCATTGCGTATCTCCCACAAGGCGGATCGCAAGGCCTGTTCCTTGTCGCGCTGTGACTGTAACTGCGCAAGGGGTAGCGCAGCACCGGCCAGGATGGCGAGCAGGCTGAGCGTGACCAGCAGCTCGATCAGCGTAAAGCCGGCGACGAGTCCGCTTTGCCTCATGGTCGTGCCACGCTGGCGATGGGCGGGCTGCTGGGTGGCGGCGGTGGTTCAATTTGCAGCTGGGCCGGGGCGTCCGCTGGTGGCACGCGTACCTGGCTGGTCTGCTTGGGCAGCTTTAGCTGATCGCTGCCCACGTTGTCTTCCGTACCGCTCTGGAATTCGGTCTGGCTGGCATCTGGCAGAGCCAGGCTGCGCAGGATGCGGGGGGTGATCAGCAGCACCAGTTCAGATTTGCTGCGCTGGTGTTTTTCGGATGAAAACAGCTTGCCCAGCATAGGCAACTGGCCCAACCCCGGCAGGCGCGACGCAGATTCGATCTCCTCCTGCTTGATCAAACCAGCCAGCACTTGCGTCTCGCCATCGCGCAGCCGCAGCGCAGTACTGGTAGTGCGAGTACCGATCTGATAAGTCAGCAAGCCCGATTTGCTCGGTACCTCCTTCACGATATTGCTGACCTCAAGGTTCAGGCGTATGCCCACCTCGTCGTCCTGATAAACCTGCGGTTCCACATCCAGCTTCAGGCCGACATCCAGATAGCTGACCGATTCGGCCACCGAACCCGAAGTGGGGTTCGTGGTGGTGGTGATCACCGGTACCCGGTCGCCAATGTGGATCTTGGCCTTCTCGCGGTTCTTGACCCGGATGCGCGGGTTCGCCAGGGTTTCGCTGGTGCCATCGGTGCGCCGCAGGTTCAGGGCCAGCGCCGGGTCGCCCGTATTGAGCTTGAGCCCATCGCGGCCCAGGCCGCGCAGCTCACCAATGCTCAAGCTGCTGCCGTCGAAGCTCTTGGGGAGCGATACCGAAACCTGGTCCGGGAACTGCACGCCCAGTTGCGCCAATTTCTCGCTACCGATTTCCATCACTTCCACTTCCAGCATCACTTCCGGCTCGGCCAGGTCGTGGGCCGCCACCAGCTTTTCGGCTACCGCAATGGCCTCCGGGGTATCGCGCATCACCAGCAGGTTGAGCTTGTCGTCGGTGTAGATGTCGCGGGATTTGACGATGGTCTTGATCAGGCTGGCCGCGGCTTTGGCTTCGATATTGCTAAGGTAGAAGGTCTTGACGTTCAGCGACTCAAAATCCTTCTGCCGGGCCGGGGTGGCAGGGTAGATCAGTACGGATTTGTCGTTCAGTATCCGGCGGGCCAGATGTTGGCTGCCGAGCAGCACGTTCAGCGCATCACCCAGAGGGGTATCGCGGGCCAGAATGGTGGCCTGGCCGTCCAGTTTGACCTCCCGGTCAAAGACGAAATTGACGCCGGTGCTCTGACTGAGCATATCGAATATGCTCATCAGCGGGACATTGCGAAACTCCACCGTCACCGGTAGTAGCAAGGGCGAATCGGCAGACAGTGGTGATAGCTCGGCCCGATTGCGACTGGTATCCAGTTCGGCCATTAGCTTGCGGGCACGCACATGGCGCGGTGCTTCGGTCAGCACTTGCTTGAGCAGGGCGCGGGCTTGCTCCGGTTGGCCGGATCGTCTGGCGGTCATGGCTTGTTCGATCAGCTCGGCGTGGCTGATATCACGGTCCAACTGCTTGAGCATGTCCTGGGCGCGGGCCATGCCGGGCTGGATGCGCAGCATGGTCTCCAGTCTGTCCTGGGCTTCGCTGTAGCGCTGGTTGCTGCGCAACATTTCAGCTTCGCGTAGCAATCTGTCCAGTACCGCATCGCGCTGGCGCAGCCAGTTGCGGCGATATTCACCGTTGCTGGGGTCGGACTTGGCCGATTGCTCAAGCAACAGCAGACCTTCTTCACTACGGCCTTGGGCCAACAGTTGCTGAGCTTGGTCGACATTGCGTTGCCCCGGGCTGGCGCAGGCGGCCAGCAGGGCCACGCTTAGCCAGAGTGAGGCGGATCGGAGGGTCATCATGGTTGTATTGCTACCGTATGCTGCTCGCCAGTGGCGAGGTAGGTGAAGCCGAGCTGGCCTGCATTGAGCTGATCTAGCCGCCAGCCTTCATTCAAGCTGTCCCCCACATGGGCGATGAGCGGGCTGCCGTGGTAATCGAGGTAAATATCCAGCTTGCCAGCGCGTTCCAACTTACCGAGGTAGCGGAACGGCGGGGCGAGCGGCGGTGCAGGGGGCGGCGCAGGTGCGGCGATCGGCAATGCCGGGGCAGCCGCTTCTGCTGCGCCCTTGCTGCTGGCAGTACGCGGCTTCGCCGACTGGAACGGATCACCTGCTGCGGGCTGCCCGGGCAGATCGCGTCTTAACGCCAACTGCCAGCCATCGTTCTCTGTGGCGGGACCATTGGCCGGGATGGCCGCAATAGGCCGTACTGCTGCGCCGCTTGCGGAGTCGGTCTTGGCCAGCAAGCCGTCCTCCGCTGGCGCCAGGCTGCTTGACCAGATAGCCAGCCCGCCGACCACCGCCAGTGCCAACAACCACCAGTGCTGGGAGCGCAAAGTCATTGACGTGCCCCCGCTGTTGCTTCGGCTTGGTAATGGAAGCTGAAGCGCAGTCGTGCCGTGACCACGTCGCTACGCTCGTCACGCTCGAAGCGCACCTCATCCAGGACGGCGTTGGGGGCGTCGTTCAGTACCCGGTTCAGAAAGCTGCGCAACGAGGGGTAATCGCCCTCGATCGGCAAGTCCACCTGGTAGCGCTGCAAGGCCAGGCCGCTTACCGGTTGTAACTGATAGCGCGATTCGTTGATCGCCATGTCGGCCGATTCCGCCGCCGCATCCAGCGCAGCCAATTGGTCAGGTAGCGTGGCCAGCTTGGGGAAGTGACCGTAGAAATCGGCAATGCGGCGGGCGGTGCCAGGTTGCTGGTGGGCCTGCTGCTGGGTGGCTTGCGCGAGTTTGCTGCGCAGATCGTCGTTGGCCTGCTCGGCCGAACGGACCTTAACTGCCCATAGCACCACCGCTCCCAGCAGGAGCCAGATCCCAAGCCGTCCCAATGCGCCTATGCGCTGCCAACCATAATGCAACCAGATGTTCATGGCGTAGGCTCCGGATCAGCACCGGCTTGCCAGCGGGCCTGGGCCACAAACCGGATGGTTTCGCTCTCGGCGTCCCAGCGCTGTTGCAGGAGATACACCTCGCGCAGGCCGCCTTCGCTGCGCAATTGGCGCAGATAGGCATACAGCGATTCGGCATCCTCTGCTTCTCCGCCCAGTTGCACACTGGCCTTGTCCCCCGCTTGCGGCAGGATCTGGCCCAGGCGCACGCCCTTGCCCTTGATTTGCTCCAGTTGCTGGAACAGCGGTACCCAAGGGCGACGAATCTGGGTGGTGAGTTTGTCGGCGGCGGCGAGCGCCAATGTGTCGGCGTCGCTCGCCGGCGTAGCGGGTGCCTGCAAGCGCCACAAGCGCCCCTCCAGCAACTCGCGTTCGGCATCCAGGCTGCTCAGTTGCCAACTGAGCGCGCTGATCGCTGCCAGGCCCAGGATCAGCAACACCGCACCGGGTAGCGAGAGTACAAGGCGGGGGCGAACAAAATCGAGCGTGATCGGCCGCATCTCAGCAACCCACGCAAAAAGCCCAGTCGCGATCGCGACGGGGGTCAAAGCCGGGCTTGGCCGGCAGGCGCAACCAGGTGGCGGCAAGGCCGCTGAGGTCGCCGCGCTCGAACAGCGGCGCAGCAATATAGAGCGGCGTGGCCTGGCTGTTGAGGGTGGCGCTGGCCTGGGTGATCAGGCTGGGCAACCGGCGTTCCCATGGTTCAGGCAGCACGCGGTTATACAGTTGTTGCCACTGGCCTGACTCGATTTGCAGCAATACCAGACGCCGCGGTTCAACGATGGCCAGGAGGGCGTCATCGGGCAGTTTGTCGGCCAACCGGTTGTAGATGGCGGCCAGCAGGGGCTGCACCGATACGAGCTTGTAATTGTGCTGCTGTGCCAAGCCATGAAGGGCGGTATACCAACGCTCGTCGATGGCACTGGCGATGCGTGCCTGAAAAGGTTGCAGGGGGGAGAGGGCAATCTGCCAGCCGGCACTGGCCTCGCCGTACTGTTCGCCAAACAGGCTTTGGGCCATCGCCAAAGCCAGCTTTTCATCGACCAGTTCGGATTGCCAGGGCAGCACGACAAAGCGCACCCAGGCGCTGGATAGCCGTACGCTAAGCCGACGGGAACGTCGCTCGGCCAACCAGCCGGCCAGGCCGTCGAACTGTGGGATGCCATCCTGGACTTTGAGTGGCAGGCGAATTTCAGCCACACGACGGCGCCGCCAGCCTTGCAGTTCGACCGCGCTGACGCCGTCGGCACCGATGGCCAGTACCAATTCGCCGGCCAGTGCGCTGCTAGCGAACAAAGGTGACACGGTTAATCTCCTGCAAGGTGGTATCGCCGCGCGCCACGGCCGCCAGGGCGATCTCGCGCAGTGGGCGGCTGCCGGCACGGCGGGCGGCGGCTTTGATCTCGCGCATCGGCGCTTGGCGCAAAATCAGTTCGCGCAGGGTGTCGTTCAATTGCAGTACTTCGGCAATCGCGATACGCCCCTGATAGCCGGACTGCCGGCACTGATTGCAGCCTCTGCCAATACGGAAGCGGAACTGTTTGATCCAGGCGGGCTGGATGCCAGAGGCAATCAACAGATCGGCCGGCGGCCGATAGGGCTCGGCACAGTGCGGACAAACGCGCCGTACCAGGCGCTGGCCCAGCACACCATTGAGCGCCGAGACCAGGCTGTAGGCATCGACCTCCATGTGCAGAAACCGGCTGATGACGTCGAACACGCTGTTGGCGTGCACGGTGGACAGGACCAGATGGCCGGTGAGGGCCGCCTGAACAGCAATTTGAGCGGTTTCACCATCGCGGATCTCGCCGACCATGATGCGGTCCGGATCGTGACGCAGGATCGAGCGCAGACCTCGGGCAAAGGTCAGCCCTTTCTTCTCGTTGACCGGAATCTGCAACACGCCGGCCAATTGGTACTCGACCGGGTCTTCGATGGTGATCAGTTTTTCTTCAGTACTATTGACCTCGGCCAAGGCGGCGTAGAGCGTGGTGGTCTTGCCAGAACCGGTCGGGCCGGTCACCAGCAACATGCCGTAGGGCTCGCTGGCCAAGGCACGGATGGTGGCGCGGGTGGCGGCGTCCAAGCCCAGGCTTGCCAGGGTCAGGCCTTCCATCTGGCTGGTAACGGCCTGCTTATCCAGCACCCGCAGCACCGCGTCTTCGCCATGGATACTGGGCATGATCGATACCCGGAAATCCACCTCGCGTTCCAGGATGAACGCCTTGAAACGACCGTCCTGCGGGACGCGCCGCTCGGCAATATCCAACTCGCTCATGATCTTGAGCCGAGAGATGGCCTGCTCGGCCAGATCGACACCCGCTACTTTGCTGGCAGGGTGCAGCACACCGTCGATGCGGTACTTCACGCACAGGCCGTTCGGTTCGCTCTCGATGTGAATATCGCTGGCCCCGCTTTTCAGGGCATCGTACAAGGTGGAATTGACCAGCTTGACCGCGGCGCCACTCTCTTCGGCGATGCTGGCCAGGCTGATGACCTCGATCGCTTCACCGCGGCGGCGGCCCTCGGCCTGCGGCAACAGGCCATCAATGGCGCGGCGACCTTCTTCCAATGCGGCCAGGCGTTGCTGCAGGGTTTCATCGTCGCATAGCGCAAGCTGGTAAGCCCCATCCAGTTTGCGTTCCAGCCAGTGCATCAGGCCGGCTTGCAACGGGTCGGCAACGATAGCGATCGTGCGGTCTTTGTGTCGCACTGGCAGGCATAGGCGGGCCACTGCCTCACCAAATGGCAGGCGTGAGAAATCCGGGCTGAGATCCGCCAGCTTTTGCGCCGGTACCAGCGGGATGCGCAGCGTGCGGGACAGCGCGGTCAGTACGGCGTCCTTGCTCGTCTGCGAATCGGCGGCCAAGGCCGACAGCAGCGACAAGCCACCGGTCTCGGCCGTGACACGGGCGCGTGCCAGTTGTTCGGCGCTGAGCCTGCGGCCCAAGGTATCGACAGCGGGGCCGGCGCTCATTGCAGGCTCCCGGCCAGATCGAAAATCGGTAGGTACATCAGCAACACGATCAAGCCGATGAAACCACCCATCAGCATCATCAGGATGGGCTCGACCAGCTTTGCGGCTGCGTCGATAAAACGCCCCAGTTCTTCATCGTGAAACGCAGCGGTCCGTTCCATCATCTCGCCCAACTGCCCTGTGCGCTCTCCTACTCGCAGCAATCGCAAGGCAACCGGGGTGGTGAGGCCTGCCTGGGCCATGGTGTCGGCCAAGGGTTTGCCCTGACGCAAGGCAGCAATGGCCTGCTGCAACGGGGTGCGCAGGCCAGGGTGCAAGAGTTCGGTGACACGCTCAAACGCCGTCACCAGGGGTATGCCACCTTGCTGCAGCATCCCGGCGGCACGGTAGAAACGGGCCAGCTGGAATAGCCGCAACCGTTGACCCAAGCCGGGGCTGCGCCAGGCCCAGTTGGCAATACGGGCTCGGACTGCGGGTTGACGCAGGGTAAGCACCAAGGTGGCGATGGTGCCGACAATCATGCCTAGCGCCAGACCACGGTGTTGTTCGACGGCGCCACCCAGCATCAGCAGCAGCCGCGACATCAGCGGCAGGTCGCCGTGCATGCCCTCGTAAATGCGCGAGAACTTCGGTACCAGATAACCCAGCAGAAACAGGCAGACGCCGCCGCCAGCAAGCAGCAGCATGGCCGGATACATGGCCGCGCTGATCAGGCGCTTGCGCAAGCTGTCGATCTGCTCCTGGTAGGCGATAAAACGGCCGAGGGCCCGATCCAGATCACCGGTGGTCTCGCTGGCGCGAACGCTGGCTACCAGTAGTTCGGGGAAGATCGCCGGCCGGGCGGCCAGGGCTTGCGACAGTGCCTGGCCCTGGAATAGTGCATCGCGCAGTTCGGTCAGGATCTGCTTGATTGGCGGCCGGATTTCTTTATCGGCCAAGGTGTCGATCGCTTCGCTCAGTGCGAGGCCGGCCGACAAAAGCGTGGCCAGTTCCTGCGCGAACAGCAGCAGATCGAACTTTGGGGTGCCGGTGGCGCTGGGTAGCTGAAAGCCCGTGGCCTGCAGGGTCAGTACCTTCAGCCCACGCGCCTGCGCCAAGGCACGCGCCTCCGATTCGGAGGCGGCGCTGAGGCGCAAGGTGGCGATGCGCCGCTCGCTGTCGAGCGCGCTGATCTGATAGGTACGGGACACGGGGCAGGCGGGCTTAGTTGCTCAGATCCGCGTCGTCACCTGTGCCGCCAGGGCGACTGTCACGACCTAACGAGGAGACCTCGAAATCACGGCCGTTGGCACCTGGTACGCGATACTGGTAAGGCTGGCCCCAGGGGTCAGGCGGGGCAACTTTCTTTAGATACGGGCCGCGCCAGTTGGCCTCGCCCGCCGGCGCCTGGCTCAGAGCGGCAAAGCCTTGTTCATTGCGAGGAAAGTGACCGGTATCGAGCCGATATTGCTCAATGGCTTTGGATAAGGCGTCGATCTGCGAGCGAGCCGTGGTGACCTCGGACTTGCCAAGGTTTTTGAACAAATTGGGGCCGACGACACCGACCAGGAGGCCGATGATGACGAGGGCAATAAGGAGCTCCAGCAAGGTAAAGCCGGGCTGACGACGATGGTGGCGCATGTTCTGCTTAAGGACTTGGATTGATTATATTATGCCATCTAAATATGTCGGGGGCATTTACAAAAAACAGAGGTCAGCCTTCGTGATTGGTTAAAGGTGACAAATTCACGGTAGGGCCAGGTCGAGTTGCAGGTTGAGCGGCGTATCCATCCGTTTCTCCTCGCGGCAGAAACCCTTGATGTCGTCGGTTTTGCAATCCGGTCCGGGCTTGCCCTCGGTTTGCAAGCGATAGCGACGGGCGCTGACACGACCTTGCAGACGGCCGGCCGGGGAGGGCATGAACTCGATATTCGCTTCCCCGTTTTCGCTGGTATCGATATGGATGGCGATCGTGCCTTGGGCGGTGGTCAGGTAGATATCGCCAAAGCGGAAATGCTGCTTGAGTTTGGCCTTGTCGTAAGGCGGCTTCAGGTCCGGCCCAAAGGACAGGTAGATCTCCTGGCCACTGTCGTGGCTTAGCAAGGCGCGGTAGTCTGGTTTGCCATCGCAGGGCTGGCCGGGCGGGCACTCCCAGCGGGTGCTGTCACTGCGTACGGTAAGCGGCTTGGTCGAAGCCGGTAGCTGTTGGCAGGCCGTGGCCAGGAAGACGCCAATCGCCAGCAAGGAAATCCGTGATTTGGTCATGCGTTGCTACCTCATCATGTAAAAAAAGGGCCGCCGTAGCGGCCCTAAGCTCCCCCAAAGGGAACGGGGGGCCGGCCTGTACGCTGTAGGCCCGGCCCGAATGCTTACAACGGTGACAGCAGCCAGTTGAAACCGGCGTTGGACAACACCACTTTGCCACCGTCTACTTCGCTGGCAGCGCCAAGCGGCAAGCTGCTGTTACGGCTGATCAGGCGGTAACCGGTAGCGCTTTGCTTGGGACAGAACTGCTGGTTCTGACCACCGTGCTGCGGCCACATGATCAGTTCAGTACCGGCTTGCTGGGCGCCGCCGGATACATCCAGTGCCAGGCCGCTTACCGGACTGATCAGGCTGTAATAGCCCTCGCTATTGCGGCTCAGCTTCCAGCGCTGTTGGCCGGCATCGGGCCACAGGATGGCTGGTGCGTTCTGCACATCACCGGCAGGCACCAGCGATTTGCGCAGACCCGCCGTGCTGATCACATACTGCTTCTGGGTATCCAGTACCGTGTCGCACAGCAGCTTGGTCTGGCCGCCACCGTTACCGCCGGTATCGCCCACTTCCGCCCAGGAGATCTTCAGCCAGCCACCGTAGTTGAAGGGGGCTTCAGCCGTACAACGCACCGGCTCGCAATAGCTGCCCCATACCCAGTAGGTAGGCGATACAGCACCTTGCACCAGCACGCTGATGACATAGGTCTTGCCGTTGAGGGTCGCCTGGTCGCCATTTACATACTTTGCGCTGCGGTTAAAAGGCTTGGCGCTACCGGTGTTGCCGCCAGTTTGATCCTTGTTGACGGTCACGCTGACGTTGATGCTGGCTTGCTTGCCCGAAGCCGCAATCGCGCGGATGTTGATATTGGCCGTGCCCGATGCCTTGGCGACCGGCGTGATCACGACTTGACGCTGGGTGCCGGTGCCGGCTTGTACCACCACACCGCTGGTAGCAATCAGGCTGGTATTGTCGCTCTGGATCGTAAAGCGCAGGGATTTGATATCTGCATCGCTACCGCTCAGCGTCAGGCTGAGTTGACCCGTCTTGTCCTGATTGAATTGCAGTTGGCTGGCACTGGCCGACAGCTTCAAGTCCACATTGCTGGGTGCGGCTGGGTAGAACTTGTTGATGGCGGCAATATCACCCGCGCTGATCTGGCTGCGCTGACCCATACGGTTCGGATCAACCTTGGGGTCGACCGGCACGATGGTGGGTTGGCCGTTCTTGGAGAACGCCCAGTTCGGGTAGTGCATGACCGAATCCAGGTCGTAGCCGCCGACCGGGTCGACCTGATTGGCTTGCAGCTTGGTGAACTGGCTTTCCATGCCGCTCTGGATGTTTTCAGTCAGCACTCGCACATAGTTGTCGCGGTCCGGACGCATCTGCTCGTGCATCCAGCCCAGCGCGTGGATGACTTCATGCGCCACAATGCCGGGGTATTCGCAACCATCGCCGATCGAGATCGGCTGTTCGCCACCGGACATACCCACGTACGACCAGCAGCCGCCATCGGAAACGAACTTGGCGTAGTTGGATTCGTTGGTCCGTTGCACGAAGCGCACTGCGGTCTTGTCACTGATCAGCTTCATGCCGGCCAGAATGGCATCGCGCTTGGTTTTGTTCAGCGCGGGATCAATGGTGTAGACCAGCGTGTTATTGGTCCAGACCGTAGCGCCCACATAGTGGTTGTCCTGCGCGACGATGGGGCCGCCGGCCTTGAGCGCGCTCATGCTGGGCCTGCTGCTCAGAATCGGCAGTTGTACGCCGTTGCGTTGCACTTCATCGTGGCGACCCAGGGCGATGTCGCCAAGCATGGCACGGCCGTTCACGACCATATAGGTGAGCGACTGATCACTGCCCCGAATCTTGGCGGTAGCGGTTTCTACCCGGCGGGCAGTGTTGAGTTCAGGGTTGCTGCCGGTATTGGCGGCCAAGGCGCTATGACCGATGGCGGCCAGGGCAAGGCCCAGTGTGGCGATTTGTGGTTTCATGGATTGGATATTCCAGACGAATTCAATGGGATCAACGTGCGAGGACGTACAGCGACAAGCCGGTAACGGCGGCCTTGGCGTCGATCAGCAGATAGGTTTTGCCGGCACGGGGCGACTTGATCAGGATGGTCTCGACATTGCCGCCACCGACCGAGGACGCATCGAAATTGGTGCTGGTCGGCATGGCGCCCTGCTTGACGTACAGATTGGCGTCGCCGCTGCCGTTGCCCAGCCGAACGGTCAAGAAGCCGGCATTGGCCGGGACATCCAGCACGAACGTCAATTGGCCCTTGGCATTGGCTGTCAGCGCGGTCACGGTGTTGCCGTTGACCAGGGCCACGGGCGTGACGGTCGTGCCGCCATCGGCCATCAGCTTGATCTTGAAGCTGGCCTGGCTGCTCAGGACGCCGTCCGAAACCGTGACGGTGATGCTGGTCTCGCCCGTCTTGTCGGCCGCCGGGGTGATACGCAGCGTGCGCTGGGCATCGGTGCCGGACAGGACTAACCCTGCCGCGGGGATCAGGCTGCTGTCGGCGGCTACGGCGCTGACGGTGAGCCGGCCTGCGGCGGTTTCCTTGTCGCTCACGGTAAAGCTGATGGCGGGGATGGTTTGGCGAACCTGGGCGACGATGTCGGTCAGATTGCTCAGTTGCGGGGCGGTGTTGCCGCCTGCCTGGCCTGCGGGTTTCCCACCGGCAAATTCGCCGCTATTGCTGACACTGTTGAGCCATTGGGCAAATTCACCATCCAGACGGGTACCCAAGGCTGCCAACTGGCTGTTGTAGCTGGCATAGTCCCCTTTGCGGCTAGCCGCCATCAGATTTTCCAGGCTCGGGCGTTGGCGCTCGTACATAAAGCGCACGGCCAGATAGCCCCAGCGATAGGCGCGATTGGTGTAATCGGCCATGCTGTAGTTGTTGCCGAAGATCGTGCTGAGCTTGTAAGTGCCTTTGCGCGCCTCGGTTACGGCTTCGTTGTAATCATTCTGGTGCGAGAGATACTCGGCAACGCCTTCACCCCACCAGGTGGTGTTGTACTTGTTGGATTTGCCGAAGTCGCCTTCCAGGTTGTAGCGCGCGTCGAGATAGTGAATGTATTCGTGTTGCAGGTTCCACACTTCGAATACCGGACGCTTCCAGGAGGCTTCGTGGGCAATAAAGCGAGCCTGGTTGCCGGGCTTGGAAGGATCTCCCTCCAGGAACATGCCGCCGTTATTGGTATCGATGCCGAAGATCGGGCCGGCATAGGTGTTGTAGTTGCTGTAATCATCAAACACGACAACTTCCAGGCTGGTGTTGTTGTCGTTTGCTACGGGCTTGCTGGTCAGCGGATCGGTATTGCCGAAAGTGCCGTAGTGGAACAGCTTTTCTTCCTTGGCCAGCACCGCGCACGAGTCTGCCAGCTGCTGGCCGTTCATCTCCTGCGCCCGGATTGTCAGGGTAGGGCCGCACTTGTAGGCGATGGGCAGTACCGCAGCCTTCAGGGTTTCCTTGTAATTGCAGGTCCCGTAGAAGTTGCAGTTGCTTTTGTCGTAGTAGTCAGCGCCGTCCACCGCCGCGATCCAGATGCTGGAGCCTGCGCCGGTCATCTTGTTTTCGCTGATCATCTGGCGCAGCAGTGGCTGCACGCTGGCCTTGCGTTCCGGGTACTGCAGGAAGCGAGCCAGCTCGTGTGCCGCGTTGGCCAGCACGAATTCACTGGAGGTGCCGCGCAGCTTGAGGTTCTTGCGGTAGAAATCCGACAAGACGGTGACGTAGCTGCCGTCCGCCTTTACCAAGGCCTTGAAGTCGTCGTTGTAGTGTCCGCGGAAATACACGGTAAACACGCTGTTGTAAGCATTGAGCACCGAGCTGACATTTGCCTGGGCATCACCAAAGTTGGTGAGCATCTGCTTCATGACGGGCAGGAAACGGGCATTCTCCCCGGCGCTGTCAATCATGATGACGGCTTCACCCAGAATCTCGCCGTTTTCCCTGGTCAGGGCCCAGATGGCCTTGTTGCTGAAGAAGGTGCTCAGGGCGCGCTGCTGGGCAGCCTTGACCGCCGGGCCGTAGCTGCCTACATCGGTCTTGTTGTAGTACTGCACGTAATAGCCGGCACGCAGGAAAGTGACGATCTGTTGAATGCTGTCGCGATTGGTGCCGTCATAGCGGGTGCTCAGGCGGGCGAACTCGTCCAGGGCAGAAACCATCTGGCTTTCCTGGAACACCGCGCGGGCGTCGCTGCCGGTAACGCTGTACAACTGGTTCACACACTGATTGGTGGACGATTTGATCAGGCTGATCAAAGCCGCACCCTGACTGCTGGCAAAGGCAGACACATTGCAATTGGCATCGGCCATCATCGGCGGGCGTGGCGCGCGATCGTTGGCACGCGAGCTCTGCAGTGGCGGAGGATCGGAGCGGTTGGCAGTGCCCACCACGGATTCCAGCGGTTCGAACGGTTGGTTAGGGCTAGCCGCCATCACAGGAGCGGTCCGAGCGTGAACAAAACTACTGGCTAACGCGAGCGTCACAAGGGCGAGCGTCGGCTTGGCTTTTATAAGTGCCATTTATCTAGTTCTTCCTTCGTACTGGTTTGGATAGACGCAAGGGCACAGCGCATCATGTGCGCGGGTTCGATGACGTCCTGATTTCGCCTGCCTTTGGGGGTGTGCAAGCTAGTCATTAATCCTGTTGGCGCGCCGGCTGTACTGTCCGGGCTGCCACTGTCTCCAGGCAAAGACAGTGGTGATCAGGCGATTAACGTGGCACCGTAACTGCGTGCTCTTTTATGACATCGGAGTATTGTCCGTTGCTCAATATATAATGTCAACGTCATCAGTTGCTTGCGGCTTCAGGCCATCCATTCCAGGCAACGAAGTCTGCGAAATAAACCACGTGGTCATCACCAAAAAAATGGCTGCCGAGGCAGCCAGAATCGTACGAAGCAAGCGGTACTGCCAGGCTGACCGGTGCCTGCCGGTCAGCCTGGGTGATGCCTTACAACGGGGCGAGCAACCAGTTCGCGCCGGTGGCTGCCTGGGTGATGGCGCTACCGTCGGTTTCGTTCGCTGCGCCGATACTCAGACCGCTGTGACGTGCCACCAACTGGTAGGCTGCGCCACTGGCGCGGGGGCAGAACTGCTGGCTTGGGCTGCCGGTGGAGGTGGCCATGATCAGCTCGGCACCGGTGCTCTTGCTGGCGCCGGCGACATCCAGCGCCAGCTTGGAGCCGGTACTGATCAGGCTGTAGTAGCCCTCGGCATTGCGCTGTAGCTGCCATTGCTGGGCCGCGCCGTCTTGCCACAGGATGAGTGGTGCACCTTGTACATCGGCAACCGGTACCAGGGCCTTGCGTTGACCTGCGGTGTTGACCAGGTAGTTGCGCCGGGTATCCAGCGTGGCATCGCAAACCGGCTTGGGTTGGCCACCGCCGGTATCACCCAGAGCGGTCCAGTAGAAGGTCAGGCCGCCATAGTTGCCGGGCTTGCTCGGCGAACAGCTGCCAGGCAGGCAAAGGTAACCAAAGATGAAGTAGTTGGTGACTTTCTGGCCTTTAACGATGACCGTCAGCTCATAAGTCTTGCCATCCAGCGTGACTTGGTCGCCACCTTTGTATTTGGCTGCCTTATCGAATGGTTTGCCGTTGCCGCCGGTATTGCCACCGTTACCGCCGCCATTGCCGCCACCATTTGGATCCTTGGCGACGCTGACCTTGAAGCTCACCGTCGCCTCGTGGCCGTTGCTGGCCAGGGCACGCACGGTGATATTGGCTACGCCGTAAGCCTTGGCGACCGGGCTGATCTTGAGTACGCGCTGATTGCCCTGGGCACTGACGAAGCTCACGCCGCTGCTGGCGACAACGGCTTCGTTATCCGACTTGGCGTCCAGCTTCAGGCCCTTGAGGTCCGCTTCGCTGCCGGCGATGTCCAGGGTCAATTGGCCGCTCTTGTCCTGATCTATCTGCAGCTCGCGGGCAGACAGCGCAAGTTTCAGCTCAACCGAGCCAACGTCCCCCGGATAGAAGTGCTGTAGCGAGGCGACATCACCGGGGCTCAAGTCATTACGTTGGCCCAGGCGCTTGGGATCAACATTCGGATCCTTCGGGGTAATGGTTGGTTTCTGGTTCTTGCTGAAGGCCCAGGTCGGGTAGTGCATGACCGAATCCAGATCATAGCTACCGACCGGATCGACCTGTTCCGAGCGCAACTTGGTGAACTGGCCCTTCAGGGTGTCGGAGATATTGTCCTCGTTCACCGTGATGTAATTGTCGCGATCCGGGCGCATATGCTCGTGCATCCAGCCCAGGGTATGGATCATTTCGTGGGCGGCTACGCCGGCCTTCTCACAGCCGTCACCGATCGAGATCGGCTGCTCGCCACCCTGCATGCCTGCGTAGGCCCAGCAGCCGCCAGACGAGATGAACTTGGCGTAGTTGGGCTGGTTCGTGCGTGGCACAAAGCGGATGGCGGTCTTGTCGGCAATCAGCTTCATGCCCGCCATGATGGCGTCACGCTTCTTCTGCGAAAGGTCGGCGTCGAAGGTGTAGTAGAGCGTGTTGTTGGGCCAGCGAGTAGCGCTCTTGAAGTGGTTGTCCTGCGCGACCAGACGATTCTGGGCCGAGACCGGCTGGGTCCAGTTCCCCACGAACAGCGGCGGGATGCCGGTGCGCTGGATATCTTCATGCCGGCCAAGCGCAATATCGCCCAACAAGGCCATACCGTTGATCACGGTGTAGCTGAGGCGTGTGCTGGTGCCCTGGATGGGGGCCGTGGCGGTCTCGACCTTGCGGGGCAATTGCAACTCGGGATTGTCGCCGGCAGCTGCCAGTGCGGCTGTGCTCAGCATGGCGGCTGCCACCGAAGCGGCGAGGATGGTGTAGCGGATTGTCATGATGGAAAATTTCCGTTCACAAATGTTGGGTAGGTCAGCGCGTGGTGGCGATCAGTGACAGGCCGTTTGTCGCGACCGGCGCATCAAGCAGCAGGTAGTAGCGGCCAGGCTTGGGCTGCTTGATCAGCAGGGCCTCGGCATTGGTGGCGCCTTCCGACTTGGCGTCGCTGCTGGCCTTGCTTGGTTCGCTACCGAGCTTGGCGTACAGATTGGCGTTGCCACTGCCGGCACCGGCGCGTACAGCCAGGAAGCTGGCGTTGGCCGGAACATCCAGGGTGTAGATCTGCTTGCCGCCTGCGGCGAGGGTGAGGCCGGTCAGCGCCACGCCGCTTTGCAGCGCGCGGGTGCCATTGCCCGGACCTGGGCCTGGTGGCACGGTGCCCTCACACTTCACGCCTACCTTGTCGAAGGCAGCGATCACGTCGTCGGCCTTGTAACCCTTGTCTTGCGCGGCTTGCACGACACCGCAGGCGCCCTCGTTAAATGTGCTGTTGGGTTTCCAGTAGAGCTGGTTGGCTACCAGGAACACATCAAACGCCTTGTGTGCATCCCAGCCTGCCGTCGTGCCCAGCAATGCAAAGGCCTTGTTGTAGACCCCGCTGGAGTAATGGACGTTGAGCTTGTCGCTGTACTTGCTGGCGTGTCCGATGGACTTGCCATCTTTTTCCGGGTCCAGCATGTAACGCAGCGCACGGTCGGCACCGCCCTTGACGATCTCGCCACCGATCAGCCAGCTTGGCTTGCCGAACATGTACTGCTCAGCGGTCATGGCGGCCATATCGGAGAAGGCTTCGTTCATCCCGCCGGACATGCCGCGATAGATCAGGCCGGAGTTCTGTTGGGTCACGCCATGGCTGACTTCATGCGCCATCACGCCCAGCGACACCAGCGGATACATGCCGCCGCCGCCATCGCCAAAGGTCATGCGCTTGCCATCCCAGAAGGCATTGGAATAGTTGCTGCCGTAATGCACGCGTACGACCAGCTTTTGCTGGATTGGACGAGTGTTGAACCAGTCCTTGTACATGTTGAACACGACACCACCATAGAAATGGCCGTCGTTCAGTGGCGAGTAGGCGCCGTTTGCGGGGCGGTTCTCGTTGACCGGGGTGCCGGTTGCCGGGCAGTTGGCAATCTTGAACAGGGTGTCGATCGCGGCAGTGCCGTTGGCCATGTCGATGGTGCTGACATTGTCGTTATCGAACACGCAATCCTGGGTCACGTTGAGTGGCTTGAAGTCCTTGCCATACAGGTACTTGCCCATTTTCTCGTTGCCGCCGGGACCGGTGGCATCGCGGTGTGCCAGGCTGTCCCAGCTCATCAGTACGGCGCCGGTATTGGCATCCAGCATGAAGCTCGGGCTGCTGGGGTTGTCGCCCGGTAGATGCAGCGAGGCGATATAGACGAGCTGAGCGCGGTTCTTTTCGTCGAGACGTACCAGCAGTTCGGCTTCTTCAAGCTCGGCGTTGGCGGTAGGCAAGCCTTGGCGACTTACCAGGTTGCGCACCAGTCGAGTAATGTCGCTCCTGCTCAAGCGCGGCTTGGCACTGGGGAGATCGGCGGCAATGCCGTCCACCACGACGCCAGTGCGAAAGACGGGGGCATCGCTCAGCGCACCGCTACCCGGCTTGCCAAGCTGTGCGACCGGCGCGGCCTCGCCCCAGACGCGTACACCCTGATAGAACTGCTGATACTTCACTTTGCGACCGCCATCCGCGGTTGCGACGGCCGTGGTGGTGGCCCGCAGGTCTGCCGCAGCCAAGGCAGTGTCACGCTGTACGTTCTGGCTCAGATCGATCCGGCTGGCGGCATGGCCATGCAGAGCACCGGCCACGGCCAGTGTCAGCAGAGCAAGCCGTGGTCCGCTCACACGCTTGTTGTATGTCATGAAAGTTCCCCTCGTTGGTTGATGACATTTGAATAATGCGGAGCGCACTTAATCATCATGCGAATGGCATGTCATCGCCCCGAGGGCTTAAGCCAGCTTCAAGCAGATCTTAAAGCTGACAATTTATCTTTTAAGCTGTTGTTTTAATTGTGTATTTATTTGACTTGTCGAGACGGGAAGGGCCGGTGGGCCGCGTGCTGAAAACAAATGAACCGTAGATTGGGCGTTTGATTGTCGAGCGATTGGGTCGTCATCACGCTGCCGAGGCAGGACAGATTGCGCGTGATTCGCCTGGAAAGTCCGAGTGGTCGTATAATGCCGCCTGGGCATCTAGCAAGAGAGAACCACCATGGCATTGCTGTTCAAAGACACCACTTACGTTTCTGAAGCTACCCAGTTCCTGCGTGACTTCCTCGACAAAAACCCTGAGGTTGCCAAGGGTCAGATTGAGGGGCGGGCGTTGCTGTGGGATAAGCAAATCGATCGTAGCTTTGAAAAGGCGGCCGAGGCTGCTGAAGTGAAGCAGAAGGCCTACGTATACCAGCCCGATTGAGCACTGAGCGGACATTAAAAAAGCGACCCATCGGGTCGCTTTTTTTATTGCAGGCGCGGAATTAGCCGAGTTTCGCCAGGCCGCCCATATAAGGCCGCAGGACTTCCGGCACGGTCACGCTACCGTCGGCATTCTGGTAGTTCTCCAGTACCGCCACCAGCGTACGGCCCACGGCCAGACCCGAACCATTGAGGGTATGCACCAGCTCGTTCTTGCCAGCCTCGTTCTTGACGCGGGTCTGCATGCGACGTGCCTGGAAGGCCTCGCAGTTCGAAACCGAGCTGATCTCACGGTAGGTGTTCTGCGCCGGCAGCCAGACTTCCAGGTCGTAGGTCTTGACCGCGGTGAAGCCCATGTCGCCGGTGCACAAGGTCACCACGCGGTACGGCAGTTCCAGCTTCTGCAACACGTTCTCAGCATGCTGGCGCATTTCCTCCAGCGCGTCGAAGCTCTTTTCCGGGGCGACGATCTGCACCATCTCCACCTTGTCGAACTGATGCTGACGGATCATGCCGCGGGTGTCGCGACCGTAGCTGCCAGCTTCCGAACGGAAGCAGGGCGAGTGCGCGGTCAGCTTGATCGGCAGTTCTTCCGCCTTGAGTACGCTGTCACGCACGGTGTTGGTCAGCGAAATCTCCGAGGTCGAGATCAGGTATTGGGTCTGGCCGTCTTCGCCACCACGCTCGACACGGAACATGTCCTCGCCAAACTTGGGCAACTGGCCGGTGCCAAACAGCACCTCGGGGTTCACGATGTACGGGGTGTAGCACTCGGTGTAGCCATGCTCGATGGTCTGGGTATCGATCATGAACTGCGCCAGGGCGCGGTGCAGGCGGGCGATATGGCCCTTGAGCACGGTGAAGCGCGCGCCCGAAAGCTTGGCGCCGGTCTCGAAATCGAGGCCCAGCGGGGTGCCGACGTCCACATGGTCTTTCACGTCGAAGTCGAAGGTGCGCGGCGTGCCCCAGCGGTGCAGTTCCACATTGCCGCTCTCGTCCTTGCCTTCCGGCACCGAGGCGTGCGGCAGGTTGGGGACGCGCAGCAGCATGTCGTTGAGTTTTTCCTGCAAGGCGGCGAGGTTGTGCTCGCAGGCCTTCAGCTCGTCACCCAGGTTGGCCACGCTGGCCATGATGGGGGCGACATCCTCGCCCTTGGCCTTGGCCTGGCCGATGGCCTTCGACTTCGCGTTACGTTCGGCCTGCAGATCCTGGGTGCGGGTTTGCAGCGCCTTGCGTTCATGCTCCAGGGCGGCAAAGGCGGCGGTGTCGAGGGCAAAGCCGCGGGTCAGGAGACGTGCGGCAACGCCATCGAGGTCGTTACGGAGTTGTTGTATGTCTAGCATGGCGAACCTGTTCTTCTCAGAGGTATGCAGTAATAGCGATAAATAGCGGGTCGGGGCGGATTCTAACCGGCCAGAGGAATGACGGACAGCGCGAGCGGTAAGGCGAGGGCGCCACAATGCGGCGATGAAACAGACGACAGCCCTGGCTAGGCGCTGTCCTTGCTAGATCGTTGGCTGGACCGCACCGCCTGGTCGAGCTCGCGCAGATGGGAAAGTTTTTCCGCAATCTTCGCTTCGAGGCCTCGAGCAACCGGTTGGTACCAGTCGGGTTCGGCCATGCCGTCCGGCAGGTAACGCTCGCCAGCGGCGTAGCCATCGGCCTCGTCATGCGCATAGCGGTATTGCGCACCGAAGCCCAGATCCTTCATTAGCTTGGTGGGGGCATTGCGCAGATGCTCGGGCACCGGCTGCGATTTGTCCTTGGCCACGAAGGCCCGGGCGGCGTTGTAGGCCTTGTAGCCGGCATTGCTCTTGGGGGCGACAGCCAGGTAGATTACGGCCTGTGCCAGTGCGAGCTCACCCTCGGGCGAACCAAGTCGCTCGTAGGTGTCTGCTGCCTGCAGGGTGATCTGTGCTGCGCGTGGATCGGCCAAACCGATATCCTCCCAAGCCATGCGTACGATCCTGCGGGCCAGGTAACGCGGGTCGGCGCCGCCATCCAGCATGCGGCAGAACCAGTACAAGGCCCCATCGGGGTTCGATCCCCGCACCGATTTGTGCAGTGCGGATATCTGATCGTAAAAAGCATCGCCGCCTTTGTCAAAGCGCCGTGCGTTGAGGCTCAGGGCGTTCTGCAGGAAGTCGCCGGTGACGGTCTGCACGCCGGCGGTGTTGGCGGCCGTATCGGTCTGCTCCAGCAGGTTCAGCAGGCGGCGCGCATCGCCATCGGCATAACCCACCAGTGTGGCGATGGCGGCTTCGTCAAAATTCAGATGGGGTAAGGATTTTTCGCGGGCGCGCTCGACCAGCAGGCGTAGCTCGGTCTCGTTCAGTGCCTTCAGTACATAGACCTGGGCACGTGACAGCAACGCCGAATTGACTTCAAACGACGGGTTCTCCGTCGTGGCACCGATAAAGGTGATGAGTCCGGATTCCACAAAAGGCAGGAAGGCATCCTGCTGGCTCTTGTTGAAACGATGGACTTCATCGACGAACAGGATGGTAGGCCGGCCGCGCTGCAGATAGCGCTCGGCTTCGTCCATCGCCGCGCGGATGTCCTTCACGCCGGAGAAGACCGCCGAGAGCGGGATGAATTCTGTATCGAAACCCTTGGCCATCAGCCGGGCCAGCGTGGTCTTGCCCACGCCGGGAGGCCCCCAAAGGATCATGGAGTGCGGCTTGCCGGCGTCGAACGCCAGGCGCAAGGGTTTGCCAGGCCCCAGCAGGTGGGTCTGGCCGATCACTTCATCGAGTGCCGCCGGACGGAGTGCCTCGGCGAGTGGGGGGCGTGGGGCTTGGGTAAACAGGTCGGACATGATGGCCAGCGTAGTGTGCGGGGCCTGCTACCAGCAGAGGCTAGTCGGTAGCAGGCGCTGGCCCGTAGTTTAACGAATTGCCGCGCGGGCACGCAGCTTTGTCGGTCTTGGGGTCGCTAACAAAACCGCCGAAACGTTGCTGACCAGGCGTGCAAACGAAGACAGTACGAAGTAGCACGGCAAGTTTGCACGACAACGCCAGAAGGGTTTGCTAGCGGCGCTTAGTCAGCCCTGACGACATCCGCACCCTTGGGTGGGGTGAAGCTGAAGCGTTCGCCGTTAAGCTTGGGGTTGCGAATGATATTGGCGAAGCGAATCACCGTGTTCTGGCCGTAGTTGTCCGCCAGCTCCATGGCCATGGGTTGCGCATCCTTGAAGCCGATGCGGACCCTTTCAAAGCCATTGTCACGGTTGTTGGGGGTGGCCTCTATCCATTCCAGGCCATCGCGCACACCCAGATCAGCCAGCTTGTAAGATTTTTCCAGGTCATTGCTGCCGGCCAGCAGGGCGGCGGGGCTATCGCCCAGAGCCTTGTCCAGGCGCTTGGCCGTTACCTGGTTGAGGTCGGGATCGTAGATCCAGACCTGTTTGCCATCGCTGACGACGCGTTGTTCATAGGGCTTGGTGTAGACCCAGTCGAACTTGCCCGGTCGGAGGATGGCCATGGTGCCGCTGGCCTGCTGCTGCTTGCCACCCTTGGAGGTGACGGTCTGCTGGAAACTGGCTGTAAAGGCCTGGGTCTGGCCCAGAAAGCCCTTGAGCTGGTCTAGCCCACCGGCAAAAGCGGGGAGGGTAAGCAATAGAAGAAGTAGGGGACGCATAGCGGTTGCCACGGTTGGATTACGAATCCCGAGTCTAGCATGGGTGCCTGAACCGGCCTTGAACCAGCCTGCAGACTGGGTGGCAGCAAATCGCCGAGGATTTTTTCCCTAACTGTTGTTGCAGTGCCACATAAATGGTCGAAAAACGGCTGCGGGCGGGAACTTTCGCTGCGGCTGAAAAGAAAAAACCCCGCACAAGGCGGGGTTTTCTAACACGACGAGAGGGTCTTACTTCTCGACGGTTGCGTAGATTTGCACTTCCACGCGGCGATCCGGTGCGTAGCATTCGATCAGTTTCTTACGGTTCTTCAGCACCTTCTTGCAATCGTCAGGCTGGGTGATGGGGTCAGCCATGCCCTTGCCTTCCGAAGTGATCATGCCTTCCGGCAGGCCCTTGGCGATCAGTTGACCGCGAGCAGCAGCAGCACGTTCGGCCGACAGCTTCTCGTTGTAGTCAGCCTTGCCGATACGGTCGGTGTAGCCAACAACGGCGATCTTGGTCTTGCTGGTGTCGAACTTGCGCTCGAGCAGCACGCCAGCAACGGCGTCCAGGGCTTGCTTGCCTTCATCCTTCAGCGTGGCCTTGTTGAAATCGAACAGGGCGGCGGCGTTCAGGGTCAGGGTTTCAGTCTTCACCAGTACGGGTGCGACAGCAGCCTTGGGTGCTTCCACGGCCGGTGCGACAGGTGCAGCAGGAGCAGCCACTTCCTTCTTGGGGATCAGGTCGGCATCGCATTCCTCGATAGCCTTGTCCTTGCTCCAAGAACTGGTGCGCCAGCATTCGTTGTAGTTATTGCGAACGACTGCACCGGCGGTGCCGTCGGTCAGGTATCCGTCCTTACCGGCAAACGCCGATACGGCAATCGTGCTCAGGGCGAGGGCGACCAGAGTGCGCTTCATCTTCTGCATAGTTATTCTCCATTGAGTCAGGATGGAATTTAGCGACGGTCAATTACCGAACCGACGTCGGAGCCGAGTTTACTTGACGCTGCAAGCGCGCCGCAATCAAGAGAATATGACAATTGACGCTAAATTGGAGCGTGATAGCTGCGCGTGGTAAAATTTTTCCTTAATTTGCCCGCACAGACGCCATAAAAATGACCGATTTGCAACAATTTGCCAAAGAAACAATCCCGGTAAGTCTCGAAGAGGAAATGCGTCGCTCCTATCTCGATTACGCCATGAGCGTGATCGTAGGCCGTGCGCTGCCCGATGTGCGTGACGGCCTCAAGCCGGTACACCGCCGCGTGCTGTATGCGATGCAGGAGGTAAACAACGTCTGGAACCGGCCTTATGTGAAGTGTGCCCGTATCGTCGGTGACGTCATGGGTAAGTACCACCCGCACGGTGATGCTTCCATCTACGACACCCTGGTCCGTATGGCCCAGGACTTCTCCATGCGCTACACCCTGGTCGACGGCCAGGGCAACTTCGGCTCCATCGACGGTGACCTGGCGGCTGCCATGCGTTACACCGAGTGTCGGATGGAGAAGATCTCCACCGAACTGATGGCGGATATCGACAAGGAAACCGTCGACTTCATCCCCAACTACGACGGCAAGGAGCGAGAGCCCTCGGTTCTGCCGACCCGTCTGCCCAACCTGCTGGTCAATGGCGCCACCGGTATTGCGGTGGGCATGGCCACCAACATCCCGCCGCACAACCTTGGTGAAGTCATCAACGGCGCGTTGGCGTTGCTCGCCAATAGCGAGATGACCATCGACGAACTGATCGACCTGATCCCGGCGCCGGACTTCCCCACCGCCGGCATCATCTACGGCATCGCCGGCGTGCGTGAAGGCTACCGTACCGGCCGTGGCCGCGTGATCATGCGTGCGCGTACACATATAGAAGAAGTCAGTCGCGACAAGCAGGCGATCATCGTCGACGAGATTCCGTATCAGGTGAACAAGAAGACCCTGATCGAGAAGATTGCCGATCTGGTACGCAACAAGCAGATCGAGGGTATTTCCGACCTGCGCGACGAGTCCGACAAGTCGGGCATGCGTATCTATATCGAACTCAAGCGTGGCGAGATGCCGGAAGTGGTGCTGAACCACCTCTATAAGCAGACCGAGTTGCAATCGAGTTTCGGCATGAACATGGTGGCCCTGGTCGATGGTCAGCCTCGACTCCTGAACCTCAAGCAGATTCTCGAAGCCTTCCTGCGCCATCGCCGTGAAGTGGTGACCCGCCGCACGGTGTTCGAACTGCGCAAGGCGCGCGAGCGTGCCCATACCCTGGAAGGCCTGGCTGTTGCGCTATCCAACGTCGATGAAGTCATCGCGCTGATCAAGGCCGCTGCCACGCCGCCGGAAGCCAAGGTGGCCCTGATGGGCCGCGAATGGCGCTCCACCCTGGTGGAAGAAATGCTGTCCCGCGTGGCCAGCGACGAAGCCCGTCCGGAATGGCTGCTGCCGGAATTCGGCCTCAAGGCCAGCGGCTATCGCCTGTCCGACGCGCAGGCCCAGGCTATTCTGGACATGCGCCTGCAACGCCTGACCGGCCTTGAGCAGGACAAGCTCGAAGCCGAATATCGCGAGATCATGGACAAGATCGTCGACCTGCTCGACATCCTGGCCAAGCCGGTACGTATTACCGAGATCATCGCCACCGAACTGACCGAAGTGAAGACCCAATTCGGCGATGGCCGTAAGTCCGAGATCGTACCGTTCGGTGAAGACATCAGCCTGGAAGACCTGATCACCCCGCAAGAGATGGTGGTGACGCTCTCGCATACGGGTTACATGAAGGCCCAGCCGCTGGACGAATACCGTGCCCAGAAGCGCGGCGGTCGTGGCAAGCAGGCTACGGCAACCAAGGACGACGATTTCATCGACAACCTGTTTGTCGCCAATACCCACGACTACGTGCTGTGCTTCTCTTCGCTGGGCCGTGTGTACTGGCTCAAGGTCTATGAAGTACCGCAGGGTGGCCGCGCCTCGCGCGGTCGTCCTATCGTCAACCTGCTGCCTTTGCAGGACGGCGAGAAGATCAACGCCATCCTGCCGGTCAAAGCCTTTGACGACGAGCATTTCGTGTTCATGGCCACCCAGCGCGGTACGGTCAAGAAGACCCCGCTGTCGGCTTTCTCTAACCCGCGCAAGCTCGGCATCATCGCGGTTGCGCTGGACGAGGGCGACCAGCTGGTCGGCGTCGCCATTACTTCCGGCAAGCACCAGGTCATGCTGTTCTCGTCCGGCGGCAAGGCCGTGCGCTTCGACGAAGATGACGTCCGTCCGATGGGGCGCGATACCCGCGGCGTCCGCGGCATGTCGCTGGCCGACGGCCAGAGCGTGATCTCGCTGCTGGTGGCGGATTCGGAAGACTGGCAAGTCCTGACCGCCAGCGATGGCGGTTACGGCAAGCGGACCGATATTGCCGAGTTCCGTCATACCAGCCGTGGTACCCAGGGTGTGATCGCCATGGACCTGACCGAGAAGACCGGCTTTAGCCTGGTAGCGGCCAGTCTGGTTTGCGAGCGTGAAGGCCTGATGCTGATCACCACCGGTGGCGTGCTGATCCGTACCTCGGTGGCGGAAGTGCGTGAAACCGGTCGTAGCGCCCAGGGCGTGCGACTGATCAACCTCGATGCGGGCGAAAAGCTTTCCGGCGTGGTCAAGATCATCGAAGCCGAAGGCGATGGCGACGATGACGGCGACCTTGAAGGTGGCGAGCTGGAAGACGGCGATGTGGCGGACGGTGAACAGCCGGCTGCAGATGTTGCCGGTGATGACGTAACAGGCGACGAGGCCTGAGTCTCTAAGGGCTGCCAAGAGTCAGACATGAGCTTGAGTCGTTGATTGAAGGAGGGGGAGTGCAGGCGCCAAGGTGACCCTGGCGCTACGCAGCGTAGAGGGCTGATGCAGCAGGCTCTTTCCTGTTTGATCCACACCCCTCCCGCAGCTTTGCATGCACAGGTTCTCGGCGCTAAGCGCCAAGAACTCTGGCAGCCGCCGCGGGGAACCTCGCTGACGCTTGTCATCGCGTTGAATTGGCGTCCGCTTTTCAACTGCTGAAGTTCATAACACGCTCTAAGCTGTAATCAGTACAGCGAGGCGGCCCGTTTTGCCTTAAACGTCGCAGCAACAGACGAGGTGGTGTACCTGCCTCGAAGAAAGACCTAGCAATGCAGAATCTGCCCCTGCCGGTGCTTAATCCGGCGCTGTTTGACGATGTGGCCCGCTGGTTCTGCCAGATTCCCCATTCGGCCACGCTGGGCTTGCAGTTCGTCAACGGCGAACGTAGCCGCGCCACGCTGCGCCTCCCCTACAACACCGCCCTGGTGGGCAATCCACGTACTGGTGTACTGCACGGTGGGGTGATGACCTCATTGATCGATACCACCAGCGCGCTGGCCGTGTTTTCCATGCTGGCCGAGCGCGAAGCGATTGCCACGCTGGACCTGCGCATTGACTACCTGCGCGGCGCAACCCCGGGACAGATCGTGTATTGCACCGCCGAGTGTTATCGCCTGGGTAAGCAGATCGCCTTTACCCGCGCCACGGTCTACCAGGAAGGCAACGACCAGCCGATCGCACACGGTGTCGCCACCTTCATGCGTGAATCCAGCCAGGCCCAGTTGGGCAGCAAGAAAGAAGGAGCCTGATCATGGTGCAACTGGAATTCCTGCAGGCGGCCAAGGAGTCGGGCAACTACGCCAGCATCATCGAGCAGATTCCCTATGCCAAGCTGCTGGGCGTGGTGATGCGCGAAGAAAACGGCCAGCCCTTGTTCGAGCTGCCGTTCAGCGACCACAACATCGGAAATGTGCATCTGCCTGCCCTGCATGGCGGGGCCATTGGCGGCTTTCTGGAAAACGCCGCCTTGCTGCAACTGGTATGGGCGCGCGAGTCGGCAGAAGTGCCGCGCACGATCGACTTCTCGCTGGATTTCCTGCGTTCGGGCAAGGCCCAGAGCCTGTACGCGCGCTGCGACATCACCAAGCAGGGCAAGCGCGTCGCCAACGTACGTATGACCGCCTGGCAGGAAGACGAAGCCAAGCCGGTTGCCGTGGCCCGCGCGCATTTCCTGCTGTCGTGAGGCCGTCATTGCCTTGTTGATTTTGCCGGCGCGGTACGCCACGGTGCGTGCCAGTCGGGAGCGTGAATATTGGCTGGCTCAGACCCCAAACTCGCCAGTAGTCTTGTAGTCTGAGTTGAGCATCGTCACCCATTCGTAGCCACCAGGAGCCCCCATGTCCCCTGTCTTCAATTTCAGCGCCGGCCCCGCCGTCTTGCCTCGTGAAGTCCTGCTTGAAGTACAGAAGGAACTGCTCGATTGGCACGGTAGTGGCATGTCGGTGATGGAAATGAGCCATCGCGGCAAGGAGTTCATGCAGATCGCCGCCGAGGCGGAAGAAGACCTGCGCGCAGTCATGGGTATTCCGAAGAACTACAAGGTCTTGTTCTTGCAGGGCGGGGCGACCACCCAGTTCGCCATGGTGCCGATGAACCTGATCCGTGGCCGCAGCAGCATCGATTTTGTCGATACCGGCCACTGGTCCAAGCTGGCGATGAAGGAAGCGCGCAAGTTCGGCGTCGCCACCCACGTGGTCGCCAGCGCCGAGGATCGCAACTACACCTATGTGCCGGCCGAGGCCGATTGGCAGCGTGACGCCAATGCCGCCTATCTGCACTACACCTCGAACGAGACGCTGGGCGGCGTGGAGTTTCCGTTTATCCCGAGCACCGGGGATACGCCGCTGGTTTGCGACATGTCGTCCAACTTCCTGTCGCGCCCGGTCGATGTCAGCAAGTTCGGGCTGATCTACGGTGGTGCCCAGAAGAATATCGGCCCGGCTGGCCTGACCATCGTCATCGTCCGCGACGACCTGCTGGGCCAGGTCCTGCCCGGCACGCCGACCATGTTCGACTACAAGATCCAGGCCGAAGGGGACTCGATGTACAACACCCCGCCGACCTTCGCCATCTACGTGGCGGGCCTCGTCTTCAAGTGGATGCAGCGCCAGGGCGGCCTCAAGGCCATCGAACAGCGCAATATCGAGAAAGCCGCGCTGCTGTACGAGACCATCGAGACCTCGGGCGGTTTCTACCATTGCCCGGTCGACAAACCATTCCGCTCGCGCATGAATGTGCCGTTCAAACTGGCGGATGCCAACCTGGACGAGGCCTTCATCAAGGAGGCCAAGGCGCGCAACCTGTTACAGCTCAAGGGCCACCGCGTAACTGGCGGCATGCGCGCCAGTATCTACAACGCGATGCCGCTGGAAGGCGTCAAGGCCCTGACCGGCTTCATGCAGGACTTTGCCCGGCATAACGGTTGATCCTTGCAATGACTGCAGATACAGCGCCGCCTTCGGGCGGCGTTTTGCTTGGTACGCTGTCACGGTCCTTCGTGTCGGGACTGTACCTTGGCGGCGTGTGCAGATAGCGGCACATTGGCGGTCAGAATAACAAGGAGGCTCCCCCATGCTTACTCCCGCCATCCGCCGCGTCCTGATCTGTGCGGGCCTCGTCGTCTCCCTCTCGATGGGGATACGGCACGGCTTCGGGTTCTTTCTGAACCCCATGAGTGCAGACTTCGGCTGGAACCGGGAAGTCTTCGCTTTTGCGCTGGGTTTGCAGAACCTGGTGTGGGGCTTGGCCCAGCCGTTTACCGGCGCCTTGGCAGACCGTTTCGGCGCCTTCCGCGTGCTGGCTGTCGGCGCGCTGCTCTACGCCGCCGGCCTCGCCATGATGACGATCTCCAGTACCGGCCTGCTGTTTGACACGTCGGCCGGCCTGCTACTTGGCCTGGCCCTGTCCGGAACGACCTACAGCATCGTGTTCGGTGTCATCGGCCGGCAGGTGCCGGAGTCGCACCGCTCGCAGGCCATGGGTATCGCCTCGGCAGCCGGCAGTTTCGGGCAGTTCCTGATGGTGCCGGTGGAGCAGCAACTGATAGCCGGGGTAGGGTGGGTGCATGCCTTGCTGATCCTCTCGGCCATGTCGCTGCTGATCATCCCCGCCGCGCGCGGCTTGCGGGAATCCTTGCCGACCCAGGTCCTCCATGCCGGCCAGAGCGTGCTGGCGGCGGCGCGGGAAGCCTTCGCCTATCCGAGCTTCCAGATGTTGATGGCGGGCTACTTTGTCTGCGGTTTCCAGGTCGTGTTCATCGGCGTGCATTTGCCGGCCTATCTGGCCGACAAGGGCTTGCGCGGCGATACGGCGGCCATCGCGCTGGCGCTGATCGGTCTCTTCAATGTGTTCGGCACCTATACGGCAGGCCAGTTGGGCGCCCGGCTGAGCAAGAAGTACCTGCTGTCCTTCATCTACTTGGCGCGTGCGCTGGCGATCACCGCTTTCATCACCTTGCCGCTGTCGGCTGTCAGCGTCTGGATCTTCGCCGCGGTGATGGGCTTCCTGTGGCTGTCGACCGTGCCGCTGACCAATGGCGTGATCGCGACCATCTTCGGCGTGAAGCACCTCGGCATGCTGTCCGGCTTCGTCTTCTTCTCGCACCAGATCGGCAGCTTCCTTGGCGTCTGGCTGGGCGGCTGGTTGTACGACCACAGCGGCAGCTACGACATCGTCTGGTACCTCTCCATCGGCTTGGGTATCGCGGCCGCCCTGATCAACTGGCCGATCCGCGAAGCCGCCATTGACCGGCCGCTGGTGGCGGCAGCGTGAACCGGTGGCAATGGCTCTGGCGGCTTCTCGCGCTACTGGTCTTGGCACTGGTGTTCGCCGCCTATCTCAACCCGGCTTCGCAGCTTGTCCTGGCGAACATCTGGGCCATGTGCGGATTTTGAGACGCCAGGGTGGCGGATGGCGGGGCATGCCGCGCGAGCGATAGGGCGTATAGCGCCAGCAGGCATAAAGCGCGCAAGGCAAGCCATGCTATCCTCACCGCTCGCCTCGCCGGGTATCGGCAGGCAAGCCCTTTTTCCAGTCAACAGAGCCGCATATGTCTGACGAACAACTCAAGTCCCACCGCGATGCCATCGACGCGCTCGACGCGCAGATACTGCAACTCCTGAACGAACGTGCCGGCCACGCCCGCTCCATCGGCGAGCTCAAGGGTGGCGGGCTGGTCTACCGCCCCGAGCGCGAAGCGCAGGTGCTGGCCCGTATCAAGAGCAGCAATCCCGGCCCCTTGCCGGATGAGTCAGTCGCCAAGCTGTTCCGCGAGATCATGTCGGCCTGCCTGAGCATCGAGCGGCCGCTGACCATTGCCTACCTCGGACCGGAGGGGACGTTCAGCCAGTCCGCCGCCATCAAGCATTTTGGCCACGCTGCCGTCACGCAGGCCTGCGTCAGCATCGACGAGGCATTCCGCGTGGTAGAGGCGGGCGGGGCTGACTATGTGGTCGCACCAGTGGAAAACTCCACCGAGGGCGCCGTCGGTCGTACCCTGGACCTGATGGTCAGCACCCCGCTGCAAGTCTGCGGCGAGGTCGTACTGCGTATCCACCATCACCTGCTGCGCCGTGAGTCGGGCATGGAGGGGATACGCCGTGTCTATTCGCACGCACAGAGCCTGGCGCAGTGCCATGAATGGCTGAACAAGAACCTGCCCCCGGAAGTGGAACGCCTGTCGGTGTCGTCCAATGCCGAAGCGGCCCGCCTGGCCAGCCTGGACCCGACTTGCGCCGCGATTGCCGGTGATGCCGCCGCCGAGCGCTTCAGCATGCTCAAGCTGGCGGAGAATATCGAGGACGAACCGAACAACACCACGCGCTTCCTGGTGCTTGGTTATCACCAGACCACGCCGTCGGGTCGCGACAAGACCAGCCTCGTCATGTCCGCCCAGAACCGTGCCGGTGCGGTGCATCAGTTGCTTAGCCCGTTGGCCGAGCACGGTGTCTCCATGACCAAGTTCGAGTCGCGTCCTTCGCGCGCAGGGCTGTGGGAGTATGTCTTCTTCGTGGATATCGAAGGCCACGCCCATGCGCCGCAAGTGGCGCAGATGCTGGATGCCCTGCGTGACCGCGCCGCCTTCGTGAAGGTGCTGGGGGCCTATCCGGTGGCGGTGCTCTGATGAGCACGCCTGCCGCCGTTGCGGTGGTGGCGGAGTACTGGCGGCGTATGCAGAGCAATGACTTTGCCTACGCCGCGACCATCCTGGCGGAAGACTATTGCCTGGAGTGGCCACAATCGAAGGAGCGTCTGCGCGGCCGGGAGAATTTCACCCGCATGAACAGCGAGTACCCGGCCCATGGCCGCTGGACGTTCACCATCCACCGTATCGTCGGCGATGAGCATGAAGCCGTCAGCGATGTCTCGGTCACCGATGGCGTGCAGCGGGCGAGGGCGATCACCTTCAGCAAGGTGGCAGCAGGCTTGATCGTCAGCCAGACCGAATTCTGGCCGGAAGACTACCCGGCGCCGGACAACCGCCGCCATCTGGTCGAGCCTATCGAGGCCTGAGCCCTCGTTCTCCCGGTTCGTTATTGAACTGGACGGCAAAGCGTCCAGGCGAGCAAGAAAGCACAAACATGAAATCAATCTGCGTATTTTGCGGCGCGGCCATGGGCAAGCGCGATATCTACAAGGACGCGGCCTCCGAGCTGGGCCATACCCTGGCGGAACAAGGGCTGGGCTTGGTCTGGGGCGGCGGCAAGGTTGGCCTGATGGGCGTGGTGGCCGATGCGGTTCTCGCCAAAGGTGGCGAGACCCTGGGTGTCATTCCCGGCTTCATGGTCGAAAAGGAGCTGGCGCATCCGGATTCCACCGAGATGATCGAGGTGGACAGCATGCATACGCGCAAGGCGCTGATGGCTGAACGTGCCGATGGCTTTATTGCCCTGCCCGGCGGCTTCGGCACGCTGGATGAGTTGTTCGAGATCCTGACCTGGGCGCAGCTGCATATCCACAGCAAGCCGGTGGGTCTGCTGAATGTGGCGGGTTACTTCGATCCCTTGCTGAACTGGGTACGCCATGCCGAGCAGGAAGGCTTCATTCGTGCTGGCCACCTGGACCTGTTCCGCGTCGCAGATACCCCCGCAGCCTTGCTGGATGCCATGCGCAGCCACAAAGCACCGGAAGGCGACTGGATCAGCAAGGTCTCGTTCCGCCAGGCCTGATATGGATGAAGCGGCGCTGCAGGAGAAGCTCGAAGGTCTGGTGCGAGACACCGGCTGGCTGATGCAGGCGCTGCGGGAAGTCCGGGCACTGGGTCTGGCGAACTGGTGCATCGGCGCCGGAACCCTCCGCAATCTGGTTTGGGATGCGGCCCATGGCTATCCGCGCCTGCCGTTGGGCGGCTCGGATGTCGATGTTGCCTGGTTTGATGCCGACCCAGCGAGCTTTGATCGCGATGCCGGATTGCAGGCGGCGTTGGCTGCAAGCTTGCCTGAGCTGGATTGGGACGTCACCAACCAGGCGGCGGTACATACCTGGTTTGCAAGCGTGTTTGGGCATGAGGTCCTGCCGTTGCCCGATCTCCATGCCGCGATCGCCAGCTGGCCGGAAACCGCGACCGCCGTTGCGGTCTGGCTGGACGAGCAGGACGCCTTGCATCTGATCGCCCCGTTTGGCCTGGCAGACCTGTTCAATCTGGTCGTGCGGCGGAACCCGGCCCGGGTCAGCGTTGCAACCTACCTGCAACGCATCGTGAGCAAGCGCTATACCGAACGATGGCCCGACGTGCGCGTGCTGGCCCCCTGAGTTCCTCTTTCTGTGAGACACCACATGTCCCTCGCTCATCTTGCTCCCGACTATATTCGCGCCATCGCCCCCTATCAGGCCGGCAAGCCCATCTCGGAACTGGCGCGTGAGATGCATCTCGATGAGGCGAGCATCGTCAAGCTGGCGTCCAACGAGAATCCGCTGGGGCTCAGCCCCAAGGCGCGTGAGGCCATGCTGGCGGTGATTGATGATCTGGCCCGCTACCCCGATGGCAACGGCTTCGCCTTGAAGCAAGCCATTGCCGACAAGTTTGCGGTGGCGCACAGCCAGGTCGTGCTGGGTAACGGCTCTAACGACATTCTGGAGCTGGCCGCACGGACCTTTTTGTCCCCGGGCGATACGGTGGTCTATTCGCAGTATTCCTTTGCCGTCTATCCCCTGGCGACCCAGGCCGTCGGCGCTACCGGCATCGAGGTCAAGGCGGTCGAGTACGGCCACGATCTGGAGGCGATGCTCGCCGCCATCCTGCCGTCGACCAAGCTGGTATTCATTGCTAACCCCAACAACCCCACCGGTACCCTGTGCCGGCCGGGCGACCTGCTGGAGTTCATGGAGCGTTGCCCGCAGCAGGTACTGGTCGTGCTCGACGAGGCCTATACCGAATACCTGACGAAGGAGAAACAGGTCGACTCACTCGGCCTGTTGCGACGCTTTCCCAATCTCATCGTCAGCCGCACGCTGTCCAAGGCCTATGGCCTGGCAGGGCTGCGCATCGGATTTGCGCTCGCGTCGCCAGAGTTGGCCGACTTGATGAACCGAGTCCGGCAGCCATTCAACGTCAATAGCCTTGCCCAGGCCGCTGCGGTTGCTGCGTTGGGGGATCTGGCTTTCCTGCGCGAGACGGTGAGGATCAATAGCGAGGGTATGCAGCAGATCACTGCCGCCTTCGTGCGGCTGGGCATCCCCTTTATCCCCAGCTATGGCAACTTCGTGACCTTCCACGTCGGCGACGGTGTCGCGCTCAACCGCTTAATGCTGGAACGCGGGGTCATCATTCGGCCGCTGGCGAGCTATGGTATGAGAGACAGCTTGCGCGTCTCCATTGGTTTGCCTGAGGAGAACGCGCGCTTTATCGCCGTGCTCGAAGAAGCGCTCGAGGGTTGAGAAACCCGCAGGGCGCAAGGGATGATCGATGATCTATGCGCTCTGTTTCGATACCAATACCGTGCATTGCTTTCGCAGCGAGCGGGAAGCGAGCGAATACTGCAAGGCCCATGCCGGTGACTGGCAGCTATGCGATGGTGCCGGCAAACCGGTTTACCCGCCGGGCTTTGCCCCACGCATGCACGCCGGACTACTTGCCGCACACCTGTGGCTGGCCGATGCCCACGACGGCGAATGGCTCGCACAGCATGGCTATGATCTGCAGCCGGGCCTGCTTCATCCCTGACCCGGTCGCAGCAATGAAGGGCCTTGCTCAGGCGTCGGTTTGTTGTTGCCGTGCAGCCAGGGTGTTGCGGGTCAGCAGCAGGTCCTGCCAGGCTTTCAGCTTGTCCGGCATATTGCGCAGCAGATAGGCGGGGTGATAGCTCACCACCACCGGCAGGCCGCGATAATCATGCAAGCGGCCACGAAGGCTGGCGATACTGGCTTCACGACCCAGCAGACTCTGTACCGCAAAGCGGCCGACGGCGAACACCACCTTGGGCTTGATCAGCTCGACTTGTCGATGCAGGTAGGGCGCGCACAGGGACAGTTCTTCCGGTGTCGGATTACGGTTCTGTGGCGGGCGACATTTCAAGGTGTTGAGGATGTAGACGTTCTCGCTGCGCGATCTGTCTACCGATGCCAGCATGCTGTCCAGCAAGTTGCCGGCTTGCCCCACAAAGGGCTCACCCTGACGGTCCTCATCGGCGCCAGGCGCTTCCCCCACGACCAGCCAGTCGGCCTCGGCATTGCCAACCCCAAATACGGTGCGATTGCGCGATTTGCACAAGCTGCACGCGGTGCAACTGGCCACGCTGGCCTGCAGGGTTTCCCAATCCATCTGGGCAATATCGGCAGCGCGGCGGGCCAGCGTCGGGTCGTTCGCCGCGACATCGGCCTCCGCGGCACGAGGACGGGCCGGTGCGGCGGTCTGGGCAAGCACTGCCTGGCCAGGTGTAGTCCGGGTAGGCGGAGTGTCGACCTCGATCTGCGGCGTGTGTGCACGGGCCGGTGCAGTCTCGATAGCCGGCTCGGCACGGGCGGGCAAGGCGGCCTCTACCGGCGGTGCCGACGGTACGGCGTTGACGACCTCGGCCTGTGCGACAGGCTCGGCCGCGATCTGCGCCAGGACCTCGCGCCGTACCCACTGGGGTTGCAGGCCCAGTTCGTCCAGTATCAGTTCGCGTCGGCCCATCGTCATCGTCCACCTTCGTCCAGGATCAGCGCCATCAGTATCGCATCCTCACGGCCTTCCTCGGCACGGTAATAACCTTTGCGCAGGCCCGTCTCCACAAAGCCCAGCCGGCGGTAGAGCGAGCGGGCAGGGGCGTTACCCTTGCGTACTTCCAGCATCAGCACTGTGGCACCGACTTCGCTGGCGGTATCGACAAGATGGTTGATCAGCTGCCGGGCAATGCCCTGGCGTTGCCAGTCCTGCCGCACACCCAGGGTTAGGAGCGACAATTCGTCCAGTACCTGGCTGGTCACGGCAAAACCGACGATCTCGCCGCCGTGATCCGCCACCCAGCCCCGGTGTCCGTCCGCATAGGATTCGATGAACTGCAAAGCCGTCCAGGGAAAGGCCTGGAGCTGCGCCTCAATGGCGGCCATGGCCGGCAGGTCGGCTTCGATAAGCGGTCGGATTTGAGGCTTGAGCGGTAAGGTCACGTTTACTTTGTAAAAAAATAACAATGTGTTAATGGAAAATAAGCGCCTGGCATAGCACTTGGTATCCATAATTCACGGCACAACAATTCTGAGTGCACGCTCTCTGCCATGTCTACCAGCTCGTCGCGTACCGCCATCGTGGTCAATCTCGATTACCTTACCTTGCCATACGACGTATGCCGCATGCTATGGGTGCTGGTTGAGCGTGCCATGGTCGATGCAGGCTTCGTGCTCGATGGTCGCAACTTCGTGAGCCAGAATGATCCTGCTGCGGCGGAGCGTGCCCGCGGGGTACTGAAATCGCTGGAACCCACCTTTGAATCCCTGGGGGTGAGCCAGTTCGACGCCGTGCGGGAATTCTACTGCTTTGATCTCGCCTCCCGGATCGACCTGCACATGGTCGAGGCCAATGAGGTGGTCGAACTGGTTGAATTACCAGCCTGAGCGATGCTCAGGCCTTCTGGCGCTCACTGGTCTTGAGCGCCACCTTGTCTCTTATATACAGCAACTGCAGTTGATCGGCCGGCAAGGCACGGCCCGACAGAAACTCATGCGTGGCGAGCCTGAGCACGCCACGCGCATGCGGAAAGCGCGCAGACTCGCTGGCTGCCAGTTGGGCGCCATACTTCGCCTGCAGTGCTTCACCCTGTACCGCAAATCCACTGCCCACGCCGTGCCAGACACCCGTCGGCAGATCGGGTAGGGCCGCAGGCCCACAGACCGTGGTGGCAACCACTTCCTTCCAGCTTCCCGCTTCTTGCACATAGGCGGCGAGATACAGCTCGCCCATCCGGGCATCCAGTACCGTCAGCACCTGCTCCGCATCACAGTCCGCAGCCAGGGCGGCCAGCGTATTGATGCCTACCGTGGGGATGCCCAGGCCGAAGGCCAGCCCCTGCGCAATGCCACAGCCGATCCGTAGGCCGGTGAACGAACCCGGGCCGATCGCAAGGGCTATGCCATCCAGCTCGCTGAGGCTCGCGCCCATGTCGGCCGCCAGGCTCTGCACCATGGGCAGGGTCAGTTCGGCGTGGCGCTGCTGGGCATGCCACTCGCGGGCGAGTGTTTCACCCTTGTAGCAGAGAGCCAGCGAGAGGTATTCGGTGGAGGTATCGAGGGCGAGCAGATTCATGGCAGGTGCCGGAAAGATAGCGGCCGATTCTATCACGCAGGGCAGATCCCATTTGGCCATAGCCCAGGTCTTTGCTATGACGTAAGAAGTCTATTCCAAATGAATTTATTATTTATTTGTCATGAAAAACAATGTTAAAACAAATGCTTACGCGGTGTTTGCGCTCAGCAAGAGTCCCAAAGAGTCGCTAAACTACGGGCTGCAGCAATCCGTGCGATATCGCAAACAAAAAAATACCAAAACAAACTAATTCCGTATGGGGGATTGCTAAGTATGGACCGCAACGATCTCTTGACCTCCACCCGGGTCGAGTTCCTGCGTGCGTTTTCCGTAGCGCTGAACGAACTTGTTCCGATCAGCGTACAACGCTTGTATGACCTCGCTGACCACGCGCAATCGTCGCGTGATCAACGCCGTTTTTTCGAGGCCCGCACCGTCCTGATGAACCGGGCTGTCGGTGTGATCCAGCATGCTGCCAGTAGCATGGAAAACCTGTTGAACCGTGGTTTTCGCACGGCCTACAGCACCTTCCGCCCTACCTTCCCCAGTTCATTCGGTACCGCCAGCCTCTCCCTGGTCGATTCGTCGGCCTTCGAGGGCGAATTGCGCATGGATCAGTTGACCGAGCGCTACCGAAATGCGTCGGATGAGCAGCTGCGAGACTTGAATATCCGCGTGGCGCTGCTGTTCGATCAGGAAAACATCAAGGAGCGCGAGAATCCCTTCCGCCCCTATCTGTTCTCTCGCTCCATCGTCAGCGCCGTCGAGCAGCTGGAGCTGGAACCCGAGCTGACCGACACCCTGATCGAGGAGCTGACCGAGAGCCTTGTGACCCGGGTCTCCGGCATCTACCAGCGTCTGAATGAGCTGCTGGCGGACCATGGCATCGCCGTGCAGCTCAAGCCGCGGGTGAATCAGGATGTACCGCCCCCGCGTAGCGGGCAGAGCGGCTACGAAGAAGCCGATGAGCTTGAGGACGAGGCGGATGCTGCCTATCTGGCCGCCGAGCGTGGCCCATCCAGTATCGGTGGTGGGCGCCTGCCGCAAGGCGCACCGGCGCCCATGGGTGGCCATGCACGGTTTGGCCCACAAGCAGCGCCGGCCGCTCCGGCGCAGCCGGGCCGGATAGATCGCCTGATGCAACTGGTGCGTGGGCGACCTGACCCCTTGCTGAGCGAGCAGGGGCCGGCGAGCGGTTTTCCTGGCCAGACAGGGAGTGTTGCACCGGATGCTTACGAGGGGGGGGCGGAGTCCTATGCGCAAGATGGCCACGGTCAACAGGCTCCGCAGACGCCCCGTGCTCGCGGGTTGGCGGAGATTGCCAAAGCTGGCTGGCTGGCGGGGACCGAGGTGGTTGGCAGTGCCATGCGCAAGTTCTTCAGTACCGGTAGCGCACCCGGTATGCCGACAACCCCCCTGGGTGGCGACACCATGGCGCGGCGCGTGCTGACCACCTCCGTTTCCAATATGCAGCGTGAACATACGCCTGCCGTGGATGCCATGTATGACGACGAGGGACAGGTCCGCAACCTGATCCTCGAGCAGCACACCGCCCTGACCGAGATGGCGCCAGGCGTGAACGAGCAGATGACGATCGATATCGTCGCCATGCTGTTCGAGTTCATCCTGCGTGATGACCAGGTCCCTGCCGAAGTGCGGGCACAGCTGGGGCGGCTACAGTTCCTGGTGCTCAAGGTGGCCTTGCTGGACCCGGCACTCTTTACTCAGAAACACCATCCGGCTAGGGTGCTGGTCAACCGTATCGGCTCGATCTCGGTCGGGCTGGAGAAGGCGGGCGCCAATACCGAGGCGATGATTGCCGAAATCCGGCAGATCATCGAGCGTCTGCTGAGCGACGAGCATGAGAATGTCGGCCTGTTCTCGCGCATGCTCGATGAGTTCGATACCTTCATTGCCCGCCAGCTGCGTGCTGCCGACGAAAAGGTCGAGCGTGCGGTCCAGGTGCTGGAGAAGGCCGAGAACCGTACCCTGCAGTTTGCCCGTACGACCGCCATGATTGCGGAGGCACTGGAAGGCCTGACGCTGGACCCGTTCCTGCAGGATTTCCTGCTCAATGGCTGGGCCCATGCGATCGAGCGGGCTGCGCGGGATGATGCGCCGCGTGCGGAGCGTTACCGTATGCTGATTCCCGACCTGATCTGGAGCATTGCCCCCAAGATCACCAAGCAGGACCGCGATCAGTTGCTGGTACAGATCCCGACCATGTTGCGCACCTTGCGCGAGGGGTTTGACCTGATCGGTTGGGACGCCATCCAGCAGCAAGCGCTCCATACCTGGTTGATCGAGGCACATACCCATGCCCTGCGTGCCGGTAACACGGCCTTCCAGATTCCACCGCTTGCCTTGATGCGTGAACGCTTCAAACCTATCCCATCGGCTGATATGGAGACTTCTGTGACCCCGAAAATCAATCGTGGGCCGCTCAACAGGCAAGTACTCAACGATACGATCAAGGAGCTGGAAGTCGAGCTCAACCTGCTCGATCGGGTACTCGGCCCGTCTGAAGGTACAGCACCAGAGAAAAATCATCTGGAAGCCGCGGGCGCGCGTGGTAATGAAGCGCCAGGTAGCGAATTGCAGCCGGAAGGCGAGGTACTGGAGCGTCTGCGCAGCGGGGTATCGGTAGAAATCAATCTTGATGGCAAGCCCAGCCGCGCTCGCCTGAATTGGATCAGCCCCAATGAATCGAGCCTGGTGCTCAGCATTGATGGTGACCACAAGCCAGCGATCGTCAGCGTTCGGTTATTCCTACGCTTGCTAACCAATGGCCGTGCCCGCTTTATCGAGGTTGCGCCACTGTTCGAGAGAGCCGTGCAGTCCTTGCTGCAGTCGGCCGATCAGGTCGACAAGACCAGCCACGGCGCCTTGGCACCCGCCTAGTGTCCCTTCTTTTCAGCCACATTGATTGCACCTTGCAGTCGGTGTGGCTGAAAACATATTCAGAATTTCAGAACGATAAGAGCAAGGTATTTCGCTATCTGGCACCTCTGCATAGGCGCAGAATGCCATCCAAGGATCAGATGAGCTGATCAAACGTTTTGGAAAGGATGGCGACAATGAACACCGTGCTGCAACAACCCCGTGAAGTCGAACGTCTGGTCAACGGCATGCCCACCTCGGATGGTGCCGGTGTCAAGCTGCTGCGGGTACTGACCCAGGACCTGCAGCGTCGTCTCGACCCCTTCCTGATGCTGGACTACTTCCATAGCGATGACCCGAGCGACTATCTGGCGGGCTTTCCCGACCATCCGCATCGTGGCTTCGAGACGGTCACCTATATGCTGGCAGGTCGCATGCGGCACCGGGACAATGCCGGTAACGAGGGCTTGCTTGGCCCGGGAGGCGTGCAGTGGATGACGGCTGCCCGCGGCCTCGTGCATAGCGAGTTGCCCGAGCAGGAGGATGGCCTGATGCAAGGCTTCCAGCTCTGGGTCAACCTGCCCGGCAAGAACAAGCTGATGGACCCGAGCTATCGCGACATCCCGGCCGCCGACATTCCGGTTGTCAGCCGCGAGGATGGTGTGACGGTGAAGGTGATTGCCGGCCAGGCGCAAGGCGTCACCGGTGCCGTCGAGCGGCCGGATACCGAACCGCTGTATCTCGACGTACATCTGCCCGCCGGTGCCACGTTCGAGCAGGATCTGCCCGCTGGCTACAATGCCTTTGTCTATGTCTACGAGGGCACCGCGCTGGTAGGTGGTCGTGGTCAGGCAGTCAAGACGCGCCAGATGGGCGTGCTGGAAACCCGCCCGGCCAACGATGGCGCCCGTATCGCGGCCGGCGATGCACCTGTCAAGGCCTTGCTGATAGCCGGCAAGCCGCTGCATGAAGAGATCGCTCAGTGGGGGCCGTTCGTGATGAACACTCGCGAAGAGGTCTTGCAGGCCGTGGAAGATTTTCGCAATGGCAAGATCTAGGTCCTGAGCGCAGGAACTAGCATTACCCGCTTTTTCGGGCAATCCCTCGCATGGGGGAAGCAGGGAAGCCGGAAATCCGCCAGCCTTGTGGCGATCCGGCTTCCTCTTGCTGGCAGGCCGTCGTGCCCCGCATGAACCCGAGGCTGTCACCTGCCAAGCCTGTGAGCCTACTAACCCGATATTTGGAGATACCCGCATGCCCAGCATTCAGCATCTGCTCAAACCGCATGAGCGTGATCTCGGCGGCTTCTCGGTCAAACGTCTGCTGCCTAGCTTGCCCAAGCAGGCGGTTGGCCCGTTCATCTTCTTCGACCATATGGGACCGTCCGAACAGGCGCCCGGCGAAGGCATGGACGTCAGGCCCCATCCGCATATCGGCCTCGCCACCGTGACCTATCTGTACGAGGGCGAAATCACGCATCGGGACAGCCTGGGCTATGTACAGGTGATACGCCCGGGTGATGTGAACTGGATGACCGCGGGTTCCGGTGTGGTGCATTCCGAACGCACGCCGGACGAAGCGCGTGCTCATGGCCAGACACTGCACGGCATCCAGACCTGGTTTGCCTTGCCGCTGGACCACGAGGACACCGAGCCCGTTTTCTGGCACCACCCAGCCAGCACCTTGCCGCTGATCGAGGCGCCCGGCCTGAGTCTGCGGGTGATTCTGGGCAGTGCCTATGGCCATACCTCCCCGGTACACACCTATGGCGACACCCTGTATGTCGCCGGCGAGCTGGCGGCCGGCGCGAGCTTCGAGATCCCTGCCGAGCACCTCGAGCGCGGCGTCTACCTCGCTCGCGGCGCCATCGATATCGACGGCGAGGTGATGGAGCCGGGCCAGTTGGCGGTGCTGACACCCGGTGTGACGGTCAAGCTGACGGCCACTGCCGATACCCGCCTGCTGGTACTGGGCGGTGAGCCGCTCGATGGACCGCGCTTTATCTGGTGGAACTTCGTCGCATCGACCCGTGAGCGAATCGAGGAAGCCAAGTTGCGCTGGGAGGAGGATCGTTTTCCCAAGGTACCGGGTGAGACGGAGCGTATTCCCCTGCCGCAAAAGAAGTAACGAGGTCTGCCTATGGAAAAACCGCCCACGCTGGGCGGTTTTTCTTTGGCCCTGTCGTGCTTCACCGACAGGTGGTTCGAATTAAAAATCAATGACTTGGTGTTGCTGCTTGGCTGTGCTGTCGCTGAGGGCCGACAGCGGGTGGGTGCTGCGGCCGCCGCGCCGGCGCTGCGGTGGCGTATTTCCCTTGCAAATCAATGACCAAACGATGCTGGCACGGACCTTGTATTAGGTCTTCCCGTTCCGGGTTGTTACTGGAGCCTGTTCTGAGCTATTTCGGCAGGTGGTTGGGTCGAAATGGTTCAGAACAGGCTCATCGCCGGTGCAACCGTTCGTCCACCGCTTCTCATGTGAGGAACCATGTTCAACAAATCGCCTAGCACCCCAAGCCGGACTCCCCTCAGCAGCAGCGATCGCGAGAGCCGTTTCAATTCCCTCAATGAGGCCAAGCCGACTGCGACGGCAACGCCCGCCACGACACCGACCCCCAGCAGCGCCGAGACGCAAAAGGCGCTGGCCAATATGCTGCCGGCCAATCACGCCCCCGCCGCTAATGCGGCGGTCGATACCGAAACCGTGACGGGTGCACGCCTGATCGTCGGCCCCAACGTCAAGCTCAAGGGCGCGGACATCCACGACTGCGACACGCTGGTCGTGGAGGGCAGGGTAGAGGCCACGATGGACAGCAGGGTGTTGCGGATCGCCGAGAAGGGTGCGTTCTCGGGTAAGGTCAGCATCGACGTGGCCGAGATCCATGGACACTTCGATGGCGAGTTGACCGTGCGTGAGCAACTGATCGTGCATGCCACCGGCCGCGTGCATGGGCATATCCGCTACGGCAAGATGCTGGTCGAAGCTGGCGGCGAGTTGTCCGGCGACATTCGCTCGCTGTCCATGGATGGCGTCAAGATAGAGATGGGGCAGGGCGCCAACGCCGCACCGATCACCCCCCGTGCGGAGCTGGCACGGGTACTGACCGGCGGCGCACAAGCCCTGAACGGCACGACAGGCTGAACCAGCCGCCTGCCTCGCTCACGGCATAATACAAGAGCAGGAGGAAAACAGGGCCGACCATCATGGGATGGCCGGCCCTGCGTACATGAGCGGGTGATATCTCACCGGCCTGCCTGCTGGTGCGTTACATATGCTTGAACAGGTGATTGAAGCTGCGGCTGACTTCCAGCTTCTCGTCATTGCCCTTCATCTGCACGATCTGCTGGCCACGGAAGTCCCGCGTGACCTGGTCAATGGCATCGACCTTCACCAGGATGGCGCGATGGATCTGCCAGAACTCTTCCGGGTCGATCTCGTCCACCAGCTCCTTGATCGGCTTGCGTATCAGGCCCTCGAAGCTCGCAGTCTGGACGCGGGTGTACTTGTCCTCGGCGCGAAAGAACAGGATATCGTCGGTCGGGATCATGCGTATGGCGTTGCCGACACTGACCTGTATCCAGCGCAGGTATTCCTTGGGCTTGCTGTCGACGATGGCGGCTGCGCCACCGCCCAACCGCTGGGCCAACTGGTCGAGCAGCGCGTCCATGCCTTCCGGTTTCTTGTCGAGGCGGGCCTTTAGCCGTTCAACCGTCAATTTCAGTCGTTCCGGGTCGGCAGGCTTGAGCAGGTAGTCGACTGCGCCCTGTTGAAAGGCCTCGATCGCATACTGGTCGTAAGCGGTCACGAAAACTACATGGCACTGGTCGGCCAGCGCGCGAGCTGCCTCCACGCCCGTCATCTCGGGCATGCGAATATCGAGGAAGACAATGTCCGGCTCCTGGCTGCGCACCATCGCAACCGCCTCCCGCCCGTTGGTGGCCTCTCCGACAATGACCAGTTCAGGCCAGGCTTCCTTGAGCCGGCTGACGATCTGCTCGCGCATCAGGCGCTCGTCGTCGGCGATCACGGCAGTGGGGGCGGGCTTGCGATTCACGTTGTCTCCTTTTGTTATGAGAAGGGGCCGGTTAGCCGGCCCCTTGGGTAATCAGTTGCCCTCGGTCGCCTGGGGCTTGGGGGCGACTTCATAAGGTACCCGTATGGTGGCACGAGTGCCGCCCTCGGTGGGAATCATGATCTGCAATTCTGCACGGCCGCTGTACAACACCTTGAGGCGTTCACGGATGTTGGCAAGGCCGACACCACCACCGCTGCTACTTCCCTTGGGGGCGAAGCCCATGCCGGTATCGGTCACGCTGACTTCCAGCATGCCGTCACGTATCTCGGCAGCGATATCCAGCCTGCCACCCTCCGCCTTGGGCTCCAGCCCGTGTTTGATGGCATTCTCCACCAGTGTTTGCAGCATCATCGACGGAAACACGGCCGATTTCAAACCATCCGGTACATTGACCGAGGGCTGCAGGCGTTCATCCATGCGCACCTGCATGATCTCCAGGTAAGCCGTCGACAGTGAGGCCTGCTGACCCAGTGTCGGTCGTCCCCCTTCGCGCATCTGTGGCATGGCCGAGCGCAGGTAGCGGATCAGCGACTGCTGCATCTTGGAGGCGCGTGGCGGGTCCGACTGGATCAATTGATCCACCGAGGCCAGGGTGTTGAACAGGAAGTGCGGCTCGATCTGGGCTTGCAAGGCCTCCATGCGGGCTTCCAGCACCGTGCGCTCCAGCTGTTCCGTATCCGCCCGCTCGGTTGCTTCCTCTGCCCGGACTTCCGCCTTCAGCTTGCCGGTGGCAATCACCTTGATGATCAGCGAGGTGAGGATCAACATCACCGCAACATCCTCGACCCGGAGGATATTGCCGAAGATGATCACCAGCACGCACACGATGATCAGGGTTTTCCAGGGCACCACGGCCAGCCAGTCGAAGAACTGCCACCACAGCTTGGTCAAAAGCTCCTTCAGCTGGCGCAGGACTTCCTTCTGGTCATTCTTGCGGCGGGAATTGTCGAACGAACTTTCAATGCCGTCATGGATGGTCTCGCGTACCCGTTCCTTGAAAGCCTGTCGTCTGGCGCGTCGTTCTTCGCCGCGGATTTCGTCGTCTGCTTCTCGCATGATTATCTCCAGTTCCGGCTCCAGATGCCGGTATGTCGCCGTATTGCGGGGGGAGCCATTTGCGCCCCCTCGATGCCATGCTTGCAGAATAAGGAAGCCTGCCGGATACCGCGACCACGGGAAGATGCACAGCGGTATGGGAGGAGTGCAATGCGTTTTGGGCGGATGATCTGCAGATCGTGTGGATGAACGGCGGCAGGCAAGGCAGGGTTTTTGCGTAGCGAATGAGCGTCGAGCACCCGCTGACCGGACGAGCCCGAGACTTGCAGCGTGAAGGGCAGGGGGCGCTTTCTACGGCGAGAATACGTGTGACGCGAAGACGATCCGCTTGGGGCAGCGCTTGTCGCTGCCCGCCGGGTAAACCGGATCCATGCGTCCGTCAGTAGCACCGTGGCTATTCTTCGCGCGCTGGTACCAGCACGGTGCGATTGCCATTGGTTTCCATTGGGCTGACGAGGCCCGCCTGCTCCATCTGCTCGATCAGGCGTGCTGCGCGGTTGTAGCCAATGCGCAGCTGGCGCTGGACGGAGGAGATCGAAGCCTTGCGGCTCTTGAGCACAAAGCTCACGGCCTGGTCGTACATATCGTCGCCCTCGCCATCGCCACCACCGGTCAGGCCGAACTCGCCACCACCACCGCCTGGTGCTTCCATGCCTTCCACCGTGCCGCTGAGGATACCCTCGATATAGTTGGGTTCACCCTGGGTCTTGAGGAACTCCACCACGGCATGGACTTCCTCGTCCGCCACGAAGGCGCCGTGGATACGCTGCGGATAGCCGCTACCCGGCGGCAGGAACAGGCCGTCACCCTGGCCTAGCAGGCTTTCGGCGCCCATCTGGTCAAGAATGGTCCGGCTGTCGATCTTGCTCGATACCTGGAAGGCGCAACGGGTCGGAATATTAGCCTTGATCAGACCGGTGATCACGTCCACCGACGGACGCTGCGTGGCCAGGATCAAATGAATACCCGCTGCCCGGGCCTTTTGTGCCAGCCGGGCGATCAACTGCTCAATCTGCTTGCCGGCGACCATCATCAGGTCGGCCAGTTCGTCGATCAGGACCACGATCATGGGCAGGGATTCGAGCGGCTCCGGGCTGTCCGGGGTCAGGCTGAACGGGTTGGTCAGCTTCTCGCCACGCTTCTCGGCTTCTTTCAGCTTCTGGTTGTAGCCTGCGAGGTTACGCACGCCCATGGCGCTCATCAGACGGTAGCGCTTTTCCATCTCCGCCACGCACCAGTTGAGCGCGTTGGCGGCATGCTTCATGTCGGTCACCACGGGCGCCAACAGGTGCGGGATACCTTCGTAGACGCTGAGTTCCAGCATCTTCGGGTCGACCATGATCAGGCGGACTTCCTCTGGCGTTGCCTTGTAGAGGAAGGACAGGATGATGGCGTTCATAGCCACCGACTTACCGGAGCCGGTCGTACCGGCCACCAGCATGTGCGGCGCCTTGGCGAGATCGGTCACCACCGGCTTGCCGGAGATATCCTTGCCCATGGCCATGGTCAGCAGGGAGCCGGCGTCATGGTAAACCTGCGAACCCAGGATCTCGGACAGGCGCACGATCTGCCGCTTGGGGTTGGGCAGCTCGAGGCCCATATAGGTCTTGCCGGGGATGGTTTCCACCACCCGGATACTGACAAGCGACAGCGCGCGCGCCAGATCCTTCATCAGGTTGACGATCTGGGAGCCCTTGACCCCGGTCGCGGGTTCGATCTCGTAGCGGGTAATGACCGGGCCGGGATAGGCCGCGATCACTTTCACTTCCACGCCGAACTCGGCCAGCTTGCGCTCGATCAGGCGCGAGGTGTATTCGATGGTTTCGTGGCTGACGACTTCCTGCATGGCGGCAGGGGCTGACAACAGTGCCAGGCTGGGTAGCTCGGCGTTGTTGTTGCTGATCAGCGCCGGTGCTTTCTTGGTGACCGTCTTGGCCTTGGGGGGCGGTGCCGCCGGGTTGCCGGCCGCAACGACGGGTTCGTCCCAGGGCGGCAGGTCTTCCTCGGCAAACAGCGAAGGCTGGGCTTCGGCTTGCTTGGCCTTTTCCTGAGCCTTCTGCTCCTGCTCGATCTCCTTGAGCATGGCCTTGGACGGGACGATATCGAGTATCGGTTCTTCGATACGCAGGGCCGGCGCATCTTCAAAGCGCTGTTTTTCGACCGTCACGCGGGCTTCGCGGGCAATCGCGGCTTCCTCGCCGATCTTGCGATCCTGCCGTGCCTGCCAGACGTTGACCACACGCAGCACATGATCTTCGATCCAGCCGCCCAGCCGCTCCATCAAGTCCAGCCAGGATACGCCCATGAAAAGCGATACCCCGATGCCGAAGCTGGCAAGCAGGATCAGGGTGGCGCCACTGAAGCCCAGTGCGTGGAACAGCCAGCCACCGAGTGCAAGACCCAGCATGCCGCCGGGCTGGTAAGGCAGGTCGATATGCCAGCTGTTGAGACGGAGGGCTTCCAGGCTGCAACTGGAGAGGATCAGCAGCAGGTAGCCACTGATGGCAACGATGGCCAGCCTGTGGTTGTGCTCGACCTTTTCAAGTCGCCGATAGCCCCACAGGATGGCGGCCAGGCAGAAGACCACCCACCACCAGGCAGAAAAGCCGAACAGGTAAAGCAGCACGTCGGCCAGCCAGGCACCGAAGGCACCGCCCTTGTTGCGGATGGCAACCTGGGTCGCGGCGTGGGACCAGCCGGGATCAGCCGCGCTGTAACTAGCGAGGATGATGACCAGATAGATGCCGGCGACGACCGCTGCCAGCCACCAGCTCTCTCGTAGCACGGCAGCAAATTGTGGCGGTAGCGGGGTGCTATCGCGCTTGGTCGAATTCGGGGCGTTCTTGGGACGGCGTGAAAACAGCATGGACGGCGCACTTGTAAGGATCGGACGATTATAGCGGCAAGCATTTGGATGCTGTTGGCGTAAGTGCATGCCAGGCAGCCCACCTGTGGAAATAGCAAGCATTGCGCCAGGCCACTGGCACGGCATTGTCGTATTTCGGGTAGCGAAAACCTTGTTCCGTCGCAAGTCAGGCCCTGCTTGGGGCCTCGGGCGCTAGGATGCACGTCGACTGTTGCGACAAATCATCGGCAGTCAAAAACAACATCGGCCAGCAAGCCCGATCTAGAGGAGCATGACGTGATCGAAGTCAGTCAGTTACAGAAACGTTTCAGTTTGCCCAAGCGCAAGCACAAGCCTACCGGTGATACGCGCGAACATGACGGCTATTTTCATGCTGTCCGCGATGTGTCCTTCCGGGTCGAGCCTGGTGAGGTACTGGGCTTGCTGGGCCCCAATGGCGCCGGCAAGACCACCACCCTGCGCATGCTCTCGACGGCGATCGCGCCGACGGCGGGGGGTGTACGGGTGGATGGCGTGGATCTGGTCGCCGACCCGCTTGCCGCGAGGGGCCGGATAGGCTTCCTGTCTGGCAGTACAGGCCTGTATGGCAGGCTGACGGTGCGAGAGAACATCCGCTACTTCGGCCAGGCATACGGCCTGCCTGGTGATGCCCTGGAGCGCCGCATCGATGGCCTGCTGCAGCGCCTCGACATGGAAAGCTACGCCGACCGGCGTGTCGACGCACTGTCGGCCGGCATGAAGCAGCGTGCCGCCATTGCCCGCACGGTGGTCCACGAACCCAGGGTATTGATCCTGGACGAGCCGACGACCGGCCTCGATATCCTGGGTGCCCAGGTGGTGCTCGATTTCATGCGCGAATGCCGCGAAGAGGGCGTGGCGCTGGTTTTCTCTACCCATCATCTGCACGAAGTGCAGGCGCTATGCCAGCGCATCTGCATTATCAACCAGGGCGTGAGCTGCCATCAAGGCAGCGTGGATGCGCTGCGCAGCACCGGGAATGGCGATCTGGCGGCGGGCTATCTCTCGCAGTTGGGCATGCCGCAGCGTCCGGTTGCGCTGGTTGATGAACCCGTACCCGCCACTACGCTTGCACTCGAACATCAAGGATAACGGCCATGTGGACTGTATTGCGGAAAGAACTGACCGAGCTGGTGCGTGATCGGCGCACCATGATTTTCATGCTGCTGATGCCGGCCCTGATCATGCCGCTGCTGATGGGGGGCTTCGCTACGCTGGCAAGCTACAAGGCCAGGCAAGAGGCGACACGCGTGCTGAAGTACGCGGTGTTCGGCAGCGAGCAGGCGCCGGAACTCAATCAGCGACTTTCGGCTTTGCCGCGGCTGGAGCGGGTCACGCTGGGCTCACCGGACGACATACGCCAAGCCATCAAGGATGAGCGCATTCGTTTTGCGCTGGTCATTCCCAATGGCTTCGAGCAGCAATTGCATGCCGGCAAGGCCATGCGCCTGGAACTGCACTACAACGACGCCGTGACGGTGGATACCGTGGCGAAACGCATGAAGGCACTGAGCACCGGCTACGGTGACGAGCTGCGGCAGGCCTACATGACGCGGCAAGGACTGGATGCGGATACCCAGCGCTTTGTCAGCCAACCCATACTGCTGGATGTGCGTAGCACCGCCAACGAGCGTGAACGCATCGGCGAACTGATCGGCGCTTTTCTGCCCTACCTGTTGCTGATGATCGGCCTGTCAGCCAGCATGGCGGCCGCCATCGATATGGGAGCTGGTGAGAAGGAGCGTGGCACGCTGGAATCCCTGCTGTTGCTACCCCTGCCACGCAGCCGGCTGGTCTTGGCGAAGTTTGCCGCCATCGCGCTGGTCGGCATCATTGCGGGTACCGTCGCCGTGATCTCGATGGGTTTTTGGGGCATGGGCCTGCTCAAGGGCAACGCAGCAGCAGGTGCGGCCATGTCGCAGGTACTGGCCGGCATAGGCTGGCGTGAGTTTGCCCTGGTGGGCTTGCTGATCCTGCCTGCCAATGCCATCACCGCGGCCCTGCTGCTCGCCATCTCCCTGTATGCCCGCAGCTACAAGGAGGCCGGTGGCTACGCCAGCCAACTGATGATCCTGCTGATCATGCCCATTCTCCTGGCCTTGCTGCCGAACATGAGCCTCAGCAGCGGCTGGGCCTGGATGCCGATCACCAATATCGCGCTGGCAGTGAAGGAGATCGTCAAGGGGACCTTGTTGCCCTCGGATCTCGCGGTGGTACTGAGCTCGACGGTTCTAGTAGCGGGAGGGCTGCTATTCGCCTGTACCCGCTGGTGTCGGCGCGAAGAGGTCTTGTTCCGTGCCTGAGTGAGCGGGAACGGCAAGCGTAGCGAAAAAGGGCCTGAGGGTCCTTTTTCGTCTTGTTCGCGGAAGGGTTTGTGTCAGCGATAGATGGCGACGATGCGCTCACCCCAGGCATTGACTGCGGCGCGATACATGCCCTCGCTATTGAAGGGCATCGCGACATGGCCCTCCCAGTCGACGGCGATCAGGCCGCCAGAGCCGCCTATCTCTACCAGTTGACCAAAGACGATCTCGTCGCAGGCATCGGCCAGGGGCTGGCCGATATAGCGCACCCGGCTGGCGACCTCATGGGCTGCAGCACAGCGGATGAAACTCTCGCCATGACCGGTGCCGGATACCGCTACCAGATCATCGGCCCAGGTGCCCGCGCCGATTACCGGCGTATCGCCTATCCGACCCGCCATCTTGGCGGTGCGGCCACCGGTCGAGGTGGCGGCCGCCATGCGGCCGCAGATATCCAGCGCGACGGCGCCGACCGTGCCGTGTTTGACCTGCTCCGATACGTCCTTGTCCGACCCACCTGCCGCCATGCGGGACAGTTCCGACTGCAGGGCATCCCAGCGTGGTTGGGTAAAGAAATAAGCGGCATCCGCCAACGGCAAGCCTTGCTGCTCGGCAAAGGCGTCGGCAGCGGCAAAGCCCAATGTCACATGCGGGGTTTGTTCCATCACCCGTCGCGCCAGCTGCACCGGATTTCTGGCGCGCCTCACCCCGGTTACCGAGCCTGCCAGCCGCTGGCTGCCTTCCATGACGGCTGCCTCAAGCTCGATATCACCGTCAGCATTGAATACCGCTCCGCGGCCGGCATTGAAGAGCGGGTTGTCCTCCAGAGCGCTGACTGCCGCGGTGACTGCATCAAGGGCGCTGCCTCCTTGCTGCAGCAAGGCGAGCCCCGTATCCAGCGCCTGGTTCAGGCCAGCCAGCAACAGGGATTCCTGCTCGGGACTGATGTCCTGCTTACGCAGCGTGCCGGCACCGCCGTGAATGGCAATGGCGTAGGGCAAAGTGTTCTCCTAGTCCAGGAAGCGACGCTGCCAGGCAAGGTAGAGGCCGTGAGCATGGTCCTTCATGGCTTCTGCCGAGGTGAAGTTGGCAGGATCAATGGGCTCGAATACATGGTAGTCCGCAGCGGGGTTACGTGCGGAAGCGATTTGCCAGAGTTTCAGCAAAAGGTGCTGCTCCGCCCATTCGAAGGTCTCCTGCGCCTGATAGTGCAGGAAGACCGGCAGCAAAGGTACGCCGCTCTCGAAGCTGGCAATGAAGGCGCCATTGAAGAAGCGGCTACCTACTCGCCGACCCTTGCAGCCCCCCTCTGGGTAGAGCGCCAGCCGGTCACCCTGCTTGGCGGCATCGATCAACGCCTGGGTAGCCGCCTTGCGAGAGGCGGAAGACTCCCGGTTGACGAACAGAGTGCGTGCCGCCACGGCGACCCGCCCCAATATCCACCAGTTGGCGACCTCGGCCTTGGCGAGCGAGCGCACCGGAAAGAGGGCGGGAATGCCGATATCCTCGAACAAGGAGGGATGGTTCGCGATCAGCACGTAGCGCTCAGGCAGCGTACCGCAATAGTGCTGGTGCAATCGTAGCCGGACGCCCAGTGCACGGACAAAACAGCGGCACCAGGCATGGAACAGGAGGGGGAAGACCCCTGCTACCGCCCGTCGTGGTAAACAGGACAGCAGTAGCAGGAGCAGGGTGAGCAGCAGGAAATCGATGATGGCCAGGAGGCGCCACAGCAGGCGTAGCAGGGCAGTCATCGCGCCGCGCTACCTAGACGATGAAGCCGCGTAACTTGCTTTCGATGATGCGCGGGTTCTCACCATGGGCGATGGCAACCAGGCCCTCGGCCAACAGTTCACGCCGTTTGACCTCGGTCGCAATGATCTGCTTGAGCTTGTTGCCGATAGGCAGGAAGAACAGGTTGGCGGAGCCCACGCCGTAGATGGTAGCCACAAAGGCGACGGCGATGCCCGAACCCAGCTTGGAAGGGTCGGTCAGGTTTTCCATGACGTGGATCAAGCCCATCACCGCACCCAGAATGCCGATGGTCGGCGCGTAGCCGCCAGCGGATTCCCATATCTTGGCGGCAGCACGATGCTTTTCCTCGTACGCGCCGATTTCAAGGTCCATGGTATGGCGGATGGCTTCTGGTTCGGCACCGTCGACCAGCATTTGCAGGGCACGTTTGACGAAGGGATCCTTCTCGCCCATCAGCGGGGTTTCCAGCGCAAGCAGGCCGCCACGCCGGGCCGTATTGCTCCAGCTGATCAACGATTTCACCCAGGGATCGAGCGCGGCGGTGGGGGGGATCAGTACCCAGCGCACCATCTTTACACCCAGCACGAAGTTGCTGGTACTGCTTTGAAGCAGTACGGCACCGATGGTGCCGCCCATGACGATCAGGAAGGCGGTCAGTTGCAGCAAGGAACTGATATTGCCGCCTTCAAGCAGTTGGCCGCCGACAATTGCGACAAGGCCAAGGAGAATGCCGATCAGGCTCAGTCTATCCATATGGATGAGGGGTTTTCTTGTTGGCGGGTACGCTGCCGTTTATAGCAGATTTGATCGACCGGACGGTCATTTCTGCGTCCAGTCATGCAGTTTGGTACGCAAGCGTGCCACAGCCTGGCTGTGCAGCTGGCAAACGCGGGATTCCGAGACGTTGAGCACGGCGCCGATTTCCTTGAGGTTCAGCTCCTGCTCGTAGTACAGGGCCATTACCATCTTCTCGCGCTCGGGCAATGTCTTGATGCCGTCGAGCAGTACCCGCTTGAAGTCGGCATCATCGAGCCCGTTGATCGGGTCCGCAGTATGGTCGGCCGCCATATTGTCGAGCGCATTACGGCCGTCGTCGTCGCTGTCGTAGTCGTCGTAATAGATCAACTGGTGACCGCGGCAATCAGCCAGCAGCTCCTGGTACTCGGCCAGTGGCAAATCCATGGACTTGGCAATCTCGGCTTCGGTGGGGGCGCGCCCCAGCTTGTGCTCGAGTTTGCTCATGGCCGCTTCGATATCCCGCATCGAACGTCGCAATTGCCGTGGCAGCCAATCGGCACCGCGCAATTCATCGAGCATGGCACCGCGTATGCGTTGCGTTGCATAGGTCTCGAACTGCACTTCGGCCGCCGGATCAAAATTGCGGCAGGCATCCATCAGGCCAATCAGACCTGCTTGGATCAGGTCGTCCACTTCCACGCTGGCTGGCAGGCGGGCCACCATGTGGTAGGCCAGCTTCTTGACCAGCGGTGCATACGTGTTGACACGCGCTTCGATCGAATCTGCAGCGTGTTGTTTGTAAGCACCAATGGCGCGGGACGTGGTCATGCGGGACATGTATCGGGGAGGATGACTTCTTTATGCGCCACGTCGACGGGTTTGCCAACGGGCCGGACGAAGATTAGCAATCACTGCTATGGCTGACAATGAGGTAAACCGCGGCTTTCAGCGGATTGAGGCCAGTCTGCGACTGACATCAAGGGCACGATACAGCAGGTTGGCACGGTCTGCGCTCCCGGTCTTTCGGGGCCAGCGACGCATCGCCACCGCCAGTTGGGCAAATGCCACGCTCGCCTCACTCTGCGGAAACACATGTGCCACCGGTTGCGCCAGCTTGTCGGCACGGGCAAGTTGCTCGTCTTCCGGCACGAAGCCGACTAGCTTCATCTTGACGTCCAGGTAGCGGCTAGCCACTTCCTTGACGCGCTGGAACAGCGCCATTGCGGTATCCAGCGTACGGACCCGGTTGGCAAGCAGGCGAAAGTCGCGGCGGCCGTATTCCGTATGCAGACGCTTGATGGCGGCGTAGGCCGCGGTGATGGAGTCGCCCGATGGCGTAATCACCACGATCACCTCGTCGGCCGACAGGGCCAGGCCGGGGGCATTGTCGTCCGCCACGGGGCGGGCATCGACCAACACCCAATCAATGCGGGCGATCAGCGAATCGTATTCGTCGGCCAACTGGTTGGCGCGTCCCGGCGGCAGGTGTCTGGCCAGCGTTGCGGAAAGCTTGACCGGCATGAGCTCAAAGCCGGGGGCGGCGAGCAACAGTTCGTCCAGCCGCACTTCGCGGCCTGCTACGTGTTCGAAATTGAAACGTTGCCGAAGTTGCAACCGATTGATCGCGTTGTGACGACTATCGTCTTCATCCAGCAACAGCACGCGCTGGTCCATGGCCGCGATGGCGGCGGCGAGGTTCAGCGACAGCGTAGTGACCCCCGTGCCGGTGCCACCGGTCAGCGCGACAGCCCGACCGCCGGGCCCGCCCACCAGCTTGCGCAGGCTGGAAGCCTGGTCGAGGGCGACCGTGGTGACGAGATTGTTGAGCCTGTCCATGACCATGCTCAGGCTGCGGCCTCACGCCAGGAAAAGTCCAGCGATGGCTGCTGGGCTCCCAGGAACAAGGGATATTCCTCGTTCTTCAGACGGTACGCCGGTGCTTCCGGCGGAGTCTTGAATACCCTGTCGACCAGGTACAGCCCGCTGGCGACATGCAGGTCTTCCGGCACCCGCTGGCCATTAGTGATGTAGTAGAGCGGCAGCTTGTAGCGCACGATGACATCCAGCCCGCTCCCGAGCGAGAACGCTTCGTCGGTCTTGGTAAAGATGCAGCCGGACAGCCCCTCGCCGTGATAGCGCTTGACCACGTCGTCCAGGGTCGTGCCCTGGGCGTTGGCGCTCAACAGCAGCAGCCGCTTGACCGGGGTGGTCTGGCCGGCCAGCAGGGCGATCTGCTCCACCACACGCTGGTCGCGCTGCCCCATGCCGACGGTGTCGATCAGTACGAGGTGCCGGTTGCGCAGATCGGCCAGGGTCTGCGCCAGGTCGGTTTCATCCGTTACCGCATAGACCGGCACACCCAGTATCTTGCCGTAGATGCGCAGCTGGTCTTGTGCACCGATCCGGTATCCGTCGGTGGTGATCAGCGCCACCTTGGCGGCACCATGCTTGAGCGTGGCACGGGCAGCCAGCTTGGCAACGGTCGTGGTCTTGCCCACGCCGGTCGGGCCGACAAGGGCATAGACCCCGCCAGCTTCGACGATATCCGCGCCGGGCCCCACCGTCGGCAGGTTGTGCTGCAAGGCGGTGCGTGCCCACTTCATGCCGCGCTCGGTGCTGTAGCCGCTAGGCATGTGCTCGACGATCTGTCTGCTCAGTGCCGGGCTGAAGCCCACGCTCAGCAGGCGGCGCAGCACTTCCAGCCGCTCTGGAGCGTGCCGTTTCAGTTCGTTCCAGGCAAGGCCCGCCAACTGACCTTCCAGCAGGTTGCGCAGCATCTTGATCTCGCTGGAGATGTCCTCCACCTCGTGCCCGATCGTTTCGATGCGACGCCCATGCTCGCCCATGTCCAGGCTGGACGGCGGGGATTCCTTGATCGGCGCAGGGGCCAGGGCTGGCGCGACGGGCTCCGGCGCCGGGTTCGCCGGTGGCATGACAGCCAGGGGAGGCAGCTCTCGGGTATTCAGCGTCGGCTCCTGACGAGGCTGGCTGAGTACCGGCTCCATCAGGTCCATCTCGGGGGGCTCATAGCGGTAGCGTGGTGTGAAATTGCCGCCGCTCGCTGCGGGATGGTCGTCCGGCACCACATCGCCACCCAATTTGGCCGACGTCATCATGGTGGGGATCGTCGGGGCAGGGCGCAGGGACGGGCGGATGTCGTCGAGACTGGGCTCGTCGTCATCGTCCAGCTCCGGCGGCAGGGCATAGGTACGCTGTATCGCACGGTTGGCGGATGCCGGTGGCCGTGGCGGCACCACGGTCGGCCGGGTTATGGGCGCTGCGGTCGTGGGTCGGCTGTCACCCAGGCGGGGTTCCGCAGGTTTGACAGGCGGCTTGGCGCCGAGGCCGTCGCTGCTTAGATGGGCGACCTCCGTGTCGGCTACCGCCATGATTTCAATATGCCCGTCCGGCAGTTGCCGATTCGAGAGGATGAGCGCATCCGGCCCCAGTTCGTCGCGTACCTGCTTCAGCACCTCTCGGGTGCTGGCACCATGGAATTTCTTGACGACCATGATCCTGTCCTTTGCTGGTCGATGAGTTATGCCGGTCAAGGCCCGCTTATGTCGCGGTTTTTCCTACTGATTCCTGCTACTGACGATCAGGCGGGAGCATGCCCGCCCAATACGCCAACAATACGTATGGTCTTGCTGTCCGGTATCTCGCTGTGCGCCAGTACCCGGAACTGCGGTATGGAGCGGCGCAGGAACCGACTCAGCAGGGGGCGCAACTGCGATGGCGTAATCAATACGCTGTTGAGTCCCTGATTTTCCATCTGCTCGGTCAACTGGCTGGCTTGCTGCAGCAAGGTCTCGGCCAGGCCGGGCTCCAGGCCGCCTCCGCGGCCCTGGCTGGCTTGCAGCAGTACCTGCTCGAGGCTTGGGTCGAGTGCGATGACCTGCAGCTCGTTCTCGCCCGGGAACAACTGGTGAACGATGGCCCGCCCGAGCGCCACGCGTACGGCAGAGGTCAGTTCGTCGATATCCGCCGTCTTGGTTACATGTTCGGCCAGAGTCTCCAGGATGGTGCGCATATCGCGGATATGCATGCTTTCGTCCAGCAGATTCTGCAGCACCTTCTGCAGGACGTTGAGCGGCACCACCTTGGGTACGATGTCCTCCACCAGCTTGGGGGATTCCTTGGCCAGATGGTCCAGCAATTGCTGTACCTCTTCCCGGCCCAGCAACTCGGGTGCATGGCTTTGCAGCAAATTGGAGATATGGGTAGCCACGACCGTGCTGGCATCCACGACCGTGTAGCCGAGCGACTGGGCCTGCTCCTTGAGATGGGCATCGATCCAGATCGCCGGCAGGCCGAAGGTCGGGTCGGTCGTCGGCGTTCCTGGCAGCGGACCCATGACCCGGCCTGGATTGATCGCCAGGAACTGGCCCGGCCAGGCTTCTCCCGCGCCAATATCGACCCCCTTGAGCTGGATGCGGTAGGCGTTGGGCTTGAGTTCAAGGTTGTCGCGAATATGGATGGGCGGCACCAGGAAGCCGAGATCCTGGGCAATCTTCTTGCGTATGCCGCGGATGCGCCTGAGCAGTTCGCCGTCCTGGTTGCGATCGACCAGCGGAATGATGCGATAACCGACCTCCAGCCCGACCGGATCGACCGCCGAGACGTCGTGCCAACCTACTTCCTGTGTCTGTTGTTCCTGGGCCTGCTGCGCCTGCTGGACGGCGGCGGCCTCCTGTATGGGGGCCTGCGCTTCCTTGGTCTTGGCGCGTTGCTCCAGGAAGTACGCAAGGCCCGCCATGCCGCTGGCCATCAGCAGGAAGGCAAAGTGCGGCATGTTGGGGATCAGGCCGAAAACACCGATCACCGCCGCAGTGATGTAAAGCGTGGTCGGGCGGGAGAACAACTGCCCCAGCAACTGCTCGGACAGATCCTGCCCATCGCCCACACGGGATACAACCAGACCGGCGGCGGTCGAGATGATCAGGCCGGGGATCTGCGCAACCAAGCCGTCGCCGATCGACAGCAGGATGTAGGTCTTGCCGGCCTGGGCAAATGGCATGTCGTGCGAAATCATGCCGACGATCATGCCTGCGACGAGGTTGATGACAATGATCAGGATGCCGGCGACGGCATCGCCGCGGACGAACTTGGAGGCACCATCCATGGAGCCGAAGAAGTCAGCCTCGTTGGCGATGATCTTGCGACGCCTGCGCGCATCCTCTTCGCCAATCAGGCCGGCGTTGAGGTCGGCATCGATGGCCATCTGCTTGCCGGGCATGGCGTCCAGGGTGAAGCGGGCGCTCACTTCGGCGATACGGCCGGCACCCTTGGTGATCACCACGAAGTTGATGATGGTCAGGATGACGAACACCACGATACCGACGGCGATGTTGCCACCGATCAGGAAGTGACCAAAGGCCTCGATCACCTTGCCGGCGGCGTCCTCGCCCTTCTGGCCCTCGGTCAGGATCACGCGGGTGGAGGCCACGTTCAGCGCCAGCCGCAGCAAGGTGGTCATTAGCAGCACGACCGGGAAGGCCGAGAAGTCCAATGGCTCCTTGGTATTGATCGATACCATCAGCACGATGATGGCGACCGCGATATTGAAGGTGAAGAACAGGTCGAGTACCCAAGCCGGTAGCGGCAGGATAAATAGCGTCAGCACCATCAGGACGAGGATGGGGCCTGCCAGCGATGAGATATTTAGCCGGGAAAACATGCGGTTGCTTTGTGTAGGCGCCTGTTGAATCTTGATAAAGCGGTTGCACAAACCGCGCTTCTTCTTTGAATTATCTCATTTTTTCTGATTTGTCACCTACAGAATGTGGAACGGGGGCTGCTGTGGAGAAAAGCGCAGCGCCGGGTCTGCCCTTGCCGCTTGCTTAACTAAACGGGTTGTTTGTCGGTGCCGGATTGATTGGTACTGGCAGAGAGGTGGTGCGTGGCTGCATCAGTCAGCCCCGCAAACCGTTGCACAATCGAGCGCTTGCTTGACTTTCTGCTCTATGAGACGTATGTTTCAAACAACCGTTTGATCGAATGCGCTATGCTAATTGTAACCACTACTGGTATGCATAGCCGTTCAACACGGCACCCACCCAAGCGGCAAGGTAAATGAGCGATCTTCTCGAAGCACGACAACTTGATACGGCAACGCGCATCCTGGATGCGGCTGAGGTGCTGTTTGTCGAGCATGGTTTCGAGGCGACCTCCATGCGCATGATCACCCAGAAGGCGGAAGTCAATCTGGCGGCGGTCAATTACCACTTTGGCAGCAAGGATGCATTGTTCCAGGGGGTATTCACCCGCCGTCTGACGCCGCTGACCAAGCTTGCGGTGCAGAACCTGGACAAGCTCGAATCCGATGCCGCTGGTGTGCCGCTGTCGGTGACGGCCATCATGCAAGCCTTCATGGATGCAGCGCTCGATATCGCGCATGACCCCAAGCGCGGCGGCGTGATCTTTGTCCGCCTGCTCAGCCGGACCTTTATCGAATCCCATCCGGCGCTGCGCGAAAGCCTGCCACGCCACTATGAAGAGCTGGTTGCCCGCTACGCGCAGGCAACGGCCAAGGCTTTGCCGCAAATAGACGAGAACGAGCTGCAATGGCGGCTCAACTTTGCCTTCTCCGCCATCTTCAATGCATTCGCAGGTAACAACATCCTGCGGCTGTTTGTCAGTGACCCGGTGGTCAACGCGCGTGACCCGCGCCTGATTGCCACTTACCTCGTGCCCTTCGTCGTGGCTGGCTTGACTGCGCCTGCCACCGCAAAGGGCACTTAACCCCTGCTAAGGAAGATCTCATGGCACTCACCATACTGATCGTCGTCCTGGCCATCCTGGCGCTTGGTTATTTCCGTGCGCCTCTGATTGCCTGGACTGTCGCGGCTCTGGCCGGCATTGCCTACGGCGTGTTTGGCCACGGCTGCCACATCGCCTGGTTGATCGGCGCTGGCGTGATCGCGCTGGTATTCAATCTGACTCCGCTGCGTCGCGCCCTGATCACTGGTCCCATCTTCGGCATTTTCAAGAAGATCACGCCGGCCATGTCGCAGACCGAGCAGGAGGCCATCAATGCCGGTACGGTGTGGTGGGATGCCGAACTGTTCTCGGGCAAGCCTGACTACAGCAAGCTGCACGCTTATGCCGCGCCCACGCTGTCGGCTGAGGAACAGGCTTTCCTCGATGGTCCGACCGAAGAGCTGTGCGGCATGATCGACGACTGGAAGATCACCCATGAGCTGAAGGATCTGCCGCCTGAAGTGTGGCAGTTCATCAAGGACAATGGCTTCCTGGGCATGATCATCAAGAAGAAGTACGGTGGTGTGGAGTTCTCCAACTACGCGCATGCCCGTATCGTGACCAAGATTGCTACCCGTGGTGGCTCCGCTGCCGTGACGGTCATGGTGCCGAACTCGCTCGGACCGGGCGAGCTGCTGCAGCATTACGGTACCGAAGCGCAGAAGGATTACTACCTGCCGCGTCTGGCCAAGGGCCTGGAAATTCCGTGTTTCGCCCTGACCAGCCCCTATGCGGGTTCCGATGCCGGCGCGATCCCTGACTTCGGCGTTGTTACGCGTGGTTCCTATACCGATCCGCGTACCGGCGAGCGTCACGAGAACGTCGTGGGTATCCGCCTGAGCTGGGAAAAGCGCTGGATCACGCTGGCGCCGGTTGCCACCATCCTCGGCATGGCGTTCAAGCTGTATGACCCGGAACACATTCTGGGCGACAAGGAAGACATCGGTATCACCTGTGCGCTGATTCCAACCGAGCACGAAGGCGTGCAGATCGGTCGCCGTCACTGCCCACCGGGTTCGGTGTTCATGAACGGCCCGACCATGGGCAAGGATGTATTCATTCCGCTGGAGTGGATCATCGGTGGCAAGGATTACGCAGGGCAGGGCTGGCGCATGTTGGTCGAGTGCCTGTCGGTCGGTCGTGCCATCTCGCTGCCCGCCATGTCGGTCGCATCCGGCAAGTTCGCCAGCTTCGTGACCGGTGCCTACGCCCGTATCCGCGAGCAGTTCGGCCTGTCGATCGGCAAGTTCGAGGGTGTGGATGAAGCGCTGGCCCGTATCGGCGGCTACACCTACCAGATGGATTCGGCCCAGCGCCTGGCGCTGGCTGGTCTCGATAGCGGCGAGAAGCCTTCGGTGATCTCCGCCATCCTGAAGTATCACAACACCGAGCGCATGCGTAAGGTGCTGAATGACGCCATGGATATCCACGGTGGCAAGGCTGTGGTGCTTGGCCCGCGCAACTACCTGGGCAATGCCTACCAGACCATTCCGGTCGGCATTACCGTGGAAGGCGCCAACATCCTGACCCGTTCCATGATCATCTACGGTCAGGGCGCTATCCGTTGCCATCCCTTCGTGCTGCGTGAAATGAAGGCGGCAATGGCCAATGACGGCGCCGAATTCGACAAGGCCTTCTCCGGTCATATCGGCTTCGTGTTCGACAACGCCATCCGTAGCTTCGTGCTGGGTCTGACGGGTTCCAAGATTGCCTCGTCCCCGGTCGGTGGCGATATCGCCCAGTACTACAAGGATGTGGAGCGTCTGTCGGCCGCGTTTGCGCTGGCTTCCGACATGGCCATGTTCAGCATGGGGGGCTCGCTCAAGTTCCGCGAGAAGATCTCGGCTCGTCTGGGTGATGTCCTGTCCAACCTGTACATCGCTACCGCTGCGTTGAAGCGCTTTGCGGATGATGGCAGCCCGAAAGAAGACCTGCCGCTGCTGAAGTGGTCGGTACTGCAGGCGCTGCATGATGCGCAAGAAGCCATGACCGGCTTCCTGGCCAACCTGCCGAACCGTCCGCTGGCTTTCGTGCTGAACTGGATCATCTTTCCGCTGGGTCGTCACTTCACCACCCCGCGCGATCGCCTCGGTACCAAGATTGCTCGCCTCCTGATGCAGCCGGGCGCCTCGCGTGACCGTCTGACTCGCGACGTGTTCATTCCGCAGTCCGAGACCGATGCGGTGGGTGTACTGAACCACGCCCTGAACGCGCATATCGAAGCGGAAAGCACGGAAGGCAAGCTGCGTCGTGCCCAGCGCGACGGCAAGCTGAAGGCGCTCAATGCCAAGGGCCGTCTGGATGAGGCGCTGGCTGGTGGTCTGATCACCGACGCCGAATTCAACGCCGTGACCCGTGCTCGTCGTCTGAAGCGCGAAGTCATCATGGTCGACGACTTCGACATGATGCTGGACAAGCACGACACTGAAATCAGCCTGCGTGAGCCTGTATAAAGCGTTGCTGTTGTAGGGCAAGACAAAAATCCCCGGCCTGGCCGGGGATTTTTTTGTGTTGGGGGTGCAACACTGTGACAAAAATGTCGTCAAGCTGCGGAAAGAGAGAATGGTCTGGCGGTTTTCGACTGATTACTCTAAAAGCCTGTGATATTCTGGGTTCGTCGGCCAAGCGCTTGATTATGGTCAGAAATAGAGCACGCTTTTAATACCCCCAAAAATGGAGAGATAAATCAATGAGGATGCACGCACTCCGCATGTCCGCGCTGCTGGTTGGCGCCGTTTTTGCCCAGCAGGCGTATGCCTCGGGCTATCACTTCGGTACGCAATCGGTCAGCGCCCAAGGTACGGCAAATGCCTCCGGTGCGGCAGCTGAAGATGCCTCGACCATTTTCTACAACCCGGCCGGTCTGACCAATGTGAAGGGCACCACCTTTTCGGGTGTGATCGACCTCGTCTTGCCACACGGGAAGTTTACCGACCAGGGCAGCCATACCGTTGGCGTGCAAAGCCCCGCCACTGGTCAGACCGTGATTCCGGGCCGCGCTACCGGCGGCAGCGATGGCGGTGATTTTGTCGAACCGACCGTCGTGCCGCACGCCTACTTCTCGCATCAGCTCAATGACCGCGCCACCGTGGGCTTTGGTGTGTTCGTGCCGTTCGGCTCCAAGACCGAATACAATGAAGACTGGGTTGGTCGCTACAACATTATCAAGACCGAACTGAAGACCGTTGCCCTGAACCCGTCGTTTGCCTTCAAGGCATCTGACATGGTCAGCGTCGGTGGTGGCATCACCGCTCAGTACATCGAAGGCAAGCTGATCAAGGGTGCCGATTTCGGTACTGGTGGTGTAGGCCTGTTGCTGCAGTCCGGCGCGATCAGCGCTGCGACCGCCAATGCCCTGTTGAACGTCGTCGGCGTTGCCGGTAATCCGAAGTATTCGGGCCAGGTCAACATCAAGGGTGACGACTGGGGCTTCGGCTGGAACCTGGGTGTGATGCTCAATATCGATCCGGGTACCCGTATCGGTATGGCTTATCGTTCCAAGATCAAGCACGAACTGCAGGGCGATGCCGTCTGGACCGTGCCTCAATCGTTCTCCGCTGCCGGCACCCCCTTCGGTGCGGCTGGGGCGATCGTGCAGGCTGGCCTGAACGCCCGCTACAGCAACAGCGCCGCCACCCTGAAGGTGGATACGCCGGAATCGCTGTCGATTTCGGGCTTCAAGCAAGTCAATGAGAAGCTGGCGCTGATGGCCGATATCACCCGCACCCGTCACTCGCGTTTCGAGGAACTGCGTGTCGACTTCGCCAACGGTCTGGCTGACTCCAATACGCCGGAAAAGTGGACCGACACCACCAAGGTCTCCTTCGGCGGCGCTTATCAGCTGAACGATACGATCAAGCTGCGCGGTGGTCTGGCTTACGACGAATCGCCGGTGGATGACAGCAACCGTACTGCTTCGATCCCGGATTCGAACCGCAAGTGGATCTCGCTGGGCGCCAACTGGGCCGTGTCGAAGGAAAGCTCGTTCGATTTCGCCTACTCCTTCGTGCAAGTCGGCAAGCCTAAGGTCAACGCGTTCGACAACGGTGGTCAGCTGGCTGCCAACGGTGCGCCGGTCTGTAACCAGACCAACAACACCTCCAGCTGCGCTACGCTGGTTGGTGAATACAAGGTGTACTCGCACATCCTGGGTGTGCAGTACAACCATCGCTTCTGATTCGGGCGATACCCTGAAAACGGCGCGGGCCTTTGGCTCGCGCCGTTTTTTCTTGTAAATTCCCGTTGGCACCTGTTGTGCATAACCGACGTTGAAACAGACGGCTGGGAAAATCCCATCGCTTGATGTACTCTATCAACCAAGCAAGCGCTAGGCTGAAACAAACGTTTGCATTAATGGTCTACGCTTAGGCCTGACATGAGCCACCCACTCCCGCGCCCCGCTAGGCGCACAGTTGAGGGGAGGGTGCTTCATGCAAGGCCCTGGAAGACCAAAGCACGCAATGGCGGTTGAATTTTGCGAGCCCCCGATTGACATCCCCATCGAGGAATACCATGTCCCAATCCAAATTCATCGTACGCAAGGTGGCCGTTCTCGGCGCCGGCGTGATGGGCGCACAGATTGCCGCCCACCTCGCCAATGCCAATGTAGAAGCCATCCTGTTTGACCTGCCGGCCAAGGAAGGCCCCAAGAGCGCCATCGCGCTTAAGGCTATCGAGGCACTGAAGAAGCAGAACCCGGCTCCGCTGGCCTCCAAGGGCCGCGCCGACTTCATCACGCCGGCCAATTACGATGAGCACCTGCACCTGCTCAAGGATTGCGACCTGGTTATCGAAGCCATCGCCGAGCGCATGGACTGGAAGCTGGGCCTGTACGAAAAGGTGGCCCCGCACCTGGGCGCCAACACCATTTTCGCGACCAACACCTCCGGTCTCAGCATCAACAAGCTGGCCGAGGGTTGCCCCGCCTCGATGCGTGCCCGTTTCTGCGGCATCCACTTCTTTAATCCGCCGCGCTACATGCACCTGGTGGAAATCATCCCGTGCGTGACTTCGGACCCCAGCACCCTGGATCAGCTGGAAGGCTTCCTCGCCACCACGCTGGGCAAGGGCGTCATCCGCGCCAAGGACACCCCGAACTTCGTGGCCAACCGCATCGGCGTCTACTCGATGCTGGCTGCCATCCACAATGCCGAGAAGTTCGGCATCCGCTTTGACATCGTTGACGACCTGACCGGCCCGCGCCTCGGTCGTCCGAAGTCGGCGACTTTCCGCACCGCCGACGTGGTGGGTCTGGATACTTTCGCCCACGTCGTCAAGACCATGCAGGACACCCTGCCGAACGACCCGTGGCACGCCTTGTTCCAGTCGCCGGTCTGGCTGCAGAAGCTGATCGAAGCTGGCGCCCTGGGTGCCAAGAGCAAGGTCGGTATCTACAAGCGTGAAGGCAAGACCAAGCTGGTGCTTGATCCTGCTGCCGGCCAGTACGTCGAAGCCAACAAGAAAGGTGACGACGCGGTCAAGGAACTGATGAAGATCAAGGATCCGGGCAAGCGTCTGCTGAAGCTCAAGGAATCCGCCAATCCGGAAGCCCAGTTCCTGTGGGCCTGCTTCCGTGACGTGTTCCACTACATCGCCGTGCATCTCGATACCGTTGCCGACAATGCTCGCGACGTTGACCTGGCCATCCGCTGGGGCTTCGGCTGGAACGAAGGCCCGTTCGAGACCTGGCAGGCCGCAGGCTGGAAGCAGGTTGCAGAATGGGTGAAGGCCGATATCGACGCAGGCAAGGCCATCGTCAATACGCCGCTGCCCGCCTGGGTGTTCGAGCGTGACGGCGTGCACGAAGCTGCCGGTTCCTACAGCGCCAGCAAGAATGCCCTGGTGCCGCGTTCGACCCTCGACATCTACCAGCGTCAGCTGTTCCCGGCTCAACTGGTCGGCGAAGCTGCACCGGTATACGGCGAGACCATATTCGAAAACGAAGGCGTGCGCGCCTGGACCAATGGCGATGGCGTGCTGGTAGTCAGCTTCCTGTCCAAGGCCCACGCCATTGGCCCGGCTGTGCTCGAAGGCATCAACAAGTCGATCGACATCGCTGAAGCCCAGTTCAAGGGCCTGGTGATCTGGCATCCGGAAGAGCCGTTCTCGGTCGGTGCCGACCTGTCGTCCATGCTGCCTGCTTTCATGGCGGGTGACTGGGTTGCCATCGAGAAGATGCTGGCTGACTTCCAGTCCATGACCATGCGTCTGCGCTACAGCCAGATTCCGGTCGTGTCGGCTACCCGCGGCTACGTGTTCGGCGGCGGCTGTGAAGTCTGTCTGCATTCGGACCGTGTCGTGGCGCATCTGGAGAGCTATGTCGGTCTGGTGGAAGTCGGCGTGGGCCTGTTGCCAGGCGCCGGTGGCACCAAGGAATTCGCCCTGCGTGCCTCGCAAGAAGCCCGTGGCGACGTTTTCGCCGCGCTCAAGGACCGCTACATGTCCATCGCCACCGCCAACGTGGCCAAGAGCGCCGAGGAAGCCAAGGAAATCGGCTTCTTCCGTGACTCGGACGTGATCGTGTTCAACCAGTACGAACTCCTGTACGTGGCCAAGCAGCAAGCGCTGGCCCTGGCAGAGTCCGGCTACCGCGCTCCCCTGAAGATCAAGGGCTTCCCGGTTGCTGGTCGCGCTGGTGCGGCTTCCATCAAGGGCCAACTGGTCAACATGAAGGAGGGCGGCTTCATCTCCCAGCATGACTACCATATTGGTGCGCTGATCGCCGACATCATCACCGGCGGCGATGTCGAGGCCGGTACGCTGGTGGACGAACAGTGGATTCTCGATCTGGAGCGCAAGGGCTTCCTGTCGCTGCTCAAGAACGAGAAGACCCAGGAACGTATCGCCTACATGCTGCAGAACAACAAGCCGCTGCGTAACTAACAGAACCCTCTCACCTTTCAGGAATCCGGTGCGGATCGACCTTTGGGTCGATCCCCGGTCCGGTAAAGGGGGAGGGTGGCTGCCAAGGCTTGGCCAGGCAGCCCTCTCTCCAGAGAAATCCTCAGGAATTTGGAGATTTTGAAATGACCAAACAAGTTCAAGAAGCCTACATCGTCGCCGCTACGCGTACGCCGGTCGGCAAAGCCCCGCGCGGCATGATGCGTTTCGTGCGCCCGGACGACATGCTGGCCCACACCATCCGTGAAGCCATGGCCCAGGTGCCAACCCTGGACCCGGCCCTGGTGGAAGACGTGATCGCCGGCTGCGCCTTCCCGGAAGCCGAGCAAGGCCTCAACATGGCCCGTATCTCGGCCCTGCTGGCTGGCCTGCCGCACACGACCGGTGGTCTGACCATCAACCGTTACTGCTCCTCGGGTATCAACGCAGTGCAGATCGCTGCTGACCGCATCCGCACCGGCGAAGCCGATGTCGTGATTGCCGGCGGTGCCGAGTCGATGTCGCTGGTGCCGATGATGGGCAACAAGGTTTCGCTTAACCCCGAGATCTTCAGCAAGGATGAGAATGTCGGTATCGCCTACGGCATGGGTCTGACCGCAGAGAAGGTAGCCGAGCAGTGGAAGGTGTCCCGCGATGATCAGGATGCGTTCGCTGTCGAATCGCATCGTCGCGCCCTGGCTGCGATCGAATCCGGCGAATTCAAGCAGGAAATCAGCCCGATCGAAGCGATCTACCGTAACCCCAACCTGAGCACCGGTGAAGTCGAGATCATCAAGAAGGTGCTGGGCACCGACGAAGGTCCGCGCGCTGGTACCACGCTGGAAGGTCTGGCCAAGCTCAAGACGGTATTCGCCGCCAAGGGTTCGGTCACTGCTGGTAACTCCTCGCAGATGTCCGATGGCGCTGCCGCCGTGGTGATCGTCTCCGAGAAGATTCTCAAGCAGTTCAACTTGGTGCCGCTGGCCCGCTACGTCGGCTTTGCCGTCAAAGGCGTGCCGCCGGAAATCATGGGCATCGGCCCCAAGGAAGCCATCCCGGCCGCGTTGAAGGTTGCCGGCCTGACCCTGGATGACATCGCCTGGATGGAGTTGAACGAAGCCTTCGCCGCACAGGCCCTGGCCGTGATCCGTGATCTGGGTCTGGATACCAGCAAGGTCAACCCGCTGGGCGGCGCCATTGCCCTGGGTCACCCGCTGGGTGCTACCGGTGCGATCCGTACTGCTACCTTGGTCCACGGCATGCGTCGTCATGGCCAGCAAGGCAAGTACGGCATGGTGACCATGTGTATCGGTACCGGTATGGGTGCCGCTGGCATCATTCAGGCGCTGTAAAGCAAGCCTGTGTCAGCTTGAGGGCCGGTCGGCAGGATTGCCACCGGCCTTTACCATTAGCAGGGGACCTTGCCGCCGCGTCCGGCAGGCAAGTTTGCAAACATCAGGAAGGACGGAGACAACAATGAAGAAAACCATCGTAATGATGCTGGCCGCAGGTAGCCTGTTCGCCGGTGCGGCCGAGATCGGTGGCGTCCGGGTGGACGACGCAGTCAAGGTGGCCGGGCAGGATCTCAGCCTCAATGGTGGCGGCATTCGCTACAAGTGGGGCGTGGCCAAGGTCTACGTGGGTGCGCTCTACACCGCCCAGAAGGCCAACAATGGCGATGCAGTGATCGCGGACGCCAAGCCGCGCCGTATCTCCCTGACCCTGCTGCGCAATGTGCCGACGGACAAGCTGCACGACTCCCTGATCGATGGCCTGGAAGCCAACTGCAGCGAGGCCGAACTCGCTGCCTTGCAGCCGCGTATCAAGGAACTGAACACCATCTTCCAGTCGGTTCAGGAAGTGAAGCAGGGCGATGTGATTGCCCTGGACTTCCTGCCAGGCAAGGGCACGCAGATCACCATGCGCGGCCAGATCAAGGATGTGATCGCCGGTGATGAATTTGCACGCGCCTTGCTGAAGGTGTGGTTGGGCAAGAACCCGGCCAGCGATAGCCTCAAGAGCAATCTGCTGGGCAGCAAGTAAGCCACTTTCGACGTGCATGAAAAAGGCCGCCTTTCGGGGCGGCCTTTTTCATGCACGTAACGGGCTCTACTTGAGACTGTTCATTTCTTCGCGCAAGCGATCGACCTCTGCCCGATTGGATTTCATCCGGTTATCGTAGTTGACCGTGACAGCCTGCATCTCGGCCGTGATGCTTTGCTCCCAGGTGGCGCCGTTGGCCACATTGGTATCAGGCTTCTTGTTGCGGAGTGCGTCGATTTCCTTGTGCATCCGGTCGCCCATGCGGTCGTAATCACGGTCCAATTGCTCGATGCGCTCGCGCAGAATGCGCTTTTGCTTGGTGGCCTCCGCAGCCTGCGCCTCATCCAGCATACGTTCGTAGGCATTCTTGGGTTTGGGCGGCGGGGGCGGGGGCGGCGTTTCTGCGGGCGCAGCGCCAGCGCCCTTGGCCGGGGGTGTCGCTGGCGCTGCGGTATTGGCGGCGCCTGCCGGCGCCGGCGCAGCGGGCTTGCTGGCGGCCGCTGGCGAGGGTGCTGCAGGCGCAGCCGCCGGTGCTGGAGCGGTCTTGGGGGCGGTGTCGACTGCGGCCTGGCCACCGCTGGGGCGGACCTTGATGGCCGTTGCCTTCTGAGTGTTGGGGCAGGGCATGTCGGAGAATGTCACGCTGCCCGAGGCATCGGTACATTTGTTGATGGCCATTGCCGGCGTTGTCAGGCCCAGCGTGGCAATGACCAGCAGCGCGTGTTGCTTCATGCTTCCTCCGTAAGTAGATCGACAAAGGGAGCCAATGCAATAGGCTCTCACCCCATGTCGCAGGCATAATTCTATCCGGATTGTGGCCTGCTGTTGTATCGCTGGAGGCGGTGATGCAAGGGCTGTGGTGAGATGATTGCAGTACCCTGGCAACAGCTGGAGTAAGTGTTTGATTCATTTGGCGCCAAATGGTACATTTCGCGCCTTTTTCGTGGCGTCATTCCTGTTTGTAAGGTTATGAATAATAAGGAAATTAAGTCCGTATTGATGGTCTGTACCGGGAACATCTGCCGCTCTCCAACGGCGGAAGGGGTACTGCGCGTGCGTGCGCAGGCCGCCGGACTGGATCTGGACATTGATTCCTGCGGCACTCAGGATTTCCACGCCGGCGAGCAACCGGACCGTCGCTCGCAGCAGCATGCGCTTCGCCGTGGCTATGATTTGTCGCGTCAGCGCGCGCGCAAGGTCACCGCGGCGGACTACCATCGCTTCGATCTGATACTTGCGATGGATCGCAGCCACCTTGCTCATCTGAGGGCGGAGTGTCCCTTGCCGCAGCGCCACAAGCTCATGTTGTTTCTCGATTTCAGCCGCTTGCAGCAGGGTGGCGATGTGCCGGATCCCTACTATGGTGGGGAGGCCGGGTTTGAACGTGTCCTGGATCTGATCGAGGATGCGTCCGACGGATTGGTCCGGCACCTGCGCAGTACCTAGATAGCAATAGACAAGAAACGTTGTCGGGTGCTTGCCTGCAATGCGGCAGGCAGTCCCGAGCAACGTCTGTAACGACCCGCAAACTGCAATAACCAAATCAACTGACCAGGGGAATATTTGATGCTCGAAACGCTGTTCAAGCTGCGTGAGCACGGCACCGATGTTAAGACTGAGGTGCTGGCCGGCTTCACCACCTTCCTGACGATGGCCTACATCATCTTTGTCAATCCGGCCATCCTGTCGGAAACCGGCATGGATTTCAAAGCCGTCTTTGTTGCGACCTGCATTGCCGCTGCGCTGGGTTCGGCCGTCATGGGCCTTGTTGCCAACTACCCGATCGCCCTGGCACCGGGCATGGGCCTCAATGCCTATTTCACCTTCTCGGTGGTCAAGGGCATGGGCGTGAGCTGGCAGGTGGCACTGGGCGCCGTGTTCCTGTCGGGCATCATCTTCCTGGTGATCAGCCTGTTCAAGGTACGGGAGGCCATCGTCAACGCCATTCCGCACTCGCTCAAGCTGTCCATTTCGGCGGGTGTCGGCCTGTTCCTTGCCATCATTGCGCTCAAGAATGCTGGCATCGTGGTGGGGCACCCCGCGACCCTCGTCACGCTGGGCAATGTGCATGATCCCAAGGCACTGCTGGCCATCTTCGGCTTCCTGCTGATCCTGGCGCTGGAATACCGCAAGATCACCGGTGGCGTGATCATCGGCATCCTGGTGGTTACCGTGCTTGCCATCCTGTTGGGATACCAGCAGTTCAGTGGTGTGTTCGCCATGCCGCCAAGTGTCGCCCCGACCTTCATGCAGATGGATCTGCAAGGCGCGCTGACTGCGGGCTTGTTGGGCGTGGTGTTCGTGTTCTTCTTTGTCGACCTGTTCGATACCACCGGGACCCTGATCGGCGTCTCGCACCGTGCCGGCCTCCTGGATAGCCAGGGTCGCCTGCCGCGCCTCAAGCGCGCACTGATGGCCGATTCGACGGCCATCGTCGCCGGCGCCGCACTGGGTACGTCGAGCTGCACCGCCTACGTGGAGTCCGCTGCCGGCACCGCCGTGGGCGGCCGCACCGGTTTGACCGCCGTGGTCGTCGCCATCCTGTTCCTGGCGGCCTTGTTCCTGTCGCCGCTGGCGGGTGCCGTACCTGCCTACGCCACCGCCCCAGCCTTGTGCTATGTCGCGGTGTTGATGGCGCGCGGCCTGGCCGAGATCAACTGGGATGACCTGACCGAGTCAGCGCCTGCAGTGATTACCGCGCTGGCCATGCCGTTCACCTTCTCGATCGCCGATGGCATCGCGTTCGGTTTCATCAGCTATGCTGGCCTGAAGCTGCTGTCCGGCCGCTACAAGGATCTGTCCCCGGCCGTGGTGATCATCGCCATCCTGTGGATCGTGAAGTTCGCGCTGTTCTGATTCTGGCCCTTGGTGCCACTGCGCAGTGCTGGTTGGGCCGATCCGGGCCCAGCCAGCGCCGCCAAGCTGTACATTTTCTAGAGACACAAAGATGCTGATAGACCCAAGCTATATCCGTGACCGTATCCGTACCGTGCCGGATTGGCCGCAGGCTGGCGTGCAGTTCCGCGACATCACGCCGCTGCTGCAAGATCCCAAGACTTTCCGGGTGCTGGTGGATTGCTTTGTGCACCGCTACATGGATATGCAGGTGGATGTCGTGGCCGGCGTGGATGCCCGTGGCTTCATCCTCGGTTCCGTCATTGCCTACGAACTCAATCGTGGTTTTGTGCCGGTACGCAAGAAAGGCAAGCTGCCTTTTCATACCGTGGCCGAGGAATATGAGCTGGAGTATGGCTCCGCAACGGTCGAGCTGCATTCCGATGCGATCCGGCCGGGTCAGCGCGTACTGCTGATCGACGACCTGGTTGCAACCGGCGGCACCATGATTGCGGCGTCACGCCTGATCCGCAAACTGGGTGGGGAAGTATTCGAAGCTGCGGCGATTGTTGACTTGCCGGAACTGGGCGGCTCGAAACTGGTACGGGAGCAGGGCATTTCCCTGTTTACCGTCTGTGATTTCAGCGGCCATTGATCGGTCGGCATCGTCAATGAAAAAGGGACCTTCGGGTCCCTTTTTTCACGTCGGCGGGTGGTGCTGGCGCTAGTGCGCCATGGCTAGCGGCAGGGCAGGTTCATCTCGCAGGATGGCCAGCAATTCGTCACTAGGCAATACCTCTATGACGCGCCCCGGGCTGATCCAGTCGGCCATGATCTGGTTGTAGTGCTCGATGATCTGCTCGGCCCGGATCAGGTCGCGGTCTGCTGCGAGATGCGCATCACTGGCCATGATCAGATCGAAACCGTGCGCCAGCGTGCGCCTGGCCGTCGCCATAACGGTGCCGTCGGTACAGTTGCCGCAGAGTACGACGCTGCTGATGCCGGCGTTGCGCAGATGGCGAGCCAGTCCGGAGCCGGCGAACGCATCCGCGCCGTAACGCAACAGGCATTGCGCGCGCCCGTCATCCTGGGGCGGCCGATAGCTGTCCAACGCATTGCCGACACGATAGACCCGCTCACCGGATTGGCTGAAACCGGTAAACAGTGCGGCGATGCGTTCGTTAATGCCATTCGCCAGCGGCGTATCCGGTACTTCCTGACTTTCGACGACAACCAATGCCCAGGCCATGGCGCTACTCCCTGACGGCTCTTGCTATGAATGACGGGTCGCAATGCGGCCGAGTAGTTTTAATTTGAACTGAATAGTATCAATGTGAGACTAGTTAGTCGCAATTGAACTGTCAAGTTTCAAATGGCATCACTTGCGGCTAGAATGGGTAGCAGGAACAGCCCGGTGCAGGGCGTGATGCCGAGACAGCAAGGCGATACCCGATATGGAAGTGACGACCTTTCGTCAGAAGATGCAGCTGGCCCGTGAGGACGCGATCCTGACGGCCGTGAATACCTTGCTCGCCAGCAAGGGTTTCGAACTGATGACCGTGGATGAAGTGGCGCTGGAGGCGGGCATTGCCAAGGCCAGCCTGTACCGGCATTTTCCGTCCAAGGAAGACTTGGCCGCAGCGGCCATGATCCGGGTATTGGACGAAGCACTGGCGGTGTGCGCTGCGTTGCCTGACAAAGAGCTGCCGCAGCTCAAGCTCAAGGCGGTGGCGCAATGGGCCATGCTGGCGGTACTGGAGGCCAGAATGCCTTCGCTGCCCCATGCCAACTCGTCCCTGGTGACCGCGCTGTCGCGTAACGAGGCGTATCTGGAACGGGTGTTCCGGCTCAGCGACGTACTGGGCGAGTGGATTGTGGAGGCGCAGGCATCAGGCGCCCTGAATGCAACGCTGCCCCCCCAGTTGATTCTGTACAACCTCTACGCCCGGGCCTGCGACCCGGTATTGCAGGTCATGAAGGCATCGGCCATCTATGACGATGCACAGATCGTCGCACTGCAACTGCAGGCCTGTATGGAAGGTTGGGCAGGGAAGGGTTGACTGACCTGATCACTTTGCCATGCAAAACGCCGCCCGGGAGGCGGCGTTTTTGCGTGCTGTGGCGGGTCTAGTAGCCTGCTTCGATCAGCATTTCGCGGGTCAGCAGGAAAACAAAGCCGTCGCCGCTGCTGGTATCGAGCCAAGTGAATTCCAGCTCCGGATATTGGGGCTCGAGCACTTCGCGGTTGTGGCCGATCTCAACTACCAGTACGCCATGCGGATTCAGGAAGCGGCTGGCGCTTTCGATGATGGCACGGGTGGCATCCAGGCCATCCTCGCCACTGCCAAGCGCCAGTTCCGGCTCATGCAGGTATTCCTGCGGCAGGGCGGCGACCGAAGGCGCATCGACATAGGGCGGGTTTGAGATGATCAGGTCATAGGTTTCGCCTTCGACCGCCGCAAACAGGTCGGACTCCAGCAACTGTACCCGGTCCGCCAGGCCGTAATCGCCCACGTTGATGGCGGCGACTTCCAATGCCTCGGGCGAGAGATCGACGGCATCGACCTCGGCGTCGGGATAATGTTCGGCCAGCAGGATGGCGAGGCAGCCGGAGCCGGTGCACAGGTCCAGCGCGCGATGCACCAGTTCCGGGTACTCGATCCAGGGCGTCAATGCGTCCGGCATCAGTTCGGCGATAAAAGAGCGCGGCACGATAACCCGCTCGTCAACATAGAACCGGTACACGCCCAGCCAGGCCTCATGCGTCAGGTAGGCGGCAGGCTTCCGGGTGGTGACGCGTGCCTCGATCAGTTGCAGTGCGGCGTCGAGTTCGTCCGGCAGCAGCCGCGCTTCCAGAAAGGGGTCCAGCTTGTCGAGTGGCAGCTTGAGGCTGTGCAGGACGAGGTAGGCGGCTTCATCCCAGGCGGTCTGGCTGCCGTGGCCAAAGAACAGCTCGGCTTCATTGAAGCGCGAGATGGCAAAGCGCAGCAGGTCGCGCACGGTGAGCAAATGTTGGCGGGCAATGTTGTACATGAGTGGCGACGACGTAGTGGATCGGTGTATTGGCGCAATCTGCCGGCAAGTCCGCAGGCTCGTGATCCAAGCAAGGGGCCGGCTAGAAACGGAATAAGGATGGCCGCCGGGAAAGTCTGACTTGAAGGCTAGCGCACGGCAAAGCCGAATGCCCGGGTGACGGGGGCTCCGCGGTGTTGCCGGCAGGTCTATAAGCAGGTTCTAACGGCCTTGCAAAAGTGGCATTCTACCGGAGCCTGTGGCTGCTGCTGCTTAAAACCCGGATTTTCCTTTGGAATTCGTGGCTTAGGCGTTTCAATCATTGCGCGAGACGCGTATAGTGGCGACCTCACGGGCGTTTGGCCCGTTTTTGTCTTGGAGATTCACCCGCATGTCATTTGACAGCCTCGGCTTGCATGCCGAGATTCTGCGTGCCGTTCTGGATTCCGGCTATACCGAGCCGACTCCGGTACAAGCGCGCGCCATTCCCGTGGTGTTGGCCGGCCGCGATGTAATGGGCGGTGCCCAGACCGGCACCGGCAAGACAGCGGCCTTTACGCTGCCCATGCTGCACAAGCTGCAGCCTTATGCCAATACCAGTGCCTCTCCGGCTCGCCATCCCGTCCGTGCGCTGATCCTGACGCCGACTCGCGAGCTATGCGACCAGGTGTTCGCCAGCGTCACTACCTACAGCAAGTACCTGCCATTGCGTGCGACGGCCGTATTCGGCGGGGTCGACATGAAGCCCCAGACCGAGTCGCTGCGTCGTGGTTCGGAAATTGTGGTGGCAACACCCGGCCGGCTGCTGGATCATGTCCAGGGCAAGTCCATCGACCTGTCGCAAGTCGAGATTCTGGTACTGGATGAAGCCGACCGTATGCTGGACATGGGTTTCATCCTCGATATCCGTCGTATCCTGAGCCTCCTGCCGGCCCATCGGCAGACCCTGCTGTTCTCGGCGACGTTCGCGCCCGAGATCAAAAAGCTGTCCGAAGATTTCATGCGCAACCCGGAGCTGATCGAAGTCGCGCGGCGCAATGCCACCAACGAGTCGGTTACCCAGTACCTGCACGCGGCAGAGCCTGCCAACAAGCGTCGCGTCCTGGCTCACCTGATTCGCCATCACGATATGCAGCAGGCTATTGTCTTTACCCGCACCAAGCTGATGGCGGAGCGCCTGTCGCGTGAACTCAAGCGTGACGGTTTCAATTGCGAAGCCATCCATGGCGACCGTACCCAGCAATCCCGGCTGGAAACGCTGGCGGCCTTCAAGGAAGGTACACTGCGCATCCTGGTGGCGACAGATGTTGCCGCACGTGGTCTGGATGTGAGCGAGTTGCCCTTCGTGGTCAACTTCGAATTGCCGACCAATGCCGAAGACTATGTGCACCGGATCGGCCGTACCGGTCGCGCTGGTGCCACCGGCATAGCGATCTCGCTGGTCGGACCCGACGAGGACAAGTCGCTGGGCCTGATCCGCAAGCTGACGAACAAACCCCTGGAAATCACCGCCGTACCGGGTGAAGTGCAGCAACGCTCCGGTGGTGAGCGTCCGCAGCGCGAATACCGCGAGAGCCGTGAACCGCGTGCCGAACGCGAGCCGCGTACGCCGCGTGAAGGTGGCCGCCGCAGTGATATCCATCAGGTGGAGACACCGTTGGTGGAAGGTCGTCGCGGCAACCATTCCGCGGTGCTGGGCGGCCGTGTGGCCGGGGCGATCAACCACTTCCACTATGCGCGTGACGTTGCGCGGGAGTTGCCGGCCCTGTTGTTGCCACCGCGTTATACGGTGTCCAAGTAAGTCCTCAGGGCGCACTTTCCAGTGCGCCCTTTGTTTTTCCGCAACGGGTTTGTCGCTTGCGACGCGGTCGACATAGCCCGCACCGCGGTTTGCATCGATACGGCGCTGCACTTAAAGTGATCGCCCCAAGCACCCGGAGTGAACCCCATCATGTCTCGCGACTGGCAAAACCTGCTCCGCAGCAGCATGCCATTGGCCGATGCCATGGGCGTCGAGGTGGCGTTGCAGCACGATGGTCGTATCGGCCTAAGTGTGCCGCTTGGGCCCAATGTGAACGACAAGGGAACCGGCTTTGGCGGCAGCGTGGCCGCCCTGGCAACTCTGGCCGGCTGGGTAGAGATGCAGCGACAGCTGGATCTGGCGACGATGGGGTCAAACGTGGAGATCGTCGTGCAGCGCGGTGAGACACGTTATCTCCGACCCATACGCGACACCTTCCTGGCTATTGCCGAGCCGCCCTCGGCCGAAGCGGTGCAGAAGTTTCTGCGTCTGTACGAGCGCAAGGGCCTGGCGCGCCTGAGCATCGAAGTGATCGTTTATTGTGCCGGTGAGCGTGTCGCCGGCTATGGTGGCGACTATGTGGCCAGCCGAGTCTGACGGGTGCTTGTCATCTGCTCACGCTATGCTGATAGCAATGGTGTATCGCTGAACTCCGGGCCCATGTTGCTGCGCTTTCTTTTTCTGCTTTCATTGCAGCTGTCCGGGTCTGCCTGGGCCGCCGAACCGCTGCAACTCAGTTACCTGGCGGGCCAGAATCTGGCCGACAAGCGCTACGAATACTATTGGGGCTTGATGGAAGCTGCGTTGAAGGTCAACGCGGCCCAATATGGTCCTTATAGCCTGGTCGCCAGCAGCCAGGCCATGAGTCCTGCCAGGGCAGTGCTCGAGGTGGAAAGTGGTGGTCAGATCAACATCATCGCCAGGACGACATCTCCTGAGCTGGAGAAACAGCTGCGGCCGATTCGGATACCACTGGACAAGGGGCTCACGGGCTACCGCCTGTTTCTGATCCGGTCAGAGTCACAGGCTAGATTGCAGGATGTCACCAGATTGGCGGATCTCGCCCCGTTCCGCGTCGGTCAAGGCAGGGGCTGGGTGGATGTGCAGATACTGCGCGACGCCGGCTTGCAGGTGGTAGAGGGGGAGGTCTACACCGGGCTGTTCCAGATGCTGCGCGCAGGCAGGTTTGATCTGTTCTCCCGCGGGGTGAACGAGATCAGCGAGGAGCTGGCGACGGCCCGCCAGCAGCATGATGATCTCGCCATCGAGAAACACATCCTGCTCTATTACCCGTTGCCTCGTTATTTCTTCGTGGCCAGGACGCCGGAAGGGGAGCGCATCGCCAACCGGATCGAGAATGGATTGCGGCGCCTGATGCAGAACGGCGAGTTTGATCGTCGCTACAAGGCTTACAAGAAGCTGGCCTTGTCTGGCCTGTCCTTGTCCGGCCGGCAGTTGATCCGGTTACCCAACAACACCTTGTCAGCGGAAACGCCGCTCGGCAACCCGGTCTACTGGGACGATCTCGCTGCCGAACTGGCAGAGCATCGCCCCAGCAGGGTGGGTCGCTAGCATCAGCCGCGATACGCGGCGCTGCTGCCCCAGATGGCTTCCATGTTGACATAGGCCGAGAGCTGCTTGGGGTCGACCGTCTCCTTGATGGCGAACTGGTCGATACCGGTATCGCGCGCGACAGCCAGGCCCAGTTTGTTCCCCTCTGCGCTCAGTATGCTTTTGACCTGGGGCGTATTGACTTTGCCCCCGGCTCGCGTCACCACGCCGATCTCGCCATTGGCGAGCCGGACCAGCATGCCCGGCGGGAAGATTCCGAGTGTCTTGATGAAGTGCGAGGCGATGGTCTGGTCCAGCGATTTGCCGCGCTCCAGCAAGATGCCCTTGAGCGCGACGTTGGAGGCCACGGCGGAGCGATAGGAACGGGGGGTCACCCGGGCGCAGAACAGGTCTGCCAGCGCGATGATGCGGGCGCCTTGTGACACCTGTTCTTCCCACAGACCACCCGGGTAGCCGCTCCCGTCTATGCATTCATGATGCTGTTCGACGGCGGCCAGCCAGATGGGATCATTGACGCCAGCTTCGCGCAGCATGTCGGCCCCGACCATGGGATGGCGTTCCAGCCTGGCGCGCTGTGAAGCGGTCAGCGGCGTGGTCTGTTCCTTCAACTGGTCCTGGAATTCGATCATGCCGATATTCATGGTCAGCGCCGCCGCCACGATGGAGCGGGCATCCGCGTTTGTCTTCTCCAGCGATCGGCAGACCAGGGCCGTGACGATGGCCACGTTAACCATATGCCGCACGGCGTACTTGCCTTCCTGGCGCAGCAGGATCATGGCGATGGCGACATCGCCGTCGACATCGCAAGCCTGGATTACCTCATCGGCCATCTCGCCGGCTTTCTCGCTGAGCCAGCGCCCGTGAATGCTGCGGTCGAGCTGGGTGACCATAGCTTCCAGCTTGCGACGCGCAGCCATCAGTACACCGACGGTGGACGGCGGCTTGTTGGTGGCTTGGATGGCGCGCACCTTGGCAGCGCGCCATTCTTCCCGGCTCTTGAGCAATTCCTCGCGGTTCGCATACAGGCCCATGGCAATGAGCCGCGCAAGCAAGGTTTCATTGCCGATGATCTTGCCCTTGGGGATCAGCAGCTTGCCTGCCTCGTCATACATGTTCCAGAGCGTCCGGTCGCCTGCCACCAGATCGTTTGTCCCTACCTGTTCGAATTCCATCCAGACTTCCTGTCCCTGGCGCTGATCCAGTTGCCGGTCAGCGTATTCCGCCGCATTTTTGGTTTGTATTGATGCACGCCACGCTGTGCGGCATTCCCTAATGATAGGCGGAGTCACCCCGTCGCCGGGTAGAATTCGGTCTTATGCAATCCGTCTCCTGTTTCCACTGTGGCGAAGTCGTCGCAGACGGCGATCTCAACCCGATCCGCTATCCCGTCACCTACCGGCAAATCGAGCGCGCTACCTGCTGCACCGGTTGCCAGGCCGTGGCCGAGACCATCGTGGCGGCGGGGCTGGACAGCTACTACGAGCAGCGCGAGCAACCGGCCGACCGTGCCCAGCCGCTGCCCGACGAGCTGCAGGCCCAACTGCGGCTTTACGATGCACCTGAAGTGCAGGCCAGCTTCGTCAAGCAGGAGGAAGGCGAGGTGCGCGAGGCCGCACTGATCCTGGAAGGCATCACCTGCGCCGCCTGCATCTGGCTCAACGAGCGGCAGATCATGCGTCTGCCCGGCGTACTGGAAGCCAGCGTCAACTACACCAATCATCGTGCACGCGTGCGCTGGAATGCCCAGCAGGTACGGCTGTCCGACATACTCGCAGCCGTCGCGGCGATCGGCTATCGCGCCCACCCCTATGATCCCGGTCGGCAGGATGTATTGCGGCAGAAGGAGCGCAAGGCGGCAATCTCCCGTTTATGGATAGCCGGCCTCAGCATGATGCAGGTCATGATGTACGCAGTCCCGGTCTATCTGGCACCGGTTGGCGATATATCGGCCTCCATGCTCAACCTGATGCAATGGGCCAGCCTGGTCCTGACCCTGCCGGTCGTGCTCTATGCCTGCAAACCATTCCATCAGGGTGCGTGGCGTGATGCCCGGCGGGGCAGGGTGGGCATGGATACGCCCGTGGTGATCGGCGTGTGGGCGGCCTTCCTGGCGAGCTGCCACGCCACAATCACCGGGCAAGGCGAGGTGTACTTTGACTCGGTCTCCATGTTTGTCTTCTTACTGCTGGGGGGGCGTTACCTGGAGGGCATGGCCCGCCGACGTGCTGGCGAAGCGGCCGAGTCACTGATCAAGCTGATTCCCGCCATCGCCAGCAGGCTGGATGGCTGGCCCCAGGATCGCGCCGCGGTTCCGACCCCGGTTTCCAGATTGGTACTGGGCGACGTATTGCTGGTGAAGCCCGGCGAGCACTATCCAGCTGATGGTCTGGTCGTGGAAGGTCGCGGCCATGCCGATGAAGCGTTGCTGACGGGCGAATCGCGCCCGGTGGTCAAGGCCGAAGGCGACGCAGTGATCGGCGGCGCAGTCAATCTCGATGCGCCCGTCCTGATCAAGGTCAGCCACATTGGCCAGGAAACACAGTTGGCGGGCATCGTTCGGCTGCTCGACCGCGCCCTGGCGGACAAGCCGCAGTTGGCGCAACTGGCTGATCGCGTGGCCGGCTGGTTCGTGGCCGCACTATTGCTGGTCGCCGCCGCCGGCTGGTTATGGTGGCACTTGCATGATCCACTGCATGCCTTGCCCATCACGGTGGCGGTGCTGGTGATTTCCTGCCCCTGCGCGCTATCGCTCGCCACACCGGCTGCGCTGACGGCGGCTACCGGACGGCTGGCCCAGGCCGGCCTGCTGGTCACCCGCGGTCACGCGCTGGAGGCGCTGGCTGGCGCAACGGACTTGGTCATGGACAAGACGGGTACGCTGACGTATGGCCGGCCGATCCTGAAAGCCCTGTCACTGCAGGCGGAGAGTGGTCTGGATGAATTCGCCGTACGCCAGCTTGCCGCCACCCTGGAGGCCGCCTCCGAGCACCCCATCGCGCATGCGTTGCGCCAGGGTGTGGAGAGCGGTGGATTGCAGGCGACGGACTACGCCAACCATCCCGGCGGCGGGGTAGAGGCGACCATCGCAGGACGTCGCTATCGTCTGGGTCGGCCGGACTTCGTGCGCGCCTTCTGTCAGGCAGATGCACCGGTAGACATGGCCAACTGGCACCAGGAGGACACAGTGGTGTGGCTGGCTAGCGAGCAGTCGTGGCTGGCCGGCTTTGCACTTGGTGACGCGATCAAGCCTGAGGCCGCGGCATTCCTTGCCGGCTACCGCGGCTTGAAACTGCATGTACTGAGCGGCGATGCCGCCGGTCCGGTGGCACGGGTGGCATCGCAACTGGGTATCGAGCAGCAGCGTGCCGGCGCCTTGCCGGCAGACAAGCTGGCTTATGTACAGGCTCTGCAGGCGCAGGGCCGACGGGTAATCATGGTGGGCGATGGCGTCAACGATGCGCCCGTGCTGGCGGCGGCTGATGTCTCGGTCGCCGTTGGTGGCGGGGCAGAGGCTGCCCAGGCGGCAGGGGATCTGGTCTTGGTTGGCCCATTGACCGCACTCGCCGAGGGGCTGCAGGTCGCACGAAAGACCCGGGCTGTCATCCGCCAGAATCTCTGGTGGGCGCTGGGCTACAACCTGGTGGCATTGCCGGTGGCGCTGGCGGGCTGGGTAACGCCCTGGCTGGCCAGCCTGGGCATGGCCGCCAGCTCGCTGCTGGTGGTGGTGAATGCGATCAGACTGGCGGCACCTGCCAGGAAAGCGGGACAATAGCGCGATGGAAAGTCTCTATCTGCTTGTCCCGCTCTCTGTACTGGTCGCCGTTGGCGGTGGACTCTTGTTCTGGTGGGCCACCCGAGGTGGCCAGTTCGACGATCTCGAAGGTCCGGCGCACCGCATCCTGCAGGACGACGACAGCACCAAGACCGACGATCGCTGACTCAGCGCTGCCTGCTAGTGCGTTCTGCCTCTGCCGCCTCGGCGGCCAGTACGTGCTTGCGTACGAACAGGAAGATATAGGTGGCCATCCCGATGATGAAGCCGATGGTCAGCAGGCTCAGTATGCCGATGTCGGTAGTAAACAGGTCGGTCAGTGCGACGTTCATGGTGCAGCCCCTTTTTTGCAAGTGTCTTGGGGGTATTGCACTCCTATCGCTCCCAAAGGGTGTTGACGGAAGTCAAGCCGGGTGGCGGATATCAAACCGCCTGCATGGTTTCGGCCTGGACGGCATGCGCCAGTTGACCAATCACCCGCAAGCCCTGTTCGATCTCCGGCGTCAGTGGGTGACCGGCATTAATACGCAGGCAGTTGCCAAAGCTGTCACCCTGGCTGAACAGCGCGCCTGGCGCGAAGACGTAGCCGGCGCAATGGCTGCGTCGCTGCAGCTCGGCCACGTCCGTTCCATTTGGCAACTCCAGCCATAGCAACATGCCGCCCGCCGCGCAGGCGACCCGTGTGCCTCGGGGGAAGTAACGGAACACGGCAGCACGGTAGGCCGCCATCTGGCTGGCAAGCTGGGTACGGAGTCGCCGCAGGTGCGGCTCGTATTGTCCGCTGGCCATGAAGCTGGCCAGGGTTTGCTGGATGAGCCCGGATACCGGTTCTCCGTGGACTTTGCGGCAGGCCTGCAGCGTCAGTCTGTGGCGGCCCGCCGCAATGTATCCGACGCGAAATCCCGGGCTGATCACGTAGCCGAAGTCGCCGCAGTAGAGGATGTTGTCATGCCGGTCGAAGGTCTTGACCGGCTTGGGGCGGCGCGGCCCGTGCCCCAGATCGCCAAAGGTGTCGATCTCGATGACCGGCACACCATGACGTGCCGTCAGCTCTGCCAACCTGGCTTTCTCGACATCGGGCATCAGGCTGCTGGTCGGACTGGGGAAATTCACATTGGCGATGACGGCTGCGATCTTGTGGTGGCGCAACGCAAATTCCAATGCGTCTATCGATAGACCATCGCAGGGATGGGCGGGGATTTCCAGCGCCTGCAGTCGTTGGCCCTCCAGCAGCTCCAGGATGCGTAAAGGGCCGGGGGTGGCAATCGCGACGACCTCGCCAGGTTGGGTCAGGAGGCGCAGGCAAAGATCCAGTGCCTCGGTCGCGCCATGGGTGACCACAATCTCTTCCGGATGGAAGTCACAGTCGAGCAGGAGCGAACGGCGGGCAATCTGCTCCCGCAGCGCGACATCGCCGATATAGGACGCATCGTTCAGGATGTTCTCGTTGCGATGCAGATGCTGCACCAGCAACTTTTTCAGGGCCTTGGTCGGGAACAGGCGGTCGTCAATGGCCGACATGCCCAGGACATGCTGGCCACAGGCCTGCGCAAACTCCATCACCAGCTTGCGGTGGCCTTCCAGCGCGATGGGTTGGGGTCGGCCTGGCATTGCGCACTGGCTGGGTGGCGCAAAGGCCTGCTGCCGGACGAAGAAACCTTGCCGGGACCGCGCTTCGATCAGGCCAAGGTCTTCCAGGATGTGGAGGGCATGAGTCACCGTGGCGGGGCTGACCTCATGCAGTGCACACAACTGCCGCACCGACGGGACGCGGTCACCGGCATGGAGTACGCCGGTGCGGATGCGCTGGGACAAATCATCGGCAAGCTGCTGGTAGCGGGGTATCGGCGTTGTCATGGCAGGCAAGGGCGGGTTAGTGGCACATGATAGGCAGAAGCGGCCTGTACTGTATCAGCACAGCGAACTGCATTCTTGATCGGCACAGGCGCAAGAATACCTGCTCTGTGCCGATCAAGATTCCTGGTTCATGCGTCTAATCAGCACAGGTCCCGCTTTTTAGAATGGATGCGTCTCTCGTCACCATCAGGAGCGCATCATGCTGAAACAGCTTTTCCAACTTATCGGCGTACAACGGTTCGTATCGGCCCAGGAACAGGCCATGATCTTTCATGGTCAAGCCTGCAAGTGGCAGTCTGCGGTGGTGGACGATGAAACCACCCGACAGCGACAGCGCGTCCAGGATCGTCGGGCTGAATACATGCTGAGTGGTTTCTGAGCCAGCCTGATCAGGGAGCGCTAGCGACCCAGGCGGTTGTATCAGATGCCGGCTGCCACGACTGGATCGCATAACGCGCGTCCGACGCCGCGATGAGGAGCACACAAACGACAACGCCGGGCGATAGGCCCGGCGTTGCGTGTGGTAGTCAGGACGGGTTCAGAGCTGGCTCATCCCACCATCGACTATGATCTCGGTACCCACGATAAAGGCCGATTCACTGGCGGACAGATGCAGCACCGTTGAGGCGACCTCCTCGGGGGTGCCGAAGCGGCCTAGCGGCACCTGGCTCTGGATTTCGGCGGCGACCGTTTGCAGGGTCGCGGCATCCATGCCCAGCTTGCCATAGAGCGGCGTGCTGGTCGGGCCGGGGCTGACGACATTGACCCGGACGCCGCGTGGCAGCAGCTCGGCCGACAGGGTCTTGGCCAGGGAGATCAGTGCTGCCTTGCTCGCGGCATAGACCGCCGAGTTGGGCATGCCGATGTGTGCGTTGATCGAACCGTTCAGGACGATGGAAGCACCGCGGTTGTAGAGCGGCAGCAGGGCCTGGATCTGGAAGAAGGCGCCTTTCACATTGACGTTGAAGGTCTGGTCCCAGAAGTCCGGTGTCACATCCTGCAATGCGGCGAATTTGGCGGTGCCGGCATTGATGAAGAGGGCGTCGAGCTTGAGCTGACGGGCTGCGAGTGCACTGGCTAGTTCGGCGGCACCTTCTGCGTTGCTGGCATCGTTGCGTATGGCAATGGCTTGATCGCCGATTTCGGCCGCAGCCTTGTCCAGCGAGGCGGTGTCACGACCGGTGATCACGACACGGGCACCTTCCGCGGCATAAGCCTTGGCGGCAGCGAAGCCGATGCCGGTGCTGCCACCAGTAACCAGAACTGTCTTGTTTGCGAAGCGTTGCATGATGTGTCTCCTTGAGTGAGTGTTGCGTTGAAGTGAGGTCATCATGCGCCGGGCCCGGAGCGATGCCGTACCATCTTCATAATGAATTCGTGCGATATCTTCGAACGTGTTGATGAAGGATGTTCTGTTGCATAGTGGGCGGTACAAAAGCAAGGCGCCACCCCCATTAGAGGGGGCGGCGCCTAACCGGTATTGGCTGGTGAGCAGCGAGCAATCAGCGGCGTGGACCGAAGATATGGATCAGATTGCCTTCGGGATCACGCAGCATGGTGGAGTGGCGATCGGCCGATATGGCCTGGTCGGCCCACAGCACTTCCACGCCATGCTGGCGCAATTGCTGATTGACCGGCTCCAGGCTATCGGTTTCAAGCACCAGAGCCTTCCAGCCCAGGATGCCCAGATGGCCAGGTGGGGCTGTGCGATCGACCGGCCTGGGCTTGGCCGTGGGGCGAGATACCAGCTCCAAGCGTACACCCGCGCCGTCCAGCATGGCGTAGTCCGCGCCAACGGCATCGAACCGGCCGGTTTCTGTCAGGGCGAAGCCCAGGACGCCCTGGTACCAGCGAACCATGGCATCGAGGTTGCCAACGGCCAGTGCCAGATTGTTGAGCCGTAGCAGGCCGGCGAGCGATGCAGCTTGGGACATGATGTACTCCTTCAGGCAGAGAGGGGGGCGCCCCCCGCTGGCACGTTGGCCTGCCGGGGAATGCCAGGATCAGGCGTTTTGCGGGAACAGGGCGCGACGGGTTTCTTCGTCGAACTCTGCTTTCAGCGTCAGCTTTTCCTTGAGCTGGCCGGCGCGGACTGCCGCTGGACGGGCCGCGATTTCGGTGACCAGGCGTTGCACGTTCGGATAGTCGCTCAGACCCTTTTCACCCAGGATGTAGCCAGCAAAATTGGCCCAACCCCATAGCGCCATGTCAGCGATGGTGTAGGTCTCGCCCGCCAGGTAGCGCGATGTGGCCAGGCGCTCGTTCAATACGGCGTAGTGGCGCTCCACTTCCTTGAGGTAGCGGTTGCGTGCATAGGGCAGGGCTTCCGGCGCATGGTGCAGGAAGTGCACGGCCTGGCCCGAGAACGGAGAAAGGCCGGTGGCGATGAAGAACAGCCATGACAGCATCTCGCCGCGCTGCGCTGCGGGCGCAAGAAAGCGCCCCTGTTGTTCCGCCAACTGCAGCAGGATGGCGTGCGAGTCAAAGGTGTGGCTGCCGTCCTGGCTGATCGCAGGCACCTTGCCGTTGGGGTTGATCTGGCGGAAAACCGGCAGATGCTGGTCGCCCTTGAAGGTATCGACGGCGATCAGTTCGAACGGCATCTGCAGCTCTTCCAGCAGCAGGGCCACCTTCATGGGGTTGGGGGAGGGGTGGAAATAGAACTTCAGCATGGTCATGCTCCAGGTTAAAGGCGTGGGAAAGCGACGACCTTGCGCACAGGCATGGTCGTGTAGGGTAGGGACAGGGTCAGTTAGCTGGGCTCAGATCCGCACGGCCATGTGCCGTCTCGAAGTCCAGCAGCGGGCCGAGCGGCACGATGCCGGTCGGATTGATGCTGCGATGGCTCTCGTAGTAGTGGCGCTTGATGTGCTGCATATCCACCGTGGCTGCGATGCCCGGCAGTTGGTAGATATCCCGCATATAGGCCGACAGATTGGGATAGTCCGCGATGCGGCGCAGATTGCACTTGAAGTGGCCAACGTAGACCGCATCGAACCGTACCAGGGTGGTAAACAGGCGGATATCGGCTTCGGTCAGTTGGGTGCCGGCCAGATAGCGTTGGGTACACAGGCGCTCCTCCAGCCAGTCCAGGGTGCTGAACAGAGGCTTGAGTGCTTCCTCGTAAGCGGCGGGCGTGGTGGCAAAGCCGGCCTTGTACACACCGTTGTTGACGGTGTCGTAGACCAGCGCGTTGATGGCGTCGATCTCGCTGCGCAATGGCGCCGGGTAATAGTCACCGGGCAGGGCGCCAATCTTGTCGAAAGCCGAGTTCAGCATACGGATGATCTCGGACGACTCGTTGCTGACTATGGTGCCGCGCTGCTTGTCCCACAGGATGGGCACGGTGACTCGGCCGGTATAGCGCGGCTCAGCCGCGGTGTAGACCTGGTGCAATACCTGAGCGTGATTGACGGTGTCGGCCACCACACCAGGGCCTTCGGCAAAGGTCCAGCCCTGGTCCAGCATCAGCCAGTGCACGACCGATACCGAGATCATGTCTTCCAGGCCTTTGAGCGCACGCAGTATCAATGTGCGGTGTGCCCAGGGACAGGCCAGGCTGACATACAGGTGGTAGCGGCCAGCCTCCGCCTTGAAGCCGCCGATGCCGCTGGGGCCGGGCGAGCCATCGCTCGTTACCCAGTTGCGGAAGGCGGCGTCCTTGCGGATGAATCGCCCTCCATTCGAGGCCGTCTCGTACCAGACATCACGCCATTGACCTTCGACCAGCAGTCCCATCTTGTTGCCTCTTTGTCTTGCATGCGGCTCACGGTGTAATCGGGAGCTACGGTGCAGGTTGGACGTCGCACCAGTTCATCCGGTGCTGCCCTGGCATCATTGCCTTGGGCCACGGCGTCATATTGGCGGCCCGACGCTGCTTTGCCGTACCATGTTCGCGGCGAACTCATGCGAAAGGCTCGAACATGTTGTCCGAAGATGAACTGGCGCTACTGGAGGCCATCCGCGAGGCCGGTAGTCTTTCCCGCGCCGCAGCTAAGCTCGGCAAGGCACCCTCCACGATCTCGCACGCGGCTCGCCAGCTGGAATCCCGCTTTGATGCGCTCCTGTTTGATCGTCGTCGCTACCGGTTGCAACTGACCCCTGCCGGACACCTGCTGGCGCAGGAAGCCGCCAGGCTGATCGTGGATGTCTCACGGCTAACCCAGCGGGTACGGCAAGTGGCCAGCGGCTGGGAAGACCGGCTGCGTATCGTCACGGATGAGATACTTGAGTTCGAGACCTTCCTGCCGGTAATCAGGGATTTCGATGCCCTGCAGTCGGGCGTTACTCTGCGCCTGACTCACGAAGTGCTGGGTGGCACCTGGGAGGCATTGCGCGACGGCCGGGCAGACCTTGTCATCGGCGCGACCAATGAACCGCCGGCGATTCCCAACCTGCGCTGGGCTGAGCTGGGTGTCATGGATTGGGTATTCGCGATCTCGCCGCGCCATCCGCTCGCAAAGGCAGAAGGGCCGTTGTCGCGTGCCGAGGTCACCCAGCACCGTTCGGTGGTCGTAGCGGATTCCTCACGCAAGAATGAAGGCCGGGCCTACGGGGTACTGGGTGGGCAGGCTGTCCTGGCCGTGCCGACCATGCGGGCAAAGATACTGGCCCAGCGTGATGGCCTGGGCGTAGGCTGGCTGCCGCGACAGCGAGTACAGGCTTTGCTGGAGCAAGGCGCGTTGATAGAGAAGCCGATGGCCGACCCGCGTGAACCCAACATTCTGTACCTGGGCTGGAACGGGGAGCACGAGGGGCGGGCGCTGACCTGGTGGCTGGAACAGCTTAAGAAGCCGACGCTGGCGAGGCGACTGGTCGAGGGAATCAGCCTGACAGGCTAGCCTTCAGCTGCTGCCATCGCTGCAGCTTCTGCTCGAAAGCCTGGGTGTGGGCTGGACTGCTTGAGGGCAAGGCAATCAAGCGGTAGGTGGCAGCCTGCGTCGAGAGCTGGCGCGTACCCAGTCTTGCCGAGGTATTGCCATTGAATCCGATGGTGACCAGATGAGGCAGGTTGGCAACCAAGGCCTGCAGGTCATTGCCGACAGCCTGCTTGATCTGGCTATCCAGGCTGCCCTGACGCTCGGCTTCGGCGACAACATCCCATAACCCCACACCATGCTGCAGCAAGGTTTGCAGCCGCGAGTCGTAGTCCATCGCAGGCAAGGGTTCGTCGAGAACGGCTCCCATCAGCCGCCAGAACTGATTCTGCGGGTAGGCATAGTATTGCGCCTTGGCCAGGGAGACTTCACCGGGCAGGCTGCCGAGTATCAGTAGCCGGGTCTGGTCGTTGACCACTGGCGGGAAGCTGCGCTTGCGCTCGCTCATGCGCCGTCTTCCTGCTCGGTGCTGAACAGGGCCAGCTGTTTGCCGATGGCCTTTTCCTCTTCTTCGTAGCGAAAGCCCACCCCCAGTAGGCGTACCGGCTTGCCCTTGCGTTGCCAGCCTTCGCTGAGCAGGCGCGCCCAGACATGGCTGTCGTCGGGAAGGTAGCTGCACTCCGCGGTGGTGTGGGTAAAGTCGTCGAAGCGGATCTTGATGAAGGCCTTGTGGGGACGGATGTCTTCGGCGCTGCGTTTCTGACGCGCAAACAGGTCTTCGATCAGCGGGAGCAGCTCGCGTTGGCAGCTGTCCAGGTCCATCAGGTCGTGGACATAGGTCGTTTCCACTGACAGCGAGCGGCGTGGCTGGTCATTGCTGACCGGCCGTTTGTCGATGCCGCGGCAGAGCTCGTGCAAACGCAAACCGAAGCGCCCGAAATGCCGGGTCAGCTTGGCGAGGGGCCATTCCCGCAGGTCGGCGCAGGTCTGTGCCCCCAACTCATTGAGCTTCGCGGCCGTGACCTTGCCAACGCCAAACAGTTTGCCTACGGGGAGTGCGGCGACAAAGGCATCGACCTCGGCAGGCCGCACCACGAACTGGCCATTGGGCTTGTTCCAGTCACTCGCGATCTTGGCGACAAACTTGTTCGGTGCGATGCCGGCGGAGGCGGTAATGCCGACCTCAGCCTGGATGCGCTCGCGTATCGCCTGTGCCATCAAGGTGGCGCTGCCGCGATAAAGGTTAACCTCACTGACATCCAGATAGGCTTCGTCGAGCGACAGCGGTTCGATCAAGGGGGTGAAGTCGGCGTAGATGCCATGTATCTGCCGCGAGGCGGCCCGATAGACATCGAATCTGGCGGGGAGCAGGATCAGCTCTGGACAGCGGCGCATGGCCTGGCTCGACGCCATGGCAGAATGAATCCCGTACTTGCGGGCTTCATAGTTGCAGGTGGCGATCACCCCGCGTGACTCAGGTTTGCCGCCCACAGCCACCGGCTTGCCAACCAGGCGAGGATCATCCCGCATCTCGATGGAGGCGTAGAAACAGTCGCAGTCGACATGGATGATCTTGCGGCCCGGCAAGCTGTCGTCCGGCATGGCTAGAAACCATAGCGCAGCTGCAGCGCTTCGACGGCCTGACGTTCGGTTTTCAGGAAATGGTTGAACCTGACAATCAGTTCCGGATGGCGGGCACTGGACAGGAAGTATTGGCTATCCCGCGTGGGCATGAGGGCGGTATCGGATAGCAGGGCATTGTCCTTGCCCATCTGGCGCAAATGAAACCGGCTCACTTGCACCGCCATGTTGACGCCGTCGACACGGCCGAGCATGGCCATCTGCAGCAGGTTGCGGGGGCCGGGCGCGGACTCCACCTTGATCCGGCCTGACTTGATCTCGTCCTGGAACTTCCACGGCGTGAAGCCACGCACCATGCCCAGGCTGCGCAACGGTTGGCCCAGCCGTTCGGGCTTGACCAGTATCGCGTCCTGGAACGTCAGGGTAGGGGCCGAGTAACTGATGCTCACGCCGCGCTTGTCCTCCGTGTTCCAGCGCGGGTTGTCCGGGTAGATCAGGTCGAATTTACCTTGCTGGTTGTAGAGCGCGATGCGCTTGACCGGCAGGGGAAGGTAGCTCAGCGAGATGCCTTCGTGCTGGGCAAACAGGTCAAGCAGATCACGGGCGTAGCCATGGTAGGTACCGCCCGCCGTGCTGTAGATGGGGAAGTAGTCCACATCCTCTACTCCGACCACGTAGCTGCTTGCGTTGGCAGGCAGCCATATCGCCAGAAGCCCGGCATAAAGCCAGGCCCGCCAGTGCCTGCTAGGCATTGCTACGGGCTCGGAGCATCTTCACTAGTCTCTCCATCAGGCCCATGTCCTGCTCGTTCTTCAACAGCGCGCCCGCCATGGGCGGCAAGCCTTCGCTGACTTTCAGGGCGGCGGGCGACACCTGATCGGCTAGCAGGAGCTTCAGCCAGTCGATCAGTTCCGATGTCGAGGGTTTCTTTTTCAGGCCGGGCAGGTCGCGAACGGCGTAGAACAGCTCCAGTGCTTCCGCCAGCAGGGCTTCATGCAGGTCGGGATAGTGCACGTCCACGATCTGCCGCATGGTGTCCTTGTCCGGGAAGCGGATGTAATGGAAGAAACAGCGGCGCAGGAAGGCGTCCGGGAGTTCTTTCTCATTGTTGCTGGTGATCACGATGATGGGACGATGGCGTGCACTGACGGTCTGGCGGGTCTCGTAGACGTCGAACGCCATGCGGTCGAGCTCGCGGAGCAGGTCATTCGGAAACTCGATGTCCGCCTTGTCGATCTCGTCGATCAGCAACACGGCCTGCTGCTCGCTCTCGAATGCCTCCCAGAGCTTGCCGCGGACGATGTAGTTGGCGATGTCGCTGACGCGCGGGTCGCCCAGCTGGCCGTCACGCAGGCGCGATACCGCGTCGTACTCGTAGAGGCCTTGCTGGGCTTTGGTGGTGGACTTGATGTGCCAGCTGATCAGCGGGGCGCCCAGGCCACGGGCGATCTCCTCGGCCAGCAAAGTCTTGCCGGTGCCGGGTTCGCCCTTGATCAGCAAGGGGCGCTGCAGCGTGATGGCAGCGTTGACTGCCAGCATCAGGTCGGGCGTGGCGATGTAGTTGTCGGTACCGGTAAAGCGACTCGTTTGACTCATGGGGCATCCTTGGCGAATGCCGCAATTGTAGGGAGTATTGTCGCCGTGCGGCACTAGGGAACGTCGGGAGCAGGGCGGCGAGCGCCTACTTGCCGTCCTTCAGCAGGGTTGCGGCATCGAAACCCAGCCGCAGGCCGCCCCAGTGGCGACCATTGACCAGGATGGGCAGGTCGAGTTCGGTCATGATCTCACCGGTGTCACGCACATAAGTCTGCAGCAGGAATCGCTGCTTGTTGCGGGCAGCCCTGAGGCCTGCCGGATCATTGAACAGGCGCTTATCGCGGCTGTTGACCAGATCGGTTGCCCTGTCGCCGGTCGGCGGCTTGGAGTACCAGCTGTTGTGGCTTGGGCCATAACCCTGGCTATCGACCAGCAGACTGAACTTGCCGCCCGGCGTGGCTTTGACCAGGGCATCGTAGCCGGACTGGAATTCCCGCGCGAAACGCTCGGTATAGGTGGTCAGGAATTTCTGCGGGTCCGTTCCGGCGACTGGCTGGTAGCGCTGGTCAAATACATCCAGGCCTTCCTTGGCGAGGGCTGCGATACGTGCCTGCATCTGGTCCCGTACCGCAATGGTGCGGCTGATCACCGCATCCAGCGGGCCATGGCCAAGCACGAATCGCCCGGTCAGCTCCTGCACCGTATCGGCAACCAGGGTAAGGTCACGGGTGGCTGCTGCGGAGCGCTGCATGCGTTCATTGATGGCCAGGCTATCGGCATGGATATGCTCGACGCGCTGATTGATCTCGCTATTGGTATGGGCAAAGTCGTCAACGTGGCTGGCGATCTCGGCCAGGCTGCGGCTGGTGGTTTCGAAGTCGCTGACCAGGGTTTCGAAGTGGCTGGATGCCCGCTCAACGATGGTGCGGGTGCTGCCGGCGCTCTCATTGATGGCCAGCGTTTGCGCGTGAGTGGCGGCGACCTCGCCCAGCATGGCGTCGATATTGCCCGATATGTCCTCGGTCGCGCCGCGTACCTTCTCGGCCAGCTTACGGACTTCGTCGGCGACCACCGCGAACCCTCGCCCGGCCTCGCCGGCGCGTGCAGCCTCGATGGCGGCATTGAGCGCCAGCAGATTGGTCTGCTCGGCGATCTCCCGTATCAGGTCGGCTACCCGCTTGATACTTGCCGAGCGGTTGTTCAGCCCCGCCACGACGGCGCTGAATGCGCCGATCTCATCGCTGATCTGCTTGATCTTGCCGGTAACCTCCAGCAGCTCGGTGTAACTGTCGCGCGCAAGGTTGAGGTTTTGCGCCGTGGTGGCTGCAATATGCTGGGTTTCGGTCGATACCTCGCCTATCCTGCCCGTCGCCGCCTGGCTGGCCGCCATCACCTGCTCGGCAAAGCTGGCCTGATGCTGAGTGCTGGTGGTGGAGTCGGTAATGTTCTTCAGTGATTTCGCAGATTCCACCGCGATCTGTACCGTCAGGCCCTGCACGCTGGCAATCACTTCGCGCTGCCGGCCCAGAAAGCGGTTGTAAGCCGTGGCCAGGTCACGAATCTCGTCGTGAGTGGTGGCGGGCAAATCGCGGGAGAGATCGCCTTCATTGCCGGATAGCTCATTGAGCGAGGCAATCATGCGCTGGATAGGCAGCACGATCAGGTGCCGGTAGTACCAGACCATGAAGCCCAGGAAGGCTGCGCTGGCGAGCGCCAGCCACCAGACCGCAAGAATGAGGGCGTTGATCTTGTCCGCCACCGCGTCAAATGCGCTACCACTGACGCCGGCGGTCTTCAGCGCGGTCAGAGCGGCGTCACCGCTGCTGTAGATGGGGATCAGCAAGGCCAGCTCGATCAGCACCAGTACGAACAAGCCGGCAAACTTGCGGGTAAGCGTATTGAAGGCCAGCCTTTCCAGGCTGGCATAGGCGGCGTGTAGCCCATTCATCTGCTTGTCTCCTGATGCGCTCTATGGCGTTTTATTCGATGCAGATACAGGTTTTACCGCTGCGCCGTGCATGAGCACGACGAGCCTTAGCGGGCGTAGGCGTCTTCGATATCGTCGAGCGTCAGGTGCCAGCGTTCCAGCATATGACTGTAGACCGCGAGTTCAGGCTCGGAAATCACCCTGTCGGCCTTGGCCATGTCGAGGGCCAGCGTCGCCACCAGCAACTGCTTCTTGGGTTCGGTCACGGTGTCGAGCAGATCGTCGATCCGTTGCCGGTCGACCAGCTTGATGCGTCCCAGCTCGTCGGCTTCGTCGCTCAGGTCGTTGCAATAGGCATGCAGTACTTCAATGAAGCCTTGCCGGCTGATATCCAGCGCTTCATAGATGTGCAAGGTCTCCAGGCTATCGATCTCACGCGGGTCCAGATTGCCGTCGCTCATCATCAGCACTACCAGTAACCGTGCCATGGCTTCGGGGCTGTTGGCGGTGTATCGCTTCATCATGCTGGGTTCTCCTGTACATCGAGTGCTTTGAGCGCATCGAGGAATACTGCGGGGATAGCGGCAGGCTTGTTGCTGCCATAATCGAAAAATACCATACCGGTCTTGGCGTGCAGTACATCACGGCCGGAAGTTTGCTGCCGGAACCGGTAGTACAAGTCACAACCGTACTTGTTGAAGTCCGCGGCTGCAACCTCTGCTTGCAAGGTTTCTCCCCAGAAGGCTTGTGATTTGTAGACCACGACCGCATCGCTCTGGATCAAACCCAAGCCGCCAATGTCCAATTCAGTCAGCCCCATGGATCGCAGAAAGCGCAAGCGTGCTTCATGTACCAGGGTCAGCGCGGAATCATTGCCGAGATGACCGCCATAGTTGATCTGGCCTATACCGATCTCGATGGCGGTGGAGTAAGGGAAATGAGCCGGTAGTTCGAGTTTGACGCGTGCCATGTGTAGAGCAATCCTTGTATGTGGCCGAGTGTAAGCCGCCCGGCGGCTGAGGGGCAACCGGAAGGCTATAGTGGCAATAGTGGCATCCCTTGATCACATGCAGGCAGAAAGGAAATCACCATGTACCAGCGCATACTCGTACCCGTGGATGATAGCGATACCTCGCGCCAGGCCTTGATCGAGGCAACGCGTTTTTGCTGTGACCAGCACGGTAAGACCCGGCTGATCCACGTGATTGACCTGGCCCAGTTCACCTGGGGTGGGGCGGAGTTCGTCGATGTCGGCGAATTGCAGACCAATCTGCGCGATAGCGGGCGCAAGGTGCTCGAGGCGGCGCAGCAACTGATGCTGGAAAACGATATACAGGCGGAAACCGCCTTGATCGAAATGTGGGGCGGCTCGATCTCGGCCGCCATCATTGAAGATGCTAAAAGCTGGCCGGCTGATATCATCACCATGGGCTCCCATGGCTGGACCGGACTCGATCACCTGCTACTGGGCAGTGTCGCGGAAGGTGTGGTCCGGCATGCACCGGTTCCGGTGCTCATCATTCCAATCAAGCGCAAGAAATAGTGTCTGAAAGTACGCTCAAGCCTGTCATCCCGCTGGCCGTTACGGATCACCGCCGGGATATCCTGGGCTTCAAATATATCTATCCGGTGGTGTCGCGTCGTGCGGGCGGTGTTTCCGTCGGGGTCAATCTGAACCCCAACAATGCCTGCAATTGGCGCTGCGTGTACTGCCAGGTGCCGGATCTGACGCGCGGCAACGCGCCGGTGCTGGATCTTGTAGTGCTTGAGGCAGAGCTCGCCAGCATGCTTGACGATATCGTCAACGGCGATTTCATGCAGCGCAACGTGCCAGAAGAAGTCCGGCGCCTGAATGACGTGGCGCTGTCTGGCAATGGCGAGCCGACATCCAGCCGGCAGTTCGCCGCGGTCATTCAGATACTGCACCGTCAGTTGGCGCAATTTGGCTTGCTGGGCAAGATCAAGCTGGTACTGATCACCAATGGCAGCCAGTTGTACAAGTCGGCAGTGCAGGATGCCCTGGCGCAGATGCAGCAAATGAATGGCGAAGTCTGGTTCAAGTTTGACCGTGCGCCGGTAGATGGCATGAGCGAGGTCAACCAGATCGCCCTGACACCCGCACAGGTCAAGCGCCATCTCAAGGCTGCGACCGATAACTGCAGTACCTGGATACAGACCTGCATGTTCGCCATTGATGGGCAGGCGCCGACGGAGACTGAGCAACTGGCCTGGTTGGGACTCTTGCAGGAGGCCATGGAGCAGGGTGCACAGCCTGCCGGTGTGTTGCTGTACGGCCTGGCCCGAGCCTCCACTCAACCTGAAGCACCACGCCTGTCCGCCCTGCCGGAAGACTGGATGCGTGGCTTTGCTGCTCGCATAGAGCGGCTCGGCTTACCCGTCAAACTGAGCGTCTGATTTGTAGGGGCGGTATGTCGGGCTGGACATACGAAAAACGCGCATCGATCGATGCGCGTTTTGCTGTCCACGCGGCAGGCAGGTAGGCCTTAGCTGGCAGACTCTTCGCCCGTGGCGTCATTTTCCTGACGCTGCTTCACGGCCTTTTGCAGGCTCTTGTACAGGTCTGGATGGTGTTCCTTGAGATAATCGATGATCTCGAAGTCTTCCTTGCGCACACGCGACAGGTCGACTTGCTCGACATGCACAAGGCGTAGCAGTTCGCGAACCGGCTTGGGCATGTTGCGGCCGCTTTCATAGCGCGAACCACCGCTTTGCGTCACACCGATCTTGGTCCAGAACTCCTGCTGGTTCATGCCCAGTTTGCGACGCACGTCGCGTGGGTTAAAGATCTTGTCGAATAATTTCATGGTTGCTTCCCGCCGGATTGCCCTGTGTTATCGGTCTGTCATGTTTGGCGTCCAGGGCAGATATGTCGAATGCCCCGGCGCACCTTAGCTATTGATTTGATACCCGATTTATACCCAAGTTCGCTTGCTCGCCACTACAGCGTAATAAATAGTCAGTGCGACCTTATCATACTGCGCCCGCGCGTTATGCGCGAGGCATGTTGCGACGCAATTTTACTTATGCGTTGGCATATATTGTGTTTTTTTGCCGCAAGGTGATGATTATCAAGGAAAAATCGGGGTTTCGTCCTGGGGCGTGGCAGAACGAGCGCGATAGCTTACCTGAAGCTGAGCCAGTTTGCCCAAGTGAGTTGATGGAACTTTCTGCGGCTGCCGCAGTCGCCACGATAGTTTATTAACATTACCTTAAATAACTTTGAAAATAAGGGTAAACCCCTACTTTTAGGGGGGTAAAAATACCAGATGGTTTGTTACACTCGAACGCTTTCAATCAGCAGCAATGAGCCCTTAACCGGCTCGGTCCCTCCGCGATGAGTACATTGGTCGACAAGATTGTCCAGGCAATTCGGGAAGATGTTTTCCGCGGTGTGCTGGCGCCCGGTGAGCCGCTTAAGCAGGTAGAGCTGGCAAATCGCTATGGTGTAAGCCCCATTCCGCTGCGGGAAGCGCTGCAGCGCCTGCATGTGGAAGGCATGGTCGAGTATTTTGCCTATCGTGGCGCTATCGTCGCGCGGCTGAAAAAGGGCGAGGCAGCGGATATTGCTGACATTCGCAACTCGCTGGAGGCTCTGGCTTTCCGTATTGCCATGCCGTTGCTGGATGAAGAGCAGATCGCCAAACTGGTCGATCTCACCGACGACATGGAGTCACCGCGGGCGGCGGATGCCAGCCTGATGATGGAAAAGCTCAACGAGTACTACGCTGTACTGTTGTCCAAGGCAAACCGTCCCTTGCTGTTGGACATGATCCAGACCAACCTCAAGCGCGCCATTCGTTACTACGCCGAGGTCATGCGTATCAGCAATGGGCGTTTGACCAATGCCCCTTCCCGTAGGACCTATATCGAGGCCTTGAAGGCGCGCGATATGGCCAAGCTGGAGGAGCAGATGCAGATTCTGCATGCGGCCTATGTGAGTTACATCGAGGCGCATTTCGAGGACTGAGGTTCAGGTTCTCCATGAAAAAAGCTGGCGGATATGCCGGTTTTTTCATGGAGTCGTCGAGCAATGCAGGTACTCAGTTGCCTGCCTTCAGGTAACGATCCAGCTCATCCAGCGTGTGATAGAGCTTGTCGATGGCCGTATCTGGTTGCCGGCCATCAAACTTGCGCCAGTAGCGGCCATGCGCCTGCCGCGATAGCCAGCGGTCTTCCTCCAGGCATTCCCGGTTGAGGCCGATGCCGTGCCGGGCAAGTATCGGCTCCAGCTCGTCCGCCCTGCGTCGCAAGTCTTCACGCGTGTGCTGATAGGCGTGCTCGCACATATTCTCCCGGTCCGAGTAGCTGAACACATTGGAGAAGAAGATCTCCTCGTCACCATGGCTAGGTTCGAACAGGATGATGTCGGCGCCTTCATAACTTTGCGCATAGCGTTGCATACCCACGCGCATCCGGGAGTGGATGATGGAGCGGAAGGTCTGCGACAGTACGGCAGGCAGACCGCCGCGGATCAGGCGATCACGGTTGTTCGGGTGGCCATGGCCCTTGGGTGCCTGCCGGGCATCGAACGGTACGATGGGGTTGATGCAGATGACCAGTTGCGCGTCCTCATCCAGACTGATCGAGGTGTGCAGGGTTTTCTTGAGCGCGCCGTCCACATAGTGGTCGCCTTCGATCTCGACCGGCGGAAACAGGCCGGGCAGGGCGGCGGAGGCCTGTACTGCCTTGGAGATCGGCACATGGTCGTGTCCCTTGCTGCCAAACTTGACCGAATGTCCGGTGTCGAGATCGGTCGCGACGATGTACAGCTTGCTTTTCAGCTTTCGGAAATCATTGGTCCGCCCACCGCTGGTGAAGACACGGTTGAGAAAGCGATCGATCTCGCTGTTGTCAAAGAGCCCGGTCGGGATGGCGTTGGCCAGTTGCATGAAGGCGCCGGTCAGGCCGACCTGACGGGGGCTGGTCACGAATTCCCAGAAGGCATCGAAGACGAGTTCGGGTACGGCCAGCGCGCGCTGGAAATACTCGCGGTAGGCTGGGCGCAGGAACTGATCGGGCTTGAAGGGGATGTCGCGCGAGGTGTTGGTGATGAAAATGCGGTACATCTGGGTCGGCGTGATGCCGTTGGCCAGTGCCGCCGAGATAAAACCACCGGCGCTGACGCCGACGTAGACATCAAGGTCGTTGAAATCCAGTCCGACCAGGGCTTCATCCAGCGCGCACAGTGCTCCCACCTCATAGATGGCACCCAGGGGGCCACCGGCCGCCAGGTTGATGCCAATGGAAGGTTTAGCGGGAGGGGGCTGACGGCGAGGCATGAGAGACAACTCCAGAGGACAGGGTGAGGATTGTAGAGCAATTGCTTGATTGGCAGGCATGCCAACCATCACCCCACTTGCGATCGCCATGAGAACGGGGCGGGCGTTGCACGCACCGCCCCGTTTTTCAGGCAGACCGGATCAGCAATGATCAGGCTTTGGGAGCCGGCTTGCTCTCGGCGGGCTTGACTTCTGCAACCTTGGCAGCCGGTTTGGCGGCGGGCTTGGCAGCAGCGGTCTTGGCAACGGCCGGCTTCACGGTCTCGGCCTTGGCGGCGACCGGCTTGGCGGTTTGCTTTTTCAGGAGTTCATTGACGCTCTTGTTCAGTTCGTCGATGCGCTTGTTCAGGTCGGCCAGATCCTTGTTGCTCGGTACGCCCAGGGCGTTCAGCGCACGGGCTACGCGGTCCTGGAATACTTGTTCCAGTTTGTCCCAGGTCTCGGTTGCTTTGCTGGTTACGGCCACGACTTTCTCCTCAGCCGATTTGCGGCTCTTTTCTTCAACTTGCTTGCCGGCCTCAACCAGGCCGTCGAATGCTTTCACGCCTTCGCCTTGTGCCTTGGCAAAGGCGCCCAGGCCGGCCAGCCAGATCTGGTTGGCGGATTCGAGGATGACGTGGGCGTACTGTTTTTCTTCAGAGGCTTTCTTGAGGGACTTGGCCATGGTGTGCTCCTGTTAAAGTGAAAATGATGAATCCTGAAAAACGGGGGGAACCCAGTTCCGAATTACTTGCTCCCAAGTGCTGCTCATGCTGGCAGCTCTCTATAATCGGCGCGGTGCTCAGCTAGGGATTCAAGCCCCGACTGGCGCATTCAGCAGCTCGTCTTGGAGTGGATTATCGGAATGGAGTTGCGCTAAGTGCCAGTTTTTTATTGTCTTTCCCAATGTCAATTGGGTGTCTTAACCACACTGTTGTGTCGGTGCAACGTTGCGTCCATGCCCTGATTCGGTGCAAATGCCCGCCAATACGGGGCATGCTCCTTGGTATCTGCGCCACGCTGTCCGATTTACACCCATCACTTTTTTGCCACAGCATGACCACACCTCTTGACGATGCCATTGCCCAAAGTGGCTTATCCCGCCCCCGATACCTGTTGGCGCGCTGGCAAGCGGCACGCTTGACGACGACTTATGCGGACCTGCTGGCCAGTGACCGTTACGGCAAGGCTGCCGAATTCTTCCTGACCGACCTGTATGGTCCCAGGGACTTTTCCAAGCGAGACGAAGACGGTGAACGCATTGTTTCGCGGATGCGTGCGCTATTGCCAAAGCGGGCCATGCAGGCCATACAGAGTGCTCTGCATCTCAATCGCCTGAGCCACCAGCTCGATGAGCAGATGGCACAGATGCTGTTCAACGAGATGCAACTGGACGACGTGGATGCCGATAGCTATGCAGAGGCCTACCGCCGCTGCAGGAACGAAGCCGAGCGGCGTGAACAGATTGCGCTGGTGGATGTACTTGGCCGGGAACTGGACGTGGTGGTGCAGAAACCACTGGTACAGATGGCGCTCAAGCTTGCCCACAAACCGGCACACCTCGCAGGTTTGGGCGAGCTGCAGGATTTCCTGGAGCGTGGCGTTGCCGCTTTCCTGAAGATGCAGGGGGCCGATGATTTCCTTGATCTGATTCGGAATCGCGAGACCTGGATACTGGAAAACATCCTGAGCCGGGACCCGTATCCTTTCGATATCGCCATCGCCTGATCGGTCGGCGACTGAACAAGGGCTGGCAGCCAGGCCATTTGGCGCTAAGCTATCTGCATGCAGCAGCCTGACCGATCATTCTTTTTCTGGAGTCTCCATGTCCATCCATATCCAGTACCCCCACAACAAGCCCCACGATGAAGCACGCCAACTGGCGCAACAGGTTGCCGAGGAAATGAAGAAGGAATTCTCCATGGACTATCGCTGGGACGGCGATGTCCTGCATTTCCAGCGTTCGGGCGTAGCGGGGCAGTTGACGGTGGCGCCGGCCGAGGTAGTGGTCGTGGCCAAGCTCGGCTTTCTGCTCAGCGCGCTTCAGCCACGCATCGAAGCCGAGGTACGCAAGTTCCTGGGCCAGCATTTCGGCTGAGAGTCTGCATCCGTCCGGACGGATGGACGCAAAAAAACGCAGGCATGATGCCTGCGTTTTTTATTGGGGACTGCTGGGCGGATCAGAGGTGTATACCCTTCATGATCTGCATGAAGGCCAACTGATCGGCTGTCAGTTCCTGGCCATTGCCATCCTTCTTGCCTTGGGAGGCAGTCGAATCCGGGAACATACGGTAGGCGGTGTTCATGATGATCTGTGCGACACGTGGTGCGAGCGCATGGATCATCTGGCCGAAGATGCCCAGCCCGGATGCGACCCGGACCGGTTTGTAGATGACGGCCTGGGCCACCATGTCAGCCGCATCTTCCGGCCCGATGATGAAGGGCATGTTCTTGTAGATGTCGGTCGGCGCGATCATCGGGGTCCGTACCAGCGGCATGTTGATCGTGGTGAAGTAGATGCCACGATCGGAGTATTCGCTCGCCGCACAGCGAGTGAAGGCATCGAGTGCCGCCTTGGAGGCCACGTAGGCCGAGAAGCGTGGTGAGTTGGTCAGTACCCCGATGCTGGAGATATTGATGATCTGACCCGACTTGCGCAGGCTCATGCTGGGCAGCAAGGCGAGCGTCAGCCGCAGGCTGCCGAAATAATTGAGCTGCATAGTGCGCTCGAAATCATGGAAGCGGTCGTAGCTGTTTTCCACCGCACGACGGATCGAGCGGCCGGCATTGTTGATCAGCACATCCACGTGGCCATGGTCCTTCAGGACCTTGGCGGCCAGTTCGTCAATGGCTTCCAGGCTGGAAAGGTCGCAGGAATAGATTGAGCACTTGCCGCCGCAGGCTTCGATATCCTTCTTGGTGGCTTCCAGTTTCTCCATGTCCCGCGCGACGATGATCACGTGGGCGCCGGCGCCGGCAAGCTTGATCGCACTGGCCTGGCCGATGCCGGACGAACCGCCGGTGATCAGGATGTTCTTGCCGCGCGACACGCCACCCAGGGTGTGGTCGATAAACAGGTCCGGGTCGAGATGGCGTTCCCAGTAGTCCCACAGTTTCCAGGCGTAGTCTTCCAGGGCCGGGATCTTGATGTCGCTGCCTGCGAGCAACTTCTGGGTCTGGCGACTATCGAAGCGGGTCGGGTAGGACACGAAATTCATGATGTCCGGTGGCAAGCCCAGGTCGCGCATGACGGCGTCGCGCACCCGTCGTACCGGCGTGAGGGATGCAATCGCCTGGCGGAACATGCTCGGGATAAAGCCGAAGATGGACGGATTGATCCGTACCGTCAGCTTGGGGGCGTGCGCGGCTTCGGCAAAGATGGCCAGCACCTCGCCCACGCGCTTGGCGTCCGGGTCGGTCAGGTGGAAGCACTCGCCATTGTGGCCGTTCAGGTGGGCGATGTGATCCATGGCGGCAACTACGTAATCGACCGGAACAATATTGATACGCCCACCGTCGATGCCGATCGCCGGCATCCATGGCGGCATGATGCGGCGCATCTTCTGCAGCACCTTGAAGAAGTAGTATGGGCCGTCGATCTTGTCGATCTCGCCGGTCTCCGAGCTACCTACCACGATGCCGGGGCGATATACGCGCCAATTGCGCTTGCACTCGCGGCGGACGATGGCTTCTGAGTCGTGCTTGGTGCGGAAGTAGGGGTGGTTCAGCTTGCCGGCTTCCTCGAACATGTCTTCCGAGAACACGCCCTCATAGAGGCCCGCGGCAGCAATGGAACTGGTATGGTGGAAGATGCCGGCCTCGACTGCCTCGGCAAACTGCACGGCGTGGCGGGTCCCGTTGACGTTGGCTTCGAGCTGCTCCTCGGCCGTTGCCTTCAGGTCGTACAGGGCAGCGAGATGGAAGAAATGCTTGATCTTGCCCTTGAGTTCCGCGATGTCCTTGGCCGATACGCCAAGCTTCGTCTTGCCAAGCTCACCGACGACCGGCACCACGCGGTCGGCATCCTTGCCCCATCGCGCCTTGACCTTGTCGAACTTATCCAGCGACTCCTTGCGCACCAGTGCATAGATTTTTCCCTTGCGCTTCTTCAGCAGGGTCTGCACCAGATTGCTGCCAATAAAACCGGTGGCGCCGGTCACGAAATAGGTCATGGGGGCGTGCTCCTCGCTTTTGTATGCTTGTGTGTTCAGATGCAGTAAGGTCACTGTAAGTCCCGCCACAGCTGGCGGGCAGCGCCAAGCTGTGTTCTATAATCCTCCGGCAAGGCAGTCAAGCGAGCGGCCGTTTGGCTCGCCTACAACAACCAGAATCCATACACAGTGGGGAAATATGTTGTTGAATCTATTCGGTACGGGGCGGGAGGCGATGTCCGCGGTTGACACTGCCTGGTTGCGCATGGACAGGCCGACCAACCTGATGGTCATCACCGGCATCATGTTCTTTGAGGGCGATATCGACTACGAGCGCCTGCGTGTGGTGATGGAGCAACGCTTGCTCAAGCACAATCGCTTCAAGCAGCGGGTGGTACGCACTGGCACCAACGCCGCCTGGGAGGCGGACCCGGATTTCGACATCACCAACCATCTGCATCGGGTGGCCTTGCCCGGCCTCGCCGACAAGGCCGAGCTGGAAACCAAGGTCAATGAGCTGATATCCATACCCATGGATTTCTCCAAGCCGCTCTGGCAGTTCTATGTCGTCGAGAACTACCAGGGAGGCAGCGTGCTCGTCGCGCGCATCCACCATTGCATTGCCGATGGCATCGCGCTGATTCAGGTCCTGCTAGGCCTGACCGACAAGGAAGAGCAGGGCGCGAGTACCGCCGAGGCGAAAAAGCCGCGCTTTCTTGCCGACGAGCGAGAGCCCGATGATCCTTTCATGCGGCTCTACAAGCCGGTCGCCAAGGTCTACGCCGGCATGCTGAAAAGCTATGCCAAGGTGCTGGGTACCGGTTACGGGCTGATGAGTAATCCCGGCAAGCTGGCGGAATACACCCAGACCGGCATCGGCCTCGGCCAGGGACTGGCGCGACTCGCTGCCATGCCGGCCGACCCTCGCACCAAGTTCAAGGGCAAGCTGTCGACGACCAAGCGCATTGCCTGGTCGGAGTCCTTGCCCCTGCCGGAGGTCAAGCATGTCGGCAAGGCCTTGGGCTGCTCCATCAACGACGTACTGCTGTCCTGCGTGGCGGGTGCCTTGCGTGCCTATCTGCTGGAACGCGGCCAGAAGGTAGATGGCCTGACCATTCGCGCCTCGGTGCCGGTCAACCTGCGGCCTGAGAGCAAGCTCGACAAGCTCGGCAACTACTTTGGCCTGGTGTTCCTGCCCCTTCCGATCGGCGTGGCGAACCCTATCGAACGGGTCTACGAGGTCAAGCGGCGGATGGAGGAGATCAAGGGCGGCTACGATGCCATCATCACCCTGGGGCTCCTGAGCGTGGTCGGCTCGCTACCCAATATGATCGAACAGCCGGCGATCGAGTTCTTCAGCACCAAGTCCACTGCGGTGATGACCAATGTGCCGGGGCCGAAGGAGCCTATCTACATGGCGGGGGCCAAGGTACATGACCTGCAGTTCTGGGTGCCGCAATCTGGCGAGATCGGCATGGGGGTTTCTATTCTCTCGTACAACGATCGCGTCAATTTCGGGGTCATGACCGACAAGAAGCTGGTACCGGACCCGGCCCGTATCATCGAGGGCTTTGCCGCCGAATTTGAAAAGCTGGTCCTGGCAACACTGTTGAGCGTGCTTGATTGCCCACCGGACCCTGATCTGGCCGAATTGCACCTCGGCGTACTGCGCATGCAGGGGCAGGGAACACGCTGATACCGGTACGGTTATGGATCTCCAGGCGCGCGCTGTCCCTTGTGGCGGCGCGCGTTTTCATTCAGGGTGTCAGGGTTACGACCTCCCCAAAGAAATCCCCATAATGTTTTCTGAACGTATCAATCGTCTGCAAGGCTCCCTGGTACGCGAGATTCTCGCCGTTGCCAACCAGCCCGACATGATCTCCTTCGCCGGTGGCCTGCCTGCCCCGGAAGCGATGCCCAAGCTCGATTTCAACGGTTTGCCCGACAACTTGAGCCAATATGGCCCGAGCGAAGGCGAGAAGTGGCTGCGGGAAGCCGTCGCTGCCGAGATGAGCAAGAACGGCGTGTCAGTCACTGCCGACCAGATACTGGTCTTGACCGGCTCGCAACAAGGTCTCGACTTGTCGGCCAAGTTGTTTGTTGATGAAAACACCCCGGTCCTGGTTGAGGCGCCGACCTTCTTGGCTGCTGTGCAGTGTTTCAGCCTGTACGGTGCCCGCTTCATCGAAGTAGGTCTCACCCCGCAAGGTCCGGATCTGGAGCAGCTGGAACGCAAGCTGCGAGAAGAGCGTCCGCGCTTCGCCTACCTGATCCCCACCTTCCAGAATCCGTCGGGTGTCTGCTACGACGAAGCTACCCGCCAGCGCGTGGCGGACCTGTTCGACGAGTACAACGTTACCCTGCTGGAAGACGAACCCTACCGTGAACTGGTCTACGACGATTGCGATCGCGCGCCGATCTGCTCCCGTCTGAAGAAGGCCAAGTGGGTCCACTTCGGTACCTTCTCCAAGACCGCCATCCCCGGCCTGCGTGTGGCCTACCTGGCGTGTCACCCCGACCTGATGCCGCATTTCTACAAGCTCAAGCAAGCCGCCGACCTGCACACCAACCGTGCCGGTCAGTGGGCCATGCACAAGCTGCTGACCTCGGCCGAGTATCCTGAGCATATCGCTCGTCTGCGTGGTTTCTACCATCAGAAGCGCGACATCATGGCAGCCGCCCTGGACAAACATTTCCACGACATCGCCGACTGGACAGTGCCGCCTGGCGGCCTGTTCTTCTGGGTCAAGCTCAAGGCCAATATCGACAGCTACGGGCTCTTGCAGCCGGCGCTGGACCGCAAGGTCGCCTTCATGCCCGGCAAGCCCTTCTATGCCCAGGAGCGCGTGTCGAACGAGCTGCGGCTGAATTTCAGCCACGCCTCGCCGGAAAAGATCGAAGAAGGTGTCAAGACGCTGGCCGATGTGATTCGCGCTCATCTTTAAGCGCTGAGGCAGGGCTACAAGATAAAAGCCGCTCCAAGAGGAGCGGCTTTTATTTTTTCCGGGCAGGCATCGCGGTCTGACGCCTGCCGTGGCTTGAAGGTCAGTCGTCCGTCAGCTCCGACTTGGCAAATTCCACATCCAGCTTTTCCATGGCGTCCAGCGGTGTACTTTCCGCCGCATCCTCATAAAGCTTGGTGGCATCCTTGACCTTCTTGTTGCCGAACAGCGTCAGCAGGCCGTTGCCGTATTCGATATGGGCAATGGCCGAATGCGGGATCAACTCCAGCGCCTTCTGGTAGTGCGCTTCCGAGGCATCCTTGGAAACGCCATAAGTCAGCGATCCCACCATGCTGCCGACCTTGCCGATGATCTCGGCGTGGTAGGCGCCCAGCGCGATATGGGCCTCGGCGTGTTCGGGCGCCAGCGACAGGGTCTTGTCGAGGCTGGCCTTGCACTTGCCGGCAATGCCTTGGGCCAGCGCCTTGGCGATCGATATCGCCTGGCTGTAGCGGCCCAATGCATAGGCGTGCTGGTAGTGGGCATTGATATTGTGCGGATTCTCCTTGGCGGCGATCTCTGCGCGATCAGCGACCTCTTCGAACAGTTCCTTTTTTTCATCCTCGTCGTCCACCAGATAGGTGGCGTAGATCGACTGGGCCTTGTTCGCGGCATTCATGCCGGATGCCGTTTCGGCTTTCAGACCCAGCGCAACCGCATTCTGGAAGTCCCCGCGGTGATAGGCGCGCCAGGCTTCCTGGCTGGCTTCGTCTTCGGGCCAAGGCTCCTGGTCGCCGCCGTGCAGGCGCTCCCAGTGCTTCCAGAGTTTGTCGCCGGTGTAGTCGAAGGCTTTTGCGTCGTGAGGAAAGGCCGTCCAGTTGCTCATCGTTGTCTCCGCATGATTTGAGAACCTGCTTTTACGGTGTACGGCTACCGGTACAGGTTTGGGGCTTGCGGATCCATTATAGACAGGGGCTTGCCCGAGCCGGGCGATGGTGGTGAGGACGGTGGTCTGGCGTGGCAGAACAGCCACGGCGCTGCAGGAGAAAGCCCCCCGATCCGCCGTGACAGACTGCTTGTGCCATGCGTTTAAAGCCGGAAGCGACGCAGGGTTTCGTTGAGGTTCATGGCAACCTGATGCATTTCTTCCGCTTCCTTGGCGGCTTCGCGCGAGGCTTCCTCGTTCTGGCTGATCATCTGCGTGACGCGCTCGACGTTGATGGCAATCTCATTGCTGGCCTGGCTCTGTTCGCGCAAGGCGGTATTGATTTCGCTGCTGACACGCAGCACTTCGCCGGAGGCCGTCTCGATATGCTTGATCGCTTCACCGGCCTGATGGGCCAGTTCCACACCCTGGCTGACACGCGCCTGAGTCTGTTGCACGGTATGCGAGGTATTGTTGGCGCTGGCCTGGATCGCATCAATGGTTCGGGTGATCTCCTGGGTGGAGCTGGCAGTGCGCTCGGCTAGCTTGCGTACTTCATCGGCAACGACCGCAAAGCCACGGCCCTGCTCGCCGGCGCGCGCGGCCTCGATGGCGGCATTCAGGGCGAGCAGATTGGTCTGCTCGGCGACTTCCTTGATGACCTGAACCACGCTGAAGATCTGCCCGGTCTGCGAAGACAGTTCGGCGATCACGGTAGCGGTGTTGTCCACCTGGCCGGCAATGCCACGTATTTCTTCCACGGTCTGGTCGATGACACGCTCGCCTTCCTGCGACAGCTTGGCGCTCTGTTCGGTCGCCTGCAGTGCCGCCTGGGCGTTGCCGGTGATATGGCTGATGCTGACACTCAGTTCCTCCAGCGCAGCGGCCATGGTGGTAGTGGCATCGCTCTGTCGCGCGGAGCCGTCGGCAATCTGTTTCGAGGTGGCCGAGAAACGCTCCGCGATCTCGTTGACCTGGCCGGCTTCGCGCTGGATCTCGCTGACCATGTCGCGCAGCGAGGATTGCATGCGGGCCATCGCGGCCATCATGCTGCCTTGCGGTGCGTCATGCGCGTTCAATTGCGAGGACAGGTCGCCATCGGCAATCGCGCGGGCAGCCTTGACTGCAGCTTCCGGCTCACCTCCGATCGGCTTCAATACCAGCTTGCGCAGCAAGGCCAGCATGACCAGCAGCAGGATGACGGCCAGGGCGACGCCGCCGGCGAAGATCAACCATGCCCGCTGCCGTGCTGCGCCGTCGGCTTCGGCCGCCGGATACATGGCCACTACCTTGAAGTTCCAGGCGGGGAAATCCTGCTCGAATCGTACCCAGTCGGCCGGCTTGCCGGTCGCCAGTTCCTGTGCGGCCTTGTCGTCCTGACCTTCGGAGTGGAAGCGGACTTTGTCTTTGTCGTCCACTACCGCAATAAAGCCGCTTTGCATCAGCTTGGCGCGGCCCAGGGTTGCCTGCAGTGGCTGCAGGTCCACCTTGTAGCCGACATACCAGATGCCGGTCGTATTGCCGTCGGTGGCCTTGATCGGCTCGTAGCCGGTGATGTAAGGATTGCCAAGGATGTCCACCTGGCCGTAGAAGGGCTGGCCCTGCTTGATCGCTCCAATAGCGCGGCCCTTGGGGTCCAGTACGGTACCAATGGCGCGATTGCCATCCTTCTTGACCGTCGTGGAGATACGGACGAAGTCATCACCGGAGCGCGAGAAGAGGGTGGCGGTACCATCCATGATTTCGACCACACCATCGACCAGGCCAAACTGGTTGGCTTGCGCCTGGCTGCCCAACATCAAATCCGGCGTGCTCTTGTCCTTCACCGTCACGGCAGGGCCGGCAGTGGCCGGGCCGATTGCTTCACCGCGGTTCTTCAGCAGTTTCATCGAGGCTTTGACGCGAGCCTGCATCTGCTGGTCGATGATGCCGAGCTGGTCGACCAGGTTACCGATCTGTACCTGGGCTTGGGCTTTCGCCTGCTCATGGATCCAGCGACTTTCGGTACTGGCGAAGATCAAGGCGCTGCCCAGGATGACCGGCAGCAGCGTAAAGGAAATGGCCGCGATGACGCGGCCTTGCAGTGTGGCGAACATATTCGACCCTTATATACTCTATATCGTTCTTTGTAGCCGACTTAGGCTGCATGTCCCGATTCTTTGTAGAGCGGGGTCGGCTGCATTAGCAAACCATGAATTATGATCTATATCAACGTGTTGGATGAAATTTTCGTGTAAGTAAAAACCCTTGTTAACGCCTGTGGATATCCCCTACGTAGTCCTGTCGCCAGGAAGGGGGTACGGCTTAAGTCGGGTGCTGATCCACTTTGGATGCAGCTCGTTGAAGCAGCGATGGATCCTTGATCAGGATCCATACGGCCAATATCGGTTTCAGTGCACTTCCTCGTTTACCGGCGCATTCGCGCGCTCACCTGTTTGCAGTCGCCACAGTGCGGTGTAGCCGCCATTCATTGCAAGTAGCTCTTCATGGGTACCTGCTTCAATAATCTTGCCCCCTTCCATCAGGTAGATGCAATCAGCCTGCCGTATGGTGGAAAGGCGATGCGCGATCACGATGGTGGTGCGGTCACGGCTAACCACATCCAGGCTGCGCTGGATTGCCGCTTCGGTCTCGTTGTCCACGGCGCTGGTGGCCTCATCCAGAATCAGGATGGGCGGGTTCTTCAGAATGGCCCGGGCGAGGGCCAGTCGCTGGCGCTGTCCGCCGGATAGTTTCTGGCCGCGCTCTCCGACACGCGTCGCAAAGCCGAGCGCCAGCTTGTTGATGAACTCGGTGGATTCGGAGGCTTGCGCTGCCGCAGCGATCGCTTCATCACTGGCACCGCTCACGCCGTAGGCGATATTGTCGGCCACGGTGCCATCCGTCAGGAAGGTATCCTGTGCGACATAGCCGACGGCGCGTCGCAAATCCTGCAGGTTCAACTCGTCGATGGGCTGGCCATCCAGCAGGATGCTACCTTGCTGGGCGGAGTAGAAGCGCAGCAGCAGCTTGACCAGGGTGCTCTTGCCGGAACCGGTGCTGCCCACGAAGGCGACTGTCTTGCCGGCGGGAATCACGAGCTCAATGTTCTGCAGGGTGGGGCTGTCGCCATAGGAGAAGCCAACACGCTCGAACCGAAGCTCGCCCTTGACCTGGTCGACCGGAAAATGGCGACCCTCGTAGGGGATCTTGATCTCCGTATCGAGTAGCTTCATGCCACGATCGATGGCGGCAACCGAGCGCTGGTACATATCGGCGACTTCCGCCAGCCCGGTCAGCGGCCACAGCAAACGTTGGGTAAGGAAGACCAGTACGGAATAGGCTCCGACGGCCAGTTGGCCGTGCAGGGTGAGCCATCCACCGTATAGCAAGGTGGAGGTAAAGCCGGTCAGGATTGCCATGCGGATGACCGGCGTGATGGCGGAGCTGACGCGGATGGCGCGGGCGTTGGCCTGCCGATAGCCATTGCTGGCTTCTTCGATATGGGCAGCTTCGAAGTGTTCGGTAGCAAAGGCCTTGATGGTAGCCAGCCCCAACAGGTTGTTGTTGAGCCGGGCGCTGACATCACCTGCCGCTTCGCGCACCTCGGTATAGCGCGGCGCAAGCCGGTTCTGGAACCAGAAGGCGCCAAACAGGATGGCTGGTACCGGTAGCAGCGAGATCAGGGCGATGCTGGGTTGCAGGGCGAAGAACACTGCGCTGACCATGATGCTGGAGCAGAAGACCTGAATGATCTGGTTGGCGCCACCGTTGAGGAAGCGTTCCATCTGGTTGATGTCGTCGTTGAGGATGGACATCAGGTTGCCGGTGCGCTGGTTCTCGAAATAGGCCATTTCCAGCTTTTGCACGTGACGGTAGGCGTCCAGCCGCAAGTCATGCTGGATATCCTGCGCCAGCTGCCGCCATTTGACTTCGTACAGATACTGGAACAGCGATTCACCTCCCCAGATCACGACATTCAATACACCCAGCGCCAGCAGTTGCTGCCAGGTGTCGGTAATGCCCAGGCCGCCCAGTATGCGGGTGGCGAGAAAGCTCTGGTCGCCCTTAACGACCACGTCGACGGCCACCCCGATCAGCACTTCAGGCAGGATGTCGAAGAACTTGTTCAGTACCGAATAGGCGGTAGCGAGCCGGAAGTCGGCCTTGTAGGCCTGTGCATAGGCGTAAAGTCTTTTTATGGGGTGCATGGTCTGCGTTCTTGTGAGTATGGGGCGGCTTGGGTCGGTACGATTGAGCGGCTAAAACGAAACAGCCGCCGGATTGCTCGGGCGGCTGTTTGATGCAGGTACTGGCTTAACGCAGCTCGACCAGCAGTGGGTCGAGTACGGCATTGACGTTGGCATCCGGCAGCGCCGTGCCGTCCTTACCGCCAACCCGCACCATGGTGCGAGTGTCCTTGCCAGACAGAATGACCAGATACTCCGGTCCCTTCTGCTCTTCAGTCTTCTTGTCGGCGTCGCTCTTCCAGAATGCCAGCTTGCTCCAGAAGCTGCCGCCTTCTTCCTTGGCCTTCTGCATCACGCCGGGGCGGATATAGAAGATGCCGAGGGAGCGGTCGCGGTCGTTGATACTGTAGCCGGCACGTTCGAGGCCCAGGCCCACGCGACGCCATGCACGATCAAAGCTCTCTTCCAGCTGGATGGCGCGCTTGCCGTCGACCATCGTGGTCATGGTGGCGCGGCTGCTGCCAGCGGCACTGCTGGTCGGTGCATCCACATTGTCCGAGGGCTTGGCGGCGGCGGTTACGACCTTGCCGGCGACATCTGCGCTGATACCCAGGCGCACCAGCAGCTTCTTCAGCTGTTCAGCTTCGCGTTCCGGATCGGCCGGACTGACAGTCCAGCGCGTGTCTTCCTTGGCTGCGCCGACGAAGTTCTCTTCCATCGCCTTGTGGCTGATATAGATCTCGGTGCTGCCTTCTTCGGTCGCGCTGCGTTCGATGCGCATGCGGTACTGATCGACTTTGCCGGTGGAGTACAGCGTACCCAGGCCACGCTGGATGGCAGCACGGATGCCGCCGATCGGCAGGTCCGGACGCTCTTCCATCCAGTTGGTTTCCAGGATGCCGGCAGTCGGGCTGTCCACGGTCAGCGAGAAGCCTTGATCCAGCCAGAACTGGCGGGCTTGCGGCCAGACGGTCTCGGCCGGTGCGCTGACGACCAGCCAGCGCTGACCACCGGCGCTCTCCAGGCGGACGCGCTCAAGCTTGGGCAATACGGCACCGGTTTCCAGTGCCTTCTGGCCAGCAGCATTGAGGGTGATATTGCTAAGGCCGGGGATCACGTAGGCCAAGTTGCCTTCAGGTGCGGTCAGGTCCGGGGGTATTTCCAGCGGACGATTCTGGATAGCCTTGCGGGCCTGCGCGTATTCCGGGGTCTTGGGCTTGTCATCGTCGCCGAGAAAAGGCACTTTGAACGTGGTATTGGCGCAACCGGCAGCCAGCAACGCAACCGAGATGGCTGCCGCAGTACGGGTGGAACGAATCATGTCTGGGTAACCCTTAGATTTCGATACCGGCTTGCCGCATTGCGGCGCGCACCGGGGCTTCACTTGCAGGGGACAACGGGGTAAGCGGCAAGCGAATACCGTTGGGCATGAGGCCCATCTTGCTGACCGCCCATTTTGCGGGGATAGGGTTGGCTTCCACAAACAGATGCTTGTGCAGGCCTTGCAACTTGTCGTTGGCGGCACGTGCTGCGGCGATATCGCCACGCAACGCTGCGGCACACATCTCGCTCATCAACTTCGGCGCGACGTTGGCGGTGACCGAAATGACGCCATGGCCACCCATCAGCATAAAGGCCAAGGCGGTCGCATCGTCACCCGAATACAGGGCAAAGTCTTTTGGCGCGCGCAGGGCAAGGTCGGCCGCACGGCCGATATCACCGGTTGCTTCCTTCACGCCGACGATATTAGGGATGGAGGCAAGGCGCAGGATGGTGTCGTTGCTCATGTCCGCAACGGTACGACCGGGGACGTTGTACAGGATCATCGGGATCGCAACGGCTTCGGCAATCGCCTTGTAATGCTGGTACATGCCTTCCTGGGTCGGCTTGTTGTAGTAAGGCACAACCGACAGGGTCATGTCGGCACCGGCATCCTTGGCCTGTCGCGATAGTTCGATCGCTTCACGGGTGGAGTTCGCCCCGGTGCCTGCAATCACTTTCAGGCGGCCGCGCGCAGCAGCCACCGTGGCCTTGATCACGGCCACATGCTCTTCCACATCCACCGTGGCGGATTCGCCCGTGGTGCCAACGGCGACAATGCCAGCAGTACCTGCGGCAATATGAAACTCGACCAGCTTTTCGAGGCTGGCGAAATCGAGGCTGCCGTCCTCGAACATCGGGGTCACGATTGCGACCAGACTGCCGTTCAACATGATGAATATCCGTGGTGGGCGGAGAGAGATTAAAGAGCGGCGATTCTAACTGAATCGCCGGAGCCGATGTAGGGACTGCGACAGGCTATTTGAGTTCCTTGATGTACGGCAAGCGGATAAGCGCCCGACAGGCCCATCGCCCTGGCTGATGGCCGTGATCCGCTGTTGCAGCAAGGTTGCCGCAGGAAACTGGCCGCCCGCAGACTAAACCCGTCAGATCAGCCCTACATGACGGGGGTGGTCGGTAATGATGGCCTGGATGCCGAATTCACGCAGCAGGGCGTGCTCATAGGCCGTCTTGGCGCCATAGACCGCGTTGCGAAAGCCCAGCGCGTTCGCTTGGTGCAGGATATCTGGGTCGACGATTTCGCAATCCCATACCAGGGTGCGAAGGTTCTGATGGGGCAGGGCGGCATGCAGCAGGCTGTTGATGGCTGCGGGGCGATGTGCGCTCAGAAAGCCACACTCCACGTTCAGGAGTTCGGCCGCCGTCAGCACAATTTCGTGGCGAAACGAGGTAACCAGCAGATTGTGCGTGTCCTCGTAGTGACTCAATAGTGGCAGCGCCAGGCTGGCGGCTGCGGGCGTCTTGATCTCGATGTTCCAGTAGGTATGCGGAAAAGCGTTCAGGGCCTCGGTCAGTGTCGGCACCGTATAGCCGCAGACGTCCGACAGCTGCTTGCGGGTGAGGGCGGCAACCGGTTCGCCGTTCTTGGCGACCCGGTCATGAAACAGCACCGGCTCCTGGTCGGCGCTGACGCGTACGTCGGTTTCTATGCCCTCGAAGCCCAGCTTGAGCGCCGCCGCGAAGGCGTCGAGCGTGTTCTCGGGGTGATCGGCATGATGGCCGCGATGGGCGAGCAGATGCATGAAGTGCTCCGGCAAGTATTTTCGATAGTTTATGCAAACTGTCGTCGTTTGACTTGCCGGCTTGTCGGCAAATGGCGCGCCGCTCTGTTACCAGCCGTTTCCGTCATTGCGGTCCGGAAACATTCGGTACTAGACCCAGGGCTGTTGCAGGTCTTCTCTGGCAAATACCCGTTGTACGGCAGGGCGGGCGAGTACGCGTTGCAGCCAGGGGCCAAGGTGGGGGTAGTCGCGCGCCTTGTGGCCCTCGAAGTTGCGGGTCCAGCGGCACAGCATCATGGCGTAGGGGTCCAGCAGGCTGTAGCTCGATCCCTGCAGCCAGTCCTGACCATGGCTGGCGAGTTGCTGGTCCAGTTGCTCCAGCAGAAACAGTGTCTTGCTCTGGGCATGACGCTTGACCTGGGCGATGGCGTCGGGGCTTTCCGCCCAGCGGTGCGGGTAGAAGTAGACAACCAGGGCCTGCTGCAAGGTGGTGGACAGCCAGCTTAGCCACTTGTGGAAATGAGCCCGCTCGTCGCTGCCCAGGCTGGGTGCAAGCCCGGCGCCCGGATGCGTATCGACAAGATGCAGGCAGATGGCGGCGGTCTCGTACAGCACCAGTTCATCCTGCTCCAGCACCGGGATCAAACCGTTGGGATTGAGCTTGCGGTAGGCGGGTGAATCAAGCTCGCCGCCCTGAATGTCGATCTTGCGCAGCTCGAATGGCGTGCCTAGCTCCTCGAGCAGAATATGGGGGGCCATGCTGGCAGTGCTGGGCGAGTAGTGGAGTCGGATCATCGGTGTTTTCGAGCCTCTGGCTAAGGTCGGCATGGCCATGCTGCCAGCGCGTTGTGGATATGAAAAGGGCAGGCCGGCAGCCTGCCCTCGTTCTGGTGTGGCATCAACAACCGCAGGCGATGGCCTCTGGCTGTGTGCCGCGCAGGCCGGCAGTTGCCAGTCCGTCGCGCTTCCACCAGTCGAGCCCGCCCATAAGCTCCTTGACGGTAAAACCGAGCTGGGCGAGTTTCAGCGCGCCCTTGGTCGAAGCATTGCAGCCTATGCCATCGCAGTAGCTGACATAAAGCGCGGTGCGATCCAGGTGGGCGGTACTGACGCTGTCCATGGTGCGGTGTGGCAGGTTGATGGCACCGGGTAGGTGTTCCAGGGTGTAGGCCTCTGCGCTGCGGGCATCGATCACGACGACGCGGTCGCCGGCATCCAGCGCGACCTTCAGATCGGCCGCATCGATCTCATAGGCAAGCTTGGCGGCATAGTGGCTGATTTGATCCATGGCAATTCCTGAGAGGGCGAAAAGAGTGGCACACCCGGTCTTGTGGACCGGGCCTGGCCGGCAAGGTGGCGCTGCGCCACCGGGCGTGCTGGGAGTCAGGCCGGATTGGGCCTTGCCGCACTGGTCGGTGCGGCCGTGTTCGCTTGTTGTAGTGCTGGCTCTGCGGCACCGGAAAACAGGTCGGTGATCAGGCCAAGCACCAGCAACAGGGCGATGACGGCAAGCAGGACGGGTTCCAGTATGTCGTCGTAGTGGTGTGATGCGTCGGGATGCTGCTCTTCATAGGGGTGATCCATGATGACGCTCCTTGTATCGCCGCGCTCAGGCGCATTCGCATGGTGCTCCCGGGCTTGCCTTGCCGCGATGGCTTTGCGACCGATGTGCCGATGGCTTGACCAGCTGCGGCAGAACGCGATGGACTGCGACGTTGATCTGTCGTGCCAGGAGGGCAGCGTGCTTGCGCCACGCCATTGTGATCCCGGCGGCTTCCCTGGGCAGATATTGCAGCCGAGCGGCCTCGAGCGATTCGATCAGCAGGTGTCCATTGCTCCGGACCCGATGCTTCTCTCCCGCTGTCAGAAAAACATCAGGGCCACCTTCTTCCGTCAGCCAGAGATCGCCTTGTTCGCAGACCACCAGGTCGCCGCTTGTGCTGCGTACGCTCAGTACCTGATTTTGTGTCAGGCGATGTTCATATTCGATAAACTCATACAACATTTTGTGCTCCTTCCGCTGGTTGCCCGTAGGCTGGAATAGCCTGTTGCTGAGTTGAATTTTCAGGGCTTGGGCGAAACCGCACAATCGATGCTTTCTCATTGGAGTGTTGAATTGAATTCACTATTCGAGACGCCAGGAAAACTTCCCTCCTTGCCGGCATTACGGTCTTTCGAAGCGGTTGCCCGTACTGGCAGCGTGGCAAGGGCGGCAGCCGAGTTGTTTGTCACGCCTGGCGCGGTCAGTCATCAGGTCAAGGGGCTGGAGGAGCAACTGGGCTATGCCCTGTTTGTCCGGCAGGGGCGCGGACTGGCACTCACGGTGGAAGGGCGGCGGCTTGCTTCGACACTCAACCGCTTGCTGGTGGCAGTCAGCAACGAGCTGGACGCTATCCGCCGTGAGCGGGAGCGCCCCAAGCTCACGGTGACGGTATTGCCCTCATTCACCGCACGCTGGCTGACACCCAGGCTGGGCCGTTATATCGAGGCGAACCCGGAGGTCGAACTATGGGTGCAGTCCTCGAGGCAGGTTGAGTCGCTGGCCGAAGGCGGGATTGATCTCGCCATCCGGGTAGGGGCGGGCAACTGGCGCGGCGTGCATGCCGAACCTTTTTTCCAGGAGTACTTCCTGGTCGTCGCGAGCCCGAAGCTGGCTGGCGGATTACCACATCACCCTGCGGACTTGCTGGGGCGTCCCTTGCTGCGAGGCGAGGGCGAGCCCTGGAGGCCCTGGTTTGAACTGGTCGGGCTCGATTGGCCCGAGCCTAGCCAAGGGCTGGTGTTCAATGACTCCGGCGTGCTGGCGCAGGCGGCGGTCGAGGGGCAGGGGATTGCACTGGTCCGGCGCTCACTGGTGCGTGACGACCTGGCTGCGGGGCGCCTGGTACAGCTGTTCGAGACCACGCTTCCCTTCAACTGGTCGTACTGGCTGGTCACCCCGCAGCCGCCACCTCATCGACCGGTTTTGCAGACTTTCATACAGTGGCTGCAGGAGGAAATGCGCCTTTCACTGACAGACGGCTAGAATTGGCGCCTGTTTACCCAATTAGAAGCCAGTTCATGCGCCGCCTGCTACGTCCTGCTGCCTTGTCATTGTTACTGTTCTCTTCCGTGCTGCAGGCCGCCGAGCGTCCCCATGTGGCCTTGGTACTGGGGGGCGGTGGCGCTCGCGGGCTGGCCCATATTGGTGTGCTGAAGGTGCTGGAAGAAGCGCATATTCCGGTCGACTGCGTGGTGGGTACCAGCATGGGTGCGTTGGTCGGTGGCATCTATGCCAGTGGGCAATCGGCCAAGCAGGTCGAAGACAATGTCCGCGCAATCAACTGGGATGATGTGCTCAACGATGCGCCAGCCCGTCAGCAACGCAGTTACTCCGACAAGCAGGATGACTGGCTGAACCTGATGAACCTGGGGCTGGGGCTGTCCGATGATGGTCAGTTGCTCTTCCCCAAAGGTGCCATTGGTACCCAAAAGGTCGACCTGCTGATACACCAGTTGGTCAACAACGCCAGCCTGCCCAGTTTTGATGGCCTGCCCCTCCCGTACCGGGCGGTGGCAGCTGATCTGGAGACGGGTGACATGGTGGTACTGTCTCGCGGCGACCTTGCTGCCGCCATGCGTGCCAGCATGGCGGTACCCGGTGTATTCCCGCCGGTAGAACGGGATACCCGGGTATTGGTGGACGGCGGCATTGCCCGTAACTTGCCGGTCGACGTTGCCCGCGGATTGTGCGGTGACGTGGTGATTGCCGTCGACGTCAGCTCACCGTTGCTCACGCGCAAGCAAACCACCGATGCCTTGTCGATCTCTGACCAGACCGTGCGCGCCTTGATGCAGCGCAATGTGGACCAGCAGATTGCGCAACTGGGCAAGCGCGACATTCTGATTCGGCCGGAGCTGGGTACCTTGTCGCCGACCGCTTTCAATGCCGGGAGCAAGGCGGTAGAGGCGGGCGAACAGGCTGCCCTTGCCGTATTGCCGCAGTTGCAGGCGCTACGGGTGGATGAACCGACCTTTGCCAAGTGGCGTACCCAACTGGCGAGCCGTGAGTTCAAGCCAGGGCCGGTAAAGGCCGTGCTGGTGGAACCGACCCGCTTTGTGAATGCCGAGGTCGTCAAGGAAGTGCTGGATATCAAGCTTAACCAGCCGCTGGATTTGAAAGCCTTCAACCAGAAACTTGCCGCCGTTTACGCTCGTGGGGATTTTGACCAGATCGACTATCGGCTGCAGCCCGACCCACAAGGCGATACCTTGTTGCTGATCCCGCGCGAGAAACCGTGGGGGCCGGGCTATCTGGATCTGGGCCTGGGATTGAGAACCGATTTTGTCGATGACGCGGCCTTCTTGCTGACGGCGCAATATCGACGTAGTTGGCTCAATTCACTGGGTGGGGAATGGAAGACGCGTGCCTATCTTGGCAAGGCTCATGGCCTCACCAGCAGCTTTTACCAACCCCTGGTCCGTAATGGTGAGCTATTTGTGGCGGCAGACGTGGGTATCAGCAACGACGCTTTCCCGCTCTACCTGGATGGTGACCGGGTGGCGGATTACCGCCTGAGCAAGCGCACCGTTCGCTTTGATATCGGTTCCCTGTGGGGGCAATGGGGTGAAATGCGGGCAGGGGTGGAGCGTTCGCGCAGCAGGCTGAGCCGCGTCACTGGCGACCCGCGATTGCCGCAGGGCGCAGCAAACGACGGTGGCGTGACTTTCAGCTTGTCGTATGACCAACTCGATAGCGCCCGCTACCCTCGCGACGGTAGCTATGCTCGCTTCAACCTGTACCGCAACCTGTCGTCCTTCGGCGCGGAGGATGAATACACCACTGCCAAGCTGGACCTTAAACAGGCGGTCAAGGTGGGGGACTGGGCTGGCTTGCTCGGCCTAGTTTACGACTTCAGCAAGAACGCCACGATCAACGCCCAGCCCACCGCGGGTGGCTTGTTCAGGCTGTCGAGCTATGGGGCCAACGAGATAAGGGCCGATCGCATTGTTCGCGGCCAGTTCCGTCTCTCCAAGGATGTCACCAAGCTCGTTCCGCTATTTGGCACGGCCGGTTTTTGGGGGCTCTCGCTGGAGGCCGCGAAGTTATGGAACCCCGTGGATCCCACGCTGGACCGAGACGGTCTGCGCTATTCGGGGACCGTATTCGTGGGTAGCGATACCCGTCTTGGCCCCGCCTACTTTGGCATCGCCTATGGCGACAACCGCACTGGCCGGGTCTACCTCAGTATCAATGGGGACTTCTAGCACTGCTTGGCGGCGTTCGTTTATCAGAATGCCGGCACCGCGGCGATCGGAGCCATGGCCGAGGCTGCCAGCCAAGGGTCCTGGGTGGCTTCGCCCGAGAACTCGCGAAATCGGGCCAGGATGAAGTCGGCAGCCCCTCTGACCTTGGCCGACAGGAAACGTCGGCTGGGAAAGACCAAGCAGAGATCCAGCCTGCCGGCCCGCCACTCCGGCAATACACGGACCAGCTCACCCAGCCGCAGGGATTCGCTGGCGACATAGGAGGGCAGTATGGCTATGCCCATGCCGGCCACGGCACTGCTGCGCAGCACATCCTGGGTATTGCAGGAAAGTGCTGGCGCCGGCCAAGCGACCACCTCGACTTCATCCCGACCACGATAGAGCTTGTTGTCCAGCCAGTTACTGCTGGCCAGCAATTGATGGTGGGATAGATCGGTGACCTCCTTGGGCGCGGGTGTCCTGGCAAGGTAGCCGGGAGAGGCGCAAAGAATCAGGTCGGAGTAGGCGAGGCGGCGTGCAACCAGGCTGCTGGCGAGGCCCTGCTGCTCGAACAGCAAGGCCAGGTCGAAGCCTTCCTCGACCATGTCGACCGGGCGCGCTCCCAGGACCAGATCCACCTGCACTTCCGGGAACGCTGCCCGATAGGCAGGCAGGACCGGCACGATGTGGTGCTGGGCAAAGCTCAATGGCGCATAGGCGCGCAAGATGCCACGGGCCTCGGTCTGCCGGGCCGTCAGCATGGCGTCGGCTTCATGCACGGCTTCCAGTATGTCCTGGCAACGGGCGAGGTAGACCTTGCCGGCCTCGGTCAGTGACAGCTTGCGGGTCGTCCGCTGCATCAGCCGGGCGCCCAGCTCCGTTTCCAGTTCCGACACGATGATGGAGACCGAGGCCTTGGACAGGCCCATGGCTTCTGCCGCCCGGACAAAGCTGCCGGTCTCTGCGACCCGGACAAAGGTTTGCATGGCACGAAAACGATCCATGGCAAAAGTTCCTGGTTATTGTTTAGGAATTACAAACTATCTATTGAGATATTGAATATTTATCGCTGATTGGTCAAACGGCAGAATGCAAACCGTGGCAAGACAAGCAGTCGCCACAGCCGGCCGGAAGCCGGCCCTTTTGCAAACTCTACAGGAGTAAGAATGATGTCCATGACCAAACAGACCATTGCCCTGAGCGCCTTGATCGCCGGCCTGAGCGCTGTCCCGGCCATGGCCGACGATAGCGGTACCTATGTGTTCGGCCAGGCCACCCATGCCCGTGAACAAAAGGGCAATGAAAACATCAGCAATGGTATCGGCGCTGGCGTTGGCTACAAGTTCAACCAGAATTTTGCAGTGGAAGGTGGCTACACCGGCCTGAAGGACCATCACAATGGTTCGGCCGATGAAGCGGCCAATGTGCGTGCCGTCGGCATCCTGCCGGTGACGGACAAGGTGGATGTGTTCGGCAAGGCAGGCTTTGCCCGCACCGGCACCACCCTGGGTAGCGATGCCAAGGATGGCTTCACCTACGGCGTGGGTGCCAGCTACAAGCTGGACAAGAACTGGGCCCTGCGTGCCGACTACGATCGTCTGAAAGACAACGGTGAGCAGCGCATCAACGCTTACTCGGCAGGTGTGCAGTACAGCTTCTGATTACCTGGCTGAGATTGACGCAATTCATCGTAGTACCCTCTCCCTAAGCAGTAACTTGAAGCGCGCCTGACGGCGCGCTTTTTTTATGGCTCAAGTCGCTGGACGGGATTACATCCCTTCAAGACGCAGATGCGGTTCGTCTCCGGTCAGCAGGCGCTGGATGCTGGAGAAGTCGAGCTTGCCGTTACCTTGGCCGCTATGCAGCGCATACAGGTTGCGTGCCACGCCGCCCAGCAAGGCGTTGGACCTGCTGGCCAGGGCGGCCTCCATGGCCAGTCCCAGGTCCTTGAGCATCAGGTCCACGCCAAAGCCGCCTTCATAACCCCGGCTGGCGGGCACGCCTTCCATGACACCCGGCCAGGGGTTGTACTTTTCCAGACTCCAGTTGCCACCGGAGCTGACCCGCATGATGTCGCTCAATACCTTGGGGTCCAATCCATTGGCCACCCCCAGGCTCAGTGCCTCGGCGGTGCCGATCATATGGATGGCCAGCAGCATGTTGTTGCAGATCTTGGCAACCTGCCCGGCACCAGCATCCCCCGCGTGAAACAGGTGCTTGCCCATCTTCTCGAGTATGGGACGGGCGCGTTCGAGGTGAGTGGCATCGCCGCCGAGGATGAAGGTCAGCGTACCCGCGCTGGCGCCGGCTGTCCCGCCCGAGACCGGTGCGTCGAGCATGGCAATATCACGCGCCTTCGCCGCTGCATGTACCTTGCGGGCGGTGGCCGGTGCAATGGTGGAACACTCGAGCACCAGCGCCCCCGGCTTGATGGCGTTGATCAGCCGGCCTTCGCCCAGATACAGCGACTCCACATGCTGGCTGGCCGGCAGCATGCTGATGACGATGTCCGCTTCGGTCACCGCATGGATGGCATTGGGCGCCGCCGTCGCGCCCAGGGAAACGGCGGCTTCGACGGCCGCGGGAACCAGATCGAATACCTTGAGCTGATGACCCGCCTTGAGCAGGTTGGCTGCCATGGGGCCGCCCATATGGCCCAGGCCGATAAAGGCAATGTGCGACATGACAGTTCTCCCTAGCGCAAGGCGATGGTGGTATTGACGGGACCGGCGGTGGCTTCGTCATCAAACCAGCGAGCCGTGACGGTCTTGGTCTGGGTATAGAAGCGTACGACTTCCTTGCCGTAAGGCCCAAGGTCGCCCAGCTTGGAACCGCGTGAACCGGTAAAACTGAAGAAGGGAACGGGCACCGGGATGGGGACGTTGATGCCGACCTGGCCCACGTCGATATCGTGCTGGAAGGTGCGGGCTGCCGCACCACTCTGAGTAAAGATCGCGGTACCGTTGCCGTAGGGGTTGGCATTCACGAAAGCAATGGCGTCGGCGAGTGTCTCGACTTCGACCAGGCATAGCACCGGTCCGAAGATCTCCTCCTGGTAGATATGCATGTCGGCGGTGACGCCGGAGAAGATGGTCGGCCCGACAAAGTTGCCCTGCTCATAGCCAGGGACGACCGGCTTGCGGCCATCCAGCTCCAGCTTTGCGCCTTCCTCCTGACCGCGGCTGATCAAGCGCTCCACCCGGCCGAGTGCCTGGCGATTGATCAAGGGGCCGAGGTCGGCACCGGCTTCATGGCCGGCATTGACCTTCAGGGTACGGGCCTTGGCCACGATATCCGGTATCCATTCCTTGGCCTTGCCGACCAGCACCGCGACCGAGATGGCCATGCAACGCTGGCCTGCTGCGCCGAAAGCGGCCCCGACCAGGGCATTGAGAGTCTGTTCCTTGTTGGCATCGGGCAGGAACACCGCGTGGTTCTTGGCGCCCAGCATGGCTTGTACCCGCTTGCCATGCTCGCTACCGCGACGGTAGACATGGGTGCCGACCGCAACCGAACCGACAAAGGAGATCGCCTTGATATCCGGGTGGTCGCAGATGGCGTTGACGGCCTCGACGCCACCATGGACGACATTCAGTACGCCGGGGGGCAGGCCGGCCCGTTGAGCCAGTTCTGCCAGCAGCATGGGCGTCATCGGGTCCTGCTCGCTCGGTTTCAGGACAAAGGTATTGCCGGTGACACAGGCCATGGGGAACATCCACAAGGGAATCATGGCCGGGAAATTGAAAGGGGTGATGCCGGCACACACGCCCAGCGGCTGCCGGATCGCGTAGGTATCGACCCCGCCGGCGACGTTCTCGGCAAACTCGCCCATCTGCAGGCTGCCGACCGAGCAGGCGTGCTCGACCACTTCCAGCCCGCGGAATACATCACCCTTGGCATCGGCCAGGGTCTTGCCCTGCTCATGGGTCAGGGTGGTCGCCAGCATGTCCATATGCTCGCGGATCAGGGCCTGCAGACGCAGGAACACCCGTGCCCGTTCGGCAATCGACGTAGCGCGCCAGGCAGGGAAGGCCGCCTTGGCCGCAGCGACGGCCTGGTCGACCTCGGTTGTACCGCACATCGGTACACGGGCCAGCACCTCTTGGGTTGCCGGGTTGCTGACGTCTTGCCATTGCGCTGTGCTGGCCTCGATAAACCGGCCATTGATCAGCAGTTTCACGGTGGGGGTCATGTCTCGCTCCATATTGTGTTTTGCGGCAAGGACCTGCCCGGCGTGCTGAGCAGGTCATCACCGTTGTCGGCTTTTTAGCTGCTAATTGACGTTAACGTCAATGTAAATTGATGGCTGAAGTAACCGTAACGTTCAAGCCGCTACTGTCTTCGACTCGCTACTATGCGCGGTGTTGCAGCCATAACAAGACGGAGTGGACGAATGGATTACCAAGGCAAGGTAGTGTGGGTCACCGGTGCGACCAGTGGCATAGGTGAGGCCCTGGCGCTGGCTTTTGCAGCTCGTGGTGCCAAGCTGGTTTTATCGGCGCGTCGTGCTGACGAACTGGCCAGGGTAAAGGCGGCCTGCCAAAACCCTGAGCGGCATCTGATCGTGACATTGGACCTTGCCGATCCGGGCACCTTCGCGGCCAAGGTGGCCGAGGTTGAAGCGCACTTCGGCCACATCGACGTCCTCGTCAACAATGCTGGCCTGAGCCAGCGTTCCCTGGCCCGCGATACCCTGCTGTCGGTCGACCGGCATCTGATGGATGTGAACTACCTGGGGACGGTGGCCTTGAGCAAGGCGGTTCTGCCCGGCATGCTGGCTCGCCGCGATGGTCACTTGGTCACCATTACCAGCCTGGTTGGCAAGTTCGGCACGCCCATGCGCTCCAGCTACGCGGCCTCCAAGCATGCCTTGCATGGCTTCTTTGATTCCTTGCGTGCCGAGCTGTGGCGCGATGGGATACGGGTCAGCCTGGTGTGTCCAGGCTTCATTCGTACCAATATCACTTACAACGCCCTGGTCGGTGACGGCAGCCCCCAAGGCAAGATGGATCAGGCCCAGGCCCAGGGCATTGCACCGGCCGATTGCGCTCGCCGTATTCTGGCCGGGCTGGATCGCGGCCGCGATGAAATCTATGTCGCGCAATTGCGTGAACGGGTCGGCGTCTATCTCAAGCGCTTCCTGCCCGGGCTGTTTGCCCGTGTCGTGCGCAAGGCCAGGGTAACCTGATGGCGGCCGTGCCTTATCAGGACCAGGTGATCTGGATTACCGGCGCGTCCAGCGGGATTGGCGAGGCCCTGGCAAAGGCCATGGCCCGGCGCGGTGCCAGGCTCATCCTGACAGCTCCGCAACGAGCAGGCGCTGGAAAGGGTCAGGCAGTCTTGCCGGGGACCTGATCGCCATCTGGTGCTGCCGTTCGATGTAACCGATCACCGCGCCATGGCCGACGCGCTCACCAAGGCTGAGGCATGGTCAGGCGGATTGGACATGCTGGTGCTGAATGCCGGTGTGGCGCAACGCAGCGAGGCGAGGCACACCCCACTGGCCGTGGACCGTGCCTTGCTGGAGGTCAACTACCTGGCACCGGTGGCGTTGAGCAAGCTGGTGCTGCCGGGCATGCTGGCTCGTGGCGAGGGACAGCTGGTCGTCGTCAGCAGTGTCATGGGCAAGGTCGGTACGCCGCGCCGGACGGGCTACGCCGCTGCCAAGCATGCACTGCATGGTTACTTTGATTCGCTACGCGCTGAACTGTGGCCCGGGCCGATACGCATTACGCTGGTATGCCCCGGCTTTATCCAGACCGGTTTGCCGACAGCGGCCTTGCAGGCGGATGGTACGCCGCAGGGAAGGATGGATGCCTGGAACCGGCAGGGTTATCCAGTAGACCAATGTGCAGAAGATATCCTTCGCGGCCTGGAGCGCGGCCGTGACGAGTTCTGTGTCGGCGGTATGGAAACCTTGGCGGCCTGGTTGGGGCGGTGGATGCCAGGCCTGTACCGTCGCGTATTACGCAAAATACAAGTGAGCTGAGGAGAAGCGGCATGTTGCGTTGCCTGATGTTGTTGCTGGTATGCCTGAGCCTGCCGGTGAGTGCGGGAGAGTACCCGGCCGGTACCGCAGGCAAGGTCGACATCACGCTGGACAGTTGGCACGACCCCGCCCGGGATCGCGACATCCCGGTCAAGATCTATCGCCCTGAAGGCCCGGGTCCATTCCCCGTCGTGTTGTTCTCGCACGGCCTGGGTGGCTCGCGGGAAGGCGGCCGCTTGTGGGGTGCCTATTGGGCAGCGCACGGCTTGCTGGCCATCCATATGCAGCATCCTGGCAGTGACAAGGCCGTCTGGGAGAATGTTGCCGGTAGTCGGCTTGCTGCGCTGAAGGGGGCCGCGAATGCCCGCCAGTTGAAAGCCAGGACCGAGGACGTGCGCTTTGTGCTGGATGAACTGACCCGACGCCAGGTACGAGGCGATGCACTGGCAAGCGCGGCTGACCTGCGCCATATCGGGATGAGTGGGCACTCCTTTGGCGCGGTGACGACCCAGGCCGTAGCGGGTGAGCATTTTCCCTTGATCGGCACTCGCCTGAGCGAGCCGCGCATCACGGCATTCTGGGCATTCAGTCCCAGCGCACGGCGTGATCCAACGGAGAGTTTCGGCGATATCCAGCGGCCGTTCTTTTCAGCCACGGGGACCGAGGATGCCGATCAGCTCGGTACCGGACTGGTACCGACCGATCGGCAAAAGCCCTATGGGGGCATGCCGGCCGGCGATAAATACCTGCTGGTGCTGGAGGGGCGCAATCACATGTTTTTCAGTGGTGATCACCTTGCCGCCACCGATACGGTGGAAGCGCGGCAACAGGCACTGCTGATGCAGGCCAGCCTTGCGTTCTGGCGCATGACCTTGCTAGGTGACAAGCCGTCCCGGGCCTGGCTGAACGATATGGCCGGTCAGGAGGCCGCTGCCGCCCGCGCCACCTTGCAGAACAAGTAGGGGGTCAGGAGCCTGCCAGACCAGCTTCCAGTATTGCCTTGAGCTGTGCGGTAATGGCGCGGAGGCGGGCAGGGTCGTAGCCTTCGATCTTGGGCGTGTGGATGTGACCGATCGGCAGGCTCTGGAGTCCCAACTCGTCTCGCAACCGTACGGCCCGGTAGGAAATCTCGTTGCTGAGATAGCCACCACCACCGCCTTCGACCGCGGTCTTGCCGAACAAGGCGGCCATGCCGCCAGCGGCCAGGCGGGTGTCGGGCACGACCCTTACCCAGCGATTGTCGTTGACCTTGTACGGCCCTCGCACGCTTTGCATGGCCTGGACCGGCAAGGAAAACTCCACGAATTCTGGCCCGGCGATAGGCTGACCCTGCAGCAGGGGAGCGACCGGCTTGATGCGGGTGCCGCCGCTAAGAATGCCGAGATTGTCGGGCGCCGTTGCAGAGCGACGCCGTCCCGGAAAACGCTCCAGATCAAAATCGCTACGGCCCATGCTCACGGTTACCACCATATCGACCTGAGCTTCGCCTTTGCCGGTGATCGATGGTTGGCGCTGCTGTCGTGCTGCCTCCAGCCAGTCCTCGCTGATGGCGGTCGGCCTGGTCAGCCAGGGCGTAAGAAAGTGCTCGACCATGCCAGCGTCGAAGTCGGCATAGCGGACCGGAAACATCGCAGTCTCGATCCTTGCCCGCTGTCCCTTGACCTCGATCTCCATGCCGTCCAGCCAGAGTGCGCTCACGCCGGAGGGGTTGCTCTGGTCGAGATTCAGATCAAGGCGGAACGGGTCGAAACCCGTCAGCAGAATGCGCTTGATACGTCGATCCGGGTCGAATTGCACATCGTCCATGCCACGGCTGGCTTGCTCCAGCAAGGTAAGTGCGGCATCGCGATCGACAGGGAAGATGGGAAAGCCGGGCTTGCTGTCACGCACGGTCCGGCTCATGGCCAGCCGCGCCCAGTAGAGCGGCCGGTCATCCAGATCGGCGTTCTGCCGCAACTGTGCTTTGGCGCCAAGCCAGAGCCGGCGTCCGTATTCCCGTGCGATGCGCGCGGCGTCCCTGGCATCCTGGCTCTGTGCCCAGTCGTGGGCAAAATCAGCTTGCAGACCTTGGAAGGCCGCCGTGACTGTCGGCATTTTTGCGGCAGCTTGCGGCAAGCGTGCTTCCTCGGGTGTTTCGGCATGCACACAGATGGCAAGCAGCAGCGACAGCAGGGTAGGGCGAAGCACGGGTGAATTCTCCTTGAGCAGGGGCGCATTGTCGCCGTGCCGCATCTCGCGAGGCAAATTTCTGCCGCGACCCGATGCCAAGGTGATCTAGATGTGTATCACGCCGGTGTCATTCGCTTCGGCTAAGATGGCGTCCTTCATGCAAGGAGCCTCTATGACCCAAGCCGCCGATTTCCTGCCCATCGCCCTGCGTCTGGCCGACGCTGCCCGGGCTGCCATCCTGCCTTTCTATCGTTCGAAGCTGGAGATCGATGACAAACAGGACGCAAGCCCGGTTACCCTGGCTGATCGCGGTGCCGAACTGGCCATGCGTGCGATTCTGGAGGCGGAGCTGCCCGGGCACGGCATCATCGGCGAGGAATTCGGCCAGGTCAGGTCCGAGGCGGAATGGGTATGGGTGCTGGACCCGTTGGATGGTACGAAGAGCTTTATCGTCGGTCGCCCTACCTTCTGTACGCTGATCGGTCTGTTGCACCATGGCAAGCCGGTGCTCGGCATCATCGATCAACCGGTGCTGGCGGAGCGTTGGGTGGGTGGCGTCGGCCTGGGTACCACGCTGAATGACCAACCGGTCAGCGTGTCCGGCATTGCCGAACTGGCACTGGCGCGATTGGGCTCCACCGGGCCGCAATATCTGCCGGATGCGAGCGGTGCGGCATTCTCCGCGCTGCAGGCACGTTGCCGCTTTACCGTGTGGGGGGGCGATGCCTACCTGTATGCCTTGCTGGCCACCGGTGGTTACGACCTGGTCGTCGAGAGCGGGCTCAAGCTGCACGACTTTGCTGCCCTGGTGCCCGTGGTGCAGGGAGCCGGCGGCGTGATGACGGACTGGCAGGGCGGGGAGTTGAACCAGCACTCGCCTGGTCAGGTTCTGGTGGCCGCCAGCGCCAGCCTGCATGAGCAGGCTCGGCGGATACTGCAGGGCAACTAGATGACAAACAAAGGGGCGCCGGAAGCGCCCCTTTGCTTACTGCCGTATCAGCTCGGCCCAGATTTTCTCCAGCCGTTTGACCGAGACGGGATACGGTGTACGCAGCTCCTGTGCAAATAGACCCACCCGCAGTTCTTCCAGCATCCAGCGGAAAGGCGCCAGCGGTGCCGGGTCCCGTCCTTGTTTGCGCCATTTCTCCTGCTCCGCCTCCCAGCGGGTCCAGAGCGCAGCGACGTCATCGCCGCGCTGGGCATCCCGTGCCTGATTGTCGTTGTACTTTTCCAGCCGTTGCTTCATGGCTTTGATGTAGCGACCCAGGTGCGGGAGCTGCTCCCATGGCGTGGCATTGAGGAAGCCCTTGTAGACCAGTCTGCCCAGTTGCTGCTTCAGCTCGCTTTGCAGGCGTACAGGCTTGGCGAGCATTGTCATGAGCTGCTGCTGTTCCGTGGCGACTTCCTGCAGTACCCGATAGGCCGCATCGCGCACGGCGGGCAGGCGGGTCTTGGCACGTTGCTTCTGGTTGTCGAAATCCTTCTTGCTGCGAGGCAAGGCGTCCTCCCCCACGAATGCCCGATCGCAGACGCAGGCAACCAGGTCGTCCATCAGGCTGTCGGAATCCGCCACGCTACGTAGCAAAAGGGCTGTCTGGGTAAAGTTGGCGAAGCACTTTGGCAACTGTTTGACCTGTTCCTTGAGCTCGAACTGCATCAGCCGCACCACGCCCTGGCGATGCGCGGCCTCGGCCGCTGCTTCGGTGTCGTACAAGCGAATGGCGCAGGCACCTTCATGCGGTACCAGGGCCGGATAACCGGTCAGTTTCGTGCCATGCCGTTCAAAGGTCAGTTTGGCCGGCAGGTCGCCAAAGTCCCAGGCGCTGATACCTTCCTTCTCGATGGCCGGTCCGCTCGACGGCGTGCTTACCTTGAGGGGCTCACCCGCTTTCCCCTTGGCCGATTTGTCCCTGGCTGGGAGCGAGGCCGGTGCCGCGGCGACTTCACGGAACGTCATCTGTGCCGCCTCACCCAACTGGCTGCGCAGCAGCACAAGATCCCGGCCGCTGGCCAGTTCCTGCCCGGCGTCGTCCACCACCCGGATATTCATGCGCAGGTGGGCCGGCAGATCATTGGCGTCAAACTCATCCACGCTGACGGGTTGACCTATGCCACGGCCGACGGCCTGAGCCAGTTGCGGCAGCAAGGGGGCGTATCGATCCGCCTTGTCGAGGCCCTGCATCATCTTGGTGACGAACTCAGGGACCGGCACGCACATCCGGCGGGTGCTCTTGGGCAAGGATTTGACCAGCAGCGTGATCTTCTCCCGTATCAGCCCCGGCACCAGCCAGTCGAAAGCCGCGCCGTTGACCTTGTTGAGCAGGTGCAGCGGCAATTGCACGTTGACGCCGTCCAGTACGTGGCCGGGCTCGAAGCGATAGGCCAGCGGCAGGTCCAGGCCGTCGAGACGCAGGGTAGGGGGGAACTGCTGTTCGGTGATGGATTCGCCGGCATGCCGCATCAGATCGTCACGGCTCAGAAACAGCAACTGCGGTTGCTCCTTCTCTGCCTGCTTGCGCCAATGGTCGAATCCCTGGCCGTTGACGATATCGGCCGGTATGCGCTGGCTATAGAACTCGAACAGGACCTCCTCGTCCACCAGTACATCCTGGCGACGGGCCTTGTGTTCCAGCTCCTCGATCTCGCTGATCAATTTCTCATTGTGCTGCCAGAAGGCGGCACGGGTATTGAAGCGTCGGCCCGCCAGGCCTTCGCGGATCATGATCTCGCGCGCGTGGGCCGGGTTGACCCCGCCGTAGTGGATCTTGCGGCGCGCAACCACCGGCAGGCCATAGAGCGTGACCCGCTCACTGGCGACGACCTGGGCGACGCCTTCTTCCCAATGCGGTTCGAAGTAATCCCGGTTGACCAGATGGTCCGCCATCTTCTCAAGCCACTCCGGCTGAATGGCGGCCACGCAGCGCGCATAGAGCTTGGTGGTTTCCACCAGCTCGGCGCTGACGACCCATTTGGGTCGGGCTTTCTTCAAACCACTGCCGGGGAAGATGCTGAACTTGATGCCACGGGCGCCGAGGTATTCATCGTCGTCCGGCTGCTTCATGCCGATCTGGCCCAGCAGGCCGGCGCACAAGGCACGATGCAGCGCATCGTGATGGTTCTGTGCAGCTTGCTGGCGCTCCTTCTCGGCTTTCTTGGGTAGCGGCGGCACATCCGCTTTCGCGGCAGGTGCTTCAGCCGGCATGGTGGCCGGTAGCTTCCAGCCCATGTCTTCGACGATGTCTGCCAACTGCTTGTGCAGTTCGCGCCATTCGCGCATGCGCAGGTAGCTCAGGAAATTGGCGTGACACTCCTGTACCAGCAAGCGATTCGATTGCTTGTTCTTCAGCGCCTGGTCAAAAAAGTGCCAGAGGTTGAGCAGGCTGACGAAGTCGGACTTGTCATCCGCGAACTTTGCCTGTGCGCGGTCCGCGGCATCGCGGGCTTCGAACGGGCGCTCACGCGGGTCCTGGATGCTCAGTGCCGAGGCGATGATCAACAATTCAGGGAGGCAGCCTTCGTCGCGACCCGCCAGCAGCATACGACCGATCTTGGGGTCCACGGGCAGCCGCGCCATCTCGTTGCCGAGGCGGGTCAGGGTGCCTTGCTCGTCCACCGCGCCCAGCTCGTGCAGCAGGGCGTAACCATCGGCAATCAGGCGGCCGGATGGTGCTTCCAGGAAGGGGAAGTCCTCTACCTTGCCCAGTCGCAATGCCTGCATGCGCAGGATGACCGCGGCGAGTGAGGAACGGAGGATTTCAGGGTCGGTAAAGGCCGGGCGGGCGTTGAAATCCTTTTCCGAATAGAGCCGTATACAGACACCCGCAGCAACCCGGCCGCAACGACCGGCGCGCTGGCGCGCGCTGGCCTGCGAGATTTTCTCGACTTGCAATTGCTCGACCTTGGCGCGCGGCGAATAGCGGTTCACACGGGCCAGGCCGGAGTCGATGACGTAGCGGATACCCGGCACTGTCAACGAGGTTTCGGCCACGTTGGTGGACAGCACGACGCGTCGGCCGTTGGACGTACGAAATACCTTCTGCTGATCCTCGACCGATAAGCGGGCGAACAGCGGGACGATCTCGGCCCCCATGATCTTGGCACGTCGCAGCTCCTCCGCGGTCTCGCGGATTTCCCGCTCGCCGGGCAGAAAGACCAGCACGTCACCCAGACCGTCGTGGCGCCAGACATCCTGCACGGCGTCGACGATCGCTTCTTCCATCTCAAGGTCGGCGTCGTCCTCATCTTTGGAGCGTAGCTCCTTGTAGCGAACCTCTACCGGATAGGTCCGGCCCGATACCTCAATGACCGGTGCGCCGTTGAAATGCTGGCTGAAGCGATCTGCATCGATAGTGGCCGAGGTGACGATGATCTTGAGGTCCGGCCGCTTGGGCAGCAACTGCTTCAGGAAGCCCAGCAGGAAGTCGATATTGAGCGACCGCTCGTGTGCCTCGTCGACGATGATGGTGTCGTACTGGCTCAGGAACCGGTCGGTCTGGGTCTCGGCCAACAGGATGCCGTCCGTCATCAGCTTGACCAGGCTGAGCTCGGAGGACTTGTCGGTAAAGCGAACCTTGTAGCCGACGGTATCGCCGATCTCGGTCTTCAACTCCTGCGCGATGCGGGTGGCAACGGTACGTGCTGCCAGCCTGCGCGGCTGGGTATGGCCGATCAGCCCCGCGACGCCACGCCCCAACTGCAGGCAAAGCTTGGGTAGCTGGGTCGTCTTGCCCGACCCCGTTTCACCGCAGACGATCACTACCTGGTGTTGGGCAATGGCGGTGAGTAGTTCATCCCGTCGCTGATTGACGGGCAGGGCCTCATCGAACTGCGGTTTCGGTAGTTTTGCCAGGCGAGCCTGATAACGGCCTTGTGATTGGGTAATGGCCTGCGCCAACTCCGAGCTGGCCTTGTCGGCCGGCTGCTGCTGTTTGAGCCGTTCGCGCAGTGTGCGCCATTTCTGCCGCAGCGGGTGATGGTCGCGGAGCAGGCAGGTTTCAAGGGCAAGATCGAACTGGGCGGGCAGCATGTGGGCAATGGCAGAATCAGGCAAGGCGCGATTCTAACGTCGCAATCGCGCCAGGGCACGATGCTTTGGCAGATTGCGCGCATCGTGCACCCGGCATGACGTGTCAGAGCGTGCTTGCTTCAAGCTCGGCCAGGAGTGGCACCAGCACCCGGTTCAGTTCGGCCAACAACGGGGCATGGTCCAGTTCGTAAGGTGGTGGACCTTGCCGCAAAGCGGTATCCAGCGCGTGCTCCAGCGCGGCGGCGGCCGTGATGATCTGGCCGGCTCCCATATTGCCGGCAAGGCCCTTGAGCGTATGAGCAAGCCGATGGGCCTCCTCGTATTGGCCCTGCTCGAGCAGCGCCGCCATCTTTTCCGGCGTATCGGCGTAGCCACTGCGGAAGCGCTCCAGCAGACGCAGGTAGAGCTTTCGACTGCCGTTCATGTAGCGCAGCCCCTGGTCGATATCGACGTCGCTGAGTACGGGCAGACCATCTGGTCGGGTAGCAACCGCACCGGCTGCTTCATCGGCGACGGCTTCTGGCGCTACAGCCAGCCAGCGCGTCATCAGTTGGGCCAACTGGTCCGGCTCGATCGGTTTGGTCAGGTAGTCCTGCATACCCTCGCTCATGCAGCGATCACGTATCTCAGCAATCGCGTGGGCGGTGAGGGCGATGATGGGCAGCGATGCCAGCTCGGTATGCTGGCGGATGGCCAGCGTGGCACTGTGGCCATCCATCAGCGGCATCTCCAGATCCATCAGGACCATGGCGTAATGGCCAGGCGCGGAGGCGAGAACCTTCTCTACAGCCTCCTGGCCGTTCTCGGCTATGTCTACCGTGATGCCCATCATGCCCAGCAGTTCGGTGGCGATCTGCTGATTGATGCTATTGTCTTCTGCCAGCAGTACATGCTGCCCAGCCAGGACCCGGCCGGGTTGCCATTGTTCGGAGGTCGGCAGCGGGATCTGCTTGGCCAATTGCTGTACATCAGCCTCCGCCGGAAGGTCGAAGCGCAGCGCGAAGTGGAAGCGCGATCCTTGTCCGAATTCGCTGACAACATCGATGTCACCGCCCATTAGTTCCACGAGGCGTCGTGAGATCGACAGCCCCAGACCCGTGCCGCCGTACTTGCGGGTGGTGGAACCATCTGCCTGAGTAAACGGCTGGAACAGATTGCGCTGCTGTTCCTGCGTCATGCCTATGCCGGTATCGCTGACGGAAAATTCCAGCTTGGCGAAATCGGGCCCGGATTCCAGCACGTGCACGGCCAGGGCGATCTCACCGTTCTCTGGCGTGAACTTGATGGCATTGTTGACGAGATTGATCAGTACCTGCGTCAGGCGCAACTGATCGCCCAGCAGTTGGCGGGGAACATCCGGTGCGACATCAAGCCGGAACTGGATGTGCTTGTCGGAAGCCTTCTGGCTGGTAATGGTGGCGAGGTTCATCGTCACGTCATCGAGCATGAACGGGACGATCTCGGCCTCCAGCTTACCTGCCTCGATCTTGGAGAAGTCCAGGATGTCGTTGATGATGGCGAGCAGGGACTGGCCGGCACGATGGATCTTGCCGACGTAGTCACGCTGCTGTGGCGTCAGATGGGTCTGCAATGCAAGATGGGCCAGGCCGATGACGGCGTTCATCGGCGTACGTATTTCATGGCTCATATTGGCCAGGAAGTCAGATTTCGCGCGAGTCGCAACCTCTGCCTTGTCCTTGGCCACCATCAGGGCCTGCTCGGCCTCACGGCGGGCCGTCACATCCTGCATCACCCAGACCAGGCCTTCATCCGGGTTGGCAGGGTTGACCAGCTTCGCGTGCGATACGCACCACACCTGCGAGCCATCCTTGCACAGATAGCGCACGTCACCGTACAGCGCCCCCTGGACGGTGTAGCGGGTCGCATTGGGTTGGGTCATGGCTGCGTAGTCGGCGTCGTCTCCGAACAGGGGACCGGCCGGCTTGCCGATCAGTTCTCCCGCACCATAGCCCAGCAACTGTTCAAAACTCGTGTTGCAACGGATGATCAAGCCGTCACGCAGGAATGCGATGCCGGTCAGCGCGTTGGCCAGAATGGCCTGCTGCTCGTGGACGGCCAGGTTCAGCTCGGCAGTGCGATCTGCCACGCGTTGTTCGAGCACGACATTGCGCTGGGTCAAGCTGCGGATGCGGGCGCGATAGATGAGGATGGCGGTCAGTAGCAGGAAGGCCAGTACCAGGGTACGGAACCACCAGGTTGCCCAGAAGGGTGGGGTGATGACGATATCGAGTGCTGCACCACTGGTATTCCATACCCCGTCCTTGTTGGCGGCGATGACGCGGAAGACATAGTGTCCCGGGTCCAGGTGGGTATAGGTGGCAAAGCGCTTCTTGGCATCCGTATACAGCCAGCTCCGGTCGAACCCCTCCATTTTATAGGCGTAGCGGTTTTGCTCCGGCGCGGAGAAGTTCAGACCGACAAACTCGATGGTGAAGACCGAATCCTCATAGGACAAAGTCACCGACTTTGCCGCCTCGATGGCACCCTGCAAGTGAATACGGCGGGCAATCCGCTCATCGCTGACCGACTGGTTGAAAAGCTGGAAATTGGTGATCACCACGGGTGGCGGCATGGTGTCGGGCACTATCTTGTCAGGGTAGAAGGCAGTCAGGCCGTTGTTACTCCCAAAATAGAGGCGTCCATCGCGACTGCGTAGCGATACCATGCTATTTGTGTAGCCGCCTTTGAGAAGGCCATCACTAGGCAGGTAGCGCTTGATGGTTCCTGATCTTGGGTCGAGCCGGGATATGCCACTCAAGGTCCCAAACCAGATATAGCCTTGCTCGTCTTGCAGTGCGGTATTCGCGATCTTGCCGTAGGGGTTGTCCTCGTCGACATAACGGCGAAAATGGATGGAGCCATCTTCACTGCGCTGCATCAGATTCAGCCCCATGTCGGTTGATACCCAGAGCCGCCCACTGTTATCTACAAGCAGGCTTGAGACATTTTCGCTGTTAGGTTCTTCGGCTTTGGAGGCCTTGTTGCGCTCGCCGTGAAAGTGAGTGAACTTCCCGTGACCTTGCTCATCATCCAGACGGTCAAGACCGCCACCCCAGGTGCCTACCCAGATCTTTCCTTGCTTGTCTTCTGCGACCGAGGTAACCGCGTCCGCTGCCAGGCTACTGGGATTAGCTGACTCGTGCCGGAAGGTATGGCTTTGCCCCGTCGATGGGTCGAACTTATGCAGACCGGCGTTGCTGCCCATCCAGAGCTTGCCGTGGCTGTCGATCATGAACCCTTGTATCTCGTTGGCTTCCTTATCGCCCTTGGATACGAGGTATTGCCGGAAACGTTTGGTCGCAGGATCAAAGCTATGTAGGCCGCTGAGACTGCCCAGCCAAAGCATGCCGCGCTGATCCACGGCAACGCCAGTTAGCCGATCATCGCGTAGGGTATCCGTGGCCCCCTTGACCTGTCGATAGACCGCGACGTTACCGGTACGTATATCGAGCCGATTCAGCCCGCCGCCATAAGTCGATACCCATATCTGCCCCTGCTTGTCCTCGGTGACACCCGTAACCTTGCCACTGCTCAAACCGCCAGATGTGGAACGAGTAGATATATAGCGTGAAAATCCGCCTCGGGTGTTCGGAAGGCGATTCAGGCCTTCGGCATAGTGGCCTATCCAGATTGCGCCTGATCGGTCTTGCGCCAGGGAAAATACGTCATCGCTGGCGAGGCTGCCGGGGTCTTCAGGCTGGTTGACATAGCTTTGGAATTGCCGGCTGCCCGGCCCGTATTTGAACAGGCCGTCTGTTCCTGTGCCGAGCCATATACTGCCCTCGCTGTCTTCCAATAATGAATAGACCGCCATGTCCAGGGGCCTGCCGTTGGCTTCATAGCGCTGCCAGCGTCGTTGCTTGTCCGACAGAGGGGTGGATATCAGGCCGGACAAACCGCCAACCCAAAGATTGTCGTGGCGATCGATCAGCATCGCCCGGATATCCTCACGCTTATCGCCATTCATTTCGCTCAAGACCGGTACGCGCGTAAATTGATGTGTGTCTACAGCGAACTGGTACAGGCCCGCCTTGGTGCCAAGCCAAAGCCCCCCGCTTTTGTCGCGCTTAATGCTATTGACCCAAATTTCGCCAAGTGCGGCTGGGCTGCGTAATGGTGGCAACCAGTGCTGAAATTGCCCCGTTGCTGGCAGAAAATGTTGCAAGCCACTCTTGGTCCCCAGCCAGAGGCCGTCCTTGCCATCACCGGCGATCGCCAGGATCACTTTGGATTGCTTATTGGCCCCCGAAGAATTGGCCGCCGAAAATCGTTTGAACTTCCCGGTGCTTGGGTCGTATTGATGCAAGCCATCGGAGGTACCAATCCATAACACACCTTGGGCGTCTTCATGCAAGGCATTAATGGTTTGATCCAGCAGACTGCCATCGTCCTTGGCATTGCTACGGAATACCTTCATCTCGTGACCGTCGTATCGATTCAACCCGGCCTGGGTCCCGAACCAGATAAAACCTTGTCTGTCTTGCAGGATGCAGCGGACTTCTTCATGCGATAAGCCCTGATCCACGCCCAGTGCTTCGAAGCGGGGCTGACCGGCGCCTTGTGCAAAGCACAAGCTACCCAGTATCACCAGTTTCAAAAGGACTAGCTGGGGACGTAGTAAGCAAAAAAAGGACAATTTCCGGTGCATGAGAGTTGCAGTTTTGGTTCAATTTATCGGGCGATTGAATAATCACCACGTTCAATGGCTTGACAGTCTAGCGTGGCAATATACGCTGAGAAGCTGAATCTAAGAGAGTCGTTTGTAATCTGTGCTGAGTTAAAGGAGACAACCATGGCAAAAGCGGATATTCAAAAGGAAGTCCTGCAACTGCAGGCCAAGCTCGAAAAAAATAGCCGTTTGCGGCTTGAGTTTCTCGGGCAACTGTCCACCTTGCTGCGCCATCATGGCGTGACGGTGTCGGACGAAGCGTTGGGTAGCCTGACGTTGAGCGTTGCCGGTTTGGCCGCCGCAGATACGATGGGCGGCCCACCAATGCATAACGCACCTGCGGACGCGCCTGCGCAGAAGCCTGCGCCAAAGCCGACGCCCAAGCCGGCAAACAAGCCCGCTGCGAAAGCCGCGACCAAAGCTGCAGCCAAGCCTGCAGCGAAGCCTGCAGCGAAGCCTGCCACCAAGGTTGCCGTGAAGCCCGCAGCTAAACCTGTGGCCAAGCCCGCTGCGAAACCGGTGGTCAAAGCAGCGGCTAAACCCGCAGCGAAGCCCGCAGCCAAATCAGCCAAGCCTGCTGCCAAGCCGGTCGTCAAGGCCGAGGCTGTAGTTGCTGCACCTGCGGCTGCAGCCAAGCCGGAAGACACCAAGGCAGCTGTCAAGCCAGCGGCAAAACCTGCTGCGCCGAAGGCACCTGCCAAGGCGCCCGCGGGCGCCAAGAAGAAGTAAGGTTGTTTGATGGGTATGCGCCAGCTAACGCTGCAATTGACATGGGCCTGCGATATTCGCTGCGCTCATTGCAGTCAGGCCCATGTGCGTACCCATCTGGACATGACCATTGCGAAGCGGGCCATTCGTGGCTTGCTTCGCCGAGGGCAGATCGACAGGTTAAGTTTTACCGGTGGCGAACCATTCCTGCGATACGACAATATGCTCGCGTTGGCGAGTTACGGCGCCAAGCATGGATTGAATTTCGGTGTGGTGACCAATGGTCGTTGGGCCGTCAGTGAAGTCGTCATCGAGAATAAACTCGATGCCTTGATTCAGCAGGGCCTGGACCTGCTGGTGATCAGCTATGATCGATACCATCAGGCTTTTGTACCGGATGAACGCATTGCCCTGTTGCTCAGGGTTGCTGCCGGATTGAATCTGGCTGTGCATCTCTATGTCTCCAGGGACGATGCAACCCCTATCCCGACGCTCAAGCAACAGTTGATGGATAAATTCTCCCTGGCATTGCATGAGGTCTCCGTGCGGGATGTCGTGCCGCTAGGGCATGGTGCGGCCTTGCCGATCTCCATGGCGGCGATGTCCTATTTCGACCTGGATACGGAATGCCCGGCACGCAACGAATACAATCTCTGGCCAGATGGTGAGTTATTGCCCTGCTGTTCGGCTGGTACGCATGCTGGCCTCAGTCTCGGTAATCTTCATCGCGAGAGTATTGATTCGCTGATCGCCAAACGGCGCGCCTCCCGCTTGATGGGCATGCTACATCGGCATGATCTTGCCGAACTGGTTGTTCGTCTGCCTGAGCCCATGCAGGTTCGTCTCGCTAGTGCAGCCTATGTATCGGCGTGTCATCTTTGTCACGCGATCCTGAGTGAGCCGGATATCCATTCCGTGGTGGAGGAAATTGATCCGGACAGAATCGGGTTGGTAGACAAGTTGCTGCATACCCCTTCCCGGCAGGCCAGGCTTGCCGAGTCAATCCGCAAGCAATGGTCGGGGCCGCCGATCATCGCCATTCGCTAGCGTATCCATGTAATGGTGAAGTCACCGGCTCTGCCTGCAGGCGTACAGCGGGACCGATTGTTTGGTCTTGATACAGCAAAGCGTTGGCGTGATGCCCTGGAGGCAGACCCCACTTGGTACAACGCACGCATAAGCGCGAGCGCGAAGCAGCCGGGGCGCGCGGTGCTGCGACCAGCACTCCGAACGGCGGAGTGCAACGCCTTGCTGACCATGCCAGACTTGCTTGAGCGATTTACCCACCAGGTCCAGGCAAAGGTTTTGCCGCGGGTACGTGCGGAATACCGTGCAAATATAGAGGCGTTGGCTGATTTCAACGCGATTCGATATTCTGAAGGTGGGCATTTTGCGGTTCACCGTGACAATACTGCGGGCTTTGAGCGGCGACTGTTTACCGTGGTCTGTTATCTCAATGACGATATCCGTGGTGGCGAAACCCGCTTTCCCGACCTGAACCTTGCTGTACGTCCCCAGGCTGGTGTGGCCATTACTTTTCCTTCCGAATATCGCCATGCGTCGTTACCGGTAATTGCAGGCGTCAAGTACGTACTTGTTTGCTGGCTGGTGGGGCCGCCGCCGCCAAAGTGGATATAAGTTACCGACCAAAAATCGGGTTTGGCATGAATGGGACGAGTCGAATCGAATCTCGCAATGGAATAAATGACATGTGAATATTGCAGCCTGCCTGGAGCGTCTCATCTTGCTTTACTGGTTTGGTATTATGCGTTTGTACTGAAGATGTCGTCGTTTTAGCTTGCTTACACCCCCTCCGCGGAGGGAGTATTTTCGATGGACGGTATTCTGTAGGTAACTTCGAGTGAATATCTAAGCATGTAGGCATGCTTGGTACTGCTGTGGGGTATGCTTTTGGCATTTTTTGTGATTGCTTGGAAACGATAGGCAAGTTGAAGACGGGCGGTTGTTGAACAATTCGAACCTGCGCTCTATATACGAGCATCAGCGCCCCATTTAGAGAGGTGCAAGGTATCGGAGGAAATCATGATTGCTGACGCCCATTCAGGAACAACCCTATTTATTAGTCATATATCTGAAGAAGCCGAGTTGGTGGGTTTGCTCAAGCGAATGTTGAGTAGGGCTTTTAGTGACCTCCAGATATTCACGTCTTCAGACATCAGTAGCGTCAAAGGTGGCTCACTTTGGCTTGATGCCATAGGAAAAAGCATCAAGAGATCAGATGCCGTGCTGATTTTATGCAGCAATGTCTCTACTGAAAAACCCTGGGTTCAATTCGAAATGGGCGCTGCCTGGGCGCTCAATAAGCAGATCGTTCCTGTATGTCACTCTGGGCTCACGCTGGGTGATTTGGGTATGCCTCTGTTGCAATGGCAGGGATTGGAGCTAGGCGGGGAGATGGGCTTGCGGCGGCTGTATAAGACAATCTCGGATCTGTTGCCCACTGCTGATGCTTCGCCATTCGATATCCCCGCCGAGTTGGAGCGTATCCGCGCGATGGAGAGGAAATTTGTCCAGCGAGGTGTGCGGCAGTACGAACGCTATATCGACGTAGTGTTGCCTGCTGGGATGAATTTGGGGGATGAAAAGATACCCCCCGACGCCCCTGTTTTTGCCAACCGTGAGTCGTGGGAAATCTTTGGCTTGGCACCTTTGCAATTTGATCAGCGAACATGGGCGGATATCGAATCCTTTGCGGAAGCAACAGCGGACAAGCGCTGGTTGGCTGAAATTCAGAAGAGTGTTTGTCTGGCAAGTAAGGGGAAGCTGTTCCGTCCTATTCAGGCGGTCTTTCATGGTGCTGAAAAGTCCTATCAACCACAGCTGGCCAAGTGGGAAGTAATGGATGACGGGCAATCAAAATTCCATATTCACATGGTTGAGACGGTGGTGGCGCCGCTGCGGGATGTTCCGAGCGACGTCGGGTTGCTTGCAACACTCCTGCGTTTGGGTATGCGTTTTCGATTCGAGGTGATTGAATTGGGGCTTCGTTTCCTTAGACGCCCTCAGTATTCAACTTCGGATGAGCTTGATTGCCTCGTGACCAAATTGCGGACGGAGATCGAGATCATCGAGCGCGACGCCAAATCCAGGGGAAGTGAAAAGGCCTTGGAGCGAGAGGATACGCTCCAGCTTTTCATGAATCAGGAGCAAAAAGAGATCGAGGAGATACTTGATGCCTGGGTGCTCTGGCGTGGCAAGCTGTTTGCAGAGTCGGTAAGTTCTCGTGCCGATGTGTCGCAGATTGTTGAGGGCATGCGGGACCTCAACTATCGATTCATGTGGATGGGAACCAAGCGCTACCACGAAATGGTAGGTGCGAGATGGTATCCAGAGGGGGAGGCGCCGATACCGGCGTGGGGAGCGGGGAGGGCTCAGGACGGCTACAGGGGGATTGACCGTCGGGCTCATTAGACGGGCCGAGCGGAGCGGACGGTCTATGTTAGGGCAGAAAAGCAAAACGGACCCAAGGGGTCCGTTTTGCTTTACGTTGTTGGCGGAGTGGACGGGACTCGAACCCGCGACCCCCGGCGTGACAGGCCGGTATTCTAACCAACTGAACTACCACTCCTAATGCAGTCCGTCATACTGACTTTCCACATGACTTGGTGGGCGATACTGGGATCGAACCAGTGACCCCTGCCGTGTGAAGGCAGTGCTCTACCCCTGAGCTAACCGCCCGAAATCTATGTTTCCGATTTCGGAAAGGCGCGCATTGAATCATGCGCTACCAAACTGCGTCAAGTCTTTCGCTGTTTGGCCGATCGCTGCGAATTGCGTGCAACGATCAATCTTGTACTTGGCGGAGTGGACGGGACTCGAACCCGCGACCCCCGGCGTGACAGGCCGGTATTCTAACCAACTGAACTACCACTCCGCGTTGGCTCGTTGCGACTCAGCGTCGTTTCGAGGGGGCGGATTAAAGCATGCCGTTCCGAACTGTGTCAACGCAGCTGCAACAAGAAAACAGTAAAAAAATCTTCGGCAGGGCCGCTTCCCTCATTGGGCTCCGAGGCAAGGCAGCGCTTGGCATCCACGGCTGCGGCAGCGGCTGGTCACGGTGCTCGCTGCTAAGGTTCGGTTTATAAAGGAATACTCCGACGGACGGTCAGCCGTGGTGCGTGACCTGCATGTATCCAATGCGGCTCGTCGCCATGGAGCAGGGAGGCAAACTATTTTTGAGACTCAGTGAGAAAGGTGTCGGGAAACGATTCGAAACGCGTAGACAAACAATTGCAGGATGGCGGCATAACAGGCTTGCTGTTATAAATGCCGCCTTGTGTATGGTCATCGAGAATTGACTGTCGCTAGATGCAACCAAGCACCGGTGCCGACGTCTATAAGCAGCGACCCGTGAATGCCAGATGTTGCTTGTATTAATCCAGAACAGATAATTCCCCAGACCGGATGATTGTTTCCCTGCCCGTTACGCCTTGGTTCTACCGCTGCCTGAACGCGGTCCTGCTGCTGATCGTGGCTTGGCTGGCTGCCGGTTTGATCTGGCAGGTGTTTGCCCCGCGCGCAGCCGCACCGGTTGCGGCCCCCGCGGTTGCCTCGCAGCGTCCTGTCACGCAGGATATGTCGCCGCTCAATGCCTTGTTCAGTGAGCAGGCCGGTGGTGACACGCAGCCATCCAGCCTTAGCGCCAAGTTGCGGGGCGTCATTGCCAGCGAGACACCGGCCGCTGCCGTATTCGAGCGGCCAGGGCAGTCCTCTGTGGCAGTCCGTACGGGTGAGGAGCTGGAGCCCGGCGTGCGCTTGCTGGAAGTCGCAGCCGATTACGTCGTACTCGACAACCGCGGTCGCCGTGAGCGGCTGGAGCTTGATGCCAAGGCAGCCGCGGCAGGGGTCATGCCGGCCGATACCGCCCCGCCCCCACCCAGCTCACCATTGATCACTCCCGCTGCCGTGCCGGCACCCATGGCACAGCGCCCTCCAATGCCGCCTCCGCAAGCCGGACGTGGTGGCGATGAGCGCAGCTTGAGCCGGCAGGCGCTGGTCGCAGGCATGCAAGGCCTGAACGTTGCCGACTGGTCTCGTGGGCTTGCTGATGCGCCTGGTGGCGGCATCGCGGTGGAGAGCGCTGCCTCGCAGCCGCTTTCCGGCCCGCTGGGTTTGCAGAGCGGCGACGTACTCAAATCAGTCAACGGTGCCACGCTGGCCCGCAAGGGCGATATTTCCGCTTTATATGGCGCCTTCAGTAGCGCGCCCGCCATCCATATTGAAATCCTGCGCAATGGCACGCCCATGAGTCTGCGCTATCGCATCGAGAGTCACCCCACGCCATGAATAAAATCAAGACGATCGTCCTTGCGCTCATGCTGGCCGGCCAGGTAATGGCTGCGGATGACAAGGTGATGCTCAACTTCGTCAATTCGGACATCGATTCCACGGTGAAAGCGGTCGGCCTGATCAGCGGTCGTAATTTCGTGCTGGATCCGCGCGTCAAGGGGACGGTCAACATCGTTTCTTCCAGTCCGGTGCGCAAGCAGGATGTGTACGAAATCCTGCTATCGGCCCTGCGCTTGCAGGGTTATGCCGTGGTGGAAACGCCGGGCGCGGTTCGTATCGTCCCGGAGGCCGACGCCAAGCAGAACTATGGTGTGACAGTTGGCAGCAAGCTCAACGCCGGCGGCGATCGCATCGTCACCCAGGTGTATCCGCTAAAGCATGAGTCCGCCTCGCAGCTGGTGCCTATCCTGCGCCCGCTGATCACGCCGAACAATACGATCTCGCCCTATGTGGCCGGCAACATGCTGGTGATCACCGACTACGCCGACAACATCAAGCGTATCAACCAGATCATCGCCAATATCGACCAGCCGAGCGGCGCGGACCTGATTACCTTGCCGCTCAAGTATGCCTCGGCGGTGGAAGTTGCACAGATGCTGGGCCGGTTGATGCCAGAAGTTGCGGTTGCTGGCGGTAACGCGTCTATCGTGCCGAGCGCCAATATGGATGGCATCAAGAAGACCACCGTGGTTGCCGATTCGCGTGCCAATACCCTGATCATCCGTGGTGAGAACCCGGTACATCTGGGACAGATCAAGAAGATCGTCGATAGCCTCGACCGAGAAGGTGCAGCCGGCGGCAATATCCATGTGATCTATCTGCGTAACGCCGATGCCAGCAAGCTCGCAGCAACCCTCAAGGCCATCCTGACCGGGACCGATGTTCCCCAGGCTGCCGCCAGCACCTTCACGAGCGTCAGTGGCAGTACCGGTAGCAACACAGGCGGCAATACCGTTGCTTCACAGATTCCGTCGGCGCCAAGCAGCAGTGGAGGCGGCAGTTCTGGTGGCCAGATTGCCAACGGTGTTGCCATCCAGGCGGACCCGACGACCAACGCACTGATCGTTACGGCGCCGGACAACATCTACAACAATATCCGCGCGGTGATCGACAAGCTCGACGCGCGTCGTGCCCAGGTCTATGTCGAGGCCATGATTGCCGAAGTCTCCGTCACCAAGGGCGGAGAATTCGGTATCCAGTGGTTGCTCGGTGGTGGCAACAACAGCGTCAATGCGATTGGCCTCAGCAATATCGGTACCACCGGTAGCAGCCTCAGCAGCATTGCCGCGGGGGTCGCTACCGGCGACTACTCTAAGCTGCCCGCCGGCCTGACGCTCGGTGTCATCAACGGCAGCCTGAACGGCAATGGCAAGACACCGACCCTGGGCGTGATCGCCACTGCGATCGAGGCCAATGGTGATGGCAATGTGCTGTCCATGCCCAATCTGCTGACGCTGGACAATGAAGAAGCCAAGATACTGGTGGGTCAGAACATTCCTATCGTGACGGGTACGCAGTCGTCGACCGGTGCCAACCAGAATCCGTTTACGACGGTCGAGCGCAAGGACGTAGGTATCTCGCTCAAGATCAAGCCGCAGGTATCCGAAGGCGGCGCCATCACGATGCAGGTCTCGCAGGAGGTATCCAGCGTCGACACGACGGTGGCGACTTCGGGTACCGGCATTGCCACCAAGAAGCGCACCATTGACTCCAAGGTGCTGGTGGATGATGGCCAGATCATCGTGCTGGGCGGCCTGATCGAAAACAAGGTCAACGAAACCAATAACAAGGTCCCGTTGCTGGGTGACATTCCGATTCTCGGCAATCTGTTCCGCTACGAGAGCCGCTCCACCTCGCGTACCAATCTGATGGTATTCCTGCGCCCGGTCATCTTGCGTGATGGCAAGAGTGCTGCTGCGCTGAGCGGTGATCGCTACCAGCAGTTGCAGGCAGCTCAGGCTGGTTACCAGCCCGAGGTTCGCTGGATGCTGCCTGACCTGCCCAATGTCACGCTGCCGACCTACGATTTGCGCCAGCCGCAAGCTGCGGTTGATGCGACGGCTCCGGCACCGACCATTACGCCCAAGCCATGAGCTATGTTCGCCTGGCCAGCTATGGCTTTGCCCGCACTCGTGGCGTCGTGGATATCGCCGAGCAGGATGGCTCGGTCGACGTCTTGCTGCGCAAAGGGGCCGACCTTTCCGGCCTGATGGAATTGCGCCGCCTTCTGGGGCGGCCCGTCAATGTCGAGATGCTTGAGAGCCAGGTCTACGATGGCCGGCTGGCGCAGCTGTTCTCGCGGCAGGACAGTCACTCGGCCGATGTGGCCGAGGATGTGGCGGCCGACCTGGATCTGGGCCGACTGGCCCAGGAGCTCCCCGCTATCGAAGACCTGCTGGAAGCGGAGGACGATGCGCCTATCATTCGGCTGATCAATGCCTTACTGACCGAATCCTTGCGCGAGGGGGCATCCGATATCCATATTGAACCCTTTGAGACACGCTCGGTGGTGCGCTTCCGTATCGACGGCAAGCTGCGTGATGTGATCGAACCCAAGCGCCAGTTGCATGCGGCGATCGTGTCCCGTATCAAGGTCATGGCCAATCTCGATATTTCCGAGAAGCGCCTGCCGCAGGACGGTCGCATTACCTTGCGTATTGCCGGTCGTCCGGTGGACGTCCGGGTGTCGACGCTGCCAACGGGGCATGGCGAACGAGCCGTGCTGCGTTTGCTGGACAAATCGGCCGGGCGGCTGGATCTTGCCCGGCTCGGCATGGGCGGCCATACCCTGGCGACCATGCTCAAGCTGATTGCGGAGCCGCACGGCATCGTCCTTGTGACGGGGCCGACCGGTTCAGGCAAGACGACGACCCTGTATGCCGCCCTGGCGGCGATGGATGCCTCGACCACTAATATCATGACGGTGGAAGACCCGATCGAATACGATCTCGACGGGGTAGGGCAGACCCAGGTCAATGCTCGTATCGAGATGACCTTTGCCCGAGCCCTGCGCGCCATTCTGCGGCAGGACCCGGACGTGATCATGATCGGTGAAATCCGCGATCTGGAAACCGCACAGATCGCGGTCCAGGCCTCGCTGACCGGCCACCTGGTGCTTGCCACGGTCCATACCAACGACGCGCCCGGCGCGATCACCCGCCTGGTCGACATGGGGATCGAACCTTTCCTGCTGGCGTCCAGCGTGATCGGCGTGCTGGCCCAACGGCTCTATCGCCAGCTATGCCCCGCCTGCAAGACGACCTATATGCCGGACGAGGTCGAGCAGGCTGCCTTGGGCCTGAGTACACCCCAGCCGCTCTATCGCGCCGTAGGATGTGCACAGTGCAACCAGCTTGGCTACAAGGGGCGGGCCGGTATATATGAGCTGCTGACGGTGGACGACGAGATCCGTCGTCTGGTTCACGATGGGGCCAGCGAGGCGCGGATTCGTGAGCATGGCCAGACCAAGGGTATGCGCAGCCTGCGTGCCGACGGCGTTGCCCAGGTGTTGGCAGGCTCGACGACGCTGGAAGAAGTCCTGCGGGTAACACGCGAAGGTTGATCGCCCCTGGTGCTCAGACGTGAAAAAGGCCATCCTCGGGATGGCCTTTTTTATTGCATGCAACCCGCAGGTCACACGAACAGCTTGGTTGCCAGCCAGAACAGGCCGCCAGCCAGTGCAATGGTTGCCGGCAGGGTCAATACCCAGGCGATCACGATATTGCGTACGGTGCTGCCTTGCAAGCCAATGCGATTGGCCACCATGGTCCCCGCGACGCCAGACGATAGAACATGGGTGGTGGACACAGGCAGGCTGAAGACATTGGCGGCGCCAATGGCACCCATGGCGATGATTTGTGCGCTCATGCCCTGGGCGTAGGTCATGCCCTGGCGACCGATTTTCTCGCCTACCGTTTCGACAACCCGCTTCCAACCCACCATGGTGCCGATGCCGAGTGCCAGTGCGACGGCAATGATGACCCAGATAGGGGCGTATTCGGTCGTGGCGGTCAGGTCCTTGCGCAGTTTCTCCAGGTCGGCCTTGTCTCGGCTCGACAGGTCGGGCAGCTTGCCGATCTTCTTGGCGGTATCGTCAAGGCACAGCAGGGAGCGACGCACCTGTGCACGGGTATCCGGCGCCAGGTCGTGATAGTCGCGGACATTGTTGATGACCAGCAGCAGATCGCCGATCGTCTTCTGGGTCTCGGTCGGTTCGCACTTGAACTTGGCAGGCATCTCGCTGCCATTGCCGTTGTGTGTGCTGCGCAATTGCTGGGCCAGGCGGGATTCATTGGCCTGGTAGAAATGCTGCAGGTAGACGGCGGCATCGCGAGTGCGTTCGATCTGGTAGGTCGTGCTGCCGACATCCAGCGCAAAATGGGTGGGGACGATGCCGATCAGTACCAGCATGATCAGCCCGATGCCCTTCTGGCCGTCGTTGGAGCCGTGGACGAAGCTGACACCCATGGCAGACAGGACCAGGGTCAGGCGGTTCCAGAACGGTGGGTGCTTCTTGCCGTCGATGGCACGCCGGGTCTCCGGTGTCTTGTGCATCTTGGAGAGCGGCAGGAAGCGCAAGAAGGCCAGGAGCAGGGCGCCAGCCAGCAGAAAGCCAAATAGCGGCGACAGCACCAGCGAGAAGGCGATATCAACCGCTTTCTTCCAGTTGATGCCTTCGGCCAGCGGAATGCCCGATATCAGCGCATTGGCCATGCCGACACCGAGGATGGAGCCGATCAGCGTGTGCGAGCTGGATGCGGGAATGCCGAAGTACCAGGTGCCGAGGTTCCAGATGATCGCGGCAGCCAGCAATGAAAACACCATTGCCAGGCCGTGGCCGGTGTTGACGTTGATCAGCAGATCGACCGGCAACAGATGGACGATGGCGTAGGCGACACCCACACCGCCGAGCAGCACGCCCAGGAAGTTGAAGATACCCGACAGCACGACGGCCTGCCGTGGTGGCATCGCCTTGGTGTAGATGACGGTCGCGACTGCGTTGGCGGTATCGTGAAAACCATTGATGAACTCAAAGGCAAGCACGAAACCAAAGGCGAGAACCAGACTGGTGCCGACCCAGAAGTCCAGCCCGCTGAAAAAATCAAACATGAAAGTTTTGTGGTGTTTTGATGACGGGGCGGATTATCGCAGCAACTGGCCTTCATCGCCCTGAATTACTGGGAAAATTTCAGTGTCAGCCGCTGGAAGGGCACCTTGAACGGCCTCCCAGAGTGGAAGTCGATGAAATCCATCCCGGTTTTCTGCATCCTGCTCCTTCGATTCTGCAATATATCGTCCCCCGCTCGTACCTCGCCAGGCCCGGTCCTAGGATGCAGTCATCGAAACGGCCAGCCCAACTTGGGTGGCAAAGCGCCAGGGGAGGCGAATCATGACCAATAGCGAATACCTCAGTACTGCAGCGGAGCTGGAATCTGATCGTGAACTTGATCGTGAACCTGTTCGGTCCTCGCGATCCTCTCGGCCTCGTCGGCGGCGGACCTGGATGGGCAGGGCCATATTCTGGTTGCTCGTGCTGGCCGTGCTGTCTGCCTTTGGCCTGGCGATCGGCGTCGGTGATGGTCAGGTTAATCTGGACATCAATGGTGCACCGCTGAATGGCGCCCAGGCTTTCGTGGTCGTATTGACCGGGCTGGTCCTGGCGGCTGCGGGTATCGCCCTTGGCGTCGTGTTGGCCATGCTGGCGGTGGCCGGCGTGTCGATCCTGCTGTTGTTCATCATGGTCCTGGTAATCGGCTCGCTGGTCCTTGCGCTGGCCCCGGTCTGGCTGCCGGTTTTCCTGGTGGTGGGTGTCTTGCTGTGGCTGGTAAGGCGTTGATGTACCCGATGAATCCGGCCGGAACCCACCGAAAGGCGGGTTTTTGCCTTGCAAGCGTAGCCAGTCTATCTTCTGCGTGCCCTGCAGTGCGAGAATGGGTCTTTGATCAGGAAGCATCCCGAAAATGACCGCGCCTACCTTGCCATTCACTCCGCTGCGCCATCTCGTGCTGTTTGCATTTGCAGACGCGGCTCCCGTCGAGTCGCTGCTGGCGGCCTTCGCTGCGCTGCCTGGGCAGATCGAGGAGGTTAAGTCCTATGAGCAGGGAACGGACATCAGTCCCGAGAATCTGGCGCAGGGTTACACTCATGCCTTTTTGCTGAGCTTTGCCGACGCCGCGGCGCGTGACCGATACTTGGCCCATCCCGCGCATGTCGAATTTGTCAGCCTGGTCCAGCCCTGGATCAGCAAGGTGCTGGTGTTCGATTACCTGGCCCAGGCCTGATATTGCGAGGAATGCTAGCCCTGGCCCGGCATCCTTCAGTATCCTGATGCTTCGACCGCAGGAGGCGAACACCATGAAATACTACAAACTCGACCAATCCCAGATAAAGCCGCTCGCGCTCGGTCACGGCCTGTGCATGGCCACCGACATGATTACGGTGGAAGGGTATCCGGTCAGCTATATGTACCGCGACGAGCCCGAGGACGACGACGATAGCGGCTGGCGCTTCTTCGCCGGCAACGAGAGCGATGCCTATATCGACAACCCCAAGAACTTCAGTCTCCTGGATGTAAACGTGATTGCCAATTACGACCAGACCATCATCCCCTTGCTGGATTCACCGATCGGGGCGGCATTCGACAAGGGCGGAGAGGGTGATACCTTCTACGACGTCAGCGAATAGCGGGTATGAACCCATGTAAAAGACCCCGGTGATTGACCGGGGTCTTTTCATTTCTGCCTGCTCAGCAGGACCGGCCAACGATGGCCGCAGTGGCAATCAGCTCTTCAAGCAATGCCATGGAGACCCGGCCGCCCAGCGTAAAGGGATCGATGCCTGGCTTCTCTGAATACTTCAGCAGGGTAGAGGGGTTCACTTTCGCCAGGTTGACCTGACCCATGGTCCAGCTGGAGAAATGCCGCTCCGAAATTTCCTCGAAATGCAGTAGTTCCACGTCCCGGTGCCGCTTGTCGCAAGCGATGGTTTGGTACAAGGTCGACACCTCGCGCCGACCACCCTCCAATACCTGCATGAAGATATCGCCGCTATAGCACAGGATGCCGGTGATGCCGCTGTCCGGGTTGTGGTTGCGGGACTGGGCCAGTATGGATTCCAGCAACTCATGGCTGGTGGGTTGGGCGACCCGGCTGGCATAAAGCAGGCGGACAAGCATGGCTGCATCTCCCTCAGGAACGTTTGTTGTTGAGCAAGGCCAGGAATTCGCGGCGCAGGTTTGCGTCCTTGAGGAAGGAGCCGCGCATCACGCTGTTGATCATCTTGGAGTCCATGTCCTTGACGCCACGCCAGGTCATGCAGAAGTGGTCGGCTTCCATGACGATGGCGAGGCCATCCGGGTTCATCTTGTCCTGCAGCAGATCGGCGATCTGGGTCACGGCTTCTTCCTGGATCTGCGGGCGTGACATGATCCATTCCGCCAGGCGGGCATACTTGGAGAGGCCAATCAGATTGGAATGCTGGTTAGGCATGATCCCGATCCACAACTTGCCCATGATGGGGCAGAAGTGGTGGGAGCAGGCGCTCCGCACGGTAATCGGGCCGACGATCATCAATTCGTTCAGATGCTCGACATTGGGAAACTCGGTGACCGGTGGCTCGGCGACGTAACGGCCCTTGAAGACTTCGTTCAGGTACATCTTGGCGACCCGGCGTGCCGTATCCTGGGTGTTATGGTCGCTGTCGGTATCGATGACCAGGCTTTCCAGTACGCCCATCATCTTGCCCTGCACTTCGTCCAGCAGGGCTTCCATCTCACCGGGTTCGATGAAGGCCGCGATATTGTCGTTGGCATGGAAGCGATACTTGGCGGCCTGGATGCGTGCGCGAATCTTCTCCGAGACAGGCTTCAGGGCCGGGAGTGAGGGGGCGTTGTCTTGTGGGGCGTCGTTACTCACGCGTGTTGTCCTGTGTTAGTGCTACTCATCATGGCACTCTGTGCCGTTTGTTTTAATTTGTACCATACAAACAAGAAGTGTTGCTTGGATTGTATGGCCGATCAGAGTCAGTGCACTGTCAGGTTAGGCCGATCTTTCTGATTGTAGTAGCGCCACTACAGCACGCAATTGGGCAACTTCCGCTTCGAGGCTGGCCACGCGCGACTCCAACTGCTCCTGGCGGCTGCCACTATTGAGCGTAGCGGGGGGCGAGAGCAGCTCGAGATCGATATCGCCAGAAAGCAGGTGAGCCCAGCGGTTCTCGCGTGCACCGGGTTGGCGGGGCAGCTCTTGCACCAGCGCACCGGCGCTGCGCTCCGCCAGCTCCTGCAGGAATGCTTCCACCGTCGAAATATCGGCAAACTTGTGCAGCCTGTCGCAGTTGATGCGCAATTCGCCCGCAGTCTGCGGGCCTCGCAGCATCAATACCGTCAGGATGGCGGTGGACTGGCTCGGGACTGCCAGCACACGCTCAAAATTGTGCGCATAACGCGTTACCCGTCCCCCACTGCTTTCCATCACCAGGGTTTGCGACTTGAGGCTGGCGATGGCTTCCGCTACCTCGGCTTCGGAGGCGTCCATGACCGGATCGCGGCTGGTTTTCTGGTTGCAGCCGGCGGTTAAGGCATTGAGCGACAGCGGATAGGTATCCGGAACGGTGCGCTGCTTTTCGATCAGTACGCCAAGTACGCGGGTCTCGAGCAGGGAAAGCGGGCTAAAGGAAGGCATGGTCGGTTCTGAAAGCCGGAGAGAACGCCATTATGCCCCGAGCTTTGCAGAAAGCCGAACGGCCCGACCCGGCAAGATGCCGGATCGGGCCGTTCAGGGGGCAAAACCGTATCAGGGGTTGATCGGATCGATCAGCCTGACGTAGGCCTTGGATTCGCCGCCACGGCCGTCGTTGATGGTGTAGCTGAAGCCATCCAGCGCGAACGGTTGCGAAGGCGTGAACAGGATCTGGCTGCCGACCACCTTGACCGTACCATTGTTGGGCTGGGTCACCGAAACAATGGTCAGCGGGTCGCTGTCCGGGTCAACATCGTTGGTCAGTACCGGCAAGGTAGTGGGTACAAAGCCGCTCACCACGTAGACATCATCTTCAGCCGTTGGGGTATGGTTCGGTGCGGCAACGTTTACCACGACGCTGGCCTGGGTGCTGAGGCCGTGGCTATCCTGAACCGTGTAGCTGAACGTATCCTGGCCATTGAAGTTGGCCGGCGCGATATAGCGTAGCTGATCGCCTTCGATCTGCACCTGGCCACGTGCGGCGGCGGTAACCGATACGAGTTTCAGTGTATCGCCACCATCAGGGTCGCGGTCGTTGGCGAGCACTGGCAGGGCGGTGCTGCTACCGGCTGCGACGCTGTAGCTATCGCTTTGCGCTACTGGTGCACGATTGACCCATTCGCGCTGGCTGGTTTGTGTCTGGGTCTTCTCTTCGGTGCGGTAGACATCCACGGTGCGCTTGTGCACGGCCGGGTTGCGCAGCGCCCTGCGCAGCCATGCCGGCTCCTGGGCGATATCTTCGCGGTGATAGGTAATCGGTGCTGTCGCGCCGGGGATGGTCTGGGCCGGCACTTCGACCAGCTCTTCCTTCTCTACGCTGCTGACGAATTCCAGATCCACGCGGCGGTTCTTGTCGCGCGTGGCGGCCTTGGCGGGGAACTTGGGCGCGGTCTTGCCCTTGCCCTCGACCACGGCGGTATCGATGGACAGCACGCCTGCCTGGATCAGGTAGTCACGGACTACCTCGGCACGTTCCAGCGACAGCTTGTTGTTCACGATGTCCGAACCCAGGTCACAGGTATGGCCGACAATGCGGACATTGCCCTCGTGCCCGCCGGTCTTCAGTGTGGCGACGACCTTGTCCAGCTCGCTGCGTGCCGCATCGGTCAGCTTGGCGCTACCAATCAGGAAGAAGGCATCGCCATTCATGCTTGCCGTCGTCTTGACCAGCTTGCGCTCGGTATGCGCCGGAATGATGGTCGGCTCGGCCGGGGTACGGGCATCTTCCACCATGCGGAACAGGCGCTCGGGCTGTGCGCTGGTGGCCTTGCCGAAGCTGTAGCGATAGCTGAGCACGGCACGGTTGTCGCTGCGCTTGGTGTCGACGCTGCCGGCCTTCTGATAATGATCCAGCTGCAGGGCAATGCTATGGGGTGTGCCGACGAAAAACTTCTCGCCCATCAGCGAAAGATTCGTCTGCCGCGCGCTGTGCTTGCCCCATTCGTAATCCAGGCCGCCTGTCAGGCGCAGGGCATTGTTGTCGAAATTTCGCCCCAGGCGTACGCCCACGCCGTAGTCGTAGGCCCGCTCGAACAGTCGGGTCGTGGTGGTCGTCGTCAGTGTGTCTACGTAAGGACGGCCGGCGTCGGTGCCATTGACCAGGCTCACCTGGGTATCTATACCCTGGCCGACCTGGCGGCGCGCAGTCAGTCCGTGGCTGAGATAAGCGTTCCCAAACCAGTCAGCCTGCTCGAGGCCGTAGCCAATGCTTAGCTTGCGATCGCGCGACTCGTTCTGGTCCAAGGCCAGGAAATACTTGGCGACGTAGTCGTCGATCGCCTGGTGGTAGCTCAGCTGCAGCCCGCCCGCCGAGCGGGAGATCCAGCCCTCACCCAGCCAGGCGCTGTCTGCGGTCTCGCTCAGCACCCCTTGCAGTTCGCCTTGCACATGGCCACCGTCGACATAGCCGATTGAGATGCGACCGGTACTGCCGGTGTACTGCAGCGCGCCTTCGGGCTGTGGCGTGGCGGTATCGGCCAAGGCCGAGAAAGGCGCAAGCAGGGTCAGGAGCAGTAGGGGAAGAGGGCGACGCATGGCGTAGGTACTTTGAAATGGGTAGCGGGTTGGGTGGGCTGGCGGCAAGCACGGATTGCGGCCAAAAGGCCGCGCATACTACCAGCAACGAGGTGTCCATCACATGAACGACGTTCATTTCCCCCCGTGCGTGTTGGATATATGACGCAGTCATTGCGAGTGCGGGGGAGGACTCTCGGCTGGATGCTTTCCGCCGAACGGCCATGCAAAAGCGCGGAGCGTGAGCCATTTTTGTAGTGCGGATCTACACAAGAACAGAGGAGCTCGTCCCATGACACCCCATGCCGTGTCCACCGCCGAGACCGAGTCGCTGAGCTGGCTTATCTACCTCTATTTCTGGCCATTCTGGATGTTCAAGGACGTCAATCAGGGCAATCTGCTGGAGCAGGCTGCGGCCTATCGCTACAACCGCGAGAAGCGCATCTACCTGCCTAGCTATATCGTCAAATGGGCAGTGATCTTTTTTGTACTGCTGGGTGTGATTTTCCTGTTCGAAGCCCTGGGGCATGCCGGGGTGATGCTGCCGGTCGCCTCCAGCCTACTCGCCGGCGCCACCGGCATGTTCGCCAGCGGCGCTTTCGTGGTGACAATACAGATCACGGTGGCCTACTTGTTTTTGTGCCATTGGCGCTATTGAGGTCAGGAAGGTCATCACCGGTGACGATCATCAAAAGGAAAGGACGAGCCCTGGCTCGTCCTTTCTTTTTTCCGAAGCGGTGGGGTAAGCGCGCCTTAGCCTTTCACTTTGCCAGCGTAGGTGGCGACCCGGGCGCCAAATTGCCGAGCTGTTTCCAGGTCGCCCGGTAGTGGGCCCTCATCCGGGCTCGCATCGGAGGGGGACTGGGTCATCAGCCCACCAAACGAGCCGACATAGTTGAGGTCATTGCGCTGCGCCGCCTTGCTATTGGAAGGCATAAGGCCGGTGCCGACCCAGACCATGCTGTGCTGCATGGCAAGGGTCATGAGGTAGTGAAGGGTGGAGTGCTTGTCACCGTTCATGGTCGCCGAGTTGGTAAAACCGGCCGCAATCTTGTCTTTCCACTTCTGCGTAAACCAGGGCTTGGAGCTGGCGTCGGCGAATTTCTTAAACTGCCAGGACACGCTGCCCATATAGGTCGGGGAACCAAAAATGATGGCATCGGCGGCTTCCAGTGCCTCCCAGGCGCCATCCGGCAGGTTTCCTTCGGCATCGATGGCGTACAAGGTACTGCTGGCGCCGCTGCCCGATGCACCGGCGTGTACTGCTTCGGCGGCCTTCTTCGTGTGTCCGTAACCACTGTGATAGACGATGGCGATCTTGGCCATGACGAACTCCTTGGGTGGATGAAGCTGGGATAGGGTGGGCGGTTGCTGTCTGGGCTTGCCTGAACAGTATGGTTCGGCTTTGCCTGCGCTGAGCCACTATCTTTCGCGCCAATTCAATTTCTCCGACGCCCTTGCCATGCAGCGCCTGCATGGAGGGTGCGGCTGCCGGGTGCGCGTCGCGCTGCTCAGCCCGGCTGTGACGGCGTATTCACGGTGTCGCTGTAATAGGTCATGCGTTTGCGCGGATTCAGGTAGGCGAAGACCGGCTGTGGCAGCAGGCCCGGCCGTATGCTCTTGATGATATTGAGGTCCGCCTCGCTCTCCAGATCCAGGATGATCGCTTCGTGCTTGGGCACGCTGGGGTCATAGATCAATACCGTCGGTTTGAGCGGCTTGCTCGCATTCACCGCCATGACCAGTCCCAGCGCATTGTTGGAAAGCTGGACCAGTGTGCCAGGCGGGTAGACGCCCATGCAGCGTATGAAAATACCCAGCGCCTGCGGCTCAAAGCGTGCGCGCTGCTGGCTGAACATGTGCGCCAGCGCCTCGTAGGGGGTCAGCGAGTCCCGCGGGTTGGGCTTGTTGCACAGGTTGTCATACTCATTGACGATGGCGACCAGCCGCGACAGCGGCAGGATTTCTTCGCCTCGCAGTGCATGGGGGTAGCCACTACCATCCATGTATTCATGATGCTGGAACACGATAGCCAGCGCCTCCGGTGTCAGATTCAGCTTTTTGCCGATATCCAGCCCGAAGTTGGTATGCCGCATCATCAGGTCTTGCTCGCTGGGGCTCAGCGCCTCAGCCTTCTGCAGCAGTTGGCTGGGTAGTTCCACCTTGCCGATGTCGTGGAACAGCGCGCCCATGCCCAGTTCGGTCAGTTGCTCGCGGCTCATGTTCAGCTGCTTGCCCAGCATCATCGCCAGTACGGCAACATTAAGCTGATGGAAGTACACCTCCTCGCCACCGAGCTTGTCATTCATCAGATGAATGGCGATGTCCCGGTCCGTGAGCATGGAGTCCACCAGCCCCTCGATCAGCGCGGCAGCTTCCGCCATTGACTCGCCTGGTCGGGCGAACAAGTTGCGCGTGATGGTCTTGAGGGCGCGCGCCGCGCCCTGGAACTTGCGTTCGCACTCATTGAGTGCGGCGCGGTGCTGGGTCAGGCGTTCAACCCGGACGCGCTTGGCGACAATCGCTGCATCGAGGTTGGCTTTGGGCGCTGACGGCGTTGCTGCATCCGGCTCCGCAGGGGCGGGCAGGGGTTTGGCGGCGCTCCGCTTGGTATCAATGCGGATGCGATCCAGCCCCAGCGAGCGCAAGGTGTCGATCTGTTCCTGCTTGGTTATCTTGAACTGATTGAAGGTGAACGGGTGCGCGAGCCAGTCAAGCTCCAGGCGCACGTACAAACCCACGCAAAGCTGCGATGGGTGGATATAGGTGGGTTGATTTGAGTTGGGTGTAGTCATGAGGGTCTACGGCAGCTTAGGCGATAGAATAGCAAGCCTGACCTTCTTTATCTTGCGCCATGAGCAATCCACACGACACCATAATCGCTGCAACCCAGGACTGGCTTGAAAAAGCCGTCATCGGGCTGAACCTCTGCCCCTTCGCCAAGGCGGTCTATATCAAGAACCAGGTACGCTTTGTGGTGAGCGAGGCCCGAAATCTGGATCATCTGCTGGAGGATCTTGATCGGGAGCTGGTGCTCCTGGCAGAGACGGACCCGGAGTCGGTCGATACCACGCTGCTGATCCATCCCTGGATCTTGAATGACTTCCTCGACTACAACGAGTTCCTCGATGTTGCCGATGGCGTGGTGGCCGAGCATGACCTTGAAGGGCTGATCCAGATTGCCAGCTTCCACCCTGACTATCAGTTTGAGGATGCCGAGGCTGACGATATCAGCAACTTTAGTAATCGCTCGCCGTACCCAACGCTGCACCTGCTGCGTGAAGCCAGTATTGATAAGGCGGTCGCCGCCTTTCCCGACGCCGCCGCCATATTCGAGAAAAACATTGCGATGCTGCGGGAGCTGGGGCGCGAGGGCTGGGATGCGCTCGGCCTGCAGAAGCCTGATGCAGGCTAGTTTTCCGGCCGTTCATGCTTGTTAGGGTATGACCTAATATCAGGGACTTGCCGCCGCATTGCAGAAATGCTTTGCAATGTGCCGGGTAATAGCGTACAAAGCGCGCTGCAGGCAGTTCAAGTAGTAGGTCACAGGCAGTTCTCGTACCCTTGCGGTATCCCGATTCGCCCCCCTTTGTTTGACGTCCGCATTTTTTACTTTATTTCCAACAAGGAAAGCATCATGGCAACCGGTACCGTTAAGTGGTTCAACGACTCCAAGGGCTTCGGCTTCATCACTCCTGACGAAGGCGGCGACGATCTGTTCGCGCACTTCTCGCAAATCCAATCGAACGGCTTCAAGTCCCTGCAAGAAAACCAGAAGGTCGAGTTCGACGTGACCACTGGCCCTAAGGGCAAGCAAGCCTCCAACATCAAGCCCGTCTAATTTAGACCGCTTGTCGTTGTAGAAAGAACCCGGCTCCGGCCGGGTTTTTTATTGCCTGACTCCGGGGCGGTTCGCCCGGAACGGCAGGTAAGAAAAAAGGCCGGTGCGCATCGCACCGGCCTTTTTCATGATTGCCTGGCTTGTTACTTGGGGGCTTTCTTGAGCAGCGCGCCGATCAGGCCCTTGGGCTGTTCATTTGCGGCCTGGCCGGTAGAGGCCTTGCCGAAACGATCAGGCACGCCGGACTTGGCAAGCTTCTCGTTGATCTTCAGGCCACGCAGCTTTTCCAGATCAGTCTTCTTCATCGTGTGCTTTCCTTAGTGGTGACGGCCAGTTGGGCGGCGACCGACGCCGGGGCCGCGGCTATTGTGATTGCCGGCCTGTGCTACCGGCTGGCGTGCCTGGCCATTGCCTTGGGCTTTGGGGGCTTGCTCGCGACGGTTGCCGCCGGCGTTGCTGTTGCCATTGCCACCCGGGCGAGGGGCGCCACGGCCTTGACCCTGACGACCGCCGCCACCGCTCGAGCGTTGCTGGATGGGTTCGGGCTTGATGCTGGGATCAGGCTCGAAGCCAGGAATCACCACCTTGGGCAGTTCGCGCTTGATCACGCGTTCAATATCGGCCAGCAGCTTCTTTTCGTCTACACAGACCAGCGATACGGCTTCACCTTCGGCGCCGGCGCGACCGGTGCGGCCGATACGGTGCACGTAGTCCTCGGGAACGTTGGGCAGCTCGTAGTTCACCACGTGTGGCAACTGGTCAATGTCGATGCCGCGGGCGGCGATATCAGTCGCCACGAGGACCTGCAGGCTGCCATCCTTGAACTCGCTCAAGGCGCGGGTGCGGGCGCCCTGGCTCTTGTTGCCGTGGATCGCCATGGCGCTGATGCCATCTTTTTCCAGCTGCTCCGCCAGGCGGTTGGCACCGTGCTTGGTCCGGGTGAACACCAGGACCTGGAACCAGTTGTGCTCCTTGATCAGGTGGGCGAGCAATTGGCGTTTGCGATCACGGTCGACGGGATGAATCGTCTGGGCGATGGTATCGGCCGTCGCATTGCGGCGGGCGACCTCAATCAGCTCCGGCGTCTTCAGCAGGCCGTCGGCCAGGGCCTTGATCTCGTCAGAGAAGGTGGCCGAGAACAGCAGGTTTTGCCGGTCACGCGGCAGCAGGGCCAGGATTTTCTTGATGTCGCGGATGAAGCCCATGTCCAGCATGCGGTCGGCTTCGTCCAGTACCAGGATCTCGACCCGGCTCAGGTCCAGCGTACCTTGCTGGACATGATCGAGCAGGCGGCCAGGCGTGGCGACCAGGATGTCGACCCGGCTGCGCAGTTGCTTGATCTGCGGGTTGATGCTGACACCGCCGAACATGGTCATCGAGGTGAGCTTCAGATACTTGCCGTAGTTCTGGACCGATTCCTCGACCTGGGCGGCCAACTCACGGGTTGGCGTGAGGATCAGGGCGCGGACGGGTGGGCGGCCTTCCGACGGACCCTTGCTGGCGCGGTTGGCCAGACGATGCAGTATGGGCAGGGTAAAGCCGGCGGTCTTGCCGGTACCGGTCTGGGCACCTGCCAGCAGGTCGCGGCCGGTCAGTACGGCGGGAATGGCCTGAGCCTGGATGGGGGTGGGCTCGGTGTAGCCGAGTTCGGTCACGGCGCGAACGATATCGTCCGACAGGCCGAGCGAAGCAAAAGACATGTGGAACTCCTAGTGATCGGCGCAGGCGCTACGCGGCAGGAACGCAAACAACGAGCGTGCCGGGCACTGTCTGAACCAGATCGGGTGTATGTCGGCCCTGCCAATGATAGGCAGCAGTCTTAGGCGTGTGACAAACGGGATGTGTGGGTTGAGCGTGGGCGCGAAGACTGGTGCACGCCCTCAACACCGCATTGTAGCAGGATGTTACGTCCCCATGTTTCGGGTGGTACTTCCATGTTTGGTAACATTCCTGTAAAATCAGTAGATTACGCTGATAAGGCGTGAAAAGCGCGGCGCCAATGGGGTGCCGTGGGCCGGAGCAGGCGAGGTACACATTGGCTGTGTGCCTGTGGCCGGTGGTTGTCGTTGAAATAAGGCAAGGGTTGCAACCGCCCGCGTACAGCTACCGTTCTGGCCTCATCGCTAGTAACGGGACGCCGAAAGTGAAAGGAGCGTTCAAAATGGGTTGGCTAGTCTACCTGTTCCGACGTTAAGTCGTTTTCCTGCGTCAGCAGGGGTCCCGACGAAAAGCCGCGAGTGCCTAGGGCCCGCGGCTTTTTTTATGCCTATCCTGCTGCGCAGGCAGGACGTCGCTATGCTTCCAGTTCGCCGGTTTCCTGCAGTTCCCGTATCCAGCGTACGGCATCCACATCGGTATCCCGATAGGCCGACTTGATGAAGTCGGCGTAGTAGGCGTCGCCAGCCTCGCTATCCATGGCGCCGGATTCCGGCAGCGAGGTGGTATAGCCAAAGCGGACAAACAGGTCGCCAGGATTGGGTTCTTCGATCGTCATGGTGAAACTGCCACCCTGGTGTTGATCGCTGGGGGCGGTCTGAAAATGGATCCGGTGCTCATGCTCCAGCGTGATGTGGTCCTGCACGCGCAGCGTGCCCAGCATTATTTCCCGCTTCAGCCAGCCATCGCCGCGTGCCAGGATGGTGACCTGTTCCACATTGACCAGAAACTCCTGAGGTTGCTCCACCCGGCGCATCAGGCCGCGCCACAGCTGGCTGCGGCTCATGGGCGACAGCAGCGGCTCGTTGGGATCGTTGATCTGTATCAGATGTTCATAATGCATGGTGGGATGCCTGAATTCGAGAATGCTCAATTATAGGGCGGCTTGGCTTCGCTATAGTGAGTGAAGCGGAACGGGGTCTGGGTAGCTACGGCAGAAAGGGAGTGGATGCGTATCGTGCTTTGGGGTCTGTGCTGGTGGCTAAGCGCTCTAGTTGGTGCCGTACCGCTGATATATCAACGGCACCAGGCCAACGATGATCCGCAACTGGCCTATATGCTGGCTGTGCTGGAGCTGGCGGTCCAGGAAAGCGGTACGGATTACCAGCCTCAACCGAGCAGGCTGGTGATGGTGCAAAGCCGCGCCCTGGACGAAATCCGCCGTAATAGCGGGCAGGTCGATCTGATCTGGACCATGACCAATGTGGAACGCGAGCGGGACCTGCTGCCTATCCGGATTCCACTGGATCGTGGTCTCATCGGCTGGCGCCTGGCTTTGCTCAAGCAATCCCGCCTGCCGGAATTTGCACGCGTAAATAGCCTGGCCGGCCTCAGAAAGTACCGGGCAGGTCAGATGCATGACTGGCCGGATACGGCGATCCTGCGCAGCAATGGCCTGCGAGTGGAGGCGACTGACCAGTACGAAGGGCTGTTCAAGATGCTGGCAGCCGATCGCTTCGACTACTTCCCGCGCTCCCTGATCGAGATCAAGGGGGAGTGGCTGGCTCACAGCCAGATGGGCCTGGCGGTCGAACCACATTTGTTAATCCGCTACCCCGCCGCCTTCTACTTCTTTGTCAGCAAGGAGCGCGCGCAGCTCGCCAGGGATTTGGAGCGGGGACTGGAAAAGGCCATACGCGACGGCAAGCTGCAGGCGCTCTTCAACACCCACTTCGGTGCCGTGCTGAAAGACCTCAATATTGCCGGACGGACCGTCATCGAGCTGCGCAACCCGCAGTTACCGCCCTTGACGCCGCTGAAGCGACAGGAGCTGTGGTACCGGCCCGGCGAATAGGGCGTACCTCAGGCTGCGACGAGCTTTTTCCGGCGGCTCACCACGAAACCTTCCAGCGTGTAGAGCGCCAGTGCTGACCAGATCAGGGCGAAGCCGACCAACTTGCCCTGGTTGAAAGGTTCATGCCAGACGAACACGCCCAGTGCCATCTGTAGCGTCGGGCCGATGTACTGCAGCAGGCCGAGCAAAGACATCGGTATCCGCCGTGCGCCCGCGGCAAACAGCAGGAGCGGAATCGCGGTTATGGGGCCGGCGGCGATCAGCAGCCAATGGGTCTGCATATCGCCATTCACAAAGCCGCTGTTACCGTGCGCTGCCAACCAGCCGATATACAGGGCCGCAAAGGGTGTCAGCAGCAGCGTCTCAAGCGACAGCCCCTCCAGGGCGCCCAGGGGGGCCGTCTTGCGTAGGAGGCCGTAGGTGCCGAAGCTGGCCGCAAGGGCCAGGCCGATCCAGGGCAGTTGCCCTGCCAGCACGGTCAGCCAGATCACACCAAGGGCTGCCACGGCGATGGCTGCCCATTGGGTACGCCGCAACCGCTCATGCAGCAGGAAGTAGCCGAACATGACATTGACCAGCGGGTTGATGAAATAGCCCAGGCTGGCATCCACCACGCGCCCATCGTTGACAGCCCAGATATAGATGAACCAGTTGATGGAGAGCACCGCGGCGCTGGCGACAAACCGGCCCACGACCTTGATGTCCGTCAGGGCCGGCTTGAGCCAGCTCCAGTGCTTACGCACGTAGAGCACGCCGACCAGGAAGACCAGCGACCAGACCATGCGATGCATCAGTATCTCCAGGGCCGGTACGTGCTTCATGGCCTTGAGATAGAGTGGCAGCAGGCCCCAGATGAAATAGGCGGCTGCTGCGTAAAGTATGCCGGTGCGCATGGCGTTGCCTTTGGGTCCGAGTCTAAGGGGCGAGGAGGGGAGGCTGGCATCATCGCTCACCCGCACGCATGGCGCACGATACACGGTCCTGTGCACCTCGCTGACTGTCACGGTCATTTTGCCCGGCCAATTGTCGGCCCGGACTTGGAACTGGCCCACGCTGCCCCCAACTAAGCAGCTAGTGAAATTGCATTGGAGTCACCATGTCCCGCCTGTTCCAGCCCTTGACCTTGCGCCAGCTTACGCTGCCTAATCGCATTGCCGTCTCCCCCATGTGCCAGTACTCCGCTCGTGACGGCATAGCCAACGACTGGCATCTGGTCCACCTGGGTGGTTATGCGATCGGCGGTGCGGGGTTGGTGATTTCAGAGGCCACCGCCGTGACCGCTGACGGCCGCATTAGCCCGCAGGACCTGGGTATCTGGTCAGACGAGCATATCGAGCCGTTGGCACGTATCACACGTTTCATTCGCTCCCAGGGCGCCGTCGCCGGCATACAGTTGGCCCATGCCGGTCGCAAGGCCAGCTGCCACCGTCCCTGGTCGGGTAGTGGCGCTGTCAGCGTAGAGGAGGGCGGCTGGGTGCCGGTTGCACCTTCGGCGATCCCGTTTGCAGATCACTACCCCAAGCCGGTGGCGCTGGATGCGGCGGGCCTGGTGGCGATCAGGCAGGCGTTTGCCGATGCCGCTGAGCGCGCGCTACGTGCGGGCTTCCAGGTGATTGAAATCCATGCGGCACATGGCTACCTGCTGCACCAGTTCCTCTCGCCCCTGAGCAATCAGCGTACCGATCAATACGGTGGCAGCTTTGAGAACCGCATCCGCTTGCTGCTGGAGACCGTGACAGCGGTTCAGGCTGTGTGGCCCAGGGAGCTGCCGCTACTGGTGCGCGTCTCCGCGACCGACTGGGTGGAAGGTGGCTGGACGGCGGACGAGACCGTGCTCCTTGCCGAGCGATTGAAAGCGATCGGTGTCGACCTGATCGACGTATCGTCGGGCGGTAGCGCTGCCCACGCGAAGATTCCCGTTGGGCCGGGTTATCAGGTGGATTTCGCCGCGCGTATCCGGCGAGAGACCGGCGCGGCAACCGGGGCTGTAGGGATGATCACGACCTCGGAGCAGGCCGAGCGCATCGTGCAGGATGGCCAGGCGGATCTGATCCTGCTGGGGCGGGAGTTGCTGCGCGACCCGCAATGGCCCTTGCGTGCGGCGGCGGAACTTGAGGCAACCGCCTACTGGCCGCCGCAGTATCTTCGCGCCGCACCTGCCGGTAGTCTGCAGCGCGACACGTTTGACTATGCCAATGGCGCCTAACCGGGCATCCTGATGTTGGGAGCGCTGCTGCTTCCGCAGCCAGCGAGTTGCATGAGGGCTATAAAGGAATTTTCCAACTGACTGGAGTTTGCCGATGTCCGCACCCCGTCTCTCCCATGTACTTGTTGGCCGCGAAAGCGGCATCTATAAGATGGCTTATCGCGAATGGGGTGATGCGGCCAACCCGAGGGTGCTGGTATGCGCACATGGCTTGACGCGCAACGGCCGGGACTTCGAGTATCTCGCTGCCGCGCTGGCCGCAGATTTTCGGGTCGTGGCTCCGGATGTCGTGGGGCGAGGCGACAGTGACTGGTTGCGTGATCCGATGGGTTATCAGATCCCGCTCTATGTCCAGGACATGCTGGTATTGATCGCTCGCCTGAACGTTCCTACCGTGCATTGGATGGGAACGTCGATGGGGGGCTTGATCGGCATGGTTCTGGCGGCCATGCCGGGCAGCCCGGTCCAGCGCATGGTGCTCAATGATGTGGGACCACTGCTGGCCGCCAGCGCGCTCGCGCGTATTGGCGAATATCTGGGCAAGGCCCCGCTCATGCCGACAAGAGAAGCTGCCGAGGCCTATATACGCGCGGTGTCGGCGCCTTTCGGCCCTCACGATGACGCGCAATGGCGCTTTTTGACCGATGTGATGCTGAAACCTGACAACGGTGGTTGGCGTTTGAATTATGATCCTGGCATAGCTGCGCCATTTCATGCCGGAGCCAACGGGTCGGATGTCGATCTCTGGCCCTTGTATGAGAGTATCCGTTGCCCGGTATTGCTGACGCGCGGTGCGCTGTCCGACCTGTTGTCGGCAGAGACCGCCAAGGCGATGAGCGAACGTGGACCACGGGCAACGCTGACGGAGTTTGCCGGTGTGGGGCATGCTCCCACCTTTTTGCATGCCGACCAGATTTCAGTGGCCGCAGACTTTCTGCGGGGTAACTAGCTTGTGAGCGCGCCACGCTCATGCAATATGTGCTGATGGTTCGCCAAATTCATGTTTGAACGCATTTTCCCCACTTTTCAGCCCAGCGCACCCAGCAAGACCCTGCGCAACGTGCTGGATCAGCTGCCGGGTCAGCCCATGATCAACGCACTGGATGCGTTGTACGTGGCATTGCGGGAAAGCCTTGCCATTTCACCGAGCGGGCCCGCGGCCCGCAAACTCATCGACGCCATTGCGCCCACGGCCTGGGAGTGGGCGGAGCGCGCGATGGCCGAATTGGCCAAGGATGAGGACAAGCCGGTCAGGCGGGATCTGATCGGCAAGCGGCTGGCCTTGCTGGCCGACCAGTTGGCCAATGCCTGCTATGTCGAGGCGGTGCGCGAATCGGCCCAATTGCAAAAAGGCAGTGGACGTGTCGGCGAGCTGAGCGATTGGGCGGCCAGTCATTTTCGCTGGCTGGGTCTGGCGCATACCGCCAGGGCGTTGCTGGACCCGCGTCGGGCCCATCTGCAATGGGATGGGCTGGTCAGTCTTTTCCTGGCGCTGGTACGGCACGGTGCTATACCCAGCAGTGAACAGCTTGCCGATGCCGAGCCCGCCTTGTCACTGTCCTACCTCTTACTGAGCCACGATGCCTTCATGGTGGTGGACGCGGCGGAAGTGGCGGTGACCGCAAGGGCCTGCTGGCAACTGGCACCGATACTGCGGCTGGCGGCCGATTTCCACCGGGCCACGCCGCTGGTGATGGATGTCGAAGCCGATGAGTCGAGTCGTCTGGTCGGATGGGGCGGCCCGAGCCCGGAAATCCCGGCGCTTTGCTATGGCTTGGCGGATGTTGCGAAACAAGCTGCAGCCTTGCAGGCCGAGTGGCGGGATGGCAAGCCCATCCCCTGGCTGGTACCGACTGGCCTGCCAACCGATTTGCTGGAGCGCCTGGCGCAATCCTGGACCGGGCGGCGCGGACGTTGCCCCAACCCGGCCGCGGCCAGCCATGGCGAAGCGCGTGTGGCGCTCGATTTCATGCGGATACGCGGGCTGCTGGGCCAGAAAGGCGACAGGCTGCCCAGCAATGATCCCTATTTGTTCACCGGCCGGATCGAAGATGTCGACGAATCGGGTATCAGCCTGATCCTGCCGGCTGAAGTTGGCCCCTTGCTGGCTCAGGGCGTCATGGCCTTGAATATCGGCAACCGTGGCTGGTGGCTGGCTCGGCCTGCCAGGGCGGAAAAGGAACTCAACGGCGACCTTTTCCTGGCCGCCCGCTGGCTTGGGCAGGATGCCGAGTCCATACGCCTGACCCCGGCCAAGCGATCGGGCATACGTGCCCTCTATGTCAAACCCGGATCGTCTAATGGCTACGTGCCATGCGTGGTGGTGGACTATGGAAATCTGACCGGCGTGCCTTGCCTGGCTGATCTGACCGTCGGCCCCACCTTGCTGCTGCTCGGGGAGGCGGACTCACTGGGGACGGCACTCTGGCGGTATACCTGCAAGCCGGTCAGCGTCCCTTCAAGCTGAGCATCGGTCTAGCGGCGGGCAAGCGCTTCCGCTTTCAACTTTGCCGTAATGTCTCCCTGCCGTGCCGCTGCGCCGTACCACATCAGGGCCTGGCCCCGGTCTATGGCAACGCCGTCGCCTGACTCGTACAGGGAGGCGATCAGGTATTGCGCTGCCATATCGCCACCCTCTGCTGCTTTTTCATACCAGTGTGCAGCCTGGGCCATGTCTCGTGTCGTGCCGCGGCCGAGAAAATACTGAGTGCCCACGCTGAGTTGGGCTGCGGTGTGGCCGGATCGGGCGGCCTTGAGGAACCAGCGCGTCGCGTCAGGCTGGGATCGCACTACGCCTTCGCCATTCTCGTAGGCGATGCCCAGCACATAGGCTGCTTCAGGTAGGCCGGCGGTGGCCGCCTTGCTCAACCAGTCCTGCCAGTTATCCTTTGTCGTGCCGCCTTCCCCACGTTTGAGCATCATGGCGTAGTTGAACTGGGCCAGTGCGTTGCCATGTTCGGCCAACTGCCGGTAGCGACGTAGGGCCGTGGCATGGTCCTGCCTGGCATAGGCTTGCTCGGCATCGTTGATTGGCGTCGCGGATACGGGCCAGGCGATCAGGGCGAAGGGAAGGGACCAGATACAAAAGCGCATAGTGATGTCCGCGTAGCTGCGATGGGGACTTGGTCGGGCAGGGCTGGTTCTTCTTACTCGTGGCCGGGGCGCAACTGGAAGTACGCTACCTGGCGCCGCAGAGCCTCCGCCAGCATGCTCATTTCCTCGGCCGTCTTGGCCAATTCCTCTGCCGTTGCGCTATCGCTTTCCGAGGCCCGGGCGAAGCGGGTGACCGCATCGCTGATATGTTGGGTGCCGCTGTCTTGCAGCTCGGTTGCCTGAGCGACCTCGCTCGCCCTCAAGGCGGCGTCACCCATCACCTTGTGCAGTTCGTCGAACTCCCCCGCGGCCTGTTCGGCCATCGCCGCGATACTGCGGGTGAGTGAATCGACTTCCGCTGCTGCCGCTTGGCTGCGCTGCGCCAGCTTGCGCACTTCGCTGGCCACGACAGCAAATCCCCGGCCATGCTGGCCCGCCCGGGCGGCCTCGATCGTGGCGTTGAGTGAGAGCATATTGGTCTGGTAGGCGATGTCCTCGACCAGACCCAGCAACTGGCTGATACGTTGCATCTCCTGGCTGGCCCCCAGCGCGAGGTCTATTCCATGGCGAGTGCGTGTCGTCGCCCGCTGGGTCAGTTGGGAGCTGGCGGTAGCGCTTTCCCGAGCATGCCGCACGCCAAAGCAAATCTGCCGCAAGGCTGATTGGGTCTCTGCGAGGCTGCTGGCCAGTTGCGTGCTCTGTTCCCGCAGCAGTTCCGTATTCCCGGCAATCTCTGCGGCGTGATTCTCGAGCGCCAGGCTACCTTGGCGTATCTCTCCCATCACGCTACACAGTTGGGTACGCATGGCAGCAACGGTGGCCAGCAGGCTATGTTGATCCCCCTGCTTCAGCACGGGCGTGGTCATCAGGTTGCCGGCGGCAAGTTCACGCAAAAGTTGCTGGACGACGGCCGGTTCGCCACCAAGCTGGGTATGGAGACGGCGCCAGGCCAGCCAGCCGGCCAATACGAGGAGCAGTGGCCCACCAGCGGCGAGCAGGGCGATCTCCTGCTGGCCTTGCGACATGGCCTGCTCTGCCTCCCGCTCGCGCTGTTGCTGGTAGGCTGTCGCATGTTCGACCAGTACCGCGACCCCACGTTGATGCTGGGCAAACAGCTGGTTGAGTTCGTCACGTATCGTTGCGGCTGCTTCCGTATCATTTTGTGCCAGGGCGGGTAGGTAGCGTTGCTCCAGCACGTCCAGATAGCGCTGTGCGGCAGGGGTCGCCTGTTCGTTCAGCGCGGCAAGCAAGGCGGGGGGTAGGCTGTCGGCTTGCCAATGCTGCAGGCGGACACGGTAGCGCCTTATTCCTTCGCGCAGTTGTTCTATCCGGGCAGGGTCGGGTGCGGACTGCAGCTCATAGCTGGTCAGCTGGGTTTCAACCAGGTAGAGCGGCGGGGGCAGCACATCGGCCACCAGGTCCTTGGCGACGACGATGTCCCGGTAAAGCGGACCGCCGACACTGAGGCGACTGGTTTCCAGGCAGACCACCGTGCCCAGCAGTACCTGAACGGCTATCAGTACGGCAAAGAATAGCCACAGGCTACGTTTCAGGCTGGGCAGGCGGCGGGCTGAGGTCATCGGGTGCCTAGTTGTAGCGGAAGTGATGGACTTCGTCCTGCAGTCGGTGGGTCAATCCCCCCAAGGTGGCTGCCGTCCTGCTCATGGTAGCAACCGCGGCGGTATTTTCCTCGCTGAGCTGGGCCACCCGTTCCACCTGCTGCGCAATCTGCTGGGTACCCGCCTTGTGCTCATGCAAGGCCTCGGCAATGCTGGCGATGGCCTCTTCGCTACGCCCTATGCCCTGCGAGATGGCCGCAATGGATTCGCCGGCCTCCACGGCCAGACCCGCGCACTCATGCGCCCGCTCCACGGTCAGCGACATGGCGGCGACGGCCTCCTGGCTGTTGTGGCCGATCTGTACCACCATGCGCTGGATATCAACGGTCGCACCTGCGGTGCGTTCTGCCAGCTTGCGTACTTCATCCGCCACCACGGCAAAGCCCCGGCCCTGCTCTCCGGCCCGGGCCGCCTCGATGGCTGCGTTGAGGGCCAGCAGATTGGTCTGGTCGGCCACGTCCTTGATGACGCTGACGATGGAGGTGATGCTCATCGCATCGTTACCCAATGTCGTTACCTTGTCCGAGGCGGAGGCCACGGCGCTGTCGATCTCGCTGATGTGACTCACAGTCGACATGATGCGTGCAGAGCCTTGCTCGGCCTGCTGGCGCGTGGATTCTCCCAGTACATGCGCTTCTTGGGCATTGTCTGCGACATGGGCAATGCTGACGGTCACCTGCTCCACCGCGGCGGCCATGGAACTGGTGGCTTCGGAGCCCATGCTGGAGGCATCGGCGACCTGTTCGGTCGTGATCGCCAGTTGCTCCGCTTCCTGGTTCACCGTGTCTACCGCCTCTGCCACCGTCCGCACCAGCCCCTGCATATTGTCGACCAGGGTGTTGTAGGCCCGGGCGATGCTGTCGATTTCGTCATCTCCGGCGACCGTGGCCCGTAGTGTCAGGTCATTCTTGTCGCGTGCGTTGCGCAAGGTATTGCGCAGGTCGGCAATCTTGCCGTTCATGCCAATCAGCAACCAGGCGGACACACTGCTTGCCAGCAGCAGCGCGCCGATCAGGATGCCGATGGTGAGCGTACGGGTATGGGCGTAGTCGGCCTGGGCAACTTCGTAGCTGTTCTTTGCTTCCCGCAATTGCAGGTCGACCAAGTCGGATATCGCCCCGGTCAGGGGGTCTATCGTTGCGTAGAGCGACTGCCGGGCCAGCGCGTCGATGCCCGCGGCATCCTGTGCGTTGACCAACTGATCGAGCTGGGTTGCCAGGGCATCGGCCTTTTTCATGCCGGCTTCGGCTTTCGCAACCAACTGCTTCTCCTCATCGGTCAGCTCTGTTGCCACGTAAGCCTTCCACTGCTCGGCGATTTTTGCCCTTGCCTGGGCGTATTTCTGCTTGGCTGCGGCCCAATCAAGCTGTTTGTGGTTCAGCTTGTGCGTGGTATCGACAATGTTGACCGCATACATGTCCGATACGATCTTGAGCTGATTGAGCGGGACCACTCGGTCGTTATAGGTGCTGGCAAAGTGCTGATTGGTATTGGCCAGCTTCATCAGATTGTTGATGCCCATCAACAGCATCAATGCGAGCAATCCCCCGACCAGCAGGATCAATTTTGTGCGCAAGGTCATGATATGCCGCTCCACTCATTGTTATTTTCCCACCTCCATCAGGTCTGTTCTTGTGTACGGCAGGATGCCTCGGCATCCACTTCCTTATGAATATATAGCTCATCTGCGGCATGGCTTGGCGGCCAGGGTTGCAGCCTGTCGCAGAAATGAAAAAAGCCACCTCGATCGAGGTGGCTTTTGAGCGGAGTACGTCTTGGCTTAATCGAAATCGCGATTGCCGAAGGACGGACGACCACCAGGGCGCTTGGCGCCGCCGTTGCCGCCGCCATTGCCACGGTTGTCACCGCCGCCGCTGCGACCGAAACGCTGGCCGCCGTTGCCATTGCCGCCACCTTGCGGACGGCTGCTATTGCCAGCACCCTTGCGGTTGCCGTTTTCGAACGGGCTGTGCAGGGTCAGGCGGGGTTGCTCGGCGTAGACGGTCGAGTCCGATTCCAGGCCCTTGAAGCTGGCGCGGTTACCGCGGTTGTCACGGTCGGCAAAGTTGCCACGGTTGTCGCGATCACCACCGAACGGCTTGCGATCACCAAAGCTGCGGCCTTCGCCAGCCGGCTTGCGGCTGTTGAAACCGTCGCGGTTACCGAAATTGTCGCGGTTGCCCGCGTTGTCGCGGTCGCCAGTGTGGGCAGGGCGGTCGCCAAACGACTTGCGCTCGCCGAAGGACTTCTCACCGAACGGCTTGCGGTCGCCAAAAGACTTCTCACCAAACGGCTTGCGCTCGTCAAAGCGCTTGCCGCCGTCACGCGGACGATCACCGAACTTGCGCTCACCGCCACGCTTGTTGTCGCCAAAGCGACCGGCACCACCACTGCTTGGACGCGGTTCGAAACGCGCTTCCAGGCCTTCCAGTTGGTACGGGTTCAGCTTGCGGCCAACGAACTTCTCGATGCGACGCAGTGCAGGGACTTCATGCTTGGCGGCGAAGGAGATGGCGATACCATCGCGACCGGCGCGGCCGGTACGGCCGATACGGTGGACGTAGTCTTCTGCGAACTTGGGCAGGTCGAAGTTCACCACGTGGGTGATGCCGGCAACGTCAATACCGCGAGCGGCAACGTCGGTGGCAACCAGTACGTCGATCTCGCCCTTCTTCAGGCGGGCCAGGGTACGGGTACGTTCGCGTTGCGGCATGTCGCCGTGCAGCGCTGCGGCCTTCTTGCCTTGACCCAGCAGGCGGTCGGACAGATCGGCAGCGTCGAGCTTGGTGGCGATGAAGATGATGGCCTGGCCGACAGCTTCGTCTTCCAGGATGCGATCCAGCAGCTTGGCCTTGTGGGTGATGTCGTCAGCGTAGTGCAGCTTTTCAACAATCTGTTCCTGGCGCTTGGGCGGCGGAGCGATTTCGATGCGTTCCGGATTGTTCAGCAGCGACTGGGCGATCGTGGCGATATCACCGTCCAGCGTGGCCGAGAACAGCGCAGTGACGCGTTCCTTCGGCAGCTTGGTGGCAATATGGGCGATGTCGTCGCGGAAGCCCAGATCCAGCATGCGGTCGGCTTCGTCCAGGACCAGCATTTCAAGGCGGCCCAGGTCGATACGGCCACGGTCCATCAGGTCGATCAGGCGGCCAGGGGTGGCGACCAGGATTTCAACCGGGCTGGACAGCAGTTTGATTTGCAGCGGATAAGGCATACCACCAACCACGCTCACAACTTTGGCGTGACGGATCTGCTTGCCGTAGGTTTCAGCAGCTGCCTTGATCTGGGCTGCCAGTTCACGGGTAGGGGACAGAACCAGGATGCGGGGGCCGCGACCCGGCTTCTCAGTCTTCTCGGTCAGGAAGTTCAGTGCCGGCAGCATGAAGGCTGCGGTCTTGCCAGTACCGGTAGCGGCAGAGGCCATCACGTCGCGGCGTTGCAGCAACATGGGAATGGCGGCGGCTTGTACGGGGGTCGGTTCGGTGTAACCCGAGGTGATCAGGGTTTCAAGAATAGGCTGGGCAAGGCCGAGGTCGGCAAAAGAAACTTGAGTCAAAGCGTTTTCCTAGGTGGATGCTTCCGCTGCCTGTTCAAAGGCAAACGGGATAGCGCACGAACCCGAGCATACCGCCATGACCTTTTGGAGAGCCCCGTATGACTGGGCTGACAGGCAAACCTGTCCAGCAAGGCGAGCGCGGAGATTCGTAATTTAAAGCCCGTCTAAAAACGGGCGAACAAAGCTGAGATCGGCAGGGCCGGAGATACAGGCTGATATGCGGATCGGCAGCGCCAACATCGACGCTAACCGAAAGAAGCGCCAAAACGTTACTACTGCGGCGGCGCGGAGGTCAGGTATCGATGAACATTGCAGCATGTTCTGATGCAACGGCGCGCATTATGCTGAAAACAAACGGAAAACACAAAGACTTTCTGAAGAGATTGTGCAGTGCAGTAGTGGCAACGTGTTAAGATTCCGGGTTTCCAGAATCGAACTAGACAGGTTTCTACTATGAGCCGCGCACTACGCAACATCGCCATCATCGCCCACGTTGACCACGGTAAGACTACGCTTGTGGACCAACTGCTGCGCCAATCCGGTACTTTCCGCGACAACCAGCAAGTGGACGAACGCGTGATGGATAGCAACGATCTTGAAAAAGAGCGCGGCATCACGATTCTGGCCAAGAACACTGCCATCGATTACGAAGGCACCCATATCAATATCGTCGACACCCCGGGCCACGCCGACTTCGGCGGCGAAGTGGAACGCGTTCTGGGTATGGTTGACGGCGTGCTGCTACTGGTGGATGCAGTTGAAGGTCCGATGCCGCAAACCCGTTTCGTGACCAAGAAGGCCCTGGCCCTCGGCCTGCGCCCCATTGTCGTGATCAACAAGGTTGACCGTCCGGGTGCGCGCCCCGACTGGGTTGTGGACCAGACGTTCGACCTGTTCGACAAGCTCGGCGCCACCGACGAGCAGCTCGACTTCCCCATCATCTACGCATCGGGCCTGAACGGCTTTGCCAAGATGGAACTGGCGCACGAGTCCGACAATATGCGTCCGCTGTTCGAGACCGTGCTCAAGCACGTTCCGACCCCTCCGGGTAACCCGGATGCACCGCTGCAGCTGCAACTGGCTGCGCTAGACTACTCGACCTACACTGGCCGCCTTGGCGTTGGTCGCGTGCTGAACGGCCGTATCAAGCCAGGTCAGCAAGTTGTCGTGATGAACCATGAAAAGCAGGTCGCCAGCGGCCGTATCAACCAGGTGCTGGGCTTCCAGGGTCTGGATCGCGTGCCGGTGGAAGGCGCCGAAGCAGGCGACATCATTATCATCTCCGGCCTGGACGATATCGGTATCGGCGTCACCATCTGTGACAAGGAAACCCCGGTTGGCCTGCCGATGCTGATGGTGGACGAGCCGACGCTGACCATGGACTTCATGGTGAACTCCTCCCCGCTGGCCGGTACCGAAGGCAAGTTCGTGACCTCGCGCCAGATTCGCGACCGCCTGACCAAGGAACTGCTGACCAACGTGGCCCTGCGTGTTGAAGATACCGGCGACGCCGACATCTTCCGCGTGTCCGGCCGTGGCGAACTTCACCTGACCATCCTGCTGGAAAGCATGCGTCGCGAAGGCTTTGAAATGGCTGTCGCCAAGCCGCGCGTCGTCTACAAGGAAATCAACGGCGAGAAGTGCGAGCCGTACGAAAACCTGACCATCGACCTGGAAGACGAACACCAGGGCGGCATCATGGAAGAAATCGGTCGTCGCCGTGGCGAACTGACCAATATGGAATCGGACGGCCAGGGTCGTACCCGCCTGGAATATCGTATTCCTGCCCGTGGCCTGATCGGCTTCCAGTCCGACTTCATGACCATGACCCGTGGTACCGGCCTGATGAGCCACGTGTTCGACGACTACGGTCCGGTCAAGGCTGACCTGCCGGGTCGTCATAACGGCGTGCTGATCTCGCAAGAGAACGGTGAAGCCGTGGCCTACGCCCTGTGGAACCTGGAAGATCGTGGCCGCATGTTTGTCAGCCCTGGCGACAAGCTGTACGAAGGCATGATCATCGGTATCCACAGCCGTGATAACGACCTGATCGTGAACCCGATCAAGGGCAAGAAGCTGACCAACGTCCGTGCCTCCGGTACCGATGAAGCCGTTCGCCTGACCCCGCCGATCAAGCTGACCCTGGAGTCGGCTGTGGAATTCATCGATGACGACGAACTGGTGGAAATCACCCCCGTCAGCATCCGTATCCGCAAGCGTCACCTGAACGAACACGACCGCAAGCGCGCTACCCGCACTTCGGAAGGCTGATTGTTCAGTCAGCTCAGCACCACGGAAACGGCAGCCCGCTTGGGCTGCCGTTTTTTGTTTGGGGTATGCTGGCGGCCGTGCTGACGGGCAGATCTGTCGTACACCGTACTAAATAAGAACACACCAAAATATAGAGGGGATGGGGTAGTGCAGCTGAGCAACTGGTGGCGTAGCAAACCTGGGGGCCATAATCGTGCCGTGGGTGGCCCGGATCACTTTGATTACTTTGATGGCTGGCGCGGGCTTGCCATCACCTTGCTGCTGATCGGGCATTTCCTGCCTGTCCCCGGCCTCAATCTCGGCGCAGTCGGCGTGAGCCTGTTCTTTGTACTCTCCGGTTATTTCATGGCCCAGTTGCTGTTCGTCAAGCAGACCGGTCTGCCCACATTCTATCGACGCCGTATCTCCCGCATTCTTCCGGCTCACCTGTTCTTTATCGTTGCCGTGTCCGTCTTCTACGGTGCCACGGGACGGACCGTCGACTGGGGTGAAACGCTGGCAGCGCTGTTCTTCCTCAACAATTACTTTCCGGGCGAGCCGGGCAACGCCAGCATGCCTTTTGGCAATATCTGGTCATTGGCTGTGGAGGAGCATAGCTACCTGCTGCTGTCCGTCGTGGCACTCTTGGTGCGACAGCGCGGACTCAGCGCCAAATGGATGATCAGCATCCTGGCTGTCTGCTTCTCGGCCATGGGTTTCTGGTACTGGGCGCACTATGACGGCCGCACGCTGGATTTTGGCAAATGGCTGCATACCGAAGTATCGGCCTATGGGATCTTCGCTTCGGCAGCCATCCTGCTGTGGCTGGGGGGGAGGCGACCGGCCATGTCGGTAGCGGTCTTCCTGCTGTTGATGTCGGCGGGGCTGCTATTGCACTGGTGGTCGGTACCCGGTCCTGTGCGAACGACAGTGGGGGTAGGAATGTTTGCCCTGGCGGTGAATCTGCTGCCGAATGCAGCCAGCCCCATCAAGTACCTGCTTGCGATCAGGCCGCTCAGGTATATGGGTCTTTGGTCGTTTTCCCTCTACCTTTGGCAGCAGCCTTTCTATCTGGCCACCCATCACGGCTTGATCCCGCTCTATTGGGCGATCCCGTTGGCGCTCGCCTGCGGCATTGCGTCCTACTACCTGCTCGAAAACCCGCTGCGCCTCTACCTCAACCGGGTGTGGGGTGCGCCAAGGGCCCGCCACCTGGGGTTGCAGGGCTAATACATTGAGCGCCGAGACGGGGCGTCAGGCTTCGCCGCCAGGGTCCAGATCATCCGGTACCGGCAGCTTGTCGGCCAGGGTGGGTTCGTGACCGCCGTAGCGCTTGTATTGCTGCAACTGCATGATGTAGGCCAGCACTTCGGCGACGGCGGAATACAGCGCACTGGGAATATCGGCACCCAGGTCGGCATGGTGGTAGAGCGCACGGGCCAGGGGGGGGGTGCGCAGGATGGGAACCTTGTTTTCCTTGCCCAGCTCGATGATACGTTCAGCCAGCAGGAACGAGCCCTTGGCGATCACCTGCGGTGCCTTCATCTTCTCGTCATAGCGCAAGGCCACCGCGTAGTGGGTGGGGTTGGTGACGATCACATTGGCCTTGGGTATCTCCGTCATCATGCGCTGTCGGGCCGCCTGCATCTGCAGCTGGCGGATCTTGGCCTTGACCTGCGGATCACCGTCCGATTCCTTGTTTTCCTGCTTTACCTCTTCCTTGGTCATGCGCAGGTTGCGCTTGTAGTCCCAGAGTTGATACGGTACATCGATGAGCACCAGGACCGCCATGGAGCCCACGACCATCAGCATGGTGAATTTGATCAGTTCGAAAAGGTAGGCCAGGCTCTCGAAAGGCGACATGGCGACGAGGTGGACCACCTCCGCCTTCTCCGACCAGATGGTGGCAACGGCAACCCCGCCGATCAGACCGGATTTCAGGATGGCTTTGACCATCTCGACAATGCTGCGCACCGAAAAAATGCGTCCAATGCCGGTCATAGGGTTGAGCTTGCTGAACTTGGGGGCGATGGCGTCCCAGGTAAAGAGCCAGCCGGAAAGTATGATGGAAGCCAGGATGGCGGCGATGGCAATGGCGCCTGCAAAGGGCAGGACAGCCATCAGGGCATCGAACGAAGCTTGCGAGAAATGTGCGAGTAACTGGTCGATATCATCCAGCGTGGCACGATCAAAGGTCAGGTTGTTGACCATCACGCGCTTGAGCGAGTCAAACATGGCGCCGCCCATGCTGATCATGGCGACGACAGCCGTCATGAGCACCGAGAAGGTGACCAGCTCCTGCGAGCGCGCGATCTGACCCTTGGCCCGGGCATCCTCCAGTCTTCGGGGACTGGGGTCCTCTGTCCGTTCCTGGTCGCTATCTTCTGCCATGTGGGCGACTCATCTGCGGTTGATATGACAAGGCCGCCTTGCGGCGGCCTCGTTTCCTGGCCTTACTTGGCCCGGACGATCAGGTTGGCAATCGCAACCTGACTGACCCGAACCAGGTCGCTGGGCTTCTGCCGGATCATGTCGGCGTAGCTCGCATTCTGCTTGACGAAGCTCTCGACGACCAGCCAGCCCGCGTAGCGGGCGAGGGCGATGTTCTCACCAGAATAGGACGAGAGCACGCTGCTGTCAGCCAGCTTGTCGATCATGTTCTTCAGATCGGTCTTGCGGGCATCCTTGGCCTTGGCCAACTGCTCGGTCGTGAGGCCCAGGTAGACTTCCAGCGGCTTGCCGGGGACGACGGCTTGCAGCGCGTGGGCATAGGCACCCTCTGCAATCAGGAGTTCTGCCAGGTTGCGCGGCTGGGCACCGAAGGCGGCGCTCTTGTCCAGCATCAGCCGGCCCATGATCTTTGCCAGCGGCAGTGCGCGCGTTGCGGCGTCGACTTCCAGCGGTACATAGATATTGGTGCGATCCGTATCCGGTTCGCTCCACACCTTGCCATCGAACAGGCCAACGTAGGTGATGTAGCGAATCGACAGTGGCTTGTCGAGGCCGAATTGCGCCGCCATGTTCTGGCTCATCTCGGACAGCTCGGTCGCCACGCCGTCAAAGCCGGTCTTGATCTGGGGGGCGACGGCAGCGTAGCGTGGCCAGGCATTGTTCAGCAGCGGACGCGTTGCATCGTTGCCGGTCAGCGGGGCAAAGTCATAGCCCAGCTTGTAGAAACGCCAGCGGCGATCTTCTTCGGTTTCCATCGGGACGGGCGGCGCGGGCGGCGTAGCCGGGGCCGCAGCTTGCTTGCCATCGGCGCTTGGTGCGGGCGTGGGTGCCGGTGGCGGGACGGGCATGGGGCGGCTTGCCGCCTCGTAGAAGTCCATGAAGCGGCCGGAAAAATCACGGACCTTCACGTCAATGACGGCGGGTGCCTTCTGAGCGGCGGGGGCGGCAGTCTTGCCGGGCTTGGTGGCGGCGGCTGCGTAGCTCGTGCTGCCGATGGCAGCCAGCGTGGCGGCCAGAATCAGGTGACGCATGGAATCTCCACTACGAATGGGTGTGCTGCTCGCCACGGCCGGGCGAGGTCGGCGGCATTCTACCCGCCGTTGCCATTGCGCGCACCGCTTCGATGGCATCCATTCGTCGCATGGGCGAAGGACGCGGTCGGATGCCTGATAGGCCGGAGGGGCATGCTTGGCGGATTGGCGGTAGCGAGGGTCGCCGTTGGGCCGAACCGGCCCTGATCGGTTCATTGATACGGGCCGGTGCAGGGAAGGGGGCTAGGCGACAATACGATTCCTGCCGGATTGCTTAGCCTCGTACAGCTGGGCGTCCGCATGCAGGAACAATTCGTTCTCGGTCTTGAACTCGGGATAGGCGGCCAGGCCGCCACTGAACGCAAACTGCCGGTTATTGCCCGGCGCGACGGCAAACACGATCTCGCCAAATGCCTTGCGCATCTGGTCCACGCGTTCAAGGCTCTGCGCCAGCGGGCAGTCCCAGAACAGCATGACAAATTCCTCACCACCAAAACGGCTCAGCAGGTCCTGCGGCCGCATATGGCTGCCCAGCAGGAGCGAGAGCCGCTTGATGACGATATCGCCGAAATAATGACCCCAGGTGTCATTGATGGTCTTGAACTTGTCGATATCGATCACGGCCAGGCTCATCGGGACGCCCGCGAGGGCGGCGCGCTTGATTTGTTCCTGCGCCCGGAACTGGAAGCCGATCTTGTTCAGGAGGCCCGTCGCCCTGTCTTTGCTGATCAGATCCTTGTTGACCCTGATCTTGCTCACCCGATTGAGCAACTGGTGGGTCAGAACGTCCACATCCTTGAACAGCATGATTTCATCGAAGCCACCCTCGATCGCGCGCCGGGCGAGGGCGGGGTCGGGTTTGTTCTGCAACATGATGATCTCCAGGCTGGGATCGACTTCCATATTGCGCTTCAGTACCCGTACGATCACTTCAGTACGCAGATAGTGCTTGTCTTCGATGATCACCACGGCAGGCTGTGTCTGCTTGACCAGCAGGTGCAGCGTCTGGACATCCGGGTGATGCATCAGCTCGACATGGTGTGTCTTGAGCAGGGTGGTATCGAAGGCGATCTGATCACCCAGGTACAGCACCCGGCTGGTTTCGTCCTGCTTACGCTGGGCGAACAGGTTGAACAGCTTGTCGACCAGCACGTCGTTGGCGATCGGCTTGTCGGCATAGGCCAGGCAGCGATGTTCGACCAGCATCTTCTGCAACAGGAAGCGACCGCTCTGCTTTTCGGTCTGCAGGTAGACATAGTGATGCTGTGCCGGCAGGCCTTGGAGCAGGTCGCCCAGGAACATGGTGCGATTGCTGTCGAACTGCATGTTGTACAGCACGTCCAGATCGACGACGAACAGGTCTTCCTGACCGGACTGCATGGCAGCCTCGACAAACTCCGCCATCTGGTCGAAGAAGCGAATGTCGAAGTCATATTTGTGCGCGCAAAGGAGCAACTCTCCCTGGTTGTCCTTGATAAAGAACTTTTGCGCCAGGAAAAGCACTTTTCGCTTGTAGAGTGATGCGGTGTCCGCCACGCCGACATGCCCTTCTTCACTGCGGTCCCGTCCAGGACCGCCTTGCTCCTCAGTCTAGCTCACGCGCGATTGCGTGGTTTAAAGAAGGTGTAGTTTTTGTAGGGTTCTGTGGCTTGGTACACCACACCGCTATGGGGCGGGACATCGAGCAACACGCTGCCAGCCTGGACCCTGACCTCTTTGGCATTGCCGAGCGCATCTTGCAGGGGAACGCCGTCATACCAGTGGGAGTAGGGCAGCAGCAGTCGCGTCTGCAAGGGGGTATCTCCCAGGTTGACGATGACCAGCGCGGCTTCGCCCGGCACCTCGGTGTGGCGCAGGAATACCAGTGCGTTGCCAGCCAGGCGGTCCCCCAGGACGGCGACCTCGCCATATTGCAGCGCGGGATTGGACTGGCGGATGGTGATGAGCTTCTGTACCCAGTCACGCTGGTTGATGTTCCATTCGGCTTCATTCCAGCGCATGGGGCGGCGGCAATCCGGGTCTGCGCCGCCTTCCATGCCGATTTCCTCGCCGTAATAGATCAAGGGGACGCCCGGCATGGTCAGTTGCATCAGGAGTGCCAGCTTGGCCTTTTCCACGCTGCCCACGGTCGTGATCAGGCGCGGTGTGTCGTGGCTGGAGAGCATGTTCCAGGAGCAGAGCAGGCCTTTGAGGCCATAGCCGCTGCGCGCGTCCTGGAGGGCCTTGTTCATCTGTAAGCCGTCGATCTCGCCGGCAAGCCAGGCCAGGGTAGCGGTGCGGTACCAGTAGTTCATCATGCCGTGAAAACCACCGCCTGCCTGGAACCAGGATGCCGAATAGCCATTGAGCTCGCCGAGCAACACCGCATCCGGATAGTGCCGTCCCACGCTGGCGGCCATCTCTTGTGCCACCGCTATCCCGACATCCTGCGCCACGTCAAAACGCCAGTTGTCGATACCTTGTGCCAGCCAGTGTTGCACCAGGCTGCGCGGTTGGCGGTAGAGCACATCACGTACAGCCGGGTTGTCCAGGTTAAGCTCCGGCATCAGGCCGTAGTCCTGCCAGCACAGGTAGCTGCCATCCTCGCGGAATGTAAACCAGTCGCGCTTTTCGGCATCGCCTGCCTGTGCGGCCAGGAACCACGGGTGCTGGTCGGAGACATGATTGAGCACGGCATCCAGCGTCAGGGTCATGCCGCGGGCATGCAGGGCGTCGGTCAGGCGTTTGAGCGCAGCTTCACCGCCGAACATCGGGTCGATGCTGAAAAAATTGGTGGCGTCATACTTATGGTTGCTGGGGGCGCTGAAGACCGGGGTCAGGTAGACGCCGGTAATGCCCAGCTCCGTCAGGTAGTCGAGCTTGTCCGCAATGCCATCGAGATCCCCGCCGTAGAACTGCTGGCCCCACGGCTGGTTCAGCGTGCTCTCATCCCAGCCACGCTTGACCGCACCGGGAATGTCGTAGGCCGCCTGCGCCAGCTTGGCTTCGCTGCTGAGCCCGCCACCGATGGCAAAACGCTCGGGGAAAATCTGGTAAACCACCTGACTGGCGGTTTTACGGGTGAAATCATCAAGCTGAGTAGGCAGGTTCATGGCGGGCTCGGGTAAAATCGTGTTTTATTTGGTTTGGCCGGTCGGCTCGATCGGCCCTTAGGAGAGCAAGATTATGCCGTCTTTCGATATCGTGTCCGAAGTCAACGAAGTAGAAGTGAAGAACGCCGTCGAGCAGGCCAACAAGGAAGTCGGCACCCGCTTTGACTTCAAGGGCTCGGATGCTCGCATCGAACAGGCCGAGAAGGTCCTGACGGTCTTTGCCGACAATGATTTCCAGCTTGAGCAGGTCAAGGAAATCCTGCTGGGCAAGTTCGCCAAGCGCGGGGTGGATACCCGTTGTCTGGACGAAGCCAAGACTGAGAAGGTCAGCGGCAACAAGGTCAAGCAGGTCATTACCGTCAAGGTAGGCATCGAGACCGAGCTGGCCAAGAAGATCGTGCGCGTGATCAAGGATTCCAAGCTCAAGGTCCAGGCCAGCATCCAGGGCGATGCCGTGCGCGTGAGTGGCGCCAAGCGCGACCTGTTGCAGGACACGATCGCCCTGGTCCGCAAGTCGATCGAGGAATTCCCGCTCCAGTACCAGAACTTCCGCGACTGATCGGTCGGGGCGCCAAGCCAGTCCTGGCTTGCCTACCCTGCAGGATCGCCATTCATCGCCGCCGTTTGCGCTTCGTCGCAACGGCGGCGAATCTTTTATATTCATTCGATATAGTGCGCAGCTTTTACAACTAATAACAATTTGAGGGAGCCGCCATGAAGAAGCTGGCCTTCATCCTGGCCCTGACCTTTGCCTTGCCTGCCACGGCTGCGGTCAATGCCTATCACCTGACCGGTGATGAAAAAATCCTGCTGGACGGCAAGCTGGACGATGCCGCCTGGCAAAAGGCGCCGCGTAACGCCGAGTTCTATGAACATACGCCCAATGACCTACGTCCTGCTGTGCAAGGCACGGCCATGCGCATTGCCTACGATGAGCAGTATCTCTACGTGGCACTGGAGGCAATGGACCCGGACCCCAGCGAAATTCGCGAGCCCTTTGCGCGTCGTGACAAGGTGCTGGGTGATCAGGACTTCTTCGTCTTCTATCTGGACCCCGCCGGGGACAGCAAGTCTGCCCAGTTCTTTCGCGTCAATCCGCGCGGCGCGATCGGCGATGGCATGTTCACCGATACGGGCGGCGAGGATTTCTCGCCCGACTATGAGTTTGAGACCAAGACCGGCCGTACCGAGCAAGGCTGGGTAGCCGAGCTACGCATCCCGTTCTCTGCGCTGGCCTACAACGGCGGCGGCAAGGAATGGCGAGTCATGGTACTGCGCAGCATGACGCGAGGTGACCGCTACCGTCTGACCAGTGCGCCCATCCCACGGGATACCCGGTGTTTCCTCTGCTACAGCAGTCCGCTGCAGGGCATGACGCCACCCGAGCAGGGACTCAACTGGACAGTGACACCGCAGATACTGGCGCGTCGTGCCGAGAAGACCGAAGTGGATGGTCAAAAGACGACGGAGCAGAAAGTCGCTGTCTCGCTGGATATGAAGGTCCGGCCGCGCTCGGACTGGGTGTTGGACCTGACGGTCAATCCCGATTTCTCCCAGGTGGAGCTCGATACGCCGGCGCTGGCGGGTAACAGCCGTTTCGCCGTGTTCTTCCCGGAAAAACGGCCGTTCTTCCTGGAGGGAGCTGACCTGCTGCAGGCGCCGGACCCGGAGCAGGGCATGCTGCAGGTGATCCATAGCCGTGCGATCACCGATCCGGCCTGGGGCGCCCGCGCCACCTGGCGGGGCGAAACAGCCGATGCGACGGTGTTGACCACCCGTGACGATGGTGGCGGGCTGATGGTATTGCCGGGTGCCTATGGCAATGGCTTTGCTTCGCAGGAGTTCAAGTCGCAGGCGACAATCGCGCACAGCAGCGTACGTCGGGGCGACTGGCAGTTTGGCGGGCTGTTTACCGACCGTACCCTGACGGAAGGCCGTGGCTACAACCGCGTACTGGGCGGGGATGCCGCCTGGCAGGTGGATGACAAGACTCGTCTGCGCAGCCAGCTGCTGTGGAGCGAAAGCACCGCTCAACTGCAGCCCGATGGTCGTGTCGCGCGCGGAGAGGGGACGGACGGGCATGCGCTGTATCTGGATGGTTCCAGGCAGACGGACCACTGGACATTCTTCGGGCGTTACAAGGATATCGGCCGGGATTTTCGGGCTGACAACGGCTTTATCACCCAGACAGGCATACGCAGCGTCCACGCCGAACTCAATCGCAAGTTTGCCCACGAAGGCAATTGGCGCGAAACCAATCCCTATCTGAATGCCGAATATGTGGCGGATCGGGACGGGCGGACCGTGTCGCGACATCTCGTACCGGGGCTGTTTCTTGCCGGACCCTATGACAGCTTCTACAACCTGGAGTGGCATGGTAACGAGCGCGTCAGGCTGGAAGCGCCCGGCCCCCTGCTGAAGCGGGATTATGTGCATCTGCAGGCCGATGGCGCACCGTCCAAGCTGCTCAATCGCCTCACGGTCACGCTGGAGCTGGGTGATCAGGTCGATTATGAGAACGGCCGGATCGGTAAGGGTGGGCTGCTGTCGGTCTTCACCCGTATGCGCCTGCATGAGCGGTTTGAGCTGGAGCAGAATCTGGACCGCGTCTGGGTGGATGGCGGAATGCAGACGGGAAACCGTGCCTACACCGAGACGGCCTATCAATGGAACTCCATCTGGCACTTTACTGCCAACGATACGGCACGACTGATCTGGCAGCAGGGCCTGATCGAGCGTAACCAGACTGCCTACGCCAATACCGTCAGCCATGGCGACAAGCGCAATACCTGGTCGCTGGTCTATGCGCACAAGCAAGGCCTCAGCAAGGCCATCTACGTCGGGGCAACGATCGCCAATGCCCGCGAGCTGGATGCTTACGGTAGGCAGAAGCAGAACGAGGTGTTCATCAAGGGATCGTGGACGCTCTAACCGGTCACATAGGCATCACCAACAAAAAGCGCCCATCAGGGCGCTTTTTGTTGGTCACCAGACCGGTCAGGCCTGTGCAATCGGGATATAGGGGCTGGCTGGCGTGCCAGGCGGCTTGGTCAGGGTACGGGCGATGGCGGCCTCGACCAGATCGCTGTCCAGCTTCTCCATGCAATCGAAGTGCTTCAGTGGACAATTGCGCTCGAAGCAGGGACTGCACTCCAGATCGAGGCTGACGATCTCCGCCCGTTCGCTCAAGGGCGGCGTGAATTCCGGGCTGCTGGAACCGTAGAGCGCCACGACGGGTCGTTGCAAGGCGGCAGCTACGTGCATCAGGCCGGAGTCATTGGTCACCACGAGATGCGCCAGCGACAGGAGGTCGATGGCTTGCGCCAGCGACGTCCGGCCTGCAAGGTCTACCAGCGGAACGCCGGCCATCTGGGCGATGGCTTCGGTGTCCGGCCTGTCCTTGGCGGAACCGAACAGCCAGACCGCAAACCCTTGCGAGGTCAGGCGCCGCGCCAGCTCGGCAAAGTGCCGCGATGGCCAACGCTTGGCCGGGCCAAACTCGGCACCGGGGCAGAAAGCCACGACGGGACGTTCGGCACTGAGCCCCAGGTCACGCAAGGCGGCTTGCTGGGATTCCGGCTGGACTGTCAGGCGAGGGGCCGGCACCGGGCGCGGCAATGGCTTGCCTTCCGGCTCGGCCAGGATGGCGAAGCGTTCCACCATCTGGGGCAGCGCCTTCGGGTCCAGCGTGCGGGCGTCGTTGAGCAGACCGTAGCGGGACTCCCCGACAAAGCCGGTGCGTAGCGGCGTCTTGGAGAACCAGGGGACGAGCGCCGACTTCAAGGAGTTCGGCAGCACGATCACTTGGTCGAACTGTCCTCGCAAGCTGCGACCCAGCTTCCAGCGGCTGCCCAGCTTCAAGGCGCCATGACCGAAAGGGTTGCGCATCGTCGCGTTCACTTCCGGCATGCGGTCCAGCAGCGGCAAGGTCCAGTCGGGTGCCATCACGGTCAGGTGCGCGTCTGGCCGATACTGCTTCAACCGCTGGTACAGCGGTTGGGCCATGACGCTGTCGCCGACCCAGGCCGGCGCAATGGCGAGAATGCGGTAAGGCTGGGTCAAGTTTAGTGTCCGTGGCCGGCCGGGCCGCCCTTGAGCACATACTTGGTGCCGCAATAGGGGCAGAGCGCCTCGCCGGTATTACCCACCGGGATCACCACGCGCGGGTGGGCGTTCCATTTCAGCATATCCGGCATCGGGCAGTACAAGGGCAGGTCCTTGGCTTCCACTTCGATATGGGTCTGGGTATTTTCTTTGAGTTGGCTCATGACGATTCCTGTTGCTCGGCAGGCCCGGTCGGGCCCCGCCTATGGGTAATGATTCTGCTATTCCGCCGCGGATCAGACGACGGTTAGCCAGTTGGCATGCTGCGCCGATTCGCCCTTGACCGCGGCAAAGTAGGCTGCCTGCAGCTGCGCGGTGATCGGGCCGCGGGTGCCTTCGCCGATAGGACGGCCATCCAGTTCGCGGATGGGGGTGACTTCGGCGGCAGTGCCGGTGAAGAAGGCTTCGTCGGCGATGTACAGCTCGTCGCGGGTGATGCGTTTTTCGATGACCTGGTAGCCGGCTTCGGCTGCCAGTTGGAAGATGGTGTCGCGTGTGATGCCTGCCAGGCAGCTGGTCAGGTCCGGCGTGTAGATCTTGCCCTTGCGGATGACGAAGATGTTCTCGCCCGAGCCTTCGGCCACATAACCGTCCACATCCAGTAGCAGCGCTTCTTCATAGCCATCGCGGACTGCCTCGGTGTTGGCGAGGATCGAGTTCATGTAGTTGCCGTTGGCCTTGGCCTTGCACATGGTGACATTCACATGGTGCCGGGTGAAGGAGGACGTCTTGACCCGTATGCCTTTTTCCAGGCCATCAGTACCCAGGTAAGCACCCCATGGCCAGGCCGCCACGATGACATGCACATCGTCCACCGGCGGGGCAATGCCCAGCTTGCCGGAGCCATAGAAGGCCATCGGGCGGAAATAGCAGGACTTCAGCTTGTTCTCACGCACTACCTGCTTGTGGGCTTCGTTGATCTCGGCCTTGGTGTAGGGCAGCTTCATGCCCAGTATCTTGGCGGAGTTGAACAGACGCTCGGTATGATCGTCGAGGCGGAAGATGGCCGGGCCCTTGCTGGTTTCATAGGCGCGCACCCCTTCGAACACACCCAGGCCGTAGTGCAGGGTATGGGTCAGCACATGGGTATTGGCTTCGCGCCAGTCAACGAGCTTACCGTTGTACCAGATAAAGCCATCACGGTCGGCCATGGACATGCTGTTCTCCTCGGTTGTAAGTCCGCAAGGGGTGTCGGAAGCAGAAAATGCTTCGCCGACGAACCCTGAAACCGCCATTTTAGCGTTTTCGGGCGCCACGCTCTACGCGGCGTGACGTCTTGGGCTAACATCCCGGCAAACCTCTTACGGAGACACCCATGGCGATTGCCTATAGCTGCATGCTGATCGTGATTCTCTTGCCCTATATCTGGGTCTATTTCGGCAAGTTCGGCAAGGCGCCGGATGGCAGCAAACGTCGCTACAACAACTACACGCCGCGTTTGCAGCAGGCCAAGCTCGAAGGCTTTCCGGCCCGTGCCGTCTGGGCGCAGAACAACTCGTTCGAGTCCCATCCGGCTTTTCTGGCGGCGGTGCTGGTGGCGATCCAGACGGGTGTTACTGCGGATCAGGTCAATATCGCCGCGGTGATCTACACCATTACTCGTGTCCTGCACGGCGTGTTCTATATGGCGAACTGGGCTTCGCTGCGTTCGACCGCCTGGGCTGCCGGCTTGCTGGCTGTCGTCTATCTGTTCATCCAGGCCATTCTCAAAGTGGCGTAAGTCACGCCTCGGTTCGACACCTAGTCCTCGGTCGCCGCCACGTCGTAGACCGCATAGCGGTGCTTGCCGCCAAACTTGGCCTGGTACATGGCTATATCGGCATTGCGCCGCAGTTGGGCCATGCTTTCACCGTGTTCCGGACACAGTGCGATACCGATGCTGGCCCGGACCGTGACCTCTTCCTCACCGAGCAAGACCGGGGCGGCGAGCGAAGCCAGCATCTTTTCCGCCACCTGCGCAGCATCCCGGGCATTGCCCAGATTGGCCAGCAAGACCATGAATTCGTCGCCCCCCTGGCGGGAGACGGTATCGGTGTTGCGCACACAGGCCATCAGCCGTTTCGCCACCACCTTCAGTAGCTCGTCGCCGGCATCGTGCCCCAGCGTATCGTTGACCTGCTTGAAGTCGTCCAGATCGACAAACATCAGGGCCAGGTGGCGGTCCGTGCGTACCCGCTGCCGTAGCGCCTGCTCAACATGCTCGGCAAACAGGAAGCGATTGGGCAGGGCGGTCAGCGTGTCGTAGAAGGCGAGGTAGAGCACGCGCTCTTCGCTGAGCTTGCGGGCCGTGATGTCGCTGACCAGGGCGAAGACCGAGGTGACCCGCCCATCCTGGTCGGAAATGGCCGATACGCTGACCTCGACCGTGATCTTCTCGCCATTGGCGCGACGCATGCCGAGCTCAAGCTTGTGATTGCTGGCGCTGCCCCAGCGGTCCAGCGGCGTTTTCAGCTTGCTGGCGCTGTCTTCGGTCACGATCTGCTCGGGGCGCAGCTGCAGGAGCTCATCCCTCGGGTAGAGCAACAGTTCGCACAAGGCAGGATTGACGTCGAGCAATTCGCCCGAGCGGGCATCGAACAGGGCGTAGCCCTCGTTGGCGGTCTCCAGTACCCGGCGATGGCGCAGCTCGCTCTCGCGCAGGGCCTCTTCCACTAGCCGCCGCTCATGGATATCGGTCAGATTGACGATCAGTGCGGACTTGCCCTCCAGCTCAACCAGCCTGGCTGACAACAGCACCCAGACCCGCTGCCCACCAGCGAGCCGCATGCGCGCCTCGAACTGGCGGATGAAACCGTTGTTGCGGGCGATGAGCAGGAACTGCCGGGCCAGGCTGGGATTGTCGAACAGATCGCGTAGCGCCGGTTCCTTGCTGCCGAGCCCGAGCGTATCGCGGGCCAACTGATTGAGTGCCAGCACGGCCCCAGTCTCGGCGTCGACGGCCAGCATCGGGAGGGGCGAAAGTTTCGCCATCTCGGCGAACAAAGATGCGTGCGGGTCTGTACTCATGTAGTCGCGGCCCCGCTGCCTGCCCGGGTCTGGCAGTGTTGAGGGAGTTAGGTTTGACGTTCGTAGACCACAAAACTATAGGCAAATTCCGGGCCTTGGCGTTTTTCTCGCTGCAGTTCACGAAAATTGGCCCGTGACCAGGCCGGGAAAAAGGCATCACCCTCTATATCGGCCTCGATCTCGGTCAGGTATAGCCGGTCGGCAAAGGGGAGGGCTTCGGCGTACAGCGTCGCCCCGCCGATCAGGAATACCTCGTCGACCTCGCCGGCAGCTTTGATGGCATCGGCAATGGAATGCACCACGGTGACTCCCTCCGCCTGCCAGCGGGTATCGCGCGTCACCACGATATTATGCCGGTTGGGCAGGGGGCGGCCGATCGAGTCATAGGTCTTGCGGCCCATGATGATGGGGTGGCCACTGGTCGTGGCCTTGAAGTATTTCAGGTCGTCCGGCAGATGCCAGGGCAGCGTGTTGTTGATGCCCACGGTGTGGTTACGGGCGAGGGCGGCGATCAGAGAAAGCATGGAGTGGCGCTTAGGCTATTGGACGGCATGAAATACACTGGCCGCCTTGAGGCGGCCAGGGGGTAGGGGGGCTTAGATGGCTACCGGCGCCTTGATCGCCGCATGCGACTCGTAGCCTTCCAGGGTGAAGTCCTCGAACTTGAAGGCAAAGATATCCTTCACGTCCGGATTCAGCTTCATAGTCGGCAAGGGCAGCGGTTGGCGGCTCAGTTGCAACTGCACCTGGTCCATATGGTTGGAATAGATATGGCAGTCGCCACCAGTCCAGACGAAGTCGCCGGGCTGTAGATCGCAAGCCTGCGCCACCATGAGTACCAGCAAGGCGTAGGAGGCGATATTGAACGGCACGCCCAGGAACAGGTCCGCCGAGCGCTGGTAGAGCTGGCAACTGAGCTTGCCGTCCGCCACATAGAACTGGAAGAAGGCGTGGCAAGGCGGCAGGGCCATGTTCTCGATCTCGCCCACGTTCCAGGCCGAAACGATCAGGCGGCGCGAATCCGGATTGCGCTTGATCTGGTCGATCAGCTGCGAAATCTGGTCGATATGCCGGCCGTCTGCCGTGGGCCAGCTGCGCCACTGCACGCCGTACACCGGGCCCAGATTGCCGTTTTCGTCGGCCCACTCGTCCCAGATGCTGACGCCGTTTTCCTTCAGGTAGGCGATATTGCTGTCGCCCTTCAGGAACCACAGCAGCTCGTGGATGATGGACTTGAGATGGACCTTCTTGGTCGTGACCAGCGGGAAGCCCTGGCTCAGGTCAAAGCGCATCTGGTGGCCAAAGACCGACTTGGTGCCGGTGCCGGTGCGGTCGGTCTTTTCGGTGCCGTGATCGAGTACGTGCTGGAGCAGGTCGAGGTAGGTGCGCATTGGTAGGGCTTTCTTGAGTCTTGCCGCTATCTTACCAGCCACCGTCAGGAGGCGCTGTGGCGGCGGCGCGACAGCTCCTGCTAGATGATGTTGCCGTGCTTGTAACAGCGCGAAATATTTCCCATTCTCGGAAATCTGCATGGTGTAATACTGCGCGCCGAAATCCGCTTCGGCTAAGGGTTTGGCGGGAATTCCCGTCTTTTTCACTGCCTAGTTCTCGGAGTCCCCCCCTCATGGCTAATTTCCGCTTTGCGCCCACGCTCATCGGCGCCGCCGTTGCCTACGCTGTCAGCCTTGGTGCGCAAGCTGCCGGTACCGTCAACGTCTACAACTGGAACGACTACATCGCCGACGACACCATCGCCAATTTCGAGAAGGCGACGGGCGTCAAGACCAAGTACGACCTGTTCGACAGCATTGAAGTGCTGCAGTCGAAGTTGCTGACCGGCAAGTCCGGCTATGACGTGGTCTATCCCTCCGCCGACTACGCCGGCAAGTGGATCGGCGCCAACGTGTTCCTGCCTATCGACAAGAGCAAGCTACCCAACCTGGGCAACCTGAATCCAGAATTCCTGAAGAAGCTCGAGACCGTCGACCCGGGCAACAAGTACCTGGTGCCCTATATGTGGGGCACGATGGCCTTCGGCATCAATGTCGACAAGGTCAAGAAGGCCCTGGGTAGCGAGCCGATGCCGGCCGACCAGTGGGAACTGGTGTTCAACCCCAAGTACACCAGCAAGCTCAAGAGCTGCGGTATCTCCTTCATCACCATGACCAAGAATCTGTTCGCCATGGTGAACGTGTACAACGGCAAGCCGGCCAATGATTTCTCCAAGGCCAACCTGGATGCCGCACTGACCACGCTGAAGGCCGTTCGCAAGGACGTGCGCGTTTTCAATGACAGCCCGATCGACCTGCTGGCCAACGGTGACGTCTGCGTGGGCATGGCCTACAACGGCGACGTGTACCAGGCCAAGGACCGTGCTGCCGCTGCCAAGAAGCCACAAAACCTGGAATACATCGTGCCGAGCAAGGGCACGATCATGTGGATCGACGTGCTGGCCATCCCGAAGGATGCCAAGAACGTGGACAACGGCTACAAGTGGATCAACAACGTGCTGGACCCGAAGGTCGTGGCCGGTATCTCCAACAAGGTCAGCTATGCCAACCCGAACGCCAAGGCAACCGCCCTGGTCGACAAGAAGCTGACTGGCGACCCCAAGGTCTACCTGAGCGATGCTGCCCTCAAGACCCTGCAGCCGCTGGCCGTGATCGACCTGCCGACGCAATCGTCCCTGACGAAGGCGTTCAACCAGTTCAAGACCGCCAAGTAAGGTCTGCACTGTACGTAAAAACGGCCGGGGAAACCCGGCCGTTTTGTTTTGCTGCAGGCAGTCGCTGCGCTTACATCGCTTCCAGTACCTGGATGCCCAGCAGGCCCAGACCGGTGGACAGGGTCTTGGCGGCAAGGTCGCACAGCCGGATGCGGCTGGCGTTGACTTCGCCGTCCTGAATGACCGGGCAGGCCTCGTAGAAGCGCGAGAACGCCGTGGCCACGTTGTACAGGTAGGCGCACAGGAAGTGCGGCTGGCTGTCTCGGGCTACCTGGTGCACCACGTCGGCAAAACGCGCCAGTTCCAGTGCCAGCGCATGCTCCGCCGGTTGGGTCAGCGCTACCTTGGCGTTCCGGTCCCAGTTGTCGACCTTGCGGAAGATGCTCTTGACCCGCGTATAGGCGTACTGGAGATAGGGCGCGGTATTACCTTCGAAGGACAGCATGGCGTCCCAGTCGAAGATGTAGTCGGTATTGCGGTTCTTGGAGAGATCGGCGTACTTGAGTGCGCCGATACCGACCGCGGCGGCGATGTCGCGGCGGGCAGCTTCGTCCTGGTCCGGATTCTTCTCGGTCACCAGCTTGTAGGCACGCTCGATGGCTTCATCGAGCAGGTCGCCCAGCTTGACCGTGTCGCCCGAGCGGGTTTTCAGCGGCTTGCCATCCGGACCCATGATGGTGCCGTGGGCAATATGCTCCAGCAGCATGCTGGCAGGTGCGAATCCTGCCTTGCGAGCCGTGGTGAACAATTGCTGGAAATGCAGGCCTTGGCGGGCATCCACCACGTACAGGCAGCGGTCGATCTTTAGCGTGCGGGCACGGTAGCGGACTGCACCCAGGTCGGTCGTGGCGTAGAGATAGCCGCCCCCCTGCTTTTGCACGATATAGGCGGCTGGCTCGCCTTCCTTGTTCTTGAACTCGTCCAGGAACACCACCTGGGCACCCTGGTCTTCGGTCAGCAGGCCTTGCTCGCGCAATTCGCCTACCAGCACCGGCAGGTCGTCGTTATAGAAGCTCTCGCCGCGCACGTCGTCGTTGGTCAGCAGCAGGCCCAGCTTGCGGTAGATGGTATTGCAATGTTCGAGCGAGATTTCGACGAACTGCTTCCACAGCGCCAGGACTTCCGTGTCACCGCCTTGCAGCTTTACTACGTATTCACGCGCGGTGTCGGCAAAGGCCGGATCTTCGTCGAAGCGCACCTTGGACTTCTTGTAGAAGCTGTCGAGGTCGGTCAGCTCGAAGGCGTCGCCTCCGGTCTTGCGTATCTCGACCATGTAGGCGACCAGCATGCCGAACTGGGTACCCCAGTCGCCCACGTGGTTCTGGCGGATGACCTCCTGGCCGACAAAATCCTGGATACGGGCCAGCGAGTCACCAATAATGCCGCCGCGCAGGTGGCCGATATGCATTTCCTTGGCCAGGTTGACGGAGGAATACTCCACCATCACCTTCTGGCGGGGCAGGGCGGTCACGCCCAGCTTGGGCGCCTCGGCTGCGGTCTCGACATGCTGGGCCAGAAAGCCGTCATCAAGCTTGATATTGATGAAGCCCGGGCCGGCGATTTCCAGTTGCTGGGCGATGCCAGCCAGGTCCACGGCATCGATGACCTTCTGGGCCAGTTCGCGCGGGTTGAGCTTCAGCGCCTTGGCGGCCCCCATGACGCCGTTCATCTGGTAGTCGCCAAACTCTGGGCGGCCCGCGGTCTGCACCAGCGGCTGGGCGTCGGGTGCGCCGACTTGGGCGAGGGCGGCAGCAAAGCGCCCATTCAACAGGGGGAGTAATGACATGATTTTTATAGGTCCTGAAATGACAAGCCCCTCCGCAGAGGGGTTTGTAGATATGCGTTGTCCCGATTTTACGGGGCGCGCAGGCCGCTGGGCAAATTCCTGCCCGGCTTGTGCTCAGCTCACCGGGCTACCGTCGACAAGACGTCGAAGTATTCCGGGAAGGTTTTGCCCACGCATTTGGGGTCGTTGATACGGATCGGCGTGCCACCCACGGCCACCAGCGAGAAGCACATGGCCATGCGATGGTCGTCATAGGTGTCGATCACCGCGTTCGGCGTCAACCGCGCCGGCGGGGTGATGCGCAGGTAGTCCGCGCCTTCTTCGACGGTGGCGCCGACCTTGCGCAGCTCGGTCGCCATGGCGGCCAGGCGGTCGGTTTCCTTCACACGCCAGCTGGCAACATTGCGGATGGTCGTCGTGCCGTCGGCAAACAGGGCCAGGACTGCGATGGTCATGGCGGCATCGGGGATATGGTTCAGGTCGGCATCGATGGCCTTGAGCTTGCCGCCACGGGCCGCGACCGGGCCGGTGGCTTCGATCCAGTCCTCGCCCAAGGCAATCAATGCGCCCATCTGGGCCAGGGTGTCGGCGAACTTCACGTCACCCTGGATGGAGTCGGCGCCCACGCCTTCCACCCTTACCGGGCCGCCGCCCAGTGCACCGGCCGCCAGGAAGTAAGACGCCGAGCTGGCATCGCCCTCCACGTGGATGGTTCTGGGGCTCTGGTAATGCTGACCAGCCGGCAGATGGAACTCGTTCCAGCCGCGTCGTTCGACCTGCAGGCCAAAGCGGCGCATCAGGTTCAGCGTGATTTCGATATAAGGCTTGGAGATCAGCTCGCCGATCACTTCGATCCGTACGTCTTCTCCGCTCAGCGGCAGGGCCATCAGCAAGGCGGTCAGGAACTGGCTCGACACATCGCCGCGGACACGGGTACGCAGGCCGGGCTTTTCGTTGCGCTGGTTCTGCCAGGGCTTGATAGCCAGCGGCGGATAGTCGTCGTTGCCGAGGTATTCAATCTGTGCGCCCAGTTCCCGCAAGGCATCCACCAGATCGCCGATCGGGCGCTCATGCATGCGGGGGACGCCACTGAGCTTGTATTCGCCATCCATCAGCGCCAGTGCGGCTGTCAGCGGCCGGAACGCCGTTCCTGCATTGCCGAGAAACAGGTCTGCCTGCTTGACGGGAAACTGCCCGGCCACGCCGTTGACCCGGTAGTCGCGCTCCCCGGTCTGTTGCCAATTCACACCCAGGGCGGTCAGTGCCTCCAGCATGCGGCGGGTGTCGTCCGAATCCAGCAGTCCCTTGACCTCGGTACTGCCTTCGCTCAGCGCGGCCAGTAGCAAGGTACGGTTGGAGATGCTCTTGGAACCGGGCAGGCGAACGGTGCCGGCGGTGGCGGTGCTGGGGGAGAGATCGAGATATTCCATATGGGGACCGGGATTGAAATGTTGCAGTGCGATGGCAGGTGGCCCAGTGTAGCCGCAGCGCGCAAGGCAGGGGAAGTTGACGCGCACGGCAATCGTTTGCGGCGCGGGTCGACTTTGTGCGGACAAGCGCGCAGAATCCGGCCCGTTTTGGAAATACGCCTCAGGGATGGATAGCGCATGAAGACCGTTTCGGTAATCGCCATTGATGGCCCGTCGGCCTCCGGCAAGGGTACGGTTGCAGCCCGTGTTGCAGCCGCGCTGGGCTGGCACTACCTGGATTCCGGCGCCTTATATCGGTTGACTGCGCTGGCCGCGCAGATGCGGGGACTTTCGCTGGACGACGAACGGGCGATCTGCGCCGTGGCGGCCGGGCTGGACGTCGCTTTCCTGGAAGGCATGATCCTGCTGGACGGCGAAGACGCGACCGAGCTGATTCGCGCTGAATCGGTTGGTGAAGGCGCTTCCCGCGTGGCAGTGCTTCCCTCCGTGCGGGATGCCTTGCTGCAGCGCCAGCGTGATTTTGCCCGCGCTCCGGGGCTTGTCGCCGACGGTCGCGACATGGGCTCCGTGGTCTTCCCGGCGGCGCCGCTCAAGGTGTTTTTGACCGCCAGCGCGGAAGAACGCGCCAATCGACGCTATAAGCAGTTGATTGCAAAAGGGGAATCGGTTATGATCGCGCAGATTTTGCAGGACATTGAGCAGCGTGATGCGCGTGACCGCGCCCGCACAGTGGCGCCATTGCAGCAACTGCCGGACGCCCGACTGCTTGATACGACTGCGCTTACCGTCGAGCAGGCAGTACGTACCGTGCTCGATTGGTGGAAAGAAGTTTCGCCCAGATGACTGGGCAAACTACGGTGTCGATGCCAGATCGACGCCGTAGCGGAGCCAGACCCTGCGCAACGCGGGGCTGGCGTTTTTAAACTTGACCCCACAGGCAGTACACGTGGGCTATCTGGATAAATCTGAAATGACTACCGCTGTTTCTTCCATGGAAAGTTTTGCCGCCCTCTTCGAGGAAAGCCTCGCGCGCCAAGAGATGCGCTCGGGTGAAGTGATCACTGCTGAAGTGGTTGCTGTCGAAGACAAGGTGGTGATCGTCAACGCCGGCCTGAAGTCCGAGTCGCTGATCGACATCAATGAATTCAAGAACGACCAAGGTGTGGTCGACGTCAAGGTGGGTGACTTCGTTCAAGTCGCCATCGACAGCGTTGAAAACGGCTTTGGCGAGACCAAGCTGTCGCGCGACAAGGCCAAGCGCCTCGCCGCCTGGATTGACCTGGAAGAAGCGCTGGAACAGGGCATCATCAAGACTGGTCTGATCTCCGGCAAGGTCAAGGGCGGTCTGACCGTCATGATCAACGGCATCCGCGCATTCCTGCCGGGTTCGCTGGTCGACATCCGCCCGATCAAGGACACCACTCCGTTCGAAGGCAAGGACATCGAGTTCAAGGTTATCAAGCTCGATCGCAAGCGCAACAACGTGGTTGTCTCGCGTCGCGCCGTGCTGGAAGAAACCATGGGTGAAGAGCGCGAAAAGCTGCTGTCCACCTTGTCCGAAGGCGCTACCGTCAAGGGTATCGTCAAGAACATCACCGACTACGGTGCGTTCGTGGACCTGGGCGGTATCGATGGTCTGCTGCACATCACCGACCTGGCATGGCGTCGTGTGAAGCACCCGTCCGAAGTGCTGACCGTTGGCGACGAAGTGACCGCCAAGGTACTGAAGTTCGACCAAGAGAAGAACCGCGTTTCCCTGGGCCTCAAGCAGCTCGGCGAAGATCCGTGGGTGGGCCTGGGTCGTCGTTACCCGCAAAACACCCGCCTGTTCGGCAAGGTCACGAACATCACCGACTACGGTGCATTCGTTGAAATCGAACAAGGTATCGAAGGTCTGGTCCACGTGTCCGAAATGGACTGGACCAACAAGAACATCCACCCGACCAAGGTCGTTCAACTGGGCGATGAAGTCGAAGTCATGATTCTTGAGATCGACGAAGACCGTCGTCGTATCAGCCTGGGCATGAAGCAGTGCATGTCCAATCCTTGGGACGATTTCCAAGCCACCTACAAGAAGGGTGACAAGATCAAGGGCGCGATCAAGTCGATTACCGACTTCGGCGTGTTCATTGGTCTGCCAGGCGGCATCGATGGCCTGGTTCACCTGTCGGACCTGTCCTGGAACCTGCCAGGCGAAGAAGCGGTTCGCAACTTCAAGAAGGGCGACGAAGTTGAAGCCCTGGTGCTGTCCATTGATGTTGAGCGTGAGCGCATCTCCATGGGCATCAAGCAAATGGAAGGTGATCCGTTCAACAACTACGTGTCGACCTACGACAAGGGCGCTATCGTCAAGGGTACCGTCAAGTCGATGGACGCCAAGGGTGCTGTCATTGCCCTGAGCGAAGAAGTTGAAGGCTACCTGCGCGCTACCGAAGTCTCGCGTGATCGCGTCGAGAACATCGCTACCGTGCTGAAGGACGGCGAAGAAGTCGAAGCCATGATCATCAACGTTGATCGCAAGAACCGTTCGATCAACCTGTCGATCAAGGCCAAGGACAGCGCCGACGACTCCAGCGCCATCACCAAGCTGGCTTCCACTGAGTCTGCTGGCAATGCCGGTACGACCAGCCTGGGCGCTCTGCTGAAGGCCAAGCTCTCGGGCAACCAAGAGTAAGCCGCGATGTCGTCCGGTAGCCCCATGACCAAGTCCGAGCTGATCGCCAAGCTCGCGGAGCGGTACCCGCAGCTTGTGGCGAAGGATGCCGAACTGGCCGTGAAGACGATCCTCGATGCCATGGCGACCAGTCTCGCCAGTGGCCAGCGGATCGAAATTCGGGGGTTCGGTAGCTTTGACCTGAATTACCGCCCGCCGCGTGTGGGGCGCAATCCGAAATCCGGGACGAAAGTCGCGGTGCCGGAGAAGTATGTGCCTCACTTCAAGGCTGGTAAGGAGCTGCGCGAGCGAGTGGATAGCCAGGACGCCTAGTCCAGACTATCTACCGGTCTAGCATCAAGAAAAACGCGGCGTCGCAAGACGTCGCGTTTTTCTTTGGGTGCTCGGGTTAAAATGCAGCCCTCGTTCATGTCCGCCCATGCGTGACTAGGGGACTATCCGTGCGCTACCTTGCCTGGTTCATCAAGATTGTTGTCTTCCTGATCCTGTTTGCCTTTGCCGTCAAAAACACCCATCGGGTCGTGCTGTATGGCCTGCTTGATACCAGTTGGCAGGCTTCGCTGATCGTCTACCTGCTGTTGTTCTTCACGCTGGGCGCCATCGCCGGCGTACTGACCCTGCTGTTGCCGCTCACCCGTCTGCGGCGCGAGCTGCAGGCGACTCGCCAGCAGCTGGCAGAAGCGACCGCCAGCGAGCCGGTTGCCGCCGCGATACGCCGCATCGAGCCGGCGCAGCCGCTGGATGCCGTGATCTGATCCGTTAGGGCGCTTTCAGGAATCTCAGTTTCTAAGCGAGGCAAGGCGCGACTGGAAAATTTCGACGCAGCATACGTTTGATATGTAAGGAGAAATTTTTCACGAGCAACGCCGCATCGCGACGAAAATGAGGTTTCTGGAAGCGTCCGTCAGCCAAACTCATAACAACAAGGAAACACCCTGTGGAATTCGAAGCCTGGTGGCTGATACTTTTCCCCCTTTGCTTTGGCCTCGGCTGGCTGGCTGCGCGTGTTGACATCCGCCATATCCTGTCCGATTCCAAGCTCCTGCCCAGGCAGTATTTCGAAGGGCTGAACCATCTGCTCAATGACCGTACCGACAAGGCGGTCGAGGTGTTTGTCGATCTCGCTCGCAACCATAGCGAAACCATCGAGCTGCAATTCGCCCTGGGCCATCTGTTCCGCCGCAAGGGTGAGATCGAACGGGCCGTCCGCATGCACCAGAAGCTGCTGGATCGGCCTGAGCTCAAGCCATTCGAGAAGCAGACCGCCCAGTTCGAGCTGGCGCTGGACTTCATGAAGGCCGGCTTGTTCGACCGTGCCGAGGAGCTGTTCGGCAAGCTCGACGACACCGAATTCGCCCGTTCTGCCCGCCGCCACCTGCTGGATATCTACCAGCAGGAAAAAGAGTGGAACAAGGCCATCGAGACCGCCCAGCAACTGCGCGATACCAGTCATACCTACCAACATGAAATCGCTGAGTTCTATTGCGAGCTGGCGACGGGTGCGATGACCCGTTCGCAGCCCGCCGAGGCACGGCAATTCCTGCAGCAGGCACTGGCCGAGCATCGCAAGTGCGTACGGGCCAACCTGCTGCTGGGCGATCTTGCCGCCAATGAAGGCAACTATTCGGCGGCCATCGAGGCCTGGCTGCGCATCGAGTCGCAGGACCACCGCTTCCTGCCGTTCGCTGCCCGCAAGCTGCTGGACGCCTACGACAAGCTCGGCAAGCCGGAAGAGGGTACCGCACTGCTGAAAGGCTTTCTTGCCACCTACCATGAGCTCGACATGCTGGATGTGGTGGTCGAGCGCCTGGCCGCAACCGAATCCGAGCAGGCCTCTTACGACTGGCTGCGCGAGGAGTTGCGGCGCAACCCCAATATGGCCGGACTGCTCAAGCTGCTGGAAGCGCAGGCCAAGGCCGCGCCGCCGGAGCGACAGGCCGAGCTCGATACCATGCTGCGCCTCACCCAGGAGGCTACGCGCGGCCTGAGCATGTATCACTGTGCCTCGTGTGGCTTCAAGGCACGCCAGTACTTCTGGCGTTGCCCGGCCTGTAACGACTGGGAGAGCTTTCTCCCCAGCCGTGGCCAGATAAAAGCCTGATCCCGCCGGGTGCCGCCAAGGGTGCGGTACCCCTCACCAGCCCGGCTGGCCATGCGGCCATGAACTAGGAGCCATCATGTCGAACGACCCCCGCATCATCGTCCCGCTAGACTATCCCGACGCCGCCCAGGCGCTGGCCTTCGCTGATCGTGTCAGCCCTGCACTTTGCCGGCTGAAGGTCGGCAAGGAACTCTTCACCGTTGCCGGTCCGCAACTGGTCGAGGCCCTGGTAGCCAAGGGTTTCGAGATATTCCTCGATCTGAAATTCCACGATATTCCCAACACCGTCGCCCAGGCCGTCAAGGCATCTGCCAGGCTGGGAGTATGGATGGTCAACGTGCACGCCTCCGGTGGCCGCAAGATGATGCTGGCGGCCCGTGAGGCGCTTGATGCCGAGCGTCACCGGCCGCTCTTGATCGCGGTGACCGTGCTGACCAGCATGGATGGCGCCGACCTGGCCGAGATCGGTCTGCCGGAGCCGGCCGTACAGGTACCGCTACTGGCGAGGCTGACGCTGGATTGCGGCCTCGACGGCGTGGTCTGTTCCGCCCAGGAGGCTTCCGTACTGAAAAAACTCTGCGGTGCCGACTTCAAGCTGGTCACCCCGGGCATACGCCTGGCCAGCAGCGTTGCGGATGACCAGCGTCGCATCATGACGCCGGAGGCTGCTGTTGCCGCCGGTGCCGACTACCTGGTCATCGGCCGGCCCATCACGCAGAGCGCCGATCCGCTGGCCACCCTGCAAGCCATCAACGACAGCCTGGCCCTGGGCTGATCCGTTCCGCCACACCCGCCGACCGGACGCTTCCGGCCCGGCGGGTGTAGGCCACCCTTCCTACACAGACTGTCACCTCGCTGTCGCCAGACTGAAATCCGTCATCGCTACGCTTGTCGCCATTCGGGACAGGAGGCAGCGCATGAAACTCACCATCATTGGCACGGGTTATGTGGGTCTGGTTAGCGGGGCATGCCTCGCCGATGTCGGCAACGAGGTGATGTGCCTCGATCTGGATGCCACCAAGATTGCGCTGTTGCGGGAGGGCGGTGTTCCGCTCTATGAACCGGGGCTGGAGGCCATGGTCAGGCGCAACGTGACGGCCGGCCGCCTGCGCTTTACGACGAACGTGGATGAAGCCGTAGCCTACGGCGAGTTGCAGATGATCGCAGTGGGCACACCGCCGGGCGAGGATGGTTCGGCCGACCTGCAACATGTGGTTGCCGCGGCACGCAGCATCGGCGAGCGCATGGACGGCTATAAGGTGATCGTAAATAAATCCACCGTGCCAGTGGGAACGGCCGACCGGGTAAAGGCGGTCATCGGCGAGGCGTTGCGCGAGCGTGGCCGGACATTGCCCTATGCTGTGGTCTCCAACCCGGAGTTCCTGAAAGAAGGCGCGGCGGTCGAAGACTTCATGCGGCCGGACCGGATCGTGATCGGCAGCGACGATGAACAGGCCACCCAGCTGTTGCGCATCCTGTATCAGCCATTCCAGCGCAATCATGAGCGCTTGGTGAGCATGGACGTACGCTCGGCGGAGCTGACCAAGTACGCCGCCAATGCCATGCTGGCCACCCGTATTTCCTTCATGAACGAGCTGGCCAACCTGGCGGAAGCGCTGGGTGCCGATATCGAGCTGGTACGCCGGGGGATCGGCGCCGATCCGCGCATCGGCTATCACTTCCTGTATCCGGGCCTGGGGTACGGCGGTTCCTGCTTTCCCAAGGACATCAAGGCCTTGCGTCGTACTGCGGCCGAGCATGAGGTGAACTTGCATGTGCTGAGCGCCGTTGAACGCGCCAACGAGGCCCAGAAGCAGCGGCTCGTGGACAAGTTGGTGCAGCATCTGGGCCCGGACCTGCGTGGGCGCCGGATCGCCCTGTGGGGCCTGGCATTCAAGCCCAATACCGACGACATGCGTGAAGCACCCAGTCTGGCGGTCATCGAAGGCCTGCTGCAACGCGGCGCCAGCGTGATCGCGTATGATCCCGCCGCGAGCCAGGAAGCGCGCCGACGATTGGGTGAACGCATACGCTATGCGAGCGGTCCCATGGCGGCGCTGGACGGGGCGGACGCCTTGCTGATCGCGACCGAATGGAAGGAATTTCGCAGTCCGGATTTCACCGCGATCAAACAAAGCCTCAAACAGGCACTGATCATCGATGGCCGCAATCTGTATGATCCGCAGTGGATGCGCGAGCTTGGTTTTACCTATGATGCGATCGGCCGCTGAGAAGTCTCGGCCGTGACAGCATGATGCGGGTGTTGCCAGGCTTGCCAGTGCTAGAGAACACCTTGTAGAGAAGGGCAATTCCCCGCATGAAGTACGAAGATATCCGCCAGTCGCTGGCCCAGACACGCGTGTTGGTGGTTGGTGACGTGATGCTTGATCGTTACTGGTTTGGCGATGTGGAGCGTATCTCGCCCGAGGCCCCCGTGCCGGTAGCCAAGATCAGCCGGGTTGAAGAGCGCGCAGGCGGCGCCGCCAACGTGGCGCGCAATATCGCCGCTATCGGTGGCCGAGCAACCCTGCTGTCGGTGGTGGGTGACGACGAAGCCGGCAACGCACTGCAACGACTGCTGCACGACCATGGCGTGGCGACCAGCCTGCACCGTGATCCCAGCATCACCACTACGGTCAAGCTGCGGGTGGTGGCGCGTCAGCAGCAACTGATCCGGCTGGATTTCGAATACAGCCCCAGCCATGAGGTCCTGGCCGCCAAGCTGGACGATTTCCGCCTGGCTTTGCATGAACATGATGTGGTCGTCCTGTCTGACTACGGCAAGGGTGGCCTGACCCATGTGCGCGCCATGATCGAAGCGGCGCGGGCCGCCGGCAAGCTGGTACTGGTCGACCCCAAGGGGGACGACTACGCCCGCTACGCCGGTGCCACCTTGCTGACCCCGAACCGGGCTGAACTGCGTGAAGTCACCGGCCGCTGGGCGGACGACGCCGAGCTGGCCCGCAAGGCCCAGCAACTGCGGCTTGATCTGCGGCTGGATGCACTGCTGGTGACCCGTTCGGAAGAAGGCATGAGCCTGTTCGAAGCCAGCGGCGTGACCAACGAGCCGACACTGGCCCAGGAGGTGTTCGACGTCTCCGGCGCCGGCGACACCGTGATTGCCACCCTGGCCGCCATGCTGGCTGCGGGGCAGTCCTTGCCGGAAGCCATGCGCTGGTCCAATCGCGCAGCAGGTATCGTGGTAGGCAAGCTTGGCACGGCGGTCGCAACTGCGGACGAGTTGTTCGCCGCCTGATCCTGCGGCCTGCCGAGGCTGGCAGGCCTATTCGCCGTATTTCCGATCGATGGCCGCCAGGCTGCCGCTGGCTTGCAGCTGCTGGTAGGCCTGTCGCATCCGCTTGAGCAATTGCGCGTCCAACGTGGGATTACACGCCAGGTAGAGTTCGAGGTTGATCACCGGAAAGGCCGGCACGATCTTGCCGTTCAGGCCCAGCCGCTGGATCATGGCCGCCGCGGTATGACGATTGGTCAGCCAGAAGTCGAGCCGGCCAGCCAGCAGGTTCTTGATCGAAATCTCGTGGTTGGCGGACATGATCACGTTGTAGCCGCGCTTGCTCAGGTAGATGGCACTGGCGGAGCTGTGATAACCGCCGATGCGCGCCCCCATTGCAGCCTCCATGCTGGTTGCAACCAGTGGCTTGTCCGCCAGGCTGTAGAGAATGCCTTCATTCAGGGCCAGTGGGCCTATCCAACTGAACCAGGTCTCCCGCTCCGGCGTACGGGCGGTGGAATAGACGCAGGTATTGGGCTGATTGCGCGCCAAGGTCAGTGCGCGCGCCCAGGGCGTCATGATCACCTGGTAGCTGAAACCGGCCTGCCGGCTCAGGAGTTCGATCTTTTCCGTGACGCTTCCACTGATCTGCCCATCGGCCTTCTGCAGGCTGAACGGGGGGAGATCCTCGGTGTAGAACGTCAAGGCAGGCTCGGCGGCCAGGCAGGACGAAATGATCAATCCTGGCAGGAGAATGAAACGAAGGTGGGGCATGGCTCTGTTGCTGGGAAGAACAGCTTCACTATATGTGGCCGGCCGCCCGTCAATGCCGTAGGGCCCATGTTCGGAGCGGCCTGGCCGATGAACGGTGCTATTTGTGGGCCAGTTGCTGCGCAGCCGCCACGCCGCTGCGCACTGCGCCCTCCAGCGTGGCCGGGTAGTCACCGGCTGTATAGTCCCCTGCTAAGACCAGGCTCTGTTGTGCAGTTGCATGGCCGGGGCGCGCAAGCCGGGGTACGCAGGCAAAGGTGGCCCGCTTTTCGGCGATGACCTTTTGCCAGACAGCTTGGGGCAGTTGCGGAAAGCTCCGGGCAATCTCCGCCCCGACCCGCTCTGCCAGCACCTCCTGCGTCCAGCCCTGGTGTGGTCCCTCCGCACTGACCACGGCCGCCAGCAGGCCGTCCTGGCCGCACAACTGGCCACGATCGAACAGCCATTGGGCAATGGTGCCGACCAGGCCCATCATGGGCTTGGGCAATCGGGTGCCCGGCGGGTATTTCAGGTAGACCGTATAGATCGGCTGCCATTGCCACTCGGCGAGCATGGCCTGGCTGGCCGCGAGCGCGCCGCTGCTGTCCTCCAGCATGGCAAGGCGATGGGGCGGCAAGGCCACGACCACCTGCTCGTAGGGCTGGTCATGCTTGTCCAGATACCAGCCACCGTCACGCCGCTGCAACTGCTTGATCATTGCGCCGGTCTGGATGACGCCCCCCCGTGCTTCGACATAGCGTGCCGCTCCCTCGGGGAATAGGGCGGACAGATCGGTCCGTGGAATCAGGAAATCGCTGGCGGCGCGTTCCGCTGCCAGGCTGTCGCGCAGCACATTGAGCAGTATCTGGGCAGAGGCTGCGGCTATGGGCGTATTCAATGCTGCCAGCGTCAGCGGCTCCCACAGGCAGCGCACCAATTGCGCCGATTGACCCTGCTGCTGCAGCCATGCCGCCACGCTCATGTCTTCTTGCAGCCGCCAGCCCTTGAGCCGGGCGATGCTCATGGCCCGGATCGCGGCGCCGCGTTCCGCCCAGCTCAGGCCCTCGGCCCGTAGCAGACCCGCCAGGGTGTGCCAGGGTGCCGGCAGACGTGGGCAGGCCAGGCGCATGGCGCGTTGCGGACCATCGTAGACATCCAGCTCCATAGGCAGGCGTGCAAATACGTCGGCCTCCTGGAGGCCGGCGTCGTTCATCAGCCCCAGCAGGGTGCCGTAGGCCCCGACGGCCATGTGCTGGCCATTGTCGAGTACCAGGCCGTCCATCTCGACCTTACGGGCGCGGCCACCCAGTACCGGGCCGGCTTCGAATACCGTAACGGCACGGCCCAGCTTGGCCAGGGTCATGGCTGCCGCCATGCCGGCGTAGCCACCGCCGATGACGGCAGTACGATCAGATGTCTTCACGGAATATGTCGCGGTACAGGTCCGGGTAGCGTGCCAGCACCTGGCGGGCACGGTCCGGTTTGATGGGGTGGATGGTCTGGATAAAGTGCAGATTGCCCTCGGGCTCGATGGCGACGAGTTCCAGGATGAAAAAAAGCCGCCGCTCGGGCATGAAATACAGCCAGGAAGCAGAGCCCTGGCCGTACCTGGCAATCTGGTTGCTCAATTCCAGCAGACGCTTGGAATTGTCGGCGCTATAGAGGAACAGCTCGGGCGTGCCATCCTCGCGCTGGTAGGTGCGGGAGACACGGAACCCTTCAACGGCTTCCCGTATCTTGCGGCGGCGGATGGCCACCCTGTCTGCCTGGCGCATCTCCAGCCAGCCCGCTACCAGGATGGCGATGATGACCAGCGCAGCGAAGAACAGATACCAGGGCGAGAAGGGCAGTTTGTCCATTTACACGCTCATGGCTGGGTTCAAGGGGCAGTCCGTATTTGTTCAGATCCGTTATCACTGTGGTGCAGGGTACACCCAGCGTCGCTCAGGCGAACCACCATGTCTTCCAGGCCAGCCAGAGCTTGCGTAGTGGTGTCAGGCTCAGGCGCTGGTTCAGTACCTTGCCGGCACCATCTTGCTTGATCTCTTCCAGCGTGGCGCGGTAGATCGCCGCCATGACCAGCCCGGCCCGCTGGTTCTTGCGGTCGGCTGCCGGCAAGGCCTCCATGGCCTCACGGTAGTAGCCCTCGGCGCGTTCGATCTGGAACGTCATCAAGGCCCGGAAATTGTCGCTCTCACGATAATTGAGGATGTCGGCTGCCGGCACATCAAACCGTTGCAGCTCTTCCACCGGCAGGTAGATGCGACCACGGCGGGCATCCTCGCCTACATCGCGGATGATATTGGTCAACTGGAACGCCAGTCCGAGCCGTTCCGCGTACACATAGGTCTTTTCGTCCGACACGCCAAAGACGCGGGCGGACAGCAACCCCACGACCGAAGCGACCAGGTAGCAGTATTCGCGCAGATCCTTGAACGAGTTGTACCGGGCCTGGGTCAGGTCCATCTCCATGCCGTCGATGATCTGCAGCAACTGCTCCTTGGGGAGCGCCAGGCGCGCAACATGGGGCTGCAAGGCGCGGGTCACCGGATGCTGCGGTGAGCCGGCATACAGGTTGCCCACCTCGGAGCGCCACCAGTTGAGCGTAGTACGTGCGACGTTCTCGTCGTGGGTTTCGTCCACGACGTCATCCACTTCTCGGCAGAAGGCATAAAGCGCCGTAATGGCACGGCGCGTCTCCAGCGGCAGGAAACGGAAACTGTAATAGAAGCTGGATCCGCTCTGGGCGGCCTTGTCTTCGCAGTATTGATCTGGCGTCACGCGTTATCTCGGTTTGTTTCTGGTGGGACGGCGCGATTGTAACGGCTCTCGGTGCTTTGTTCCGCCTGCACAGCGGCTTGAGCAGCAAAAAAGCAGCAATCGGGCTTCAAGCGGTCTTGGCCTTGCTTATCCAACTGACACCGGCCAGTACCAGGCCCAGTCCCAGCATCTGCATCAGCGAGAACGGCTCGCTGAGAATGATCCAGCCGAACACGATGGTCAGCACCGGGCCGATGGTGCCCATGGCTGCTGCACGGCCGGCACCCAGCCGCTCCACTGCGCGGGCGGCCAGCCAGATCGGCAAGACGGTGGAGACCAGCGCCATCGCCAGTGCCCAGCCCCAGACTCCGGCGGCCTGGTCCAGCAAGGAGGCCACTGGCCGCGTCAAGGCGAAATGGCTCAGGACGAAGCCGCAGGCGACGGCGCCGGCAAGCCCGGACAGCCGGCTTGCGCCCAGACGCTTCACATAGCGCCCGGTACCCAGGTAGTAGGCTGAAAAGGTGAGGGCAGAAAGGAATACCCAGCCCGCCCCCAGCAACACGCGGCCACTGGCTTCGGTGTTCCGCAGGTCGTGCCAGAAGGCAGCCAGCAAGCCCAGGTAGCACAGCCCCATCGCCGCCCATACCCGCCCGCTGATCGGCTTGCGGCGCCAGCCTGCCTCCATCAGCAGTACCAGGGTGGGATAGGTAAACAGGATCAGCCGCTCCAGGCCGGCGGTGATGTACTGCAGACCAAGGAAATCAAACAGGCTGGAAAGGTAGTAGCCGACCATACCAAGGATCACCATGCCCAGCTTGTCGGCACGGGACAGGGGTTCTCCACCTGACTGGCGTATCAGCCAGACGAAGGCGGGCAGCGCGAGTGCCATGCGCATGGCAAGCAGGGTAATGGCATCGACCGGTCCGGCCGCATAGGCCAGCTTGACGAAGATCGCCTTGAGCGAGAAGCCGGCGGCAGACAGCAGCGCCAAGGTGCGGCCGTCGTGCCACCAGTGCAGCTTGACCGGCGCGTCGGTCATCAATCAAGCCGGCGGGTAGTCGCCCGCTTCACCCGATCGTTGACGGCCAGCCAGTCGGCCTGCTGCGGTGGTGATTCAAGCAGCAAGGCATCGAAGCCGCCAAGATCGAACTGCCGCAGGGTGGCGTAAAGCGTATGCGCGTAGGGTTCGGCGTCAGCAGGCATGGCCTGTGTCTCCACGCCGCAGATCGTGTTGCCGAGCGGCGTGTAGTGGAGCAGGGCCACTTTCTCACCCGCCTCAAAGCGTCGATAGGCTTCGTTTTCCAATGTCGACAGGCTGCCGACCAGCAAGGGAGTCCGCGGTGCGTAATGAGAGTCGAGCAGGCCGGATACGCGGATCTGCGCGGTAGACGGCTTCTCGTGGTGTACCAGCTTGATCCCCAGTACCGACTCGATCGCCGCTGCGGGCACGCCACCGGGGCGTAACAGGGTGGGGTGCTCGCCGGTCAATCCGACAATGGTGGACTCGACCCCAACCTTGCACGGACCGCCGTCCAGGATCAAGGGCAGCCGGGCGCCAAACTCGTTATAGACGTGCTGGGCCGTCGTCGGGCTGACATGGCCAAACTGGTTGGCCGAGGGCGCAGCCAGTCCACCGCCAAAGCGCTGTAGCAGCTCATGGGTCAGCGGGTGGGCGGGGGCCCGCAAGCCAACCGTGTCCTGGCCACCAGTCACGGCGTCGGGGACATGGTCCTTGCGCTTGAGGATCAGCGTCAGCGACCCCGGCCAGAACGCATCGGCAAGCTTCCAGGCGGCGTCGGGAATATCCTGCGCCCAGTCGGCCAGCTGTGCCTTGCCGGCGATATGGATGATCACCGGATGGTCGGCCGGCCGGCCCTTCAGGGCAAAGATCTTGGCGACGGCCTCGGGCTTGGAAGCGTCTGCCGCCAGGCCGTAGACGGTCTCGGTCGGAATGCCGACCAGTTCACCGGCTTGCAGCAGTGCCAGAGCCTGGTCGAGGTTGGTGGAGATCGTATTCATGGTGCCGATTTTACCCGGCCAGCGCTGGCGCCGGCCTGTTCATTTGCCGATTTAGCAGGTCTTCAGTGTGCAGCGTCCGTGGGCTGGGCCATGCGGGGTGGTTTGTTCATCCACAGCAACAACGGCAGCAGCAGGCAGATGGCCACGCCGAACATCAGGAACAGGTCGCTGAAGGCCAGCATCATCGCCTGCTTGTTGACCTGCATGTCGATCAGGGCATAGGCCTTCTGCGTCGCATTGATGGCGGCATGCCCCTTTTGCTCGAACATCTGGGTAAACAGGCTCAGCCGATCGCCCATGGCGTCATTGTCGCTGGATAGGTGGCTGACCAGACCCGCCCGCTTGCTGTTCTCGAACTTGACCAGCAGGGTGGCGGACAAGGCGATGCCCACGCTACCGCCCAGTTGCCGGGTCAGGTTGTAGATGCCGGTAGCGTCCGGTATCTCGCGTGGCGATACCGCGGCCAGCGTCAGGTTGTTCAGCGGCATGAACACCAGGCCCAGGCCAAAGCCACGCAGCAGCAGCGGCCAGAAGAAATCCTGCTGACCGGATTCGGTCGTGAACAGATGGTGGCCCCACATTGCATACATGAACACGATGGCGCCAATGCTGATGACCAGCCGCGCGGGTACGCCTCGCGCCAGCAGCTTGGCCGCCACCGGCATGGTGAACGCCGCAGCCAAGGCCGAGGGCAGGATGATCATGCCGGTCTGGAAGGCATCGAAGCCGATCAGCGTCTGCGCATAGACCGGGAACAGGAATACCGTCGAGAACAAGGCCGCGCCGAGGAAGAACGTGAAGATCAGGCCGACCGAGTACTGGCGGTCATGCAGGATGCGCAGGTTGACGATAGGATGGTCGATTTCCAGCTGCCGGATGACAAAGGCGAACAGGCTGACGAAACTCAGGATCGTGTAGGTAATGATCTCGGCCGATTCGAACCAGTCCTGCTTCTCGCCACGCTCCAGCATCAGTTGCAGCGTGCCTACGCCAATGGCCAGCAGGATCAGACCCAGGTAGTCGACCGAGTCGGCGATCTTGCGATGCGCCGAGTCAGGTACGTAGACCAGGACCAGAAACAGGGCTGCGGCGCCCAGCGGCAAGTTGATATAGAAGATCCATGGCCAGGAGTAGGTATCGGTCAGCCAGCCACCTACGGTCGGGCCGAGGGACGGCCCAAACATGATGCCGATACCAAAGATGGCCATCGAGGTGGCGATTTCCTTGGGTGGGAAGACCTCGAACATCGTCGCCTGCGCTGTCGCGATCAGGCCGCCACCGCCAAGGCCCTGGACTATGCGCCAGAACACCAGCTCACCGAGCGAGTGGGCATTGCCGCAAGCCCAGGACGATACGGTGAACACCAGAATGGACATCGCAAGGTAGTTACGGCGGCCGAACTGGTTGGCCAGGAAGCCGGAAATCGGCAGGACGATCACGTTGGCGACAACATAGCCGATCGATACCCAGGTGATTTCATCCAGCGTCGCGCCGAGTGTCCCCATCATATGCGGTACGGCGACGTTGACGATGCTGGTGTCGAGCAATTCCAGCACGCAGGCCAGCGTCACGATCATCGCGATGATGAAGCGGTTGCGATGGATGCTGACAGCGTCGGTACTGCGTAGCAGGCCGGGAAGAATAGGCTTCATGATTGCGTCTTGTTGGTTGGCGCGATGTATCGATGGCGGGTGGTGACGGGCTTCATCCTTGACGGGTGAATGCAAGCCGCACACCGAGCAGGATGAAAAGGGCGCCAATGCTGCGGTTGAGCCAGGCAGTCACGCGTGCACTGGTCTTGATGCGGCGGCTGGCAGTCGCGGCCGTATAGGCCAGGAAGTGGCACCACAGCATGCCGTTGAAATTGAATACCGCCCCAAGAAAGACAAAGGCCAGTGCCTTGCTCGGTGCTGCCGGCTCGATGAACTGCGGCACGAAGGCGAGGAAGAACAGGGCAACCTTGGGGTTCAATACATTGGTCCAGAAGCCTTGCCAGTAGATGCTGCGCAGGCCGGCCGGCGGCACGCTGACGGTTACCTCGTCCCCGGTGTCACGCAAACGGCTTCGTAGCATCTGCAGGCCTACCCACACCAGGTAGGCGGCCCCCAGCAGCTTGACCACGGTAAAGGCCAGTGCCGAGGTGGCCAGCAAGGCAGACATGCCCAGTGCTGCCGCGACAATATGCACGAAGGTCCCGCTGCCTATCCCCAGTGCAGCAGCGGAACCGGCCCGAAAGCCCTGGCTGGCCGCCCGGCTGGCGATGTACAGGGAATCGGGCCCCGGCGTGATATTCAGCAGCAGGCCCGACATGATGAACAAGGCAAGATCGTGGGTGCCTAGCACGCAGGGCTCCTGCTTATCTGGTGTAACGACATCAGGCGCTCCTGCCCGGCCGTAAGGCATAGCCGGTTCGCAAGGCATACGCCCAGTCCGGGCGCTGGTTGCGCTCGGCCTGCACTGCGGCCGCCTCGGCATCGTAGGGCAGGGTGATCAATGCCGCACGCCAGCCGGATAAGGTCTTCTCGACGATGGCATAGCGCGCATCCGGGCTGCCATTTTCGATGAAGTGCAGATAGGGATGATCGTCGTCGTAGGCCTGCAGGCCCACGCTGCCCGGATTGACCAGCAAGCTGCCATTGGCAGCCCGCATGGCACGCGGTACATGCGTGTGACCACAGGCGATCAGGCCATGTCGGGCCGTGCCTTGCCGCATCGCAATTTCCTCGGCATCGGCCAGGCGTACGCCGGATGGCGTCACGGACTCCATGAAGTAGACCAGGTCACTGTCCGGCGTGCCATGGCAGAGCAGGGCATCATCCAGCGCCAGAGGTAGGCTGGCGGGCAAGCTTGCCAGCCAGGCCATGGCTTCCGTACCCAGTTGACCATGGGCATAGCGATCGCTCTCGCCCATGCGCGCAGGCTCCTGGGTCAGCAACTGCCGCTCGTGGTTGCCCGCAAGCTGCGACCAGGGCTGCTGCATCAGCAAGGCGGCGGTTTCCGCGGGCCACAGCGGGCCGCTCAGGCTGTCTCCGAGATTGGCAATATGGTCGACACTTCGCTTGGCGATATCCGCCAGCACGGCTTTCAGTGCCGGCAGGTTGCCGTGGATGTCGGAGAGTAGCGCGAGCCGCATGATGCAAGACCTCGATTAACGGATGCGGATACTGGCGACCACGCTCATACCGGGACGCAGTGGCGTGGCGTTGGCATCGAAACTGTCCAGCTTTACCTTGACCGGTACACGTTGCACGACCTTGGTGAAGTTGCCGCTGGCATTGTCCGGTGGCAGCAGGGCGAACTTCGCCCCCGTTGCCGGGCTGAACGAATCGACCTTGCCGGTGAAGGTCTTGCCGGGATAGGCATCGACTTCCACCTCGACCGTCTGGCCGACCCGTACGTCACCCACTTCGGTTTCCTTCAGATTGGCAGTCACCCAGACATCATTGAGCGGGACGAGGTACAGCAGGGTCTGGCCAGGCTGCACCAACTGACCCACTTCGACCGACTTCTTGCTGGTCACGCCGGCCATCGGCGCCAGCACCTGGGTATCCTTGTACTGGATCGCAGCCAGGTCCCGCTGGGCGCGTACCGAATCCACCTTGGCCTGAGCCGACTTGAGGCCGGCGCCGGCTACGCCCACCTGCTGCGTGGCGGCGCTGGCGGTATCGCGCGAGGTCTTCAGTTGGGATTCTGCTGCGCGTTCGGCATTCAGGGCAGCATCCAGCTGCGCGGAGGTAGCCATGCCCTTGGTGGCGAGCGACCTTGTACGGAGGAGGTCATTGCGGGCGCGTTCGGCGTTGGCCTCGGCCATGGCGATGGTCGCCGTTGCCGCTGCGGCGCTGGCCTGGGCGTAGCCGATCTGGGCTTCTGCCTGGCCGGTACTGCCCTTGCTGCCGGCGGCCGCGATGGCAATATTCAGGTCCGCCGTCGCCTGGGCAAGCCGGGCGCCATAGTCGCGATCATCGATCTTCACCAGTTGGCTACCTGCAGCCACGCTCTGGTTGTCGGTAACGTTGACGGCTTGTACATAGCCGGAGACCCGCGCGGCGATAGGCACGATATGACCTTCGACCTGCGCATTGTCGGTATCGACGAAGGTCCGGCCATGCCACCAGTGGTAGGCGATCCAGCCGCCGATGCCTAGCAGGGCAACAATCAGGACTAAACGGGCTTTGGTTTGTTTTTGTGCTTGAGGCGCGTCGCTCATAGGGCTTCCAGTAAAAGACTACGACATCCGCACGGGATGTTCACTCGAGTGGGGAGACAAGGACGATCAGCGCTTCATGCCGCTCATCATCAATTCAAAATGAAACCGGGCGAAGGTCTTGAGGTCGATGACCTCCGGGTCGCACAGTGCAAAGCTCTGGGTCCACACCTTGGTCATCATCAGCGGGGCCGTGGTGGCCCGTGTCGCGAGGGCAATATCGACCGGACGGAACTCGCCGGAAGCCACGCCGCGCTCGATCACCGCCGCAAACAGCTTGCGGCTACGCAACACCACCTCATCCATATAGAAGCGAGCCAGTTCCGGAAAATTGCTGGCTTCCGCAATCATCAGCTTGGCAATGCCGGTCGTGGGGGATTCGGTCATGCGATCTGCCCAGCGCTCCAGCAAGGTCCAGAGCAACTCCTCGCTGCTGCCCCGGTACTCGGCAACCACGTTTTCGGCGAACTCCAGGTTGGGTAGCACGGTTTCCCGGACGACGGCCTTGAACAATTCTTCCTTATTGTCGAAGTACAGATACACCGTGCCCTTGGTCACGCCGGCCAGTTTGGCAACGTCATCGAGACGGGTAGAAGCGAAACCCTTGTCGACGAACAAGGTCAGCGCGGCTTCGATGATCTCGGCCGGACGCGCTTCCTTGCGACGCTTCCAGCGTGGCGGGATGGTATCCATGATGATTCCTATGCTAATGACTTCTTGGTAATTTATTACTTAATGAACCCAAGGTCAACAAATGCGGGGCGCTGATTGTCTCGAATCGATGAATGGCGTAAGGTGCCGGCAATGCTCAAGCTGTTTCATAAGAAATAAATACAAGTGACTGAAAATTATCTGGAAATTGTCGATTGCCAGCCGCCGGCCGCCTCGGCCAAGCCGCCTTTGCTGTTCTTGCATGGTGCGTACGCCGGAGCCTGGTGTTGGCAGCCGAATTTCCTGCCTTACTTTGCAGGGCGAGGCTATCGCAGCTATGCATTAAGCCTGCGCGGACACGGTGGCAGCGAGGGGCGTCAATACCTGTCGGTCACGGCCGTTGCCGACTATGTGGCCGATGTTGCCCTGGCTGTCCGGCAGATCGAGGCAAGCTGCGGGCAGCTCCCTGTCTTGATTGGCCACTCCATGGGCGGCTTCCTCGCGCTTGCCTATGCCCGGGAAAGGGCCGTACCCGGCCTGGTCTTGCTGGCAAGTGTGCCGCCTGAAGGATTGATGGGATCGGCGCTGAACATGTTCTGGCAGCATCCGCAACTCTTGTGGGAGTTGAACCTGCTGCAACACGGCGGCGCTGCGCCCCACCTGAAGAAGTTGCGCGAATTGCTGTTCTCGCCCGATATGGACGAACAACAGTTGCTTGGGTACGCCGGGCATTTCCAGCATGAGTCCGATCGGGCCCTGGTGGAGATGACGATGCCGCAATTCGATCTGCGCCCACCCGTCGGCATGCCACCCGCACTGGTCCTTGGCAGCGAGGGCGATAAATTGATGCGACCCCATCTGGTGCATAGCGCAGCCCGCCATCTGGGGGTAGAGGCCGTGCTGCTGCCGGAAGTGGGGCATATGTTGATGTTGGATACGGCATGGCGCTCCGCCGCCGATGCCATTGCACCCTGGTTGGAGACCTTGCCATGAATGTTGTCACCCCTTCTTTGACCGGCATGCCCAATCGCCGGCGCTGCGCCGGTCTGATCCTGCTTGGATTGCTGCTGGCAGGCTGCGCCAGCAGCCCGCCCAAACCGGTGGCCAGCAATCGCCCGGCGCAGGGCAAGGCGGTGACCAAGGCCGAGCCTCGGCCGGATGTGAGCACCAGCCGTATTGTCGCCAGCGATTCCGGACGCGAAATCGTCATGTACGCGCTGGGCTTGATCGACGTGGGTTATCAGTTCGGCGGCAAGAACCCGGAGGCGGGGCTGGATTGCTCAGGTATGGTCAGCTTCATCTACCGCAATGCCGTCGGTATGGACCTGAAGGGTAGTGCGGCGGACATTGCCCGACGCGGCCGTAGCGTTCGGCGCGAAGAGCTGCAGGCGGGGGATCTGGTGTTCTTCAATACCATGAATCGTCCGTTCTCCCATGTCGGTATCTATATTGGCGACGAGAAGTTCATCCATGCGCCGAGTACCAATGGCCGGGTGCGGATAGAGAGCTTGAAGACCAAGTATTTCGCCACCCGATTTGAAGCTGCCCGTTCGGTACTGCCGACATAAGCACTAAATGGACGAGGTGATGCCTTGTCCACCAAGTAAAACAGGGGAGCCCGTGGGCTCCCCTGTTTCATTGGAACATTGCCGCTGATCAGGCAGTCTGTTCCGGCTTGTTTCCGTTTGCCGCGGCCTGGCTGGTTTCCACCATGACCAGTTCTTCCTGCACCGGTGCAGCCTTTTGCTCAGGCTTCACCTCGCTGCGACGACGGCGGGTCGGCGCGGCAACGGTGGGCAGTTCCATCGGCTCGAAGGACTTCAGCTGGGTGGCCACCTGAACGAGGCCCACATCTTCCGGTCGGCCGATTTCCGGCAGAGCAGGGGTAGCAGGCTTGGTTTCGCTGACTTGCGGTGCGGCAGCCAGTACTTCGGCGGCCTTTACCACGGCTTCGATCAGGTTGGCCTGAACAGGTGCAGTGACTTCCTGAGCCGGTTCGGCAACTTCAGCGGTCGGAGCTGGTGTTTCGATGACCGGTGCTTCGATCTTGGCGATCTCGGCGACCGGGGTGATCACTTCAGCGGCTTCGACAACTGCGGCTTCTACCTTGGCTTCAACAGGCGCAGCTTCAACGGCAACACGCTCTTCACGAGCAGCGACTGCCGGAGTGCTGGGTTCAGCCGCCGCTACCGGTGCAACATCTGCAACGGTGGCTGGTGCGCTTGCTACATCGGCCGGCGCTGCGACGTTGACATGCTCCTGCTCGGTCGGTGCGGCACCTTCGTCCTGCGTGTTGCCACCTTCTTCGCCTGCCAGTGCCTGGTTGGCCTCGACATTGCGCTCACCGCGACCACCGCGACGGCCACGACGACGACGACCGCGGCCTTCGTTACCTTCGGTGGCTTCGCCTTGCTGACTATCGATAGGCAGCAGTTCCTGCTGGCTCGGCTCTTCACCGGCCTCGGTTTGCGGCTTGGGTTCGGCTTGCGGGCGTGGCTGGCGTTCCTGACGCGGTTCGCGTTCGGCACGTGGCTCACGTGGTTCGCGCGGTTCACGTTCCGGACGTGGCTCGCGCTCCGCGCGCGGCTCACGTGGCTGGCGGGGTTCACGCTGCTCGCGTGGCTCACGCGGTTCGCGCTCGGCACGTGCCTCGTTGTTTTCCCTGCCTTGACGCGGTTCGCGCGGCTCACGGGGTTCGCGACCCTCGGTAGGGCGCTCGTTACGACCTTCGGCCTGACGATCATTCTGACGCTCGGCGCGGCCTTCGCCACCTTGGCGCTCATTACGACCTTCTCCGCGATCACGACGCTCGCCACGTGGCGGACGCGGTTGCTCGTCCTCCTCGATACGCGGCTTTCCGCCGGCACGGCGCTCTTCGTTGTTGCCGTTGCGCTTGCCTTCGTTGCGTTGCTCGTTGCGATTGCGGTTGCCCTCGCCGCGGCCTTCGCCACGACGGTTGCCACGGTCTCGGCCACCCTTGCTCGCCGGCACCGGCTGTTTCACTTCCTCGACTTCTTCACCCTTGAAGAAGCGGATGATGCGATCGAACAGCGATGGCTTGGCGACAACAGGGGCTGGCTTTTCAACAGCGATCGGGGCCGGCTGCGTCGGGGTTATGCCCTTGACGGCGGCTTCCTGGCGCGGCTTGGCCGGCTCGTTGTCCTTGCCCTTGCCGTTGCCTTGCTCTTCTTCGGTTGGGGCTTCCATCATCTTGTACGACGGCAGGACTTCCTCGATGTGGTTGAGGTCGTCGTGGCGCAGGCGGGTGATGGTGTAGTTCGGGGTTTCGAGGTGGATGTTCGGGATCAACACCACGCCAACCTTGAGGCGGGACTCCACCGAGAAGATCTCGGCGCGTTTTTCGTTCAGCAGGAAGGTGGCAACATCCACCGGCACCTGTGCGTGTACCGCACCGGTGTTTTCCTTCATGGCCTCTTCCTGAATGATGCGCAGGATGTGCAGGGCCGAGGATTCGGTACCACGGATGAAGCCAGTGCCGTGGCAGCGCGGGCATGGCTGATGGGCGGTCTCGCCCAGCGACGGTTGCAGGCGCTGGCGGCTCAGTTCCATCAGGCCGAAGCGCGAAATCTTGCCGGTCTGGACGCGGGCACGGTCATGGCGCAGGGCATCGCGCAGGCGGTTTTCCACCTCACGCTGGTTGCCGGCCTTTTCCATGTCAATGAAGTCGACCACGATCAGGCCGCCCAAGTCACGCAGGCGCAACTGACGAGCGATTTCGTCGGCGGCTTCCAGGTTGGTACGGGTCGCGGTTTCCTCGATATCGCCGCCCTTGGTGGCACGGGCCGAGTTCACGTCGACCGACACCAGTGCTTCGGTATGGTCGATCACGATGGCGCCGCCCGAGGGCAGTGCTACGTCACGGGAGAATGCGGTTTCGATCTGGTGTTCGATCTGGAAGCGCGAGAACAGCGGGACATCGTCCTTGTACATCTTCACGCGGTTCACGAAGCCAGGCATCACATGGCTCATGAACTGGCGGGCCTGCTCGTACACGAATTCGGTATCAATCAGGATTTCGCCAATGTCGGGCTGGTAATAGTCGCGAATCGCGCGGATGACCAGGCTGCCTTCCTGATAGATCAGGAACGGGCCGTTTTGCGAGCCGGCGGCGTTCTCGATGGCGCGCCACAGTTGCAGCAGGTAGTTCAGGTCCCACTGCAGCTCTTCGGCGCTACGGCCGATGCCGGCGGTGCGGGCGATGATGGACATGCCAGCCGGCACGTCCAGTTGGTCCATGGTGGCACGCAGTTCCTGACGCTCTTCACCCTCGATACGGCGCGATACACCGCCGCCACGAGGATTGTTCGGCATCAGGACCAGATAGCGGCCAGCCAGGGAGATGAAGGTGGTCAGGGCGGCGCCCTTGTTGCCGCGCTCGTCCTTTTCAACCTGGACGATCAGCTCCATGCCTTCCTTCAGCGCGTCCTGAATACGCGAACGGCCATCGGCGCCTTCCTTGAAATAGGCGCGGGCAACTTCCTTGAAGGGGAGGAAACCGTGACGATCGGTGCCGTAGTCAACGAAGCAGGCTTCGAGAGACGGCTCGATGCGGGTGATGACGGCCTTGTAGATATTGCTCTTGCGTTGTTCCTTGCCGACGGTCTCGATATCCAGATCGATGAGCTTCTGACCGTCAACGATGGCGACACGAAGCTCTTCGGCTTGTGTCGCATTGAACAGCATGCGTTTCATGTTTTGTTCTCCCGCCGCCGGACAGGCAGGGGCGAACACACCGACGGTGGATGACCGTCGAGGGAAGACTCAGGCGAAGTGGCGTTGCGTATGGTTAGGCAAGGCAAGAATTCCTGGGGTTCCTGTACTGTCGTCGCGGCCGAGAGGTCGTTGCCGCGCACGGGTGTGTTCTTGGTGCCGACTGATAGCCAGGGTAGGGGCATCAGCCTGCGTATGTCCGGTCGTGCGTTTTGTCACTTTGTACCGTCGTTGCTTGGCGGTGAACGACGTTAACCGCACCGGCTTCTGGCCTGGTCCGTGTTTCCCCTGTTTTTGCGCATCGAGCGCTTGCGTCTGCCTTGCGCGCTAGGTGCCGAAAATGATCAGTCGGCACGGCAAGAGAGAAAAAGACGCGGGGGAAAGAGCGGGAAAGGCCGCGCGAGCCGGTCGCGCGTGAGATAATCCGTCGCTTTAACAGACCGCATCGGCGACTGAGTGGCCGGAACGGTGGAACGGATGGTCTTGTTTCCGGTGGTACCGGTAAGACCGGCCTGAGCGGTTGGCAAGACCGCATGAGTATATGTCAGATGCACAACCCGAGCAAAGTTTCCTACCTCACTGTCGATGCTGAAGAAGCCGGCCAGCGGTTGGACAATTATTTAATGAAGTGTCTCAAGGGCGCGCCCAAGTCGCTGATCTACCGGATCGTCCGTTCCGGGGAGGTTCGCGTGAACAAGGGGCGGGCCGATGTGACCTACCGTATCCTGGAGGGCGATCACATCCGGATTCCGCCCATCCGGCTTGCGGAGCCTGGCGAAAAGCCCGATCACTCGGTCGCGGCTGGCCGTGGCCCGGCGCTGCCCATCCTGTTCGAGGACGAGGCGCTGCTGGTCATCGACAAGCCGGCCGGCATTGCCGTGCATGGCGGCAGCGGCATCAGCTTTGGCGTGATCGAGCAATTGCGCGCACAACGGCCGCAGGCCAAGTTCCTGGAGCTGGTGCACCGGCTGGACCGGGAAACCTCCGGCATCCTGCTGGTTGCCAAGAAGCGCAGTGCGCTGGTCGCGCTGCACGAGATGCTGCGTAGCGACCGCGGCATGGACAAGCGTTACCTGGCGCTGGTCAAGGGTGTATTTCCCGATGCGCGCCGCCATGTGAAGTTCAAGCTGCAGAAGTATGTGACGGCAGATGGCGAGCGACGCGTCAGCGTCAACCCGGACGGGCAAGATTCCCATACGATACTGAATCGTCGCGCGGCCTTTACCGAGGCCACCTTGCTGGAGTGCGAGCTGAAGACCGGCCGTACCCATCAGATTCGCGTGCATTGCGCCCAGTCGGGTTTCCCCATCCTCGGGGACGACAAGTACGGTGATTTTGCGCTCAACAAGGCCTTGCCGCGGCAGGGGCTCAAGCGCATGTTTCTGCACGCCTGGCGGTTGAACCTGAACCACCCCCTGGCGGGCACCCCGTTGCAACTGGAAGCGCCGCTGCCCCAGGAACTGCAAACCTATATGAATACACTGGACAAGATCGATGGCTGAACGCTTTGACCTGCTGATCTTCGACTGGGATGGCACGCTGGCCGACTCGACCGCCCTGATTACCCATTCCATTCAGCAAGCCTTCGCCGATGCCGGCCTGCCGGTGCCGAATCGCAAGCAGGCCAGCTTCGTGATCGGCTATGGCCTCAATGAGGCGATGCAATACCTTGCGCCGGCTGCAGGCCAGGAGGAGGTGGCACGGGTGGTGGAAGCCTACAAGCACCACTATCTGGCCCGTGATGGCGAGATCGCCCTGTTCGAGGGTGTGGCTGACGCGCTAGCGCACTACAAGGCTGCGGGCTATCACCTCGCCGTGGCGACCGGGAAATCACGGCGCGGGCTGGATCGGGTGCTGGAGCAGACCGGTCTTGGCGTGTATTTCGACGCCACCCGCTGCGCTGACGAGTGCCACTCCAAGCCGCATCCGCAGATGATCCTGGAGCTGGTCGAATACCTCGACGTGCCGGTTGCCCGCAGTGTCATGATCGGTGACACCACGCATGACCTGCAGATGGCCAGCAATGCCGGTGCTGCCGGCTTGGGTGTGGCCTATGGCGCACACCCCAAGGACGAGCTGCTGGCCTTGCAGCCCTTGGGCCTGTTCGACAGCTTCACCGAACTCGATGGATGGCTGAGGCAGCATGGCTGATTTCGAACCTGGTGCGCGCAAGTGGCGTGTCTGCGCCAGTGATGAACTGCCTGACGGCGGCCTGGGCAAGCGCTTCCAGGCGGAGTGGGCGGGCACGCCGGCGCCGGCTTTCGTCGTACGTTGGGGCGGCAGGGTGCATGGCTATCTCAACGAGTGTGCGCATATTCCGGTCGAGCTCGATTTCAACGAAGGTGACTTCTTTGATCTGAGCCGGTCCTATTTGATCTGCGCGACGCACGGCGCTTACTATAGGCCCGATACCGGCTTGTGCCTGGGCGGCCCCTGCAAGGGCGCCCGCCTGACCAAGCTGGCGGTAGTGGAAGAGGGTGGTGAGGTGTTCTTCCTGCCTGATGCCCATATATAAAAGATGACTGTCTGATAGAGATCGAGGGAAAGCATGAGCGAGCAGCAAGATCCGAACTGGGAACGTCAGGTGCTGGAAAAACTGGTAGTGACCGCCCTGAAGGAGCAGCGCAAGGGTCGTAACTGGAGCATTTTCTTCAAGTTTGCCGGTTTCGCCTGGCTGTTCCTGTTCCTGGCCGTGATTGTCACCTGGCGGCATGGCGATGCCGGTGAGGGTGGCAGCCGCACCATGGGGCCGCATACAGCACTGGTGGATCTCACGGGCGTCATTTCCGCCGGTGACAATGCCAATGCAGACAATATCAATGAAGGCCTGCGCAATGCCTTCAAGGACAAGAACACCAAGGGCGTGATCCTGCGCATCAACAGCCCAGGCGGCAGTCCGGTACAGGCGGGCCAGATCAATGACGAGATCAAGCGCCAGCGCAAACTCCATCCCGCCATTCCGCTCTATGTGGTGGTGGATGACATCTGTGCCTCCGGTGGTTATTACGTCGCAGTCGCTGCCGACAAGATCTTTGTCGACAAGGCTAGCCTGGTGGGTTCGATCGGTGTGCTGATGGATGGCTTCGGCTTTACCGGTGCAATGGAAAAACTGGGTGTCGAACGACGTCTGCTGACGGCTGGCGCCAACAAGGGCTTCCTGGATCCGTTCTCGCCGCAATCGGCAACCCAGGTGGACTACGCCAAGCAGATGCTGGGCCAGGTGCATCAACAGTTCATCGATGTGGTCAAGCAGGGGCGTGGCAAGCGTCTGAAGGAGACGCCGGACATGTTCTCGGGCCTGGTCTGGAGTGGCGAGAAGAGCATCGAGCTCGGTCTGGCCGATGCCTATGGTTCCGCCGATAGCGTTGCCCGTGATGTGATCAAGGCCGAGGAAATTGTCGATTTCACCCCGCGTGAGGACTGGGCGCAACGCTTCGCCCGTTCCATCGGTGCCTCGGCAGGTGCCAAGCTAGGCAGTTATTTCGAGTTCAAACTAAAGTAAATGGCATAAGGGGCGATGTCGGCGTTGCCGTCATCGTCCACTTTCAAGACCAAAGTCGAATCTAGAGGGAGCTGGGGAGGGGTATGGCGCGCAAGCACAAGCCGGAAGAGCACGAAAACCATGAGCGCTGGCTGGTCTCCTACGCCGACTTCATCACGCTGCTGTTTGCCTTCTTTGTGGTGATGTATGCCATCTCCCAGGTGAACGAAGGCAAGTACAAGGTGCTGTCCAATTCGCTGACCGTGGCATTCAATAAGCCCGACTCCTCGACCGATGCGTTGATCAAGAATGACCCGAACGGCAATAACCAGAGCCTGATCGCCTTGCCCTATAAGCAGCGCCGTGAGGTGGCCCAGGCCCAGCAACTGGTGCAGGAGCGGGCCCAGCAAGCCGCTGCCATGAAGGATATGGCGGTGGAGATGAAGCAGGATCTGGCTAAGCTGATTGACCAGGGTCAGGTCAGGGTGACGGAAAGCAAGCGTGGTATCGCCATCGAGGTCAATGCCAGCCTGCTGTTTCCGGTCGGCTCCGCGACCCTGGATGCCAAGTCATCCGAGTCGCTTTCCAGTATCGCCAAGAAGCTGGCTGGTAGCGAGAATCTGATCCAGATCGAGGGCCACACCGATAACGTGCCTATCGCTTCGCCGCAATTTCCCTCCAACTGGGAATTGTCGGCCGCCCGCGCAGGTACGGTGGTACGCCTGTTCGAAGCCAATGGCGTGGCGGCCAAGCGTCTTGTTGCGTTGGGCTACGCCGAGAACCGGCCGATGGAGCCAAACGACAGTGCTACCGGTCGGGCGCGTAATCGAAGGGTGACGATCCAGATTCTTGCAGATAACAAGGATGAGGTAGCAACGCTGCCGATGCCGGGCCAATAAAGGTCGGTGCATCGGGGTTGCAATGGAAAGCCCGCCGGTATGGCGGGCTTTTTTGCGCCTAGCTTGGCTGACCCACGAGCTTGAGCCCGACGATACCGGTCACGATCAGGCCCACGCAGAGCAGGCGTGCCAGGCTGGCGGATTCGTCAAACAGAAATATCCCCAGGATGACCGTGCCAACGGCGCCTATGCCTGTCCATGCGGCGTAGGCGGTGCCGAGCGGCAGGGTGCGTACTGCCAGCCCCAGCAGGCTGACGCTGGCCACCATGGCTAGCAGGGTGGCAACGCTGGGCCAGAAGCGAGTAAAGCCTTCGGTGTATTTGAGACCCACCGCCCAGCCGATTTCCAGCAGACCTGCCAAGGTAAGAATGATCCAGGCCATGGTACGGCCCTCCTGATTGCTTGGGGCCGTCCCCATGTTTCAGAAAACTGGAGCGGGTCGTCCCGCAATCCGGTCAGGTGCTTGAATCAGGCTTTGCCCAAGGAGCCGGTGGAGCGCGACAGGCGCGGTTGGCCGTAGGCGTCGTAGGATAGATTCGAATTCTGACTGCTCTGCAGCAGGCTCATCAATTGCTGGTTCTGCTGCTGGCGCGTGTGGATCAACTGACCGTTGGTCGTGTTGAGTGCGCTGGCGTGTCGCGCCGCCTGGATAAGCTTGTCCCAGGTGGCCGCCAGTTCGGGCAGCAAATCCGCAGGCAGGTTGCGGGCCTGTGTCAGCGAGTGGGGAGGGTGTGGCGACAGTTCCACGCCGTTGATCTCGAACAGCCGCTTTCGCTCCTTGGCCAATTGCTCCAATGCCATGGCATGTCCCGCCTTCTGCTTGGACAGGGTTTCCAGTTCGGCCAGGGTATTGTCGATCAGCGCCTGCTGCTCCAGCTCCAGCGTCCCGATGAAGTTCTGGATGTGGGTAAGCTCGTTCTCAAGTGCGGTCTGGAGCAGAGGGGTGGACATGGCAGCTTTCCAGTCATAGGGCCTATACAAAAAACAACCGGCCTACCGAGCGGGTCGGTGGCCGGTGTAGGGCTAGTATGCCTTGTTCGACGAACGGCGTCAGGTCTTGCCGGACAGCAGTTCCTTGACGCTGGCGATCAACTTGTCGGCGATGGCGTCGGCCTGGATCGTGAAGCGCCCATCCTTGATGGCCTGGCGTATTTCGGCCACCTTGCTTTCATCAATCACGGGCTGGGAGGCGAGGTTCGACTCCAGCGACGCCAATCGGGCGCTGAAAGCCTTGATATCCACGCTGTCGCCGCGCGATTCCGCGCTCGCGACCTCTCCGCCGCCTGTCTTGGCGGCAGCTTTCGCCTCGCCGCGAGACGGCGCCGTGATCGGCTTGCCTGAGTTATCGATCTTCATAACGATCCTCTTCCCGGCTACATTGGCCGAGTCCTGTCTATGGTCTACGCACCATATCGACAGGATATTGAAAAACTTTAGCCCGATGTGAATAAAATCTGTAAACAAGCATAAACATTCGTATCTGCCGCACATCAGGTCTTGGCGCTCATGCCTTATTTCGGCTAGATTTCGTGCAACTTGAAGGCTGGGAGCCATAAATCCATGCAAGTCGTTACCCCCCGCTTCGGCGTGATAGATATCGATGAGAACACCGTCATCAACTTTCCCGACGGACTACCCGGGTTTGAAGATTGCACGCGTTTCAAGTTGTTGCACGAGGATGTGCCCGAGCCCAAGGTAATGTGGCTGCAATCGCTCGATGATCCGGCGGTTGTTTTCAGCGTTATTGATACCCGCCGCATGGGCTTGCACTACCAATTGACCCTCAGCGACGAAGAAGCCGCACTGATTCAGCTCACAGATAGCGAAAATCTTGCGCTACTTCTCACCCTGACACGTGACGGTACCGGGGCTGGAATCAAGGCCAATACACAGTCCCCGATTCTGCTGAATGTCGCTAGCCGCCTGGCTTTCCAGAAGGGTGGTGTACGTGCGGAAATCGTCTTTACCAACGAGTGAGTGGGTGCCGAAATTGCCGGACGGCTGCTTGAACGGCCGTCATGTCAATCTTGCGGGGCGGCTGAGTTTCGCCATAATGGCGCGATTTCGCCGAACGTCCGGCACTACCGGAGCGCGTACGCTTAAGCGACGTGGCCTGCAGCAAGTATGAAAACCACATTCCTCGACTTCGAACAACCCATTGCCGAGCTCGAAAGCAAGATCGAAGAGCTACGCTTTGTGCAGGATGATTCGGCGGTCGATATCTCGGTCGAGATCGATCACCTGCAGAAAAAGAGCCAGGAGCTCACCAAGGCGATCTACAGCAAGCTGTCGCCCTGGCAAATTTCGCAGGTTGCCCGTCATCCGCAGCGCCCTTATGCGCTGGACTACATCCGCGAAATCTTCACCGATTTCGAAGAACTCCACGGTGATCGTAGCTATTCCGACGATCCAGCCATCGTCGGTGGCCTGGCTCGGCTCAATGGCCAGTCCGTCATGGTGATCGGCCATCAGAAGGGCCGCGATACCAAGGAAAAGATCTATCGCAACTTCGGCATGCCGCGCCCCGAGGGCTATCGCAAAGCCCTGCGGCTGATGCGCCTGGCAGAAAAATTCAATCTGCCGGTCGTTACCTTCGTCGATACCCCCGGCGCCTATCCAGGCATTGGTGCGGAAGAGCGGGGTCAGTCCGAGGCCATCGGGCGCAATTTGTTCGAGATGAGCAAGCTGCGCGTACCGGTGGTCGTCACCGTGATCGGTGAAGGCGGATCGGGTGGAGCCTTGGCCATTGCGATTGGTGACGTGGTGCAGATGCTGCAATACGCTACCTATTCGGTGATCTCGCCGGAAGGTTGTGCTTCCATTCTCTGGAAGAGTGCGGAAAAGGCACCGGAAGCCGCAGAAACTCTGGGGATCACCGCCAGCCGTCTGAAAACCCTCGGTCTGGTGGACAAAGTGGTGGCAGAGCCTACCGGTGGCGCGCATCGCGATACCCAGGCCATGATGCTGACCCTGCGCAAGAGCCTGCAGGATGCCCTCAAGAGCCTGCAAGACAAGCCCGTCGACAAGCTGCTGGAGACCCGTTTCGAGCGGCTGATGAGCTATGGCAAGTACAAGGAAGTTACCTCGGCCTGATCAGGCCGAGTCTCTCTACCAGCGTTTTCGCCAACTGGCTGCCCGGCATATCCTGCCGGGTGCCAGCGTGGCGGTCGCCTATTCGGGCGGACTCGATTCCTCGGTATTGCTCGCACTGTTCCTGCGCCTGCGCACGGAACAGCCTCTGCAGCTGCAAGCTTTTCACCTGCATCATGGTCTTAGTCCGTCAGCGGATGACTGGTTGGCGCATTGCGCCGACTATTGCCTGCGGCACGGTATTGCGTTTTCTCATGAAAAAGCCGGCCTGGATGCCAGTGCGCCGGACAGCCTCGAGGCGCGGGCTCGCAGCGCACGCTATGCGGCATTTGCCCGGCTGGATGCCGAACTGGTGGCCCTGGCCCATCATCGTGACGATCAGGCTGAAACGGTGCTCTACCGTCTAGCGCGTGGGACGGGGGTGCATGGCGCTGCCGGCATGCCGTCGGCCCGGCCGCTGGCTGAGGGCAAGCGGATATGGCGGCCGCTGCTGGCAGAGTCGCGCGAACAGCTTCACAACTATGCCCTGGTGCAGGGCTTGCAATGGGTCGAGGACGAGAGCAATGCCTCGATCGAGTACGACCGCAATTATCTGCGACAGCAGGTCATCCCGGCGCTGCTGACGCGTTTTCCGTCTGCGCAAAGCGCCATTGCCCGTGCAGCAAGGCACTTTGCCGAGACCGCCAGCCTGCTCGACGCCATCGCGGAGCAGGATGCGGGAGTCTGGACGCCCCGCCTTTCGCTGGCACGCCTGCGCGATCTGGCCGGGCCGCGCCAGCGGAACCTGTTGCGCTGGTTTCTGGCCGGTCACGACATGCGCCCCGATGAGCGACAACTGGTCCTGCTGCTCGAGCAGTTGCTGACTGCACGGGAAGACGCCAATCCCTGTCTGAGATTGGGTGAGCGGGCGGTCCACCGATACAGGGACGAGATCTGGCTTGCGCACTGGGTTGCCGAGCCTCCGGATCGGCCAGTTGCCGGTGAGGGTAGGCTGACGCTGCCTGGCTGGCAGGGCGAGTTGGTCTGGATGTCCCGGCCCGGCGGCCTGGTGGCTGAGGCGCTGACCGGCCTCTGGGCCAGGCCGAGACGCGGCGGCGAATCCCTGCGACCACGGCAGGGCGGTCCCAATCGTCCGGTCAAGCTGCTTTTGCAGGAGGCGGGGATCCCCCCCTGGTTGCGTACCCGCTGGCCCTTGCTGTGGCAAGGCGAGAACCTGGTGGCCGTTGCCGGTATTGCGACGGCGGCGGAATTCCAGGCCAAGGACGAGGGCAGTTGGCCCGCCTGGCGACCGCAGGACTGGCCGGATTTCCAGGGCTGACATCCGAAAGGGCGGGTGACGCCCGTCGCCCTTCCTCCCCGCTACGCTGATTGTCCTGTCATCTGCGCAGGCGATTCCTTTCGTTGCACGCTATACCTGATTGGGGATGGCGGCGATGCACGGTCAGCATGCAGCTGCGTAAGGGGAGATGGGTCAAATCATCAGGATTGACCCAGGCTGCCTCGTGTTCAGGGGAATGCCGGTGAGCTACGACTTCAATAACCAGAGCCAGTTACAGCTGCCCAACCCCTTGCGGGTACAAAACCTGTTCCTTGGATTGTCTGCGCTGGTCTACCTGCTGGCCGGCGTGGCCATCCTGCTACTGGTTCGGGGACATGCGCAAGGTAACGCGGGGCCTGCCCGTTATCTGGGCATCGTGCTGGCGCTGGGTGCCTTGCTGGCGGGTGGTCGCTATGCCGCGCGTTGCTTTTCGCAACTGCGCTTCTTTTTTGGCCGGGGGCGCCCCAGCAACCTGGCGGCGGAGCTGAAGCCCGGGCAGGCAGCGGAGAATCCCAGCGGCCGCCAGGTGGCAGAGATGATGCGGCACCAGGCCCTGACCATACCGGAGCCCAATGGCCCGCTGGACGGCCTGCTGTACTCGACCCTGCCGAACCTGATCTACGCCCCCTTGCAGGTACAGGGACTGGCGCGCCGCCAGTTCATGAAATTGCTCAGCATGGGCGCCTTGCTCGCCTCGCTGGTGGTGGCTTTGCTGTTCGGCGGCCTGGGCGCGGGTGAGGCCGCCAGCAAGGTCACGGCCTGGATGGGGCTGGTGTACCTGTTCTTTGCGCTGCAGAACCTTCTCGGTGAAGTCAGTGCGGCCAGCGTGGATGATGGCCGGACGGTCCTGACCGTCAAGGGGCTCGCCATCCTGGTGGTCTTTTCCCTGGTCGGGCCGGTGCTGCTGATGATGTTTGCCGACAAATTGCCGAGCCTCCGTGCCGTCTCACCGTTTCCTTATGTCTTCGTGGTGATGGTGGCGGGTCTGGTGGCGTATGGCCTGTTCTTCCGGGCCTTGATGCTGCAACTGCGGGCGCCGCCACAGACAACGGTCGCCAGCAAGACCGATGTCTGGAACATCAACTGCCACCCGGGGCAGGTCATGGAGGAATTGGATCGGGTGATGCAGGATGGCTGGACCGAAAAAATCCCGAATCGTCGCTACCTGCGGCAGGAGCCGCAGATTGACCTAGACGCAAAGACAGGCCAATTCAGGGCCGAAATGCTGGAGGAGACCCAGCCCATGCCGGCGATGGGTGCATCGCCTACCCTGGCAAGCACCCTGGCCGAGCCGCGCATGCTGCCGGTGCTGCTGTTGGCCCTGCTGGGGGCGTTGTCACATCTGGTTGCGGCAATCGCGCTGGTAGCTTTGAGCCTGACATTGCGTGACGGATTCCAGTGGAGTGCAGCCCACCAGTGGGTGATCCTCGGCCTGACGTTCTGGGCGCTGGGGGAGTACAGCCTGGCGGCAAGCCAGTCCTTGTGGATGCGCTTCGATTTCCGCTCGCGTCTGTTCTGGCTGGAAATGGCTGGACGTTACGTCAGTGCAAGCCTCAAACACGGGAATATGCTGCAGGATGCCATCCAGACCAGCAGTTCCGTCGTGAAGATCGAAGCCATGACTTTTCGCCTGTGGGCTGCCGAGATCCACACCGTGACCTTCGACAAGGATGGTGCCCGGACTGTGATCGGCATGGCGGCGCTACCCGAGGTCGTCAAGGCGCTGGCCGAGCGGCTGCAGCAGTTCATCAACAACCAGTCGATCATCCTGGCCCCGGCGGGCAACGCCGATATGGCCCGGCACGCCCATCTTGCGCAACTGAACCAGGCCAGCCGGTCGCCAGATGCAGCCAAATCCATGCTGGAGAACAATCCGGCAGGCGCTGGTGGATTGGCGGCGCTGCTGAGTTGCCCCGCCTGTCAGGCCATCGTTGCGCCAGACGATACATTTTGTGGCAGTTGCGGCGCCAGGTTGGAGTGAATCCGGCTATTGCCGGCAGATGGCAGTGTTGAGAAGGGGTATCGCATGCAATGTACGGCCTGTCAGGCAGAGAACAAGCCCGGTGCAAAATTCTGCAAGGCATGTGGCGGGCCCTTGTCGGCATCCTCCGACATCAGTCCACCTGCGACGTGCAGCCGGTGCGCGGCCCCCTTGGCGGCAGGGGCAAAGTTCTGTCGGGCCTGCGGTACGCCAACGGTAAGGCCTGCCGAGCCGGCAGCGAGGAATGAGGAAATCCGGGAGCGGGATGGTGATCGCAATGCCGCTGTATCGGCATGCCCTGCCTGTGCGGCGCCCTGCGCTGCGGATGCACGCTTTTGCCGCAAGTGTGGCCATCGCTTTGGCGAGCCGCTGCCCGGGGTGGCGCCGGTGATTCCCGCTGCACCGGCAAAGAAGGAGGCTTCCCCGATATCGCCGCCTGTTGCGCCGATATCGCCTCCGCCGGAGGTGGCGACACCCACAGTGTCAAATCCGCCTGTCGAGCTGGTTATAGAACTGGCAGATGAGCCCGCGCCGCCATTGTCTGAGCCGCCCATGATATCGGTACCGGTTCGTGGTCCTGACCAGTCTGTACCGGCGGTGGTAGCGCCAGCCCATATCACGCCGGACCCATGGAAGCACGCCCGGCAGCCTGTACCGCCATCTGCGCAGGAGGTTGGTCCCGGCTCGAGCAGGGTGCCATTGATCCTGGGTGGGGTATTGCTGTTGGCGGCCTTGATCGCCGTGGCTTGGTGGCGACTATCTGCAGGCCAGCCGTCCACCCCGGCGCCGTTACCGGCAGAAGCGACACCCGTCTTGCCTGAGCCCGCACTCGCACCAAAGCCAGAAACGGCGCCGGCATCTCCGTCGGCGTCGATGCCGGCCGCCACTGCGCCTGAAAAACCGGTCGAGACGGTGCCTGATACCCCGGTGTTGGCAGATAGCCCGCCATCCGCGCCAGAACCGGCGCCTGCCGCGACCAAGCCCCCGGATACCAGGCAGATGCTGGCGGTGGCCAAGGCACTCCGCCCTCAGCCGGCCAATTGCGAGGACGGCGCACGCTGGTTGGGTGAGCAGTTTGGCTTGTCAGCCAAGGCGGCTCAGAAGCTCGCAGGACGGGCGTTCGTCACCCAGTGCCAACCCAAGCCGGCGGAAAAACCTGCTGCGGTCATCGCGGAACCGGTGCTGAGCGCAAAACCGCAGGAAAGCGCTCCCCCAGCGCTGAGCATTGACGAGCAATACAACCAGCGTGTTGCCGCGGAGTGCGCGCGCGGGCTGTTTGGTGTGGTGTGCCGGGACAAAGTGAAAAACGAGCTATGCAAGGGGCGAATGAGCGAGAAGCCCGGGCCGGGCGAGTCACGCTGCAAGCAGGCGCTCCAGCAGGATACGCGAGACCATTGACCCGCAGCTGGTACAGCATGGGACTCACACTGTTTTCTCCGGGAGAGAACATGGAAACGACCACCGTACAGGTGCAGGGCATCATGCGGTCGACCGAAGCGGTCAGCAACTGGCGGGCGCTCGCCATGGCTGGGCTGGCCGGGATCGCTTACGCGCTGATGTTCATGCTGAGTGGTTTCATCATGGCGAGGCTGGGCGCCTGGACCGGCATCGTCATGCTGCCGGCTACCTTGTTGGTACTGCTGATCGGCTACTCCGCCGTGGGCTTTCTGCTGATGCGACAGGTGCAGGGAGAATCCATCAGCATCGGGGACGCCCTGTTGCAGGCGACGTTCACCGTGCATCGCCTGGTGGGCGTGGCGCTTTGCCTGCTGCTTATTCTGCTGGTGGGCATCATCGTGGCGGCAATCGTCTTGCTGCTTTGCCGCATTCCGGTGCTTGGTCCCATCCTGTTCACCGTTGCCTTGCCCGTGCTATCGCTTGCGCTGGGCTTGTTGCTGGTTGGCCTGTTCTATGTGGGGTTGCCTCTGGCGGCGCCAGCCATCTGGGAGGGGAATACCACCATGCAGGCCCTGGCCAAGCTGCTGGGGATCATCAGGCAGCGGCTGGTCAGCGTACTGGTCGCCTATGTGCTGCTGACACTGTTGCTGATGTTGATCGGCCTGCTGGTGGGTTCGGTACTGGGAACAGGATATGGCCTGGTCCTGGGCCTGTCGGGAATGGTCGGCGTGCCGGTAGGCGGGGGCCTCATGCCGCAACTGATGGGGCATATGTCTTATGGCGGGGGCCCTGCGGAGTTTGCCGGTCCGGGCTACGACGGCATGCATAGCGGCGGGCACCTGGTGGCTTTGGGCCTGGGGTTGGGGATGCTTTTCCTGCTTGGCATGCTGGTGCCGGCCGTCATTTTCATTCGTGGCGTCTGCCTGATCTATCTGCAGGCGATACAGGGGCTGGATTTCTCGGGGGCAGAGGCGCAATTGCAGCAGGCACTGCTGGAAGCCAGGCGCAAGGCCGAGGCAGCTCGGCAGCGCGCCGGAGAAAAGATCGATGAGGTAAGGGCCAAAACGGAGGCGCAACGCGCCGCGGCCGCGAAGCCTGATGCCGCATCTGAACCTTCCGGTGGCTTGCCCTCGGGGCCGGTGATCCAGCCAAGGCACTGCAGCCAGTGCCAGGCGCTATTGGCGGAGGACGATATTTTTTGTGGTGAGTGCGGTACCCGCAATCCGCGCTGAGGAGCGACCTGCCAGACCGTCGGTCCCGCGACGGTCGGAGATATCCGCCGACATCAGGAGGCCGGGGTTTGCAGGATTGGTGTCATGCCGAGTTCACGCATGCGGCGCATGATCAGCTCCGCTTCGTCCTTGTTCTTGAACGGACCGACCTGAACCCGGGTCTCCAGCCGGGCAGGGATGCCGGCCGCATTGAGGCGATCGATCAATTTGCCGGCATTATCGCTGCTTTGAAAGACCCCGGCCTGGACGGTGAAGCCGCGGCTACCTGGTGGCAGGACGCCCGCCGCCAGAGACGTAATGGTTTGCTCTGGTGTTGGCGCGGCAGGAGCGGCAGCCTTGGGCGGCGGTGCAAGTACCAGTGACGGTTGCCGCGCCGGTGCCGGCGCTGGCGCAGGAGTGGCCGCTTGGGCGGCGGGCTTGGGAATTGTCGGCGCACTGGGTATGACGACGCTGGCAACCGGCTTGGGTGGTGCCACCGGTTTGCTGGCCACGGACGGCGCATCGTCTGGTTCGCTGATAATCTTGCCGCCAGCCGGTTTCGAGGTGGCGTTTGTCTTGACGGGTGGGGCTGCAGATGCGCTGGCTTGTGGGGGGGAGGCGGCATTGCTGCCGGCGGTGGCTGGCGCAGGCTCTATGGGCGTGATGGGTGTTGTGGCGGATGGTGCGCTGGCGGTCTGTGCCGGCGCCGGGGCGGGTTCTGGCGCCGCAATGGCAGGCTCGATAACGGGCGGTTTTTCCGCCGTCACCACGGCCGGCGTCTCGTGCCGGGGCGGCGCTTCGGCTTGCAGGGGATTGATGCTGGGTCCTTCCACCTCCACCTTGGGGTCACCCTCCAGTCGATTGAGCAGGGTGATGGCGATCGCGACGCCGATGATCAGGCAGATGGCTATGGCAAGCCGCTGCATCAGGCGCTGGCGGATTTCACTTTGCTCATCGGCTTCTTCGTTGGCGGTATGGGCTGCCGGGCGGTTCGGGCTGGGACGGATCGCGCTCAATTGCATGTTCGCCGCTACGCGGCGCTCCCTGTTTTGAATGTTTCGACGCAGCTGGTATGGCTTTTGCGCGTCACGGCAGCAAAGCTGTTAGAATATTCGGTCATTTTTACGCCGACAAGCTACGTGGACGCGATGCGAGCGGGCTTGCAGCTTAAAACTTTTTTGTTCCTTACTTTGTCTACTTTACGATTTTTGGAGTGTACCCATGGCAATTGAACGCACCCTGTCCATCATCAAGCCCGACGCCGTTGCCAAGAACGTCATCGGCCAGATTTATACCCGTTTCGAAACCGCAGGTCTGAAGATTGTCGCTGCCAAGATGAAGCACCTGTCGCGCGCTGAGGCCGAAGGCTTCTACGCTGTACACAAGGAACGTCCTTTCTTCAAGGATCTGGTTGACTTCATGGTCTCCGGCCCGGTGATCATCCAGGCTCTGGAAGGCGAAGGCGCCGTTGCCAAGCACCGCGACCTGATGGGCGCTACCGATCCGAAGAAAGCCGACAAGGGCACCATCCGCGCTGACTTCGCCGATTCGATCGATGCCAACGCCGTTCACGGTTCCGACAGCGCCGAAAACGCCGCTATCGAGATCGCCTACTTCTTCGCGGCCTCCGAAGTTTACGGCCGTTAATTGTTGAGCCTAGGCCATGTCCGTTAATCTGCTTGATTTTGATGCGCAACGCTTTGCCACCTTCCTCGCGGAGCGTGGCGAGAAGCCGTTTCGTGCCAAACAGCTGATGCGCTGGATTCACCATTTCGGCGAGTCAGATTTCAATGCCATGACGGACATCGCCAAGGTGACGCGAGAAAAGCTGGCGGCGGAGGCAGTCATCATGCCGCCCAGCTTGATGCTGGAACAAAAGTCCGACGACGGCACCCGCAAGTGGCTGCTGGACGTTGGCACCGGCAACGGTGTCGAGGCGGTGTTCATTCCCGAGGACGACCGCGGTACGTTGTGCGTCTCCAGCCAGGTTGGCTGTGCCCTGGAATGCACTTTCTGCTCCACCGGGCGGCAAGGCTTCAATCGCAACCTCAGCACGGCCGAGATCATCGGCCAGCTCTGGTGGGCCAACAAGGCGCTGGGACGTGATCCCAAAGGGGATCGCATCGTCTCCAATGTGGTGATGATGGGGATGGGCGAGCCGCTGGCAAACTTCGACAATGTCGTTGCCGCCATGCGCCTGATGCTGGATGACAACGCCTACGGCCTGAGCCGCCGTCGCGTGACGCTTTCCACCTCGGGCCTGGTGCCGCAGATGGATAGACTGCGCGAAGCTTGTCCCGTTGCACTGGCTGTGTCGCTGCATGCGCCGAACGACGCGCTGCGCGACGAGATCGTGCCGATCAACAAGAAGTATCCGCTCAAGGAACTGATGGCGGCCTGCCTGCGTTACCTTGAAAAAGCCCCGCGGGACTTCATCACCTTCGAATATGTGATGCTGGATGGTGTAAATGACACTTTCGAGCATGCAAAGCAACTTGTGGCGCTCGTCAAGGATGTGCCTTGCAAGTTCAATCTGATACCTTTCAACCCTTTTCCGAATTCAGGCTACGGGCGATCCAAGGCGGATGCGATCCGTCGCTTCCGGGATCACCTGATCCAGGCCGGCTATGTAGTGACGGTCCGCAAGACGCGCGGTGACGATATCGACGCCGCCTGTGGCCAGTTGGCCGGCCAGGTCAAGGATAAGACCAAGCGTACGCTCCGGCTTGCCGCTGAGGGCAAGACGACGACAACCATTCAACTGGTAAGGGAGTAGGGCATGAGGCAGGGGATGTTTGCTGTTTTGCTGTTCGTATTGTCGCTTGGCATGGTGCGGGCGGAAGAGCAGGATCCTCGCCTGAAAGTTGCCAGTCTGCGTACCCAGCTGGCGGCCAGCTACTATAGTCGCGGCCAGTACGGCGTTGCCCTGGAAGAACTGAAAAGCGCTTTGCTGGCCAAGCCTGACTATGCACTGGCCTACAACGTGCAAGGCTTGGTTTACACCGACCTGAATGAGCTGGATACCGCCGACAAGAGTTTCCGGCGGGCGCTGGATATCGATAGCCGGGATCCGGACATTAATCACAATTTCGGCTGGTTCCTGTGCAACAAGCGGAACTTGGCGGCTGAGTCCCTGCGCTATTTTGCGAACGCGCTCAAGAACCCGCTCTATGACCGTCCGGAGAAATCCCTGCAACAAGCCGGGCTTTGCTCCATCAAGGCCGGTGAATTGAGGCAGGCCGAGGATTTCCTGCGTAAAGCCGATCGCGCGCAGGCGGATAATCCTGGTACCTTGCTGGGCCTCGCGCAATTGGCCTTTGCCCGAGCCGAGTATGATAGCACCCGGGTACTGCTCGCCCGTCAGGCGCGCCTGGGTACGCCGGCTGCAGAAGCGCTCTGGCTGAATGTCCGTAACGAACGTCGCCTTGGCAACAGCGAGGCTGAAGCCGGCTATGCCAAGGAATTGAAGAGTCGTTTCCCGAATAGCGAAGAAGCACGTCGATTGGCCAACGGCCAGTATGACTAGTTCCACCCTTACCAGAGAGCCGCCCGGCATGCCGCCCGAGATGAGCCAAGAATCAACATCTGATCAGCCCACCCCTGTTGTTGTCACTGCCACGCCGACGCCCGGTGCCATCCTCGCCGCTCACCGGCGGGAGGCTGGGTTGTCCGTCGCCGATGTATCCAACAAGCTGAAGCTGTCCAAGCGTCAGGTCGAGGCGCTGGAAGCCGATGAATACAGCGCTTTGCCGGGCAATACCTTTGTTCGGGGCTTTGTTCGAAACTATGCCCGCCTGCTGGAACTCGATGCCCAGCCCTTGATCCAGTTCCTCGATAGTCACCTGCCCAAGGAAGCCGCCCAGGCTGCGCTACCGCGCTTGCGCGACGAGGCCTTGCCGGTGTTGCGCCCAGGCGGCAATGCCGCACGTGTGCTCTCGGTGCCGGCTCTGGTTGTCGGCCTCCTGGTTGCGCTGGGTGGCGCCGGAAGCTACTGGTGGTTTTACGTTCAGCGCGGCGCCTTTGAGCCGGAGCTGATGCTCAAGGATGGCGCGTCTGCTCAGCCGGTTGCGCCGACTACGGTCGTAGCGCCAGAGGCACCAGCTACATCGACTACACCAGAAGCCGCGTTGACCACTACGCCCGAGCAGGCTGCTGCTGCCGGCGTACCCCTCGCCGATACGGCTTCCGCGTCGGCATCGACGACCGATGTCGCCCCGGCGATGCCAACGGTCGCCCCGGCTCCAGCCGTGGTAGCGCCACCGGTTGTCGCTACTGCGACGGCGCCGGCTAGTGCGCCGGTGCCACCTGCCGTTACCACTCCCGCGCCGGTTGCTGTCGTCGCGCCCGCGGCCTTGCCCGTGACAAGCGGCGATTTGCGCCTGGTCGCCAAGAAGGATAGCTGGGTACAGATTACCGATTCGACCGGCCGGCGCCTGATCAACCAGGTCCTGTCCGCTGGCGAAACCCGTAGCGTCGGCGGCACCCCCCCTTACAAGATCCGTATCGGCAATGGTCATCAGACCGAGCTGTACTACAAGGGTAAACCTACCGATCTGACGCCTTATATCAAGGTCGATGTTGCCAATCTCGAGTTGAACTGATGAGTCTGCTTCCCCGTCGCTCTTCCCGGCGCGTCATGGTCGGCCATGTGCCGGTCGGTGGCGATGCGCCTGTCGTTGTCCAATCCATGACTAATACCGACACCGCCGATGCGGCCGGCACTGCTCAGCAGGTATTCGAACTGTGGCAGGCTGGCTCGGAGGTGGTGCGGATCACAGTCAACTCGCCGGAGGCCGCGGCCCAGGTGGGTGAAATCCGCCGCCGGCTAGATGAGATGGGTTGCAACGTGCCGCTGGTGGGAGACTTCCATTTCAATGGGCACAAGCTGCTGACCCAATATCCGGACTGCGCCCGTGCGTTGGCAAAATACCGTATCAACCCGGGTAATGTGGGCAAGGGCTCCAAGCGGGACGAGCAGTTTGCGGCGATGATCGCCATGGCGATCGAGTACGACAAGCCGGTACGCATCGGCGTGAACTGGGGCAGCCTGGACCAGGCCAAGATGGCGCGGATGATGGACGAGAACGCGCAGTTGCCGCAGCCGCTGAGTGCCGACGCACTGATGCGCGAGGCACTGATCCAGTCGGCACTCGAGAGCGCCGCCCAGGCAGAGGCGCTTGGGCTGGGCGCGGACAAGATCATCATCTCTTGCAAGGTCAGCGCGGTGCAGGACCTGATCAAGGTCTACCGTGATCTGGGCAGTCGTTGCGACTACCCGCTGCACCTGGGCCTGACCGAGGCCGGCATGGGCTCCAAGGGCATCGTGGCGTCCACGGCTGCCTTGTCCGTGCTGCTGCAGGAAGGCATTGGCGATACCATCCGCGTTTCCCTGACGCCCGAGCCAGGCGAGCCGCGTACCAAGGAGGTCGTGGTGGCGCAGGAGATCCTGCAGACCATGGGCATCCGCTCTTTTACTCCGCTGGTGACGGCTTGCCCGGGGTGTGGCCGCACCACCTCTACGTTCTTTCAGGAACTGGCGCAGAAGATCCAGCGCTATCTGCGCGAGCAGATGCCGGTCTGGCGCGCGGAGTTTCCCGGCGTCGAGACCCTGAACGTCGCCGTGATGGGCTGCGTGGTGAATGGTCCCGGGGAGTCCAAGCTGGCCAATATCGGCATCAGCCTTCCTGGTACGGGCGAAGTACCGGTCGCGCCGGTGTTCGTAGATGGCGTCAAGACCGTCACCCTGAAGGGCGATGCGATTGCCGAGGATTTCCAGACCATCGTCGACGACTATGTGCGCCTCAATTATGCGGAAGGCGGCAAGCTGCGCCGTGCTGGCGCCGCTAAGATCATCCCCGTGAAAGCGCTGTAAATGGCTGACAAGTTTCAAAGCATCAAAGGTTTCTACGACATCCTGCCGGGCAACACCGCGCTCTGGCAGAAGCTGGAAGACACGGCCCGGCGTGTGCTGGCCCAATATGGCTACCGGAATATCCGTCTACCTATCGTCGAGCCGACTGGCCTGTTCGTGCGGGGTGTCGGCGAGCATACTGACATCGTCGAGAAGGAAATGTACGCCTGGACCGACGCCCTCAATGGCGACAAGCTGGCCTTGCGGCCCGAGGGTACGGCGGGTTGTGTCCGCGCCGTGGTCGAGCACAGCCTGACCTACAACGGTCCGCAACGGCTCTGGTACATGGGTCCCATGTTCCGCCATGAGAACGTGCAGAAGGGTCGTCAGCGCCAGTTCCATCAGATCGGCGCGGAAGCCTTTGGTTACGATGGTCCCGACGTGGATGCCGAGCAGATGATCATGCTGGCGCGCTTGTGGCGTGAGCTGGGCATCGCCGATGTCGAGCTTCAGATCAATACCATCGGTGACGCAGCCGAGCGTGCCGCCTATCGCCAGACCTTGATCGCCTATTTCGAACAGCATGCCGAATTGCTGGACGAGGATGCCAAACGCCGTCTGCATGCCAATCCGCTACGCATACTCGATAGCAAGAACCCGCGCATGCAGGACATGATCAACGCGGCACCCAAGCTATTTGATGTGCTGGGCGACGAAAGCCGCAGCCACTACGAGCGACTCTGCCGCCTGCTCGACGATGCCGGCGTCGCCTACACACTCAATACCCGCCTGGTCCGCGGCCTCGATTACTACAACCGTACGGTATTCGAGTGGGTGACAACCCGGCTCGGCGCCCAGGGCACGATCGCCGGTGGTGGCCGCTATGACACGTTGGTAGAAACGCTAGGCGGCAAGGCGACGCCGGCCTGCGGTTTTGGCATGGGCATGGAGCGCGTATTCCTGTTGATGCAGGAGTATGGCGTCACTGCGAGCGACGCGCCGGATGTGTATCTCGTCAATGCTGGCGAGGCTGCCGAGCTGGTTGCGCCTGGTCTGGCCGAGCAATTACGCAATGGTGGCCTGAGCGTGGCAATGCACGCCGGCGGTGGCAGTTTCAAGTCGCAGATGAAGAAGGCGGATGCATCCGGTGCGGCCTTCGCGTTGATCATCGGCGACAATGAAGCCGCCGACGGTACCGTGGTGATCAAGCCACTGCGCGATGGTGGCGAACAGCGCAGCGTCACCCGGACAGATGTACTTTCCGCACTGCGGAGCTGATGGCATGGAACCGGGGCGCAAACTCAAGGTCTCGCTCAAGCTGTTTGTACTGAACGTGCTGGGCGCTTTGCTGGCAGCCCTGGGGCTGTCGGCGCTGGTGGGCCGGGGGACGAACTTGCATCCCTTGTTGTCGGCATGGTGGGTTGGTCTGGTTTTGCTGCTCGTTGGCCTCGTGCTGATGGGTTGGTTTATGGTGGATATTTTCAAACGGATACGCGCCCAGCAGTCGGCGCGCTAACACGCAACTTGTTAACGAAGACGGAAACGCACTCAGATGGCCGCTTTTGATTTGCAGGAACAGGAACAGATCGCTGAACTGAAGGCCTGGTGGGCGCAGTGGGGCAAGCTGGTAATCGCCGCGCTGGTCGCGGTGCTCGTTGGCTATTTCGGCAGTATGGGCTGGAAAGCCTGGCAGAAGTCGCAGGGCGAATCGGCCGCAAACGCCTTCATGGCGGTTGAAACCGCTTTTGCCGCCAAGGATGTCGCAAAGACTCGCGCTGCGGCAGATGACATGGCCAAGAACCAGTCGGGCCATGCCATGACCGCGCGCGCCATGCTGCTGGCGGCCAAGGTCGCTTTCGATGCCAATGACCTCGACAAGGCCAAGTCGGCACTGGAGTGGGTTGTCAGCAACGCCAAGGAAGACGCCGTCGGCGATATCGCCCGCCTGCGCCTGGCGGCTGTCCTTGCCGACCAGAAGCAATACGATGCAGCCTTGAAGCTGGTTGATGCGCCGAAGGCCGAAGGTTTTATCGCCAATTTTGCCGAAGCCCGTGGCGACGTCCTCGCACTGAAGGGTGATGCTGCCGGTGCAAAGAAGGCCTATGAGCAAGGCCTGCTGAAGATGGAAAAGGATGCGCCAAACCGCAACATACTGGAAACCAAGCTGTCGGCGCTGGGGGCATGATGAACAAGCTCGCCATCGTTGGTTTGACCGCATTGCTGGCAGCCTGCGCCGGTACTGACAACAGCCCGCAGCCGACGCCGCTCAAGGACATGAAGAATAGCGTCAACCTGCAGTCCAGCTGGAACATGTCGTTCTCCTCCAGCGGCCTGTTTGGCTGGTTCGGTTCGGACGTGTCCGGCCTGTTCCGCTTTGCCCCCGATGTGACCGGCAATGCCGTTTACATGGCTGGCGTTAACGGCGTTGCCGGCTTCGCATTGGCTGACGGTCGCAAGGTTGGCGAGGTTCGCAGCGACAAGCCCCTGGCCGGCGGCATCGGTGCCGCGAGCGGCCTGGTGGTGGCTGGTACGCTCAAGGGCGATGTCTACGGCTGGGAAGCGGATGGCAAGCAGCGCTGGGTGACACGTGTTTCCAGCGAAATGGTCTCCCCGCCGGCCGTTTCCGAAGGCGTGGCCGTGGTGCGCACTGTCGATGGCAAGGTCTGGGGGCTGAATGCGACTGACGGCAAGGTACGCTGGCAGTTCCAGCGCAGTCAGCCTTCGCTGATTCTGCGTAATTACGCACCGGTCACCATCGCCGATGGCGCAGTCTATGTAGGCCTGGCTTCCGGTCGCATGGCCTCCCTGTCGCTTGCCGACGGCCGCGTATTGTGGGAGTCCGTGGTGGCTCAGCCCAAGGGGGCTACCGAGCTGGAACGTATCAGTGACGTGACTTCGGCACCTGTCGTGGACCGTGGCACCGTTTGCGCCGTTGCCTTCCAGGGCAAGGTCGCCTGTTTTGCGATCAGCAATGGCAGCATGTTGTGGTCGCGTGACGTGTCGAGCTATTCCGGCCTCGCCATGGATGGCGACAAAGTCTATGTCAGCGACGAAACCGGCAATGTGCAGGCGTTCGAGCGTTCCGGTGGCCGCAGTCTCTGGAAGCAGACTGGCCTGTATGGTCGCCGTGTCAGCGGTCCGGCAGTCTATGCTGGTCATGTGGCAGTCGGCGACTTTGAAGGTTATGTCCACCTGCTCTCGCCGGTGGATGGAAATATCGTGGCACGCCTGCAGACGGACAAGAGCCGTGTGCTGGTCGCACCACGCGTGATCAACGACAAGTTGATCGTGCAGACGGAGAGTGGCGGCTTGCACGCCCTCGTAGTGAAGTAATCAAGGAACACAATGAAACCCACCATCGCCCTTGTTGGCCGACCCAATGTAGGTAAATCCACGCTGTTCAATCGGCTGACCAAGAGCCGTGACGCGCTGGTTGCCGACATGCCGGGCCTGACCCGTGACCGCCACTATGGTCACGGCAAGGTGGGGGGCAAGCCATACCTTTGTGTCGATACCGGCGGTTTCGAGCCGGTGGCAGACGATGGCATCCTGCACGAAATGGCACGCCAGACCCTGCAGGCCATCGATGAGGCCGACGCAGTCATCTTCATCGTTGATGCCCGTATTGGTCTTACCCCGCAGGACAAGTTGATCGCCAACCGGCTGCGCCAGCTGAATCGGCCCGTGCGTTTGGCCGTGAACAAGGCGGAAGGCCTGAACTATTCGGTCGTTTCCGCCGAGTTCTACGAACTGGCGCTGGGCGAGCCCTGGCCCATCTCCGCCAGTCATGGCGAAGGCGTGCGGGGGTTGCTGGACGACGTACTGAGCGGTTTTGAGGTAGAAGCCGAGGAAGAGCTGCCGGAGCACCCCAAATTCGCCATCATCGGCCGTCCCAATGTGGGCAAGTCGACGCTGGTGAACGCCATTCTGGGTGAAGAGCGCGTCATTGCCTTCGACCAGCCTGGTACCACGCGCGACTCCATCCATATCGACTTCGAGCGCAACGAACAGCAATACACCATCATCGACACCGCCGGCGTACGCAAGCGGGGCAAGGTCAACGAAGTGATCGAGAAATTCTCGGTTGTGAAGACCATGCAGGCAATTGAAGACGCGAACGTCGTGGTCCTGGTGCTCGATGCTCGCCAGGATGTGGCCGAGCAGGATGCCCATATCGCCGGTTTTGCGCTGGAGGCCGGGCGCGCCATGGTCGTGGCGGTCAACAAGTGGGAGGGTCTGGACGAATATCGCCGCGACCAGGTCAAGCGCGATATCGCCCGCAAGCTGGGCTTCCTGGCCTTTGCCCGTTTCCACTATATCTCGGCCCTGGAAGGGCAGGGGGTAGGTGACCTCTTTGCCAGCATCAATGCCGCCTACAAGGCCGCCATGGCCAAGTTGCCGACGCCGCGCCTGACCCGAGCCCTGCAATTGGCCGTGGAAAAGCAGCAACCGCCACGGGCCGGCATGGTTCGGCCGAAGCTGAAGTATGCTCACCAGGGTGGTATGAACCCGCCGGTGGTGATCGTCCACGGTACTGCGCTGGAACAGATTCCAGACAGTTATTGGCGCTATATGGAACATTCCTTCCTGAAGATGTTCAAACTGCAGGGCACACCTCTGCGTGTACAGTTCAAGAAGGGCGAGAACCCCTACGATACCAAGCCTGGTGAATACAAGCCCGATCGCAAGGGTGCCATGCGTGGAGAAAAGAAGCCTGAGCGCAAGACGCTGAGGAAGGGCTAGGTACTTGCTTGCTGCAATCCCGGTTTGTGCTTGACGGAAAAGCTGCTAAAAGTGATTACTGGTACTGAGCTTCGCAGGAACTTGACGGACAACGTCGTTTTTTAATTTTCAATAGTGGAGAACTACAAATGAGCGCAAAAGGGCAAATGCTACAAGACCCGTTTCTGAATATCCTGCGCAAGGAGCACGTACCTGTTTCTATCTATCTGGTAAACGGCATCAAGCTGCAAGGCCAGATCGAATCGTTTGATCAGTATGTTGTGCTGCTGCGCAACACCGTGACCCAAATGGTTTACAAGCACGCCATTTCGACCGTCGTACCGGCCCGTCCGGTCACTATTCCTTACGACAAGGACCAGGCTGCTGCGCCAGCAGATGCGTGATCAATCTGCGCCACATGGCAAACAGGGGCGCTACGGCGCCCCGTTTGTTGTGCCGACTCTAAGTATTAACCTGGAAAAACTGCGTGTTTGAACGTCATCAGGGTGGGGATCATGCCGTTCTTGTCTGTCTGGACTTCGGTGAGCCGGACTATCTCGAGAACATAGAAGAATTCAAACTGCTGGCCACCGGTAATGGCTACAAGGTCACTGCCATCATTCAGGGCAAGCGGCAAAGGCCAGATCCCAAGCTGTTTGCCGGCAGTGGCAAGGTGGATGAAATTGCCGCTGCCGTGCAGGCGACCAATGCCCATACGGTGCTGTTCAACCACGCGCTCAGCGGTGCTCAGGAACGTAACCTGGAGCGCTCGCTCGAGTGTCGTGTATCAGACAGAGTCCGGCTTATCCTGGATATCTTCGGCCAGCGTGCTCGCTCCAACGAAGGCAAGCTGCAGGTTGAGCTGGCGCAGCTACAGTACATGTCCACCCGCCTGGTACGGGGCTGGACTCACTTGGAGCGGCAGGGGGGCGGTGTCGGCGCGCGTGGCGGTCCCGGGGAAACGCAGCTCGAGATGGACAAGCGCATGATCACCGAGCGGGTGAAGCGTTTGAAGGACAAGCTCAAGGACCTGCAGCGCCAGCGTGATACACAACGCCGCTCGCGCGAGCGCGGCAAGCAGTTCTCGGTGTCGCTGGTCGGCTATACCAACGCCGGCAAATCCACCTTGTTCAACGCGTTGACCCATGCCAAGGCTTATGCAGCCGACCAACTGTTTGCTACGCTGGATACGACGAGCCGCAAATTGTTCCTGGATGTGGATCATTCCATCGTGTTGTCCGATACCGTGGGTTTCATCCGCGACCTGCCGCACGGCCTGGTAGCGGCTTTCACGGCCACGCTGGAAGAAACCGTCCGGGCTGATTTGTTGCTGCATGTCGTCGACAGTGCCAGTGATACGCGCGATGCGCAGATCGCTGCAGTGGATTCGGTGCTCAAGGAAATTTCGGCGGACGACATCCAGCAGATCGTGGTGTTCAACAAGATCGATCTGAGGGCGGGTGAGCCGGTAATCGAGCGGGACGAGTATGGTAGGATTCGCGCGGTTCGTATTAGCGCGAAAAACGCGCTGGGCCTGGATCTATTGCGTCAGGCGCTGGTCGAAGCTGTCGACGGCCAGGCGCAAGAGTCTGGTCGCGGCGTAACGGCTGCAACTGTTTACGACCCAACAAAAACGGAATAAAGACCTTATATGTCTCAAGACCCGCAATGGGGCCGCCGCGGTAAGGATGGCCCGCCTGATCTGGACGAAATCATCCGGCAGTTCACCAACAAGCTGAAGCAGTTCTTCGGTGGACGACCCAGCCGACCTAGCGAACCTGGCCCTGGTGGCGCCAATGATGGCAAGGCCTTGTTGGGCGGTGTCGGCGTGGTGGCTGGCGTGGTAATCGTACTTTGGGTTGCCAGCGGCTTCTACGTGGTCGATGCGCGCGAAGAATCCGTCGTGCTGCGTTTTGGCCGCTATGTGCAGACAACGGATTCCGGTCTGCACTGGCGCATGCCTTGGCCTATCGAGCAGAACGAGATCGTCAAGCTGTCGGAAAACCGCTCGGTGGAAGTCGGCTTCCAGGGAAGCACCAAGAACCGCGTAGCCAGCGAATCGCTGATGTTGACGCAGGACCAGAACATTCTGGATATGCAGCTTGAGGTCCAGTACGACATCAAGGATGCCAAGGATTTCGTATTCAACAACGCCAGCGCTGACAGTGATGGCCGCGATATCGTCAAGCAGGTTGCCGAGACCTCGATCCGTGAGATCGTCGGTCGCAACAAGGTCGATTTCGTGCTGAACGAAGGTCGTTCGCAGATCGCCGCCGATTCCACGCGCCTGATCCAGAACCTGCTTGATGCCTATGGTTCGGGCATCCGCGTGATTCGCGTCAACATCAATGACGTGCAGCCGCCGGAAGAAGTGCAGGCTGCCTTTGCGGACGCGGTCAAGGCCGGCCAGGACAAGGTCAAACAGACCAATGAAGGTATTGCCTACGCCAACGATGTCATCCCGAAGGCGCGAGGCACCGCAGCACGCCTGCTTCAAGAGGCCGACGGCTACAAGCAGCGGGTGATTGCTGAAGCCGAAGGTAATGCTGCCCGCTTCAAGCAGGTCGCGACCGAATACGCCAAGGCGCCGCAGGTCACCCGTGACCGGATGTATCTCGACACCATGCAGCAGATCCTGAGCAACACCAGCAAGGTGCTGGTGGACCAGAAGTCTGGCAGCGGCAATCTGCTTTACCTGCCGCTGGACAAGCTGATGCAGATGTCGGCGCCGCAAAGTGCGCCGGTAGCCGAGACACCGGCACCGGCCGCGCCGGTTGAACTGCCTGCAGTGCGCTCGTCCAGGCTGGACGGACTGCGTGGCGAGAGGGAGGGCCGATAACATGAGCCGTATCATTCCTGCAGTCATCATCGTTTTGCTGGCCCTGTTGGTCGTCAGCATGAGCGTGTTTTCGGTCGATCAGCGCCAGGCGGCGATGGTCTTCCAGTTGGGTGAGGTGGTGCGTGTGGTCAAGGAGCCGGGCATCAAGTTCAAGGTGCCCCTGTTGCAGTCGGTGCGCTACTTTGATCGCCGTATCCTGACCATGGATGCCGAAACCCCCGAGCGTTTCAATACGATCGAAAAGAAGAACGTGCTGGTCGACAGCTATGTGAAATGGCAAGTGATCGACGTCGAGCAGTACTACAAGAGCGTGGGCGGCAACGAACGCACAGCCTCCGCCCGCCTGCGCAAGACCGTCAATGACGTGTTGCGCGCCGAGTTCGGCAAGCGCACGGTCCAGGACGTGATCTCGGGCAAGCGTGACGAAGTCATGGCCGATGTCAGCCAGGTTGCCGATGCCGATGCCCGCAAGATCGGCATCCGTATCGTCGATGTCCGTCTCAAGCGCGTCGACTTCCCCGACGACATCAGCAATGCCGTATTCGACCGGATGATCTCGGAGCGCAAGACCGTCGCCAACCAGCTGCGCTCGGAAGGCTCGGCGGATGCCGAAAAGATCAAGGCCGATGCGGATCGCCAGCGCGAGATCATTGTTGCCAACGCCTACAACCAGGCCCAGCAGATGATGGGTGAGGGGGACGGCAAGGCCGCTGCGATCTACGGTTCGGCATTCGGGCAAAACCCCGAGTTCTATACGTTCTACAAGAGCCTGGATGCCTACAAGAAGACATTCAAGTCCAAGTCCGACGTCATGGTGCTCGACCCCAGCTCCTCCTTCTTCAAGTATATGAAGGACCCGCGAGCGAAGTGACGAGCTTGTGGGATAATGCGGTGTATGCCCTGGCCCTCGTGCTTATCGCCGAGGGCCTGTTGCCGTTTTTGTCTCCTCAAGGTTGGCGTCGTTTCGTTGCCCAGCTGAGCGCCTTGCGAGACGGGCAGCTCCGTTTCATGGGCTTGTTGCTACTGTTGATTGGATTACTACTGCTGGCGCTGTAACGGCGACGGTCTGCTCCCTATGCGTAACTGGATACTCCCCGAGAATATTGCCGATCTGTTGCCGCCCGAAGCGCGTCGGGTCGAGACCTTGCGCCGTGCCTCGCTCGACCTGATCGCCGGGTTTGGCTACGAGCTGGTGCAGCCGCCGCTGATCGAATACGTCGACTCGCTGTTGACCCGCCAGGATGCGGCACTGGACCTGAAGACGTTCAAGCTGACCGACCAGCTCAGCGGTCGCCAACTGGGTCTGCGTGCCGACATTACGCCCCAGGTGGCCCGTATCGACGCCCATCTGCTGAACCGCCAGGGCGTGGCGCGCCTGTGCTATGCCGGCCCGGTCGTACATACCCAGCCCGATGGCATCATGGCTGCGCGCGAACCCCTGCAGTTGGGCGCCGAGATCTACGGTTATGCCGGTGTCGCCGCCGACGTCGAGGTGGTCGAGCTGATGCGTGAGTGCCTCAAGCTCGCCGGCATCGAGCACGTTCATCTGGATATCGGCCACATCGGCCTGTTCCTGGCCCTGGCTGATGAAGCCGGCCTTGCGGATGAAGCGCGTGAGTCGGTCTTCCACGCCATCCAGCAGAAGGACGTGCCTACGCTGACCGGCCTGGTATCGAACCTGCCCGCCGGCTTGCGTGATGGTCTTGTTGCCTTGCCCGGCCTGTATGGCGATGTTTCCATCCTGGCTGCGGCTGAGCGGCAATTGCCGGCCATCGCCGGCGTGAAGATCGCGCTGCAGGCCTTGCGTGAGTTGTCGGAAGCCCTGACGGCGCGCGGCATACAGGTAAGCTTTGACCTGGCTGAGCTGCGTTCCGGTTACTACCATACCGGGCTGGTGTTTGCCGCCTACGCCGAGGGCTGGGCCAATGCCATTGCCCGTGGTGGTCGCTATGACCATGTCGGTGCGCAGTTTGGCCGGCCCCGTCCCGCCACCGGCTTCAGCTTGGACCTGAAAGAGCTCGCCTGGCAGTTGCCGGTCGCGGCCGCTCGTCCCGCCATCCTGGCGCCCAATGTGCTGGATGCGAAGCTGGCTGGTGCCATTCGCGACCTGCGGGCTGCCGGCGAGACGGTTGTCGTCAAGCTGGGCGATATCGTCGATGTCGAAGAGCTGCATGCCGATCGCGAGCTGGTCGATCAGGGCGGCGAATGGCAAGTCCAGTCGCTCTGAGAAAAGCGGCCAACAAGGTCTATTCTGTTTCTATCCCGTCGCGCTTGCGCGGCGATCAAGCAATCTGAGTAATGAAGGAAGTTCCATGAGCCGTAACGTCGTGGTGATTGGCACCCAATGGGGTGACGAAGGCAAGGGCAAGATCGTTGATTGGCTGACAGACCATGCTGAAGGCGTGGTGCGTTTCCAGGGCGGTCACAATGCAGGCCATACCCTGGTCATTGGTGGCAAGAAAACCGTTCTGCGCCTGATTCCGTCGGGGATCTTGCACGCGGGTAAGGCCTGTTTCATCGGTAACGGCGTGGTGATCTCGCCTGAGGCGCTGCTCAAGGAGATCGACGAGCTCAAGACCGCCGGCATCGATGTCGAGAGCCGGCTGAAGATTTCCGAAGCCTGTCCGCTGATCCTGCCGTACCACATTGCGCTCGACCAGGCTCGCGAAGCCGCCAAGGGTGACAAGAAGATCGGTACAACCGGTCGTGGCATCGGCCCCGCTTACGAGGACAAGGTGGCACGCCGCGCTATCCGCGTGCAGGACCTCTTCTTCCCGGATCGCCTGGCGGCCAAGCTGGGCGAGAATCTGGCCTACTACAACTTCCTGCTCAAGGAATACTTCAAGACCGATACGGTGGATTTCCAGAAAACGCTGGAAGACACCCTGCGCCTGGCCGAGCGCATCAAGCCCATGGTGGGCGATGTCTCGCGCACGCTGCACGATCTGAACAAGGCCGGCAAGCCACTGCTGTTCGAAGGTGCCCAAGGAACCTTGCTGGATATCGATCACGGCACCTACCCGTACGTGACCTCCAGCAACTGCGTGGCGGGTGCTGCTGCACCAGGCGCCGGTGTCGCGCCGCAGATGCTGCAATACGTGCTGGGTATTGTGAAGGCCTACACCACCCGCGTAGGCTCGGGCCCATTCCCGACCGAGCTGTTCGACGACGTTGGTGCAGGCCTGGCCAAGCGTGGCAACGAGTTTGGCTCGGTTACCGGTCGCCCGCGTCGCTGTGGCTGGTTCGACGCTGCTGCACTCAAGCGCTCGATCCAGATCAATGGCGTAACCGGCCTGTGCGTCACCAAGATGGACGTGATGGATGGCATCGACGTGATCAAGCTGTGCACGGGTTATCGTGTCAACGGCGAAGTCATGGACATCCTGCCGGTTGGTGCCGAAGAGCTGTCTGGCTGTGCACCGATCTATGAGGAGCTGCCAGGCTGGAGCGAGTCCACGTTCGGCGTAAAGCGCTACGAAGATCTGCCGCTCAATGCCCGTAATTACCTGAAGCGTATTGCGGAAGTGACCGGTGCACCGATCGACATCATCTCGACCGGTCCGGATCGCGAAGAAACCATCGTGCTGCGGCATCCCTTCCAGCACTAAGTTCTGTCAGCGCCCGGCATGTGTCGGGCGTTTTCATTTGAGAAAGCTGCATGACCGTACTATCCGTCAATATCAACAAGATCGCCATCCTGCGCAATTCGCGGGGGGGCGGGCTACCAAGTGTTACCCAGGCCGCGCAAGCCTGCCTGGAGGCCGGCTGCGGGGGCATTACGGTGCATCCCCGGCCTGACCTGCGCCACATCCGCCCTGATGACGTTCTGGCGCTTGCAGGCATGCTGCAAGGCTGCGAGGCCGAGTTCAATGTCGAAGGCAATCCCTTTGCGCCCGCACGTGAGGCCTATCCGGGCCTGGTTGCGCTGTGCGCCGAGGCGCGGCCAGCCCAGGCAACGCTGGTGCCGGACAGCGACGGGCAGATTACGTCCGATCATGGTTTTGACCTGCGACGCGATGGTGAGCGCCTCAAGCCGCTGATTGCCGAGTTCAAGGCCATGGGCTGTCGCGTCAGCCTTTTCATGGATGCGGATTCGGCCGACATCGAGCGGGCGGCGGAGGTGGGTGCCGACCGGATCGAACTCTATACCGGTCCTTATGCAGAGGCGTTTGAAGCGGGCGACTATGGACTTGCGCTGGAGCATTGCGTCCGGGCTGCAGAGCGGGCTGCAAGGGCGGGGCTGGGGGTGAATGCCGGGCATGACCTGAACCAGGCCAACCTGGGTGTATTCCTGCGCCACATACCGCAGATTGCCGAGGTATCGATCGGCCACGCATTGATTGGTGAGGCGGTCTATGATGGGCTGGTGCCGACCGTTCGTAACTACCTGGCCGTGATTGCGGCTGCACGGATGTGATGCAGCAGCGACAGGCCTGCCTTCAGCGTACTCACAAGGCCGTGACCATGGTGACGGCCGGTGAGGGGGGGCTATGTCGCGAGCGAGCAGAAAACAATAAAGCCGATGCAAGTGCATCGGCTTTATTGAGGATTGGTGCCCAAGAGAAGACTCGAACTTCCACGGTGTTGCCACCGCTAGGACCTGAACCTAGTGCGTCTACCAATTCCGCCACCTGGGCTTCGAACTTCACCGCGTTGTCCGCAGTGCATCGAGAGGACAGCATTTTAGACTTTCCAGATTTCCTGTCAATCCCGTTGACTGAGAAAAACGCGATTTCCCGCAGTATTTTTTGTCGTGCCGATGTTGCGATGGACGAGGGTAGGGTTGTATCGCCGAGTGCGGCGCAGGACCGCCTTGGGGATGTCGGTGGCGATGCTGGCGCAGAAAACGATAAAGCCGATGCATATGCATCGGCTTTATCGAGGATTGGTGCCCAAGAGAAGACTCGAACTTCCACGGTGTTGCCACCGCTAGGACCTGAACCTAGTGCGTCTACCAATTCCGCCACCTGGGCTTCGAGCATCGCGGCGTTAGCTGCGTTGCGTCGAGAGGGGCGCATTATGGGCGAACAGAATTTCCTGTCAATCCCATTTGCAATAAAAAAACGGCTTTTCCTGGAAGTCCTTGATTTCTCTTATGCCAAGCCGCAGGCGGCTTGTGGCTTATCAGGGCGTGCTCGCCATGCAGGCCTGCAGAAGAGAGGAGTCGGGAAAGCAGAAAACGATAAAGCCGATGCATATGCATCGGCTTTATCGAGGATTGGTGCCCAAGAGAAGACTCGAACTTCCACGGTGTTGCCACCGCTAGGACCTGAACCTAGTGCGTCTACCAATTCCGCCACCTGGGCTTCGAGCAGTGCTGCATCAGCTGCATTGCGTCGAGAGAGATGCGCATTTTAGAGAGACAAATCTCCGTGTCAATTATGAAAACGAAAAAAAACGAAAATACCGCCAAGCTGCCTCGCGCTGCCCTGAAGCTGCGCCAGGCGGATCCTTTTTACGAACAAGAACTTACCAAGTATGAGCTGCCGCTACCGAGCCGCAGCTACATGCTGACAATTTTGACGGAACGTGGTGCGCCAATGTTCCCGGAGGAACTGGTCGCCCTGTTTGCGATCCAGCCCAGTGAGGCCGAATTCTTCGCGCGTCGCCTCAATGCCATGGCGCGAGAAGGCGAAGTCGTCATCAACCGCAAGGGCGCCATCTGCATTCCCGACAAGCTGGACCTGATCAAGGGGCGAGTGCAGGGGCATCCGGATGGCTTCGGCTTTGTCGTGCCGGATGACGGTACTTCCGACATCTTTCTTGGCCCGCGTGAGATGCACAAGGTCCTGCATCGGGATCGGGTCATGGTGCGCGAGATCGGTGTTGATCGACGTGGCCGGCGCGAAGGCAAGATCGTGGAGGTGCTTGAGCACGTCAACGCCCGCCTGGTCGGTCGCTTGTTTGCCGAGCGTGGCGTGCGCTTTATCCGGGCAGAGGAAAAGCGAATTACCCAGGAAATCCTGGTCAGCCCTGAAGGGAGTCTGGATGCCGAGCCGGGCCAGGTGGTCTCGGTCGAGCTGGTGACCCAGCCCAGCAACTACAGCCAACCGATAGGTCGTATCGTCGAGGTGCTGGGCAACTATGCCGATCCCGGCATGGAGATCGAGATCGCATTGCGCAAGCACGATCTGCCACATGTGTTCTCGCCCGAGGCTGAAAGCCAGGCCCGCAAGACGCCGCAAAAGGTCCAGAAGAAAGACTGGAAGACCCCGGAAGGCCTCGATCGGCTTGACCTGCGCGATATGCCGCTGGTGACCATCGATGGTGAAACCGCACGCGACTTCGATGACGCCGTATACGCCGAGAAGGATGGCAAGGGCTGGCGGCTTGTCGTGGCCATTGCCGATGTCAGCCACTATGTCAGGCCGGGCGATGCGCTCGACAAGACTGGCTACGAGCGCGGTAATTCGGTCTATTTCCCGCGCCGCGTCATCCCGATGCTGCCGGAAGAACTGTCCAATGGCGTGTGTTCGCTGAACCCCGACGTAGAGCGTTGTTGCATGGTCTGCGACATGCGTATCGATGCACAGGGGGCGGTGAAGAAGTACCAGTTCTACCCGGCAGTCATGCTCTCCAAGGCCCGCTTCACCTATACCGAGGTATGGGAAATACTGCAGGCGCCCAAGGGAAAGGCGGCCAAGGCACGCAAAGGGCTGGTTTCTCACCTCGAAGACCTCTACACCCTGTTCCATGTACTGCTCAAGGCGCGCGGAGAACGGGGGGCGATTGATTTCGAGACGACCGAGACCCAGATGGTCTTCAATGATGCCGGCAAGATCGAGCGCATTGAACCGGTGACCCGTAACGATGCGCACCGTCTGATCGAAGAGTGCATGCTGGCGGCCAACGTCTGTGCCGCCGACTACCTGGGCGAGCACAAGCACACCTCCTTGTACCGGATCCATGAGGGCCCGACTGAACGCAAGCTGGAAAACCTGCGACGCTTCCTCAACGAGCGCGGCCTGAGCCTGGAGGGCGGTGATGATCCGCATGCCAAGGACTACGCCAAGCTGATGGAACAGATCAAGCCACGACCAGATGCCGGCCTGCTACAGACCATGCTGCTGCGTTCCATGCAGCAGGCCGTCTACAGTCCGGAACGGGCAGGGCACTTTGGCCTGGCTTATGAGGCCTACACCCATTTCACCTCGCCTATCCGTCGCTATCCGGATTTGCTGGTTCATCGTTCCATCAAGGCAGTACTCAAGGGGGAGCAGTACAAGCCCGGCAAATGGGAAGAGATCGGCGCCCACTGCTCCCAGACCGAGCGCCGTGCCGACGAAGCCACCCGCGATGTACAGAACTGGTTGAAGTGCTACTTCATGCGCGACCGGATAGGTGAAGTATTCGATGGCGTCGTCTCCGCGGTCACCAGCTTTGGCTTGTTCGTCCTGCTGGATGGGCTGTTTGTCGAAGGTCTGGTCCATATCTCCGAGCTGGGTACGGATTATTTCAAATATGACGAGTCGAGCCATACCTTGCGCGGTGAGCACTCCGGCAAGGTATATGGACTGACGGACAAGCTCACCATCCGGGTCGGCCGCGTGGATCTGGAGACCAGCAAGATCGATTTTGCGCTGGTGGACAAGCCCAAGCCGGTACAGCGCGCCCCACGCAGCCAGGTGCCGGCAGGGAGCGCCTCGCCCAAGGAGGTCGTCGCACCGGCCCCCAAGCCCCGGCAACGCAAGCGTGGCGAGGTTGAGGCAGCACCCGTAGCGCCTGCCGTGCCGGCAACGGCGGCACCGACGGGCCGCCAGAAAGCCAAGCCTGCTGTCGAGATGCCCGCAGCTACGCCACTACCCGCAGGCCGCAAGAAACATGACCCTGTAACGGCGAAGCCGGTAGCTGGGCCTGCCGCCCCTGAGGCGCGTGGTAGCGTCGCGAAATCGATCGCCAAGGCCGCAGAGTCCAAGCTCGCATCGGCAGCGGCCCTGGCCGAAAGTCTTGAGGCCTCGGCTAGCAAACCGGGCAAGCGTAAACCGCAGGTCGCGGCCTTGTTCCTGCCCAAGGTTGAGAAAGCCGCGTCGCCAGAGCAGGCAAGGGTAGACACCTTGCCAGCAGAGCCCGCGGCCAAGGCGGCCGAGGTCAAACCCAAAAAGAAGACCAAAACCAGCGATGGCAATAAGACGGCCGCAGCGCCCAAGCGCAAGCCCGCCAGGAAAGCGAGCGAATAAGGAGGCGAGTTGTGCAAAGCCTGAGCTGGGCTGATCGTGAGCACTATGCTTGGCTATCCGTGCCGGTATGGGTCTGTGAAGCAGACACCGGCCGCTTGCGCTGGAGCAACGCCGCAGCGCAAGCGCTATGGGAGTTTGGGGTTGCTGCGCAGCATGTAGCCGACCTGATCGAGATCGAGAATGGCTACCGGGCCATGGTGCAACAGGTCATCGCATCGGGATCCGTCGCTTGCTCCTGCTTGGTACGGCGGGGGGAGGTCAATCAGGAGGCCGCATTGCGCGTGGTGGGCATGGCGCTGCCCGGAGGGGAGATGGGCCTATGTCTCCAGCTTGAACCAGGGATCGAGACGAAAGTCGACCCGGTTGCCTTGCGAGGGGTGGAGGCGGTACTCCACTTCTCGTTGACGGTGGTGATGTTTGACATGCAGGGCCGGGTCTTGATGCAAAATCCCGCGGCGTTGCGCGCCTTTCCGCAATTGGCGCAGATAGACACGGGACGCTTTGTCGATTTACTGGAAAACAAGGCGGAGGCGGAGCAGATATGGCGCGCTGCCCTTGAGTTTGGTGCCGACCAGGGTGAGCGCCAGTTCGGTATGCGGCCCAAGCCGCGTTGGTATGCCTATAGCTTGCACCGGGTCCTGGATCCGGTAACGGACGGCATTGCCATGCTGTTGACCGCCCAGGACATCAGTGAGCGGGTGCAGTCCGAACAGAAATTCCGCGTCCTGTTCGAGCAGGCTGCCAATCCGCTGCTGCTTTACGACCTGGCCCTGGGCCATGTGGTCGATTGCAACCGGGCGGTCGCACAGGCCCTGCGACTGCCTAGCCGCAAGCAACTGATCGATACGGACCCGGCCCGTTTCTATCCCCTCCGGCAACCTGACGGTAGCGAATCCAGGCAGCAGGCAGCCTTGCTCTACGAGCAGGCCATGCGGCGAGGTTGGCATCGTTTCGAATGGCTTTTTCTCCGCGCTGACGAGAGTGAATTGCTCGTCGAGATCACGGTTTCACCGGTCACCATCGGTGAGCGGAAACTATTGCTGGTCGCCTGGTATGACCTGTCGTTTCGTCGTCTGATAGAACGGCAGTTGCGAGAGGCCAAAGAGGAAGCCGAGGCCGCCAATCAAGCCAAGAGCCAGTTCCTGGCCAATATGAGTCACGAAATCCGTACCCCGCTCAATGCCATCGTCGGCATGACTGGCCTGCTGCTGGGTGCGGAATCACTGGCCGGCGCGCAGCGGCGGCAGCTGGAGATTGTCCATTTTTCCTCGGAAGGTATGGTCCAGCTGGTAGATGACATTCTTGATTTTTCCCGTATTGAGGCAGGTAAGCTGGCGCTGGAGTCCACGCCATTTGATCTTCATGCTCTGCTCTCGCGCACGGTGGAATTGCTGCGTTTCGGCGCCGAGGAAAAAGGCCTGTCCTTGTCTCTGGAACTCGCAGCGGGCTTGCCGCGACATATCGAGGCAGATGAGCGACGTTTGCGTCAGGTTCTGCTCAATCTGGTCGGGAATGCGATCAAATTCACGCGTTATGGTGCCGTGTCCATCAGTGCCAGCCTGGCTGACGGCAAGCTGCTGGATGTCCTGGTCAGCGATACCGGCATTGGTATCGAGCCGCACCAGTTGTCATCCATCTTTGCCCCGTTTGCCCAGGGCGACGACAGTATCAGTCGCCGCTACGGTGGCTCTGGTCTGGGGTTGACCATCTCCAGGCGGCTGGTCGAGGCCATGCAGGGGGAGCTACTGGTCCAGAGTACGCCCGGCATAGGCAGCCGGTTTCGTTTCCGTATCCCTGTGCGTGCCGCTACCGAGATCCAGCAGGCATCGCAACCGGTCGTAGGCCCCGGTAGACCGCTCCGTATACTGTTGGCGGAGGATAACGCCATGAATCAGGCGCTGGCGCTGGCCTTGCTGGAGCAGGATGGCCATCAGGTCGTACCGGCATGGAATGGACTGGAGGCCGTGACGCAAGCACGGGCGCAATGCTTCGACGTGATCCTGATGGATATGCAGATGCCGGAGATGGATGGCCTCGCCGCGACTAAGGCCATACGCGCCATGGAGGAGGGGCGGCGTATCCCCATCGTCGCCATGACGGCCAACGTGCTGCCCGAGGACAGGGCCCGATGTCATGCTGCCGGGATGGATGATTTCCTGGGAAAGCCGATCGCGCTGGACAAGCTGCGAACCAGCTTGCAGCAGATAGCGTCCGCCATGCCGGCTTTGGGGCATGCACGGGGTGTGCCTGGCTCTGCCGTGCTGTTCGACCCCGATCTTGCCTTGGAGGTCTGTGGCGGCAATGAGCGCTTGCTACAGGAAATCCTGGCGCTCTTTATGGAAGAGTGGCCGCATCGACGCGCCGGCCTGCAAGCGGCTTGGCAAGGCCAGGACCTGACGACGCTGGCCCAGTGGGCGCATACCCTCAAGGGGAGCCTGGGTGCGATTGCCTCCTCTCAAGGCGTACAGCTTGCGCAGGAGGTGGAGGCGAGTGCCCGGCTCGGCCGGGTTGAGTCACAGCAATACACAGCGTTCATGCAATTGCTGGAAGCCTGTGTGGCAAGGGTGGGTGACTACCTGGGCCAGGCTGCAATCAGCCGGACCTAGCCCATACCGCGTAACAGGGCATCCATCTTGGTACGGTAGTCATTGCTGACGTTGGTCAGCTTCATGCCGGTACGGAACTCACCCATCGACCCTACCAGCGAGGAATAGATCGGTTTGCCTTCGACCTCGACGTAGGAGACGCTGATGTGCATGGCATCCGGAATCTGCAGGATGATGCGATAGGTGATATGGGGGAATAGCTGCTCGGTGCAGAACAGTGAAATCCCCTTTTGTGCCACTTCCGTCGCGCTGCTCTGAATGATGCGATCAGGTTGATTGAGGGGGATGACTGCAGCTTTCCAGCGAACCAGCCGGCGGCCCGAGGTACGTTGGTCGAACATGCGGAATCCCTGTCTTCATATGAGTATGACTTTGATTCTATGCGATGGCGCCTGCGCTTCATAGCTGGCTGATGCAGCCATGCTATGCTCGTCGGGCCGTTATTATGGAGAGCACTATGTATTTTGTTGATCGTTCGATCGCCGTGATCAAACCCAAGAAGCCATTTCTGGATTGGCTCAATAGCCTCCCCGACAACGAGGTCACGCTGAGCCTGGACGATATACGCAGCGACTGCACCGTGCTGATGATTCCGGAAGTGAACGAACAGGAAGATGGCATCGCCTATATCGACGACATGGCCGACAAGGTGTTCGAGATGGAACTGGCGTCCTGGGCGCAAGATAGCAAGCTCTGGCCCAAGAGCCGTAATCTGAAAACCTTTTGGGACTGGTTCGAGGTCGAAATCCATACCGTATTGATGGACAGTGTCGATCAGGATATTCACAACAGCCCGACGACGGATCACGGCCTGCATTGATCGCGCTGATGATTCACTTGGGGTTCAGGCCAGCACCGTAAGACTGGCGCCATTCCAACCCAGAGAGGAAACCCATGAACAAGCTTACCCGTCTCTCCCTGCTCGCAATCCTTGCGGGCAGCGCTTTCGCCGCCGAGGCGCCACAGTACAACGTGATCAGCCTGCAGGCAGAAGCCCGGCGTGATGTGCCGAATGATCTTGCGCAGGCCACCTTGTATGTCGAGTTCAGCGATGCCAGTGCGGCAACGCTATCCGACAAGTTGAACCGCGCCGCTACGGATGCCTTGAAGATTGCAAAAGCCTATCCAGGCGTGAAGGCGTCTTCCGGCAACAACAATGTCTATCCGGTGTACAACAACAAAAACAAGGCGGATGGATGGCGCGGCCGGGCTGATATTCGCCTGGAATCAACGGACTTCAAGGCAGTCGCCGAGTTGATCGGCAAGTTGCAAAACAATATGCAGCTTGATGGCATGAGTTTTGGCGTTGCACCGGCCACCCGGGAAAAGGTAGAGACGGAACTGATCGATGAAGCCGTCAAGGCCTTCCGCGGTCGGGCCGATGTGGTCAAGAAAAGCGTGGGCGGTAAAGGCTACAAGCTGGTCAACATCAGCGTGAATACCAGCGGCAGTTATCCGCAGCCCATGGCCCGTCCCCGCATGTACGCGGCCAAGGCCATGATGTCGGCAGAAGTCGCAGCACCGCCGATGGAAGGTGGCGATAGCCAGGTCGTGGTTGGGGTGGCCGGTAGCATTCAGGTCGAATAGCCCTTTCGGGACGAACGGGCAGGGGCGATCCAGATCGCCTCTGTTTTTTATCCATTGCCAATGAAAACCCCACCACCGTTACAGCTGCAGCTACGTGCCTCCCGATGGGAGCGTGCCGGCGTAGTTGTGCTCTACCTGATGGCGCTACCTATGCCATGGCTGGCCAATCTGCCGCTGTGGAGCAAGGTAGGCCTCAGCCTGGCCTTGTGTGGCTTGCTGGGGCACTATCTGCGTCATGCTGAGCGTGCGGAAATTCGCCAGCTCAGGCTGCTGCCCGACGGCCGCTGGTGGCTGAGTGAAGGAGAGACGGGCAGGGAGTATGCGCAGGAGTCGGGTATCTATTGCACGCCCTGGCTAACGGTACTTCCACTGCGGAGCGAGGACGCCCAGTTTGTGCGTTTGCGGCTCTGGCCCGACAGCGCCAGCCGCGACGATCTGCGTCGCTTGCGTGTATGGCTACGCTGGGGGACAGGCAGCGAAGAGCAGGGCGGGCCACTGGCCGCGCCCTGAGCCGCCTTAATTGTCGCTACGCGCGGGTAGTGTCGTGGGCAGGGCTTGCGGCAGCGTGTCCGGATAGTCTCGACTGAAGTGCAAACCGCGGCTCTCCTTGCGCTGCTGGGCCGAGCGTACGATCAACGCTGCGGTATCCACCAGATTACGTAGTTCTATCAAGTCATTGCTGACCTTGAAGTTGCGGTAAAACTCGTCAATTTCCCGTTTGAGCAGGGCGATGCGGTTGGCCGCTCGTTCCAGGCGCTTATCGGTACGTACGATGCCCACATAGTCCCACATGAAGCGCCGCAGCTCGTCCCAGTTGTGCGCGATCACGACTTCCTCATCGGCATCGACCACGCGGCTTTCATCCCAGACCGGCACGTCAAGACGCTTTGCGGGTGGCGCCGCAATAATGGCTTCCGCCGCAGTCCTGCCCAGTACCAGCGCCTCCAGCAGTGAGTTGCTAGCCAGACGATTGGCGCCGTGCAGGCCGGTGCAGGCGGTTTCACCGATCGCAAAGAGGTTGGCAACATCAGTTCTGCCTGCCAGGTCGGTGACCAGACCGCCACAGGTGTAGTGCGCAGCCGGGACTACGGGGATCGGTTGGCGGGTGATATCGATGCCAAGCTCAAGGCAGCGCTGGTGGATTGTCGGAAAGTGCTCCCGGATGAACGCTGCAGGCTGGTGGCTGATATCAAGGTAGACGCAATCGAGGCCGTATTTCTTCATCTCGAAGTCAATAGCGCGGGCCGTAATGTCCCGTGGCGCAAGCTCTGCGCGTTCATCATGCTCCGGCATGAAGCGGGTGCCATCAGGCAGCTTGAGCAATCCCCCTTCACCGCGCACCGCCTCCGAAATCAGGAAGCTCATCGCATGGGGGTGATAGAGGCAGGTTGGATGGAACTGGATGAACTCCATGTTCTCCACCCGGCAACCCGCACGCCAGCCCATGGCGATACCATCGCCGGTCGCGGTGTCGGGATTGGTCGTGTACAGGTAGACCTTGCCTGCGCCGCCGGTGGCCAGCACAGTGTGGTCTGCCAGCAGGGTCTGGACATGATCGGTGGCCTTGTTCAACACATAGGCCCCCAGGCAGCCTACATCCGGCTGGCCAAGCTTCTTGCCCACAATCAGGTCTAGGCCGATGTGCTCTTCCAGGATGGTGATGTTCGGGTGTGTCTTGATCCTGGCGGCGAGCGTGGCGACCACGGCGGCACCGGTGGCATCTGCGGCGTGAATGATGCGCCGATGGGAATGCCCGCCTTCCCGGGTAAGGTGAAAGCCGGTTTCGTGGCCGGCATCCGGGGTAAAGGGAACGCCCATCTCGATCAGCCATTCGATGGCTTCGCGAGCATGATCAAGGATGAATCGCGTCGCGGTTTCGTCACACAATCCCGCGCCTGCGATCTGCGTATCTTCGACATGCTCGGCGATGCTATCGGTCTGATCCAGTACGGCGGCGATACCGCCCTGGGCCCACTGGCTGGCGCCATCGGTAAGCTGGCGTTTGGTGACCAGTGCCACACGGCGCTGGTCGGCCAGTTGCAGTGCCAGCGTCATGCCGGCAAGGCCGCTGCCCAGGATCAATACATCGTAGTGTTGCATTCTGGTTACTCTTGTTACGTGTGCCGCCACTATACCAAAGCGCCCGACGCAAATTCAGATGTGAAATAGTTGGAACTTATTCCAAACAGGACAGGTCTCTGCTGTGTGCCCGCAAGGGAGGGATAGCGGAAAGGCCCCATTCAAGATGGAAACCATTACACTTCAGCCCGCAAACCTGCTTGATGCCTGGGGGATCGAGCCCAAGACGACGCGTAAATCTGCGCGTAAGCTTGAAAATGACGAGACTAGCTCGCATGTTTCCCCGGTAGAGACGGCAAAGCCGCAGGCCGCGACCGTCAGCGAGGGGAAAACAGCAACTATGTCGAGTGAGCGGGATATCGACCAGGAATTGGTACTGCGCGTACAGCGCGGTGACAAGAAAGCTTTCGAGCTGCTTGTTACCAAGTACCATCGCAAGATCGGCCGTTTGCTCAGCCGGATGATTCGCGATCAGGCCGAAATCGAGGACGTGACGCAGGAGGCCTTTATCAAGGCTTACCGTGCGCTGCCTGCTTTCCGCGGCGAAAGCGCTTTTTATACCTGGCTGTATCGCATTGCGATCAATACGGCCAAGAACTACCTGGCTTCGCTAGGCCGTCGACCGGTGCTGTCGACGGAATACGAAGACGAAGATGGCGATACGCTGGACACCGCCTCCCAGTTGCCGGACATGAATACGCCGGAGACCGAATTGATGAACCGTCAGATCGTGACAACGGTGAATCAGGCGGTGGAAGCCCTGCCGGAGGAATTGCGTACAGCAATTACCTTGCGTGAAATGGAAGGGCTGTCGTATGAAGATATTGCAGCAGTAATGAATTGCCCGATAGGTACGGTACGGTCGCGGATATTCCGCGCACGCGAGGCGATTGCCACGCGGCTCCGTCCGATGATCGAGTCAGCTGGCAAAGACCGGCGTTGGTAATAAACCTCCAGGGTAGACAGGTGCAGAAAATGCAGGAAAAACTCTCAGCCTTGATGGATGGCGAGTGGGATGACCACGAGCTGGAAAAACTGATCGCAGCGATGGATCAGGATGAAGCATCCTCCTCTTGGCGTGACTATCATCTGATCGGTGATGCCATGAATCAGCGGGCAGTCCTGTCCGATGACTTCATGGCCAATTTTTCGGCACGTCTTGATGCCGAGCCCGCCATCCTGGCGCCCAATGCCTTGCGACGACGTGGCTTTGTGCCGGGTAAGCGTTGGGTTGCCATGTCCATGGCGGCATCAGTCGTCCTGGTCAGCGCCACCGCGTGGTATGTTGCCGGCAGTATGCCGGGCTCCAGCGTCGTGACGCCGTCCCAGCTGGCGACTGCCAGCAGTCTGCCTGTAGCGGCAAATCAGGCCGCTCAACCGGTTGCGGATGATCTCAATCCGTATCTGGTGGCGCACCAGACCATGTTGGGCAACCCCGGCTTTAACCATCGGGCTGTCATACTGACTGGTGCAGAGGCAGAGCGTGCCGTTGTTCGCCGTTAACCCATCCGAATCGCAGCGACCATTTTGCAATATTCGAAGCCTGTCATGACACTGCGCTTTGGTCTGTGCGGCCTGCTGCTTGCTGTTTCTGCGCAAGCAGCAGAGTTGCTTACGACCACCGAATCCGCCAATCTGCTCAAGAAAATGGGGGCGGCGGCCCGGGTCCTCAACTACAGCGGCGTCTATCTCTATCAGCACACTGACTTGATGGAGACCTTCCGGCTGGTGCACGTTTTTGATGCTGCTGGAGAGCAGGAGCGCCGCGAGTCACTCGATGGCGTGCCGCGCGAATTCGTTCGCAACAATGATCAGATCATTGGCTACATGCCCAGCGTCAAGCCCATGGCGCTCGACCGGCGGGCAGCCAACAAGTTCTTCCCCGGCGTGATTCCCGACCAGATCGTTGATGTGCTGGGCAATTACAGCTTCAAACGCCTCAGCACCGAGCGTGTGGCCGGCTATGATTGTCAGTCGGTATTGCTGGAGCCCAAGGACAAGCTGCGTAACCCGCATAAGCTTTGTGTAGAGCCCAACTCCGGCCTGATGCTCAAGAGCACCATGTATAGCCCTGATGGGGGCGGGCAGTTGGAGCAGTTCTCCTTTACCCAGCTGGAGATAGGTGGACAGATCGACAAGCGGGCATTGAAGTCCGTATTGGCCAGCAAGGCACTGCCGGCTGATACGCCTGCCCGCAGTACGCCGCCTTCACCATCGGCGAGCAGCGATCTCGCCCAGTTTGATACCAGCAACCTGCCCAACGGTTTCAGGCTGGTCAAGGAAACCCGCAGCCAGTTGCCGGGCAAGCGCTTGCCGGTGCTGCACTATCTCTACAGTGATGGCATGGTCACGGTCTCGATCTTTATTGAACCCGCCGGCAATGGACCGGTTACTCTGCCTTTGGCGCAAGGCTCATCGAACATCAGTTTCTTCTCACGGCAAGCTGATGGGTGGCGGATTACCGCCTTGGGCGAGGTACCCCTGCGTACCGTTCAATTGTTCACCCAATCGTTCTCTCCGCGCTGAATATTCATTTCCGCGGTCATGTATCGGCTGAAACAAATGGAAATAAACGCGATGGAACTCGGCTCCGGCTGCGCCATCGAAGTCCCTGTTGTTTGAAAATGGCCGGTCAGGCCTTATCTTCGAATCAAATCCCGTTCCAGACTGTCAACGACAAAAAGGATAGCTCGTATGAAACATAGCCTGTTGACCGCTTTGTTGTTTGCCGGCGGCTTGACCGCCTGCACCGAAGCCGCCAATGCCGAGGCCTCCGCCAAGCCGGTGGCCGTCGTTCCCGCTGTTGCTGCTACGGCCGCTCCACTGGTGGCCGGCTTGCCGGATTTCAGCGCACTGGTTGAGCGCGAAGGGCGTGCGGTGGTGAATATCAGCACCACGCAGACCATCAAGGCCAATCGCAATCAAGCTCCGGATTTTGGCGAAGACGATCCATTCGAATTCTTCCGTCGTTTCGGTCTGCCTGTACCGCGTGGCCAGCAGCCTAGTCAGCCACGGGAAGAAAAAGCCCAGTCGCTGGGTTCCGGATTCATCATTGATGCCGATGGCTATGTCCTGACCAATGCCCACGTCGTTGCCGATGCGGATGAAATCACGGTCAAGTTGATCGACAAGCGTGAGTTCAAGGCCAAGATTATCGGCGCGGATGCCCGTACCGATGTGGCGTTGTTGAAGATCGAAGCAAAGGGTTTGCCTACGGTAGACCTGGGTTCCAGCGAGAAACTGAAGGTCGGCGAATGGGTCGTCGCGATCGGCTCGCCGTTTGGCCTCGATAACAGCGTTACTGCCGGCATCGTCAGCGCCAAGGGGCGCAACCTGCCGGATGAAAACTTCGTGCCGTTCATCCAGACGGACGCAGCGGTGAACCCTGGCAACTCCGGCGGCCCGCTGTTTAATGTCCGTGGCGAGGTGGTCGGCATCAATTCGCAGATATTTAGTCGCTCTGGTGGCTATATGGGCCTGTCTTTTGCGATCCCGATCGACACCGCGATCCAGATATCGGAACAGCTCAAGAGCAAGGGCAAGGTGGTGCGTGGTCGCATTGGCGTCGGCATCCAGGGGTTGAACGATGACCTCACCCGTGACTTCGGCCTGAAATCCAAGAAGGGTGCGCTGGTGAGCAACGTGGAAGCCGATGCGCCAGCGGCCAAGGCGGGCCTGCGTGCGGGCGATGTGATCCTGAAATTCAACGGCACCGAGGTGGGTGAGTCTTCCGATCTGCCGCGCATTGTCGGCGGCACCAAGCCCGGCAGCAGTGTTCCGGTGGAAATCTGGCGCGACAAGGCAGTGAAGACCTTGAATATCACCGTGGCCGAACTCGATCAGGCTGCCGATGGTCGCTCAGCCCAGCGTGAGCTCAAACGTGACCAGAAGATCGAGACCGGCGTCAACAAGTCAGGTCTGACGGTTCGCGAGCTGGATGCGCGAGCACTCAAGCAACTGGGTATCAAGTTTGGTCTGCAGGTTGCCCGAGCACAAGGCGCGGCCGCCGGTGCAGGTATCCAGCAGGGCGATGTTATCGTCGGCATTGGCGGTGAGGACATCAAGTCCTTTGCCCAGCTGGATGAGGCTCTGGTCAAGGCCAAGCCAGGTACGTCGGTGCCCTTGCGTATCCGTCGTGGCGAGGCATCCTTGTTCATCAGCTTGAAGCTGCCGGAAAAGGGCGACAAGTCGGATGAGTGAACGGGTACTGCTGACGCTCTATGGTCGAGAGTATTGCAGCCTTTGCCAGCAGATGCGGGAGGAGTTGCGTCTGCTGGCGCCGGACCTCAACCTTGACGTGATCTGGCTCGATATCGACGATGATGACGTCATCGAGCGCAAATACAATGAAATGGTGCCAGTGCTGGCGGGGGATGGCGATGAGATCATCTGCTTCTACCATCTCAATCGCCGCGCGCTGGATGCTTATCTGGCCCGAATCCGGTAAAATCCCGGGAAATCCCTGTGGGACGCGCCGTCGCCAGCTAAGGTCTGGCTGTCTGGTAGCAACGTGGGCACGCAGCAACGTGCCCATTTTTCATGCAGTTTTCCGGTAGTCTGCCCCGAAGTCTATGAATCACATTCGCAATTTCTCGATCATCGCCCACATTGACCATGGTAAATCCACCCTGGCCGACCGGTTCATCCAGTACTGCGGAGGCTTGGAGCTGCGCGAAATGAGCGAGCAGGTCCTGGACTCCATGGACATCGAGAAGGAGCGGGGCATCACGATCAAGGCGCAAACCGCCGCCCTGCATTACAAGGCGCGAGATGGTCAAGTCTATAACCTGAACCTGATCGATACGCCCGGTCACGTCGACTTCAGCTACGAAGTCAGCCGAAGCCTGGCCGCCTGTGAGGGTGCCTTGCTGGTCGTCGATGCGTCCCAAGGCGTGGAGGCCCAAACGGTCGCCAACTGCTACACCGCGCTGGAACAAGGCGTCGAGGTCGTGGCAGTACTCAACAAGATTGACCTGCCAGCGGCGGAGCCAGAGCGCGTCATCGAAGAAATTGAAGATATCGTTGGTATCGAAGCCACCGATGCAGTCCGTGCTTCTGCGAAGAATGGCATCGGCATCGAGGATATCCTCGAGGCGGTCGTTGCCAAGATTCCTGCGCCGGGCGGCAATCCGACCGGTCCGCTGAAGGCGCTGATCATCGACTCCTGGTTCGACAACTATGTCGGCGTTGTCATGCTGGTGCGCGTCGTTGACGGCGAGGTCAAGCCCAAGGACAAGTTGTTGTTCATGTCCACCAAGGCACAGCATCTTTGCGAGCAGGTCGGCGTATTTACACCCAAATCCGTCCAGCGCGACGTGTTGCGTGCTGGAGAAGTGGGCTTTGTGATTGCAGGTATCAAGGAATTGGCCAGTGCCAAGGTGGGTGACACCATCACCTTGGTCAAGCCTGCCGCGGAACAGCCGCTTCCAGGCTTCAAGGAGGTCAAATCGCAGGTGTTTGCCGGTCTGTATCCGGTGGAAAGCCATGATTACGACTCCCTTCGCGATAGCCTCGAGAAGCTGAAGCTCAACGATGCCTCGCTGCATTTCGAGCCGGAAGTGTCGCAAGCGCTGGGATTTGGTTTCCGTTGTGGCTTCCTCGGTTTGCTGCATCTCGAGATCGTCCAGGAGCGCCTGGAGCGCGAATTCGACATGGATCTCATCACCACTGCGCCGACAGTGGTCTATCAGATCCTGATGAAGGATGGTGAGGTGATCGAGATCGAGAACCCTTCGCGCCTGCCCGAACTTTCGAAGATCGAAGAGATTCGCGAGCCCATCATTACTGCGACGATCCTGATGCCTCAGGAGTACGTCGGTTCAGTCATGACGCTCTGTAACCAGAAGCGTGGCGTACAAAAGAACATGCAGTACATGGGCCGGCAGGTCATGTTGACCTATGAAATGCCCATGGCGGAAGTCGTGATGGATTTCTTTGATCGTCTGAAGTCGGTTTCGCGCGGCTATGCCTCGCTGGATTACGATTTCAAGGAATTCCGTGCCGATGACCTGGTGAAGCTGGACGTACTGGTGAATAGCGAAAAGGTCGATGCCCTGAGCCTGATCGTGCACCGTGCCACCAGCGTTTATCGTGGCCGCGAACTGGTCAGCAAGATGCGTGAACTGATTCCGCGCCAGATGTTCGATATCGCCATCCAGGCCGCGATCGGCGCTCATATCATTGCCCGTGAAACCGTCAAGGCGATGCGCAAGGACGTGCTGGCAAAGTGTTACGGTGGCGATATTTCCCGTAAGCGCAAGCTGCTGGACAAGCAGAAGGCCGGCAAGAAGCGCATGAAACAAGTGGGTAACGTCGAGATTCCACAAGAGGCATTCCTTGCCATCCTGCAGGTAAGCGACAAGTAAGCCCAGGGCTATGGCGGCGGATCCCGCCATGGCCTGTTTGATTGACATCCTATACCTAAAACCAAACAGCCAAGAAAGCCCGCATGAACTGGACTCTGCTTGCCTTCGCCGCCCTGATTGCAGGGCCATTCCTGATATGGCGGGCACATCGCACCGCCCAACCGGTCTACGATGCCGAGCAGATGAGCGAAGGCGCTTTGTGGGGCTACTTCCTGGTACTGGTTGGTGCTTGGGGTGTACTGTCCATGTACGCCAACCCGAGCGATCTGTTCTTCGTGGTGATGATGGCGGCAGCGGTATTGGCGCTGATCGCCAAGTTGCGCGGCTACAAGTCCAAGGGCAATGAGCGTCCTCTGCCGAGCTGGGCGGCGTTCGGGTTCTCGAATGCTTTGGTCCTGGCGCTGATTGGCCTGGGCAAGACTTTCGTAATCGAGCCTATGCAAATCCCTTCCAGCTCGATGCGCCCCGGACTGATCGTCGGTGACTTCATCCTCATCAACAAATCCGCCTACGGCATTCGTATTCCATTCCTCAACGAGCCGGTTATTCCTATCGGCAAGCCGGAACGGGGCGACGTGATCGTGTTCCGCTTCCCCAAGGACACCAAGATCAACTACATCAAGCGGGTAATCGGCCTGCCGGGTGACAAGGTTGAATACCGTAACAAGCTGTTGACGATCAACGGTCTGCGTATCGATAGCAAGCTGATCGGTGACTATAGCTATCGTGATCGTGAATCGCAGGGCGGTGATACGGTGGCGGTAGTCATGCAAGAGTCCTTTGCCGGCAAGGTGCATAAGACCTTGAATGTATCTGGTGTACCGACGCTCAATGTGGCTAACGTGGACAGCTTCCCGTATGCCGATAACTGCAAGTACGATGACAGTGGTTTTGTCTGCGATGTGCCGCAAGGCCAGTACCTGATGCTGGGTGATAATCGCGACAACAGCAATGATGGTCGTTACTGGGGCTTCGTCCCGGACAACCACCTGGCGGGCAAGGCCTTCATGATCTGGATGAGCTGGCCGGGCTGGGGCCATTGGCCAGAGTTTGGCCGGATTGGTACACGTATTGAATAAGGCGGGCAGGGCTTGCAATGCGCGCCCGCACACCTAGAATGGCGCGAGCGAGCTAAGCTTGCGTGTACAACGCGATAAAAGGGGAAAGCATGCAAAAACAACGTGGCGTTAGCCTGATCAATATGTTGGCCTGGGCCATCCTCCTCGGCATGGGCTTGATTCTCGGCTTGAAGTTGGTACCCGTTTACACTGAGTACTTTGGTGTGAAGGGTGTGCTCAAGGCGCTAGTGCGAGATCAGGCTGGAGCACCGGTTTCGGATATTCGCGAAGCGTTCGTCAAGCGGGCAGATATCGAGAATATCCACTCTGTTACTGCGGGTGACCTCGATATCATCCAGGATCAATCTGGCACGAGAATCTCGGCCAGCTATCAGGCTGTGGTTCCCTTGGTGGGCAATGCCAGTTTGGTGTTCGATTTCCATGCGGAAGAACGTCGCGGCGGCGGTAAATAGTGGCTGGCGATGCATCTTTGCTTGAAGCCGCCTTGGCTTATCCGTTTCGCAATCCGGGGCTGCTCAAGCAGGCATTGACCCATCGCAGCTACGGTGTACCGCATAACGAGCGCCTTGAATTTTTGGGGGACAGCATCCTCAACGCCTCGGTGGCGAGATTGCTGTTTGACGCTTTTCCGGACCGTAGCGAGGGCGAGCTGTCACGTCTGCGTGCCAGCCTGGTTAAGAAAGAGACGCTGGCCGAGCTTGCTCAAAGCCTGCGCCTGAGTGATTACCTGTTTCTGGGTGAGGGCGAAGCGCGCAGCGGTGGCTATCAGCGCCCCTCTATATTGGCTGATACGCTTGAGGCGATCTTTGCAGCCGTTTGTCTCGATGCAGATTTCGTTGCGGCAAGCCGTACTGTCGAGCGGCTGATCGCACCCAAGATCGCAGCGATTGATCCGGAGACTCATGGCAAGGACAGCAAGACCAAGCTTCAGGAGTGGTTGCAGGCTCGCCGCCTGGGCTTGCCGCAATACAGAATCGTGAGCCAGCAGGGTGAGGCCCATGATCAACATTTTGTCGTGGAGTGCCGCGTGGCCGAGCTCGACCTGGCAACCCAGGGTGCCGGTGCAAGCCGGCGAGCTGCCGAGCAGAATGCCGCCACCAGTGCCCTGGATGCACTGCCGACTATCAAGAAAGCGAACAAGCCATGACTGAAGCAAGTTTCCGCACTGGCTTTATCGCCATCGTAGGCCGTCCCAACGTCGGCAAGTCGACCTTGCTCAACCGCCTTATCGGCCAGAAGATCAGCATTGTCTCCCGCAAGGCTCAGACAACCCGGCATCGCATCACCGGTATCCGGACCGATGCGGATGCCCAGTTCATCTTTGTGGACACCCCGGGCTTTCAGACCAAGTACAAGAGTGCGTTGAATGAGGCAATGAACCGTGGTGTGACCACGACCTTGTCCGACGTCGACGTAGTGCTCTTCGTCATTGAAGCCAGCAAATTCGATGACCGGGATCTGCAGGTCATCAAGCTCCTACCGAAGCATCGCCCGGTGATTCTGGTACTGAACAAGGCCGATCTGCTCAAGGACAAGAACCAGCTGCTGCCCTTTATCCAGCGCATGGCGGCGCAATTCCCTTTCCACGCCATCGTGCCGGTGTCCGCCAAGAAGATCATGAAGGTGGATGTCCTGATCGATGCGGTGAAGCCTTTGTTGCCTGAAGGTGAGCCGATGTATGAAGAAGATCAGGTCACGGACCGCAGCGAGCGTTTCCTGGCGTCTGAATTGATCCGCGAGAAGATTTTCCGCCTGGTGGGCGATGAGTTGCCTTACTCCACCACGGTAGAGATCGAGAAATACGAGGAAGAGGGCAATCTGCGCCGTATTTTCGCTTCCATCCTGGTGGATCGCGATGCACAGAAGGCCATCATCATTGGTCACGAAGGCGAGAAGCTCAAGGAAATCTCCACCCAAGCCCGCACGGATATGGAGAAGATGTTCGACTGCCGCGTGTACCTTGAGGTCTTCGTCAAGGTGAAGAGCGGCTGGGCGGACGATACTCGCCTGGTCAGACAATTCGGCTACGAATGATGCCGGGTCTTCGGTGCCTTAGCCGCGCACCCCGTCGTTTGCGCTAAAGGCGGCCTCACCCATGGTCGCGACTTTTGCGCGCAGCAAGCAGCGTGTTGAAGCAGCACCTGCCTGGTTGCTGCATAGCTACCCCTACAAGGAAACCAGCCTCATTATCGAGGTGCTCAGCCGGGGCCAGGGCAGGCAGGCCCTGGTTGCCCGCGGCGCGCGCAGGCCCACGTCCAGCCTGCGGGGTAACTTGCTGGCATTCCAGCCTTTGACCCTGTCCTGGTTTGGTTCCGGTGATCTCAAGACCCTGCATGCGGCCGAATGGCAGGGTGGGGTGCCCCAGTTGGCGGGCTTACCATTGATCTGCGGTTTCTACCTGAACGAACTGCTGCTCAAGCTATTGCCACGAGAAGATCCGGTGCCGGGTTTGTTCGATGCTTATGGCCGTGCAATGCGGGCTTTGTCGGCCAAGCCGGTAGAAGTCGAACCCATACTGCGTAGCTTCGAGCTGTCGCTGCTGATGGAGCTCGGGTACGGTTTCGCGCTTGAAAAGGATGCGCAGGGACGGGCGGTGACAGCGGAGGGGGAATATTGCTATTTCCACGGTCGCGGTATCCTGCCTAGCTCCGGAAGCCCTCAGGAGCAAGGTGTCAAGCTCAGTGGCCGCAGCCTCCTCGGCATGGCGGTTTCGGATTACAGCCAGGCCCAGACATGTCTGCAGGCCAAGCAATTGATGCGCATCCTGCTCGCAGGCCTGCTGGGTGACACGCCCTTGCATACCCGCAAGATATTGCGCGACCTGCACAAGCTCTGAATCGGCTACTTCAACATGATCTTTGGTATTGGCACCGATCTGATCGACATTCCCCGGATGGCCGAAGCCTATCAGCGGCATGGCCAGCGCTTCCTCTTGCGTCTGCTGTCCGTCCAGGAGCTACCTGAGTTTGCAGCTACCAGCGATCCGGCCCGCTTTCTCGCCAAGCGCTGGGCGGCAAAGGAAGCCTTTTCCAAAGCCTTGGGTACCGGCATCCGTCCTCCGGTCACACTGGCAGGCATGAGCATTACCCACGATGCGGCAGGCCGTCCTGGCCTGGTCTTCAATGCCCAGATCAGCGCGCTGCTGGAGCAGCATGGCATCGTGGGGGTGCATCTGTCCCTGAGCGATGAGCGCAGTTCGGTGGTCGCTTTCGTCGTTCTTGAGCGACTGTAGTTTCTCTGGCTTTCCCGCTGCTTATCGTCCTTTATCCCACCCACATCGTCGCTGATCGCACACTGAGCGCCGGCTCGTCGCCATCTCCGTAACCTCCCATTGATCGATCTCCCGATCTTTGAGGAAGTGACACATGAATTGGACCGTACTTGCTTTCGTCGCCCTGGTTGGCGGCCCTATCCTCATCTGGCATGCGAGGCGAACCACTGCAGCGAGTTTCGACGTAGATGGAATCGGCGAGAAGGCGCTTTGGGGTTACTTCCTGATATTGATTGGCACTTGGGGCGTTCTGTCGTCGGTGATGAATCCCAGCGATGTGTTTCTCCCCGTCATGCTTGCTCCGGCATGTCTGGTATTCGTGGCAAAGCTGCGAGGCTACCGTGCAAAGGGTAACAAGCGGCCGCTACCGGCCTGGGCTGCCTTTGCCTATGGCAATGCACTGCTGCTGGCGCTGATTGGCTTGGGCAAGACCTTTTTGGTCGAGCCCATGCAGATACCCTCAAGCTCCATGCGACCTGGTCTCGTGGTCGGCGACTTCATCCTGGTCAACAAGCTGGCGTATGGCTTGCGACTGCCTTTCCTTCACCTACCCGTTTTGGGCACCGGCAAGCCGCAGCGAGGCGATGTCGTGGTATTCCGGCATCCTCAGGATACGAAGACCACCCTCATCAAGCGCATGATCGGCCTGCCTGGCGATAAGGTGATCTATCGCGACAAGCAACTGATCATCAATGGTCAGTTGGTCACGCGCGCGGCTGCAGGCACCTATCGCTATCGGCGGGAGCAGGGAGCTGACGGCATCGCGAGGCAATGGCAGGAGCATCTGGCTGGCAAGTCCTATCTGACGCTGGACGAGCCGGATAAGCCCGCACTGGACCCCGCTCTGCTTGATCCTGCATTGCAAGACAGCTTTCCTTTCCGGCAGCACTGCCAGTACGAGCCTGCCGGCTTCCAATGCACGATACCAGCCGGCCGCTATCTGGTGATGGGGGACAACCGCGATGGCAGCAGTGACAGCCGTTACTGGGGCTTCGTGCCGGACGATCACCTGGCGGGGCGTGCCTTTGTTGTCTGGATGAGTTGGCCGGCATTGGGAAGGGTGGGTACCTTGATCCGGTAGCTCCCTGTCGCCCGGCATGCGATACAACGAGACGGGTTGTTGCCTGAACATGCCCCTTTTAGGCCGCAACTGGCACGTACAGGCTGCGATGTGGTATTAATCTTCGCCATTCGTCGCTTGGCTGGATGCGTATATCGGCACTCGCCCGAGGAATTCTGGAATGCGACCGAACGGCTTGGCTATAACAAAGTCATAGCGACTGCCTATATGCGCGCGATGCCGTTTCGGCGTCAGGGCCCGTTGGCCCAAAAGCATGCACCGCAACAAGAGGGATGCTGTGATGATAGCGATTGAACACAAGGCGCATTGCGTACTTGCCACGGTAGCTGGCGAGTTCACCTTGGCGGATTATCGAGAGTTCGAAGAGAACGTCCTTTATGAGCTGAAGTTTCATGGGCGACCGAACCTGATGCTCGATCTGACCGAGATGTTGAGTTACACGCTCGATGTCGTCTGGGAGGAAATACGTTTCTCCCGCGAGCATGCGGCTGACTTTGGCCGTATCGCCGTTGTGACGACGGATCAATGGACAACCTGGGCCACATGGTTGGCCCGCCTGTTTGTCGATAGCGATGTACAGGTCTTCGAAGATGGTCAGCAGGCCGAGGGCTGGCTGCTGACGACAATACCGGTGGCGAGCTGATGCGTAGTCTGTTTGGATCCCTGACGGGCATGGTCAAGCGGGATGTCGACCCGCTGGCAGATGCCAAAGCCGCTGCGCAATGGATGCGCGAAGTCAAGCAGGAGGATATTGCCGGTCAACTGGCAGTCGTCCACGAGTTGGCGATCAAATCCCTGGAGCGCAGGCCGTTGAGCCTTTCTACGCTGCAGGCGCTGTTTGTTATCGACGAGAAGATACAGTCCACCTTCGATCAGGTACGGCAGCAGTACATCCAGAATCCTCGCGCTGGCAAGGCGATCGAGGAAAAGCTCTGGAATGACATTGTCGGCTTCGCCAGAGCCATGCTGGCGGCCTACCATCCCTTTGTCCGGCTGGAAGACCCCAAGCCGGAAGAAGAGGCCGGTTTCCAGCAGGCAACGGCGTTGATGCTGGCCCGCGCTACCCACTATGTTGGCATCCAGGTCAAATGGCACTATTTCCGCTTCCAGAACCCGCCTGCCACCTTGTGGGCGGCGGCCAACCAGCTCTATCGGCTGGCGGAAGTCAGCGGCATCGATAGTCAGGCTTTCCCGCTCTATGCCGAACTCGATCCGCAGCCTACTTCCTGTGCCGATGAGTTCATCCGTATCCAGATGCTGGCCACGCTCAACAATGGCAACTTTAACCTGCGCCAGTATGACTGGGCGGACCGATGGCTGATCGGTTGGTCTCGTCAGGTCCAGATTGAACGTAAATATCGCGACGGCATACACCAGTTTTGCGTCAACCTGGCCGAACCAACTGGACCCAACAAGATTCATGAAGCCGTGGAAGGCGACATGATGCGCTTCTGGGGCGTAGGTGACCTGCTGGCCGAGATGGGCAGGATCATCAGCCAGCTTGAGGCTGGCGATACCCCGGCGCGTCTTGGCCTGGGCGACGACGCCCGTATGCCGGCCTGCCTGGACTTCCTGCGTCAGCTGGAAATCCTGTGGTCCAGGGAGCGCAATCAGCAATCCAGCCGTAGCGAGCGGACCAAAGTCAGCAAGCTGATCCAGATTACTTCCAGCCTGACTGCCATCTTTTCGGCCGTGCGCTTTGATGACGAACGGGCGATGCTGCGCGCCTCCGCTCGTACGGCACCCGACAATGATGAAGTCATGGACATGAAGCTCTATGGCTATGTGACAGATCGAACCAAGCACAAGCTTGCCCAGGCTCAGGCACGTAACCATGCCTATGCCAACAAGGCCAAGACCATCGAGCACGATGAATGGGTAGTGGAGAACCAGTCGGCTGGCGGCTTTGGCGCGGTACTGCCGGTGGAGGGACACGATTGGGTCCGGTTGGGTGTGTTGCTGGCCTTGCGCAACCAGGAGTCGGAAAACTGGCAGATTGCTGTCATTCGCCGGCTCAATCGCATCAATGCCGATCAGCTATACGCCGGCGTTCAGATACTGACCAGTACGCCTGTGGCTGCCAGCATGAAATCGCTGGAGGAAGATCGCCACGCTCCCATGGCGGTGGAGGGCGTGGACACCATTGGCCTCGTGATGCGCAAGAATGGCCTCTACATTCCCTATTTCGGGGAAGGCCGTCGCGCCAACAGCCTGCTGCTCCACTCGGCGGACTATGCACCAGGTCGTCTGTACCAGGTGCTGGCGCGAGACAAGTCGTTCATGGTACGGATAGGTGAAACGCTGGAGAAGGGGCCTGACTGGATCTGGACGATCGTAGAGCTGCTGCGCCGCGATGGCTAAAACATAAAAGCCGACGTCGATCGTCGGCTTTTTTATGCTGCTCGTAACGACTGGCTCAGGCGCCGATGCGCTCCTTGATCCAGAGCCCGATGGCCTCGATTTCCTCCATGCAGACTGAATGGGGCATGCGGTAGCTTTGCCACAGCAGAGGGTGACCATGCTCGCTTGCCCATTTGGCAGCCGCCTCTCCGAGCGCATAAGGGACGACGGGGTCCTGAATGCCATGTGCAGCGAATATCGGTGTGCTGGCGTTGGCGGCGCTGGCTTCGGCTTCAATCAGGGCCTGCGAGGGCAGATAGGTAGACAGGGCAATGATGCCCCCGAGCTTGTCAGGATGGGTCAGGCCGGCGCTGTAGGCCATGGCGCCTCCTTGTGAAAACCCGGCCAGGATGATGCGCTCACCAGGAATGCCCCGGTCGTTCTCGCGCGCGATGAAAGCCTGGATAGCGGTTCTATTCAGCCGGATACCGGCCTCGTCAACACGCCGGTTGATACTGCCGATTTCCAGGATGTCGTACCAGGCCCGCATGACATAACCATTGTTGCAGGTCACTGGAATCATCGGCGCGTGCGGGAAGATGAAGCGGACGCCAGGAACGTTGCCCAGGCCCAGCTCTGGTACGACGGGCACGAAGTCATTACCGTCAGCCCCAAGGCCGTGCATCCAGATGACGGTCCACTCGGGTTGCGGCTTGGTTTCGACTTCAATGTGTTCGAGCAGGGTGCTCATCAGCTTAGTTCCTTCACGATGTCATGGCGAAAGCAGTCCACCGCATGGTCATTGACCAGGCCGGCGGCCTGCATATAGGCGTAGATGATGGTTGAACCGACAAACTTGAAGCCAAGCTTGCCAAGATCCTTGGAGATGCGGTCGGACAGCACCGTCTTGGCGACAGCAGGTTGAGTACCGGCGCGGGCGTTTTGAAGCGGCTTGCCGTCAACATAAGCCCATAGCAGCGCATCCAGTGTCTGCCCGGCATCTCGCAGGCGCAGATAGGCTTGCGCATTGCTGATGGTCGCAGCGACCTTCAGCCGGTTGCGGACGATGCCCGGGTCGGCAAGCAGGCTGGCTGTCTTGTTGGCATCGTAGCGTGCGATCTTCTCGACATCCCAATCGTCGAACGCGACCCGATACGACTCCCGCTTGTTGAGTATGGTTTCCCAGCTCAGGCCCGCCTGGGCGCCTTCCAGGTTCAGCATTTCAAACAAAGCGGCATCATCATGACAGGGGACGCCCCATTCTTCATCGTGATAGGCCAGATAGCGGGGGTTTCTGGGGTTCGCCCAGCTGCAACGGCAAGGTTCAGTCATGGTGGCTTCCCGGTACATGCAAAGGCGACATGATAAAACGCCACCGCCGTTTCAGGCGGCGGTGGCGTCAGTCTTTTGGTCGATATTCGACTATTTCAGGGGTGGGATCGCACCAGGCTTCAGAGGGGATACCGGTTCGGTCGCCAGTTTCTGTTGCAGCCAGTCAATGGCCGTTTCCAGTTGCTTGTCCTGCCCCAGGAAGGTGGCATGCGGCGGATTGTCTACTTCGATATCCGGTACCACCCCAACCCCTTCGATCAACCAGCTGCCATTGACGCCAAACTGAGGGTTCTCGGCCACCCGTGCCCGGCCATCGTCGACCAGGTTGTTACGGTCCGACAGCCAGACGCCCGCACCAGCGGTACGGTTGCCGATCACCGGCCCCAGCTTGAGTGCCTTGATGCCGGCGGCGAAGGTTTCACCGTCCGAGTAGGTCAGGGCGTCCGTCAGTACGACCAGATGGCCACGGAAGGTTTGCTGCATATTCGCATAGGGGTTACCCGACGGTGGTCCCCAGAAAGCCCACACGCGACGCAGCAGCTTCTCGATGATCCAGCTGTCGATATTGCCGCCATTATTGCGGCGTACGTCGATGATCAGGCCATCGCGATCATATTGGCCATAGAACTCACGCACGAAGCTCGCCATATCGTTGCCGCCCATGGCACGCAGGTGCAGGTAGCCGAGGCGACCCTTACCCGCTTTCTCTACGGCCTCTTTCCGGCTCTGCTCCCAGTCGGTATATCGCAACGCGGCTTGCTGCTGGGCATTGACAGGAACGACTACGACGCGCCGAACCGGCGCATCGCCGCGCTTCACTTCCAGCAGGGTTTGCTGGCCGGCCTGGTTTGCCAGCAGGTCGGAGATATCGCGCGCTTCCAGCGTACTACGACCATTGACCGCCGTGATGACATCACCTTCCCGCACATCGACGCCCGGCGCCTGCAGAGGAGGGCGCTCGTTGGGCAGTTCGCGCTCCGTGCGATAGACCTGTACCACTTTCCAGCCCGCAGCAACACGTTGCAACTCTGCGCCAAGGCCCGCGGCCATGACGCTGTCACCAGCGCGACGTATATCGCCAGCCGCGATCTGGGAGTGCAGCGAACCCACTTCCGCCACCATCTGGCCCAGCACATCGTCCAGCTCGTGGCGATCGGTCACGCGCTCTACCAGTGGTGCGTAGTGCTGACGTACGGCCTTCCAGTCCACGCCACGCATATTGCGGTCGTAGAGCGAGTCGCGATGCATGCGCCAGGCATCGACAAACATCTGCCGCCACTCCTCCCGCGGCGATACGCGCAGATTCCAGTCGCCAATCCGTACCGCGGCTTTGGAAAGATCGTTCGGGGCCTTGGCGCCGGCCTCCACGATCAGCATCTCGCCACCGTTGCTGCCTGCCTTGCGATAGAACAGCTTCTTGCCATCTTGCGACAGGGCGAACTGATTGACATCGCTGGCGAACAGTTCGAGCTTGGGCGTCGTGTTCTCGATGGCCAGCGTCTTCAGATCATTCTTGCCGCCTTCGCGTTCCAGCAGGTAAAGACGCTTGCCGTCGCTGTCGAGGTCACGGAAGCTACCCGCGATACCCGGTACTTCGAACAAGCGGTCGGCCAGACCATCGAGGACAATGGCGGGAAGCTTGGCCTTCTTGTCGTCTTTCTTTTCTTCCTTCTTGTCGCCCTTCTTCTCCTCAGACTTTGCCTCGGGCTTGTCATCACCAGATTTGACGGCCTGCAGCTCGTCAGCCGGCTGGAAAGGGAAGCGGCTGCCGGGCTGCAAGGCCAGCGCGTATACCTTGCTACGACGTTCAAATTGGGCGCCGGTATTGCGGTCACCCCACGGGCCACCGGTGGGGGCCTGGAAATTACGCTCGGACAGGAACCACAACCACTTGCCATCCGGGCTGAAAGCCGGCGAGCTGGATTGATACTTGTCGCTGGTGAGCCAAGCCGTGCGTTTGCTGTCGAGTGAGTAAAGCCCGATCTGTGCGAGTTGCCTGGCGCTGGCTTGCCTGACCAGGGCAATCGCCCGGCTGTCGGGAGACCAGGTCAGTGCATCGTATTCCTCGCTGCCCGCCGGTCCGCCATCGTCTATCACCTCATTGCGACCTGTAGCCAGCTCAAGCAACCACAAGCGACCGCGTTTGTCGCTGTGCGCCAGCCACTTGCCATCGGGCGAGGGCAGCACACTCCAGCGCTGGGTATTGCCGTCGTGAGTCAGGGCCTTGCCGCCTTCGCTCCCGTCCGCAGGGAAACGCCAGATTTCCTGCTCGCCAGTGGCGTCGCAGATCGCGTAGACCCATTTTCCGTCCGTGCTCACGGTCGCTGAGCGCAAGCGGCTTCCTGCCGGCTGGGCAATGTCAATGCGACGGATGGGCCCTACGCCAGCCAGCGTTACCTGCCCGCGCGCGGTAATGGCAACGCGCTCGCCGTTGGCTGAGAACTGGCTGCTGCTCAAGTAGCGCAAGGGCTTGTCCAGCCAGCGCACACGCTGCTGGTCAAAGTCGGATGTCAGGCTGATATCCAGCGTCTTGTCGTTCTGCGTAGACAGGTCCAGGACATGCAGGTCTGCGCCAAGCTGGTAGGCGACCTTGCCCTGGCTCAAGCTGGCGGAGCGGATATCGAAGCCGGTCTGGCGGGTGAGTTGCCGGGCATCGCTGCCATCGGGCTTGAGGCTCCATAGATTATCCCGCCCGTCCGCGTCGCTGATCACGATCAGACGACCATTCCACCACATGGGGCGTCGCAGATTGGCGTCCTTGGGACCGATACGTTCGGCTTCGGCCCCGGACTTCAGCTTATATCGCCACAACTGGGCGAGTGCCCCGCCCCGGTAGTGCCTGGCGTTGTCGTTGGTGGTGGCAAGCCCAAAGCGGATGAAATAGAGATTCTCGCCGCGCTCGTCGAGTACGGCATCGTTGGCATCGGCCAGCGGAAAGACGCGCTTGGCCAAGGTGGCCGGATCGACCGCAGCGACCATGCGCAGCGAGTTGGGGCCGCTGCTGTGCTGCGCACTGAACAGAACTTCACCCTGCGGGGTCCAACCGAGCGCAAATGCACGGGTATTCTCAAAGCTGACCCGCTTGGGCAGGCCGCCGGCCAGGGGCATGACGTAGACTTCGGTTGCACCTTCGTAGTTGGCCGAGAAGGCCACCCACTTGCCGTCGGGCGAGATTGCCGGGCGGGTTTCTTCTGCCTGATGGGAGGTCAGGCGCCGAGCCGTACCACCATTGGTGCCGCTAACCCAAAGATCGCCTTCGGCAGTGAACACCACTGTATCGTCATGCAGGGCGGGAAAGCGAAAGTAGCCGTTGCTGTCGGCAGAGACCGAATGGACTGCGAGCAGACCCGCCAAGGCAATGGCGATGCGGGACAGATTCATTGAAAACCCCTGGGTCGGAAAAACCGGAATCTTACTCAGTTCGATCAGTGCCGGGGATTTGCTTGCGACGGTCTGTCGCCAGCCGGGATGAGTGGAAAGACAATGATAAAAAAACGCCACAAGGCAATGCTTGTGGCGTTTTTTGGTTCGAACCAGCTTGGATGGAACTCAGTCCTTGCCGTAGTTCGGCGAGCGTGGGCCGTACAGAAGGCGCCCGTTGCCACCACCCGCCGTCAGCAGGCGTTGGCTGGCGATGCCGGCATAATTGTGAGACTTGTCGGAGAGGTTGCTGGCAATCTGATTGATCAAAGCGCTGATCAGCATGCCGGCGATACCGTTGTTGTTATTGTTGTTCTCTTCGCTGGATGCACGTGCACTGCCGGTCCAGAGCGTCTGGCCTGTCTTCAGATCGACCAGTTTGGCTTCCGCCACCACCAGGGTTTCGCTGCTGATGATCTTGTAACTGGTGCCGTACTGCTTCACTTCCACGTAGAGCGCAGAATCCGCCCCGAAGATTTCCTGCAGCTTGTTGGTGGAAACCGCGTGGATATCGGCCGCGTTGCTCAGGCCGTTTTCCTTGAATGCCGCATCAACCAAAGCGACAGGCAGCACGTAGTAACCCGACTCCGCGAGTGGGTAGCTGACCTGGGCCAGCATGCTGTAGCTTGCTTTTACATCCGGTGAGCTATTGAGCGGTGGCAGTACCACGATGGACTTGGGACGGCTTTGCTTGAAAGCCGAATAGTCATAAGACTTGGGTGCGGTCGCGCAACCGGTGGCCAGCACGGCCAGAAAGATGGCCGCAACCAGCCCTTTGAATGCCGAGAAGTTCATCAGCTTGCTCCCTTGTTCTTCTTGGTTTTGCTAAGCAGGAAGTCCATGAAGGTCGTGGATTCCGGAAACAGCGCCTTTTCTTCTGCCAGATGCTGCTGCATCTCGGCGTCGCGGCCCAGTTCACCGTAGAGCAGAGCCAGGTGGGCGTGGTAGCCAGGCGGTATGGCCTGACCCTTGGCACGCATGGTCTGCATATCCTGCTCCAGGGCGGCGAGCTGGTCTTGTGGGCCTTTGCCGTCACCCTTGAAGTGTTCATACACCTGCTGCTGGTAGCTACCCCAGCCATACATGTTCTTGTTTGGCGCTGCGCAAGCGCTTAACAGCACGGCAGCAGCCAGCGCACTGGCGGTGAGCCAGCGTGGCGAGATACGTTGTTGCATAAAATGTTCTGTCTCGAAAAATTACTGGGCAGGGCGCCAAGCGCCCGATTCAACACCGGCAGTCAGGTTGTTGACCGCCTCGCGGATTGCCAGATCCAGCACCTTGCCATTCAGCGTGGCATCGTAGCTGGCCGTGCCGCCAAAACCGATCACTTCGCGGTTCGACAGGCTGTACTCACCCGCGCCCTGGGCAGAGAACACCACTTCAGAGGTCTGTACGTTGACGACGTTGAGGCTGACCTTGGCATAAGCGACCTGCGACTTGCCGCGGCCCAGGATGCCGAACAGTTGCTGATCGCCCACTTCCTTGCGGCCGAATTCGGTCACATCACCGGTAATGACATAGTCGGCACCCTTGATGGCCTGTGCCTTGCGCGATAACGCAGCTTCCTGCGCCATCTCGCTCATGTTTTCGCGGTCAAGCACGCTGAACCGACCGGTCTGCTGCAGGTGAGTCACCAGGATGGTCTTGGCTTGGCCACCGAGGCGGTCCACACCATCGGAGAAGATGCCGCGCATGAAGCTGGAGCGGTTGTCGAACTTGCCGACGGAGATCGGGCTACGAACGCCCTTGTAGGGCACGGCTGCCGCGGACACCTTGGCGACTTCCAGCGTGCGGGATTGTTCGGTGGCACAACCCGTGAGGGCGGCCAGCAAGGCGATGGACAATAGCGATTTATGCATTCCTGCTCCTGTTGCTATGTAGTTGATTTTGATCGATTGCGTAGACTGCAAGGGGGCGCATGGTACCGCAAGCCATGGTGATCGGTAGCCGGGTTTACGGCATGATCAAGCCTGAGGTCGGCGCGATGGGGCAGGTAAAAATACCGGTGCGGTTTTTCGGGGTATCTCGACAGGCCAAAGGTGAGTGACCAGGGGATCACCCCCTGGTTGTCATTCAGATCAACCGGGCGGGCCGGCTAGCTATCACCGGCGCGTTTACGCAGCTCGTACTTCTGGATCTTGCCGGTTGCGGTCTTGGGCAGCTCACCGAAGACAACATGACGCGGCACCTTGAAGCCCGCCATATGCGCCTTGCAGTGCGCAATGATCTCGTCCGCTGTCACCTGGCTGCCGGCCTTCAGTTCCAGAAAGGCGCAGGGCGTTTCACCCCATTTCTCATCCGCCTTGGCAACCACGGCCGCCGCCAGTACCGCAGGGTGCCGATAGAGCACATCCTCGACCTCCACGCTGGAGATGTTCTCACCACCGGAGATGATGATGTCCTTGCTGCGGTCCTTCATCTTGATGTATCCGTCCGGGTCCACCACCGCCAGGTCGCCGGTGTGGAACCAGCCGCCGGCAAAGCTTTCCCGCGTGGCTTTCTCGTTCTTGAGATAACCCTTCATGCAGATATTGCCGCGAAACATGATCTCGCCCATGGTTTGCCCATCTTGGGGCACTGGTTGCATGGTGTCGGGATTGAGAACGGTGATGCCATCCTCCAGATGATAGCGCACCCCTTGTCGAGCGTTGAGACGAGCCCGCTCGCCGATATCCAGACTATCCCACTCAGCCTGCTTGGCACAGACGGAGGCCGGACCGTAGACCTCGGTCAGGCCGTAGACATGCGTCAGGTCAAACCCCATCTGCTCCATGCTCTCTATCATCGCAGCCGGCGGTGCGGCGCCAGCGACCATGGCATGCACCACATGGCTGATGCCGGTCTTGAGGTCAGCCGGTGCGTTGCACAGCAAGTTGTGCACGATGGGGGCACCACAGTAGTGGGTGACACATTCGGTGCGTATCAGGTCGAAAATCTGCTTCGCATCCACCTTGCGCAGGCAGACATTGACGCCGGCCCGCGCTGCGACGGTCCAGGCAAAGCACCAGCCATTGCAATGGAACAGGGGCAGGGTCCAGAGGTAGACCGCGTGCTTGGGCATATCCCATTCCAGGATATTGCTGACTGCGTTGCTGTAGGCGCCGCGGTGATGGTAGACCACGCCCTTGGGGTTGCCGGTCGTGCCTGAGGTGTAATTCAGGCAGATGGCATCCCATTCATCTGCGGGCGGCTGCCAGAGGTACTCAGGATCACCTGTATCCAGGAAAGCCTGGTATTCCAGTTGGCCAATGGGCTGGTTGCCGCCCGTGTATTCGGCGTCATCGACATCGATGACCAGCGGCTGCACCTTGGTGCGCGCCAAAGCGAGTCTCACGATAGGGGCAAACTCCCGGTCAACCAGGATGGCGCGGGCCTCGCCGTGATCCAGCATGAAGGCGATGGCCTCGGCATCCAGCCGGGTATTGAGAGTGTTGAGCACGGCGCCCGACATGGGAACCCCGAAATGGGCCTCCACCATGGGCGGCGTGTTGGGCAGCATGACGGCTACCGTATCTCCTTTGCCTATCCCGGCTCTGGCGAGCGCCGAGGCCAGCCGGCGGCAGCGTGCATAGGTATCGCGCCAGCTCTGGCGCAATGGGCCATGCACGATGGCGACTCGGTCAGGGTAGACCTGCGCTGTCCGCTCAATGAAGCCGAGCGGACTCAGCGGCGCATAGTTCGCCGGGTTCTTGTCCAGACCTGTTTCGTACACCTTGAATCTCCTCGATCGTGGGCGGAGGACAAACTGGCTTCCCGGCTGGCAGCGTGCATGGGGACAGGTAACCACCGGATGGGGCAGGGTGGTATCCGGTCCCGGGTTTATTTTTTGGGACGGAAAGCCTTCACTCTTGCTTCATGCGTCTCGATATAAGCCGCACCAATCAAATCCAGGCAATACGGTACTGCCGCAAAAATGCCTGGCACCAGCACCTTGCCGTCAGCATCACGCAGCCCTTCCAGGGTCTCCTTGATAGCCTTGGGCTGGCCTGGCAGGTTGAGTATCAAGGCCTGTTTGCGTATCACGCCAACCTGGCGGGACAGGATGGCTGTCGGCACGAATTTCAGGCTGATCTGTCGCATCTGCTCACCAAACCCCGGCATCTCGCGGTCCGCGATGGCCAACGTGGCATCGGGCGTGACATCGCGTGGGGCGGGACCTGTGCCGCCCGTCGTCAACACCAACCCGCACTGCTCATCGTCCACCAGGGACTTGAGGGTGGCTTCGATCAAATCCTGCTCGTCGGGTATGAGCCGGGTCACCGTCAGGAAAGGCGTGCTGATGGTGGCACCGAGCCACTCCTGCAGCGATGGTAGGCCCTTGTCTTCATACACACCCGCGCTGGCCCGATCACTGATCGAAACCAGGCCGATCAGCAGGGGCTTACTCATCGTCCTCTTCCTCGTCCTCCACGGCACCGGGTACCAGGGCAGGCGCCGGGTAGATCTCTTTCAGGAACTGGAACAGGCTACGGTAGTGCTTGGGCGGTTTCTGCGCGGCGCGCTCGGCTCGGGCATTACGTATCATTTGTCGCAGCTGCTGGATATCGACCTCGGGATGTTCGCTGATCAAGGCGGCGACGGCCTTGTCATCGGTCAATAGTTCTTCACGTGTGCGCTCGATCTGATGCAGCCAGGCAGTTTGCTGGTCATTGTCACCACGCAGGCTGTCGAGCAGGGCGCGGATGGGGGCGGGATCAACCTCGCGCATCAGCTTGCCGATGTACTGTCGCTGCCGCTTGATGGCGCCATTGGCGGTGATCTTCTGCGCATCCTTGATCGCAACCAGCAAGGCTTCCGGCAGATCCAGCTTCTTCAGCTGCATCTTCGAGAGGGCAATCAACTGCACGCCCAGATCCTGCAGCGCCTCCACGTCGCGCTTCATTTGCGACTTGCTGACGTATTCAATCTCGTCGTCGCCGTCAAAATCGGCGGCGGAATCGGGTTCGGTATAGGGCGTGCGGGACATGGCAACAGGCTTGATATGTAGTACGGGCTGATATGATACCGGACGCTTGCCCTGCTCAAGCAAGCAACTTCCGTGCGGCGGATTTATCCTGCAAGCTGAGCCGCCAGATATTCACCTTTTCATCGAGATGCCCGTGAGCCAATCCGTCGATTCCGGTTTTTCCTATAGCCAGGCCGCCTTGCGCGAGCTGGTCGAGAATGTTCTTGCCGATGCCAAGCGCCAAGGGGCCAGCAGTTGTGACGTCGATGTCTCTGAAGGCGTTGGACAAAATGTCAGCGTGCGCCTCGGTGAAGTGGAGACCATCGAATACAACCGGGACAAGGGCGTCGGCATTACGGTCTACTTGGGTCAGCGCAAAGGGCACGCCAGTACCTCTGACTTTTCTGCTGCGGCGCTAAGCCAGACAGTCAGCGCAGCGCTCGCCATTGCCCGCTATACCGCAGAGGATGAGGCCGCGGGTCTGGCCGACCCGGAGCGCCTTGCCACCCAGTTTCCTGACCTGGACCTCTATCACCCCTGGGCATTGCCCGTCGAGGTGGCAATTGCGCTGGCGCAGCGCTGCGAAGGGGCTGCCCGTGCAGTTGACAGCCGTATCAGCAACTCCGAAGGCGCGACGGTATCGAGCCACATCGGCCAGTCTGTCTACGGCAACTCGCATGGCTTCATCGGCCCGAGCGTCAGTTCCCGGCATTCCCTGTCTGCCTCCATCATCGCCCAGCAGGGCGAGGCCATGCAGCGCGACTATTGGTACAGCGTGGCCCGTGCCTCGAACGACCTGGAGGATGCCGAGTCGATCGGCCGAAAGGCCGGTGAGCGTGCCATCGCCAGATTGGGGGCACGACGTATCAAGACTGGCGACTATCGTGTGCTATACGACCCCAGCCTTGCGACGGGCCTGATCGGTCACATGGTCGCAGCCGTATCGGGTGGCAGCCTGTATCGCAAGGCCAGCTTCCTGCTCGACTCCCTTGGCAAGCCCGTATTCTCGCCCATCGTGCAGATTGTCGAGGATCCCTTCCTGCCCCGCGGCATGGCGAGTTCCGCCTTCGATGCCGAAGGCGTGGCCTGCGTAAAACGGGATCTGGTCACCGACGGCGTATTGAACGGCTGGTTCCTGGGCAGCTACTCGGCACGCAAGCTGGGTATGCAAAGCACCGGCAACGCCGGTGGTAGTCATAACCTCCTGGTTGCCCCGACCGCCGGCGGCTTTGATGACATGTTGCGGCAACTGGGTACCGGCCTCTATGTCACCGAACTCCTGGGGCAGGGTATCAACGGTGTGACCGGTGACTACTCCCGTGGTGCAGCAGGCTTCTGGGTTGAAAATGGCCAGATTGTCCACCCGGTGGAAGAGATCACCATCGCCGGCAATCTCAAGGATATTTTCATGTCTATCGTTGCTATCGGTTCGGATGTCGAACTGCGGGGCAGCAAGCGTGTGGGCTCCATACTAATCGAGCGCATGACCGTCGCTGGCATATAAGCGATTGATTTTTCATAGGTAAATCGCTGCCTTGCCTACACAATTTGTGTCAATTTTGTGTATTTTTATGTCTTTGTCATTGTATTTTCTGCGCGCCTAGGTAACCTAGCAGGATCATTAGGACCGGAAGGTGGGCAGGGCGATGCGAGGGCTGGGACTATCGAGCATGCTGATAGCGCTATTGGCGCTATCCGCTTGTGGCGGCGGCTCGGGCGACAGTGGTGGCAGTACGCCGACAACACCACCGCCCGTACCACCTCCTGGTGCGAGCATGACGGAGCCGGATGCTCTGCGCCTGCTGGAGCAAGCCAGTTTCGGCCCGACGGATACCAGCCTGGCCGAGTTAAAGCAGCTTGGTGCCGCGGCCTATCTCGATAGCCAATTCGCGCAAGCCGCCAGCAACTACCAAGGTTTCGTTTTCTTCGATTCCAACTCGAACATAGGCTGTCCGACCGGCGCCCCCAGCACCTGCTTCCGCGACAATTACAGCCTGTTCTATCTGCAGCAGCGCTTCTTCCAGAATGCGATCAGTGGCAAGGACCAGTTGCGGCAGCGGGTCGCATTCGCGCTGTCGCAGGTACTGGTCACGTCCGGCTTCGATATCCGCCAGCCCTATGCCATGGCGGCCTATCAGAACATCCTGCTGAACAACGCCTTCGGCAATTTCCGCGACGTCTTATATGAGGTGACGCTCAACCCGGCCATGGGCGACTACCTGGACATGGTCAATAACGACAAGCCCAATCCGGCTCGCGGCACGGAGCCCAATGAGAACTACGCTCGCGAAGTCATGCAGCTCTTCTCCATAGGGGTCTGGAAGCTCAATCCGGATGGTAGCCAGCAACTGGACAGCAAGGGGCAAGCGATACCGAGCTACGACCAGGACGTGGTCGAGGGATACGCCCATGCCTTTACGGGCTGGACCTATCCGCCCAGACCCGGTGCCAATTCAAAATGGACCAATCCGCGCAACTACGAGGGGCGCATGGTGGCATTTGCGGATCACCATGATGCCGCAGCCAAGATACTGCTTGACGGTCGCCAGTTGCCGGCCGGGCAGGGGCCTGAACGGGATTTGAACGATGCGATCGATAGCCTGTTCAATCATCCCAATGTCGGTCCATTCATCGGCCGCCAGCTGATTCAGCAACTGGTGACCAGCAATCCGAGCCCCGCCTACATAGCCCGGGTCAGCGCCGCCTTCGCCAACAACGGCCAGGGTGTCCGCGGTGATATGAAAGCGGTGCTGCGGGCCATCTTGCTGGATATCGAAGCCCGAGGAGACCGGCATGATGAGCCTTCCTACGGCAAGCTGCGCGAGCCGGCCTTGTTTGCCAGCAACCTGCTGCGCAGCCTCGGCGGTAGTTCCGATGGTGTCTACTTGCGGTCGCAGAGCGCAGCCATGGCGCAGGATGTCTACAGCCCGCCCTCGGTGTTCAACTACTACCCGCCGGACTACCCCTTGCCGGCAAGCAGCTTGCAAGGACCGCCGTTCGGCATCTACGACGCAACGACCGCCTTTGCCCGTGCCAATTTCGTCAATGCGGTGCTGGCCCAGAATGGCATTGCGGCCGACAGCTCCGTCGTTGGCAGCTACGGCACGCGCATCGACTGGGCGCCCTGGATCGCGCTGGCGGGTGACAGCAACAAGCTGCTGGATCGGGTCAACCTGCTGCTGTTCCACGGTGCAATGCGCGACGACGTGCGCGCGACGATCAAGCAGGCAGTGGATAGCGTAGCCGCAACGGATGGTTATGGCCGCGCACGGGCCGCCATCTATCTCGCGGTAACGTCACCGCAATTCCTGATCCAGCGCTGAGGTGACCACCATGACAATGACCCGCAGGCAACTGCTGAAAAGCACCGCCGCCCTGGCCATGTTGCAACAGATGAGCCGCCTGGAAGCGCTCGCGGCCCCCTTGGCCGGCAGTGACTATCGTGCGCTGGTATGTATCTTCCTGTTTGGCGGCAACGACAGTAATAACACCATCATCCCGACCGACGCCGCAGGCTATGCGGCTTACCAGAAAGCGCGCGGTGACGCCGCCAATGGCGGGCTCAGCCTGGCGCAATCGAGCCTGGTTGGTCTGCCCGGCGTCAATTTCGGCTTGCATCCCAGCCTGGCGCCGCTCCTGCCCATATGGAATGCAGGCCATCTCGCGCTGCAGTTCAATGTTGGAACGCTCAATCGCCCAACGAGCAAGGCTGACTATGCGAATGCAGCCAATCGCCCGCAGAATCTTTTTTCGCATTCCGATCAACAGGCGCAATGGCAATCGTCCATCAGCAACGCCCCTACCCGCAGCGGCTGGGGCGGCCGGATTGCCGATCTGGCAGGCAGCAACGGCACCTTGCCCTTGATCATTTCAACCGGTGGCAATGCGCTCTTTGCGGTGGGCAACAATACGACGCCATTGGCCATTCCGGCCAACGGTACGATAGGGCTCAATGGTTTTGGCAGCAACCCTCTGGGTAATCCACTCTACACCGCCATGACCCAACTACGTGGCATGGATGGCGGGAATGGCCAGGTGCAGGCGGCCGCAGGAACGATGAACCGTGCGGTGGCGGCCAGCTCCGCCTTGTCGTCCACCCTGACGGGGACATCGCCGGTTGCCAGCTTGTTCGCCGGCCAGAACAACAGCGTCGCACAACAGTTGCACCAGGTCGCCCGGCTGATCGCAGCCCGGCAGACACTAGGGGCGAGCCGGCAGATATTCTTTGTCTCGCATGGTGGCTACGACACCCATTCCGATCAGCTCAATCGTCAGGCCAGTCTGTTCGCCCAACTCGGACCGGCGCTGAAATCCTTTTACGACGCATTGGGTCAGCTTGGCGCACTCAACCAGGTGACAACCTTCACCCAGGCCGACTTTGCTCGTACCTTGAAGCCGGCTTCGGGCGGTGGCAGCGACCACGCCTGGGGCGCACACCATCTGGTCATCGGCGGATCGGTCAAGGGCGGCACCTATGGCACCTTCCCCAGTTTGCTATTGGGCGGTCCGGACGATGTCACCAACGAGGGGCGCTGGCTGCCAAGCACCTCGGTCCATCAGTACGGTGCGACGCTGGCCAGTTGGCTGGGCGTGGAGGCGGCGGATTTGCCGGCCGTCTTCCCGGGCTTGGGTGCTTTTGCCAAGACCAATATGGGGTTCATGCGCTAACTCCCCCGTCGCTGGCGGGCTTCCAAGGCCGGACACCAAAGTAAAAAGGCCGTTTGCTCTATGGGGCAAACGGCCTTTTCTGCACTTGCTACCGGCTTACTCGGATTGCGCCAGCGTCTGCGCGCTCCAGCCACCACCCAACGCCTGGTAGACCGTCACCAGGGCATCAAGACGTTCCTGCAAGGCGCTGACACGGTCACGCTCTGCTGCCAGGCGGTCACGTTCGGCATTCAGCAGGTCGAGATAGCTGTTTACGCCAGCCTGATAACGTTTCTCTGTCAGTTCCTTGACCCGGTTCTGACCGTCAGCACGCACCTGGGTCGCCACCAGGGCTTCCCGGGCAGCACGGTGGCCAGCCAGGGCAGCGCGAGCATCTCCGTAGGCGGAGCGAGCTGCCTGTGCGTAGGCGATCTCAGCCTGGTCACGACTGGCCTTGGCGCTATCCACCTGCGCACCGACCTTGGCAAGCCCGACCAGCGGTTGCAGCAAGGCGCCACCCAGGTTCCAGGTCTTGGCTGGTGAATCCAGCAACGAACCCAGCGACGTGCTCTCGCCACCCAGGAAACCGGTCAACGAGAAGCTCGGGAAGTAGCGACGCTTGGTCTCGGCGAGACTGGCTTCAGCAACAGCCAGCTGCGCCTCGGCGCGGCGTACATCCGGGCGACGGGTCAGCAAGTCCGCTGGCAGACCGGCCGGAATCTCCGGCGCGTTGACCAGCTGTGCCAGACCATTGCCACGCACCACACGACCTTCGACGACTTCCTTGGGCGTGCGTCCGAGCAGCACGGACAAAGCGGTTTCCGCTTGCTCACGGGCGGCGACCGTACGGGGCAGGGCGGCAGCGACGCTGGCCTGTTCCACTTCAGCCAGTTTCAGCTCGTAGTCTCCCGAGGCACCCACCGCATAGCGCTTCTTCTGCAGGCCAAGCGCCTCGTTACGGGTCGCCAGGGTTTGCGTCAGCAAGGCTTCGTTGGCATCCAGCGCCAAGAGCGCAAAGTAGCTCTTGGCGGTTTGGGCGGCAACGGCTGCTCGCGTGGTCTCACGAGCATACTGGCTGGCCAGCACGCTGGCCAGTGCCGCGTCCTTTGCCTTCCAGACACGTCCCCACAAGTCCACTTCGTAGGACATGCTCAGGCCGCCATTGTAGACAGTGCTGGTCCCGCCCTGGCCAGGTTGGCTGGTCACGTCGCTTGGATTGCGACGTGTGGCATTGAGACCCACGTTCACGTCAGGCAGCAGGGCAACCTTGGCTTGCGTCAATACCGACTTGGACTGATTCACGCTCTGCAACGCGGTCATGATGTCCGAGTTGTGGGCGAGGGCTTCCTCCACCAACGCCGTCAGCGTCGGGTCGTCGAAGCGCTTCCACCAGTCGGCCAGTTCCGCCGGGGCGGTCTCGGCCTGGTGGGTCGGCAGCTCAAACGTCGGCGGCGGCGTCGTTGCGCAACCAGCCAGGCCTGCCGCCACCAGCAGGACCAGCAGCGTCGGCTTCATCAACTTACTTTTCATCGTGATGGACTCCTTCAACGATGCCATATTCGCTCTCAGACTTCGGCGGCGTCAGTTCTTCCGGCGTGGTCGACAGTTTGAGGGCGGTAATCAGCTTGTAGAACAGCGGCACAAAGAAGATGGCCAGGAAGGTCGCCGCCAGCATGCCGCCAACCACACCCGTACCCACCGATGTACGCGCACCAGCACCTGCACCGTGGCTGATAGCCAGTGGCAATACACCCAGGATGAAGGCCATCGACGTCATGATGATAGGGCGGAACCGCAGGCGAGCAGCCTCAATGGCGGCAGCCGCGACCGGGTAGCCCTCGTGATGCTTCATCACCGCGAACTCCACGATCAGGATGGCGTTCTTGGCCGCAAGGCCTAAGAGCGTCACCAGGCCGATCTGGAAGTACACGTCATTGGTGTAGCCACGCAGCTTCACGGCCAGCAGGGCGCCGAAGATGCCGAACGGCATGGCCAGCAACACCGAGAAGGGCAGGGACCACTTCTCATACTGTGCCGCCAGGATCAGGAACACCATGACTGCAGCCAAGGCCAGGGCAATGATGGAGGCGCTCGATACCTTCTTTTCCTGGAAGGCCGAACCGGTCCACTCGTAGTCCACGTCCTTGGGCAGCATCTTCGCCAAACCTTCGAAGGCGGTGATGGCCTGGCCGGACGAGTAGCCCGGACCGGCATTGCCTAGCAGCTTCACCGCGGGCAGGTTGTTGTAACGATCAACCGTATCCGGACCCGCGGTGTATTCCACCTTGGCAAAGGCCGACAGCGGCACCATGGCGCCACGCTGGCTCTTCACGTACAGATTGCCGATATCCTCAGGGCGCTTGCGGAACGGTGCCTCCGCGCTCATCAGCACCTGCCAGGCACGACCATACTTGTTGAAGTCGTTCACATAGTAGGTACCCAGCGTGCCAGCCAAGGTGTTGAAGGCATCATTCAGCGGTACGCCCAGGGCCTTGGCACGGTCGCGGTCCACGTTTACATACAGCTGCGGCGCGTTCGGCTTCCACAAGGTCTGCAGACCACCGCCACCGGCCAGTACCGGGTCGGCATGTGACGCACCAACCAGCGGTCCCATGGCTTCCGCGAGCTTGCGAGCCCCGCCTTCACCACGGTTTTGCAGGTACACCTCGAAACCACCGGTGTTGCCCAGGCCGAAGATGGCTGGCGGGTTGAAGGCCAGAACCAGGGCTTCCTTGATACCCATGGTCTTACCAAACAGCTCACCGACCAGCTGCTGGGTCGTGACCGTGCGTTCATCCCAGTGCTTTTGCGTTACAAAGATCGTTGCGGCGTTGTTCTTGAAGCCACCACCGATGAAGTCCATGCCCGAGAAGGCAAGCACGTGTTCGTTGGCAGGGTTCGACTGAATGGCCTTGATAACCTCGGAGACGACCTTGTCGGTACGCTGCAACGAAGCACCGTCCGGCAAGAAGATCGCGCTGATGTAGTAACCCTGGTCTTCATCCGGCACCAGCGAGGTCGGCGTGATCTTGAACAGGCCTGCCGTCAGCGCCACCATGCCGAGGAACAGGAAGATACCCAGCAGCGAACGCTTCATGAAGAAGGTCACGCCACTGATGTAGTGCCCGGTCATGCGGTGGAACCAGTCGTTGAACCACAGGAAGAACTTGGCCGTCTGCTTGTGTTCGCGCTTGAGCATCAGCACGCACAGGGCAGGGGTCATGGTCAGCGCGACAATACCGGATAGCACCACGGCGATCGAGATCGTCACCGCAAACTGGCGATACAGCTCACCGGTCAGGCCGCCCAGGAAGGCGATAGGTACGAACACCGCGCACAGCACCAGCACGATGGCGATCACCGGGCCAGTCACTTCCTTCATGGCCAACAAGGCAGCTTCACGGGCCGGCAGATGCTGCTCGTGCATGATCCGCTCGACGTTCTCGAGCACCACGATCGCATCATCCACCACGATACCGATGGCGAGCACCATGCCGAACAAGGTCAGGGTGTTGATCGAGTAACCCAGCAGATGCAGACCCGCGAAGGTACCGATCAGCGAGACCGGCACTGCCAGAGTCGGGATCAGCGTCGCACGCCAGTTCTGCAAAAACAGGAACACCACGATGAACACCAGGACCATGGCTTCGCCCAAGGTCTTCACCACTTCGTGGATGGATACCTTCACGAAACGCGTGGTGTCGTAGGCGACCGAATAGGTCATGCCCGGCGGGAAGCGCTCGGACAGCCGCTTGATCTCGGCCTTTACCGCGTCGCCCACGTCCAGCGCATTCGAACCCGGCTGCAGGAACACACCCATCAGCACGGCAGGCTTGCCGTTGTAGGTACCGTTGAAGTCATTGTCCTTGGAACCGAGTTCCACGCGAGCAATGTCCTTCAGGCGCAACTGGCTGCCATCGGCGTTCGAACGGATGATGATGTCCTCGAACTCCTTTTCGCTTGCCAGACGACCCTTGGCGGTCACGGTGTAGACCATCTCCTGACCACCGCCATTCGGCGTCTGGCCAATCTTGCCGGCAGCGAACTGAGCGTTCTGCTCAGCCAGTGCGGCAGCCACTTCCGGTACGGTCACCTTCAGTTGCGTCATGCGGTCCGGTCTGATCCAGATGCGCATGGCGTAGTCCTTGGCACCAAAGATCTGCACGTTGGTCGTGCCGGGGATCTTCTTGATGTTGTCGAGGACGTTGAGGGTGATGTAGTTGGAGGTGTACAGGTCAGTGTACCGGCCATCAGGCGAGTAGAAGGCCGTCACTGTCAGGAAGGCGGAAGAACCCTTCTCGACGGAAACGCCCTGGCGGCGTACCTCTTCAGGCAGGCGGGCATCCGCCTGCTTGACCCGGTTGTTGATATTGACCGCAGCTTGGTCCGGGTTGGTACCGATCTCGAAGGTGGCCGTGATTTCCACCGCGCCGTTCGAGGTCGACGTGGAAGACATATACATCATGCCTTCCACGCCGGTGATCGCATTCTCCAGCGGAGCCGCGACTGTTTCGGCAATGGTTTCTGCCGAGGCGCCGGGATAGAAAGCCCGGACCGTCACCACGGGTGGTGCGATTTCAGGATACTGCGCGATTGGCAGGGCACGCATCGCCGCCAGACCCGCGAGCACCATGAAAATGGAGATCACGAAGGCGAAGATCGGCCTGTCTATAAAGAAACGGGAGAACATCTAGCTATGCTCCTTACTTGCCGGCCGGTGCGCCCTGGGGGGCGGCTGCGGCCTTGGCGGCTTCCTCGGGGGTCATCGGCACGATGGGCGCGAAGGGGAAGAAGATACGTGCGGTACCATCGACAATGACCTTGTCGCCAGCGACGAGGCCCTGCTTGATCACCCAGCCGTTCTGATCCTGACCATCCAGCTTGACCCATTCACCGGGTACAACAGGCTTGGGCACGGCCACGGCCTTGCCATCCTTGTTGCCGACGACGTAGACGAACTTGCTGTCCGCATTGCTCAACACCGCACGTTGCGGCACCGCGATGCTATTCGGCCGCACCGCACCGGTCAGGATCACGCGCACGAACATACCCGGCGTCAGGTCACCCTTGGCGTTGGAGAACAAGGCACGGCTGGCGTAGGCACCGGTATTGGCATCGGCCTTGTAGTCACCGAAGTTCAGCTTGCCGGATTCCTTGATCAGTTCACCGGCGCTGGTCTTTAGCTTCACGGTGTAGCCACCTTCCGGCAGCTTCAGCGTACCGGCGGCCACATCGCTCTGGACACGGGCACGGTCCGCTTCCGACAGGGCAAAGTTCACCTCCATCGGATCGGTCTGTGCCATCGTGGCTAGCAGGCTATCGCCTTGGGCGTTGGCCAAGCTGCCTTCAACCTTCAATGCACGGCCGACCATACCGCTGATCGGGGCACGCACATCGGTGTAGCCCAGATCGATATTGGCGGTCTTGGCCTGAGCCTGAGCTGCCTTCAAGGCTGCCTTGGCAACATCATAGGCGGATGCCGCGTTGTCGAATTCCTGCTGACTGACTGCCTTGGCCTCAATCAATGGCTTGAGGCGGTTGAAGTCCCGCTCGGCCTGTTTGAGACGTGCCTCGGCCGTGGTGACATTGGCGTCCGCGGCAGCTGCTGCAGCAGCAAAGGGGGCCGGATCGATACGGAACAGCGTCTGGCCTGCCTTGATATGGCTGCCTTCTTCATACAGGCGCTTGTCGATGATGCCGGTGACGCGGGCGCGGATTTCGACCTCGCGCGAGCCGTTGGTTTGGCCCGGATATTCAAAATCAACATGCACATCGCCAGGCGTAACCGTGGCGTACGTCACTTGAGCGGGCGGCATTCCGCCGCCGCCGTGTTGTTGTCCCTGGCCACAGGCGGCCAACAGACTGGTGAGAATAATGGCCGGAGCCAGGCGCAAGGCATGGGTACGGTTCAAGGTAAGGCGTGAGGCGGGCATGGATAAGTCCTCGCGATGCAGAAAAATATGGGGCGTGTGGCCCGGCAGGATCGATGCGTATCACCCGGGCAGACTGCAAGCATAGAAAGCCTTGCGATGCATCGCCAGTTTGTGATTTGTATGTGACAGGTGCTGCGTTTGCCCCAAACGACGCCGGCCGGATTTGACGTTGAGGCGAATTTTAGATACATACACGTATGTTTGTAAACACTGCTGACGCAGGGGTTATTAAACCCGCACTGCCCAGGACAACGTAAAATCGAAAAATGGTACGCAGAACCAAGGAACAGGCAGCAGAAACCCGCGAACAATTGCTCGATGCAGCGGAGCGGGTTTTTTGCAGCAAGGGTGTGGCACAGACCACACTGGACGATATCGCACGCGAAGCGGGGTTGACCCGTGGCGCGCTCTATTGGCATTTCAAAAACAAGACCGATCTGTTCTCCGCCATGTGTGATCGGGTTTCCCTGCCCATGCAGGCCATGCTCGATGCCAGTGTCGCCGAGCCGCATAACGACCCGCTAGGCCGCCTCAGTCGCGACGGCGCAAAGATATTGCGCCAGGTCTCCGAGGACCCTCGCACCATGCGCGTCTTCGAGATCCTGATGTTCAGGGTGGAATTGAACGATGTGGTGCAGAATGTATTGGCGGCAGAGAAGGAGCGGGGCCAGCATTGCCGGGCACAACTGACCGAGATACTTCGCTCGGCCCAGGCCTTGGGGCAGATCCCTGCCCATGTTGACTGCCAATTGGGCGCCTATGCCCTTAATAGCTATATGGTGGGCTGCATCCATGAATGGCTGGAGTATCGCGAGTTCAACCTCGCTGATCGCGCCGAATGGCTGATGGATACCTTCATGGCCGGCCTCAAGCATGCGCCACCCATGCCAGCAGGCATGAATGCGCTCCCAGCCTGTCCGGGTCTGGCGCCGCTATCCGCCAAATAAGGGCAGGATCACGCCACCTGGTTGCGAGGCTGGCCGGCGGCCCAAGCTTCTATATTGTCGATCAGCTGCGATGCCAAGCCGCTCATGGCCTCGTGACTGGCCCACCCTACATGCGGCGTCACGATCAAATTGTCGAGCTGGGCATTGAGTAGCGGAGAATCCGCTTTAGGCGGCTCTTCCTTCAGCACATCCATCCCTGCACCACCCAGCTGGCCCACCTTCAAGGCAGCAAGCAAGGCCGCTTCATCGACTATGCCGCCGCGCGCGGTGTTGACCAGTACGGTGCCCGGCTTCATCAAGGCCAGCTCTGCGGCACCGATCAGTCCTCGTGTCTCATCATTCAAGGGGCAATGCAGGCTGATCACATCAGCCTGCTGCAAGCCGGTCTCAAAGCCAACGTAGCCCGGTCGAACCTCCTTGCTTGAACGTCGCTCGGCAAACAGCACCTGCATGCCAAACGCCCGGGCCAGCGATGCTGTCCGTTGCCCTAGTGAGCCAGCACCGATAATCAGTAGCGTACGGCCATTCAGATCGCGAATCGGCGCACCGAAAAGGCAGAAATAGGGCGAGTTCTGCCAGGCGCCGCTAGCGACATCGCGCCGATAGGCCGGCAGGCTGCGCATCAGAGCGAGTATCAGCATCATGGCGTGCTCGGGCACGGCACTGTCGGCATAGCCGCGGATATTGCTGACCAGAATGGCGCGCGCGCTGGCGGCATGCAGATCAATATTGTTCACACCGGTCGCCGCTACCGCGATGAAACGTAATTTCGGCAGTGCGGCAATCGTCGTGGCATCAAGCACCACCTTGTTGCTGATTACCACGTCAGCATCCTGACAGCGTGCAAGCACCTCTGCCGGCTCCGTGGCATCGTATTCCAGCCAGTGGTGAGCCAGGGCAGGGCGACGGACAGCGACAGGCAGGCTGGCCCTGTCCAGGAAGACGATATTGAGCATGGTGGATTCGCGAGTGATGACGATGAGCGACCGAGAGCGGTCCACACTGATTATCCGGCAAGGCCCGCGGGCTGTCTGCACGCAAGGGGAAGGGACAAACGACCCGTCCCTGCCCCAGGCGTGGATGCGCAACCGCTATTCGATCAAAGCTCGATAGGCATGCCAGGTGGCATGGCCTACCAGCGGCGCGGTCACGATGATGCCAAGCCCCCATGTTGCAAACCCCAGCAACACCAGGCTGACGATCAGCAGGCTCCATACCGCCATGCAGACCGGATTGGCGAGCACGACACGTACGCTGGCAAAAATCGCGGTGAACGTATCGGTATCGCGATCAAGCATCAGGGGGATGGAAACCACGGATAGTGAAAACGCCAAACCGGCAAAGGCCGCACCAGACCCGAGCCAGATCACCAAAAAAGTCAGGTTTTCCTCGGTCATGAAACGTGGCGAGAGGATGAGGTCGAGGCTGGGCAGGTTCTCGGTAAAGAACAGCGCAAAGATCACGACCGATACCCGCATCCAGCCCGCGACCAGCAAGGTCAACAGCAGAGCAAACAGACCTATGCCGCCGATGTTGTGCCGGAAGGCGGTGAAGGTTGGCAGCAGGCGTACCCGCTCAACGGTTTCATGTAGCTTGCTGATTTCATACAGTCCCAGGCAAGCAAAAGGCCCAGCCAGCAAAAAGGCCGTGATGAGCGTGATGGTTTCTTCGGGAGAATGGGCAAACAGCAGCTTGATGGCCCAGCCCATCGCCACAAAAGCCACGCCATAGAACAGACTGCCGTGCGGCATGGCGCGCATGTCGTTCCAGCCCAGCTTCAGCCACGACAAGGGGGTATGCCAGGGAAGGTCGCGGACACGGGGGTTGAGCGGCATCGGGGCCGACTCGTCGAGCAATTCCGCCATAAGGTGTCTCCTCGTTATTGTGGGCGGTGATTGAATCGAACATAAAACAATGGCGATCCGAAGATCGCCATTGCTGGGGGCTTATTCCAGGCCAAGCAGCTCCACTTCGAAGACCAGAACGGCATTCGGAGGAATTACGCCACCGGCACCGCGGGCACCATAGCCCATGGCTGGTGGGATGGTCAGCTTGCGTACGCCGCCAACCTTCATGCCTTGTACGCCTTGGTCCCAGCCTTTGATGACGTGGCCAGCGCCCAGCGGAAAGGAGAACGGAATGCCGCGATCCTTGCTGGAGTCGAACTTGGTGCCATCGGTCAGCCAGCCGGTGTAATGCACGGTGGCTTCCTGGCCCGCCTGCGCTTCGGCGCCTTCGCCAGCCTGGATGTCTTCGATGATGAGGGTGTCTGTCACAATCAGTTCCTTGCTTATGGGGTTTGACCTGTCAAATCTACCTCATTAAGCGGGTACGAAGCGATAGCAACGTCGCTGCCAGTGTCCGATATCCCCGCCTTGGCAGGTCAACACACAAACGAAAGGCCCCCAGCCGGCGACGGCATGGGGGCCAGAGACTTCAGTAGACGCAGGGGACTTACTTGGCCGCGTTGATCGGCAAGCCGGTCAGATAACCGACAGAAGCACCGAAACGATCCTTGTAGTTGGCCCGTACCAGCGAATCCAGCGTGGGCTTGACCTTGTCATGCAGCGGGGACTCCCAGTCACCCGGGTGCTGGAAGTTGCTCATGATGTAGGTCCAGCCGTTGATCTCATCCACTGCGTGCAGACCCGTCGACTCTGCACCGGATGGTACCGACAGGATGCGCGACAACACCTTGGTATCGACGTTGTAGGCCCACAAGAAGTTGTTCACATGGCGACCACTGTCTTCACCAATGAACAGGGTGCGCAGCTTCTCCGAGAACTTAATGTTGTCCGGGTTGGCGAGCTTGTCCGGATTGGACAGGTTACCCAGCACATCGGCCGTTTTCAGGTCTTCACCGATCAGTGCGGCGGGTGCGGCCATATCGACCGGTACCCATTCGCTGTTGATGGCATTGCCAGCCAGATCCTTCTGCGCACCCTTCATATTGAGGGCATACACAGCGCCGGATGTCGGACCTTCTACCTTGATGCCACCCGAGCCATCAAGCATGCTGCTGGTGATGGAGGCCATTGCCGAGTAAGCAACCTTGTCCTTGGCGTTGACCGTCGTGCCTTCCATCTTGGTGAAGCCCATGCTCCCACCCATCAGGGCAGCGTAGCGATGGGTTTCCAGGAAGGCAGCAGCCTTCTCCATGCCAGGCTTGACGCGCACCCAGTTGAATTTGCCGGAGAACGGGATCTTGGTGTAGCTGGCATCGGCCGGATCACTGGTCTTGATGTCCATGATGTCGGCAGCCTTGAGCGTGTCGGCCAGGGCCTTGATCTCCGCGCTGGTGGCGCTGCCGAGCTTGATCCAGCTCAGGTTGCCGGCGCCAGGGCCGGTACCGGAAGTCTGCGTCCACTTGGCGACATACAAGGTACCGGAAGAGAGATCGGTTTCCTTGTCCGCAACGAACATGAACAGGCCGCCATTGGTTGCGTCGTCACCCATCAGCGCGGTGCGCTTGTCCGGCATGACCTGCACCAGCTCGTGCGAGATACGGCCCATGCAGTAATGCTTCTTGATTGAGCCCGTACCATCCGGATTCACCGTCACTTCCGGCATGTGGCCGTAGTGGTAGGGATTGGCCTTGGTAGCGTCGCCGTACAGGTTCTTGCTGAAATTGATGAACTGGGTGTTGCTGGCAATCGTGCTGGCGTCTGGCTCGTACTCTTCGCTCGAGAGGTGGGTACCCCAGGGCGAGAGGCTGGCGCCACAGGTAATCCACAGGCCGTTTACCGAAGTCGTATCGACATTATGGTACTGCACCAGGGTGAGCTTGCCGGTGGTCTGGTCCTGATCCAGCGTCAGGATGGCAATCGGGGAGGGCAGTTGGCCATAGGTCGAGGCCAGGCTCTGGTCACGGGTTGTGTATTCGAACTGCACCACGGCAAACACGGCCTTGCCCTTGATGCCAGTAACGGTCGTGGTCGGCAAGGACAGGAGCGAGGAACCATCGGGCGCGTCCGAGAAGAACTGACGCTCTTTGCCTACGACCGACTTGTCGATGATGGGCTGACCCTTGATATCGTAGTAACCGCCGGCCAGGATAGTCCCACCCTTGCCATTGGGGACCATGTCACCGGTCTGGAAGAAAGGTTCGTACTTGAGTGCGAAAGTCTGCTTGCTGCCGTCGCTGTAGGTGGCCAGCAGGCTGGAGTTGACCGTGGTCGTGGCCATCGCGGCGGCATTGTCGAGGCCAGGGGCGGCCATGGACGAAAAACTGACCGAGGTAATCGAAGGCTGGACCGGGGCAACGACAACATCGTCACCACCGCTACAGGCGGCCAGCAGGGCCGAAGCACCGCCGTAGGTGGCCAAAGGCAGCAGGGGCGCACCGGACATCAGCTTCAGCAGGCGGCGGCGGGATTCATCGGGGAAATGGGTCATTGATGCGGGCTCCATGATTGCGATCGGAAAAGAGTTGTTTATTTTTCGCCGCGCCATCCTAGTAGCCACATGTGAAAGCTTCGTGATACCTCCTTTACAGTTTGACGTGCGCAACCCATGCCTGACGCCGTCAGCCAGGTTGCAGTCCGGTTTGGGGCTCGCCCATCCTGTACGGTATGTGGATACCAACGGGACCTGACGGCAGGCTGGGGTGGATTGATACCAGCCCTGAGCGGAGCCCGGGCAATAAGATGTGCACACCCATCGATGGCAAGCAAAAGAGGCCACCATTGGTGGCCTCTTCTGAGGATATATCGCTGACCAATCCTGGCCCGGTTTGCCCGCAGAGCAGGCGCAGGGGCTAGCCTTGGCGTGAGACCGGCTCTTGTGGTGCGGAAGCCTGGACCTGACTCTTCTCCGCCTGGAACTCGGTTAGTGCCTCATGCAATTCTTCGGTCAGGAGCTCGATGCGCTCACGACGATCGACGGGAGTTTCTGACTGAAGTTGCTTGGAAGTAGTAGTGGTCATAAATCAGTGCACGCAATCAGCGCATAGGTATACGGTATTCCGTCATCGGGGAGCGCGTAGTCACGCGCCACTATTGGCAACGATGAAATTAACCGGTTGAAACAAAACAACGTCACTAGCTTGCAGCATCCAGGCGCGATTGCTACCTGACACAGGCTTGGATCAACAATATGACCACGTGCTAGTTTAGTATTGACTTATGTATAGTAGCAGAGTTACACAAGTCCTGCACGAGCGTCCGCTTGGTTTTTAACGCCTTACAGCGCACCAAAAACCTTCTGCAGCAGCTTGCTAGCCTGACCCAGCGGGTCCTTGCGAATGGCTTTTTCTTCCTCGGCAATCATCAGGTACAGACCATCCAGCGCCTTGCGGGTGACGTAGTCGTCGATATTCGCATCCTGCGCCTTGACCAGCCCCAGCTTGGCACCCTGGCCGGCATAGGCGTTGTACTTCTCCGCCAGTTTCACCTTCTGGGTCGCCTTCTGCACGATAGGCCGGAAACGGGCACCGATGGCTTCGCTGGTGGTGCGGCGGAAGTACTCGGTCGCAGCGGTATCTCCGCCAGTCAGAATGCCCTTGGCGTCCTGCAGGCTCATCTTCTTGACGGAATCAACCAGAATAGGCCTGGCTTCCTGCACCGCACTCTCGGCGGCCCGGTTCATGCTCACCACCAGTTCCTCCGCCTGCGGACCCAGGCCCAACCCCCGCAACAGCTTCTCTGCCTTCTTCAAGCCATCGGGCAGCGGGATCTTCACCCGGCTGTCACCCAGAAAACCATCGGCCTTGCCCAGTTGCCCCACGGCGACGCTGGCAGCCTGGGTCAAAGCTTCTTTTAAGCCCGCATTGGCATCCTTGGTCGCAAGCTGATCAATATCAGCGGCCAGGACCTGGGTCACAAGCAGGAGGGGTAAGGCGCAAAGGCTGAGTTGATGCAGCATGGAGATTCCTAGGGAAAGAGGGGAATCAGACCGGAACAGGCCGGGTCTGATGCGACTGGTAATCAGGAACCCGCCGCTCATAGGGTTTGTCCATCAACGAAGAGGAAATCAGGAAATCTGCCGAGGCGCGATTGCAGGCCATGGGAATATTCCAGACCACGGCCATACGCAGCAAGGCCTTGACGTCCGGGTCGTGCGGCTGGGGTTCCAGCGGGTCCCAGAAGAAGATCAGGAAGTCGATGTCCTGCTCGGCAATCGCCGCGCCGATCTGCTGGTCGCCGCCCAACGGGCCGCTATGATAGCGCGAGACCTTGATGCCCAGTTCGCGCTCCAGCAGGTTACCCGTGGTGCCGGTAGCAAACAGTTGGTGCTTGGCCAGCGAACCGCGATTGTACTTAGCCCAATCGAGCAGATTGGCCTTCATATTGTCGTGTGCGACCAGCGCGATCTTCTTGCTGGGCTGCATGAAGATATGGGTGTAATTCATGGCATTTGTCCCGGTCTTTACCGCCCTGTGTTGCAGGACTGGCTTGGTTTCGAAGATATTACCCGCCTGGCGCCCAGGTAGGGTGCTTTACTGCACTACATTGCGACACGAGACAACGGCGAGCATGGCCGGACCGACCATGCCTGGCCCAATGAAAATAATGGAGACTGACCATGTTGATTAACTGCGCCGCGTATCAGGCGGGCAAGAAGATCACCGACCTGCCCGTAGAGGCGATCAGCGATTACGTCAGCCATCCCGATTGCTTTGTCTGGGTCGCCCTCAAGGACGCGACGCCGGAAGAGCTCAATGAAATGCAGCAGGAGTTCGGCCTGCATGAGCTGGCGGTGGAGGATGCCCGCAAGGGCCACCAGCGCCCCAAGGTGGAGGAGTACGGCAACATGCTGTTCTGTGTCCTGCATGCGCTGGACATGGACGAGGCCGGAGAGCTGGAGGTGGGCGAGATTGCAATCTTCGTCGGCAGCAACTTTGTCCTGTCGGTACGCAATCACTCCCGTATCGGTTTCCTGAACGTACGCGCCCGTTGCGAGGCCGAGCCACATCTGCTGCAGCATGGCTCAGGCTTCGTCCTGTATGCGCTGATGGACGCCGTGGTGGATCGCTACTTCGAGATCATCCATCGCCTGGAGGGCGAGCTGGAAGGGATAGAGGAACGCCTGTTCTCCGCCAACAACAACGCCCGCCTCAATATCGAGGAGTTGTACGACCTCAAGCGCAAGCTGGTTACCGTCAGCCACGCTGCCGTGCCACTACTCGAGGCGATCGCCCATCTCTACGGTGGGCGCGTTCCCGGCGTATGCGTGGGCATGCAGGAATACTACCGTGACGTCTATGACCATCTGGAGCGTATCGTCAAATCGGTCGAGTCCGTGCGTGAAATGCTCAGCGCCGCCATCCAGGTCAGCCTGGCCATGATCTCGCTGGATGAATCGGCCGTGAGCAAGAAGCTTGCTGCCTATGCCGCCCTGTTTGCGGTTCCAACCATGATCGCCGGCGTCTACGGCATGAATTTCGAGCACATGCCCGAACTCAAGTTCATCTTTGGCTACCCGGTCGCGCTCGGCGCCATGGTGTTGCTGGATGTCATGCTCTGGTGGAAATTCAAGCGGGTAGGGTGGCTCTAGCAAGCACGCCCGCATAAAAGAAAAAGCCGACTTTCCAGTCGGCTTTTCTCGTTTACAGCTTGCCCTTCACCCAGTCCGCAACACCTGCCAGCGCCGCTGGCAGGCCCGAAGGGTCCGTGCCGCCAGCCATGGCCATGTCCGGACGGCCACCACCCTTGCCGCCCACCTGCTGGGCAACAAAGTTGACGAGTTCACCGGCCTTTACCTTGCCGACCAGATTCGCTGTCACGCCGGCAGCGAGCGCCACCTTGCCATCGTTGACCGAGGCCAACACGATGGCGGCGTTGCCCAGCTTGTCCTTGAGCTTGTCCAGCATCTCGCGCAAGGCATTGGCATCAGCGCCTTCCACGGTCGCGGCAAGCACCTTGGTACCCGCAATATCGACGGCCTGGTCACTCAAGCTGTCACCGGCACTGGCGGCCAGCTTACCCCTGAGCTTGGCCAGCTCCTTCTCCAGTGCCTTCTGCTCGGCATGCAGCTTTTCCAGCTTGCCGACCAGGTCACCCGGCTGGGCCTGCACCAGATGCGTCGCGGTCTTCAGCTCATGCTCCAGCCCTTGCACATAACTCAGCGCGCCTTCGCCGGTCACTGCCTCGACCCGACGGATGCCGGCAGCAACGCCACCTTCGGCAACAATCTTGAAGAAGCCGATGTCGCCGGTGCGCTGCACATGCGTACCACCGCAAAGTTCGGTCGAGAACTCACCCATCTTCAGGACGCGGACTTCGTCACCGTACTTCTCGCCAAACAGGGCCATGGCACCGGCTTTCAGGGCCTCGTCCTGCTTCATGATGCTGGCCGTTACCGCCGTATTGGCAAAGATCTCGCGATTGACCAGATGCTCGATGCGCGAGATTTCCTCGGCCGTGACAGCCTGTGTGTGGGCAAAGTCAAAGCGCGTGCGTTCGCTGTTCACGAGCGAACCCTTCTGCTGCACGTGGGTGCCCAGCACGCTACGCAGCGCGGCATGCAGCAGGTGGGTTGCCGAGTGGTTACGGGCGGTTGCAGCACGCTTGCTGGTGTCAATGCTGGCCTTGACCGCATCACCCACCGTCAACTTGCCGCTGCTGAGTTTGCCCTGGTGGCCAAACACTGCCGCCTTCACCTTCTGAGTGTCGGTCACCTCGAAGACTGCGGCAGCATTGCCGATCTGGCCGGTATCGCCGACCTGGCCGCCACCTTCGGCATAGAAGGCGGTGTTGTCGAGCACGACCACGCCTTCGTCACCCGCGGAGAGCACATTCACTGCTTCACCGTTCTTGTAGAGTGCCAGCACCTTGGCTTCGGTACCCGCCTTGTCGTAGCCCTCGAAGGTCGTATCAGCACCGCTGTATTCGACGTTGGCGGCAGCATTGAACTTGCCGGCAGCGCGGCCGCGTTCCTGCTCTTCGCCCAGTTCGCGCTCATAACCGGCGGTGTCCAGTTCCACATCGCGTTCGCGGCAGATATCGGCCGTCAGGTCGATCGGAAAGCCGTAGGTGCTGTGCAGGGCAAATGCCGTCTTGCCATCAAGCTGCTTCTTGCCGCCTTCCAGCGACTTCTCCAGCAAGGCCATGCCGTTGTCCAGCGTACGGGCGAACTGCTCTTCTTCCGAGCGCAGCGCCGCCATGATGCGGGCTTCGCCTTCCACCAGCTGCGGATAGGCTTCGCCCATCACACGGGCCAGATCGGGCACCAGCTTGTGGAAGAACAGGCCTTTCTGGCCCAGCTTGTAGCCGTGACGAACCGCACGACGCACGATACGGCGCAACACGTAGCCGCGGCCTTCGTTGGACGGCAGCACGCCATCGGCAACCAGGAAAGCACAGGCACGGATATGGTCGGCAATCACCTTCAGCGACGGGGTCTCCTGGTTGTAGGGGACGCCGGTCTCGCGAGCGGTTGCCTTCAGGAGTTCGACGAAGATGTCGGTTTCGTAGTTGGTGTGGACATGCTGCAAGACGGCCGACAGGCGTTCGAGGCCCATGCCGGTATCGACCGAGGGCTTGGGTAGCGGGTGCAGGGTACCGGTTTCGTCCCGGTTGAACTGCATGAACACATTGTTCCAGATCTCGATGTAGCGATCGCCATCCTCATCGGGCGAGCCCGGGGGGCCACCAGCGATATCGGCACCGTGGTCATAGAAGATTTCGGTACAGGGGCCGCAGGGACCAGTGTCGCCCATGGTCCAGAAGTTGTCGCTGGCGTAAGGGGCGCCCTTGTTATCGCCAATACGCACGATCTTGTCGGCCGGCACGCCGACTTCCTCGTTCCAGATCTTGAAGGCCTCGTCATCGCTGGCGTAGACCGTCACCATCAGCTTTTCCTTGGGCAGACCGAGCCACTGCGGGCTGGTCAGGAATTCCCAGGCGTAAGTGATGGCATCGCGCTTGAAATAGTCGCCAAAGCTGAAATTGCCCAGCATCTCGAAGAACGTGTGATGGCGCGCGGTATAGCCCACATTCTCGAGATCGTTGTGCTTGCCGCCGGCGCGGAGGCACTTCTGGCTGGTCGTGGCTCGGGTATAAGCGCGCTTCTCGTTACCGAGGAATACGTCCTTGAACTGCACCATGCCCGCCACGGTAAACATGATGGTCGGGTCGTTACCCGGCACCAGCGGGCTGGAAGCAACGATCTGGTGACCCTTGCTCTCGAAGAAGCTAAGGAATTTCTGGCGTATTTCAGCAGTGCGCATGACGAGGTTGATCCGTGCGGGAAGTCGGGAAATAGCCATCAATTATGCCCGAAACCGACGCACGGCGAATATCGCTGGCGAACTTGCGCGATGGTATTTACTGCCGCGCCAGTTCCGTCGGGGCGTAGGCAGGTACCCAGCGCGCCAGCATCTCGAACAACTGCTCCGGCTCGATCGGCTTACTGAGGTGGTCACTGACGCCAGCGGCAAGACAGCGCTCACGATCACCCGCCATGGCATTGGCTGTCAGAGCCACGATGGGCAAGCTGGCCAGTCCAGGCTGGGCGCGGATCAATCGCGTGGCGGTCAAGCCATCCATGACCGGCATCTGCATATCCATCAGCACGATGTCGTAACGATCGTGTGCGAGCATTTGCAGGGCAATCTCGCCGTCGCAGGCAATGCTGACCTCCATGCCGGCACGCCGTAGCAGGTGCGTGGTGATTTCCTGGTTGATCTCGTTATCCTCGACCAGCAGGGCACGCTTGCCCACGATGCCGCTGAAATCAGTGGGTCGATCGGACGGGGTGCTCTGCCTGGACTTCATGGCACCCAGGCCCAGCCGTGCGGTGAACCAGAAGGTACTGCCCTGACCCAAGGCACTCTCCACTCCCACCTCGCCGCCCATCAGCGCCGCCAGCTCCTTGGAGATGGCAAGGCCCAGTCCCGTGCCGCCGTACTTGCGTGTTGTCGTGGCATCGGCCTGCTGGAAGGACTGGAACAACAGTGTCTGCTGCTCCGGGCTCATGCCGATGCCGCTGTCCACCACTTCAAAGTGCACCAGCACCTCGCCGGCCAACTGCTCACGCAAGCTGGCGCGTACGTGAATGCCGCCCGATTCGGTGAACTTGACCGCGTTGTTGGCAAAGTTGATCAATATCTGCCCCAGGCGCATCGGGTCCCCCAGCAAGTGGGCCGGGAGGGCCGGGTCGACCTCGAAACTCAGGCGCAGGCCTTTGCTGGCGCAAGGCTCGGCTACCAGGCTGGCAATATTGTCGAGCACGCTTTGCAACGGAAACTCGGCTCGCTCCAGGCTCAGCTTGCCAGCCTCAACCTTGGAGAAGTCCAGGATGTCGTTGATGATGCCCAGGAGATGCTTGCCCGAGCGCTGGATCTTTTCGACATAGTCGCGCTGCTTGGCATTGAGTTCCGTCAGCATTGCCAGATGTGACATACCGATGATGGCATTCATCGGGGTGCGGATCTCATGGCTCATATTGGCCAGGAACAAAGACTTCATCTGCGACGCCTGCTCGGCCTGAGCCCGGGCATTTTCCAGTTCGATCTCATGGGCGAGCAAAGCACGGTTCGCCTCTGCCAGCTCCTGTGTCCGCTCTCGCACCCTTGCTTCGAGCACGGCTTCGTTGCGTTCCAGCTCGGCCAGCAGGTGGTTCTTCTCGCTGTCGCGTTCATCAATAGCTTGGCTCATTGCATTGATAGCCATCGCCAGCTTGGCCAGTTCATCCTTGCCCTGCACATTGACGCGGGTTTGGTAGTCACCCTGTGCGACCAGGTCTACCGCCTGCGCCAGCCGGGTCAGCGGTGCCGATAGCATACGGGCCAGCCAGAAAGAGCCAGCAACGCCGATCAGGAAGATCACCAGACCGATACCCAGGGACTGCTGCAGCGCCTTGTTCAGTTCGGCCTGTACATAGCTAATATCGACATCGGCCCCCACCACCACCCGGCTACCATCTGGCCGGCTGATGGCCTGGAACACCGAGCGGAAATAGCCAAACCGGTCGCGATACTCGGCGATATTGGTCCGGCCGTTATGCAAAGTGTCCAGGATGGCGGGGTGCGGAGCGATCTCGTAAAGCTGGTAATAGTGGCCGTAGTTGTTGACCTTGATTTCTTTTTCGTCGGCGGTATCCGCCAGATAGACCAGCTTGCCGTCAACTTCCGCAAACATGTACACATAACGCACGCCGGTACGCTGGCAATAGTCGTTCAACAGACGGACCAGGGCGAGGTAGCGGGCGGGATCAATGGCGTCGGAATGGGTAGCGGCCTGCAGGTAGTCCTGGCCCACCATTTTCGGTGCGGCGCTGACGCCGGCAATCAGCCGGGCATCGATGGCCTCGCGCACACTGGTCGACTTCAGATCCCAGACGTAGAGGGTATAAGCCGCTGTCGCCAGCAGGTTGATTGCCAGAAAGACCCACAGGATCTTGGTTCGTGCCGTTTGCGGCGTTAACAGGTCAAGCAATCGTTTCAAGATATGTGCCCTAAATCATCGCCACGCCTCTGGATAAAAGGCGGGTTTGATGCTGGCTGCGCTATCCCGGAATTTCCCGGTGGCGGGGCCAGATAAAAATATCCGGCGGATTATGCACCAAACCGGTGAGGCATATAGCTGCATGACAATGTGCTTATATGTCATTGTCTTAATTGGTGATTTCTCATGTTAGGCCGACATCGCCTGAAGCGGGTTCCGGCGGCGCTTGGCGGCACTTCCGTTCACTCACCATTGCAACTTGCTACCACTTCGTAAAAAACAACAATGCCCGCAAAAGCAGGCATTGTTGTTCATCAGTAACGCAGCATCAGGACTTGCCCGGCTTGAGCATCTTCCAGAGGAAGCTGTACTCGAGTGCCGTCATGTCGGCCTTTTGCCGGTTGTCGGCAGCACCAGCGTGGCCGCCTTCGATATTCTCGTAGTACCAGACATTCTTGACGCCTTCACCCTGCATCTTGGCCATCATCTTGCGCGCATGGCCCGGATGGACGCGATCATCACGGGTGGAGGTGGTGAACAGGATGTTCGGATAGTGCACACCCTTCTTCACGTTCTGGTAAGGCGAGTACTTGCGGATGAAGGCCCATTCCTTGGGATCATCCGGGTTACCGTATTCACCAACCCAGGATGCACCGGCCAGCAGCTTGTTGTAGCGCTGCATGTCCAGCAGCGGCACCTGGCAGACCACGGCGCCAAACAGATCCGGCCGCTCCGTCATCATCACGCCCATCAGCAGGCCACCGTTGCTGCCACCCATGATGCCCAACTGCTTGGGGCGGGTGACCTTGCGCTTGATCAGGTCTTCGGCCACCGAGATAAAGTCGTCATAAGCCTTCTGACGGTTCTCCTTCAATGCAGCCTGGTGCCAGCGCGGGCCAAACTCACCGCCACCGCGGATGTTGGCGATCACATAGACGCCACCCTTTTCCAGCCAGGCCTTGCCCACACCCGGGGAGTAGCGGGGCGTCATGCTGACCTGGAAGCCACCGTAGCCATAGAGCAGGGTAGGGTTCATGCCATCCAGCTTGAGGCCCTTGGGCGTGATGATGAAATAGGGCACCTTGGTGCCGTCCTTGGAGATGGATTCCCGTTGGGCAATATCAAATCCGCTGGCGTCAAAAAAGGCAGGGCGCTGCTTGAGCAGGGTGCGATTGTCACTACCGGCCTGGCCCAGGTATAGCGAGTCGGGGGTCAGGAAGTCGACGTGCGACAGGAAGTAGTCGTCCGACTCATCAGCATCGACACCGCTGACACCGAGGCTGCCAAAGGCGGGCGTAACCGCGTCACGACGGGTCCAGCTACCCTGGTCGAAGCGCCACTCGATAATCCGGCCCTTGACGTTATCCAGCACGCTCAGCACCAGGTAGTTCTTGGTGGCGGTAATGCCGCCGCGCTCCATGGCCGTCGTGGCGGTCGGTGCGAACAAGACGGTGAAGTCCCGCTTGCCTGCCTGGAAGGCCTCGAAATCGATCGCAATCAGGCTGCCCTCTGGCCACGTCTTGCCGCCGGTTTCCCAAGGCTTGCGTAGGGTGACCAATAGCTGAGGGCCGAAGAAGTTGACGTCGGCGTCTTCCGGCACGGCGATCCGGTTCAACTTGTCGCCTTCAATCAGATAGGTCTCATTGGTATAGAAGGTCACGCCACGACGGACGATCTCACGTCGGAAACCAGGGCGCTCGGAGACTGCGGCCGATACCGAAATATCGCTCTGCTTGCCTTCGTAGATGGTCTTGGCGGCAGTGAGCGGCGTACCGCGTTGCCACAGTTTGACGATACGGGCGTAGCCGGAATCGGTTTGCGAACCGGCGCCGAAATCGGTGGCGACGAAGATGGCGTCCTTGCCCTGCCAGCTCACTTCGGTCTTGGCTTCGCTCAGTGTAAAGCCATCCTTGAGGAAGGACTTGCTGGCGATATCGAACTCACGCACGACGACGGCATCGGCACCGCCGCGGGACAGTTCCAGCAGGCAACGGTCGTAGCTGGGGTAGCGGCATTCGGCGCCCTTGAACACCCAGTTCTCGCCTTCGGTCTTGGCCAGCGCATCCAGGTCCAGCACGGTTTCCCATTGCGGCTCTGCGGTCTTGAAACTGTCGAGGCTGGTCCGGCGCCATACCCCGCGCTGGTGTTCGCCATCTCGCCAGAAGTTGTAGTAGTAAGCCCCCATCTTGTTGACATAGGGAATGCGGGCCTTCGAATTCAGTATGTCCAGCACCTCGGTACGCAGCCCGTCGAACCCGGGTTGCTTCTCCAGCATGGCGCGGCTGGTGGCATTTTGTGCCTTGACCCAGTCCAGCGATTTCTGCCCGCCAACATCTTCCAGCCACTGGTAGGGATCGGCCGTCGTGGTGGCGTGCGACATCAAGCTTGCGCCAGCCAGCGCAAGCGAAAACATCAAGCTCTTCATGTTGTTCCTTGTGAGGGTAGGAAGGGCGACGGTAAGACGTCGCCAAAGCTGCGCGAGGATAATCACCCGCCCTTGGCCGGGCGAGTTTTATGCGATGGACTGTAGTATTTGCGGATAAACCGATATGACTGGCGCGCGTTTCAGCCGGTTTTGCGACTCAGCCGGGATCGTCCCCAGGCGCCCGCGGCATGGGCTGCGCCTACCCCCAACGAGGCGCCAAGCGCATTGGCAGCCATATCCAGTACGTCGAAGCTACGGTAGCTGGTCATCCCCTGCAGGTATTCGATCAGCACGCCATAAGCGGCAGCGGCCAGCAAGACCGCCAGCCACCGCTTGGGCAGCACGATTGCCCACCAGCCTGCCAGCAGCGCATAACCCGCCAGATGCTGCCACTTGTCGCCGTTATCCACATCCAGTGAGGGCGGGTTGGGCATCAGGGAGCCGTAAGCAATCACCAGGATGATGCCGATACCGACGACTACACCCCAAGGGCGAGGAACCGGGAACAGGCTAGTCATCGATGGCACCTCCCAGCACTTTCCGGATGACGTCATAGGCGAAGCCGCGCGATTGCATGAATCGCGCCTGCTTGGCGCGCTCGGCAGCATCGACGGGGAGGGCGCGGAATTTCTTTTGCCACACTTCACGCGCACGGCTCAGTTCATCGCCCTCGCTCGGCAACTGTGCCAGCGCCTCACGGATTGCCTGATCCGCCACGCCACGCTCCCTTAGCTCGTTCTCAAGCCGAAAGCGACCGAACCGTGCGGCATTGGCATCGACATACGCAACCGCAAAGCGGGCGTCGGACAGCCAGTTCCGCTCCACCAGATCATCCAGCAGGGCTTCGATCTCCTCACGGGAACTGTCTTCCGTACCGGCCAACTTGCGCCGCAGTTCGACACGGCTATGTTCGCGCTGCGAGAGCAGTTTCAGCGCCTTGTTGCGCAGGTCTGCCATCAGGCTTGCCGGTACAGCCAGTCGATATAACGGCTGATACCTTCCTCGACGCTGTAGAAGGTCTCTTCATAGCCCGCCTCGCGCAGGCGGCCGATATCGGCCTCGGTGTAGCTCTGATACTTGCCGATCAGCGCTTCAGGGAAGGGGATGTATTCGATGATGCCTTCGCTCACCAGTTGCGCCAGCGGCAGGGCAGGCTTGCCTTCATGGCGGCGGCAGGCATTGACGTTGGCGGCGGCCAGCTCATTGAAGCTCTGCGCCCGCCCCGTACCCAGGTTGAAAATGCCGGATTGTTTAGGATTGTCTAGGAAATGCAGGTTGACCCGAACCACGTCCTCAACCGAGACAAAGTCACGGCGCTGATCGCCATCGGCATAACCGTCACAGCCGGCGAACAGTTTGACCTTGCCATGCTCGCGGTACTGATGGAAGTGGTGCCAGGCCACGGAAGCCATGCGCGCCTTATGGTTCTCGCGCGGTCCGTAGACATTGAAATAACGCAGGCCGACCACCTGGGCCGTCATGTCTTCCCAGCGCCGTCTAACGATCTGGTCAAACAGGAACTTCGAGTAGCCGTAGACGTTGAGCGGGCCTTCGAACTCGCGCGCTTCCTTGAAGACCTTGCCGGCGCCGTAGACCGAGGCGCTTGAGGCATAGATAAACGGAATTTCCTCGATCTGGCAGTAATCGAGCAGGGCCAGCGAATACTGGTAGTTGTTGTCCATCATGTACTGGCCGTCCTGCTCCATCGTGTCGGAGCAGGCACCCTGGTGCAGGATCGCCTGGATATCGCCATCGAAGTCACCGGCGTCCAGCTGCTCGATGAAGTCCTCCTTGTCGATGTAGTGCGCAATCTCGCAATCGACCAGGTTCTTGAACTTATCGCCTTTCTTCAGGCTGTCGACCGCAATGATCTCGCTGATACCGCGTTCGTTCAGGGCGCGGACGATATTGGAGCCGATAAAGCCGGCTGCGCCAGTGACGACGATATACATGGTGGAATCTTTCAAATGGGATTAGCCGGATTCTAGCAAGCCTATGGCCTGCTTTTGCTCAATAGCGGCCAGCAAGTATCGAATATTTTGCCGGCTGGCTTTATCCGACCAAGGCGGCCCCGGGCCTCGCTGCAAGCGACAACGGCGGCACGAGGCCGCCGCAGTGCGATGGATGCCAGAGGCGCCTACTTGGCGTCGAGATCAATCGATGCCGAGTTCACGCAATAGCGCAGGCCGTCCGGGCCAGGACCGTCAGGGAACACATGGCCCAGGTGGGCATCGCAAACCGCGCAAAGTATCTCGGTCCGTATCATGCCGTGGCTGGTATCGCGACGCTCGTTGACCACACCTGGCAGGGCTTTCCAGAAACTGGGCCAGCCACAGCCTGCATCGAACTTGGTATCGGACACGAACAGCGGCGTGCCGCAGCCTATGCATTTGTAGGTGCCATCGGTCGTCGTATCCCAGTAGATGCCGCTGAAGGGGGGCTCGGTATGACCATGCCGGGTGACCTTGTACTGGGTCTCGGTCAGCTGGCTACGCCACTCGTCGTCGCTCTTGATGATTTTTGCCATGGGTAACTCCGCTCTATTATGGTGTTGAAGGTGGAGGAAGGATGGCCGAATTGCAAGTGCCATGCGCTAGCGCAAAGGCGATGCCAACCGGCATGCTAGACTCGCGCCCTTTGTCGAACGTCCGTCGAGAAACTGACATGCATCCCTGGCAAGACTTCCAAGCTCCCGCTGATTATCTGAAAGATCGCGTCATCCTGCTTACCGGTGCCGGGCAAGGCCTGGGTGAGTCCGCTGCCATCGCCTTTGCAGCCCATGGCGCGACGGTCGTGCTGGTGGGCCGCAACGAGAAGAAGCTGGCCAAGGTCTACGACGCGATCGAAGCGGCGGGCGGTGCTAAGCCAGCCGCCATTCCGGTCGACCTCTCGGCCATGAGCGATCAGGACTGCGTGAACCTGGCCAACCTGCTGTGGAAGGAGTTCGACCGGCTGGATGGTATTGTCCATTGCGCCAACGGGTTCAACCACCTTTCACCGCTGGTCAACCAGAAACTGGAAGAGTGGATCAGTATGTACCGCGTCAACGTCGCAGCTCCGTTTGCGATAAGCCGCGCCTGCCTGCCACTGCTCAAGCGCGCGGAAGACCCGAGCATCGTGTTTGTCGGCGAACAGCACGCTTTTGATCCCAAAGCCTACTGGGGTGGTTTTGCCACTACCCGTGCTGCGCAGGCCGCATTGGCGACGATCGCTGCAGACGAATGGGATAAGCCGCCGATGCCGCGCGTCAACCTGCTGGTGCCGGGCCCAGTCCGCAGTCCGTTCCGTACCAAGACCCATCCGGGCGAGGACATGGACGCTCTGCCGCTGCCAGTTGAGCTTCAGGCCGCCTTCCTGTGGTTGATCGGCTCGGCCAGTCGCGAGGTACGTGGCCAGACACTGCGCTTCAATCCGGCGGAAACCGGCGGATGGCCCAAATCTCAATGATGGGCATGCCTGGCACCTGCGCATGAACGCAAAGGGCACCGCAGACGACATCATCCGCCTGGACAAATGGCTATGGGCCGCCCGTTTCTTCAAGACCCGGACCCTGGCTGGCGAAGCCATTGGCGGCGGGCACGTGGAAGTGAATGGCGAACGTGCCAAGGCAGCCCGACACCCGCGAATCGGCGACGTATTGCGCATCCGGACGGCGGGTGACGAGTTTGAAGTGCAGGTCCTCGGCCTGAGCGATCGGCGCGGACCAGCCAGCGAGGCGCAGCAGCTCTACAGCGAGACCGAGGCCAGCACGGCCGCGCGTTTGTTGCGCAAGGAGAACCGTGCATTGGCGCCGGTATTCGACCACCCCGACGTGCAGGGACGCCCCACCAAGAAATGGCGGCGACAACTGCATTACTTCGAACGCAAGAACCAGGAATAAAAAAGGCCGCTCCCAGAGAGCGGCCTTTGCACGACAGACGTCGCGTTTTACATCTTCGATTGCATCAGGTCGACCACCGCCTTGATCTTGGGCTTGAGGGCAGCGTCAGCGCTGTCACCCTTCTTCTGTGCCCACTGCAGTGCGGTCATGCCATCCTTCTCGGTATCGGTAATCGCGCGCTTGCCCGCCTTGCTGATGATGAAGGTAGCGGCTTCGATCGCGCCGTTACCGGCGGCGACGCGTAGCAGGCTGCCATCGGCGCCACATCGGATGTCACCATAGGTACGACGCAGGTCCAGTTCGGCTTCATCCAGCTTGCGGCGCAGACTGCTGCGGTCGTCCACCTTCGTGTATTCGCAAAGACGGGCGACAACGCGATCCAGATCTTCTTCAGCCTGAGCCGCACCGATCAGTGCCAGTGCAAACAGCCATTGCCATGTACGTGATTTCATTTTCTTGCTCCCTGCTAAGTCGGTATTGAAAGCCCCGCCTGTCTATCGAGCTACTTCACCGATAGCCAGGCGGTCGGTTCTGGTGGATGGGGTAGGGGACTAGACCTGGAACTGCGCGACCTGCCGCTGCAATCGCTCGGCCAGCATCGACAATTCGCGGCTGGAGGAGGCCGTCTGGTTGGCGCCATGGGCGGTCTGCTCGGCGATCTCGCTGATCCCCATGACACCCTGGTGCAACTGCTGGGTCGCGTGGTTCTGCACATCGGCAGCACGGGCGATTTCGCCGCTCATGCCATCGACCTGGCGCATGCTGGACAGGATGGCGCTCAGCGCACGACCCGCCTCGCTGGCCTGGTTGACGCTGGCCGCGGTACCGGTGCGGCTTTGGCCCATGGCTTTCACGGCATCACGCACGCCATCCTGCAGGCTGGTGATGACCGAGCGGATTTCACCGGTGGATTCACGCGTACGGCTGGCCAGGGTACGGACCTCGTCGGCAACCACCGCGAAACCGCGGCCTTGCTCACCTGCACGCGCTGCTTCGATCGCTGCATTCAATGCCAGCAGGTTGGTCTGCTCGGCAATCTCGCCGATCACGGTCAGAATGCGGCCGATATCCTTGCTGTAGCCGTCGAGGCGGGTGATGACGTTGGCTGCGGATTCAATATTGTTGGCCAGGCCTTCGATGGTCTGGATATTGGCCTCCACCACCCCTTGGCCGCGCTCAGCCATTTCGCGGGCGCTACGCACTTCGCTCAGCGTACGGTCTGCGCCTTCGGCAACGGCACGCACGCTGTCGCTCATGGCGCCCATCTCGCGAACCATTTCATTGGTCTGACGCTTCTGGGTCTCGATGCCGGCGCTGGTCTGGGCGGTGATCGTGGCGCTTTGCTCGCTGGCTTCGGCCAGGCGGACCGCATCGTTTGAAATATCGACCAGCATGACACGCAGGCGATCGGTCAGCTCGTTGGTGGAGCGGGCCAGATCACCAAATTCGTCATGGCTTTGCACCGCCACGCGTTGCGTCATGTCGCCATTGGCCAGGCGCTTGAGCTGGGCCACGACGCTAGCCAGGGGGCGGCGGATGCTGTTGGTCACCCACAGTGCGACAAAGATCGCCACGGCGAGGGCGGCAAGACTCATGATCACGATGGCAGACATCGCCACGCTGCTGGTACCGCTGGCATCTTTGGTCGCCGCAGCCACACGCTCACCAGCCAGCTTGCCGGCTTCTTCCAGCTTCTTGCGGGTGCTGTCGATATGCTGGTTCAGCGAGGCCAATGCCTTGTTCGATTCCGCATCCTGCTCCAGCGAACGGATATAGGTCGGCAGCAGTGCGTCACCACCCGTCAGTACCGCCAGGTATTCGCCAAGCCGTTCATGCACATCGGCTACGGCCTTGCCATCACCCAACTGCTCAAAGCCGGCCTTGATGTCTTCGGCTTGCGGAACGATGTCCTTGGCGGCGATCTTGGCCGATTCCAGCTTGTTCTGCTGCAGGGCGGCCGTCGCGGTCAGCACCGACGACTTCACCTGCTTGCGCAGCTTGGCCAGCAAGGGCTTGTTGCTGGCTCCACCATCCAGGGCATCGGCAATCAGGCCGTCGAGTTCATCGGCGGTGTCTTCGAGCTTGCTGCGACCTTTCTTCAAGGCCGGCAGCAGTTCTGCATAGCGTTTGTGCGAGCTGAACAAGGCTTCGGCGGCCGTTTGCACGGTGGCGATATCGCTACCGAACTGCTTGGCGGTGTTTTCAAGTTCAGCATCGTTCTTGCCCAGGCCCAGCAGTTCTTCACGCAATTGCTGAATACGCTTGGACGTCGTGGCGTAGCTGGCTTCGATGCCGGCGAGCTCGGTTTGCTCGCGGATGCCATGGTAGGAATCGGCTTGGCGGCCTATTTCCAGCAGGGCGACCAATACGGACTGGCTGGTACTGCGTAGCTGGGTGGCATCGCTGACATTCGTCATGCTGCCATTGACACTGGCTTGCCCAAACAGGCCAGTCAGACCGACCGCGAGCAATAGGCCGGTTACAACAAAAAATCCAGCGGAGATCCGCTGGACGACGGTGAGTCGCGCGAACATCTGTTTCTCCCTAAAACCCAGATGTGTACTGAGGGTGCAAAACGACGAGGGCCAAGCCGCCGGGATCGCCAGCTGATGCCTAGTCGGATTACTGTGTATTAGCAATTTACGATTTAACCATGAAGGTTCTATTCCATGGTCATGAGTGCGGCATATGTCGCTTGTGCGCGACGACCGCAAGAAAAATGCAACGCTCGGCTGATAAATTGAGCACTTGATAGGTACTGTGCAGGGGTTGGCCGAAAGCTGCCCCGACGGGTCCACGACAAGTCGCAAGGGAAGCCGGGATGCCGGCGCGTCACGCCCGTGACGTCCCCAATAAATGGAGCTAAGAGACGAAGATGGATAGAAGACAGTTTTTGAAAGTGGGTGGTTTTGTTACCGCTTCAGTCGCGACCCTGGGTCTGCCCGGCTGTGGCGGCGGCGATAGCACCACGCCGAGCCAGTACGATATCCCGCCCACTACCGGTACTGGTTGGAAATTTCCACAAAGTGTTGCGTCCGGTGATCCGCAATCGGACTCCATCATGCTGTGGACCCGAGTTATCCCCAAGGCCGCAGACGATGTCGCGTCCGCGACCGGTGCCGGCAACTTCATGGTTCGCATCGTCGTGAGCGATGGCGACAACGCCGCCAAGCTGGGCAGCAACGCTGCACTGGTCGGTACGACCGTGGTGGACGCCACCCTGCCGGTCTATGGCGACTATGACCACACCATCCGCCACAAGGTCAGCGGCCTTGCTGCCGGCAAGACCTACTACTACCAGTTCATCGCGGGTGATGTCCGCTCCAATGTCGGCCGTTTCAAGACTGCGCCGGCCAAGGACGCCGACGTGGGCCAGCTCAAGTTCGCGATGCTGACCTGCCAGGACTGGAGCATCAACCACTGGGGTGCGTACAGTGATCTGGCGACGCAGGACCTCGATTTCCTGGTCCACCTTGGCGACTATGTGTACGAAACCGTCGGCGAAGCATTCCAGGTCGGTGCCGTGGAAACACGTCATGGCGCATTGACCCTGCCGGATGGCACCTACAAGAGCGGCAATAGTGGCGCCAAATACGCCACCACGCTGGCCGACTACCGCTATCTGTACAAGACCTATCGAACCGATGCCCGCCTGCAGGCCGTCCACGAGCGCTTCGCCATCGTCGCGATCTGGGACGATCATGAATTCTCGGACGACTGCTGGGGCGACGCCGAAACCTACGACAACGGTACGTACAGCAGCATTGGTGGCGACAACACCCACCAACCCGTCCGCCGTCGCAGTGCCAACCAGGCCTGGTTCGAGTACATGCCGGCCGACATCTATTTCACCACTTCGGTCACCGCCGGCATCGAGAATATCCGCATCTACCGCGACCTGCAGTTCGGCAAGCTGGCGCACCTGATCATGACCGATGAGCGCCTGTACCGCGCCGACCACATGGTGCCGGAAGCCGCTATCAACCCGGCTACGGGCCAGCAGCTTGGCAGCGTAGGTAGCCGCTACATGGTGCCGGAGACCACACTCTACGGTGCCGAGGCCCTCAAGCTCGCCGGCGCGCAGACCATCGCTTCCCCCGATCCGCTGGTATTCGTGTCCATGCTGGGCACGACGCAGCGCGCCTGGTGGAAGGACAAGATGAAGAATTCGACGGCCACCTGGAAGCTCTGGGGCAACGAAGTCTCGCTGCTGCGCATGGGCGTGGATGGCAGCAATGCCATCGCCACCTTGCTGGCGCTGCAGGCGGTGCCGACCCTGGCCACCAGCATCCAGGGTGCTTTGGCCCTGACTGGCGGCAATGTTCCGGTTGCCGGCGCCATCGTCGCAGCAGTTACCGCCGGTGCCGCGCAAGCCACCGCGGGTGCCGCCGCCACAGCCATCGCCACGGCGGCTGCAACCGGTGGCGACAAGGGCGCCGCTGCCGTTGCAGCCGGCTTGACTGCGACCCAGGCCGGCATTGCCGTGGCGACGTTCAACGCCGCCCTGGCTGCGGCCGCAGCGGGTGCAGCCACCCAGGTGGCGGCAGCGGCACAGACCATCGCCTTTGGCTATATCAAGGCCGATGTCGCCGCCAACAAGCAGAATTCACGGTTTGTGATCGCAGCCGGGCAACAGGCCGCACTGGCACCGTTCTTCACCAAGTTCCTGCTCAATGCCGACCAGTGGGATGGCTACAACGCCGAGCGCAAGGACTTGATGAAGCATCTCAAGGACAACAGCGTCAAAAACGTGGTCGCCGTGACCGGTGATATCCACTCCTTCTTTGCCGGCACGGTCAGCGACGACTACACCGCTGCCAACGGCGGCACCCCCGTCATGGTGGACCTGGTTAGCGCCGGCATCAGCTCCGACTCCTTCTTCAGCTACCTGAAGGCCGCCGTGGGGAGCTTGTCGCAGAGCCTTGCGGTGCTGGTCTTCCAGAGCATCAACGTGCCTGTGCCTGGTCTGGGGAGCATCAGCCTCAACGTCAACCTGCTCGATTACACCATGGGCAAGGCCGCACCGAGCGCCGCCACCCTGGCAGAGAGCCTGCGCGTGCAATTGCGCGGTGCGCTGGCCAAGGCCGGTTTGCCGGAGAGCCAGCTGGATGTCACGACTACCGCCGTCCTGACCGGCCTGCAGGCTGATGCGAGCTTTACCGGTCAGTTGCTGCCCTTGGCGCAACAACTGGCCAGCCTTAACAGCAACCCTTGGCTCAAGTTCATCAATACCGATGCCCAAGGTTATGCCGTGGTGACCGTGACGCCTGCCGCGTTGAGCTGCGAATTCCGTCAGGTCAACAAGCTGGTTGGTAGTGGTGCGCCGGCCACCGTGGTGGCAAAGACCACGACGGCCAAGGTGCAGAAGGATGTCGTTGCCGTCACCATCAGTTGATCCACCGACAGGCCAAAACAACAAAGCCCCGCTCAGGCGGGGCTTTGTCTTTTGCTACGGCGGGTATCAGCCGGGCTGCTTGGCACTGACCCGCCGCGGCAGGAGCAGGGCAGTCTTCCAGCGCTCGCTCAGCAAGACGCCCCCCAGCGTGAGCAGACCACCAACCAGGTGAAAGCCAGCCAGTTGCTCGTGCAATATCCAGGCAGCAATCACCGCGGTGAAAACCGGCAGCAGGTTGAAAAAGATGGCGGTCCGGCTTGGGCCAAGCTTCGCCACGCCATGCATCCAGGCGAGGGCAGCAACCATGGACGCAAGAATGCCGGCAAACAGCACGTAGGGCACGTTGGTCATGGTCAAGCCTGCCTTGGGCGAGGCGAGGTAGAGCGGCAGCAATGCCACGATGGCGACCAGTATCTGCACATACAGCATCTGCACCGCTGGCAACTTGATCTGCCACTTCTTGAGCAGCACGCTGTACAGCGCATAGGCCAGGTTGGCGATCAGCATCAGCGCGTCGCCGGTGCCGATGCCGTGGGAGAGCAGGGCGCCGAAGCTGCCGCCGGATACCACGATCAGCACCCCGGCGAACGAGACCAGGGCGCCGACCAGCGCCCCCGCCGTCAGTTGCTGACCCAGCAGCGTAATCGAGAGGGCCAGCGCCATCATGGGCATCAGCGACAGGATGATGCCCATATTGGTGGCGGTGGTCAGGTGGGCGGCGTAGTAGGCCAGGCTCTGATAGGTCGCCATGCCCAGAATGCCGAGGATGGCCAGCCGGCCCAGTTGCGGCTTGATCGCCGCCCAATTGGCCAGGACGGGCCGCAGCAGGATGGGCGTGAACAGCACGCCTGCGAGCAACCAGCGATAAAAGCCGATCTCGGCAGGGAAGATCGCGCCGGCAGCCAACTTGCTGACAATGGTATTGGCGGCCCAGATCAGGACCGCCAGCAGGGGAAACAGATATTGCGACATGACCATCTCCGATTCGATGTCGCCATTGTCTCGCTGTCTGTGAGGATTGATATAATGAATTTCGGACAATCGATCCGTGATTCCAGACGAGCATGCGCCGCAACTACCTGCAGATACCCGAATTCACCGAGCTACCGGCACCGGTGTATTTCCGCCATGACGAGTTCGGTGCCGATACCCATTCGGTCTCGCATCGACATGCCTGGGGACAGCTCAACTACGTCGCGCACGGCGTCATGCAACTCGAGATTGCCGGCCGGCGCTTCCTCTCGCCACCCCAGTACGCCGTCTGGATTCCCCCGCATGCCGAGCACAGCTGCTACAACCGTTACGCGGTGGTATACCGCTCGGTCTATCTGGCACTGGAATATTGCGATGCCCTGCCTACCGAACCCTGCACGCTGATATTGAGCCCCATCCTCAAGGCCATACTCAACGACTTTGCCGATCGCGATGTCAAAGTGCCACAGAGCGAACCGGACCGGCGTCTGGCGCAGGTACTACGCGATCAACTGGCCTTGTCGCCCATCGAGCAGCGTTACCTGCCGTTTGCAGAAACCCCGCTACTGGTCAGCGTGCTTGACGCCATGCAGGCGGCGCCAGGCGACAATCGCTCCCTGGCCGAGTGGGCCGCACAGGTCCACGCCACCGAACGGACACTGGCCCGCCACTGCCAGCGTGAACTCGGCATGAGCCTCGGCGAGTGGCGGCAGCGGCTGCGCTTTCTCAAGGCTATCGACGCGTTGGAGTCTGGCGCCTCGATCCAGACCATCGCCTTCGACCTCGGCTACAGCACGGCATCTGCATTCATTGCCATGTTCCAGCGCCTGTCGGGCACCACGCCCGAGCAATACCGCCGTCTCGCCACGCATCCTTGAAGGGCGGCTACCCGCCGGGTAGCGATCTTTACGCCATCTTTACACCCCGCCTTCCAATCGCGACACCGTCTTTGTGTCGTGCTCCCTAGCATTCAGGCTGTCTTCATCCACGTCTAAAAAAGGGAGTCCACCCGTGGAAATGCTGGTTCTGATCCTGATGCTGGTCTTCACCCTCGCCATGCTGGCGCTGGTGAGCGGCTGCCGCAAGTTGGAGGGCAAACCTCATGAACGCTGAGCTGCTTTATTGGCTGACCGGGGCCGTGACCGTTGGCCTCTTCGTCTATCTGTTCTATGCACTGATCAAGGCGGAGGACGTCGCATGAACACCTCTCCCTATATCCAGATGGGTCTTTTCCTGATCGTCCTGTTCGCTCTGGCCTGGCCGCTGGGGCGCTACCTGACGGCGGTCATGGATGGGCGGCTCAGCAAGCGTTTCGGTTTGCTCGCCGGTCTTGAGCGCGGCATCTGCAAGCTGATGGGCGTCAAGGAAGACGAAGACATGGCCTGGTGGTGCTATGCGCTGGGTCTGATCCTGTTCAATGTCATCGGTCTGCTGGCGGTCTATGCCGTGCAGCGCCTGCAGGGCAGCCTTCCGCTCAACCCCGCCGGCATGGCCAATGTCGAAGCCGGTTCAGCCTTCAATACCGCCATCTCCTTCGTGACCAATACCAACTGGCAAGGTTACGTGGGTGAGGCGACCATGAGCTACCTCACCCAGATGACGGTGCTGGCGGTGCAGAACTTCCTGTCCGCCGCGACCGGCATTGCCGTGGTCACCGCGCTGATCCGGGGTTTCTCGCGCCGCTCGGCTGCTGGTGTCGGCAACGCCTGGCTGGATATTGGTCGCGCTACCGGCTACGTGTTGTTGCCGCTGTCGTTCTTCTTTGCGCTGTTTCTGGTCGGCCAGGGCGTGATCCAGAACTTCAACGCATATACCGACGTGAAACTGGTCGAGCCGGTCTCCTACCAGATCGCCAAGAATGATGCTGCAGGCCAGCCGATACTCGACGCCGCGGGCAAGCCGGTCATGGAGGATGTCCGGTCTGACACCCAGACATTGCCCATGGGACCGGTTGCTTCGCAGGAAGCCATCAAGATGCTGGGCACCAATGGCGGTGGTTTCTTCAACGTCAATTCGGCCCACCCCTATGAGAACCCGACCGGGCTCAGCAACTTTGCCCAGATGCTGAGCATCTTCCTGATTCCGACCGCACTGTGCTTCATGCTTGGCGCCATGGTCGGCGACATGCGGCAAGGGGTTGCCGTATTGGGCGCGATGACCGTGATCTTCGTCATCATGTTCGCCGCCGTGCAGTGGTCCGAAGCACAAGCCAACCCCTTGATCACCCAACTGGGTGTGGATGGCATGGCCGGCAACCTCGAGGGCAAGGAAACCCGCTTCGGCATCGTCGCCTCGACCCTGTTCGTCACCATCACGACAGCCGCGAGCTGCGGTGCGGTTAATACTATGCACGACAGCCTGCTGCCACTTGGCGGCCTGGTACCGACCTGGCTGATGCAGCTCGGTGAAGTGGTATTCGGCGGCGTGGGCTCAGGCCTCTACGGCATGCTCGTCTTCGCCATCCTGGCGGTCTTCCTGGCCGGCCTGATGATCGGTCGCACGCCGGAATACCTGGGCAAGAAGATCGAGAGCTTCGAGATGAAGATGGTGTCCATCGCCATCCTGATCACGCCCTTGCTGGTACTGGGTGGTACGGCGGTTGGGGTACTGCATCCCGCAGCGCTCTCCAGCCTCTACAACCCGGGTGCCCACGGATTCACCGAAGCCTTGTACGCCTTCAGTTCGGCGGCCAACAACAATGGCTCGGCCTTCGCCGGTATCTCCGCCAATACGCCGTTCTACAACATCGCACTGGCCATCGCCATGTGGCTCGGACGCTTCGTACCGATGATCGCCGTACTGGCCATCGCCGGCAGCCTGGCCCGCAAGCCGCGCCTCTCGGTATCGGCCGGCACCATGCCTACCCACGGTCCCCTGTTCGTCATCCTGCTGATCGGCACGGTGATGATCGTCGGTGCCTTGACCTACATCCCCGCGCTGGCGCTGGGCCCCGTGGTCGAGCATTTGCAACTGTTTTCCCGCTGAGGAACCGTCATGAACGATTTGTACAAACCCTCTGCCCAGCACCTCAATCCGCCGCATATCAACGAAAGTCGGCAGATTCGCGCACTGCCCTTGTTCGACCCGTCCCTGGTCAAGCCGGCCATCGCGGAGTCTTTCCGGAAGCTGTCGCCGCGCGCGCAATTTCGCAACCCGGTGATGTTCGTGGTGTGGGTCGGCAGCCTGCTTACGACGGTACTCGGCATCCAGGCGCTGTTCGGCCAGGGCGAGGCCCCCGCAGGCTTCATCCTGGGTATCTCCGCCTGGCTGTGGTTCACCGTCCTGTTCGCCAACTTCGCCGAGGCTTTGGCCGAAGGGCGGGGCAAGGCACAGGCAGCCGCATTGCGTGGCAGCCGCAAGAACGTGGTCGCCAAGAAGCTGGCGACAGCCAGCCGCGATGCCAAGGTCACGGTGCAGGATTCCGCCAGCCTGCGCCGCGGTGATCTGATCCTGATCGAAGCGGGCGATACCGTGCCCGCCGACGCCGAGGTGATCGAAGGCGTTGCCTCGGTCGATGAATCCGCCATCACCGGCGAGTCCGCGCCGGTGATCCGCGAATCGGGCGGCGACTTCTCCGCCATCACCGGTGGCACCCGTGTCTTGAGCGACTGGTTGATTGCGCGGGTGACCGCCAACCCTGGCGAGGCGTTTCTCGACCGCATGATCGCCATGGTGGAAGGCGCCAAGCGCAAGAAGACGCCGAACGAGATCGCACTGACCATCCTGCTGGTTGCCTTGACCCTGGTGTTCCTGATGGCGACGGTCACGCTGCTGCCGTTCTCGATCTACAGCGTCAACGCTGCCGGTGCCGGTGCGCCGGTCGGCATCACCGTGCTGGTCGCACTGCTGGTCTGCCTGATTCCGACCACCATCGGCGGCTTGCTGAGCGCGATCGGCGTCGCCGGCATGAGCCGCATGATGCAGGCCAACGTGATCGCCACCTCCGGTCGTGCCGTGGAAGCCGCTGGCGACGTCGACGTGCTACTGCTCGACAAGACCGGCACCATCACCCTGGGTAATCGGCAAGCCAGCGCCTTCCTGCCCGCACCCGGCGTGACGGTCGAGGAACTGGCCGATGTGGCGCAAATGGCCTCCCTGTCGGACGAGACTCCGGAAGGCCGCTCCATCGTGGTATTGGCCAAGGACAAGTACGGCCTGCGCGGCCGTGACCTGCAGGACGCCCATTTCATCCCGTTTACCGCCCAGACCCGCATGTCCGGCGTGGACATGAAGGACAGCACAGGCGGTGAGCGCCGTATCCGCAAAGGCTCGGCCGATGCCGTCAAGGCCAGTATCGAAGCGCACGGCGGCCATTGGGTGTCGGCAGTGACGGAGCTGGTTGAGCAGGTTGCCCGCCGTGGCGGCACGCCGCTGGTGGTGGCCGAGTACGACAGCCACGGCCGTAGCCAGGTCATGGGCGTGGTTGAGCTCAAGGACATCGTGAAGGGCGGCATCAAGGAGCGCTTTGCCGAACTGCGCGCCATGGGCATCAAGACCATCATGATCACCGGTGACAATCGCCTGACGGCGGCAGCCATTGCCGCCGAGGCCGGCGTGGATGACTTCCTGGCCGAGGCCAAGCCGGAGGACAAGCTCAAGCTAATCCGCGACACCCAGGCGGAAGGCAAGCTCGTCGCCATGACCGGCGACGGCACCAACGACGCACCGGCCCTGGCGCAGGCCGATGTCGCGGTCGCCATGAACAGCGGCACGCAAGCCGCCAAGGAGGCCGGCAACATGGTCGACCTCGACAGCAATCCGACCAAGCTGATCGAGATCGTCGAGACCGGCAAGCAGATGCTGATGACCCGCGGCGCACTGACGACGTTCAGTGTGGCGAACGATGTGGCCAAGTATTTCGCCATCATTCCCGCCGCCTTCGCCGTCACCTACCCGCAGCTCAAGGTGCTCGACATCATGCACCTGAACAGCCCCGGCTCGGCCATCCTCTCCGCTGTGATCTTCAACGCATTGATCATCATCGCGCTGATCCCGCTGGCCTTGCGTGGCGTGAAGTATCGCGCCCTGGGCGCCGGCCTGCTGTTGCGCCGCAACCTGCTGGTCTACGGCCTGGGTGGCCTGCTTGTGCCCTTTGTCGGCATCAAGTTGATCGACATGTTGCTGGGTGCGCTCGGCCTGGCCTGATCTGTAGCAAGCAACATTTGGATACCCCGCTGCCCGCAGGCGGCGGGACCTGATAGGAGCAAGACCATGAAGAACCTGATACGTCCCGCCGTGACCCTGTTCGTACTTCTGAGCGTGGCCACCGGCCTGATCTACCCGGCAACCGTCACGGCCGCCGCCAAGCTGATATTCCCGCACGAGGCCGCCGGGAGCCTCATCAAGCACGGCAACGATGTCGTCGGCAGTGAGCTGATCGGCCAATCGTTCGGCGGTCCGCGCTATTTCTGGAGCCGTCCGTCCGCTACCGGTCCCATGCCCAACAACGCCCTGGCATCCAGCGGTGCCAATCTGGGGCCGACCAACCCGGCCTTGCTCGATGCCGTCAAGGGCAGGGTGGCGGTGATCCGGGCTGCGCACCCGGACCAGACCGGCCCCATCCCGCAGGATCTTGTCACGGCATCCGCATCGGGACTGGACCCGCACATCTCTCCCGAAGCCGCCTACTTCCAGGTCAACCGGGTCGCCAAGGCCCGGGGCCTGGCCGCTGTGCAGTTGAAGCGCCTGGTTGACGCGCAGGTTGAATACCCCAGCTGGCGGATCTTTGGCGATCGTACGGTGAACGTGCTCAAGCTGAATCTGGCGCTGGATCGCTTGACCAGCGCCTGAGACGAGGCGGCAGTTGGTCCGTGACGTACAGCGGGAGGGGGTCATGCCCCTCCCGGCACCGGTCTATTGAGAGGAATGGTGATGTTTGCACCGCATACCCCGGCACGCCGAGCCGACAAACGGTTCCCTAAAGCACTCAAGTTGCGTAGTGTTCGTGCCGATAAGGTAAATAGATACCGGGAGTGCCAAATGAACATCCCATCACTCAGTTCTCTGCTTTCCTCGTTGCCCAGCCTGTCGAACAAGACGGGTAATCAGGCGGCGCCCAAACAGTCCGATGCCAAGGCCAGCGACAAGACCAGCGGCAATGACCTCCTGTCCCAGGCCGGTAGCGCGCTCAGTCGCATGGGGGACGCGCTCAGCAAGCGTGTATCGCAATTGAACGATGCGATCTCGGGCATGGCCAACCAGTTGGTACAGGGCTTTGCCAAGTCGCTGTTTGGCGATGCGGCCGATGGCGCCACGATCAGCTTCGATCAGACCAGCCTCGCCAGCAGTTCCAGCTTCGCCGCGGCTGCCATGCAAAGCCAGAGTGCGAACGGCACGCAGAGCGCAGCCGGCTTCAGCCTGGAAGACAGCAGCGAATTCAAGGGACATGGCGTCATTACCACCAAGGATGGTCGCAGCTTCGAGTTCGAAGTCGAGATCAGCTACAGCAGTTCCTTGCAGGCCGTTGCTGCCGAAAGTACCTCGACCGATCTCCAGGATGGACAAGGGCAGGGCGCAGATCAGGTTCGCGGCCACGGCGGTCACCATGGGCGCCGTCACGGCGGCAGCAACCGCACCGACGATAGCCAGCCGTCCCAAGCCGCAACGACCCCGTCGGCGACAGCCTCAACGCCCTTGCTTGCCAACTTCCCCGGCAATGCCGCCGACCTGCTTGATCGGCTGACCAGCGAACCGGTGCGTCTCCCTTTCAGCCTGAACCTGCCCGCAACGCCTGCAGCACCTGCGGCGCCGGGCGCGAGTACCGGTTCGGGTTCGACCGCAACGGTACCGGCGACCACCAATGCCCAAAGTGGTGGACAGACCCAGCCGGGTACACAATCACCTTCGCAGCTGCAGCCCTTGCTGGGCAGCATGCTGCTGAGACTGCTCAATCTGGCCGACGGCCCGCGCTATCTCGATCTGCTGCCGCAAGCCACCGACAGTACTACTCCCGCAGGCCGCGTGGACGCGCGCGCCTGATCGCTCTCCCTTTTCAACGACGTGGCATTGAGTAGCCTTACACTCCCTGCCACGTTCGCCTGTGTGCTCTCCGCCTAGATGACAGACCAACGACCTGATCCTGACCGGTTGCTCGATGCAATCCGACAGGAGGAAACGGCTGCCCAACGTGGCAAGCTGAAGATCTTTTTCGGCGCCTGTGCCGGCGTCGGTAAGACCTACGCCATGCTGCAGGCTGCTCGCCAACGCCTGGCCGAAGGCGGTAACGTCCTGATCGGCATCGTGGAGACCCATGGCCGAAGCGAAACGGCGGCACTGCTGGATGGTCTCCCCATGCTGCCATCCCGCAAGGTGCAGTACCGGGACCGGATACTGGCCGAATTCGACCTGGATGCTGCGCTGGCATTCAAACCCGAGCTGATCATTGTCGATGAGCTGGCGCACAGCAACGTCGAAGGCAGCCGGCACCAAAAGCGCTGGCAGGATGTAGAAGAGCTGCTGGCCAACGGCATCGATGTCTACACTGCGATCAACGTCCAGCACATCGATAGTCTGAACGACGTGGTGGGCAGCATTACCGGCGTCAGGGTGCGGGAGACGGTGCCCGATCGGGTGTTCGATCTGGCCGATGAAGTCACCCTGGTGGATCTCCCGCCTGATGAACTGCTGGCCCGGCTTGCTGCCGGCAAGGTCTATCTGGCCGATGCCGCCGAGCGCGCCGCCCGGAATTTCTTCCGCAAAGGCAACCTGATCGCACTGCGTGAACTGGCACTGCGCCGCACCGCCGACCGGGTGGACGCGCAGATGCGCGCTTATCGCGCCGATCGTGCCATCGCCAATGTGTGGCAGGCCAAGGAGCGTTTGCTGGTGTGCGTGGGGCCTAGCGGCGGTGGCGAGAAGCTGGTTCGAGCGGCGGCACGGCTTGCCAGCAAGCTCCAGGCAGACTGGATCGCCGTCTATGTGGAAACCCCATCGCTGCAACGCCTGCCCAATGAGCGACGAGCTCTGGTACTGGGCACGCTGCGCCTGGCGGAAGAGCTGGGAGCCGAGACCACCACCCTGGCCGGCACCGACCCCGCCGACACGCTGGCGGCCTATGCGCGCAGCCGCAACGTCGGAAAGCTGGTCATTGGTCACCGGCAGCAGCCCGGCTGGCAGCGCAAGCTGCTGCCTGGCCTCGCAGACAAACTGGCCGAGCGCTCGGCCGAGCTGGACCTGTACCTGGTCGGCGTCGATGACCAGGCGGCACCACCGGGTAGAGGACGCAACCTGGTACTCACGCCGCAGCGCTGGCGTGGCCACATCGCTGCCGCCCTGGCCGTGGCGGTGACGACCATGGCGGCATCCGCCTTGCTCACCGTGTTCGACCTGGCCAACGTCGTCATGCTGTTCCTGCTGGCGGTTGTCCTGGTCGCCATCCGCTATGGCCGTGGGCCAGGGGCGACCGCCGCCTGCCTGGCGGTGGCCTGCCTGGATTTCTTCTTCGTTCCGCCCAGGTTGACCTTCTCGGTCAACGATACCCAGTACCTGTTCACCTTTGCCCTGATGCTGGCAGTAGCGCTGATCATCGGCCAGTTGGCGGCCCGCTTGCGCTTCGAGGCCGACGTGGCACGACAACGGGAAAAACGCGCCCATGAACTGGGCCGTCTTGCGCAGGAGCTGTCGGCCGCGCTCACCACCGAGCAGATCATTGGTATCGCCGGTGAGCGGGTACAGGCTATTTTCCAGGCCAGCAGTACGATATTGCTGCCGGACAGCCATGAACGCGTGAGGGAACCGTATGAAGACGACGCCCCCCACCGCCTGACCGGTAGCGACAGCAGCGTCGCTCAATGGGTCTACGACCATCACCAGTCCGCTGGACAAGGTACCGCGACGCTGCCAGCCAGCCCGGCTCGCTACCTGCCGCTCAAGGCACCGATGCGTACACGCGGGGTGCTGGCCATTCTGCCGCAAGACCTGGGCCTGTTCGACGAGCCGGAGGACATGCGCCTGCTGGAGGCCTGTGCGGCCCAGATCGCGCTGGCACTGGAGCGGGTGCATTTTGTTGAAGTCGCGCAGGATGCCCTCGTCAACATGGAAGGAGAGCGCTTGCGCAACGGCCTGCTTGCCGCAGTCTCGCACGATCTGCGTACGCCTTTGACCGCGCTGGTTGGCCTGGCGGATACGCTGGCCGACAGCCAGTTGGCAGAAGCGACTCGCCAGGAACTGACCCAGGTAATCCGCGACAAGGCCAAGGGCACGGCCGAGCTGGTCGGCAAGCTGCTCGACATGGCCAGACTACAGGCCGGCGCCATCCAGCTAAGACGAGACTGGCAATCCATGGAGGAAGTGCTGGGCTCGGCGCGACGGCAACTGGATGGGGTGCTCGCGGCTCACAAGGTCATCAGCCATCTGCCGCCCGATCTGCCCCTTTGCGAGTTCGATCCGGTCCTGCTGGAGCGCGTCCTGGTGAATCTGCTGGAGAATGCGGCCAAGTACACCCCGCCAGGGAGTGAAGTCGCCGTTTCGGCTGTGGCGCGTGGTGGGCTGCTGCGGGTGACCGTCGACGACAACGGCCCCGGCTTGCCGGCCGGGCGGGAGGAAAAGCTGTTCGGCAAGTTCGAACGTGGCGAGAGCGAGTCCGCCTTGCCTGGGGTCGGTTTGGGGCTCGCCATCAGCCGTGCGATCATTGAAGCCCATGGTGGCCGCATGCACGCCGAGAACCGACCGGAAGGTGGCGCCCGCTTCGTTTTCACGCTGCCGCAAGGTACTCCGCCGGCGATGTCGGAAGACGAAGCCTGAATACGCGCCGCCACGTCTTGCGGACCGCAGCCACCCCATCACCAGACTGACCTCATCTTGACTACCCAACGCCTCCTGATCATTGAAGACGATGCCCATATCCGCCGCTTTCTGCGTAGTGCGCTGGAAGCGGAAGGCTTTGCCGTATTCGAAGCCGAAACCGGCCAGCGCGGCCTGATCGAGGCCGGTACACGTCAACCTGCGCTGCTGATTGTCGATCTGGGCCTGCCCGACATGGATGGGCGGGATCTGATCCGTGACGTCAGGAGCTGGTCCGCGGTGCCCATCGTGGTGTTATCGGCCCGCGAGCGGGAAGAAGACAAAGTCGCGGCACTCGACGCCGGCGCCGATGACTATCTGGTCAAGCCTTTTGGTGTACCGGAGCTGCTGGCACGGGTCCGCGCACAGTTGCGGCGTGGTGCACTCAACGTCGCAGGTGAAACAGAGCCCTTGGTCCGGTTTGGACAGATAAGCGTCGACCTCGCCAAGCGCGAAGTCAGGCGGGCAGGAGAGGCCGTACACCTGACCCCCACTGAGTACCGCTTGCTGACCACCCTGATCAAGGGCCATGGCCGCGTATTGACCCATCGCCAACTACTGCTGGATGTCTGGGGGCCCGGCTATGTGGAGCGCGGCCACTATCTGCGTATTTTCATGGGCAATCTGCGGCAAAAGTTGGAGGCCGACCCCGCCGAACCGGCGCACTTCCTGACTGAACTGGGTGTCGGTTACCGCTTGTTCGGCCTGGATTGATGGCCGGCCTGCTGGCGTTGTGTATGCTTGCAGCATCTTTAGCCGGCAGGGGGTGGTCTTTACGCCGTCTTTACACGGCGCTCCCTAAAGTAGCGGTACGACATCAGCCATTGTCCTTGCCGCTCAAGTAAGACAAGTACCGATGTCGTCCCGTCATCGGCCCTGGCGCGGGACCCAGCCATGGCCAACAGGATGAGCATCCCATGCATACCCTAGCCCGACTATGCCCGACCGAGGACATACTGCTTGATGCCAAGGTACAGAACCGGCAGCAGTTGTTTGATCACGTGGCCCATCACCTGCAAGGACGTTATGGACTGCCCGGCGACAAGATCGCCGAGCGCCTGATGGAGCGGGAAAAGATGGGCTCCACAGGACTGGGCAGGGGAGTGGCCATTCCGCACGCCCGACTGCCAGGTTTGCACATCCCGCTGGCGGTCTTCATCCGCCCTGAGCGACCTATTCCCTTTGATGCCCCTGACGGCAAGCCCGTTGGGGAGCTCTTCCTTCTGCTGGTACCGGAGCACGCCAATCAGGACCATCTTCAACTACTCGCAGACGCCGCCCGGCTATTCTGCACCCAGCCCTTCCGCGCGACCTTGCGCACCGCCAGCAAACCAGAAGACGTTCGTCGCCTATTGCTGGAGGAGCAGTTCTCATGAGCCACACCAATCCCCGTCACCCTAGTCCGATATCGGCGATCCCGTCTGGGCAGGCGTCGCAGGCAACGTCTGCCAGCCAGGGAAAGCAACTGGCCTCATCACTACCCTATGTACAAGCGTTGCACGGTCAGCGCGTCATGGTGGTCTACGCCGGCCAAGCGGTGTTTGAGCCAACAAGCCGAGCCGCCTTTGCCCAGGATATCGCGATGTTGAGCCTGCTCGGTGCACAGCCCATGTTGGTCCACGGTGGCGCACCGTCCTGGCAACCCGGTAGTCCGGCGGGGCGCGGTCACCTGGCTGAAGCGCTTGCCCTCCCAGTCAAGCGGGCAGCCCTGGCCGAAATCAACCGGGATCTGGTGCAACTGATCAGCCGCCAGGGACCCAAGACATTGGGCCTGGCAGGGCAGGACGGCCATTGCCTGCAAGCCGCAGCACATGGGGCAGCCGGGGTGACCGGGGTGGCCGGCACCATTGCTACGCTCGACATGCAATTACCTGAGTTGTTACTGCAAAACGGCATGCTGCCAGTCCTGATGCCGGTCGCCCCAGATGCCGACGGACAGGACCACCTGCTTGCACCGGAGACACTGGGTGCCACCTTGGCCCAGCAACTGGCTGCCAGCACGCTGGTGATCCTCACGGACAGTACCGCCATGCATGAGCTGGCGCATGCCAACGGCCCCAACAACCGCGCGGAATGGGATCTCTGGCTACAGGATCATCCTGCATCGATGGCCGCTGCAGCCATCCGCGCCGGGCTGGAAGCGCTGGCGCATGGCATCAAGGCTGTTCATATCCTGGATGCCGGGGAACCGAGCGCGCTGCTGACGGCATTGCTGACCGAAGAAGGTTGCGGCCTGTTGCTATGCCGCCATAGCGGTGCGCAATGGCTGGCCGACAGCAGCCGCTACTTTCACGATAGCGATAGCGTACTGCGCGCCGGCTTTGCCGTGGAACGCAAACGCGTGGTCCGGTTCTAGGAGGCGGATCATCATGCCAGATCGACATTGGGCCACCCCGGTCCATCTGCGTCCCTGGCGGCCGGAGGATTCGGCCGCGATGCTGACCGGCGTCTTGCACCGGGCCTTTGCGCCGCTGGCCGGCATGGGTCTGCATTGCGCCAGCGCCCATCAGGATGCAAATGCAACCGCAAGCCGGCTGAACAAGGGTCAGGCCTTTGTCGCCATCGCTGACCGGCAACTGGTGGGAACGCTGACCATCTATCAACCTCAGGAAGATAGCGAGGCGTTCCACTACCGGCAACCGGGTGTAGCCAGCATCCATCAATTTGCCGTCGAGCCGGCCTGGCAGGGCAAGGGCGTAGGGGATGCCTTACTCAAGCTGGCCGAGCGCTGGGCCCGTTCACATGATTGCCATCGGCTGGCACTGGATACCCCGCAACCCGCCCGCCACTTGCTGGCCTTCTACCTGCGCAAGGGTTTTGAACTCGTGGAGTCCCTGCATTTCAGCGGTCGCGGCTATCACAGCGTGGTCTTGAGCAAACCGCTGGTAGCGACTTAGCCATACGTTAGCGGACACGTCATGGCGGTGAGAAGCAAGGAACATTTGCCTCCCCGACAATCAAATGATACGTTATAACATCCGTTTTATTTAATAGCAGGACACCCCCATGCAAAAACTTCCCGTTACCGTACTGTCGGGCTTTCTCGGCGCAGGTAAAACCACCTTGCTCAACCACATCCTGAACAACCGCGATGGTCGCAAGGTCGCGGTAATCGTCAACGATATGTCCGAGGTGAACATCGATGCCCGACTCGTCCAGGAGGGGGGCGCACAGCTATCCCGTGCTGACGAACGCCTGGTCGAGATGAGCAACGGCTGCATCTGTTGCACCCTGCGCGAGGACCTGCTGATCGAGATCGGCAAATTGGCGCGGGAAGGGCGCTTCGACTATCTGCTGATCGAATCGACCGGTATCTCCGAGCCCTTGCCGGTCGCCGAGACGTTCACCTTTCGCGACGAAACAGGGGCCAGTCTTGCCGATATAGCCCGCCTGGATACCATGGTGACGGTCGTCGATGCGCTCAACTTCCTGCGTGACTACAGCTCGCGCGCCCAGCTCTCATCCTTGGGAGAGGCCGCGGGAGACCAGGACGACCGGACCATCGTCGATCTATTGATCGAACAGGTGGAGTTCTGCGACGTGATCGTGCTCAACAAGACCGACCTGGCCAGTCCGGCACAACTGGCGCAGCTGCGCGCCATCCTGGGCGGCATCAACCCTCGCGCCCATATCGTCCAGAGCCAGTTTGGCCAGGTTGCGTTGGAGGAAGTGCTTGATACTGGTCGATTCGACTTTGAGGCCGCCGCTGAAGCACCCGCCTGGCTTGCAGAGCTGCGTGGCGAGCATGTACCAGAGAGCGAGGAGTACGGCGTACGCAGCTTTGTCTACCGCGCCTGGCGCCCCTTCCACCCACAGCGGTTCTGGGCCTGGGCGCACAGCGAGTGGCCCAATGTGATCCGTTCCAAGGGCTACTTCTGGTTGGCGAGCCGGCATCGGATCGCGGGTAGCTGGTCACAGGCTGGCGCGGTATCACGCCATGGGCCCGCCGGGCTATGGTGGGCTGCAGTCGATCGCCGTGACTGGCCCCAGGATTCGGCGGGGCGAGCCATGATCACCGCGCGCTGGCACGAGCCCTATGGTGACCGATTCCAGGAGCTGGTCCTGATCGGCGTACAGCTCGACGAAGCGGCGTTGCGGCAGGCGTTCGACGCCTGCTTGCTGACCGACGCGGAATGGGCGATCGGTCCGAATCACTGGCAGGCGTTCGACGATCCATTCCCGGCCTGGCATTTGGCGCAGGATCAAGCGGCCTAGCGCAGGACGGCCAGCATGGCTCCCATGCCCAGCAGCAGGCTGGCCATCAGGCGATTGAATAGTCGCCAGCGGCGTGGGCGATGCAAAAGGGCACGAAACTGTTCAGAAAACAGGGCATTCAGCGCTACGCCGGTGAAGAACAGCAGCAGGAAACTACCCGCCAGAAGCAGGTATTGCCATGAGCCGCTCCAGCTAGCGTCGGTGCGGATGAATTGCGGGAAGAAGGAGGGAAAGAACAGCAGCGTCTTCGGGTTGAGCCCGGAGGTGGCGAAGCCGCGCCAGAACAGCCGGGCGCTATCGGTATCCTCCTCGGCATCGGCAGCGGGTTGCGATGCCCGCCACTGCTGCCAGCCCAGATAGACCAGGTAAGCGGCGCCCAGCCAGCGCAATACCTCCAGCGCACGCCCATCGAGCATCAGTGCCGATCCAAGGCAGAGACCCGTCAACACCAATTGCAATAGCACGGCCAGGCTGGCCCCCCAGATACAGGGCAGGGCACTACGCCAACCCGTCGTGAGCGACAGGCTTATGGCCAGGATATTGACGGGGCCTGGCGAGAAGATCAGTACCAGGGTTGCCAGTAGAAAAGACAGGTAAAGCTCAAAAGACATGGGGGCTCGCTTGCCGGTGCGTACCGCCATGCGGCTTGTGGCCCCATGCGGCCGCTCTGGCGGCTGATTGATCGGCGCTGTCATGCCCGCTGAGCGCTACCCGGACACCGGTCGTGCGGATGATCGCTCACGCTGGCCGTGGCTACGGCCGGCCTGCAAGGTCCTGCTGGTTCACAGCCCAACGACCATCTGTTCAATCTTGTGGATCGAGCACGCTGCGCAGACATGAAAGCGTGAGGAAAATATACCCAGCCAATCACGGAATGAGCTTCCTGATTTCATTGCAAAATAACCATATCAAGGAATATTCTTCACGCTAATGTGAATATTGAGGAAGCTGTGACCAAATGAGCGTCAATCCCAAGCAGCACCTGCTGGATGCTCACGATCGCAAGATCCTTCGCTCCCTGCAAAAGAACGCCCGCTTGAGCAATGCGGACTTGGCCGAGCAGGTGGGCCTGTCCGCCACGGCCTGTTGGAACCGCACTCGCCAGCTTGAAAATGAAGGCTATATCCGTGGCTATGTCGCGCTGCTGGACCAGCAGAAGATGGGCCTGGCCGATACCGTGCTGCTGGAAGTCACCCTGGACCGGCATGAGGACGATGCGCTAGCCCGCTTCGGCGAGGAGTTGGCTGCCTTGCCAGAAGTATTGGAGGCTTATCTGGTCTCTGGAGAGTACGACTACCTGGTCAAGGTCGCTGTCGATGGCACGGCCGGCTATGAGCGCTTCCTGCGGGAGAAGCTCTATCGTATCGCCGGCATACGGCATAGCCGTTCCATGTTCGCCTTGCGCTGCATGAAAAGCGTTCCCTCGGTACAGATATAGGGGAAACAGGGAAACGCCGACCATCCCGGACATTCACCGCCTGGGCAAGATTTTTGCGGCCAGCCGGGGCCGCATGCGAAAGGCGTCCATTTTGCTTTGTCTTGCAAGGGCGTAAACTGCGCGCCTTTCCTGCTTGCACAAAGACTGGCCACCATGAAGCCCGCTATCCGCTATCAGATCGTCCCCTCCGCCCCTGAAGCCCATCTGTTCGATGTCACGCTGGTCATCGACCAGCCTGCCGCAGAGGGCCAGCAACTGAGTCTGCCGGTCTGGATTCCCGGCTCCTACCTGGTACGTGAGTTCGCCAAGAACATCGTCACCATCAGCGCAACGGACGAAAACGGTGCCGTCGCCATCGAAAAGCTCGACAAGCGCAGCTGGCGAGTTGGCAAGGCCAAGGGCGCCCTGACGGTACGCTACACCGTCTACGGCTTCGACCTGTCGGTACGAACCGCCTACCTCGACCAGACCCGGGCCTTCTTCAATGGCACCAGTCTCTGCCTGAGCGTAGAAGGACAACTGGACGCCCCGGTAGCGGTGGAGCTCGTCGCTCCCAGCGGCAAGGACTACCGCGACTGGCGTGTCGCCACCAGCCTCAAGCCGCTGAAGGCCAAGCCCTATGCCTTCGGCACCTACTTCGCCGCCAACTACGACGAACTGATCGACCATCCGGTCGAACTCGGTGATTTCACCTTGATCCAATTCAAGGCCTGCGGTGTACCGCACGATTTCGTCCTGTCCGGCCGTCTGCCCAAGATCGACTCCAAGCGTCTGGCCCGTGACGTCAAAGCCATCTGCGAATACCAGATCAAGCTCTTTGGCGAGCCAGCCCCGTTTGATCGCTATGTATTCATGACCTTCGTCAGCGGCGACGGTTACGGTGGGCTGGAGCATCGTGCCTCGACGGCCCTGATGGCAAGCCGTGACAGTTTGCCGCAGCCGGGCGAGACCGGCATGAAGTCCAGCTACCGCCAGTACCTGGGCCTGATCAGCCACGAGTATTTCCATACCTGGAACGTGAAGCGCATCAAGCCGGCAGCCTATGCGCCTTATCCGTCGGATGGCGAAGCCTACTCGCGCCTTTTGTGGGCGTTCGAAGGCCTGACCAGCTACTACGACGACCTGACGCTGGTACGTACCGGCCTGATCGACGTCGACAGCTACCTGGAGCTGTTATCGCACACCATCACCGGTGTATTGCGTACCCCGGGTCGTCTGGTGCAATCCCTGGCCGATTCCAGCTTCGATACCTGGATCAAATATTATCGCCCCGACGAAAACGCCCCAAACAGCATGGTGAGCTACTACACCAAGGGGGCGCTCGCGGGTCTGTGCCTGGATCTGCATATCCGCAAGGAGAGCCGCGGCAAGCACAGTCTGGATGACGTCATGCTGGCGCTGTGGCAGCGCTACGGTCGGGACTTCTATGAAGGCAAGCCGGTCGGCGTGCCGGAGGAGGGCTGGGAAGCCGTGGCCGAGGAGGTGACGGGTCTCAAACTCAAGCCGCTGTTCGATCGCTTCCTGCGCAGTACCGAGGACCTGCCGCTGGAGGCCGCCCTGACCGAGGTCGGCGTGCAATGGCAGGCGCGTGGCCAGGTAAGTGCTGGTGACAAGGGCGGTTGGCTGGAAAAGAGCAAGCCGACCGGAGTCTGGCTGGGGGCGCGTACCGCGAGTGATAATGGTCTCGTCAAGCTGACCCATCTGTTCAGCGATGGCCCGGCCATGCAGGCCGGCCTGTCGGCAAACGACGTGCTCGTCGCCATCGATGGCCTCAAGGCCAACCAGGCGAATGTGGATGCCTCCCTGGCCAGCGCCAAGGCAGGGGACAAGCTGGAGCTGCTTGCTTTCCGCCGTGATGAGCTGATGAAGTTCAAACTCAAGCTGGAAGCCGCGCCGGCCTCCACCGTGGGCCTGAAGGCGAGCGATGTAGAAAAGACCGCCGTGACCAAACGCAAGGCCTGGCTTGGCGCCTGAGCATGATCGCTGCGCTGCAAACGGAAAACGGGGCATACGCCCCGTTTTTTATCCTATCCAGCTTGCCAGGCCGTCAGGTGCCCACAAAACTGAATTCAAGCTCGGGTTTGCGACCGGCAATGATCTCGGCAATGGCGCGGCCGGAGCCAGGACCTTCGGTCCAGCCCAGCGTGCCGTGACCGGTATTGAAATAAAGATTGCTCATCCTTGACCGACCAATGATGGGTACGTTGGATGGCGTGGAAGGCCGCAGGCCGGTCCAGTACTGGACCGAGTTCGGGTCGGCCGAATTGGGGAACAGCGAGAAATAGCGCCGTATCAACGCTTCGCAGCGGACATCGTTGAGTTCGGTGTTGTAGCCGTCGAGTTCTGCCGTACCTGCAATGCGGATACGGTTACCCAGGCGGGTATAGACCATCTTCATCGCGTCGTCGGTAATGCTGACCGTAGGCGCGCCGTCAAAACCATCGGTCACCATCGTGGCCGAATAGCCCTTGGTCGGATAGACCGGCAGGTTGACCCCCAGAGGGGCCAGCAACTGCGGGCTGTAGCTACCCAGACAGATCAGGTAGGCATCACCCCGGATGGTGTCGGAACTGCCGTCGCTATTGCAGGCACGTACACCGGTGATCTTGCCACCCTCGGCTTCCAGCGCACGGATGCAGGTATTGAAACGGAACTCCACCCCCCGCTCGGCCGCCAGGTTGGCAAGCTGCTGGGTAAACAGGCGGGCGTCACCGGATTCATCATCCTCGGCCCAGATGGCACCGGTCAGCCGGCTGCCGAGCACGGCCAATGCTGGCTCCAGTTCTACCGCACGCTCCCTGGGTACGGCCTCGCGATGACAGTTGTAACGGCGCATCAGGGCAGATGCTTCGGCCGCTGCGTCAAAACTCTGCTGATCGAAGAAAATCTGCAGGATGCCGCGGCTCAGTTGGTCGTACTGGATGCCGGTGCTCTCGCGCAGCGCCTTGAGCGTACTGCGGCTATAAAGTCCGAGATTCACCAACTGGATGATGTTGTGTTCGGTGCGGCCAGGCAGGCATTCCAGCAGGAAACGCATGCCCCATGCCCACTGCTTGGCATCGAGACGAGGCCGGAACAACAGGGGAGAATCCTCATGCCACAACCATTTGAGCACTTTCAGCGGCGCGTCGGGATTGGCCCAGGGCTCGGATTGCGAGACGGAAATCTGTCCGCCGTTGGCGAAGCTGGTCTCCAGCGCGGCCTCGGGTTGACGATCGATAACCGTCACGTCAAAGCCTGCTTCGCGCAGGAACCACGCCGAACTTACACCGGTAATACCGGCCCCCAGGATCACGACTTTCAACGCTGTCTCCTCAATTACCACTACTTGCAGGTTCGCTTTGTGGCATGCGATGTTTGCATCGCCACTCCGGCGAGCCTAATAATACCTGTGTAGTTCACAGAATAATTATCTAACAAAAGCCAGGGAGTCGTTCAATGAGCCTCACGCTGCGTCGCGCGCTAGTACTCGCGATTCTGGCAGGCCTGCTGGTTCCGGGATTGTTCATCAGCTATCTGACCCTGCAAAGGCAAGAGGATTCGCTGATCAAGCGCCTTACGGAGGATCATAACCGCATCACCGAGATCCTGGTGCTGGGCATGCAGGAACCGCTCTGGAATCTGTCACCGGACACCGGCGAGCCCTTGCTCGCCTCGGTGATGAGTGACGAACGTATCGTCCGGGTCATCGTTCAGGATGCGACGCTGGGTACCTTCCTGGAAAAAAACAGTCCGGAGCGCCGCCAGGGCAAGCTCAAGACGCAGTCTCAAAGCGTGACCAAGCAGGGCAACATCATCGGGAAAGTTACGGTGGAGATGGACGATGGCACCGCACTCGCCTCCATCCACCAATACCAGCGCTATTACTTCGTGACGGCGGCCATCCAGCTCGCGGCCAGCTTGGGCTTCATCCTTTACCTGCTGCAGATCAGGGTGCTCAATCCCTTGCAGCGCCTGATGTCGGAATCCATCCGCCTGGCCCGTCGTGACCTGTCCACGCCGTTCGAATGGCGCCGCCATGATGAAATCGGCAAGCTGGGGCAGAGCCTGGAAATTACCCGCCAGTCCTTGCACAGCCTGTTTGCCGAACTGGAAAGCAAGAACAAGGAGCTGGAGGCGGATATCCAGCAGCGCAAGCAGATCGAGCACGCCCTGCGCGCCAGCGAGGATCGCTACCGCCGGCTGGTGGAATCCACCAATGTCGTTCCCTGGGAAGCCAACCCGGCCGAATGGCGCTTCACCTATGTCGGCCCTCAGGCAGAAACACTATTGGGGTACCCCCTGCATATCTGGTACAGCGAAGGCTTTTTGACCAGCTACCTTCACCAGGACGACCGGCACCTGGCCTACAAGTTGTTTACCGAGACGCAGGACAAGGACAACACCATCGAGTTCGAGTGCCGCATGCTCGGCGCCAATGGCAAGGCCGTCTGGGTCATGCTGGTGGCAACGATACTGCCTGACGAGGCCGGCGAGCGACATCTGCAGGGCTATCTGATCGACATCTCCGCGCGTAAATCGACCGAGATCGAACTCAATCACTACCGCAACCATCTGGAAGAACTGGTCGAACAGCGTACCAAGGCGCTGGCAGCGGCCAACAAAGAGCTGGAAGCCTTCTCCTACTCTGTATCCCACGATCTGCGGGCGCCGCTGCGCAGCGTGGACGGTTTCTCGCAGGTATTGCTGGAAGACTACTCGGACAAGCTGGACGACGCGGGTCGCCAATACCTGGGGCGCATCCGTCGCGCGACCCAGAACATGTCCAACCTGATCGACGATCTGCTCAATCTGTCCAAGCTGACTCGCAGCGAAGTCAATACGCAGCCAGTCAACCTGTCCGAAGTGGCGAGCGAGATCGTGCAGGAGCTACGCCAAGTTGAACCCGAGCGGGAAGTGGCAGTCAATGTGATGCCCAACCTGATCACCGATGCCGATCCGAAGCTCGTACGCGTCGCGTTGCAGAACCTGCTGGCCAATGCCTGGAAGTTCACGGCGCGCAGCAAGGACGCAGAGATCAAGTTTGGTGCAACCCATATCGACGGCCAGAATGCCTTCTACGTCTCGGACAACGGTGCCGGCTTCGATATGGCTTACGCGGACAAGCTGTTCGGTGCCTTCCAGCGCCTGCACAGCCCGCAGGAATTCGAGGGAAATGGTGTCGGCCTGGCGATCGTACAACGCATCATTCACCGCCATAACGGGCGGGTGTGGGCCAAGGGCGCGCCAGGGCAGGGGGCAACGTTCTACTTCACGCTGCCGCGCCAGTCAGATCGCGCGGTCAGCTAGCCCACGCTGGAAAAGGTGCGGGCGACCCGTGGGTCGCCCGCTTTTTTGTTGATCACCTGTCGTCTGCCGGTCGGTTACTTTTGACCAACCGGTCAACAGGACAATCGTACTAGCCATCGTCTTTGCGCTGGCCGGGAGGGATTCCTCCTCCCCCCGAGATTTCCTCCTCCTCGGGCGGATGGTTGAAATGTAATTACCTTGAACGCTGCCGTCATCACCCAAATGGAGGATAGCGTTCAAATAGTTTCTATATATCTTGTTTATCAGGGAGGGCTTGTACAGAATGCTGTACAGAACAAAACAAGCCTGTCCGCCGAGAGAGTGGCCTTGAATGGCAGAGAATAAATTGCCTCAATATGATTTGTTGGTCACATCCATACATGCTGTCGTACTTGAACCCAGCAAATGGGATGCCCTGTTACGCCGGATAGGCGACGCCATCAAGGCGAGCTCAGGCACATTCCAGTTGCGCGACAAGGTCAGCGGCAATGCCTTGCAATGGCATAGCTACGGTCATGATGAAAAAGTAGTCGCGGCCTATGCCAAGCAATTCATCAGCCAGGATCCCTGGACAGGGGTCATAGACAGAACGCCCGTCGGCAAATGGGTCGCCGAGCATCAATACTTCGACGACGGCTTTGTGTCGCGCAATGATTTCTTCCAGAAATTCATGCTGCCCAACGGCTTGCGCCGCATCATCGGCACGCGCGCGTTCGACGATGGCCGGCACGAGGCACTGATCAGCTTCCAGCGCGGCACCGATGGCTCGCCCTTCAATGGTTCCGAGGCCGAACTGCTGAGCCGCCTCTCGCCCCACCTTGAGCTCGCCTGCCGGCTTTCAACCGAATTTTCGCGCCTGCGCATGCAGGCGGCCGTCGCCCGCCAGGCGCTGGACCGACTGGCAGCACCATTATGGGTCGTGGATGGGGAAGGGCAGGTCCTGTTCTCCAACCAAGCCGCCGAGACCGACGGTTTGCCCGGCATGCACCTTCGTCACGGCTGCCTGGTAGCCGAGGACGCCAATGTGCACATGCGCCTGCTGTCGCTGCTGCAACAAGCCAGCTCCCGGCAGTCTCTTCGTGGCGCCTTGGCACTCGAACGCCCCGAGGGTGGTCGCCTGACCGTGCTGATTGCTCCCATGCCGGCAGACTCGCCACTGGTTGCGGATTCACGTCGGCCTCTGGTCCTGCTGATGGCGCACGACCCGAATGCCAGCGAGGCCCAGCCGCTGGAAGTACTGGCCGCCCTCTATGGCCTGTCGCCGGCAGAATGCCGGCTCGCCGCCTTGCTGCTTGAGGGCGATACCCCCGCAGAAGCCGCAGAACGGCTGCAGGTCCAGGTCTCAACCGTACGGACCCAGCTCAAGTCGATGTTCTGGAAAACCGGCACCCACCGGCAGGGCGAGCTGCTCAAGCTGCTGGCCGGCGCCTTGCTGCTCAAGTTCTGATCTGCGGCGCGCCCAGGCAGGCAAGCTGCGTGGGCGCTGTCAGACCACACTATATTCGCAGCAGCGCCAGGAAGCGGGAGGGCATACGGTAAAATACGCCACATGACTCCTCGTTCCCTGCAGCAATCCGGCCCGTTCTGGATGCTGGTCGCATCCTTCCTCTTCGCCTGCATGGGCGTATTCGTCAAGCTCGGTGCCCACTACTTCAGTACCGCAGAACTGGTTTTCTATCGCTGCCTGGTTGGTTTTCTGGTGATCGGTGGCGTGATATTCCTGCGCGGCGGATCGCTACGCTCGCCCATGCTGGGCAAGCAACTCACCCGGGCCGTCGCCGGCACCGCCTCGCTGATGATGTATTTCTATGCGATTGCCCATCTGCCGCTGGCAACCGCTGTCACGCTCAACTACACCTCGCCGCTGTTCCTCGCACTGTTCACCACCATCTGGCTGCATGAACGCCCATCGCTGGCACTGGCCGGTGGCGTGCTGCTTGGCTTTGCCGGTGTGGCCCTCTTACTCCAGCCCACGTTGGATCGGGATCAATGGCTGGCGGGCGTCATCGGACTGGCATCGGGCTTCGGCTCCGGCATTGCCTACCTGAATGTGCGCATGCTGGGCGAGGCCGGTGAGCCGGAGTGGCGCACCGTGTTCTATTTCTCCCTGTTCGCCACGCTGGCCGCAGGCTGCTGGATGGCCTTTGGTCAATTCAGCCCCCTGACGCTCGACAATATCTGGATCATTGCCGGCATGGGTGCTTGCGCCACCGCAGCGCAATTGGCCATGACCCGCGCCTACGGCACTGGCCGCACCCTGGCGGTCGCCAGCCTCGCCTATACGACCGTGCTGTGCTCCAGCCTGTTTGGCATGTTGATCTGGGGAGATGCCCACTCGAGCACCAGTTGGCTGGCCATGGGCCTGATCGTGCTCAGCGGCGTCGTCACTACGCGCCGCGCTCGCTAGACCCGACGATTCAGGAGCGGATCGCCTTCGGAAACATCGCCCGCAGCAAGAGCTCGGGCCAATCTCTGGCTTTCAGCTTGGGGCGATGGCGGAACACGTCATGCTTCGCCGCCTCGATCTTTTTCAAAATGGCATCGCCGCCCAATACGGTCAGCCGAATCTCCAGCCCTAACCGCCCCGGCAGGTAGGTGCCCAGGGGCGAGCCAGCCCGCAGCATGCGACGGGTACGGTCTATCTGGAAGGCCATCAAGGCATGCCAGTTGGCATCCATCCGGCCTTCGGCGATCTGCGCCTCGCTGACGCCAAAACGGGCCAGCTCATCCTGAGGCATATACACCCGGCCTTTCTGCCAGTCCACCGCCACATCCTGCCAGAAGTTGATCAGTTGCAAGGCTGCGCAGATGCCGTCGGACCAGGCCAGCTGCCGGGTTCCGGCATGCCCGGCGATATGGAGCACGATACGCCCGACCGGGTTGGCGGAACGCCGACAGTAGTGCATGAGCTCGCCAAAGTCGGCAAACCGTGTCTTGACCACATCCTGGGCAAACGCATCGATCAGGTCCCGGAACAACTGCAAGGGTACCTGGCAGGGCTGGATCACCTCGTCGCGCAAGCTGACGAATAACGGTGTCTCCGGCTGCAGGCCTTGCTCTATCCGGTCCAGCTCGGCTCGATAGGCATCCAGCAGCGCCAGCCGCTCCGCCGGCGCCAGATCACCTTCGTCGGCAAAGTCGTCCGCGCTGCGCGCAAAACGATAGACGATGGCAATCGGACGGCGCATCGCCTTGGGCAACAGCAAGGACGCAACCGGAAAATTCTCGTAGTGGTCTACAGCGTAGGTCTCGGACATGGCGGCGGATTATACGTGGCCCGGACGGCACCAGCGCGTGATCCTTGCCCAAGGAGGAGGAATTACCTATTGCTCCGCCGGCAATCTTCTTGCATATTAGTGCTTATGCATGTGGTCGGTTGTTTTTCGGGTTCTTATTCCGAAACAATATATAGACTGGTCGCTTCCTGTTTTTCGGTTTCCTTGAATGTCTGGTGCCCCATGAAATCAATGCTTACCACGGCTCTCCTTCTGCTCAGCACCCTGGGCATGGCGGCCGAAACTCCCTACAACGAAGCGGCCGATGCCAAGCAAGAGGTCAAGCAGGCACTGATCAGTGCCCACAAGGCCCAGAAACCGGTACTGGTGGTGTTTGGCGCCAACTGGTGCGAAGACTGCCGTGCGCTCGACAAGGCATTGAAATCCGAAAAGAACGCCAAGCTGATCAGCAAGGAGTTCGAGGTTGTGAAGGTCAATGTCGGCCGCTTCGACAAGAACCTTGATCTCGATACCGTCTACGGCAACCCGATCAAGAGGGGCATCCCCGCTGTTGTCGTGCTGGCACCGGATCAACGCGTGCTGTATGCCACCCGCGCCGGGGAGCTGGCTGATGCCCGCACCATGAACGACGAAGGCGTCTACGGTTTCTTCAAGAACATCGTCGACCAGGCTGGCAAGTCGGGCAGCTGAAACGCCATACCTGAAGCAGGGCTCCGCGATGAAACGCCGTCGCACGCAGGATGACCTCACTCCGCCGGTACCGATCCACTCGGAGCCGGCGGTTTGCCTTCTATGTGGCCGCACGCTGCTGCCAGGCCCTACGGTGGATCAGCATCACCTAATGCCACGCAGCCACGGTGGCAGGCTGACCATCCCGCTGCACAAGATCTGCCACCAGACCATCCATGCCGTGTTCAGCGAACGCGAACTGGCCGACTACTACCACACCATTCCCCGCTTGCTGACGCACCCTGATATCGCCCGCTTTGTCCGCTGGGTCAGCAAGCGGCCCGACGGGTTCTACGACAGGCCCCGCCATACCCAGCAACGGCGCAGCTAGCCAGCCAGTGGGATATCAAAGCCCGTGACGGGTTGCCCCTGCTCATGCCGTTGCCACATGCCCAGAAAGGCACGCTCCAGGCTATGCACCGTGGCATCGGTATCAAATAGGGGAAGCGTCTGTCGACTCGACACCAGATGCCGACCCAGGGCCTGCAGCCTGTCAGGATTACGGCCCAGCTCGATCGCCATCGCCAGGTAGGCCTCCGGCGTGCCGGTAATCAACTCCGGCAAACCCACCGCCGCCAGGCAGCTTGCCGCAACCCGGCTTGCAAAGCTGTCGCCACTGCAGGTCAGCAAGGGGACACCGGCCCACAAGGCATCGCTGGCGGTCGTATGGGAGTTGCAGGGCAGGGTGTCGAGCGCCAGATCGGCGAGGCTCAAGCGGGCAAGGTGCGCAGCCTGGGGCAGGGGCGGCGCAAAGACCAGCCTGTCCCCGCTCACGCCGGCGCGCTCGGCATAGGCACGCAAGCGGGCATGGCCCGCGCTGGCACCAGCCAGCAACCACAGCACACTGCCAGGTATCGCCAGCAGCAGTTGCATCCAGACCTCGAACATGGCCGGCGTCAGCTTGTAGTGCTGGTTGAAGCAGCAAAACACCAGCCCCTGCTCCGGCAGCCCCACTTCGGCACGCCCCGGGGCCGGGTCAACGGTCCGGGTGCGGTCATTGATCTGGTAGCAATGCGGCAGGCGCACGATCGCCTCAGAATAGGCCGGCTCCCGCCCTGGCGGGATAACACAGGCATCGGCAACCAGATAATCGCACCAGCCCGCACCGAGCGTGCCCGGATAGCCGAGATAATGGACCTGCACCGGCGCCAGCCGCTGCGCCAGCAATTCCGTCCTGCTATGCCGCGTCCAGCCTTTCAGGTCGATCAGGATATCAATCCCGGCCGCGCGGATATGCGCCGCCAGCGCCGCGTTATCCAGGTGGCCCACTGTTTCGAACCGGTCAACGTCGGCCATGATCTGGGCTCGAACACCCGAATCATCCCGGCGCCCATAGTCATAGGCGATAACCTCGAACCGGGTCCTGTCATGGCGCGCAAACAGCCCACGGGTCAGCCAGCTGGTGGCATGGGCAAAGAAATCCCCCCCCAGATAGCCCAGCCGTATCCGGCCTGACGACTCTGGCCGTACAGGCTGCGGGCGGGGAACCACATCGGCCGGATAAGGTGCGGCCCAGCGTTCTGCAACCTGCTTTTGCACCAGGGGATCACTACTTAACCCCAGATGGATGAATGGCGAAATCCGGGCGCCACCATCCGCCTGCATGGCCTGCGCCAGCGCCGCTTGCCGGCTTTCCAGCCCATGCCAGTCCAGCAATTGCATGCGCATATGTACCGCCCCCGCCAGGGCCTCGGCATAGCCTGGCTGGCATAGTGCGGCCCGTTCATAGGCAGTCAGCGCCTCCGCCGCATGGCCATGCTCCTGCAGCAGGCTGGCGTAGTTCTTCCAGGCCACGGCATAGGCGGGGTCCAGCTCGATGGCACGTCGATAGTGCCCGAGGGCGGCATCCACATTGCCCGCCAGCTGGAACAGAATGGCGTAGTTGTTATGCGCATGCGGCAAGCCCTCATCCAGCGCGAGTGCACGACGGTAAGCCTCGCCCGCTGCCAATGGCTCACCGCGCTCCTGCAGGCTGGTGGCCAGGTGCTGCCAGGCCAGCGCATGCTCAGGCGCCAGCTTGACCGCTCGCCTATAGGCCTGCTCCGCCTGATCAGACACATTGATCGCACGCCACAACTTGCCAAGCTGGAGCTGGAAGTCCGCCCCCCATTCATCGCTATCGGTATTTGCCTGCTGCAGCATGGCGGCAACCTGCTCCCGCGACCCTCGCGTCAGCGCCATTTCAGCTCGCAGCAGCCAGGCTGGCGAGTAGGCAGGGTGCTGTTCCAGGATCATGCCCGCAAAGTTATCCGCGGCCTGGAAATCGGCTACCTGCATACGCTGGCGGGCAATGCTCAGAAGTTCGGAGGGCGACAAAGGCGACTCATGGCGTACGAGGGGATCGGAGGTCAAATCTACACCATCGCCCCCTTGGGCTGGCAAGCAAGAAAAAGCCCCCATCCAGGGATGGGGGCTTTGTCGAACTACGACCAAGACTTAATCCTGGTGATAGTTCGGTGCTTCCTTGGTGATCTGCACGTCATGCACGTGCGATTCACGAATACCGGCTGCGGTGATTTCCACGAACTCGGCACGCTCATGCATTTCGGCAATGGTGTTGCAACCCACATAGCCCATGGACGAACGCAAGCCGCCCATCAACTGGTGGATCACGGCAGTCAGCGGGCCCTTGTAAGGTACGCGGCCCTCGATGCCTTCCGGCACGAACTTGTCCGGCTTGCTGGTGTTGTCCTGGAAGTAGCGATCGCTGGAACCTTGCTGCATGGCACCGAGCGAACCCATGCCACGGTAGCTCTTGTAGGAGCGACCCTGGAACAACTCGACCTCGCCAGGCGCTTCTTCGGTGCCGGCAAACAGGCCACCGAGCATCACGCAATGCGCGCCAGCAGCCAAAGCCTTGGAGATATCGCCCGAGAAACGGATGCCACCATCGGCAATCAGCGGCACGCCAGTCCCGGCGAGCGCTTCCGCCACATTGGCGACGGCCGAAATCTGCGGCACACCTACGCCTGCCACGATACGGGTGGTACAGATAGAGCCCGGGCCGATACCGACCTTGACGCCATCGGCACCGGCATCCACCAGCGCCAGTGCACCAGCAGCGGTAGCGATATTGCCGCCGATGAGCTGAACTTGCGGGAAGTTCTTCTTCACCCAGGTGATGCGATCCAGCACGCCTTGGCTGTGGCCGTGGGAAGTATCCACCACCAGCACATCCACGCCGGCTTCGACCAGACCTGCAACGCGCTCTTCGGTGTCGCCACCGGTACCGACCGCAGCACCCACCAGCAGGCGACCCAGGCCATCCTTGGCGGCATTCGGGTGTTCAACCGTCTTGATGATGTCCTTGACGGTGATCAGACCCTTGAGCTGGAACGCTTCGTTGATGACCAGCACCCGCTCCAGGCGGTGGGCGTGCATCAGGTCACGGGCTTCTTCGATGCTGGCGCCTTCACGTACCGTCACCAGCTTCTCGCGCGGGGTCATGATGCTCGATACCGGCGCGTCCAGGCGGCTTTCGAAACGCAGATCGCGGTTGGTCACGATACCGACGACCTGGCCATTGGCCTCGATCACCGGCAGGCCGGAAATACGATGCTGACGGGTCAGGGCGACCACATCGCGCACCAGCATGTCGGGCTTGATGGTGACCGGATCCTTCACAACGCCGGATTCGTAACGCTTTACCTTGGAAACTTCAGCCGCCTGTTGCTTGGGCGACATATTCTTGTGCACGATGCCGATGCCGCCTTCCTGGGCCATGGCGATAGCCAAGCGACCTTCGGTCACGGTATCCATGGCAGCAGAGAGCAGGGGCAGATTGATGCGCAGATTGCGGGTCAGCTGCGTGGACAGGCTGACATTGCGCGGCATGACGAGGGAGTGGGCGGGGACGAGCAGGACGTCGTCGAAGGTCAGCGCTTTTTGAATGACACGCATGGCAAAGTCCTTGGCGGCAAAAATCGATTATACCGTAAAACGTAAAATGCTCCGACAGGCGAGCGGCGATAAAAGAGGGCGCCGCTGGCGATTCCGGCCACCACCTTTGTCAGCAAATGGGGTCGACAGCCCTGGCTATCAAGTCTCTGTTGCAGCCAAGACGACATTGCGCGACGAGCCTGAATGCTTGGCCGCTGCATGCACTATGCTTGGTACATGGTCAGCAGGCTGAATGCACAACAACGAGGAGTCCATGCCTGATACTCAAGCACCCATGATCGGCCTGATCATGTCCGGCGGCGGCGCCCGTGCCGCCTATCAAGTCGGTGTATTGCGCGCCATCGCCAAGATGCTGCCGCACGATGCACCCAATCCCTTCCAGATCATCTCCGGCACTTCGGCCGGCGGCATCAATGCCGCCTCGCTGGCGTCGGGCAGCATGCATTTCAGACGAGCCGTCTGCAAACTGGAGTTCGTCTGGAAGAATCTGTCGGTCGACCAGGTCTACCGGACCGATTGCGGCACCATCCTGAAATACTTCTTTCACTGGATAGGCTCTCTGTTCACCGGCGGGTTCGGCAAGCTGAACCCGCGCTCCTTCCTCGATAACGAGCCGCTGGCCGGATTGCTGAGCCGCCTGATCGATTTCGCCGGCATCCAGAACGCCATCGACAACGGCAGCCTGCGTGCCCTCAGCATCACCGCATCGGGCTACAACTCGGGGCAATCGGTTTCCTTCTTCCAGGCGGCGGACGACATAAAAGGCTGGAACCGGGTACAGCGCCTGGGTGCCCGCGCCAAGATCGAGATCCGCCACCTGCTGGCCTCGGCGGCCATTCCCTTTGTGTTCCCGGCGGTGCAGATCAATCGGGAATGGTTCGGCGACGGCTCGGTGCGCCAAGTAGCACCGATCAGCCCGGCATTGCATCTTGGTGCAGATAAGGTGCTCGTCATCGGTGTTTCACCTACGCGCGAAGCCCCGACCGAACGCCTCTACGCCCCCAACTACCCGACGCTCGCCCAGGTTGCAGGCCATCTGATGAACAGCATCTTCATCGACGGCATGGAGGTCGATCTCGAGCGCATCAATCGCGTCAACCGCACCCTGTCTTTCGTGCCGGACGCCGTGAAAGAGCGCAAGGACGTGCAACTGCGCGAAGTCGAAATGCTGATCATTTCGCCTTCCAAACCGCTTGAGATGATCGCTTCCCGGCATACCTCCCACTTTCCCTGGACCATGCGCTTCGTATTGCGCGGCCTGGGGGCTTTGAAGCGGCAGGGGTCGGTCATGACCTCCTACCTGCTGTTTCACAAGCGCTACGCCCGCGATCTGATCGAACTGGGCTACAGCGATGCAATGCGGCGGCGCGAGGACATCCTGAAGTTTCTCGGCTATGATCCAGCCGCGCTGGCTACCAACGAGGATTGACGCCGTGTTTCGCCGCCTGCTTCTGCTTACCCTGCTGCTGTCGCTTGCCGGCTGCGCCTATCTGCAACGCATGCGTGAAAGCGCGAGCCTGACCTCGACCGCCCAAGGCACCACCCAGGTTGCGGGTGCCAAGTTGTTGCGCGCCCCGGCCGACTGGGGTGAGCTGGCTCGCGACGTCGCCCATCGCATGTCGCAGCGTGCCAGCCAGAACAAGGACATCAACGATCGTCCGCTCTATGTCGCGGAACCCGCGCAACCCACACCGTTCGCCCTGGCATTGCGGCAGTTTCTGCAAAGCAGCCTGACCGAGATGGGCATGACCGTGGCGCAGAAGCGCAGCGAGACGAGCCTGGTGCTCGAGGCCGATGTACAGTCGGTGCGGATGAGCAGCGGCATGCAGATCGTGGTGACCACCGCCCTTGGTAACGGCAGCCGGTACCTCTTTCGCGGCACCGAGGTCTACGCAGTCAATCAGGCGGATGTAAAGCTGTACGATGCATCCATGCTGCCGCCACCGCCACCGCCACCAGCGCCGCCTTCGGCTACCAAGCAAATGACCGTGACGGGAGCGTCCTGATGCGTTTGGGCTTGTATATGCTTGTTCTGGCCTTGCTATCCGGTTGTGCGCACTACCAGGCAGGGGTCAAGAACCCCCTGATACGTGCCAGTTACGATGCCGCAGATCAGCTGGCTGCGCTCAGCAGCCCGATGGTCGCCAAGGATGCGCCCCTGATCGTGGCGACCTTCGTCAATATTGACCGGCTGACCGAGAGCTCAACCCTTGGGCGCGTATTGGCCGAGCAGGTCGCAGCAAGGTTTACGCAACGCGGCTATCCCATGGTGGAACTCAAGCTGCGTGGCAACGTGTTTGTCAGGGAAGGGAAGGGTGAACTGCTGCTGTCGCGCGAGGTCAAGGACATCAGCCTTGCCCACAATGTGCAGGCTGTCGTGGTCGGCACCTATGCCGTGACGCCTGACAAGATATTCCTCAATCTCAAGATCGTCCGCCCCATGGATAATCGCGTATTGTCTGCCCACAATATTGCGCTCGATCTGGATGAAACCACTCAGGCACTTCTGCAGTCTGAGACGTCCTGACTCTTCTTTACTGGCTTATCTCCCTACCTATGAACTGGCTCCTATCCCGCCGCGCGGGCTTCTTCGCGATTGCCTTGGCCTGCGCCGGCATGATGGCATTTGCGCTTTACCTCCAATACTACAAATACCTCAACCCCTGTCCGCTCTGCATGTTTCAGCGCGTGTTCGTCATCGCGGTAGGCGTCGTCGCCTTCTTGGCCGCATTACACGGCCCCGGTGTGAAGCGCTATCGCATCTATGGCGTTATGACGGGCCTTCTGGGACTGGCTGGTTTCAGCATCGCGCTGCGCCATACCATCTTGCAGTACTGGCCGCCGGAGCACCTTCCCAGTTGCGGTGCTGGGCTGTTCCAGATGCTGGAGGAAGCCCCGTTTGGCAGCGTCGTGGCAGAAGTGCTCAAGGGAAGCGGCGAATGCGCCATCATCGACTGGACGCTGCTGGGCTTCTCCTTGCCGGGCTGGGCGACACTGGGCTTCCTGGGCCTGACAGTCGCGGCCTTTCTATTGGCACGGCGCCCCGCACGCTAAGCTGCCCTGGTGTTTTACCGCAGAATGACAAAGGGGCCAGATGGCCCCTTGTCTTTTTCCCGGGTAATTACGCCTTCAGCAAGCCTTGCAACTCTGCCGTACTGATCTGCATCTGCAGCTTGCTTCCGGCCGCAGGATCATTGGCCAGGAAGTAAAAGAACTCCCGCGCCAAGCTGACAAAGACGTGCCATCGCTCCTGCTGCGGAAAGAGCGTCAGCACCTGGTCCACGCCGCTACGATAGTTATCGGTGTTCTGCGCCACATCCCGCGTCGTATAGAGCAACAGCTTGATCAACATCAGGCGCGCCTGGATATTCGGCTCCTCCAGCCCCGCCTTTTTCAACTCTTCCTGGTATCGGACCAGGCTCTTGAGCTGATGCGTATGGCGTTCCAACTGGCCAAGGCTGGCCTGCGACCATGGGTCAGCCTGCATACGTCCCAACGCAACCTGGATAGACGCGACTTCTTCGCTTTTCGGAACCGGTGGCGTAATCGTAGCAGGGGCACTGGTACGCTCAGGCGCCTCGCCGTTCCAGTGCGGAAAAAAGTCCCGCAACAGGCCCACGAACTGATCGTCTTCCGGGAAGTTACGCAAGGTCAACCCGGCTGCCTGGCGATATCCCGCCCCGTCTTGTGGCAGATCCCGCAGCGTAGAGAGCAGATGACGCAGAAAATGGCGGGCCAGCGTCAACTGCTTGTTGGTCATACCCCGCTGTTTCAAGTCTTCCAGGTAGTTTTCGAGTGCTTGATCTGGGGAAGGGCGGCGCATGGTGGTCTTATTGTTGGATTAGGCAGCGTGAGCAAGCGGAGCAGGCTCGCCTTGATTGTAGCCATTCCAGAAATAGAAAAATTCTCGCGCCATTTCAATAAACAGGCGGCGAGTGTCTTCTTTTGAGAACAAGGTCAGCATCGCATCTACGCCAGCCCGATAGGCCATCGGGGTCGGGTCCGCATGGCGGATGATATAAAGCAGCAGGGTCAGCAAGCGTTCGCGGATATCCACCACCGCGTCTTCCGCCCCTTGTTCAGCGAGTTTGAGCAGATATTCATCGAGACAAGGCGGCTTGGTGCCTGACCAGGGGTCAGCATCCAGCCGCTGGAACATGTCCACCAGGCTGCCACGCAAGTCCACCCGGGCATGATCCAGCGACAACGCATCGGCGGCATTGAGGCGCGCGATGGTCTTGAGATCCCCGATCCAGAACGGATAGAACTCGCGCGAAGTGGTGATGATCTCCACCTGCTGGTCGACCGGGAACTTGCCGACCGTATTGTCTACCGCGCGACGGTAACCGGCGTCGTCATCCGCCTGATCATTCTCAGCCTGCGTTTCCATGCAGGAGACCAGATGGCGCAGGAAGTGCTTGCGTCGAGTGAGAATAGCCGTTGCCGCACCCTTGTTTTTCAACAAGTTGAGGTAAGCAGTCAGCGCGGTCTCGGCATGCTGTGCGTCAAAGGTGGACATGAAAATGGCTGAAATTGGAGTCTGGCTATTCTAGTCGATTTCAACCCGACGGGAACGCGGGCCGCCCTCTGGTAAAATTGCAGGATGATCCGCTTATCTTCTCTTACTCTCCGTCGCGGTACCAAGCTTTTGCTGGACCGTGTAGACCTTATCCTGCATCGCGGCCAACGCGTAGGCATCGTTGGCCCCAATGGTGCCGGCAAATCCAGTTTCTTCAGCCTGCTGCGGGGTGAACTGCACCCCGACGGTGGCGACCTCGACTATCCAGCCAACCTGGTCGTGGCCTCGGTCCGCCAGGAAACCCCAGCCCTGACCTGCAGCGCCCTGGACTATGTCCTCGACGGCGATGCAGAGCTGCGACACATCCAGCAGCAACTGGAAAATGTCGATCACGACGGTACGGTCTATGCCGAATGGCTGGGCCAGCTTGAAGCCGTCGATGGTTACACCGCGGATTCCCGTGCCAGCAAGCTGCTGGCAGGCCTGGGCTTTTCCGTCGCCGACATGGCACGTCCTGTCGCCAGCTTCTCCGGCGGCTGGCGTATGCGCCTCAACCTCGCCCAGGCGCTGATGTGCCGCTCCGACCTCTTGCTGCTCGACGAACCGACCAACCACTTGGATCTCGATGCCGTGCTATGGATGGAGAGCTGGCTCGCCAGCTATCCGGGAACCCTGCTGCTGATCTCGCACGATCGCGATTTCCTCGATGCCACCGTCAACGCCATCGCCCATTACGCCAACAGCCAGATCACGATCTACACCGGCAATTACGCCGATTTTGAGAACCAGAAGGCAGAAAAGCTAGCGCAGCAACAGCAAGCCTTTGATAAACAACAGCGTGAAGTCGCCCACCTGCAGAAGTACATCGATCGCTTCCGGGCGCAGGCCACCAAGGCCCGCCAGGCCCAATCGCGCATCAAGGCCCTGGAGCGGATGGAAATGATCGCCGCCGCCCATGTGGACTCGCCGTTCGACTTCAGCTTCCGTGACCCCGTTTCCAGCCCAACGCAGTTGCTGCGCATCGAGCATGGCGCCGCGGGCTATGGTGGCAACCGCCTGCTCGACCAGGTTGAACTGGGGATCGAATCCGGCGCGCGTATCGGCCTGCTGGGCCGCAACGGCGCCGGCAAGTCGACCTTGGTCAAGCTGCTGGCCGGTGAACTGCCACTGGTTACGGGCGAACGGGTGGAAGGTAAGGGCCTTGAAATCGGCTACTTCGCCCAACATCAGCTGGAACACCTGCGGCTCGATGAAAGCCCGCTCTGGCATCTGCAAAAACTCAGCCCCAACGTCCGCGAACAAGAACTGCTGAACTTCCTGGGTGGGTTCGACTTCCGCGGCGAGATGGCCCGTAGCCCGGTCGCGCCGTTCTCCGGCGGAGAGAAAGCCCGGTTGGCGCTCGCCATGATTGTCTGGCAGCGGCCCAACCTGCTGCTGCTCGACGAGCCCACCAACCATCTGGACCTGGAAATGCGTCATGCGCTGACCTTGGCCTTGCAGGACTACGTCGGCGCCATGGTCGTGGTTTCCCATGATCGCCATCTGCTGCGTGCGACCACCGATCGGTTCTGGCTGGTGGAAGGGGGCCGGGTCAGCCAGTTCGACGGCGATCTCGACGATTACAAACGCTATCGCGACCAGGCAGGTATCCCCGTGCCGCTGGTTGAAGCCATCGTCGAAGACGCACCCAGCAATCCGGCTGATCGCAAGGCGCAAAAACGCCTGGATGCGGAAAACCGCCAGCGCGCGGCCGCCCTGCGCAAACCGGTCGAGAAGGAGCTGGCCAAGATCGACGCACGCCTGGCCGAGCTCACCACCCGCAAGGCCGCACTGAGCGCAGAACTCGCCGATGAAGCGATCTACGCCGAGTCCGCCAAGGAGAAGCTGAAACAACTGGTCCGGACCCAGGCGGATATCGACATCGAACTGGCCGAGACCGAGGCCCGCTGGCTGGAACTGCAAGACCAGCTCGAAGCCCTGTCGGACTCGAGCGAGTAGAGCGGGCATGACGTCGACAGATCCGCAGGCCAGTACGGCGTTTGCCGGCCATATGGGGCGATTGCAGCGTGCCGCCATTCCCGCCGTCTTCTTTCTCCTCGGCGTCGTCTATGCCAGCTGGGCGGCACGCTTGCCTACCATACGGGACAGTCTCGCGCTGGATCCGGCAACACTGGGTACGGTCCTGCTCGGTAGCGGCATCGGAGCGGTATCATCCTTTCCGATTGCGGCCTGGCTGGTAGGTCATTACGGTGCACGTCAGGCTGCGCTGGTGTCCGGTGTCGCCTTGCTGCTGGTGCTACCCCTACTGGCCTTCCTGCCAAGCTGGCCCTGGCTGATGTTCGGCCTGTTCTGCATGGGCGCCAGTACCAGCAGCTTCGACGTCGCCATCAACGCACTGGGCGCCGAGATGGAGCGGGATGCAGGGCGCTCGCTGATGTCCATGCTGCACGCCTGGTTCTGCGTCGGCACCTTCGGTGGCGCCTTGCTGGGCAGCGCCGCTGCCGGGGCGGATCTGCCGCCCTGGCTGCATTTCGTCCTGGTCAGTACGGTGCTGGCCGCCATGCTGCTAACGGCTTGGCGCATCCTGCCTTGCGACGCGCCCGACCCAGAACTGGGACGCAAGCACTTTGCGCTACCGCATGGTGCGCTGATCTGGCTGGGCATGATCGCCTTCCTCGGCGCGATCGCCGAAGGATCGCTGACCAACTGGATATCGCTCTATATGAATGATCACCTGCATGCGAGCCAGGCCGTAGCACCGTTGGCCTATGCCGCCTTTGCCGGCGCGATGCTGGTCGCCCGTTGGCTGGGGGATGGACTGAAGGAGCGCTATGGGGCAGGCCGCCTGGTTGCCACCAGCAGCGTGCTGGCCGCCGTCGGCATCGCGGTAGCGATTGCAGCGCCCACGGTGCCTGTCGCCATCGTGGGTTTCGCGCTCACGGGCCTGGGTGTCGCAGCGGTCTTTCCCGTCATCTTTAGCGCGGCCGGACGAGAAGGGGCAGCCGCCCTCGCTGGCGTGGCAACCCTGGGCTATAGCGGCGCCCTGATTGGGCCACCCATCATGGGCTACATGGTGCATGGCTTCGGCCTTCAGGCGGGCCTGGGCCTATTGGCGCTGACCTGCCTGGGCGTCGCCATCGCCGCCTCTCGGTCCCGCCTGTTGCGTTGACCCGGTTGCGTTGGATGCGTTTGGGTTGGACGAAATAGAAAAAGGGAGGCCTTGGCCTCCCTTTTTCTAATGTTGCCCGACGCTTACTTGGCGCCCTTGAGGTAGCGCTCAAAGAAACGCAGGGTGTGACCGATGGTCGCCACCTGGTTCTCACGCTTCTGCGCACCGTGACCTTCATCGGCAAAGATGATCAAGTCAGACGGAATACCCTTCTTCTGCGCAGCGTCGTACATCTGGATGGCCTCGCCGACCGGTACGCGAGGGTCGCTGGCACCCTGGATGATCAGGAGCGGGTCCTTCATGCGGTCGATATAGCTGGTGGCCGACAGCTTGATCAGGGCATCGCGATCCTTGACCGGATCGCCATACTCGGCAGCACGATTCGCACGCCGGTAGGGGGCGGTATTCTCCAGGAAGGTCAGCAGGTTGGAGATGCCCACATTGGACACGCCGGCATCGTAGGCGCCCGCGAACATGGTCATGGCCACCAGGACCGAGTAGCCGCCATAGCTGCCACCCATCACACCAATCTTGGGTACAACGCCATTCTTGCCCCAGCTCTTGCGGATATAGAGCGCCGCGTCTTCGATGTCCGTCACCACATTCAGGCGCTTGGGGCCGTCATCGAGGTGCAGCCAGGTCCGGCCGTAACCGTCCGAACCACGCACATTGGGCTGTACAAAGACAAAGCCGGCATCGACATACAGCTGTGCCGTCGCAGAAAAACCTGCCACCGTCTGCGCTTCAGGACCCCCGTGGAAATTCACGACGACGGGGCAGGGTGCTGGATCGCACTTGGCCGGACGACGGACAAACATCGGAATCGGCGTACCGTCGCGTGCCGGATAGGTCTCCAGCGTGGCGACCGTGAACTTGCTGGTGTCGGTTTCCGGTGTAGAAGGCAGTACCCACTGGGTCAGCTTGCCGCTCTGCCAGTCATAGACAAAGCTTGAGCGCGGCATGGTGCCGTTCTCGACGCCAAGAATGGTTTTCTTGCCATCCAGCGTGGTCGAACCAATCACGATATGGTCCATACCCTTGAACTGGGGCAGCTTCAAAGGCTTGTATGTCCTGGCGTCCAGTGCATAGCTCTTGGAATACCCGCCTTCATTGACCGTATAGAACAGCTTCTGCTTGCGGTGATCCATGCGGAAGCCCGCCACATCCCACTTCAGCTCAGGCGTGATCGGCTCGAACTTGCCACCGACCAGCTTGTAGAGGCGGCGGAATTCACCAAGCTTATTGGTCTGGACGATCAACTCGCCGTCATGCGCGCCGTACTGCACGTCGTGTTCTTCGCGCTCGTCCTGACCGAGAATAGGCTTGAGCTTGCCATCCTTGGGATTCCATTCCCAGACTTCCGCCGCGCTGTTGCTGTTCTCCTTGCGGACCAGCAGGGTGCCGTCCGCCTTGTAGTCGGCAATGTTCCAGCTACCCTTTTCGCCAAACAGCCGCTCCTTCTTGCCGCTGGCCAGCTCGTAACGATAGAAGGTGTAGCTGTCACGGGCTTCGTCATTACTGCGGTAGTACACGTAGCGGCTATCGTCGGTGACAAACTCAAAGAGAGTCTGCACCCCGGCGATATGCTGGATCATTGTCAGCTCGCCGCCCCGGGCGGGCTGCAGATAAATGCCAGGATTCTCCTCACCCTTGCGATCGCGGCTCAGGATCAGCCATTTGCCGTCCGGCGTCATATCGGCGATGCCGGTTGAATCCTCGCCACCCGTCATCTGCACCGGGAAGGCCTGCGGGCCGTCGATACGCCAGACCTGGGGTACACCCGTTACCCGCCAGCCGAAGTACAAGGACTTGCCGTCCGGGCTCAACAAGCCGCCACCGGGGGCGCGCAGATCAAGAATGCTCTGCACCTTGCGGCTCAGGTTCGAATCAAGTGGCTTGGCGCGGAATTTTTCCAGCACCTCAGGCGTTACGCTGTCCGCACCCAGCCCCTTGTAGTTGGGCGTATCGGCTGCGTGGGCAGCAAAGCCGGCTGTGATCAGCGCAGCAATCAGGGCAGGTTTCATGGTTGTCTTCCTCTGTCTTACAGTGAACAGGTGATCAGGCCGATCTGCTTGAAAGTCGGTCTACTCATAACGCAGTGCTTCGATCGGATCGAGATTGGCGGCCTTGGAGGCGGGCATGATGCCAAAAGCGACGCCCACCAGCGCACAGAACAGTGCCGCACCCAATGCCACCCAGAAAGGGACCGAAGCCGGCGGGAAATTGGGAATCATGGCGGCAATGCCGTGGCCCAGCAGGATACCGATGGCAATGCCGATCAAGCCACCCAGCAGGGACAGCATGCCAGCCTCCATCAGGAACTGGACCAGAATGTCCCGGCGGGTAGCACCCAGCGCCTTCAGGATGCCGATCTCGCGGGTACGTTCGGTCACACTGACCAGCATCACGGTCATGATGCCGATGCCCCCCACCAGCAGGGATATCCCCACGATACCGCCCAGTACCAGCGTCGCCATGCCGGTAATCTGGCCGAACTGCTTGGCCAACTGGTCTGCCGACTCCACCTCGAAATCATCATCCTTGCCGGGGCGTATCTTGTGCGCCGCCCGGATAGCACGGTTCACCCTGGCCTTGACCTGGTCGACCTCGTCCATCGCAGCAACGGTGAAATGTGCCTCGTACATCAGGCGACGATTCTGCCCTTGCACCGCCCGGCCCACATCGAAAGGCATGATCAGGTAGTTGTCCTGGCTCATGCCAAAGATCTCGCCGCGCTTTTCCATCATGCCGATGATCTTGAACCACTCGCTGCCGACTTGAATGAACTCGCCGACCGGGTTGTCCGGCAGCTTCAGGTCATCTCGCAGCTTGGGGCCGATAACCGCAACACGGCGCCGCCCCTGATCGTCACCATCGACGATAAAGCGGCCAACCTCCGGGAAACGATGCTCCACGAAGGTGTAATCGGCCGTGGTCGCCATCACCTGCGGCGCACTGCTGCGCCCTTTGTAGCGGACGGCGCCACCGTAGGCGACTTGCATCAACGGCGCGACATGGCTGACACCCTCGACCCGGTAGCGCAGCAGATCCAAATCCGTGAGCTGCAGACGGTTGATGTTGCCACTGTTGAAATTGTCGAAATTATTGGTCGCCTTGAGCGTCAGCGCCGTTCCGCCCAGGTCGGCAAACTGAGCCTTGATGGAGTCGGAAAAGCCTTGCATCAGGGCGACCACCGCCACGACCGAGGCAGTCCCGATGACGATGCCCAGGGTCGTAAGGAAACTGCGCAGACGGTGCGCGATCAGGTTCATCCACGCCGCACGCAACGATTCGATCAGGAGGTACATGTTTTTCGCTCCTGGCTGATATCGGATTCGATATGGCCATCCACCAGCCGGATCACTCGTGCCGCATGCGCGGCAATATCGGCTTCGTGGGTGACCAGGATGACGGTCTGGCCGTCGTCATGCAGCGCATCGAACAGCGCCATGATTTCTTCCGAGGTCTTCGAATCCAGGTTGCCGGTAGGCTCATCCGCCAGCAGGATCGAGGGATTGCCAACCAGGGCCCGGGCCACAGCAACCCGCTGCCGTTGTCCACCAGAGAGTTGGTTCGGCAAATGCTTGAGCTTTTGCCCAAGGCCCACCCTTTGCAGGGCCTGGGTGGCAAGCCGCTCACGTTCCGAAGGCGGCAGCCCGCGATAGATCAAGGGCTGGGCAACGTTATTGAGCACATTGAGCCGCGGCAAAAGGTGAAAGCTCTGGAATACAAAGCCGATTTCCTTGTTGCGAATGGCAGCCAGCTCGTCGTCGTTCAGCGTGGCCACATCACGGTCATTGAGCAGATAGCGACCCTCGGTCGGCGTATCGAGACAGCCGAGGATATTCATCAGCGACGATTTGCCTGAACCGGAGGGGCCCGTCAGCGCAACATACTCGTTGCGCGCAATGTGCAGATCAATCCCGGCCAGCGCATTGAACTCCTCTTCGCCCATCCGGTAGCGTTTGACGATGCCGGTAAGCGAGATCATTCCTTGCTGTCCTTGCGCTTCTTGTCCTGCTCGTCGGCGGGTTTCTGGGTCAGCTTGTCGCCCGTCTTGATCTCGCGCAGCGTACGGCTTGGGCCGGTCACGATACTGTCACCAGCCTTCGCGCCCTTGCTGACTTCCTGCCACTTGTCATCTGACAAGCCGAGTTCAATCTCGACCTTCTCGGCCTTGCCGTCACGAGCAAGGATCAGGTAACGCTTGGTCTGCTTGCCATCCTTGTCCTCGGTGAGGATCGCCTCAACTGGTGCTGCTAAACGCTTCTTGCCGTCGCTGAGATAGATCTCAGCGCGGCAGCTCATGCCAGAACGCAATTTCAGCTCGCTGGTACCCACCAGATTTACGGTCACCTTGTAGGCGCGGGCCTGGTTTTCCACGGTGGGCGCCAGGGCGACCTTCTCGACCGTACCTTTGAGTGCCTTGTCCTGATAGGCCGCGGCATAGATATCGACCGACTGGCCGATGCCGATACGGGCAATATCGCCCTCATCCACCTTGAGCTCAGCCTTGATCGCCGAGGTATCGGCGATCGTCATCAGCTGTGCACCCGCCAGGCTCATGGTCGACGGAATCGCCGTTTCGCCAACCTTGATCGGCAAAGCTACGACACGCCCTGTCATCGGCGCCCGTACCTCGGTCTTGCTGAGTTGATCACGCGCTTCGGCCAGCACGGCACTGGCACGCTTGAGTGCCTCCTCGCTGGATTTGAGCTCGACTTCCGCCAATTCCAGCTGGTTGCGATCCTCGTCATAGCGGGAGCGATCGACCATGCCGGCCTTGAACAGCCTGTCGGTACGATCGAATTGCTTACGACGCAGTTCCAGCGAAACGCGCTGACGATCGATGCCGATGCGGTTCTGGCGCTGGCCAGCCTCTTCACGCTGGATGGCATTGCGATAACTCTCCGGATCCAGACGTAACAACACCTGGCCGGCCTTCACATCGTCGCCCTCCGCGACCAGGATTTCCCTGACCTTGGCGGTCACTTCGGCCGTCAGTGCAACTTCGGTGCGATAGGCGAGGGTGCCGGACGCCAGAATGGTTGGCCGGATGTCCTGGCTACCCAACGCAGCCATATCGACCGGTTTTCCCTGCCCGGCATTTTTCGCCTTGATAGTCAGCGGAATGACGACAACAACGATCACGGCGATGAGGCCAAGCCACTTTTTCTTGAACGGCAAGCGCATGTAGATTCCGATGAGAGAGTGGAAGACGCCACCGCCAGGCGGTGGCGCAAACAACTTAGTGGGCGAAGGCGACGATCAAAGCCCAGATGCCGTAGATCACGACGCTCGGCAAGGCTGCGACCGTAATCGCCTGGCCCCAATCTTTATCGCCCCAGGTACGCCAGCCGATTGCCGCAAGGCCAATGCTCCAGAAATTGAGGAGATCAAAGCTGCTCAACCAGCCCTTCCAGGGATGTGCCACCGGCAAACTCACGAACAAAGGGTCCAGGTGGGTCAGCATAATGTCTGCTGGCGCTGTCTGCGGCGATGCGATGAATACCTGGATCAAACCCACCAGCATGGCCAGCAAGGCCGGAATTGCCGCCCAGCTGGTAAAGCTGAGCCACGCCTTGTAGCTCTGCTCAATGCCGCACATCTTGCCCACCAGCTTGTAGTACAGCGCGCTGATCAGGTAGATCACCACCAGCACGACGGGGCCGGCGATTAAAGTAGACCATTTCAACATGTCGATGGAGAGCGCCTTGCGCATGGCCTGCTCTTTGGCAGGCGAGCCTGCCGATGCGGCCATCTGGTCGATCAGCCAAGCGCCATCGACACGCTGGTAGTACAGGAGCCAGAGCACCACCAAGGTGACAAGGGTCAGCAGCAGGGGGAGCAGGAAGTTGGGTTTCTGCTTGAGTTCGGTAAAGAGTTTGGACGGCTCGGTAAAGGCGGTGATCAGTTGCATGTGTTCCTCTATTCGTCTTGTTGCTATTGGTTTTCTTGCGCCCTGGAAAAACATGTAGAACGGCCGGCATGGTAACGAGCACCAAGCCGGCCGGGAAATGTCATGCGACGAAACACGGATTTTCGTTGCCGAACAGCGACGCTTACCGTCCCGTCCCAGGCTGCGGTGCCGCCTCCATCCCGCCGTGACCGGCCGAATCGGCGCTGGCCTTGGGCTTGAAGAAGTGGAACAGCCAGATCGCCAGGTCATCCAGGTAGGTGAACACGACCGGCACGACAACCAGGGTCAGGAGGGTAGAGGTGATCACCCCACCGATGATGGCGTGTGCCATCGGAGCCCGTGATTCCGCACCTTCACCCAGCGCCAGGGCCAGCGGCAGCATGCCGCCGATCATCGCAAACGTCGTCATCAGGATCGGACGCAGACGTACGCGACCCGCTTCCACCATGGCGTCAAAGCGATTCATGCCATCGGCCCGCAAGCGGTTCACGAAGTCGATCAGCAAGATCGCGTTCTTGGTCACCAGCCCCATCAGCATGATGATGCCGATGATGGAGAACAGGTTCAGCGTACTGCGCCAGGCCATCAGCGCCAGGAACACACCCAGCAAGCTCAGGGGCAGCGAAGTCATGATGGCGAACGGCTGCAAGACGCTACCGAACTGCGAGGCCAGCACGAGGTAGATGAACACCATGCCGATCAGCATTGCGATACCGGCATAGCCAGCCGACTCGTTCATGAACTCATTGTCACCTTCCTGCACCTGGCGATAACCCGGCGGCATCTGGATGCCTTCGAGCATCTTCTTCACATCCGGCTGCACCGAACCGCTGGGCACGCCTTCGACATCGGCCGTGATGGTCACGTTGCGATAGGAATCGCGACGCTTGATCAGGGTCGACGTACCGGTGTCCTTGACCGTGGCAACCTGGCCGAGCGGCACCATGGCAACCTGGCCGGTACGTGGGTCGATATCGTGGCTGGCGATAGGCAGGTCAGCCAGATCCTCCGCAATACGGCGGTTGGACTTGGGCAGGCGCAGGATCACATCGTAGTTCTCGCCATCCGGCGCCTTCCAGGTCGTGATCTCGTCACCCGCAATCAGGGGACGCAATGCCTGGCCGATCTGCCCCACGGAGAGACCCACCTTGCCGGCCATCTCGCGGTTCACCTCGATATCCACCGATGGTTTGGCGGCACGCAAGGTGGTCTGCACCTCGGTCACGTGCGGAATACGCTTCAGGCGCTCGGCAATGGTCTCGGCAATGCGCTTGAGCTCATCCAGGTCCTTACCCTGCACCTGGATGGCAATCGCACCGCCATCGCCACCGCCACCGCCCTGGCCGCGAACACTACGTACTTCGATACCAGCAACCTTCTCGATACGGGCACGGATCAGCTTGACCAGCTCTTCCTGGCCGAGCTTGCGCTGCTTTTTCTCAACCAGCTTGATGGTGACATTGGTGATGTGCTTGGAGTCCGCATCGACCGTCGAGTAGATCTCGTCGATTTCCTTGAACTCACGCAGTGCAGCTTCCACCTGCTTGGCCTTGACCGTGGTGTAGTCAATGGCCGTGCCGATCGGCGTACGGAAGTCGATATAGATACGACCCACATCGGATTTGGGAATGAATTCCGACCCGACCAGCCCTGCAGCGGGAATCGCCAGCGCAGCCACGAAGGACAGAATGCCGCCTAATACCACCAGAAAGCGGTGCGACCAGCTAGGGCGCCCCTTGAATCCGGAGAACACCCATTTACGCGCGCGGGGACGGGTCAGCAGGGCAATGACGGTGATCGGCAGGAACAGAATCGCGAGCACGATCACTACCCAGGTGTTCATGCTGATACGCTTTTCCTCGAGCACCCAGGCTATGGTCCGGCCATAGAAGGCCGATACGCGATCCAGCCAACGCTCGAAGCCATCCAGGATGCGGCCAAAGATGCCACCGTGCCGTGCCCCATGAATATGCGGGTCATGCCAGACCGAGCTCAGCATCGGGTCCAGGGTAAAGGACACGAACATCGAGATCAGCACCGAGGCACAGACCGCGATACCAAACTGGTAGAAGAACTTACCGAGAATGCCGCCCATGAAACCCACGGGCAAGAACACGGCCACGATGGTCAGGGTCGTCGCCAGCACGGCGAGGCCGATCTCCTGCGTGCCATCCAGCGCTGCCTGGAAGTGGCCCTTGCCCATTTCCACGTGACGAACGATGTTCTCACGCACCACGATTGCATCATCCACCAGCAGACCGATACACAGTGACAAGGCCATCAGTGTCATCACGTTGAGCGTGAAGCCAAACGCCTGAAGCACGAAGAAGGTACCGATCAAGGCGACCGGCAAGGTCAGGCCGGTGATCACGGTCGAGCGCCAGGATCCCAGGAACAGCCAGACGATCAGGATCGTCAGGGCCGCACCTTCGAACAGCGTCGCGCGCACATCGGTCAAGGATCTACGGATGCCCTTGGAGGAATCATTGACGACCGCCAGGTTCAGCCCGTTCTCGGCCATCTCCTTGTCGACCTTCTTGACCATCTCCTTGACGGCATCGGTCACCTCGATGGTGTTGGAACCATCAACCTTACGGATATCGAGGGAGATCGCACGCTTGCCGTTGACCAGCGACAAGGACTGCTGCTCATCCTCGCCGTCAAAGATCTGCGCCACCTGGCCAAGATTGATCACCTGGCCGTTGCTGCGGGTGACGATGATATGGCGGAAGTCCTCCACATCCTTGATGCGGCCCTTGACCTGGACAATCCGCTCAGTCTTGTCGAACTCGATATTGCCAACCGGCACTTCCTGGTTCTCGCTGCGCAACGCGGCAATCACCTGGTCGGCACCCACGCCCAGACCACGCATCTTCTGCGGATCGAGTTGCACCCGAACCTGCCGTTCCACACCGCCCACGATCGTGGCGCTGGCCACGCCCTTGATGGTCTGGAACTGGCGCTGGATGGTCTGGTCGGCGATCACCGTCATCTGGCGCGGTGTCAGCTTGTCGCTGGTCAACGCGACCGAGATGGTCGGCCGGTCGTCATTGCGGGCCTGGATAATCTGGGGTTCCTTGATTTCCTTGCGGAACTCGACCTTGGCCTCGTCAACCTTGACGCGCACATCGCGCTGCGCCTTCTCGGTATCCATGCTCAGTTCGAACTCGGCCACCACCACAGACTGGCCATTGTAGGAGTCGGACGAAATATGCTTGATACCCGAGAGCCCTGTGAGCTTCTCCTCGATAGGCCGCGATATCTCGTTCTCGACAATCTCAGGCGATGCGCCGGGGTAGGCGGTGACGACGACGACGAAGGGGAACTTCACGTCGGGCATTTCCTCTACTGGCAGGCGCCAGTAGGCCACCATACCGAGCACCACCAACGCCACCATGATCATGGAGGCGAAGACGGGATTCTTGATGCTGATGCGGGTGAACCACATGGTCTTTCCCTCAAGCGAAGGTTTGCTGAGACAGCCGGAGGGTCTCCCCCGACTGCCGATTCAACGAATGATTACGGGCGCACCGACCCGAGCATGCCAACCTCACGGGCTCGCACGACAGAACCGGCACAAGCCCGGACAAGCAGGTTCAGGACTTCGCGACAGCCGGCGCGGGTAGCTTCACTTGCTGACCTGCCTTGATGTTCTCGATCTTGGCGATCACCACCTTGGCTCCCACCGGCACGCCGCTCTGTACCACGGCCTGCTTGGCAAGGTCGTTCAGGATGCCGAGCTTGATCGGCCGTTGCACGGCTTTGCCGTTCTCAATGGTCAGTACATAAGGTGCTGGCGTACCCAGGTCACGTATGGCACCAAACGGCAGTGTCGCGGCGTGATCGGCACGGGCGATCGCCAGTTGCGCCTGGGCAAACATGCCGCCCTTGAGCAGACCGCCCGGGTTCTTGAGCCGCACATAGACAGGCACCATGCGCGAGGTATTGTCGGCAACCGGCGCAATGCGCTCGACCCGTCCCTTCATCTCCCGACCGGCGAAGCCTTCGATCGACAAGGTCACCTCCTGACCGGTCCTGACCGAAGCCAGGCCATTGACGGGCACGGCTGCCTCGAATTCCATCTCGTCGAGATCGACCACGCTAAAGAGGCGCTGGTTCATGGCGACCCGGCTACCTGGCTCGACCTTGCGCTCCGACACGATGCCGCTGAAAGTTGCGCGAATGGTGCTGTCGCGCATGGCCTTCTGTGCCATGGCAAGTTGGGCCTGATCAGCGCGATACTGCGCCGCGGCGACGGCCAGGCTGTTCTCGCTGGCATCGAAGCTGTTGGGCGAGATAAAGCCCTGCTTGACCAGATTGGCACTGCGATCACGATTCTTTTCGGCCAACTGCATTTCAGCGCGTGAGCGCTCGAGATTGGCCTGGCGGGTCGCCAGCAACTGGCCCAGGTCGCTGGTTTCGAAGCGGCCGAGAACCTGACCAGCCTTGACGACCTCACCCGGCCGGACCAGTACATCGGAAACCACGCCCTCGACCTCGGCGTTGATGGCAGTCTGCCGCACAGCGCTGAGCGTACCGGACAGGGCCAGCGGCTGGATCAGGCTGGCATCGGTCACCGTCACGATATCCGACGGTGCCAGTTCAAGGACGACCGCAGCCTTTTCCTTATCCTTGTCCTTCTCTTTTTCACCGGCGGCCTGGCCGGACTGGCTGATCACGACACCGCCCAGCACCAGTGCGGCACAGACACTGATCACCACGGTGCGACGGTTGAAACGGGGGAGGAGGGCTTGCATGGCTTTACTCCTTGGGGGAAGCGGGGGATTGAGGGGCCAGACCTTGCCAGAGCATGTCAACGATGCGGGGCATGAGGCTGTCGAGCTGTATGCGTTCGGGATTGATGAGCCAGGACAGGATCAGGCCATCCATCAGCGCGCTCCAGAACACGGCCAGCAATTCCGGATCGGCTGGCGGGGTCTGGCCGCGCAGTTGATGCTGATGGGTGATCAGGCCTGCGGACATGCGCCAGGAATCCTGGTAGGCCGAGGAGAGCCTGTTGCGTACTTCCGGATCGCGCGCCTGCCCCATGAACTCCAGGAACAGTCGCGGCCAATCCGGATCATGCTTGACGCGGTCGAGCACGCCGGCGAGCAATTCCTTCATGCTATCTTTCGGGTCCACATGGGCAGACTCCCGGGCTAACGCCTCCGGAAGATGCTGGTCGTACTCCTGCTGGAAGCGGCTGTCGAGCAGGGCGAAGAACAGGTCATTCTTGCTTTTGAAGTGCCAGTAGACCGCACCCTTGGTCAAGCCGGCATCCGCGGCGACTTCATCAAGCGATGCACCCTGGTAGCTTTTCTGGGCAAAAACCCGTGCAGCGGACTCCAGAATCCGATCACGGGTATCGACTGGCTGTGGCGCATCACCGTCCAGCAGGCCGGCGAAGTCCTCACGTGATCCCAGCAATCGCTTGACGGTCTGCCAAGGCAAGCCGGCCTCTGCGGCAATTTCGCCGTAGTTCACCTCGGCGGCAGCCTTACCGGCGCTGAGCAGGCGCAAAGCCTGAATGGCACGCTGGCGCGCCTCATGGATATCTAGTTCAGCGGTGTGGGTGGCAGAGCGGTTCAAAGCCGTGTACTCCAATAAGCATACTGATCGGTATTTTATTTCCCGATCACCGCAACTGTAAAGCAGGAAAACGTTTCGCACCGCCTTCTGATGCCTAAACACCTATAGTGAGGGGACACGATCCAGGTAAAACAACCAGGGCAGATAGAGCGGGACGGATCTTGAACAGAACAGTGTTATCTGCGCGCGCCGTCTGGCTGCGCCGTCTGCTGCACGCATTCCTGCCGCTGGCGTTGCTCGCGCTCTTGGCTAGCCTGTGGTTGTGGCAGACCGAGCGCAGGCAGGCATCGGCCAATCTAGTGGACCGAGCCAACATCCAGCTCATGAGCAGCCAGCAGGAAATCGGCAATGCGCTGACCGAAAGCGCCGTTGATCTGATGTTGCTGGCAAACGACACCGAGCTGCAGGCGATAGCGGCGGGGCCGGTTTCCTCTTGGACAGCTCACGCACCGCACTTCCTCACCTTGCTGAGCTACAAGCCGGTCTATGACCAGATCAGGCTGCTCGACTTGCAAGGCCAGGAAAGGCTAAGGGTCAATCTGAATCGGGGTGACCCCTATGTTGTTCCGCCCGAACAACTGCAGGATAAGCACGAGCGGGACTATTTCCATGCTGGCTTGAATCTCTCCCGCGGCCGGGTATACCTATCTGCCTGGGATATGAATATCGAGAACGGTGTAGTGGAGCGCCCACTCAAGCCGGTGATACGGCTGGTCACGCCGTTTTACGACAAGAGCGGTACCAAGCGTGGCCTGCTGGTGCTTAATTTGCTGGCCGACCAGATACTGCAGCGTTTGTCCCGGCATACAGGGCCGGAGCTTCGCCCAAGCCTGATCGGTCAGCAAGGACAATGGCTGTCATTTGGGGGGAGCGATGACTCGGCCCCATCCTCACCCAAAGGACGAAGCCTGCCCCTCGCCAAGGCCGCACTCTGGGCCCAAATGCAAACCAGGCACGACGGTGCCATGGAGGACGATAACGGCTTGTGGGTATTTCGCCAGCTGAATCCAGAATCCCCGACATCCTCGGCAGATCGTACTCGTCTCAGGCTGCCATTTGTCGTCCCACGGGGCCCTCAAGCATGGTGGCTACTCGCCCACCATGACCGTGCCGCACTCAAGCAGGCTTACGATGATGCAGCAAAGCTGGCGCTGCTGTTCGGCGGCGGCATGTTGCTGCTGGCGTTCGTTGCGGCACTTCTGCTCGCCAGCCGTGCGGTAAAAGGGGAGACCAGACTGGCGCGGGAGCAGATCTTCTTCACCCTGATAGAACAAGCCCCGCTCGGCGTGGTCATGCTCGACTCTGCGGGGGAAGGCTATTTCTTCAGCAAGAATTGGCAGGCCATGACCGGGCTGCCCGCAGAACTGGCGCGGGGCCAGGGCTGGCTGTCGTTGCTGGAACCCGTGGATCAGCGCCGTTTGCAGGACGCCATCGCAACATTTCTGACATGCGGCGAGCATCCTGCCTTGCAGATGCAACTCCGGCGACCGGATGGAAGTCGGCATTGGGTCAATTGCCTGTTCTCCTCCGGCGCAGGTGTCATGCTCAAGTCGGTGGGCTGCCTGCTCAGCTTTGCCGACATCCAGACCAGCAAGGACCATGAGGCCAGCCTGGGCAAGGCCTTGCAACTGGTGCAGGGCGTGGTGTCCGGTAGCGGCGACCCGATACTCGCCGTAGACCGCAATCTAACCGTCACCCTGGTCAACCCAGCCCTGGGGCAGGTTTTTGGTGCCATGTACCGTGACGCTCCGGCACCCGGAGACCCTCTCTCGGACTGGATGGCACGTGCACCGCTCGATCAGGCCAGCATCGTTGGTGCCTTCTCGCAGGCCCTGCAGGGTAAATCCAAGCAACTGCGGCTTGCCCTTGGCCCGACCAGACGGCTATTTGATGCGACCTTTGCCCCCATGCGCGACGAGACCGACGCGTTGACGGGCGCCATCTTGTTTGCCCAGGATGTGACCGACATGGCGCGTATACAGGCCCGCGTCGCCCGCAGCGAGGAGCTGTTCCGCGCCGTGTTCAGCGGCAGCCTGGATGCCGTCTTTGTACTTGAAGCCGTCAAGGACGACACCGGCCAGGTCGTGGATTTTCGCTACCTTGAGGCCAACCAGATGGCGCTGGCCATGGTCAACGCCAATCGAGAACAATGCCTGGGCAAGCAATTATCAGTCGTCAACCCGGCATTCCGTGAGCTGGGCTACTTTGATCGCTACCTGCATGCGATCGAATCGGGTGATCCCTTCGTGGAGGAGGTCTATCTCGACGACACCCGCGTCCAGCAGGGCTGGTACGAAAATCGCATTGTCCCCATGGGTTGGGGCGCGACGATGACCAGCCGCAACATCACCGCCCGCAAGCAGGCCGAAATGGCGCTGGCAGCCAGCGAGGCCTTGCAGCGCAACATCTTCGATTCCTCGCCATACGCGATCATCGTGATCGATAACGACGGCCTGATCACCCTGTTCAATCCGGCGGCAGAACAGATGCTCGGCTACACGGCACAGGAACTGATCGGCCGGCATACCCCCGCGTTGTTTCACGATCCATCCGAACTGGCCCGTCATGCGCAGGAATTGAGCGCCAGACAGGGCAGGGTCATCGAGCCCGACATGCGGATGTTCCTGGGCGCCATGGAAGAAAGCCCGTCGGTGCATGAATGGAGCTACATCCACAAGGATGGCCGCACCGTCCCGGCCCGCATGACACTGTCAGCCCGGCAGGACGCTGGCGGACGGGTGATCGGTGCCATGGCGATGGGCTATGACATCAGCGAGCAACGGCGGGTAGAGAACGAGCGTGATCGGCTGGAGGCCGTGGTGGAGATACTCCCGGACATCGTGCGCATGGTGGACCTGGACGGCAAGATCATCTATCTCAATGCAGCCGGACGACGACAATGGGGACTGGCGCCCGATGCGCCGCTGGATGCGCTCAAGTCCTGTGACGGCTACGCAGACTGGTCCTATCAACTGGTTGTCAACAACGGCATTCCGCAAGCCATCGCCGAGGGCAGTTGGCAGGGAGAGACCCAATGGCAGATGCCGGATGGTCGTCATGTAGACATGCGGCAACTGATCGTCGCCCCGCGCATGCACGGCCGACCTCCGAGTTTCACCGCCTCGGTCCTTCATGACCTCAGCGAAGTTCGGGCGATGGAAGCCAAGATGGTGGAGGAGGATGCTCTGCTGAACTCCATTCTGGAAAGCGTCCAGGATGCCATCGTCGTCGTCAATGACCGGGCCGAAGTCCAGGCGCTGAACCCCGCCGTGGCGGACCTGTTCGGCTATGGTCTGCACAAGGTCATGGGCCGGCCGGTCTCGATGCTGCTGCCCCCGAGCATGGCGGAGCAGCAAAAGCAGGCGTTCCAGCACTACATGGCCACGGGCGAGCACAGCGGCAGGGTGATCGGCCAGCGAGAGGAGGTCATGGGTCAGCGCCAGGATGGCAGCAGCTTTCCACTGGAGCTGACCGTAACCGAGATACACCTGGGCAAGAAGCGACTGTTTACCTGGGTCATGCGTGATATCTCCGAACGCAAGGCTTTTGAGGAGCGGCTACTGGAGAACATCGACGAGCTGCAAGCCACGCAGGAAGCCCTGAACGCCGCCAACCAGCAGTTGATGACAGCAAATAGCGAACTGGGTCGCATGGCGCAGCAGGATGGCCTGACCGGCGTAGCCAACCGCCGGGCTTTCGATCAGCGCCTGATCAGTGAATGGGGCAGGGCAGCGCGAGCCCACCATCCGCTGACCCTGCTCATGATCGATGTCGACCATTTCAAGCGATACAACGACGGCTATGGCCACCAGATGGGTGACGAATGCCTGCGACGCGTTGCCGGTATTCTGCAGGATGCCATTTCCCGCGCCAGCGACTTCGTCGCCCGCTACGGCGGTGAGGAATTTGCCATCTTGCTACCGGAAACCGAGAGCGTCGGTGGCGAGGAAATCGCCGAACATATCCGCGCCGGCCTGGCTACCGCGAACATACCGCATGCCCATTCGCCTAGCAGCAGCCATGTCACGGCCAGCGTCGGGATCGCAACCTTCGTCCCACAGGCAGGAACAAGTGGCAACAGCCTGGTGGCCGCGGCCGACCAGGCGCTCTACCAGGCCAAGGAGCAAGGCAGGAACCGGGCCGTGGTGGCGGCCGTGGATATCGCCGCCGCCAGTTGAGCGCAGGCCGTCCAGTCATCAGTTCGTCATGGCGGCTGGTTAGGCTGCAAGCCACAGATCCAGCATAGGGGCCGGGCATGCGCGTACTGATGGTGTCGGATGTGTATTTCCCTCGTGTCAACGGGGTATCAACCTCGATCCAGACCTTCCGGCAGGAGATGCCCTCGCAGGGCATACAGGTAGACCTGATCGCTCCGGCCTATCCGGGACAGGAGGAGTCCCCCGGCATCCATCGCGTCCCCTCCCGCTACCTGGCGTTCGATCCGGAAGACCGGCTGATGCGGAGGGGACCGATCCGCAACCTGCTGCCGGAGCTGGCCGGGCGTGGTTATGACCTGCTGCATATCCAGACCCCCTTCGTCGCTCACTATGCCGGACTGGAGCTGGGCCGCCGGCTGGACTTGCCGGTCGTCACCACCTATCACACCTTCTTCGAAGAATACCTGCATCACTACGCCAAACTGCTGCCTGCCGCCGCCACCCGATTGCTGGCGCGGCGCTTTTCACGCAGCCAGTGTAATGCCACCGATGGTGTCATCGCCCCCTCGCTGGCAATGCGTGACGCCTTGCGCAGCTATGGCGTCACCGTACCCATCGAGATCATTCCGACCGGCATCCCCCTGGCTCAATTCTCGGAAGGCGATGGCGTAGACTTTCGTCGCCGCCACGGCATCAGCCAGACTCGGGAAGTCGCGCTGTTCGTAGGCCGGGTCGCCCATGAGAAGAACATTGATCTGTTGCTTGATGTGGCGGCAAGGATCAGCCAGCGCCGACCTGAATTCCTGCTGGTGATCGCGGGCGAAGGTCCTGCGCAAGCACATCTGAAAGCCCGGGTAGCCAAGCTGGGCATCAGCCGGCATGTGCTATTTCTCGGCTATATGGACCGCGCCAGGGAGCTACCCAACTGTTACAGGGGAGCCGACGTTTTCGTATTCGGTTCCACCACAGAGACGCAGGGACTGGTCTTGCTGGAAGCCATGGCGATGGGCGTACCGGTCGTGGCGATTGCCGCGATGGGCGCCCGCGATATCCTGCTTCCGGAAAAAGGCTGCCTTTGCGCCTCGACGGACGTGGCGGACTTTGCCAGCAAACTGACACGGCTACTGGAAGACGCCGAGCTACGCAGCCGGCTGGCTGAGCAAGCCCGCGACTATGCCGCCGCCTGGAGCGCACCGGCAACAGCACAACGGCTGGCCGTCTTCTATCGCCATGTCCTGGCAGGACAGGCCGGCCTGCAACCGCTGGCGCAAGCGGGTTGATACGCAGGCTAGGGAATGCGGCGCAGGGCACTACCCCTATGGCGCAGCCAGACACGTCGCAGGTCTCGCGCTGATCCAAAGCCGCTTGCCTCGGCAATCCGTTCCAGCGACAGGGCAGGCTGGTGCAGCAGCTGTTCCACATGAGCAAGCTGCATTAACTGGTGGTAATCGGATGGCCCGACACCGGCATGCTGCTTGAACAGGCGGGCCAGATGGCGGGGGCTGACACAGGCAACCTGCGCCAATTCCGGAATGCTCCAGGCGCGATCCGGCGAAGCCGTAATGGCATCTTGTGCACGGTGAACTGCAGGGTGAAGATGGTTGCGATAGCTGAGGTAAGGCGAATGTTGCGACGCGTCGCCATCCCGCCTGAGCCAGACCACCATCTCACGCGCCACCTCCAGTGCAACTTGCGGCCCTGCCGCCAGGGCAATCAGCTCCAGGGTCAGGTCTATTCCCGTCGTAATCCCGGCAGAACTTGCGATATTGCGATCCAGCACGAAGATGCGGTCATCCTCGACCTTCGCATCCGGGGCCAGCTTGCGCAGGCGCGTAATCAGGGAGTGGTGGGTGGTACAGCGCCGGCCGGTCAGCAGTCCAGCCGCAGCCGCCAGCAGCGCCGCGGAGCAGATGGTGATCAGGCGGATATCCGGCCGCCAGACGCGTGACAGCCAGTCGATCGTCTTGCGGGAAGCCGGACTCTCCTCATTGGCCATGGCGCTGCTCAAGCCCGGAATGATCACCCAGGCTCCTTCCGGCAAGCGCTCAGGCAACCCCAGCAAGCCGTTCAAGGGCAGGCCGAGCGAATTGCTGGCCTGCACCTCTGGCCCGGTATAACAGACATCAAAACGTCCGCCACGCTGGTTTGCGATGCGTAGTGCTTCGGCGGGCCCGGCGAAATCCAGCAGCAGGTAGCCTGGCAGGAGGACGAAATAGACCGGAATGGTTGCGACATCACCCTGCATGTTGGCAGCCACCGGGCTTGAACACCCGCTCCGTGCTGGCAGGATTGTTGGCAAGCTTGGTCGCAGGCCGAGGCGGGCGCCCATGCAGGGCACCGCCACAGTTGGGACAAACCCGTTTCAGCGTCTCGACCGCACAACGGGCACAAAAAGTGCACTCGAAACTGCAAATGTAGGCGCCATCCTGTTCAGGTGGCAGATCTTGGTCACAACACTCACAGCCAGGACGCATGGCGAGCATGGGGCAACTCCTCGGTTCAGTGGGCGGCAAACTCGGCAGCGATCTGCGCCACCGTGCTGATGCGGGCGAAACGACCGGCGAGCACCAGCTCTGTCCGCTCCTTGATTTCGTCCGGACTATACACACGCCCCCCTGCATGCTGCATGGGGAACGTCAGCGTGGCCTCGGTCACATAATCGACCTCAAAGCCCATATCCGATGCGTTACGCGTGGTGGTTTCACAGCACTGTTCGGTCCTGATGCCGGAAACAATCAGGCGCTTGATGCCGCGCTCCGCCAGCCAGGACGGCAGATCGGTATCGATCATCGCGCTGTGTACATACTTTTCAACGCTATGATCCGCGTGGGCATCGCTACCCGCCAGTGGCACGATATAGCCCGACTCACGCGTAAAGTGCGGGTGGCCGTGCCGATCGATATGGAACACCCGCACCACGGGCAGCCCGGCAGCGCGGGCGATACCGATCAGCCGGTTCTGCTGCTGCAGGTATTCGGCCAGGTCATCCTCCTGCCAGTAGGCGGCATGGCGGAAAGACTCCTGAACATCGATCACCAAAAGTGCGGTGGACATATTGCGACTCCCAATCGGTTTGAAGAGCCTGCACTGTATTCCTTGGCAATGGGCTACACAGTGGCGGGGTGCGACCCATTCCGGACATTTTCGGACATCCTGCCCAAGCAAAACGGGAAGCACAAGGCTTCCCGTTTTCTGGCACCGGCCAGGCAAAGCCTGACCATCAGCACCTGGCTCAGATCACCATCAGGTCGACAAACTCATTGACCGGCGTGGCTTCCAGCTGTTTCTGGTCATCGCACAGGGCGTAGATGGCCAGGGCCTGCTTGAGCGGGAACTGACGAGCCAGGTTGGTCTTGAACTTGGCTTCCAGCAGCGGAATACCATCGCCACGACGACGGCGATGACCGATCGGGTATTCGCAGACGATCTCGTCCAGCACCGTGCCGTCGTTGAGTTCCACGGTCAGGCCGTTGGCGATCGAACGCTTCTCCGGATCGTGGTAGTCCTTGGTAAAGGCCGGGTCTTCCACGCAGACGATCTTGTCACGCAGCACGTCGATGCGGGCATCGCTGGCCACGTTGTCTTCATAGTCCGCAGCCGTCAGGCGACCGAAGATCAGCGGCACGGCAACCATGTATTGCACGCAATGGTCGCGGTCGGCCGGGTTGTTGAGCGGACCCTTCTTGTCGATGATGCGAATGCATGCTTCATGGGTACGGATCGTGATCTTCTTGATGTCCGCCGCCGACTTGCCTGCAGCAGCAAGCTTGCCATGCAGGGTCATCGCGCACTCCACGGCAGTCTGGCTGTGGAATTCGGCCGGGAAGCTGATCTTGAACAGCACCTGCTCCATGACATAGCTGCCATACGGACGCTGGAACTTGAACTCATTGCCCTTGAACAGCACGTCGTAGAAACCCCAGCCCTTGGCGCTCAACACGCCTGGGTAGCCCATCTCGCCCTTGAGCGTGATCAGCGCCAGACGCACGGCGCGGCTGGTTGCATCGCCGGCGGCCCAGCTCTTGCGGCTGCCGGTGTTCGGGGCGTGGCGATAGGTGCGCAGCGCCTGGCCATCGACCCAGGCTTGAGACACCGCGTTGATGATCTCTTCACGCGTGCCACCCAGCAGCTTGGTGACGACCGCAGTGGAGGCCACCTTGACCAGGACCACGTGATCCAGACCAACTCGGTTGAAGCTGTTCTCCAGCGCCAGTACGCCCTGGATCTCGTGCGCCTTGATCATGGCGGTCAACACGTCGCGCATCAGCACGGGTGCCTTGCCTGCGGCAACGCGGGTGCGGCTGAGCCAATCGGCCGCCATCAGGATGCCACCCAGGTTGTCCGACGGATGGCCCCATTCGGCGGCCAGCCAGGTATCGTTGAAATCCAGCCAGCGAATCATGGCGCCCAGGTTGAAAGCGGCCTGGATCGGATCGAGCTGGAAGGACGTACCCGGCACCTTGGCACCGTTGGGAACGACCGTACCCGGCACGACCGGGCCGAGCAGCTTGGTACAGGCAGGGTATTCCAGCGCTTCGAAGCCGCAACCAAGGGTGTCCATCAAGCACAGGCGTGCCGTGTTGTAGGCTTCGTCGGACTTGATCTCGTAGTTCCAGACGTAGTCGGCGATGTCGACCAGGACCTGGTCCGGATCAGGGCGAACGTTGGAGATATGTGCAGACATGGCGTTATCCTTGTTTTGCGAAAAGAGTCTGTTGGCAGGGGCATCGGCGGACAGATCCACCCGCCGATGAAGCCGGGATTACTTGCGTTCGACCAGCGGCACGAAGGTCAAGTCTTCCGGGCCGGTGTAGTTGGCGCTAGGGCGAATGATCTTGCCGTCTATCCGTTGCTCGATCACGTGAGCGGCCCAGCCGCTGGTGCGCGAGATCACGAACAGAGGCGTGAACATGGCGGTCGGGACACCCATCATGTGGTAGCTGACGGCAGAGAACCAGTCGAGATTGGGGAACATCTTCTTGATATCCCACATCACGCTCTCCAGGCGATCGGCAATGTCGAACATCTTGGTATTGCCGGCTTCGGTCGAGAGCTTGCGCGCGACTTCCTTGATCACGACATTGCGTGGGTCGCTCACGGTGTAGACCGGATGGCCGAAGCCGATCACGACTTCCTTGCGTTCGACCCGGGCCCGGATGTCCGCTTCGGCATCGTCCGGCGAGTCATAGCGCTTTTGAATCTCGAACGCCACTTCGTTGGCACCGCCATGCTTCGGGCCACGTAGCGCACCGATGGCACCGGTAATGGCGGAATGCATGTCCGATCCGGTACCGGCAATCACGCGCGCGGTAAAGGTCGAGGCATTGAATTCATGCTCGGCGTACAGGACCAGCGAGGTGTGCATGGCCTTCACCCAACTGTCGGATGGCTTCTCGCCATGCAGCAGATGCAGGAAATGCCCGCCGATGCTGTCATCATCGGTTTCGACCTCGATACGCTTGCCGTTATGGCTGTAGTGGTACCAGTACAGCAGCATGGAGCCCAGACTGGCCATGAGCTTGTCGGCAATATCGCGGGCTCCGGCAATATTGTGATCATCCTTTTCCGGCAACGTGCAGCCCAGCGCAGAAACCGCACTGCGCATGACATCCATGGGATGGGCACTGGCGGGCAGGCTTTCCAGCACCGACTTCACGGCATGCGGCAGGCCACGCAGGGACTTCAGCTTCTGCTTGTAACCCGTCAGCTCCGCACCATTGGGCAGCTTGCCGTGTACCAGCAGGTAGGCGATCTCTTCAAACTCGCAGGCGTCGGCCACATCAAGAATGTCGTAGCCACGATAATGCAGGTCATTGCCGGTTCGGCCGACAGTACACAGGGCGGTATTGCCCGCGGCAACACCGGAGAGTGCCACCGATTTTTTCGGCTTGGGCAGTACAGCTTGAGGTTCTGTCATGTCGTTGTCTCCTTGGTTTGGTGGTACCGACCACTGAGGGTCGTCTAACTCGCATATCAGGTCAGGATGAGGGGGATGCCGCCTGCCTGGACAGCCATTGCTGCCGCTGAATCCGGTACAGCAAGCTGCGCCGCAGCGGATGCCCCTCGGGAATTCGCGGATGATCAAAGTCGTCGGCGACATTGCGCACCATGCCGATACGTTCCATCACCGCATGCGAGGGCAGGTTGTCCATGACAGCCAGTGCGACAATCTCGTCGAGTTGCAAGGCGCCAAAACCGTAATCGAGCGCCAGCCTGGCCGCCTCGGTGGCATAGCCCTTGCCCCAGCAGGCTGGAGCCAAGCGCCAGCCTATCTCCACGCAGGGCGTGAAATGTGCCTCGAAGCTCGTGCGCAGGAGCCCGACAAAGCCGGCGAATTCTGCAACGCCCGGAATTTCAAGCGCCCAGAAGGTAAAGCCCTCGCGCTCGCCATGTGCCCTGATCCGTTCGGCTTCTCCCAGCGCCTGCGCTTCGTCAAGGACACTGGGGAAATAGCGGCGTACGGCAGGATCGGCATTCATCGCCACCCAGGCCGGCAAGTCGCTGTCCCGCCAGTCGCGCAAGATCAATCGTTGGCTCCGAAGCTCCAACGACATGTCAGGCCTTGCCTTCAGCGGCAAACAGCGCATCCAGCTTTTGTTCGTAGACGTGGTAGCCGAGATGGTCATAGAGTTCCATGCGGGTCTGCATGGTATCGAGCACGTTCTTCTGTGTACCTTCCGCCGCGATATGGCCGTACACATTCAAGGCGGCCTTGCTCATGGCACGGAAGGCCGACAGCGGGTACAGCATCAGGCTTACGCCCACGCTCGCCAGCTCATCCCGGGTGAACAGGGGCGTCTTGCCAAATTCCGTGATGTTGGCCAATACCGGCACCTTCACCGCATCGACAAACGCCTGGTACATCTCGAGGCTCTCCATCGCCTCAGGAAACACCATATCGGCGCCGGCTTCCACGCAGCGGCAAGCGCGGTCGATCGCGGCTTGCAAACCTTCTACCGCCAGCGCATCGGTACGGGCCATGATCACGAAGTCCGGGTCCGTGCGCGCATCGACGGCAGCCTTAATCCGGTCAACCATCTCGTCTGCCGTCACAATGGCCTTGCCTGGACGGTGGCCGCAACGCTTCGCCAGCACCTGGTCCTCGATATGAACGGCGGCAGCGCCCGCCCGTATCATCTCCCGGACGGTGCGGGCGATATTGAAGGCGCCCCCCCAGCCGGTATCGATATCGACCAGTACCGGCAGATCGGTTCGATCTGTAATGCGCCGTACGTCGATCAGCACGTCTTCCAGCGTGGTAATGCCCAGGTCAGGTATGCCACAGGAGCTGGCGGCCACACCGCCTCCGGATACATAGAGCGCCTTGTGACCGCTATGTTCGGCCAACAAGGCCGCATAGGCATTGATGGCACCAACAACCTGCAATGGCTTTTCTGTCTTGGCCAACTGGCGGAATCGCGAGCCGGGGGAGGATAGCGTCATGTTCTGTCTCCTGTGATCGTGGGGGCGATATTGCAAAACCCTTGCCAGGGCAGCCGGAACAGCCTCATCCCGGTCCGGTTCCCCAGGTAAATCAGTGACCTGTGCAAAAGAGGATAGACCAGCCCAGGCTTTACTCGCGTTTCAATGGTGAAATATGTTTCATTCAATCGTTTCAAATCTGAAACAATATCCAGATTGAAGATGACTGGATGCCAAACATGCTTCGCCCTTCTTTGCCGCAGATTGCGGTCGTCGCCACCCGGGCGCTGGCCGAACGTATACGCAGCCTGCTACCCAAGTATGCGGACCTGTGCGTCATCGGTCTGATCGAAAAACCCGCCGCCGACGCACTGGAGAGCCTCCGCGCCATGGCCCAGCACGGGGAGATCGATGCCGTCGTCGCAGCGGGCAGGGGGGCAGAACTGCTTCGTAACAGCTTGCCCCTGCCCGTCGCGAGCATCGCAGTCAGCGGTTTCGACATACTGTATGCGCTGGCAGAAGCCCAGCAACTCGCGCGTACCGTGGTCTTGCTGAGCCGGCAAGGCCTGAGCCAGACATTTCAGCACCTCACGCCACTGCTCAATGTGCCGGTCCAGCATCGCCGCTACCAGACCGACGAAGAAGCCCAGCAATGGTTGCGCGAACTGGCAACCTCCACGCCTACCGTCGTCATCGGCTCCAGCCAGGTTGTTCAATGGTCACGGGAGGCCGGCCTGCCAAGCGTGCTGCTGTACTCGCCCGAGGCGGTATCCCACGCACTGGACAGTGCACTGGAACTGGTCCGCATGGCTCGGCTGGAAGAAACCAAACGCGAACGCCTGGACGTCCTGGTCGAAAGCCTCAGCGAGGGCGTAGTCGCCGTCGGCAGGGACGGCCGCGTGGAAAGCATCAATCCCGCACTGGCGCGCCTGATCGGGGTAGCCCAGAGTTGGGCCCAGGGGCGGCGCTGGGCAGAGCTGGCACCCGCCCTGAGCCTCGATGCCGTCTTGAAGAATGGTGAAGCACGCCGGGATGAAGTCGTTGTGGTCGGCGGACGAACGCTCGTGACACAGCAACTTCCATTGTTGGAGGCCGGACAACAGGTCGGCGCTGTCCTGACACTGCAGGAAGCCACTGCCATCGAAAGAGCGGATCGTAAATTGCGATCCGCCGCGCAACGCAACCAGTTCCGGGCCCGGTATCGGCTATCCGATGTATTGGGTCAATCCCCGGCGATCATGGCGGCCCGCACGCTGGCCGAGCGTTACGCCGGCAGCGAAGCATCGGTACTGATACTCGGGGAGTCCGGCACCGGCAAGGAACTGTTTGCCCAGGGTATACACCGGGCATCCCGTCGGGCCAGCGGCCCCTTTGTGGCATTGAACTGCGCGGCATTTCCAGAGCAACTGCTGGAGTCGGAGCTGTTCGGTTACGAGGAAGGCGCCTTCACCGGCTCGCGGCGTGGCGGCAAGCCGGGGCTGATAGAACTGGCCGATCGCGGTACGCTCTTCCTGGATGAAATCGGTGACATGCCGCTGCCACTGCAGACACGCCTGCTTCGAGTACTGCAGGAGAGGGAAGTCATCCGCCTGGGCGGCGCGGAACCGATTCCCGTGGATGTCAGGGTGGTAGCGGCCACCCATGCCGCCCTGCGGCAAGCTGTCGCCGACCGTACCTTCCGCATGGATCTGTATTACCGGCTGGCTATCCTGACGCTGGAGCTACCCAGGCTGGCCGACAGGGGAGAGGATATTCGCCTGATCGCAGAATCGCTCGCCCAGGAAGCATTGCGCAGGGCAGCCTGCTTGCTGCCGGCCGACCAGCTCGCCCATACCTTATTGGCCGAAGCAGGTCACTACCAATGGCCCGGCAATGTGCGGGAGCTGCAGAACCTCATTGAACGCTGCGCAACCTATGCCGCCAGCGGCGACCCGCTCGGCCGCGCCGAAATACGCGCGCTGGCTCCCGAATTGGGCGAAACGGCCGTCGGCGGCGAGCCCGCCCCGATGCCGGCCTCGCATGAAGAGACCCGCCGTCAACAGGCCTGGACAGTACTGTCGGCATGCAATGGTGACCGACAGTTGGCAGCCCAACGCCTGGGCATCAGTCGGACCACCTTGTGGCGGTTGCTCAAGCGGGAATAGCAAGGGCCACGCATGAAAACGCCGACCCAGTGGTCGGCGTTTTCATTGGGTGCGACAGCCTGGCGGCTACGCGTACCGCATTCAATAGAGTTCGATCTTCTTGGGATCATCGCCGACAGGCTGGCCTTCTACCTTGGCAAAGTCCCCTGCGATGGAAACACTCAGTTTGCTGGGATCAAAGTGCTGCCTGAACGCAGCGTTGACCTCATCGACGGTCAAGCTTTCAAGATCACGAATCTCGGCCTCCACCTTGCTCAGCGGCTCGTCGTAGCGCAGGGAGTTCGCCAGCAGGCCCAATCGGGCGCTATCGAATCCCAATGTTTGCCGATAGCTACGCAGCAGGCCCTCCCGCTCACGCTCAAACTCCTCGGCAGTAAATCCGTCCTTGCGTGCACGGTCGATCTCCTCCCGGATCGCAGCCTCGATCCTGGCACGATTCACCGGCGCGAACGTCGCCGAGACCGACCAGGTCGCATACTCGTCGTAACGATCAAACGACAGGCTGCTGCCTATGCCATAAGTCAGGCCATCTTTCTCCCGGACCCGCAACCAGAGCCGCGACTGCGGTCCACGGCCTAGCAACTGGTTGGCCATGGTCAGGACCATATCGTCGTGCGGGCTGTAGGCAATGGGTATATAGGCCTGCGCCTGATAGATCGCATTCTTCTGATCCGGTGTTTCGGTCACGAAACGGGTAGGTGTGATCTCCCGGTAAGGGTCGGCAGCGCGGGCATAGGCCTTCTTGCCGGTCCACTTGCCAAAACCGTCTTCCAGCGCCTTTTGCACCACCGCTGCATCAAAGTCCCCCACCAGAACGATCTCGCCCTCGCTGCCGCCGTAATAGTCCGCATGGAAGCGACGGGTCATATCGAGCGTAGTGTCGAACACCGACTGGAAACGCTCCTTGCGCGTTGTACTGCGCAATACGCTGTCGAGCGGCAGTCCGATATCGAAATGCTGGGTAAGACGCGAGTTGGCCAGCAACTCCGGCTCCGGCGCCTTGTCGCGCCCGAGCGAATCGAGCCAGCGCCGCTTGACCAGTTCAAACTCGACGGGGTCGAACCGTGGATGCTTCACCACCTCGCTGAACAACCCCACGGCATCGACTATCTGGTCATGCCGCCCCTTGAAGCTGATCTGTACGCCACCGGCGCCAGAATTGAAGCTAGCCGAGGTATCAAGCTTGTTGAAGGCGTTTTCCAGCGCCAGCTTGTCGAGCTTTTCCGTACCCTTGTTCAGCAGGTCACCAGCAAAATCCCCCGGCATGCGATTCTGCCGACGCTGTTCGGGCGTACCAAAGCGCACCCGCATCACGCCGATGATCTCGCCCCCCTTGGTCTTCTTCGGCAACAGGGCGTACCTGAGTCCGTTCGCCAGTTGCCCACGTATCGTACGCGCCTCAACCGCCGCCGCCGTTGCCGCTATCACCTCGCCACTTTCTATCGCATCACGCTGGTAGTCCTTGACCAGCGCTGCCGTATCGGGAACCGCCGGCACCTCGACCCGATCCGGCGTGGCAACAGGGATGAAGCGGCCGACAATGCGGGCGGAGGGTTTGAAGTAGCGGGGCCCAATCTGGTTGACTTCCGGGAGACTGATCTTCTCAGCCTGATCCAGGTAATAAAGCGCATAGCGCCAATCAGTATGGTTGGCCAGCATCGTGGCGGAACCGGCCAGGGCGCTGATCTTGTTGCGCACCTGTTTAACGGCCGTGAGCGTGCCAAGCCGGATCGACTCGAAGTCGCTTTCCTGGAAAGGGGCCTTGTCCAACCCCTCGAGCTGATCGATCAGGTTACGCTCAAGCTTGGCCATGTCCCCACCCTTGGGCACCGTCGCCGCTGCAACCAGAATGCCGTCCTGCTCCATGCACTGGACCGATACGGACTGGCTGACGGCCAGCCGGTTCTCGACCAGCACTTTCTGCAGGCGACCATTGCGGCTGTTGCCCAGCAAGGCGGCCAGATTGCGTAGCGCCAATACATCGGGATGATCGCAGCCGGGTATACGGTAGGCAATGCGCACATGCTCCGCGTCCCCGGGGCGGCGCAGCTCCACCACCCGCTGTCCGTCCTGGACCGGTTCCACGCGAAGGTTACGCACCAGGGGCGTTGCAGGCCTTGGCAACGAGCCAAATTCACGGACGATCACCTGCTTCACCGCCTCGACATCAAACTTGCCGGACAGGGTCAGTGTCGCGTTGTCAGGGCGATAGAAACGGCGGTAGAAGCTGCGCAGGCGATCAATATCGACATTCTCGATATCGCTACGATAACCAATGGTGCTGTGATGATAGGGGTGGGCCGTATAGGCCGCAGCCAACATGCGCTGATTGAGCATCTGGCTGCTGTTGTTCTCGCCGCGCTCCCATTCGTTGCGCACCACCGTCATCTCCGTGGCCAAGGCATCCGCCTGCAGATTGGCAGCCATCATGCGGTCAGCTTCGTGCGCCAGCAACCATGCCAGCGTCTCGTCGTTACTAACGAAATTATTGCTGTAGACCGTGTTATCCACCGTGGTGAAGGCATTCCAGTTGATACCGCGGCGCTGATACTCCGGCCGGTCATCGCCGAAACGCTTGCTGCCCTTGAAAAGCATATGCTCCAGGATATGCGCCATGCCATATTCACCAGGCACTTCGTCTCGGCTGCCCACACCATAGGCTACCAGTACGCTGGTCGCAGGTTCCGTCTGGTCTGGCGCCAGCAGGATGCGCAGACCGTTAGGCAGACGGAATTCGCTGATACCCGCAGCACTTGGCCCTGCACTCAGGACAGCCTGGGGCGCCGCCACCTGAATGGGGGCGGGCGGCAGGGGCTTGGTGGCAGGCTTGGCCTTCGCCGCACCGCAGGTCGCCATGAGCGCCAGCGAGGTTGCGATGGCGCACGCCTTCAAACGCGGGTATTGCATGATGCGGGTTTCCTCCCGGAAGTGATTTTATGATTGTAACGCCGAGTCCGATTCGACTACCCCCGCCGTAAAAAGTGGCGAGTCAGATGAAAAAAGCGCCTGCCAACTATTGCCGGCAGGCGCTGGATCATACGGAAACACCAGTTTGAACTCGGCCTAGGCGCCGTTCTTGTCCAGGTGCTGAAGCTTGTTCTTGACGCTGGCCCACTGGTCGTGATCGGGCAGCGGATCCTTTTTTTCGACGATAGGCGTCCATTTGGCACTCTTGGACAGATCGGCATTCAGCTGGATATAGATCTGCTGATCGGCCGGCACATCATCCTCGGCATAGATTGCCTCGACCGGACACTCGGCGACGCACAGCGTGCAATCAATGCACTCATCCGGGTCAATCACCAGGAAGTTGGGGCCTTCGCGAAAGCAGTCAACCGGACAGACATCCACGCAGTCGGTATATTTGCACTTCACGCAGGCATCGGTCACCACGTAAGTCATAACGCTCAATCCTTCATCATTGCGGCACTGAAATTGTTAGCGATTGTAGCAGAACCGCTCGCGACCCCTCGCATAGCATGGTTATTTCCAAATGCGGTCAGGTTCTGAAGGGCGGACGAATATCGGTGAGCCACGACAGAATCTTTGCCGACGGCCGCCCCCCGGCCTGCCAAATAGTCATCATCCAAACTACTTTCTCCGCATGCCAGATCCCGTCGCCACACAGAACCGCTATCGCGGCCGCTTCGCCCCCAGTCCTACCGGCCCCCTGCATGCAGGCTCGCTACTCGCCGCGACAGGCAGCTATCTGGAGGCAAGAACGCGGGGGGGGCAGTGGCTGCTACGCATGGAAGATCTCGACCCGCCACGTGAAATGCCGGGTGCTGCCGATGGCATATTGCGCACTCTGGAGGCCTTCGGCTTTGAATGGGATGGGCCCGTCGTTTACCAGAGCAGGCGGCTGGCGCTTTATCAATCGGCTCTCGACACTTTGCGCGAACGTGGTCTGGCCTATGGTTGCGCATGCACACGTAAGGAAATTGCCGATTCCAGCACCAGGGGAATAGATGGCCCGGTTTATTCAGGCACCTGCCGTCACGGTCTTGCTCCGGGCAAAACACCCCGAGCGTGGCGGCTTCGGGCGGATACCGACACCCCGATCTCTTTCATCGACGCAATACAAGGGCTGCAACAGCAGGACCTGCGGCGCGATGTGGGGGATTTTGTGCTATTACGGGCGGACGGCTATTTTGCATACCAACTGGCGGTAGTGGTTGACGACGCCGAGCAGGAAATTAGCCATATTGTTCGCGGCGCCGATCTGCTTGATTCCACTCCCCGGCAAATCTATTTGCAATCCTGCCTGGGTTATCCGGCAGCTAATTACACACACCTACCGGTATTGGTGAATACCGCAGGTGAAAAGCTGAGTAAGCAGACTCATGCCGAAGCGCTAAACGCAAACGAGGCTGTCGAGGAACTGTGGGGAGTGCTGGACAGGCTGGGGCAAATGCCGCCGACGACATTATTGAGGGCCTCGTTGACCGATATATGGGCGTGGTCGATGGAGAATTGGCAGCGGGATCGGGTACCAACGCACTCGGTTGTTGTGCCGACGGCGCAGGACTGACCGAAGGCGCTTTCACGCCAATGTCATGTATCCCTTTGAAATTAAAGCGGCAAATTTTGTTCTTTTTATTTATGGATATTGCTGTCTAAACTCAGATTGCACGTTAGCTTGCGTGCCTAACCCCATGATGTTAATTTATTTGTCGGAATTTTGACTCCGCAAAAAAGGTGGGAGCCGTGCGAATCAAATCAAAACTCAAAGCCACCGTCATGGCTGTGGCCATGGCAGCGATGCCGCTAGTCGCCCATTCGGCTGGCTTGGGCCGTTTAAATGTCCTGTCCGGATTGGGGCAACCACTGCGTGCGGAAATCGATCTCGTAGCCGTCCAGGCTGCCGAAGTCGAGTCGCTCAAAGCAGCCTTGGCTGCACCCGCAGCATTTCGCGAAGCGCAGGTTGAATACCCGCCGGTTTCGCTAGGGTTGCGCTTTGATCTCGACAAGCGTGCAAACGGACAGTATTTCATCTCGATCAATTCGGCACAGTCGGTCAACGAGCCCTTCCTCGACTTTCTGGTCGAATTGAAGTGGGACGGCGGTCGGGTGTTGCGTGAATACACCGCTTTGCTCGACCCGGTAGGGTATGCACCAGGCAGCGCTGCAACGGCCCCCGTCGCAGCGAGACCTGCTGCACCCCAGCCGATCGCAGCCCAGCAGGCACCGGCCAGCAAGCCGGTTGCTCAGGCGAAACCTGAACCGGTCAAGTCACCGGAGGCCAGCGCCGCAAAAAAGCCTGAGGCCAAGCCAGCAGGGGATCAGACCTACACCGTGAAGTCTGGCGACACCCTTGCAGGCGTGGCGCACTTGAATATGGTGGAAGGTGTCAGCCTCGAACAGATGCTGGTTGGCCTCTATCGCGCCAATCAGGATGCTTTCGCTGGCAATAACATGAACCGGCTCAAGCGCGGCCAGATCCTGAGCATACCCAGCAAGGAGACGCTGACCAGCGTCGACCGTGCCGCGGCAAATCAGGAAATCAAGGTTCAGGCTGAAGACTGGCGTGCCTACCGTGCCAAGTTGGCCGACAATGTCGGAGCCTCCTCGGCCGAGACCAAGGCCGGCAGCGGCAAGATCACTGCCAAGGTCGAAGACAAGGCCAAGGCACAGGAGCCGGTAGCCAAGGACACCCTCAAGCTATCCAAGGGCGAGGATGGCAAGCTCAAAGAGCGCGTCCAGACCCTGGAAGAGGAGTCCGCTGCCCGCAAGAAGGCTTTGGCTGAGTCCAGCCAGCGCGTTGCCGACCTTGAGAAGACCAACAAGAAGCTGGAAGACTTGCTGGCACTGAAGAACAAGCAAGGCGCCGACCTGCAGAAGCAGGCCGATGCCGCCAAGGCAGCCAAGCCGGTAGAGGCACCCAAGCCCGAGCCGAAGCCGGAACCCAAGCCCGAGCCAAAACCCGAACCAGCTCCAGCTCCGGCTCCGGCGGCAGAAACCAAGCCCGCCACTGAAGCACCAGCCCCTGCCCAGGCAGAGGTGAAGGCACCAGAGACGCCGGCGGCCCCGCCACCGAAGCCCAAGAAGCGGCCACCCATCATCGCTCCGGAACCGGAACCCGAACCGTCCTTGCTCGAGAACCCCCTGGTTCTGGCCGGCGGCGCGGCAGTCCTGCTGCTCGGTGGCGGCGCCTTCTTCATGACTCGCCGTCGCAAGAAGGGCAGCTTCGAGGATAGCGTGATCACGGGTTCGGACCTCAAGTCCAACACCATGGTCGGCAATACCGGCGGTGCCGTCATCAGCACCGGCGTGACGGAAAACTCCTTTCTGACCGACTTCAGTCGGGCAGGGCTGGGGACGATCGATACCGACGAAGTCGATCCGATCGCCGAAGCCGAGGTGTACATGGCCTATGGCCGTGACGCCCAGGCAGAGGAAATCCTCAAGGATGCGCTGGCACGTGATGGTGCCCGTCAGGAAGTACGCCTGAAACTGCTGGAAATCTACAGCGGCCGCAAGAACGCCTCGGCATTCGAATCGACCGCGCAGGAACTGTATGCGGGCACGCAAGGCCAAGGGCCTCTTTGGGCGCAAGCCGCCGAAATGGGCCGGGCGCTTGATCCGCAAAACAGCCTCTACCAGCAGCAGGCCCCGGTAGACACGGGTGCGCTGGATAAAACAATGGTGATGGCAGCCGGCACCCTGGGTGCACTGGGTGACACCGCCCGTTTTGACAGCCCGTTGCTGGAAGATGCACCAGCAGATGCTGAACTTGACTTCCAGTTGGACGCCGACAAGGCCACGCCGGAAGCCGAGGGTGGCAACGCACTGGATTTTGACCTGGGCTTCGACGCCGCCCCCGAATCCAAGCCTGCCGCAGCTGAACTGGAACATGGTTCAGAGTTGGATCTGTCTGCCCCCGGCATGCCGGATGAGCCGCCGGCCCCGCTGGAAGAGAATGTGGATTTCGACCTGGGTGACTTCAACCTGGACCTGCCAGCCGCAGAAACACCGGCACCGGCAAGTACCGGCTCGGACGATGGCATCCTGTCGCTCGATATCCCGCTCGACCTGCCTTCCGATCCCGCACCTGCAGCAGCGGCGCTGGATCTGGGTGCCGATGATGACTTCAAGATTCCGGAGCTGACCCTGCCGACGGCGGACACTTCGCTGGCCGAACTGGACACCCCGGATCTGGCCTCTGATCTTGATTTCAACTTCGACGTTGCCGACAACGCAGCATCGCACTCCGCCAGCGAAACACCGCTGGACCTAGATGATGTCAGCCTGGATCTCGACATCGCACCCGAAGCAGCAAGCGGGTCCGACGTCGTGGATTTCGGTGCAGAACTGGATGACCCGGTAACCACCAAGATCGACCTTGCTCGCGCCTATATCGACATGGGCGACAAGGAAGGTGCACGGGAAATCCTGCAGGAAGCACTCAGCGAAGGTAGCGCAGAGCAGAAGTCCACCGCAGAATCATTGCTGGCACAGCTGTAAGCGTTAATCTGACGGTAAAATAGCGTGGGCCGCACAATGCGGCCCACGCTATTTTTTTGCTTAAAGGGTCTTGCTGGATGCGTATCGCAATCGGACTGGAATATGACGGCCGGGCATTTTGTGGCTGGCAGGCGCAGCCGAACGGCAAAAGCGTCCAGGATGCGCTGGAGCAGGCCATCGGCCGCATGGCAGGGCACACGGTCAGGCTGCACGCAGCCGGCCGGACGGATGCCGGTGTGCATGGCAGCCAGCAGGTTGCCCATTTCGATACGGATGCCGTACGCCCCCTCACGGCATGGGTTCGCGGCGTGAATGGCTTTCTCCCGGAAGGCATTGCCGTACTGTGGGCCAAGCAGGTCGAAGAACACTTCCATGCCCGTTTTTCGGCCACGGCGCGCCATTACCGTTATCTGCTGCTGAACCATCCCGTGCGGCCAGCCTTGCTGGCAGGCCGGATAGGCTGGCATCACGCCCCCTTGAATCTCGCACACATGCAGCAAGCCGCCATCTGTCTGCTGGGCGAGCATGACTTCTCCAGCTTTCGTTCCTCGGAATGTCAGGCCAAAAGCCCGGTCAAGACGCTGAACAAGCTTGAAATCCAGGGGGAGGGCGGCCTGATCCGGATGGACGTATCGGCCGGTGGGTTTTTACACCACATGGTGCGCAACCTGATGGGCGCGCTGATTCATATCGGCCGGGGTGCGGCAGAACCGCAGTGGATGGATGCCTTGCTGCAAGCTCGCGATCGCACCATCGCCCCACCCACCTTCATGCCCGATGGTCTCTATTTCGCAGGCGTAAGCTATCCCGCGGAGTTTGGCATTGCCAGCGAGCCAGCCTTCCGCCACTATCTGCTCTGACCCTTGGCCCTTCGCATAAGTCGGAAATTGCGTGCCAATTGCTGACAAAGACAGCACATTGCCGGATTGTTCCTGCGCCAGCCCCTGCCAGTACAGTCTGGGTGATGCCCCTGGCCTTGATTGATCCGTACCGAATTCACTTGATTCCGTGATCCTGCCCATGACCCCTCGAATCAAAATCTGTGGCTTGCGTGATGTCGCCACCGCGCGGATGACCGCGGCGCTGGGTGCCGACGCTATCGGCCTGGTCTTCTACGAAGCCAGCCCGCGAAATGTCTCGATCAATACCGCGCATGAGATCGTGGCGGCGCTGCCCCCCTTTGTCAGCACCGTTGGATTATTCGTGGATGCAGACCCGGCACTGGTCGAAGGCGTGTTGCGCACCCTGCCGCTCGACCTGCTCCAATTCCATGGCGATGAGCCGCCAGAGTATTGCCGGGCCTTTGGTCGACCCTATATCAAAGCAATAAGGGTAAAACCTGGCCTTGATTTGGTAGAATTGTCGGATCGCTACGCCGATGCGCGTGGTTTACTGTGCGACGCCTACTCGCCAACAGCTCCTGGCGGCACAGGCGAACAGTTTGACTGGGGCTTGCTGCCGAACAATCTGTCCTTGCCGTTGATACTGTCTGGCGGATTGACGCCAGGCAATGTGGGCGCAGCAATCTCGGCAGTAAAGCCGTGGGCTGTCGATGTATCCAGTGGGGTCGAGTCCAGTCGTGGCGTCAAGGACCAGGACTTGATCGCCAAGTTTATCGCTGCAGCACGGCGAGTTGCCTGAGTAACGAGTTTCAATCGGAAGATCGATGCAAATCAACGACCTACCCATTCCATCCAGCTATGACCTCCCTGACGTCCGCGGCCGCTTCGGCGACTACGGCGGGATTTTCGTCGCCGAAACCCTGATGTCGGCACTGGAGGAGCTGAAGCATGAGTATGAACGCGCCAAGGCCGACAAGGCCTTCATGGACGAGTACCGTTACGAGCTCAAGCACTTCGTAGGCCGCCCCAGCCCGATATACCACGCCAAGCGCTGGTCGGAAACGCTGGGTGGTGCACAGATCTACCTCAAGCGCGAAGACCTGAACCACACCGGTGCGCACAAGATCAACAACACCATCGGCCAGGCTCTGCTGGCTCGCCGCATGGGCAAGACCCGCGTGATTGCAGAAACCGGCGCCGGCCAGCATGGCGTGGCCTCTGCCACCGTCGCGGCGCGCTACGGCATGGAATGCGTGGTCTACATGGGCGCAGAAGACATCCAGCGCCAGGCCGCCAACGTCTACCGCATGAAACTGATGGGCGCGAGTGTCGTGCCGGTCACCTCCGGCTCGCGTACGCTAAAGGATGCACTCAACGAAGCCATGCGCGACTGGGTGACCAATGTAGACAACACCTTCTACATTCTAGGGACCGCAGCCGGCCCGCACCCGTACCCAATGCTGGTTCGTGATTTCCAGGCCGTGATCGGCGAAGAGTCCAAGGTCCAGATGCTGGACATGGCCGGCCGCCAGCCGGATGTGGTCGTCGCCTGCGTCGGTGGCGGCTCGAACGCCATCGGCATGTTCTATCCCTACATCCAGGTTCCCGGTGTTCGCATGGTGGGCGTCGAAGCCGGTGGAGAGGGCGTGGAGACCGGTCGCCATGCTGCACCACTTTCGGCAGGCACGCCGGGCGTACTGCACGGCAACCGCACCTACCTGATGCAGGATACAAACGGCCAGATCATCGAGACGCACTCGATCTCGGCGGGCCTCGATTATCCCGGCGTAGGCCCGGAGCACAGCTACCTCAAGGACATCGGTCGGGTGGAATACACCGCGGCCAATGATGACGAGGCCTTGGCGGCATTTCACGATCTTTGCCGTACTGAGGGTATCATCCCGGCCCTCGAGTCCAGCCACGCGCTCGCCTATGCCAAGCGCCTGGCACCGACCCTGCCAAAGGACCAGATTATCCTGGTCAACCTGTCAGGTCGTGGCGACAAGGATATCCCCACCGTTGCCAAGCTGTCCGGCATCGAACTCTAAGCGAACATAATGGCTGCCGAGCTAGCTCGGCGGCATGTATATCCAGGCCCTATGTCACGAATACAGACTACGTTCTCTCGCCTGAAGCAACATGGCAAACAGGCGCTGATTCCCTTCATCACCGCGGGTGACCCGCATCCGGCCGCGACTGTCGGGCTGATGCATGCCCTCGTGGCAGGTGGCGCCGATATCGTCGAGCTGGGCGTTCCTTTTTCGGACCCGATGGCCGATGGCCCGGTCATTCAGAAAGCTTCCGAGCGTGCACTGGCACACGGCGTCAGCCTGAGCCATGTGCTGGACATGGTGCGGGAATTCCGCCGCCGCGATGCCGACACCCCCGTGGTACTCATGGGCTACGCCAACCCGGTCGAAGCCATGGGCTACGAGACCTTTGCCGTTGCGGCAGCAGATGCCGGCGTAGACGGGGTCCTGACGGTGGACATGCCGCCCGAGGAGGCCGGCAAGCTATCCGACACCCTCAAGCAGCATGGCCTGGATCCGATCTTCCTGCTGGCACCGACCACGCCCGCATGGCGAGTCGACGAAGTGGCCAAGCATGCCTCCGGTTATGTGTACTACGTATCGCTCAAGGGCGTTACCGGTGCCGCCACGCTGGATATCGCCAGCGTCGCGGCCAAGCTTGATGAATTGCGCAGCCACCTGAGCCTGCCTATCGGCGTCGGATTCGGCATACGCGATGCAGCCTCGGCCCAGGCCGTGGCCCGCATCGCCGACTCCGTCATCATCGGTAGCCGACTGGTGCAGGAGGTCGAAGAACACGGTGCGGATGCCGCAGCCAGGCTGACCGCCTTCTTGCGGGAAGTGCGCGGCGCCATGGATGCCGCCCGGGAATAACCCTGACAGGGCCGCTCTCGCGGCCCTTCAATTTTTCAAGCGCTTGGTTGATGTAGCCTTGCGCGCAGGAGACAAAGCATGAGTTGGTTGCAGAAGTTGCTACCCCCCAAGATCAAGGCCAAGCCGGCCGGCCCGAGCAAGTCCGTACCGGAAGGGCTGTGGAGTAAATGTTCCGCCTGCGAGGCCGTGCTGTACCGGACCGACCTCGAGAACAATCTGGAAGTCTGCCCCAAGTGCGGCCACCACAATGCCGTTAGCGCACGCCGGCGGCTCGACCTTATGCTGGATCCGGAAGGCCGGTTTGAGATCGGTGCCGAAGTCCGCCCGACCGACTTCCTGAAGTTCAAGGACTCCAAGCGCTACCCGGAACGTCTTGAATCCGCCCGCGAGAGCAGCGGCGAGGAAGACGCACTGGTCGTCATGCAAGGCGCCATCCAGACCCTGCCGGTCGTCGTCGCGGCCTTCGAATTCAAGTTCATCGGCGGCTCCATGGGCTCCGTGGTGGGCGAGCGTTTCGTGCGCGGTGTGCAAACCGCCATCGAGAACAACTGCCCCTTCATCTGCGTTTCCGCCTCCGGTGGCGCGCGTATGCAGGAAGGCCTGACCTCGCTGATGCAGATGGCCAAGACCAGCGCCATGCTGACCAAGCTGGCAGATGCAGGCCTGCCCTTCATCTCCCTGCTGACCGACCCGACCATGGGTGGTGTCTCCGCCTCCTTCGCCTTCCTGGGCGACGTCGTCATCGCCGAGCCGGGTGCCCTGATCGGCTTTGCCGGCCCCCGGGTGATCGAGCAGACCGTACGTGAAACCCTGCCGGAAGGCTTCCAGCGCGCAGAATTCCTGCTGGAGAAGGGCGCCATCGACTTGATCATTGATCGCCGCGAATTACGGCAGCGCATCAGCGCACTGATCACCCTGTTGACCAAGCAAGCCGCCGTGGCCGCCTGAGCGGCCTTCATTCGTCAGGAAGACCAGGGCTGCGCGCCAGGGTCTTCCTGTCAGCACGAGAGTCCTTCCCTGTATGAGTTTTGATGCACCAACGCTGGATGCCTGGCTGACCCACCTGGAACTGTCCCACCCCATACAGATAGACATGGGCCTGGAGCGCGTATCGCAGGTCCGCGACGCCATGGCGCTCAAGCCGGACTTTCCGATCATTATCGTGGGCGGCACCAACGGCAAGGGCTCGACCTGCGCCATGCTTTCCGCCGCCTATCGTGCGGCAGGCTTCAAGGTCGGCACCTACACCAGCCCGCATCTGCTGCACTACAACGAACGTATCAGCATCAACCTGGTACCGGTCAGCGACGACGCCATCCTCGCCGGTTTCAGGGCTATCGAGCAGGCTCGCGGTGAAGTATCACTTAGCTATTTCGAATTCGGGACGCTGGCCGCCATGTACCATTTCATGGCGGCAGGTGTTGATGTCGCCGTGCTGGAAGTCGGCCTGGGCGGCCGCCTGGATGCGGTTAACGCCTTCGAGCCGGACGTGTCGGCCGTGGTCAGCATCGACCTGGACCATCAGAGCTATCTCGGTGACACACGCGAAGCCATTGCGTACGAGAAAGCCGGCATTTTCCGGCCCGGCAAACCTGCTTTCTGTGCCGATCCCAACCCACCCGCCTCACTGCTGGACCATGCCAGGCAGTTAGGTACAGACCTGCAATTGATAGGTCGCGATTTCAGCTACACCAACGAAACCACCCAGTGGCGCTGGCGTGGACGTAACGGCCACAAGCCCGGCATGCCGTTCCCGGCCTTGCGCGGTGCCTACCAGCTAGCCAACGCCAGCCTGGTGATCGCCATCCTCGATGCCTTGCATGATCGCCTGGCAGTAGGGATCGGCGACATCAAACGTGGCCTGCTGGAGGTTGAACTCGCCGGGCGCTATCAAGTACTACCAGGTCGGCCCTCCATCGTCCTGGACGTGGCCCACAACCCGCACGCTGCCGCCGCGCTGGCGCAAAACCTGATGAATCAGGGGTTCTTCCAAGCCACCCATGCCGTGTTTGGCATCATGGCCGACAAGGACATGGCCGGCGTCATCAACCTGCTGAAAGACCATATCGAGGTATGGCATGTTGCCGCGCCAGCCGTACCACGCGCCGCGCCGGCACAGTCGCTGGCGGAGCTGATTGTGGCCAGCGGCGCGAAGGGCAGGGTACTGGTTTATGACTCGATTGCAGAAGCTTATGCAGCAGCCCGACTGGCAGCGGGGGAAAATGATAGAATCGCGGCCTTTGGATCGTTCTATACCGTGGCCGAAGTGCTTGCACTGAAGCCGCGCTAAGCCCAGACATGGCCGACGCCCCTATCAGCGAAGAACTTACTACCCTCAAGAAACGTGCTCGCCGGCGCCTCGTTGGCGCGGTTGCACTGGTTCTGCTTGCGCTCGTCGTCCTCTGGACGGTCATGGACGACAAGCCGCCGCCTAGTCTGGTGGCGCAACCTGTGTCCATCGTCAGCTCGTCTCCCTCCCTGGCCAGTACGGTGACGCCTGCACCAGCGGCAGTGCCGCTGCCGGAGCCGGCACCACAGGCGTCGGCCGCAAGTACGCCGCCAGCAGCCGTGACGCCCCCGGCAGCACTTGCAAAACCGATCGTCGACCCCAAGTTAGCCATAGTCGACAAGCCGGTAGAGAAAGCGCCGGTCAAGCCAGACAACAAGACAGCCGCCGAAAAGAAACCCGAGGCCAAGCATGTCGAAGTGAAGAAGGACCCGGCCAAGATACTGGCTGGCATGGAGGCCGAATCCAAGGCCAAACCAGCCAGCAAGCCTGCTCCCGAAAAGGAGAAAGTGGCCAGTGAGGACAAACCGGGCAAATTCTTCCTTCAGTTAGGCGCCTTTGCCGACAAGGACAAGGTCGAAGGTTTGCTGGGCAAAGCCAAGCAGGCGGGTGTCAGCCCCCAGACCGAAACGGTCAAGACTGACAAAGGCGTTTTGACCCGCTTGCGCGCGGGCCCTTATGCCAGCCGTGAAGCCGCCGAAAAGGCGCACGCCAAATTGGCCAGTGCAGGTGTTACGAGCAGCATCGTCAGCAAATGACGGCATTTGATTACGCAGTTCTGGTGATTGTCGGGTTATCGGTGTTGCTGGCTGTCCTGCGTGGCGGTCTGTCCGAAATCCTCTCGCTGGCTGCCTGGGTACTCGGTTTCTGGCTGGCGCAGCGCTACGCCAGTGATCTGGGAGCCATGCTTCCAGCCGACGTCCCCACCACGGAACTGCGCTTGATCGCAGGGTTTGTCGGCATCCTCTTGGGTGTCTGGTTTATTTCCGCCATCGTGCGCATCACGGTGGCGCAGTTTGTCAAGGCAACGGGGCTGGCACCGCTGGATCGCCTCATAGGCGCATTGTTCGGCTTTGCTCGCGGCATCCTGATCGTACTGGCGCTGGTGATCGTTGCAGGCATGACAAGCCTGCCTCGCCAGGTCGTTTGGCGCGATGCCATGTTCAGCCCACCGTTCGAAGCCATGGCCATCGCGCTCAAGCCCTGGTTGCCAGCACAGCTGGCAGGACATATAAAATTTGATTGAGGGTCTGTCTATCGCAGCATGCAATCGCATGCGACGCTGGCAGGCCAAACTGGTTTGTAAAGCAAGGAAGCAATATGTGCGGCATTCTCGGAGTGGTGGCCAGAACACCCGTTAACCAATTGCTCTATGACGGCCTGCTCGTCCTGCAGCACCGTGGGCAAGATGCTGCGGGTATCGTGACGGCAGAGCAGAGCGGCGTAATGCATATGCATAAGGGCCAAGGCCTGGTTGCAGACGTATTCCGTACTCGCAACATGCGCTCGCTGCAAGGCAATATCGGTATCGGCCATGTCCGCTATCCGACTGCAGGCTCCGCATCCAGCCTGGCAGAAGCCCAGCCGTTCTACGTCAACAGCCCGTTCGGCATCGTGCTGGCACACAACGGCAACCTGACCAATCACAAGGAGCTGAAGGAAGCGATGTACCGCAATGACTTGCGGCATATCAATACCAATTCCGATTCCGAAGCGCTGCTCAATGTCTTTGCCTATGAGCTGCAAAAACGCGCGATCGGCTTTGCGCTCAAGCCAGAAACCATCTTTGATGCCATCGCCGCCGTACATCGTCGCGTCAAGGGCGCCTACGCCGTCGTCGCGCTGATCGCCGGCTACGGGCTCGTCGCCTTCCGCGATCCCTACGGTATCCGCCCGCTGGTGCTCGGCGAGCACGAAACACCGGACGGCACCGAGTACCTGGTCGCCAGCGAATCCGTGGCACTCGATACCATGGGCTTCAAGCTGATGCGCGACGTTGCCCCTGGCGAAGCCCTCTTCATCACCATGGACGGCCAGTTGCACAGCCGCCAGTGCGCCACGGAATCCAAGCTCGTACCGTGCATTTTCGAGCACGTCTATTTTGCCCGTCCCGATTCGGTTATGGATGGCATCTCGGTCTACCAGGCCCGCCTCAACATGGGTGACAACCTGGCGGAGAAGATTCGGCGCGAACTGCCTGAAATGGACATCGACGTCGTCATCCCCATTCCGGATACCAGTCGCGCCAGCGCTCTGCAACTGGCCAATCACCTGGGCTTGCCGTATCGCGAAGGCTTCCAGAAGAACCGCTATATCGGCCGCACCTTCATCATGCCGGGCCAGGCCACGCGCAAGAAGTCGGTCAGGCAGAAGCTGAACGCCATCGGCATCGAATTCAAGGGACGCAACGTCTTGCTGGTTGACGACTCCATCGTCCGCGGCACGACCTCCAAGGAAATCGTGCAAATGGCGCGCGAAGCAGGCGCCAACAAGGTCTACTTCGCCTCCGCTGCGCCACCGGTTCGCTTCCCGCACGTGTACGGCATCGACATGCCCACCCGTGCCGAACTGATCGCGACCGGCCGTAACGACGTCCAGATCGCCGAAGAGATCTCGGCAGACGCCGTGTTCTACCAGGACATCGATGCCCTGGTACAAGCCGTCTCCGAAGCAAGCGACGGTCGCATCACGGTCTTTGAGACCTCCTGCTTCTCCGGTGAGTACATCACTGGCGACGTAGACGCCGCCTATCTGGACGAGATGGAAAACCGTCGTGCCAGCCCATTGTCGAAGGACAATGACAGCGGTAGTCGCGCACTCGACATGAATATCGGTGTCGCTGAGCAGAACCTGATCTGACATCTCGATGTACGGGCACCTTGCAAAGGGGTGCGCCAAGCAACAAAAAGCCCGCCAATCGGCGGGCTTTTTGCTTCAGATACCGATGCAGACCGGTACCTGATAGGCCACGATATCAAGCCAGATCGAGATCAGCCTCATCCTCTTCTTCCTGCTGGGCAGCAGGCAGCGGCATGGCGATGCCGACGATCTCGCGAATCTTGCTTTCAATTTCGCGGGCAATCGCAGGATTGTCCTTGAGGTACTCGCGGGCGTTGTCCTTGCCCTGGCCAATCTTGTTGCCCTGATAGGCATACCAGGCACCGGACTTGTCGACAATCTTGTGCAGCACGCCCATCTCGATGACTTCACCCTCACGGCTGATACCTTGGCCATAGAGAATGTCGAAGTTGGCTTCGCGGAACGGAGGGGAGACCTTGTTCTTCACCACTTTCACGCGGGTCTCGTTACCCACCACTTCTTCACCCTTCTTGATCGCGCCGGTACGGCGGATATCAAGACGGACCGAGGCGTAGAACTTCAGCGCGTTACCACCGGTGGTGGTTTCCGGACTACCGAACATCACGCCGATCTTCATGCGGATCTGGTTGATGAAGATCACCAAGGTGTTGGTGCGCTTGATGTTACCGGTCAGCTTGCGCAGCGCCTGGGACATCAGTCGGGCTTGCAGGCCCACATGGCTGTCGCCCATTTCGCCTTCGATTTCAGCCTTGGGTACCAGCGCGGCCACCGAGTCCACCACGATGATGTCCACACCACCGGAACGTACCAGCATATCGGCGATTTCCAGTGCCTGCTCGCCCGTATCCGGCTGGGAGATCAGCATGTCGGCCACGTTGACGCCCAGCTTGCCGGCATAGACCGGGTCCAGGGCGTTTTCGGCATCGATATAGGCAGCAACGCCACCCAGCTTCTGGATCTCGGCCACGACCTGCAGACACAGCGTCGTCTTACCGGAGGATTCGGGACCATAGATCTCGACGACGCGACCGCGTGGCAGACCACCAACGCCCAGCGCGAGGTCCAGCCCCAACGAACCCGTGGAGACCACCTGCAGATCGTTTTCGATCTGGGCCTCACCCATTTTCATGATCGAACCCTTGCCAAACTGCTTCTCGATCTGTGCCAGTGCTGCGGCGAGGGCCCTGCTCTTGTTGTCGTCCATGGTTTTCCCTTAAGAATGCGTAGAGAACGTTCGTTCACCGATAAGATGGGCGGAATATAGCACAAGTACTCCGCCTGTAAAGGGGGCTGATTGCGAATGACCTGCATACGCCCGCACAAGGCAACAAAAAGGCAGCCAGGGTGGCTGCCTTTTTGCACATCGCTCCGAAAGCTGCTTAGGCGCGCTTCTTGAACTCGTGGGTGCGGGTGTCGATTTCGATCTTGTCACCGATTTCGATAAAGGCAGCAACCGGCAGTTCAAAGGTGGTGCCCTTGAGCTTGGCAGGCTTCATCACCTTGCCCGACGTGTCGCCACGTACGGCCGGCTCGGTGTACTCGACTTCACGAACGATCGTGGTCGGCAGTTCCACCGAAATCGCCTTGCCGTCGTAGAACACGACTTCGCACAGGTCTTCCATGCCGTCGACGATGAAGTTGACGGTATCGCCAACGTTTTCGGCTTCGACTTCATACTGGTTGAATTCGGTGTCCATGAACACGTACATCGGGTCGGCGAAGTAGGAGTAGGTGCATTCCTTCTTTTCCAGAACCACGACGTCAAACTTTTCGTCGGCCTTGTAGACAGATTCGGAGCCGGAACCGGACAGCAGGTTCTTCAGCTTCATCTTCACGACCGAGGCATTGCGGCCAGACTTGCTGTACTCAGCCTTCAACACAACCATGGGTTGGCCGTCGACCATCACGACGTTGCCAGCGCGGAGCTCTTGTGCGGTTTTCATGCGATTGCCTTGCTAAATGGGGATAAGCGGTTGAAAAAACGAAGCATTATAGCCGGGAGGTGCGAACATTTGCCACAGGGACCGCTTAGCGATGGATCCCGCTACGCTTTTCCCCGGCAAAGCGAGCCAATTGGCTCAGCAGGTCCGGTTGCGCCGAGAGCCTGTCGCACCAAGCCTCGGCGTGTTTTTGCAAGGCTGGGAGCTGTTGCCAGAGAGACCCCCAGCTTTTGCGACAAGCGGCGGAGTCCCCTTCATTCCAGGCCTCTGAGAAGGACCTCAAACTCGCAGCGGCGCCATCGGGCAGACCAGGGACATAGCGCGCCAGATAGGCATCGAGCTTGTTGCGGTGAGCCGCATCCTCCTGCGGATAGATATGCCAGCACAGCGGCCTCGCCGCCCATTGCGCCCGCACAAAGCTATCCTCTCCGCGGATGAAATTCAGATCGCAGCTCCATAGCAGGCGATCGTAGTCCGCCTGCCGAAGGAAAGGCAGCGACAACAAGGTCAAATGCCCTCGTTGCACGCATTGACCCGTTTCAAACGGCGCCCCCAACCAGGCCTCGACCAGCTTTCGTGGCTTGCCATCGGCCACCAGTAAGGTCATGGGCGCTACCGCCTGCCATGCATCCAGCAGCCCGGTCAGCACCATGTTGTCGTAGCAGAACAGCGATACGCAGGGCTGCAGCACGGCAGCCCCATCCAGTCCCAGTCCACGCAGGAAATCAGCCCGCGCAGTCGGATGCTGTTGCCAGGCACGGCGCTGAGCCAGCAGCTCACGCTCCCGCAACAGCCCGCCGGTTTGGGCAGTAAAGCCCGGGAAGAAGAAATGGTGGCTCAGCGGCAGGCGTGGATGCCGTGAGCCCAGGGCATGGCATCCCTCCACCCAGTCCTCAGCCGACAGGTACTCCAGATTGATCCAGACGGGTGGCGGCGCCTGCTGTGCCATGGCGGCCAGGAAAGGCTCCGGCGGATTGCAAGCAAACGCTTCGATCACGATCGCCGCCGGGTCAACTTCGGGGAAGGGGAGCTGCCAGAGGCGAATCTCCACCCCATGCAGGCATTGCACAGCCAACCCGGGCTGGACGGCGGGCTCCAGTACGGTGAATGCCGCCAGGTCGTCGACCCAAAGGCGCACGGCTTCATTGCGCTCGCCCGCGATCTGCCTGGCAAGGCGCCAGCACACACCGATATCGCCAAAATTATCGATAACGGCACAGAAGATATCCCAGTCATTTCTCATGGCGGCGATGGTACACCGGGCAACCGGCCCCTTGTACAGGCACGACTGAACAAAATCCATTTATGTACTGTACAAATCATTGACGCATTCAATGCAGGGACTTACAGTGAAGGAATGAGCACTCTCTACTCCCCCCTGCCTGAGCACGCACGTATTGCGGTTGTCGGTGCCGGCATCTCGGGCTTGGCCGCGGCCTGGCTGCTCGCGCGTCGGTATCAGGTCAGCCTGTTCGAGGCCAATGCCTATTTCGGCGGCCATACCAATACGGTCGACGTCACGCTGGAGGGGATGACCCACCCGGTCGATACCGGCTTCCTGGTGCACAACGACCTGACCTATCCCAACCTGGTCCAGCTGTTTGATCACCTGAAGGTGAACACCCACCCCAGCGACATGACCTTCGCCGTGTCGCTGGCCGAGCCGGATCTGGAATGGGCGGGCACCAGCCTTGCCACGGTCTTTGCGCAGAAACGCAATCTGCTGCGGCCCGCCTTCCTGAGCATGCTGTCCGACATCCTTCGTTTCAACCGGCAAGCGCCGCACCTGCTGCAGGAGGCTCGCCAGCATGGCTGGAGCCTCGCGACCATGCTGGATACCCACGGCTATGGCACGACCATGCGCAACTGGTATCTGCTGCCCATGGCAGCCGCCATATGGTCCTCTTCCGTTGCCGACATACTCGGATTTCCAGCCGAGACTTTCCTCAACTTCTGCCTCAATCACCGGCTGCTGCAGGTCTCGGACCGACCACGCTGGAAAACGGTCAAGGGAGGCGGGCGCTGCTATGTGGAAAAGCTGCTCGCAGGCATACCGGATGCCAGGGTGAACAGCCCGGTGCATGGGCTGCGAAGAGACAGCCAGGGCGTCACCCTGTCCAGTCCGCACGGCACGGAGACATTCGATGCAGTCGTTCTGGCCTGCCATGCACCCACAGCCTTGAGCCTCCTGGATGCCGACGACAGCGAGCGCGAGGTGCTGAGGCATTTTCGCTATCAACCCAACCGGGCGCTGCTGCATACCGATCCCGCCTTACTACCACGTCGGCAAGCGGTCTGGTCAGCCTGGAATTACCAGGCCGGCGCAGGTGATGATCTTGAGCGCCCGGTAGCCGTGAGCTATCTGATCAACCAACTACAGCCCCTGCCATTCAAGGCTCCCGTCGTAGTGACTCTCAATCCACATCGGGAACCTGCAGCCGAGCACCTGATCAGGACATTCGACTATGAGCACCCGGTCATGGACCAGGCTGCCATCCTTGCGCAATCGCGGCTCGCTCAACTGCAAGGACACAAGCAGACCTGGTTCTGCGGTGCATGGTCAGGCTACGGTTTCCATGAAGACGGCCTGAAGTCCGCCTTGCGGGTGGCACGTGACCTGGGCGTGACGCCGCCATGGGATGCCGTCTATGACTAGTCACAAAAATCCGGCGGGCTCGGCTGTCCAGATCTGTCGTGGCCATGTCATGCATGTGCGCCATCGGCCCGTCCGGCATCGCTTCCGTTATCCGGTTTTCTTTCTGCACCTGTGCCTCACCGCACCCGCAAGCCAGATCCGCTGCTGGGGCCTGTTTGGCTTCAATCGCCCGGGCATCATCAGCTTCCATGCAAAGGATCACGGCGACCGCGATGGCCATGATCTGCTGGCCTGGCTGGACCGGCAGCTGGCGAGGGCAGGACTCCATCGTCCTGAGGGCGAAGTCTGGCTGCAAACCTTCCCCCGCGTGCTGGGTTATGTCTTCAAGCCCGTCAGCTTCTGGTACTGCCACGACAAGCGAGGTGAGCTACGCATCCTGATCGCGGAGGTGAACAACACCTTTGGTGAACGCCATCAATATGTCCTGTGTGCACCGGACGAAGGCCCCATCATGCCCAGCACCGAACTTATCTGTCGCAAGCACTTTCATGTCTCTCCCTTTTGCGAGGTCAAAGGTAGTTATCGCTTCCGGGTACGCAATGCGGGAGCGAGAAAGATGGCGCGAATCGACTACTTCGACCATGCCTCGGAGCCCAAGCCGCTGCTGGAGACCGTGCTATGGGGCACCAGCCATCCACTGACGACAAGCCACCTGTTCCGCACCTTGCTACGCACGCCCTTGCTGACCCTGGGCATCACGTTCCGTATTCACTGGCAAGCCCTCCACCTGTGGTGGCGAGGCGTGCCGTTCTTTCGCAAACCGCAAGCGCCCGAACCCGGCTTGACTCATAACAACGAGGCATCCTTATGAACCGCTCCGACCTCGCCATGCCTTATCCGACCACGGGCCTCTCGCCTTGGAGCCGGATGTTGATCGCCATGCTGAACCGTCTGGCAAGCGGGTCCTTGACCTTCATCGACCCTGCAGGGCAAGTTGCTCACTTCGGGACGCTCGGTGCCGAGCCGCATGCGGAGCTGCACCTGCATGATTGGCGCGCTGCAAGCCAGATACTCCGGCACGGCGACATCGGCTTTGCCGAGGCCTACCGGCAGAACTGGCTGGACACCCCTGACATGCTCGCCCTGTTTGAGCTGGCGCTGAAAAACGAGGCTGCGCTGGACGCAGCCGTCAACGGGCGCTGGTGGTCGCTGCTGCTGAAGCGGCTAAGCCACCTGATCCTCCGTGATAACAATCGGCGTGGCAGCCGGCGCAATATCTCGGCGCACTACGACCTGGGCAACGCCTTCTATGCCCTGTGGCTCGACCCCTCGATGTCCTACTCATCCGCCTTATTCGACGAGCAGGCCGGACAGGACATGGAGGCAGCCCAGAGGGCCAAATATGATCGCATCCTTAATCAACTAGGTGCCACGCCAGGTCAGACCATCCTGGAAATAGGCTGCGGCTGGGGCGGCTTTGCCGAGCGGGCCGCAAGGCGTGGCTTGAACGTGCATGGCATCACGCTGTCCACCGAACAACTGAACTGGGCTCGCCAACGTATGGCGGATAACGGCCTGGATGCGCAAGTGACGCTCTCCCTGACCGACTATCGCGATCTGACCGGCCAGTACGATCACATCGTTTCCATCGAAATGATCGAGGCCGTCGGCGAACGCTGGTGGCCAAGCTACTTTGCTACCCTGAAACGCTGCCTCAAACCAGGTGGCAAAGTGGCAATCCAGGCGATCGACATTGCCGACGAGACCTACCCGAGCTACCGCCGCAGCACCGACTTCATCCAGCAATACATATTTCCCGGCGGCATGCTCCCGAGCCCGGACATACTGGCCCGGCGGGCCAGTGATGCTGGCTTTCAGGTACGTGATCGCTTCGACTTTGCAGCGGACTACGCGACCACCTTGCGTTACTGGCGCGATCGATTCGAGGCTGCCCTCGACCAGGTTCGGGCACAAGGCTATGACGAAGGCTTCATCCGGCTTTGGCGCATGTACTTCGTTTACTGCGAAGCGGGATTCAGGGCAGGGCGTACCGGGGTAAAGCAATGGATCCTGGGCTGATATCACGGCTGTGCCTGCTACTTTGCCTGGCGCTGCCTGCCCAGGCAGGCTGGCGGGATGTGCTTGCCGACGCCAAGCCGGTGGGCGCAGGCGACATGCGCTGGCTTGGGCTCAAGCTCTACCGGGCCGAGCTGTACAGCAGCAGTGGACGTTACGTGGCAGGACAGCCCTTTGCATTAGCGCTGACGTACGCCCGCAGTTTCAAGGCCTCGCGCATCATTGATGCAAGCCTGGACCAGATGCGCAGGCAAGGGGCACCAAGCGCGCGCCTGGACAGCTGGGCAGCCTCGATGCGGCAAGCCTTTGTCGATGTCAATGAAGGGGACACCCTGACCGGGGTCTACCTTCCCGGCAAGGGCGCGCGATTCTACGCCGGGGACAAGCCGACCGCAGATATCGACGACCCGGAATTTGCACACTGGTTCTTTTCCATCTGGCTCGGACAGGCAACCTCCGAGCCACGCCTGCGGCAGCAACTACTGGGTAGCGCGCCATGACGTCCAGAGGGCTGCTTGCCTACGCTGCGCTTGGCCTCCCTCTGGCCATGGCCGCCTTGCCCATCTACCTGGCCGCACCGCGTCTGTACGGTAATGAGCTTGGACTCAACCTTGCCTGGCTGGGGCTGGTGCTATTACTGACCCGCTTTGTCGATACCGTACAGGACCCCTGGCTAGGGCGACTGGTGGATGCTTGGCATGGCAGATCCCACGGTTGGCACCGGTTGATCTTGGTCGGCAGCGCCGGCTTGGGGTTGGGGTTCTACGCCCTGTTCAATCCACCGATGATGACCACCGGCTTACTCTATGCATGGCTGGCAAGCAGCCTTGCTCTCGTCTACTTCTCGCATAGTCTGGTCAATATCTGCTACCTCGCCTGGGGTGCACGCCTGACCGACAGCGTTACCGGCAGGGCCAGAGTCACCGCATGGCGCGAAGCCGCCGGTCTGCTGGGAGTCATACTCGCCGCGCTGCTGCCTGCAGTGCTTGCGATGCATTTCAGCGCTCAGGCGAGTCGCCAGCTGTTTGCCTTGCTCTTTGCTGCCATCTTGTTGGCCGCTAGCTACCTGACCCTATGCCAGGCGCCCCCCCCCTTGCCACCCGCCAAGCGCGCATTCGGCCCACACGCCTGGCGGTACGCCCTCCGGGATAGCGCACTGCGGCAGTTCTACCTCATCTACCTGCTCAATTCGTTGTCCGTGGCGATTCCGGCCACCCTGGTGCTGTTCTTTATCGACGACGTCATCGGTGCCAGTGCACGCGCCGGCCTGTTTCTGACGGGCTACTTCGTCAGCGGCGCCATTGCGCTACCGCTGTGGGTCCGCCTGTCTGACCGCATCGGCAAGTCACGGGCGTGGCTGGGCGGCATGCTACTGGCCAGTGCGGCGTTCATCGGCGCCGCGAGTCTGGGGCAGGGGGACGACACACGCTTCATGCTCATCTGCATACTGTCAGGCGTGGCGCTGGGTGCGGATCTCGCCCTGCCTGCGGCCATGCTGGCCGATGCCATCCCGGCAGCGCAGCGGGAAAGCACCGGCATGTACTTCGGTATCTGGGCACTGCTCGGCAAGCTCGCACTGGCATTGTCTGCCGGCATCGGCCTGCCTTTACTCAGCCTGCTCGGCTACCAACCGGGCATACCGGATACCGCAGGCGGGCTGGCGCTGATCTACGCTGGCCTGCCATGCCTCATCAAGCTACTGAGCGCAGGCCTGCTGCTGCGCTGGCAGCATCGCTGGCCGGCCCCGGCCCAGCCTCTGGAGCTGAAGCCATGAAGCATCTGATCACCATCCTGCTTACCTACCTGCTAGCCGCTTGCGCAGGTGTCGATCCACAGCAGTATGCGCATGAGAAGCCCGCGCTGGACCTGCCCACATTCTTCAATGGCACGCTCGATGCCTGGGGCGTCTTCCAGAAGCGTAACGGGCAAGTCACCCGCCGTTTCACCGTGGAGATTCGCACCCAGTGGCAAGGGGACAATGGCACCCTGGATGAGCGTTTTGTCTACGACGACGGAGAAAAGCAGCGACGGATATGGCATCTGAAACGGCAGGCGGATGGCAGCTGGCGAGGGACCGCAGAGGATGTCGTGGGGGAGGCGACAGGCCTGGTCGTGGGTAATACGCTGCACTGGAACTACGTGCTCAGGTTGCCGGTAGATGGCAAGGAATACGAGGTCAGCTTCGACGACTGGATGTGGCAACTTGACGGCAAAACCATGATGAACCGTTCAAGCATGTCCAAGTTCGGAATCGATCTCGGCGAGGTCACCCTGTTCTTTCGAAAGCGTGATCCCTCATGAGCCACATGAACATCCCCATCCCTAGCTGGGAAGGCAAGCGTGTTTGGGTTATCGGGGCGTCCAGCGGAATCGGCGCCGCCGTAGCCCGGTCGCTGCTGCACGAGGGGGCCAAGGTCATCCTCTCCGCCCGACGCGCTACCCAACTGGATGAGGTCGCAGCGGGGCATACGCAGGCATCCGTCGTGGCGTTCGACGTGACCGATACCTTGGCCTGGCCCTCTGCGCATCGGCAAGCCATCGACGCCTTCGGCAGCATAGACCTGGTGATCTTCCTGGCCGCGCGCTACGAACCTCAGCGAGCCTGGGCGCTTGATGCGACATCCGCGGCGCGCAGCTTCGAGCTGAATGTCCTCAGCGTCTATCGCGGTCTGGCCGAGGTAATTCCCTATTTCCAGGCGCAGGGGCATGGCGGCATGGCACTGGTCGCCAGCGTTTCCGGCTATACCGGCCTGCCCGAAGCCACCGTCTACGGGGCAACCAAGGCCGCCCTGATCAATCTTGCCGAGACGCTCTACTTTGATCTCGCGCCACGCGGCCTGTCGGTCTATCTCGTCAATCCCGGCTTTGTCGCCACCCCCATGACCGCCACGAACGACTTTGCCATGCCGGAGCTCATCAGCCCGGAGGTAGCGGCGCAAGCCTTGCTGGCAGGCATGAAGGCAGGGGACTTCGAGATACGTTTCCCCAGGCGTTTTACCGCGCTGCTGCGCCTCGTCAGCCGGCTGCCCTATCGCTGGCGTTTTCCGCTGTTGCACAAGGTGACGCATTTATGAACATTCCCTCACCCAGCCATCCCCGGGCCGACCTGCTGATAGCCTGGTTCGAGTCGCTGACACCGGACAGCCTGGAGAACATCGACAGCGTCTATTCGGCCGATATCCGGTTCAAGGACCCGTTCAATGATCTGCAGGGCCTCACCGCAGTAAAACGGCTCTATGCCCACATGTTTGCGACGTTGCTGTCGCCACGCTTTACCGTCGTGGACCGCGTCGTTCAATGGCCCGCCATGTTCCTAGTATGGCGATTCGACTTCACCGTACGGGGCCGCGCCATGTGCATCCAGGGCGGCTCCCACCTGATCATGAACGACACAGGCCGTATCTGCGTGCACCGCGACTACTGGGACGCGGCAGAAGAACTGTATGAGCAATTACCGCTGCTTGGCGGCCTGCTCAAACTGATCAAGCGGAAATTTGCATCATGAGCGACTTGCCGATTGCCGCAACGGAAATGGAAACCCGCGTCCCGCGTGAATTGCTGCGCATGTGGGAGCGTCGCTATGGCTTTCCGGCACCACGTCGGGATGAGCACGGCGATCGGCTGTACAGTCCGGAAGAAGTCGAAAAGCTCAAACTGATCCGCTACCTGATCGACCGCGGATTCCGCCCTCGGCAATTGATGCCCATGAACCTGGCGGATCTGTCCCTATTACAGCAGCAAGGTCAGCCCAAAACAGGGTCCGTCACCCACGAAGAACAGGATGCGCTATGCAGCATACTGCGCAGCCATGATGTAGCGGCGTTGCATGCCTGGCTAAGAGCGGCACTGTGCGACTACGGTCTTCAGTACCTGTTGATCGAGCACCTTCCCGGCGCGATAAGGCAGGTGGAAGCTGCCAGACAGGATGGTAGCCTCGCCATGCATGAAGCGCACTTTTTCAAGGCCCAGGTTCAGTTTGTCTTGCAGCAGGCGCTACAAGCCTATCGCTTCGTGCCACAACCCCCGCGCATCTTGCTGACCCACCTGTCAGGCGATCAGGATGCCGCGGCGTTAGCCATAACCGACATGTTGCTACGGACAGCAGGCTGCGAAGTCCTGGCATTTGGCGACATGACGGCGGCGGCACTGATACAGGCATCGGTCGACTATGAGATCGACATTGTGGTTTTCGCGCTGGGCGACCCGCACCTCCGCCAAGGCAACAGGCTACTGGCCCTGCGGGAGCAGATGAGGGGCCATACCCTCATCTGGGTCACCGGCCAGGCGCTGACCGATCCATTGCCTGCGGGAATGACGAATCAGCCCGGCTACGCGCAATTACTGGATAGCGTACGCGGCTGGCGTAGCGGGTCGACCCGCTTACAGGGTCTTCTCTCCGGGCAGGGGCAGGCCCTTGGGCCAAAGTAGCCAGACCTGACCCTGTTGCTTCATGCGGCCGGCCAATGCACCGGCTTCCGCTCCGAAGCCCCAGAAGAAATCCGCCCGGATAGGGCCGCGTATGGCACCGCCGGTATCCTGTGCCTGCAGGAGGCGATTCAGCGGCTTGCTGTCGTTAGGCCAGGTCGTCGCCAGATAGATGGGGCTGCCGAGCGGTACGAACTTCGGATCAATTGCTGCGCTGGCACCGTCCGTCAACGGGACATTGAGCGCACCGATGGGACCGCCATCCGCTTGCGGCAGGACCCGGAAAAACACGTAGCTCGGGTTGGCATCCAGCAGTTGCTTGAGCCGGCCGGGGTTGGCACGCGCCCAGGCTTGTATGCCTTGCATCGAGGCCTCGTTCGCCTTCAGCTCACCTTGCTCGATCAGCCACTTGCCGATCGACTTGTATGGCTGGCCATTCTGGTCCGCATAGCCGACTCGCAACAGGCTGCCATCTTCAAGCCTGATACGGCCTGAGCCTTGAACCTGCAGGAAGAAAGCCTCGATCGGGTCGTCCGCCCATGCCAACGCCAGACCCGGCGTCGGGGCCTTGCCGGCTTCGATATCGGCACGACTCCAGTAAGGCACGACCTTGCGGCCATCCAGCCGACCTCGCAACCGCATGCCTTTGAGGTCCGGATAGATATCGCCCAGATCAATGGTCAAGAGATCATCGGGCACACCATAGATGGCGGCGCTACCCGGCTTCTGTTCGCGGCTACCATTGAGCAGCGGCTCGTAGTAACCGGTAATGAGGCCGCTCTGCGCACCCTCACTGGTCTCGATGCGCCAGGGTTGAAAGCGGCGCTCGAAAAACGCCTGGATCGCCGCGTCATCGCGGCGTGGCAACGTCTGCGCTTCGCTGCAAATCTCCTTCCAGCCGGCTCTTGTTGCTAGACGCTTGCAGCTATTGAGCCAGGCCTGCCAGCTCGTCTGCAGCCCCTCACCCGGCCAATCCGGCATCGAAGACCAAATGGCCGGCTGATAGCGCGCAGTCACCGGGGCTGGCTTGGCAGTGACGTCGCCGCACTGGCAGTCGGCTGGCTTGCCGGTCGTGGTAGGAAGGGTAGGCGTGGCGCAGGCGGCCAACAGGCCGAGCGCAAAAGTGGCGGTGAGTAGGCGGCGCATCGCGTATCAAAGTCAGGCAGAAGGCCCGAGCATACCGGAACCCGTTGCACAAAGAAAAACGGTCCCAGGACCGAGGTGGCAAGCAGACGGAACCATGCCGCCGACAAAAGAAAACGGGCATGCAAGCATGCCCGTCTCCAACTTCAGAACAACCAGTTACAACAAGAAGCTTAGAACGAGTGCATCAGACCAAGGCTAAACACGTTCACATCGGTCTTGTCCTTGCCGGTCAAGTCCTTCTTGTAGTCGTCTGCAGTGTATTCCGAGTACACGGCGGTACGCTTGGACAGCGCGTACTTGGCACCCAGGTTCCAACGGACGAATTGGCTGTCATCCAGCGTAGTACCGTTCGACTTGACCTTGCCATTGGCGATCGCGCCAGCCTTCAGGGTCAGAGCATCGATCGTGTAGGCAACGGTAGCAACAACGCTGTCAGCCTTACGCTTGACGGCATTGGTATCAACCTTGGCGTGCTGGTAGCCCAGGCCAACCTTGAAAGCGTCCAGCTGCACGGTACCGGCCAGCAGGAAAGCCTGGTCCTTGGTGCCGTAAACAGGAGCGGTAGCCGGGATAGGCACGGAAGTGCTGCCGCCAGCCAGGTTCTTCTGGTTGTTGAACGCAGCAGCCACGGTGAACGGGCCATTGGCGTAACGGGCGCTAACCGAGAAGTTCTGGGTAGCGTTAACACCGGCCTGCTTGTTCTCGCCAGCACCGTACATCACGGCACCGGTGAAGCCCGAAGCGCTCGGGAAGTCATAGCGAACAGCGTTATCGAAACGGTTGCTGGTCACATTACCCAGTTGGCCGTGCTTGTAGATGGCCAGGTTCAGGCCGGCATCAACCGTACCGTCAAAAATGTCGGCGACATTGGTGTAAGGGGTCTTACCACGACCCAGACCGAACTTACCGAAGTCACCTTGCAGACCGATCCAGCCTTCGCGGTTGGCAAAGCCATTACCAGACGAGTAGGTAGTGTCGTCAATGTTGAAGCCGGTTTCGATCTGCCACCAAGCCTTCAGGCCATCGCCCAGTGCTTCGTCACCCTTGAAACCGATACGGGTCGGGGTGTTGATGCCGCCAGGAGCGCCGGCGTTACCAACAGCAAACTGGTTACCGGTAGTGGTCTTGGTGATTTCGACCGGGACGTTGACGAGACCGTACAGGGTGACGGTGCCATCAGCGAAGGCCGGAGCGGCGAGTGCACCCAGTACCAGGGTGGCAAGCAAAGACTTGCGCATAAGGAATTCTCCGTTGTTTGAGTCGTAGGGAGCCTGTCCGGGACTCAGGCTGAAGCGAATTTTGCGCGTGGCTGTTTCGTTTTCGCAATCGGGAATACCCGGATTTACGTGAATTAGCCGGCATTCGCTGGGCTTTACGCAACAGATTCACAAAAACGTAATGAAAAACGGGCACCAAGCGGCGCCCGTTCTCAATTTCAAGCGTATCTGATTACCAGATTAGAACGTGTGGCGAACACCCACGCCCAGGATTTTCACATCCTTGCCGGCCGCAGCGGGTGCGGAACCGGTAGCGCTGTTCTGGTTCTTGAAGCCGTAGTTACCCTTGGCTTCGTTGTTGATGGCCGAGTAGTAGGCATAGACCGCGCTACGCTTGGACAAGCTGTACTCGCCTTCGAGCGACCACATGGTGGCGCCGTTTTGGGCGTTGTCCATGTTTTCCTTGGCATCTGCGTAAGCCACCAGCACCTTGGCGCTGCCGAATTTCTGTTGCAGCGTTGCGGTCCATGCCGGACGCGACAGCTTGGGGGTGCCGGCGGCGTTGTCACGCTCCAGCTTGACATAACCCAGGCCGATCGTAGTGTCGTCAAAGGCATAGCTACCGGTCACGCGCCAGGCGTTCGAATCGTAATAGTTTGTCACGGCACCGGTCACCACCGCATTGTCATCCTTGCGGGTTTCGTAGGCGGCACCAACGTTGAAACCGCCCAAGGTGTAGTCCCCCGAGATCGAGATGCGGTTGTTGTTCTTGGAGCCCGACTTGCCGGCAACGGCATCTGCCTTGGCTTCGTCCGGCGAGAACGAGATCTTGCCGACAAAACCGGACAGGTTGGGCGTCCAGTACTGAACCACGTTGTCCTGACGGGTGTGGTAGCTCAGCTTGCTGCTCTGATCTTGATGCAGCAGGGCTTCCATCTGTTCACCCGGACCGTCGATGATGTCCAGATTCTTCTTGATGGTCTTGAAAGGCGTATCCCAACGACCCAGCAGAACGGTACCGAACTCACCCTTCAGGCCGACTGCGCTGTTACGGCTGGCAAAAGCGCCAGCGTTGGAATCATCGGTACCGATCTTGTTCTCGATCTGGAACCAGGCCTTCATGCCAGCGCCGAGGTCTTCTTCACCTTTGAAGCCGAAATAGGAGGTGTTGTCTTGCACGCGGGTGGTCTTGAGAGCGCCGTTATCGAACGACTCAAAACCCATGTTGAGCTTGCCGTACAGGGTCACGGTGTTGTCAGCAGCGAATGCCGGGGCGGCCAGTGCGCCGAGTACGGCGATTGCGAGCAGTTGCTTCTTCATGGATCGACTCCAGTTTTGTTGGGAAGTTATCGCGTGGCCCTTTTGGATTGCAGGGCCGACGGGCGCTTTATACGGAGTGGCGATGACATGGCTGTTACAAGTCAGGACAAATTGCGGCGATGCAACATTAAAGTTTACTTCTATATTCTGGGGCGATCAGCTGGGGCAGGTGGCATGGTTCGACCTGCTGGATCGACAAGGACAATGCCAATGAAAACGGGGCGCCGTCGGCGCCCCGTTGGGGGATGGGTATTGTTAGATATCAGCCAAACAGTTTGGCCAACTCGGCACCCGGCGAGGGTTGCCGCATAAAGGCCTCACCCACCAGGAAGGCATACACCTCATGTTCCAGCATAAGGCTGACATCGGCGGGGGTGATGATGCCGGACTCGGTAATCACGATCCGGTCGGAAGGAATGCTATCCAGCAAGCCAAGGGTGTTCTGCAAGCTCACCTCGAAGCTACGCAGGTCCCGATTGTTGATGCCGATCAAGGGGGTCTTCAGCGTCAGGGCCTGCTCCAGCTCACGGGCATCATGGGATTCAACCAATACCGCCATCCCCAACGACAGCGCCAGCGCCTCCAGCTCCTGCATATGGGCCGTCTCAAGCGCCCCCACGATCAGCAGGATACAGTCGGCGCCCATCGCGCGCGCCTCATAGACCTGATAAGCGTCAACGATGAAATCCTTGCGGAGTACCGGCAAGGAACACGCCGCCCTCGCAGCCTTCAGGTAGTCAACATGCCCCTGGAAATACTGCACATCGGTCAGCACGGACAAACACGCCGCACCATGAGCGGCATAGTCGGCAGCAATGGCCGCCGGCTGGAAATCGGCACGGATGACGCCCTTGGACGGGCTGGCCTTCTTGATCTCGGCGATCACCGCGGCCTCGCCCTCGGCGTACTTCCCGCGCAACGCTGATGCGAAGTCACGAATCCCGCCCAGTGCCTCGGCCTCGGCCCTGACAGACGTCAGCGGTGCCGCTACTCGCGCGACAGCAATTTCTTCGGCTTTAGTCGCCAGGATTTTCTTCAGGATATCGGACATGGTTCAAGCTTTGAAAGATTGGGTCAGCGCCACCAGGGCGTCGAGTTTGGCGCGAGCGGCACCGCTGGCCAGCGCGGCCTCTGCCGCCTTGAAACCATCGGCAAGACTGCTGGTGACGTCCGCCGTATACAGGGCGGCGCCGGCGTTCAAGATCACGATATCGCGACAAGGGCCTGCCTGGTTATCCAGCACCGCCCGTACCTTGATGCTGGATTCCGTCGGGCTGGCCGCCTTCAATGCCGCCGGGTCGCAAAAGGCGAAGCCATGCTCGCGCGGGTCGAACACATACTCCCGCACTTCACCGCTGCGTAACTCGGCCACCAGGGTGGTATCGAGCAAACTGATTTCATCCAGCCCATCGCGCCCGTGCACGATCATGACGTGGCTGCTACCAAGCTCCTTGAGCACCCGTGCCTGTATGCCAACCAGGTCAGGGTGGAACACCCCCATCAACTGATTGTCAGCTCCGGCCGGATTGGTCAATGGTCCGAGAATATTGAAGATCGTACGCACCCCAAGCTCACGGCGGATGGGCACCACGTTCTTCATGGCGCCGTGATGGTTCGGCGCGAACATGAAACCCAGACCAATCTCGTCGATACACTGTCCGACTTGAGCAGGCGTGAGTGCCAGATTCACACCCAGGTTTTCCAGTACATCGGCGGAACCGCTGGAGGATGAAACCCCACGATTGCCATGTTTGGCCACGCGCGCGCCGGCCGCAGCTGCCACAAAAGCGGCCGTCGTACTGATATTGAAAGTATGCGCACCATCACCACCGGTGCCGCAGGTGTCGATCAGATGCTGCCGCTGCTGCACGGACACCGCGCTGGCCATCTCGCGCATGACGGTCGCCGCCGCAGCGATTTCGGAAACGGTTTCCACCTTCACGCGCAGGCCGATCAGGATGGCCGCGGTCTGAACCGGCGTCATCTCGCCCGTCATGATCTGGCGCATAACGGACAGCATTTCGTCGTAGAACAATTCATTGCCGTCGATCAGACGGTTCAGTGCGGCCTGGGGCGTGATCATGAGGACATGCCTGGATTCGTGAAGCGGGGAGGAGGTGATTCTAGCCGTGCGGAACGCTACGACCAAGTAAGTGCTGGCTTGGGACTTATTCCTGCGCTGTCTAGCATCACCACGCAGCAAGGCTGCCCAACAGGAACAATCCCGGCAGAACGATACGCCGACCGGGCCACTTTTGGCGATCCGGCCGGCGCTGAGTGAGGGATGGGCAAGGCCATGAGCCCATTGCCATGCCCTCCGAGGCGCTTATATCGCCTTTGCACTCACGGCCATCGCTGCCGGCTTACGGGCAATGGCGCGGTTGGTGGCGCTGACCAGCGCCAGGATCGAAGCGGTAACGATATTGCTGTGCAGCCCGACGCCGAAGACACTGCCGTCCACGCCATCCATGGACAACTCCACGAAGGCGACCGCCCGTGCATCGGCACCATGGCCCAGGGAGCGTTCCTCGTAGGATTGCACCCGGATCGGCATACCCAGCGCATCCACCGCCGCCGCGATCGGGCCGTTGCCACTACCCTTGAGATTGGTCGACTGTCCGTCGATTTCGACGACCAGACTCACGCCCTGGGCATTGCCATCCTCATGCAGATGGTGGCCATGCAGCCGGATGGGGTTGCGGGCATCCAGGTACTCCTGGGTAAACAGGCGCCACAGCTCGTCAGCGCCGACCTCACTACCGGTTGCGTCGGTATGCGCCTGTACCACGCTGCTGAATTCGACCTGCAAGCGTCGCGGCATGACAAGGCCATAGCCGGTTTCCAGCAGGTAGGCGATGCCGCCCTTGCCAGACTGGCTGTTCACCCGGATCACCGATTCATAGCTACGGCCAAGGTCGGCCGGGTCGATAGGCAGATAGGGGACATCCCAGAACGCTCCCTCGCGCCGCGCAGCAAAACCCTTCTTGATCGCATCCTGATGCGAACCGGAGAAGGCGGTAAAGACCAGGTCCCCCACATACGGATGCCGCGGATGGATAGGCAACTGGGTACATTCCTCTACGGTACGCGCCACGGCATTGATATCGGAGAAGTCGAGCCCGGGGTCCACGCCCTGGGTATAGAGATTGAGTGCCAGCGTCACCAGATCGACATTGCCGGTACGCTCACCGTTACCGAACAGGCAACCTTCCACCCGGTCAGCACCGGCCATCACCGCCAGTTCTGCCGCCGCCACGGCGGTACCGCGGTCATTGTGCGGGTGAACACTCAGTACCACGCTATCGCGGCGGGCCAGATTGCGGTGCATCCACTCCACCTGGTCGGCATAGACATTGGGGGTGGCAGCTTCGATCGTGGCAGGAAGGTTGATGATCATCTTGGCGCCGGGTGTCGGCTCCCAGGCTTCAATCACCGCATTACAGACATCCAGTGCGAACTCGGGCTCGGTCGTACTGAAGGTTTCGGGGCTGTACTGCAGCACCCATTCGGTCTCCGGATACTGGCTGACCAGTTGCTTGACCAGTTGGACGGCCTCAACGGCCATTTGCCGGACCTCGGCCTTCTCCATGTTAAACACCTGCTCGCGCCAGGGGCGGGCGGTGGCATTGTAGACATGGACAATGGCACGCCGGGCGCCAATCAACGATTCGACAGTGCGACGTATCAGGTGTTCGCGTGCCTGGGTCAATACTTCGATGGTGACATCATCGGGAATCCGCTTCTCTTCAATGAGCTGGCGGACAAAATCGAAATCGGTCTGGGAGGCGGAGGGAAAGGCCACCTCGATTTCCTTGCAGCCGATCTGGACCAGGGTTTCGAACATGCGCATCTTGCGCTCGGCATTCATCGGTTCGAACAAGGCCTGGTTGCCATCGCGCAAATCAGTGCTCATCCAGATGGGAGCGTGCGAAATAGTCTGGCTGGGCCAGCGGCGGTCGGGCAGGGAAAGGGCAGGGAAGGGACGGTATTTGCTTTGTGCTTGCTTCAACATGATGAGCCTCGTGATCGCTTTGGATGAATGCTGGATGCGACGATCTGCTGGACGGACAACAGATGGCTGCCGGGCTGTCGCAAACTCAAGGCCGGGCAACCGTTGCGCAGTCGTAGCGAGGTCAGAAATAGCGAGATCATGGTGAAGCTCCTGTTACCGGATGTGTTTGAACGCACGGAACCCTCGCGGGATCAGCGATGCACTTCGAGACTGGGGGATGTACTAGGGGAAAATCAGGTGCGCGATGCGCGCAGTAGCAGACCCAAGCCCGAAGAGCGGGATAGGGGTAGTAGTAGCGATAGGGTCTGCTGACGGAGAGTCATGCCTTAAACGTACCGTTTCAATGCCGGGCCGGTCAACTCTTTTTTACGGGAACAGGCAGCAAAGGCGGACTTGATCAGTCGGCATGCCAGGCCGCTTCGGCCCAATCGCGCAGTTGGTACCAGCTCATTCCCAGCGTCACCAGCGAGCGGGCAAAACCGGGCAGATGGGTCGGTAGACGGTATTGCGGCAAGGCGGCAAAGCGGTCGAATCTGGCCGGTTGGCCCAACACGGCTTCAACCACCAGCTTGCCGGCCAGGCCCGTCAATGCGAGGCCGTGACCAGAAAATCCCTGCGCGAAGTAGCAGTTCTCGGCAAGCCGGCCAAAATGCGGCAACTTGTGGGGTGTGACATCCACATAACCGCCCCAGGCGTGGCTGATCTCGACATCGACCAGTTGCGGAAAGACCTCCAGCATGCGTTGGCGCGTGTCCTCCTGCCGACTCGCCGCCACACCGCTGGCACGCCCGCCGAATAGAAGTCGGTGATCCGCACCCAACCGGAAATAATTCAGCACATGCTTGCAATCGGCAACGGCTGCGCCGCTTGGCAGCAATGCTGCGGCTAAGGGAGGCGCAAGCGGCACCGTGGCCACAATAAAACTCTCTACTGGCAGGAAATAACGCGCCAGCTCCGGCGCAATCCCGCTGGCGCCGGCATTCACCGCCAGCATGAGGTATCGGCCACGGATCTGCCCCTCAGGGGTATCGACCAGCCACAGTCCATCCTGCCGTCGCCAGGATAGGGCAGGTGACTGCTCGTGAAGACTGGCCCCCGCTGTTTCTGCCGCGGCCGCAATGCCCAGGGTATAGGCCAACGGATCAAGATGGACTTCGTGGGGATCAAACAAGCCACCGACATAGCGGGGGCTGGCAAGGTGGTCCGCCAAACCGGTTCGATCCAGCAAGGTCAGGTCGGCGTAACCATATTGCGATGCTGCGGCTGCCTGCCAGGCCGCAAGATCGCGCATCTGCCCGGCATGGGTGGCTGCATAGACATAGCCATTCTGAGCCATGTCACACGCAATACCGTACCGCTGGACATTGGACTTCAACAGACCCAGCGCCTCCCGCGACATGCTCCAGATGGCTTTTGCCGCATCGAGTCCGACAGCCTTCTCGACGGTGGACATGCTGGCCGCAAGGCCTTGCAGCGCCTGCCCGCCGTTGCGGCCCGAAGCCTGCGAGCCTATGCGCCCGGCCTCCAGCAAAGTGACCGACAGGCCTTGCTCCGCGGCATACAAAGCGCTGGAGAGGCCGGTCAGGCCTCCGCCAATCACGACAATATCCACGCTCGATTCGCCCTGCAGTTTTGGGCGGAGCTCAGGAGCAGGCTGCCTATCGGCATACCAGGAAGGATTGATGGTTTGTTTCACGTCAGGAAACCACGGCAGGCTTACACAATGAGACCACCATCACTGCCATAGCGCGGCAAACCATCATTGCAGTTGGCCCAGCTGACATGACTATCGTAGTAGACATGCCCACTTGGAGGCATCACCTCACCATGGGTCAATGAGGCCCGGGTGATGTGCATTTCGTCCGCCCAGCGCTGACCATGAAAAAACAGTGTCGTCCCGCACTGCCCGCAGAATCCCCGCCTTGCCTGCGCCGAGGATTGAAACCAGCGCAGGGCATGCTCACCTTCATAGACCGAGAATGCAGGGTAGGGGACGCCGAACCAAGTGACGAAGGCGGCACCATGCGCTTGTCGGCACATGGAACAATGACAATGGGCGCACCAAATAGCATCAGCGTCGACTGCATACTTCACCGTCCCACAAAAGCATTGTCCCGTCAGACGGTTGCACATCGCCATGCTCCTTGCTACCAGGCCGCTTGGCTCACGGCCATCAGGCGTAGGTCTTTAGGAAGTTGTCCAGCATCTGGTGACCGTGCTCCGTCAGGATCGCCTCGGGATGAAACTGTACGCCCTCGATAGGCAGGCTCTTATGGCGGACACCCATGATTTCACCGTCATCCGTCCAGGCGGTGATTTCCAGGCAGTCGGGGCAGCTCTCCCGTTCAATCACCAGGGAGTGATACCGCGTGGCGGTAAAGGGGGAGGGCAGGTCCTTGAAGGTGCCGGCGTCGGTATGACTGACGGGCGACGTCTTGCCGTGCATCAACTGCTTGGCATGGATGATCTTGCCACCGAAAGCCTGACCGATGCTCTGGTGCCCCAGGCAAACGCCGAGAATCGGAATTTCACCGGCAAAGCGCTTGATCGCCTCCACCGAGATACCTGCCTCGGAAGGAGAGCATGGTCCTGGGGAGACCACCAGATACTTCGGCTGCTTGGCGGCGATTTCGTCCAGGGTGATTTCGTCGTTGCGATACACCTCGACCTCTTGCCCAAGCTCCCCGAAATACTGGACGAGGTTGTAGGTAAAGGAGTCGTAATTATCGATCATCAGCAGCATACAAAGCCTAACTCATTGATTTAAAGCCATCCTCGGCGGTCAGGCTCTATTTGATACCCCCATTTGTACCCCCTTTTTTCATCGCTGGGCGATTAGAGGGGGGGGGGTGAGGGCTGGGATTGGGACCATTATGCATATCAGGGCGGAGTGAGTCGAGACTGGCCGCCAGCCTTGCACGTTGTTTGTTACCCTTCACTGACGACGGGAGCATGCCTTGTTCGTTTCAACCTGACTATCTGCAGACTGGAATATGGATCTGCCATTCACTAATCATTAGAAACCAGGGGGCGCAGTGCTTTACAAATATCGCAAGTTCGACTTGAACGGAATTGGAATTTTAATTAACAAGGAAATATTTTGCGCAAGGCCTTCCACACTCAACGATCCTGCCGATTCAACCCATAACATAAAACAGATAATTGATGACTATATCGATTCAATAACTGACCCACACCGATCGGAAGTGGCCGAATATTTAAGACTCCCTTTACCTGCCGGTAAACTCAATTCCGGCGAATTGAACATATATGAAATGTTCCACAATGTTCACGATGCAACTGGAATATTTTCAGCTTCGAGAGTCGTTGATAATGCTGTGATGTGGTCGCACTATGCTGACAACCACTCAGGATTCTGTATCGGCTTCGTAGAGGAGGAGCTACTTGCCATCTGTAATGATCATGATCATAGCGGAGTAATGGGATTCGACGACGTTAATTACAAAGAACAGCCTGACTTCGCCTCTGTTGTTGATAAATATATCGATTCTGTAGATAAGAATAAAAGTCCTGAAGGATTGAAATCCAGGGTCCTATTAGGAGACTTTATTCCTTTTGTAGAAAACCTAACTACAGAATTTTACTCAACAAAGGATACTAGCTGGTCCTATGAGCAAGAGTGGCGAATGGTAACCGGTGTATCAAAAGCTGTTAGCTTCGCTCCTAAAGCAATATCTGAAATTGTGATCGGTAGCAAAACTGCCCCGTTTAACATCAAACTTATAAAGAATCTCTTAAATCAACCTCAATGGAGTCATGTAACTCTTAAGCGAGCTAACTTTATGCCCGGGACCACCAAGATGGCGATCAAGGATCTTTCCGACTAGCGAGTGGTGAACGTTCGTTCTCTTTTGGCTAGAATCCGGCCATGGACACGAACACCACCACCCCTCAAGCCTGGATCGAAAAGGCGTGGCGTGACGCTGCAAACGCGCCACCGCCGCCTGATCTGGGCATCGTTTCGCGCTTCGATGCCTCCGCCCCGCGGGTACGCCTGCCGTTCTATGGCTGCTCGATACCCGCTGGCTTTCCCAGCCCTGCAGATGATCACCTCCGGCAAGTCCTGAGCCTGGATGAGCACTGCATCCGGCGGCCGGCGGCTACATTTCTGGCCGAGGTCACCGGCGATTCCATGCGCGATGCCAACATCCATGCTGGCGACGTGGTCGTCATCGATCGATCCATAACGCCCAGCCACGGCAAGATCGTGGTTGCCGTCCTCGATGGTGGTCACACCATCAAGCGGTTGTGGATGAAGAATGGGCGGGTGTTCCTCGTACCATCAAACCGAGCCTTCCAGCCCATCGAAATCACAGAAGGGCAGGAACTGCAGATATGGGGGGTGGTCGCGTGGATCTTGCACAACGGCCAAGCCGCATAGCCCTGATCGACGGGAACAGCTTCTATGTCAGCTGCGAACGGGTATTCCAGCCCAAGCTTGAGGGGCTGCCTGTGGTCGTGCTGTCGAACAACGACGGCTGCGTCGTCGCGCGCAGCGCAGAGGCAAAGGCGGCCGGCGTGCCCATGGGCGCCCCCTGGCACCAGCTGAAGGACCTGGCAAAAAAGCATGGCGTCATCGGTTTCAGCAGCAACTACGCGCTATATGGGGATATGTCGCGGCGGATGATGGAAGTCATTGGCCAATTCAGCCCAGACCAAGAGATCTACAGCATCGATGAATCGTTTCTTGACCTGACGGCGTTCCAGCACCTGGATCTGGTCGACTATGGCCACCAGATTCGCCGGCGCGTTCGGCAGTGGGTCGGCATCCCGGTTTGTGTCGGTATCGGTCCAAACAAGACCCTGGCCAAGCTGGCAAATGCCATTGCGAAGAAGCGGCCGGGGTTTGAGGGGGTATGCGACCTGTGTGCGGTACCACCTGCCGAGGTGGATCAGATATTCAGCGAGATGGAAACCGGCGACGTGTGGGGCGTGGGCCGGAAGATAGCCAAGCGGCTGGCCGCCATGAACATCAATACCGTGGCCGACCTGAGAGCAGCTGATCCAGCGTCGATACGAAAGGCCTTCTCGATGGTGACCGAGCGGACGGTGCGGGAGCTGCGCGGGGAGCAATGCCAGGACCTGGAAGATATCGCCCCGGACAAGCAGCAGATCATGTGCTCGCGGTCGTTCGGCACGCTGCTGTGCGAGAAATGGTTGATCGAGGAGGCCGTGAGCAACTACGTCGCCAGGGCGGCAGAGAAGCTGCGGCGCCAGAAGTCGCTGACGGGGTGCTTGTACATCTTCCTGCACACCAACCGTTTCAGGGAGCAGGACCGGCAGTATTACGGCAGCCTTACCATCCCGCTATCCGACCACACGGACGATACGGCTGTGCTAACGCAGGCCGCGCTGCTGGGCCTCAAGCGGATCTTTCGAGAGGGTTTCCTGTTCATGAAGGCAGGGGTGATGCTCATGGATCTGGTACCGCAGAGCCAGCGCCAGGCTAACCTGTTCGAAGATACCGCCCACTTGGCCAAGCGCTCGAAGCTGATGGCTACGATTGACGCCATCAACGGGGAGTACGGCAGGGGATCGATCCGGCTGGCGTGCGCCGGGGTGAACGCGGCCTGGGAAATGCGGCAAAGCCGGAAGTCACCGAACTACACCACGAGCTGGGCTGAGTTGCTGAAGGTCGGTACGGTCGAGAAGGCCGGCGGGGTAAAATGGCAACGTTCACGCCCTTCAACCCTCCCGCTATTACCGAAATGACGACTCAGAAAATCAAGTGCGTAATCGACGCTGCCAGTGCTCTGCGTAGCATGACCTCGCTGCTGCCGGTCACCAACCTCATCAATGAAATCAACCATTGGTCAGCTGCGCGCGGGGAGCCTCGACTGGTCGGAGAGCCAGTGGTTGGAACAGAAACCGAGTTCGAAGCAGTCTTCACACTTGATATCGATCACAGTATGGATATCGATGAATTGGCGTTGTGGCTGCGACAGTACTCGGTCAGCACCTACGACGTGACAGAAGAAGAGGCTATGGCCTGATGTTTACCAGGCGTAGCCGACACTGAGCCACACCTCGGCCCGCTTTCCTGTGGGCTTGAGCACCATTCCCCCCAGCCGCACCGGCCCTACGTCCCGGGCAACCACGGCGCCATACCCGCCGCCAGGCTGATACGCCACCCCAGCAGACCATCGTCGGGGCTCAGGTGGCAGCGTTGCCGCCTCGATGGGGATATCCACAGCGTCCAGCACCTGGCCGTTGCTCGAACTGAAGACCATCCGCCGACCGCCGTCCTGCTGCCGCACCAGGCTGTAGTCGATGACCAGGGGTTCGCCCGCTGGCGCTTCGGGCTTGGCCTTCACGGTGACGTGGCCGCGCCGCTCCTCCTTCGATCCCTTGGGCAGCAGATGCGGCGGCGGCTCTGACTTTTCCTTCGGCAGCTCAGTGGCCGCCACCAGGGAGTCGTCGGCCTGGCGCTCGGCCGGGCGGGACTGCAACACCTCTTGCACGACCCCTGGCGAGGGGTACGCCATCTTCCAGATGGACAAGCCAGCGAAGCCGATAATGAAGCCGATCAGCAGCCACCACAGCGAAGATCCGCGTTCCATCATGCTTTCCCCTCACAGATAGCGCGCTCCTTGGCGCGACGAGTTACCAAGCCGGGCAGTTCCTTCCCGCCGGCGTAGACCCAGCGCGACAGCTCGGCACACGCGCCCGGCATATCCCCGGCGCGCGCCTTCTTGGCCATCGTGGAGCTACAGAACTTCGAGCCGCCGACGTTGAATACAAAATCGGTGAACGCGGCCCGGGGCGCCATCGGCAGACCAGGCACGCAGCGATCTACTTCGGCCAGCGCCTTGGCCAGGTCTTCATACAAGAGCGCTTTGCACTCGTCATGGGTGGCGACCCGACCGGCTACAACGTCCGGCCCTGTGTGGCCGTAGCAAAGGGTAGGAATGCCGATAGGGTCGACGTAGGTCTTCAGCACCTCACCCTCGGATTGCATCGTGAGCGAGGCGATAGACGTGATAACGGCAGCCGCAGCTGCCGTCAGTATCTTGTGTTTGAGTTCCATTATTTGTGCCCTGTTTTGACCTGCAACCAGACGGTGTAGACGGCGCCGAACAGCATGACAAAGGGGGTTACCCACTTCGCAGCGACACCCAGCCAGCCCAGCACCTTGAAACCGCCCCGCATTGCATCGAGGATTTCTTTCACCTGGGTTGTCGTGCCGTCGATCGCGTTGATCGATCCCTTGATTGCCGCGATCTCGTCCTCAATGTGTTTCTGCCACGGGTCTTTCTCTCGACGGTCCATTTCGTCGTCCCCATTGATTTGCATTCAACGCCCTTATGCGTGGTGGTGAGATTGGCCGCGATACAGGCGGCCATGGAAGTCAGACGCCGGCTGATTTGGCGCAGTGGTCCTTCTCGATGCGATCGAGCAACCGGCAGAGCAGGCACCCCCAGCGCCGACCCTGAAGCCGGGCACGGTTGGCCCTGCTGCTTATGGTTTCGTCTTCGCTACCGCCCGTTGCCGCGTTGGCGGTCTGGTCGAAGGCGATCGCCAGCCGCCACGCCCTGGGCGAGCCGGCCAGGATGGCGAAGAACATCCACGCGGAAGCAAAAACGCCTGCAACAAGGCAGGCGCACCAGATCAGGTAGAGGCTGATAGTTCTCATGAGCGCCCCTTACTGGCTCGCCGGCCAGCCGCTGGCGACCGTAAAGGCGGCAGCGTCGGCAACGGTCTTGAATGCCGTGATGGCGTCGCACTTGGCTTTCTCTGCCGAAAAGCAGGCCTGGACAAAGGCGCCTACGCTTTTGGCAATGGCTGTTACCTGTGCCTGGGTCAGCGACACCCACACACCCCCGTCAGCCTTCCAGCTCACCGTGGCGGCAGGATCGATATCGGCGTAGACCTTGGCGCATGCCAGCGTGGCTTGGCTTTCACGGTCGGTCTTGATGGTGGCGCCGTTTACCAGGATGCCGCCCGTTTCGAGGTTGAAACGGTACTCCGCCACTTTCTGCCGCAGCTGGGCCTGTATGTCGGCAAGGGGCGGGGTGCCGACCGACCATGTACGCAGTACGCTGACAGCCGTGATCACATCCGCATGGCCCGAGTAATACTGAAACGGCCCGAGGGGCGGCTTGGTCTCGATGACTGGTACGAAACCGAACTTGGCCCGATCGGACTCGGACAGGCCGGGGAAGCCGCTCACATTGGCGAAGGCGTCCGGGATCTGGACGAACTCTTGCGCGATGGCGCCGGCCTGAATGACCGCATAGGACATAGACGCTCCTTATCTAATTGCGTGGTAGTAGTAGGTAACGCCCGTGGCGTTGAAGGCTGCGGATGCAGAGACGAGCTGAAAGCCGGTGGCGTTGAGTGTCACGTTGTCCGCGCTGGTCTCCGCCGTGGCGGTGTCCATGGCAATCACGGCGTCATTGCCTGGCGAGGCGATGCCACGAGTCGTATCGACGACTTGCCAGGGGTTTGTGCCGCCCTGCAGCAGGATGAATCGGGGTTGCCAGCCAATATTGATCGTGGGGCCCGAAGCGCTGCCGTTGCCGACATAGCTACCGCTGAAGCTCTGGCCGGTCGGGCTGGTGTCATGCGCGAACAGGTAGGCGACGCAAGTACCGCCGCTCTGGTTGAGGTTCAACTGGCTGCCGACCGTGAAGGTGGTCGCGCTCGCCGCAAACGAACCTGCCGAGCTGGTCCAGGCGTCGATCACAAAGCCGTTGTAGGAGTTATTCCCCGCGTCCTTGTGATAGATGATCCAGTTCGGCCCGTTGGGTGAGCCTGTGCCCTTCAGAATCACCAGGCCGGGCGCAACCCCAAGGCTATGGTTGAACTGCTGGGAGGCACCGTTATTGCCGGCAAACGTCACCACGTCGAAACAGTTCGCCTGGCGCATGAACTGCCAAGCTACATACGACCCGCCGGCAGAGTTCATTTCAGCGGCGCCGGCCATGGAAAAGCCTGTCGCGGTCAGCGTGGTGCCGCCGGAAACGAACACCTGAGCAGTGGGCGAACTGGTGAGCAAGGCATTGCCAGCGCCGCGGGCCGAGTCAACGGCATAGGTGCCCGCAGCTGCATCACGCCGACGCGTGAGCACCAGGCCACCGGCGGCAAGGTTCAGGTTGCTGGTGATGGCCAGCGTTGCACCATTGCCGGTGTAGGTATTCGACGCATAGAAGGCAGCGCCCGCCGACTTGCCGGCGGCAACTCTCATTCGATCAGCCAGCATTACGCCCCCTTGCGGACTTGGAAGCCGTCCCAATTCACGCCATCCAGAGTGGTGAAGGTGTAGATATCGCGGGCGTTGGCTGCCGTGGACGAGGCGGGCGCGCTGCCACCCCATGACACGGTTCCCGGCCAGGTGATCGCGCGGCTACCGGTGGCGTCTTGCTTCACATGCAGGGTGAACGAGGTAGCCCGCCCAGCAGGCGCGCCGGTAAAGCTGAATGTCGTGTTCTGCGGCAGGGTGTAGGTGAAGTTGTTCGCCGCTGCTGTGTTGATCGCCTGACTGGCCGTCGCGTTGCCGCCCACCACGACCGATTCGGTGTAGCCGGCCAGGATGTTCGACAGGGTGTCGGCAGCGGTCAGCCCGGCAGACTGCCAGAAGGCTGGCGAACTCTCCGGAGCGTTGCCGATGGTGGCGGCCTGAGCCACATACACCCGGCCATTGCGCACCGCCACAGCGCCGCCCGGGTAGATCGACGACGCATTCCAGAGCGTGGTCGGTGGCACGACGAAGGGAGCCAGGCCATAAGGTGCAATGTTCGCTGCTGTGATCGAGGCGGCGCCGTTGGCGACGGTCACCACCCAGGCACCAACATAGCCCCCATCCGGTGCCGGGGTGGTTTGGGCACCGGTCACCGCAGCAACGCCGGCCTTGATCTGCACCACGGCTAGGCACTGGCGCACGGTGGCTTGTGCCACGCCGGTATTGTTCGGGCCGTTCCAGGCACTGGTCGGGTTGCTGGCGTTGTAATACGGCAGGGTGACGGGTAGCCCATCCACTTCCTGGAATGCCACCTCAACCAGATAGTTGATGCTCTGGCCGGCGGTAGCCGGTGCCGGGCAAGCCAGCTGCACCGCATCGGACAGAATGCCTTGCTTCATGACGTTGTGCCCGGTGTCCGAGGCCAGCGACGAGAAGGCGGTGGGGTCTACCTGCTGCAGGCTGTAAATCTCGCCGATCCCTACCGAGACGTTCATGGTGGCCGGCGCGGTGGGGCCGCAGGCGAAACCGTTGATCACGGTATTGGTGCTTCCGAACTCGGCAGCAGCCAGGCGCCCAAGGGCGATCATTGCGAAGCGGGTCTGGTTCAGTTGGTCGGTTTCGAGGGGGATTTGACCCGGATAGACCATAAAACGATTCATGGGGCGGTGTTCCTTGGTGGCTAGTTGCTGATACGGGTCCAAACGATGGTTCCGGCGGGCTTCACCGCGTCGATAGCGGCGTAGATATCGGAATCAGGAATCTGGGTGATGCTTTGCGCGATCGAGGCATAGGCGGCACGCGAAGGGCTGCTGTAACCCCCGGATGGGATGCCGTAGCCGGCAATCAGCGGGATACCGCTGCCGTATGGGCGATAGGCCACGACCAGGGCCTGATACGGCATCTGCAGCGAGCCGTAAGCCCCTGCGACGCCATAGCCCGAGTTCGGCACGCTGTACGCGCCGGTATCTGCCGGGCAGCGTGGCTCGTAGATCAGCGGCGGCCGCCCGGTAAGGTCTGTCAGGGTGCGAACAATGGCCGTTCGCGTCGCCTTGTCCCTGAACAGGTTGGAAATGATGCGGTTTCGGTAGCTGCTATCGGTCTGGTCCGGCTTTCGTATCAGACCATTGCCGAAGAAGTCCGCGGCGATGATGTCTAGATTCTCTTCGTTCGCCGTCTTAAGCCGGGCCTGTTGCCGGATGTAGTCCAGCAGGGAGTAGCAGAACGCCAGAGCGCTGGCCAAGCCGGTAAGCAGGGCCGTGACAATGGGGTTGGTATCGCCGAACCAGTTGGTGGGCAGCACAGCACGAAGCCGCGCCAGCATGTCTTGCTGGTCGCCAGTTGCCATAGAACCGCCTTAGTTGATGGTGATCGCGCCAGCGCGCAGAGATTGGACCGGGTTGGCCGCGATATCGGCCGTAGCGCCGTTGAGCAGCAGCGCGGAGACGTTGGCAACGCCTGGGCTGGCGTCGTAGGCGATCTGCACCAGCCGGGTGTAGGTCAGGCCCGCATTGATGCCCAAGCCGTTGATGTAGGCCGCGATAGCCGCCTGGATGGCAGCGGCAACGGTTGGCTTGCTGTATCCGGACAGCACCGTCAGGGTCAGCGAAACCGGTAGCGGTACCGCAATGGTGGAGTACACGTTGTAACTGACCGTGAAAGGCCTTACCGCCTCAACTGCACCGGTAATGGCAGCAATCAGCGTGCCGGAAGGGCTGCCGGTTCCGTCATCGACGACCACATAGAAATAGCCGAGCTGGGCGGCCCCGCCATAGGTCTGGTTTTCCACCAGCGTGTAAGTGATGCCGGCCTGCACCTGGGTGACGGCGAACCCGATCGCGCTCTTGGTGGCACGCGCCAGGCTGGCTACCCACTGCACGAAGCGGGCGCGCACTGCGATATCGCTTTCGGGGTTGGTACCGGTCACGAATGCCGATTGGTTCGTCACTGTGTCGATGCCGGGTATCACGCTGCCCAGGGTGTTGATCTGGTTCGCTACCACGTTGTAAATCGACCCTATGGCTACAGCCTGCACCAGCACCCCCACAGAACCGGTACCCGCCGGCACCAGATAGGCGCCCTGAGCGATGCTGTAAGCTGGGTTCGTCGAATCGGCCAGAACCAGATACTGCAGGCTGCCGTCTCCGGTCTGTACCAGCACGCCGACCGGGATGGTGGCCTGCGCGGTGGCGGTGAAGCGGGAAAAGGTGACGACACCCGAAGCGGCAGCGCCTGGCAGGCGGGAGAATCCATAGTCAGCCAGCCAGCTATCGAGGTCGGTGCCCGAGCTGGTAGACGCCCGGGTGATCGCCAGTACGCGCAGCAGCAGGGATTCCAGCCAGACCACTTGCGCGGCCATAGCCTCGACGACCGCCCGCAGTATCGACCCCAGGGACAGGTCGACGAGTTGCGACGCCGCGCCCTGGATGGCGGCCACCGTATTGCTGACGATGGTCGCGAAAGGCTTCGTATTGAGCGCCATATTTACCTGTTCACGTTGAAATTGAGCATGGCGGGCTGGCCGCTGGGCTTATCGGTGTAGCGGATTGAGACCTGAAGGCCGTTCGGGATCGCCACTACGCCCACGTCGGGCGGCGGTGTGGCGGCCACGGTTTCTTCGGCCTGCATTTGTGTCCGGATCTGTTCCTGTATCGCCGGAATGTCGGCCAACTGGCCTATCCAGAGGCCCAGGCCGGCGCCGTAGTCAGGGTGAAACGGGTAGTCGCCGGGGTTGGTCAGTAGCCGGCGCAGGATCCGCTGCTTGCCTCGGGCAATGCCGGTACAGGGCTGCAGATCACCGGTCACGCTGGCGCTGATATCGCTGCCCAGGTAGTGGTCGATATCGGTCAGGTTGGGCATGTGGTCTCCTAGCCTGGGATGCTGGAATTGGTTTGTACGTCGAACACGTAGTGGACATGGCCCTTCAGGCTGATCGAATCGGCCTTCACGTCGCCGCCGTTGACCTGGATCGATCCCGCGAAAGTAGAGGCTTGGCCGCTCGGGAGCGTGCCGGTTACCTGCATACCCGCCTGGCCGGTGATGGTCTTGGTCACCAGCAACGTCCCGTCAATCTTCACCGGGCCGGTGTGGTTCCACTGCGCCGCCGAGCTGGTGAGGTTCCCGCTGACTGACAGGCTGGCATTGCCACCGACCGAAACGCTTGCGTTCTGAGCGATCGAGGCTGTCAGATTCCGGCCAACGGTCGCCTGCAGGTCGCGGCTGGTCACTACCTGTACATCCCCGTTGTTCAGGAACTTGAGCAGCGAGCCAGACTTGTGAACCAGCCAGAACTCACCGGATGGGCAGGGCAGCGGCCGGCAGCTGTCGTTGAACCAGCGGGATGGCGTGTAGCCTGATTCAACGTCGTCTTCGAGAAATTCCACCTCGACGATGTCGCCGATCGAGGGTGGCGCGAACATGCCCCAGCCGTTACCCACCCAGCCGGAGTTAACCGGCAGCCACCCCGTTTCAACTTCTTCAGGCAGTAGCAGCACCTTGACCGCGTAATTGCCCGGGTCGTAGCTGGTCACCCTGCCGGCGCGAGAGGGCGTTGCATTGCCCAGCGCCTGGGCGTGTCCCTTCATCGCATTTACAAGGTCTTGCGCGCTCATGTGGCCTCGTTGGCTGGGTTGTGGTTTTTGGCCCGCACTTCCATCCGATAGCCCTCATCCAGCGACAAACGCCGGGTGACACTCTCGGGGAAATAGACCTGATCGAATTGGGAGCCGGTACCGGTCACCTTGATGACCTGGCGCGGGGTCAGCAGGTCGTCCCCCGGCAGCGAAGCGGTAAGCTTTACTTCGTGCTGTGTGATATCCCGGTGCATCTTCTGGGCGAGCTGCAGCAGCTGTTCCGGGGTCTTGTTCGGAACTGACCGGACGTACTGCTGTGCGCTGGGAGCTGACTTGCCCGGCCTCGCGCTGGTATCCCCCGGCTTGGGCCAAGAGACGGTGATCGGCTTCCCGGTGGCGAGGTTGTGGCTATGCAGCGTTACCTGCACCCCCTTGGCCAGCGTGAGATTGCGGCTGAAGCGCATATCGATCGCGTTCAGGGTGGGCGAGGCCCTGCTGTCGGTCGGCGCCTCCCACTCAAGCACATAGGGCTCGGTGCTTTCGGGTGGTTCAGGCTCGAAATGCAGTTCTTTGCCCGCGACGTAGACGTCGAAAAACTCATGACGGGCCAGGGTACTGAGCAATTCCCACTCGCTCTTCCGGTCGTGCTGCCGGACCTGATCAATCTTGTAATACTTCCCCGCCTTGCCTTTGGTCGCGGTCACTACCGGGGTAAGGCCGTGCCGCTTGGCGATCGCCGTGGCGATCTGGCTCGCCGTCTGGTTTACCCATTTTTCGGTCGTCTGGCTGTCGATCAGTACCGCCGTGTAATCCCGGCCGCAAAGCTCGACCACGCCCGCGACCGGATCAAACACCAGGTCATCCACCCGCCCGAGAATCAGGCTCTTCAGTTCGGCCGGGTTGAAGTCATCCGGATCCGCAGGGAAGCCGGCCAGTAGCTCGACGTCGATCTGAACCTGTGAAGCGAACCAGTCCGCGCCACGTTCCTTGGGCAGATTGCTGATTACAAACAGCACCCGGAACGTATCGGCCTCGGCAAAGGCGTTGTTGTCGACCTCTAAGCTGATCCAGCCCTCAATCCGCTGCCCATTCAGCAGAACGGCGCCACGTGGGCGCCGTCCTATTCCTTCGGTAGGTATGGTGTTGAGCATGTGGCCTTTACGTTTGGATGACCCCGCCGTTGGTGTCTGGCTGGGGCGGTACCGTGATCACCTTCGCGCCCGTCAGCACCGGATCGGTCAGGTTGTTGGCGCGTGCAATGCCTGTCCAGGCCATCGGGTCGCCGTACTTGTCGGCCGCGATCTTCATCAGATTGCCGCCGGCAGTAGCGACAGGCTCCCCGGCCGACGAAGACGAGCCCACGTTGTTTGCCATGCGGCCTGTCACCGCCTGCAACTGCAGTAGGGCCGGCAACTTGCTGTAGACGTTGGTCTGGTTGATGATTTTCCCGACCGCTTGCGCCGCCGGGTTGTTGGGGAACAAGCCGCCCACGGTGGCGATGTTGTTGGCCGTATTCGCTACCGAGGCAATCAGGGTGGTGACCTGGCCCCGTACCTCGTTCAGCGGCTGCAATACGCTCTGTATCTGAGCGGTTGTCGCCTTGGCGAAGTCGCTGACGGACGATATGGCCGCCTTCAGCGTGCCCAGCTTTCCGGTTATGCCGGGGTCGGCTACTTCCTCCGCAAGCTCCTCGGCCTCGTCCATGTCCTCGTCAATGGCCTGATTCACACTGGCGGCTTTCGCCGATGCTGCCGGCGGGAGCGGTAGCACGGTGATGCTGTACGGGATCTTGTAGAAGGTCTGGAAGCGATACGTGAAGGTCTGGACGATGACCTTCGCGCCGATCCTGCCGGCATCCAGCGCCACGACCTGGCCGGCCTCGCACATTGCCGCCAGCTGCTTGGCCCGGTCAAATGCGTCCTTGCCCAACAGCCAGCCGGTCCACTCAATGGGTTTGAGCTGCGTTCCCATGGCATCCACCACGCGACCGCCGCCGACCAGGTCATGGACGACCAGCTTTTGCTCGCGGGCAATAGCCAGCTCTTCCGGTATTTCCAGATCCGTGAAGGTGAACGCCCCGAGCTTGAATTTCATGTCTGGCTTCAATGTCCACCTCCGTAGCCGGCAGCCAGCAGGCCGCGGCTGGTATCAAAGCCGGTACCGCCGACAGGGCGGGAAGCCTCGCGGGCTTGGTATCGGCTGACGATATCGCCAATCTTGCGGCCGTCCAGATTGACCGTGGTTTGCACATTCAGCGGCCGCTCGGCAGGCCTCGGCGCTACTGTCGAACCGGCCACCAGGGTGGGGGTAGCCGCTCCAAGCGGAGACTGCAGGCCTGCGGACTGCGCCCGGGCGATAAGGCTCGTCGAATTCACGCGCTTGGGCTTGAAGTCAGAGCCCAATGCATCCATTCGGGCCTTATCGACGGCAGATAGCGACGCGAGGCGTGCTGCCGTTGTGGCATTGGGCCTCACGCCTACACCACCATCCTTGTACGAGTCGATTTCCTTCTGAGTCATCGGCCGGAAGGCATAGGCAGCAGCGGCCAGCGTACCCAGAGCGAGGACGGCAATACCGATCGGGCTGGCGAGGGCGCCAATCGCAGTGCCCAAGCCAGGCAATGCAGCCTTGCCGAGATCCGCAACCAATCCCACGGCGGCGGTCGCTCTTGTTGCTCCAATCAGGTTGATGGCAAGGCCGAGACCCCGCAGCCCGGCTACCGCGATGTTGATTGCGCCACCGATGGCCATTGCTCCCGAAAGGGCGATGAACCCGCCCACAAGCCATTTCGTGGCGGTGCGGTTGCGGTCTATCCATTCGGTGGCCGATTTCACCATCGGGATGAGGTGTTCCAGGCCTTTGACAGCGAGTGGCAGCACGGTTTGACCCAATGCCAGCATCAGGTTGTTGTACTTGGCATGCAGGTCGATTTCCTTGCCCGCCAGCGTGCCCTTGGCCCGGTTATGCAGCTGGTCGATACCGTCCGCATACTTGTTGGCAGCAGCCTGCTTACTGATGGTCTCGCGCTGCTGGTAGATACGACCCATCAGGGACGAACCCGTCCGGTTGCTGAGGATCAGCCCCAGCTCACGGATGATGTTCTCTTCGCCGGCGATGCCTTTTTTCTTGAAGGCGGGCAACAGTACCTTTTCCAGCAGGGCCAGTTCACCTTCTCGCTCGAGGATGTCCGAACCCACGAACGCGCCAGCCTTGGCCTTCTTGATCTGGCCCAGCTTGTTGAACTGGACCATGTCCTTATTCAGCAGGCCCAGGCGATACAGTTCCTGCTGCGCGGTCAGCGTCCCGCGGGCTTGCACCAGGTTCTGGTAGATGGACATGGCGCCGGTACCGTAGCGCTGGCCGCCGAATTCCTGAATCAGGGGCTCGGAGCCCAGATAGAACTTTTCGTTCTCGCGCCGGCTGAGCGCAACGCCACCGGTTTTCAGGGCAGACAGCAGCTGGCCGGCATCAACGCGGTTCCGGCTGCCGGTGATGACCTGCTGCACGAAGTTGGCCTGGGTCTGGAATTCCTTCTCGTTGGCGAGACCGCCCCGGAACTCGATCACCTTGAGCATATCCATGAACTTGCGTTCATTGGCGCCGCCACTTTCTGCACCGAATACCGCCTCGTTTGCGAACTTCATCTTGGACAGCAGGGGCGCGGCCATCTCGGCGTGGTGCAGATCCTTGAACACCGCCATGGCATCGGAGACCAGCGCCATGTTCTCGGTCGTGCTGGTGCCAATGGTTTTCATGGCGCGAGCGTAGAGCTCGGCCTGGCCGTCGATATGCGCACCGAAGCCCAGCGAATTGAACCGGGTCACCTCGTTTTGCATCTTCTTGGCCTCGTCGAGCGGGCCTTTCACTGCAGCCAGCCCGGCAACGCCGATGCCCAACATGATGGTGCCTTTGGCCGCTTGTGCCTGGATCGCGTGGATGCGCTTCTGCAAGGCGCTGGCGCTGGCCTCGGTCTTCAGAAAATCCTTTGACAGTGCCAGAAGGCCCATACTAGCCTGATTAACCAGGCTGATTTTTACCGCGACCTTGTAGGCTTCGAACATGGCACTTCCTTTGAAAACGCGCATTCATGAGTGGCTGGCTGACCGGATAAGCTGGGTTCAGTACCCAGGCATTCAGGTCGTGCCCGCGCGCCAGCGGCAGCCATCTACAAGGGGGCTGCGGTTTGCTCACAGCATGTCGCCATGGGCACGTATTGAGCTGCTGACGATTTCGCTATTCGCGCTTGTTGTGGGGCTGGTGGTACTGACAGTGCTCGGGGCAATTGCCTATGCGGTGCTGAGCGCCGCGTTCAGCTAGCTGGTGATGTTGTAACCAAGCAGCGGGTGTATCGGGTCACCCCCGACCAGGCCGGAAACAATGGCCTTCCCCAGCTTCTCCTCGATCCTGTCCTTGTTCTTGAACGCTGCCGGCCCAATGAATGGCCGGGGCGGTATGCGATCGGTCCCGAACTCCTGGGCCGCAGCGACTTCCGATTTCGACCCCACTACCGCTTCCAGGCCGTGAACCTCGCTCTGGATGGATTCCCGCAAGTCACCCTCGCGCAGCAATGGCGCGTCGGACGGGTAGCCGAGACGGGCTTTCTCCGCCTCGGTTGAGTCCGCCAGTTCCGACCAGGCAGGAAAGGGGCCGGCCGATTGCTGGTACTCGCCTATGGCTGCCTTGGCATCCTTCGCGATTTCAGCTGCGGCCGACTTCAGGGCATGGTGCGCAGCAAGGCCCATACGAACCTCGGCGCGCACCAGCTCAAGCGCCATTTCGCCCAGGCTCGCCAGCTCTTTCACGTTTCATCCTTCACATAGTCCATCTTCTGCCAGTCAAACCGGCTGCCTTCCATCTCGCTGAAGATGATCGCCCACGCCGCCCGGGTGACGTCGTCAACGGAAAACGCGACGTCAAAGGGAACGCCATGCTTTACCAGCCACAGCGCCTCTCGGATCGGGGTGGACGTGGCTAGTTTTTTAGTGCGGCCTTGTCTGCTTCGATGTTTGTCTTGCGGAAGTGCTCCTGCACCCCCTCATGGACCGCAGCGACGCCCTCGTCGCCGAGTCGAGAAATCAAGGCCTCAAGCTGGGCTTTGGTGATCGGCGCCGGTTCGTCCTCGCCGTTGATGGCCGAGATATACAACAGCGGCACAACCAGGTTCATATAGACAAGGTTCGACGCGGTATCGCCGAGCATTTCAATCTGGCGGAACTGCGCCAAGATGCCTGGCTTGCGCAGGGTGATGCTTCGGCCGTTGGCGTCCGGTACTGTGACTGACGCCATCGCCTTGGCGACCACCTGCTGGCTCGGGGGCGTAGCCTCATCCAGCATTTCCAGCTTCACGTTTTCGCTCATGGCTTACACCTTCTCTCGGCGGGCGGCTACAAAGCCCAATTTCTGTTTCACCGTCTTGTCACCCTCCCACTTTCCCTTATCGGTCAGCTTCAGCAGCACCTGCTTGTAGCGGTACTGGTTTACTGAGCCGTCAGGGTCGGTGATGGTCTCGGTGATAGTGCAGGGCTGCTCGTTGATGCCGGCGTAGTAGCTGGCTTCGAGCTGCGCGAAATAGTTGTCGATGACCGAATCCATCCGCTCAACCTCGAAACTGCCTTCCCAGCCATCAGGGAAACGGGCATGGCGGGTGACGCCGTCCAGTCCCTTCACCTTGATATCGCCATAGTTCGGCTTCGAATCGAAACCGGTGATCAGGCTCAGCCGCAACGGGCCGGAAGGGGTCGAGATATCAAGCGCAAGGTCGCGCCCGACCGAAAAACCATTGACTGGCATGGGGTATCTCCGGAAATGAAAAAACCCGCCACATGGGCGGGTTCTGGGTTGCTCTCAGTGACTATCAGGTGTTGGGCGATGCGCCTTGACGCAGGATCTGGACCGACTGACCACCCTCGACGTTGACCAGCAGCTTCTCGACGATGGCGAAATACTTCACCTTGCAGTCAATCTGCATGTAGCCAAGCGCCACGCGGCTATCGGGGTTGTTGGCCTTGTTGCTGACCACCGAATAGGCGGGGCCGCCGTTCGGGTCGCCGATCATGCCTTGCTGTTCCATGTTCCCGAAGAAGCTGGAAACCGTGGCGGCGGCCTCGCGGCGAGTGTCCGCGCTGTGCAAGCGACCGACGTACTGGCCCATACCGGCGTTCAGTGTGTAGGCGATGTAGTTGGTCATCCGGGTGTAGTTGTCGCCCTGGATTACCGCGTTCGAGCTGGTGTTGTGGCCGAACCGTGCCGAGAAGAAGTTGCCACCAGGTGAAGGATTGGCGATCAGGTCGATACCGGCCTGGCCTAGCGCCTGCAGCTCGGCGCCGCTGTAGGTCTGGTTGGCGGACGTCTTCTGAGTGCCCACGATGCCGTAGAGCGGCTTATTCAGGCTCGATTGCTCGGGCGAGAGGTTGGCCAGGCGGCCGGCAATGAAGCCTTGGGGCGAAATCAGACGAATGACGCCGTTCACCGTGTCCTGGAAGTAGACCCAATCGCCAAACAGCAGCTTGGCCGAATAGCTGTCGATACCAGCGGTCGCCTTGACGGTAGCGGCGTTGCTGATGGTGTCGCCAGCTGGGCCGGTCATCACCATGTAGGTGCCTTCGGACAAGCCGTAGGCCACCTGGGTGGTCCAGCTGGTGGAGTCGTCGCAATCGGCCAGTACGGCGATGGATGCGGTCGTATTCCGCAGCGCATACATACCCTTGCGCGGGATGGTGTCCTGGCCCAGCAGGACCGAGCTGGTAATGGTGGCCGCTCCATCGGTGCCGCTTGTCAGGGTGTAGCTGCTGGCAATTGGCGCAGCAACACCGGCGCCTGCAGAGGCAACAACGTACTGCGAAGGCCCACGCAAACCGTTCTGACCGTTGTTGATGGCTGCCGCGATGGCAACCCACAGCGCGTTCGCGGTACCGGCGATGTTGTCGAACACTTCCGGCGTCTGGCCGGGGAATGTCACGATCGCCTTCCAGGTGTTGGCGGCAGAGCCGGCGGCGATCTGGATCGTAATGGCGTTGCCCAGCGTGCCGGTGTACTTCGCCGTGACGGTCAGACAGGTAGTCTGGATGGAAATCGACGCGGCAATGTCCGTACCGTCGGTCACGCGCACGGCGCGGAAGTTGTTGGCCCCTTGCAGGACGGCGGCCGAGATAGCGGTGCCCAGGTCGTATTTACGGTTCTGGATGGCGCCGAACAGGCGGGCATAGTCGGCCATATTGCCCACGATGGTCGGGCTGTTCACCGGGCCCCATTGGGCGGTACCGACCATGCCCAGGACATTGGTGGGCAAGCCGTTCAGGTAGGCAACCTGTGGCGGCACGATCTGGACGTAAACGTCCGGGACGACCAACGCAGTGGTGTTGATCGCGCCAAGTTGAGAGACGGGCATAGTGGGCGGCTCCTGAGAATGAAAAAAGCCGCCCGAATGGGGCGGCCTGGATAACGCGGGGCTGGCTTACGCCTTCTTCGGCTTCGGCTCGGGCGCGGCAACCTTCACCACGCTGTCAGCCTGTTCGCCGGCCAGGATGGCGTCGATAGCCTGCTGGTCGGTGATGGTGTCACCCTTGGCGTACTCCCCGAATGCGTTCACTACTACGAGCTGGAAAGCCATGGATTACCTCATTGGTAGGTGGTGACCGGGACAGAACCGCCGACGCTCGGCGCCGCGGTGAGCTGCACCTGGGTAATGCTGGTTTGCGTCTGGATCTGGGTGACGTTGAAATCGACCACGTAGAACAGATCGCGCTTGTAGATCCGCTGCTTCTGCAACGAATCGCCTTGAACGTCGGATTGGTAATGCAACGTACCGCTGGTGCCATCAGGCAATGCAACACGCTTGATATCTGCCAGCGCGACATCGATCAGCGCCGCCAGCTTGTCGCGCACGTCGTAGCAGTTCCCCCAGGCCGTGACTTGGAAGCGCTGCGCAGTCCGGCGCAGATTACGAATGGCGGTTCCTTGACCGCCCAGCCGGGCTACAAGGCCACGGACAGAGGCGGGCAGGGTGAGCACAGCCCCGGCAGCGTTCGTGCCCGGTATGTCGGCTGCGATCAGCGCAGCCAGACTGGCGGCGATGCCGGCCAAGGTGTTGCCCTGCTGGATGCTGTACGGGTAGGGCTTGCCATTGGCGAACACCGAAACGATGTTGCCGGCAGTGATGGTGCCGCCGATGGTGACCGTCTGGCCCACCACGGTGGCGGTAATGGTGATCACCGGCTCGGTCTGGGTCTTCCAGTCCGAATCCAGCAAAGGCAGTTGCCTTGACTCTCGCGGCCACACGGTGGCATGTGCAATGCCGGCCTTCATGTCTGCATCCAGGGCTTCCGGCGGTGGCCACCCCGCATAGATCCGCACCGGGAAGGAAAGGGCGCAGGCCTGGCCGGTACCGTTCGGATAGCAGGCAGCGGCGATGGCGGCCACCAGGGCGTTACTGACGTCGGATTGATCAGCCATCAGGCATGTACCTCCGTACAGGTCAACCGCCAGCCGAGGTCCGATTGCTCGGCGCCGTGCAGCAGGTAGCGCCGGCCGAGGTCGTCGGTGGCGATATCGCCGGCATTCAGCGGCACAGCTACGCTTGGCGGCAGCAGGATCTGCCAGCCGACCTGCGAGGACGCACCGGGCAGGGCGCTGAGCGACTTTTCCCGCTGACCTTTCAGCAAGATGGAGCAGGGCCAAGCAGTGCCGCCGGCAGTTGACCCAATCACGTCGATATCGCCAGCGGTACCACATGGGCCACCGTACCCAACAGCACCGACACCGGTCGGCGCGGGCTGGCGGCTGACACGCACCTGGCGGTTGCACTCAACCACGATCACCGGCAACAGGAACTGCTTGCCCGCGATGAAGTAGGTGCCGTTACCGTTCACCAGGTAGTCACCCGGCTGGGTGGTTGCATCGTTGATCAGTGCAAACCAGGTGGGATCACCGTATTCGTTCGGCGCCTTGAAGCTGTACGAGGCGCTGGAATCCATCGCGGCTTTCAGCGTGCCGACCTTGTTGGACAGCGGGGCAGCGATCGAGGCAGGGCGATACAGGTCGAAATCAAGGCCGATATGCTGGGCTGATCTCGCATAGCCCGCGTAAATCTTGGCCTGTAGGGTCTGGCCGTCCATATCACACCACCAAACTGATGCCGCCACCGTTGGCCAGCTCTGGGCCCGGTGGAATGCCGAGGAACCCGCACAGTTTGCGGCGTACTGAAGCAAACAGTCTTTCTCGGTCTGCGTGCTCATGCGGGTTGTGAACCCAGACAGCAGCCTGTGCCGTGTCCAGGTTGCCACGTACCGCGAAAATGTCGGTTTCGAGTTGGCCCAGATTGGTCAGGTAGGTCGTTCGCACAACCGCCTCTTCTGCCGGCAGCAGGTTGGTCAGCTTGTATTCCATCGTGCCGTAGGCCGTGAAGAAGCGGTACCCCGACGCCGGCAAGGCCTGCGAGCCGAACGCACCATAGCCACAGAAGCGCCGGATATCGGTCTTTTCAGCGTCGGAGAAGGCCATTTAGAACGGCTCCAAGGGGGCGTTCACTTCCACCAGGTAGCGGACTTGATCGGGGTCTACGACTTGCTGGCCGGTGTACCAGTGGTGTTCGGTACCGGTATCTTCGTCCAGCACCCCGTAAGGCGCGGCCAGAGTGACCGATTCTGGGTAGTGCCACGGCGGTGGCGCCTCTTCGAACAGGTCTGGCGGCGGGCTGGGTTGGGGACCGTCATTGTCCTGCAACAGACCCGGCTGATCGGCTGGAGCCGGTGGCAGTGTGGCATCAGGGCCGGGTGCGGGTGCCGTAGCGACAATTGCAGCAGTGACAGCGGCAGTCAGGGCCGACGCACCGGCCTTCGTGCTTTGTTTGGTCATTGGTGTACTCCAGGGAGAAGTCAGGGAACAGCTGGCCCAGCCGAAGCTGGGCCACCAGCCTTAGCCTGCGTGTTCGATCACAACGGCGCGCTTCAGGTACTGAGCGCCGGCGGTCGGGATGATCTGCTGGTTCGCCGTGGCGTCGGTCGGGGCGACAAAGCCACCGATCCAGAACCACGACTGGCCAATGATCTGTTGCAGGCGGTCCAGCGGGCCGCGTGTGACCTGCACGACGCCATCAACCACGCTGATATCGGCGTTGTTGCCGACTGCCTCGGTAGCCTTCTGCGTCATGCCGGCGAAATCGCCTTCCACCAGCGCGCCCGGGGCACACAGGATAGGGCGACGCACCTTGACGTTGCCGAGGGTCGGGTGGGCCTGAACAATGGCCTCGGTGGTCGGGATGAAGTTCGCGCCCATCAGCTGGAAAACCTGGCCCTTGCGGGCTTCCGGGCTGCCGTACTGACCCTGATACATCAGCTTGAAGTCCTGATCGGCGAAGAGCTGACGCATCGACACGTTGTCGAGGAAGAGATTGAAAATCTCGTTCTGCATGCCGGTGTTGTTGCGCAGGGCAGCAATGGCATCTTCGATCGTGCCCAGCGTCAGCACGTCGGTGGCCGCCAGGCCGTTTAGGGACGAGGTGTTGGCATAGTTGGAGCCGCCGTAATACTTGCCGCCTGGACGGACCAGTACAGGGGCATTCGCATGCACCACAGCGTTGTTCGCGGTCGCGTCGGCAATCGACACGTTGGCCGAGAACGTCAGGGTGCCCGAGATACCGCCATTCAGGATGGCTGTGGAGACGTTTGAGCCGTCCACCGCGACGCTGTTCAGCGTGTAGGTATTCGAGCCCACAACGACGGTAGCGGGGTTGCTGGGACTGACGGCAACCATCTGGCCGTTCACCAGTACGAACTGGAAGCCGCGAACGTCGTCCACGGCCACGGTCAGCGCTGGAGCGCCCAAGGTGGTGCGAACGCGGGTCTGGCCGCCGAGGTAGGCGCTGAAAAGGGCATTGCGGGCCAGACGATCGAGGGACTGCTTGGCCTGCACGCCGTTGGTCTTGGCATTGGCCAGGAACTGGTTCGCGATACCTACCTGGCTGGTGACGATGTTCAGATCGATGGTGTCGGCGTACTGGTTGATGGTCAGCGTGTATTGCTCGACGGTGAACGGGGTAGGGGTCAGACCGTTGTCGAGGTTGGTATTGCCTGCCGGGTTCATCGGCTGGGTCACCGGTGCCTTAAGGCCGCGGCGGGTCTTGGTCACCGTTTCACCGACGTTGATCGAAACGGCGACGCGGTCGGCAACTGCGCGGTAACCGAGTGCCGAAGACAAGCCGTCTTGGAACTCTCGTTCCAGGAAGCCTTGTTGGATGATGGGCTGCAGTGCAGCCGGCATATTCTGGATGGGCATGAGGCCAACTCCTAGATGAAGAATGAGGTTCGTTCTTCGCCTGGGCGTCTGGCCCCGATGCGAGCAGGTAATGCAGTGTTACTACGCGATGAGTTTCGCTCTTTCAGCGGCGTATTCAGCCGGCGTCATATCCTTGGCGAGCTTCCGCTCGGGCGGGGTCTGGGTCGGCGGTGTTTCGGTGCTGCTGGAAGTGTTCGAGGCTCCGAACAGATACGGCTTTGCCTCTTTCAGACCGGTGAACAGTGCATCAGCACCGTCCAGCGTGCCGTCAGCGTTCAGCTTGACCTTGGACAGGTCGGCCAACTTCAGGCCGTCGAGATCCACCAGGCCGGCTTCCTTGGCTTTCACCTTCAGTTCGGCCATCAGGATGCGATCATTGGCCGTTTTCCCGGCAGTCTCGGTCGCTTCCTTGATTTTGGCTTCTGCATCAGCCGTGGCCTGTGTGGCCTTATCTTCAGCGGCCTTGGCACGGTTTTCTGCCTCCTGCAGCTTCAGCCGGTAACCCTTGTTCTCGGCCCGCAGCTCGCGGACATAGTCCAGGGAGAAGGTCGTGGGTTCCTTGTTCTCGCCGGTACCGCCCCCTTCCTCGCCAACGCTGAAGCGCATGAGGGCAACAGCGAACATGTAGCGCCACAAATTGCTGATCTTCATTGCACACCGCCTTCCTTGTTCAACGCGTCAACGGCCTGTTGCTGCTCGCGCAGTTCCTGGCCACCCAGACCGTCGCGCAAGGCGCTGTAGTGCTGATCCAGGTTGCTGTAGATGCCGACTGACAGCATTTCATTGGCTACGGCATGGTTCACGCCGTTGGAAGCCATCGAAATGACGCCGTCAGCGTCCTGGGTGATCACCAGCGCGCGCGGCACCTGCAGGGCGTGAGCGACGAAGTGCGGGATATTGCCGATATGAAGGTCAAGCTTCTTCGGCGGGGCTTCTTGGTCAGACATCGGTCTTCTCCGGGTCAATGAAAAAACCCGCCATCTGGCGGGTCAGTCTTCTGCTTCAGGGTTTGCCGTGGGCTCCTTCGGGAGCTGGGCATTGGGTGGCGGGGGAGACTTGGCAATCTCGCGTATCTCATCCGCCGGATCTGCAATGTCGTAGCTGGGTGCGATGGCCTTGACCGCTGTTGGCTGGCTCAGCAGGCCAGCAAGGCGCAGGGTATCCAGCGTGACCGCCTGGGTCTGCTTGTCGGTGCAGGTGGGCGCGTACCAGTCCGGCCAGCGCAAGCTCAGGTCTTCGTCGCTGAGCTTACCAAGGGGCTTGCCCTTCTTGTTCACCAGCTCGTACTTGTTCGAGGCCTGCGCGACCATATTCAGCAGGGATAGCAAGGCCCCCTCGCCGTAAGCAATGCGCAGCTTGTCGGCCAGCCAGATGAGAGCCTGATTCATCAGCTCCATGGCACGGCCAGACTGCGCCGCACTGAGCTTGTCCGCATTCGCCCGGTTGCCGCCAGCACCTTCCAGCGCCAGTTCACGCAGGCCGCGAACCCATTCCATGACGGCCGCAGCAGCATCGCCGCTGATTTCCAGCAGCTTGGCGTCGCCTTCGGTGCTGGTCACCACGGCATTGGCAGCGCCTCGCACCATCTGCACTTGCTCACCGAAAGCAGGTTCCTTGATATGCAAGGTGGGGTCGGACTGGTACTTGAGACCGCGCCCGCCCTGCGAGAGCAGGTAATCAGCCTCGATCTGGGTATCGATCGCCTCGCAAGGGAAGGTGCAAGCACCATCGGTATCGTCACCGCCAGGCAGGTTGCGCACCCAGACCATCGGGACAAAGCCAAACTTGTGGCTGGTGGTCCGTTTCGCGTCGATCTGTGGCGCTTTACCATCCTTGGCATCTTCCAGCGTCTGTGGCAGGTACCAGTTTTCGGCGGTTGCGTTCCAGGTGCGTTGAAACCAGAACTGCGCGGCCAGCTGGTCTTCCGGGATGCTGTACCCAGCCTGGCGCAGTACGTCGCCCTTGACCTTGTATCGCTCGGTGACCGAATCCAGCATATCCGGTGCGTCCGCCTGCCATTTCGGGGTCAGGAAGGCAGTAGGAATCACCGTGAAGAAGACACGGCCCTTCAGCACCCGCAGCAGTACCGCGATCGAGCCGACCGAGCCACGGGTGGCGGCATCGATCATCAGCGCATTCAGCTGCGTTTCCTTCACCAGATCGGTGAGGGTGTCGCGGGTCGTCTCGTCGGCGCATTCGACCGCCGGGAAATGGCCCTCGCTGAACAGCAGGGACACGGAATCATTGACCACCGTCGGGCAGAGCCGCGTCTTGGCCGAGGGCCGGCGTTTGGCAAGGGGTATGTATTCCCCGGCGCCGTTCTTCTCTTCCGAGAAGGGATGCTCCAGGCAGTCGTACTGCTTGCCTTCCAGCACCCGGGTCAGCGCCAGCAGGCGGAACGTGCGCGCCGGATAGTCGTTGTCCTTGGGGTAGGTTTCGCAAAGGGTACGGAAATCGGACATGGGTTATCGGCTCGAATGCGGCACATGCGCGCCGTGGGTTGCTACAGGTTTGACGACCGGCCAGCGGTTGGTGATGAAGTAGCCGCCGGCGTCGGTCGCGTGATCATGGCCAGTGTCCTTGTCCGGCTCGCCATTCTTGTCGTACGGCTGTTGCTCCAGACTCTCCGTGTACTCCGGGCATCGATCGGTATTCACCAGATAGCGCCGCTCGCCCTTGTCGTTCAGGATCATGGCGTTTACGGAGTTGACCCGGTCTTTCACACGCGGGTTGGTACTTCCCGCCCGGATCGTGAAGCCGGCTTGTTGCAGGATGGTCAGATCAGACGTGGACGCTGACTTGCTGCTGGTGTTTTGCCCGCTGGCATCGGGGTACACCGTCACAGAATGACCCTTCAGCAGATAGCGTTCCCTGATCAGGCGCGCCATCTCTGGCGTATCCCGGACCTTGGTAAGCTCACCCACTGCGCGCGGCAGGCCATCCCGCACCACGTGGGCAATCGCCGCCATCTTGTTGACGTTGAAGTCCATGCCGATGTGCAACGGCTCGCACGGAGCTTCTACGAGGTCCGTATGGTTCAACTGGCGCGAGAATTCGGGATACACACAACCGCTGGCCAGGTTGACGAACCTGCCTTCGAGATAGGCATTGATCAGTTGCGGCGGGTAGCTGGAACGGAGCGCTTCCACGTAGTCAGGCGGCAGAAACGGGTTGGTGTAGGTCGGTGCCTGCACCATCACGTAACCCGGCTTGGGATTCCTGCCCCAGGTCTTGTAAACGAACCGGAAGCCTTCAGGCGTGGTGTAAGCGGACACCCGGTTGAAAGGGTTTTCCAAGCCCCGCGGCCGCTGCCGGTTTCGCGCGATGATCTTTTGCCATGCGAGCATGGCGTGCTCTTCTTTGAGCGTGTCGATCTCATCCACATGGGCCCGGTACGACTCGTAACCGATGATGCGCGCCGGGTTATCCAGCGTCCGCATCACAAAGTCACCACAGCCGCCCGAGCTGGCGTAGATGATGTTTTCCTGCTTGTTGTACTTGTACCGGATGCCTAGATCCGAAAGCTTCTGCTCCATCCGTGGCGCCAAGATCAGGCGCACCAGGTCATACGTGGGCTCGTACAGGGCTATCAGGCCTGTAGTGGCCTCCAAAGCGTCGCGCAGGGCACAGTTCGCCAGCGTCTCGGTCTTGCCAGTACCGAACCCGCCCACAAAGGCCGGATATTTGTCGGTCAGCGACCAGAACCGAAACTGCGGTTCTGTCATGGTCATTTCGATTTCACGACCCATTGCCGACCACCCGGATAGCGATACTGGTTACAGGGCCACCGCCACCGTTCTTGCCGTTGATTTCCTGCAGTTCAGCCTGTTTCAGGCGAGCAGCAAGGCCAGCGTTTTCCAGCTCGGCCCGCGCCAGCTCGAGCTTACGAATCAGGTCTATCTGTTTGAGGATCAGATCCGAGTAGTTCGGGGCGGCGGCCTTTATCTCGGTCTCGTCGAACTCGCCGAACTTCGGATGCGCGCCGCGCTTTTTGACCACAGATACAGCACCGTCAATCAGCTCTTCAAGGTCCGTATTGCCGGACAGGCGCACGAACCGATGCAGCTTGACCTTAGCCAGGCGGATTTCGTCGTCCAGGCTGCCGACCGTGGCGCGCTGGTACAGCGGCAGCTCTTCGGGCAGCAGGGCGTCGGAGTAGAAACCGTGCTTCAGGTTGTTCAAGTTCCCCGCATGGGTCTTGGTGGCAGTGCCGCCGTGCATACGGCAGCGGCCGTTCTTCATGGCCTGCGCGGCGCATGGGTCCCCATTGCGGGTTTTGGCTCCGCAGTGGGCCATGTCGCACCTCTCTAGGTCACATGGGGGAGTGGTCAGGGCAGCGAATCGTAGCTACCGGTATGGATCGCCCCCCTTTCGTTGTCAAAAGGGCGGCGTGAATGGGTGAGCCGCTTACGCCGGCCAGTCGACAATCCCCTGGGTACTGCTTGAAGGAGTCCGGTTTTACCCGGCACTTCCCATGGATTGCAGCCTCGTTTCCCCACGGTAGGCGTCGGGTGATGATTGCAGCGCAAAAGCAAAAGGCCGGGTTTCCCCGGCCTTTGATGTAGTTGAGCGGAATTCAGCTATTCGATTTCAGTTTGCGAGAGACCCTCAAGGATCTCGTTTGCAAGAATGAGTGACAGATTTCGCTTGATAGTTGGACGATGGGAAGGGTCTGGATAACGGAGCCACTCTGTTCCGACTTTGATATCCCCGTTCCCTGTTACAAATACTTGATGTAACAAGGATGGGTTTTCCTCTTGCCCAGTGAGGAAGGCAATCCTGCCCAACAGTTCTATGTCACCGTTTTCCCGGACGTTATGGACATGGGAAAGTGATGTCCGTACCGGCACATGGTGAATAAGCGCAGTTAGCCCTGTATCCCCGTCAACTAGTTTGTATTCCACAACAGCGGATGGTGCGATATCACTTGAAGCCAGAAGCCGCATAGTTGCAGTCAGCATTTCGTCAATTGCAGCGCCTCGTTTCGCATACTCTGCAATGTCCCATTTAGCCATGGTTTCCTCCTCGGTTTGTGGAGGCTCAATGTCACCACAGCCTGGAGTTAGTTCGCAACAAAAAGCCCCGCGTCCGAAGAGGCAGGGCTGTCTGTGCGTTTGAGCTTGAGTCTGTGGGCTAGGGCGCACGAAACCGCAAGTTAACGAAATCGTAGGGACAGTTTGCCCTTGCGTCAAGCGGCCTGAATCTCGAAAGCCTCAATCAGACCCCGATCCTCCCACTCCGGCCCCAGCGCCCGCTCAAGGTCGGCGTAGAGCTGCATCAACACCCCCTCGGCCTTCTCCTCCCACCAGCGCACCGTTTTGGGCGAGGCCTGATGATGCTGGGCAATCTTGGACCGGCTGGTCTGGCCCAGGCCGCGCAGCTTGTCCGAGGCACGCCCGACGATATCGGCCATCAGCCCGGCCGACAGGTCACTGCCACAGCGCGAGCCGACGTACTTGGCGACGCCGTACATGCTGACGGCCCGGACCTGGCCCCAGCCGTATTGCACCGTTACGAAGTCCCGCAGGGGCGACGGCAGGCCGCTGCGCTTCTCGCTTCCCATGTAGCCGCCATACAGGCGGGTCCAGATCAGGCCGGCTTGCGCGTGCCAGTCGTGCGGGTCCATGTCGCTGTAACCGCCCGGCAGCATCTCGGCGACCAGCTCGCCGTTCCTGCCCAGGCCGATAGACAGGCTGGCCAGGTTGCAGAATTTGCCCACCGGTATCTCCCGCATGGCGTAGGCAAAGCGTATGGCGTGGTCAACGTTGCGGAACATGGCGCGGTTCAAAACGGCCCCCTTTGCGTCAAAGCATTGAAAACGCCGCGAGCGAACGCCGTGGCCTTACGTTCCTGTACCGCTCCATACTGGCCAGGAAGGAAAGCCGCCTGCAGAAGCAAAGCGCTTTCATCGTCACCCGTGACCAGCAGCAGAGTTCGAGCGTTGCCATGCATGGCGGGCAAGGCACGCAAGGTAACTACTCGGGCATAGGCGTCTCGATCTGGCGATCCAGTTGGTGGGCCGATGACAAAGGGCGGGGCTGGTACGGCAAGCCTCGCAAAACCACGCTCTTCGAGCATCCTCCAGATGAATTCGGACAGCTCGACAACGGTGATGGGTTCAAGGTCGTTGGTGTACAGCACGGCGCGCATCATGCTTCACCTCCCAGCTCGGTCACGGTCACGCGCACGCCTGGCGTCTCGGCGTAGCGCTTGCAGATGTATGCATCCACTACCTGCGCATCGTCATGGAAAACAACCTCGTTTAGGCCGTCAGAAATGGCTTTTGCCACATTGTCAAAATCGGGCTTCTTGGTCGGATACAGGATGCCGATCAATGCCTCGTGCTGCTTTTTCTTCGACCAGCTCTGCGGGATTGGGAGCAGGGCCTCAAGCCGGATGGCCACAGGACCGGTGATCAGCTCGCGGCCAACCATTGCCGCTTCCGCCACCTGCTTGATCAGCTCCTCATAGGCTTCAGTTTTCGCCGGCGTGATGGTCGCCATGTAGGTGCCCATCTTGCCGGTGGACTTGTCCCGGCGCTTACGGGTGACATGCCGGGGCCGCCCCTTGCCCTGTGGTTCGCCGGGAACGGTGAAGGTGATCGCTGCGGTCATGGGTTCCCTTCCTGGGCGATTGCATGGGGTGAATTCGGGTTCAGGCGGTCAAACTCGGCTTTCGCCTGGTCGGCTGTGTCGAAGGTCCCCCGCAGATCCGGCAAGTTGTCCTTACCGCGAGGGGCGAACAGCCAGAACGCTGCGGTGGTTGCAGGCGAGACCCTGCAGATCGTCCAGCCATCCCGCGTAATGCTGTGATCCGATGCACGCTTCCAGCTCACGCGGCCACCTCTTCACGCTGGTTCGGCAACAAGGCGACGTTTGCAGCGGCCATATGGTCGGTCAGGCGGGTGACCTGCAGCCCTGCCTTGTCGCTGCCGCTCAGCATCACGTAACGGGCCTTCTCCGGCTCTCCCAGCAGCATCGGCGATTCGCTCTTGCGCCCCTCCATGCCGTTCTCGGCCTCACAGAACCCGATCAGCACCGGCGGGAAGGGTGGCAGCTGCGGACGCTGGCGGTAGCCCTGGTAGAGCGTCTGGAACTTGTTGGCCAGGAAGGGGTACTCGTCGAGCGTCACCGTCGCGAAGGCGGTCCAGCCGCCCATGTCGGCGATGCATGCATGAATGATCGCGTCATCGAACACAACAGACCGGTGCGGGCCGACACAGCGTACAGCGCGGTCTACCTTGGCCCATGCAACTGCGGCGCCGTCTTTGCTGCCACCTTGAAGGAGGCGCACGACGTCGGCGGGCTTCGGTGCCCACTGACCACGGTCAGCGTCGATGCAATGGCGGTTGAAGGCATCCGCTACCGCCTGGAACTCGAACGGCTTCATAGCCTGCCACCAGACATTCGCGGTGAACTGGCTCACGTCCTGGCGATAGAACCCCATGACGTCGGCCAGAAGCTGGCGGAATTGGGCGGCATCACTCTGTTGCATAGCGGTCTCCTGTCGATTCGGGTGGGGTCCAGTCCTTGAGCGCATCTCGGTTGCGTTGCTCTTGGGCTTCTTGCCGGTTCACATTGCCAGCGCTGCCGTGAGGTGTCCGTGTGAAGGGCTTCACAATTTGCCCGCCGGCAATCTCGGCGATGATCGGGGTCAGGTAGCCCGAGCTGATCGGCTGGGTGCTGCCGGTCTTGGCTCGGTTGTCCTGGGCAATTTCCAGAGCCCGCAGGGCATCGGCGTCAGTGATGCCGTCAGCAGCCCAGCGGCGCACGTTGGGGTCAGCGTGCTGCAGGCTGGCACCGCGAGGACGAAGCAGGGTGGTCAGCTCGATGGCACGGGTGGTGATGGGGTCAACAGGGCGAGACGACGGCGAGCTTTCGCCCTTAACCAGTACGTCGTCGTTATCACTACTGTTTGTCTTTAATACTCTCCCTGTCCCTATCCCTGTCCCTTGGATGGTGTTTCCCGAGGGACTTTGCGGGGACATGGGGGGCGTGTCTTCGGGGACAATGTCGCCATGTCCCTGGGGACAATTCGGGGACTCGGAACCGGAAAGATAGGTGTCAAGCTCGGGGTAGGGGTGTTCTGTCCCGTGCCGCTGGTTGTACTTCTTGATGCGAGCGCATTCGGTCGTCCAGCGCTGTTTCAGCTTCGCGCGCCAGGACTCGTTCGCCTTCTCGGCTACAACAGGGTGATACAGCCGGCCATCGCTGCACTTGATCCAACCGCGCAGGGCGCCGTCGCGTACCGTCTTCCATTCCTTCACCACGCGACCATAGCCAGCGAGCTGGGAAAGCACCTTGTCGTCGTCCGGAAGGCTCGCGGCGGGGGTCTGGTGCCAGGAGGCACACCAGAGCAGCACAGCGGCCCGGAATTCGTCTCCGGACGACAGCGCGGACAGATCGCTATCGCGCAGCCGGACGACGTCCAGGGGCATGAAGGCGAAATCGCGAAGGTCGCAGTTTGAGGGGGTAAGGGGCGTCATGCCTTCAACCCTTCGCCGTACGCTTCGATGAACGCGACCGCCGCTTCAGCATTGATGGCGTTTCCGTGGGCGCGCAGTCGTCCCACTCGCGAGGTAGCCCCATGAGCCAACGGGAATGTGCCGGGTTCAACTGGCCGCCACTTTCCATCCCGGCAGAAGAGCCAGTCAGCATCTCGCCAGAGGCCGTTAACCGGGCCGGCAATGTGCTCTTGGACATAGCCCCCAAGCTTTGAAGCGTGTACCGGGCCCTGCTGCCGTCCCCGCGATTCGTGCTCATGTTGGGTGCATCCGGTGAGCAATTGGGAGTCGGCCAGCCCGCTAATTTCGTCAGACCGCCAAGCGTCTCCAACCCCCGGTTTGTTTCCGGCTGATTGTTCGCATTGCAAGTCGGAGTTGGCCATCCCGAGAGCACGGCTGCATGATTCAGCGTCACATTGCCTGTCTGGAATTCCTGCGAAGGGTGCCTGTTGCTGTCCGAGGCCGTAGTGGTCGGCCAGCCCGCTAGGCAAACCCTGTCCTGTAGATTGCTGCGATCCAATTCGAACGCGCGCGATTCGGTCCCCGGGCGATGATTCCCCGCTAGTGGTGTCGGCCAGCCTGCAAGATCCGATGCAATCGGCAGATCCATCCCGTAGCCTGGACGTGGCCGGGCTTTCCCCGCCGTATGGTCCGAGTCGTGCGGGGCTGGGCAATTCGGCGTCGGCCAACCCGACAAGCAGGCTACCGCCGCTAAGTCCGGCCCGTGGTTTCGCATCGCTTCCAGCAAGCCTCCCTCGAATGTCCGTACGCCCTTGTCGGCGAGTGCGGCTGTGGGCGTGGGCCACCCAATAGAGTCGGTCGCGGATGTGCGGGGCACCGATGCCCGCAGACGGAAACGCAACCGCCCCGAGGGCGTACGCCATTGCTTCCAGGTCATCTTGTACAAGGTCGATCCAAGGGCCTGCGTCTTTACTCGCAACCTGCTCTCCAAAGACGACTGAAGGGCGGAGCTCTCGGATGAGGTGGTGGAACGCTGGCCAAAGGTGCCGCTCGTCAGCAAATCCAAGTCCTTCGCCTGCCGAGCTGAAAGGTTGGCAAGGACAGGAACCGGTCCAAACAGGTCGATCGTCGGCCCAGCCGGCACGCCGCAAGGCGTAGGACCAGATGCCCACGCCGGCGAAGAAGTGGCACTGGGTGTATCCGCGAATGTCGTCTGGGTGAACATCCTCGATGCTCCGTTCATCTACGTCGCCGGGCGCGATATGGCCCGCGGCGATCAGGTTGCGCAGCCATTGGGCGGCGTACGGGTCGATCTCGTTGTAATAGGCGCCAGCGCGTCCCATTACGTCCCTCGCTTTCCCGACTTCGCCCGGCGCTCGTAGGCAACCACTTCAGGGTGCTGAACACCGTAGGCGCTGCGTAAAACATGGATTCCCAGCAGTTCAGGCGTAGAGATTCCTTCCTGGGCAGCTTTCACAGCCAGGTCAGCCGCTTCAGGCGCGGGAAGGTCTACAGGTAGCTGGGTTCGGACTTTCTGAGCTTCCTTGGTCATGCGGCCCGCTCCGTCCCAACTTTGGCCGGACGGGCACTGACATCAACCAGGGCTCTGGGCAGACTGCCTACAGCACCGAACAGATACCGCTCCAGGGCGTGCGCCATGGCAGCGCTATCCGATTGAAGGCCGTGCAGGGCTTTGTAGTTCTGCAGGGCGTCATAGGTGGTGTCGTTGAGACGTGTTTTGGCCTCGTTGCGGTACTCGGCCTTGCAAGCGCGAGACATGGCATTCCCCTCAATGTGAAACAGGATGGTTTTGTTTGAAGTGCCTCACGCCGCGGCCCGGTGCTCGGGGTGGTCGGATGGCAAAAGGTGGGTGTACAGCGGGATGAGCTCGGGCCAGATCAGCCACCAGTCACATGGGCGCAGATCCGGCCGGGTGACCTGGTACTGGCTTTCACGCTCGATCGCGACGGCGAGGATTTCCGCGCAGGGCTTGTAGCCGTAACCGATGTTTTTGATGTGACCAGCACTCGAGCCACATTGCTCGGCGAACGCTTCGCGCTGGTCGCGGGACAGCTTGTCAAGGAAGGATTTGAGAGTCATGAAGCCAGATTATCACCAATCGGTGTTAGCAATCAACACCATTCAGGGATTTCACCATATGGTGTATAACTGCTCAAATTCCGGCATGACCCCAGCAGACAACAGAAGGAAGCGCCTACGCGCGCTAGTCGAACAAATGGATGGCGGAAACGTCACCCGTTTTGCTACTCGGGTATCGCGTTCTCAGTCACAGATTGCAGATATGCTCGACAGCCGAAAGTCGTTCGGGGAGAAAGTTGCGCGTAGTTTTGAGCAGCAACTTGGCTTAGAGGCTGGCTGGCTTGATCGAACTGATGTTGATACTGAAGGGCGTGTTGAAAACCAAGCTCATGCCACTGAGAGTCCAGCGCGAAAACCAAGGGCCATCACCGAAGCTTCCACGCCTGGGCTGCTGTTGGCGCATTGGATACTGAAGCTCGATCAGCAGAAGCTGCTCGATAAAGAGATATGTACAGTGGTCGAGAAGATGGTCGACGCGCTTATTGAGGCGAAGACCGGCAAACGCCCAACCCCTCTTACACGCGAAGAGACACTGAATCTTTTGTTGGGTGGAGAACCTTCGCTGGTCAGCAGCCGAGATATCTACCCGAATGCCCCTGAGCCTACGAAGGCAAGCGACGAGAATGTCGCCGCCGCCAACAAAGCGCTGCAGGAGCTGGCCAAGGTGCCGTCTGGTGAATCAGACGACGACAACCCAGACCCAGGCGTATTCAAAAGGCGGACGAAGTAGGCGGGCAGGCCAGATCTGCGACCGCGAGAAGAGCCCGGACGAGTTCCGGGCTTAGTTTTTGGTCTTCGTCCAGCTGCTGAAGCTTGGCTATCAGGGGCATGAGGCGGACGGGCAGGGCAGGTGTAACGGTTTCACCGACCCACATAGCGCCATCACCAGTGCGCGCCCACTGCAAATAGATGCCCAGCAAGTCACATATCTGCGGCAATTTGGTCGTTGTACGTACTTTCCCGATTTCAAGCAGGGAAAGGTTCTGCTGGGTCATAATGCCGCGCTGTTCCAGCTCGGTGGCCAGCTGCTTTTGAGACCACCCGATAGCTGTACGTGCTGTGATTATTCGTTGTCCGATACTCATAGGCGGATTGCAACCGCCTACCGTTCATCGGTCAAACAAGTCTACTTGTTGATTCTCACAAGTATGTCAGTAGATTGCTCACCCTTTCGCTTGTCTCCCCGCCGTATTAATGACTTTCTCCCCCTATCGACCTATCGGCATCATCAAGAGCCGGAAGGTAAATCGCATTTTTCAGGCCCAAACAGGATTTAGCGGATGGTCAGCCAAAGCTGAAATCACCGACAAAGCCGGGACCATACGAACCGTCTTCATCAAAGCCTATCCTCCAGAGTCGTCCAGCCTGGCCGGCGAGGTGTGTCGTTGGATACTTGCGGCATCCCTGCGGATCGATCAGCCCTCAGATGCTTGGCTGGTACAGGCACCAGTGGAATGCTGGGAGGCAATATTCCCAGAGGTTGACTGGCGCGAGACCTGGGGCAATCTGGTACCTTGCTTCGCGACATCTGAAGTGCCGGGAGAGTCAGTGGCCATTGTTGGCGCCAAGACGCTTGGCGTCCGGCCCAACATGACGCGGTGGGCGAATCTCTATCCGACCATTGCGCTGGATGAATGGGGCGCAAACGACGACAGTAACTTGAGTAATCTGATAGAGGTATTCAAGTATGATGGAGGCATATCGTATGCCACAATAGATGGCGGCCGTTGGCTCGGGGGAGACAATTGGACCTTAGAATCTTTGGGCAAACTGATGCCCGGCAAGCGTAGCGCCAAGATATATAACAAGCTCATGAGGGCAGCCCTGGGTCCGTTGCTGAATAAGGCTGATGCAGACAAATTGCTGAACATCGCTTTGGGTCACACAGAGGCACTTGAAAGCGTTGAACAAGGGTTGATGGCCTACATGGTAGAAATATTGGACGATTTCAGACTTGCGACAACAGCGCTTGAAACCATGCGAGCCCGTGCGGGTATCGAGTGGATCGGGGAAAGACATGCCCGTTCGTAAAAACCTTGCTGAACGCCTGGAACTGATGGCCGGCGATGATGAAGACGATGTTGACGCAGCTGACTGGAGCTATGGCGTCTGTTGGGGTGTATTCGTTCGCCCGCAAGGCAATAGTGCTGAGCAGATCCCGTGCGGCGTGGTTGTCCGGGTCGATGGCCCTGGCCACAAAGATTATCTCTACGACTTTGCCAGCCTGGCGCCACTCACTACCATCTTAGGTAAGGGCAAGGTCGCGCATCTGGAAGACCTGATGAAGCGCACCAGGCACGCACTGGACCAAGGTGACGAAGTAAGCCCGGTACCGTCAGCGGTGGTTTACGGTGAGAGTACGCCGTGGCGCTATGAGACGGCAGAACTGGCGGTGCATAGACTGTGGCAATCCCATGTCAGCAAGATGCTGATCCCCAAGCCTTCCGCTCCGGCGAAGAAAACTCAGGCCGAGGTGATCGAAGCGCCGTCCGGGACGAAAAAGAAGCAGGCCTGACCATTGAAAAACCCGCCGATTGGCGGGTTCTTCAATTCTAGGGCTCAGTTCAATATCAGGTCGCCATAACCCCATATCAATGTACCAACTACAATGAAGGTATGTGAAAAACGGCCAATCCACTGCTGTCCAGTAGTCAATGAAACCGGCGTTGGATATCCCAGAGCAGCAACAATTGAAGCTCTGCTGATTTCCGCTTTCATAAGTGATCCCAGTCTGTAGTCCACAATGGCGGGTAGAAGAACAAGTAATGCCCCCGACCTGGCAAAGAGCATCTTTTCCGGCCAATAAGTAGCAGCAATCGCCGATAACAGTACGGAAGTGGCGGCTAAGGCGAGAAGTAAGACCTCTATCCAGTTTGCTTTAACTGCTGCCCAGAATGACTTAAATTTGACCTTCAATAAGCCCCCACTCGCAGCAAGGCCCCTCATTTTTTATGGCTGGTGTAGTGGTTATTCGTCCGGGCATTCTTGTACGCCCCGCCCTTGTGCGAGCTGCCCTTGCCGCCAGCATAGTGCCCGCCCTGGTTGCTGTAGTGGGCGTGGGAGCCGCTGGAACGGCCTCGGGCCTCGGCGGGGAGGGTGAAGGCGAGAAGGGCCGCAGCGGCGGCTATAGCAAAAAATCGAGTCACAGCGTTGTCTCCCGAATTATTGGAAATGCTCGCAAAAGCCTGGCGCGAATTTGGCCATGTTCTCTTCCTTGCAAGCCTCTCTACCCACGCCAAATCCCGAAGGGGGTAGGACGGTTACCTGGGCAAGATCGAGAACCTGCCAGCCTACGAGATTCTTAAACTCCATCTTGTTCAGCTCGGCGCGCGGGTAAGTGAGCACCAAGATTGGCTGGTTAAATTCCTTCCCATATTTATCCACCAGTTGCCCGACAAGTGTCACCTTTACTTCTTCGAATGCCAGATTCAGGAAGTGAGCCTTCAAGCCTGACAGCACGTCCTTTGTGGCATTTCCGCCAGCAAATACTGACTCGTTAGTAATTGACACAGCCAGAGTCTTACCACCGTCCAGCTCTTGAACATTGGTGATGTATTGGCTGATTTCTTTGATTGTCTTCGGCGGTTGCTTCGGCTCATCACTGCAACCGGCAAGTAGCAGCGTCGCGAGCGCGATCGCTGCAATTCGTACTTCCTTCATTCCTACTCCCTGATCGTTCTTATCTGTCCAGGCTCAAGCACTGGCGTGGCCTGAACGCTAGCACAGCGGCCTATGGCGTAAAAATCACCAAACGGTGTTGACTTGTGAATCACCAAATGGTGTAATCGCTTCAAGACAACACCAAACGGGGATGAAAACCATGAACGCCAAACTGAACTGCACAGTGATCGCCGATGTAGCCCGCCAGGCCGCTGCCATCAGCCACGACCAGATGCTGGAATCGGCTGTCGAGCGTCGGCTCGAAGACATGCGCGGCGATGGTGCGGCTCTGTTCGACGCCATGGGCAACATGAACGACGTCACCCTGAAAGCCCTGTGCAATCTGGTTGCTCTGTCCGTCAGCACTGCTCCCCAAGATGACCGCCTCGCAGCCCTAGACGACCTGACCAAGCTGCTGAACACCGAATACCGCCCCAGCGCCGTCCGCGCAGTGCTGCAAGAGGAGGCCGACGAGGCCGACCAGCAAGCCGACTACCGCGCCTACGAGCGCGCTGTTCACTGACCCCGACTTCCTCCCTCGCTCCGTGAAAAGAGCACTTAACCCGCTGCGCAAGCGGCGGCTTTTTCGGGTCGGTTCAGGTGAGCCGGCCAGCAAAAGCACCAACCAACTGAAGGGGAGTAGGGAAATGGTCTCAATCCGAGTGAATCCGACAGACTCGCGCACGGTCGCTGCCGCACTTGCTGCTGCTGGCATCCCTGCGCCCGGTTACTGCGTCGGCCGCATGATCAACGGTGTTGCCTTGATCGAACGTCGCCGCCCAGGGAGCCGCCGCCATGGCTAACCCGGCTCAGCAGATCCTGTTCGCCGCCGCACAGGGCATGGCTGTCCATCTGCAGCAGGCCTGGCCCTTCCTGTCCGACATGTACCTCTACAACAGCACCGACGTGGTTGAGGAAATCGTTCTGGCCCGTATGGCTGCGAAGCTGGAACGAACCCGCACGCTGAAGGCGCTGGACCCGGCCATGCCGCTGGTTGCTGAGCTTCGCGCGGCTGCCCTGGAGTTGTCCGGCGCCGTGTCCGCCCTCGATGCAGCGGCAGAAAGCGGCACGCTTGATGTTTGGCTGCTGGGCCGCGTCCGCGCCGCCCGTATGGCCCTGTCCACGGCTCAGAACAAGGTAGAGCTTGCCCTCGATGCCCATGGCCTGCTTACGGCGGCTGTGGACGCGGCGCGGCCTGCTGACGAGGTGGCAGCGTGATGCTGACCGAACTCGATCGCTTCGATCTGTGGCCGCAGGTACCTACCTGCGAGGACTACGGCCATTTCCACCAGGTGCGCGCTATTGCGCCCGGTCCTGATTCCCAAGAGGAGGGCACCGCAGAACAGCCGGCTGCTGACCTCGAAACCCTAGGAGGTATGCAGCAATGAACGCTCGCGCTGATTTCCCCATGCCCGTTGTCACTATCCGCGCCAGCTCGCTGGCTGAATTGTTCGATTGCCCAGCCCGCTGGGAAGCGAAGCACCTGCGGGGCCTTCGACTGCCATCGAGCGGTGCGGCCCGCCTGGGTACCGCAGTACACGCAAGTACGGCTCTGTTCGACGATGCCCGCCTGAAGGGCTCGCCGATAACCGCCGACGATGCGGCCGGCACGCTGGTTGACACCCTGTATGGCGAGGACGAGCAAAACGGCGCCGTGGATTGGGAAGACAGCAGCCCAAAGGATGCCGAAAAGGTCGGGCTGGCTCTTCATTCGCGCTACTGCGCCGAAATTGCCCCGCGCCAGAACTACGTTGCCGTAGAAGCCCGCTGCGAAAGCTTGGTCATCCGTGACTTAGGGCTGGAACTGACGGGTACCACTGACCGTATCCGCCGCCTTGAGGATGGCCGCCTGGGCATTGCCGATATCAAAACCGGCGGGCGTGCGGTGGGCTCGGATGGCTCTGTAGCGACGGCAGGCCACGGCCCCCAGATGGGCGTTTACGAGCTGCTGGCCGAGTACGTGATCGGCGAGAAGCTGACCGCCCCGGCCCAGATCATCGGCCTGCAGACGGGCAAAACGGCGACCTCCCAGCGAGTCGGTACCGGCGAGATAGAGAACGCCCGCGATTCACTTGTCGGCGACCTGGACAGCCCCGGCCTGCTTGAGCACGCCAGCCGATTGATTCACGCCGGCTCGTTCTACGGGAATCCCAAGTCGGTCCTGTGTTCGCCGAAGTATTGCCCCAATCACCCAACCTGCAAATTCAAGGGATAAGCCCGCCATGAGCAACCAAACCGACCTCCAGACCTTGAAGCAAGGCGGCGCCGCCAACATGCCGGCCGTTGCTGCGGGCTTCTTCGACCTGCAGGGCTTCGAGCTGCTGCAACGCATCAGCAAGGCGTTCACCTCGTCCGAGCTGGTCCCGAAGCAGTACCAGAACAATTTGCCCAACTGCATGATCGCCATGGACATGGCCCAGCGTATCGGCGCTAACCCGCTGATGGTCATGCAGAACCTGTACGTAGTGCATGGAACACCGGGCTGGTCTTCCAAGTTCCTGATCGCGACGATCAACGTGTGCGGCCGCTATTCCTCGCTGCGCTATGAGTGGAAGGGTGAACCCAACTCACCCGACTACGGCTGCCGCGCCTGGGCCGTAGAGCGCGCCACCAATGAACGCCTAGACGGTATCTGGGTGACCTGGGCAATGGTCCGCGCCGAGGGCTGGAGCAGCAAGAACGGCTCGAAGTGGAACACGATGCCCGATCAGATGTTCGTCTATCGCGCCGCGGCCTTCTGGCAGCGCGCTTACGCCCCTGAGCTTGGCATGGGCTTGCAGACTGCCGAAGAGCTTGGCGACGTGTTCGACGCAGCCCCAGACGGGCAGGGCGGCTACTCAGTCACGGCCGACAGCCTGCGCGACGTGTCCGGCGCTGTAGAGCGTGAAGCCAATCGTCCCGCTCGACCGACAGCTAAGCCAGAGCCTAAGCCGGAACCCGAAATCAACCCGCTCACCGGCGAGCTTGAGGGTGGCGAACCAACCGGCACCCAGAATCCCACCGTCGATGAAGCGCTCGGCTTCGTTCAGTCCGGCGAGTTTGACATGGCCCGCGATATCGCTCGCAGCCTGGGCGAGGAAGAGCGCCAGGGCGTTGAGGCAGCAATTGCTGCCAAACAGGCGCAGGCCCGTCCTCGTCGCACCGCATCGACCGGCAGCCTGGAGTAAGCCATGGGCGACCGCTTCAACAGCCAGAGCGTGCAGGACTTGTATACCGCCGAGCAGTTCGAGGCGGTCCTCAAGGATGCGGAGATGAACGCCTCGACCGATTGGGAAGAGGAGTTCGTCGCTGACCTGATTACACGCTTCAAAGAATTCGGCCGTCGCATGTACCTCAGCGACTCACAAAACAATCGCCTTCAACAGATCAACGACCAATAGGAATCGACAATGACCGAGCTTGCTGCAACCGAACAAAACACCGAAACCGCCGCCACTGGCGTTGATCTGCCCAAGGCCGAGGACCGCACCGGCATCGCGACGGCTGTCTACCCCGAAGCCGGTGCGGAACTCTCCGACGAGGAGGAAACGCTGGTTCTGTCCGAGGAGTTCCTGCTGGGCGAACTGATCAAGACAGTCTCGCGCCCCTTCAAAACCCTGTTGGAGCCCTGGAACAAGCTTTCAGAGCATGAGCAGGCGAACTTCATGCGCCAAGTCGCGGACAACACCCGCAACGCAGTAAGGGCGGCCGTTGAGTGCATAGCTAGCGGTGACCGGGTGAACTTTCGCGCCCACGTTGAGCAGGTCCAGTTCAAGCAAGACGGCGTCAAATGCCAGCTGACCCTCCCGAACTCACCAGAGGCGCACCGCCTCGCTGACGTGACCGGGCAAAGCATCATGGTGGTGATCGAGGATAGCGCGCGATACCTGAACGTGGGTGATGCGTGCAAGGGTGATCCCGACCAGCCGTCGCTATTCGACGCCAGCGCAGGTGGTACCGAGCCAGACGCCAATGTTGCCCCACTGCCGACCGATCAAGAAGACGACGATCTGTACGAGGAGGCCAAGCGGAAGATCCTCGCAAAGCAGGATGCAAGTATCAACTTCCTGCAACGCACCTTGAAGATTGGATACAACCGCGCTGCTCGCATGATGGAGAGGATGGAAGCGGAGAAGGTCGTTTCGCCGATAGCGACCGATGGTACCCGCAAGGTCTGGGCAAAGACCGGCGAGCCTGAGTAACGATCATGGGGGAAAGCGGCGGAAGCCGGAAGGCGATGGGCAGGCGCAAGCCGCAGCGAAGTTCCGGCACTGCTGACAATCAGCCCAGGATGGGCCGAAGTCCCGAGAAGCGGGCAGTGCGCACCGTGAGTACCCCACCTACACGACGAGATGACCATGAAAATCAGCCGCATCCAGATCCAAAACTTTGAGGGCATCCGCAGGGCTGATGCTTTCATCCGCACGCCGGTTGCCATCTTCGCCGGTCGCAATGGCGCGGGCAAAAGCAGCATCCGCGACGCAATCGCCATGGCGCTGACCGGCGAGCCCACTCGCATCAAGCTGAAGAAGGACTACCAGCAGCTGGTCACCGAAGGCCAGAAGAGCGGTGTGATTGCGCTGTATAGCGGCAATACAGAGGTAGCGACGGCGTTGCTGCCATCCGGCAACACCATGACCAGCCTGAAGAATGAACCGGGCTTCGCGTATCTCCCTTACGCCCTGGACGCCGCCAAATTCGCCAGCATTGACGCGGACACTCGCCGCACGCTGCTGTTCGATATCACTGGCTGCAAGGTCAGCGCCGACGACGTCCGCCAGCGCCTGGCCGACAAGGGCGCTACGGTTGACCAGGTCGAGGCCGTCTTGCCCATGCTGCGCTCGGGTTTTCCGGCTGCCTGCGAGCTGGCCACCACCAAGGCCAAAGACGCCAAGACCGCCTGGCGTGTCGTTACTGGTGAGACCTGGGGCGACAAGAAGGCCGAGACCTGGGCCGCCCCGAAGCCTTCCTATGACGCGGCACTGCTGGAAGAGAAGCGCAACGCCATAGCCATGTTCGACGTGCAGCTGGGCAAGGATCGGGAAGAGCTGGGGGCGACCAAGCAGAAGCTGCAGAGCCTGAAGGATGGCGACGTGCGCCGTCAGCACTTGCACACCGCTGCAAAGGGGCTGCCAAAGGCCGAGGAACTGCTGGTCATCGCACAAGCTGAACTGGCCGCCTACCTGCCCAAGGTTGAAGAACTGCGCAAGGGCGCCGCAGGCATCAAGCAGCCCTGTCCGCCGCTGATGCACAAGCTGGCCCATCTGGTTGAGCATGCCTATTGGAATGACGACAGTCTGACCAAGGAAGCCAGAACCGCGTTGATGGCCTACGACACCGCGTACCGGCCAGCGAACGGCGACCCTGACGCAGCCGCCAAGTTGCCCGAGTACGAAAAGGGCCTGGCCGTGCTGGAAAACATGGCCGAGAACCGGGCTCTGGCTGTGAAGCAGGCAAAGGCCGCTGCTGAAGAGCTGGCCGGCATGGAAGCTCCGGACGGGAACATTGACGCCCTTGAGCGTGAGCTGACCCAGATCCAGGCATGTATCGCCGAGGTCGAGCGCTGCAAGGCCCTGGCCATCACCGAGAAGGGCGAGGCAGAAGCCAGCAAGCGTGTAGCCGATGCCGCCGACGAGAAGACCAAGCAAGCGGCCTCGCACCATGCTGATGTTCTGTCGTGGGGGCTGGTAGCTGATGCGCTGTCTCCGGACGGCATCCCGGGTGAGCTGGTCGCGGTCTCGCTGAAGCCGGTCAATGACCTGCTGATGGGCCGCAGTGCCATGGCTGGCTGGGAGCTGGTCAAGATCGAGGCGAGCATGGGCATGACTTACGGCGGCCGGGACTATCGCCTGCTGTCGGTATCGGAAAAATGGCGCTGTGACGCACTGATTGCGATGGTGATAGCCGAGCTGTCGGGGCTGAAGCTGCTGGTACTGGATGCGATCGACACGCTGGATCTACCGGCCCGCGGCGAACTGATCCAACTGCTGGACGGCGTGGCCTACGAAGGCTGGCTCGACACGATTATCGCCCTGGGCACGCTCAAGGCCATGCCGCAGGATCTGCCGGACACCATGACCGCGTTCTGGATCGATGGCGGGGTAGTGCAGGGCGGGGCGGTTGAGGAAAGGAAAGCGGCATGAATATGCATTGGGAACAGGCCGCCCGCGAGGCCCTGGCACTGGTGCCGCTGGAAGGTGCCAGCGAAGAGATACGGGCCAAAGTTGAGGCAGTGCTGGCGACCCCGCTAAAGACGGCCCCACGGAGTCAGACTGATGTGTGGATTGGTCGATACAAGCAACTTAGATCTGGCAATCTCGCTGCCGCCACAAAGCCTGAGCGCGCACCAGCAGAAGCGCCGAGGGATGAGCGGGCGGAGTTTGAGGATGCCGCAACCGATATTTGCAAATTCCCACGCGGGTCGGTGGCCGACACCAGAAATGGCGATTCTTACTTTGACCGTCGCTTGGCTCTCGGATGGGAGCTGTGGAAGCGCCGCGCCGCCATCGCCCAGCAAACCGGAGAGCGGAAAGGTGGTGCAGCATGAAGCGCCGTCTGACGCTGCCACTCAAGGCCGAGTACTTCGACCAGATCGTCGCCGGCACAAAGCCCGAGGAATTCCGGCTGCAAACTCCTTACTGGCGGAAGCGCCTGGAAGGTCGACATTACGACGAGGTCGAGGTGACCAAGGGTTACCCGAAGCGCGGTGATACCAGCCGCCGGCACGTAATGCCGTGGCGCGGGTACCGGGAAATAACCATAACCCATCCGCTCTTCGGCCCAGGCCCGGTAGAGGTGTTCGCGATCAGGATGGGGGATTCGGCGTGATCACCTATGTGCATGCTCTGTGCCTGCCAGCGGACGTCCTGGAAGACAACGAACACGTCGTGCCGATCAGTGTCCGGATACAGGCGGTGCTGCCTTCGGTCCCCTTCATCGGGATGAAGATCCAGGCGACTTTGGGGGCCGAATACTGGCCTATCGACGACGTAATGTATTCAGCACCGCTTGATACGCTGGATGTGTTCATCAAAGACGAGATTGAATTGCTGCCCCTCGATCGCATGCTGGCCGAGGGTTGGGAAATTGAAGAGGAGGGCGCAGCGTGAGCGCTGGCAAAACAACCCGCGCCGTGGTGGCGCAAGTGCTGGAAAAGCTGGGCCGCTCAACGGCTACCCAGATCCGGGACAACTGCGAGCTTGGTCTGTCGCTGGTCTATCACGCCCTTGGCGGCATGGCGAATGATGGCCAGGTGAAAAAGCTGCCAATACCCGGTACTGCAAGGGGCGCATATTGGGAGCTGGCAACAGCGGAAGAGTGCGAAAGCATCAAGGCGCTACTCGCCCAGGGCGACGACTACGCCGGCGCAACAGTACCGGGTGCCAGGGTGGTTTCCTTGACCGATAGTCGACACAACGCGCGGGGTATCAACCCGGCTAGCGCGTACAGTTCAAAATGCATGGGGATCTGATCATGACCGCGTCACAACGTATTATCCGCTTGCCCGAGGTCATGAACCTGCTGGGGGTATCGCGAGCTTCGGTCTACAACTTCATGGCCCGCGAAGGCTTCCCGAAACAGATCAAGCTCGGTCGGATTGTTGGCTGGGTAGAGTCCGAGGTTCAGGACTGGATCAAGGGCAAAATCGACGCTAGCCGGCAGGGTTCGTCGAATGACCCACAACATCAACAGGCGGCGTGATCTTCTGGGCAGGCAGAGAGTCGATGTAATCGGCCCATGCCTGCATCAGCTCAACGCGCTGCGGCAGAAACACTGCATGGTTGTAGGCCCGCTTTGTCATGTCTTTTTCAAGGTGGGCCAGCTGTACCTCGATGTGATCCCCATCGAATCCCATTTCCCTCAATCGGGTTGACCCCGTCGCCCTGAAATCGTGACCTGTCCAGGTCGATGGCGCGTACCCCATATATTCAATTGCACGATTGATCGTCGTTGCGCTCATCACCGTCTTGGGGTCTTTGTTGTTGGGGAACAGGTGAACGTTCGAGCCGGTGATCTGCTTCAGCTCCCGCAGTAGCGCCACCACTTGGCTGGCCAGCGGCACAATATGAATCCGGCGCTTCTTCATCATCGCCGCCGGAATCGTCCACAACCCATTCTCAAGGTCGAAATCGACCCATCTCGCCTTGCGCAGCTCAATCGTTCGCGTGAAGGCATACAGGATCATCCATAGCGCAATAACCGTTGTTCGGTTGCCGCCGTAGCTGAGAATCCGCGCCTTGAAATCGCTGATATCTGTTGGGGTCATTGGCTTGGCGTGGTTGACCTCCGGGCGCTTCACTGCCCCCTTCAGGGCCGACGCTGGATCTGTATCCGCCCGTTGCGTGACGACTGCATAGCGGAAGATTGCCGAGCACCACTGCCGTACCTGCAGTGAGAACGTCTTGGCGCCCCGATCCTCCATCTTCTTCATGACCGCCAAAAGGTGAGACGCGGTCACGCTCCGCACCGGCAACTTCCCCACCTTCGGATAAACATTGGCTTCAAGCGCGGCCTTCACTTGGTCGTGATAGTGCGGGGTCCAGTGATCCTTGTTCTTGATCATCCATTCGTCTGCAACGGCCTGGAAGGTGTTGGCGTTCTTGACCAACTGGTCAACGAGTGTCGCTTGCCGATGGTGCGCAGGGTTCGTGCCAGCCTTCACCAGTTCGCGAGCGTCGTCCCTGGCCTTACGTGCGTCCAGTAGCGATAGGGTAGGGTAGTCGCCCAGGGCGTAGACATTCTCCTTCCCGTCGATACGGTACTTGTATCGCCACAGCTTCGCGCCGTTCGGTTTGACGAGGAGATAGAGCCCGTTTGCGTCGGCAAGCTTGAACTGCTTTTCGAGGGGCTTGGCCTGGCGGATTTTGACGTCAGTGAGTGGCACTTTTTGGGGGTATCAGCGATTTAGTACCCCCGAAAGTACCCCCTTTTTTTGTTGCTGTCACTGGATGCTCGTAGACAGAACTAGACGCCTCAGTAAGGACAGGCAAGGAATTGAAGCGGGAAGTTAGATAGGCCTAGACACTTGTAGATTTGCATGCTGATTATCGATCATCAACAGCATGGTTAGCCTCAAAACACTTGAATGCAGCCGAGCAGGTACGGCGCTGGATTGCTGGTCATGCTCAGGCGCCAAGCCCGAACCTGTAGGCGAGCAGGCGCCCTTGACCACATTGTTGCCCGGCGTCGCGGCCCGGTCAAACCCTGAAGCCGAGGCGGCTCTGCAAAGGTCTGCCATGGAAACCCGGCTTGCTGGCCCGCTTTTCTACACCCAGGGCCCGAGCAGCACGAAGCTGGCAGCTGACAGCGGTTTGCACCGCTTGGGCGCCAACAGACCGCAATACCTATCGGATATCAATGCGGCCTGGATGACGACTTTCAAGTGATAAAGCTATCCAACGTGCCGCTCAGGCGCAGACCGACCTGACGCAGGTCATGTGCGGCCTGCTCGATCGCCCGCATGCTCGCCAGGTTCTCAAGGTTGCCTTGACGAATATGCCGCATGGCAGCCGATATTTGTTGCACGCCAACGGCCTGCTGGCTGGCCGTCACCGCAATCTGCTGTGCAGCCAGGGCATTGCTGGATACGGCATCAGCCATCTGTGCGATGGCACTCCCTGCCTGGGAAGACTGCTGCACACCACTCTCTACAGCGTTGCTGCTGTGTTCGGTCGCTGTTACCAACCCCGACACCAGATGTTGGATATCCTGCAGGATGACCCGAATCTGATTGACAGCCTGCTTGGACTGCTCCGCCAGGCTTTTCATTTCCTGCGCTACCACCGCGAAACCCTTGCCCTGTTCACTGGCATGCGCGGCCTCGATGCTGGCATTGACAGCCAGAATGGTGGATTGCTCCGACAGGTCATTCACCACGTTGATGATGTTACCGATCGCCACGCTTTTCTCCGTCAACTGCGAGATCCGCTCGGCCACCACCAGCATCTTTTCCTGGATCAGAGTCATTCCCTGTGCCGTCTCACTCACGGCACGCTGGCCATGACCAGCAATCGCTGCCGCGGATTGGGCGTTGAGTGACACCTCCCCCATGCGTTGGGTCGTCAGTTCGGTAGTCTGTTGCAACTCTTCGACGGTGACTGCCAACTGGTTGGTCGCGGTAGCGGTCTCGTCCGCCGCAGCGGAAACCTGGGTCGCGCCGGTGAGTACCGTCCCCACCACGCTGGTCATGACATTGTTGCTCTCCTGCAAGGTGGCCACGACTTCCTGCAAGCGGCTGACCATGGTCTGGAAGGCAATGCCCAACTCATCCTTGCTCGAATTGACGGCGAGCTCGACGCGCAAATTCCCTTTGGAAATCAACGTCGCCGCATCGGCCTTGGTCTGCAGTGATCGACGCATATGCACGAATGCATCGGTGAGCACACCCAGTTCATCACTGCGCGGGGCAGTTATCAGATCCTGCGTCAGGTCGCCCAGAGATATCGCCTCTGCGGCCTGGGCAAGACGTTGCACCGGGGTAGCGATATTGCGCGCGATCAACGTACCGATTACCAGCACGAGCAAAATCGCAATGGGAATGCCGTAGGTGACCACGGCCACCGCCAGCGCGGCGCTTTGCTGCAATTGAATCTCGCGCGTCTTGAAAACAGCGTTTTCGGCACGCTCCATCGCCTTAATATGCGTGCGTATTCTATCCATCTCCTGCTTGCCCTGGTCCGTCAGCACCACGGCCAACGCGGCTTGCAATCCCTGCTCGCGACGCAAATCAATCGTGCTTTTCAATTCGGCCAATTTAATGGCCATTGATTTTTGCAACAACTCCAGTCGCTGTTGTTGCGCCGGATTGTCCACCGTCAATCGGCGCAGTATTGCCTGGGTCTCCGCAAGCTTCCTGAGGCTTGCCATATAAGGCTCGAGATAACTCTCCCGGCCGGTCAGCAGATATCCTCGCTGACCCGTCTCCGCATCTTTCAGCAAAGACTCGATCTCGCCAAGATTTTCCAGCACCGTAAAAGTATGTGCTCGCCAACTGGTTGCTTCTAGTAAGGAAGAAAGGCTTCGATAAGCCGTTATACCAATTGCCATGATTGCAATTAAAGCAACCAAATAGCCCAGGGTAATTTTACGACCTACAGTCCATTTCATACGCATCCTCCTGTATTGCAGGAACCCATTTTTTCGATCAATCCACCATTACGCGTGGCGGCCGAAGATGAGTATTTATTACTGCCCTGTTCCGCTTGCAAATGTCTTCTACCCAGCGGAGGGGGAGAATATATTTGCATGGCACAGCACGGCACACGGGCATGTACTAATCTAGGATGAATTCTGGAAGTTGGCTGCAAATGTGCGCCGTAGCGCTAAATGATTGCCAACCCGTATCGTATCTGCCGCTTCGGCGCAGGAGGAATGCAATGGCATCTGTCCATACGGTGCTGCCATTTGATCTGGGCGGTCAGCGCTTCGCGCTACCTCATCAGCAGGTCGTGCGCGTGCTGCCTGCGTTGCAACCTACGCCATTGCCCGTAGCTCTTCCCGCCATCGCCGGTATCTGTAATGTGCACGGCCAGTTGCTCCCGGTACTGGATATTTGCGCTCACCTGGGTTGGCCTGCCGCGCCCCTGCAACGTTGGTCCCACTGGATCTGGGTTCGCACTTCCCAAAGGGAGCTGATGCTGCCGGTCGACCGCAGCCATCCCGTTTGCGATATCAGCAGCGAGTTATTTTCCACAATGTCATTGCATATGGCCCCCAATGTGATCAAAGGTGTGCTGCGTGGCAGCGACGGACTCTTTCTCCTCCAGGACATGGAGGTTTTTCTGTCCCGGTCCGACGAAGCCGTGCTGACTCAGGCTCTGGCTGATTATGCGTCACACTGAAGCCATGACCCGGTCTGCAAGTTCTGGCGTTCCCCTGGGTGGGCTGGCAAAACAGCTGGCGGCGGATACCGGGCTGGATTTCAGTGGGGAAAAGGAAGAGAAACTACGCGCCGCCTTACGCCTTGCTGCCAGCCAATCAGATGATCCCGTCAGCACCCAGCGCGACTGGACAACCGAACAACTCGCCGAGTTGCTTCCCCATCTCGTCGTCGGGGAAACCTATTTCCAGCGTGATCAGGAAACACTCGCCACCCTGCAGGCAGACTTTTTACGGCCTTTGCTGGCGCGACGGCGCAGCGAAGGCCGCTATCAGCTCCGGCTATGGAGCGCCGCCTGCTGTACCGGCGAGGAAGCCTATACCCTGCTGTTCTCCCTGCACGAGCTGCTGGGAGACGAGCTGGATGCCTGGCATATCGACTTGCTGGCTACCGACCTCAACCCTGCCTTTATTGCCCATGCAGAGCGGGGGCTCTTCGGGGAGTACGCCTTCCGGCAAAGCAGCCCGGCATGGCGGCAGCGCTACTTCACCCCGCGTGGCAAGGGTTGGCAGTTGGCCCCGTACTGGCGGGATCGCGTGCAATTCAAGGTCCATAACCTGGCCGATGCCGGGCCACCCGATGAGTGGGGCAGCTTTGATCTAATCCTCTGCCGCAATGTACTGATGTACTTCACCCCTACCGCCATTGCCCAGGTATTAGCCAAGCTGGTCGCCCTGAAGACCCGGGAAGGACGGCTGATTCTTACTGCGGCAGAAGCGGGTCTGGTCAGCGCGGCGGGCTGGGATGGCGAAATGTTGGGCTTGGGCTACGCGGTAACCGACAGGCGAGTCCAAGCGCCCACCGCCATCCTCCCACCAGAACGACGTCGCCCCCTCCCACCGCGGCCCGTAGCGCCCCCGCCGGTACGCGCACGCAAGACACCGCCATCGCCTCACCGGCCGGCCAAGGTCACGCCAGGCCGGGAAGCGCTCGCTGAAGACTCACCTGAGTTGCGCCAGCAGATCGAGGCGATCCGAGCTTTGGCAAACAGCGGCCAGATGAAGGAGGCCGAGACGCTGTGCAAAAGCATGGTCAAAGCGTCCCCGCTCTACACCACACCTTACTGGCTGCTCGCTTTGTATCAGTTTGAATCAGGCCAACTGGAAGCGGCATTGTCCAACCTGCAGCGACTTGCCTACCTGAACCCCGATTTTGTATTGGCCACCTACCTGGAAGCCCAGATACAGGTGACGTTGGGAAGACAGGCACAGGCCGGCAAGGCCAAGCGGCTATGCCTGCAAATGCTGGCAAGGCAGCAGGACGATGCCCCGATCGACGAAGGGGATGGGCTCAGTGCCGGCCAATTGAGGCAACTCTGTCTTGCATTGAGGGTGGAGCAGGGATGAGTACATCTGAGAGCGGGTCACCGGACGTCTCGGCAAGCATCTCCTGGCAGGGCTTGCGTAACCAGCTGGACGAGCTGGCGACGCAGCTTGCACATGGTTTTGACGTAAGCCCAGAAGAACATGCGCAGCTATTGAACGCACGCTCGAAGAGCTGGGAAGCGATACCCAGCATCGCGGCGCAGGCTCAGCTGAGCGTACTTGCCTTCACGCTGGGTGATGAAACCTATGGCATCGAGATGCACCACGTCGATGAAGTCATGCCGCTGCGGCACGTGACTTCCTTGCCCGGCACACCGGCCTTCCTGCGTGGCATCGTCAATGTACGGGGTCGTATCGTCTCGGTGGTCGATCTGCGCGTTCTTTTCGACATGCCCAAACGTGGACTGGCGGATCGGAATCACCTGCTCATCCTGCGAAACGACGAGATGGAATTCGGCCTGCTTGCGGATCGTGTCATCGGTGTACAGCCGATCAGCGCCGCCGGCCTGCAAACCGAAATGACCGGATTGTCCGGATTGAGGCGCGCCTTGCTCAAGGGTATTAGCGACCAGCATTGGACCATTCTGGATGGCACCAGACTGCTGATGGACCCGGCACTTCGCATTGACGAAATCAGTTAGGAACGCTCATGTGGTTAATGAACCTGCGTACTGCCACGAAGCTCTTCAGTGCCTTTGCCCTGATTTCACTGGGCTTTATGGGCCTGCTTTATCTGGCACAGGACAGCGTCCAGACTTTGCGAAGTAATACCGTCGCCATCAGCAAACTCAACCGTGATCTCGGTGATTTCAAGGAAATACGTTTCAACATGCACGATGTACGCTCCGAGGTCCTGGGCGCCTTGCTGGCCCAGGATGCGGGCCGCGCAGCCGCCATCACATCCCGTTTCAAGGCGCTGACCGATGCTGATGTGGAGGCGTTGCGGCGCTTGGAAAGCGACGCGGCCACCGACCCGGAGCTCAGCAAGCTGGTCCTTGAGGTCAAGCAGCTATGGCTGGCTTTTGTCGATGTCCGCGACCACCAGATCATCCCGCATCTGGCTGAGGGAAAATTCGATGAGGCCCGTTTGCTGGCTACCGGTGCGCAAGGAACGCGTGTCACCCAACTACGGCAACTGGCGGTTGAGCTGGATCAACTGGTCGGGAAGCGCATCAGCCAGCTTGAGGCGCGCAATGCTGACCTGATCGAACAGCAACTGCTCCGGATGTACGGCTTGGGCGGCGCCTTGCTGCTACTGGCTGCACTGCTGGCTTGGTCATTGAGCAATAGCATCGCAAAGCCGCTCGGCTTGTTGACCCGCTATGCCCGACAGATCAGCGTGGGCGACATTCCCCGGCAGGCTGCACTGACTGATCGTCGGGACGAACTCGGTGAGCTCAGCCAGGCGTTTGCCCGCATGGGAGATTATCTCGAACAGTTGGCAGTACAGGCGGGAAAGCTGGCCGAGGGTGACCTGAGCGAGCGCCCAGCCCCGCGATCAGACAAGGATGTACTAGGTATCTCGTTCGGTCGCATGGTGGATAGCCTCAGCGTGCTTGCACAAGAAATACAGGAAGGCGTTGTAGTCATTGCAAGCGCAAGCGAGGAGATTCTTGCTACCTCGGGTCAGGTGGCGGGCGGTGCGCAGAACAGCGCCACCGCCATCACTGAGATCGCTACGACCATCGAGGAGGTGAAACAGACCGCCACGATGGCCCATCACCGTGCCGCAGAGGTCAGCGAGGCCGCGAGCCGCAATCGCCAGATCGTGGAGGAAGGCCGCAGTTCCATTGCTCAAACGCTCAGCAGCATGACGCTGGTACGCGAGCAGATGCATTTCATGGCGGAGAACGTGATGAGACTGAGCGAGCAAAGCCAGGCGATCGGCGACATCGTCGCCACCGTCAACGATCTCGCGGAGCAGACCAATCTCCTTGGGGTCAATGCCTCGATCGAAGCCGGTAAGGCAGGCGATGCCGGACGCGGGTTTTCAGTGGTTGCGCTCGAAGTGAAAGCCCTGGCGGAGCAATCCAAGCAGGCAACCGCCCAGGTAAGGACCATACTCGGGGAAGTGCAGCGCGCCATGACACGCGCCGCCATGGCTGCAGAACAAGGTAGCAAGGCGGTAGATACCAGTTTCGAACACACCCGGTTGAGTGACGAAGCCATTCGCGAATTGTCCGAGAGTGTTGAGCAATCCGGCGATGTCGCCTTGCAAATCGCCGCGACCAGCCAGCAGCAGCTTGCGGGTATCGAGCAGGTGGTCTCCGCCATGGACGCCATCCGGCGTACCAGCAAAGACAACGCCGCCGGCGCCCAGCAGGTGGACCAATCTGCGCGTGACCTGCATGGCCTGGGGAGTCGGCTGAAAATGGCCGTAGGTCAGTTCAGGATCGCCCAGGTCAGCGCTGGCGATCGCCGCCCCTAGCGTGCAGGTTCAACAGGATGCTGACTGACTTGACCCACCCAGTACCAACCCGCGATCAGACCTGAACGGAATCGGTATGCCGATAGATCGGGAAGCGCTGCTTAGAAGTTTGCTTGCCTCATTCCATGAAGAGGCGGCTGAACGCATCAGCGCGCTGGATGCCAGCCTGTCGGCATGGCAGGTCGCTACACCGGATCGGGAATCCATAGAACGGGTATTTCGCGAGGTGCATAGCCTCAAAGGCGCTGCCGGCGCTGTCGGACGTAGCGATATAGAGAGGGTGTGCCACGCCTGGGAGGCACTGCTGGTGAGTCTGCGCACCGGCAAACAGGCATTCCGGCCCGAAATGGCGGGACTCTCCCTGACAACATTGCTGCTACTCAAGCGAGGTTTGGCGAGTGAGGAACTGGCGGCGGGCGATGTCAAACGGACATGCAACGCACTTGCCCAGATGCAGCAGGACGGAACATCAACGCCTGGCGACACGCTGGTTCCGCTAACGGAGCCATCTGTCGCTACGGCGCAGCCTGATCCCACGCCTGGTCCGACAAATCCCACACCCTTGCCGACAATGCCTACGGCAGCGCCATCCGCACCAACACCGCCATCGGTCATGGACCGCCCGCCCGAACCGGCAGGGGATCGTACCGCGGCCTGGCGCAGCCAGACAATCCGGGTCAGGGCAGAGCTTTGTGATCAGTTTGCTTATCACAGCGAGGCACTCAGACAGGCACGCCTGCAGGCCCAATCATTGCAAGCGGGCATGCAGGGTTTGCTGCAAGGTTTCGATGAAATATGGCAACGCCGGGGACGCAGCGCCGCCATCGTGGAGCGTTTGCGCAAACAACTGGACGCCGGCGAGGCCCCCAGCCCGGAATATCTGCGTAATCTCCTCGATTGGCAGGATGGTAATCGGGATCTGCTCGATCAGCTGCATGCCAGCGCCGATCAGATGAAACGGGGTGGTACGTTACTGAGCGGCGAGTTGAATGTGCTGAGCGATGAGCTGAGCAGGGCGGTCAATGACATGCTGCAGATGTCATGCCGTAGTTTGCTCGATGAGTTGCCTGCACTCGTCGAGGACCTGGCCCAGCAGACCGGCAAGCAGGCCTTGTTGAAGCTGCCCGCGACTCACCTGCAGGTCGACAAGCGGATACTCGATGCCTTGCGCACACCCTTGCTGCATCTGATGCGCAATGCCATAGACCACGGTATCGAGCTGCCCACGGTCCGACGCGACATGGGCAAGCCGGAAACCGGGCAGCTCGAGATTGACATCTACCAGGACAGCGCCAGTCATTTCTGTCTGAAATTGCGGGATGACGGCTGCGGCATCAATGCCGATAAGGTTCGTCGCAAGGCCGAGGAAATCGGTCTCCTCAAGGTCGGCGACAACAGTCTGGATACCCAGCAGATCATCGGATTCATCTTCGAGTCCGGCCTATCCACCAGCCCCAAACTGACCAACCTGTCCGGCCGCGGCATGGGCCTCTCCATCGTCAGGGAGGAGCTGGAACAACTGGGCGGCAGCGTAGAGGTGGCCAACCTGCCACAAGCAGGTACCGAATTCACCATCCGGCTACCCATGAGCCGGTCCTCCTTTAGGGTCGTTCTGGTCAAATCAGGCGAACACCTGTTCGGTGTTCCCGCTACGGCCGTCTTGCGCACCGTAAGGCTGCCCATTAGCGCCATAGGTCGGATCGAAAACAAGGCCTCGGTTGACATCAATGGCACCTTTCTGCCGGTCTGGTCCTTGGCGGAAGTCCTGGAACTGAACATGCCGGAGGTACCTTCGGATTATGTCGTTCTCATGGTGATAGGCGATTCACCACAGTATCTCGCCTTGCAGGTCGATACCTTGCTGGGCGATCAGGAAATCACCCTCAAGCCCCTGGGCAAGCAACTGAAACGGGTTCGCAACCTGCTGGGCGCCACCGTCTTGGGTGACGGGACTCTGGTGCCGGTCCTGCACCCGCAGGACCTGTACCGGAGCGCCTTGCAGAGCGCTGGCATGGCCTTCGTTCCCCGTCAGACCAGCATGACAATGGCCAAGCGCAAGGCCCGTATCCTGGTCGCGGACGACTCATTTACCTCGAGGGGACTGCTGCGTGCGCTGCTGGAAACCGATGGTTACGACGTCCAGACCGCCAACGATGGCCTCGAAGCCTGGAACCGGCTCAAGCAGGGCGAGTTCGATTTACTGGTATCCGATATCGAAATGCCGCGTATGGATGGCTTTACGCTTACCGGCAAGGTTCGCGCAGACAAGACCCTCAATATCTTGCCCGTCGTACTGATCACCGCCCTGCATTCCGAAGAGGACAGGGCACGAGGACTGGAAGCGGGTGCCAATGCCTACCTGGTCAAGGGTGGATTGGAGCAGGACACCGTATTGGCGGCTGTAAGGCGCCTCTTGTAGCGAATCAGACATCCAAGGGAAGTCAGAGATGCACGTACTGCTGATAGACGATTCGATAGTGATCAGAAAACTGCTCCGTGCCATTCTGGAGAGCGATGGCTTTCAGGTGAGCGAAGCAAGCAGTGGCCAGGATGCTCTGGATCAATTGCCCAGTTTGCAGCCGGACCTGATCTCCATGGATGTCCATATGCCGGGGCTTGATGGCTTCGAGACAACTCGCCGCATCATGCAGATACGGCCCACCCCCATTGTGATCGTGACGGCGGGAGTCAACCTGCCTGGTGTAGAGACCGCCATGCAGGCCCTGGCGGCAGGCGCGCTCATGGTCCTCGACAAACCAACCAGCCCCGTAGACCCGAGTTTCCAGTCCAGGACAGACATCCTGCTCAGCACCTTTCGGCATCTGGCCTATATGAAGGTGAGCCAGCCGGCCGTTAATGCATCGGAAGTGGACCAACTGCCACACGAAGCCCTGGCGCTCTGGCGCCAGCGTGGGATCAAGGCTATGGCGATCGGCGCCTCCGCCGGCGGCCCCGCCGCACTGAAAGGCATTCTGGCCCAGCTAAGAACGGACTGCCCCTGGCCCATACTGCTGGTCCAGCATATTTCGAGCGGCTTCGTCGACAGCTTTTGCGCCTGGCTATCCGACCAGACCCGTCTGCCGGTACGGCAGGCAGGGCATGGTCAGAAGGCGGTGCCCGCTCATATCTATGTGGCGCCGGATGGTCAGAACCTTGGGCTGGACGGCCAGTTACGCCTGATATTGGATAGCGGTACCGCCAGTACCCTGACCAAACCATCCGTCGACTATCTGTTCGATAGTCTGGCCAGTGCCATCCGTGGCCAGGTGCTGGCCGTCCTGCTCTCGGGCATGGGACGTGATGGTTCGGAAGGTATAACCCGGCTCAAAGCGCTGGGCGCGCTGACGCTAGTGCAGCAACCGGCATCGTCGGTCGTCGCCGGTATGCCGCAGGCTGCGATAGAGTTGAACGGCGCCTGTTTTGTGCTGACGCCACAAGGCATCGCCCGAACCGTTAACACCATGATGTAGCACATAAAACTCGGTAAAGCTGGTCAGAACACATATGTCTGGAGGGTGGTCGGTATGCTGCGAGGATTCGACATTCTGATAGTGGAAGACAGCCTGACCCAGGCTGAACAGTTACGTGATCTGCTGGAAACTCACGGCTGCGTGGTCAGGACGGCAAGCAATGGCCGGGAAGCACTTAACCTGATTGAGCAGCGCCTTCCGACAGTCATCGTTAGCGACATCGTCATGCCCAAGATGGATGGTTATGAATTGTGTCGCCATCTCAAAGCCAACGAAGCCACCAAACTGCTGCCGGTCATCCTCGTCACCCATCTGTCCGACCCCCGCGATGTACTGCACGGGCTAGCTTGTGGCGCCGACAACTTCATCATCAAGCCCTACGACGAAAAATACCTGATCTCCCGTATCCGCTATCTACTGGCCAATCTCGAGTTCCGGAGCAGCGAGCGGCTATCAATGGGTGTCGAGATCGTCCTGGAGGGGGAGCGGCATTTCATCACGGCAGCACGGCAGCAGATTCTTGACCTGCTTATCTCGACCTACGAACAAGGCATACGCCTCAACAACCAGTTGCAGGCCAAGCATCTGGAGCTGTCAGAATCCCATTCGCTGCTCGATAGCCTGTTTCATTTTGCGGCGGGGTTGACCGAGACCAAGACCGAGCCGGAGTTGATCGACGGTGCCTTGACCGCCCTCAGCGCGTTCCCGCGCTGCAAGGGTGCCTGGCTGATGCTGGCGGAGAAGTTCATCGCCGATTCGCCCTTACGTTATGCCGGTGCCTGTGGCGACATAGACGTAGGGCCATTGCAGACCGAAGCGGCCGAAGAAAGCCAGGCATTGCATGCCATCAGCCACGATGGCCTGACCTCCGCGTTCAATATCGTGGATGCGGGCGCAGCGGCCAAAGGCATCAAGGGTACCTACGCCTGCGTCCCGCTCTGGCTAGGCGGTGATCTGGTCGGCACCTTGAACGTACTGCATGAAGAAGAAAGCCCCTGGCCGGAGGCGGAGCTCAATGCATTGACTGCCTTGGGGCAGCAGATGGCCGTGGCACTGACCCGTTCGCGACTATTCGACAAGCTCGAAGGCCTGGTTGCCGAGCGTACGAGCGCCTTGCGAGTCGAGATGGCGGAGCGTGAGCGGGCAGAAGTTGCGTTGCGGCACAGCGAAGCATTGATGCACAAGGTGCTCGAGACACTGCCAGTGGGTGTCTGGGTGACCGACAATCGCGGCAATATCCTGCTGCACAATCCCGAAGCGTTGCGTATCTGGGGCGGCACGGCCCCTTTCACCCTGGCGCCAGAGCAGGCTGCGGGCGGCTTCCCGGAAGGATCCGCCGATGCCGTGCAGGCGATGCGGACGGCGCTGAACCGTGCGCTGACAATGGGGGACGTCGTTCATAATGAAGTTCGCCATATGGAGTCATTTGATGGCGCCAAACGCACACTGCTCAATTCCGTCGTCCCACTGGCGGATGAGCGGAACCGCATCCAGGGCGCCATCATGGTCGAGCAGGACATCACGGCGCAGCAGGTGATCGACCTGGAGCTCCGCATCCGTAACCGCGCGATCGAAGCCAGCGTTAATGCCATCGTCATCACCGACAATCGCGCGCCCGACAATCCTATTGTCTATGTGAATCAGGCTTTCGAACGTATCACCGGCTACAAGTCCGAGATGGTGACCGGGCGCAATTGCCGCTTCCTGCAAGGGAATGACAAGGACCAGGTCGCACTGGCCGGCATACGCTGGGCCATCCAGCAGGGAAGCGAGGGCAAGGCATTGCTCCGCAACTATCGCCGCGACGGCTCCATGTTCTGGAACGAGCTGCGCGTCGCCCCGTCTTTCGACAGCCAGGGCGGCATCAGCCATTTTGTCGGGGTGCTCAACGATGTCACCGAAGCCAAGCGCTATCAGGATGAACTCGAGCATCAGGCCAATTTCGATACGCTCACGACACTGCCCAATCGCAACCTGCTGCTGGACCGGATACACCAGGCCGTCGTGCAGGCCCACCGCAAGGGAGAACGGTTTGCGCTGGCCTTCCTGGATCTCGATAACTTCAAGTATGTGAACGACAGCCTAGGTCACTCGGTCGGCGACATGCTACTGGTGCAGGTTGCCAAGCGCATCCAGGGCTGCGTGCGGGAATTCGACACCCTGGCACGGCTAGGCGGGGATGAGTTCGTCTTGTTGCTGCCGGAAACGCGCAACGAGGCAGAGGTCGATGTGACGCTGCAGCGGATCAACGCCCAGTTGGCCCTGCCCATCCAGTTGTCCGAGCAGATCGAACTTTATGTCTCAGGTAGCATCGGCTACTGCTTCTATCCCACCGACGGGGCGGACGCCGATGAACTGCTGCGCAACGCAGACACCGCCATGTACAAGGCCAAGGAGCTTGGCAAGAGCCAGGCCAGCCGCTTTGATCTGACCATGAATGACTCGGTCCAGCGGCGCGTAGCCCTGGAGCGTGATCTTCGCCGTGCCATCGCCCAGAACGACCTGGTCATGTACTACCAGCCGCAACTGGATCTTCGTACAGGGGCACTGTGCGGGTTCGAGGCGCTGATACGCTGGCGCATGGAGGACCGCATCATTTCCCCGCTGGAATTCATCCCGGTGGCAGAGGAGTCCGGACTGATACGGGAGGTTGATCGCTACGTCATCAACACCGTCTTCCAGCAATTGGCGGAGTGGCTCGCCGCCGGCTACGACCCGGGCGAGATTGCCATCAATGTGTCCACCTACAGCCTGCAGGAACACAGCATCGTCCAGCACATCGTCGACGCGCTGGCCTGCTATGCCGTTCCACCCCACTACATCAAGCTGGAAGTCACCGAAGGCCTGCTGATGAAGAACGTGGATACGGCGCAACGCATCATGACCGCCTTGAAGGAGGTCGGGCTGAAATGGTCCATCGATGACTTCGGCACCGGCTATTCGGCCTTAAGCTACCTACGCAAATACCCCTTCGACCAGTTGAAGATCGACAAGAGTTTTATCGAAGACGTGCACCTGAACATGGACAATGCCTCGGTGACCCGGGCCATTGTCAGCATGGCACACTCGCTGGGTATCAGCGTGATCGCAGAAGGGGTCGAATCGGCCGAGCAACTGGGCTTCCTGCTGCAGGCAGGGTGCGAGCAGATACAAGGCTACTACTACTCCCCGCCGCTCCCGGCCAATAGTTGCGGAGAATTGCTGGCGGAAAACGGTAGCCTGAGCCTGCCCAAGATTGCACTGAACCGCAATCCACGTACCTTGCTGGTGGTCGATAGCGAGCCCAAGGTCCATGCCGTCATATGGCGGGAGTTGCATCGGGAGGGATACAACATCCTTAACTGCGATACTCCCGAGGCCGCGCTGAATATCCTCGCGATCAACCAGGTCAGCGTCGTGATTGCCGATCAACGCCTACCCGGCATCAGTGGCTCCGACTTCCTGCGTCAGGTCAAGGTACTGCACCCTGACACGGTCCGGATCGCCATGAGCAGCTATGCAGATGTCGAGTCCATACTGCTGGCCATCAACGAAGGGGCCATCTTCCGTTTCATCACCAAACCATGGCAACCAGCCCAGTTGAAGGAGCAATTGCGGGAGGGGTTCAAGCAGTACGATCTGAATCGCCTGCTCTAGGGTGACGATCGGGACGGGTAGCGCCCCTGGACAAGGAGGAGGGCGCTACTCGCTCAACTGGCGCTGGGCATAGGCCGCCATCTGCGGCGTCAGGTTGGTGTTCTGCAAGGCATGGCGGAAGGCCTCCCGGGCTTTCTCCTTCTGCTTGGCCTCCGCCAGTGCCATGCCCATGCCGACCCACCAGGTACCCATTTCGCCATTCAGGGCCAAAGCTGCGCGGTAGGCCGCCGCAGAATCAGCCGGCCTGTTTGTCCGCAATAGCAGGGCGGCCTGGAACGCTAGAGAGTCGGCAGTTTCGCCGCCTGCAGGTCGATACTGCTGCAGCACTTGCAGCGCGCCAGGGACATCCTTGCGTTCGACCTTCAACCGCGCCAGCGCCATGATCAATTCCGGCTGGGTGCTATCCCAGGCCAGACCTGCCTGTACCACGGCTTCCGCCTCATCCAGCTTGCCGGCCTGCAATAGCAGATTGGCCAACAGACTGCGGGCAGCCATATGCTGTGGCCGCAACGCTAGGCATTGGCTCAGCAACTCCCTGGCAGCGGGCGAAGGCTGATTTCTGGCTTGTGCATACAGATAATCTGCGTGCTGCAAGGCCGAGACTTGCTTGACCGGCAGGCTAGTCTCATCCGGTTTCACTTTCGCCAGCGCCTTTTTCCCCTCCTTGACCGGTTTGTCTGCCTTGTCTGCCTTGTCTGCCTTGTCTGCCTTGTCTGCCTTGTCTGCCTTGTCTGCCTTGTCTGCCTTGTCTGCCTTGTCTGCCTTGTCTGCCTTGTCTGCCTTGTCTGCCTTGTCTACCTTCTCAGCTACGCGTTGGTGCTGCGTCTCCTTGCTGGATGTCACCGGCTCTGCACGATCCGTCGGCGCGCTATCAGCAGGGACGGTGGTCGCCTCAGGGGCAGGTTTGACCACCGCATCGGAGGCGCCCGCGGACGGCGATACAGTGGCCTGCGGCGCCTCGGGCATGACCACGACGGAGGGGAGCTGATCGGGAACTGCGATATTGCTGGCCGAGGCCACAGGGGAGGGCGCGACAGGACGTGGTGCCGCGATGGATGGAACAGGAACAGGTGCTGGCGGGATTGTCGTTTTACGCACCACGCCCAGCCAATAAGCAGCGGCCCCAACCAGCAACAGTATCAGCAGGCAAACGACCGCTAGCCAACGCCGTTTTCGTCCGGGGACAGGGGCGTCCCGGCTGAAGAAATCGTCGAACATCTGGTTGATGGCGCTCATATCTACCCCGGGTTAGCCCAGCAACTTGATCCACAGCCAGTGCAGGCGCGGGAGTAAATCGTAGACAGCGGCGCTGTCTTTGATGGCAAGCAGCATTTCGGACCACTCAACCCGGCCTTTCTGTCGGCCATAGGCCAGCATCAGTGCCTTGTGGCAAAGTACGTTGACCAACCTTGGCAAGCCACGGCTGCCTATGCGGAGCAGATAGCAGGCGCCACGGCTGAACGGAAGCGGCCCAGCCCCACCCACGACATGCAGGCGATGCCGCAGATAGCCCCGTAATTCATCGCGGCTAAGCCGTTGCAAGTGATATTCGAAGGTGATGCGCTGCTTGAGCTGTCTCAACTGGGGGTGCTGCAGTCGCAGGTTCAGCTCGGGTTGCCCAAACAGGACGATCTGCAATAGCTTGGTACGGCGAGACTCGAGGTTGGAAAGCAGCCTCAAGGCTTCCAGCGTCTGCGCCGACATGATCTGGGCTTCATCAATGCAAAGGATCACGCGCAAGCCCGCTGCATGAAGATGCGCAATCGCCCGGTGCAGATCAGGAATCTGCGGTATACCCGAACCATCGGCCGCGACCACTTCCAGTTGCCTGCCCAGTTCGAGCAGCAAACCATCCGGGGGTAAGGCGGGGCTCGGGAGATACAGCATCAACCAATCCGGGTCACTTTCGGCCATGAGGGTGTGACAGAGCAAGGTCTTGCCGGTCCCGACCTCTCCCGTGATCTTCACAAAGCCCTCACCCTCGGCCAGCGCGATACGCAAGGTCTCCAGCGCCTCCCTGGCCGGCCTGCTGGCGTAGTAGAAGGCGGGGTCAGCGATCAATCCGAAGGGAGGGGCAGCGAGGCCAAAGTGCCGGTAGTACATCAGCGTGGAACTGCCTGTATCTGGGACAGACGCTGCTCCACTTTCGCCAGCTCGGTACCATCTTCATCCGAATAGGAAGCCTTGAGCAGAATCACCAGCTCCTGCTTCACCGAGTTCTGTGCGTCATTGCTGAACAGGCTGCCAAGCACCGGAATCTTGCCCAGTCCCGGTACTTCATTGCGATTGCGGTTGGTTGTACGGCTCATCAGGCCACCTATGGCAATCACCTGCCCGACACGTGCCCTGACGATGCTGTCGGTCTCCTTGATCGAGCTGGAGGCCAGCGGCAGGCTGAAGGTCCCGGCCTGGCCCAGGTCGATCTGCTTGGTAACCGTGGTGACATCGCTGACCGAGGGATGCACATGCAGGATGACATTGCCCTCACCATCAATCTGCGGGGTGACATCCAGCGCAACGCCGGAGAAGAAAGGTTGAGTGGTAAAGGAGGGGGAATAGGTCGTTGTCGTGCCGTTAGTGGAGTTATTGGTCGTCACACCAGTGACGAAGAATTCGTCCGTCCCGACCTTGAGCACCGCCTGCTGGTTATTGAGCGTGGCGATGCGCGGGCTGGACAGCACCTCGACCGACCCTTGGCTGCCCAGTATCTGCAACATCACGCCGAAGTCCGTTGTCTGCAGCGCCATGGCAAAGAGCCCGCCCGAAGTCCGGCCCTGAGCCCCGGACAAGCCGCCCCCCAGTACCGAAGCCATGGTCCCCGTGGCCGTCGTACCCACGCCAGGGTATCGGAGCGCACCACCATTGACACCCGAACCAAAGCCGAAGGGCTTGCCATCCCGCGTACCCAGCACATTCCAGTTGATACCGCTCTGAAATCCATCCTGCAACTGCACTTCCAGTATCTTCGCTTCCAGCGTCACCTGCCTGACCAGCGACCCCTGGCTGACTTTCAGGTACTCCTCGATCGCCCTCAGTTCGTCCGGCATGGCGCGGACCACTACGACATTCGCGTCCGGGTTGATGATGACGCTTCGACCATCTCCCTCAGGCACCAGGGCCGTCAAGGTCGCAGCCAGTGTCTGCCAGAAATTGGTCTGCTTACTGGTACGCACCCGCGTGCTGTTGACCACCGTAGTATTGCCGCTATTTCCGCTGCCACCACTGCCCGCGATGCTGTTATCGGTCAGCGAACCGGAAATCACACGGACTTCCGACTCGCCATTCCGTAAAGCGGTCGGATAATTGACCTGAAAAATACGACTGCGCAGCCCCGACGGTTGCACCATGATCCGCGTCCCCTCGATCCGGTACTCATAGCCATACAGATCGCGCAGCGCCTGCATGACCTCCGGTACCGTCACGTTCTTCAACTGCAGTGAGACCGTGCCTTTGATATCGGGGTGCACCAGCATGTTGTAGGGCGTATCGGCCACCATGCCGACCAGTACCTGGTTGACCTGCGCGTTGTTGACGACCAAGTCGAATCGCGGCGCCAGCGGTGCCACATCCTGTGTGATCGCCTGAACGGCAAGCGGTGGCAGCAAGGCATCCCTGACCGCTGCATCCGACGGTGCCGCCACCAGCCGCGCCTCATCGACCGAGCTGCGTATCTGGCCCAGATTCGCCTGTCGTTCCGTCGTGGAGGCGCAGGCGGCAAGTACAAGAGGCAATAATCCAGCGATTAATAGCGTTTTCATTGTGCCGGGCTCGATGATGGAGAGGTTGCCGCCGAAGAAGGCTTGCGGCGTGGCGACTGAAGATGAACGGCAGGAACCAGTAACAACCGCTCCCGTACGCCTTCTCGCAACAGCGTGACGCCCTTGGCGTCGATCGCGACAATGCGGGCGTCGCCCACGCTGTCGCCTATGCGCAAGGGCTTGTCATCGATCCAGGCGCGAGTATCGCGTCCGCGTACCCGGATCAGTGTCAGCATCGGCGGCTTTGCGGCAGGAACATCACCCGCCACCGCTTTGCTTGCCGGTATTCGTACCTGCGGGGCCAGGGTTGGGTCCCGAGGGAGCGGATTCGCCGCAACGCCCAGAATCGGCATGCACAACAAACCCACCCACAACCTCATAGCGCAAGCCATGATCCCTCCTCACTCAGCGTAGAGAAGGTCAGCTTCAATTTCGGCACGCCAGACTGGCTGGAAAAATCCATGGACTCCCAATAGATCTTCCAGTTGCTGCTCTCCAGCTTCTGCAGGTAGTCGCGCAGGGCAAAATAGTCACCACTGATTTCTAGCACCTGGCGATGCCGCCAAAGGCTCGGTCCACTGGCCTCAGTGGCAGCCGCACCCAGCACAACAGGCGGCTGTGTTTCTATCTGGTCCAGATGGAGCCGGCTGTCCTGACTGACCAGGTCACGCAGCAACTCCCCCGCCTGGCTAGGCGGCACCAGTTGCTCCCGGATCTCGATCAATTTTTCCAAGTGGGTGGAGATGTCCGCTTTGGCATCTTTCACCTGAACCAGCGTGGTACGCAGGTCGACGTTCCCCTCCAGCGGCCCACTCACGCCTTTGAGCGCAACGGTGACCTCCTGCAGCTGCGCAAGCAGACGCGCCCGCTCTACCTCCAGCGGACGTAAAAGCAGTCGATCAGCCAGCAGTATCAGCAGCAGGATCGCGATACCCAGCGTCATCGCCCTTTGCCGCAAGGGGCGGTTATCCAGATAGAAGGTCAGGCCCGTGAGTTGATTACGCAGGCTATTCATGGCTTGGCATCCGACTTGTCGGTATTGCGCAATGCAAAGCGGACACCACCTGGCTGGTTCTCGCCGGTATCGGTTGCCGTACCGAGCTGCAAACCGGCAAACCGTCGCCCGATGAAAACCCGCTGCTCGTTCAGGGAACGGATATAGGCCGGCACCTGCGCCGCCGACAGCGCTCGGCCATCAATGCTCAGTTGCTCGTCATGTACCGAAAAGCCGGTCAGCCAAACGCCTTCCACATGGGCCTGGGAAAAGCCGTCGAAATAATGGGAGAAAGGCTGGCTGGAGGCCTGGCTCTGCATATGGGCCAGCAATTGCTGCCGGGTCTCCGCAACATTGGAAACCCGGGAGAGATTATTGGCCATGGCGGTGGCCAACTGCATATTGCTCGTACTCATCAACTGGCTGGCTGCAGCCGATAGCTTGGCATGACTGGCCTGCAGGTCCTGCAGCTGTGCCCGAGCATGTTGCTGCTGATAACGACCACCAAACCATGCCAGCAAGGCAAGCACGATGATCAGGCCGCATACCAATGCCAGCAGCTTGGCCCCGAACAACTTGGGCAGCGTGCGAAATTGCGGATTGAACAGGTTGATCTGCTGTGCCATCACGCCCTCACATCACGGAGTGCGGCGCCGATGAGAGGCATCATCATGACTTGCTGGCGTTCATCGGGGATCAGATCGGCAATACCGTCCAGCACCCCATGGATATTCCCAAGCTCGACAGGTAGATCAAGACTGTCCCGCAAGGCCTCCAGTACAGGCTCAGGATCGCAGGGCAGCATGATCACCACATGGCTGACGCTCAGGTCGCGGAAATAGCGGTCTATATGGTCAAGCGTGCGCTTCACCTCGCGCTGTATTCGATCAAGCAGCGCATCGCGCTCCTGGCTATCCCGAATCAACTTCTGGGCACCGGCCTCCAGGTTACGCACCATATAAAGCTCGCCCTCGAAGACGACCAGCAACATGCCGTGGTCCATGTCGAACCACGCCATGATGACGGCCTGCCCATTTCGCTCGAACAAGGCGGCAACATTGCGCAGGGCCAGCTCAGGGATATCGATGACCTCCAGGGGCACATTGATGGCCCGAAAAGCCGCGACCTTCTCCTGGATGTAGGTATTACGGCCCGCTACCACCAGCATCATGGGCGGACGGATCACATCGCGTTTGCCGGGTGGAATATCGACGACGTCCAGCGTGACATGCTCGATATGCGCTTCCAGCATGTCCTTGACCCGCCATTTCACGGCAGATCGCAATTCCTCACGGGCGACATTCGGCGCATCGATCTGAAGGACACGATAGGCATCCTGCTCAAGCAGGGTGGTAACGCGGGTACGGGTGGAGAGCCGACCGGGATGCATATCCACGGCCGCCACCGTCTCGAACAGGCGGAGTACCGGTTTGGGGCCACGACGGGAGACGCGCGCCAGCGTCCAGCCATCGGCGCCAACGTCGATAGCCGCCCAACCACGGCGATCATTCCTTCTCCTGAAATAACTCAGCAATATATTCCACATAGGGAGTGCCGATGTCTTTAGTTATCGTTAACAAATAGCCGCTTAATAGTTTTCTCGCAAATAAATAAGCGGTTGTTTCAAGTCATAGAGCCCCAACGTGGCGCGGGCCCAAGGCATTAGGCTGACGTTGAAATTCCCGCCAGCCGCAACACCTTTCAGGTATGAAAATCCATAAGCATCCAGATCCAGCGTCAAATCGACACTGCCTCTGACATTGGCACCCGGGCGCAACAAGGACAGGACAATTTTTCCCTGATTGGCCACCGTGGCGCCATAACTGACATGGCTGATACCCATATTGCTGGCATTAAGCCCGCCTTGATAATTCCCCAGGCTCGCCACGCCGACGCCATTGGGTGTAATCAAGGTGCAATTGTCATTACGATTCTGGGTAAAACCATTGCTCCAGCTTTCCACCACGGCAGGAATAGGCAGATCAAGCTGGTCCGAACCCAGTGCATTCGACAGCTTCAACCGGCCATACCGCAGCACACTTGTTCCCAGGCTCAGATGATTGAGAGAACCGCTATTGGTCGTATCCAGGTTGAGCGCACTGCTTGCCAATGCCGTGCTATCACTGTCCACCGGTGCTATGCCCGCATAGACGTTCAGATAGGGGCCATCCGGGGCTGTGGCCCTGGCAATACTGAACAGGGTTGCCGCCGTCGCTACGCCACTCGCCCAGCTCACAGCCTGGCTCGTCACGGAAAGACGCGCGGCAAAAGGGGTACGAATGGCCCCCGTGATATCGATGGCATCCAAGCCCAATGACGCGCTGCTGACCAGCTTGGCATAACCAAGGGTCCCGTCGTAGTTCCGGGTCGTCTGCCCGGCTGCGGCCTGCGCGGTCAGTTGCATCTGCGCCCTTAGCGGCTCGCCCAGATAGGTGAAGCTGGAGGCCGGCACACAGCTCAGATCCGCGCGATTACTCAGTACCGGGCTCGATACGGAAAAATGATGCGGCGCGAATCGGCCCAGATTGGCGGACGCCGTCAAAACCGACCCATCGCCACTGCCCAAGTCTCCAATGCCCAGATAACCCAATCCGGAGATACTGCCGACATGCGGCGTCAACGTCATGATTCCGACCTCATTCCAGGCAAGGTCCGTCAACGTCGCCGCGCCCCCGCTGTATCCCGTGTTCAGCAGGTAACCGCCAAACTGGCTGGCACCTGCAGTCGTCTGCGCTGTCGCCAATGTACCGCCGACGGGAGAAACCAATCCAGCAATCAAGACCGCCCCCTGCGTGGGGGTTTCCTTACCAAAATTGGGTGTGACCGCACCACCCGAAGCTTGCGCCGTCACCGTCATGGTCAAAGCATCACCCGCACGGGCAAATAGGGGGCTGCTCGCCGTCGTCGGATTACTCGGTGGCGCCGCACCGGTCGACGTACGCTTGATATTGCTGAGTACGAGGGTATAGGGCTTGACCACAATGCTGCCGCTACCGCTCATGCTCAGCCCCAGATCACCGTTCAGCAAGGTTCCGGTATACGCCGCATTGAGCGACAACTGACCCACGTCGGCATAGTTGAGCCGTATCTGCGCCTGACCGCTGCCATTGAAGGCCAACACAAAGGGCGTACCCGGCGCACTGCCACCCAGGGCCGCAGTACTGGCGACGCCCGCCGGATTGGCTGTCAGGCTGACGGCCTTGCTTCCACTGTTCGGGTTGGTGTACGCGGCCCAGAAGGAGACCACCCGGCTGACATTCGCAAAGCTCGGTACGCATTGCTGCGTTGCCGGATCAGCCCCCAGCGCCGCGACCGTAATGGTGCTGGAATTGATCCCGGCCACCATATTGGGCAAGGTGTAACTGGGTGGATTGAACACCAGGCCACTGTCGTATACCTGGATCGTACAACTGCCGTTCCCGCCACTCGGGCAGGTGGTCGTGTTCGAAAAAGCAGGGGTAGATGAACTGACAGACAACGTGTAGCTGCCCGGAGACATGGGCTGGAAAGGGTAGGTCCCCGTGCCGCTGATCAAGGTCTGCGCCACGCCGTTGGTCCAACCGGTAAGCGGGGATAGCGTGACCAGCACCGCGCCGTTGTAGACCGAGCTGCAAGCCGCATCCATACAAGCTTTGATCGTGATATTGGCTGGTTTGCAAGTCAAACCGGTAATCGGCGGATTCAGCTCGAAATGATGGATAGTGACGGGTGGCACGGCAGGGTTGAGCGCCACCTGCTGTCCAACGTTGGCGGTAACACTGACCGCCAACGTCGTCAGGGAGGGGCAACTACCCGCGGATGCCAGTAGTTTCCCGCCGTTCAGAATCGTCACGCCCAGCACAGGGTTAGTCGTAGTCGTCGCGTAAGGCGTAATCCCCGCGCCGATCGTCAAGCCAAGCGCGCCAGTATTGAAGCCAAACAGGGCTACTTGCATTGTCCCCGCAGGGCAGGAGGCTATCGCAGGGATCGTTGAAAGCAGCAATACACCACCCGCACCACTATGCCCAAAGATAGGGGAGCTGTTATCCACGCCACGAAAGGTAATCATGCTGCCCGCTACCCATGTAGCGGAACTCAGACTGAAACTGTACGAAGCCGGCTCACTGGCACCGGCGACCCGATAAAATATTGCCTGCGTCATGCCTGCCGAAAGCAAAGTCTGAGAATTGGAACGAATGGCCGTCCAACCCGCCGGGGCGGTGATGGTCTCGCTCGCCTTGGAAGCGGCTATCTGAGCGATCAGCACGTCGCCCGACACCGTGCCGGCGGGTACCGGCACGGCGATGGCCAATGCAGTAGCGTTGCTACTTATTGCAGTGGTTGCTGCGATCTCGGTAATGGCGGCAAAGCCTTGTGCCGCAGACAGCATCAACAGCATCAAAGCACAACGGAACAAACCCGTTAAGTAGCTCATACGCAACTTCCCCCGCTACCGTCCACGCACCGCGACACACTGGCCGAAAGCTGCCGCTCCACATAATTGAGCGAGCGCTGACTCGGGCCGCAGGTATTTCCCGACGGCAAGTTGCAGGCTGTGGCGGTCAACTGGTAGATCGTCACCGTATTGCCCGCCACGTTGTGCGTACTGCTGCTGCATTGCAGATTGATCGTGAAGTCCGCCATCTGCCCCCCCAGATTCAAATCCGTGTTGCTGCAGACACTCCCGTTAAGCGCCCGGTACGCTGCGTATTCAATCCCCGCCCGGGCCGCCTGGTAGGCACGGCTGCCCTGAAAATCCAGTATGTTGCTCTGCTGGCTCGTCGTACTGAGCGTAAGCACAAAGGCACCGATCGCACTGAGCACGACAAGCAGAAACAGGGCGGCGATCAGGGCGAATCCGCGCTCACGGCACATTGCTGATATGCACCGAGTTGAAAAGGCTGACCGTATCGCCACCGCGTGCCAAGGTCAGCCGTATATTGATCAGCCCACTACGCTGCAGGGCAGCGAGCGGATCTGGGTCGTAGCTGATGGAACAGGCGCTGATATAGCGGCTCATGAGCGCCACCTTCGCGCCGGAAGGGGCTGCGGTAGGCTGCGTCGCCACAATGGCATAGCTGCGCCATAGCGTCAGCGTACCGCTGCCGTCACCCGCGGCGTCGACAGCGCCCGGCGCGCATACATAGCTCTGCACTCCGCTGACCACATGAAAGCGGTTACCCGGCGACGCCAAGGGGAAAGTCTGGTTGTCGAAAGTCAGATGGGATTCACCCGCCAGACTACCGGCAGTCACGGTACGGATGGTGCTGCGGTTCTGGCCCGTATACGCATTCGCCGTACCGAGCCCCAGGTTGTAGATCACCAGTTGGTCGGTGTTGACCTGCACCGCATTGTTGCCGGAGGCGGGCAGGGAACCCAATGTATCGAACGAGGTATCGCCGCTGAACGACAAAGGATCACCAGCCCCGGCATCCGAAGTCTGGTCGCGATAGCGTCCGCCGGTACGGGTCTGCAGAAACTCGACATAGGTGATCGTGCCACTGGTCGTCAGCCGGATGCTGTTGGGCAGGGCAAGGCGCAGATCACGGCTCAGCCTGCGCATGATCGCATCACCCGCCGTCGTCAGCTCCGCCCGCTGGCGGTTCAGCAAGTACGACCGTATTGGCCCCGCAAGAAAGACCGATACCGTAGCGGCGATGACAGCAACAATGGTCAGCACCATCGTCATCTCGATCAGGGTGAAGCCCCGGCTGGCCCGCATCGGTAGGCGTCGCTCAACCATAGTTGAACCGATAACCGGTTAAACGGGTGGTGGCCCCGAGGGCGTCCGTTACTGTGACGGTAATCACCCAGACATCGCTCGCGACAACACCGCCCACCGGTGCCGAGGGCTGCGTAGCACTGACCTGCACGGTGTAGGCACCCAAGCCTGCAACGGCAACACCATCCAGCGTCGTGATCCCTGTCGCGCTGTAACCGTTGTACGCCGAGACATGGTCATACAGCGTACGGCTACTGCCGGCATAGGCGCCCGTTGGCGCGCTGAAAGGCTGTAGCAGGACTTCCTCCAGCATGGATTCCGCAATCATGAGGGCCTGCTTGCGTACCAGCGGGTCACCACTGGACTTCGCCGTCACGCCGTAGACCAGCAGTACGCCGGCCACCGCAATCCCGACGATCAGGATGAAGAACAGCAATTCGAAGAGTGTAAAGCCGCCTTGCCGGCGCTCAGTGCACATAGCCGGTCTCCGCCTCGATGGTGACGGTCTGTCCGACATCGGCAGTCAGGCTCAGCTGCAGGTTGCCGCTCAGGCTGGTCGCACCCAGCGCATCGAAACTGAACGATGCCGTGGTAGCGAGCCCCACACCGCCCGGCACGGACAGCCGGAATGGTGTGCTGCCATCTGCAGCCGTCGCGGGCTGGGCGCATGCCACATCCAGGCAAAAATCGACCTGGGCGCTACTGACCCTGACATAGATCGGCGCGCGCTGGGCTATCGCCATCTCGCGCGCAAAGCGCAGGTTGGCGATCAACTGGTCGGCAAAGCCACGGGCTGAGAATTGCTGGACATTGAACAGGCGTGGCGACATGACGGCAAAGAAGGTCGCCATCACGATCATCACCATGACAATTTCGGCCAGCGTAAAACCCCGACTTTGGCGCAATGGCAGACCAGGTACCCCAGCGTGGCCGGCATAAGCCGGCCCTCGCATCAGGGGACTACCGTCAGAACCACATTGGCATTGTTCGCCACACCGTTGACTGTCGAGGTCACCGTGCAGTTGAACTGGGCACCGACAGCGGTAGGCAAGGTGCCCGATAGCGCAATGGTATAACCCGTTGGCGCCGTGGCCGAGCCATTACCAATCAGGCCCCAGGCATCAGCGCAGGCCGCGACAGGTACACCACGACGAGATGCGACTGCGACACCATTGGCGGCATCCACACTGCGCGCAGCATAGTTGATCGTATTACCGGAATTGATGGCGGCGACGGTACCTGCGAGAGACGATTTATTTGCATCGCCAGCCAGATCAAAGAAACGGGGAAGTGCAACCGCTGCCAATATGCCGAGTATGACAATCACCATGATCAGTTCAATCAAAGTGAAGCCAGCCTGATTCTTCCTCATCAGTTTTCCCTCCTGCTCGTACTGCCTGGGTGACGGGCGTATCGCCCGAATATACCTTGAGCCGCCATTTTTTATACCCGGCCTGTTTTAATTACCTTGTGCCGGTGAGTCCCTTTTCGGGATATATCTGATGCTAGACGGCGAAAGTAACAATCGCAAACAACATAAGATTTTCTTTCCCCCTGTATTGGGCTCAGTGATTGCCCTGCATCGCCACACGACCCAAATCCCATATTGGCAGGAATACTCCGAGGGCGAGCACCAATACCACCCCGGACAACACCAATATCATCAAAGGTTCGATCTTGGCGCCCAGCGTCGCAACACCATAATCCACCTCACGCTCATACATATCGGCAATTTCACCCATCAATTCATCAAGCTCTCCGGTCTCCTCCCCAACCGCAATCATCTGCAATACCGCCGGCGTAAAGACCCCCGTTGTCGCCGCAGTCTGTAAAACACTCTCCGCCCGCTCGATACCTTGCCGCATCTGCTCAATCCGCTGAGCGATGTAATCGTTGTCCACAATCCGCGTCACCACCGCCATGCCCTGCAATACCGGCACACCGCTTTGCAAGGTCATCGACAAGCCTCGGGCGAAGCGCGCCAACGTTGCCTTGTGGATGATGTCGCCCACGATCGGCAAGCGCAGCTTCAACTTGTGCCAGCGATAACGCCCGTCCTCCGAGCGCAGGTAGAAGTACACGCCGGCAACAAAGGCAACCAGCGCCGCCAAGATGGCTGGGCCATGCGCCAGCGTGAAATCCGAAATGGCAATCAGCAGATTGGTCAGAAAAGGAAGCTGGGCGTTGAATCCCTTGTAGACCTTGGCAAAGGCGGGAATCACGAACACATTGATCGTCGCGATGGCGATCATGACCCCGATCAGCACAAAACTGGGGTAGCGCAACGCCGCGCCGATCTGCCGCCGCGTTGTGCTCTCGAACTCAAGGTAATGGAACAGCCGCAGGAAAATCTCGTCCAGCCGCCCCGTCAGCTCCCCCACCTGAACCAGGCTGATGAAGAAAGGGGAGAACACTTCGCCGCGCATACGCATGGCCTGGGACAGCTCCCGCCCGGTATCGAGCTGATCGCGCAGCTCCTGGATGACCGTCGCCATCTTCGGGTTGGCACTCGACTGCTGCAGGCCAGCCAGCGCGCGCATGATCGGAATCCCGGCTTTCAGCATGGAATGCATCTGGCGGGTAAAGAGCAGCATATCCTCGTTGCTGACCCGCTCCAGCTTGAACAGATTGCGCAGCGCAGCCGTCCCCTCCGCCAGATTGTCTTCCTGGATGCTGATGGGCACGACCCCGCTATTGAGCAACTGGCTGGCGAGACTATCCTGGCTACTCGCCGACTGCTTTCCGGTTACCATCTCGCCGCGCTTGTTCCGGCCACGGTAGCTGAAGCTTCGCATGCCGTCATTCCTCAGGGAGGTTGTTGAGGCGTATGACTTCCTGCAGCGTCACCTGGCCAGATTCCATCAAGCGCAAAGCCTGGTCATACAAGGTCGTGCCGCGCATCTGCGCCTGCGCCGCCAGGATAAAGGCAGCGGTATCACCTTTGCCGATCAGCTCGGTCAGATTCGCGTCCATCTCCAGCATCTCGTAAATACCAACCCGACCGCTGTAGCCACTCTGGTGGCACTGGCTACAACCCGCACCCCGCTTGAGCCGCAATGACAGGGCGCTCTCGCCGTAGGTGCGGTTCAACCATTCGGTCTCTTGCGGCGTCAGCTCCGCCCCTTCCATGCAGTTGTGGCAAATCAGGCGGATAAGGCGCTGCGCAATCACCGCCTGAAGCGACACCGCCACCAGATAGCTGGGAATACCCATGTCCAGCAGGCGCACCGGTGTATTGGCCGCATTGCGGGTATGCAGGGTGGTCAGGACCATGTGGCCGGTCATCGCGGCCCGCATCCCGACCTGCGCCGTTTCCTGGTCACGCATTTCCCCCACGAGTATCACGTCGGGATCCTGCCGCAACACCGACCGCAATACACGGGCGAAGCTGAGCTCTATCTTCTCGTTGACCTGGATCTGGGTGATATTGGGCAGGCGATACTCGATCGGGTCCTCGACCGTCACGATCTTGATCTGAACGTCATTGATCTCGCTGACGGCCGCATACAGCGTACTGGTCTTGCCGCTACCGGTCGGTCCAGTCACCACCAGCATGCCGCTGCTGCGGTTCAATATGCCGCGCAGGCGCTTCAACAGCTCGGCAGGCATCCCCAGGCGATCAAGCTGAAGCGCGTTCTCCGCCTGGCTCAATAAGCGCATGACGACCGATTCACCGTACGGGGTCGGCATGGTGGATATCCGCACATCCAACGGCCCCTTGCGCACCGTCATCTGGAAACGGCCATCCTGGGGCAGCCGCCGCTCGGAAATATCCAGCCCAGCAATCAGTTTCAGCCGTTGGGCGAGGGCAGGGGCAATCTTGATATCCCCCACCGTCTGCAATTGCAGCGCGCCATTGATACGGAACCGGATGTTGATACTGTTTTCCTGGGGCTCGATATGGACATCGGATGCGCCTACCTGCGTCGCATCCTCGAACAATGACTGGATCAGCTTGGCAACCGGTGCCTCCTCCTGTCCGCCCACATTGGCAAACAGGTCCTTGAGCGTATCCACCTCGCCAATATCTTGTTCCAGGGCGCGCGCGTGGCCACTGATCTCGCCGGTACGGCGATAGACCGTGTCCAGCATAGGCAGCAGCTCTCCCTCCAGCAGGATGGCGAGCGATAACTCCCGCTTCAGGACAGACGAGATTTCGTCATAGGCATAGAGATCGGTCGGGTCGCACATGCCGACCAGCATATTGCCGCGCCGCTCCTCCAGCAGGAGCGCCCGGGAACGACGTGCCTGTACTTCCGGCAGTTGACGGGAAAACGTCGGGTTGAGCGGGAATTGCTTGAGACTGATGAAGGGAATGGACAACTGGACAGCGACAGCCTGGCAAATTTCCTGCTCATTGGCATAGCCACTTTCGACAATGATCTTGCCCAGACGACGACCACTGCGCTGCTGCTCATCGAGCGCACGCTTGAGTTGCTCCTGAGTAATGATCCGATGCTGGATCAGTACCTCGCCCAGCCGGAATCGAACCTGTTTGGGCACACCAACCTCCTGCTATGCGAGACCTTCTTGGCAGGTCTTCACTTTTGTCGATAGCAGCAAGACATCATGCCTTGCAATTGCTGCTCGATATATTTCTAGTCCAGATATCGGACGCTGACCACCCGACCCAAAGATAATATATTCAGTTCATCATGAATGCATGAATCGGCCGGTAACCAATCGGAAAGGAAGGCTTCAGCCAGAGGGGTTGGCAGGGCTAAATATCTGGTGACAGCTCTGGCTACTTGCTCTTGCCGTGCAAATCACCATGGGTCGTGCCCTTATACAAGGCAGAAACAAAGACACTCCAGATCGAATCAGACTGGGACAGATGAAAACCGTAAAAGCCCTGGCCGACCTCGCGCACTACCTGGGCCTTGAGATGAGAAATATCAGCCTCGCCTAATTGAACAGTCGTTTCCGCCCAAGTATCCAGGGGGACCGGAATGAAGGCGCGTGCCTGGAAACCCTCATAGGAAACCTGAATGACATCGATCGGTACGCTGGCCTTTTGTCCATCCGAGGTAAAATAGGAAAGTTCGCCCGGGCATTTAACCGAAAAACGTTCATGTCGACGTACGGGTGCGGTCACTTCCTCCCTATGTACCTCTGGCAAATATTGGCGGTACTCGGGTAGATCGTAAATATCATGCAACAAGGCTTTTTGCCGCTCGTCCAGATTCTCGAATACTTGCGTGCGCACATTGAAGAAATGATTCAGCAGCTCGGGCGTCAATACCGGGTCATTGGTCGTGTAGTAGCGTCGCTGCGGTAGTTTTATGTTTGGCAGTTTCACCTGCGTAAAATAGGCATGCAGATTCCGCTTGGCGGTCTTTGCCGCATAATAACGTTTGAATATCTGCTCAGCCATATGCAAATCCAGCGTCGCCCCTACCGCCGGCGCACCATTCACAAAGTCATAATTCTCTACCATGTTCGCCGTCAATCGACGAAAGAACAATAATGACTCATACATTTCAATATGACTGGGATTGACAGCAATGACCAAATGGCGGGTATCGAAAAACGTCGTGCAATATTCATACATGAACTTCATCAAGGGAAAAAGAATACTCCCCCCCGTCTTGCGGAACTTCCGATGAACCGCCAACGCCGATACTTCCGCAATATTGCCTTCCTGCGCCCGTACTTCCGTCAGGTCAAAAATACGCTGGAGGGGAAAACCCAATGCGCTTTCACGTATCAATGACAAGGTGCCGATGACCTCCCCATCGTACTTGGCACATAGCGTGGTGGTGGTCGGCAGTGCATGGTAGACAGTGACCCGCATCCCCGAGGGATGCGGCTTCATGAAGCCCACACCCACATAAGCGTCGTGCAGCAAGGAGAAGCAGGCCTCAAGCTCCTCCTGGGTTTCGGCGATCTTCAGGACCAGGCGCTCGGTAGGGGCGGGGTCACAATCGACAAAGGAGCGGTAAACCGCAAATTTCTTGCTCTGGGGAAGAGAATTGATCAGCCGTCGTACAGATTGATGCAAGAGTTTCCGCACCATCAGCAGGCTTCTGTTGATCATGTCATTTCCTTCCCATGAGCGCATGGCAGGCTAATGCCCGCCATCTCATAATGCACAAAAGGTAAATCATTATCTCAACAACTGACCTATCTTGCCCAACCAGTTATTTAACTTATTCCAGCTTCTTTAAATAATCTTTTGTAAATATCTTGTCTGGCAAATCCCGCAACTTCATACCTGCGTATTCCAGAATGGATTGCTCACCTTTACGCAAGGCGTCCTCCATTACCAAGCGCGTCGGTCGCTGCTTGCCTTCCATCATCTGGAAATTTTCATACTTGCAGGTCTTCAACAGCCGGTTCGACAAAGAATAAAACTCTGCCTTATAGGGCCAGAAGTCCTTTTGCCGCACCCAGTAGATGACGCGCTGGTAGGTAACGCCACGATCGACGGCATTGAGTTCCAGTACATGGTAGGTCTCGCCGCCTATCGTTTCTGACCTTAGCAGCTTGGGGTTGTAATCGCTGGCAAAATTTGCGCGAGCTAAATCACCATTTGCTACTTGACCAGTCAGGCGCTGCGACAAGGCAATCCGTATGGGCTGCGAGACTTCCGGCATGAACACCCAAAGATCGCGCCCTTTCATCAGCAAAATCTGGCCACGGTCCGAGGCCGGCTCCGTCACCATCACCACCGTATTGCTATTACCTTTTGATAAGACCTTGTACTTCCTGGCTTCCGCGGCTTGTCCCGGCTGCGTGCTGGTTACACCAATCTCGACCTGAAATCCTTCAGCGGGAAATCGTACCTGATCCGCCTTTTCGACAATGCTGCGGGCTAATACATCATCCGTAGCTAATATAGGTGCAGTTTCTTCAGCAAGGCTAAATGTGCCGCCAATTGCCAGCGCAACAGACATTAACGCAGCAGCAACCTTGACACACGAATGCCTGATGACGATGATTTCCATTAGTCTAGTCCCCATTGTGCTGATGACAGATAATTTATCTGCAGAGAGTGACGCCGAATGAGCGTTGTCCGTATAGAGCACGTCTACAAAGATTATCTGCTCGGTGATCAGAAAGTCCAAGCGCTCAAAGACATTACGCTCTCGTTCGAGCCCGGTGTCTTTCTGGCTATTGCCGGCCCGTCCGGCAGCGGCAAGACCACCTTGCTGAATCTGATCGGTTGCATCGATACACCGACCAGCGGAAAAATCTTCATCAACGATCAGGATGTCAGCGGCCGTACACCCGATCAGTTGGCAGACTTGCGTGCCCACACTATTGGTTTCATTTTTCAGACTTTCAACCTGTTGCCTGTCCTGTCGGCGATGGAAAACGTCGAATACCCCTTGCTACAGCGCAGCGATGTTTCACGCGAGGAACGTCACCGCCGCGTGATGTCGTTTCTCGATATCGTCGGCCTGTCCAAATACGTCCATCACAGGCCAAACCAGTTGAGCGGCGGACAAAGGCAGCGTGTGGCCATTGCTAGAGCGCTGGCCATCCATCCAGCCATCGTCCTGGCGGATGAACCTACCGCCAATCTGGATCACAAGACGGGTGAGGAGATACTCACCCTGATGAAGCAGATCAATCGGGAATTCGGCACCACCTTCATCTTCTCCACCCACGACAAGCGTGTCATCGCCAAGGCAGACCGGCTGGTAAGGGTAGAGGACGGCGAGATTGCCGTACTGGGCGTGCGTTCCGACACCGAATGGTCCCTGGCATCTCAAAAACGCGCCAAGCAAGGCGGCGCAGCACAAACACATGCAAGATAGGCTTGAAAGGGGAGATATGCGCCGTAAGAGTGCATTGCGACGACGTAGTAAAACACTACTGGCCGTCGGGCTGGCGCTGATATCGTGCTGCGGCGCAGCCGGCGTCAGCGAGCCATCGACGATATCATCGCAAGCAGTGCTCCCACTCGGGAACCTGCCATTGGGCTTTGATTCCTACGGTAACTATCGTGCCCGTGCCAGCTACGGCGTACAGCTGGCCATGGATACCGACACCGAAAAACGCCCGGGCAGCAAGGACGCGCTATTCGATGACGATCCGGTCGAACAGCCTGTGACCAGCAAACCTGCGCCATCCAGTCGTTCTGGCTCATCGCTGAAGGGCTACCTGCAGGCGGAAGCCGCACGTACCACCGCAGATCCTGCACATTGGTCAAAGCTGCGCATGCTGGCGGATCTCGGCTCTCAGGGCACCCTGGGTAGCGGCGTCAAGTGGAAACTCGGCGCGAAGTTCGCCTATGACGGTGCCTACGATCGCGGTGACTACTACCCGCGCGATGTCGCGCGGAACCAGCGTTTTGAAGCCGCACTGCGCGAGAACTACCTCGATTTCGGCACCGATGAATGGGAGTTCCGGCTAGGACGCCAGCACGTCATCTGGGGTGAAATGGTCGGATTGTTCTTTGCGGACGTGGTTTCGGCACGTGACATGCGCGAGTTCATTCTGCCGGAGTTCGACGCCTTGCGTACACCGCAGTGGGCGACACGGGCCGAGTACTTCAAGGACGACTTTCACGCCGAGTTCCTCTGGGTGCCGGTGGCCAGCTACGATCAGATCGGCAAGCCTGGCGCGGATTTCTACCCCTATCCTCCGTTCCCAGCCGATGTCCCGGTGCAGTTCCGTGCCGAGCGTCGTCCCAATCGCAATCTCGCCAATACCAACTACGGTGTGAGGCTATCCACGCTGCAAGGCGGATGGGATGTATCCGGCTTTGCCTACAGCAGCATGGATGTCACACCAACGTTCTATCGGGAGATCGTCGCTACGCCACAGCCGTCGCTGATCTACGAAGCGCGGCATGACCGTATCCGGCAGTTTGGCGGAACCCTTGCCAAGGATTTCGGCTCCTTCGTACTGAAGAGCGAAGCTGTCTATACTCGCGGCCGCAAGCTGAATGTCCTGCGCGTCAATGCCGAAAACGGCCTTGCTCCCCAGAACATGCTCGACTGGGCGGTAGGGCTCGACTTCACTCCCCAGGACGACATGCGCTTCAACGTGCAGCTCTTCCAGCGGGATATCTACTCCCGTGATCCGGACATCCTCCCCAAGCAGCACGAGAGCGGCTACAGCCTGCTGCTGAACTACAAGTTCACCGACAAGCTCGAGGCCCAGGCGATCTGGATCTCCAGCCTGAATCGGACGGACTGGTTGCTCCGCCCCAGATTGACATGGAGCTTCGAAAAGAACTGGCGTCTGGTATTGGGTTCCGATGTCTTCAAAGGCCCCGAGCAGGGCCTCTTTGGCCGATTCGACCAGCAGGACCGGGTCTATTCAGAACTGCGCTATAGCTTCTGACATCTTACGACGATTGCTGATCACCAGGACTGGCGGGCAGGCTGCCGCCAGTCTTGTCAATCACCACCCATACCCCAAAGTAACTACACTTTTCCTGGTGCCTAGCAGGCCTCGCAAAGACTGTCGAGTTTTCTTACACAGTACTGCCACAAAAACTCAACAAGCAATTTAATACCATGAATTTATTGAGTTTTTTATTTTGGCACGCATCATGCTACTAGTTGGTCGGGGCCAAATTACAGGCGGCTCGTTTACCACTAGGAGCTATTGATATGAACAAGTTTGTAAGCAAGACCATCACCGCCTCGGCCCTGGCTGTTGCCATGGCCTTCGCCGGTGGTGCTGCACAAGCAGCAACAGTCGGCTCGCCCGCAGTGATCCAGGAAGGCGGCATTCCTGGTACGGCGACTCACCTCATGGGTGTGGATCAACTCAGCGGCCAATACGATGAAGTATTCACCGCAACCGGTCCCGGCACTTTCCTGACCGAAGCCATCTTCAACGCAGGTGCGTGGTTCAAGAACGGCTCGGTCGTCCTGTCCCAGTTGAACGGCTTTGGTGCCAACGGCTACAACCTGTACGCCAAGTTCTCGTCGACGGGTACCTTCGCACCGTCCGGTACGGGCTTCACCTTCACCGGTGGTTCGGCTTACCTGGAAATCTGGGCGGATGTAGACCAGAACACCGACTATGACGTCGCTGCTACCGCAGTGGGCAACGTCAGCAACCTGAATCTGGTCTCGGGTGCAGGCACCGACAGTGACGACATCATGCTCGGTAGCGCAGCACTGCTGCTGGCTGGTGAAGGCAACGCAGGCGGCGGTCTGGCCAACGGTAACTTCGAACTGGTATTCGGTGGTTTCACCCTGACCAGCACCGGCTCGAGCTACTTCGTGGCACCGAATCCTTTCTACGTGATCCTGGACTTGAACGGTAACTTCCAGAACTTTGTCCCGGTCTCCGGCCAAAGCATCCAGTTGCTGAACAACTCCGCCAATGCCTTCTTCGTGCCTGAGCCAGGTGTCCTGGCATTGGCCGGTATCGGTCTCCTCGGCCTGGCCCTTGGCCGTCGCCGTGGTGCACGCAAGACGGAAGTCGTAGCCTGATTGCGCAAGCGCTCATAGCTCCGCGCTGAAGCAGCACCAAGAAGGCCTGGCATTGCCAGGCCTTCTGCTATTTCAGCAGCACGCAGCGCAGGTCAGCCAGGCCCGTCACATCCAGCCAGGCCTCGCCTTACAGCAAAGACCACCATGCCTGATTCAGGCACCGAAAGGCGATCAGTCGATGTGCCATGCAAGCCTTGCGGAAAGCTTGATTAGGGTAGGGTGCGTAGAGAGGGGCACGGAATGACGCAGGCCAATAAGACAAACACAGCCATCAGATGGTCACCGCAAGCTAGTAGCGAATCCGTCTCTGGCCCCTTGCAGATCCGCTCAACGATTGGTCCTCAAAGCATCGACAATCTGCATTCTCGATGCTTTCCAGGCCGGATAGATACTCGCTAGCAAGGTCGTCAGCACAGCCAGAACGAATGATTCTGATGCCAGGCCGCCGGTGACCAGGATACGTGCGGTATAGCTGTCTGCCATGCCCGGCGGCGGTGGCATCGGAATGCCAACCAGCGAGATGAGATAGGCAAGCAGGCCACCCACCACCAGGCCTATCGCGGCCCCCACGACGCCCAGCAGAAAACCCTCGGTCAGAAACAGCTGCATGACAGCCTTGCGCCGAATGCCCAGCGCCATCATGGTACCGATCTCGCCGGTACGCTCCATGACCGCCATCATCATGGTATTAGAGATACTCAAGACGATGATGATGCCGATAATCATCTTGACCGTGCCGAACTGCTTCTTCAACAAGGTCTCGCTCTTGTTATAGAAGTCAGCCAGTTCGCGCCACTCAATCGCCTGCAAGCCCGATTTCCCAAGGATGGTCTTCACCTCCGCCAATCTCGGCTTGGTCAGCTCGGTATCCTTGAGCGCCACGACCCAGACATGGGCCCCTTCCACGCGGATCAGCTTGCGGGCCAGCAGGATAGGCATGCGCAGGGCGACGTCGTCGTAGGCCTTGGTAATGGTCGAGAAAATACCGCGCACCTTAACCTCGGTCGCATTCATCCCTCCCTTGGCAGGAGAGGAAAGCAGCACGATCGAATCCCCCACGCGCGCACCAAGGTTCGCGGCCAGGCCTTGGCCGAGAATGATGCCCTTGGGATCATCCTCAGCCAGGTTCTTGCCATCCCGTATCGTCAGTGAACGGCTCAGGTTGCGCTCACTGGCAGGATCCACACCCTCACCGATAAACGATATGGTCGAATCGCCCAGACTGGCCAGGCCGCTCAAGGACAGGCGGGGCCCCACCGTCTCCACGCCACCAAGCTTGCTGATGCGCTCGAGCTCGGGCGACCCTTTCGGAAGCAGGTAGTTATAAGGGTCCGCGATCCCCTTTTCGTAATAATCCTGCCGGACGATCTGAATATGTCCCAATTGGGAATGGATCGTGGAATCACGTCCGAACCATAAACCCCATTCGATAAATCCACCGGCCAGCACAAGTGCAACCACACCAAAACCCACTGCAATCACTGCCAGCGCAGAGCGTCGCCGCTGCCTGTACAGGTTTCGGAATGCAATGCGGAAGGTTTTGATCATCTGGTGGCCGTTTAATAAGTAAATACTTAAATACAAGCAATCGAACAAGTCGGTCTTGTTTATCCCGCCAACACTCGTATTGTGCCGTGTTGGGCTATATTGGAACCCAATATACTGGGGTTGGCGCAGTCTTTGGTTGTGCCATGCTGTAACTCTAGAACAGGATTGCCCACTCGCTTGCTCATAGCGAAGAAAGTAGTCAGTCTTCCCGGTTTAAAGGTGCAAGCGTAACAGGCACCGCAGAGCAATAATTGTCTATAGGGGGTCAGAATGACCAGTCATCCGGCTCGTTCCACCAAATCACGGGATGAAATCGCCCTGGCTTATAAATCCGAGCCATGGTGGTATGACGTCAGAGGCTTCTTTATCCTGACCTTTGCCTACAACACCACGTTGCCCGCGCAACTTCGGCTGTTTGGTCGAAATTTCGGCAACGAACACCTTGAGATCGCCATCGGATCCGGTACTTTTCTTGCCATCGTCCTGCGCTGGCGCCAATGGAAAGGACTACCCAAGGTCCGGATCACCGGCGTGGACTATGCCGAATCCATGCTGGCCGGCGCCATGCGGCGCTACGCCAACGATGCCGACATGCGGCTTGAGCTTGCAGATGCCGCGGCGCTGCCGTTTGAAGACAACACATTTGATACCGCCAATATTGCCAATGCCGTGCATTGTTTCCCGGATGTCGATGGCGCTTTCCGCGAAACATTGCGGGTATTGAAGCCCGGCGGCTGCATGGTTGCCAATGTGATCCTCTATCCGGAAGGCATACAGCCGTTCAAATGGATAGCCGAGAAGATCAACGCCTGGGGCATCCGCAAAGGCATCCTGTACACGCCTTATTATCGCGATGACGTGCGCCGGCGCCTGCTGGCAGCAGGTTTTGAAATTTCCTTCGAAGAACGGGCCGGCAACTGCTACAACGTGCGCGCCTACAAGCCCAAGGCCGGCACCAGTACGCCGGCCCCCTGACGAGTCTACGCAATGGAATACGACTACAAGCTCGGTGTGTCCCGCAATATTGGCTGGGTAACCGAGGCAGAACAGCAAAAACTGCGTGGCGCACGTGTCGCCATCGCGGGTCTGGGTGGCGTAGGGGGGGCACACCTGCTGACACTGGCTCGCCTGGGAGTAGGTGCGTTCAACCTTGCCGAATTCGATCAGTTCGAGGTCCAGAACTTCAACCGACAAGTCGGCGCCACGCTGCCCAATCTGGGGCGCAGCAAGCTGGACACGCTGATCCAGATGGCCAAGGATATCAACCCCGAGCTGTCGATACGACGATTTGAAGAGGGGGTCAATGAGGCTAACCTGGACGAGTTCCTCAGCGGGACCAGCGCCTACGTCGACGGATTGGACTTCTTCGTCCTGAATATCCGCCGGAAAGTCTTCGCAGCCTGCGCCAGCAAGGGCATCCCGGCGCTAACCGCCGCACCGCTGGGAATGGGGGTCGCCCTGTTGTACTTCAAGCCCGGCGGTATGACCTTCGACCAGTACTTCCGCCTCGAAAACCAGTCCCAATTCGAGCAATACGCACGCTTCATCGCCGGCCTCTCGCCCGCCATGCTGCAGCGCGACTATCTGGCCGTGCCTTCCGCCGTCAATTTCCTGGAAAAGCGCGGCCCCTCCACCATGATGGCCTGCGACCTGTGTGCCGGCGTGATGGGGACCGAGGTGCTGAAAGCCATCCTCGGACGTGGCAAGCAGCGTGCAGCGCCCTGGGGCATGCACTTCGATGCCTATCACCAGAAAATGTCGCTGACCTGGCGACCATGGGGCAACGCCAACCCCTTGCAGCAATTGATGCTGTTATTGATACGCAAGAAACTCAAGGGCGCCTAGCACATGACGGGTAGGTCACTGCAAGCAAAGGGAAGGGCGCTGCCATGATGCTGCGACTCGCGGCTCGCAACGTGCTCAGGCACAAGGCGCGCACCTCGATCACCCTCGCCGCGATCGTCATCGGCGTGGTAGGGCTGATTCTGACTGGCGGCTTCGTCCAGGACCTGTTCATCCAGCTCGGCGAAGCGATCATTCATTCGCAAACCGGCCATGTGCAGGTATACCGCAAGGACTTTCTGGGCAAAGGCAGCCGACAACCCGAGCGCTATCTCATCGATGCGCCGGACAAGCTGGCACAGCGTATTGGAGCCTTGCCCGAAGTGGGTCAAGTCACCGCTCGGCTCAACTTTACGGGATTGCTCAACAACGGCAAACGAGACCTGGCCATCGTCGGAGAGGGCATAGAGCCCGACAAAGAGGCCGAAATCGGCACCTACCTGACGATCTCGAAAGGCAGGCAGCTCACCAGCAAGGACAGCAACGGCATCCTGATTGGCCAGGGGGTGGCGCACTCACTGGCCCTGTCACCCGGCGATACCGTCATGTTGCTGCTCAACACGGCGGATGGCGCACTGAACAACCAGGAGTTCATCGTCACCGGCGTGTTCCAGAGCTTCTCCAAGGACTTCGACGCTCGCGCCGTGCGTATCCCACTCAATGCGGCCCAGGATCTGCTGGCCAACACCGGTTCGAACCTGCTGGTTGTCATGCTGAAGAGGACGGACGACACCAATGCTTTCCTTGGCAAGCTGCCTGAGGCATTGAAGGGAACCCAACTGGAATTTACCGGCTGGCGTCAGCTGTCTGATTTCTACGACAAGAGCGTCAGCATGTATGACCGGCAGTTTGGCGTGCTGCAGTGGATCATCCTGATCATGGTGTGCCTGTCGGTCGCCAATAGCGTCAACATGAGTACTTATGAGCGCCTGGGAGAGTTCGGCACCATGCGTGCCGTCGGCAACAAGGGCTCCAGCGTCATGCGATTGCTCCTGATCGAGAGCGTATTGCTCGGTCTCGTCGGAGCGACCCTGGGTTGCCTGCTCGGTATTGCAGCCGCCAAACTGATCTCGGCAATCGGCATCCCCATGCCACCACCGCCAAACGCCAGTGTGGGCTACACCGCCTTCATACGGATCGTGCCATCGGCGGTGATAACCGCTTTCATGGTCGGCCTCTTCGCCACCGTTCTTGCCTCTGTCGTGCCAGCCTATCGGGTGTCACGTACCCATGTAGTGGATGCCTTGCGCAAGAACATCTAGATGGCAGGCTGCGACACCTGAAATATTCGCTGACTCAAACCCTCGACTTCGCTCAAGGGGAAGAAGTAGGGATAGAGAGATTGCCTGGCTTTTTCAAGGCGACCGGCATGACGGGCAATCTGTGCTTCCACATAGCTTGCCTCCACATGCATCAGCACCGCAGGCGCCTCGACCCGCGCGCAGGTCCGCTGTTCACCTGCGACCTGGAACCCCAGCAATCGGCGATAGAATCCCACATGGCGTGGATTGACTTCGATCACGGCATCGCTCATGCCCATGTGCCGGCCGAATAGATGCAGCAGATGAAACAATGAAGCCAGCAACTCCATCGAACTGGAACGGTTATCGACGGCGAGTCGCGTGAGCTCGCATACTTTGCGCCCCTGACTGCGCAAGACGTCAATCTCCCGCTTGTAGAGATCATCCGCCTGCAGGCCATGGCCCGTATCGATATTGAGTGTCAGCGTCCCCAAGGTCGACTCACTGCTGCACGCCTGTAGCGTTGTCCGTCCAAGCCCGGACAGGACATCATCTTCAGAACGATCCAGCATATAGCCGCGCCAGCTGTACATACGATCCACTAACAAGCCAATATCGGCATGGTTCGCGCGGGTATTGGCGAGCCGTATCTGAAAGTGCTCTCGCTCAACCAGCAGTTGCCCTTCGGAACCGAGTGTCGTATCCGGGCTATCCCACTGTGTCTGAGTGACGATGAATCCATCCATCCTGGCCGCATCTGCAATGGCCATGCTGGAATCCTGGTTGCTAGCCTCGAGAAATGACATGAGAATATCCAGTCTCAAAATATTCCGTTTATTAGAATAATGTTTATTAGAATATTATTCTTCGACATTCCTACTCCAGGTACTTAGCGCAAATTTAGCGGCGCACCCCTATTTATTACTTTGCGCGCCGTCGCTGAATAAGCATACACTGTGCCAAGATTGTAGCGCCCGTGAATACTGGCGATTTCAATGGATTTAAAAGCATATTCTTATCTTTGAAGAATGGAATTTGTCGCTACTCAGCGACAATGAAGGCAGGGCTGTAGCGGCCATCTCGACCACAACCCAACGGCAAACTATTGATTTTTAATCAGATAGCGAGATTTTAGCCGCGTGTCGGGTGGTGGCGACAGTCACGCCCGGAACGCACCCGCGTCGGGCAGGTTGCGAGTTCTATAATTCTCGGCAGAATAATGCGTTTTGAATTACCCTTGAACCGTTTCGCGGCATTGGAATTTGAGGAGAATAGAGAATGGCTTTCAGCCTGTATAACAATGTTGCCAGAGTATTACGGGCCGGTATTATTTGCGGCCTGGCTATCTGGCTAGCTGGTTGTGCCACCAAGTACCCGGCGGCTCCCGTTGCAGCTGCATCACCGGAATACAACTACCTTATTGGCCCGGGTGATTCGGTCAATATTGTGGTGTGGCGCAATCCAGAGTTATCCATGACCGTGCCTGTGCGTCCGGACGGTAAGATCGCCGCCCCGCTGGTGGAAGATCTGATCGCGCAAGGCAAGGATGCATCGACCCTCGCCCGCGATATTGAAAAAGCACTCGGCAAGTTTATTCGTGATCCTGTCGTCACCGTCGTCGTGACCACCTTTGTCGGCCCTTATAGCGAACAGATCAGGGTCGTGGGTGAAGCCGCCAAGCCGCAGACACTCCCTTACAAGCAAAAAATGACCCTGCTGGACGTCATGATCGCCGTAGGCGGTGTCACCGACTTTGCTGATGGCAACGGGGCAACCCTGCTACGCACTTCGGAAACCGACAAGAAGCAGTACAGCGTGCGGGTCAAGGATCTGATCATGCGCGGCGATGTGTCGGCCAATGTGGAGATGAAGCCCGGTGACGTGCTGATCATCCCGCGCAGCTGGTTCTGATCCGGATAAGTGATATTCGCTGCCGCGGTGCCGAGATGCACCCGGCAGCACGTGATTCATACTTTGTGAAATCTGAAACTGATGGATGAACTGATACGCCAGGTGACCACGGTCCTCCGGGAAATGTGGAAGCGTCGCTGGCTCGGGTTGATTGTTGCCTGGGTCGTGGGAGCCATTAGTGTGGTCGTTTTGTTGCGCATCCCGGACAAGTACGAGGCAAGCGCACGCATCTTTGTCGACACGCAATCCATACTCAAACCGCTGATGTCGGGCCTCGCCGTCGAGCCGGATCTCGACCAGCAGATTCTGATACTCAGCCGCACGCTGATCAGTCGCCCCAATGTGGAAAAACTAATCCGCATGGCAGACCTGGATCTCGCCATCAAGACCAAGGCCGGCCAGGATGCACTGGTCGATGACCTGATGAAGACCCTGGAGATCAAGAGTACCTCCCGGGACAATCTCTATACGCTTTCCTATCGGGATACAAAGCCGGAGCATGCCAAGCGGGTAGTGCAATCGCTGGTGTCGATCTTTGTGGAGTCCAGCCTGGGCGACAAGCGCAAGGACACGGACTCCGCCAAGAAATTCATTGATGACCAGATCAGGACCTACGAGAAGAAGCTTGAGGAGGCAGAAGGCCGCCTCAAGGACTTCAAACTCAGGAACCTGGCACTGCAAGCTAGCGACGGAAAAGACTTCTTCGCGCGGATAGGCGAAACCAGTGCAGAACTGGAGCGAGCCCGGCTCGAACTGCGAGAGGCCGAAGATTCGCGCGATGCCTTGAAGCGGCAGGTGCTTGGCGAGGACCCGGTCCTGCTGCCCGATGCGTCGGAATCAACCGCAGGCGTCTCCGTACCAGAGATCGATGGCCGCATTGATGCCATGAAGCGCAACCTGGATGCATTGCTGCAACGCTTCACCGAGCAGCATCCGGATGTCGTCAGCACGCGTCGCCTTATCAAGGAGCTGGAAGATCAAAAGCGCCAGGAAATCCAGGTTCGCAAGAAGATCGCACAGAACAATCCAGCCTCGCCGGTGAACAACAATCCGGTCTACCAGCAACTGAAGATTTCTCTGGGTGAGAGTGAAGCGACCGTTGCCTCGCTGCGCACCCGGGTTGCCGAGTACACCGCCCGATACGGCCAGTTGAAGAATTCCGTTCGCCTGATCCCGCAGATCGAAGCTGAATTGACGCAGCTCAATCGCGACTACGAGATCAACAAGAAGAACTATGAAAGTCTGGTTGCTCGGCGTGAATCCGCGACCATGTCAAGCGATATGGAAGCGGGTGTCGGTGGTGTGGATTTCAGGCTGATCGACCCGCCACGCGTCTCGCCTCAACCGGTAGCGCCTAATCGTCTGCTGTTGCTGCCCCTGACGTTGCTCCTGGCACTGGGTGCGGGTGTATTGGCAAGCTTCGCAGCGAGCCAGATCCGTCCGGTCGTCTTCGACGCCAAGGCACTGCGCGAGCTTAGCGGCCTGCCTTTGCTGGGCACGATCTCCATGCTGGTCGATGACTCGGTCAAGCGCCGTGAACGTAAAGACAGGATGCGCTTTGTTGCCGGGCTGGTTTCCTTGGTTGGTGTGTATGGAGCAGGCTTTGCCATGCTGTTCCTGCTCTCGGCCCGTAATGTTTGAGGGTGATTGATGAGTCTTATAGAACAAGCGGCGAAACGCCTGGCGGAACTGCGTCAGGCTGGGGTCGATATCCCCGAAGCCCTGTCCGATGCGGAAGCGCGCGTGGCGCCAAGCCTCCCGGAGCGCGCAGCGGCGGTGATTCCTGAAGCGGAATCGCTGACCGTCCCGCATGTAACGCCAGCCCCTATCCCCCAAGAGACACACGTCACGCCAACCAGCATCCCTGCACCGACACCGCTGACCGCCAAGTCGCGCGGCGTCAACCTGGATCTGAACGCGATCGCCGCCGCCGGCATCATTCGTCCGGATGCACCTCGCTCGCAGCTGGCCGACGAGTTCCGGGTCGTCAAACGCCCCTTGATCGCCAACGCCCTGGGCAAGGGTGCCGCCCCGATCAAGTACGGCAATCTGATCATGGTGACCAGTGCGCTGCCGGGTGAGGGCAAGAGCTTTACCGCCGTCAACCTGGCAATGAGCATCGCCATGGAACTCGATACGACTGTCATGCTCGTCGATGCCGACGTGGCCCGACCCTCCGTCCTGAAGATGCTGGGGCTGCCTGCAGCACCGGGCTTGCTGGACGTATTGGTCGATGAGTCCATGGACCTTTCCAAGGTACTGCTGCGCACCAATGTCGAGACATTGACCATCCTGCCAAGCGGCACGCAGCATCCCCGTGCTACGGAGCTGCTGGCCAGCGACGGCATGATGCGGTTGCTGGAGGATATGGCGAATCGCTACCCGGACCGGATCATCATTTTTGATTCGCCGCCCTTGCTGGTCACCACCGAAGCGCGCGTGCTTGCCACCCATATGGGTCAGGTTGTCATGGTTGTGCGGGCCGAAAGTACCGCGCAGAGCGACATCAAGCATGCTTTGGCGGCGATCGACACCTGCCCGGTCAAGCTGATGCTGCTCAACCAGGCCCGCGTCGCCGCACAAGGCGGGTACGGCTATGGCTACGGTTATGGCTATGGCCAGTAGGGTAGGCGCTTACTCCCTGCGCAGCCTGCTGGGCGCCGCATTGATCGCATCCACCCCTGGCGCATTGGCTGCGGGGTGGGAGTTTGCGCCGCGCGTCACCGTCGGTGGCACGGCCTCGGACAACGCCACCCTGTCGGATACCGACAAGCAGAGCGACTGGACCACGGAGTTGAGTCCCGGCATACGCGTCAAGGGATCGGGCGGGCGGCTGACGCTGAATTTCGACTACAGCCTGCGTGCCCTGAACTATGCCCGGCATAGCAAGGGCAACGATGTCCAGCATGCACTCAACGCCTTCGGCACGCTGGAGGCTTGGGAGAAATGGCTGTATGTCGATGCAAGCGGGGTCATCACCCGCCAAGCAATATCCGCCTTCGGCGGCACCTCCTCCAACACCAGTATCGATACCAACTCCACGGAAACGGCCAGCTACCGTGTCGCGCCGTATATCCGGGGGAATGTCGGTTCGCTGGCGGAGTACCGCCTGCGCTATGAGCGCATGGCCACGCGCTCCAAATCCGATCAGGTTTCCGACATCGATAGCGGCAACTGGTCCGGCAATCTGAAGGGCCTGTCGCAACTGGCAAGCCTAGGTTGGGCACTGGATGCCAACCACCAGAGCACCAGCTATGAGAACGGCCGCCATAGCGTAGCGGATCGGCTTCGTGGCAGCCTGATCTACCAGACCAGCCCGCAAATCAAGATTTCGCTTTTTGGCGGGCGTGAGGCCAATGACTACGCCAGCATCAACAAGGAATACTGGACGACCTGGGGCGCAGGCGCCGAATGGTCGCCAAGCCCGCGGACCCAGCTCGCAGTGAGCCGGGAACGCCGCTTCTTTGGCGATGCCAACAGCGTGAGCTTTACCCACAGGACGGCGCTCACGTCCTGGAAGCTCAGTAGCAGCAAGGACGTCACCATCCTGCCCAATCAGCTCAATACGGTCAGCCTGGGGTCCTACTACGACCTGTATTTCAACCTTTATCAGACGATAGAGCCGGATCCGGTCAAGCGGGCGGCGTTGGTTGAGAACTTCCTGCGCCTCAACAACATCCCCACCAACGGCACGGTGCTGGGTGGATTCCTGACCTCCAATGTCACGCTGGAGCAACGGCACGATGCCTCCTTTGCGATTCTTGGCAGCCGGAACACCATCGTGCTGACGGCCACGCAGAGTCGCCAGAGTGCCTTGCAAACCGGCGTTGGCGTTCCTGATGATTTTTCCAAGACCCAGAATATCCGCCAACGCGGCCTGGGCCTGAACTGGGCTTATCGACTATCGCCCTTGTCATCCGTGACTGCGTCTTTCTCCAAGGTGAACAGCAAGGGATTGTCTGATCCTGCGCTGGAGACTACCCAGGACATCATGCAGTTGATCTTTACGACCCAACTCTCGCCCAAGACACGTGCCAGCATTAGTGCAAGACACACCGCCACTGATGGCAGCACGGCCTACAGCGAGAATGCCGTGACGGGTTTCCTGTCACATGAGTTTTAGCCTGTTCCTATGTATGAATCCTTTTACGGCTTGTCCAGCAAGCCTTTCCAGCTCAACCCGGACCCTTCGTTCTATTTCGGCAGCAAGCAACATCAGCGTGCTTCTGCCTACCTGGAGTACGGGCTGCATCAGAACGAAGGCTTCATCGTCGTCACGGGTGAGGTCGGCGCCGGCAAGACCACCATTGTCCGAGGGCTGCTGAACAAGCTCGACCCTGAAAAAGTCGTTGCGGCCCACCTGGTCAGTACCCAACTGGATGCCGAAGAAACCTTGCGCATGGTCGCGGCGGCATTCGGGATACGTACCAAGAACCTCGGTAAATCGGACATATTGCTGGCACTGGAAGCGTTCCTGGTGGAAGTAACCCGCCAGGGCAAACGCTGCCTGCTGATCGTTGACGAAGCGCAGAACCTGACGCCCAGGGCGGTCGAGGAATTGCGCATGCTGTCCAACTTCCAGCTGGATACCCACGCCTTGCTGCAGAGTTTCCTGATCGGTCAGCCGGAGTTCCGCAGCATCATGCAAAGCCCGCACATGCTGCAATTGCGCCAGCGGGTCATTGCTGCCTGCCATATCGGGCCGATGGACAAGAGCGAAACGCGCGGCTACATCGAGCACCGCCTGAAATGTGCCGGCTCGAAGGGCTGGCCCAAGTTCGAGGCAGGTGCCTTCGAAGCGATATTCCTCGCCAGCAACGGCATCCCCCGCCGCATCAATTCCCTGGCGGACCGGATCCTCCTGTCGGGTTTCCTGAGCGGAAATCGGACCTTCACCCGGGAACAGGTGCAGGAAGTTGCCAATGAATTGAATGCCGAGACGCAATCCTCGGCCTACTCCCTGAGCACGGAGCCCGCACCGGGTAGCTTGACGGACATCGGGGCGCAATTGGCGGAAGGGAGCGCACTGGAGAGTGAACTGGCACGACTGGAGTTGGATATCAACGGTGCCATCGAAGCATCGCGGGCCAATTCCGACCTGAAGGCCGACCAGACCGAGCAAAGACTGATGCGCGTGGAGCGCAGCATGATGCGGCTGGAGCGGCACATGATACATCTCGAACGCGGCAATGCCGCCATGCTGTCGCTGTTGCAGCAACTGGCCAATACCGCTCGGGTAGAACAATCGGATGAGGAGAAGCTGGTTTGAAACACGATGTTTGGCCTAGTGCATTGGGCCCGGTCATATGCGTAGTGGGTGCTCGCCCGAACTTCATGAAGATGGCGCCGATCCTGCGCGCCTTTGCCAACCACCAGCCACCGATCCCAACCTTGCTGGTCCATACCGGCCAGCACTACGACAACGATATGAATGATCGGCTGTTCGTCGATCTGCGGCTGCCGCACCCTGATGTAAATCTGGAAGTCGGCTCGGGCACGCACGCAGTGCAAACGGCCGAAGTCATGCGCCGATTCGAACCGGTGCTGGATGAGCACAAGCCTTCCTGCGTACTGGTCGTGGGCGATGTCAACTCAACCCTCGCCTGTACCCTGGTCGGCGTAAAGAAGGGCATTCCGGTTGTTCATGTCGAAGCTGGCCTGCGCAGCTACGACCGCGCCATGCCTGAAGAGATCAACCGCGTACTGACCGACCAGATTGCCGACCTGCTCTATACGACGGAGCGCAGCGCACACGACAACCTCCAGCGCGAAGGCATCGCCAGCGAACGCGTCCGTTTCGTTGGCAATGTGATGATCGACTCCTTGCTCGCCAATCGTGAAATGGCACAAGCGCCCACCAAGACGTTGACAGCTTTCAAGGCCGATACGGCGCTGCTGGAATCTGCCAGCGGCTATGGTGTGGTGACCCTGCACCGCCCCTCCAATGTGGACCAGATAGAGACCTTGCGGCCGCTACTGGAGACCCTGCGCCAAGTCTCGGAACAACTGCCGCTGATCTTTGCGCTGCATCCGCGGACTCGCGCCAATATCGAACGTTTCGGACTGAGCGGACTACTGGCCAACGGACGCATCGTGCTGTTGCCACCGCAAGGTTATCTGGAAATGCTGGGGCTGAACGCAGGCGCACGCTTGGTCCTGACCGACTCGGGTGGCCTGCAGGAAGAGACCACCGCACTGGGCGTTCCCTGTCTCACGTTGCGTGACAATACCGAGCGTCCGATTACCGTGGAAAGTGGCACAAATACACTGGTCGGTAGTGACCACCTTGCCATACTGCGGGGCGTGGAAGAGATTCTGGCTGGCGGCGGCAAATCGGGCCGGGTACCGGAGTACTGGGATGGCCGAGCGGCGGAACGCATTGCCGCCGACCTTGCGGGCTGGCTGATTGATCGCCTGCAACAAGCAGGCTAGCCGAGGTGGGAGGGGGGATGAATTCCAACAATATCAAGAATGCCTTGACCATCGATGTCGAGGACTACTTCCAGGTTTCGGCCTTTGCGCCCTACATACGGCGCGATCAATGGGATACGCGCGACTGCCGGGTGGAGCGGAATATGGAGCGTATCCTGGCCCTGCTTGAAGCACGGCAGGCCAAGGCCACGTTCTTCACCCTGGGCTGGATAGCGGAACGTTATCCGCAAGTGGTGCAACGCATCGTGGCCGGGGGGCACGAGCTGGCCAGCCACGGCTACGGGCATCAGCGCGCGTCCGAGTTGAGCGAGGCTGATTTCCTCGATGACATCACCCGCTCCAAGCAGTTGCTGGAGGATCTGTCGGGCCAGGAAGTAAAAGGTTATCGCGCACCGAGCTTTTCGATCAGCACGGCCAATCTCTGGGCGTTCGACTGCCTGGAGAAGGCGGGCTATCGCTACAGTTCCAGCATCTACCCGATCCAGCATGACCACTACGGCATGCCGGATGCACCGCGCTTCGCTCACCAGGTACGCAAAGGGCTGCTGGAGGTGCCGGTCACGACAGCCCGTCTGTTTGATCGTAACTGGCCAGCCAGCGGTGGCGGCTATTTCCGGCTGATGCCCTACCAGATGTCGCGCTGGTTGCTGCAGCGGGTTAACCAGGTAGACCAGCAAGCCGCGATCTTTTATTTCCATCCATGGGAAATCGATGCAGAACAGCCAAGAATCGATGGCATCAACCTGAAGACCCGGTTTCGGCATTACCTCAACCTGCACCGGATGGAAGCACGCCTGCAGCGCCTGCTTGGCGATTTCAACTGGGGACGCATGGATGAGGTGTTCCTGACGCCATCGCAAGTACAGCCCAGCCCGATCACCTCCGCCCAACCGTCACTGGTAGCGAAGTAAGCCATGCTCGATACCTTACCCACAACGGATGGCCAGGCCATCGACACGGTCGCGACTGTGTCCGGCAAGAACCCGGCTGCCTTGCGCATTGCGCAACTGGACGTGAATGACGCTGTGACTGCGGCACGCTGGGACGCTTTCATCGCCCAATGCCCGCAGGCAACCTTCTTTCACAAGGCGGCCTGGCAGCGCATTATCCAGAACGTCTTCCGCCATAAAACCTACTTCCTGTATGCCGAGCGGGCAGGGCAGATCGAAGGCGTGCTGCCGCTGGGGCATGTCAAAAGCCTGCTGTTCGGCAACGCCCTGGTCTCGCTCCCCTTCGCCGTCTACGGCGGCGTGGCGGCCAACAGCACCGCCGTTGCCACCGCCTTGGTGACGGAGGCGCAGGTCCTGTCCAAGCAGATTGGTGTCGCACATCTCGAGCTGCGCAACTTGCAGCAACAGCACCCGGACTGGCCGACCCAGGATCTCTACGTCAGCTTCCGCAAGACATTACTGCCAGAGGTCGAAGCCAATATGTTGGCCATCCCGCGCAAGCAGCGCGCCATGGTCCGCAAGGGTATCAAGCATGAACTGAGCAGCGAGATCGATACCTCCGTGGATCGCTTCTTCGCCCTCTACGCCGACAATGTGCATCGGCACGGCACGCCGGCCTTGCCCAAGGCCTATTTCAGGGCGCTGCAAAAGGAATTCGGCGCTGACTGCGAAATCCTGACCGTGATCGACAAGTCAGGCCGCCCCTTGAGCAGCGTGCTGAGCTTCTACTTCAGGGACGAAGTCCTGCCTTACTACGCCGGCGACGACACCAGTGCCAGGGAGTTGGCGGGGAATGACTTCAAGTATTGGGAACTGATGCGCAGGGCGTGCGAGCGCGGCATTCAGGTATTCGACTACGGCCGGAGCAAGCAAGGTACCGGCTCCTACGCCTTCAAGAAGAACTGGGGCTTTGAGCCACAGCCGCTTTATTACGAGTACTGCCTGTACGGTCGCGACGCAATACCGCAGAACAACCCGTCCAACGCCAAATACCGCCTGTTTATCGAAGCCTGGCGGCGCATGCCGCTCGGTCTTGCCAACTGGCTCGGGCCGTTTATCGTACGTAACCTAGGTTGAGGCCGGCTTGAGCAATCTACTCTATCTCGTTCATCGCCTGCCTTATCCCCCCAACAAGGGAGATAAGGTACGCTCGTTTCATCTGCTCAAGCATCTTGCGGCCCGGCACCGAGTGTTTCTGGGTACCTTTGTCGACGATCCGGAAGACGAGGCCTATATCGACGCCTTGCAGGCCTTCTGCGCTGACTTGCGCGTGGTGCGCCTATCGCCACGCAAAGCCAAGGTCCGTAGCCTCAGTGGCCTGTTGCGCAATGAGGCGCTGACGCTACCCTACTATCGCGATGAGCGTCTGCAATCCTGGGTGGAACATACGCTGGAAAGTCAGCAGATCGACGCAGTCGTCGTCTTCTCGTCGGCGATGGCGCAGTATGTCCAGGGCGTGCCACAACCCGTCCTGGTCGATTTTGTGGATGTCGATTCCGCAAAATGGACCCAGTATGCTGCCAATCACCGTTGGCCCATGTCCTGGCTCTACAGACGGGAAGGGGAGCGATTGCTCGCCTTCGAGCGGGAAGTCGCCAGCCAGGCACGTCGATCCTTCTTCGTCACCGACAATGAGTCTGAACTGTTCCGCCGCGCAGCCCCCGAGTCCGCCGGCACCGTCGACGCAATATGCAACGGCGTGAATTCGGAATACTTCTCGCCGGAGCATGAGCTTGCTTCACCCTATCCGGCAGGGGAGATCGCGCTGGTCTTCACCGGCGCGATGGATTACTGGCCGAATATCGATGCGGTCAGCTGGTTTACCAACGATATCCTGCCCAGCCTGCTCCAGCGCTGGCCCTCGTTGCGCTTCTACATCGTGGGCCGTAGTCCGAGCCCAGCGGTGCAGGCTTTGGCCAATGAGCGGGTGATCGTCACCGGCACCGTGCCGGATGTCCGTCCTTACCTCAAGCATGCCACGCTGGTCGTCGCACCGTTGCGCGTGGCACGTGGCATCCAGAACAAGGTGCTCGAAGCCATGGCGATGGCACGCCCGGTGCTGGCCTCGCAAGAATGCGCCGGCGCAGTCGATGCGGTCGCAGAACGCGACTTCCTGACCGCGGCAACGGAAGCAGACTACATCCGCCAGATCGCCGCCGTGCTCGATCAACCGGAGCGGGCGGCACAAATGGGGCAGGCTGCAAGGCAACAAGTCCTGGCCCGTTACAGCTGGGACGCGCATCTGTCCGGACTGGACCATCATCTGGAAGCCGCAGTGGCCGCCAATACAAAGGTGGGTGAGCCGGGTATGGCCTTGCGGGCGTCTGAAGAGGCACTGTGATGAACGACAGCAGCAGGAATCTGATGTCGGCATCCATGGTGGACGAGGGTCGAGCCGGTACAGGCTGGCCACGGGCGCTGCTGGCAACGGTAGCCGCCTTGCTCTGGGTCATTGCTTGCTATCACCAGACCGCTATCAGCATGGTGGGCATCTGGTCTCATTCGGCGACCTTTACCCACGGTTTCATCGTTCCGCCCATCGCACTCTGGCTGATCTGGCAACAACGCCAGCAGGTATTGCAACTGGCACCGCGTCCGAATCTCTGGCTTTGCCTGCCTTTGGCTGCTGCGGGCTTTGTCTGGCTGCTCGGCGCCCTGGCCGATGTCAATGTATTGACCCAGTTCGCCTTCATGGCCACGGTGGCCATGGTGGTACCCGCCATACTGGGCCTGCATGTCGCCAGACAGATAGCCTTCCCGCTCGGTTTCCTGTTTTTCGCCGTGCCCTTTGGCGATTTTGTCGTACCTCAGATGATGGAGTGGACCGCCAACTTCACCGTTTGGGCACTGCGCCTGACGGGTATTCCGGTCTACCGCGAGGGCCTGCAGTTTGTGGTCCCCTCGGGCACCTGGTCGGTCGTGGAGGCCTGCAGTGGTGCCCGCTACCTGATCGCCTCGTTGACGGTCGGGACCCTGTTTGCCTATCTGAACTATCGTTCGCTGCAAAAGCGTCTGTTGTTTGCCGCCGCCGCCATCGTCGTCCCGGTCATTGCGAACTGGCTCCGGGCCTATTTCATCGTTCTGCTGGGCTATCTCTCGGACAACCGGCTGGCTGCCGGCGTCGATCACTTGGTCTATGGCTGGGTATTCTTCGGCATTGTCATCCTCGGCATGTTCTGGGTCGGTGCCCGCTGGCGTGAGGACGACAGCCCATCCAGCGTGCAGCCTTTGCCGACTGCCGCCATATCGTCGGCACCACGCCCCTATCTGAAAATGGCCGTCCTGCTGGTCGCCCTGACCGCTGTCTGGCCTGCGGCGCAATGGCAGTTGCTGCGCGCGCAGGGGGAGCGGCCGCCGGTCACGACGCTGGCAACGCTCAATCCACCAGCTTCCTGGGTGGCTACCGGCCAAGGCAACCTGGGCGGCTGGCGACCTCGCTTCGAACAAGCCAACGCCACACAGCAGGGCAGTCTGCAGCGAGACGGGCAGGCTGTTGGTTATTTCATCGCCTATTACCGCAACCAGGATCACCAGCGCGAGTTGGTCAACTCGGCCAATATGCTGGTGAACTCCGAAGATCCCAGCTGGATCAAGCTGGCAGTTGGCAAGCGTGATACGCAGATCGGCGGCACAACAATCCCGGTCCGGACCACCGTACTGCGAGGCATCGACAATACCCGGCTGTTGGTGTGGCAGTGGTACTGGGTGAATGGTCACCTGACGGCCAGCGATGCCCAGGCCAAGGCCTATACCGCAATGAGCCGCTTGCGCGGACAAGGGGATGATTCCGCCGTGATCGTCCTCTATACCACCATCGATCGTGACAACGACGCTGAAACTGCTTTGGCTGCCTTCAGCCGTGACGTTGTACCGGCCATCGAAGCCAGCCTGCAAAAGACCGGGAGCGGACAATGAGCGTCGCGCCGGACAAGCGTCCGCTGGTCGCCCACGTGGTCTACCGTTTTGATGTGGGCGGGCTGGAGAACGGGGTCGTCAATCTGATCAACCACATGCCGGCCGATGCCTATCGCCACGTGGTGATTGCCCTGACCGACATTACCGAATTCAAGCAGCGCATTACTCGGTCCGACGTCGAATTCATCGCCCTGGCCAAGCCACCGGGCAACGCGATCTGGATCTATCCCGGCCTGTTTAGGCTGTTCCGCAAACTGCGTCCCGCCATTGTTCATAGTCGCAACCTGGCAGCCCTGGAAGTCACGGTCCCCGCCTGGCTTGCCGGCGTGCCGGCGCGCATTCATGGCGAACATGGCCGGGATGTCAGCGACCTCGACGGCAATAGCAGAAAGTATCAATGGGTAAGGCGCCTGTATCGCCCGTTTGTCAGTCATTACATCGCTTTGTCGCGCGATCTGGCGACCTATCTGCAGCACAAGGTAGGTATACCGTCAGCGATGATCTCGCAAATCTACAATGGGGTAGATGCCCGCAAGTTCAACGTACCGCCGAACCGCCCACCGATCGCCGGTTGCCCGTTCTCCGAGTCGCCTTGCTGGCTGGTCGGTACGGTAGGGCGCATGCAGACCGTCAAGGACCAGCCCACGCTGGCCAAGGCCTTTGTCGCCGCCCTGGAGCACGCGCCCGAACTGAAGGACCGCTTACGCCTGGTCATGATCGGCGACGGTCCCTTGCGGGCGGAGTCACAGGCCATCCTGTCGCAGGCGGGTCTGGCGGACCTTGCCTGGCTGCCCGGCGAACGCAATGACGTGGCGGATATCCTGCGGGGACTGGACTGTTTCGTCTTGCCCTCCCTGGCCGAAGGGGTCTCGAACACCATCCTCGAAGCCATGGCGAGCGGGCTGCCCGTCATCGCGACCGAGGTAGGTGGCAATGCCGAGCTGGTGGCGGCAAATCGGACCGGACTGCTGGTGCCGGCAGCCAATGTCACGGCCATGCGCGATGCGCTGCTGCAGTACGCCCGGAACCCGGACGACGCGAGACAAGCAGGCCAGTCGGGACGATCCGAAATGGAAAAACGATTCAGCATGGACGCCATGGTCAGTAGCTACCAACAGCTGTATGACCGGTTCGTTCCCATTTACTCGGCATCTTCTTCATCACAGACAGCGCTCGACAAGCCCAATCAGCTCTTGAGCAAGTAAGTAATCCGAATCCTGCAATTTAACGGTACAGAAGCGAACCAGATCATGTGCGGCATTACCGGAATTTTCGATACCCGAGGGCAACGCGTCGTCGATCGTGCAGTCCTGACACGCATGAACGAGTCCCAACATCACCGCGGCCCGGATGAGGGCGGCCTTCATATCGAGCCCGGGGTGGGGCTGGGCCATCGACGCCTGTCCATCATCGACCTCTCGACAGGCCAGCAGCCCCTCTACAACCAGGACAAGAGTGTCTGTATCGTCTTCAACGGCGAAATCTACAACTACCAGACCCTGATTCCGCAGTTGCAGGCGCTGGGCTATGTGTTCCAGACCCGCAGCGATACAGAAGTCATCGTGCATGCCTGGGAGGCCTGGGGGGAAGACTGCGTCAAGCACCTGCGTGGCATGTTCGCGTTTGCGCTCTGGGACAGCACGCAACAGACCCTGTTTCTGGCCCGCGACCGCTTGGCCGTCAAGCCGCTCCACTATGCCTTGCTTCCCGACGGCACCTTGCTGTTCGGCTCCGAACTGAAATCACTGCTGGCCCACGGCGGGCTGGCACGCGACATCGATCCGCAGGCCGTGGAGGAGTACTTCGCACTCGGCTACGTCGCCGAGCCGCGAACGATCTTCCAGCAGGCAAAGAAACTGCCTCCCGCCCATACGCTGACGGTAAAGCGCGGCGCACCGGTACCTGAACCCAAGGCCTACTGGGATGTCCGCTTCAGCCTGGATAATGATCTGTCTGAGGAAGAAGCCTGCGCACAGCTCAGGGAAAAGCTGGATGAATCCATCCGCCTGCGCATGATTGCCGAGGTGCCGCTGGGCGCCTTCCTGTCCGGCGGTGTCGACTCCAGTGCCGTCGTCGCCACGATGGCGGACCAGTCACCCGAGCCGGTCAATACCTGCTCGATCGCCTTCGATGATCCGGCCTTCAATGAAGCCGCATTCGCCAAGACCGTGGCCGACCGCTACCAGACCCGCCATCACGTCGAAACCGTCGCCAGCGACGATTTCGATCTGATCGATACCCTGGCGAAGCTGTATGACGAGCCCTATGCCGACAGTTCGGCGATTCCGACCTATCGTGTCTGCCAACTGGCGCGCAAGCATGTCACCGTGGCCCTGTCGGGTGACGGGGGGGATGAAACCTTCGGCGGCTATCGGCGTTACCGCCTGCATCTGATGGAAGAGCGCCTGCGTACCACCATGCCCTACGGCATTCGCAAGCCCCTGTTCGGTCTGCTCGGCCGGCTCTATCCCAAGGCAGACTGGGCGCCACGGATATTCCGCGCCAAGACCACGTTCGAAGGTTTGGCCCGTAACCCGGTCGAAGCCTACTTCCACTCCGTCTCCATCCTGCGCGACCCGATGCGCGATCAGCTGTTCAGCGCACGGTTCAAGCGGGAGAAAGGTGGCTACAACGCGCTTGAAGTATTCCAGCGTCACGCCGCCAATGCGAAGACGGACGACCCACTGGCCTTGATCCAGTATCTGGACATCAAGACCTATCTGGTCGGCGATATCAATACCAAGGTCGACAGGGCAAGCATGGCCCACTCTCTCGAGGTGCGAGAACCGCTGATGGATCATGAGCTGATCGAATGGCTGGCAACCTTGCCGTCGTCGCTCAAGGTGCGCGGTCAGGAAGGTAAGTACCTGCTGAAGAAGGCCATGGAACCCAAGCTGTCGGGGGACATCCTGTACCGGCCCAAGATGGGCTTTGCCGTACCGCTGGCCCGCTGGTTCCGCGGACCACTGAAGGAACGGGTCAGGCAGGCCATACTCGGCCCCCGTCTCGCGGCGACAGGTTGGTTCAATGCCGACTATCTGCAGCATCTGGTGGAAGCCCATCAGTCAGGTCAGCGGGACTACAGCGCACCGCTGTGGACCCTGCTGATGTTCGAAGCCTTTTTGCGTAATGTGCTGGACGAACCGGTCAAGGAAGCGGACAGCACCGCACCGGTCCTGGAGAGGGTTTGAGTTTGCGTATTCTTCATGTTCTTGATCACTCGATCCCCCTGCATAGCGGCTACACCTTCCGTTCGCTGTCCATCCTGCGCGAACAGCGCAAGCTCGGCTGGGATACCCGCCACCTGACCAGCCCCAAGCAAGTGGGCTGTGAAGTGCTGGAAGAGGAAGTCGATGGCTGGCATTTCTTCCGTACCCAGGCCAACCGTTCCCGTCTGGCGAAATTGCCGGTAGTGGGCGAACTGGCCTTGATGCGGCAACTGGAGCAGCGGCTGCTGCAGGTTGCGAAGCAGGTGCGCCCCGATGTCCTGCACGCCCACTCTCCGGTGCTCAATGCGATCCCGGCCCTGAGGGTCGGCCGGCGGCTCGGCATTCCCGTCGTGTATGAGGTCAGGGCATTCTGGGAAGACGCCGCAGTGGACCATGGCACGACAACCGAGGGCAGTCTGCGCTATCGCATGACCCGGGCCCTGGAGACCTACGCACTCAAGCGTGCGAGCCATGTCACGACGATCTGCGAAGGTCTGCGTAGCGATATCGTCGCACGGGGCATTCCCGCCGAACGCGTTACCGTCATCCCCAACGCGGTCGATATCGAATCCTTCGACCTTGGCGGCGTGCCGGACGAAGCCCTGAAAACCCAGCTCGGGCTCTCGGGATGTACTGTCGTCGGTTTCATCGGTTCCTTCTATGCCTATGAAGGACTGGATCTGCTGCTGGATTCCCTGCCGCGCATCATTGCGACCTTGCCCGATGTTCGGGTCCTGCTGGTCGGTGGCGGCCCCCAGGACGCAGCCTTGAAGGCACAGGTGCAGAGGCTGGGTCTGGAAAACCACGTCGTGTTTACCGGTCGGGTTCCTCACCAGGAAGTCCATCGCTACTACGACCTCATCGACGTGCTGGCCTACCCGCGGCACTCCATGCGCCTGACCGAGCTGGTTACGCCACTGAAGCCGCTGGAGGCGATGGCACAGGGACGCCTGTTGGTGGCGTCAGACGTTGGCGGGCATAAGGAGCTGATACGCGACGGTGAAACGGGCGTGCTGTTCCGCGCCGGCAGTGCAAATTCATTGGCCGACGCGATCTTGCATCTGCTGGCCAAGCGCGAATACTGGTTGGAGCTACGCCAGGCGGGTCGACGCTATGTGGAGGACGAGCGCAACTGGCGGGTGTCCGTCGGGCGCTACGTCGATATCTATCGAGGCCTGGCCCCGGGAGGTGCGTTTTGACTGGCTTTGCCGGCCTTCGGGTTGGGCTGGTCGGTCCACTACCACCACCCGCAGGCGGTATGGCCAACCAGACCCGGCAACTGGCCGAGCTGTTACGTGCCGGGCAAGCATCGGTTTGCCTGGTACAGACCAACCCACCTTATTCACCCGGCTGGGTTGCCACCATACCGGGACTGCGGGCCGTATTCCGGCTGTTCCCTTACCTGGCGGCGTTATGGCGGGCGGCCGGCAGCAACGACGTGTTCCACATCATGGCCAACTCGGGCTGGTCCTGGCATTTGTTTGCCACGCCGGCCATCTGGATCGCACGCATTAGAGGCGTGCCGGTGGTGGTGAATTACCGGGGAGGGGAGGCCGGCGCCTTCCTGGCGCGCTCCCAGGCGCTGGTCCGCTGGTCCATGCACCGGGCAGCCGCCTTGATCGTCCCTTCGCGTTTCCTGCAGGAAGTCTTTGCCGACTTTGGCATGAAGGCCGATATCGTACCCAACATCATCGATCTGGCCCGTTTCCGTCCGCGAGAGCTCAGTCCGCAGACAAGCTGGCACCTGGTGGTAGCGCGTAATCTGGAACCGCTGTACGACAATGAAACCGCCTTGCGGGCCTTCGCGCTGGTGCATGCACATACCCCGGCAACACGATTGACGATAGCGGGCAGTGGGCCGGAAGCTGAGCGCTTGCAAGCGCTGGCGGAGGAGCTCGGCCTGCAAGCCGTCGTGCACTTCGCAGGCAGGCTGGACAGGGAAGCCATGGCGGCGCTCTATCGCGATGCGGACGTGATGCTCAATCCCAGCCTGGCTGACAATATGCCGAATTCGGTGCTGGAAGCCATGGCCAGTGGTGTACCGGTGGTCAGTACCGATGTGGGAGGCATACCCTACATTGTGGAGAATGGCGTCACCGCGCTCCTGGTCAAGCCGGGCGACGTGGCAGGCATGGCCGCCGCCACGCTGCGTCTGCTGGAAGAACCCATGCTCTGGCAGCGCTTGCGCGATGCTGGCATCGCCGAGGTACAACGCTACACCTGGCACTGCGTGGCACCGGTACTGGCGGGGGTCTACCGCACGGTGCAGCCGATCACATCGCGCACCTGATTGAGGTTTGCAATTGTATACATCACTGGTTTCCAACTTCATCTTCCCGCTGCATGAGCGCCTCAAAGACCATTCCACGGTCGCCCTCAAACGCCAGATGGAAGCCTCTCAATGGTGGGATGCCGATAAGCTCGCGGCATTACAACTTGCGCGACTCAAGGCCCTGCTGTGCGAAGTTGCGGAGCAGGTTCCCTACTACCGACAGTGCTTTGCCGACCTGGGCTTTGATCCCGCCACGATCGACTCGCTGGCCGATCTCCGGCGCCTGCCTTTTCTCGACAAGGCCCTGATCCGGAAAAACACCGACGGCCTCAAGCACGCCCACGCCCAAGGCCTGGCACGGTTCAACACCGGCGGCTCATCGGGCGAGCCCTTGATATTCTTCATCGGGAAACAGCGGGTCAGCCATGACGTCGCAGCCAAATGGCGGGCCACCCGGTGGTGGGATGTCGATATAGGCGACCCGGAAATTGTCGTCTGGGGCTCACCGATCGAGCTGGGCGCACAGGACAGGCTGCGCCGTTGGCGAGACCGGCTGTTGCGGACCTCGCTGCTGCCGGCCTTCGAGATGTCAGAGCAGAAGCTGGACCATTTCATTGCCACCGTACGCGCCAGGCGCCCGCGCATGCTGTTCGGCTACCCTTCGGCGTTGACCCATATCGCCAGGCACGCGGAAAAGAAAGGCATCAATATGGGTGACCTGGGCATCAAGGTCGCCTTCGTCACTTCGGAGCGCCTGTACGACGAGCAACGGGCAACCATCGCCCGCGTGTTCAATTGCCGGGTGGCAAACGGTTACGGCGGCCGGGATGCAGGTTTCATTGCGCATGAATGCCCGGCAGGCGGCATGCATATCACCGCCGAAGACATCATCGTCGAACTGGTGGATGCACAAGGGCAACCGGTCCCGGTGGGCCAGGCCGGTGAGATTATCGTCACCCACCTGGCAACCAGCGACTTTCCGTTCATCCGCTACCGCACGGGCGACGTAGCCGTCCTGGATGACCGTCCGTGTAGCTGTGGCCGTGGTTTGCCCCTGCTGCGTGAAATACAGGGCCGGAGTACCGACTTCGTCACGGCAGCGGACGGTACGGTGATGCATGGCCTCGCACTGGTCTACATCATCCGGGATCTTCCCGGCGTGGAGTCCTTCAAGGTCATCCAGGAAAACCTGTCTCGAACACGTGTGCAACTGGTAGCAGGCAACGCATTCGATCCGGCCTGCATCGCCACCATCATCGCCGGTTTCAAGCGACGGCTTGGTGAGTCGGTGGAGATCGAGGTGGAAAGTGTCGCCGCGATCGCGCCGGAGAAGTCAGGCAAATTCCGTTATATCGTCAGCCATGTCGGCACAGAGAACAAGGCACAAGCCGGACAATGAGTCTTAATCCATCTTTGCAACCCTGGTCTGTTCAGGAAAAGTGCGCCGCGTACCGTGCCAGGTCAGGCAAGGGCAGACACGAACATGCGTGACCTGCTACTTGGCTCCATCATTGCCTACTGCGTCATCCGGGCCTTTGCCAGTCCTGCCATCGGCATCCTGTCCTGGACCGTACTGAGCATCATGAACCCTCACCAGTATGGCTGGCTGTTGTCCACCATGCCGGTCGCCGCCGCGGTCGCCATCGCCACCATGGTCGGCATCCTGATCACCAAGGAGGAGCGCAGCTTCCCCTGGAGCGGGGAGACCATGGTCCTGGTGGCCTTCATGGTCTGGGTTTGCATCACCTTGCCCTTTTCGAACTCCTTCGAGGGCAGCATCGACATGTGGAAAAAGGTCATGAAGATCGACTTCATGATACTGCTGGCCATGCTGGTGCTGCATAGCAAACAGCAGATTATGGCGCTCGCCTGGGTGTTGGCCGGCTCCATTGGTTTCTTTGGCTTCAAAGGTGGTCTGTTTACCTTGCTCACCGGGGGCAACTACCGTGTCTGGGGGCCGGACAGCACGTTTATCGAGGGCAACAATGAAATCGCCCTGGCGCTGGTGATCGTAATTCCACTGCTGCGCTTCTTGCAGATGAATGTCAGCAAGACCTGGGTCAAGCACGGCCTGACGCTGGTCATGCTGCTCAGTGCGATCGCCGCCCTCGGTACGCATTCGCGTGGCGCGCTGCTGGCCATCGCCGCCATGTCGCTGGTCATGTGGTGGCGCAGCAAGAACAAGTTCTGGACCGGCCTGCTATTGCTGGCCGTCGGTGCTTCGATGCTTGCCTTCATGCCCGAGCAATGGACAGCCCGGATGGAAACCATCGGCGAGTACGACCAGGATGAGTCGGCCAAGGGACGCATCAACGCCTGGTGGATGGCCTGGAATCTCGCCTCGCACAACTTCTTCGGCGGCGGGTTTGATATCTATACCCCGCAGATGTTTGCCATCTACGCCCCAAACCCGGCCGATATCCACGCCGCGCACAGTATCTATTTCCAGGTGCTGGGCGAGCATGGCTTTGTCGGTCTATTCCTGTTCATGCTGATGTGGTTCATGGTCTGGCGCTCGGCAGGCAAGTTGCAAAAAGTGGGTAAGCAGCGCGAAGAAACCCGTTGGGTAGCCGACCTGGGCGCCATGTGCCAGGTGAGCCTGGCCGGCTATGCCGTTGGCGGCGCCTTCCTCAGCCTGGCCTACTTCGACTTGCCCTACAACATCCTGATCCTGGTGGTTCTGGCTTGTCGTTGGGTAGAGCAGGAGCGCTGGAAGACCGACACCAATGACCTCAGTCTTTTTGGCAGGAAGCAGAAGACCCAACCATGAGCCTGATCAAACCAGCCCTTTCCCTGTTATCCCCCTCGGCAGGCAAGGCGCGCCTATCCATCCTCATCTTTCATCGGGTCCTGCCAGAACCGGACCCGATCTTTCCTGGCGAGGCACACGCCCACTGGTTCGATACCATGCTGGGCTGGCTCAAGGAATGGTGCAACGTCCTGCCGCTTGATGAAGCACTGGTTCGCCTCCAGGCCGGTACCTTGCCGGCACGTGCGACCGCCATCACCTTCGACGATGGCTATGCCGACAACCGCACCGTGGCCATGCCCATCCTGCAGCGCCATGGCATGACGGCAACGTTTTTCATCGCGACCGGCTTTCTTGATGGCGGCCGTATGTGGAACGACACGGTCATCGAATCCGTACGGCACTGCGCGACACCGGTGCTGGATCTGCAAGGCCTGCAGGGCAGCGGCGGGGAAGGGCTGGGCAGCCACAGCCTGGCCTCGATGCCGGAGCGCTACCAGGCCATCAACGCGATCATAGGCCGAATCAAATACCTGCCGCCCGGCGAGCGTCAGTTGTTGACCGAAGCTATTGCAGGTCGGGCACAGGTGAAACCGGCAGACGATCTGATGATGACCTCGGAACAGGTGCGGGAAATGCATCGTGCCGGCATGCAGATCGGCGCGCACACGGTCAGTCACCCCATCCTTGCCCGACTTGATGCTGATCAGGCGCGCACCGAGATCGCCGTCAGCAAGCAATGCCTCGAAGGCCTGCTGGGTGAGCGTGTAGGCCTGTTTGCCTACCCCAATGGCAAGCCGGGTGCCGACTACAGCCCGGAAAGCGTTGCCATTGCCCGTGAACTCGGCTTCGATGCGGCGGTCTCTACTACCCCGGGGGCTGCCAGCCAGGGCACCGACCTGTTCCAGATACCCCGCTTCACGCCGTGGGATCGCACCAGGCTACGCTTTGGCCTGCGCATGGCCCGCAACCTCTGGCAAGCCTGACGCTGCAATGTCATGGATGGGATAAAGCGAGACGCCAGCTTGTCGGCAAGGCCAACAAGCTGGCTATCGGATCAACCGTTCAGAGCTTGTAGTTGGGCGCGTGCTGTTGCAGCCATTGCTCCAGCATCATCAGGATCCAGACCATTTCGCCATAGTAGCCAGGGTGCTCCGGCAGACGTACCGACAGCAGGGTCTCAATGAAGGCCTTGCGCACGATGCCTCGCTCCGCGAGGCTGTAGAGCGACTCCGTCGCCAGTTGTCGCAAACCGGCATGACGGGTAGTCCACACGCCAAAGGGCAGGCCAAAGCCTTGCTTCTTCTTGGTAATGATCTCGTCAGGCAGGAAACCGCGCAGCGCCTCCTTGAAGAACCAGCGCAACTTCAGGCCCTTGAGCTTGTACTCGCTGGGCAGCCGCAGAGAAAAGTCCAGCAAGCCGTCGTCCAGCAGCGGGAACCCCACCTCAACACCAGCCAGACTGGTAGTACCGCAGACCTTGGGCAGGTCGCAGTCGGCCAGGGTGTAGCGCCAGTCATACGCCAGCACACGGTTGACCGGGCTCTCCGTCCTTGCCGCCGCCCATACCTCGCGCTGCTGCCGCAGCGGTGCGCCCATGTCCACGCGGGCCAAAAAGCCTGGCGTCAGGACCTCATCCACACCCAGTCGCAGCAGCAGGTTGTACATCTGCAAGCGATCCGGCATCGGAACGCTGGCCTGTTCAACATAGCTTGCAGCCTTGCGCAGCAAGGGTAGCTTGCCAGCGGCAGGCTGGCGCAATACCGGTTCCATCACCGAGCGTCGCAGGGCGGATGGCAATATCTGGTACCAACCGAATACCCGCTCCTTGGCATACCGGCTATTGCCACCGAACAGCTCATCTCCGCCATCGCCAGCCAGCATCTTCTCCACGCCATCAGCCTTGGCCATCAAGGCGCAATAGTAGGCGGGCAGGGCGGAGGAGTTGCCGAAAGGCTGATCGTAGTGCACCGCGACCTTGCCAATGCTGCGGACCAAGTCTTCCGGCGTCACATAGTATTCGTGATGCTGGGTATTGAAATGCTTGGCCGCGATACGGGCAAATGCCATCTCATCGTAACCGTCCGCATCGAAGCCGATCGAATAGGTTGCAGCCGGATGCCCGCTGACCTGACCAACCATGCCGGCTACGGTCGAACTGTCCGTCCCTCCGCTCAGGAAGCAGGCGACCTGGTCAGGCTGATAGCCTGCTATCTGGGTGCCAACGGCCTTGGCCAGCAATTGCTTGAACTCTTCACTCAAGCTGCCGAACGATGCCGTCGGATGATCATCGAATTCAGGGGTCCAATATGGTGCCACCGTAAGCTTGCCATGCTCGAACAGCACATAGTGCCCCGGCGGAACACGGAACACATCACGGTAGATCGTGCGCGGCGCCGGGATGATATGGAAGAACAGATAGTCGAAGATGGCCTGAGGGTCGACTTCCGCACCGCTATCGATCAGTTCATCGGCACGCTCGGCAAATAGCAGGGTATCGCCGGACTGCCGATAGCACAGTCCCTTCACGGCAAACCGGTCCACCGCCAGAAACACCTGGGTGCCAGTACGCAACGCCACAGCAAAATTGCCAGTCACTCCGCTGGCCGCCAACCGGCCTTGCTGGCTGAAAGCCTGCTCCCAGGCACGCAAGGCACCTTCGGTGCGTGCAGTCTCCGCAAGACGGACATCGGAGAACACGGGACTGCCCGAACAGAAGCTGTCGGCGCGTGCCAGCTGCGCGGCAGGCTTTCTGGTGTCGGCGGTGTTATCTTGTTGCAAGGTCACATCGGTATCCTTGATCATCATGCTTCACCTATACCAGTACTTCGGTGGCATGGGGGTGTCCAAGAAAGCCCTGCGGACTGGCGCTAAGGCCGTAGGCACCGGACTGAAAGACCACAACCAGGTCGCCAACATCGGCGACGGCCAGTTCCATCTTGTCCGCCAGCAGGTCGAGCGGCGTACAGAGCGGCCCCACCACGGAGGCGGTCTCGTACTGGCTCGCCTGCATCTTGTTGCCGATCGTGACCGGGTAGTTCTTGCGTATGACCTGACCGAAGTTGCCGGAGGCCGAAAGATGATGGTGCAAGCCACCGTCCGTCACCAGGTAGACCTGGCCACGGGAAACCTTGCGGTCGATGACTTTGGCCACATAGACACCTGCCTCACCCACCAGATAGCGGCCAAGCTCGATCACCAGCTCCGCCTGCGGCAGGGCATCCCGCGCGCGGGCAGCCAGGTCGGTCAGGTTGGCACCAATCGTCGTGAGATCAAGTGGCTGCTCACCCGGGAAATAGGGAATACCAAAGCCGCCGCCCAGATTCAGGAAACGCACCGGCCCCGGCGCAGCTTCCGCCAGGCGAACCGCCAGATCAAAGCTCTTGCATTGCGCCTCGATGATCGCTTCAGGCTTGAGGTTCTGCGAACCGGCGAACAGGTGGAAACCCTCGAAGCCCAGATTGGCTTCGCCGATCTGCTCAAGCAACTCCGGTACGCGCTCGGCATCCACACCGAACTGCTTGGGGCCGCCGCCCATTTTCATGCCCGAGCTTTTCAGTTCGAAGTCCGGATTCACCCGCACGGCGACCCGCGCAATCCGGCCGGTCTCTGCCTGGATGGCAGCAAGTTCGGCTACTTCCCTGAACGATTCAATGTTGATCAAAACACCCGCCGCAACGGCCTGGCGTAACTCCTCGCGACGCTTGCCCGGCCCGGCAAAGCTGATCTCGTGCGGATCGGCCCCGCTATCGAGCGCCACCTTCATTTCCCCCGCCGACGCCACATCGATGCCGTCGACCAGGCCCGCCATGTGGCAGACCAGTGCCGGCATGGGGTTGGCCTTCATGGCGTAGTGCAGCTTGATGCTGGCGGGCAGGGCCTCCCGAAGCTGATGGACCCGTTTGGACAGCAAGGCACGGTCATAGGCATAGAACGGCGTACTGCCGACGCGCTCCGCAAGCTGAGTCAAGGGTAGGTGACCTACCTGCAGTTGACCTTCATGGACAGGGAACGGATTGGTAGCAGCGTGAACAGGGGCGGAAGGAGCGGGATGGACCATGTTTTTTCTGTAAGTTATTTCACAAGCATCAGTGGGGTTTGAAGCGCAAAGGGCGTAGCGAGACCCTTAAGCAACGCAGGGCCGCCATCTTGTTCCATCACCAGCTCTGCCAGATGCAGGATACGTGTCAGAGACCGATGGCGGCCGGAATTCCTACTCATCCTATTGATAGACCACGACCAGTTTCGGACGCAGGCTGACGGTGGCGTATTCACGACTGGCAAAGGTCTTGGCATTGCCGTTGCCACTCACCCCCACCAAGCGCCAACCGAAGTTC